>CAWCPQ010000001.1:0-3162070 GCA_963797535.1 uncultured Actinomycetota bacterium | reverse complement strand
CACCCGTGACCAACGCCCCGTACGCCGCAGCGACCACCGGCGTCCGACTCTGCGCGAAGGCGCAGTGGACGAACACCGTCTTCCCCTCGGCCCGCAGATCCCGGATCACGGACGCCGTGTCCGACAGCACCCGCCGAAGATCGTTGTTGGCGTCGTCCTGATCCACCAGCCACACCTCGATGTGGTCAGCAGGATCGGCAGTCACCGGCGCCTGGTCACGACCAAGTCGGCACAGGCTCACCACGGCGTCGGCAACTCCGGGACGCAGTGCACCGACGGCACCGAGCAGGACGCCGGCATCGTCAGGGTGCGGCACCACGGCCGTCGATGCGCCCGCGTACGACGGGATTGTCGGCTCGCTCGGCCAGCCACCGCTGTCCGGCTTGCCGCCGCGAGCAGCCAGCACCGCCAGCCGCACCAGGTCGCGCGAACGCAAGCCGGGCCAGCCGAACAGCATCCGCCGCCAGCGCGCCGGCACGGTGCTCCCGCCGTACGCGGCACCCAGCAGTCCGCCCGCGATCGCCGCCACCGTGTCCGTGTCACCGCCACCGTGCACCGCCGCCTGCAGGCCGTCCTCGAGGTTCGACGTGTGCACGATCGCCGACCAGGCCTGCTGGAACGCAGCGACGACCCAGCCGCTCTTCGGCGCGAAGTGCCGCGGCAGTCCCCGCTCGGCCTCCTCGATCAGGCCTGCCCACGACGCATCCACCCGCGGGAGTCCGACCCGGATGTCGAGCTCACCGGTACGGATCGCGTGGTCGATCGCCAGCGACCACAGCACGCAGGCGTCGCCGGCCATCGGGTCCCAGTGCGTCAGCGCGCTGATCTTGCGCGCGGCCTCATCGATCGCGTCCGGGTCGCCGAGGTGGGCAAGCGCGACCGGAGAGGTACGCATCAGGGAGCCGTTGCCCGCCGACCTCCCCGTCGCCTCGTGCAGCTGCTCGCTCGCACGCAGCATCCGACCCGCCGCACCGGCGCCATCCGCCGTCGCGCCCAGGACGTGTCGCGTCTGCATGCCCACGTCCGGCGGCCCCATAGCGAACCACCGCAGGAAGCCCTCCGCGATCAGCTCGAGCGCCTCGTCCGAGCGCAGGTCCAGGCCCAGTCGCCGCTACTTCGGCTATGCAGCAGGCCATCTCGGTGTCGTCCGACCACTGTCCCGGCTCGATGCCGCCGAAGCCCCCGCCGAGCATCTCCGCCGGCTTGTCCTCAGCGAGCGTCCAGTGCTTGGGCTCGTAGTAGACCCCCAGCGCGTCACCGGCCGCAGCGCCGAGCAGGGCACCGACCGCCCGGTCCAGCTGCTTCGCGTCGAGCTTCATCAGATCTCCACCAGCTCGTGCCGGGCGTTCGCCGCGACGAAGTGAACAGCTCGATGGCGCCAGACCAGCAGCTCCACCGGGCCGAGATTGCTTGTTCCGTGCAGGTTGACGCCAAGATCGCCGGCCTGCCGTTGCATCGGTACGGACGTCGCGGACTGCAGGAATTCCCTCGCCCGCCAGCCGTCGGTCGGACGAGGCACGGCTCCGACCGCGTCGAACGCGGCCGCCGCCAACAGCTCCTGCCACACGCTTGCCAGTACCTCCGGTGAGTCGAACGCCTCCAGCAACATCGGCGCTCCGGCGATTCCGATGAGCACTCCCGACTGAAAGGCCAGCGGCTGCAGTCCCGCAACGAGGCGAGCCGCCTGATCCCGTACCGCATCCATCGCGTCGACCACCGAATGCGTCGCGGAGCTGCCGTGCCGCTGCTCCTGCCGACGCACACTGCGCCAGACATCCCCTTGGTGGCCGAGCCCGCGCAGGCTGGCCGGCGCCCGCCGACCCCGGTGGTGCCGCTCCCCACCGGACCAGCGGCCCTCCTCCACGCAGCGCACGTCGAGGACCACGGACTCACCCACCGGGACCAGCGTGGACCGCGTCGCCACCCGGTGCTGACGCCCGCCGGTCAGCAGCTCGCCCGAGAGCACCAGCGCAGGTCGCAGGCCACGGTTGGTCGCCACCAGCTCGCTGACGACCGGCGCACCAGCCCGCTCCTCCACCCGTACCTGCGGACTGTGCAGGTCATAGCCGGTGTCCGCCACAGCGTTGCCGTTCCAGACCGGGAAGATGCTGAGCGCCCCGCGATGTACGGGCCGACCGACGTGCAGATCCAGGAGCCTCACGCGGCTCACCTCCAGACAGTTAGCGCAATGTCGCGCTAAGTAATTAGAGCACGACTGCGCTAACCTGTCGACATGAAGCCCGCACTGACCGACTGGCCCCGCCCGTCCGTAGCCGTCGACGTCGCCCTGCTGACCGTCCGACCGCCCGGCGAGCTCGCCGTTCTCGTCCATCGCCGGGCCGACGGCTACGGCAAGGGGAAGTGGTCGCTGCCCGGCACGTTCGTGCACGAGGGCGAGACGCTGCAGGACGCCGCGTTACGGGCTCTGCTCACGAAGGTTGGCGTACGGGGCGAGCAGCCCGCTCAGCTGCGGGTCTTCGACGCGCTCGGCAGGGACGACCGCGGCTGGGTGATGAGCGCCGCCCACGCGGACCTGGTCCCGTACGAGCGACTGGAGTCCGTGCTCAACGACGATGCTGTGCTGGCTGCCATCGAAGGCACCCCGCCGGCAGCCGACGCCGGCGGACTGCTGTTCGACCACGACGCGATCGTGACCGAGGCGGTGCTCTGGGCACGTCGGGCGTACGAGGCCCAGCCGGACCCGATGCGGCTGCTCGGAACGGAGTTCACCCTGAACGAGCTGCAGGGTCTGCACGAGGCCGTTCTCGGGCGCGCACTGCCGAAAGACAGCTGGCGGCGCTCAATGACGGACGCGGATCGCCGATTGTTGGAGGAGACCGGCGCGATCAGGCGCGGCTCGGTCGGCAAGCCCGCACGCCTGTTCACGCGAACGGGACAGTCCCCAGGAGAGTAATGACGCTCGCCGAGTTCGGTTCGACGCCGCTCGCCAGATTGGCGGGCCGGACGCCGACAGGGTGACGGCACTCACTTAGGTCAGCGCATCCGGGTAGGACGATGCGATGGCCTGCCCGGCGCGTTTCGTCAAGATCCCCCGCCTCGGCTGTAGTCAGGCAGAATCCGGCTATCGGCCGTTGTCAAAATGTCGCACCCTGGCGCTAGAACTTGTGGACCATCGGGGTCGTAGGACGGAGCTCACATGCGTGTTCCAAGGTCGACCGCGGCTGCTACCGCCTTCGGGAGCCGGCGCGTAGACCGCCCAGGGTGACGACCGGGTACAGGCAGCGTCGATGATCGGGGCGCTGGTCTCGCTGATCACGGTTCCGTTGCGCCGGGCGTCCAGGCGTGCGGTCGTGACGAGCAGCGTCGCGTTCGCCGCGCAGCGGCCGGCTCGCTCCGGCGCAGTCGGCTGCACCAAGCACCGGCGCGTATCCGAACTCGGGTGTGCCGCCACTGCCAAGCCCTCCGCGTCCAGCAGGCACCTGTGGTGGGCGCTGTGCCCGGCGTACACGTTCGGCCTGCTCGCGTTCGTACCAGTCCTTCATTCGGCGATCCGGTTGCGCCGCCGCACTGGGTACGCGCGGGAGGCGAACTCGCCGAGAGGTACTTATGTCGTCCCTCGTCGCAGTGGCCTCGCAGGACTCGAGCAGTTCGACGTCGACAGGATCCACCGCGAGCTCGTCGAGCTCCGTGGCGTCCTCCGTGGGCGCCGTGCTGGGCCTGAATCCTCGCCGTGGCCGGCACGTTGCTTGCCCTGCGGCTTCGGAGGAGATGTTCGGGCCACGCACCCCGCCTCTTCCCCCCGCACCCGGCCGTCGCCGAGGCGCTGCGTTCCCGTCAGCTGCGGGCTGAGCGCGCGCGGGCGCTGATCGCCGGCGACAACCAGCTGGCCCGCGACTCAACATTGGGCGTCCGGACCTGCCGCGTCGCTATGACGACGGCGGCCTGGTCGACGTCAACCGGGCACCGGAGTCCGTGCTGACCGCTCACCTGCTAGCTGTCGGCCGAGGATTCGGCGCGCGTGGTCCAGGCCCGCGCGCAGGTGGGCCGGTTCGCCAGCGTCGAAGAGGTCGGAGCGTTGGCCGGGATTTCCGCGGACAGCCTGGAATCCATGCGGGACCGCGCCGTTTTCCTGTGACCGCGCTGGTTCGACTCGGGCGGCGCGGGCGGGTTCTAGCCGAGCCCAGCCGGCGGCGAACCAGATCTGGACAGTGCGTGCTCGAGAGCGGTCTGGATCCGGGCGCACAGCCTCAAGCTTGATCAAGTCGGTGTCGACCGACGGTACGACGAGGCCTTGACCGATAGTCGTGTCGCTCGAGCTCCGTTAGCTATGCCAGACGAATAGCGCATCGGTGACATCCGCACTACTCAAGTTCACACAGCGCTGGTTACGCGTCGATCGGCTCTCCGTCCCTTGAGGTGCACCTACGTCGTGAAGCCCAAGTCATCGGGGGAGGGCGGAACCTCGGCATCCCATACTCGGGCATAGGCCTCCGCAACGAGGGGCCAGACCAGTCGCAGGCCGTCTTCGACCGACTCGATCTCGTCGGCTAAGTCTCCGAAGACGACGAACTCGTGTGGGATGACGCGGCCAGATGCATCTCTCCGCCCCAACGGATCGGGAAAGCGCAGCGCGACCGTCCCGGCGGCGCGGTGACATGCCGTCGGCTCGTCCTCGAGATCCGCGAAGCGCGTTCGTAGTCCGGGAGTGGGTCGGACAGCCCTCCGTCGAGGAGGAACCGGAACCCCCAGGAGCGCCCTCGAGTGGCCCAGATGAGCCGCTCGGGTAGGTCGGGATCGGGACGCACTTGGGCTCCTGATCAGCCGTCTGTCCGCTCGCCTTGGTCGAGGTCCAACTTGAACTGCGTCAGCGTCGCCGTCAGGTAGTCGTGTTGCTCCCGGGCCTGCGCGTTGATCTCCTTGAGCTGCGACCCAGCCATCTTGACGGCCGCGACAGAGCGGGGAGCGCGGCCTTGCTGGCGAGGGGGCCGACCCTGGGCACCTTGGCCACGAGCTTCTCGACAGCCGACGAACTTTCCAGCCGATCAGGACCGCTGCCAGGGTCTCGGCGCCGTCCGCCAGGGTGTCCAGCACCTTCCTCGGGATCTCGATCTTCTCGCTCCACTGGACTCGGCGCTCGAGGGGAAGCAGTGAGGCCACCGGCAGGATGAGGTCAAGGCCGACCCGCTTGGTCACATCGATCTCCACCGGCTCGGGGCCAGCCGAGGAGAGCTCGAACTTGGCCGAGGAGAGCAGCATGAAGTCCTCGCCCATCGACAGCGCTTCGGGGGTGTCCACGAAGTCCTTGAGTGTCGCGCGGAGAGCCGTCGATGTGCTCGGCGGCCTTCCCGATGACGAGATCGCGGAACGAGTTGACGTCCCAGTCCGGGAACAGGTCAGCCTTCGACAGCGCCATGATCCAGATGCGCGGGAACTCGACCAGGCGGCCCTCGTCGGCCAGCAGGTCTTCCTTGAGCCGCAGCAGGCCTTGGCGGAAGTTCGTCAGCAGCGACTTGAGGTACCGCTCCTCCTCGCCCTTGTAGTCCAGCAGCTTCTGCCCGTCCACCAGCAAGAGCGCGACGTCGGAACGCAGCAGGGACCGGAACGTGTCGACCCGTCGGTTGGCCTCCTCCTCGCTGCTCGGCGACTCTTCGAACCATTCACCCGGGTAGTCGTGCCATGCAAGGCGCAGGGTGTCGAATGGCCGCTTCTTCGCTGCGGCGTTGACCCCACCCTTGAGCTTGACCGAGAAGTAGTAGGTCGTGGCCGCGAAGCGGGTCGGCGAGGGCGCCGTCGCGTGGTCTCTCATGCCGAGGTAGTTCTGGTAGAGCCGATTGCCCTGGCCGGTGTCGTCGGCGACAAGGTCCCAGAGGTCGTTCGAGTACGAGCCCTCCTGCGTGGGGCCGAAGAACGAGGAGACCAGCACGGTCTTGCCCGAGCCGCTCTCACCGAAGACGGCGATGTGCTGCTCTCGGATCCGGGGTATTTCGCCATGGCGCGAGGTACCGGACCTCATCGCTTACTTGGATGGAGGCCTTACCCGTTCGGACACTGCCCGTGCGCGGTCCGCCGGCTTGTCGTTGCCGTCCGTCGCTGCCTGGGGCCCGGCTGAAGCCTCGCTCGCATCGGGTGCCATCAACGTCGTTCAGTTGACGTCGCAGCGGTCATCCGCAGGGGACTGGCATCGCTCAACTTGTCGCACACCGTCCGGCTCAGCAGGAAGTGGCTCGGCCGACAAGCGCCAGCGCAAGTTCACGCGCCGCCGTCAAGATCGGCACCACCTCAGCTTGGAGATAAGCCGGGGAAGCCAGTCCCAGTTTTACGTGGGATGGCGGAGACTCGGCCAGACGATCGCGTGGCTCCTGCCGAGGCTTGGATGACCTGGACGTGGTCACCCCGCCTGTCGTAGGATCACCGCCAAGCGAAACTGTCGGAGGGTAGTCGTACCGTCACTCTCATGACATCAACCCACGACTTCCGGGATGCCGAGCGAACCCGCAACTCGGCCTGGAAGCAGACCAGCCCACCTTCCGGCGCAGGCTCGCCAGCCGGCTCCGTACATCGGCAAGGAAGGCCGCCCTGGCTCTCGGGCCTACGACTTCTGCCTGCCTCGTCAATGTGCCGGCTACAACCTGCTCGACCGGAGCAGCGCTGACCTCTTCGCCGAGCTCGAGATCCCTTGGCACGCAGGCATTGACGGCGGTCCGAGCAACAACCTGGTCTCCTCGCAGGTGCAGTGCGTCAACGCGCTGAGCCCGATGGTGCACGACCCTGCGCGGTTGCGGCTCGCCTTCGGCTGCGTGCTCGACATTGCCGAGGTCCTCGAGGTCGAACCCGGTCGCTACCTCACCTTCGAGTACATCGGGCCGACCGACTACTTCGGTGAATCCCCTGCTGGGCAAGCGGATCCGGGGCGCGCATTGCACGAGCGTCGACGCGGCCTTCCTCTTCCGGACGAGTGCCGGCTCGGTCGAGCTGGCGCTGGTCGAGTGGAAGTACACCGAGGACTACCGGTCGTACGGGCGCCGAACCCGGCCAAGGACGAAGTGCGGTGGCAGCGGTACGGGCAAGCGTGGCTCGATCCCGACGGCCCGCTGCGCAGCGACTTGATCCCGTTCGAGGACATGCTCGACGAGCCGTTCTACCAGCTGATGCGCCAGCAGCTGCTGGCCGACCGACTCGAGCGTGAGCACGTCCTCGGCGCCGACCGGGTGCGGGTCGTGCACGTACTCGACCCGGCCAATGTGGCGTACCAGCAGTCATTGTCGCGTCCGAGCCACCATGCCGCGGGCCAAACAGTCGACGAGGTCTGGCAGCAGCTGCTGCGCCGACCGGACCGGTTCATCCACCTGGACCCGGCCGCATTCCTCGACCCGCGGGTCACCTCGCCGGAGTACGTCGCACGCTACGGCTCACCAGCGCCGGCGACCGGCTGATGCGCCCGCCACCAGACCCCGATGACCCGGCCGAGGTCGACGAGGAGTCCGAGGCGGTGTCCGAGGACGAGGCGTACCAGGAGTACTGGATCATCACCGACGTTGTGGACGGCCAGTGGTGATCCGCTACGAGTTGCTGCAGCAGTGCCTCGCGGTGGTCGGGCAGGAGTACGAGGGCCCGGCCGCTACAGCAGGCCCCGGCCGCCGTCCGAGCGCCAGCCAGGGCGTGGGGACGGGCGCCTTCCGCAGCAATGCCGGAGTGGTGCCGGCGTGACGGGTCATGTCGCGGGTCAGGTGGCTCTGGTCCGCGTACCCCCGACGCGCCGCCAGGTCGGCGAGGTCAGATGCGGGATCCAGCTCGTGCACCGCGTGCTCGAACCGCACCACACTCGCGGCGGTCTTGGGGCTGACCCCGACGTGCTCGCGCAGCCGCTGGATCGCGCGACGATGGCTCCAGCCGCTGGACCGGACCAGCTGCGCGACCCGTACTCGTCCGGCGGACTGCTGGATGTCGCGCCACAGGTTCTCGGCGACCGGGTCGTGGTCACGGCCTTGGGCGGCGAGCTCGCGCAGGGTCGCATCGAGCAGGGCGAATCGCCCTGACCAGTCCGGCGTGTCCGCCAGCCGATCGAGCAACGTGCCGCTCAGCTGCGGAGCGACGTCGGCGAGGTCAACGACCTGCCGCGACAGCTCACCTGCGGGCAGGCCGAGGATGCGCGCCACTCCGCGCGGGGTCAGGTAGATCTGCAGCGACTCGAGCTCGCCGGAGAACTGCGTGTCGGCGTAGCCGGGCATGAACCCGACGACGAAGGACTGGCGGCCGCGGCCGGCCCCCTCACCGCCGGACAGCTCGGTGATGTCGAGCCGGCCGGCCAGGGAGAGCCGGACCAGGGTCAGGCTGCCCGCGGGTTGGCGGCGGTGCACCGTTTCGGACGCCTGCTCGCGCAGCCCCACCACACCGGCGACCAGGCCGTCGAAACCCGCGGGACGGTGACGGGCCAGGTCGACCAGCTGCGGGACGGACACGATCTCACCGTATTCGCAGCGTCAATTTCGTCCAAGACCAGACCGGTCCCGTACGGCAGCATGGTCGCATCGACGAGGAGGGGTAGGGGATGGCAACACTGACAGCGGTCGAGTTCCTGTCTCTGGACGGCGTGATGCAGGGGCTCGGGTCGCCCGACGAGGACCGCGACAACGGGTTCGAGCACGGCGGCTGGGGCGCCCGCTTCGCGGCAGGCGTCGCGGAGGCCGGCCCGGGAGGTCTGGACGAGACGACCGGCTATCTGTTCGGCCGGCGTACCTATCAGAAGATGCTGGCGTTCTGGCCTTCACAAGGGGACAGCAGCCCCATCGCGGCGAGCCTCAACTCCCGGCCCAAGTATGTGGTGAGCAGCACCCTGCAAGACCCGGACTGGCCACCGACCACCGTCCTGTCAGGCGAGCCGGCCCCCGCGGTGCGTGCGCTGAAGGAGCAGACGGAGGGCCGGATCGCCATCCTGGGCAGCGGCCTTCTCGTGCACGAACTCATGCAGCACGGCCTCATCGACGAGCTTCAGCTGTTCGTGCACCCGCTGCTGCTCGGCACCGGCAAACGACTGTTCCGCAGCCTTCCGCGGCCTCGCGACCTGACGCTCAACCACGTGTCGTCGACGTCGCTGGGTTCGGTCGTCCTCAATTACTCAGTGGGCCAGGAAAGTGGCGTGCACTGAACTGCCGTCAGGCCTCGACGAAAACGAGCAGGGTGTCGGGGTGCACGCCGTCGTACTTCATCGCCTCGGCACCCGCGTCGCTTTCCATGATGGCCTGAAACGCCGCCATGTCCGGGACGTTCATGCTGAGCCCTACCCAGTTGGGCCTGGTCGGATCGACGTAGGTCTGGATGTCGGTTGCTGCGTCGCCGAACACCTCTACCCGCTTGGGCGAGGCGAGCCAGTGGGCGACATCGTCCACTTCGTGGGTGGCAATGACCTTGGGCATCGGGTCTCCTTCGTTGGAGGACCTCGTCGGCGAGGAATGCCCGGAACGTACACCTGGATGATCATGCTGAACAGGGCCTCTCACCGCCGCGACATCAGCCAACGGCGGACGCCGGCGCTTGAGCCACCCTTGCGGCAACAGGCACAAGCCCGCCGCAAGCGGGACCGGTCACGGTGGGCGCGTTGCTACCTCACCTGATCGGAGCAAGACGATGTATGGACCCAAGTCGCTGCGAACAGCGACCTTGATCACCTCGACCCTGGCGGCTGCCGCAGTCTTCGGGCTGCCGCTGGCCACCGCGTCCGCCACCACGCACCCCCCGAAGCCGACCCGCGAGATCGACGTCACCGCCAGCGACTACGCGCTCAACCTGCACCTCAACGCTGCCGTACGAGCAGGCCGGATGAAGGTCGTCCTGCACAACGTCGGCTCGGCGGACCACGAGAGTGCGCTGGTGAAACTGCACCCTCACGTGTCCGTCACCCAGTTCAAGACGGCCCTGGCCAGGGGCGGCGACGGAGCCGCGCTGTCGCTGACCGACCCGGTCGGCGGGCCAGCAGCGGTGCACCCGGGCGGTCGCCAGGTCGCGTGGAATGTGCTGCAGCCAGGGAACTATCTGGCCATCTGCCTCGTGAAGGGACCCGACGGCATGAGCCACCTCGCGATGGGCATGTTCGCACCCTTCCGCGTCGTCGGCACCGTGCCGAAGCCCGGGCACCTCGGCGGCCGGCTGTTCCCGGTCGGGCCTGGCCACACGATCACCGCCCACGACATGACGTTCACCCTGCCGGCCCGGTTCAACGGTCACGGCCTCTACCGGTTCGTGGACACCGACAAGAAGGACGCCCACGAGGTGCAGTTCCTCCAGCTCGCCCCGGGCAAGCACAAGGCGGATTTCCTTGCCTGGCTGGCACATCCGGGCATCCCGCCGTTCCGCACCGCGGGTGGAGCTGCCCCGATGCTGCCGGGGGGCCAGGCCGACGTTCTGCTCAACCTGGCGCCGGGCACCTACCTGGCGACCTGCTTCGTCCCGGACGACATGCCGCCGCACCTGCCGCACGCGTTGCTCGGCATGGTCACCGAGTTCACCGTTCACTGACCACTCGCCAGAGCCGGGCCCGAGCGTACGCGTCGGGCCCGGCTTTGCTTGCTACGTCAGCGATCCAGCACCGAGCCGGGCCAAGGACGCACGCAACCGCGGCATCTCCGCAGCACCCACCCGTTCGCACAGCTCGATCGCCAGCAGCAGATGCTTCACCGCGGCCGCAGTGTCGCCGTTCGCCTCGGCCAGCCGGGCCAGCACTTCGTCGTACGACCCCCAGTACGTCGTCGCGGTGCCGACGACCACCAACCGCCCGGTGTACGGCAAAAGCTCGCGGTACCACCGCTCAACGTCACCCTGCATCGCCAGCGCCAGCCACGCCTCGATCACGCCCATCAGGTCGGTCGTCCAGTCCTCGGGCGTGGCCGAGGGCCAGCGACGACGCAGCCGCTTGGCCTCGGCAAGGTCTCCGCCCTCGGCCGCGAGCAGGACCGCCATCGACTGCAGCAGCGGCGAACCGAAGTTGCTGTCGACGAGCAACGACAGCGCGCTGTCGACGTTGCCGTCGTGGCGGCGGAAGGTGAACTGGTGCAGCGCCCAGCAGACGCGGGCACCCCACAAGCTGGTCTCCTCCAGCAGCTGGTACGCCTGGACCGCGAGTTCCTCGGCCTCGTCGAACGCCCCCATCAGGACGGCTCGGCCGGTCTGCTGGACCAGGATGTGCGGCAGCACCTCCGGCCCGGTCAGCCGCCGCGCCAGCCGGATGGCCTCGTCGAGGTCGGCCTCGAAACCGTCACGGTCACCGAGGTGCAGCCGCATCGGTCCCCGCTGCAGGTGGGCAAAGAATTGAGTACGGGCAGGCAATCCCCGGTCGGCGAGGGCAAGCGCCTCGTCCACTGCCGCCATCCGCTCGGGAACGAGCACGGGTGAGCCCCAGGCGGCCAGGGAGTAGTTGTTGAGGGTGCGGCCGAGCAGGTCGGCGTCGCCGATCGTGCGCGAAAGGGCGACCGCCTGCTCGGCGTACCCAACGCCCTCGAAGCGCCGGCCGCCGTACGCCAGCTCGACCCCGAAAGCTCCCAGCAACCGGGCCCGCAGCGCCGGGTCGTCCTCTCCGGCGCGGGTGACCAGGCCCTCGAGCAGGGCGACCATTTCCTGATCCACATAGCCGTACGGGCGCCAGTTCCACAGCGTGACGCCGCCCCAGACACTCGCGGCCTTGGCCAGCCGGTCGTGGTCGCCGAGACTGCGGGCCACCGCGATCGCCTCGGCCACGACGGCCTGGGCCTCGAGCAGCCGGCCGCTACGCAGCAGGTCGTCGCCCAGCGCCACCAGCAGGTCCTGCCGTTCGGCATCGTCGCCGGTCCCGAGCAACGACAGCGCCCGGCGGGTGTAGGCGGCTGCCTCCTCGTGCGCCAGCCGCTGCCTGGCCGCCGCGGCGGCAGCCGTTGCGTAGCGCCGGGCCGGCTCGGTGCCGGCGATGGGCACGGCGTGAAAGTAGTGGTGCGCCAGGCGTTCCACCTCGGCCATCCGTCCGGAGTCAGCGGCCTCGATCGCTCCGGCGAGCTGCGCGTGCAGCCGTGCGGCCGGCAGCCGGCCCAGCCCGGCCAGCAGCGTCTCCTGCACCAACGCATGACTGAATCGCCACTGCCACCCGACCGGGTCCTCGACGAGCGCACGGCTCAGGACGGCCGGCTCCAACCGGGCCAGCACGACTTCGGCGGACAGCCCGGAGGCAGCCTCCAGCAATGCCATCTCGACGTCGCGACCGGCCAGCGCGCCGAGCTGGAGCAGGGACACCGTCTCCGACGGCAGCCGTGCCAGCCTGCGTTCGAGCACGTCGCGTACGGACGGCGGCAGCGGCAACGTTGACGCCTCGAGTCGTTGCTCACTCCGCAACAGCTCGAGCAGCTCGACGACGAAGAAGGGATTGCCCTCGGTCCTGGCATAGACCTGGGCGGCCAAGGCATCGGCGCTGTCCCCGGCGAGCTGGGCGGCGACCAGCTCGCGGACATCGGCCTCGCCCAGGCCAGCCAGAGTGAGCCGCTGCACCCTCGGCTCACGGGACATGGCGGCGAGGCACTCGACCAGCGCCTCCTGCAGCTGCTCGCCCACCGTGCGGACGGTCACGATCAGCAGCACGCGGAGCCCGGCGAGGTCACGGGCGAGCAGGCCGAGCAGCTGCAGCGACGTGGCGTCGGCAGCCTGGACGTCGTCGAGCACCAGCAGCAGCGGGGACTCAGCCGAGGCCGAGGACAGCTCTCGCCGCAGTTGCTGGAACATCGAGAACCGCCGCTGATCGGGGTCCGTACCCTCAGCCAGCTCAAGGCTGCCACCGAGTGCCGACACGACCTGGTACCACGCCCACATCGGCGGCGCGCCAGCGTCGTCGGCACAGCGGGCCCACGTCGTACGCCAGTCCGCAGCCTCGGCCATCGAGGCTGCTGCCTCGGCCAGCCGGGTCTTGCCGATGCCGGCTTCGCCTTCCAGTACGAGGATCGCGCCGTCGCCGCTGTCCGCCACGCTGGTCATCAGCGCCTGCAGCCGCGAGCTCTCCGCGCGACGACCGACCAGCAGCCGCGACGCGTCCGGTAGAGGTCGCGCGGTCGAGGAGCCTCAACCGTTTGCCGGGCCACGACGAGGTCCTGCCGCAGCACCGCCTGTTGCAGCTCGCGCAGGTCGGCTGAGGGATCGATGCCCAGCTCGTCGCGCAGGGTTCGCGTACACGTGCGGCACGCCTCCAACGCCTCGGCCTGCCGGCCGCTGGCGTAGAGCGCCTCGACCAGGCGCAGCCACAACCGTTCACGCAACGGGTGATCGGCGAGCAGTCGCTCGAGCTCGGTAACGGCCTCGTCCGGCCGCCCGGTCCCGGTCAGAGCAGCGGCTCTGCGCTCACGGGCGAGGACGTGCAGGTCGTTCAGCCGGACCCGCTCCGCGACGGCGTACGGCGTCTCGCCGAGGTCGGTCAGCGGCTCGCCGCGCCACAGCCCGACTGCCCGCTCCAGCACGTCGAACGCACCGATGAAGTCGCCGTCCTCGAGCAGCTGGCCGCCCTGCGACACCAACGCCGGCAGCAGCGACAGGTCGAGGTCCTGCGGGTCGACATCGATCCGGTAGCCCGGCGTGCTGGTGACGATGAGCGACGACGCCCCGACGCGATCCGGCTCGAGCAGCCGGCGCAGGTGCGAGATGTGCACGTGGATCGTGCCGGTCGCCGACGGCGGCGGGTCGTCACCCCACAGCGCGGCGACGAGCTCGTCCACGCTGACCACTCGCCTGTTCTCGGCCAGCAGCAGCGTCAGGACGGCGCGCATCTTGGGGCTGCCGAGATCGACCGGCGCTCCGGTGCTGTCGCACGCCAGGAGCGGCCCGAGAACGGCGAACCGTCCGGACTTCGCCACCTCGTGGTCGGCCACGAACAACGCCGCAGCTCCCACTGTGCGCCTCCCCACGTCCCCGATGCTACGGCCGCCGATCGACCGGTGCCCACGATCGCCGGCGCCGCAAGGCTGGCGAAAGCGGGCCTCAAGGCACGCGCCAGCAGAGTCGTCCGTACCAACTTTCACCTCAACCCGAACCAGAGGGAAATCATGTCAACGAACGTTCATGACCCGGCGCGGACAGCCCTGGAGGCCGGCGTCGCCGGACCGGTGCTGTTCGCCGGCGATCCCGGGATCGAGCCGAGCTCTCGGGGTTCAATCTCGCGGTACGGCACCAGCCGCACGTCGTCGTCGGAGCCACCAGCGCGGCCGACGTTGCCGCTGCCGTACGGTATGCCGCTCGGCACGGCCTAGCCGTCGGCGTGCACGCGACCGGGCACGGCGGAGTCTCCAGCAGCGACACCGTGATCGTCAGCACCCGCCGCTTGCAGGCCTGCAGCGTCGACCGGGCGCTGGCAACGGCCACACTGCAGGCGGGGGTGGCGTGGAGCCGGGTGATCACATCCGCGGCCCCGTATGGTCTGGCCCCGCTGAGCGGATCGAGCTCGACGGTCGGCGCCATCGGCTACACCCTCGGCGGCGGCGCCGGGCCGCTCATCCGGACTTACGGCTTCGCCGCCGACCATGTGCGCTCGCTGCGGATGGTGACGGCTGACGGTCGGATCAGGCTGGTGAACGCCTCGGCCGACCCCGACTTGTTCTGGGCAGTGCTTGGCGGGAAAGCGAACTTCGGCGTGGTGACCGAGATGACGACCGGGCTGGTGCAGCTCGCCACGGTGTACGGCGGGGCGGTCTACTACCCCGGCGAGCATGCCCGCGAATTGCTGCATGCCTGGCGGGCGTGGGTGGACACCCTCGACGAGCGGACAACCTCGTCGATCGCACTGCTGCGACTGCCCGACCTGCCGCACGTTCCCGCACCTCTGCGCGGCCGGCTCACCGTTCACCTGCGCTTCGCGCACACCGGCGATGCAGAGTCGGGACGGCAGATCCTGGAGCCGATACGGCATAGCGCGCCGACGCTGATCGACACCGTACGGGAGATGCCGTACTCCGAGGTCGACAGCATCCACAACGACCCGACCGAGCCGATGCCGGTGTGGAGCGGCGGCACCTTCTTGCGCGAGCTGCCGGTCGAGGCGCTGGACACGCTGCTCGAGCAGGCCGGACCAGCAGCGCAGTCGCCGATGGTACTGGTGGAGCTGCGGCATCTCGGTGGAGCAGCGAGCCGTCACCCGGTGCCCGACAATGCCGTGACAGGAAGGGATGCGGCCTTCGTCGTCAATGCCGTCGGGCCGCTGTTCCCACCGATTGCCGAGCTAGTGCCGCAGGTCGGCCAGCGACTGCTCGACGCACTCGCGCCCTGGGCGACGGGACAGGAGCCGGTCAACTCCTCGGGTGGTCCACGTACTCCGGGCGACGGCTCGCTTGCATGGCCGGCCGAGACCAGGGCGAGGTTGCTCGAGATCAAGGCGAAGTACGACCCGGACAACGTCTTCCGTACCGGCTACGCGCTGCTCGCGTCCGGCGCATGAGCCAGAACCCTTTATCTACAAGGAGAACAGCATCATGAATGTGCAGACCCGTTTGTGCGACACCACCCAGATGGTGGTGGTGCACCGCGTCTTTCGACGAGAGTTCCGGTTGCTCGCCCTGATGGTCGCTGGGGTGGAACCGGGCGACACAGCACGCAGTGCCGTGGTGTCGCGGCACCTGACCGAGATGGTCAACGTGCTGCACCACCACCACACCGGTGAGGACGAGCTGCTGTGGCCGTTGCTGCAGGCTCGGGCCGACCTGCCCGACGAGCTGTTGGTACGGATGGACCGCCAGCACGAGCAGATCGGTGACCTGCTCGCGAAGGTCGAGGCCTTGGTACCGGGGTGGTCCCGTCGCGCCGACCCGTTGACCCGCGATGCCCTGGTGGACCTGCTGAAGGGGGTGTCCGTCGGGCTGGACGAGCACCTGAACGACGAGGAGGGCGAGGTGCTCCCCGTGGTCGAGCGGTACGTCACCGAGCAGGAGTGGGCGCAGCTGGGCAAGCGCGGCATGGACGGGATGTCCAAGCCACGGCTGCTGGTGTTCCTCGGCTACATCTTCGAAGAGGCGTCCGATGACGAGCGGGCGCTCTTCCTCGCCAAGCTGCCGCCGCCGGCGCGGTTCGCGTACCGGATCGGTCGGTCATCGGCGCTACCTCCGGGAAAGCGCCCGGCTGCGGACGGGGGTGGCGGCATGAGGGCGCGGTGGGTCTTGGCGGCCTTTGCTTCGGTGCTCGTGCTTTCCGGGTGCGGATCGTCGAGCAGTACGGGCGCCTCGGTCGCGCCGACAGGCGCTTCAGCCTCGGTCAGGCCGTCGGTGGCTGATTCCTCGACGCCGTCTCCCGCCTCGCAAGCGGCAGCCTCGACAGCGCCGCCGTCCTCGACTGCGGCACCGGCCTCGCCGGCGACGACGTCCGCTGCCGGTGAGTCGGACGCCGCGGCCTGCCGGACGATCTCGGACAGCCTGCGGGTCCTGACGACGGCGGCACAGGGGCCGGACAACCCCGGCCTCAAGGAGATGACGGCGCTGATCAAGAAGCTCCGGGGTGCCGCTCCATCCGCCATTCGAGGCGACCTGCAGGTCATCGCCGACTTCGACCAGCACATCGTGGATGCCGTGCTCTCGGGCAAACAACCGGAGATCAAGGAGACGCCGCAGCTCACCGCGGCGATGGAGCACGAAGCGAGCTGGACTGCGACGCACTGCGGGCACGGCTGACCATGCTGAGCGTGGCACGCGTGCTGCGTCTCTTTCGCGAAATCGCCTCAGGTGGCGCGATATTCCGGATTATGTAAGATAACTCGGAATAACGCAGTACATGTTCCGACCTTGGGGAGAGCCTGTGGATGGCTGGCCGGCACACGGGGTGGCCATCCGACCGTGGCATCAGTCCCAACGAGCGGGCACCCGTGCAGACAGGACACTGTCGCAGGTCAGCGTGGCCCTCCCACCAATGATCGCCGACCTGCCGGTACCGGTCGACGGTGACCTCATCGTGGCGATGGAAGGCTCGCTAGCGGAGATTGCGGCTCTCGACCATGCCCACGGCGGACAGCTGGCCGCGCTCGGCGTCCTTCTGCTGCGCACGGAGTCGGTGGCTTCGTCCAAAATCGAGTCGGTCGAGGCGAGCATCGACGACTACGCGCGCGCCCTGCACGGAAGTAAGGCGAACCGCTCTGCCACTTCGATGGTGGCTGCCACGTCCGCATTGGAGGAGATCCTCGCCAACACCGACCGCACCGGACGTATCGAGTTGCCCTCACTCCTGGCTGCCCATGAGCTCCTCATGCGGGACGAGCCCGGAGAGCGCTCGTACGCCGGTCGACTGCGCGATGTCCAGAACTGGATCGGCGGCAGTGACTACTCGCCCCGCAATGCGCTGTACGTGCCACCGCCGCCGGAGACTGTGGCCGACTACCTCGACGACCTTGGCGTTTTCGCCAACAGGAACGACGTGCCGGTCCTAGCCCAGGCCGCCGTCGCTCACGCGCAATTTGAATCCATCCACCCATTCACCGACGGCAACGGGCGGATCGGGCGAGCGCTGATCAACGCGATCCTTCGTCGCCGAGGAGCGACCACCCGGGTCGTCGTGCCCCTGGCCTCGGCTCTCGTTGCCCACCGCGATCGATACTTCGACCAGCTGACTCAGTACCGCAGCGGGGAACCGCGACCGCTGATCCACGCCTTTGCCACCGCCGCGCGTATAGCGGCATCGGAATCGCGCGCCACAGCTGACAGACTTGTATCAATCCCCGGAGAGTGGGCCACCATGGTCGGCCGCACCCGATCGGGAAGCGCTGCGGCGCACATCTTGGGCATGCTGGTGATGCAGCCCGTGATATCAGCCGATGACGTGCGCGCGTCATCAAGCGCACCGGTCAGCAGCATTTACGCCGCCATCCAGCGACTGCACGAGGCGGGCGTACTGCGCCCTCTCACTGACCGAAAACGAGACCAGGTCTGGGGCGCCGGCTCGGTACTCGACGAACTCGACGACCTTTCGGTACGGATAGCCGCCGCCGCACGTTGAGCCGGCTGAGAGGCGGCCCACGCTCCAGGCCTACCGCTACGTGGTGGTCGTTGGAGGACCTCGTCGGCGAGGAATGTCCGGAACGTACACCTGCATGATCATGCTGAACAGAGCCTCTCAGGCCGTGGCCACAAAGGACTAGCGCGCTAGTCCCCAACGCCCGCCCACCTGGGCCCTTTGAGCGATAGAAGTCCTTATCCGTCAAGGATTGTCGCCTCGCCGCCGAGACTTGTCGACGGCCGTGAGCAGGTGCTCGGGCATCCGTACAAAAGGGGCAGCTCCACATGGTCGTCGGCTCACGCAGCACCGGTACTCGCCGCGCACGTTTCACCTCCGCAGCGCTCGCCGGCGCCCTGACGGCCGGCACGCTGGCCGCCGGCGTCGTCACCGCGACAGGCGCCCACGCGAGCGAGGGCCTGACCGTCTCCCCGGTCGACTCCGTCCGGATCGTGCCCGGCTCGGACCGTGCTGACCGGTCTGAACGTCAGCGGCGATACCGACGACACGCTGCAGGTCACCGTCGCCACCGACCTCGGCACCCTGGCGCTCCTGGATCCGTCCGGCGTGGACCTCGCCTACGGCAACTCCCTGACAGGCGACACCTCGATCACCTTCACCGGCTTGCAGGAGCATCAATGCCGCCCTCGCCAGCATCAAGTTGCTGACGGCGGCGCGACCACCGGCACGGCGCACATTGCCCTGACCGCGTCCGTCGCCGATCCTGACCCCGACGACAGCTACCTCTCGTCCAACCAGCACATCTACCGCTACGTGCCGAGCGAGAACATCAGCTGGTACGACGCCGATGCCCAGGCGAAGACGTACGAGTTCGCCGGCCAGCACGGCTATCTCGCCACGATCCCCAACGACACCGTCAACGACTTCCTCAGCTACAAGGTCCCCGGCGCCGTCAATGTGTGGTTCGGCGCATGGTCCGACACCGACGAGTTCACGGACGACTCGGTACGGACTGTCGACGGCACGGTCTACCCGAGGGTCTGGCACTGGGCAGCGGGTGACGACGAAAGCCCGATCGCCGGCAACGTGATCAGCTTGTGCAGCTGGGACGCCGGCACCTGCGACTTCGTCAACAACGATGGCCTCTACAGCTCCTGGTCCGATGGCGAGCCGAACAACTACGGGTCCGAGTGGGCTGCTGTCACCAACTGGGGTGGCGTCCCCGGGAAGCCTGGAACGACTTGCCGGCGTGGACGGACGGCGCCAGCGGCTACGTCGTGGAGTTCGGCGGCAAGACCAATGACGACCCGACCCTCGGCACCGGTTTCGCCGGCGTCGTGACCGCCACCGGCAACGTCACCGTTGCTGACGCGGCAACCGCGCCCGAGGCTCCGGTGGTCACCGCGCAGGCCGGCGACTCGAAGGTCACCCTGTCCTGGACCGCGCCCGCGGACGGCGGCGACCCGATCAGTGGCTACGACGTCCTGCGCAGCGGCACCTGGACCCCGGTCAGCCCCACCTCGACCACGAACCTCGTCAACGGCAACCTGGTCACCACCCTCAGCACCACGGTGACCGGCCTGACCAACGGCGACCCGTACACCTTCCAGGTCCGGGCGAACAACTCCGTCGGCAACGGCACCAGCAGCACCCCCGCCACCGCGACCCCGGTGACCACACCCGGCCAGCCCACCGCCGTCCACACCGCCGCCGGCGACTTCAAGGCGACCATCAGCTGGACCGCCCCTGTCGACAACGGCGGCACCGACATCACCGGCTACACCGTGTCCGGCACCGGCGGCAGCTGCACCACTGCCGGCACCTCCTGCATTGTCACCGGACTGGCCGACGACACCGACTACACCTTCACCGTCCACGCCACCAACGCCGTCGGCAACGGCCCCGACTCGGCCGACGCAGCAGTCACCCCGCAAGCGCCGGCCATCACGCCGTCGGTCCCCGCGGACACCAACCAGCCGCAGTACGGGACCCTGCCGCTCCCGGCCGGTGGATCGGTACGCCTGCTCGACGACCACGGCGACGACATCAAGTTCGTGACCGTGGATGGCCAGGGCACCTACACCCTCGACACCTCGACCGGGGTCGTCACCTTCACCCCCATCCTCGGCTGGACCGGCACCCCGACCCCGGTGCACTACCGCGAAACCACGAGCACGAACAGCACCGGTACCTCGACGTTCTCGCCCTTCGCGGTGACGCCCCCCGCGGCGCCGCTCGCGCCGGCGCTGCACTCGGCCACCCCGGTCGTCAGCAACCAGCCGCAGCACACGACGGCGAGCATCCCGACGACGGCTCGGTGACCCTGCTCGACGGCGACGGCAACCCGGCGACCACGGTCACCTGACCGACCAGGGTACGTACGAGCTGGACCCGGCCACCGGCCTCATCACCTTCACGCCGGTCCTCGGCTACGCCGGCACGCCGACCCCCGTCGGCTACCGGGTGACCGACGCGTACGACCAGAGCAGCACCGCCTCGACGTACGCGCCCAGCCCCGTGACTGCCCCGGCGGCGCCGGTCGCCCCGGAGCTCACCCCGACCGCACCGGCCGACAGCAACCAGCCGCAGAGCACCACCGTCGTCATCCCGACCGGCGGCTCGGTCACCCTGGTCGACGGCGACGGCAACCCGGCGACCACGGTCACCGTCCCCAACGAGGGCACTTACGTCCTCGACCCGGACACCGGCGTGATCACGTTCACCCCCGACCTCGGCTACACCGGAACGCCTGACCCCGTTGACTACCGGATCACCGATGCGTACGGGCAGACCTCCGACTCGACGTTCGCCCCAGCCGAGGTCACCGCGCCGGCCGGTCCGGTGGCACCGCCGTCACCCCCGAGCTCGCCGGCGCAGTCCGACCAGCCGCAGCAGGCCACCCTGGTCATCCCCACCGGCGGCTCGGTCAGCCTGGTCGACGGCCACGGCGACCCGGCCACCACCGTCACCGTCACCGGTCAGGGCACCTACGTCCTGGACCCGGCCACCGGCATCGTCACGTTCACCCCAGCGCCCGGTTTCGCCGGCACGCCGACCCCGGTGGACTACACGATCACTGACGCGTACGGGCAGCACAGCACCGCATCGTTCGCACCGGACGTCGTCACGCTCGTGCCAAGCGCCCCGACCCACGTGACCGCCGCCCCCGGCAACACCACGGCGACGGTGCACTTCGACGTTCCCGACGCAACCGGCGGACTCCCGATCACCGGGTACGCCGTCATCACTTCGCCGGGCGGTGCTCGCACCCCCGTCGACGACGCCGGCGACGTCATCCTCACCGGGCTCACCAACGGCGTCCCGTACACCTTCACCGTCGTCGCGATCAACGCCAACGGCGACTCGGTCGGCTCCACGCCGGTGACCACCACGCCGCGTACTGTGCCTGGTACGCCGGCAATCTCGGGCGCCATCGCCGGCAACAGCACGGTCACTCTGACCATCGCCGCGCCCAGCGACAACGGCGGCGCACCGATCACCGGCTACACCGTCACCACCTCGCCCGGCGGCGCCGTCACCCCCGTCGACACCCACGGCATCGTCACGATCACCGGCCTCACCAACGGAGTCCCGTACACCTTCTCCGTGGTCGCCACCAACGCGGCCGGAGACTCCGCCGCCGTCACGGCCTCGGCGACTCCGATGGCCACCGCCGGCGCGCCCGGCCTGCGCCAGCTCAAGGTCGGGTCGCAGTGGCTCCAGGCCACCGTCGTCCCGCCGACCGCCACCGGCGGCGTCCCCGTCACCGGCTACACCGTGACCCTGAGCCCCGGCGGCCTGACCCGCCAGCTCACCGGCCCGCTCGGCGGCACCGTGCGGTTCACCGGGCTGAAGAACGGCGTGCGCTACACCGCCAAGGCCGTGGCACGCAACGCCGCCGGCCTCAGTGCGTGGAGCCCGGCGCTGTCCGGCACTCCGATGACCGCACCGGGCGCCCCGAAGGTCCGCACCAGCACCACGATGACAGCGCTCACCGTCGCGATCACACCCCCGGCGAGCAACGGCGGCGCGGCGATCAGCTCGTACCGCGTGACCGTCTCCGGACCGGGCCTGCACACCACGACGGTGACCCTGCCGGCCAAGCAGAAGACCCTGAAGGTGTACGGCCTGCGCCCGCACACGCGCTTCCTGGTGGTTGCCACGGCCGCCAACGCAGCCGGGCGCTCGCTGCCCGGTCGTGTCTCCGCGGTGACGCTGAAGGCCCCGGCCGGTGGCGTGCCGGTGGCACAGGTCGCTGGTCACGCGGTCGCGCTCGGCACCCCGATCAACCTCGGCGCCAACGCGACGTTCGGCTACGACTCGGCCACCCTGCTGCCGTCGATCCGCACCGTGCTCCTGCACCTGGCCGCCGGGGCAAAGGGCAAGCACTCCATCGTGTGCGCCGGCTACTCCGACTTCGGTGGGAACGTGGCGCACGAGAAGGCGCTGGCCATGGCCAGGGCGACCGCGGTCTGCAGCTTCCTGAAGGCCCATGGCGCTGCCGTACACACCAAGGCGATCAGCTATGGCGGCGCTCGCCCGCTGGTGACCTCCGGCAGCGCGGCAACGCGGGCCCAGAACCGACGGGTGACCGTGACCTTCGTCAGCTGATCCGATCGGTAGCCCTGGCCACCCCTTTGGGTATTCCCACGCGACGCGGAAACGACAAAAAGGGACCAGCCCCATCTCAGGGGGCTAGTCACAACGGGCCATGCTGCGCGTACCGGCTGGGGGGCTTGATAGTGCGAAATGCTCAAATACGTCACAAATCCGGAAACACCGGTAACCCTCTGCCGCCACCGTCGTTAACCCAGGAGTAGCAGCGGCCCCACCCGAACCGCTGACCAGCTCCAGCTCGAACCCCGGGTCAGAATGCATGAGCGTGACCGTCCTCGGCGTCGCCTCGGGTGTGTTCTGTTCGCGCGTGCCCCCCACGCGAAAAGACCACTAGCCGAAGCTGTCCGAAGGACTGCCCCACCATGAGCACGACCAACCTGAGCACGACCCTGATCCCCCACCAGACCGACCACGTCGTCATCGACCTCAACGCCCCTCGCCCCAACACCCTGGGCACGGTCGGAATTGTCGGCCTCGGCTACGTGGGTCTGCCCACGGCGCTGTCCTTCCTCGAGGCCGGCGGCCGGGTCATCGGGCTCGAGATCAGCCCCGCCCGGCTCGACGAGATCCGCTCGCAGCGTGTCGATCTGCACCCCGAGGACGTTGTACGGCTGGGCCGGCACCTCGGCAGGGACAACCTGACCCTCACCGCCGACCCGGCCCGGCTCACCGACGCCGACACCATCATCGTCTGCGTGCCCACGCCGGTCACTCCCAACCTCACGCCGGACCTGCGCGCCCTGCAGTCGGCCTGCGAGACGGTCGTCGCCCACGCCCGCCCCGGCCAGACGATCGTGCTCACCTCCACGACCTACGTCGGCTGCACCCGCGACTTCGTCGCCGTACCGCTGGCGGCTCGCGGCCTCACCCCCGGCCTGGACGTCCATGTCGTCTTCTCGCCGGAGCGGATCGACCCCGGCGTCGCCGACCACCGGCCCGAGGCCACCCCTCGCGTCGTCGGCGGCCTGACCGAAGCCTGCACCGACGCTGCCGTCGCGGTGCTGGCCGCGACCTGCCCCACCGTTCACCGCGTCTCCTCGCCCGAGGCAGCGGAGCTCACCAAGCTGCTGGAGAACACCTTCCGCGCCGTCAACATCGCGCTGGCCAATGAGATCTCCGACGTAGCAAGGCATCTGGGCCTCTCCGCGGTCGAGGTCATCGACGCAGCAGCCACCAAGCCGTACGGGTTCATGCCGTTCTACCCCGGCCCTGGCGTCGGCGGTCACTGCATCCCCTGCGACCCGCACTACCTGCTCTGGCAGCTCAAGGCCGACCGGGTGCACGCCCCGCTGATCGACGCGGCCATGACCG
This sequence comes from uncultured Actinomycetota bacterium, assembly GCA_963797535.1. Taxonomy (GTDB): domain Bacteria; phylum Actinomycetota; class Actinomycetes; order JAWWOL01; family JAWWOL01; genus JAWWOL01. The sequence continues at coordinate 3,138,259 of CAWCPQ010000001.1, read as the reverse complement.
GCATCGCGCTGCGGCCGCGTCGGGTGGTCGAGCGCATCCGCGAGACCCTGGGCGACGCCGGCCACGCCCTCGCCGGCGCCCGGGTGCACATCGTCGGCATCGCCTACAAGCCCGGCGTTGCCGACGTCCGCGAGTCGCCGGCCCTGGAGATCATCCAGGACCTGCTCAACGCCGGTGCCACCGTCTCGTACGACGACGAGTGGATCCCGTCCCTGGCCATCGCCGGTCGCGAGCTGAACAGCTCGGTGCCGGAGCCCGGTGAGGTGGAGCTGGTCCTGGTCCACACGCGTCACCCGGGAGCCGACCTGAGCTGGGTCACCGAGCATCGCACCGTGCTCGACGCGACCTTCCGGTTGGACGAAGTCTCCCACCGCGTCGTCCTGTGACCGCCGTCGATACTCGCCCCGTCGAGACCCGCGCTGTCGAGACCAGCACCGTCGAGAACCCCTACGCACCAACGGGTTCTGCCGCTGCCACCGACAAGAATCGCAAGCACCGCGCATCGCGTCTGGACCGCATGGAGCCGGGCGTCCGGCGCAGCCTGCGGCGCCTGACCGTCGTCGTCTGCCTGCTGCCGCTCATCGCGCTGCTCGCCCGCCAGCTGCCTCGCCTGAGCCAGGACCCGTGGCTGATGGCGTACGGCATGGGCGTTCTGGCCAGCACGATCTTCATGTTCTACCTGGCGTACACGAAGTACGAGGACCCGGCCGACACGCGGTTCTCGCGCGTACCCAACCGGGACGACGCGCCGGCTTTGCCTGCTGTGCCGACAGTCTCGCTGCTCGTCGCCGTGATGAACGAGATCGACGTCATCGACCGGTGCGTGCGCTCGATGTGCAGCTCGGACTACCCGGACCTGCAGGTCATCGTCGTCGACGACGCCTCCACCGACGGCACCACCGAACGACTGTACGAGCTGCGGGCCGAGCTCGGCTTCACCTTGGTGGCACTGGAGAAGAACGCAGGCAAGAAGCACGCCCTCGTCGAAGGCGCGGCTCAGGCCACCGGTGATGTGATCGCTTTCACCGACTCCGACTGCATTCTCGCGCCCGACGCCGTACGCCGTTGCGTCGCCGCACTGGTGGCCCACCCGGGTCTCGGCGCCGTCTCCGGTCACGCCCGTGCCCTCAACGCCGACGAGTCACTGCTCACGAAGATCCAGGACACCTGGTACGAGGGCAGTTTCCGGGTCACCAAGGCTGCTGAGTCGACGCTCGGCTCGGTCACCTGCGTGTCCGGTCCGCTCGCGGTGTTCCGCCGGGACGCGATCTGGAACTACCTGCCGGCCTGGGCCAACGACCGTTTCCTGGGCGGCGAGTTCCGGTTCGCCACCGACCGCCAGCTCACCGGCTACGTGCTCGGACAGAAGTGGCGCGGCGCCAAGCTCAAGTCCGCGCACACCGGGTCGCCCTTCGTCGACGACGTCGACCACCAGCCGCGCGAGTGGCGGGTCGGCTATGTCCGCTCGGCCAAGGTCTGGACCGTCGTACCAGCTCGGCCGCGGGCATTCTTCAAGCAGCAGGTGCGCTGGAAGAAGAGCTTCGTCCGCAACCTGTTCTTCACCGGCTCCTTCATGTGGCGTCGCGGCCCCGGCCCGTCGGCGCTCTACTACGGCCATGGCCTGTGGGTGCTGGCCGCGCCGTTCATGGCGCTCCGGCACCTGGTCTGGGCGCCGGCCAACGGGTTGTGGTTGCTCACCGCGCTCTACATCGGCGGGGTACTGATCAAGGGGACAGCATGGGGAATCGCCTTCGCAGTGGACAATCCCGGCTCGGGTCGCGGACGCTACCGGCCGCTGATGAGCCTGCTCTCGTCGGTCGTGCTGAGCTGGCTGCTGCTGTACTCCCTGCTCACCATCAGGCGCGGCATCTGGTCGAGGGCGGCATGAGCGCCCCCGCCGCCGGCCGTACCGGCAAGTTCCGCAGCCTGCTGATCACCACGCTGACCGTCGCCGCCGTTGCGGTGCTGTACGTGTTCGTCCTGAGCCGGGGGGTCTACCTGTGAACCGCACGATCGACCTGACGAAGGAGCACGACCCGCGGGCAGCGGCGGCAGCGCTCGTGCCGGAGTTCGACCGGAATCCCGTGCCCAGCAAGGGATTGCGCCATCGCAGCATCACTTGGCTGTCGGTCGCCGCGACGCTGAGCCTGGTCGCCGGCCTGTTCTACGCCGCCTTCGCCTACCACGCGTGGGCACTGGGCCGGCACGCCCGGCTTGCCACGCCGGTCACCGCTGTCACGCCCACCGACGCGACCACGTACTCGAGCTTCGCGAACACCGCCCTCGGGTACGCGGTGGCCCCGGTCGCCCTGACCTACCACGACATCGGCCCCAACCTGCAGAACAGCCAGTACGTCGTCTCGCCGGCCGCTTTCGAGGCGCAGATGCAGATGCTGTCGCGGGCCGGCTACCGCACCCTGACGGCCGACCAGTTCGTCGCCTACCAGCAGGGCACGTTCCACCCGACCGGCCGCACCGTACTCATCACGTTCGACGACGGCACCCAGGGCCTGTGGACGTACGCGGACAAGATCCTTGCCCGCTACCACTTCCACGCCGTGTCGTTCGTCATCACCGGCAGGGTCAGCACGCACCGGCCGTACTACCTCACCTGGCCGGAAGTGAAGACGATGGCCCGGTCGGGACGGTGGGACTTCGAGTCGCACACGCACAACCTGCACTCGCAGGTGCCGACAGAGGCCGATGGCGTCATGCGTCCCAACCTGGCCAACCGGCTGCACCTGCCCGACGGGACCGCCGAGACCACGACAGCGTTCACCGCCAGGGTCACCACCGACCTCAAGGCATCCAAGGCCGACCTGGTCGCGCACGGTCTGCCCAGCCCGCAGCTGTTCGCGTGGCCGTACTCGGACGTGTCGGCCAAGATTCCGGACCCGGTCACCGCCGCCATCACCGAGCACCTGGTCGAGGGCATGTTCGGCGCCAACTTCACCGACGTCGGCCGTGACCCGCAACCGGTCAGCCGGCGGGTCGTCGCCAACCAGCTGATCGAGCGGTTCGAGCTCACCCGGACCAGCACCGCCAGCCAGGCCTTCCAACAGCTGGCAGCCATGCAGACGCTGCCGCCGGCGCAGGCCGCCCACCCGCTGGCCATCGACACGCACTGGTACGAGGAAGGCGGTCACCCCGCTCCGGTGGACACCACGGACACCAGCGTGACGCCGGACGCCTCGTCGCTGCGCTACGTGAAGATGACGTGGGCGCCGCAGCGCACGGCCGACTGGGACGACTACACCGTCTCGGCAACAGTCACCGGGCTCGAGGCATCGAGTGGCGGCACCGGCGGCCTTCGGGTACGTGCCGACTCATCGGCCGAGCTGCTGCTGCGCGTCTCCGACCACCAGGCCACCATCACCGACGCGGCAGGCACCACCCTCGGTCGGTTCCCGATCGCCGCGCTGGGTGCACACAAGCTGACGGCGACCGTCGCGGCCGCGTACACCCGGTTCTCGGTCGACGGGACCGTGCTGCTGCAGGTCCCGAGTGCCGGCGGCCCGACCACTACCGGCGGCTTCGGCTTCGCCACACAACGCTCGAGCACGTCGCTGCCGTTCGTCTCCTACACCGATGTCCGGGTCAGCGCGTTGTGACGTCTGCTTCACCGAAGCTGACCGAGCACCGCAACTCGCCGTACCTCGAGCCGGCCGGCCGGGTACGCAAAGGTCCGTTGCTGGCCGCGGCAGCAGTGTTGGCGGTGGCAGCGGTGGCCGCGGTGGTAGGCCTGGTCGCGATGCCCAACAGTGACAAGACCCTGTGGCGACCGAGCCTCCCGACGACGTCGGGGCTGGTCACCAACGAGCTGGCGCACACCCACCCGACGATGCCGGGTGTGGTGACGAGCCCGGACTGGATCGTCACGAGCGGCTCACTGTTCTCCGACGGCGGCGCCGGATGGACCGGACCGATCGACGGCGCGACCCCTGACCTGCACTCGCACAAGACGACCGGCTCGGCCGTCTTCCGCGTGGTCAGCCGCCGGTCGGACTTCAAGGACGTCTCGGTCTCGTTCGACCTCGACGTCGGCGGCACCGTCAGGACGCCCCGCACCGGCTCGCACGCGTACGACGGGGTGCACGTGTTCCTGCGCTACACCAGCCCGCAGTCGTTGTACGCGGTGAGCCTCGACCGGCGCGACGGCACGGCCGCCATCAAGGTCAAGACGCCCGGCGGTCCGTCCAACGGCGGCGACTACACCACGCTCGCGCAGACCGAGTTCGACTTCCCGCAGCGCCAGTGGGTGCACGAGAAGGTGACCATCGTCGACGAAGGGCCGCACCGGGTACGGATCACGTTGTGGACCGACGGTGTTCAGGTCCTCAGCACCGTCAGCGCAGGCACCGGTGCCAAGGCCGCGCTGACCGGCGCCGGCCGGGTGGGCCTGCGCGGCGACAACACGGCGTTCCACTTCCGCAACTTCACCGTCGCCAAAGCCTGACGCCAGGTCAACCCAGCTCAGCTCAGCGGGATGTTGCTGACGCCCTTGCCGGCGCCGGTGACGGTGTTGTCGGTCCGTACGACGTTGCCGGTGCCGCTGGTCTGGATGTCGAAGCCGTACCCGGATGCGTTGACTGCGCTGATGTTCGCGCTGAAGACGTTGAGCCGTCCCCACCCGCTGGCCTGGACGTGGGTCTGGTAACCGTCGAGCAGGGCACCGCCGGGGTTGGTGCCGGTGTTGCCCGACACCGTGTAGCCGTTGCCGGCGATGTCGACCCAGGAGTCCGCATAGTTGGCGCCGCTGAGCCCGTGCGCGTTGAACGTGTTGCCCGAGATCGTCCCTCCGCTCGTCCCTTCCTTGATGTCGACGTTCTCGGCCGTCGTGTCGTGGATGTCGTTGCCGCTGATCGTCACGCCGTCCGAGGTGTCGGGCTGCCCGCCGGTACGGGACTGGCCCGCGGAGCTCCAGTTCGAGATCGCCAGCCCGACGTAGACACCCTCGCCGTAGCCCGGTGTCACCAGCCCGCTGTCGTAGATCTCGTTGCCGGTCACCACGTCGTTGCGTGAGTAGTTCCGCAGCAGGACCAGCTCGTCGCCGGTGTGGTGGATGTTGAGGTTGCTCAGCGTCGCGTGGCTGGTCGCGTCGAGCACGATCGCCTTCTGGGCGTCACCGACTGAGAAGCCGTCCACCTGCCAGTAGTCCGCGCCGTCCAGGTGCAGGGCGTAGCCGGTGCTCACGTTGCCGCCGTCCAGAATCGCGCTGCGCGAGCCGGTCAACCGGATCGGGTTTGCCGCAGTTGCAGGCACTTTCGCCGTGAAGTTCCCGTGGTACGTGCCGTCGGCGAGCGTGATCGTGTCGCCCGGTGTCGCACCGGCCAGCGCCGAGGTGAGCTGGGCAGCGGTCGACACCTGAACGACTCGACCGCTCGGTGCAGTAGCCGACGGGGACGGGGCTGTCGTCGCGGGCGCCGTTGTCACGGGCGCTGTCGTCGCGGAGGCGCTCGAGGTGGGCGTCGCTTTCGGATGCGCGGTGGTTCGGGGCACGTCCCTCAGCATCATCGACTCGACCGTGACGGAGCCGGTCCCGGCAAGGGCGACGCCGAAGCTCAACGAGGTCGCCTGCACCGGCAGCGAGGGCGCCTGGACTGCCACCGAAGACCAGTGCGCACGCCTCGGCAGTGTGGTGGCCCTGGCCAGCTGGTGCCAGTGACCGACGGAGTCCCGGTAGTAGGTGATCAACGCCGCGGCACGGCTGGACTCGTACCGGAGGGTGAGCTGGTACCGGTGACCGGCAGCGACCTTGGCCGTGCACGACGGCTTGCGTCGGACGACCGCGAGGGTGCGGCTGCCGGAGCGGAGCTTGGTGACCGACAGCATCGTGGCTTGGTGGGCACCGATGACGGTGAGCCGGCCGCTGTTGCTGCCCGTTCTGGTCATGGTCAGGCAGCCCGGCCGGTCCATCCGTACCGCTGCCGTGCCAGCCGCAGCCGCGCCCGCCCCGGACAAGGCCACGAGCGGCACGGTGACCACGGCCGCGGTGATCGCGGCGGCGAGGGGAAGAGCGTTCCGACGCACCCGTCGCTCCTGCCGGTTCACCCAGCGCCGGCCGGGTGGGCTACAGCGCCCGCGACCCCGGCCGAGGGTCCCCGTGAAGGTCGGTCCGGGCGCAGGGTCGCATGGATAGGCCGGTCGGGGAAACCGGTCGACACCCGCGGCGTCGTCACCATCGCCGGCCTGACCAAGGTGTCCCCCTGCAGCTTCTCTAGCCCGAAGCCGGCTTCGCTGTCCGGCCCAACCCCGCCTCGCGTGCGGCAACGATCGCCTGGCCGCGATCGGCGAGCTGCAGCTTGGTCAGGATCGTCGAGACGTTGTTCGCCACCGTCTTCGTCGACAGGAACTCGCGCTTGCCGATCTCCGCGTTGCTCAGGCCGGCGGCGACGCCGTCGAGGATCGCCCGTTCCCGCGCGGTCAGCTCGGGGAATGCCGTGCCGGCACGGGGCGCAGCCGTGAACCACGACCGCATTCGCGCCGCCAGCGCAGCACCGAAAACCGCCTGGCCGCTGCTCGCGGCTCGGACCGCGGCAACGATGTCCGCGCCATCGGCGCCCTTGAGCAGATAGCCCAACGCTCCGGCCGACACCGCGGCGAACACCATGTCGTCGTCCTCGAACATGGTGAGAACGAGGATCGCGGTCCCCGGCCGGTCGCTCAGGATCTCGCGGGTGGCGTCGACGCCGTGCAACCCCGGCAGCTGCAGGTCCATCAGTACGACGTCCGGCGCCAGCTCGGCCGCGAGCCGCACCGCCTCCTCGCCGTCGACCGCCTCGCCCACCACGATCAGGTCCTCCGCCGAGTCCAGCACGGCCCGCAGTCCCTGGCGTACCAGCGGATGATCGTCGACGATCAGGACCCGGGTCACGATGATTCCGCCGCTGGCAGCGGCAGCAGCGCGCGGACCACGCCACCGTCGGGCGTCGGCCCGGCTGTCAGTGAACCGCCCAGCTCGGCCACCCGTTCACGCATACCCATCAAGCCCACGCCCGCGACCCAGCGCCCGTCCGAGGAGCCGTCGTCCAGCACCTCGACGCACAGGCACCGGTGGGACCGCTCGAAGCGCACCCGACAACTCTTCGCCGAGGCGTGTCGCGCCGCGTTGCTCACCGACTCGACAGCGATCCGGAAGGCCGCGACCTCGACAGCCGCCGGCAGCTCGCCCAAGGAACCGGACTCCACCCCGACCGTGATGCTGCCGACCTCGCCCAGCCGTTGCGCGTGAGCCCGTACCGCACCGACCAGGCCGAGGTCGTCCAGCGCCGGCGGGCGCAGCCCGTACACGATGCTGCGCAGGTCGATGATCGCCCGCGACGACGCATCCTTGACGTTCGCGAGGAAGACGTCAGCCCCAGAGTCGTTGCCTGCCAAGGACAATCGCGCCCTCGCGGCGTCGACGTTGAGGCCCAGACCGGTCAGCAGCGGACCCATCCCGTCGTGCAGCTCGCGCCGCAGCCGACGACGTTCGTCCTCGCGGGCACTGACCAATCGCTGCCGCGAGACGAGCAGGTCGGCGGTGAGAGCTTCGGCGTGCACAGCGGCGCCCAGCTGGCGGGCCAGGTCACCCAGCAGCTCGTGGTCACGTCGACCGAACGACGTCTCGCCACCGCGCGGCGACGCGACCAACGATCCGACGACTGCGCCCTGGTAGGTCAACGCCCACCGCTCGGGCCCGGCGCCACCCGGTTCTCCGAACGACGCCACCACATCACCGTCCGGACGTTCGACGGCGACGTAAGGCAGCCGAAGGGAGCTCGCGACCGCGGTCACCGCTGCCGGCAGCACGGTGCCGGGCTCCGCCACTGCCTCGAGACGACGGCTGACCTCGTTCACCGCGCGGTACGGCTCGTTGCGCTGGCCGTAAAACAGGTGATCCACCAGGCGCTGTCCCGCGAGCCGCGCCGGTCCGAACGCCAACGCCACGACGAAAGCCGCCACCACGATGCCGGCCCGCTCGGACACCGCGGCCGCGACTCCGGCGGCGATCGCCAGATAGCCCGCAGCCAGCACGACGGTGACCAGCCCGTACGCCACCGAGCGGCGGATCACCGTGTCGATGTCCCAGAGCCGATAGCGCAGCACGGGGATCAGCAGCGTGGCGACGAACACCGTCCCGTCGACGAAATCAAGCGCCACGGGCAGCACGCCCGCAATCGCCAACGGGAAGAGAAGCAGCGCGAACACCACACCGAGTGCCCGCCAACGCAGCTGAAGCCGCTCGATGCCGTGCGACCGCCGGGCCAGCACGACGATCCGGATGCCGGCGATCAGACCGAGCAGGACGACCAGTCCGGCCACCGCGTCCAGCCCGTCGGCAACGTGTGCCAAGGTGCCGTTGCCGGTCAGCGGATTGGTCAGCGTACGGTGCAGCCCCGTCGACAGCTGGTGGGCGATGGACGTGCCGAGAACCCCGCCGACAACGACCAGCACCATCCCGCCGACGAGCAGGACCTCCAGCACCCGCCCCCAACGCGACTGGATGCGGCCGGTCGGAAACCGAACGTTGACCAACCCCTGCACGCCGATCTGGATGAACTGCAGACTGCCGAGCCCGGCCGCCCAGATCGGCCAGGTGGCGGTGCTGCCCGCGCTGAGGGAGTCGACGGCCAGCCCGACCGCGATCAGCGACACCGCCAGGGCGGCTGCGGCGCCGGACAGCAGCCAACCGAACGGCAGGTCCGGCCGCCGTCGCAACAGAAAAGCACCCGCCAGCGCGTACGGGACGAGGTAGCACAGCGACGAGATCGTGCCGTCGAGGAAGTCACCCGGCACGTCGCCAGCGCTGGCGATGCTCTGAACACCGACCACGAGTCCGACGGCTGACAGGACCAGGGTGACCACTGCCCATCGGGTCGCACTCGATCGCGAGGCCCGCGCGCCTTCCCGATGGCGTACGGATGCCACGCTCTCGCCGGCGGCTGCGGTCATGCCTTCGACGATCCCCGCGGGCCCGACCAAGCGCAATGGCCTGAGCTCCCGCGGATCCGGGAGGTTTTCCCGAAGCCGCGGGACCCGTACGAGAACCCCAACCCTGGGCGCGGGAACGCCCACCGGCCAAGAATTCCTCCATCACCTCGTCTGGTCCTGAGCCAGGCGCCGATCCTTCGGGAGGAATCATGAAGCTCTTGCGTTGGGCGGCAGCCGCTGCCGTCACCCTCATGTCACTGATGAACGTCGGCGCCGGCACCGACGACCAGACCTCGGGCGCCGTGATCGTGCTCGGTGTCGCCCTCGGGGTCGCGGGTCTCGTGGCCGCGTTCGGACTCGTTCGCCAGCTGGGTTGGGGTGCCCCCGCAGCGCTGGCCATCAGTGCGGTCAACCTCGTGATGGGCATCATCGGCGCCACAGCCGGCTGGGATGGCGCCGCGATCGGGATCGTGGTCAGCGCAGTCGGCCTCGTCCTCACCCTGCTTTCGAGCTCGACCGCCACGGCGAGGAGCCGGGCAGCCTCGGCCTCCTGAAAGCGCCACGACGACGGCGGTTCCCGAAACGGGGAGCCGCCGTCAGCCCTGTACAGGGCTGCGGCAGCTGAGCGGGGACAGCCAGCAGCTCAGGCGGGCTGATGCCAGCCCGCAATGGTGTCCTGCCCGAGCAGCAGCGGATCGTCGGCCTTGGCTGGCGCCGGCGACGTGCTCATCGCCGTCCAAGCACTACCCATGGCAGCCACCGGTGCGGCCCGCAACGAACAGCGGCAGCTCAGCGACGAACGGCTCGCCCTGGAATCCGACCCAGCGGACGACCGCTGACGCTCCTCGGCTCGCAGCCGCTGGATCTCGGTCTCACATTGCTCGCTGGTGGCCATGACCTCTCCCGATGAACGCCGGCATCTACTGCTCACCAGAGCGCCGTCCGCCGCATCTGATACCGCCTTCGTTGTCACGCGTACGGGTGACTGACGTACGTGCAGCCCAGCATTCAACCTGACACCGGGGCCGAGGCAGCACGCCGCGGCGACAAGAGCGCCAACCGGCGCCGCGATCGGGGGAACATCATGGGATTCATCGACACTGGTCTGACCGACTCCGGCTCGGGCCGGGGCAAGACCACGCACTACGCCTTCACCTACGACGACGCACTCGAGTCGTCGGTCCATCCGGGGCAGCCGGAGCCGGCCCGTACCAACGCGCTGATAGCCGCGGCCGAGGGCGACTTCGACCTGATGAACGGCTGGTTCGGCAACATCGGGCTGCCGTACGGCCTGCCGGTCAGCGTCCAGGTCGAGAACGCCAGTGGCGGTGCCCACTGGGGTCCGCCGATCGGCCTGGACCCTGGCAGTGGCGACGCCAACCTGTGCCGGTTCCTCATGGTGGCCGAAGTCACCGAAATGCTGATGCTCAAGCAGAACCGCGGCTGGTTCGCGCCGGACGGCAGCAACGAGCAGAGCTCCGGCGAAGGCCTGTCGCATTTCCTGGCCGGCCAGTTCCTCATCGAGAACGGGCTGCCGCTGTTCACTTTCATCTCCAACATCTGGATGAACAGCAGTCGCGATGACTTCGTCAACCATATCGACGAGTACGACCACAGCAACAGCCCCAAGAGTGCCTGCTCGCTGCTGTTCCTCTACTACCTCTTCGTCCAGCTCGGCTTCTCGATCAACGAGATCGTCGGCGCCGCAGGGCCGGAGCTGTCGGACGTCTACCACAACCTGACCGGCGACCCTGGCGACCCGTTCCCGTTCTTCAAGCGGCTGCTCGACGTCGCGTTCCCCGGCACCGCGCAGATCACGTCGGGCCCGAACCTCGACAATCCTTACCCAGTCGGCATTCTTTCCTTCTGGGTGGACAAGAGCACGTTCGGCCGGGACGAGGTCGCCGACGCTCTGGTCACCCACGGCGGCCGGTTCGCTGAGGCGTTCTGGCTCGTCCTCGAAGGCTTCAGCATCGACTCATTCAACTCTCTGCACATCGACGTCGAGCAGCCGACCGGACCTTTCGCCAACCTGCCGGGCATCACCATTGGCCGCAGCCCGATCCCGGTCCACTTCGAGAACACCGCCAACACCAAGGTGCCGCAACGGATCCGGATCGCGTACGACGTCACGTTCACCCAGAACACGTTGAACCATTTCCCGCAGCCGACGGACGGCCCAGCCAACTACTCGTTGCACGCGGCCATCACCAGCAACGGCACCGAGGTTCCCGGTGGGACGGCGGTCACCGACTTCGAGCTGATCGGCGGCGAGGACCCGTACTTCACCAACATCGACCCGACCACCCAGAACGTCTTCTACCTCAGCCAGGACCTGCGGGTCTTCACGGCAACGCCGGCGCTCAACAATGTGCCGGTCGCGGGCGGCCCGACGTTCCCGTCGGACAGCGTGGCGGGGGCGTTCGGCTACCTCCAGTCGCTGCTGACCCACCTCAACAGCAACTACTCCGACCCGACCGGCCAGGACCCGTTCAGCTCGGTGCTGCCGGGGCAGGGCGGCGCGCTCACCGGCGACTCGTCGGTGACGCCGTTCCACTTCGACTTCTCCGACATCTTCCACCCGCAGATCGACAACAACTACAACTTCGCGATCGCGAGGGTACGGCTGCGCGCTCCGTCGGGCAGTCCTGCCGCCGAGAACGTCAGGGTCTTCTTCCGGCTGTGGTCCACGCAAACCGCGGACACCGACTACCAGGACACCACCACGTACGCGTACTCGCCCGATGCTGCTGGATTCCCCGGCTCACCGCTGGTGGGCGCCAACCATCACACCCTGCCGTTCTTCGCCACCGGCAACCTGAACAACCAGACGGACTACGTCCCGGGCGGCGTCAACGCACCGTCGCTGAGCAACAACGGGACAGACCAGTCCTGGTTCTACTACGGATGTTTTCTCAACCTGTACGACCCGGCCAACCAGGTCGACGGCCAGCAGATCCAGCACTGGCTCAACGGGTCGCACCACTGCCTGGTCGCCCAGATCGCGTACGACGGGGCGCCGATCATCAACGCCAACGGGGTCACTGAGTCCCCGCAGAACTCCGACAAGCTCGCCCAGCGCAACCTGCAGGTCACCACGTCGGACAACCCCGGCCCTGCGTCGGCGCACCGAGTGCCGCAGACCTTCGACGTACGACCGAGTCCTGCCCTGGCCGACGCCGCCGGTCTCCTGCTGGACTACCCGGACGAGCTGATGATCGACTGGGGCCACGTCCCGGTCGGCAGCGTGGCGCACATCTTCTGGCCACAGGCCTCCGCCGCCGAGGTGATCGACCAGGCCTCGCGGCTGTACGGCAGTCACCTGCTCACGGTCGACGATCCCAACACGGTTGCCTGCACGGTGACCGACGGGATTACGTACGTACCCATCCCGCACTCGGTGGACGACCTCAACCTGACCGGCCTGCTCACCATCGACCTGCCGACGACTGTTGTTGCAGGGCAGGAGTTCGAGGTGCAGGTGCGGCGTGTCGCGACTCGGCGCGGGCGGTTCGAAAAGCCTCGCCCGCCAGTCGCCGTGCCCGGGATCGCCGAGCCGGCGGCGCATCCGCCGGTCGCAGCGGAGTTCGCCGCCCGGCCGTCGTCCAACATCGACCTCGAGCCTCCCAGCGACGTTGAGCCGGAGCCATCCGAGTGGCCAAAGACCGGGATGCGCAACTGGCGTTACGTCGTCGGCTCGTTCGGCATCAGGATCCCGGTGGGGACGTCGGCGACCTTGCTGCTGCCCGAGCAAAACACGTTGGCCATCATGAAGTGGCGGCTGGCCAACCGTTCTCCCGCCGACCGGTGGTACCGCGTGCTCCAGCGCTACGTCGGCTACCTGTCCGACCGGGTGGACGGCCTGGGCGGCGACTCCTCGCAGGTGCTTCCGTCGCCGGACGGTTTCCCGCTGCCCGGTGGCGAACATGGTGGACCCGGCGGGCACGGACACGTCGGGCACCGGCACGTCGGCAAGGTAGCGGCGCTGCTCTACGACCGGTTCGGTGACTTCGAGGGGTTCATCCTCGACACCGAGAACGGTGACCTGCGCTTCGCCGCGCGTGAGCACGAGATGGAGACGGTCGTCGCCAGGGCCTGGGCGCAGCGCATCGTCACCGTCGTCATCGGCGAGGTCGACGAGCGGCCGCACCAGGTGCTGCTGCTGTCACCACCGCCGCCTGCAGCATGACGGCGTGGACGAAGGCCTGCGGTAGGTTCCCGCGCAACTGCCGCTCCTGCACGTCGTACTCCTCGGTGAACAGACCGGAAGCGCCGCAGGCACCGCGGTTGCGGTCGAACCACCGCACGGCCTCGACGGGGTCACCCTGCTGCAAGTGGGCCAGGCTGACCATGAAGCCGCACAAAAGGAATGCACCCTCCGCCTCTCCGAGCGGCCTGTCGGCTGCGCTGTAGCGATAGGCGTAGTGGTCAACCGCCAGGTCGCGCATGACCGCGGCAAGAGTGGCTCGGGTACGGGGATCGTCGGCCGGCAGTGCACCGCACACTGCCGGCCAGACGAGCGATGCGTCGACGCCGAGCTGCGTGGGACTGCGCTGCCAGTAGCCGTCAGGGTGCAGGCAGGTCGCAGCCGTCTTCGCCATGATCGCGTCAGCCAGCGTCGTCATCGCCCCGGCGTCACCACCACTGGGCGCGACACCCGCGGCAGCCCGAAGTCCCGCCACTGCAGCAAGTCGCGACTGTGTCCACCAGTCGTCGCCCAGCTCCCAGATGCCGGCGTCGGTCTCGTCCCACCGAGACGCGATGGCGGCGGCGGTTACCTGCATAGCGCGCCAGCCGTCCGCATCCAGCCGGTCCTTGCCGGCCGCCACGCTCAGCAGGTGCAGCACCTCGCCGAGAGGATCGAGCTGGAACTGCTCGTTCACCCAGTTCCCGGCAATGTCCGTACCGCCCGGATAGCCGTGAAGGTGCAACTTGTGCTCGTCCGGGACCGGTCCGCCGTCAATCATGTAGGCCGGCCGCAGCTTTGGGCCGTGCTCGAGCACCCGCGCCGTCACGAACGACACCGCCGAGTCCAGCAGCTCGTCCACTCCTGCTGTCCCTGCGGCGATTCCGGCGTAGCACTGGTCCCGGATCCACGCGTAGCGGTAGTCATAGCTCCGGCGCTTGTCCGCCCGCTCAGGCAGGCTCATCGTCGCGGCCGCGACCATGCCACCGCCCGAGCCGGTCAGCCCGCGGAGGACCGCTGCGGCGAACCGCGCGTCCCGCGGTGCCGCCGTCTCCTCGAGATCGGGGACCCAGCCGTCCCATTGCCGGCGGGTGGCCGCCCACAGCCGTTCCGGGTCGACGACATCGGGCAGCGGCTGGTCGCTGATCTCGAGCACGAGGTCGTGAGTCGATCCGGCCTCGAGCTCGACCCGCATCGTCAGCCGACCCGACTCATCGACGCGCGCGTCCTGACCGCCCGTCCACCGCAGCCGCAGGTCGCCGGTTCGGGCGGTCCAGCAGCCGTCGTGCTGACGCCGCACCTGGCGCATCGACCGCTTGCCGAAGCCCCCCTGCACCTCGAGCACGACCTCGACGACGGCTCGGGCCGCCAAGGCGGCAATCCTGCGCAGCAGCACCACCCGATGCGGATCGGCCGGCACCGCCAGCGCCTCCGCGCTCTCCAAGATCGTCGAGCCGGTGACCCACCGGCTGTGCCAGATCAACGTGCCGTCCTCGTACTGCCCACCCGAGGTGTAGCGGTCCACCGGCGTGACCGAATAGCCCCCTCCGCCGCCGATCAGGGACGAGAACACCGCATCGTCAGCCCAACCCGGAGCGCACATCCACACGATGTTGCCGTCCGGACTCACCACCGCCCCGCGTTCGCCATCGGCAATGAAGGCGAAGTCGCGCAGTACGGGCACCCGTTCGGCATCGGTCACTGCGCCCACTCCCAACCCGGCTGGTCCAAAGCACCTGGTTCCCCGGCGGCGGCGGCAAATGCAGCGAGTGCCCTCCCGAATGCTTTCTGCTCACGCTCCGACATGCGGGCGAGCACCTCCGCCAAGGCGCTCCGCCGCCGTTCGACGATGGCATTGACCAGGACCCGACCCGCCGGTGCGACGAGCAGCACTGTACGGCGGCGGTCCGAGCTCGACTCCTCCCGCTGGAGGAGCCCGCGGCTCACCAACCGGTCGGCCGCCCTGGTCGCGTTGGACGGATGCACCCCCATCACTGCCGACAGATCGCTGAGGTTCATCGGGCCCTGCGTCGCGATGATCATCAGTGCTCGTAGTTGTTGCGGGGTCAGCTGCGCGTCGGCCTCCGCGACCGACCTCGCGACGATGCCGACGAAGGCGCGGGACGCCAAGAGCGCCGCTTCCACGGCAGAAAGCAGCGGCTGTGTCGAGGTTTCTTGCTGGGCCATTCGGGAAGTGTCCGTCATAACGTGCGCTCGCGCAACTATTGCGAGCACGCATGATCTTGGTCTTCAGCGCTGGGAGGACTCATGGGACAGATCGCCTCGGAGGTACTGGTCGAGCGGTTGATCGACTGGGGCGTTGACACCGTCTTCGGGCTTCCCGGCGACGGCATCAACGGGATCATGGAGGGCCTGCGCCGGCACCAGGACCGCGTCCGGTTCGTCCTCGTCCACCACGAGGAGGCGGCCGCGTTCATGGCCACCGGCTACGCCAAGGCCACCGGCCGGCTCGGCGTCTGCCTCGCCACCTCCGGGCCTGGCGGAATCCACCTGCTCAACGGCCTCTACGACGCCAAGCTCGACCACGTACCCGTGCTCGCCATCACCGGCATGCAGGAGACGTCCGTCCTCGGTACGGGTTACCAGCAGGAAGTCCACCTCGAGCGGCTCTTCGACGACGTCGCCGAGTACAACCTCCTGATCGACAACCCCACCCAGCTGCCCGGTGTCGTCGACATCGCCATCCGCACGGCGCTGGCCCGGCGGGGCGTCGCGCACCTGACCATCCCGAACGACGTCCAGGTCGCCGCGCCGACGCAGATCCCTACCAGCACGTCGCTCCGGCCCGGCCGCCGGCGACTGCGGCGATCTACCTCCCGCCGCCGGGTCTGCCCGCGGCCAGAGGACCTACGTGCAGCGGCCGAGCGTACTCAACGATGGCACGCAAGGTCGCGATCCTCGCCGGCGCGGGAGCGCTGCACGCCCGCGCCGAGGTGCTCGCCGTCGCCGACCGGCTCGGCGCCCCGGTGATCAAGACGCTGCCCGGCAAGGCGGTCATCCCTGACGACTCGCCGTTCGCCGTCGGCGGCATCGGCCTGCTCGGAACCCGCCCGGCGAGGAGCTGATCGAGGA
Organism: uncultured Actinomycetota bacterium; assembly: GCA_963797535.1. Taxonomy (GTDB): domain Bacteria; phylum Actinomycetota; class Actinomycetes; order JAWWOL01; family JAWWOL01; genus JAWWOL01. The sequence goes on along the minus strand of CAWCPQ010000001.1, from coordinate 3,122,067 downwards.
CTGCGACACCCTGCTCATGATCGGCACCAACTTCCCGTACACCCAGCACCTGCCGCAGCCCGGCAAAACCCGGGTGGTGCAGATCGAGGCGGACCCGACCCGGGCCGGCCTGCGGATGCCGACCGAGGTGCCGCTGATCGGCGACGCCAGGGAGTCCCTCACCGCTCTGCTGCCGCTGCTCAAGCGCAAGCGGGATCGCGGCCACCTGGAGAAGTACCAAGAGGCTATGAGCAGACTGGCGCAAGGACATGGCGGCGCTCGAGAGCGCTGACCGCGACCCGATCGCGCCGCAGTACGTCGTCTCGCTGCTCGACCAGCTGGCCGCCGACGACGCGATCCTGACCTGCGACAGCGGGACTATCGCCACGTGGGCCGCCCGGCACTGGACCATCCGCGACAACCGACAGTTCTACCTGTCCGGCAACCTGGCCACGATGGCGCCCGGCCTGCCTTACGCCATCGGCATGCAGCACGCGTTCCCCGGCCGGGAGGTCATTGCTTATGTCGGTGACGGCGGTTTTGCGATGCTGATGGCCGAGTTCCTCACCGCCGCCCAGCACAACCTGCCGATCACCGTGGTCGTCAACAACAACAACTCTCTCGGCCAGATCCTCTGGGAGCAAATGGTTCTCGGTTATCCCGGAGCACGGGGTACGGTTCCCGGCGCCGGTGTCCGACTTCGGTGCCTGGGCTCGGGCCTGTGGTGGTTTCGGGGCCAAGGTGACCAAGGCCGGTGATCGTCAAGGCGGTGCTCGCCGAGGCCCTCGCGTCGCCCGGCCCCTCGCTGGTCGACGTCGACGTCGACCCCAACGAGCCGCCGATGCCGGGCAAGGTGAAGTACGAGCAGGCCAAGAAGTTCGCCCAGGCGTTCCTCAAGGGCCAGCCGCACAAGGCGGCCATCGGGACCACACTGGCCAAGGACAAGATCCAGCAACTGAAGGCCTGAGCCATGAGCACGACGCTCACCAACCCAGCAGCACAACCGAGCGAGCCGTACGTCCGGGTCCGCGACCTCGAGCGCGACCTGCGGGCAGCGGTCGACGGCGAGGTGCGGTTCGACGCCGGCAGCCGCGGCGCCTACAGCACCGACGCTCGAACTACCGCCAGGTGCCGCTCGGCGTGGTCGTCCCGCGGACGATTGATGCTGGTGTGGAGGCGATCCGGGTCTGCAGTCAGCATCAGGCGCCGGTCACCTCGCGTGGCGGCGGGACCAGCCTGGCCGGGCAGACCTGCAACGTCGCGGTGATCATCGACTGGTCGAAATACTGCAACCGGCTGCTGTCCGTCGACGCCGTTGCCAAGACCTGCGTCGTCGAGCCGGGCATCGTGCTGGACGAGCTGAACGCTCAGCTGGCGCCGACCGGGCTGATGTTCGGCCCGAAGCCATCCACCCATGACCACTGCACGCTGGGCGGCATGCTCGGCAACAACTCGTGCGGCTCGACCGCACAGGCGTACGGGAAGACGGTCGACAACCTGCGCCGGCTGGAGATCGCTGACCTACGACGGGACCCGGATGTGGGTGGGTGCCACCTCGGACGAGGAGTTCGACGCCATCGTCACCGAAGGCGGCCGCCGGGCCGAGATCTACCAGGCGCTGCGCCGGCTGCGCGACGAGTACGCCGACCGGATCCGCAACAGCTACCCGCACATCCCGCGCCGGGTCTCCGGCTACAACCTTGACTCGCTGCTGCCGGAGAACGAGTTCAATGTCGGGCATGCGCTGGTCGGCTCCGAGGGGACGCTGGTCACCGTCCTGCGGGCCGAGCTCGAGCTGGTCGATGTGCCCGCCGCCGACACGCTGGTCATCCTCGGCTACCCCGACATCGCCACCGCAGCCGATGCCGTACCGCAGATCCTGCCGCACCAGCCACACCAGCTCGAGGGCCTCGACCGCGAGCTGATCACCTTCGAGGAGGACAAGCACGAGCACCAGGAGGCGCTCGCCAAGCTGCCAAAGGGCTCCGGCTGGCTGATGGTCAGCCTCACCGGCGCCAACCAGGACGAGGCGGACCAGCGGGCGCAGGCCCTGATCGACGACCTCAACAAGTCCGATCACGCTCCCTCGTCGGAAATCTTCGACACCGACCAGGTCAAGCAGCAGCTCTGGGAGGTACGCGAAGGCGGGCTCGGCGCCACCGCTCGGGCGCCGCAGATGGGCGACACCTGGCCGGGCTGGGAGGACTCCGCCGTACCGCCGGACCGGCTCGGCGACTACCTCCGCGACCTGGGCGCGATGTTCGACGAGTTCGGCTATTCGGGCACGTCGCTGTACGGGCACTTCGGGCAAGCCTGCGTGCACTGCCGCATTCCGTTCAAGCTGCAGACTGCTGACGGCATCGCTGCCTTTCGGCAATTCATCGAGCGCGCGGCCCACCTGGTCAAGTCCTACGGCGGCTCGTTGTCCGGGGAACACGGGGACGGGCAGGCCAGGGCGGAATTCCTGACGACGATGTTCGGCGCCGACCTGGTCCAGGCTTTCCGGGACTTCAAGGGCATCTTCGACCCCGATAACCGGATGAACCCCGGCAAGGTCGTAGACCCCAACCCCATCGACGGCGACCTGCGGCTCGGCAGCAACTGGACGCCGGCCTCGTACGAGACAGTCTTTGGCTATCCGGAGGACGACGGCCGTTTCGACCGCGCGGTTCTCCGGTGCGTCGGCGTCGGCAACTGTCGGCACGACGAGGGCGGGGTGATGTGTCCCTCGTACCGCGTCACTCGGGAGGAGGAACACTCCACCCGCGGCCGGGCTCGGCTCCTGTTCGAGATGCTCGAGGGGCACGCCGACTCGCCGATCAATACCGGCTGGCGGTCGACGGAGGTCATGGACGCGCTGGACCTTTGCCTGGCCTGCAAGGGTTGTAGGAAGGACTGTCCGGTCGGGGTTGACATGGCCACGTACAAGGCAGAGTTCATGCAGCACCACTACGCCGGGCGGCTGCGTCCCCGCGCGCACTACTCGATGGGCTGGCTGCCGATCGCTGCCCGGGCCGCCGCGCGGATGCCCAAGGCTGTCAACTGGATGAGCCAAGCACCGGTCCTCGACCGGGCGATCAAGGCGGTCGGCGGCATCGACCAGAGTCGCAAGATTCCGCTTGTTTGCAGAGGAAACGCTGCAGGACTGGTTCTCGAGGAGGGAACGCGCAGCCGGGCGAACGCGGTCAGGTGCTGCTGTGGCCGGACACCTTCACCAATCACTTCCACCCGGCCATCGGCAGAGCGGCGGTCGACGTCCTCACGGCTGCCGGCTACGAGGTCGTCATGCCGAGCGAGCCGGTGTGCTGCGGGCTGACCTGGATCTCCACCGGGCAGCTGCACATGGCCTCGAGGGTGCTGAAGCGAACGCTGCGAGTGCTGGAACCGCAGCTGCGTACGGGAACGCCGATCGTCGGCCTCGAGCCCAGTTGCACGGCGGTCTTCCGTAGCGACGCTCACGAGCTGATGCCGGGCAACCGGGACGCCCAACGGCTCGCCGGCCAGACGGTCACCCTGGCCGAACTGCTGCAAATGCACACGCCGGATTGGGAACCACCGCACCTGGAGCGACGGGCCATCGCGCAGACGCACTGCCATCAGCACGCGATCATGGGCTTCGAAAAGGACAGCCAGCTTATGCAGGCAATGGGTCTGGACGTGCACGTGCTCGACCACGGCTGCTGCGGCCTGGCCGGCAACTTCGGATTCGAGGCCGGGCACTACGACGTGTCCATGGCCATCGGCGAGAACGGGGTGCTGCCTGCGGTCCGCGCCGCCGACGACGACGTACTGGTCCTGGCCGACGGCTTCAGCTGCCGTACGCAGATCGAGCAGGGGGACACCGGGCGGACCGCCGTTCACCTGGCCGAAGTGCTCGCGGCGGCGGTGCACCACAACCAGCCGGAGCCGCAACGACCCACACCCGCCCACGTATCGAGCAAGGCCGTCGTTGGCGCCGCAGCCGCGACTGCTGGCGTTCTCGTGGCAGCCGCCGGGAGCAGGCGCCGTCGATGACCCTCGTCGACGAGAGGATCCGAGACGTCCAGGTGGCCGCGTACACCGTGCCCACCGACCAGCCGGAGGCGGACGGCACGTTTGCCTGGGACTCCACCACCATCGTCGTGGTCACAGCCTCGGCGGGCGACACCGTCGGCACCGGTTGGACCTACGGCCCTGTCGCGTGTCGCACCGCTGTCGCCGAGCTGCTGAGACCGGTCATCACCGGTCGTTCGGCACTGGACGTCCCGGGCTGTTGGAAAGCCATGGTCGACGGCGTTCGCAATGCCGGCCGGCCGGGCATTGCCGGTTATGCGATCTCAGCGGTGGACATTGCCCTGTGGGACCTCAAGGCCCGCCTGCTCGAGCTGCCATTGCACCATGTGCTCGGCGCCGTACGAGACGAGGTGCCACTCTACGGGAGCGGCGGATTCACCACCTACGACCACGAGACGCTGACGGACCAGCTGTCCGGCTGGGTCGAGGGTCAGGGCTTTAGCCGGGTCAAGATCAAGATCGGTGATTCGTGGGGAACCAACACCGACCGCGACCTCGACCGGGTGATGTCGGCACGAAAGGCGATCGGTGACAGCGCGGAGCTCTTCGTCGATGCGAACGGTGCTTACACCACCAAGCAGGCGATCCGGTTGGCCCGACCGTTTAGCGAGCACGGAGTGACGTGGTTCGAAGAACCGGTCTCCTCAGATGATCTCAATGGGCTTCGGGAGGTCCGGGACCAGACGGTCATTGACGTGGCTGCTGGTGAGTACGGCAGCGACCTGACGTACTTCCAGCGGATGTGTGCAGCCGGCGCCGTCGACTGCCTCCAGACAGATGTCACCCGCTGCGGAGGCATCAGCGAATTTCTCCGGATCGCCGCGGTCGCGGCCGCCCACGCACCTGCAGATCTCGGGTCACTGCGCACCCCACGCCCACGTCCACGTCGCTGCCGCCACCCCCAACCTGCGCCACCTCGAGTGGTTCCACGACCACGTCCGCATCGAGAGCCTGCTGTTCCACGGCGCCCTGCAGCCCGACCGCGGAGCACTGCGCCCGCGGGATGACGTACCTGGTCATGGGCTGACCCTGCGTACAGATGAGGCCGTGCAGTTCCGTATCGCCTGACGGTCGAATGGGCATCGATACTGCGTAGCCATAAGGAAGGACTCACATGGAACGCCAACAGAATGTCCTCGTCACCGGCTCCAGCGGAGGCATCGGACGAGCCGTAGCCAGGGCCTTCGGGGAACGCGGCGCCAACGTCGCCCTGGTTGCCCGAGGAGAGACCGGCCTGCAGGCAGCAGCCGACGACGTCGAGCGGGCGGGCGGCAAAGCGCTGATCCTGCCCACGGATGTCGCCGAGTACCAGCAGGTGATCGACGCCGCCAGGGCAGCAGAGTCAGCCTTCGGACCGATCGACGTGTGGGTCAACGTTGCCTTCACGTCGGTATTCGCGCCGTTCACCGAGATCAAGCCCGAGGAGTACAAGCGAGTCACCGACGTCAGCTATTTGGGCTACGTGTACGGGACCATGGCGGCCCTGGAGCTCATGCGACCGGCCAACCGGGGCACCATCGTCCATGTTGGATCGGCGCTCGCGTATCGCGGAATCCCTTTGCAGACCGCCTACTGTGGCGCCAAGCATGCGATTCAGGGGTTCCACGAGTCGCTGAGGTGCGAGCTCCTCCATGACAAGAGCGGCATCCACGTCACCATGGTGCAGATGCCGGCCGTCAATACTCCGCAGTTCAGCTGGGTGCGCTCGCGCCTGCCGAAGCACGCCCAACCTGTTCCGCCAATCTACCAACCTGAGGTCGCTGCCAGGGCCGTCCTGTACGCGGCCGACCATCCTCGCCGTCGGGAGTACTGGGTCGGCGGCGCGACTGCGGCCACTCTCATCGCGAATGCCGTAGCACCAGGCGTTCTGGACCGCTACCTGGCCCGCACCGGGTTCAAGTCGCAGCAGAACGCCAAGGTGAAGGACCCGGAGCAGGCGGACAACCTATGGCAACCCGCTGACGGGACCCACGGCCACGACTACGGCGCGCACGGCGTCTTCGACGAGCAGTCAAAGCCGCGGTCAGTACAGCTGTGGGCCAGCCAGCACCACGAGTTGTTGACTGTTGGTGGCGCTGCTGCGGCGGTTGGGTCCCTCGCCGGCATCGCCGCCAAGCGCGCGTTGCGGTGACAGGTACCAGGCTATTCGCCGCCGCACGTGTGGTCTGGGCGACGGCGATGATCGTGGCGCCGCGGCGGCTCATGCGGGTGCTGTCCGGATCGCCGGGAAGTGCCGTCAGCACAGGGGTTGTCCGGTTCCTGGGATTCCACGAAGCGACCGAGGCAACGCTGACCTCGGCCGCCCCATCGCCCCGCATCATGGTCATCGGAGCCGCCAGCGACGGACTCCATGCGCTGAGCATGGTGGGGCTGGCGGCCGCTTCGCCACGCTACCGGCGCCCGGCCTTGGTCAGCGCCTTGCTAGCCACCACGTCCTGCGTGGTCGGCATGCTGGCGCTTCGCCAACCGTCGGTCGCGGCCAGGGATCAGATCGCGGCGTAGGCCCGTACCGGGAACGTCCCGAAGTCGGCGACCATCGGCGGGGCCGCCGTGAACCTCGCGCCGGTCGGTGGCAGCTGCTCCAAGCCGGTCAGATGCTCGACGACCGGGATGCCGGCCGCAAGCAGCAGCGAGTGCGCCGGGCGGGGACCGTGCGGCACCATCTCGTCGATGTTGATCGCGTCGATGCCGACCAGCACGGCGCCGTTCTCAGCCAGCCAGGCAGCGCCGTCCTCTGTGAGGTACGGCGCGTCGACGGCGTAGGCAGGTGTGCCCCAGCCGATGTCCCCGCCGGTGTGCAGCAGCACGGCTTTGCCGCGAACCTCCAGCGCTGCCAGGGCCTCGACGTCGACCGCCCGCACGCCGGAGCCTGCCGTTCGCGCGACCACGCAGGGCAGGTCGGCGAGCCGGTCCAGCGTCAGGCCGGCCAGGTCGGCGCCGCCCTCGTACCGGTGGTACGGGCTGTCGAGGTAGGTCCCGGTGTTGCCGATCATCGTCACGTAGTCCAGCGCGAACTCCGTGCCCGGTGCGTAGACCGAGCGCGAGTCCTCGCGGGAGAGGTACGGACGCATCTCGGGGGCCGGAAGGCCCGGCACTGTGATCATCCCGGCGCGGATGACGTGGCTGAGCTCGACCCATCGGCGAGGAGCGGGCGGTGAGGTTGCGTCGAGCTGTGCTGGATCGTCGGCCATGACTCATCCTGCCCCACACCGGTGCGCACTGGCTTGCGGATTTCCACACCTGCCGCTTTCGTCCACAAGCACAACCTGGCCCTGGCACGTCGCCGACAGCGAAACCACAGTCATGCGCATGGACATGTCATTTCGCATTGACTCCTTCCCCACCACCGCTGACGAGGCCGCCGGCATGGCCGCGGCAATCGACATCTGCGGCGCCCCTTCCCTGGTCTCCTTCGTTGAATGGGCCGACGACCTGATCGTCGTCGGGCAGGTGACGGGCAGCAGTGCGTGTCCCTGTCACACGACAAGAGCGCCATGGTCCGTGGCCGAGATGGTGCGGCTGTCCCTCGTGCGCTTCGATGACTCCGACCCGGAGAGGGAGTACGAAGCGGGCGTCGCGTTGTGCGGATTTCAGGACGGGCTCCAGGTCGCTGCCGAGCTGCAGGGAAAGCTCAAGCACTCCCTCGTCGTCCGGGACAACCGTTGGCACGATCTGACCGGGAGATCCAAAGGCCCCAAACGCGGTCGGGCCGTCATCAGTCGCCCGTGTCGTTCCTGGTCCGGCACCGCTAACGTGTCTCACCGGTGATACCGTGAGGTCATGGCTGAGGCGACGGTTCGGGACCTGCGCAACCAAGGTGGCCACGTGCTCGAGCGCGTTCTGGCCGGTGAGCGGGTGACCATCACCCGCGACGGCAAGCCGGTCGCAGACCTGGTGCCGATCGGCCGGCAGCGCCTGACAGCCGAAGTGCTGGTCGACCGGTTCCGCAGCCTGCCGTCCGTGGACCCCGTCCTTCTGCGCAAGGACGTCGACACAGTCATCGACCCAGGGCTGTGACGGGACACCCCGTCGGCGTGCTCGACACGAGTGCAGTCGTCCTCCTCGGCAGCCTGGATCCCGATCTGCTGCCGGCCGAGCCGGTCATCACTGCCATCACGCTCGCGGAGCTGTCGGTCGGGCCGCTCGCCACGGACGACCCAACCGAGCGGGCGGCGCGTCAGATCCGGCTGCAGGCGACGGAGGCGTCGTTCGACCCGCTGCCATTCGACGCCGCCGCCGCACGGGCGTTCGCTTTGGTCGCTGCGCAGCTCCGCAACACCGGCCGGCGTGTCCGCCCGCGGGCATTCGACGCTCTCATTGCCGCGACCGCAATTGCGAATGAGCTGCCGTTGTACACCTGCAACGCTCGCGACTTCGCTGGCATCGCGGGACTGGATGTTGTCGAGCTGCCACACCCGACCGCGAAACGCTGATGGCCCCCCGGGAGATCCGAGGGGCCATCAGCGTTTCGTAGGTCCAGCTGCTAGTTAGTAGGTGAGCGAGATCTCCACCCGGCGGTTCAGCGCGCGCCCTGCCGAGGTCGCGTTGTCGCCAACCGGGTGCGCACGTGGCCTAACCGAGGTCCGCGCCGCGCGGATGGTCGCGGGATTTCCGTCGCCGGACGACGGTTACGCCACATCCGTGGCGTTCCGCTTCCCCGCTCTGCGGCACAATGAGCCGGGTGGAGCTGCTGATCGCACGCAACCCGGACCCCGAGAGCACGCTGCCCTACCTGCTGCGCCTACCCCTCGCCGGCGGCCTCGTCTTCCGGGTCAAGGACACCTGGCCCCGTACGAACGCGATCTTCTGCTACCCGGTGTCCACCGACGAGTGGCCGGCAACGCCCGACGTGGTCGAGCGGGTCGCCCTGCGGGTGTGCGAACGCCGGGGCGCGGCAATCGACGTCATCGCCGATCGCGGCCGCGAGCAGCGCTCGCAGATCGTGTTCACCCACGCTCGTGGCCGCGAGATGGTGTTCTGGCAGTCCCCGCGCACCCGCAAGCAGTCCAGGCCTCAGGTCCGTACGCCGACCGCGCGAGCCTCAGGCGTCGCCGAGCTCGAGATCCTCGTCGACGCGCACGAGCGCTACCCGTACACCTTCAGCGGTCAGCAGGTCAGCACGGTCAAGAAGGCGTTGCCGTGCGGCGACTACGGGATCACCATCAGCGGCACGCTCGTTGCTGCCGTAGAACGAAAGTCACTGTCCGACCTGATGTCGAGCGTGACCTCGGGACGGCTGCGGTACGCCATGGCCGAGCTGGCAGCCCTGCCCCGAGCGGCCGTCGTCGTCGAGGACCGCTACCCCCGCATCTTCGCCCAGCAGCTGGTCCGGCCGGCGACGGTCGCCGACGGGCTGGCCGAGCTGCAGGTGCGCGTGCCCAACGTGCCGATCGTGTTCTGCGACTCGCGCAAGTTGGCCGAGGAGTGGACCTACCGCTACCTCGCCGCAGCTTTTGCCTGGGCCACCGACGAGCTGCCAGCGGTCGTGCGCATGGGCACCACGGATCTGCAGGGGGCAGCACCCAGCAACGCCGAGATGCGCGCGTGGGCGAGGGAAAATGGCTGGACCGTCTCCGATCGTGGTCGGCTGTCCGCTGATCTCGTACGGGCCTGGCAGGCATCGCAAGTCTGACGGCCGCCACAGTGTCGCCTCCTCCGCAACCCCGCGAATGAACGGACCCAAGATGGTGTTGGGGCACCGGTTCCGGTCCATCCTTCGGCCGGGTTGGCTCTACACCGGCTCCATGCCGTGCCGGCGCATGAGGTCCAGCTCCACCTCACGCGAGGGCGGCTCCGGAGCAGACCACAGCTCGGCCAGCTCGCGGAAGTAGTCGTCCAACGCCGGCGCGTGCAGCACCAGCACGTGCGCCTCGGAGTCCGATGCAGCGCCGAACGTGTGCGCCACTCCGCCCGGCACCAGCACGAAACTGCCTGCGCCCCAACGGGACTCGACGCCGTCGAGTTCGAACACCGCCTCGCCGTCGAGCACCCAGAACGCCTCGACCCGGTCCGGGTGCGTGTGCGCTGGCGGCCTTCGACCACCGGCAGGCACCCGGCGCTCGTGCAGCGAGAACGCACCGCCCGTCGTTGCGGCAACGGCCTTGAACAGGAGCTGACTGCCGTTGCGTACGAGGAGCTCCTCACCGTCGCCGGCGGGAACGATCACGGGTTCGACCATCACTCCACAGTAGGCGTCGATCCGTCGATGACGAGCGCCCCGACCACGACCACCGCGAGCGCGGTGAGCTCGACCAGCCCGTCCGCCGCCCGGCCGAGGAGAACCGCGACGCCGCACAGCACAGCAGCGCCGCCGAGCACTCCCAGCCGGCCGATCAACATCCGGCGCCGAAACTCCAGCTGGGCCAGCACAAACACCGCGGTGCCCACACCCAGGTCAACCGCCGCCTGGACTGACAGCTGTTCCGTCGGAGCTGCCACCACGTAGTGCAAGCCCGCGGCGACCAGGATCAACCCGATGATGTGCAGGAAGTGCACCATCCCGTACGACCACAGCGCGTCCGACGCCATCCGCGACTCCTCCTCCGACGCCAGCCGCTCGGCGCCCCTGCTGTCGTCACCGCCGAAGTAGACCCACCACAGGCCGGCCAGCAACGTCAATGAGAGCAGAACCGCTAGCAGCACGGCAAACTCGTCCAGCCGCCCCTGCGCCCCCGCGCCCGTCGCCACCACCGTCTCGCCCAGCGCGATGATGATCAGCAGCTGGTGCCGCTCGGCAAAATGGTCCGCGCGCAGGGTGAAGCCCTCGGCCGACCCGCGGGCCACCAGGAACACGATCACGGCAAAGCTGAACCCCCAGCCGACCCACGCAGCGCCGTGCGGCTCGAGCACCGCCGCGAGCAGCAGACCGCCGGCGACACCCAGGTTCAGCCACATCACCTCCCAGATCGCCTCCGCTGAGCCGCCGAGAGACGACCGGGCGAACTGCACTCCGTGAATCACCACCACCACGGTGTACGCCAGCGCAAATGCCCACGCTGCCGAGCCGAAGGCGTCGGGCGTGGCGATCGCCATCACCAGGAATCCCGCCATCGCCGCCAGCATCGGCAGCCTGGTCGACAGCGTGGTGGGGTCGACATTGTTGGCCAGCCAGCAGTACCCGTCGTACATCCACCAGGTCACGATCAGGATCACCAGCGCCCGCAGGTAGCCCGTACCGCCGGTGCGCACGACGGCCGTCACCTGCGTGATCGCGAAGACGAAGACGAGGTCGAAGAACAGCTCGAGGGTGGTCACGCCCTGGTCGGCCTCCGGCGCGGCCACCGAGCGGAGGGCCGGCGTCAGTCGCATGAAGCCCAGGCTAGATCGTCCAGGCGCGGCCGCAACCCACGACATCCGCCGCCCCAGTCGCATCGTTGCGGCTGGGGCGGCGGCGTCGTGGGTGCCGGGACTAGCGGTTGTACGTGGAGGTGGTGGCCTCGTCCTTGGCCTGCGCGGCGTGCTGGACCGCGTCGTCCTTGGTGTCCGCAGCTGCGGCCTTGGCGTGGTCCGCAACGTCGGAGGCAGCGCTCGTCGCCTGGTCCTTGGTCGTCGCGGCCGCATCGGCGGCGGCGGACTTCACCTGCTGCATGGCGTCCTGCGCCACCGGCTGGAGGTCCTCCTTCAGCTCCCGCGCCTGCGACTTGGCCTCGTCGATCAGCGGCGCGGCCCTTTCCTTCAGCGCCACCGCTGCCTGCTGCTCCGTCTGGGACGCCGGCATCATCGACGACACCAGCAGACCCGCGCCGAAGGCGATCAGCCCAGCTGCCAGCGGGTTTCCCTGCGTCTTGTACCGCACCGCCGCGGGCGCCTCGGAGACGGTGTCGCCGAGGTCGCTCGCCTTGTCGCTCAACGACGAACCGGTCGCGCTCAACTTCTCGGTGCCCTGGTCTGCGGCTCCCATGACCTTCTCCTTCACGCCGGTAAATGCGCCGCGTACGGTGTCCACCTGCCGGCCGGCAATCGCTGCGGGGCTGACCTTCTCCGACAGCACGTCGACGTTGCGCGTCATGTCCGTGCGGGTCGCTTCTATCTGCTGCCTCAGCTCTTCGGGTGACGTACCCATTGCGCATCCTCCTGGAGGGTGTCCATTGTCTGAACCGGACCGGTAAGGGTCTTGAACTGCGTGCGGCCGCGGGTGTAGAGCACCGCGCCCGCTATTGACCACAACGCGGCAACGATGAGGGCACCGGTCCACGCCGGCCAGAACGTGCCGATGCCGTAGGCCAGCGTCAGCGAGGCGAACAGGGCGGCCATCCAGCCGGCGAAACCGGCCCCGCCGAGCAGGCCGGCGCCCTTTCCGGCTTTGGTGGCTTCCTGCTTCAGCTCGACCTTGGCCAGCTCGATCTCTTGGTGCACCAGCCGGCTCACGTCCTTGCTGATGTCCCCGATCAGCTCGCCGACCGACTTTTCCCGCACCTCCTCCTGGAGGGACAGCGTGTCAACGTCGCCCGCCTGCGGCGGGCGCATCGATTTCGATCCGCCCATCAGTAGCCGCCTTCGGTGGACAGCGGCCTCTCCGGCAGCAGCGCACCGGTCACCGGGTCCTGGCCGCGGTAGCTGCTCGTGCTGGAGGTAAATCCGCCGGTTGGGGGGGCTTCATCGAGGCGAATGACCGGGTCACGGTCGGCTACCGGCAAGGCGCCGTTGGTTCCGGCGGGCAGTCGCGTGGTGGTCGATCCGTTGCTGTGGCTCGCGGTGGCGTCCTTCGCCCCCCGACCGATCCGGCCCGCGACCAGCCCCAGTGCCGCAGCTCCGGCGAGGAAGGCGCCGGGCCGACGACGGGCGAACGCCCGTACCTCATCGAGCAGCTCGTTCGGCTCCTTGCCCTCGAGGTAGCCGGCGACGCCCCGCATCCGCTCCGACGCCTGGTGCACCAGCTCGGTGGTCGTGCTGCCCGGCTTCCCATAGCCGGCCATGCTCTTCAGCTCGTCGGCCATGCCCTGCAGCGTCGACGTGAGCCGCTCCGTCTGTTCCTTGGCCCGCGAGCTCAGCTGACTGGTGGCCTCGCCGGTCAGGTCGCGAACCTGCCGCGCGGTCTCCGCCTTCACGTGCTGGGCCTGGTCGACAGCGGTGCCGGCAACGTCCTTGGCAGCATCGCTGGCGTGTCCGGCAACCTCTCCCGCCCGCTGCTGGGCACCTTCGCTGACGTCTTGCGCGTGGGCCATGCCCACGTCCTTGCCCTGGCTGATCGTGTCCGAGGTGCTCACGGTCTCACTCCTCCAACGCTGGTCTGGATCGCTTTACTACCAATGGTTCTGGTACACCGCGCTGCCTCTTGGCCGAGGCGCGGTGTGCATCCTGATACCGTCGAGGCGCAGCCGAAAACACACCGGGGCGCCCCAAAACAGTGGCGGTCGGGTGGGATTGCGACGGCCTGGCCGGGGCAAGGTCCGGAATTCGCGGGATCAGCCGCTTGGTCGGACACCGGAGCAGCTGGAGGTCGTGGGTGGTCACTGACGCTGACTGTCTGAAGGCACTCCGGATGCTCGTGCAGTCCTCGCACCTGGCCAGTCCGGACAAGCTGCCCGGCCTGCTCCGCCGGTCCGGCGAGACGATCGGCGTCGACCAGGTGGATCTCTACCTGGTCGACTACGACCAAGTGCTGCTGGTGCCGCTGGACCCGTCAGCGCGGGCCGGGGCCGGCGGGACGGCGGAGCTCGCCGTCGACACCACGCTGGCCGGCCGGGCCTTCGTCGACATCTCCCAGCAGGTCAGCACGGCGGGGGACGGCACGACGGTGTGGTCGCCGGTGCTGGACGGCACCGAGCGGATCGGCGTGATCGCCCACCACTTCCCTGCGGCAGCTTCCGTCGACGACGCCTCGTTGCGGGCCTGCCTGGACGCGGCGGCCATGACCGCCGAGCTGGTGATCAGCCGATCGTTGTACGGCGACACGGTGGAGCAGAGCCGCCGCCGCTACCCGATCAGCGTCCCGGCAGAGATGTCACGCCGGATGCTGCCGCCGTTGACGTTCGTCTCCCCAGCGGTCGCCGTCGGTGCGGTGCTCGCACCGGCGCACGAGCTCGCGGGTGACACGTTCGACTACGCGGTCAACGGCGACGTCGCCCACGTGGCGATCTTTGACGCCATGGGCCACGGTCTCGAAGCGGCACTCATGTCCAGCGTCGCAGTGTCCGTGCTGCGCAATGCGCGCCGTGGCGGGCTCGGGCTGGGTGAGACGGTCGCTGTGATCGAGGACACCTTGGCGCAGCAGTTCGGCCCCGACAAGTTCGTCACTGCGATCATCGGTCAGCTGGAATTGAGCACCGGCTGGTGGCGCTGGGCGACCTGCGGGCATCCCGCCGCGCTGCTGTTGCGCGACGGCCGCATCGTGAAGGTGCTGGACGAAGTGGTGGCTCCGCCACTCGGTCTGCGCCTGCTGGACGCCGAACCGGTCGTGGGCCGGGAACGGCTGCAGCCGGGCGACCGCGTGGTGCTCTACACCGACGGAGTGGTCGAGGCCCGCGACCACAACGGTGAGTTCTTCGGCCTGCAGCGGCTGGCCAACTTCATCACTCGCCACGCCGCAGACCGGCTGCCGGTCGCCGAGACGCTGCGTCGGCTCAATCTGGCGATCCTCGCCCACCAACGGGGTGCGCTGCAGGACGACGCAACGACCGTGATGATCGAGTGGCCGGCGAGCCATCGCGAGCTGTCGCTACCGGAGTGACGCCGCAGTGGGGTGCCTCCGGCGTGACCAGCGCCCCTCAGGGGATCATGGGGGCGTGACTGAACCCCGGGCGGGGCGCCTGCTGACCGTGAACGTCGGGCGTCCACGCCTGGTCGAGGCTGGCCGACACCCCGTCAGCACCGCGATCTGGAAGGCACCAGTCGAAGGTCGCGTCGCCGTACGGGGAGTCAACGTCGACGGCGACGACCAGGCCGACCGGTCCGTGCACGGGGGACCCGACAAGGCGGTGTACGCGTACGCCGTCGAGGAGATCCACGCCTGGGAGTCCGAGCTTGGCCGTGAGCTGGGACCGGCCGCGTTCGGCGAGAACCTGACGACCGAGGGCCTCGACGTCTCCGGCGCCGTGATCGGCGAACGCTGGCGGGTCGGGACAACGCTCCTCGAGATCGTTCAACCGCGGTTACCGTGCTTCAAGCTGGCCATTCGGATGGGCGACCCGCATTTCGTCAAGCAGTTCGCGCAAGCGTCGCGGCCCGGTGCCTACCTGCGCATCATCGAAGCAGGCGAGCTCGGCGCGGGAGATGGCGTCGCGGTCGAGAGCCGGCCCGACCACGGCGTCACGGTGCGCCTCATCTCCGACGCGATCCTCCGCGACCCCGGCCTCATTCCGCAGGTACTCGCAGCGCCAGACCTGCTGCCCTCACTACGGGAGTGGATGACGGTCAGGATCGCCTGACGGCTGCCGGATCCAGCGGGTGCTGAGCGTTGATAACTCGTTACGGCAGAGGCTTTGGCACCTGACGGCCGAAGGCGAAGTACGAGGCGGGTAGCAGGCCGGCCGAGTTCACCACGATGACGGCAACCGCCCAGCGCACCTTCGACCCGTGGACCTCACTCGCCGGACGCCGAACGAGATCCACCAGTGCGGCGATCTTCATGAGGCCCTCGATGGTGCCGCCTATGAGAATCAGCCGGCGAGTACGGGGACTGAGTTCCTTCCACCTCTTGCTGGCCACACATGAATGATGCGCCGGCCGTTCACCCCGGACAAGTTGACTTGCCACGGTCACCGAGCCTTCCCGCGTCCAGAGGTGCCCACCCCGCCTGCTCCGGGACGGCATCGACTAGGGGTCGGGACAGAACCGCCGAGTCCCCGTTGAAGCGAGCCGCGCCTTCGTGCTTTACGCCGAAGACCTCGGCCGTCCACTGTGACGGCGTGAAGGTGAATACGGCATCAGCCCCATGAACGGCATCGACTTCCCGATGACGGAAACGCTGGTCACCCGCCACCCATGATTCGCCAGCTGCGTCCCCGTGGATTGTTCTGCAGCACAACCGGCCAGCAGTAGGGCACTCAAGATTGGGGCCGCGATCAGCATCGGCCAGGGCTGAGCGCGACTCCGCAGGCATCCCATGGAACCTCCGTACGCCGATTCACCAGGAAGGCCAGCAAGCGCTCCTGAGCGCGTCGGTCCTCTGACGCTCGGACGCCGGAGTCGGTTCCAGCAATGAGAGGGCGGGGTAGGGACCGCTCCATCGCGCCGACCTGTGGGCGGTACCCGCACAAGTCGACCGAGCAGCGGACGCCTTGCGAGCGTGTCTGACCTGCACCCACACACCGTGCAGCTCCTAAGCGCTGCACCCCGAGCACGTGCAACTCAGGCGTTCGGTAAGGGGGCCAAGATTCCTTCGGCCCGAGCGGCTAGACCGTGACGGCGGCCGTCGGTTCGGCGTGGACGTGCGGCCCGATCACGGCGTCGAGCAGGCCGGGGCAGGCGGCTTCCATGTCCTCGTTGCGTACGGACACCAGCCGGCTCGTGCCGACGAATCGGGTGCGCGTGATGCCGGCCTCGCGCAGCACCTTCATGTGGTGCGACACGGTCGACTTGCTGAGGTCGAGCCCGGACGTGATCGCCAGCGACCCGCACGCGGCCTCGCCGACCTCGTGCAACCCGCGCAGCAGTGCCAGCCGGGCCGGGTCGGCCAGCGCGCCCAGCACCGTCGGCAGCGAGATCTCCTCGCGGGTCGGCTCGTTCAGCTCCTCATGCATGCGCACATCGTAATACTCATTTGCTGATTGTTCGATGTGCGTCGTACGATGCCTCTTGTTCGAGCAGCATCGAACCATCAGGAGGCACCCGTGAGCACCGTACAGACCGTCGCGCCGAGCATCTCCAGGCTCGAGGCGCCCAACTTCCCCGGCCGCTGGCGAGCGCTGCCCATCCTGCTGGTCGCCACCTTCATGGCGCTGTTCGACCTGTTCGTGGTCAACGTCGCGGCGCCGTCGATCGGCACCGAGCTGCACTCCGGTACGGCAGCGCTCGAGCTCGTCGTCGGCGGCTACTCCTTCACCTACGCGGCCGGCCTCGTCACCGGCGGGCGACTCGGCGACCTCTACGGCCACCGCAAGCTGTTCGTCGGCGGCATGAGCGCGTTCGCCGTCGCGTCACTCCTGTGCGGCCTCGCCGACAACCCGACCCAGCTCGTCATCGCGCGCCTCCTCCAGGGAGCGACCGCCGCGATGATGGTGCCCCAGGTGCTCGCCGTGATCGCAGCGATCTTCCCGGTCGAGGAGCGCTCCAGGGCGCTGTCCTGGTTCGGCCTGACCGTCGGCGTCGGCGGGGTCGCCGGCCAGATCCTCGGCGGCGCGCTGCTCGACTGGAACATCCTCGGTCTCGGCTGGCGGGCGATCTTCCTGGTCAACGTCCCGATCGGCCTGGTCACCGCCGCCATCGCCTGGCGCATCCTGCCGGTCACCAGGGCAAAGCGTCGCGTACAAGATCGACCTGCTCGGCGTCCTCGGCACCTCCACCACCGTCGGCCTCGCGCTCGTGCCCCTCGTCCTCGGCCACAGCGAGGGCTGGCCGCTGTGGGGCTGGCTCATGCTCGCGCTGTCCGTGCCGGTCGGCATCCTGACCATCCGGCACCAGCAGCACCTCGCCCGTACGGGCGGCCACCCGCTGCTGGACCTGACCCTGTTCAAGCACCGCGCCTTCAGCTCCGGCATCGCGGTCAACGTCTCCATCTTCGCCGGGTTCTCCGGCTTCCTGTTCGCCATGACCCTGGCGCTGCAGACCGGTCTCGGCCTCACCCCGCTGCACGCCGGCCTGACGTTCGCCCCCCTCGGCGTCGCCTTCGCCATCGCCGCGATGATCAGCAAGAACCTGATCGCGCGGTACGGCAGCTGGGTGGTCACCGCCGGCGCAGTGATCAGCGCGGTCGGCCTGGCGACGCTGCTCGCCTCGCTGGTCATCAACGGCAGCTCGTTCACCCCGATCGACACGCTGCCGGCGATGATCCTGGTCGGTATCGGCAACGGGTTCACGATCACCACGGTCATCGGCGTCGTACTCTCCGGCGTCGCCCCCGCTCGGGGTGGCATCGCGGCCGGCATGCTGATGACCGCGCAGCAGTTCTCCGGTGCAGTGGGCGTCGCCGCCCTCGGGGCGCTGTTCTTCGCGGTCCTCGGCAGCGCCACTGACCGCGCGAGCTTCGACCAGGCGCTGCAGTGGACCGTAGCTGCCGACCTCGCGCTGGTGATCGTCGCGCTCGCGTTGTCGTTCCTGCTCCCCCGCCGCGCCCGTACCTGAACAAACCCGCACACGGGAACGGCCCGACCCTCGTACGAGGGCCGGGCCGTTCTTCTGCGGAGGCTCGGGGATTTGAACCCCGGATGGGATTTAAGTCCCAAACCGCATTAGCAGTGCGGCGCCATAGACCGGGCTAGGCGAAGCCTCCTCAGCGTTCGTCAGATTACCGGCCCCGGCACCCCAGCGGCAAAGCCGTAGCCAGGGATCGTCCGACCAGCGGGCCGACCCCGCTCCCATCTAGAGTTGCCAGCACCGGGACGACGAGGGACGGGGGCCGATGAGCGAGTACGGCGAGCCGCTCGAGTCCGGCTCGGCAACCCACGGTCAGCCGGTCAGCCCCGGAATGTCGGTTGGCCGCCTGGAAGCGTTCAGCGACGGCGTCTTCGCCATCGTCATTACCCTGCTCGTCCTCGACCTGCCCAAGCCGCCAGAGCTCGGCAACGAGTCCTATGCCCACGTCCTCGGCCAGCACTGGGCCACCTACCTGGCCTACCTCGCCTCGTTCTTCGTGGCCGGCACGATCTGGCTGAACCATCACGCCACGTTCCGCCTGGTCAGGCGCACGACGTACAGCCTGCAGGTGCAGAACCTGCTGCTCCTGCTGCCGATCAGCATCCTGCCCTGGCCGACGGAGCTGCTCGCCTCGGCGGCTCAGCACGGCACCCTCGCCGACCAGCGCCTCACGGTCCTGATCTACGGAGGGACGATGGTGGTGTTCTCGGGCGCATTCAACTCGCTGTGGCACTACATCCGGCGCCACCCGGAGCTGCAGCAACCGTGGGTGACGCCGGAGCTGCTCGCCACCCGCAACCGCCGCTACAACCTCGGCCTGCCGGTCTACGTGATCATCACGGTTGTCGGTTGGTTCAGCATCGACGCCTTCCTGGTCGTGACGGTGCTGCTGGCTGTGCTCTACCTGCTCCCAACGCCGGACATGGACGCTTAGAGCCGGGTTGCTCCGTACGAAGCCATCGCGTCGCGAAGGTAGACCGCCAGCCGTGGGTCCCTCGCGTCGTACCGCGCCCGAAAGTCCGGGTGGTCCACGTACATCTGCCCCAGGCCGGTGTACGCCGCCGCGTCCGGCTGCCAGTGCTCGCGCAGCATCGCCAGGTGCTCGTCCAGCAGCGCCACCATTCGCGGGTCGTCAATCGCCGCGCCGTCCTGCAGAACCGCCACCACTCGCTCGTCGAACCGCGCCCACCGTTCCCTGGCCGACAGGTAGTCGTCCGGAGTCCAGTCCTTGGTCGCCTCTCGGGCAGCCTCGACGTGGCCCACCACCCCCTCGCCGTAGCGGTCGATCAGGTCCTCCTCCCACTGCCGCTGCTTGGCGCTGAACCCTTCGAAGAACTCCTCCGCTGCCATGTCGTCGTCTCCTTTCACGGTGGCGATCGTGCGGGCGACAGTGCCGGCCAGCCGCTGCAGCCGCTCGCCCTCGGCCAGCAGCCAGGCGTGGTGCCGACGCAACGCCGACACCTCGTCCACCTGGCCGTCGAGCACCTCGGCGATGGCGTCCAGCCCGAGCCCGAGCTCGCGGTAGAGCAGGATCTGCTGCAGCCGCCGCAGCTGCTCGGCCTCGTACCAGCGATAGCCGTTGGCACCCACGCTCGCCGGGCTGAGCAGACCGATCCGGTCGTAGTGGCGCAGGGTCCGCGACGTCACCCTGGACATCCGCGCGACCTCGCTGATCGACCAGCTCATGACCGCCGCTTCCACAATCGCCCGCGGGCCGGTCTCTCCGACCCGCAGCGACGACGCTAGAAGTTGACGTTACGTCAAGGTCAAGCCGCGATCTCGGCTGCGTCGCCGTCCCTGCGCGGACCGGGAAGGAACAGCATCGAGTCGCCGAACTCGTGCCACAGGTAGCCGTTCGGCACGGCGGCTGCGTACGCCTCCTGCACGAGCTCCGCCCCCGCGACCGCCTCGAGCAGCAGGAGGTGACTGGCCTCCGGCGGGTGCAGCCCGCTGACCAGACCGGTGACCACCCTGGCCGGCCGGTCCGGTCCCAGCACGAGATCGGTCCAGCCACAACCCGGTCGTACGGTGCCCCAGTCGGCGGCCACGGTTTCCAGCGCCCGCACGACCGTCGTGCCCACGGCTACCACCCGGCGCCCGGCCCAGACCGCGCTGTTGACCAGCCGAGCGGTGTCGTCGGGGACCGCGAATCGTTCCGGCAACGGCGGCTCGCCCAGCTCCTGGCTCGAGACGCCGCAGTGCAGCACGACCGGCGCGATGGTGACCCCGCGCGCCATCAGCCGTACCAGCAGCTCGGCGGTGAACGGCCGTCCGGCGCTCGCCATCTCGGCGCTGGCCATCCCGGAGTGCGGTTGCCGGCTGTACGCGTTCTGGTAGTCCGCCAGCGGATAGTCCGCCTCGAGATAGTCGTACGCGATCGGCCGGCCGACCCGGTTCAGGAAGTCGCCGACCTCGACCGGCGTCGACGGCGTTGCCCGCCACAACCGCGTGAGCGCGGCCAGTGGATCGGGGTAGGGCTGCTCCAGCTCGAGCCGAAGCCCCGCCGGCAGGCCGACGACCTCACCGACGGCGCCGTCGCGAGCGGGACCGTGGGGCAGCCGCAGCTCCACCACCCACGACCCGTCGTCGAGCACGGTCGACACGTGGACGGTTTGCTGACGCCCGTCACCACGGACTGCGTCAACAGCGGCGGCCATCGTTGCCGACGTGTTCACCACGACCACGTCGCCGGGACTCAGCAGCGACGGCAGATCGTGAAACGTCTGGTGCGCAACGGATCCCGGCTGCGCAACGAGCAGCTTCACGCCGTCGCGAGCCAGTCCGCGGCTCTCCGGGGTGCCGGTGGCCACGCGCCCAGCCGGCAGGTCGAAGGATGCGATGGAACGTTGCGCCTTCACACCCGCACCGCCTGCAGTTCCGCGACGGTGTAGCGGCCACTGTCCAAGCCCTCGGTGATCAAGCGCAGCAGGGCGGGCACGACCGACTCCGGTGACGGCCGGTCGGACACGTCCTCGTCGGGGAACGCCTCCTGCTGCAGCGCGGTCGCCATGTCGCCGGGGTCGAACGCGTAGACCTTGAGATCCTTGCGCTCAGCAGCGAGGACGGCGCTGATCTGGTCCAGCGCAGCCTTCGCCGAGCCGTAGCCGCCCCAGGTCTCGTACGCCTCCCGGGCCGCGTCGGAGGACAGGTTGACGACGACCCCGCCCGACGAGGTGAGCCACTCGTCGACGAGCTGGAACAACGACAGCGGCGCCACCACGTTGACCTCGTACACCGAGCGCAGCGCCGTCAATGGCAGCCGCTCGAGTGGAGGCATCGGCCCCAAAACGCTGGCGTTGTTGACGAGTAGGTCCAACCGGCCGCGCGAACGCACCGCCGCGGCCAACGCCCCACGGTGCCCGGCATCGGCCACATCCCCGGCAATGGCCGTGACCCGACCGGTCGGCCACCCATCGAGAGCGTGCGCCAGTCGCTCGGCGTCTCGGCCGTCGGTGACGACGTCCCAGCCGAGGCCCAGCAAAGCGGTGACGAGGGCGTGGCCCAGTCCGCGCGATCCGCCGGTCACCAGCGCGACCGGATTCCCCTTCGCAGCATCAAGATTTGTCATGCGGACCACACTGCAAGTTAAAGTGAGGTTTAAGTCAAGGAGGTTCCATGCTGGGAACGGAACTGTTGAGCATCGGCGAGATCGCTCAGCGCGCCGGCATCGCGACGTCGGCGCTGCGCTACTACGAGCAGGTGGGCCTCGTCGAACCGGTCCGCAGCGCGGGCGGACAGCGCAGATATCACCGCAGCGTGCTGCGCAGGCTGGCGTTCATCCGCGCAGCGCAGAACGTCGGCCTGAGCTTGGACGAGATCCGCGAAGCCCTGGCCACGCTGCCGGATGCCCGTACCCCCACCGTCGCCGACTGGACTCGGCTCTCCCGGACCTGGAAGGCGAGGCTGGACGACCAGATCGCCGGCCTGGTCGCGCTGCGGGACGGGTTGACGTCGTGCATCGGCTGCGGCTGCCTGTCGCTACGCACCTGTCAGCTGTCGAACCCACGCGACGTCGCAGCGCAGACCGGGGCCGGCGCGCAGTTCCTGCCGCCGAGCCTGCGCCCCGAGCCGGAACACGGCAACGACGTCTAGACCCGGCTGAGTGTGGGCTCTCGTCCGATAGCGGAGCGCCGGCCGCACCCACGATTGCGCGGGCCTGCCGCGATGGGGCGGCGGCCGATGAGTGTGGGCGCTGGTCCGATAGCGGAGCGCTGGCCGCACCCACGACCGCGCGGAACCCCCTAGGCGACGGCGGCGTAGGCAGCCACGCTGAAGATCACCAACCCGGCGTCAGCCCCCTCGCCGAAGACCACCGTCTCGGCGACCTGCTGCCCGCGTTGGTTGCGATAGAGCATGGTCAGCCCGCCGACGGACTCAAACGTCTCCTCCAGGGTGAAGTGCAGGTCCGGCACCATCGGCAGCGCGGCGGACCAGTAGTCGGCCAGCGCGTGCTTGCCGATCACCACCCCGCCGCTCTCCGGCTTGACGGTGGCGGCGATCGGCGAGCGGAACACCACGTCGGGGGCGTAGTGCGCGAGGATCGCGTCGAGGTCACGGGAGTTCCAGCCGGCCACCCACTCGACGGCGAACGTTGCAGCATCAACAGTTGTCATGAGCCGCAGGCTAACCCCGATCAGTACGGCCGATCATCTGAATTTCTGCGCGGCGACTACAGTGCGTCAGGGCAGCGGGCGGGTGACCGAGAGGCAGGCGTGCAGTGGTCGAGCGCACGCTTGAGCGGCTGAACCGCCCGCTCGTGCCGGGACTGATCCTGTTCGGGCTCGCCCTCGTCTACGTCGTGTGCCACCTGATCGCCTTCGCCCACGGTGACATCACCCGGTTCATCATTGCCGGCAGCACGCAGACCCACCATCAGGGGCACGGCCTCTACGTCGCCAAAGGTGACGGCTTCGACGGCCAGTTCGAGTACCGGCTCGGCCTCGCGCCGTGGGACTTCACCGGCAGCCGCGGTGGCATCGCGCTCGACGTGCCGTTCCGCGCTCAGCGGATCACCTACCCGTTGCTGGTCTGGCTCGCCTCCGGCTTCGGTCGACCGACGGCGGTCCCGTACGCCATGGTCGCCGTCAACGTGGCTGCGTTCGGCGCCCTCGGCGGCCTTGGCGGGCGCCTGGCCAAGGACTACGGCCGGCACGCGCTGTGGGGACTGGCCCTCGGCCTCTACTTCGGCTTCGTCTTCAGCATCAGCCGCGACCTCACCGAGCTTGTCGACGCAACCGCTCTGGTGGCAGGCATCGTCGGCGTCCGCGAGCGGCGGTGGTGGCTCGCGGCGCTCGGCTTCGCAGCGGCCGTGCTGTCCCGCGAGACCAGCATGGTGGTCGTGGCCGCCTTCGGGTTGTGGCAGCTGCCCCGCCTGTGGCACACCCGCCGACCCGCCCGCGACGACCTGGCGTGGGCGGTGCCACTGCTCGCCTTCGTGCTCTGGCAGGCGTACGGCCGCTGGCAGCTCGGTGTCTGGCCGCTGCGATCGGACCAGGCCAACGCCGGCCAGCCGTTCGTCGACCTCGGCCACTACGTCAAGCTGTGGTTGACGCACGCCGGTGACGACCTGTCCTCACTCGCGCGAGCGACCGAGGCGATCACGGTGGCCTTCGCCGTCGTCGCCGCCCTCGTGCTGGCGCCGTGGCGCGACCGCGAGGGCTACCTCACCCTGAGCGTGGCCGGGCTCGCGGCCCTCGGTGCTTCACTGTCGGCCGCGGTCTGGATCGGTCCGGCCGACCTACGGGTGCTCGGCTCGCTGTACGTCGTGTGCGTGATCTCGATCATGCGCTCGAAACGACGCTGGGCGACACCAACCCTGGCCGTGCTGGTCGCCGTCGCCGCGGTGCAGGTGCTGGCCGCGGCCTATCACCGCGCCCCGATCACCTGACCCGTCACGCTGGCAGCGGCAGCCCGATCAACCCGTGCAGCGCCGCCCAGGA
The DNA here is from genome assembly GCA_963797535.1 of uncultured Actinomycetota bacterium. Lineage (GTDB taxonomy): Bacteria > Actinomycetota > Actinomycetes > JAWWOL01 > JAWWOL01 > JAWWOL01. Next base: position 3,097,864 of record CAWCPQ010000001.1, on the reverse strand, counting down.
AACGGTCACGTGCAGCGGACCGTGCGCCTCGTCGGCCACGTCCCCCTGCGGGAACTCGATCCGCAGCCCCTTGGTGAGCGGTTCGAAGAGGGCGAAGTTGGCGTAGACCGGGGTGGTCCCGAGGTCGTAGAAGTCGGCGGAGATGCCCCGGGCCCGCAGCGCCTTGCGGCTCTGGAAGCTCAGCACCTTGAGCAGCTGTCCCAGTCGGCCCTTGGCCGCGAACGAGCGCAGCGTCAGCAGCTTGCCGGAGGCGATGGCATAGGTCAGCGGCACGTTCGCCGACTCCCCGTGCGCCCCGCCGACGTACTCGTACGTCTTCTGGTCAACGGTCAGGTAACGGGAGTCGGCACGCACCTCAGCGACCACGTCGATGAAGGAGAAGGTGCCCGTGGTCCACGGGGCCGGCGGGATCACGGCGCGAACGGTGCGCCGGTTGATGTCCCACGCGATCTTGTGCGAGACGGCCGCCGTCACGCCGGTGACCTTGGTGACGACGGTCCACTCCTGCGTCTCGACGACCCCGCCGCCACCGCCCTTGGCATGGGCGACATGGCTGACCAGGTGCACCCCCGTAGCCGCCGAGGAGGACGCGGCGGCCGTGCCGGCCAGGCCGGTTGGGAGGAGGAGGGCCGCAGCGGCAACGGCGAGCATGGGACGGATGGCGATCATCGAACGATACCTCCGGGCAGGCGGAAGCCCTACGCGGACTTTCGTTCAGAGAAGACGCCGGGGCCATGCCCGTCGGTTGCACCCGCCGTGCAGGACTTACGCGGTCCTTAGTGCGCAGCAGCCTTGGACGGGTGCAGGACCTCGATCTTCTCGCCGTTCTGCCACAGCTCAGCGGACACCAGGTAGGGGGTCACGTCGCTGATGCCGTCGAGGACGGTGAACTCCTTGACCTCGGTGGCGCGGCCGGGGAACTTGTCGATCGCCAACCAGGTACGCGGACCGCGGCGGCCCTGCATGCCGATGGTGGCGCCGGTGTTGATCTTCGCGACCCGTACCGAACCTTGGTAGTCGGCGAGCAGGCGGCGGCTGTCCAGAGTGAGCAGCAGCTGCGGCTGGCCGTCGGCGTCACGCAGCCCACGGACCCGCTCGACGTCGGCCTGCTTCATGTAGAAGTAGACCCGGTCGTTGATCAGCCGGATGTAGTTCTCGGGCGTGATGCCCTCGACCAGGCGCTCGAGCTTGCTGAGCGTGAGCGGCTTCTGGTCACGCAGCGTGGCATGGCCCAAAGGGTCAGCAGGGTCGCCGACCACCTCGATCTGCTCGCGCGGGCTGGTGAGCAGGGCAGCCGATCGCTCGTCGTCCAAACCGGCACTGCGGACCAGCCAGGTGGCCGATCGCAGACCTCGTTCGACGATCGACGGCCAGGCGTCGCCGGCACTGAGATGGAACAGCTGAGGGGCCACCGCGGCCAGGTCACTGGTGTACATAACCACCACGCTCCCACAAGTTGAGCCAGATACGTACCGCAGGGGGGCACGGATCCGACACAATCACGACATGACGACCGCACCCGGCTGGTACCCCGACCCGCAGGTGCCCACGTTGTTGCGCTGGTGGGACGGGCAGCAGTGGACCCAGCAGACGGCGGCGGCAGCGGGATCCGCCCCCACTCCTGGAGGGTACGCGCCCCCGTCGCCACCACCGGCGTCCCCCTGGGCGTCGCCCGTGGCTCCCCCCGGCGGCGTTTCCACCGACTTCCTCGCCGCGCCACCACGCAAGCGCAACCGGAGGTGGTGGGTGGTCGGCGGGATCGCGGCGGCACTGGTCCTGATCGCCGGCACCACCAGCGCGGTGATCGCGCAGCGCGGTGGCCGGGACAGCTCGAACAGCGCCGCCGAGCACCAGGCGAACGGCTACCTCAGCGACCTGGCCAGGGAACGGTGGACGAGCGCCTACCAGCGGCTGTGCGTCAGCGACCGGCGCGCGGTCAGCCCGTCCCGGTTCGCCGCGTCGAAGGTGAGTCACCACCCGCTGTCGTACGCCATCGGGCGCACCACCATCGTCACCAAGGCTGGCGTTCGCACCGCCACCGTGGCGTATCGCGAGACGTCGTCGGACCGGGGCGCAGAGGTCGGCGCGCTGACGCTGCAATTCAGCGTGGAAGGCTGGTCGGTCTGCCACCCCGGCATCGATCCGGACCTGTGGGCCGGCGTTCCGCGGCGGACCCGCAATGGCGACAGCCGAACGCTGTCGACCTGACCCCTGCGCTGACTGCCGAGCGAAACCCCACGGTAAGCCCAACCGACGACGGCCTTTCAGACTAGCCAGCCCCGCGGTCGCGGAGTCGATGTCTGCGCGGATATCCACTCGCAGGCGAAGGGCGGGCATGAGCCGGCAGGGCGGTTCCACTCGGGCGTGGGTGCCTCGACGACGGCTGGCCTGGCTCATCCGCGCCTCCATCTTCGTCGTGCCCCTCCTTGTGGCGATCGTGGCGATGGTCGTCGCCGGCCGCCTGATCCCGCGCCCGGCCCACGGTCCGCTCGTCGCTGGCTGGTACGTGCTGCTGCTCACCATCAGCTATGCCACCGCGTGGGTGACCGGGAAGGCGATGAACCGCACCCTGCCCCTCGCAGCCCTGCTCGACCTGTCGCTGACCTTCCCCGAGAGCGCTCCCTCGCGCCTCGGCCTGGCCCAACGGACCGGCAGCGCCCAGGAGCTGGCCCGGCTGGCGACCGCGCCCCCCGACGAGTCGACCCAGCACGCCGCCGAGCGGATCCTCAAGCTGCTCAGCGCGCTGTCGACCCACGACCGCTTCACCCGTGGGCACGCTGAGCGGGTACGCGCGTACACCGACCTCATCGCCGAGACGATGAACCTGCCCCACGCCGAACGCGAGCGACTGCGGTGGGCGGCCCTGCTCCACGACATCGGAAAGCTCCGCGTTCCGGGCAAGCTGCTCAACAAGGCCGGGAAGCCCACCCCCGCGGAGTGGGACCTGCTCAAGACCCACCCGGTGCAGGGGTCGATCATCGCCGAGCCGCTGCTGAACTGGCTGCGCCCGATGGACCGGGTCATCGCGGAGCACCACGAACGGTTCGACGGCACCGGCTACCCGGCGGGACTGTCCGGAGCGTCGATCAGCCTCGGTGCTCGCATCGTCACCGTCGCGGACTGCTTCGAGGCGATGACAGCGGTGCGCTCGTACAACAAGCCGATGAAGCGGGAAGCAGCGCTCGCGGAGCTCGTCCGCTGCGCCGGGTCCCAGTTCGACCCGGTCGTCGTACGGGCCCTGCTGGCCGTACCGCACCGACGCCTGCTCTGGGCCATGGGGCCGACTGCTTGGCTGGCCGGTCTGCCGCTGATCGGCCAGGGTTCCGTCGGCGTCGCGCGGGCGAGCTTGACCCACGTCGGTACGGTCACGCTGAGCGCCGCCACCGTCGCGGCCGCCGCCGTCGCGCCCGGCACAGGGACCGCCGCGTCCGCCCGCACGCAGCCGCCGCCGCCCGCGCTCGGAGCCCACACCGTCGACGCGGCCAAGCCGCTGGCCCGGCACAGCTCGCCGACCCCGCCTGCCTCGCACAGCTCGCCGACCTCGCACAGCTCGCCGACCTGGCACAGCCCGTCGACGTCGTCGACCCCGTCCACCTCTGGCCGCTTGCCGGCGCACAGCACCTCGGCGCCGCCTCAGCACTCGCCCCGGCCTCGCCCGACCAAGACCCCCGCCTTTCCCGGCCCGTCGCCGAAAACCCATCGCCCGCCTGCTGGCCGGCCGGCTCCCCCGCATGGCCCGAAGCAGCCGAAGCCCGCCGGGCACCCGACCCACCCGACCCACACGGCTCCCCCGCCGGCCCCGCACCCGTCACACCCGCCGGCACCAAAACCCACAACGGCGACAGCCACGATCGGCGCCGCAGCCAGGTGCTCCGCTACGTACACAGCAAGCGGGCCATTGGACGCGTTGGCGGGCTTCGTCACCGTCACGAACATCGGCGGCAGCACCGTGACCGGCTGGACCGTCACCTGGTCCTTCTCGTCCGGCAACCAGAAGATCCGGATCTTCGTCGGCGCCACGGGAAAGCAGTCGGGGAAACGGGTCACGGCGAGCAATCTCACCGCCAACGGCACGCTGGGCAGCGGGAGGCACACCACGTTCAGCTTCAGCGGGGATGGGCATGCCGCCGATGCCAGGCCGAGCCTGACCTGCGCCGCTACCTAAGGATTCGTGCACGTCCAGGAACGGCGGCCTACCGTGGTCGCCGACGGCGCTGGCTCACCCACCGACAACTGTGTACGCCAACGGAGACGCTGACCACATGGCACCGAGGACGCGCTGCTACCGCAACGGCACCTGCACCGACGAGAACTTTCCGATAGAGGATCTCTCCGAGCACCTCGAGGACCCGGACGCGCTGGTCTGGGTCGACCTGTGCGCACCGGACACCAAGGACCTCCAGGTCGTCGGCGACGAGCTGTCGCTGCACGCGCTCGCCATCGAGGACGCCACCGCCGGGCGAAACCGGCCCAAGCTGGACCGCTACTCCACGCACGACTTCATGAGCTGCTACTACGTCGACCTGGACGTCCGCAGCGGTCAGCTGACCACCCACGAGATCAACGCGTTCATCACCAAGAAGGCGCTGGTGACCGTACGACCGGTCGACGGTTTCGACATCGACGGCTTGATGAAGCGGTGGGACGACAACGACGACCTGACCAAGTTCGGCATCGGCGCCCTGGTCCACGGGCTGATCGACTTCGTCGTCGACAGCCACTTCACCGCGGTGGAGTCGATGGACGAGCAGATCGAGGGGCTCGAGGACCTGCTCTTCGACGGACAACCGAAGGACCAGGAGGTCCAGCGCCGCAGCTTCGAGCTGCGCAAGAGCCTGGTCCTGCTGCGCCGGGCGATCACGCCGATGCGCGAGGTCGTCAACTCCCTGATGCATCGCGACCTGGGCCTCGTCAACGACGAGCTGGCCCCGTACTACCAGGACGTGTACGACCACGTGTTGCGGGCCACCGAGTGGACCGAGAGCCTGCGCGACCTGGTCACCACGATCCGCGAGACCGCACTGACCATCGCCGGCAACCGGCTCAACGTGATCACCAAGAAGGTCACCAGCTGGGCCGCGATCATCGCCGTGCCGACGGCGGTGACCGGTTTCTACGGCCAGAACGTGCCCTATCCCGGCTTCAACGACAAGGCCGGCTTCTGGTGGTCGACCGCTCTGATCGTCGGCGGAACGGTCGGCTTGTACACCGCGTTCCGCCGCAAGGGCTGGCTGTAGACGCTCAGCAGGCGGCGTTACCCGATCGGCGCTTGTGTTTCCGGCCGAACAGGCCCACTCTGAACAACGGCCCCCGTGCCGTTAACCCTGGATTCATCTGCACGACGTCTCAACCAGCCAACAGTCTCAGCAAGCCAACAACAGGCACAGCAAAGGAGACCCGGTGGAGCAAGGACTCGTCATGGCCGATGTGCTCGAGGCTCGCGGCGTCGCCGCAGCCGTCACCCAGCGCAAGGCTGCTGTCCTCGTTTGCGAACACGCAATCGACTTGGCCGACGCCGGCCAGCTGCTCGACATGCTGGGCCTGCGCCCGCCACTGTCGGTCGCATAGCTTCCTGCCTCACGATCCAGCGCCGTCCCAACAGGGGCGGCGTTTTCGTTGTCCGGACACAACCGATCCCGGCGTTCGACGTTCAGTGCGCCCGGGCGCTCCCGACGTCTAACGCCGGGCGAGGTGGCGCAGCTTGTCCGGGTTGCGCACCAGGTAGATCCCGTCGATCAGGCCGTCGCGGATGCCCAGGGTGAGCAGCTGCGACTCCCCGTCGGCGAGCAGCTCGACCCCCCAGGCGCCGTTGACCTGCACGACCTCGGCCCTGGTCACCGGGTAGTGCTCGGCCATCGCCGCCATCCAGCGCAGCACCGCCTCGACCCCGACGAACGGGCGCAGGGCAGCCTTGACCCGGCCGCCGCCGTCGCTCCAGGCGACCACGTCAGCGCTGAACATCGCCGCGAGGGCCTCGAAGTCGCCGCCGCGGGCAGCCGAAAGGAACCGCTCGAGCAACGCCGCATGCTGCTGGGGCGACGCCTCGAACCGCCCGGCGCCGGCGCCGATCCGCTGTGCGGCGCGGTGGTGCAGCTGCCGGCAGGCGGCCGGGGTCGCGTCGATGATCACGCCGATCTCGGCGTACGGGAGCACGAACGCCTCGCGCAGCACGAACACGGCACGTTCGGCCGGGGTCAGCGCCTCGAGCAGGTGCAGGGTCGCGTAAGAGACGGTGTCGCGCAGCTCGACCGTGTCCAGCGGTCCCAGCGCGTCCGTGCTCACCGGCTCCGGCAGCCACGGCCCCACGTAGGCCTCGCGGGTCACCCTGGCCGAGCCGAGCTGGTCCAGCGCCAGCCGGGACACCACGGTGATGAGGAAGCCGCGCGGGTCCCGTACCTCCGACTGGTCCGTACGCGACCAGCGCAGCCACGCCTCCTGCACCACGTCCTCGGCGTCCCACATGCTCCCGAGCATCCGGTAGGCGAGGCCGAGCAGAGTGCGGCGATGCAGCTCGAAGACGTCGGTCATTGGCCGGACAGCTCCCTGGCGAGCCCGGTCCGCCACGAGCCATACCGAGGCTTCCAGTCCAGCGTGAGCCTGGCCCTGGCGTTGTCGGCCCCGCGCAGCTCGTTGAGGTAGGCGACGCCCCAGCCGCCGACGGCCATCCGGGCCAGCCACGCGGGCACGGACCCTGGCTTCGGCGCACCCAGCAGCTCGGCGACCTCGGGCACCCACTCGCTGACCGGCGCCGGGTCGTCGTCGACGATGTTGATAGCGCCGACCACGTCCCGCTCGATCGCCGCGACGACAGCGGTCGCCGCGTCGTGCGCGTGGATGAACGAGAACACGGCGTGCCCGCCGCCGACCAGTGGCAGCTTGCCGGCCTTGATCTGCTTCGTCACCGAGCCGTCTGCCGCGAACGCCGACCCCGGCCCGTACAGCTGCCCGACCCGGAGTACCAGGCCTCCGGCCTCTTGGGTCAGCTGCTCCAGCTCGACCAGCGCGGCCAGGGCCGAGGCGTAGCGCTTCGGTGGCGGAGACCACCACGGCGCGTCCTCACCGGCAGGGCCGGCGCCGGGCGCGTACACGTAGGCCAGACCCTGGGTGATGACCCGGCGAACGCCGACCTGCCGGGCTGCGTCCAGGATCGCCCTCGTGCCCTCGGTGCGCAGCCGGTTGGTGACGGCAAAGTCGCGGCCGATCGAGCGCGGGTTGATCTCAGCCGGGATCGCGGTCATGACGTGCACGATCGCATCGGGCTCGGCCACGGCGACGGCCTTCACCACTGCTGCCCGATCGAGACCGTCCGCGACCACGGCTTGCGCGCCGGTGGTCTCGAAGGCCGCTGCCCGTTCGGGGCTGCGCAGCATGCCGGTCACCTGATAGCCCGCGCACTGCAGGAGGGGCACCAGCTGACGGCCGATCACACCAGTGGGACCAGCAACGAGAACTCGCATCATCACTCCGTTCCCCGGCCCCGTCTTCGGGGCGTTCGGGAGGAGGACGCCTCAGGTCGTCGAGATGTGACAGCGAAGCGAGCTCAGCTCGCGTGCGGGAGGCGGGAGCGGACCTGGTCCGCGCCGAGCCGAAGATCGAAACACACCTGCTGGAGGCGGTCACGGCGGGCCTTGATCGAGATCGGCCGACCGGCCCAGCGGGCGACGGCGCGCCGCTCGGGCTCCTCGAGCTCGGACCACGTCTGGGCGGCGGCTTCGTCATCGGCCAGCACCGGCTCCAGCGCGTACATCCCCCTGGTCACTGCGTAGGGCTTTCGTACGATCTGCATAGGCATCCTTGTCGTCACGACGCGTTTCGCGACATCGGCCGGACCGAACGTTGCTGTCCGGTTCATCGCCAGATGCGCCTGCCCGTTACCCATTGTACGAAAACCCCGGCTCGCCCGCGGACCGGCGGGGCTGACCGGGGGGTCAGGCCTGGCGCGGCATCGGCACGACGACGCTCACTGCGGCTTCGGCGAGCGCCTGCCCGTAGGCCTCGTCGTACGCATCCCGCACCAGGCGCAGCCGCTCCCGGCACCGGGCGTACTCCGCGATCGCCGCCTGCTGACGCCGGGTCAGCTGCGGCCGCAGCGCGAGCGGAAGGTCGAGCTCTGGCACCCGCTCGCGCATGACGGCGTAGGCGGCCTGCTCGGCCTGGATCGCAGCATCCAGCGCATCCTGGCGCTGCTGATCGGTCATGCTCATCTATCGGTACGCCCCGCCACCAGGGCATGAGCCGGTGAGACCAATCGAGTGACGCCGTTCGGCGGGACGCCCCGCCGTGCCTCAGCCGCGATAGAGCGAGACGAGCGGGCAGGTGAACGGGTCCCGCGCGCGCAGGCCGACTGCGTTGAGGTAGCGCACGACGATCCCGTACGAGTGGAACAGGCCCACCTCGGTGTACGAGACGCCCTGCTCCTCGCAGAAGCCACGCACTATCGGCTGGGCCTTGCGCAGGTTGGGTCGCGGCATGTTCGGGAACAGGTGGTGCTCGATCTGGTAGTTCAGCCCGCCCATGGCGAAGTCGGTCAGCGTGCCGGGGTTGATGTTGCGCGACATGAGCACCTGACGGCGCAGGAAGTCGACCTTCATCGCCTTGGGCACGATCGGCATGCCCTTGTGGTTGGGCGCGAACGAGCCGCCCAGGAACAGTCCGAACAGGCCCATCTGCAGGCCGAGGAAGGCGGCGGCCTTGCCCAGCGGCAGGAAGATCAGGAGTACGGCGATGTAGCCGCCCAGCCGCAGCGAGATCAAGGCGAGCTCGACCTTGCGGCCGTGGCCCTTCTTCAGCGGGTCCTTGCGGGTGAGGCTGGACACGCTCGCGTAGTGCAGGTTGAGGCCCTCGAGCAGCAGCAAGGGGAAGAACAGGTAGCCCTGGTACTTCGTCCACAGGATCGCCAGGGTGCCCGTCCGGCTCTCGGCGACGGCTGGGGTGAAGGCCAGCGCACCCGGCGCGATGTCCGGGTCCTTGCCCTCCTGGTTCGGGGCGCCGTGGTGCCGGTTGTGCTTGCTCGACCACCAGCTGTAGCTCAGGCCGGCGAACGCACCCGACAGGATGCGGGCGACCCACTCGTTCCAGCGATGGGAGGCGAAGATCTGTCGGTGGGCGCCGTCGTGGCCGAGGAAGCCGAACTGCGTCACGACCACGGCGAGGATGCCGGCGAGGATGAGCTGGAACCAGGAGTTGCCCAGCAGGCCGAACGCGACCCACACGCCGACGAACGTGGCGACCAGGGCGGTGATCCGGATCCAGTAGTAGGCATAGCGGCGCTTGAGCAGCCCAGCCGCCTGAATTCGCTTCGAAAGCTCGGCATAGTCACTGACCGCGTGGACGCGCGGGGAGATCAATCCGGTCGTCATTGACTCGCCTTCCTCCGTGCACCCGGGGGTTGCAACGCTGCGAACCGCCGGGGGGACTGGCGACGGCCCCCACTGTAGGCCCGGCAGGACCTCTCCGGGGGAAATACAGCGGACTCTCAGGATCTGTCTCGGCGCGCTCGGCAAAAGGTGAAGCGCCGCGGCGACTTCCCTTGGCTCTCAAGGGATCCCGCGATGGTGGATGCTTTGTACAAGCGTAGGAATTCTGCGGTCCGACGCGGGCCTGGCTATGGTCGGCTCATGACATCGGCGCAGGCCTGGCTCGAGGCGACCAGGACGGTCACCGTCAGCCATGCCCGCCGGATCGCGGCAACGCCGGAGGCCGTCCTGGCTGCGGCGACCACCGACCTCGCGTTCACCGAGCCGTCGGCGATGTGCACGTTTCCCGTACCCCATCTCGAGCCGGCGCTGACCTGCTGGGTAGTGCAGGCCAACCGGGGGGCGGTCATCCGGGTACGCCAGGATCTGCCGGCGGCGGGCCCGAACGAGCTGGCCTGGCTCGACCTGGCCTCGGGCCTGCGGCGCAGGCTGACCGTCGAGGCCGCCCGTGGTGGGTCCAAGGCCCGGATCGAGCACACCGTCGAGGTCCAGCGCCAGCACGTCCGCGATGCGAAGACGACGCTGGACTCGCAGATCGACCCGGCGCTGGCCCGGCTGGCGTTGGTCTCCACCGGGTTCGCTGCGCCCGCGACGCCGCGGGTCGACGCCCTCCGATCCCCAGCTGCGTCGCTCACCGCCGGCTCGGCGGACATCCCGGCGACCCGGACCCTCCGAGCCGCGCCCGCGCAGGTCTGGGCTGCGCTCACCGCCGAGCTGATGGCCGGCAACCTGCTCCGGTTCTGGGTGGACGGCGTGACGCCCGTCGTCGGCGCGTGGTTGTGCTACCTCCCCGCGACCGGGACGCCCACGTTGTACGAGGTGGCGGCGTGGGAGCCGCAGCGCGAGCTGACCTTGCTCACCCTGGTGACGCGGCTGCACCCGGCGATCCTGAGCTGGTCGTTGCAGGAGACCAACGATGGCACCGAGGTCACCGTCCACCACAGGTGCGCCTCCTCCCACGTCGGTCTCGGCTGGGACATCACCGACGAGCTGGACCGGCTCGACCGCAGCCTGCCGAGCGGCTAGCCGTTGGTCAGGGTGAACGGCGGGTAGGACATCGCGGCACCGGGATGCTGGACCGACGCCGTTGCGGCTCGTACGCCGTCGCCGACCGCCCGCTCGAGGGTGCGGCCGCTGACCAGGGACGCGGCCAGGACTCCGACGAACGCGTCGCCGGCACCCGTCGTGTCCACCGCCCGAACCGACGACGCCGCCACGTAGCCCGACTCTGCTGCGGCAGCCCACACGGCGCCCCGGGCGCCCAGGGTGATCACCGCACCGCGGCACTTGCCCGAGAGCGCAACGACGGCAGCCATCGCGTCGTCTACGGACTGCGGCGCCTGCGCGCCGAGGACGACCGCGGCCTCCGACTCGTTGACGACCAGGAGCCGGAGGTGAGCCAGCACCGCATCGGCAATCGGCGCAGCGGGAGCGAGGTTGAGCACGCAGTTCTGGTTGAGGGACAAGGCGACTTCGACTGCTACTAAAGGGATCTCGGCCTGGATGACCACGATGCCAGCCGCCGCAACCATGTCCGCGTGCCCGCGGATGAAAGCCGCATCCGTTGCGGCGTTGGCGCCGGGAACGACCACTATCTGGTTCTCGCCGGCCGCGTCGACCAGGATGTGCGCCGTTCCGCTGGGCCGGTCGGTGGCCGTGACGAGCGCGGTGTCGACGCCGCGCTCCTCGAGCCACGAGCGAAGTCGCTGCCCGGCCGGGTCCTCGCCCACCCTGGCCAGCAACGCGGTCGGCACCCCCGTGCGCGCAGCCGCGACTGCCTGGTTGGCGCCCTTCCCGCCGAGGCCGTACACCACCTCGTCGCCGAGCAAGGTCTCGCCGGGCGCGGGGAACCGCGGCACCCGAACAGTGATGTCCTGGTTGACCGAGCCCACCACGAGCACGGACGCGGCGCGGGCGGAGTTCGTCACCCGGCCATCATGCCCGGCCGGTCTCATCACCGGTCCGGGTTAGTAGGTGGCCCGGCCGCCGCTGATGTCGTAGACCGCCCCGGTGGAGAAGCTGCAGCGGTCCGACGCCAGCCACGCCACCAGCTCGGCCACCTCGTCGGCGCGGCCTACCCGGCCCATGGGGATCAAGCTCTTCATCCGCTCCAGGGTTTCCGGGGCCGTGGATGCATTCATCGGGGTCGCGATCAGTGCCGGCGCGACCGCGTTGACCAGGACGCCGCTCGTGGCCAGCTCCTTGCCGAGCGACTTGGTCAGCCCGATGACGGCAGCCTTGGACGCGGAGTAGGCCGACAGGTTGGGGTTGCCATCCTTGCCGGCCATGCTCGCCAGGTTGACGATGCGGCCCCACCCCCGGTCGCGCATGCCGGGAATCACGGCGCGGCACAGGTGAAAGGTGCCGACCACGTTGACGTCGAAGGTCAGCTGCCACTCCGAGTCCGTGGTCTCCCACAGTGGCTTGTTCGAGCCGATGACACCGGCGCTGTTGACGAGTACGTCCACCTGCCCGACCGAGGCGACCGCGGCGTCGACGGCCGCCGCATCGCGGACGTCAACCCGAAGGTCGGCCGTCCCGGCCAGGTCGAGGGTCAGAACCCGCAAGCCATCCGTACGAAATTTCTGCGTGATCGCGGCACCGAGCCCGCTCTCGCCACCGGTGACCAAGGCAACTCTCGGCGGCGTCATTTCGAGACTCGCAGCCCGGTCATCCCACCGTCGACGTGGAGAATCGTGCCCGTAGTCGACGAGCACAGCGGGCTGGCGAGGTAGACGATCGCGAACGCGACCTCGTCCGCCGTCACGAGCCGGCCCATCGGCTGGCGGGCCCGCAGGCCCTCGGCCGCGGCCACCGGGTCGGCCGCGGAGTCCAGCAACCGCTTGACCCACGGGGTGTCAGCGGTGCCGGGGGAGACTGCGTTGACCCGGATCCCGTCGGGCACGTGGTCGGCGGCCATGTTCAAGGTCAGCGAAAGGATCGCGCCCTTGCTGGCCCCGTACAGCGCCCGCTGAGGCACCCCCACGTGCGCGACGATCGAGCAGAGGTTGACGACGGCCGCGTGCTCGGAGCGCCGAAGGTGGGGCAGGGCCGCAGCAGTCACCCGCGCGGTGCCGACCACGTTGACGTCGAGCACGCGGTGCCACTCGTCGTCTTCGTTGGCGGCCACGTCTCCCTGGGCGCCGATGCCGGCGTTGTTGATGACGATGTCCAGCCGGCCGAAGTGCGCGGCTACCTCGTCGACCGCGCGCGACACCTGCTCGCGATCGGTGACGTCACAGGCCACGAACCGGTGCTCGCTCGGCGACGGTTGCCGGTCGAGGACGGCGACCCGTGCTCCGCGCGAGGCGAGTAGGTCGGCCGTCGCCGCCCCGATCCCGCTCGATCCTCCGGTGACGATGGCTACCAGTCCGTCGAACTCGCTCATGAGGCCATCCGTGGGTCGATGTGGATCTTCGGTCCGGGTCCGGCATCGTCAGGTCGCCAGCCCTCGAGCACGTCGGCGGCGCGGTCCAGCGGGACTGTCGCCGCCACCAGGGGCCGCGGGTCGACGAGGCCGGCGGCGTACTGCTCGATCGTCCCGTCCAGCCCTGGCGAAGCGCTGAGGATGCCGACCGCAGTCACGTCCTTGAGGGCGAGGGTACGGGTGTCGATCAGGCTCGGCTCACCGGCGAGACCGACGAACACCAGTCGGCCGCCGGGCTCGACCAGCTCGAGCGCCTCGGCCGGAACGCCGACGCCGTTGGTGGCGTCGATCACCGCGTCCCACGGCAGCGACGGCAACGTGTCCGCGGTCCAGATGCCTTGCGCGCCAAGGGTTTTCGCCAGGTCGAGGTCCTTCTCGGACTGGCCAGCAACGTGCACCTCGGCTCCCGTCGCGAGGGCGAACTGGAGGCACAACAAGCCGATCGTACCGGGACCGAAGACGAGTACGCGCCGGCCGGGGCTGAGGTTGGCGCCGCGTACCGACCGGAGCGCGTTGCCGCCCGGCTCGACCATCGCGCCGGCGGTGTCGTCCACCGAGGCCGGCAGCTTGCGAACCGCCGTCACCGGCATCAGCAGCTGCTCGGCGAGCGCGCCGGCCCACCCGCCGCGGATGCCGATCTCGTACCGCTGCTCGCACACGTGCTGCCTGCCATCGAGGCAGCGGTAGCAGGTGCCGCAGCCGAGCATCGTGTCGCCGACCACCCGCTGGCCGATCCACCTGGCGTCCACGCGGTCACCGACGGCGGCGACCACCCCGCACCACTCGTGCCCTATGCGCAGGGGGTAGGCCGCGTATCCCTGGTGCAGGTAAGCCATGTCGCCGGTGAACAGCTCCATGTCGGTGCCGCACACGCCGACCCGGTGCACGTCGATGACCACCTGACCCGGTGCGGCGACCGGGGGCTCGACGTCGAGAACCGCGGACTTCCTCGGCCCGGTAAGGACAAACGCGCGCATCAGTCGCCCACGTCGGTGGTCACGGTGCTGCCACGACCTGCTGGCGCTGGAAGCCCAGGTTGTCGATGCCGAGGGCCATCACGTCGCCCGGCCTGAGGTAGACCGGCGGCTGCTGGCCCATGCCGACGCCGGGCGGCGTTCCGGTGTTGATCAGGTCTCCGGGCTCCAGAACCATGAACTGGCTGAGGTAGTGGACCAGGAAGAACGGGTCGAACAGCATCGTGCGGGTCGAGCCGTTCTGCCGCTGCCGGCCGTTGACCGTCAGCCACAGGTGCAGCGAGGTGACCAGCGGCAGCTCGTCCGGCGTGGCCAGCCAGGGCCCGCACGGGTTGAAGGTCTCGGCCGACTTCCCCTTCATCCACTGGCCACCGCGCTCGATCTGGAACTCGCGCTCGCTGACGTCGTTGACGCAGACGTAGCCGGCGATCGCGTCCCTGGCGGCGTCCAGGTCGGGGAGGTAGCGAGCCCTCGTACCGATGACGATGCCGAGCTCGACCTCCCAGTCGGTCTTGGTCGAGCCGCGCGGGATGTGTACGTCGTCGTTTGGCCCGACCAGGGTGTTCGGCGACTTGCTGAAGATGATCGGTTCGGCCGGCGCGGCTTGGCCGGTCTCGGCGGCATGGTCGGCGTAGTTCAGACCGATGCAGACGATCTGGTGCGGCCGGGCGATCGGGGCACCTATCCGCTGCTTGCCCACGGGAGTGACAAGCCCGCCGCGGACCCGCCGGCGCACCTCGGCCTCGATCCGGGCGATGCCGCCGCTGCCGAAGAACGCCTCGTCAAAGTCGACCACCAGGTCGGAGACGTCGACGTACCACCCGTCGGGCATGCCGGGTAGTCGTACGGCCGGCTTCTCGGAACCAACCGGTCCCACCCTCATCAACAGCACGACTTCTCCTGGCAACTCTGGGTTCTTCACAAGGTATAGCCCCGATGGGCACCCTAGTCGAAGTCAAGCAGACAACGGCTGGGCGAGGACGGCGGCACCCGCTCAGACGCCCTCGATCGCCTCCAGCCGTCCGGATCGGACCGCCTCGGCGAAAGCTTGGTAGTCCTTCTCGTTCTGGTCTGCGTAGCGCTCGGAGAAGTCCGTGATCGACCGGTCGAACGCATCACTCATCCCGAGGTAGCCCGAGATCGCGACCGGGTCACCCGAACGGGCATGCGCCCTGGCAAGGGTCCACCCGCACTCCCGGCCGTAGAAGGCAAGGACCAGCGGTTTCATGGATTCGACGATTGCCGAGCCCTTCATGTCGCGGAGCTGGCGCCAGTAGAGGTGGCGGTTCGCCTCCACCCCCTTGGTCCAGCCCAGGTAGATGTCACTCGCGGCCTGCATCATTCGTTGCCCTTGGACCACGCGTTCGCCGGGCTCGCGGTAGCGGCTCTTGGGCAGATGGTCCTCGAGCACTGACGTGGTGGCCTCCTTGACCTGGAGGAAGAGCGGATCCTGCTGGTCGCGTCCTTGCAGCAGGACGATGAACGCCCGGGTGCCCACACTGCCCACACCCACGACCTTTCGAGCCACATCGACGACCTCGAAGCGTTCCAGCAGGTGCCGCCGGTCGTCCTGCAGGGTCCGCCGATAGGCCCGGAACTGGTCCCGTACGGCCTGCGCGGCCTCGTCCGCTGACATGCCGAACGTCCCCGCGAGGTCACGGGCGGGGATCACGATCGGCGGTTGGCTGACGATCCGATAGCTGCCGTCTACGTGCTCGGCGAGCTTGGACAACGCCTGGAGGCTGTCACGGGTGCGCGCCTTCAACGCGCCCTTCTTCGCTGCCTTGGAGGCGTCCTGCGCCGTCTTCTTGCTCGCCTTGTCCTTCTGGCTGGCCACAACCTCGCTCAGGGCCGACATCAGGTCCCGCTCGGACCGGTGGGCATACCAGATGTCCATGGTGCGCATCTGGGCGAACTCGCTCATCGCCTCCCGGTAGGCACGTACGCAGGACTGCGTCACCTCGAGGGTCTCGGCCTTGCTGAAACCGTTGTTCCGGGCTGCGATCGTGAAGCTGGCCGACATCCGCTTCACGTCGTACTCGAACGGGCCGGGCAAAGTCTCGTCGAAGTCGTTCAGGTCGAACAGCAGCGCCCGCTCGGGCGAGGCGAACACACCGAAGTTCGACAGGTGGGCATCCCCGCAGAGCTGGGAAACCAGCCCGGCGCTCGGCGTGGCCGCAAGATCCGCGGCCATGATCTTCGCCGCGCCACGGTAGAAGGTGAAGGGCGAAACCAGCATGCGCCCGTGCCGTACGGGCACCAGGTCGACCTCACGCGTTCGGTTCTGCTCCTCGAGGAGCGCGACCGGATCTGCACGTCCGTCGGCTGGCTCCCAACCGGCGTGGCTGGAAAGCGGTGTCCGTTCCCTGGACCCCTTGCCGCGCGCCTTTCGCTCGTCCACGCTCGGGTGCTCGACTTTAAGTGTGGCCATGACGACGACCTTTCGGCTGGGTCTTGCTGTCCCGCAGTCTTACCCTGCGGAGCCGCGCCGTCGAGCCGGGGGTCGCCCGGTCCAGGGTTGGCCCAGTCGTCGTACGGGACCAAGCCGGCGTCGATGACCGGCCCGGTGCGCGAGCCCGCACTCGGGTCGACGTCCTACGGCCGGCCGAGCCTTCGCGTGCATTCCCCTGCGCCTCCTCGGGTTTCCATTGCAGTGGGTCGCCTTTCGCGCACCTCGTTCCTGAACAATTCCTGAAATTCGCCTGTGCATAATTTTCAGCGAAATTTCACACGCGAGGAACAGACTCGATACAGCGCACAAACAACAGGGGCGCACTGAACAGAGGGGACATCGTCATGGGCACCTTGAAGGCCACCTGCCACGACTGCGGGCCGGTGCACATCTTCCCTGACGAGATCGAGCTGGTCGTGTGCAACCTTCCCTCGCTGTCGCACTACAGCTTCCCTTGCCCGCAGTGCAAGCAGACGGTGGTCAAGCGTGCATCCGACGCCGCCATCGCGACCCTGCTCGGCGGCAACGTCAAGCCCACGATGTGGGAGGTGCCGGCCGAGGCCGCCGAGCCGAAACCCGGCCCCGCGCTGACGTACGACGACCTGCTCGACTTTGCCCTGCAACTCGGCGAAAGCGACACTCTGGCCGAAAATGCCATGTCCGGTGCAAGAGCCAACCAGCTCTGACAAAAGGCAACGCCCGAGCGCCGGCTCCTGGCCCAATTCGGTTGCCGGGGGACCAAGTCGGGACTTCGCGGGCGTCATCCGGCCGTTAGTCGGTAAACTCGGTGGCATACCCAACCGGGGTTTGCGACGGGGAGTCTGATGCAGCCGAAGAGCTCGACACTGCGGTTTCTGGCAAGCCTGCGCGGACTGCCGTTGCTGCTCGGCTACGCCCTCGTCCCGGCGGCCAGAGAAGTCATCGACCTCGACATCGTGCGCTGGCAGTCCTGCCTGCGCCGCCCGGAGACCGGTACCCGGGCACTGCTGATGCTGCTGACGGATCGGACCCACGAGTACCGCAACCTGTACTACTTCCGGCTGGCAAAGGCCGGGGCGCTCGGTGTCGTGATCAGCCGGTCCTTGGCCGTTGTCTACAAACCCGAGATGTCGCTGTTCATCCGTTCCGAAAGCGTCGGTCCCGGCCTGTTCTTCCAGCACGGCTTCGCCACCACCCTCGGCGCGACCAGCATCGGCGCAAACTGCTGGATCAACCAGCAGGTCACGATCGGCAAGGACTCCTTCCTCAACGCCCCGACCATCGAGGACGACGTGGTGATCTCCGCCGGCGCGATCATCATCGGCGGTGTCACCATCGGCCGAGGGGCCCACGTCGGAGCCGGGGCGGTCGTCGTCAAGGACGTGCCACCGGGCATGGTCGCCGTCGGGGTGCCGGCCAAGAACCGCCCGATGGGTGCCAACTCACGGGCCCACGGACCGGACGGGCCGCGCCGGGCGATGTAGGCCGACGGTCAGCGGACCAGGTCGACGACCAGGACCGTTGCGGTCGCATCGGCTACGTCCTCGACGCTCACGCCAGGTGCTGTCTCGCGTAGCACCAGGCCATGGTCGGTCACGTCCAGCACTGCCAGGTCGGTGATGATCCGGTCGACGCAGCGCAGGCCGGTCAGCGGCAGTGTGCACTCCTCGACGATCTTGGGCGAGCCGTCTTTCGCCCGATGTTCCGTCATGGCGATGACTCGCTTGGCGCCGTGGACCAGGTCCATCGCCCCGCCCATGCCGGTGACCAGACGGCCGGGGATCAGCCAGTTGGCCAGGTCGCCCCGCGCGCTGACCTGCATCGCCCCCAGCACGGCGACATCAAGGTGTCCGCCACGGATCATGGCGAAGGACTCCGCGGAGTCGAAAAAACTGCCGCCCGGCAGGATCGTGACCGTTTCTTTGCCGGCATTCACGAGATCCGGGTCGAGCTCGTCCTCTGTCGGGTACGGGCCGGTCCCCATCAGGCCGTTCTCACTCTGCAGCATCACCGTCACATCGGGCGGCAGGTGGTTGGCAACGGACATCGGCATCCCGAGGCCGAGGTTGACGTACTGGCCGTGCCGCAGCTCCCGGGCCACCCGTGCTGCCATGCCGACGCGAGACCAGGCCATCAGCCCTCGACCCGCACTGTGCGCCGCTCAACATGCTTGACCTGGCCGGGCGCGTGCACCACTCGCTGCACATAGATGCCGGGAGTGCCGACTTCGTCCGGGCGCAGCTCGCCGACCTCGACCAGGAGCTCGACCTCCGCAATGGTGATTCTGCCGGCGCAGGCGCACACCGGATTGAAGTTGCGCGCGGTCTTGCGGTAGGCGAGATTGCCGTGCCGGTCGCCCTTCCACGCGTGCACGAGAGCGAAATCGGTGCAAATCGCCCGCTCGAGAACGTAGTCCAGCCCGTCGAACGTGCGGGTCTCCTGCGGTTCGCTCTGCACTGCGGAAGTGCCGTCGGGATGGTAGCGGCGGGGAATGCCTCCGGTGGCGACGTAGGTCCCGATGCCGGCACGGGTGTAGAACGCCGGGATGCCGGCCCCGCCGGCCCGCAGCCGCTCCGCCAGGCTGCCCTGCGGGGTGAACTCGACCTCGAGCTCACCGGCCAGGTAGCGCCGGGCGAACTCCTTGTTCGTCCCCACGGCTGACCCGGTGTGCCGACTGATCCGGCCGGCCTCCAGGAGCAAGCCGAGACCGCGGCCGTCCGTTCCACAGTTGTTGCTCACCGTGTGCAGGTCCGCCGCTCCCTGCTCCAGCAGGGCATCGATCAGAGCTGTCGGGACACCACACATGCCGAAGCCCCCCACGGCGAGGGAAGCACCGTGCGGAATGTCCGCGACAGCCAGCTGCGCTGAGCCCACCAGCTTGTCCACGCCGCCCCTCCCGTAGGCCCGCTGGTCAGCGGTGCTCCGAGTCGGCGTGACCAGACCCGCCTATCTGCACATCGGCACGTACCCCGCACACATGAGGTCGTGAGCCGACAAGCCTGGCAGACTGTTTGTCGGTGCCGGACATGCTATGCCCGGCCCCGGGAGAGTTCGCATAGTGGCCGAGTGCATGCGCCTTGAAAGCGCACGACGGGAGACCGTCCGTGGGTTCAAATCCCACACTCTCCGCACGCAGGCGCGGCCTTGGGGCGTCAGACGACGCGGAACCGCGCCTTGACGACGGTGTCCTTGCCCTTCGAGTTGACCAGGTGCAGCACTACCGTGTGCAGCCCGGCCCTCAGCCCGGCCAGCTTGTACGTCCGGCCCGGAATGTAGCCCTTGGCGCTCACCTTGACCGACCGGATGACCTTGCCATCGAGCTTGTACGACGCTCTGGCCTTGTTGGTCACCCTCGGCATGATCAGGTACTTCGTCCCGTGCAGGACGGCCAGGTTGAGCCGGCTGGTGGGCTTGCCCTTCGCCGCCGAGCTCACCCGTAGCAGCTGGGTCGCGAGCGGCAACGGCGCAGGGCCGACCTTGAACGAGGCCTTCGACGAGGTCCACTTGCCCGAAGTCAGCAGCACGGACGCCTTGATGGTGTGCGTCCCGCGCTTGAGCTTCTTGATCGAGAACGGCTTGGCCTTCGCCCCGACCGTGCCCACCAGGTCGTAGACGGCAGCTGTCTCCGTGCGGTAGGCCTTGCCGTCCAGGCTGAACGTCACCCGACGGACCGGCTTGCTCGACCGGTAGAAAATGTACGCCGCGCTCAGGAGCCTGGCGTTGGACAGTGCGACCGGGTGGCTGCGGGTGGCCGAGTGGCTCACCAGGAGTCCGGTTGCCGGTGCCGGAGCCGGCTTGGGCTTGGGCTTGGGCTTGGGCGCGGAAGTCACCGGCGGAACACCGCTCACCGAGGACGCGCCGCCCGACCACACCTTGACGTACTCAGCCGCCGCCTTGGGGAACAGCCCCGAGGCAAGCGAGAACCGACTGCAGCTGTTGTCGTCGGCCTGGAAGTAGGCCTCGTACGCCAGCTTGTGAGCCGCGGCCCAGCTGTGCACCTTGTCGACGAAGTAGGGGTCATCCCCGCCGCCGTGGCCACTGCACTTGTAGGCAACACCCCACTCGGGCATGCTCATCCGCTTGCCGTGCTGGGACGCGAACGAAGCCAGCCAGTTGAGGCCGTAGTTCTCGGTCAGGATGCGGTTCCAGACCCGCGCGTGGTCGCTCGGCGGGTAGCTCGTGGCCCACGAGGTGTCGTAGTTGTCGGAGCCGATGATGTCGACATAGGCGTCGCCCGGGTACATCGGCACCGGGTTCGCGTTGTTCATCGCAATGTTGAAGTCGAAGGTGAAGTGCGCGCCGGGAACCGAGCGCATCGCGGTCACCGCGTGCCGCCAGGCGCCCGCGAACCCTGCCGGGTTCTTGATGCCGCTCCACGCGAACCAGTCGCCGGTCATCTCCCAGCCGAGCCGGATGGTGGCGTTCCCGTCGCCGCCGGCCACGAGCCCGGCCGCGACCTTCGCGTACTTGGAGTCGTAAGCGCCGGTCGCAGCCGTCGCGAGGCTGGACGACCCGTCCGACGGGATCAGCGGGACCGACCAGACCATGTGAGCGTGGAGACCGCTCCAGTAACCGGTCAGACCTTGCCCCACCACGTTCGTGATGTTCGCCCAGCTGTTGGTCGAGGTGTAGGTCACCACCGCGGTCACGGGCTGGTGGCGCCAGTCACCAAACGCCTTCGCCGCCTTGGTGCCGCCATGGATGACCACGCCGGAGAGAACCTTGCTCGACGACAGCCCCGGGTGGTTCACCGAAGCCGCAGCCGTGGGGGCCTGCAGCATGGGAATCGCCACGGTAGCGGCGGCGACCGCCGCGACGAGCACGCCACTGACCGCGGCCAAAGGCCGCCGGTGGGCGGACACGGATCCTCTAGGCACGGTGCCTCCGAACTCTCTTGAGCCAGTCGTTCCGACCGGGGCTTACCAGGGATGGTTCGGAGGCTCGGCGCCATTACCTAAGCCTCAATACACCGCCAACAAAGCGGCGGTGTGTCGGCTTTCTCCGCATTCAGCCTATTGGACCGGACCAGCAAGGTCACTCCCAACCCCGGAAAAAGGCCGCCTTGACGGAGCCGGAGCAAGATCAAATAGGCTACCGGCCACGCGGAATCCACGCTCAGCGGACCCGGTCAGCGAAATTTGGTCAAGAATTTTGAGAACCTCCGGGGGCTGAAGCCCCGAACGTCCGTGATATGGGGCTCTGGGGCGTGCATAGGGTCCGCCGAACACGGCTGCGCCGGCCGAGGCAAGGCCTCGAACCGGCGCAACCAACAGTGATGACCCGCAGCGGGTCAGGCGATCTTGAACACAGCCGTCGCCACGGACAGCTGGCCGGACTTGGCGACCATCCGAATGACCAGGCGGTGCTTGCCCTTGTGCAGGCTCGCCGTCCGGATGGGGACGATCGCCTTGTGGGCGGCCGTCCGGATGACCCGGATCACCTTCGAGTCGAAGATGAACTCCGCCCGGACGGTGCCGGGGGCCACCGAGAGCCGGACGAACTTGTGCCGGTTGATCGTGGCTCCGTCCAGCTTGCGGATGGCCTTGCCGGT
The DNA here is from genome assembly GCA_963797535.1 of uncultured Actinomycetota bacterium. GTDB lineage: Bacteria > Actinomycetota > Actinomycetes > JAWWOL01 > JAWWOL01 > JAWWOL01. The sequence goes on along the minus strand of CAWCPQ010000001.1, from coordinate 3,076,005 downwards.
GGGCGACGCGCTGACGCTCAGCAGGCCGGCGGTGGCCTTGACTGCCCGTGCCTTGGCCACCGAGGCCGGTACGTAGAAGGTGGACTGCGCCTTCAGCGTGGTGCCGGACGTCGTGGTCACGGTGGCGAGCACTGTGTGCGCACCGGCGGTCAGCGTCTTCGGGGAGAAGGCGTTCGCGCCGGTCACCGCGGTGCCCGCCATGTCCCACGCAGGGGTGCTCTCCGAGTGGTAGACCTTCCCGTCGATCGAGAAGACCACCTTGGCAACCGTCTTGGAGTCCGGGTAGTAGATGTAGACGTTGTGGTCGAGGCTCTGCTTGTTGAGCACTGCCGGCCAGGAACGGTCGGGCGAGTAGCTCAGCATCAGCGACGCGGCCACAGCGGCTGGGGGCGTCGGCTTGGCCGTGGCCGGCGGGGTCGTCGGTGCCGGAGTTGCCGACTTGGTCGGAGCCACCGTCGTCGTCGGAGCAGGAGCCGGCGTCGCCGTCGTGGTCGGAGCAACCGTCGTCGTCGGAGCAGGAGCCACCGTCGTCGTCGGAGCAGGAGCCACCGTCGTCGTCGGAGCAGGAGCCACCGTCGTCGTCGGAGCAGGAGCCACCGTCGTCGTCGGAGCAGGAGCCACCGTCGTCGTCGGAGCAGGAGCCACCGTCGTCGTCGGAGCAGGAGCCACCGTCGTCGTCGGAGCAGGAGCCACCGTCGTCGTCGGAGCAGGAGCCACCGTCGTCGTCGGAGCAGGAGCCGGAGCCGTGGTCGGCGGCGTCGAGGAGGCGAACGGCTTCGAGAACATCTTCTGGTACTCGGCGGCACCGTTCGGGAAGTGGCCGGAGGTCAGGCTGAACTGGGCGCAGTCGCTGTCGTTGGCCTCGAAGTAGGACTCGTAGGCGACGTTGTGGGTGGCGACCCAGTTGTGGATCTGGTCGATGAAGTACGGGTCGTCGCCACCACCGTGGCCGTCGCACTTGTACGCCATGCCCCACTCCGGCAGGCTCATCCGCTTGCCGTGCTGGGCGGCGAACGCCGTCAGCCAGTCGAGGCCGTAGTTGCCGCCCAGAATGCCGGCCCATACCTTGGCGTGGTCCGTGGGCGCGTAGGACCCTGAGTACGAGGCGTCGTAGTTGTCCGCGCCGATGAAGTCGACGTACGCGTCACCCGGGTACATGGGCGCCGGGTTCGAGTTGTGGATTGCCACGTTGAAGTCGAAGGTGAAGTGTGCCCCTGGCACGCCGCGCATCGCGGTGACGGCCTGGCGGAAGGCGCCAGCGAAGCCGGCCGGGTCCTTGATGCCGTTCCAGGCGAACCAGTCGCCGGTCATCTCCCAACCCAGCCGGATGGTGGCGTTACCGTCACCGCCGGCGATCAGGCCGGCCGCCGCCTGGGCGAAGTACTTGTTGTCCGCGCCGGTGGCTACCGTCGCCAGAGTGGTGGATCCGTCAGACGGAATCAGCGGCACCGACCAGACCCGGTGGGCGTCGAGCCCGATCCAGTACTTCGTCAGGCCGAGGCCGGCAACGTTCCCGATGCTTGACCAGCTGTTGGTCGCCGTGTACTGGGTGAGCACCTGCACCGGAGCGCCACGCCAGGTGGAGAAGGCGTTGGCAGCTGCGGTTCCACCACTGATCACGACACCCGAAAGGGTCTGTCCTGGCGTGATTCCCGGGCTCTGCACGACGGCAGCGGAGGCTACGGGCCCACCGCTGACCAGTGGAACGACAACAGTTGCGCCGACGACCGCGGCGGCCAGCATGGGAGCCAGGCTGCGCGGCTGCCGGAACATGTGAATCAGGCTTGGCATGTGGTGTCTCCGAACTGTCTGGAACCGGCCTCAGGACGTGCTCGGTTCTGGGACTTTGATCGGAGACGCGTCACTGCGACATAAGGCGTAGCCGGGACCAGGTAGCGGATCACCCATTTGGCGGAGGTGGGCGCAGTTCGGTGTGGGCCGGTCGGACTAGATGGGGCTGCATCAACTGGTCAGTAGGCGCGCAAACGACCGACGGACGCTAATCTGTAGTCACAACTGACAGCGTTTGTGCCTTGGCCTTGGGACGTTGCGGCTGTGTCCGTGGCTCGATGGGGAGCCGGTGTCCGGTTGCCTCGCGACCCGGTTCCGGGATGAGGCACGCGTACGAAGGAGAAGAGTGGGCCGCGCCGCCGCGAATGCTCGCTGGGCCTTCCTTGGCCTGGGCGTCAAGGTGCTGGTCCAAGGTGTCGCCGCGTTCCTGGTGGCCCGCCTGGTCGGCAAGTCGGTCTACGGCGTCATGGGTCTCGGCCTGGTCTTCGTCACCCTGACCAACCTGCTCCTCGATGGCGGCATGGGTCAGGCCCTGATCCGGTCCAAGGACATGAAGCGCAGCGACGTGGCCACCGTGCAGGTCGCCACCATGGCCATCGCCCTCGCCACGACGCTCCTGACCTGGATCTTCGCCATCCCCATCAGCAAGTTCTTCGGCGGCCACGGCCTGGCGCCGCTGCTGGTGATCCTCGCCTCCGGCCTGTGCCTGCAAAGCGTCGCCGTACCAGGGCAGGCCGTACTCCAGCGCGACTTCCAGTTCCGTTACCTGGCCGGCTGCGACATGATCAGCAGCAGCTGCGGCGCCATCGCGTCCGTGACCTTCGCCATCATGCACGGCGGCCCGCTCACCCTGGCCGTGCAGATCCTGGTGGGCAACTTCATCTACGCCGTCGGCGTGGTCAGCCGCTCGGGAGCTCCGGTACGCGGCGCCAACTTTGCTGCGTTCCGGGGCATGATCGGATTCACGTCGCAGGTCGCCGCGTCACAGTGGCTGGGCTTCCTGTCCCGCAACATCGACAACGTGCTGATCGCCAGGGTCCTTGGCCCGGGGCCGCTCGGCCAGTACTCGCTGTCCTACCGGTTCATGATGCTGCCCATCACCAACCTGACCATGGTCGCCAACCGGGTCCTGCTGCCGACCTACGCCCGCCTGCAGGACGACCTCCGGGGCTTCCGCCACCAGTTCCTGAAGTCGTGCCGGCTGATGGCGCTGACCGCGACGCCGCTGATGGCCCTGCTGATCGCCTTCGCTGCCCCGCTGATCCTGGGAGCGGAGGGGCCGACGTGGGAGGGCGCCATCGTACCGACGCAGGTGCTCGCCTGCGTGGCCATCATCCAGGCGCAGACCAGCTTGATCACACCGGCGATCATCGCTTTTGGCCGCAGCTCCTGGCAGCTCAAGTGGATGATCCTGTCGGCAACCCTGACCGTCACCGCCTTTGCCGTGACCGTGCACTGGGGCTTGAACGCCGTCTGCATCGGTTACCTGATCGTCAACATCGTCACCCTCCCGGTGCCGATCATGCTGGTCGGGCGGCTGGGCACCTTCCGCTGGAGGGACTTCGTCCGTGCTGTCTCGCCCGGGCTGACCGTGGGCGGCATCCTGCTGCTGGTCGGGATCGGCGTACGGACCGTGCTCGAGTCGATGGGGACCCCGCTACTGATCATCGCCTTCGGCGGAGGGGCCCTGGCGGTCCTGATCGCCGTACCGATCGTTCGGGTCCTGATGCCCAAGGCCAGTGCCGAGCTGCTCTCCCTGGCCAAGCGGTCGCCCTCCTCGGACCGCACCCCGGTGGAGACCCCCACCGTCGCACCGGTCGCGGGCTGACTGCCGATGCCCCGCATGAATGTCTTCGTGCTGCTCGAGCACGGCCGCGGGCTGGCTACGTGGCAGGACCGATACGCCGCCGGCTCGGTGTACGACCCGACCCCGTACAACTACGGCGTCATCGAGTCCGACGACGTCCACATCGCATTCTCGACGGACGGCCCGGACGGCGGGGCCTACGGCTTCCTGCGCAAGGGCGTCCTCAAGGTCACCGGCATCGACCTCGTCCACGTGCTGCGCAACCTGCGGGCCGCCCGTGCTGCCGACGTCATCTGGACGCACACCGAGACCGAGCACCTGGGGCTGGGGCTGCTCAAGGGACTCCGCCTCCCGGTGCCCCCCGTCATCGCCCAGTCGGTCTGGTTGCTCGACCGGTGGCCGCAGACCGGCAGGCTACGGCGGGCCCTGTCCCTGTGGTGCCTTCGTCACAACGAGGCGCCGACGACGCTGAGCCCGGTGAATGCCGAGGGGCTGAGCCGGCTGCTGGGCAAGCATGTGCGCTTCCTCCCGTACGGCGTGCTGGCGGAGCCGTGGCTGGAGCTGCCCCCGCTGCCGCGGGGCGACGGGCCACTGCGGCTGCTCAGCCTGGGCAACGACCAGCACCGCGACTACGAGACCTTGCGCGAGCTGGCCGAAGCGGGGGGCGTCGAGATCGAGGTGCGACTGCTGACCCGCCGCTTCGGGCCGGAGTACGCGCGCGGGCTCGAGAATTTCACGATCCGGCGTGCACGCTCCGTAGCCGAAATCGCCGAGGGCTTCGCCTGGGCCGACGTCTTGTGCCTGCCGCTGCACCCCAACCTGCACGCGTCCGGGATCACCGTGCTGCTCGAGGGTGCCGCCTGGTCGGTCCCCTGCGTGGTCACCGACACCGGCGGGCTGGACGCCTACTTCACCGCCGATGAGGTCACCTACCTGCCCGAGGACGCTCCCGCGCAACGATGGCTCGAGGCGGTACGGGCACTGGCGAGCGCCGAGGCCGCCGGGCGTCAGGTTGCCGCGATGCGGGCCAAGGTGGCATCGGAGGACTACTCCAGCGCCGGTTTCGCGCGCCGCCACCTGGCCCTGAGCCACGTACTCCTGCGGCAACGCTGATGTCGCCGGGACGTGACAGCGCGTGACGTACAATTGGTCGAGCAACAGCCAGCGGCCTTGAAGCAACACGCCAGGCAAGACCAGCGAACACGCAGCATCGTCGCAGCGTTCATCGCAGCATTGATGTTGGTGTACCTCGTCTGCTGACCGACCGGTCCGGCCGAAAGTGGTGGAGCGCGTGGGGCTAGCCCTCCTGACGGAGGCAGTCACGGGACTGCTGATCCTCGGAGTGTTCGGCGCGCTCATGCTGCGCCAGGAAGCCCGCGGCCGGCGCATGACCGCGCTCAACGTGGTCGTCCTGCTGCTCGTCGTCGACTGCGCCCTGTTCCCGGCCGGTGGCTCGTCCAACGGGATCTTCGTCCTCCCGATCAACAACCGGACCACGGGCACGCTGTTCCTGGTGATGCCGTTCCTGCTCGGCCTGCGCTGGCTCTCCGGCCGCGCCCGGCCGCGCTTCACGGTGGCGGGCATGGCCTGGGTCGTGTTCTTCCTGTGGCTGCTGGCCGAGTTCTACGCCGGGCGCCTGCACGGCAACTCGACCTCCTCGGCGGTCCAGGAGGCAAAGGTCATCGTGATGCTCGGCGGGGCGGCGCTGCTGGCCGCCGGGGTCGAGGCACGCGACCTGGTCGGCAAGCACGGGATCCCGCTCATGGTCCGGTGGACCGCCGTCATCGCCAGCGTCGTCACGTTCACCTCTCTGGCCGGCATTCACACCAACTCGAGCTTCGGTGCCTTCCACGGCGTCAAGACCGGCGACATGGGAGCCGACGCCGCGTCGGTCTTCGCCTCCCTGGGCATGCTCGGGCTCGCCATCGCGCTTTCCACCCCCGAGCGGCACCGCAGCGGGCTGATCGCCTCGTGCGTGCTGCTGATCGCCCCTGTCTTCACCGGCCAACGGGCGTCGCTGCTCGGGCTGGTCGCCGGTCTCGCCCTCATCGCCGCATGGCCCCTGGTCAGCAAGCGGCACCGGGTGCTCCACGTGACCTCCCGCGAGCGAGTCACCCTCGGCCTGTTCGCCCTCGCGGTCGCCGGCCTGCTTGCGCTGGGAAGCGCCACTGGCCACGGCTACAACCCGAAGAGCAGCCAGGTCGCCACGTCCTTCAACTCTCCGGGCAAGGCCGACTCCGCTCAGTCCCGGATCAACCAGTGGCGGGTCGCCAGCGGCCTGATCGCCAAGGAGCCGATCCTCGGCTACGGGCTCGGCAAGCAGTACCTCCACGTGGAGCGGATCGAGGGCGCTCCACTGTTCTACGTGCACAACGACCTCACCCATGACATCTTTCTCGACCTGCTCCTGCGTGGTGGCATCGTCGGCCTGTTCTTCATGATCTTCGCGCTGCTGGCCAGCGGCTGGGACGGCTTGGGAGCCGCCTATCGCCGCGCCACGCCACGAATCATCGCCATGGGGCTGGCAACTACTGCGATCCTGGTCGAGCTGGTCACCCGCGGCGCGGTCGAGAGCATCTTCGAGAAGGAACGGCTCTCCGTCCTGCTCGGACTCGACCGTGGGGATCGCCTGCTCGGTCCGCAGGTCAACCAAGAGCAGGCGGCAAGCGTCGCTTCTCGTGAGCGGCCCGCTCGTCGTCCCACCGGAGTGGTACCCGCAGGACGAGGTCCCCGGACCTCGCGCGCTCGTCGGCACGGGGATCGTCCCCCAGAAGAACATCTAGGAGTTGGTCCCGTGCTTCCCGAGCAATTGTGGCAAGTCGTCCGCAGGTCATGGGCTTTGGTGCTGGTCATCATCGTGCTCAGCGTGACCGGCTTCGTCGGGGCTGCGGCCAAGGCTGACCGGCCCTTCCACTCCTCCGTGACCCTGAACGTCCAGGCGCCGCCGGCCACCGCCGGCAACCCGGCCAACATCCAGGCCGTGACGTTCTCGGTGCCGACGATCCAGACCCGGCTCACCAGCCAGGAGATGAAGGCCATCATCTCCAAGGACACCAGAAAGTACGCCGGCAACTTCGCCGTCTCGGTCAGCCCCACCCCGGCCAGCGGCGTGCTCGCCGTCACCGTGTCCTCACTCAACCCCGACCTGGTCGTCCCGGCGCTCACCAGCCTGACGACCCACATCATTGCTTACCCCACCGACGACAAGCTGCCGGTCGCGATCACCGTGACCCAGTCGGCGACGGCGCCGGTCCGCGACTCGGCGAGCAAGAAGCTGATCCTTGCCGCCATAGAAGGCTTCGTCTTCGGTCTGGCTCTCGGCATCTTCGCCGCACTCGGGCTGGCCCGCTGGCGCGAGTACCGCAACCTGAACGCCAGGCTCGAGCGCACGGTGGGCCTCAAACCCCTCGTCAAGCTGCCCGAGCCCTCCGACGCCGGTGCCGGACGCGAGGACGAGTTCGTGCTGCTCGCGGCCGACATCCGTGCCGAGGTGCTGAGCCGCAGGGCGTCCAGCTTCGCCATCGTGTCGCCGGGGACCGGCAACACCCGCAGCGTCGTGGCCGCCCAGCTGGCCCGTGGTCTGGCGATCGCCGGCCACCGGGTCCTGCTCGTCGACGCCGACCTGAGGAGCCCGCGACTCGAGGGAGCTCTCGCCGCGATCGGCGCCACCCCCATCGCACCCTTCACCGGCATGTCCTGGTTGCCGACCGAAACCACCAGCGTGCCCAACCTTGTCGTCCTGCGCGGCTCCGCGTTGCCCAAGGTCTTCGAGCACCTGGGCATGCAGGGCTCGGGCCCGGTTCGACTCGTGGCCGGGTCCATCTCCTCGCTCGTCGGTGAGGCCCGCAACGCCAACGTGATCCTCATCGTCGACTGCCCGTCCACGGACGGTGCCGCAGAGGCCAACGCGGTCGTGTCCGCCGTTGACGCAGCGATCGTCGTGTCCACCGGGGCGCTGCGCCGCAAGGACGCCGACAAGCTGGCCGCGCTCACGGAGCTGCTCAACAAGCTGGGGACCGATGTCATCGGCCTGGTGACCGGCCCACGCAAGGACTACACGCTGCGTCCGGCACCGGCCCGGAGTCAGGTGCCGTGACCGAACGCACCCCCACGCCCCACCCGTCGCCGCACCGGATCGTCTTTCTCGACCTCGCCCGCCGGCTCTGGGGTGCCGAGCAGAGCATGTTCACCCTCGTGGCAGCTCTGCGCGAGCTCGGCCACGAGTGCACGCTCGTTGCCTGGTCCCGCGAGCTGGCCGACGAGTGGACGGCGCGCGGTCTCGGCGATGTGGTGCTGCTGGACGTGCCGGTCGCCTTCGACCGCAAGACCGATCTGAGCGCCCTCCTGCGCGGTCGCGCCCTGATCCCGGCGGCCGACGCTCTGGTCGTCTTCAGCGCCGCGCTGATGCCGCTGATCCCGGTCCTGCGAGCTGATGCCGCGATTCCGCCGTACGGTGATCGCGCTCGACCTGCACGACACCTTCACCGGCAACAAGAACCCGCAGATCCTGCGCTTGGTGACCCAGTTCGTCGACTCGGTCATCGCCGTGAGCGAGTTCACCGCCTCCCAGGTCCGGTCCCCGCGACCCACGGTCCTGCTTCGCCCGGCAGCCGCCAGCGACGAGGTTCCAGCGCTGCCGGCCGAACCCGGCGGCCCGCTCGTCGTCGGTCTCGTGGGCCGGGTCGATGAGGCCAAACAGCATCGCCTCGCCATCCGGGCTCTCGGGCTGACGGAAGCCAACGTGCGGCTCATCGTTCGGGGCGCTCCCGCGTTTGCCGGCGCGGACACCGGCGCCGCCTACGTCGCCCGGCTCGAGCAGGAGGTGGCCGAGAGCCCGTACGACATCCGGCTCGAAGGTCGCGTCCCTCCGGAGAGCGCCCTCGCCGGCCTCGACGTCGTGCTCGTGGCCAACGCCGACGAGCCGATGGGCCGCACCGCAGTCGAGGCTCAGCTGCGTGGGCTGACCGTCATCGTGCCCGATCGGCGGCGGCGCCAGCGAGCTGGTCGAGGACGGTGTCACCGGCCTGCGTTTCGAGGCTGGCAACGCCCAGAGCCTCGCTGCTGCGTACGAAAAGCTGGCCCTCGACCCCGACCTCCGGCTGCGGATCGGCCGCCAGGCAAGGGAAGTAGCCGTCGTTCGGCACGACCCGGCGACCTATGCCGCGGCCTTCGCCGCCGCACTCAAGCCCCGCCGCTTCCGCTCACGGGCCCTCGACGCCGCTGCGGCCAAGCCCGCGGCGGCCGTGCCCGACGTCGCAACCGGGGAGCGCGCCGACTACACGGTCCTGCACGTCGTCAACGCCGTCAGCACGGGCGGTGCGCAGACCTTGATCGAGGCGATGGCAGCCCGGCGCAAGCCCGGCCAGACGTTGCGACTTGTCGTGCTGGCCAGCCTTCCGACCTCAGCGACCGGCTGGCCGAAGTCTTCGACTCGGTCGACTATCTCGGCTTCGACCGGTCGTCCAACGCCGTCCCCATGATGGTCCGGGACCTGTACAAGGTCGTCGCCAGGTTCCAGCCCGACGTCATCCACTCCCACCTGCTGCACGCCGACCTGGCGTCCGCTGCTGCTGCCTCGCGGCAGGCGGGCCAGGGTCTCCACGGTCCACACCACCGGGATGACGCGGGACGACCCGCTGCGCTCGCGGATTCTCGGCTACGTGGTCGGAGCCATGGCCAGGCGCTTCGACAAGGTCGTGGCCTGCGACCAGACCTGCCTCGACTGGACCAGGAGCATGCACTACCCGCCGGTCAAGGTCACCACCATCCCCAACGGCGTGGACATCTCGGCTGGCCCGGCTCCCGGCGACCCGGGTCCGGTGCTGCTCTCGCTGTCTCGCTGGCACCCGATGAAGGACCATGACAACCTCTTCCGCGCCGCCGCGATCCTGCGCGAGCGGGGTGTGCAGTTCCGGCTTGCTGTGCGCCGGTTCCGGGGTCGAGCTGACCAACCCCGAACTCGTCAATTCCCTTGCTGCTGCTGGGGTTTCCTCCTTCGTCGAGGTCCTCGGGCCGTCCGACGACATCCAGGGACTGCTGCGAGACTCCCGTGCGCTCGTGCTGTCCAGCGCGTACGGCGAAGCGATGCCGATGGCAGGGCTGGAGGCCATCGCTGCCGGCCGGCCCGTGGTTGCGACCGATGTCGGTGGGTGCGCCTCGCTCGTCGTCGACCCCGCTTTCGTCGTGCCCGCCGAGGACGCCACGGCACTGGCCGACGCCCTGCAGGATCTGCTCACGCGTAGCCCGGAGGACTGGTCCTCGCTGTGCGACAGGTCGCTCGCGCTGGCCCGCGAACAGTTCGACATCCAGGACACCGTGTCCGCGTACGAAGAGGTCTACCTCACCGCGATGCGACGCCGCCTGCTCTTTTCCCGCCCTGCCAAGGCTTCTGCCTCGCGCACCGGCCGACGACACGGTCACGGCAGCCGTTGTCTGCCTCACGCCCAGGGGCGGCCACATCGAGCATGCCTTCAACCTGGCCAGTGCCATTGCGGCCGAGAACGGCACGACCACGGTGCTGATCAGCCGCAGTGGTGCATCGGACTACTTGCCGGACAAGCGCGACGGGGTCCGGGTGATCGAGATCGCGCCCTTCGTCACGGCACCGAGCATCAAGGACAAGATCGGCCGCACCCTGCGTGAGAGCAACGACGTTCGACGGCTGCTTGCCGGGATGCCCGGACTACGGCTGGTGGTGCTCGAGGAGCCGATCATGGCACTGGCCGTCCCGCCCTCGCCCCGGATCCAGACGGTCTCCGTGGTCCACAACGTCAAGGACCACGATGCCGAGAACGCCAGCCTGGCGACGCGGCTGCGCGGCGGGGCCAAGGCCGTGGTGCTGGTACGGTCCCGGCGGGTGCTGGTCCATGGCAAGGAGCAGGGCGCAGCCGTACCCAGGGTCTTCGGCAAGAAGGTGCGCGTCGTCGAGCTGCCCGGCATCGGCGCGTTCGAGGAGGGCCACGCCGACGCGACGGGCGGATCACCGTTGCCCGAGGACGTGTTCGTCTGTCTCGGCGAGATGCGGCCGAGCAAGAACTACGAAGAGGCCATCCGGGCCGCGACCATCTCCGGGCAGCAGCTGGTGATCGCGGGCGCCGCGGTCGACGACGACTACTTCGCTTTGCTGCAAGCACTTGTGGCCGAGCTGGACGCTCCGGTGACCTTCTGGTCCGAGTTCGTAGACGCCGGCGGGTTCGCCGCGATCCTGGCCACCTGTCGGGCAGCTGTGGTTCCGTACAAGTTCTTCGCAGCCCAGTCGGGGGTGCTCGAGCGGGGCGTCGCCGCAGGGTGCCCTGTCATCTCGTCCGACTTGCCAGCACTGGTCGAGCAGGCTGCGCAACGCCCCGAGGTCGCGTTCTATCCCGCCGGTGACGTGGATGCGTTAGCCGCTCTCATGTCGGCGGCACCGTCCCGGGTGGGCAGCACCGACGTCGAGATGCCCAGCGACCCGAGGTGGGCCGACCTCGCGCGCAACGCCCTCGGTTGAGCCTCAACGGCCAGCAAGGCAGCCGTCGTACACCTTGATCGTGTCGGCGAAGGCCCTGGTGATCGAGAACCGCTCCTCGACCCTGGCCCGCGCGACGGCGGCCTCTCGCTCGCGGAGCTCCGTCCCGGTCAGCCGCAGCGCTACAGCCTCGGCGAAGCGTGCGGCGAACGTGTCGCCGGGTTCGAGCGGGACGACGGCACCAGCGGCGCCCGCGCCCACTCCGACGACGTCGAGCATGCCCAGCGACGTCGGTCACGACGAGCCTGCGGCCCACAGCGGCAGCCTCCAGCACGGACAGCGACATGCCCTCCCAACGCGAGGCCATCACGACCACGTCGGCCGCAGCCAGCCAGGTGGGCACCTCCGCGCTCGCGCCAAACAGAACGATCCCCGACTCCGTACCGATGGCAGCAGCGAGGTCAGCACGGTCGGGGCCGTCGCCGATGAGGTAGAGCCGGGCTCCGGCAACCGATGCGCGAACGGAAGGCCACGCCGCCACCAGCAGGTCCTGGCCCTTCTGCCGGCTGAGCCGGCCGACGCTGACGGCGAGCGGCGCCGTCGGGTCGAGGCCGAGCAGCCGACGGGCGTCCGCCCGTGTCCTGCGCGAGCGCCGCCGGCCAGCGGCTCAGGTCGACGCCGTTGCTGACAACGGCGAGCCGGTCCGGGCGAATGCCGATCTCGGCCGCCTCCGCGGCCTCTCCCTCGCTCACGCACAGGATCCGATCGGCCCAGCGCGACCCCACCCGCTCCCACCCGACCGTCGCCCGGCGAAGCGGCCCGGTCGTCGCCTGGAACGACCAGCCGTGCGGCTGGAAGACGGTCGGCCGGGCTCCCCGCATCGCCACCCGGCCGGCGAGGCCGGCCTTGCTGCTGTGCAGATGTACCAGGTCCGGTCGGACCTCGCCGATGATCCTGTGCAGCCGGCGCACCTCGTCGGGCACACGGGGTCCCGGCGAGCGGCTGGCAGCCCAGTCCCGCTGCTCGGCACCCAGCGCGCGCACCCGATCGCTCAGTGGCGAGGAGCCGGGGCAGGCAACGACGGGCTCATAACCCCGGCCGAGCTGGTCCGCGACCAGGTCGACGACCCAGTTGGCGACACCCTCTGTCACCGGCTGACTGACGTGCAGCACTCTGCGCGGGCTCATGACACCCATTGTCCCGCACCGCACGCGATGGGTCCCCCGACACCAACGTCATGCGCCGGTTACTTGGCCGTAAAGCTGACAGTGGCCGATTGAATGGTGCCGCTCGACATCGTCGCCAGCACCGTCAGCTGGTGACTCCCTGCCGCCAGACTCCCTGCTGGCAAAGGGTTTGCCGCCGTAGCAGAGCCAGCCGCCAAGTCCCACGGAGCTGAGTTCTCGGTCGCCGATGGTGTCGCCGTCGCAGGCCGGTCGAGGAAGAAGCGGACCTGAGTCGTACCCGCGAGATCCGCCAGCCAGATGTAGACGGGGTCCGTCACGGTCGCACCGAACAGCATCACGCCGTTCGTTCGTGCGGCGGTCTTGCCCACTCTGATCCGGGTGAGGTCGAGGCCCGACGCTGGGGGGTGTCGGCGGCACCACCGGCGGCGGAACCGTCGCTTGGAACAGCTGCTGGTATGCCGCGGCTGCACTGGGGGAAGAGACCGTCCCGCAGCGCGGACTTGGTGCAGGCGTCCATATCGTGGTTGAAGTAGGACTCGTAGGCGACGTTGTGGCGGGCCACCCAGGCGCCGAACTGCTGCACGAAGTAGGGGTCGTCGCCACCACCGTGCCCGTCGCAGGTCCACTCGACCCCCCACTCGGGAAAGCTCATCCGTTTGCCGTGGGCAGCGGCAAACGAGGCCAACCAGGTCAGGCCGGCACTCTCATTGAGGAAGTGGTTCCAGACTCCGACGTGGTCGCTGGCAGCGACCTTGACGGTGTAGTCGTAGATGTCGGCGCCAATGAGGTCGACGTAGGCATCACCGGGATACATCGGTGTCGGGTCGACCTGTCCGAGCGCGATGTTGAAGTCGAAGGTGAAATGAGCGCCCGGCACGGAGCGCATGGCCGTGACGGCCTGCCGCCAGGCACCGGCGAACGCTGCCGGGTTCTTGACGCCGGACCAGGGATACCAGTCGCCGGTCAGCTCCCAGCCGAGCCGGATCGTCGAGGCCCCGTCCCCGCCGGCAATGAGCTGCTGCGCCACCGAGGCGTACTTGCTGTTGTACGCGCCTGCGGCCGCTGACTGCAGCGATGCGCTCTCGTGGATCGGCAGCAGCGGCACCGACCAGATGCGGTGTGCGTTCGAGTTGACCCAGTACTTGGTGAGCCCCTGCTTGGTCACGGACGTGATGTTGTCCCACGAGTCCGTCCCCGTGTAGGCAGTGACGACCTCGACCGGGTGGCCACGCCAGGCCCCGAAGGCGTCGGTCGCTGGCTGGCCACCACTGGCGACGACACCGGACAGAGTCCGTCCTGCGGTCAGTGGCAGCGCAGTGACCGCAGCGGCGGCCGACGGCACCCGGACGGTACACGCGAGCGCTAGTCCGACGATCGCGGTGGACGCTATTGCGGCTTTCCAACGCAGGACAACAGCCATGACAAACCTCGTACAACAAGAAAGCCCCGACCGAGGGGGCGGGGGCGACATTTCAGCGACTGTTCCAGGCTAGGCGGCTCGAGCGGCCCCACGCGGTCGGTGGCGCAATGTGCTGCGAGGGTTCATCGGGCGTGCACCCGGGCTTCGATCAAAGCGATGCCGTTGGAAACAAACGACGACGGGCCGACTCCCCGAGGGAAGTCGACCCGTCGCTGTGCGATGCGAACTAGCTGGTGGTGAAGGTCACCGTGACCGACTTCACCGAGCCGGAAACCGTTGCCAGCACGATGAGCGTGTGCTTGCCCTTGCTGATGCCACTGGCGTTCCAGGGCTTCTCGACCGAACCGTTGGTACCCGAGAAGTCCCAGGGACCGGAGGTCTCGGTCCGGTTCGGGCTCGAGCTGGTCGAGCGGTCCAGGTAGAACCGCACCAGAGTGGTTCCGGACGGCGGGTTGACGAAGAGGTAGCGGGTGCCGCTGATCGTCGAGCCCTGGAGCACCCAGCTGCCGGACCGATTGGCGTTGGCACTGGCCAGGACCGAGTGCACGTCCAGCGAACCGGAGACCACCGGCGGCTTGGTCGTGGTGGGTGCCGGCGTCGGCGACTTGGTGGTCGCGGTCGGCGTCGGCTTGGTCGTGGTCGGCGTCGGCTTGGTCGTGGTCGGCGTCGGCTTGGTCGTGGTCGCGGTCGGCGTCGGCGACTTGGTCGTCGTGGTCGGTGTCGGCGTCGTGATGGCGCCGCCAGAGGACAGCTTCTGGTAGAGCGCGGCCGCCTTCGGGAACGCACCACTGGTCAGGATGAAGTTACGGCAGCTGTTCTCGGCGAACTCGCTGTAGGTCTCGTAGGCGACGTCGTGCGAAGCCATCCAGTTGTGGAACTGCTGCATGAAGTACGGGTCGTCGCCGCCACTGTGGCCGTCGCAGCGCTGGGAGACGCCCCACTCGGGGAAGCTCATCCGCTTGCCGTGGGACTTGGCGAAGTTGCCCAGCCAGTCGAGGCCGAATCCGTCGCCGGCGATGTGCGCCCAGACCTTGACGTGGTCCGTCGCAGGATAGCTGTAGGAGAACGAGTCGTCGTAGTTGTCGGCGCCGATCAGGTCGACGTAGGCGTCACCCGGATAAAGCTTGGACGGGTCGAAGTTGTGCAGCGCGACGTTGAAGTCAAAGGTGAAATGCGCGCCCGAGACCGATCTCATCGAGGTGACAATCTGACGCCAGGCCGAAATGAATGCCGACGGGTTGGCGCCGCCGTACCACGGGTACCAGTCGCCGGTCATTTCCCAGCCGAGGCGGATCGTCGACGAACCGTCGCCACCGTTGATCAGGGCCTGCGCGACCGTCTTGAACTTGCTGTTGTAGTCACCATTGGCTTCCGCGGTCAGCGAGGCCGATTGCTGCAGCGGAAGCATGGGCACGCTGTAGACGCGGTGAGCGGTCGAGCCGTCCCAGTATTTGGTGAGACCCTCACCGGCAACGTTGGTGATGCCGGTCCAGGTGTCCGTGCCGAGGTAGTTGGTGACCACGTCGACGGTGCGACCGCGCCACTTGCCGAAGGCGTTGACGGCGGTCTGACCGCCGCCGCCGGTGACGCCGGACAGGGTCTTTCCGGGAGTCAGCGGCGTGATGTTGGCCGTGGCAGCAGAGGCTGCACCGTTGATCCCCAGCACGTAGACCTGCGCTCCGAGACCCATGACCAAGGCCCCGGCAAAAACCGCCGTCAGGTTGCGGCGGCGGTTGCTCAGGCGGTCGCGCCTCGAGGGAGGTGGCGGGGGAGACGATGCGTCGAGGTCGCCGGAAACGTGGGCGACCGGGGCGCGATGGGCGCCGCGACGATCGGCGCCGGGCAGGGAGCCAAACATAGTTGTCCTCTCACACACGCCTGCGAGGTCAGCTGTCGGGTTAGGGCTAAGAGGCTCGCCCCGCCACCGCCGAACGGTGACTTCACCCCGAGGAGGTACGCCAAAGACGCACTCCGAGGAACCTGGGTCCCCCGCTCCTGCCCTTGCAAAGCCGCAGGTGCCCCTCGCGCCGGGCAGGACTCGGCGTTGCACGCGGGGGCATCCCCACCAGTGGCGGGGACGCAGTCAGACTAGCCCATTAGGGTGACAATCGACAGTTTTGGTCAACGGCTGGGACGAGAGTTAATGCCCCGTACACATGGCTGGGCGCCAGCACACAGAAGCGGGCCGCAATCACGCTACGGAGCGTGATGACAGCCCCGGCCGACACGCTTTACGCGGGTCGGCCGGGGTGGTTGTTGTTATCGAAAGAGATCGTTTGTGACAGCAGTTACCACTGATGTGTCACCGATTGTGCCCGCCTCGATCAGCGGCTACGAAGCCGTGATCGAGAACTTGCTGAACGTCGCGGTGAGGGTGTTCGCACTCCCGGTGTTCGAGACCAGGATGCCGGCCTTGGACTGGCGGTTGAACCAGCCGGTGACGTCGACCGGGAACTTGGTCGTGCCGACCTGAACCGGCGCCGCTCCGTTGATGCTGTAGTAGACGGTCAGCTCGTCCAACGGGAACCCGCTCACCCCGTCGGTGTCGCCGTACGGCAACGGGTCCGGGACGTTGCTGTTGCCCTGGATGATCAGGTCGAGCGTGCTCGCCGTCGTCATCGCCGGTAGCGGCACGGAGGCAACCGTCCCGGCCACGCCCTTCTCGCTGTAGAACATGGTCAGTTTCGGGTCACCGGTGCCGTTGTGCTCGGCCTCGACCTTGACGAAGTTGGCCTGGTCGGGGCCGAAGAACGCGCCGATCTGCTGGTAGTCGTTGGTCAGCTGGGTCACCGGGCCGAGCACCCTGGCAGTGACCGTGAACCCGTGGTTGACCTTGTTCTGCGTATAGCTGCGGGTGGCGTCAAAGGTCTTGTACAGCGCGTTCTGCTGATTGCTGTTCGCCAGCTGGCCGGCCGAGCTGGTCAGCGTCAGCCCGTTGGGGCCGAACGCGATGTTGCCGGCGTTGCACTGCGTGCCGGCAGTGTTGGCAAGCACCCCGTCGAAACCGGTGACGGCGCAGGTCGGGCTGACCGTGCCACCCGTGGTCAGGTCGACGCTTGTGCTGGGCCCGATGAGCGGACCTTGCGTCAGCGCCGGCTGAACGTTGCGAACCAGCAGGATGACGTCCTGGAAGTCGTTGTTCTTGTAGGCCGGCACGCGGGACAGGTCGATGCCCACGATGTAGGTGTTGGGGATGGCCACGTGACCGGGTCCGTACGCCGGGTAGACGCGCATGTCGTGCAGGTAGTGCGGGACCGTCAGCGCCTTGTTGGACTTGTTGTGACCCCAGTTCAGCGAGTCGTCGGAGAAGTTGACGTCGGAGAAGTCACCGCTGAACAGCCCGAACGTACCGGTCGGGTTGAAGGTCGTGGTGCCCACCACCGACGGCAGCAGCTTTTGGTCCTGGTTGTACGTCGTGACGCCACCGACCACCGTGTCCGGCGGGAACTGCCACAGCGTCTTGCAGGCGTTGCTGCAGGTCGAGTTCGGCGTCGTCATGGCCGCGCCCGCAGCGTAGTAGCCGGTCGCCTGGTAGTTCGTCGTGTTCGGGCTGCCGTAGTGGGCAAGCGGCACGATGCTCACCGGCGTGCCAGCGTTGGCCACCTTGAAGTACGGCGACTGGATCTCGTCGGTGTTGGGCTGGTAGCGCGAGGTGCCGATGTAGCGGCGGTCGATGTTCGCGTTGTCCACCACGTCGGTGTAGCCCAGCGCCGGCAGCAGCTGGTCGAGCACCGGCTCGCTGTTTCCGCCAGCGAAGCACGAGTTGACGCCCGACAGCAGCGACGATCCCGTCGGCTGCGCCGGGTCGTTCGTCGAGTAGGTCAGCGTCGCGTTGCGGTTGACGTCACCGATCGCGTACGGCAGGGCCGTGGTGTTGCAGCCGGTCGGGTCGGTCGGCTTGTACTGGATGCTGACCTGGGCGCTGCCTCCGGCCGGGACCACGATCGAGGTCGGCTGGCCGGCCGCCAGTGCCCAGCTGCTGGCGTTGGTGCCGCCGATGGCCAGGTTGGTCACGTTCAGTGCCGAGGTCCCGGTGTTCGTGAACGTGTAGGACCGCGGCGGCGGGTTGTCCGACCCGCGTACGGCGGAGAAGACCAGCCGGGGCACGGTGGAGCCGAGTACCGCGTCGTCGGGCGAGGACACCGTGAGGTGCGGCGTACCGGCGGACTGCTGGTTCCACGACGCGGTGGCGTGACCGACGTTGCCGGCGTTGTCCGTCACGGTCAGGTTGAACGTGTGGGCGCCGGTCGCCGTGACCACCACTGGGGCGGTGTAGGCCGCAGCCGCGCCGCCGTCGAGGGAGTAGGTCACCGTCTTGACCCCGGAGCCCCCCGACTCGTCGGCCGACGAAGCCGTCACGGTGACGTCACCGCTGTAGATGGTCCCGTCGGTCGAACCAGCCAGCGACACGTTCGCGGTCGGGTTGGTGACGTCCGGCACGAGCTGGGTCCAGGACTTGCTGGCCGTGCCCACGTTGTGCTGGTTGTCGGTCACGGTGACGGCCAGCGTGTGCGGACCAGCACCGGTCACGGGAACACTGCCGGTGTACGGGGTCGAGGCTCCCCCGTCGAGGACGTAGGCCACCGTGGCGACACCGGAGCCGCCTGCCTCGTCCGCCGCGACCACGGTCGCCGAGACATCGCCGCCGTAGACGCCGGCCGTGTAGACCGTGCCGGCAAGAGAGATCGTGGCGGTCGGGTCCGTCGTGTCAAGGAGCTGGGAGGTCCAGCTCTGCGAGGTCGTGAACGTGTTCAGCTGGTTGTCGGTGGCCGTCACTGACAACGTGTGCGTGCCGGCGGTGTGGACGACCAGTGCCTTGGTGTACGCAGTGTCGGCACCGCCGTCGAGGGAGTAGGTGACCGACTTGAGCCCGGACCCACCGGCCTCGTCTGCCGCCGAGACCGTCGCCGTCACGTCACCGGTGTAGATGGTGCCGTCGGTCTCCCCGACCAGCCCGATGGAGGCCGAAGGCGGGGTCGTGTCCGGCGGCGGAGGCGGGTTGATGGTGAACGTCGACGTGGCGTGGCCGACGTTGTTGGAGTTGTCGGTCGCCGTCACCACGAAGGTGTGCGGCCCGACGTCAGAGACGGCTACCGGTGCCGTGTAGGCGGTGTCGGCGCCTCCGTCGAGGGAGTAGGTCACCGACTTCAGGCCGCTACCGAGGGCTTCGTCCGCCGCGGTCACCGTCGCGGTCACGGTCCCGGTGTAGCTGGTGCCGCTGACGAGGGTGCCCGACAGTCCCACCGAGGCGGTGGGCGGCGTGCCGTCGACCAACGGTCCGGCCTGGGTCACGTCGACGAAGTCAATCTTGGTGTTGGTGCCGCCGTTGGGGCTCAGCGTCAGCCGGCCGTCGGACACGGTGACCCGCTTGGTGACGGTCTGGAACAGGGTCCCGGTCACGGCTTGGAAGTTGTTGATGATGGTGACCGAGTTCGCGGTGCCCGGCTCGGCGGTGATCCGGTCGACCGAGTTGGTGGCAGTGGCGTCGCCCACCGCGACGGTCACGTTGTAGTCACCGTTGGCGAGTGCGAGCTCCCACCGTCCCGGCGTCAGCGTGCCGCTCGAGGAAGAGGCAGTCTGCTGCATCTGCACCAGGGTGTCGTAACGCTTGTCCGGGGACAGCGCCGAGTTGCGCTCGCGCCCGTTGCCCACCAGCGAGGCCGGGGTGCCGTCGTTGGCATTCTCCCAGCCGAAGCCGACCGAGGGGTCGAAGGCCAGCCCGTAGTCGTTGACGTAGCCGCTGGGCTTGGCGCTCGTCGCCGTCGAGAAGTTGACGTGCGCACTCGTCGGCGCGGTGGAGGTGATGGTGAACGAGCTGCTCGAGTTGGTCACGTTTCCGGCGGCGTCCGCCGCGCTGACGATCAGGGTGTGGCTGCCCACGGCCGAGACGACAACGGGAACGGTGTACGGAGTCACAGCCCCGCCGTCGAGGGTGTAGGTCAGCGAGGTCACCCCGACGTTGTCCGTCGCCGTCACCGTCGCCTTGACCTGACCGTTGTACGTCGTGCCGGAGACGAGCACACCCGCCAGTGCAACCGACAGCGCGGGCGCGATGCCGTCGGTAGCAGCCGGGATGGCGTCGACGTAGTCGATCTTGGTCTGCGTGCCACCCGCGGGTGTCAGCACCAGCAGGCCGTTGGACACGGTGACCCGCTTGGTCTGGGTCGACCAGAAGTTGCCGGTCGTCGGCACGAAGTGGTCGATGATGGTCGTGGCGTCGGCGGTGCCCGGCTGGGCGATGATCTCGTCGTTGGAGTTGATCGCGGTGGGGTCACCCACTGCCACCGTCACGTCGTACTTGCCGTTCGGCAACGTCGTCGCCCACCGGCCGGGCGTGGTGTTGCCGCTGCCCGTCCCCGCCTGCATGATCAGCTGCGTGTCGTAGCGCACGTCGGGGGACGCGGCGGAGTGGCGGACCCGGGTGTTGAGGGACAGGTCCAGCGGCGCGCCGGAGAAGTCCTGCCAGCCGGTCAGTCCGTTGAACGGAGCACCGGTGTCGGCCGCATAACCGGCGGGAGCCGTGACGCTCGCCGGCTGGAAGTTGATTTTGACGCCGTTGTTGGGCGGCGGCGTGACCGCGCCGGTGCTCGGCGTGAGCAAGGTGATCTGACCGGCCGCGGGGTCGGACTCGCTCTGTGCCTCAGCGACGTAGACGTTGCCGGTGGCGCTGTCGGCTGCCAGGCCGAGCGGGTTGTTGAAGATCAGCGACTGGCCGGGATTGTTCGCATCCGGCAGGGTGGCCTCGCTCACCGGCTTGCCGGAGCCGTCGAGGCTCACGGCGACGATGTCGTCCCCGTTGGAGTACTCGCTGACCAGGATCTTGCCCTTGAGCGAGCCGCCGAAGGCGGTGCCGTTGGTGTACTCGGCAGCGCCGTCAGGCGAGCGGTGGACGCCCATGGCGAAGTCCGGCGCCTGCCAGTTCGGGTCCGGCAGAGTGCCGACGGGGTACTCGGTGACCTCGTACGGGTCACCGGCAGCGGTGGGGTTGCCGCCGTTGAGGGCGTAGTGGCCCTGGGTCGCATTGGGGTGGCCGTAGTACTTGCCCGCCGTCACCCGGGTGAAGTAGTCGGTGTAGGCAGCGATGTTGGAGATCGACGGTGGCACGTTGCTCGCCGGCGACGGCGTCACGCCGCCGGCTGCGGACTCGTTGACCGGGGCGTAGAGCGCGCCGTTGGAACCCCACATCAAGGTGAACGGGTTGCGGATGCCGGAGGCGTAGACCTGGACCGGCGCACCGGCCCCCGCCGGGTCGTAGCCCACAGCAGCAGCAGACCCCGTCGCCTCGGTGGTGCCGGGCGGGTCGGTGTTGACGTCGACGGTCGTGCCGGGCGGGAACGCGGTCGTGTCATGAACGTTGGCGACCAGGATCGACGCGGTCAGCGGTGCCTCGCCACGAGGGCCCCAGTAGGCGTCCGGCGCCCCGTAGGCGGTGTTGGCGCCCTGGGCGATGAACAGCTTGTTGCCGGGGCCGAAAGCGATCCCGTTGGTCATGTGGTCGTGCACGGACCGTAGGCAGCCCGACGATGACATCGGTCGCGCTGGCGACATCCGCCGACAGCGGCTGACCGCTTTGGATCGTCACCGTGGAAACCCGGCCCGACATCGGCGGCGCGTTGTTGTAGCCGGAGTAGTTGTTGGTGACCCAGAGCAGGGTCGGGTCGGTGGGGTCGAAAGCGAGCCCGGTGATGACCCTGGTGCCGAACGGGGTGATGGACTCGCCGTTGGTCAAGGTGCCGTCGGCCGCGCGGGTGAACCGGAAGATCTGGCCGCCGGCCGTCCCGACGTAGAGCAGGCCGTCCGGCCCGAGCTTCAGCACGTTGGGCTTGGGCACTGGCACGGACGCGACCTTGTTGAAGGCCGTGGAGGCCAGCGGCGGCGGCGCCGTGCCGGTGGTGAAGCTCGAGGTGAAGGGCGCGAACGGCAGGCCGTTTGATCCCTTCATCCCGCTGGACACGGTCAGGGTGTAGACCGAGTTGACCGCGAGGTTGGCTCCGGGGGTGAAGCTGGCAGTGCCACCAGCAGCGTCGGCGTTGTAGTTGCCCGTGACGACCCCGCCGGGCCCGGTCAGGACGATGTTCGAGGCATTGACGGTGGACAGGTCGACCGGCAGCGACAAGGCAAGGCTGACGGCGGAGTTGAGCGCGACCTGGGTAGCCCCCGGCGCAGGAGTGACACCGGTGACGACCGGCGTGCCCGGCTGCGCCGGGCCGGTCCCGGCGGCGATGACGACCTGGTCCAGCTTGGTGTTGATCCCACCAGCGGGATCCACCGTGATCTTGCCGTCGGTCACCGCGACGGTGACGGTCTGGGTCGTCAGCGGCGCTGCGGCAGTCGAGTGGAAGTCGTTGACCGCGAGGACCCCTTCGACCGTGAGCCGACTCGTGCCGTCAAGGCAGCAGTAGTTGACCCCGTCGTTCTTGCGCCCGTCGCCGGCGGTGACGGTGACGTCGTAGGTGCCGTTCGGTACGGCGTACTCCCAGCGTCCGCCGGTGATGACGCCGGCTGAGCTCTTCTGCTGCATCTGGAAGACGGTGATGAATCCGGTGGCCGCGTTCCAGCTGTAGCGAGTGTTGGCGGTCAGGTCGACCGGGTTGTTGTCGTTGAAGTTGACCCACCCGTAGCCACGGGCGCTGGTGTAAGCCTGCCCGCTGTCGATAGAGAAGCCGCTCGGCGCCTTGATGTCCGCCGCCTGGAAACTGATCTTCGCGATGGGACCGGCAGCCTGTGCCGAGAGAGCGGGGAGGACCGACACGACCAGCGCCAGAACCGTCAGGATGAGGAAGACGGCTCTCGAGGTCGTCCGCGTGTGCTGGGTCATGTCGCTCCGGGCATCTCGCTGGGTCAGTCGGAAGGTGTGCGGCTAGCCCACCGACGACAGAGTCGGAAAAGCACGAACCCGATACGAAAATTGCTCAAGTCAGGTTCAGCACAAGCCGAGTGATAACCCGAAGCCCCCGCCCCATGGCCACCCCTAGGCCGTGCTCCACAGTACGTGCTCCCAACACGCAGCGCAACCGGTTCGCGTGGCTACCACGCGTGATCACCTGGGTTCGTGCAGGGAGAGCGCAGGCAAGGGTGACGTTGCGTAACCGAAAACGTGACTCGGCGGAGGCGCAAAAGCCTCACTCCTCGGCGGCATTTCGGCCGCTAAGCCCGTCATTCGGGCTAATCCCCAAAAACGCCCTAATCAGCCCGAACAGGGCAATTCAACGTCGAGCCCTCCAAGAAGGCGTTTCCGGCGGAAGTCCGTATCAGGGGCCCCGCCCGGCGCAGCGGTCCCACCCGTTCGCCTTCAGGTGCCGTTCATCAGCCGCCTCGATACTCAGCGGAGTCATGAGAACACCCTCGTAGCGCCGCGGGGTCACGCGCCCGGTCAGGAGATAACGTGCAGACTACGAGCGGCTTCGCGATCGCGAGCACCCTCCTGCCGCCGTTGACCGAGATCGGCGAAGGTGAACAGACCGTGACTGCAGCCACCCGTGTCCTTGTCGTGGATGACGACCCGGAGCTGCGCGCGGCGCTCACGCGGGCGCTGACGATCGACGGCTACGAGGTCTCCGCCGTGAGCAACGGCGCCAAGGCTTTGGACGCGATTCCCGAGCTCGATCCCGACGTGCTGGTGCTCGACGTGATGATGCCGGTTCTCGGCGGCCTCGAGGTCTGCCGGCGGCTGCGGCTCAAGGGCGACCGAACGCCCATCCTCGTACTCACGGCCCGCGACCAGGTGGGCGACCGGGTCGCCGGCCTTGACGCCGGCGCCGACGACTACCTGGCCAAGCCGTTCGCCCTCGAGGAGCTGCGGGCCCGGCTGCGCGCGCTGCTGCGCCGCTCCGCGCCGGTCGAGCAGGACGCCACCCGGCTGGAGTTCGAGGACCTCGCGCTTGACCTCGAGTCACGGCAGGCCACCCGTGGTGACCGCACGTTCGAGCTGACCCGGACCGAGTTCGCCCTGCTCGAGCTGCTGCTGCTCAACGCCGGAAAGGTCCTGCCGCGCGAGACGATCATGGACCGGGTCTGGGGCTACGAGCTCGAGCCGGCGTCGAACTCGCTCGAGGTGTTCGTCGGCTACCTGCGCCGCAAGACCGAGGCGGAGGGTGAGCCGCGGCTGATCCACACCGTGCGTGGCATCGGTTATCAGCTGAGGACGGAACGGTGACAGCAGCGGACGCGCCACGACGGGGTCCGCGGCACCGGTTGAAGGACACCCCGCTGCGGGTGCGGATGATCATCGCCGCGACCGTCGCAGTCTGTGTGGCGCTCGGTGGAGTCCTCGCAGTGGGCCTGTACGAGGTACGGCACGAGCTGCGCGGCAACGTCGACAGCCAGCTGCAGCGCGCAGGAAAGGCCGCGGCCGCGCAAGTCCAGGTGTCGCTCAGGCCGGACTCCGGCATCAACATCATCCCCGCTCCGGCTGGTGAGATCAGCCCCTACATCCAGACCCTGCTCTCGACCGGAGAGGCCAGCTCGCCGCAGGCCGGACAGATCGCCCTGCCGGTGGACGCGCGCGACATCGCCATCGCCAAGGCCGGCGCCGGTTACCGGATGCGCGACGTGACGGTCGTCGACGGCCAGAACCACGTGCATCTGCGCTTGCTCACGTTGGGCGTAGCCGGCCGATTTGCTGGCACGAACGTCGACGTGGCCGTCGAGGTCGGCGATTCCGCTGACCGCCGTCGACCGCGAGGTCCGCCATCTGGCCGGGGCCTTTCTGTTCTTCGGGCTGATCGGGCTTGGCCTGGCGGCGGGCATGGCCTACCTGCTGGCCGGCGCTGCGCTGCGGCCCGTACGACGATTGACAAAAGCGGCTGAAGAGATCGCTGCCACCCGCGACCTCACCCACCGCATCGCGGAGACGCGCGGCGACGAGCTCGGCCGGCTGGCCGGTGCGTTCGACTCCATGCTCGCCGCCCTCGAGAACTCGGTGACCGCCCAGCGCCAGCTGGTCGCCGACGCCTCCCACGAGCTGCGCACCCCGCTCGCCTCGCTGCGGACCAACGTCGAGGTGCTCGCCGACATCGACCGGCTGCCGGAGTCCATGCGTGAAGAGGTCACCGCCGGCATCATCGCCCAGCTCGAGGAACTGACGTCCCTCGTCGCCGACGTGGTCGAGCTGGCCCGCGGTGACGAACCGGACGTCCACCTCGAGGACGTCTCGTACGAGCGCATCGTCGAGCACGCGGTCGCTCGAGCCAGGCGGCACTGGCCGGAGGTGCAGTTCCACCTGGCGACGTCGCCGGTGACCGTACGGGCCGTTCCTCCGCGGCTGGACCGGGCGGTCAACAACCTGCTCGACAACGCCGGCAAGTTCTCGCCGCCGGGCGGTGAGGTCGAGGTCGAGCTGCTCGCTGACGGACGGCTGACCGTACGCGACCACGGTCCCGGCGTGCCCGAAGATGCGCTGCCGCACGTGTTCGAACGCTTCTACCGCTCCGACGAGGCCCGCGCCCTGCCGGGGTCCGGCCTCGGCCTGGCCATTGTCGCCCAGGTCGCCGAGACCCACGGCGGTCGCGTGCTGCTGACCAACGCTCCCGACGGCGGCGCGATCGCCGAGCTGTGGCTGCCGCCGTTGACCGCGGCCCAGATCGCCGCAGACGCCGAGGTTTCCGTCAGCTAACGGCCAGGCGCCTTGTGCGGAAACTTACCCCACGCAGACGGTGGAAGAGTTACCGCACAACGCCCCGGCCGGGCGACGCGTCACCCCGCGACCGACTCGCGCGCCGGCACGATGGCGCCGTTGGCCGCGGCCTCGTCACGACGCCGCACCTCTTCCCGTACGAGCGGAATCAGCTCGCGCCCGTAATCGATCGCATCGTCGTACGGGTCGTAGCCGCGGATCAGCAACGTCGTCGCACCGAGGTCGACATAGTCCAGCAACGCCGCGGCCACCGTCTCCGGCGTGCCCACCAGCGCGGTCGAGTTGCCGCCGGCGCCAGTGGCTGCTGCCAGCGACGTGAACAGGGCCCGGTCGTGCCGCTCCCCCTGCGCGGCCGCCGCGAGCTGACGCTGCGAACCCTGCGAGGCCTCGCCACCGCCGAACCCGCGCCAGCCCTTGACTTCGGTCGCGGCGGCCACTCTTTCCCTGGTGGTGTTGAGGATCCGGTGCGCCCGCTCCCATGCGAGGTCCTCCGTCGCACCCAGGATCGGTCGGAAGGACACGCTGAACCGCGGGGCTTCGGTACGGCCAGCGGCCGCGGCGGCAGCCCGTACCGCGTCGAACTCCTCGGCGATCTGGGCGAGGGGCTGTGCGAAGAAGGCGAAGACGTCCGCCTCGCGGCCGCCGATCTCGTACGCCAGCGGGGACGAGCCGCCGAAGTAGATCGGGATCCGCGGCTGCTGGTACGGCTTGACGTCGGACAGGTAGTCGTCGAACGTGTAGAACTCGCCGTCGTAGGAGAACGGGACGTCAGAAGTCCACGCCTGCTTGAGAACGTGCAGGAACTCACCACTGCGGCGGTAACGCTGCTCCTTGGTCAGGTAGTCGCCGTCGCGGCGTTGCTCGACGTCGTGGCCGCCGGTGATCGTGTGGAACGCGATCCGGCCCTCGGCGAACTGGTCGAGCGAGGCGAACGACCGAGCAGCGACCGTCGGGAAGATGAAGCCCGGCCGGTGCGCGACCAGGTAGCCCAGCCGTTCGGTGTGCGCGGCGGCGTAGGCGGCGACCTGCAGCCCGTCCGGCGAGCTGGAGGAGTAACCGATGAGGACGCGGTCGAAGTCGGACTCCTCGTGCGCGCGGGCGAACTTGCGCAGGTAGGCGCGGTCGATCAGCGGGCCGTCGCCGCCGTGGATCTCGGATGCGTGGTTGGTGCTGACCAGGCCGATGAACTCGACGGGCATGACGTACTCCTCTTGTGAATGAACAGAACTAGCGACTGGTGGCCTGATCCCGCCAGGCGTTGTGGTGGTGGCAGGCGACGTGCCAACCGGCAACCGGCTCGACCGCGGGTGGCTGCACCGCGCACACCGCGGTCGCGAACGGGCAGCGCCCCGCGAACACACATGCACCGGGACCGGAGCCGACCGAAGGCTCGTCCGAGCGCAGCCGCAGCTGACGCGGTGACAGCGGACGGTGCAGCCCGAGGCTGGGCGCCGAGGCGACCAGCAGAGCGGTGTACGGGTGCCGCGGGGCACCGAACACCTCGCTGATCGGGCCGTCCTCGACGACCCGGCCGCGGTAGAGCACGACGACCCGGTCGGCGATGCCTGCGAGCGAGCTCAGGTCGTGGGAGATCACGATGATCGCGATACCGAGCCTGGTCCGCAGGTCGTCCAGCAGCCGCAGCACCTGGTTGCGGTTGGACGCGTCCAGGGCGCTCACCGGCTCGTCGCAGATCAACAGCTCGGGGTCCATCACCAGCGCACGCGCGATGGACACCCGCTGCCGCTGACCACCGGAGATCTGCGCCGGCACCTGCTCGAGCAGGCCAGCATCGAGCCCGACCTGCGCCAGTCCGCCGACCACCTTGGCCCGCAGCTCCGCGTCGGTCAGACCGCCCCGGATCCGCAGCCCTTCCGCGACCAGCTCGAACACGGTCTGGTCGGGGTCGAGCGATCGCAGCGGGTCCTGGAACACGAACTGCACCCGGCCCTCGCGACGCGCAGCCCTGCGCTGCCTTCCTTTCCCCGCAAGGGTTTTCACGCCGTGGTGCTTGACTTCACCGCCGACCGGATCGATCAGGCCCACGATGGTGCGAGCCAACGTGGTCTTGCCCGAGCCGGTCTCGCCGATCACGCCGACGATCTGGCCGGGCCGGACCTCGAGGGAGACGCCCGACAGGATGCGGGTCGCTCGGCTTCGCCGGCCCAGAACCACCTCGATGCCGGTCAGCTCCAGCAGTGGCGCGCTCATGAGCCCTCCGCCCGTACGCAACGAACCTCGCGACCGGGAGCGACCTCGCGTACGGCAATCGGCGCCCTCCGGCACTCCTCAGCGGCAAGCGCACACCGGTCGGCGAACCGGCAACCGACGATCTCGGCGCCGACCGACGGCGGCTGGCCGGGGATCACGTCCAGCTCCCGCCGGCCGTAGTCCCCGAGCGACGCCACCTTGAGCAGAGCCTTGGTGTACGGGTGTCGCGGGTCGGCAAGGATCTGAGCCGTCGGCCCGGTCTCGACCACCTCGCCCGCGTAGAACACGACCACGCGGTCGCACAGCTCGGCGATGACGGCAAGATCGTGCGAGACGAACAGCACCGCGAGGCCACGTTCGTCCCTCAGCTTGAGGATCAGCTCGATGATCTCCGCCTGGATCGTCACGTCCAGCGCCGTCGTAGCCTCGTCCGCCACCAGCAGCTCGGGGTCGCAGGAGACCGCGATCGCGATCATGACCCGCTGCAGCATGCCGCCGGACAGCTCCACCGGCAGCTGCCCGTACACCCGCTCCGCCGGGGTGAGACCGACCGACTCGAACAGCTCGAGCGACTTGGCCTTGGCCCGCTCCTTGTTCAGCCCGAGCTTGGTACGCAGCACTTCTGCAAGCTGTCGGCCGACCGTGATCGACGGGTTGAGGTAGGACGTCGGGTCCTGGAACACCGCGCCCACCCGGCGACCTCGGATCCCGGTCCAGGCCTTCGGGTCGAGGCGCGTCACGTCCTGGCCGTCAAACTCCACGACGCCGGACTCGACAGCACAACCGGGCCCGAGCACCCCGAGAGCCGCCCGGCAGGTCAGCGTCTTGCCGCTGCCGGACTCTCCGACGAGCCCGACCGACTCGCCCCTGCCCACGTGCAGCGAGGCGCCGAGCACGGCGCCGAGCCGGGAGTTGTGGACACTGACGTGCAGGTCCTCGATCCGCAAAACTGCTTGCTGGGCATCGGATCCGTCGCTCTTCGACAGCTCAGGCAGCAGACTCGTCGGCGGCAAAGCCATGACTGAACTCCTCGTTCACATCGGTGACCGTGGTCAGGGCGGGTACGGCGTCGAGGGTGGAGCGCGAGCTGTCCCGGATGCCGTCGGCCAGCAGGTTGAGGGCGCCGACGGACATCATGATCAGCAGGGCCGGCGCGAGCGGAGCCCACGGTGCCAGGCTGAGGTAGGCCAGCTCACTCGCCAGCACGCCGCCCCAGGTGGGCGCCGGCGGTACGACGCCTATGCCGAGGAAGGTCAGGGACGAGACCGTCAGCAAGGCGGCCGCCGTGGCAGACGCCGCCGTCACCGCGATCGTCGGGAAAACCTTGCGCAGCACGTGAACTCGGATGATGTGCCACTGCGAGGCGCCGAACAGCTCCGCCACCTCGACGTACTGCGCGCGGCCGTACTCCAACGTCGCTGCACGGGTGATCCGGAAGAACAGCGGCGAGAGGATCACTCCGATGGCGAGCATCGCCGGCACCAGCTGGTTGCCCAGCACCGCTGTCACTGCAACGGCGAACACGATCGTCGGCAGCGTCATCAGCGTGTCGGCCAGCCGGTTGCTGATGTAGTCGAACGTCCGGCCGAGGAAGACCGAGGCGATGCCGGTTGAGGCGCCGATGATCAGCCCGACCAGCACGGCCTCGAACGCGCTGAGTACGGACAGCCGGGTACCGACGATCAGCCGGCTCAGCACGTCGCGGCCGAGGTAGTCGGTGCCGAGCCAGTGCGCCGAGGTCGGTGCCGACAGGATGTGCGCGGGGTCCTGCGCCAGCGGGTCGTACGGCGCCAGCGCCGTGCCGAACACGGACATGATGAACAAGACGAACAGGACGACCAAAGCGAACTTGGTCGAACGCAGCCGGATCATCCGGCGGGCGATCCTCATCGGTTGTCCGCCGGTCGGAGCCGGCCGAGAACCCCGTTGACCACCAGGTTGGTCGCGATGACGAGGACGCTCGTCACCAGCAGCACGCCCTGGACCACCGGGACGTCTCGTGAGGAAGCCGAGTTGAGCACCAGCTGACCGAGTCCCGGCAACGAGAACACCTGCTCGGTCACGACCGTGCCGCCGATCAGCAGGGCAAAGCTGATCCCGAGCACGGTCACCGCCGGACCGGCTGCGTTGCGCAGTGTGTGCACGAACAAGATCCGGCGACCGCTGAGCCCGCGTACGACCGCACCGGTGACGTAGTTCTGTTCCATCGCCTCGACCAGCGCTGTGCGCAGCTGACGAGCGACTTGGACACCCGGCTCGATCGACAGGGCCAGCGCGGGCAGCAGGAGGTGCGTGAACCAGGTGACCGGATCAGTCGGTGATGCCGACGTACCCGCTCGACGGCAGGATCGGGAACGTCACGGCGAACAGCACCACGAGTCCGATGCCGATCACGAACGCCGGGACAGTGGCTCCGGCCGAGCACAGTGCCGTCACCGTACGGTCGATCCAGCTGCCCCGATGGGTGGCGGCCAGCAGACCCGCGACTCCGCCGCCCACCATCGCGAACAGGATCGCCAGGCCGATCAGCGACAGGTCAACGGGCAGCCGCTGCGAGATGCTCGTACTGACCGGGATGCCGGTGAAGTACGAGACCCCGAGGTCCCCGTGCAGCGCTCGCCACAACCAGGTGCCGTACTGCTGCAGCAATCCCTGGTCCAGGCCGAGCACATGGTTGATCCTCGCGATGTCCTGCGGGGTTGCGTTGTCACCGAGCACCGAGGCGGCCGGGTTGGCGTTGGAGAGCGAACCCAGGGCGAAGGTGATGAAGGAGCTGGCCAGGATCACCGGGAGGTAGATCCCGAGCCAGCGCCCCACACGACGGGCTCCGGCCGAACCGGTACGGGGGCGGACCGTCTCCGGTCCGCTCCCGTCCGGCCGAGCCGCGATCAGCGTCACCATGACTACTGCGCGACCTGCGTGCCCTCGAACCGCTGCACCACGAGGTCGGACTGCAGGTCCGTGACCTTCTTGCTGGTGGCGAGCAGTCGGGGGTAGGCGTAGAGCCAGATGTGCGGGCTGGTCGGGCTCTTGACGGCGCTGGCGACGGCCGCCTGCAGGGTGGCCGCGTACTCCGGCGAGTCGAGCGAGACGCCGCGCACCTTGTTGAACAGCGCACCGACGTCAGCCGGCTGAGCAGCCGTGGCGTTCATCAGGCCGGCCGGGCTGTAGAGCACGTCGAGCATCTGCAGCGGCGACTCGCGGCCGGCCGTCCCGTCAAGCGCAATCGCTGCCGTCTTGTTGACGTAGACCACATTGGTGAACTGGTCTGCCGGGATCACGTCGAGGGTGACGTTGAAGCCGGCTTCCTTGAGCTGGGACTGCAGCTGCTCGGCGGTGCCGGTCGCCTTGGACGTGGTGAGCTTGAAGCTCAGGCCGTTCGGGTAGCCGGCCGCCGCGAGCAGCGCCTTCGCCTTGGCCGGGTCGTGTGGGTACAGGTTCTCCAGCGACGCGTCGTAACCGACGTACCCCTTCGGGAACGGCTGGTACGACGGGGTTCCGTGGCCGAACTCCTGAGTGTCCACGAGCGCCTGCCGGTCGATGGCGTAGTTGACAGCCTCGAGCACCTTGGGGTTGTTGAACGGCGCCTTGTTCGTGTTGACGTCCAAGGTGTTCACCGTCAGCGCCGGGATCTCGTTGAGGGTGAAGCCGGCCGCCTGTGCCGACTTGGCCAGGCTGCCGGGGATCACAGCCACGTTGACGTCACCGGACTGCAGCGCCGCGAGGATCTGCTGCGGCTCGTTGATCAGCTTGACCGAGAACTTCGCCAGCTTGATGTCGTCGGCGTTGTAGTAGCCCGGATTGCGTACGAGGTCGGCGTGGGAGTCCGGGACGTAGGCGGTCAGCGTGAACGGGCCGTCGCCGACCGGGTGCGTGCTCAGACCGGCAGCGTTCTTGGCGATCGCGGCCGGGCTCACCAGCATGCCGGTCTTGCCCGCGAGCAGGTTGGGGATCTGATAGTCCACCTGGGCCAGGTCGAGCTCGACGGAGGTCGGGCTCTTGACGACGACGGCCTTGACCTCCCTGAGCTGCGAGGCGATCCGCGAGTTGGGGAAGTCACGGCCCCGCTCAAGGTTGGTCTTCACGGCGGCAGCATCGAGCGGCGTGCCGTCGCTGAACTTCAGTCCCGGCTGCAGGGTGAAGGTGACGCTCTTGCCGTCCGCACCGTACTTCCAGGCCGTTGCCACGGCCGGGACCGCCTTGCCGCTCGGGTCGAGACCGGTGATCGAGCTGTAGACCAGGGACAGCACGTGCACGTCCCAGCCGGCAGTCGAGGTGACCGGGTCCCACGACGTCGGCAGCTGCCACTCCCAGTTGAGAGTTCCGCTGCCACCACCCTGGCTGACCGGGGCACCAGTGGTGCCGCCGCTGGCTGAGGAGCCGGCAGCCGTCAGCTTGGTGCTGGACTGGCAGGCCGCGGCGCCCAACGAGAGGACGACAAGACTTGCGGCGAGGGCCGTTGTTCGGCGGTGGAGCAGGCGTGGGGCAGACATCGGGACAGTCCTTCTCTGGGATTGGTGTTCGCGGGGGAACGGCAGGAACGGCGCAGCACCCGGCGCTGCAACAGCGAACCGGGCACACGGAAGTGAGGAGCTCGTACCGGGGAAGGTCAGGAGCGCGGAGCGAAAACTCGGCTCAGGCGCGGTCGGGCAGGTGCCGGTCGCTCAAAGACGACGACAACAACAGCTGGACGTCCGGGCCAGGTCGATACACCGGCGACGGACGAGCGGAGCGGAAGGCATGGCGCAATCTTGACCTTCTAGGCAGGATTTGTCAAATAGACCGCTGGATCCCTTGACATTGCCTGACCAGCCGGTACTTTTGGCCTATGCCGCAGACGATCATCCTCGTTACCCGGGGTCACATTGACCTGCTCCGGGTCACGTCTGCCGCCTGTCCGGGGCTCTAGCCTCCCTCGCGTCCTCTGCTTGCGATCGCCCGCGACCCTCGCGCGGCGAGTGACGCACGCGCCGGTACTGCCTCATTCGGAGCCTTCCTTTGTCGCCCGACCCCTTTCACTCGTCCGCCGTTCTCCACCACATCCCCCCGAGCAAGCTCGATCCCGAGACAGCCCAGACCTCCGGCATGCGCCGCTACGCCGGCGTGAGCGGCTCCACCGTGGGCAGCTCCAAGCTCTGGCTCGGGCAGACCCACGTCGCGCCCGGCCTGACCTCGGCCAACCACCACCACGGCGAGTCGGAGACGGCGATCTACGTGGTCAGTGGGACGCCTGAGTTCGTCTTCCTCGAGGACGGCCACGAGGTGCGCATCGTCACCAAAGCCGGCGACTACATCTTCGTGCCGCCGTTCGTGCCGCACCGCGAGGAGAACCCCGACCCGCAGGTCGAGGCCGTGGTCGTGATCGCCCGCAGCACCCAGGAGGCGATCGTGGTCAACCTCGAGGCGCTCTCGTCATGACCGTCACGGACGTGCTCGCCGCAAGGGCGGCGGAGCACGACACCGAGGCGACCTTCCCGTACGAGGGAGTCGAGGCCGTTCATCGCGCGGGCTACCTGAACGCAACGGTCGGACGCGCGTACGGCGGCCGTGGAGTCGGTCTCGCCGACACGGTCGAGATCCTGCGGACGGTGGGCAAGGGCGACCCGTCCGTCGCCCTCGTCACGTCGATGACGCTGTTCACCCACGCTGCCCAGGCCCGACTCGGCGGCTGGCCGGACGAGCTCTACCGTGAGGTGGTCGCTGCCGGCCTCGAAGGCCCAGTCCTCCTGAACAGCCTGCGGGTCGAGCCGGACCTCGGCACACCTGCGCGCGGTGGGCTGCCGGAGACCATCGCACGGCGCAGCGGTGACCAGTGGTCGCTGTCCGGCCGCAAGATCTTCTCCACCGGTGCCGAGGCGCTGCGCTGGATGGTGGTCTGGGCTCGTACGGACGAGGACCCGGTACGGGTGGGTGGGTTCATCGTCAGCGCTGACGCCCCCGGCATCTGCGTCCTGCCGACCTGGGACCACCTGGGCCTGCGAGCCAGCCGCAGCGACGACGTCGTGTTCACCGACGTGCCGGTCGCCTCGGACGCGACGATCGGCCTGGTCGAGCACGGAACAGCGCCGGCCAGGTCGGACGAGATCACGGCCTGGAACGCGCTCGGCCTGACGGCGCTCTACCTCGGCGTCGCCGAGGCCGCTGCCGACTGGCTGACCACGTTCCTGCACGAGCGGGTGCCGACCAACCTCGGCGCCCCGCTCGCGACCCTGCCACGGTTCCAGGCAGCGGTGGGTGAGATCGAGATCTCGCTCAACGGCACGCGCAGTCTCGTCCGGGCCCTCGCTGAGCGGGTCGACGCCGGCGACGCCACCGCCGTCGCCGAGGCTCCGGGGGCGAAGACGCTCGGGACGCGGGCGGCGATAACCGCTGTGGAGCAAGCGATCTCGCTCACCGGAAACCACGGGCTCACCCGTACCCAACCTCTTCAACGCCACTACCGCGACGTGCTCTGCAGCCGCGTGCACACCCCCCAGGACGACGTCATCATCAGCGCGGCCGGCCGGGCCGCGCTCTCCCGGAAAGGTGGCTGACATGTCAGTCGACTTCGTTGGAATGATCAGCACCCGCCATGAGTCGGAGATCCACCGGCCGACCGGCCCGTTCATCGACCCGGACTACATCAAGCGGTTCTCCCGTGCGCACGAGGACGCCGGCTTCGACCGCGTGCTGGTGGCGTACGGATCGCCGTCGCCGGAGGCCAACCTCGTTGCCTCCGCAGCGCTCAACGCCACCGAGCGGCTGGGCGTCCTGATCGCCCACCGGCCCGGCTTCGTCTTCCCGACCTGGGCCGCCAAGGGGTTCGCGACTCTCGACCAGCTCTCCGGCGGCCGGGTCGCGATCCACATCATCACCGGCGGCAACGACGCGGAGCAGCGCCGCGAGGGTGACTACCTGAGCAAGGACGACCGCTACGCCCGCACCGACGAGTACCTCGACATCGTGCGCAGGACGTGGACCTCGACCGCGCCGTTCAGCCACGAGGGCCGGTTCTACACGTTCGAGGACTTCGTGGCCGGCGTGCACCCGGTCGACACGATCCCGGTCTACTTCGGCGGCTCCTCCGAGGCCGCCTACCGGGTCGGCGGCAAGCAGGCCGACACCTACGCGCTGTGGGGCGAACCGCTTGCGGAGACCGCCGAGCAGATCGCCTCGGTCCGTGCGTCGGCCGCGGCAGCCGGCCGCACGGACGCTCCCGGCATCAGCGTCTCCTTCCGCCCGATCCTCGGCGCCACCGAGGACCTCGCCTGGGAGCGGGCTCACCGCATCCTCGACCGGATCACGTCCACCCGCGAGGGTTTCCAGGAGCAGATCGCGCGGTTCCGCGGAGCAGGCGCCCCCGAGAATGTCGGCTCACAAAGGCTTCTCGCCGCTGCGGCCAAGGGCGAGCTGCACGACCGCGCCCTCTGGACACCGACGTCGGTGGCCACCGGCGCTGCCGGCAACTCCACCGCCCTGGTCGGCACTCCCGAGACCGTCGCCGCTGCGCTGCTCGACTACGTCGACCTCGGTGCGACCACGCTGCTCATCCGTGGCTACGACCCGCTGAACGACGCGGTCGACTACGGCCGGCACCTGCTGCCCCTCGTACGACAGGAGCTCGCCCACCGCGCGCTCACTGCCACCACCACCCGTGAGCCGATCGGAGCAGCACGATGACCGTCACCTTCGCACCTCGCATTGCCGAGCGCTGGGAGCCTGCACAAGGCTTGCTGCGCAGGGGAACCGTCGTCGTCGTGCCCGGCAGGGGCGAGCACGGCGAGGTCTACGAGCGGCTGGGCAGGCGGCTCGCGTACGACGCCTATGTCGTCGTGGCCCTGGACGTGCTGGCGTCCACGCCGATCGACGACCTGGTCGATCTCGTCCGCAGCCTCGAGTCCTCTGACCGGCCGTTGGTCCTGCTCGGGTCGGACACCGGTGCCCTCGAGGCGCTCCAGATTGCCGTACGGGCAGGGGATCTGGTCTCGGCGGTCGTCGTCGCGAGCCTGCCAGGCAGGGCCACGGTCCCGGACTGGGAGGCCGAGCTCGAAGCCCGCACGGCGTGCCCGGCGCACCGCGCCAGGCTCACCAACGACGACCGGTTCGAGCGCGGCGGCCTCGAGCAGCCCGTGCCCGAGTCACTGACGGTGGACGCCTTTGCCGGACCGGTCCTGGTCCTGCACGGTGACGCCGACCCGGTCACGCCGCTCGCCGAAGCTGCTGCCGTCGCGGACCTGCTGCCCGGCGCCAGCTTCGTCGCCATCAACGGTGGCCGGCACGACGTGCTCAACGACCTCGCGCACCGGTCGGTCGCCGCGGAGATCGTGCAGTTCCTCGAGCGGGTCCGGCTGGCTCCGGACGCCCCGGCGATCGTCACGAGGTCGGCGTGACCGTCATCGACCACACCTCGCTCGATCCCGACCTGTTCCGCGGGCTGTTCCGGCGGCACGCTGCCGGGGTCGCGGTGATCACGACGGCCGACGAGGGGCGGCCGGTCGGATTCACCGCGACCTCGTTGGTGGCCCTCTCGCTCGAACCGCCGTTGCTGTCGTTCAACCTGAGCAACACGTCGTCGAGCTGGTCGGCCGTCGACAAGACTGAGTACGTCGCCGTACACCTGCTGGCCGAGCACCAGCAGGACCTGGCGGCAAGGTTCGCCCGCAAGGGTGCCGAACGATTCGGTCCGGGCACCGACTGGGAGTTCGGGTCGCGGGGCGTTCCGGTGCTCGACGACGTGCTCGCCTGGATGATCTGCAGGATCGAGACCCGGGTCTACGCCGGGGACCACGCCGTCGTCATCGGTCAGGTGGTGGACGCCGCCTACCATCCCGAGCACCGACCGTTGGTCTACCACAACGGTGGGTTCACCAAGTTGCACCCCTAGTAGTAGATCGGGCCCCGAGCACCGCCGCCGGCCGCCATCGCGTCACCGTTGATCGCCACACTGCGTGGTGAGGCGAGAAACGTGACGACCGAGGCAACCTCGGCCGCCGTCACCAGCCGGCCGATGCTGACCCCCGCCGCCATGGCGGCCTCGATCTCCGCCACCGTCACGCCGGCTGCCTCGGCACGCGCCTGCAGCATCCCCGGCGTCCGCTCGGTCACCGTCGTGCCGGGGTGGACGACGGTGACGTTGATCCCGTACGACCCGAGCTCGTCGGCAAGGTTCTTGGTCATCGCCGCGACGGCCACGTTGCGGATCGAGCCCGTGATCGATCCGGCGTTGCGGGCGTTGAGTCCCGAGATGCTGATGATCCGGCCCCAGCCCTGCGCCTTCAGGTGCGGCGCCACCGCTCTGGCGCAGCGCAGGTAGCCGACCAGCTTGGTGTCGAGCTCGCGGTGCAGCGCCTCATCGGTCAGCGTCTCCAACGTCGGCGTCGGGCCTGAGCTGGCCGGAGTGGCCGCACTGTTGACCAGGATGTCGACCCCGCC
Source organism: uncultured Actinomycetota bacterium (assembly GCA_963797535.1). GTDB lineage: Bacteria > Actinomycetota > Actinomycetes > JAWWOL01 > JAWWOL01 > JAWWOL01. Next base: position 3,039,099 of record CAWCPQ010000001.1, on the reverse strand, counting down.
GAGCTCGGCGACGACCGAGTCGACCATGTCGCGCACCTGCTCGTCATCGGTCGTGTCGGCGGTCACGGCGACGATGCGGGTGCCGTGGACGGACAGCCGGGCGGCGGCCTCCTGCAGCGCCTGCGAGCCACGGGACACGATGGCCACGTCGGCACCCTCGACCGCGAGGGCATCGGCGATGGCCAGGCCGATACCGCGGCTGGCCCCGGTCACGATCGCGCGCTTGCCCAGCAGCTGAAGGTCCATGCCTCCAGTCTGCCGCGTGCAGTCATGGTCGAGCGCAGGCCGCTAGACCCGCGGCTTGATCACGCCCAGGCGGCCGCTGGCCAGGCCGGGGAAGACGGTCGCGCCGCTGAGTCCGCCGCGCTTCTCGAGCAGCTCGGCGAGAACCGTCCGGTAGTCGGTGGTGCCCTTGAGGTCACCGTTGTCGCTTACCGCCGCCCCGACGCCCGGCCAGTGACCGGCCACCTGGCCACCGTTGACGCCTGCGCCGAGGAGGAACATCGCGTTGCCGTGACCGTGGTCGACGCCGCCGGAGCCGTTCTCCTCGATCCGCCGGCCGAACTCGCTCAGCGTGACCACGTTGACGCCCGGCATGCCGGGACCGATGTCGGTCGCGAACGCGGCGAGCGCACCGCTGAGGTCGCGCAGCTGGCGCTGCATCCAGCCGTTGTCAGCAGCGCCCAGGTTGACGTGCATGTCCCAGTCGCCCATGTCGATCGCGGCCACCCGCAGCCCGACGCCGGACTTGATCAGCCGGGCCACGTCACGCAGCGCCTTCGCCAGCCCGGTGGTCGGGTAGACGGCGCCGTTGGCCGGCGTGTAGCCCGCCGCCTTCATCGTCGACGTGGTGTTGATCGCGTTCAGGGTGGCGGTCGCCGGGCCCAGGATCCAGGAGTGCTGACCCTTGTAGAGCGTGCGCAGCGCAGCAGCCCAGCGGGCCCGGTCCTGCGCGTTGCCGGCACCGTTCAGCCCGAAGCCGTCGACGGAGTTGAGGGTGATCGACGGTGCGGTGCCAAGGAAGGACTTCGGTGCGGTCGAGGTGCTCAGCGACGACGCGGCGAAGGTCGTGCCGGGCCCGGTCAGACCGACCATGCGGTTGATCCAGCCGGTGCGCAGTGAGGAACCGGGAGCCGCGCGCTCCATCTCGTCCATCGCGTCGAAGTGTGAACGGGTCGGGTCCTTCTGGCCGACGGCGTGCACGACGCCGAACTGGCCCGAGTCCCACAGCGGCTTGAGCGGCGCCAGCGCCGGGTGCATGCCGAAGGTCGTGTCGAGCGTGATCAGCTGGGCCGCCGGCACGGCGATGTGGGGCCGCGCGGTGTAGTACGCGGGGTCGGCCGCCGGCACGATCGCCGACAACCCGTCGAAGCCACCGCGCAGGCTGACCACCACGAGGGTGTCCCCCGTGTACGCCGGACCGGCGTAGGCGAGCTGCATCGAGCCCCACTCGCCGGCGACGCTGGAGACGGCGCCGAGCGCACCGAGCGCCGCGGCCGTACCCAGGAATCCGCGCCTGCTCATCGCGGCCGGCCCGTCCTGCGGGCAGCCGCAGTCCTTGGCCTCGAGATCGTCGGGCGTACCGGACAGGTCGGTCGTGGTCATCGTCGTCACCGCTTCACGTGGGCAGGGCTGTCAAGGAGCAGTGCTGCGATGTACGGAAGACGCCAGCCGAGCACGGCGTCATTGTCAGCGATGCGCGAGGCGGTGGTGCGGCCAAGGAAGATCGCGATCGCCGAGCGGTGCTCGTGCGGCAGGGGGGCGACCCCGAGCTTGGCCGCCAGCAGGTCGATCACCTGACCGACCGTCATCGGCGCGACCGCCGGCAGCAGGTGCCGCAGCGGCACCCGGCTCAGCTGGTTGGGCCACCAGGCGGCGGCGAGGTTCATGTGCGCGTTCCAACGGCCGAGCGTCGACGAGGACGACGCCCACGAGGTCGCGATGTCGGGGTAGCCGTTGGGCTCGGACCACCCCAGGGGCGCGTGGCCCATGCTCAGCGCGACCTGCTGCAGAGCATGGATGCCGTCGGTGCCGGACGGGTCGGGGCCGATCTTCAGCGCCCGGATCGTGGCGATCAGGTCCTCGAACGGAGTACGGGTCTTCAGGCCGGCCGAGGCCTTGAACTCGGCGGAGTTGAACAGCGCCAGCAGGACGGGCTTGATCGCGGTGCCGGACGTCACGTAGATGTGCACCAGCCGCCTGAGCAGGGTCGGCTGGGGAGTGTCCGAGACGAAGCGGGTGATCAGTTTTCCGCACAGGTGGTAGGCGGTGGCCTGGTGGTAGGCGAGGTACTTCAGGTAGCGCCCGGCGACGGCTGCGCCGCCACTGGCCGTCGCGTTGCCGTCATGGAAGCCGAGCACCTGCACGTGCCCGACGAAGTGGTTGTAGTTCTTGTAGAGGTAGCCGCCGCCCTCGCCGTCGATGCTCATGCCGGTGAAGATCAGCGCCGAGTTGTGGATGTCCTTCTCGGTGTACCTCGCCGACAGCCCGACGGTGTGCAGCTCGAGCACCTCGCGGCCGTAGTTCTCGTTCGGCTCCTTGTACGTGCTGCTCGCGTTGTTCAGGTAGCTCAGCATCGCCGGGTGCCTGGCCGAGGCGACCAGCATGTCCTCGAACCGGCCGAACGCGTGCGTCCGGATGACGTCGTGGTCGAACCGTGCCCGCGAGTCCCAGACGTTGCTGCTCGGGCAGGTGATGTTGAAGTGGTTCGACCAGAAGTCGACCATCACCTCGAGCAGCTGCCGGCTCGACCAGGCGGCCCGCGCGATGTGCATGTCGACCAGGTCGTTCATGACCTCCCAGGCACCGTTGTTCAGGCGGTCGCGTACCTGGTAGATCTCCCACCGCAGCCGCGGGTAGCGCGTGATCGCCAGGTGGTCCATCGCCTTGTCCGGGACCTTGACGTACGGGTTCATCTGGGCGGCCAGCCACTTGGCCGTGCCCATCTTGCGGACAGCCCAGATCTGGTCGGCATTCATCCCGTACGTGGTCCGGCGCAGCAGGTGGGCGACCGGGTCGGTCGTGGTCGCCTCCGCCGCTGTCGGGGCCAGCAGGCTGGCGCCACCGGTGAGGGCGGCTGCGCCGGCCAGGGCGCCCAGGGCACTGGCACCGCCCGAGCAGACCCCGGCGGGACAGCTCGGCATCGGACGTCGGGTCGGCGGTTACCAGCTCTGAAGGAGGCACGACCAAGATCTCGGCATTCGCCACCACCCGCTACAGCGTTTGGAGCAACGGCTGAGCCTGGACGCCGTGTTTCACCCGTACGGCGCAGGCGTGATCGAATGGTCCGATGCGCGCACGGCTGGAAGGCTCGGGGCCCGTGGTCGTGCTGCTGCACGGCCAGCCGGGCGGTGCGCGCGACTGGGACCTCGTGGTTCCGCTGCTGCACGGCCTGAGCACGCTGACACCGGACCGGCCCGGCTACGACGGCACCCGGTCGCACGGCTTCCTCGGTAACGCCAAGGCGGTCGTCGCGCTCCTCGACGAGCACGGCATCGACCGAGCGGTGATCTGCGGCTACTCCTGGGGTGGCGGCGCAGCGCTGGCGACCGCGCTCATCGCGCCAGAGCGGGTGGCCGGGCTGACCCTCGTCGCGTCGGTGGGGACGTCCGGCGCGTTCACGCTGGCGGACCGGGTGCTCGCGCTCCCGGCGGTGCACTGGGTCTTCGAAGGGGTCATGCGCCTGGGTGGCTCGCGGCTGGCCGGCTTCAGCAGCCGGATCACCGGCAGCGTGCTGCCGCACCGGGGCGAGGCGCACGTACGCGAGGGGCTTCGCGACGCACGCCGGGGGCCGGCGTGGCGGAGCTTCCACCGCGAGCAGCAGGCGCTGGTCGGCGAGACGGCCCAGATCGAGAGCCGGCTCGCTCTGGTCACCGCGCCGGCCGTACTGCTCGGGGGTACGCGGGACACCGCCGTGCCGATGGCCGTCGTGCAGGCCCTCGGCGCAGCCCTGCCGAACGCGGTCGTGCACGAGATCGATGCCGGGCACCTGATGAACCTCGAGGCTCCGCAAGCGATCGCCGACGCCATCCGGGAGACGGTGGCCCGCTCCGGGTTGTGAAAGCCGACCTAGGGTGAGCACGTGAAAGCGATCATCATCGACGGATTCGGCGGCCCCGAGGTCATGCGGTGGGCCGACCTGCCCGACCCCGTCGCCGGCCACGGCGAGGTCCTCGTGCAGGTCGCTGCGAGCGCCGTCAACCGCGCGGACATCGCCCAGCGCCAGGGCCACTACCCGCCACCGCCCGGCGCTGCGCTTCACCCGGGGCTCGAGTGCTCCGGCACGATCGTGGCGCTCGGCCCGGAGGTCGAGGGCTGGCACATCGGCGACCAGGTCTGCGCGCTGCTTTCGGGCGGCGGCTATGCGGAGCTGGTGGCCGTGCCCACCGGTCAGCTGCTGCCGAAACCGGCGTCGGTAGCCCTGATCGACGCTGCCGCGCTGCCCGAGGTCACGTGCACCGTCTGGTCCAACGTCGTCACACTGTCCCGGCTGGCCGCGGGTGAGGTCCTGCTCGTGCACGGCGGCTCCAGCGGCATCGGCACCATGGCGATCCAGGTCGGCAAGCTGCTCGGGGCGACCGTGGCCGTCACGGCCGGCACCCCGGCCAAGCTCGACGCCTGCGCAGCACTGGGAGCCGACGATCCTGGTGAACTACCGCGAGCAGGACTTCGTCCAGGTCGTGCGCGACGCGACGGCGGGACACGGCGCTGACGTGATCCTCGACCCGATCGGCGCGGCCTACCTGCAGCGCAACCTCGAGGTGCTCGCTCCTGACGGACGGCTCGCCAACATCGGCCTGCAGAAGGGCCGTCACGCCGAGATCGACCTGGGCCTGATGATGGCCAAACGCCTGACGCTGACCGGGACCGGTCTGCGAGCGCGGCCGCACGACCAGAAGACCGCGATCGTTGCTGCCGTACAACGGGACCTGTGGCCGGCCGTCGACGACCGTCGAGTACGCCCGGTCATCGACCGGGCCCTGCCGATGTCAGAAGCCGCGCAGGCGCATCGGCTGCTCGAGGCGAGCGGGCACATTGGAAAGCTGCTGCTCGTCGTATGAGCTGAGCGCCCTCGGCGCGCGGATCATGCCGCGCTTGGCCTTGGCCGTGAGCACCCGCAGCGCCGAGGCGTTGACCTTGGCCCGGAACGACGGGCTGGCGTTGGCTTTCGCCAGCACCGCTGCGTACATCGGCTTGAGCAGGTTGCCGTTGACGGTCAGCACCATGTCACCGCCGGCCGCCAAGAAGTCCACGGCGCGGGCACCGGGCGACCAGGCGGCGACCTGCTTGGCGTTGCCGAGGTCGTCGCTGATGACGACGCCCTTGAACTTGAGGTCGCCGCGAAGGACGGTGCCGATGACGGTCGGTGAGAACGCGGCCGGCCGGGCCGGGTCGATCTTGCTGTAGATAGCGGTCGACATCATCACGAATGGCGCCCCTGCCTTGACCGCGGCGGCGAACGGCGCCAGGTAGGGATCACCGCGACGGGTCGTGTGGTCGGTCACGTGGGCGGTCACGTCGGTGTTGCCGGTCACCCGGCCGAGACCGGGAAAGTGCTTGATGCTGGCGTCCACGCCGGCCAGGGCCAGTCCGGCAGCGAAGCCGCCGCCGCGCGAGGAGACCAGCGCCGGCGTGTAGCCGTACTGCCGGTGGTAGTAGCCGATCGGCGGGTTGTGCGGGGCGAAGGCAGCACTGGGCACGGTGTCGAGCACCGGCGCCAGGTCGACGTTGACGCCCGCGGCGATGAGCTGCAGGCCCCACTTCTTCGCGTAGGCACGGACCGACGCAGCCGACCAGGTGCCCTGGGTCAGCGCAGCCGGGATGTTGGAGAAGCCGGGCCCGCGCAGGACCTGGACGAGACCGCCCTCCTGGTCCGTACCGATGAACAGGGGTACGGACGCGGTCGCCTTGGCGGAGACCAGCTTGCGCAGCCGGGCGGTGACCTTGGCGGTGCTGGCGATCCCGTTGGTGCTGCGACCGGTGAGCATGACGTTGCCGACATGGTCGACCTGGATCGCGTCCACGACGTTCTGGGTGAGCAACGTCGCCGGGGTGCCGACCATGAACAGCTGGCCGACCCGCTGGGGCAGCGTCATCCGGGCGAGCGCTGCCTTGGCCGCAGCCGTCGCCGTGGGCGTCGGGATGCTCACCAGCCACGGGGCAGCAGCGAGCGCGGGCTGCGACAGGGCCCCGGCGCTGACGGGAGCGGCGATCGGGGCGGCGGCCACGGTGAGCGCGACCGCCAGGTACAACACTGTCCTCATGCTCGCGATGGTGACACAGGAAGCGGACTTTGTGGGTCCGCTTGCCATCGGGATACCGAGTATGCATACTCGGTATTGCACCGCTGCGCAGCGACCACAGCAACGACCGGAACTCGACAGCCGAGGGGGATGACCGATGTCCGTCAAGCAAGGTCTACTGGCACTGCTCGCCGAAGGGGACATGTACGGCTACCAGCTGCGCACGACCTTCGAGCAGCGCACCGGCGCAACCTGGCCGCTCAATATCGGCCAGGTCTACACGACCCTCAACCGGCTCGAACGCGACGGGCTGGTCGAGGAGCACGGCGACGGCGAGGGACATCAGACCTACCGGATCACCGATGCCGGCCGCGAGGAGGTCCGCCGCTGGTTCGTCACGCCGGTCAGCCGCACCTCGGCCCCGCGCGACGAGCTCGCGATCAAGCTGGCCCTCGCCGTGCAGGCACGCGACATCGACGTCACGGCGATCATCGCCGCCCAGCGGACAGAGACTCTGCGCACCCTGCAGGACTACACCCGGCTCAAGGCCAAGGCCCTCGAGACGGACGTGGCCTGGCTGCTGGTGCTCGACGCGATGGTCTTCCAGGCAGAAGCCGAGGTGCGCTGGCTCGACCTGTGCGACTCACGGATGGGCCGGCTCCGTGCCGCCGCGGCTGCTTCCGCCGCGGCGCCGGCCGTGTCAGCCGAGACCGGGCAGGACCGCGTCGAGGGAGCCCACCGATGAGCGACAACCCCGTACTCGAGCTGGTCTCGGTCACCCGGTTGCACGGCTCCGGCAGCACCGAGGTACGCGCGCTGAACGCCGTCAGCCTGCGCGTGGTCCCCGGCGAGCTCGTCGCCGTGATGGGCCCGTCCGGTTCGGGCAAGTCGACCCTGCTCACCCTGGCCGGCGGCTTGGACTCGCCGACGTCGGGCCGGGTCCTGGTCGAGGGTGTCGACCTCGGCTCGTTCAACCTCAAGCAGCTCGCTGCCGTGCGGCGGCGCAGCGTCGGCTACGTGTTCCAGGAGCTCAACCTGATCCCGGCGCTGACGGCGATCGAGAACGTGTCACTGCCGCTCGAGCTCGACGGGGTGGGCCTGCGCAAGGCCCGCAGCGACGCTCGGCTGGTCCTCGACGAGGTCGGCGTCGGCGAGCTGGCCGACCGATTTCCCGACACCTTGTCCGGCGGCCAGCAGCAACGGGTCGCGATCGCCAGGGCCCTCGTCGGCAGCCGGCGACTCGTGCTCGCCGACGAGCCGACCGGCGCGCTGGACTCGGAGACCGGCGAGGCCGTGCTGCGGGTGCTCCGGGCCCGCTGCGACGCCGGCGCCGCCGGCGTCCTCGTCACCCACGAGGCCAGGCACGCGGCCTGGGCCGACCGGGTGGTGTTCCTCCGCGACGGCCGGGTCGTTGACGACACGGGTCGGCGCGACGACGCCGAAGTCCTGCTCTCGCCCGCGCCGGGGAAGTCCAGATGATTAGCTCCTCCCCCGGGGCACTGCTGCGGCTGGCTCGACGCGACGCGCGGCGCAACAAGGGCCGTTCGTTGCTGATCCTGCTCTCGCTGATCCTGCCGCTCGCCGGGCTCGTGGCAGCCGTCACGCTCGTGCACGCGCTCACGGTGCCGCGGGCCACCAAGGCCACCTGGGCAATGGGGTCGGCCGACGCCATCCTCCAGGTCAACCAGGACGGCCCGGCGAGTCCCACCGCGACGGTGGCCAAGACCGTGCCGGCTGGTTCCCGGACGCTGCTGTTCGCCAGCGCTGGGTCCCGCGTGCTGGGACCTGACGGCCTCATGCGTCAGTCGGGCGTGACCGACCTGGATTACACCGACCCGCTGGCCTCTGGCATGGTCCGCCAGCTCGAAGGACGGGCGCCGCGCACCGCCGGTGAGGTCGCGGTTTCCGCCTCGCTGGCCGATGCCACCCACATCACCCCGGGTTCACGCGTCGTGCTGCGTGACGTTGGTGGTGGTCGTACAACGACCGTCGTGGGGATTGCCGAGACACCACGACAGCTCGACAACCAGCAGCTGTGGGTCGCTCCCGGCACGCTGGACAGCCCTGAGCTGGGCGTGGAGGCGCTGGTCCGGCTGCCGCCGGGCAACGACGTCGACGCCTGGGCAGCGAAGCTCGTCAACAGCGGGGTGCGCACTCGCGACAGCGTGCTGCATCCGCCGAACACGCAGTCGGCGCTGGCCGCCAGCGCCAGCACCGGCCTCAAGGTGCTGGTCGCCGGGCTGGCGCTGCTCGAAGCCGTCCTGATGGCGGGAGCTGCTTTCGGCGTGGGGGCACGCCGGTCCCAGCGCGACCTCGCCCTGCTCGCCGCAACCGGTGGGGACGCTGGGCAGGTACGAGGCGTCGTGCTGTCGGGGGCACTCGTCCTTGGCGCCATCGCCGGGGTGACAGGCGCAGCTGCCGGGGTCGTCATCGCCCGGCTTCTGCTGCCCCACGCCCGCAGCCTCACCAACCACGAGTACACCGGCCTGCACCCACGCCCGCTGGAGCTGGTCGGCGCCGTCCTCCTCGGGGTCATCACAGCTCTTGTCTCCGCCTGGCTGCCTGCCAGAGGAGCAGCACGAGCGCCGGTAGTGGCTTCCCTGCAGGGCCGCCGTGGCATCGTCAGCACCAGCAGGACCCGGATCGGCCTGGCCCTGACGACGGCTGCGATCGGAACCCTGTGCTGCGCTTGGGCCGGTCGCACCCACAGCCTCGGCACCCACCAGTTCAACGCGATCCTGCTGTTCGCCGCCATCGCCGAGCTCGGCTTCGCCGGCTGCGCCCCGAGCCTGGTCGGGCTCACCGGTCGACTCGGTGGCAGGGCACCCCTGACCATGCGGCTGTCGCTGCGGGACATCTCCCGCAACCGCAGCCGTACCGGCCCGGCCGTGGCCGCCATCATGGCGACGCTGTCCGGGGTCGTCGCCATGGGCGTCTACACCGCGTCCACGCACGCAAGGCACGTCGCCGACTTCGTCCCGGCGCTGCCGGCCAAAGTCGCCTTGCTCCAGACCGGCGAGAACATCCCGGCGGGACTCGAGCGCCGGATCGGAGCCAGCCTGGACGCAACCGGGGTCTACCGGCTCGGCGACGGGCAAGCCGGCCTCAACAGCGCCCGAGTCGCCCACACCGCCGTTCATCACATCAGCAACGCGAGCCTGCTCGTTGCAGGTCCGGACTTGTTGAAGGGGCTGGGGATCCCGCAAGCCGGGTCAGCACTGGCTGCCGGCAAGGCGGTCGTGATCAACGGGTCGGACGTGCTCGACGGCCAGCTCGCGATCACCATCGCCGACAGCAGCGGCAACGAGTCGCAGCACTCGATCCCGGCTGTCGCAGCCACCGTCGGCAACTACCAGGACCTGGGTGCAGCGATCGTGTCGCCGGCCAGGGCCAAGGAGCTGGGCCTCAACCCGGCCACCAACAACCGGCTGTGGACGCTGAAGGCCAAGCCGGGGGCGAGCCGGGTCGATGCGGCCAACGCGCTCGTGCTCGCAGCCGCCACCACCCAGTCCGCGCTGGGCTCGATCCAGGTCGAGAACGGGCTGGACGACAGCGGGATGCTGCTCGTACCGCTGGCACTGCTGGCCATCAGCACTCTGGTCACGTTCGGCGTGACGGCGATCGCAACCGCGCTGTCGGCGGCGGAGAGCAAGGGGGACTTCGCGACGCTGAGCGCCGTCGGGGCCACGCCCTTCGTCCGGCGCAAGCTGGCCATGGGTCAGGCCGGGGTGCTTGCCCTGCTCGGCGGCGTCCTCGGCATCGCCGCCGGCCTGGTCCCCGTGTCCGCAGTGATCGCCGTGCGCTCCGACGTCCTCGTCCTCACCGTTCCCTGGCAGGTGATCGCGCTGGCACTGCTGGTCGTACCCCTGATCGCAGCGCTGGGCGCAGGGCTGTTCACCAGGTCGCGGCTGCCGCTGAGTCGCCGGCTGACCTGACGCCGCGACAGTTGGCCGAGTTCGGGGACAATGGCGTCATGACAGCGACCTCTCCCGAACCCGATCACCGCATCCTCGTCGTCGGCGCCGACGGCCAGCCCGTGGTGAGCCCGGACCAAGGCGACCCGGACGACCCGGACAGCATCGCCGACATGGTCGAGCAGCCGGCCAAGGTCATGCGGATCGGCACGATGGTCAAGCAGCTGCTCGAGGAAGTCCGGGCAGCTCCCCTCGACGAGGCGAGCCGGACCAGGCTTCGTGAGATCTACGAGAACTCGATCAAGGAGCTCAGCGACGGCCTGTCGCCGGACCTGCGCGAGGAGCTCAACCGGCTGTCGCTGCCCTTCGACGAGGGCAGCGTGCCGAGCGACGCGGAGCTGCGGATCGCTCAGGCCCAGCTGGTCGGCTGGCTCGAGGGCTTGTTCCACGGCATCCAGACGGCGATCGTCGCGCAGCAGATGGCGGCCCAGGCTCAGCTCGCCGAGATGCGTCGGCGGGCTCTCCCGTCCGGGCCGGGGGCTCCGGACCACGGGTTCGCGGCGGGCGGCTCCGGGCCCTACCTGTAGGCCCGAGGGGTCCGTTCGGCCTAGTCGCAGAGCCCAATTCGTGGTCCCGGCGGCTTGAATCACCTGCTGCGATGCCGATATAGAGCGAGTGAGCCTCACTCCCCCGAGCCCCGCGCGAGCCGACCGGCGCACGGACGGCCTGCTTCAGCTGGCGCTGAGCGCTGTGGTCGTGCTGCTCGCGATCACGCTGGTCCGGGCGGCGGTCACGCGGTTCGGCTACCAGCCCACGCTCGACCGGCTGCACACGGCTCAGGCAGCCCAGAGTCAGGCCGATCGAGCGATGACGCAGATGCAGGAGGGTGTGCGAGCCTTCCAGCTCAGCGCGGACGAACGGCTCCTCGCTCCCTACTCCGACGGGATCGGCGCCTACAGCCGCGCCGCCCGTACGGCAGCCAGCGCCCTGGCGACGGTGCCCGACCCGGCCAGGGCCTGGTCCGGCGCCGACACGACGGCGCTCGCCTGGCAGCAGCAGTACGCCGCCAAGGCTGTCAGCACCGTTCGGGCCGGAGCACCCCGACCGTCACTGGTGAGCCTGCTGGCCGGACAGAGCCGTTTCGACCGCTGGACCGCAGCGAGGGCGAGCGCCTCGCTGTCCCTGATCAGGGCCACGCACGCCCAGCAGCTGCGGGAGAACGCCTTCCGCAACGCAACCTCGGCCCTGCAGGTCACCGCGCTAGCCGTGGTCGGGCTGGCGCTTCTCCGGCGGATGCGGCGGACCGTCCCGAAGCCTGCGGCTGCAGCCTTTGCCGCCGCAGGCCCCGGCGGCGACTGGCAGGACCCGTTCGGCGACGCAGGAACAGCCACTGCGACGGAGGCCCTGGCGATGTCGATCACCAGAGGCGCACGCGAGATCTCCGGTGCCACCGGCGCCCACCTGTGGCTGGCGAACGATGACGGCGAGCTGCGACGGATCGACCCGGGCCGCCCGGTGATCGTCGCCCAGCGCCGACGCAACGACGTCACACTGCGCGCTCACCGTGAGGGGGCGATCATCACGACGGTGACCCGGTCGCGGCGCCTCGTTGCCGTACCACTGCTGCACGAGGGCCGTGCCCGCGGCGTTGTTGAGCTGACCATGCCGTCCGGTGCCGGGGAGCCCTCGAGCGCGCAGACCGAGATGTTGCGGGCCTGGGGACGGCAAGCAGCCAAGGCTGTCGCGTTCGGACCCGCTGCCGGTCGTGACCCGCTGACCGGTCTCGCCGCCCGCCCACAGCTGCTCGTCGACGTCACCGCAGCGGTCGAGGCCGGACTCGGCCGCGGTCGCCCGGTATCCCTCGTCGTCCTCAAGGTCGACCACCTGGATCGCCACACCACCGGTGGGAGCAGCCACGACGACCTGGTCCGTACGGTCGGAGCCGTGCTGTCCGACACGGTGCGCACCAGCGACACGGCCTACCGCGTCGACGATGACGCCTTCGCGATCCTGCTGCCGGGCGCGACGGCGCACGCCGCGACTTCCCTTGCCGAGCGGCTGCGCCAGATCGTGGCCCGCCGGTTCGTCGAACGTGGGGTCACGGCATCCTTCGGCGTGGCCACCTGCCCGGACACGGCCGACTCCGACCGGCGGCTGATCGAGGCGGCCGAGTCGGCGCTCTACGACGCGCAGCGCTTCGGCGGCAACCGGGCGCAGGCGGCGTTGGCACTGGCCGACGAGCTCGCGCTGTCACAGCACCGGACGACCGACCCCGGCTGAGCGGCTCTGGTCAGGCTGCCCCGCTGATGTGCCGAGCTGCCTTGTCGATCTGACGCGGCGAGATCAGGTCGTCGTCGGTCACCTGGAGGTCGTTGAACCGGCGAGCGCTGACGAGAACGCGCGATTCGAGGGTGCCCACGGCCGCGTTGTAGTGGTCGACCGCCTTGTCCAGCGAGCGCCCGACCGAGTCGACGTGGACGGCCAGCGTCGACAGCCGCCCGTGCAGCTCGCGGCCCAGGTCGCACACGGCACGGGCACCGTCGGCGAGGGCCTCCTGGCGCCAGCCGTAGGAAATGGTCCGGAGCAGTCCGATCAGCGAGGTCGGGCTGGCGAGCAGCACAGAGGAGCGAATGGCCCGCTCGTACAGCTCGGGATCGGCCTCGAGCGCAGCGGACAGGATCTGGTCGCCGGGCACGAACAGGACCACGAGCTCGGGCGCCGGCTGAAACCGCTGCCAGTAGGCCTTGGCCGACAGCGTCGCCACGTGCTGGCCCAGCTGGCGTGCGTGATGGGCCAGGGCAGCGCGACGGGTCGACTCGTCGGGAGCGCCCCCGACCATGAGGAACGCCTCGAGCGGGACCTTGCTGTCGACGACGATGGATCCGCTGCCGGGCAGCCGGATGACCATGTCCGGACGCAGGATGCCGTCCTCGGTTGCCGAGTGCGGCTGCTCGTCGAAGTCGCAGTGCTCGACCATGCCGGCCAGCTCGACGACCCGGCGCAGCTGCAGCTCCCCCCACCGGCCACGCTGAGCCGGCGCCCGCAGCGCTGTGGTCAGCTGGGACGTCTCGATCCGCAGCTGCTGCTGTGCCGCTGACAGGCTGCGCACCTGCTCGGTGAGGCCGGCGTACGCGCCCTGCCGACTGGCCTCGAGCTCGCTGAGGCTCCGGGTGACCTGGTCGAGGCGCTGGCCGAGACTCGTCTGCGCCAGGTCGAGGAACGAGGCGTTCGCCTGGTGGAGCGCCTGCTGCGACAGGGCGGCGAACGAGTCGCGTACCCGCTGCTCGTCCTTGGCCGCCGTCGCGCGTACGACGTAGCCACCGAGGAGAACGCCGACGGCCAGGCCGAGGACCAGACCGAGGAACAGGAAGCCGGGAGCACTCATGATCGCAAGACTGGTGTAGCCCACCGACAGAAAGCGCTGCTGGACTCTCTCAGACGCGCGCGCTGACCCGTGCCCGCCCGGCTTCGGTCAGGGGCAGCATCACCAAGGCACGGTCGGCGACCGCCGTCATCTCGGGAAGCGTTGCCCCGGCCTGCGTCACGACGTCGATGCCGCGAGCGAGCGCCACCAGCAGATTGGCCAGCTCGTCCGCCGGAGCGCCGGGCTCGATGTCGCCGTGCCGCTGGGCACCCTCGATCGTGGCGGCGAGGGAGCGCTGCATCAGGCCCAGGTCGGCCTGGATCCGCTCGGCGACCGCCGTGTCTTCTCGCGCCAGCTCGACGGCGAACTTGCCGGCCATGCAGCCCAGCTGGTCGGTGTCGTCGAAGACCCGGGTCACGGACATGGCGAGGAAGCAGCGCACCCGGTCGAGCGCCTCGCTGTCCGGTCCGTCCATGACCGTGAGCAGGTCGAGCTCGCTGCGGTCGCAGTAGCTGTTCAGCGCCTGCAAGAAAAGACTGCGCTTGTCCCCGAAGGCCGCGTACAAGCTGCCCCTGCCCAGCCCGGTGACGGCGCACAGGTCGTCGAGGCTGGTGCCGGCGTAACCGGTCAGACGGAACTGCCGCTCGACGGCCTGCAGCACCAGTGCTCTGTCGAAACTCGGTGGCCGGGCCATGCCCACATAGTACGCCTGCGCGAACAGTTCTTGACAGATCAGTCCAGAACTATTTACGGTTCTTGGCAAAGCAGTCCAGAACTGCTGGACGCCCTCCGATTGCGAGTCGCCATGACCCTGCAGGAAACCCCCACGCTTGCCGGCACCCGGTTGCCGGCCTCAACCACCAGCCGGCCAGCCATCATCCTGGCCGTTCTGTCCATGTCCAGCTTCCTTGCCCAGCTGGATGTCTGGATCACCAACGTCGGGCTGCCCTCCATCGGGGCGGGCGTCGGCGCCCAGTCGTTGTCGGACCTGAGCTGGGTGCTCAACGGGTACGCCATCATCTACGCCGCCCTGCTCGTCCCCGCCGGTCGCCTCGCTGACCGGTTCGGCAGAAAGGCCGGCTTCTTGCTCGGCCTGACCATCTTTGGTCTGGCCAGCATCGGGGCCGCCTTCAGCGGGGGCATCTGGGTGCTGGTCGGTTTCCGTGTCTTGCAGGCAGCCGGCGCCGCGGTCATGACGCCTGCCAGCCTTGGGCTCGTCCTCACCACAGCCCCTGCCAACAAGGTCGGCCAGTACGTCAAGATCTGGTTCACCGTCGGCGCGCTCTCGGCCACCGCCGGCCCGGTCATCGGTGGTCTGCTGCTCGAGGCGTCGTGGCGGTGGCTGTTCCTCGTGAACATCCCGTTCGTCGTGGCAGCCATCGTGCTGGCCATCAAGCTCGTGCCGAACTCCAAGCACGCACAAGACGATCGATTCCCCGACCTGTTCGGCGGTCTCATCCTCATCGTGGCCATCGGCTCGCTCGCTCTCGGCCTCGTCAAGGCACCGTCCTGGGGCTGGAGCAGCCCGCAGTTCATCACCGCCATGGCGATCGCAGCCGTCGGCGTCGTGCTGTTCGTCCTCCGCTCCGCCCACCACCCGGCGCCGGTGATCCAGCTCGAGCTGTTCCGGGACCGGGTCTTCAGCGCCGGCAACGTCACCGCTCTGCTGTCCTTCGCGTCGTTCTCGATCCTCTTGCTGTCCACGATCTTGTGGGTACAGGGCCAGTGGCACTACAGCGCTATTCGTACGGGGCTCGGGTCGGCGCCCGGGCCGATCACGTTCGCCCTCTTTGCCGGCGTCGCCGAGACCCTGCAGGTGCGCTTCAAGGTGCCGGCGGCACCGCTGGCAGCCGTCGGGTTCGCCATCGCCTCCCTCGGCGGCATCATGATGGCCACCCTGGTGCACACCACGCCCAACTACGCGACCGGCATGCTGCCGACCTGGATCGTGCTCGGCATCGGCTTCGGGCTCGCCGTGCCGACGACGATCTCGTCGGCCACGCTCGAGCTGCCACCGGACCAAGCAGCCACCGGCAGCGCGATCGTCTCCATGGCGCTCCAGCTCGGCGCCGTCATCGGCATCAGCACCTTGGTCGCCATCCTGGGCACTGCCGCAGCCGGAGCCGACCTGGCGACCTTCCAGAGTGCCTGGTACGTCTCGGCCGGGATCGCTGCGTTGTCGGTGATCACCGTGTTCGGGATCAGGCCGAGGAAGACCGTCGCAGTCCCCGCCTGACCGGTCGGGCCTGCCGAGTGGCTCGGGTGCGGGGCGCGTCAGCCGAAGACGCGTTCCAGCACTCGGGCCACTCCGTCGTCGTCGTTGGAGCCGGCGACCTCGGCGGCGATGGCCAGCACCTCCGGGTGCGCGTTCGCCACGGCCACTGGATGTCCTGCCCACGCGAGCATCGGCAGGTCGTTGGGCATGTCCCCGAAGGCGATCACGTCGGACGGACCGAGCCCGTGGTCGCGGGCGAACCGCTCGAGCCCGCTGGCCTTGGTGACTCCGGCCGCCGAGATCTCCAGCAGCTCGTCCCTGCTCGACCGGGTGATGGTCGCGAGATCGCCGATCGCCTGCTGGGCGAGCGCCAGGAACTCGTCCGGCAGAAGGCCGGGGTTGCGCACCAGCAGCTTGGTGGCCGGCTCGAGGAAGAGCTCGGTCCGCGGCACGACGAGAAAGGTGTCGTCCTCCCACATCGAGACGTAGCCCGGTTCGTGCGAGCTCGCCGTGATCCGGTCGACGGCGAACACAACTCCCGGCACGGTCTCGACCAGACGCTGCGTCACCTCCGCGAGATCGCTTGCCTGCAAGGCAATCTCGGAGATGACGCGTTCCTCGCCGAGGTCATAGAGAATTGCCCCGTTGGCACAGACGGCAAGACCTGTGTGCCCCGTGGCCTCGGCGACCGGGTGCATCCAGCGCGGCGGGCGACCGGTCACGAAGATGACAGCAGCGCCACTGTCCTGAGCCAGCCGCAAGGCCGCCTGCGTGCGCGGGCTGATGGTGCCGTCCGTGCGGACGATCGTGCCATCGAGGTCGGTGGCGACGATCTTGTACGGGACCCCGCTCAGCGGATCGGCTCCAGGACCTCACGGCCACCGACGTACGGACGCAGCGGCTCCGGCACCCGCACCGAGCCGTCGGCCTGCTGGTTGTTCTCGAGCAGTGCAACCAACCAGCGGGTGGTGACCAGGGTGCCGTTCAGCGTCGCGAGCACCTGCGGCTGACCGTCGACGCGCGAACGGATGTTCAGCCGCCGGGCCTGGAACGTCGTGCAGTTCGACGTGGACGTCAGCTCGCGGTACTTGCCTTGCGAAGGCACCCACGCCTCGCAGTCGTACTTGCGCGCAGCCGACGAGCCGAGATCGCCTGCTGCCACGTCGATCACGCGGAACGGCAGCCCGAGTGCGGTCAGCATCTGCTTCTCCCAGGCCAGCAAGCGCAAGTGCTCCTCGTGTGCCAGCTCGGGCGGGCAGAACGAGAACATCTCGACCTTGTGGAACTGGTGCACTCGGATGATGCCGCGGGTGTCCTTGCCGTACGAGCCGGCTTCACGACGGAAGCAGGCGGAGAAACCCGCGTAGCGCAGCGGAAGCCCTGCTGCGTCGAGGATCTCGTCGCGGTGGTAGGCCGCGAGCGGGACCTCGGAGGTGCCGACGAGGTAGAGGTCGTCCTCGTCGAGGTGGTAGATCTCGCTGGAGTGCGCGCCGAGAAAACCCGTGCCCTCCATGGATTCCGGCTTGACCAGCACCGGCGGAATCATCGGGATGAACCCGGCTGCGACTGCCTGCGCTATCGCCAGCTGCCACAGCCCGAACTCGAGCTGAGCGCCGACACCAGTCAGGTAGTAGAAGCGGGCACCGGAGACCTTGGTGCCGCGGCCCATGTCGATGGCGCCGATCCGCTCGGCCACCTCGAGGTGGTCGCGTACCTCGAACGCGAACACCGGCGGCTCGCCGACGTGCTCGATGACGACGTAGTCGTCCTCGCCGCCGGCCGGCGCCCCCTCCTCGACCACGTTGGGGATAGCCAGGTGCAGCCGGCGCAGCTCGGCCTCGGCCTCACCCTGCTCGACCTCGACCGCCTTGACCGAGTCCTTCAGCACCTTGGCCCGCTCGATCATCGCCGGCCGGTCCTGCGCGGAGGCGGACTGGATCGCCTTGCTCGCCGCGTTCGACTCGGCCCGCAGGTTGTCAGCGGCGCTGATCGCAGCACGCCGGCGCTCGTCGGCAGCGAGCAGGTCGTCGACCAGCGACGGGCTCTCACCGCGCGCTCGCTGGCTTGCCCGTACGAGGTCAGGGTCGTCGCGCAGAAGCTTGAGGTCGATCACGGGACGAGCCTACCGGCGTACGGAGGCCAGCCACTTCGCCGCGGCTGCGAAGGAGTCGTCGGAGGTGCCCCTGCGGGTGGTGGACGCCACTCCGTCGGCCCGCGGGTAGGAGCCGCAGAACCGCACCTCGTCGCAGATCCGGTGCAGCGCCGACAAGGCTTCGCCGAGCCGCGCGTCGAGGATGTGCCCCTCGCAGTCGATCGAGAAGCAGTAGTGGCCGAGCCGCTCGCCGGTGGGCCGGGACTCGATCCGGGTCAGGTTGACGCCTCGTACGGCGAACTCGGTCAGCAGCTCGAGCAGCGCGCCGGGGTGGTCGTCGGCGATGTAGGCGACAACGGTGGTCCGGTCGGCGCCGGTCGGTGGCGTCACCGGAGCCGGCCGGCGGACGAGCACGAACCGGGTCACCGCGGTGGGGTTGTCGCCGACCTCGGTGGCCAGGATGTTCAGGCCGTAGCGCTCGGCGGCGAGTGGTGCGGCGATCGCCGCGTCGAACTGCCCCTCGCCCTCGGCGATCGACCGGGCGGCGTCGGCCGTCGACAGCGAGAGCAGGTGGCGCGCCTTCGGCAACCTGGCCGCGAGCCACTTGCGGCACTGCGCCTCCGCGTGCGGATGGGTGCCGACGGTACGGATGTCCTCGAGCGAGGTGCCTTCGGCCGCCATCAGCGCAAAGCTCACCGGCAGCAGAACCTCGGCGGTGATGTGCAGCGGCTCTCCACTCGCGAACTCGTCGAGCGTCGTGGTGACCGCGCCTTCGACGGAGTTCTCCAATGGGACGACAGCCCCATCCGCCTCGCCGCGGCGCACGGCCTCGAGCGCCGCCGGCACCGTCACCGACGGCGGCAGCTCGGCTTCCTTGGCGCCGGGGATGCTGAGCAGGGCGGCCTCGGCGAACGTGCCCTCGGGGCCGAGGTAGGTGAAGCGCTGGGATGGCATGCGACCACGGTAGCGGCTCAGCCCCGCTGCGCAGGCAATGACTGCAACCGCGCGAGCGTGCCGGACGACTGTGCGTTCAGCCAGGCGACCAGGTCGCGGAAAGTGACGCACCGGGTGTCCGGCCGCTGACAGGTCTCCCGGACGAAATCCTGCAGTGCCGCCGTGTAGACCCCGTCGTTCCACCGTTCGAAATGGTTGCCCAGGACGATCGGCGCCCGGTTGCCCCGGTAGGCGGCCGCGTACATCGCGCGGTAGGTGTTCAGCACCTGAGCACCGTCGGCGTTGGCTCGTGCGGGCGAGGCTGCCGGCGTGGCACGCTCCTGCGCGAACCAGTAGTTGTAGTCCATCGCAATCACCGGGCGATGGGTGCCGGCCAGCGGGAAGACGGGCAGGCCGAGCTGCCAGATCCCGGCACTCTTGACCGGCCAGGACAGCCCGGCCCTGGCGAAGGTCGAGTCGTAGGTGAACCCGTGGGCCTTCAGCACCGGCATCAGCTGGCTGAACCGGCCCTCCAAGCAGGGGGTACGGCCGCCCCGCACCTCGTTGTCCGGGACCAGCAGCTGCGGCGCACCCTTCTCGTGCTGACCGGCGCGGTAGCGGTCGAGGGTCGCATAGAACTGGTCGAGCTCGCTGTTCCAGTCAGCGGTGCTCCAGGACTGGCCGCCGGGCGGGTTGTCCGAGCAGAAATGGCCCATGTAGTGGGTGCCGATCTCCTGCCCGTGCGCGTAGGCGAAGTTGAGATCAGTGGCCTCCAGGGCCACCCGCTGGGCGGAGGAGAACGTCCCGAGCGAGGACCGGCCGACCCGATGACCGGGCCCCTTGTACTGCATCCGGTGGTCGGCATCGAGCAGGTACAAGCCGGTGAGGAAGGCAGTGAAGTGCATGTTGGACTGCTGCGACACCTGATCCCACTGCTGCCACAGGGTGTGTGACCCGCCGCCGTCGAAGGAGACCACGATGAACTGCGGCGGGCGCTGGCCGGGTTTCAACGCTGCGTCGACGACGGTGGTCGGCCGATGTCGTACGACCGGCTCGGCATGCTTGGGTGGGTGGACGGGCTTGGGCGCCACAACCAGCCGTGGCGGCCTGGCGACCGTCGACCCGGCGGCCGCCGTCGACGGTTGACCGACCGCGACCGGATGGTCGGCGCGGCAGCCGGAAACCGCCAGGGCGGTGCCGGCGATCACGACCAGCATCCAGCGCGCGCGGGCAGCGCGAGGTCGCCCCGGCCCGATCATGGATGTCCCCCTCCGTCGCTAGCAAAGACGCCGCACGAGGTCGAACGGTTGCCCGAAGGTGGACGCTCAGCCGGTGGCGGCGCGGGCGGAGCGGCGTAGCGGCTGCTGCTCGGGGATCACCGGCGGAGTGGTCGGCAGGACGATCTCCCTCGAGCGAAGCTCGACCGGCCACACGCTGATGACGAGGCCGACGCCGACCAGACCGGTGATGCCGGCCAGGCAGACCACCACCGATGGCGCCAGTACCTGAGCCAGGGCGCCACCGGCGACAAGGGCGACGCCCTGCACGGCCTGCAGGCCCGAGTCGGCCAGCCCGAACGCCCTGGCCCGCACCGCAGCCGGCGTGTGCGCGACGAACGTGGTGATGGCCGGGAGGTGCAGCGCAGAGCCGAAGCCGGCGACACCCCACAGCAGACAGGTCAGCGGCAGGCTTGGTTGCAGCACCGTGGCAATCAGGGGGACGACGCAGAGCACGCCGAGCGGGCGCATCCAGGCTGCCCGTCGGTTGGGGGCCACGAGCCGGCCGATCACCAAGTTGCCGATGAGGGCTCCCGCGGGCAGGGAGGCGATCAGGAAACCCGTACCGGAGTCGCCGTTGCCGATCTGGTGGGAGTACGAGATCGCCAGTCCCTCCGGGACGATGGAGAACGCGGCGCTGACCCAGGCGATCAAAACCACCGCGCGCAGCACCGGGCGGCGCAGGACCACCACGGCACCTTCGCGGACGTCGGCGAACAGGCTGCTGCGGTGTCCGGGCTCCTGCGGCGCGCCGACCGAGCCTTTGCGTACGAAAGCGGTCAGCAGCACGGCGGACAGCACGAAGGTCGTCGAGTCCATCAGCAGGGCACCGGAGGGGTGCAGCTCCGCCACGGCGACACCACCGATGGCCAGACCGATGACAGCGGTGAGGTGGTTGGCGGTCTGGTTGAGCGCGGTGCCGACGACGTAGAGATCGCCCGGCAGCACCTCCGGCATCAACGCGGCCCGCGAGGCCTCGAACGGGGCGGACAGCACCACCACGGCGAGCAGCAGCCCGAACAGCGCCGGGATCGGCATGCCGGGGATGGCAAGGACGACCAGCAACCCCGCGCGCAGCAGGTCGCAGACGACCATGACCTGGCGGCGAGGGAAGCGGTCGCCCAAGGTCGCGAGGACCGGCCCGGCGACGAGGTAGGGCAGGAAGGCCGAGGCGAAGGTCGCCGCGGACAGCAGCGGCGACTTGCTCTGGCTGTAGACCGCGACCGCGAGGGCGATGCGGGTCATCTGATCGCCGACGAGGGAGAGCAGTCGCGCCGCGTACAGGGCCCGGAACTCGGGGACGGCCAGAACTTCCCGGAAGGTCGCGCGCTGCGGCGACTCCGGGCTGGTGGCCGTCACAGTTCCTCCGAATGGCTCAGTCGACGACGGGTCGGACCAAGAGCCAATCGACCGAGTGTCTCAGACGGAGTACCGGCCGTTTGGGTGAATGGACGAGATAAGTGCCCGATTCATCCGAAATATCCGGTCATTCGGCGTACGTCGTGCTGCGCCGTTCGGCCCACAAGGTGCTGGACCGGTTGGCGTCAGCTCACCGACAGGTGCAGGTCCATCCCGAGCATCTTGTGGTTGCCGATCGGGCAGTAGACGTCGTAGGAGCCCTTGCTCAACGTGACCGTCAGCCGGCTCGAGCCGCCGGGTGCGATGTCATCGGTGGTCGTGTCGACGCCGGGGCCGCGGATGCCCAGGGCGTGGGTGGTGCTGCCGCCGTTGTGGACCACGAACACGTACCGGCCAGCCGAGCCAGAGCTGCGGCTCAGCGCGATGTGAAACTCGGTCTCCCCGGCGGTGATCGTGGTGATGGTGGGCGGTGGGGTGGTCTTCGGCGCTGTTGTGGTCGGAGCGGGCTTGGGGCTCGGCTTCGGGCTCGGCTTCGGGCTCGGCTTCGGGCTCGGCTTCGGGCTCGGCTTGACTACCTTGGCTGCGGCCGACGTCGTGGGGGGCTGGACTTTCGTCGGCGACGGCTTGGCTTTCGTGGTCGTCGGCTTGACGGTCTTGGCCGGTGGCGTGGCTCGATGCGCGATGGACGGTACGGGGGCAGGCGCGGACGCTGCGCTCGTCGCCATCGACATCGTCATGCTCGGGGGAGCGCTCGACGCTGCTGCGCCGCTCGTCGCGGCCACGCTCGCGGACCCCGCGCTTGCCGCCGGGCTGCTCGACCCGCCGCATGCGCTCACGAGCACGGCCACGGCGAACCCGCCGCCGAGTACAGCCAGCAGGGGCGTACGAGAACTACGAGGCATGGTGAGCTCCGAGGGTGCGGATCGGCAACGGGTGACCGCGGCGAGCGGTCACCTCTCCACACGAAGCGGGGCGGTGGCTGGTTCAGACCGGGTAGGGAGTCGCCATCCCGGCTGCGCCGTCGATCTCGGCGTCGATGGCGACTTCGAGCGCGGTCGCCTTTGTCCCGTACCGCTCATCGATGCGGCGCACCTTGTAGGCCACCACCGCGCCGATCCAGGCCAGCAGGAAGACCCCGACGATGATCTGACCCGCGGTGTTGATGTTGATCCCACTGATGAAGGTCCACGGCTGACCGGTCCAGCCGGCCTTGTCGCTGAGCAGGCCAAGGATCTCGATCGTGCCGATGACGAAGGCGATGAAGATCGAGAGCGACGTCATCGTGATGTTGTAGTAGATCTTGCGGATCGGGGTCACAAAGGCCCAGCCGTAGGCCTTGGACATGAAGACGCCGTCGATCGTGTCCATCAGCGACATGCCCGCGGCGAAGATGAACGGCAGCGCGATGATGGCCAACGGGGGCAACGTCGTACCCCCCGCCGTGCCGGCAGCGGCTGCGGTGGCGGCCAGGCCAAGGAAACCGATCTCGGTGGCGGTGTCGAAACCCAGGCCGAACAGGATGCCGACGGGGTACATCTGCCACGACGACGTGATGAACGTGTTGTAGCGGCCCTTGAAGACGCGGTTCATGAAGCCGCGCTTGGCCAGCAGGACGTCGAGCTCTTCCTGCTGGTAGGTGCCGGACTTGGCCGCCCGCCACATCTTCATGATTCCCCAGAGCACCGCGAAGTTGAGCGCTGCGATGAGGTAGAGGAAGCCGCCCGAGACCAGGGTGCCGATGATGCTGCCGCTGCCCTGGAAGCCCTTGATGAAGCCGCTCGAGGACCGGGCGGCAAAGGCGATCGCGACGCTGAGGGCCATCACGACGCTGGAGTGGCCGAGGGAGAAGAAGAAGCCGACGCCCAGCGGGCGCTTGCCCTTCTGGAGCAGGTAGCGGGTCGTGTCGTCGATCGCGGCGATGTGGTCGGCGTCGAACGCGTGCCGCAGCCCGAGGCCGTAGGCCACCGCCGCAGCCGTGGCGTAGATCAGGCCGTTCTTGCTGCCGCCACGCAGTGCGTGGATCTGAGGGATTGAGTTGTAGTGCAGAAACAATCCGAAACCGATGACGTGCAGCAGCAGGACGAACCCGAACAGCGCCGCAAGCCGAGGCCACTCATCGCGGTCGAACCGGGCCAGTTTGCGGACGTTGGCCGGTGCCGCGTAGGGGCCGCGCAGGGCCTCACTCGACACGGAGCCTCCTCGTCATCGGTTGTCCATCAGCCTGCCAGCGAACCTACTTGCACATCATGTGCAACTGCAACTTGAAAGCCCGCAGCCAGTGTTCGCTGTACGGCGAGTGTTGGTTCGGTCTTCACCGCGGTGTCTCGTCTGTTCGAACGTATGTTCGACAAGTGGGGGATTGTTGGGTAGGGTCGCCGTCATGTGCAGCGCGGCGGACCTCGAGAGCATCGACGACCTTGACTGGGTGCAAGTCCCGTCGTGGTTGGACGCTGTCGACGCCGCGGATGTGCTCGCCGACGCGGATCTGCTGCCGCCGCCGCCTGACGGGGAGCTGTTCGCCCCGTTGAGCGTGGGGCAGGTGCTGGGCGTGGTGGAGCTGGCCGGGCCGGGGCCGGAGGCGATCCGGTTGCTGGCCTCGCTGTCGGGCCGGGTGCTCTCCGGTGATCAGCGGCTCAGCGTGGTCCAGCTGATGCAGGCGCAGGTGGCGTGGGTGGCCGGTGCGGAGCAGCAGTCGATCGTGGACCTGGTCGGGCCGGCCGCCCCGCCGGCGGTGCCGGCGGCGCGCCGCTGGAGGACCCGGCGGTGCTGGCGGCCCGTAAGGCGGCGCTGGCGAGGACTCCTTGCCGGTGTGAGCTGGCACCGGCGTTGCACACCTCGGTCGATCAGGCCAAGGCGCGGATCGCGCCGGGCGCGGTTGCT
Organism: uncultured Actinomycetota bacterium; assembly: GCA_963797535.1. Lineage (GTDB taxonomy): Bacteria > Actinomycetota > Actinomycetes > JAWWOL01 > JAWWOL01 > JAWWOL01. The sequence continues at coordinate 3,014,823 of CAWCPQ010000001.1, read as the reverse complement.
CGCGGGTGAGTGGAAGGTGTTGGGGGACCGGCTGCGGGCCGGGACGTTGGACCCGTACCGGGTCTGGCTGATCACCGAGACGCTGTCCGCGCTGCCGGACCCGGCCCGGGCGGCCGGGGTGTTGGCGGCGGTGCTGCCCGGCGCGGCGGCGCAGACCCCGACCGCGTTGAAGCGGGCGCTGCGCAAAGCCGCCCGGCAAGCCGACCCGGACTGGGGGGTCCGGTCGTTCGCGAAAGCCCGGAAGTCCCGGCGGGTCGGGTTCGACCTGACCGGGGATGACGGGCTGGTCCGGATGTGGGCGTTCCTGCCACCGGTGGAAGGCCTCGCGGTCAAGCAGCACCTGGACGCCGCCGCCAAGGTCACGAGCGCCGACCCGGAGGATCACCGGTGCGCCGACGAGCGGATGGCGGACGCCCTGATCGCCGCGGTGCTCGGCTCCACCCTCGGTGACCCGACCGTCCCGCTGACCCCGAAGGTCCGGTTGAACGTGCTGGTGCCGCTGCCGACCCTGCTCGGCCTGCGGGAGGACACCGGCGAGCTTCTCGGGTACGGCGACCTGCCGGCCGGGGTGGCCCGCGAGCTGGCCGCGGACGCGGACTGGCAACGCTGGGTGCACGACCCGGTCAGCGGGCACCTGCTCGACCAAGGCGGCTACGACTACCGGGTCAAGCCGGTGCTGGAACGGTTCCTGATCGGCCGGGACCGCTACTGCCGGTTCCCCGGCTCGGCACGCACAGCCGAAAGCAGCGACCTCGAGCACAACGAGGCCTTCGACCTCACCGGCAACGGTGCCGGTGGGTCCACCTCGGCGGCGAACATGTGCTGTGTGTCCCGCACCCCGCACCGGGCCAAAACCCACGGCGACTTCAAACTCCAACACCACCCCGACGGCACCATCACCTGGACCACCCCGCTCGGGCGGACCTACACCACCCACCCCTGGGACTACCGACCCGACAGCGACAAGCGGCAACAAAACAGCGGACACGAGCACGACACCGGGCCGCCGGACGGGAGCCCGGAACACCCACCGGACGAGGCCGTGCCATGGGAGTGACGCAGGGCTAGCCCTGGGCTTTGCGGGCGTCAGCCAGCCGGCGCCTGTGCTGGCGGTTGGGCTTGCGCCTGAGCCTGTGCTTGCGCCTTGGGCTTGCTGTCCAGCTTGCGTCCCTGAAGGGCGTGGGTGACGGCCTGCTGCTCCTCGGGTGAGAGGGCATGGTCGCTCTGCCCGCTCTTGACGCCCTTGGCGTAAGCCCGGGTCTCGCTGCGGCCATTGATGGCCGTGATGACGAGTCCATCGCCGCCGTCGTCGAGGAAGGCGGCGGAGAAGGACATCCGGCCGCCCATGTCGTTGAACGCGTCGTAGCGGATGACCGCCACGTGGCGCAGGGCGTCGGCCAGGTCGGACCGGACCCGTACCAGGCCCGACTCGATCCCGGCCACCTCACGGCGTAGGTCCTCGACCGCCCCGACGTGGCGATCGACCGCCGAGAGCAGCGAGCCGTGCGTGGCATCGCCCTGCAGCACCAGCAGCGAGCGCTTGAGCGAGCCGATCCGGATCACGGCAATCAATGCCAGCACGAAAGCGATGAGCGCCAGGGACGCGCCCGCGATGGCGAGCGTGTCGAGTGTTTGGCTGTCGAGTGACACCAGTGATTCCCTTGAGCCCTTGCGTTTGGCTTGCGGTGCGGGTCCTGTTCAGACTACGAGGGATCCGGGCCGGACCGGGACCGCCGGGCCCAATGCTCATCGGCCGCATATCGTCTCGGGCATGGACAGCGACGAAGTACGCGCGCTGCTCGCCCGCGTGGCGAGCGGGGAGCTGCCGACGCAGGAGGCGTACGACACCCTGGTTGCCGGCCCGCTCGCGATCAACGACGGCGACGCGGCCGGCTTCCGTGATCTCGGCTTCGCCCGCCTCGACACGCATCGCGCGTTGCGCACCGGCGATCCCGAGGTCATCTACGGCGCCGGCAAGACCCCGGCCGAGGTGGTCGCGCTGCTGCGGGCCCTGCATGCTGCCCCTGGCGATCGGCCGGCTGTGGCCACCCGGCTGCACGACGACGCCATCGCCGCCGTGCGCGCAGAGCTGCCCGACGCCTTGATCGACGAGCTCGCCCGCTGTGCGGCGCTCGGCGACCTGCCGGCAACCCGTGGCACCGTCTGCGTGGTCACCGCTGGGACGAGCGACGCACCCGTGGCCGCCGAGGCTGCCTTCGTCGCGCGAGCGTTCGGCGCGGCCGTCGACCGGATCAACGATGTCGGCGTGGCCGGTCTGCACCGGTTGCTCGCCGTACGCGACCGGCTCGAGCAGGCCGACACCCTGATCGTCGTCGCCGGCATGGAGGGCGCCCTGCCCAGCGCGATCGGTGGCCTGGTCTCGGCGCCCATCGTCGCTGTGCCCACCAGCGTGGGGTACGGCGCGGCATTCGAGGGCCTCGCTGCGCTGCTCGGGATGCTCAATTCCTGCGCGCCGGGGGTCACGGTCGTCAACATCGACAACGGGTTCGGCGCTGGCTTGTTCGCCGCCAGGGTCGCCCGGCGCACGGCACGGGTGGCGCAGCCGTGATCGGCTGGTGGCACTGCTCCGCCGGCGCGAGCGGCGACATGATGCTCGGCGCTCTCGTCGACGCCGGCGTACCGCTGGCGACGGTGCAGGCGGCCGTCGACGAGATCCCCACCGAGGCGGTGACCCTGCACTCCCGCCAGGTCGAGCGGCACGGCCTCGCTGCCACGTTGGTCACCGTCGAGGCTCCGGTCGCCACCGGCGAGCGGTCCTGGGCGTCCATCCGGCACCTGCTCGAGGCCGCGTCGCTGAGCCACCCCGTACGCGAGCTGGCGCTCGACGTGTTCGCCCGGCTCGCCACGGCCGAGTCCCTGGTCCACCGCACCCCCGTCGACGACGTCCACTTCCATGAGGTGGGCGGGCTGGATGCCATCGCCGACATCGTGGGCGCCAGCGCCGGCATCGTCGCGCTCGGTCTGACCGGGTTCAGCGCGTCCCCGGTGACGCTCGGCTACGGAACCGCCCGCGGCGAGCACGGGGTCGTGCCCGTACCAGGGCCAGCAGTGCTCTCCCTGCTCGGCGCGGTCGGCGCACCCGTGCACTCGGGCGACGCCCCGTACGAGATGTGCACCCCTACCGGCGCGGCCCTGCTCGCGGCGACCGTGACCAGCTGGGGGGTCATGCCCGCCATGCGGGTCACGACCGTTGGCACCGGAGCCGGCGGCCGCGATCCCGCGGAGACGGCCAACGTCCTGCGACTGGTGATCGGTGAACCGACGCCGGTGCCAGGAGCGGCCCCGTCGCCCACCGCCGCGCTGGTGATCGAGTGCAACGTCGACGACCTCGACCCGCGGCTGTGGCCGACGGTGCTGTCCCGCCTGCTCGACCACGGAGCCTCCGACGCCTGGCTGACGCCGATCCTGATGAAGAAGGGCCGGCCGGCCCACACGCTGTCCGTGCTCGTCCCCGAGGCCGAGGCGCAAGCCGTACGTCAGGTGATCTTCACCGAGACCTCGACCCTTGGCCTGCGCGAGGTCGAGTACGGCAAGCGCGTGCTCACCCGCGAGTTCGCCACCGTCACCGTCGAAGGAGTTCCCGTACGGATCAAGATCGGCCGCCTCGACGGGGCCGTCGTCAACGCGCAGCCGGAGTACGAGGACGTGGTCGTCGCCGCGACCAAGCTCGGCCGGCCGGTCAAGGCTGTGCTGGCGGCCGCCACCGCCGCCGCCCACGAGGCCGGGCACGCGCCGTGAGTCTCAGCGGCGGCGCTTGCGCTGCTGCCAGGCGACCACGCACAGCGGACACGCGTCGGCCGGGGGCTGCCCACCCACACCGCCCACGACCATGGGCACCCCGCAGAAAGCCGTCGTCTCCGTACCGGCCGGCAGCACCGGAGGCGGGTAGGCGTGCTGAACGTGCGGTTCCGTGTCCCGCTCAGCGGTCTCCTCGGCTTCCGGTGACGTCAGCGGCAGATCGGGCATGCGAACACGCTAACGCCGGATGGCCCTCGGCGTCGCGGCGGTGACGGGTCAGGTCCAGATCGACGCAAGGAATGCCACGACCCCGGCGACTTCGCCCGCTGGGTCGTGCAACGGGGCGGCGACGGCGTCGAGGGTACGGGTGCCGCCGTCGGCCAGGCGCACCCGCAGCAGACCGCGCGCGAGGGTGTTGCCGGTGAGGGCAAGCATGGGCGCGATCCGGTCCGCGTAGACGGCCCCGGCGGTTCCGCCGTGAAAGTCGACCAGGTCGAGCACGTCGAGCAAGGGGTGGCCGACCACCTGGTCCGGGCCGTACTCCCCGAGCAGCTCGGCCGCGGCGGCGGACGCTGCAACGACGTCGCCGGCCGCGTCGAGCACAAGGCACGCCTCGAGCGAGTCCTCCACGAGCTTGCGCCAGGGGGTGAGCACTTCCTCGCACGCGGGCACCGGCGCTTGCTGCTCGAGGCGCACCAGGGGGATGAGCAACCGGCTCGTAGCCCCCTGCTCCGGGGCAGCCTGCTCCGGGGCAGCCGGAGCCAAGGCCAGGGTCAGACCGAGCGCTGTCATCGGAGCCGGACTCCTCTACGTGCCCGGTGAACAGTTCAGGTCCGGTGGCGTTCCGGATCCGTCTGCTCGAGGGCTGGCTGTGGCGGGTAGAGCGCGTGCTGTTCCTGTCGCACCGCCGCAGGTGCGGCAGTCACAGCGGCGGACCTGTCCCCCGACAGCGCGGCATCGTCGCCACGACCAACCACCGATGCGGCGGCCAAGGTGCTGGCGCTGCGCGGCGGCAAGCAAAAGAGTAGACCCAGGACGGCAAGACCGAAAGCATCCTCGAGCAGGCGCGCGGGATAAAGGACACCGTGGTGCATAGCCATCGTTGAGCCGTACCAAGGGACTCTCAGGACAAAAAGCACGGTCAGGTAACAGGCCCACCGCACGCGGACCGGATCGGTCAGGTCGTCGGCCACGACCCCGATCACCAGCATCACCCAGCACAGGTGATGGATCCACGACACCGGAGACAGGGCAAAGCTCATCAGCCCGACCAGCACGGCCGCCGTGAGCTCGTCGCCGGCCCGGTAGACCGTGATCGCCCGCCGCATCCCGAGCACCAGCACCAGTACCGCAGCAACCAGCCACAGGGCCGACGTCAGGTGCGCATCCGTGTGCAGCCGCAGCAGCATCCCGCGCAGGGACTGGTTCGACGCCCCCGCGTTGCTGCCCAGCCGGTCGCTGGCGGTGGCAGCCCTGGTCCAGTAGTCACCCGAGCCGAACGGGATGACTGCCTGAGCCAGCGCCTCCGCGAGGACAAAGGTGGCGGTGGCGACGTACGCGGCCTTGCGTCGGCCGGTGAGCCAGAGGTACGGGATGAACAACGCCGGCGTGAGCTTGATCGCCGCCGCGAGCCCGATCAGCAACCCACGGGGCCACCGGGTGCGCCGGGTGGTCAGGTCTGCTACCACCAGCGCCACCAGGAACAGGTCGACCTGACCGAACTTGACCACGTCCCGGACCGGGTTGAGCCAGGTCGCGCCGGCGGCGAGGGCTGCCAGGAGGTACGGGCGGCCCGGCCCGGTCCGGTCCAGCAGCGGCCGGAACGCCACCGATGTCAGCCACACGATCGTGAGCAGCTCCGCGGCGGTCCACACCAGCACGTCGGTCAGTGGCGGGAACCACGCCAGCCACGGACTCAGCAGCGCGGCGAAGGGCGGATAGGTGAACGGCAGGTCCACGCCGGCCGAGGTGAAGCGGTAGAGGTCGTGCCCTCCGTCCAGGACCGTCCGGCCGGCGTCGCGGTAGACCAGCAGGTCGATGAACCACGAGTGCGAACCGGCCCGGAAGCGGCTGTACAGGTACGGCGACAGCAGCGCCAGATAGAGCACCGCCGCAGGAAGCCAGGCCGTGCGCCCGTGCGGCGCCCGCTCGGCCCAACGGTGCAGCCGGAGCTCGTACGGTTTCAGGGGTCTCCGGCCGTCGGCGGCTTGCTCGATCGTCGGCACGTGACCATCATCCCCGAGCCCGCCACGGCACCGGCGGCGGTGCGAACCGCGGCCATGGAGCCGGCGCCAGCTGCGGCACTTGGCGTACGACAGGATCTACGGTCCAAAACCGTTTTGACGACGAAATCAAAAGAACTCGGACGCCGCCGACGGGGGATGCAGCGGCGTCCGAGTTCTTTTACAGACTAGACCGCAGATCTTCGGCTGACCATGATTCGAACTGATCAGGCCGACCGGTCGTATCGGACTGCGCCGGGCGGCTCAGCGGATAGTCAGCTGGCGACCCAGCAGTGCGCCCCTCGACCTGCGCTGCTCGCTGGACAGCGGCGAGTCGTCAGCCAGCGCCGCCGCGAGCCGCACCTCGAGCTCGGCCACCGGAGCCACCAGGTCGGCGGCCTCCATGTCCGAGGGCAGGTCCCACACCGGCGCCAGCAGTCCGTGCGCCCGGAAGGACCCCACGTACTTCGTCGTCTCGCCGAGCGACAGCCCGCCGTCCGGGTGCAGCCGGCACATCGCGTCCAGCAGCAGGTCCTCGTCGTACGGGAGCACCCAGCGCAGATGGTTGCGCTCGGGCATCCGGCACCAGTACGCGGCCTCCACCCCGTCGACCTTGACCGTCGGGATGACCACGGAGTTGGCGCGCTCGAGCGACGCCTGCACCTCGGGGTCCAGGTCGACGCCCTCGACCCAGAAGTCGAAACCGGTCAGCACGCTGACGTCGAGCGGGTCCTCGGTCAGCAGGTCCTGCAGAGCGGCGCCGGGTCCGGGAGCACCCGAGGCCGAGATCGCCGTACCGGGCGGCGAGACCAGCGCCTGCTCGAGCGCGTGGGCCGCGTCACGGCTGACGTCACCGGAGTGGGCCGAGACCTGCAGCCCGAGGAAGATCGACTCGTCGGCGCGCACCATGGCGGCGCAGCCCATCGGCAGCACCGTTGCCAGCAGCACCGGCCGGTCGGCGTGCTTCGGATCGCGCAGGGTCAGCGGCGAGGTCGCGGCAGGAACGATCTCGCGCAGCGCCACCCAGTCCGCCTCGCTGGTCAGCCCAGCGAACGGACGGAGGCTCACCGGGTCGGCCGCCTGTGCCGCCGCCCGGCCATGACAGGCCTTGTACCGGCGACCGGACCCGCACGGACAGGGTTCACGGGCGCCGACGACCGGGACGTCCGCCGACGAAGGCGTGGTGAAGGAGGTCTGGGCGCTCGACCGACGACGGGAGGAGATGGCGTACCCCACAGGCTCGAAACGACAATCAGCAGCCGTCGGAAGTGCCCGGACGGCTGCTGATGAAGGATGCGGACGCGGCGAACGGGGGGGATCGCCGCGCCCGCACCTGACACCCTAGTGCAGATCAGCCGCGGTTGGACAGCGGATCTTCCAGGGACGTGTCCACCGGGAGGGACACCTCGACCCGGCTGCCCGGTCGACCGTCGGGCCGGCGCATGATCACGACCGACCCTTCGTGCGCCTGTACCAGCCGGCGCGCGATGTACAGCCCCAGACCGAAGCCGCCATGGTGGCGGGTGTCACCGCCGTCCGCCTGGAAGAACCGCTCGAAGACCCGCTCGCGGTCCTCGCTGGCCACGCCGATGCCTTCGTCGTCGACCCGGATGCACACGACCCCTGCGCCGGGCACCGCCGCTGCCGACAAGGCGATGACCCCGCCGGCGGGCGAGTACTTCACCGCGTTGTCCACGAGGTGACCCAGCACGGTGCGCAGCGCTTGGTCGTCGGCCAGCACTCCCGGCAGGTCGGGCGGGACCTCGACCGTGACCGTGTGCCGGCCGGACAGGGACCGAACATCCATGGCTGCAGCGTCAAGCAGCGGACCGACGTCGAGGTGGCGCAGGTCCAGGCCGCGCGCCCCCACCTCCGCGTGCGAGCTCGCCAGCACCTGCTCGATCAGGCTGCCCAGGCCCTCCGCCCTGTCCGCGATGACCCGTACCGACTCCTGCCGCTGGTCATCGGTCAGCTCGTCCCAGCGGGAGGTCAGCGTCCGGGCGAAGCCTCGAATCACCGTCACCGGCGTCCGCAGCTCGTGGCCGCTCGTGGCGAGGAAGAGGTTCTTGGCCTCCTCGACCATCTTCGCCGCGCTGATGTCGCGAAAGGTCACCACGGTCTCGGCAGGGTTGTTGTCGGCCAAGGAGGAGCAGAGCACCTCGACCCAGCGACCGTTGTCCAGCTGGTGCTCGAGGCCCACACCGGGGGCCGCGAACGGGAACGGCAACGGCTTGCCGAGCGCCTCGGCGGCAGGCAGACCGGTCAACGTGGTCGCGGCGACGTTCCAGGACCGGACGATCCTCTCGTCGTCGATGACGGCGAGCCCGTCCGCCATCGCATTCACGACCGCCCGCTCGTGCTGACGCTGGTGGACGGCGGCGTCGTAGGCCTCGGCGTTGGCGATGGCAGCTGCGGCGAACCCGGCCAGGATCTCGAGCAGGCGCTCGTCCAGCGGGCTGACCGCGCGGTGCGGCTCCCGGAAGAAGACGTAGAGCGCGCCGGTGCTCTCGTTGCGCCGGACCATCCGGGTGATGGCCACCGTGCGCAGGTCGAGGCCCCCGGCGTTGACGACGCGGTCCATGGCCGGGAACTCGGCCGTCTGGAGGATGACCGTGCCGGCCCCGGCCGCGTCCAACGCCTCGATGCCGCTGCCGGCGTACGCGACCACGACCCCCTCGACCCGATCGGCCTCATCGTCGCTGTCGTGGTCGGTGATGACCGCCAGGACCTCCAGCTCGTCACCGTGCTGCAGCACGACGCCGGCCCCGTCGCCGTCGACCAGGCCCCTGGCCGCGTCACTGATCCAGCGCAGCACCGATGGCAGGTCGAGGTCGGAGTTGAGCAGTCCGACAACCGACAGCAACCGCCCGACCGCGTCGCCCTCCGGCGAGCGCTCCGGCAGCCGACCCACAGCCGGCACGCTCAGACCTCGTCGAGGTCGTCAGCCAGGTCGAGGCGCTCCAGCCGGCCCGCGTCGACATCGATGAGCCAGGCGTCCGGGTGCAGCAGGCTGTGCAGGAAGCCGGCGGGCCGCAGGCCGCACACCGCTCCCACGTACAGCGACAGCGCGAGGCCGTGGCTGACCACGACGACCGGCAGTCCCGCGGCCTCCCTGGTGGCGCGGTCGACCGCGGAGCCGAACCGGGTCAGCACCGCGGTCGCCGGCTCCCAGCCGGCGCGAGCACCGTTACGGAAGTAGTCGGCCAGGTCCTCGGGGTAGCTCGCCGACCACGACGTCGGCCGGCCGACCTCCCGCAGGTCGGGATCCAGGCGCAGCACAGCCGGACTGCCGGGGGTGCCGGCCGGGCGCTCGGCAATCAGGACCTCGGCCGTCTCCTTCGCCCGCGGCTCGTGGCTGCACAGGACCAGCGGGGCGACGTCGTGCGGTAGCGACTGCGCGAGGGAGGCGACCGCCGACCGGCCCAGGTCGTCGAGTCGCCAGCGCACCGGGTGGACCCCCGGCTGAACCACCGGCATGGCATTTCGTACGAGGATGACGACGGGCACCTGTGCATCATGCCGTCCCGGAAGCACTCCGTGCACCAACAACCATCAGATCACCGCGGGAGCGGCCCCCGACTCGCTGACCATGGGTCGGCCGGCACGCGCCCAGGCGTACATCCCGCCGTCGAGGTTGACGGCCGACCGCCCGACCTGGTTGAGGTAGTCAGTGACCTGCGCCGAGCGGCCGCCGACCTTGCACACGACCACGACGTCGCCCTCGGCCGGGATCTCGGCCAACCGGCTCACGACCTCGCCCATGGGAATGTGCACGGCCCCCGCGACATGCCCGGCATCCCACTCGTAGTTCTCGCGCACATCGAGCAGGTAAGCGTCGGCGGCAACGTCAGCGGCCGCGATGGAGGGGGTGGATGACGTGCCGAACATCACTGTCCCGCTTCCGGTTCTGGTACGTACGGAGCCCGTTGCGGCAGGATAGCCCGGACGGGGACCGGACCGGCGAGAGTGAGGCGAGCTGAGGTTGGCACGGCGCCGCACAACCGCGACCGATGCGCCAGCGACCTATCGCGACGTCCTGTCCGTGCGCGAGTTCCGTTACTTGTTCGGGTCCGATGTCGTCTCCCTGCTGGGTGACCAGGCGCTACGGGTCGCGCTGGCCCTGTTCGTCTACGGCTCCACCAAGTCACCGCTGCTCACCACGTTCGCCTACGCCCTCACGTTCCTGCCGTGGGTGCTCGCCGGGCCGGTGCTCACCCGCTACGCCGACCGGACCCCTCGTCGGAGCATGCTGGTGTACGGCAACCTCGCCAGGGCAGGCGTCGTGGCCCTGATGGCCATTCCCCACGTGCCCGTCGGCTGGGTGCTGGTGCTGGTCCTGGTCGCGGAGACGATGGCACCGCCGGTTCAAGGCGCCTACTTCGCGCTGCTGCCGGACATCCTGCCGGGGGACCGCTACGTGGTCGGCATCTCCATGGTCCAAGCGGCCAGCCAGGCGGCCCAGATCATCGGCTTCGCTATCGGCGGCGTGATCGTGGCAGCGTCCGGTGCTCGAGCGGCGTTCGGCTTCGACGCCGTGACCTTCGCCGTGAGCGCAGGCCTGATCGCGATCGCTTTGCGCCAGCCCTACCCGCCACCCCCGATCGAGCACGCCTCCTCCTGGTGGGAGGACACCAAGGGCGGCTTCCGGGTCTCCCTCGGATCGCCCCTCCCGCGGACGTTGCTGCTGCTCGCCTGGTGGGCCGCGGCGATCCTGCTGGTGCCGGAGGCGCTCGCGGCTCCGTTCGTCACCCACACCGTGCACGGTGGCGACACTCAGACCGGCTGGCTGCTGGCCGCGCAGCCGCTCGGCATGATCGTGGGCATCCTGGTGCTCGGACGGCTGGTTCGTCCCGCGCTGCGGCTGCGCCTGATCCGACCACTTGCTCTGATCGCCATGGTCCCGCTGGTGGGCTTCGTGTTCAGCCCCTCGTACGGCGTGGCCTGGGTGCTGCTTCTGTTCAGCGGCGCTGCGTGGAGCTTCCAGGTGCCGTTGCAGGGGCAGTTCATCGATCAGATCCCGGCGGAGGCACGCGGCCGCGCCTTCGGCGTCGCTGCCTCGGGCCTGCAGGTGTCGCAGGGCATCGGCGTACTCCTCGGTGGCCTGCTGGCCGAGCTGTTCGGGGTGACGCCGGCGATCGCCGGCGTCGGCATCGTCGGGGTCGTCGTGATGCTCGGGCTGGTCCTGATCCGGGTGCCGGGACCTGCGCCGGCCGAGCCGCAGGTCGTGGCCGCGGCTACTTGAGCAGCTTGGACATCCGCCGGTCGGCCAGGGGCTTGCCACCTGTCTGACAGGTTGCGCAGTACTGCAGGCTCGAGTCAGCGAAGGACACCTCGCGCACCACGTCGCCACAATCGGGACACGGCGCTCCGGTACGGGCATGCACGGCCATCCCCGTACGCTTCTCACCCTTCAGCTCGGCGGCCCGCAACCCCAGCGAGCGCTGCAGCGCGTCGGCCAGGACGATGTTGATGGCCGCGTGCAGCCGGGCGACCTCGTCGCCGTTGAGGGTGGCAGCCATCTTGAACGGCGAGAGCCGGGCGAAGTGCAGGATCTCGTCGGAGTAGGCGTTGCCGATGCCGGCGATGACGGTCTGGTCGGTCAGCACTCCCTTGAGCTGCTGACGGTGCTGGGCCATCAGCGCGGCCAGGGCATCCACGGTCAGCTCAGGCGACCGTGCGTCAACGCCCAGCCGGCTGATGCCGGGGACGAGGGCGATGTCGCGGACGATGTAGACGGCGAGGCCCTTCTTGGTACCGGCCTCGGTCAGGTCGAACCCACTGCCGTCGTCGAGGTGGACGCGCAAGGCGATGAGGCTCTTGGTGCTGGGCTTGGGCGGGACGCTGGGCAGGCTGTCCTTCCAGTGCAGCCAGCCGGCCCTGGCCAGGTGCACCACGAGGTGCAGGCCGTCGACGTCGAGGTCGATGAACTTGCCGTGCCTGCTGGCCGAGCGGATCTCGAGGCCGACCAGTGCCGCAGGGGACGGGTCGAACGTCTTCAGGGCACTGATGGCCGCCACATCGATCCTGGCCACCACGTGACCAACGGCACGCTCGGTGAGAAAGGCGACCAGCGCCTGCACCTCGGGCAGCTCGGGCATGCCATCCAGTCTGGCAGGAGCCGCTCAGTCGAGAAAGGCGCTCTTCGCGGCCTTGCTGGCCTTGCGCCGGGACCTCGCCACCTTGTGGCTGGCGTCGTGCGTGGCCAGGCGCAGGTCACGGGTCGCGTCATGTCCCCGGTGCCGCAGGCCCGGCCGGCCCTCGAGGTCCACGGCCGCCAGCAGCAGGCCGCCGAGCATGCTGAGGTTCTTGGTGAACTGCTGCTGCTGACGGGTTCGTTCGCCGGCGTCGGACTTCTCCCAGAACCGGTGCCCGGCCAGCGTGGTCGGCACCAAGCTTGCCGCCAGCACCAGGGACGACAGCCGCGGCCAGCGGCCCGTGGCCAGCGACAGACCGGCGGCGAGCTGGATCGCGCCGTTGATCCGGACCAGCTGGACCGGGTCTTCCGGCAGGGCTACCGGCAGTCGCCTGGCGATGCCGGGCGCGACCCGCGCGGCGGCGTCAGCCTTGGCCTTGGGGTTGCGCAGGGCGTCGAACCCACCGGTGATGAACATCGAGGCAAGCATGGGGCGCGCGGCGGCTCGGATGAGAGGCATGGGGCAGGTCTACCCCAAGTCCGGACGCCCAGACGTGAACGGACGCGGAATGCCGAACGGCGCCCGGGTCAGCTCGTGGACGACGCCCCGAGGGTCACCTTGACCGTCTGGGTGGCGCCGGCACGGCTGATGGTGAGCGTCACCGTGTCACCGGGTCGGTGCGAACGGATGGCCGCGATCAACGTGTCGGAGTCGGTCGCGACGGTGCCGTCGATCTTGGTGATGACGTCGCCCTCCTTGAGACCGGCCTTCTCGCCGGGGCTGCCGGCGGAGACGGTCTTGACCACCACGGTGGTGACGTGGGTGGAAGAGTTCGTGGTGTTGCCGACGCTCACACCGATCTGCGCGTGACTCGCCTTGCCATTGGTGATCAGCTGGTCGGCGACGTACTTCGCCAGGTCGATCGGGATCGCGAAGCCGACGCCGATGTTGCCCGACTGCGAGCCGGACGCGGCGCCAAGAGAGGCGATGGCGCTGTTGATGCCGATCACGTTGCCGGCGCTGTCGACGAGGGCTCCACCGGAGTTGCCAGGGTTGATCGCGGCGTCGGTCTGGATGGCCCCGAACACGGTAGCCGTCGTGCCGGTGGTCGGCGCCTGGCTGGCGCCGCTGCCGCCGAACGGGTTGGTCTGCTGCGACTGGTCCTGCGTCGTGTCCACCGGCCGGTTGAGAGCCGAGACGATGCCGGAGGTCACGGTGCCGGACAAGCCCAGCGGCGACCCGATGGCCAGCACCGTGTCACCGACCTTGACCGCGGCCGAGGAGCCGAGATGTGCCACCTGCAGGCCGGTCTTCTCGACCTTGATGACGGCGAGGTCCGACGCCAGGTCAGTGCCCACGATCTTCGCTGACGCGCTGCTGCCGTCGTTGAAGTGCACGGTGATCGAGCCACCGCCGGACGCAGCCGTGACGACGTGGTTGTTGGTGAGGATGTAACCGTCAGTCCGGATGACCACACCCGAGCCGGTGTCGCTCTCGCTCGAGCCGGAGACGTCGATGGACACGACCACCGGGAGTACGGCCGCGGCGATGCCGGAGAACGACTTGGGGTTGCCGGCGGCGTTGGACACCGGCTGCGGCGCAGCACCCACCGTCGAAGCCACAGGGGCCGAGCCGGAGTTGTCGTCCGCCACGTTCGCGCCCACTGCCGCACCGACACCGGCCGAGACGAGAACGAGGGCCAGGGCGCCGGCCAGGATCGGCAGCTTGCCTCGCGACCTGCTCTTGTCCTTGGGCTCGGCCGCAGCGTCCTGCGGCGGGAGCCAGCTCGGCGGGGGCGGCGGGGGCATGGTAGGCCCAGTGGGTCCGGTAGGAGTCGTGGCAGCCGTCGGAGCCGAAAACTCACCGGCCTCCGTCGGAGCGGCAAACCCAGCAGCATCGGTAGCGACCTGCTCGGGAGTGTGCGCGACCGGAGGCAGCGGGGCGACGTCCTCGGCTCCTGCGCTGGGCGCGTTCTCGTCGGTCATCTCGACACTCCATCCAATGGCGGTTCCGGCCACTGTTGTCCCGGTTACTGAAAGGAACCTGAATGAGACCAGCAGGTGATACCGGTCAACCCCGCGAGGTCCTCGACGATTCTCCGGTACGCCGTGCCCAGCCGCTGCTGCGCCACTCCTGCCCCGCCGGGTCGATGACGAGCCCCTCGTAGCCGTCCAGCTCACTGATCCAGCTGCGACAGCGATCCCCCATGGCCAATGCGGCCGTGGCGAAGGAGTCGACCAGGGTGAGGTCAGCCCCCACGATCGTGACCGAGGCCAGTCCGTCTGCCGGGCGACCGGTGTGGGGATCGACGACGTGGCAGCCACGCTCGGCGATCCCCGACGTGGCCAGCGCGAAATCCCTGCCGCTCACCGTTGCGACCAACGCGCCTTGCCGCAGCGGGTTGGCAATGCCCACCCGCCAAGGCGAGTCCGGCCCCGAGCCGCCAACACACCGCACATCGCCGCCGCCGTTGATCGCGTGGGAGTCCGAGCCGGCAGTCACGAGCGCAGCACTCGCCCGCTCGATGCTCCAGCCCTTGACCAGCCCGGATGGATCCAGCGAACCCTCGGGCATCGCTGAGAAGTACCCGTCGGTCGCGCGCTGGACCTCGGCACACATCGCGAGGACCTCGGCGACCTCGGGGACGCACTCCTCGACGGTCAGCTCCCCACGGCCCAGTCGACTGATCTCGCTGTCCGCGCGATAGGTGCTGAAGATTGCGTCGACCCAGTGCCATTCCTGCACGACGTCCACCAGGGCGGAGTCGGGCACGTCCGGCGTACGCAGGTCGACGCTGAAGACGGTCCCCATGACGTGCTCGACATGGCGGCGGGGAACGGTCACCGCACCAGTCTGGGGTCCCACGAGCCTGCAGTCGACGTACCTTCCGACTGCTATCGTCCGGATTGTGCCCGTCGCCGCGTTGACCAGCGTCAGCGCCGCGCCCCGGTGGCGGCGCTGGTTTCGGATCCTTGCCCCGCTGGCCGTGCTGCTGGCGGTCGCCCTGCTCGACCTGTTCACCTCACGCCGGTCGGTGGTGCTCGGCCTCGTCATCGTCGTGCCGTTGCTGGCCGCGTTCCTGGTCAACGTCATTCTCACGGTGGCCTACGGCATCGTGTCGACCGTCACCTCGGTGCTGCTCGGCTTCAACGACCACATGTACAACGGCGGTGATGCCACGGCCGGGCAATGGATTCGGATCGCCGCGGTGGTGATGACGTCGATCGCGGCGGTGCTGTTCGCCAGGCGACGGGTCAGCCACGAGCAGCACCTCCTGCAGATGACGCACGTCGCAGAGGTCGCCCAGTTCGCGATCCTGGCACCCATCCCACCGCGGCTGGCCGGCCTCGCCCTGGCGGAGCAGTACGTCAGCGCCGCCGTCGATGCCCGGATCGGCGGTGACCTCTACGCCGCGGTCGACACCCCGTTCGGCGTACGGCTGCTCATCGGTGACGTCCGAGGCAAGGGCCTGGAGGCCGTCCGACTCGCGTCCTACCTGCTCGGGGCGTTCCGGGAGCGAGCCGCCGAACGCGACGACCTGCTGGTCCTGCTCGACGACCTCGACCGGGCCGTGGCGCGGGTGGCCGAGGACGAGGACTTCGTCACCGCCGTCGTCGCGCAGGTCGCGCCCGATGGCGCGCTGACGATCGTCAACGCCGGCCACCCGGCTCCCCTGCTGCTGCGGCGGGGAGTCTCGGTCGTGCTCCGGCCGCCGGTGCGCCGGCCGCCGCTGGGCATCTCCGGCGAGTGCACGGCTCTGACCGTTGCGCTGCAGCGCGGCGACCGCGTACTCCTCTACACCGACGGGCTGGGCGAGGCGAGGCACCGGGTCGACGGCACCTTCTTCCCGCTGCGCGAGTTTGCGACGCCGGCCCTGAGCGCCGGCACCCTCGAGGAGGGGCTGGTCGGGGTGCAGAGGGCCGTACGGGACTGGACCGGCGGTGCGCTCACCGACGACGTCGCCCTGCTGGCCGTCGAGGTGCTCACGATCGAGAGCTGACTCAGGCGTTCGGTGTCGCGCTCGGCGTCGGCGTGGCCGCACCAGCGCCGGGGGCGCCGCCGCCGAACGTCGGACGCAGCGGCGCGCACGCCTTGACCGCTGCGGCGACCTTGGGGTCATCGGTGTTCAGGGCACCGAGGCCGCCGAAGCCGCCGCGGCGACCGGGGGTGCCCGTCGCGCCGGCAGCGGGAGTGCCGGTCGGGCGTGCCGCCTGCGTCGGCAGCGTGACGCCGTGGTCGGACAGGCAGCTGCGGTAGGCGAGGAGCTGGGACTGGATCGCGGCGCTGTTGGCTCCGCCGCCGAACCCACCCGTCGGCCGCAGGGACGCGCAGGCCTTCGCGGCAGCCGCCATGGGGCCGGATGTCGCGTTCAGCCCACCGAAGCCGCCGCCGGGGCGACCACTGGGCCGCGCCCCGCCCGACGGCCTGGAGCCGCCGAAGCCGCCGCCGGGACGCCCGGTCGGCAACGTCACGCCGTTCTTCTTCAGGCAGGCGGCGTACGCGGCGAACCCGTTGGGACCGCCGGTGGTCCCGGCCGTTGCGCTCGTGCCGGCCGCGACCGCAGCCCCGCTCGAGCTGCCGCCACCGCACCCGGCTACTGAGGCCACAGCGATGGCCACCGCTGGCAGGACAAGGGCGAGGCGATTGCGGGAGGCTCCGGGGGCGGTCGACAGCAACGGCACGGGTCTCTGGTCTCCTGAGGAAAGGGTGGACGGGGGACCCGCCACGGACAGGGGGATGGCCGGGCGGGTCACCTCGTGGATCAAGTGTGGGAGACCGGCGCTGAGATCTCCCTGTACTGACCCTGCGGAGTTGCTGTGAACAGGCGGAGCTCTAAGGTGGCCGCATGCCCAGTGCACAGGCCGAGCCGCTGCGCGTCGCTGTTGTCGGTACGGGCGCCTGGTGGGGCCGCGAGCACGCCAGGGTCTTCAGCGAGCGGTCCGACACCGACCTGGTCGCCATCGTCGGTCGCACGCCGGAACGGGTGCAGGCCAGGGCGCAGGAGTTCCGGGCCCGGCCGTACACCTCGCTTGCCGCCATGCTGGACGCTGAGCAGCCCGATCTGGTTTCGTTGTGCTTGCCTAATGAAGAGCATTTCGACACGACGCTCGAGGTGATCCGGGCCGGGGTGCCGCTGCTGGTGGAGAAGCCGCTGGTGTTCGAGCCGTGGCAGGCGGAATACCTCCTGGTCGAGGCGGCCAAGCGCGACCTGTTCTTTGCGATCAACTTCAACCACCGCTACGCCGTGCCGGTGCAGATGGCGGCCGCGGCGATCCGCGCCGGCGAGCTGGGCGACATCGTGTTCGCGACCTGGCGCTTCGGCGGCGAGCCCGGCACCAGCGACCACCCGTACGCCAACCTGATCGAGACCCAGTGCCACGGTTTCGACATGCTCGAGCACCTGTGCGGGCCCATCACCTCGGTCGCGGCCCAGGTGACCGACCTGACCGAGCGCGGATTCTCGACCCTCGCGGTCGCACTGGGGTTCGGCAACGGAGCGGTCGGGTCGTTGGTCGGCAGCTACGACTCGTCGTACGCCTACCCGCGCACGCACGCGCTCGAGGTCAACGGCACGCAGGGCCGGATCCTCGTCGACGACACCGTCAAGCGCTTCACCCAGTCGCGTACGGGAGACCCGACGTCGCGGGTGTGGGAGGCGGCCTACTTCGACGACCGCGGCCGCGACTTCTCCGCGATGTTCGAGACCCACCTCGACTCGCTGCTGCCCGCCCTGCGCGCCGGCGAGCAGCCACCGGTGCACGCCAGGGCCGGCAAGCGGGCTCTCGACCTCGCGACGGCCGTCATCGCCTCGGCGGAGGAACGCCGGCACATCGGCGTCGCGCCCGCCTGAGCTGGACGGTTACCCCGCAGCGGCGCGTTCGATCTCGGCCACGTCGAAACGGCGCATCTTCAGCATGGCCCGGGTCACCCGTTGCTGGGCGGCTGGGTCACCGTGCTCCATCGCGTGGGTAAAGGCGGCCGGGATCACCTGCCAGGACAGGCCGAACTTGTCCTTGAGCCAGCCGCAGTAGCTCTCCTCGCCGTCGGCGGTCAGGGCGTCCCAGTAGTAGTCGACCTCGGTCTGGTCGCCGACGAAGATCTGGAACGAGACCGCCTCGGTGAACGTGAACTCCGGACCGCCGTTCAGCCCCAGGAACGGGTGCCCGTCGAGGCTGAACTCCACCGTCATGACCTCACCCTCCGGACCGGGGGTGTCCGGGCCGTAGCGAGCGACCGAGCGGATCTCGGAGTTCGGGAAGATCTTGGTGTAGAGCTCTGCAGCCTGCTCGGCCTGTCCGTCGAACCACAGGCACGACACGATGTTCGGCATCGTCGTTGTCCCTTCTGCACTGGAGTTGTTCCTGAACAACGACGATGCGCACCGCTGGAACTGAGCGGTCGGCTGCTGGCGGTCTCAGCCGGCGTCGGCTGCCCGCCGGATCTCGGCGATGTCGAGCTTGGTCATGCCCCACAGCGCCTTCATCGCGCGCTGGGTCCGCGCGTCGTCGCCGGCCTGGACGAGCTCGGTGACCAGGGTGGGTACGACCTGCCAGGACAAGCCGAACCGGTCCTGGAGCCAGCCGCACTCGACCTCCTTGCCGCCCTCGCTCAGCGCGTTCCAGTAGAAGTCCAGCTCGGCCTGGTCCTCCACGTAGATCTGGAACGAGACGGCCTCGGTGAACGGGAACTGCGGCCCACCGTTGAGGCCGAGGAAGCGCTGGCCGTCGAGGCTGAACTCCACCGTCATGACCGCGTCGTCGGGACCGGGACCGTCCGGGCCGTAGCGGGCGACCGCGAGAATCTCGGAGTTGGGGAAGATCTTGGTGTAGAGCTGGGCCGCTTGCTCGGCCTGCCCGTCGAACCAGAGGCACGGAACGATGCTCGGCATTGGCGTTATCCCTTCTGCTCGCAGGATTCTGCTACCCAGCAGCGACGATAGCCACGCGGGATTCAGCTCACCGTTGCCGGTGTCTCCACCGCGAGGGCAGGCAGCAGTACGCGGAACGTCGCACCCTCGCCGGGCGAGGTCTCCAGCTCCACCCGGCCGCCGTGGGCGGCGACGAGGGCGGCGACGATCGACAGGCCGAGACCGGTACCGCCGAGGCTTCTGGTGCGTGACGGGTCCGCCCGGTAGAACCGCTCGAAGACCCTGGCGGAGGCTTCCTCGTCCAGGCCGGGCCCCTGGTCGCGCACCTCGAGGACACCGAGCAGCTCGTCGGCGTCCGTGCGGCTGCCGACCCGTACCGTGACCGGCGTTCCGGCAGGGGTGTGGGTCAGCGCGTTGGTGACCAGGTTGCCGACGACCTGCCGCAGCCGCGACTCGTCGCCCACGATCTCGACGGCTGCGGCACCATCGATGACCTCGAGCGTGATCGCACGGTCGGGCGCCACTGCCGCGGCGTCGTGGACGGCATCGGCAGCGAGGGTCATCAGGTTGACGATCTCGCGCTCGAGCGGTCGCTGCTGGTCCAGCCGGGCGAGCATCAGCAGGTCGTCGACGAGCAGGCCCATCCGGGCGGCCTCGTCCTCGATCCGGCGCATCAGCCGGGCCAGGTCATCGGGGTTGGCGGCGGCGCCCTGGCGGTAGAGCTCGGCGAAGCCGCGGATCGAGGTCAGCGGGGTGCGCAGCTCGTGGCTCGCGTCGGTGACGAAGCGCCGCATCCGCTGCTCTGAGGCCAGCGCGGCCTCCTCCGAAGCCTGGCGGACGAGGAAGGCATTCTCGACCTGGGTCAGCATCGCGTTGACCGACACGGCCAGCCGGCCGACCTCGGTGCGGGGATCGTGGTCGGGCACCCGCTGGCTGTAGTCGCCCGCCGCGATCGCCGCCGCCGTGTGCTCGACGTCGGTCAGCGGCCGCAGGTTCCGGCGGACGACCCAGTAGCTGACGATCGCCATCAGCGCCAGCACGGTCAGCCCGATCACCAGCTCGTCGATGTCGAGGCGGTTCACCGTACGGTCGACGTCCTCGAGACTGTTGGCCTCGTAGACCACGACAGGGCCGAAAACCAGCGCTCGTACCCGCCAGTCCGGACCGCCGCCGACCGAGCCGACGGTGAACGGGGCGTTGCCCTTGGCGCTGGCCTGGGCTCCCGTCCAGTGCGGCAACGACGGCGTCGCCTCACCGGTGAGGGCGACGTCACCGCCGACCACTGCGCCGGTCAGCGTGGTGCACCGGACGAATCGCGATGCCGGGCGGTGGAACCCGCTGGTGTCGTCACCGCACGCACCGCGCAGCCACGGCGGGACGCCGGTGTCGGTGAAGGTGCCGGCGCCCGAGGCAGTAGTCGGCGGCCGGACGTTTCCGCCGACGAGCTGCTGGTCCACCCGGTCGGTCATGTACGAGCGCAGGGCGGTCGAGGCAGCAGCGCCCGCGACGAACAGGCCGGCCGTACCGAGCGCGAGCACCGAGACGACGAGCTTGATCCGCAGCGGGGTGCGCTCCGACAGCGCCCGGACCCGGCGCAGCCGGCGGTGCCGCTTCGGTGGAGTCGGTTCGTCGGTCACGGCATCACGTACGAGGGAGTCGCAGCACGTAGCCGACGCCACGCAGCGTGTGCAGCAACCGCGGCTCGGTGGTGTCGATCTTGCGCCGGAGATAGGACACGTAGGACTCGACGACGTTCATGTCGCCACCGAAGTCGTAGTTCCAGACGTGGTCGAGGATCTGCGCCTTGGACAGCACCCGGTTGACGTTCTGCATGAAGTAGCGCAGCAGCTTGAACTCGGTGGGCGACAGTGGGACCAGCTGGCCGGCCTTCCAGACCTCGTGCGTCTCGTCGTCGAGCTCGATGTCGGCGAACGTCATCCGTACGGAAGCGCTGGCCGAGGCCTGCGCACCGCCGACCCGGCGCAGCACGGCCCGGATCCGGGCGATGACCTCTTCGAGGCTGAACGGCTTGGTGATGTAGTCGTCGCCGCCCAGGGTCAGACCGTTGACCTTGTCCTCGGTCGCGTCGCGGGCGGTCAGGAAGACGACCGGCATCCGCTGGCCCTCGCCCCGCAGCCGGCTGACGACCCCGAACCCGTCGAGACCCGGCATCATCACGTCGAGCACGAGCAGGTCGGGCCGGAAGGTGCGGGCGACCTCGAGTGCCTGCTGGCCGCCGCCGGCGGTCGCGACCTCGAAGCCGGCGTAGCGCAGACTTGCGGACAGCAGCTCGACGATGTTCGGCTCGTCGTCGACGACGAGCAGTCGCGCCTCTGGTCTGACGTCAGTCACGGCTACCCCGTTCGCGCTTGCGTTGCCCAGAATGCTAGCCACCAGAACCTCCCGTAGCAGTTCCCGTGCCCGTACGGTTGCGTGCGCCGAAGCCGCCGAACCCGCCGCCTGCCCCGCTGGTGCCGCCTTGGGTCACGGTCGTGGCCTTGATCACCCCGTCAGCCCCGGCGGCGCCGGACACCACGACGGTGGAGCCCGGCGCGAGGTCAGCGGCCTTGCCCACCTTGCTGACCTTGATGGTCGTTCCGGCGCCGGTGGTGACCTTGACGATGCTGCCGTCGGTCGCTGTCAGATAGATCGTGTTGCCGTCGACCAGCTTGACGGTGCCGACGGTGGTGCCGGTCGCACCAGCGCCAGCGCCAGCACCCGCGCCGGCACCCGCTCCTGCTGCCGCGCCGGTGCCGCCCGCGCCGGTCCCATTACCGGCGCGGTTGCGGAGCGCTGCGAAGGCGTTGGCGTTCGCACCGCCCGGGGTGGAACCAGCGTTGTGCTTCTGGGTGATGACCCCGGCCAGAAAGCCGCCGGCGACGAGAACGGCGGCGGCGAGGAACGCGGTCAGGCCGGGCAGCTTGGACCGTTGCGGGCGCGCAGCAAGCGCGTGCGAGAGATCGTCGTCCATGCCCACCGGCGCGCTCAGCAGGTCCGGCGGCAGCTGATCGGTCTCAGCCGGTTGTCCGCCCGGCGGCAGGGGCGGCTCCAGCTCGGTCTCGGGGATGATGTCCAGCCCTTCATCAACGATCTGGCCGCCACGTCGGCGAATGCTAGGCATGCTGCTCTCTCTTTCGGGCGGGGGCCATCTACTCGTACCGCAAGGCGTCGATCGGCCGCAGCGACGCGGCCCGGTTGGCGGGGTAGCCGCCGAAGAACAGCCCGATGGCGACCGAGACGCCGAACGCCAGCAGGATCGAGGCTGGGACGATCACCGGCTTGATGCCGACGATGGTGAACTGCGCGCCCACGACAGCAGCCACCACACCGAGGGCGCCACCGATGAGCGACAGCATCGTCGCCTCGGTCAGGAACTGGCCGAGGATGGCCGAACGGGGAGCGCCGATCGCCTTGCGGATGCCGATCTCGCGGGTCCGCTCGGTGACGGTGACCAGCATGATGTTCGTGATGCCGATGCCGCCGACGAGCAGGGAAATGGCCGCGACCGCACCGAGCAGGACGGTGAACGTCTTCGAGGTGCTGGTGCTGGCGGTGAGCAGGCTGGCCTGGTTGAGGATGCGGAAGTCCGCGTTGGCCGAGCTGGTGATCTTGTGCCGGCTGTCCAGGATCGACGTGATCTCACTCTGAGCCGCGTCGATGGACTTGGCGTTCTTGGCTTGTACGACGACCTGCTGCAGGGTGCCGTACCCGGTGAAGGACTGCTGCACGGTGGTGAGCGGGGCGATCGCCGTGTCATCGGCGTCCTGGAAGCCGGTCGAGCCCTTGGACTTGAGCACGCCGACGACGGTGAACGGCGTGCCGTTGACGGTGATCTGCTTGTCGATCGGGTCGATGTCACCGAACAGGTTGGTCACCACAGTGGTGCCGAGCACGATCACCTTGCGACCGTTGGTGACGTCGTCGTTGCTGAAGTAGGTGCCGGCCGTGACCGGGTTGTTGGTCGCCTCGAAATAGCTCGGGTAGGTGCCGATGAAGGACGTGATCGAGGTCGAGACCCCGGCATAGGCAGCGGTCTCCGTGGTGCTGGCCACCGGCGACGAGGTCTTCACGTCCGGTGCCTGGTCCGGGTCGACGAGCGCCTTGGCGTCAGCGACGGTGAGGTCCTTGGTGGTCGCTGCGGCGTTGGCCGAACGAGCGCGGCCGAAGCCACCGCCGTTGTGGGACACGGTGAGCATGTTGGTGCCGAGCTTGTCGATGTTGGCCTGGATCGCCTTGCTGGAGCCGTTGCCGACGGCGACCAGCAGGATCACCGAGCCGACGCCGATCAGGATGCCGAGCGTGGTCAGGGCGCTGCGGAGCTTGTTGGCACTGAGGCCGACGAGCGCGAAGCGCATCACCTCGAGCGGGCTCATGAGGCACCCGAGGCGGACGCGGCGTACGGGAGGTGCCGCGGCGGCGGGTCCGAGACCTCAGCGTGGCGGACGTCACTGACGACCTCACCGTCGACCAGCCTCACCACGCGCTTGGCGTGGGTCGCGACGTCGTCCTCGTGGGTGATGATGACGATCGTGCGGCCGCTCATGCTCAGCCGGTCGAAGATGCCCAGCACCTCCTGGGTCGACTTGGTGTCCAGGTTGCCGGTCGGCTCGTCGGCGAGGAGCAGAGCGGGGGCCGTGACCAGTGCCCGAGCCACGGCCACCCGCTGCTGCTGGCCACCGGAGAGCTCGTTCGGCTCGTGGTCGACCCGGTCGGACAAGCCGACCAATTCCAGCGCCGCCAACGCCCTGCGCCGCCGCTCGGCTCCCTTGACGCCGGCGTAGGCCAGCGGCAGCTCAACGTTGGCCAGCGCCGTGGTCCGGGCGATCAGGTTGAACGCCTGGAAGATGAACCCGATCCGCCGGTTGCGTACGAGGGACAGCTGTGACTCGGCGAGGCCCCGGACGTCGATGCCGTCGAGGCGGTAGAGGCCGGACGTGAGGACGTCGAGGCAGCCGATGACGTTCATCAGCGTCGACTTGCCCGAGCCCGAGGCGCCCATGATCGCGACGTAGTCGCCACGCTCGACGAGCAGGTCGACGCCGCGCAGCGCGTGCACAGCGGTCTCGCCCTCGCCATAGGTCTTCACCGCCTTGGCGATCTCGATGACGTGCTGCGGCCGCTGGCCGTTGTCGGTCATCGACCCGCGCCCGCTCCGGCGCCTGCGCCTGTGCCGATGGCGCCGCCCAGAGTGCCGCCGGTGACCCCTCGGCCGGCGGGGAAGCCGCCGGTCGGGAAGCCGCTGCTGCCGGTGGACGTCGTGGCCAGGGCCACCGACTCGCCCCTGACCACGCCGGTCTTGATCTGCGTCGTGGTGTCACCGACCACGCCGAGCGTGACGACGGTGCGGGTCTTGGTGCTGCCCTTGACCACGGTCACCGTGGAGACGCCGCCGGCGGTCGTGACGGCAGTGCTGGGCACGTACAAAGCGCCGTCAGCCTCCTTGGTGATCACCGAGACGCTGCCGGACTGGCCGGGCTTCAGCGTCTTCGGCGGGTTGGTGAGGTTGAGGGTCACCGCGTAGGAGACGGTGCCGTTGCTCGAGGTACCGGTCGAGGCGATGGACGCCACCGACGCGTTGACCGGAGTGTCCGGCAGCGCGTTGAGGGTGAGCGTCGCCCCCTGCCCGACCCTGAGGCTGGCGGTGTCGTTCTCGGAGAAGCTCGCCGAGACCTGCAGCGAGGTGATGTCGGTCAGCACGATGAAGCCCGAGTCACCACTCGTCACGGTCGCGGTGTGGCCGGCGATGGTGGCTGCGGGGATCACGCCGATCGAGGCCGTGGTGCTGCTCGAGTTCGAGGTGCTGGTGGTGGAGGTCGAGCCGGTCGAGCCGGTCGAGCCGGTGGAGCCGGTGGAGCCGGTGGAACTGCTCGAGCTGCTCGAGGACGAGCCCGTGGAACCGCTGGACACCGTGCCGCCCACCAGCGTGCTGATCGACATCACGCTGCCGGTCGAGGGCGACTTCAGCGTGGTGCCGTCCAGCGCACGCTGGGCACTCGCGACCTGCACCTCGGCGGAGGTCACAGCAGCGTCGGCCTGGGCGAGCTGGCTGGCGTTCGGCGGGGTGTTGGCGACGTTCTGCTGCGCGACCTGGCTCTCGTACGCCAGCTGCGCCGACGTGACCTGCTGCTGGGCCTGGGCCAGCGACTGCTGGTCCTTGAGCGCGGTCGACGCCTGCTGCTGCTGGGCCGAAGTGAGCGCCGCTGAGGACTGGTCGAGCGACTGCTGAGCCTGGTTGACCTTGACCTGGTCGGCAGCGACCGCCTTGGGGTTGCTCACCTTGTCGGTGTTCAGCGCGGCCTCGGCGGCGGCGAGGGCCGACTTGTCGGCGGTCACGGTGGCCTGCGCGCTGGCCACGGCGGCGGCGGAGTTCGACGCGTCCTGGGCGTTGCTCTTCTCGGTGAAGCCGACGTTGGACTGCGCCTGGCTGATCTGCGTCTGCGACTGCTCGAGCTGAACGGCTGCGGCCGCCTTCTGCTGCGAGGTCTGTCCCTGCAGCAAGACCGTCCGACTCGCGAGCGCCTGGTTGAGCCCGTTCTTCGCCGTCGTCAGGGCTTCCTTCTGCGTCGTGTCGTCGACCTTGGCCAAGGTCTGGCCGGTCTTCACCCTGGAGCCGACCTTGACGTAGACGTGGCGCAACGTGCCGCCGGTCACGAAGCCGATGCCCAGGTCGCTGGGCGAGACCAGCGTGCCCGAGGCCGAGACGGTGGACACGACCGTGCCCTGCCCGACGGTTCCCGTACGCACCGTGCTCGAGGCGCTGGAGCTGCTCGTGCCGATGGAGGCGTACGCGTAAGCAACCGCGACCACGAGGGCAAGAACCAGCACGGAGTTGAGCACCAGCGTCTTGCGCCGGCGAAGAATCGGAAGCGACATGCCACGAGGGTGGGCACCCGCGCTGGGACGCGGCTGTCCCGAACCTGCGAGAACGCTGTGAGTCAGTGGGGCGCAGGTTCGGGACTACCCGTGGCTCAGGTGCCGGTGCCGGGCGTGGGCGAGGCGGAGGTACCGGGACGGTGACCGGGGAAGCCGCCGCCCTTGCCGTTGAACTTCGGCGCGTTCTTCTGCAGCTCGGTCAGGTCCACGACCCGAGTGACCGTTGCGGTCTTGCCGGACAGCGTCGCCCTGACGAGCACCTGGTCGCCCTTCTTGACCGAGGCGATCCCGTCGCGTTGGGCGTCGACGTTGGTTCCGGCCTTGACCACGTAGGTGAAGGCGAAGCCATCCTTGCTGGTCACCGAGAGGGACGTGGCGCTGACCGCCTTCACTGTGCCGGTCTGGGTCTGCACCGTCTGGTAGCCGCCGCCCGGTTTGGCGACGACATAGGTCCCGTGGACGACACCGAAACCGCCGAGGGCACCGAAGCCGCCCGGACCACCCGCGCCGAACCCGCCCCTGCGACCCGGACCGTGTCCGTCGGGCCCGCCGGGAAGGTGGCCCGGCGGCGGCGACGGAGCCTTGGCGGACGGCGATGCGGAGGGGCTTGTGCTCGCGCCGGGCGTGCTGGGCGACGGTGATCCGGACGTGGCCACGGCGATGCCGCCCACGCCGACGACCAGCACGGCGCCGGCGCCGACGGCGGCAATCCTGGCTCTGCTGCGCGACTTCGACCCGCTCGCGGATGACGCGACGGCGTCCGGCTCTGACGAGCTGCCCGTACCGAACTCACCCATGTTCTCGACCATGAACACTCCCTGGTTCGTCGTGCCGGTGTCGCCCCACGCCCGGACATCATCGGTCACCCCGCTGTCACCAGCCTGAGAATGACCTGTGAATCCGTACAGTCGGACAACAGCGTTCCCCCGTCCGTATCGGCACTCACCCCGCCGAGGTGATCCGATCCGGCGGACGACCTCGCACGCTGAACCCATGTCAGCGGAGCAGCCCGACCCCGCCCTCGAGACAGAGTTCGCTGAACCGAGGTGGCCCATGGCTGCCGCCGTAGTGACCGCGATGGTGCTCACCATCCTGCTGCCCGACCACCTCCGGCTCGGCCCGAAGTGGCTGCTGCCGGTCATCGAGGGCGCACTGCTGATCGCCATGATCATCGGCGACCCCGGCGTCATCAACCGCCGGTCGGTCGCCCTGCGACGCCTGTCGATCTCCCTGGTGGCCGTACTCGTGGCCGGAGCGTCGTGGGCGACGATCAAGCTGACGGACGAGCTGATCCACGGCGGCCCCGACACCCAGTCGGCGAGCCCGCTCCTTCGGTCCGGGTCGATCGTGTGGGTCTCCGCCATCCTGGCGTTCAGCCTGCTCTACTTCGAGCTGGACTGCGGCGGGCCAGCAGCGCGCGCACACGCGATGCCGCCGACACCCGACCTCGCCTTCCCCCAGCAGCTCAACCCCGAGCTCGGCGGCACCCGGTGGCGACCGAGGTACATCGACTACCTCTACCTGGGTGTGACCGACTCATTGGCGTTCAGCCCCACAGACGTCATGCCGTTGGTGCCCTGGGCCAAGATCACCATGGCGCTGCAGTCGCTGCAGTCGCTGGCTGTCATCGGATTGATCATCGCTCGCGCGATCAACGTCCTGCCCGGCTGAACGCGCGCCGGTCCGCTCCGCGTGTGCGACGAGCAGGACGGCGCCCTTGCGCGAGAATGCGGCCATGGTCAGCGATCACGATGCGCTCGCACCGCCGGTCGTCGGCACCCTGCATCATCACCGGGGTGAGCCGCGGTGGGCCATGGCAGGCGCGGTTTTCGCCGCCATCGTCCTGCACGCCACTCTGCCGCACCGGATCCGGATCGGGCCCCCGTGGCTCTTCGGTGCCACCGAGCTGATCCTGCTGCTGGTCCTGGTCATCGGTGACCCCGGCCGGATCGACAAGCGGGACCGCTGGCTTCGTGTGGTGACCGGCATCCTGATCGCCGCCCTCACCGTCGACAACGCCTTCAACGCCATCCGGCTGGTCCACCTCATCATTGACAACGCCAAGCTGGGCGGAGGGGACCGGCTGCTCGGGACCGGCGCCGCGATCTGGGCGATCAACGTGATCGCCTTCGGCCTGTGGTACTGGGACCTCGACCAGGGCGGGGCAGCGGAACGGGCCACCGGCACCGTACGCCTGCCGGCCTTCATCTTCCCGGAGATGACGAACCCGGAGTGGGTCAAGCGCGACTGGTACCCGAGGCTGGTCGACTACCTGCACATGTCGTTCGCGATCTCGACCGCGTTCAGCCCGACCGACGTCTCTGCCGTCAAGCACTGGTCGAAGATGATGATGACTCTGCAGGCGGCGGTGTCGTTGCTTCTCGCCGTGCTGGTGGTGGCCCGAGCCATCAACTTGCTGCCGGGGTGATGGGGCCTGACCTGGCTGGCGGAAACCGCGTCGCCGACTGAGAGCCGGGGAGCAACTCCACCGGAAGGAACTCGGTGGGCGAGGGGGGAGTTGAACCCCCACGTCCTTTCGGACACACGGACCTGAACCGTGCGCGTCTGCCATTCCGCCACTCGCCCGTGGACAGCGACCGAGGCTATCACAGGGCCACGCGGGGTGATCGCGCGCAGTCGGGTACCGGAACCCGGATACGATCACCCCGAGCCGGGAAGGGAGTCGGCGTGGGAGTACTGCAGCGTTTCGAACGCCGGCTCGAGGGCCTGGTCGAGGGGGCTTTCGCGCGTGCCTTCAAAGGCAACGTGGAGCCGGTGGAGATCGCCGCCGCACTGGAGCGCGAGGCCCTGGACAAGAAGGCAATCGTGGGTGCGGGGCGGGTGCTCGTACCCAATGCCTATGTCGTCGAGCTCAGCCGCGCCGACTACGCGCGGCTGTCCCCCTACGCCCATCAGCTCGGGCTCGAGCTGTCGACGATGGTCGAGGAGTCCGCGGCCGAGCAGCACTGGTCGTTCCTCGGCGACGTCGGCGTGACGCTGGAGCTGGTCAACGCCCACGACACGGGGGTGTTCAAGGTGCGCAGCGAGGTCGTGGCGTCCGACGGCGTCAGCGCCGACGAGACGGCCATCACGCCACCAGCGCCGCGGGTGCGCAAGAGCATCAGCGGGCAGCCACGGCTGATCGTGAGCCGGGACGGTTCGGCCAAGTCCAACCTCGAGCGCGCGGTCCCGCTGCTCACCCCGCGGACCGTCATCGGCCGCGGCCACGACGCCGACCTGCGGCTGTCCGACCCCGGCGTCTCGCGGCACCACGCTCAGGTCGAGCTGCGCGACGGCGCCGTATGGGTCGAGGACCTCGGCTCCACCAACGGCACCACGCTGGACGGGGTCAAGGTCACCTCGCCGGTGGCACTCACGCACGGCCAGCGCATCACGATGGGGTCGACCGTCCTGGTCTTCCTGCGCGATCCGGACGGTACGTAGTGCCGAACAACACCGTGCCCGACCTCGCCATCTTTGGCATCCGGGTGGGGCTGCTCGCATTGCTGTGGGTGTTCGTGATTGCCGCCATCCGGGTCATGCGCAACGACCTCAACGGCACCGGAGCGGTACGGGCAGCCGTACGCAACCCGATCCGCACCACCTCGACGAAACCGGCCAAGACGCCAAAAACCCCCAAGGGCAAAGGGATCCCGCGCAAGCTCGTGGTCACCGCCGGTGGCCTGACCGGCACCAGCATGGGCCTCGGCGACCAGCCGATCAGCATCGGCCGCGCCGACGACTCGACCTTGGTGCTCACCGACGACTACGCCTCCGCCCGGCACGCCCGGCTGATGCCGCAGAACGGCCAGTGGGTCATCGAGGACCTCGGCTCCACCAACGGCACCTACCTCGACCGGGACAAGGTCACCCGGCCCACCATCGTGCCGCCGGGGGCCGTGATCCGGATCGGCAAGACGGCGATCGAGCTCCGCCGGTGACCGCCCTGCGCTACGCAGCACGCTCCGACGTCGGCCTGCTGCGAGACGGCAACGAGGACTCGGTCTACGCCGGTCCCCGGCTGCTGGCGGTCGCCGACGGCATGGGCGGTGCCGCTGCTGGCGAGGTGGCCAGCGCGGTGGCGATCGCGGCCATGGCACCGCTGGACGAGGACCCGCCCGGCGCCGACCTGCTCGCTGCCCTGAGCAACGCCGCGTACGACGCCAACGACCAGCTGCGCGACCTGATCGCCCGCGACCGGACGCTCACCGGCATGGGCACCACGCTCACGGCGATGCTGTTCTCCGGCACCCGGATCGGGCTGCTGCACATCGGCGACTCCAGGGCCTACCTCCTGCGCGGCGGCGCCCTCACCCAGATCACCCACGACCACACCCTCGTCCAGTCCTTCGTCGACGAGGGCCGGATCACCCGCGAGCAAGCCGCCAGCCATCCCCAGCGAGCGCTGATCCTGCGTGCATTACAGGGCTCCGAGGACATCGAGCTCGACCTGTCCGTACGCGACACGTTGCCGGGCGACCGCTACCTGCTGTGCAGCGACGGCCTTTCCGGTGTCGTGTCCGATGCGACCCTGCGCGACGCGCTGCTGCTCCCCGACCTCGGCACGGCCGTCGACCGGCTGGTCGAGCTGGCACTGCGTGGCGGCGGTCCGGACAACATCACCTGCGTCGTGGCCGAGGTGCTCGACGAGGCGGAGCAGACGGGCACCGACGACGTGGTGGTCGCCGGCGCAGCGGCCGAGCACCCGGCCGGCTCGCTGCCAAGGGCGGACACACCGGCAGCGCGGGCGTCCCTGGTCACCGGCCCGGTGAAGAAGGCGCCCACCGAGATCCGCGCCTACGGTTTCGCCCACGCCACCAAGCGCCAGCGCCATCCGGTACGGATCGTGCTCATCGTCATCGTGCTGCTCGCCATCCTCGGCGCAGCCCTGCTCGGCGCCAGGATCTACGTCCACGGCCAGTACTACGTCGGCGTCCGCAACAACCAGGTGACGATCTACCGCGGCGTCCCCAACTCCTTCGCCGGCATCAACCTGTCGTCCGTGCAGACGAGCACGGACATCCCGGTCAGCAGCCTGCAGCCGTTCTGGCGGGACAAGGTCGAGGGCAACATCACCAGCGGCAGCCTCGCCGGTGCCCAAGCCGTCGTGACCGAGCTGCGCACCAACCAGCTGCCCGCCTGCCCCGGGACAACGGGCACGACGCCGACCCCCGCCGCGACACCCACTCCCGCCGCGACACCGAGCGCCGCACCGACGCCCGCCACCACCCAGACCTGCATCCCAGCGGCGAAGTGAGCGCCATCACCGCCGACGCCACCGCGGGCACCCTGCCCCCGGCTCGTCCCGGTCGGCGCCCCGAAGCCTGGATGCTCGCGCTCGGCCTGCTCGTCGACCTCGCCGCCTACATCGCCGTCGGCGTCGGCCACGACAAGGAGTTCCCGCCGTCGATCGGGCTCTACGCCTGCGGTTTCGGCGTGATCTACCTGCTGGCGCACCTCGCCGTACGCCGCCTCGCGCCCTACGCCGACCCGCTGATGCTGCCGCTGGTGGCGTTCCTGAACGGGCTCGGCCTCGTCCTGATCCACCGCCTCGACCTCGCCGAGGCCGACCGCGCCCGCCAGCTCGGCCGACCGGACCCGCACGGCGACGCCCACATCCAGTTCATCTGGATGGTGCTGGGCATGGCCTTGTTCGTCGTCGTGCTCGCTGTCGTACGCGACCACCGCACACTGCAGCGCTACACCTACACCGCGATGGGCGCCGGCCTCGTCCTGCTGATGATTCCGGCGATCCTGCCCGCGGCCTACAGCGAGGTCAACGGCGCCAAGATCTGGATCCGGCTCGCCGGCTTCTCCTTCCAGCCGAGCGAGCTCGCCAAGATCCTGCTGGTGGTGTTCTTCGCCGGCTACTTCGTAGCCAAGCGCGACGTACTCTCCTTGGCCAGCAGGCGTTTCCTCGGCCTCAACCTGCCCCGCGGCCGCGACCTCGGGCCCGTACTCGTCGCCTGGCTGATCATGCTCGCGGTGCTGGTCTTCGAACGCGACCTCGGCACCTCGCTGCTGTTCTTCGGCATCTTCACGGCGATGCTCTACGTCGCCACCGAGCGGATGTCCTGGCTGGTCATCGGGCTGACCCTGTTCTGCGTGGGCTCCTACACCGCCTACCGGCTGTTCGGTCACGTCCACGAACGCGTCGACATCTGGCTGCACCCGTGGACCGATCCCCATGCCTACCAGCTGGTTCAGGGCCTGTTCGGACTCGGCACCGGCGGCGTTCTCGGTACGGGCCTCGGCCTCGGCCGGCCCGATCTCGTGCCGTTTGCGAAGACCGACTTCATCACCGCAACGCTCGGCGAGGAGCTGGGCCTGGCCGGGCTGATGGCGGTGCTGGTGATCTACGGCATCGTCGTCCAACGCGGCCTGCGCACTGCGGTGCTCGTACGCGACGCTTTCGGCAAGCTGCTGGTCACCGGACTCGCGTTTTCCCTTGCCCTGCAAGTGTTCGTGGTCGTCGGCGGCGTCACCAGACTGATCCCGCTGACCGGCATGACGCTGCCGTTCATGTCCTACGGCGGGTCGTCCCTGGTCGCCAACTGGGTGATCATCGCGCTGATGGTCCGGGTCAGCGATGCCGCACGCAGACCGGTGCCGCAAGCCGCGATCCGTACCCCGCCGCCGCCACCGCCGCCGTCGCCACCGGACGACCGGCCCACGGAGGTGCTGCGATGAACCGCGCCATCCGGCGGGTCTCCGTAGCCTGCCTGATCCTGTTCCTGGCACTGCTGGTCAACGTCAACATCATCCAGATCGGCGACGCCAAGAACCTGCGCAACAACGTCCACAACTCGCGGGTCCTGCTGCGCACGTACAGCCGCCCGCGCGGCCAGATCGTGGTCCACGGCTCGGCGATCGCGGTGTCCAAGCCGACCGACGACCGGCTGAAGTACCTGCGCACCTATCCGCTGGGGCCGGAGTACGCGCCCATCACCGGCTACTACTCGCTGCTGGAGGCTTCGACCGGCATCGAGCGGGCCGAGGACCCGGTGCTGTCCGGTGAGGACGACCGGCTGATCGTCCGCCGGCTGCAAGACCTGCTCACCGGCCGGTCCATCCGTGGTGGCAGCGTGATCCTGACCATCGACCCGGCGGCCCAGGACGCCGCCTTCCAGGGGCTCAAGGGGCAGACCGGCGCGGTCGTCGCCCTCGACCCGCGCACCGGCAAGATCCTCGCGCTGGCGACGTCGCCCTCCTACGACCCCAACCGGCTGACCTCCCACAACACCACAGCGGTGGCGGCGGCCTGGAAGGCGCTCAACGCCGACCCGGCGTCCCCGCTGCTGGACCGGGGCCTGTCCGCGACCTACCCGCCCGGCTCGCTGTTCAAGATCGTCACCTCCGCCGCGGCGCTGTCCGCCGGTGCCAAACCCGACACGGTGATCCCGGCGCCGCACGCGCTGAAGCTGCCGCAGACGAGCAACCCGCTGAACAACTTCGGCAACGAGGTCTGCGCCAAGAGCGGCCAGATGACCCTGGCGGCAGCGCTGCGGATCTCCTGCAACACCGCGTTCGGCGCCCTCGGTCTCAAGCTCGGGCCGGATGCGCTGCTCGCGCAGGCGGAGGCGTTCGACTTCAACGACCGGAGTCTGACCACGCCGATCCCGACTGCCACGAGCGTGTTCCCCGACAACCTGCAGCCCAACTGGCAGACCGCGCTGGCAGCGATCGGGCAGTACGACGTGCGGATCACCCCGCTGCAGGCGGCGATGATCGCCTCCGCCGTCGCCAACCACGGAACGCTGATGGCGCCCTACATGGTCGACCAGATCCTCGGCCCGGACACCGAGCTGGTTTCCCGTACCAAGCCGGAGATCCTGCGACAGGCGGTGACGCCCGAGGTGGCATCCGAGCTCACCCAGATGATGATCGGCGTCGTCAACAATGGCACCGGCAGCGCGGCCCGGATCAGCGGCATCCAGGTCGCAGGCAAGACCGGCACCGCCCAGCACGGCGTCAACGCGGCGCCGCACGCCTGGTTCATCGCGTTCGCCCCGGCGCAGAACCCGACCGTCGCCGTGGCCGTCCTGGTCGAGAACGGCGGCGCGCTGGGCAACGAAGCCACCGGCGGCAAGGTCGCGGCCCCGATCGCCGCGCAGGTCATGAAGGCGGTGCTCGGCAAATGACCCGCGCCGCAGAGTCGCCCGACGACTCGCCCCGCCGCGGGCCCGCACCTGACACCGTGAGCACTTATGCGCGGGTAGCGTGGCACGAGTGCATGGCAACAGCAGAGTCAGCGGTCGCGGGGTACCTGCATGACTGAAACCCGAAGGCTGGGCGGTCGCTACGAGATCGGCCCGGTCCTTGGCTACGGCGGCATGGCCGAGGTGCTGCGCGGCCGTGACGTCCGGCTCGGCCGCGACATCGCGGTCAAGATCCTGCGCCCCGACCTGGCCCGCGACCCCGCCTTCCAAGCCAGGTTCCGCCGCGAGGCCCAGTCCGCCGCCTCGCTGAACCACCCGGCCATCGTCGCGGTCTACGACACCGGCGAGGACACGCAGAACGGGATGACGACGCCCTACATCGTCATGGAGTACGTCGAGGGCCGCACCCTGCGCGAGGTGCTGCAAACCGAGGGCGGCGTCATGCCGTCACGGGCGCTCGAGATCGTCGCCGGGGTGTGCTCGGCGCTGCAGTACTCCCACGCCGCCGGCATCATCCACCGCGACATCAAACCGGCCAACGTCATGCTGACGCCGAACGGCGCGATCAAGGTGATGGACTTCGGCATCGCCCGCGCCGTCACCGCCTCCGCCGCCACGATGACGCAGACCGCCGCCATCATCGGCACGGCGCAGTACCTCTCGCCGGAGCAGGCGCGCGGCGAGGTCGTCGACGCTCGCTCCGACATCTACTCGACCGGCTGCCTGCTCTACGAGCTGCTCACCGGACGACCGCCGTTCGTCGGCGACTCGCCGGTGGCCGTGGCTTACCAGCACGTGCGCGAGGATGCCCTACCCCCGAGCATGCTGGCCCCCGACGTCGAGCCGTCCCTCGACGCGATCGTGATGAAGGCCTTGGCGAAGAACCCGGACAACCGCTACCAGTCGGCGGCCGAGATGCAGGCGGACATCACCCGCGCGCTGGCCGGGCGCCCGGTGCTGGCGACGCCGGTGCTGTTCGACGCGCCAACGAGGGTCTACGCGCCGAGCGCTGCCGAGACCACGATGGCCGTACGCCCGGCTCGGCGCACTCATCCGATCCTGCGCGGCCTGGTCTACCTGCTGCTGTTCGGCGCGGTGGGCGCGGTCGTGTTCTTTGGCGTGTACGAGCTGCACAAGTCCTTCGGCGACGGCACGACGACAGCGGCGCCAACCGTGCCCAACCTCAGCGGCCTCACCAAGGAAGCCGCGATCACCAAGCTGCTCCAGGACCACTTCGTGCCCGACGCTCAGACCGGCAACAGCAAAAAGCCGGTCGGCACGGTCTACGCACAGTCCCCGGTGGCGCTGGCGGAGGCACCGGCCGGCAGCACCGTCACGTTCAAGACCAGCCTCGGTGCGGCGCTGGTCCCCGTCCCGGATGTCAAGGGACTGAGCCTGGTCGAGGCCAAGTCCAAGCTGAACGACAACCACTTCCTGGTCGGCACGATCACCCTGAAGAACGGCTCGACCCCGAAGAACCAGGTGATCACCAGCAGCCCCGGGACCGGGGTCAAGGTGCAGGAAGGCTCCGAAATCAAACTGCTCGTGGGCAGCGGGCTGGTGGTCGTGCCCGGCGTCATCGGCAAGACCTATGAGGACGCGCTGCAGATCATGACCAACGCCGGGCTCGCGGTCGTCCGGAACAACGTGTTCGGACCGCAGACCGTCAACTCCGTGCGCTACCAGACGCCGTACAAGAACGCCAAGGTGCCGCTCGGTACCCAGGTGGTGGTCAACGTGGTCCTGGGTCCGAGGCAGGTCGTCACCAACCCTCCGACCACGACGCCGCCGCCGCCGACCAGCGCTGCTCCGACGACGCCGGCGCCCGGCACGACCACCAAGCCACCGGCGACCACCACGAAGCCACCGGCGACCACCACCAAGGCACCCGCGACGAAGACCAAGAAGCCCTAGCCGGCCGGGTCAGACGCTGGCGCAGGTCCGCAGCCAGTTGGCGAGCAGCTCGTGCCCGTTCTCGATCGGGACCGCCGGCAACTCCTGCTACAACGCCCCGGCCGAATCACTGATCGAACTCTACTAAGCCGAGTGCGTGCAGCCGTGGCCCGGCGTGATCGCCTGAGGCGGGCGTCGGTGCGGGATTCGCTCCGATAGCGGATATCAGCCCGCACCCACCCACCGTCCGGGGGGAAATTCGGACCGGTCAGACGGTGGCGCAGGTGCGGAGCCAGTTGGCTAGCAGCTCGTGCCCGTTCTCGCTCAGCACCGACTCCGGGTGGAACTGCACGCCTTCGAGGGCGTGGTCCCGGTGTCGCAGGCCCATGATGGTGCCGTCTGCGGTCCGCGCGGTGATCTCGAGCTCGGCCGGCATCGAGTCGGCCTCCACGACCAGCGAGTGGTAGCGCGTCGCCGGGAACGGGTTGGGCAGCCCGTGCAGCACCCCGGCGCCCTCGTGGAAGATCTCGCTCGTGCTGCCGTGGATGAGCTCCGGCGCCGGCCCGACCACGCCGCCGTAGGCAACCGCGATCGCCTGGTGGCCAAGGCAGACGCCGAGCAACGGCACTCCCGTACGGGCGCAGCCGTGGATCAGCTCGACCGACGACCCGGCGTCCTCGGGTCGACCGGGACCGGGACTGATCAGCACCCCGTCGACGCCGAGCTTGACCGGGTCATAGACCTCGTCGGGCGGGAACGTGCGGTTGCCCCGTACCTCGACCGAGGCGCCCAGCTCCTGCAGGTAGTGGACCAGGTTGTGCACAAAGCTGTCGCGGTTGTCGACGACGAGAATCCTTGCTGCGTCGGTCATCCGGCAGTTTCTGGAGCCGGATTGCCTGCTGCTGCGAGCTTTTCGCGCTCCTCGGCCACCAGCACCCGGCGCAGCACCTTGCCGACCATCGTGCGCGGCAGCGTCTCGCGGAACTCCACCAGCTTGGGCACCTTGTACGCGGTCAGCCGCTCGGCGCAGAAAGCCTTGACGTCCGCCTCGGTCAACGTCTCACCGGGTTGCAGGACCACGTAGGCCTTGACCGTCTCGCCTCGGTAGGCATCGGGCACCCCGACCACGACACAGTCGGCGATCCCGACCATCGTGTAGAGCACCTCTTCGATCTCGCTCGGGTAGATGTTGAACCCGCCGGCGATGATCATCTCCTTCTTGCGGTCGACGACGGTGAACCAGCCGTCGGCGTCCATCACCGCGATGTCGCCGCTGCGCAGGAAGCCGTCCTCGGTGAAGACCTCCGTCCGCTCTTCGGCGGAGGAGTTCCAGTAGCCGCTCATCACCTGCGGGCCGGCGATCACCAGCTCGCCCGGCTCCCCGATCGGCATCGCGATCGTCGGGTCCTCCTGGTCGACGACCCTGGCCAGCGTGCCGGGGATCGGGATGCCGATCATGCCGCTGCGGCGTGGGCCGGTGAGCGGGTTGGCGTGCGTGACCGGCGAGGTCTCGGTCAGGCCGTAGCCCTCGACCAGCCGGCCGCCGGTGATCTGCTCGAACGCGGCTGCCACCTCGACCGGCAGCTTCATCGCCCCGGAGACGCACTCGTTGATCGACCGCAGGTCGTGCTTGCCCACGTCCGGGGAGTCGACCATCGCCTTGTAGATCGGGGGCACGCCGGGGAACAGGGTGGGCTTCCACTTGTCGATCGCCTCGAAAGTGAGCTCCAGGTCGAAGCGCGGCATCAGGATCAGGTTGCCGGCGAGCAGCACGGTGAGGCCCAGGCACAGGGTCAACCCGTACGCGTGGAACAGCGGGAGCACGGCCAGCGTGCGCTCCTGACCGGCTCGCGCGGTCGTGAACCACAGCCGGCACTGGTAGGCGTTGGAGACGAGGTTGCCGTGGGTGAGCATCGCTCCCCTGGACAGCCCGGTGGTGCCGCCGGTGTACTGCAGCAGCGCCAGGTCAGCGGCCGGGTCGATCTCGACCTGCGCGGCCGGGCCGGGGGAGCCGGCGAGCACGTCACCGAACCGCCGCACGTCGGCGTCCGACGGGATCACCGCCGAGATCTCCGCCCGCTTGTCCCTCGCCTTGCGGATCGGCAGCTTGAGCAGCAGCTGCTGCTTGCGGGGCAGGTAGTCGATGATCGAGGTCACGATGACCTGCTCGATCGCCGTGTCCCCGCGCACCTCGGCGACCGTCGCGTAGGCCCGGTCGAGGGTGATCACCACCTTGGCGCCGGAGTCCGACAGCTGGTGCCCCATCTCGTGCGCGGTGTAGAGCGGGTTGTGCTGCACCACGACGGCGCCCAGGCGCAGGATCGCGTAGAACGCGATCACGTTCTGCGGGCAGTTC
This sequence comes from uncultured Actinomycetota bacterium, assembly GCA_963797535.1. Classification (GTDB taxonomy): domain Bacteria; phylum Actinomycetota; class Actinomycetes; order JAWWOL01; family JAWWOL01; genus JAWWOL01. Next base: position 2,976,559 of record CAWCPQ010000001.1, on the reverse strand, counting down.
GGCAGGATCAGCGCGACCCGGTCGCCCTTGGTCACGCCCAGCTCGGCCAGCGCGCCGGCGAAGGCGTCGACGTCGGCGCGCAGGGCGGCGTACGTGAGCGTGGTGCCGAGGAACGTGACCGCGATGCTGGTCGGGAACGAGTCAGCCGCGTCGTCGAGGAACCGGGTCAGCGGCACGGATGGGATGTCGTAGTCGCGCGGCACCTCGGTGGGGTACGAGCTGAGCCAGGGCCGGTCGTCGTACGCCGCCATAGCGGCCGACGTTTCCTTCGGGGAGGTCACCTGCGGAATGCTACGCGTGCGGAGTGGCCGAGGGGTGGAGGACGGCGGTGCTGGTGGGACTGACCGTCGTGACCGGCGCCGACGGAGACACCGCTGGGCCGTTCTGCGTCGACGGCTGGTCGACGTTGACGTTGTTGAACGGCAGCCGCGGCTCGGCCCACGGGAAGACCACCAGCAGCAGCACCGCCACGACCCCGGCCAGGATCACCGCGGAGCCGAGCAGCTTGCCCGGCGTGCCGCCGGGCAGCTTGCGCCAGATCCAGACGTACATGGCTCAGCCGCCCTTCACGACGTCGATGCCGGCGGGCGGCTTGTTGAACGGCGTGTGCGAGACGTAGGTCCCGTACACGACCAACCGCTGCCTGGCGGAGTACTTGGGGTTGCAGGTCGTGAACGTGAAGCTGCGCCCGACCGGCCGCTTGTCCGGGTAGGGGTTGTCGATCACATAGGTCGATGTCGGGGAGACGATCTCCGTGTTGACGACCTTGTACGTGTACCAACCGTCGGCCATCTCGAAGATCACCGGGTCGCCGGGCTTGAGCTCGTCCATCCGGTTGAACGGGGCGAGATAGGTCGTGCGGTGCCCGGAGATGACGAGGTTGCCGGCCTGGCCGGGCAGCGCGGTGCCGGGGTAGTGCCCCGGCCCCTTCTTCAGGTCGTCCCGGTCGACACCCTCGACCACGACGTAGTGGTAGCCGGCGCCGAGCCGCGGCACGTACAGGATGGTCTGGGCGGAGCCGTGGGCGACCGGCGGGTAGACCACGTCGCCGTTCTTCGCGTGCTTGAGCGGCTTGACCGCCGGCGGCGCCTTGCCCGTCGTGGTGCCGGCGGCAGCGGGTGCCCGCTCGGCGGTGAAGGTCTGCTGGATCTGCTTCTCGGCCAGCTGCTGCTGATGGTGGGTGTAGATGCCGGTGAACCACAGCTCGTAACCGACGAACAGCAGGGTGACCAGACCGGCGGTGATCAGCGTCTGGCCGATGCCGGAGACGATGAGCCGGACCGTGTCCCAGCCGCTCCGCCCCGGAGCAGTGGCGGCGGGCGCCTCGGGGTCGGAGACGTCGGTCATGACGCTCCTGCCGAGCGTCCGGCCCTGGTCATGCTGGTGGGTTCTCCGATCGGGCTGGCCTGTTCGTCGTTCACCACGTCATCGGCAGGTGCAGCGCCGAAAAGAGAGCGAACCGGCCGCAAATCCGGGCCGTCGGCGACTACGCTAACCCGAGCAACCCGCCGATGAGGCCGGATTGGCCCGTGCCCCACGCCAACGCCATCATCGACGGCCGAACCTGTGAGGAAACCACCGTGCCGAAGTCCCGAGTCCGCAAGAAGGCCAGCTCGTCCTCCGCCCCGGCGGTGAACAGCGCGGCCAACCGCAAGAAGTACGGGCAGCCGTGGGTCGGCCCGGCGATGGCGACGGCGTTCCTGATCGGCGTTGCCTGGCTGGTCGTCTACTACCTCGGCAACGGCAAGGCCCCGATCGCCGCCATCGAGACCTGGAACCTCGCCATCGGCTTCGGCTTCCTCATCGTTGGCTTCGTGCTGTCCACCCGCTGGCGCTGACCGCGCGAGTTACACCGGTGTAGTTCTCCACAGGAGTTGTCCCCAATGGGGACAACTCACGTCGGGAATCCCGGCAGCGCCGGGAACGTGGCCGAGCGGATGACCACGATCAGGGCCGCAACCGCGAAACCGGCCACCACGGCGCCGGCCTGGTAGAGCACCCGGTGCTTCTGCGGCGCGTGCACCATGACGTAGGTGACCGCAGCACCCGTGACGAGGCCACCAATGTGCCCGCGCCAGTCCACGTTGAGGCCGGGCAGGAAGCTGAAGACGAGCGAGTAGACGATCCAGCCGGTGATCTGCCGGGTGTCGAGGTTGAGCCGGCGGGCAACGACGAACAGGCCGCCCATCAGCCCGAAGATCGCTCCGGAGGCGCCGCCGCCCAGCGTGTTGATCGGCAGCAGCAGGTAGCTCAGCGCTGAGGCGCCCGCCATCGACACGAAGTACAGCGCGGTGAAGCGCACCTTGCCGAGGACCGACTCGAGCTGGGGTCCGATGCTGATCAAGGCGATCATGTTGAACGCGATGTGAACGAAGCCGAAGTGGACGAAGCCGGCGGTGAACAGCCGGTAGTACTCGTCGTTGTACTTCACGCCGATCGGCCACAGCGCCCAGTTGCCCCGGTGGGCCGTGCCCTGGCCGTGCAGTACGTAGACGAGCGCGTTGGCGGCGACCAGGGTGTAGCTGACGATGCCCTGGCGACCCGAGAACCGGGCGCCGGCCACCGTACGCGGCAGCGTGGGTCGGCCTTCCTTGACGCACACCGGGCACTGGAACCCGACCGGTGCGTCGTGCATGCAGTCCGGGCAGATCGGCCGCTCGCAGCGCGAGCAGCGGATCGCGGTCATCCGGTCGCCGTGGCGGTAGCAGGGGACCGGCCCGCGCCCCGTCGCCACCAGGGACGCTGGAGCGACGGGGGGCGGGGGAATGTCCGTCATCGTCGGTGGCGGCCGGAGCCGGTCAGCCCTCGCGACGGTCGATGGTGACCGAGTCCACGGTGATCGGGGTGGTCGGGCGGTCCATCGCCCCGGTCTTCGCGGTCGCGATCGCGTCGACCACGTCGGCACCCTTGGTGACCTCACCGAAGATGGTGTGCTTACCGGTCAGCCAGCCGGTGGGGGCCACCGTGATGAAGAACTGCGAGCCGTTGGTGCCGGGCCCGGCGTTGGCCATCGCCAGCAGGTAGGGCTTGGTGAAGGCCAGGTCGGGGTGGATCTCGTCGCCGAAGCGGTAGCCGGGGCCGCCCGTACCGGAACCGAGCGGGTCGCCGCCCTGGATCATGAAGTTCGGGATCACCCGGTGGAAGATCGTGCCGCTGTAGAGCGCGTCCGTGGACTTCTGCCCGGTGCGCGGGTCGGTCCACTCCTTGTCGCCCTCAGCGAGGCCGACGAAGTTGGCGACCGTCTTGGGTGCCTGGTTGGGGAAGAGCTGAACTTCGATGTCGCCCATCGAGGTGTGCAGGGTTGCGTAGAGCTCTTCGGCCACGGGGGTCCTCCTGGAAACCAAGCGATGTCGTACGTCGGACTGAGCGCTGGCGGAGGGGTCTCGGCCGCGGCATCCCATCCTGCCACGCCTGAGCGACGCCCGAGTCGACCCTGGCGAGTGGACCACCCGGCGACGGGAGGATCATGATCGGAAGTGAGCAAGAACGGTTGGCACCCGCCCACGGTGGGCAGGTGCCCGAAGAACCCCTTGTCCGGAGGTGCACCGTGTTCCGATCCCGAAATGTTTCCGACCGCGCCAGCACAGGGGCCAACCTGGCCCTGCTGCGCGAACGGGCGTCCGACGCCGCCGTGGCAATCGCCCCTCGCGTCCAGCAAGCCCGGGTCACGGCTGAGCCCTACGTGAACACGGCGCTCGAGCGGGTCACCCCCTACGTGATCATCGCCCAGGAGCGGGCGCAGCCTTTCCTGATCACCCTGCGCGACGTGGTCGAGCCGTACGCCGCCGGGGCTCGCGACCGAGTCGGCCCGGTGGCCAGCAAGGCTGCAGTCGCTGCAGCCGGACAGGGGCGACGCATCGCCACGGAAAAGATCAAGCCCGGTCTCGACGCCGCCAGCACCGCGACGAAGGAGACGGTGGCGCCGGCTGTGCTGGCCGCGATCGACACCGCCGTCGTGCGCAGCGAGCCGGTACGCGTCGAGGCAGCCATCCGTGGGCTCGGAGCGATCGCTGCCCTGCGCGGTCAGCGGCCGAGGCGCCGCGGCCCGTTCGGCATCATCGGGGCGCTCCTGCTCGGCGCCCTGCTCGGTGCGGCAGCGGCCGAGGTCGGACGGCGGGTGGCCGCCCGCGGGCTGACCGTGGCACCGATCCCGCTGCGACCCTCAACCGTGACGATCCCCGAGAGCCTGCACCCGGCCGTCGACGAGGACGAGAGCGTTCCGGCCGAGGACTCCAGCAACGACTGAGCGACGGGATCCGCGGCTCACCAGGGCTGGGCGAGCAGGCCCGACGCTTCCTCCAGCGTTGCGCACGCGTGAAACTCCAGCCGGCTGCCCTCGGCCGAGCCGCGGATCATCCGGGCGGTCTGCATGCCGACACTTGCCTTGCTGACGATCTGGACGAACCGTCGGCAGCCGGCAACTGCGAGCATGTCGTAGGACTCGTCGTCGCTGGAGCTCTCGGTCTGCATCGTGTAGCCACGTGCGTCGCTGAGAACGTCGAACCCTTCCGCCGGCGCCTGCTTCAGCAGGTCGGCAAGCAGGGCCAGATAGGCGTCGTCCTCAGCCTGGACCCATACCCCTGCCCCCAGCACCTCGTGCAGGACGGGCCGACTGGGGTCCCACGCCAGGTAGTACTTCTCGTCCATGCGAGCACCCTAGCGAAGAATGGGGTTGAGCCCCGCGTTCATCTTTGTGCTGCCCATTGTTAATGGCAGTGCAATCCTGCGTATTCGGGGGGAGTCCGTACGGCCTCTTGGCAAGGCTGCGTTCATCCTTTCCGGGTGATGTAACGCCTGGTGCGGGCTGGCGAGACTCCACCCAACGGTTCGCGGCCACCAGCCGCGGACCCACGAGGCGTGACATTCGACGGACAAGGTGGTCGGTCAGTGTGAGGGTTGTGGTTGCGCTCGGCGGTAATGCACTGCTGCGACGCGGACAGCCGATGACCGTCGAGACCCAGCGAGTCAACGTCGGCGTTGCGTGCGACCAGCTGGCGCCCATTGCCCAGCTGCACGAGCTGGTCGTGTCGCACGGCAACGGTCCGCAGATCGGCTTGCTCGCCCTGGAAGAAGCTGCCTACCAGGGTCCGGCAGAGTCCCCGCTGGATGTCCTGGGCGCCGAGACGCAGGGAATGATCGGCTACCTGGTCGAGCAGGAGCTGGGCAACCGGCTTCCGGCCGAAAAGCCCTTGGCCGCACTGCTGACCATGATCGAGGTCGACCCTGACGACCCGGCCTTTGCCAGTCCGACAAAGCCGATCGGGCCGATCTACACCGCAGCGGAGGCTGACAAGCTGGCCGGAGACCGGGGTTGGGTGTTCAAGCCGGATGGGGACAGCATGCGGCGGGTAGTGCCGTCACCGGCCCCCCGCCGGATCTTCGAGCGCCGGCCGATCAGGTGGCTGCTCGAGCGCGGCTGCGTTGTGATCTGTGCAGGAGGTGGCGGCATCCCCACCGCCTATGACCAGCAGGGAAAGCTGATCGGCATCGAGGCGGTAATCGACAAGGATCATGCGAGCGCATTGCTGGCGCGCGACATCGACGCCGACGCCTTGATCCTCGCGACCGACGCGCCTGCGGCCTACGTGCACTTCGGCCGGCCCGACCAGCAGTCGATCCGCCGAGTCCACCCGGACGTGATCGAGGGCGACCTGCGTTCCGAGTTCGCCGCCGGATCGATGCTGCCCAAAGTCCTGGCGGCGTGTGACTTCACCCGCGCCACAGGCAAACCAGCGACGATCGGCGCCCTCGTAGACATAGCGGCGATGCTGGCCGGCGACGCGGGCACGCGTATCTCCACGGATGTCGAAGGTATCGAGTTCGGCTCAGCCCAGCCCGCCTGAACCACCGAATTTGAGAGGGACGGTCATGTCATTCGGCGTCTATTCCGAGGTCGGCAAGCTACGTCAAGTTATGGTCCACCGGCCAGGCCTGGAGCACACGCGGCTGACACCGTCCAACGCTGCTGACTTGCTGTTCGACGACGTGCTCTGGGTGAAGCAGGCGAGGGCCGAGCACGACATGTTCGTGGAGGCCATGCGCGACCGCGGGGTGGAGGTGTTCGAGGCCGAGCGCCTCCTGGCCGAAGCACTCGCCCGACCCGGCGTGACGGACTGGGTGTGCGACCACATTCTCAGCGAGCGCCAGGTCGGCATCACCGCCGCGACCCGTGCCCGCGAATGGGTGGAAAGTGCAGACGCCGCACAGGTGGCCGAATTCCTCATCGGTGGCATCACCAGGAGCGAGGTCGCGCAGAACATCGGCTTGGTGTGGGAGTCCGCGGACCCGACCAGCATGTTGCTGCCCCCGTTGCCCAACTTCTTGTTCCAGCGCGACCCGTCGTGCTGGATCTTCGAAGGCGTCACCATCAATCCGATGACGAAGCCGGCCCGCCAGCCGGAGACGATGCTCGTCGAGGCGATCTACCGGTTCCACCCGATGTTCGAGGCCGAGAAGTTCCCGATCTGGCTCGGTGGCTCCGACGAGCAGTGGGGCCGCACGCACGTCGAGGGCGGCGACGTCCAGCCGATCGGCAACGGCACCGTCATGATCGGCATGGGCGAGCGGACCACCCCGCAGGCCGTGCTGTGGATCGCCCGCTCGCTGTTCCGAACCGGCTCGGCCAAGCAGGTGCTCGGCGTCAGCCTTCCGAAGTCCCGCAGCTACATGCACCTCGACACGGTCATCACGATGTGCGACCGGGACCTGGTGACCCTGTTCCCGCAAGTGATCGGCGGCGCACGGACCTGGGCGATCCGGCCAGGCGAGTCGGCGGACGACCTCGTGGTCGAGGAGCAGATCGGGCCGCTGACCGACCACATGGCCAAGGCGCTGGGAATCCCGCACATGCGCGTGGTCGAGACCGGCGGCGACCAGTTCGCCGCCGAACGCGAGCAGTGGGACGACGGAAACAATGTCGTCGCGCTCGAGCCCGGCGTGGTCGTCGCGTACGAACGCAACGTCGGGACGAACACGGCACTGCGCAAGGCTGGCATTGAAGTAATCACGATCGAGGGGTTCGAGCTCGGCCGCGGCCGAGGCGGTTCGCACTGCATGACCTGTCCGCTCGAACGTGACGCGGCGTTCTAGTCCACCGGGAGATTCGTGATGTCGTTCAACTTGAGAAACCGCAACTTCGTGAAGGAAATCGACTTTCAGCCACGTGAGCTGCAATTCCTGCTGCAGCTGGCCAGCGCGCTCAAGCAGGCAAAGTACGCGGGGAACGAGGCGAAGCGGCTCGAGGGCAAGGAGATCGCACTCATCTTCGAGAAGTCCTCGACCCGGACCAGGTCCTCCTTCGAGGTCGCGGCCTTCGACCAGGGCGCTCACGTCACCTACCTCGACCCCACTGGCTCCCAGCTGGGCCACAAGGAGTCGATCGCCGACACCGCTCGGGTGCTGGGACGCATGTACGACGCGATCGAGTTCCGCGGCAACACCCAGGCCGAGGTGGAAGAGCTCGCGGAGAACGCGGGCGTCCCCGTCTACAACGGCCTCACCGCCGAGTGGCACCCCACCCAGATGCTCGCCGACTTCCTCACCATGCACGAGTCGAGCAACAAGCCCTACGACGCGCTCAGCTACGCCTACGTCGGCGACTGCCGTTTCAACATGGGCCGGTCACTGCTGATCATGGGCGCGCTGATGGGCAGCGACGTCCGTCTCGCCGGGCCGCCGGAGCTGCACCCGCCCAAGGACGTGGTCGACCTGGCGGAGGAGATCGCCGGCCGTACCGGCGCCCGGATCACCATCGCCACGCAAGCAGCAGAAGCCGTACAGGGGGTCGACTTCATCCACACCGACGTGTGGGTGTCCATGGGTGAGGCGAAGGACGTCTGGACCGATCGGGTCGGCCAGCTGAAGCCGTACCAAGTCAACAGCGCCCTGCTCAAGGCATCGGGGAACCCACGGGTGAAGTTCATGCACTGCCTGCCGGCGTTCCACGACCCGAACACCATCGTCGGCGCCGAGATCATGAGCCACACCGGCATGAACGACGGCCTCGAGGTCACGGGCGAAGTCTTCGAGTCGCCGGCGAGCATCGTGTTCGACCAGGCCGAAAACCGCCTGCACACCATCAAGGCGATCCTCGTCGCGACGCTCGGCAGCTGAGGTGCCGTGACCACCAACACCGAGTCGGCGGAGGAGGCGCCCGCCGCTGCGGCACCGGGCAACAGGTTCGGCCTGTCCGCTGCCATTGCGTTGATCGTGGGCAGCATCATCGGCGTCGGCGTCTTCAACCTGCCGACCTCGCTCGCGTCCTACGGGCCGATCAGCCTGGTCTCGATGGGGATCACCACCATCGGAGCGCTCGCGCTGGCCGTGCTGTTCGCGTCACTGTCCCGTCGGCTGCCGGCCGACGGCGGGCCGTACGCGTACGCAAGAAGCGCGTTCGGCAACGGCCTCGGCTTCGCGAACGCCTGGTCCTACTGGATCACCGCGTGGGCCGGCAATGCAGCGATCGCTGTCGGTTGGGTGCTCTACGTCGAGGTCTTCATCAACAAGGGACACAACCGCCTGGGGTCGGTCCTGCTGGTGCTGGTCGGGCTGTGGATTCCGGCCGCGATCAACCTTTCCGGCGTGAAGAACATCGGCTCGGTTCAGGTGGTCACCACGATCGTGAAGTTCGCGGCACTGGCCTTCATGTCGACGGTCGGCCTTTTCTTTATCCACCAGGCCAACTACACCCCGTGGAACATCTCCGGCGAGAGCACGATCGCTGCCATCGGTGGCGGCATGGCGATCGCATTGTTCAGCTATCTCGGTGTCGAGACGGCCGCTGTCGCGGCGCAGCGGGTCAAGGACCCGGATCGCAACGTGCCCAAGGCAACCATCTTCGGGACCCTCGCCACCGCTGTGGTCTACATGCTGTCCCTGACCGCGGTGTTCGGCATCCTGCCCAGCCCGACCCTGGCCGAGTCCACTGCTCCGTTCTCCGACGCTGCCAATGCCATTTTCGGCGGAACCTGGGCCGGCTATGTGATGGCCATCGCTGTCATCATCTCGGGTTTCGGCGCCCTGAACGGCTGGACCATGATCTGCGCCGAGATGCCCCTCGCGGCCGCGAACGACGGCCTCTTTCCACAACAGTTCAAGCGGCTGTCCACAGCAGGCGTGCCCTCGTTCGGCGTCATCGCGTCGACCACGCTGGCCTCCATCACGATGATCATCAACTACCTGGGGTCCGGCGGTGCCACGGTCTTCACGACGCTGGTGCTCATGACCGGCATCACCGCAGCCATCCCGTACGGATTCTCGGCTCTCGCTCAGATCAAGTGGCGCTGGATCGACCACCAGACGCTCGAGACCCCGCGGTTCATCCGCGACATGATCGTGGCCGTGATCTCGCTGATCTTCTCGATCCTGTTCATCGTCTACTCGCGCAACACCGGCCAGAGCTTCTGGGTCTACTGGGCGCCCTTCCTGCTGGCTGGCGGCGCACTGCTGCTCGGCATTCCGGTCTACCGCTCCCAGCGTGAGGTCATGACCGCGCCCGGACCGACACCGCCGTACCGGTAGCCCGGCGCATGACGGACACGAACAGCCCGGCCGGGTCTGCCTGGCACCACGTTGATCTTTCATCCCGTTCGGAGGATGCAGCCCCCATCCGGCCTGGCGACGATACTGACTGGCTGCGCCGGCCGGGATCGCGTACCTCTGGCGACTCGGATGCCGTGCATGGCTAGGGAAGTGGGCCAATGACCGCCGGAGAGCCACCACCAACTTCCCTGAACGTGCGCCAGGCGGCCTTCATCGGTGTCGGCGCGATGGTGGGGGCCGGCATCTTCTCGCTGCTCGGCGCGGCCGGGGAAGTTGCCGGCTCCGCGGTGTGGCTGTCGTTCCTGCTGGCCGGTGCCGTGGCCGGGCTTCAGGGATACTCCTTCGCCAAGATGGGCGCCCGCTATCCGTCGGCGGGGGGACTGCTCGAGTACGTCTCGAGGGGGTACGGCGACGGCCACTTCACCGGCGTCATCGCCTGGCTGGTCCTGGCCACCAACGGCATCGTCACCGGCATGGTCGCCGTCTCGTTCGGCAGCTACGCCAGCAGTGCGTTCAACTTGGACAGCCAAGCCTCGGTGAAGTTCTTCGCATTGCTCGTGGTGGCCTGCATGACGTTGCTCAACCTCTTCGGCTCCAGGGCCGTCGCCAGGGCCCAGACCCTCATCGTCATTGTGGTGGTCGGGATCCTCACCGTGTTCGCCGTCGCCACGCTGACCAACCTCCACCCACAGCTGCTCGCGTTCTCCGGCTACCCGCCGCTGCACGCGATCGTTTCCAGCGTGGCCCTGACGTTCTTCGCGTTCCTGGGGTTCGGCATCATCACCTTCACCGCCAAGGACCTGCCGAACCCGTCCCGGCAGCTGCCGCGGGCGATGTACCTCGCACTCGGCATCGCGACCGTCATCTACGTCGCCGTTTCCGTCGGCGTCTTCGGCACTCTCACCGTCGACCAGGTGGTCGCGTCCGGCGGCACGGCCCTGGCAGTGGCTGCGCAGCCGGTGCTCGGCCAGGCCGGGTACTGGCTGATGACGGTGACGGCGCTGTTCGCCACCTCGGGCGCGACCAACGCTGGTCTGTATCCCGCGGCGGGCCTGTGCGAACAGATGGCCAATACGGGGCAGTTCCCGCCGGTGCTCGGCCAGCGGGTGGCCGGGGGACGGGCACCGGTCGGGCTGCTCGTGACCGCCGGGCTCGCCGGCGTACTCGCCGTGGGTTTCGACCTGAGCTCGATCGCGTCGATCGGCAGTGCGATCGCCCTCATCGTCTTCGGCCTCGTGACCATCGGTCACCTGCGGGTACGCGGGGAAACCGGTGCTCGCACCTGGGTGCTCGTGCTCGCCACTGCCAGCACGCTGGTCGTACTCGTGGCCTTCATCCTGACGACGCTGGTCCACGAACCGGGCACGGCCGTCGCCATGGTGGCGATCGTGGCATTGAGCGTGGCTATGGACTTGGTCTGGAAGCACCGTCGATCCGCCCACCCGGGCGGTCGATCTCGAGAGGCGTTGACATGACGGTTACCAACGATCAGATCCAGGACGTTGCCTGGTACGGCCGGTCGGCGGACGACGCCGCCACGCTGCTCCAGGTGGATCCGGAACGGGGCCTGGACGGGGACGAGGCTGCGAGCCGGCTCGCGCAGTTCGGGCCCAACGCGTTGGCGAGCGAGCCGCCGCCCAGCGTCTGGGCGGTCGCGAAGGTCCAGCTGACCAACCCGATGAACATCATGTTGTTGATCGTGTGCATCGCCAGCTTTGCCATCAGCCAGGTCGCCACCGCGATCGTCGTCCTGGCCCTGGTGACCTTCAACGTCGTCATGGGCTCGAACCAGGAGCTGAAAGCCCGCGCCAGCGTCGAGGCCCTTGCCCAGCTGCAGGTGCCGCGTGCGCGGGTGCGCCGGTCCAGCCGGCTCGAGGAGGTGGAGTCGCTCGAGCTCGTGCCCGGCGACGTCGTCCAGGTCGAGGCCGGCGACGTCATCCCAGCCGACGGCCGGATCGTGACCGCAGCCTCGTTGGAGGTCCAGGAGGCCTCGCTCACCGGCGAGAGCGCCCCCGTACCGAAGGACCGGCTGACCATCGCCGAGGGCCAGGTCGCCCTCGGCGACCGTACGAACATGGTCTTCCAGAACACCGACGTGACCAGGGGCAGCGCCACGTTCATCGTGACCGGCACCGGCGAGGCCACCGAGATGGGCCGGATCGCCCACATGGTCACCGCCACCAAGCGGACGCGCTCGCCGCTACAGCTCGAGCTCGACTCGATGACCAAGGTGTTCGGCCTGGTCGCCTGGTCGGCGGTCGCGGTGATCGCGATCTTCGGGATCGCGCGCGGCCAGGACCTCGACACCCTGCTGCTGCTGTGCGTGTCGACGGCCATCGCGGCCATCCCGACCGGCCTGCCGACGTTCGTGCAGACGATGTTGTCCTCGGGCGCCCGCCGGCTGGCCGAGCACAAGGCCGTGGTCAAGTCCCTCACCGACGTCGAGACCCTCGGCGGAACCACGGTGATCAACAGCGACAAGACCGGCACGCTGACACTGAACGCGATGACGGCGACCACCATGCTCACCGGCGGCGACTGGTTCACGATCGAAGGGCCCGGCTACCAGAAGACCGGCGCCATCCTGGGCTCTGCCGGGGCAGCCGCCCCCGATTTCCACCGCCTCGCCCTCGGCCTGACGCTGTGCACCGACGCGACCGTCGCCGAGGACCAGACCGTCATCGGCGATCCCACCGAGGCGGCCTACGTCGTCCTCGCCGCCAAGATGGGCGTCGACGCCGAGGAGACCCGCAGGGCCGTGCCCAGGCGCGCGACGGTGCCGTTCGACTCCGAGTACAAGTTCATGGCGACGTTCCACGACTGCCCGCCGTGGCTGATCGGCGGAATCGTTCAGGAGCCGCATGTCATGTGCGTCAAGGGGGCGCCCGACGTCGTCATCGACCGCTGCACGCGGGCGCTGTGGCACGGCGAGGAGATCCCGATCGCCGGGGTGCGCGATGAGATCCTCGAGGCCAACCGCTCGCTGTCCGAACGAGGTCTGCGGGTGCTGGCGTTCGCCATCCGGGGCCTCGACGACACGACGATGGACGGGGCGATCGACGCGCCGATGGCCGCCGTGGACGAGCTCACCCTGGTCTCGCTGGTGGGGATCATGGATCCGCTGCGTACCGAAGCGAAGGAAGCCGTACGAGTAGCCCGCGAGGCCGGCATCGACGTCCGGATGATCACCGGCGACCACACCGTGACGGCGCGCGCGATCGCCGACGAGCTCGGTCTCGGGCCGGGCGTCATCACAGGCACGGAGCTGCAGGGGCTGGAGGACGCCGAGGTCATTCGACGGCTGCCCGACCTGCACGTGTTCGGCCGGGTGGCGCCGGAGGACAAGCTGCGGCTGGCCCGGCTGATGCAGGAGTCCGGCGAGGTCGTCGCGATGACCGGCGACGCCGTCAACGACGCCGCCGCCTTGAAGCAGGCCGACATCGGCGTCGCGATGGGCAGCGGCTCCGAGGTGACCAAGCAGGCGGCCAAGATCGTCCTGACCGACGACAACTTCGCGACCCTGGTCCGAGCCGTCGATCTCGGTCGCGACATCTACCGGCGCATCTCGTCCTACATCAAGCTCCAGCTCACGATCCTGTCGTCGGTGCTGCAGCTGATGGTGTACGCGACGATCTTCAACATCAACGACGGGGTGGCGCTCTTCCCGCTCCAGCTGTTGTTCTGCAAGTTCTTCGTCGTGGTCACGGTCGTGATCGGCTTCATCGTCGACGTGCCCGACCCGAGCGTCATGCAACGGCCCCCGCGCAAGCCGGGCACCAAGATCGTCAACCCGCCGCAGGTCGTACGGTGGGTCGTCACCGGCTTCGCCGTCGCGGTCAGCGCTCTCCTGGTCCTGCAGTTCGGGCCGGACCAGCCCAGCACCACTGAGGCGTCGGTCTCGATGACCATGGCCTTCGCCATCGTGTCGTTCAGCGCGGTCAACCTCGGCGTCGTCATGCGCCGGGAGCGGGAGGCGCCGTGGTCCTCGCCGGTGTTCCCGTACCTGGGCTGGATCATTGTCGGCTGGTTGCTCACCTGGGCTGCCGTCGAGCTCAGCATGTTCCAGCGGCTGCTGGACACCGCATCGTTGTCCGGCCGGGAGTGGGTGGTTGTGCTCGCCCTGTCGTTGGTCGCTCCGACCATCGTCGGCGTCGACAAGGCCTGGCAGCAGCGACAGCTGCGCAAGGCGGTCGCGGTCGCGTAGTCCGGACGCGTCAGCAGTTAGCCGGGGCCGACGGGCTTCCGGCGATCGCCGCCGGGACACTGGCGGCGGGGATCGTCTCCTCGGCCGGGTGCGGGAGGTCACCGAGGATCGGGCGCCACTTGCCACGTTCGTAAGCGAAGGGCTGCCAGACGGTCACCGTCTTGCTCGGCGAGCACGTCACGGCGAACCCGACGGAGGACATGTTCGCGTCGTGGCCGTCGTAGTCGACCGCCCTGACCCGGTGTCCGCCGTAGTGAGCCACCGTGTCGCCGAGGAAATTCAACTGCCAGCCGTGGGCAGCCGAGGCTCGCAGCCGGGCGCCGTCCGGAAGGGACAGGGTCGCCGCGAAGGTCGCGGCGGCGGAGCTCAGGGCAGGATCGACCTTGCCCTGCTCGTTCTGGCCCTCGTGGATCTTGCCCCCGCAGCCGGCCAAGCTCGCGATGACGAGACCGGCGGCCAACGCTGAGCCACCTCTCGACCGCAAGAAAGGAACCCCCGCAACAGTTTCTGGGCTGCGATCTGCAGCGTGCTCATCATCGTCGAAAATCGGCCCGGGCGGTGTCAGGCCGCCACGTACAACCGCCTCGGTCACCGATCTTGTGAAAGTGCACGTCTGAATCGTGAAAATGACGTGCTCTTCGGCAAGATCGGCGGGAAACGGGGGAACGGGGGCGGCGCACCTTCCCGCGCGCGCTGGGCAACGACTGGGCGACTGGGGTGGAGCCGGACGGAATCGAACCGACGACATCTGCCTTGCAAAGGCAGCGCTCTGCCAACTGAGCTACGGCCCCGTGGTGACGGGAGGGTCAAGCGTACCGGCTGAAGGCCGGGCGAAACGGCGGATCAGCGCAGGTCGACCGGGTCGGTCGCCTCGGTCCACAGCGCATGCTCGGCACGACGCGAGGCGGAGCGGCGGCTGACCGCAACGCCTGCGGCGGCAACCGCCGCGAGCAGCAGGACCTTCTTGGCCATGGATCCTCCTGAGAGTGACGCCTGAAGCAATCGAACGGTGGGCCTAGGTGGACTTGAACCACCGACCTCTGCCTTATCAGGGCAGCGCTCTAACCAGCTGAGCTATAGGCCCGCGCACGCCAGAGCCGACGAGCACTCACAACGGGCAGACGGAAAGGCTACCGTACGGGCGCGGTGGCTCCCAACCGGATGACTCGACCTGCGGTCAGTCCCGCTCGGCGAGGGTGACCTCAACGCCGCCGACCAGCATCGAGATCATGTTGTAGAGAAACGCACCGAGGGTGGCCAGCGCCGTGAACAGCAGCGCGTTGACCGCACCGAGGATCGCAGCCCACATCGTCACCTGGTCCGACGTCGGGTCGATGTGGACACCCTTGGACGTCGGGTCGGAGGTGGCGCTGGCGAGCACGTCGTTGATGTTGTCGAACACGTGCATCGTGCGCAGCAGCGAGAACAGCGAGCTGACCGCGACCACCCAGACGATGAGCAGGCAGATCGAGAACAAGAAGCTGAACTTGAGCACGGACCACGGGTCGACCCGACGCAGTACCAGCTTGGCCCGGCGCGGGCCGCGCACCTTGACGCTCGGCCGCGGGATCCCGCGGTAGCCCCGACCGGTGGGCGGCGCAGGCGGCGGCGGCGCACCGAGATCACTCGGCAGCGTGGTCACGGCGGGGATGGCCCCGATGCCCGTGACCCCCTCAGCCGGAAGTCCGATCACCGGTTGGGCGTAAGCCCCGCCGTAGCCGTGCCCCATCAGCTCGCCCGGGCTGTCCGGCACCGCGGGCATCGGGGACGTCGACGGACCGCCGTCAAACAGCCCAGTGCCCACGTCGTCGCTGTCCATGGCGCGGGGCGGGCGAGGCGGGGCAGGCACGGGGGACCGCCGTGGGCTGTCCGCCCCCGCGGCCTGGTCCGTACTCGACACCTCGGTCATCGCGTCGCCTTCTAGCTCTCGTCGTCGCCGGACTCGTCAGCGTCGTCGGACTCATCGTCCGCCTCAACCGGCACATCCGCCCCATCATGACTGATTTCGTCAGCGATGGGGGCTTCCACCGCCGTGACACCGACCTCGGATACATCGGCGCCGTTGGCGTCGGGCTGGAGGTCTTCGTCGCCCTCGGCCTCGGCGTTGCGTGCGATCCCGACCACGGTCTGGCTGCCGGCGAGGTTGATCAGTCGTACGCCCAGGGTGCTGCGGCTGGCCTGCCGTACCTCCTCGGCTCGGGTACGGATGACACCGCCGGCCGAGGTGATGGCGTAGACCTCGTCGTCGAGAGCCACGATCAGCGCCCCGACCAGGCCACCCCGGTCCTCGCGGATCTTGGCGGTCAGGACACCACGGCCACCACGGCCCTGGATCGGGTACTCCTCGATCGGCGTCCGCTTGGCGTAGCCGCCGTCGGTCGCGACCAGCAGGTAGGAGCCCTCGCGGACGACCTCCATCGCCAGCAGCTCGTCGCCCTCGGCGAAGCGCATGCCGATGACGCCGCTGGTGGCACGGCCCATCGGGCGCAGCGTCTCGTCGTCGGCGTGGAACCGGATCGACTGCGCCTTGCGCGAGACGAGCAGCAGGTCGTCGTCGCTGGAGATCAGCGCGGCGCCGATCAGCTCGTCATCCTCGCGCAGGTTGATCGCGATCAGGCCGCCGCTGCGCGGGGAGTCGAAGTCCTTCAGCGGCGTCTTCTTGACCAGACCACCGCGGGTCGACAGCACCAGGTGGGGCGCCTGCTCGTAGTCGCGCAGGTCGATCACCTGGGCGATCTTCTCGTCCGGCTGGAACGCCAGGACGTTGGCGACGTGCTGGCCGCGGGCGTCACGGTTGGCCTCGGGCAGCTCGTGCGCCTTGGCCCGGTAGACCCTGCCCTTGTTGGTGAAGAACAGGATCCAGTGGTGCGTCGTGGTCACGAAGAAGTGGTCGACGATGTCGTCCGTCTTAAGGCGGCGCCCTTGACTCCCTTGCCACCACGGCGTTGTGCGCGGTAGAGGTCGGTCTTGGTCCGCTTGGCGTAGCCACCGCGGGTCAGGGTGACGACGACGTCTTCCTCGGTGATGAGGTCCTCGAGGGACATGTCGCCCTCGTACGGGATCAGGCGGGTGCGTCGGTCGTCGCCGTACCTCGCCACGATCTCGGTCAGCTCGGTGGCGACGATGTCGCGCTGGCGCTGCGGTGACTCGAGAATCGCGTTGTAGTCAGCGATCTCGGTCATCAGACCCGCGTACTCGTCCTGGATCCGCTGCCGCTCGAGGGCTGCCAGCCGGCGCAGCTGCATGTCGAGGATCGCGGTCGCCTGCAGCTCGTCGATGTCGAGCAGCTCGATCAGGCCGCTGCGGGCGATCTCGACGGTGTCGCTGGCCCGGATCAACGCGATGACCGCGTCGAGGGCGTCGAGCGCCTTGAGGTAGCCGAGCAGCAGGTGCGCGCGCTCCTCGGCCTTGCGCAGCCGGAACCGGGTGCGACGCACGATGATCTCGAGCTGGTGCGCGATGTAGTAGGTGACGAACTGGTCGAGCCGCAACGTGTGCGGGACGCCGTCGACGATCGCCAGCATGTTGGCGCCGAACGTGGTCTGCAGCTGGGTGTGCTTGTAGAGGTTGTTCAGCACGACCTTGGCGACCGCGTCGCGTTTGATCGTGATGACCAGCCGGCGGCCCACCCGGTCGGAGGACTCGTCGCTGATGTCGGCGATGCCGCCGAGACGGCCGTCCTTGACCAGCTGGGCGATGTTCTCGGCCAGGTTGTCCGGGTTGACCTGGTAGGGCAGCTCGGTGACGACCAGGATCGTCCGGCCCTTGGAGTCCTCCTCGACCGTGATGACGGCGCGCATCCGGATCGAGCCGCGGCCCGTACGGTAGGCCTCCTCGATGCCGTCGCGGCCGACGATCAGGCCGTGGGTCGGGAAGTCCGGGCCCTTGATCCGCTCGAGCAGGGCCTCGAGCAGCTCCTCCTGCGAGGCCTCGGGGTGCTCGAGCGCCCACAGCACGCCGGACGCCACCTCGCGCAGGTTGTGCGGCGGGATGTTGGTGGCCATGCCGACCGCGATGCCCGAGCCGCCATTGACCAGCAGGTTGGGGATGCGGCTGGGCAGGATGGTCGGCTCGACCGTGTTGTTGGCGTAGTTCGGGACGAAGTCGACCGTCTCCTGGTCGATGTCGCGCAGCATCTCCATCGCCAGCGGCGCCATCCGGCACTCGGTGTAGCGATAGGCGGCCGCCGGGTCGTTGCCGGGCGAGCCGAAGTTGCCCTGCGGGTCGACCAGCGGGTAGCGCAGCGACCACGGCTGGGCCAGCCGGACGAGGGCGTCGTAGATCGAGGAGTCGCCGTGCGGGTGGTAGTTGCCCATGACGTCGCCGACGACGCGGCCGCACTTGACGAAGTTGCGGTCGGGACGGAAGCCGGAGTCGTACATGCCGTAGAGCACCCGGCGGTGTACGGGCTTGAGCCCGTCGCGCACGTCGGGCAGCGCCCGGGTGACGATGACCGACATCGCGTAGTCGAGGAAGCTGCGCGACATCTCGACCTCGATGCCGACCGGCTCGATCCGGTCGTGCGGCGGCGGAGGCAAGGTGCTTTCGGTCACGTAGAACCCTTTCGAAAAAAGCCTTGGTACGTAAGGAAAGTGCAGAGGTCAGCGGAACTAGATGTCGAGGAAGCGAACGTCCTTGGCGTTGCGGGTGATGAACGAGCGCCGCGCCTCGACGTCCTCGCCCATCAGGACGCTGAACAGCTCGTCGGCCGTCGCTGCGTCATCGAGCGTCACCTGCTGGAGCGTCCGGTGGGCCGGGTCCATCGTGGTGTCCCACAGCTCCTTGGAGTTCATCTCGCCGAGGCCCTTGTAGCGGGCGATGGCGTCCTCCTTGGGCAGCCGCTTGCCGGCAACCTGGCCGGCCTCGACCAGACCGTCGCGCTCGCGCTCGGAGTAGGCGTACTCCGGGTCGGCCCGCTGCCACTTGATCTTGTACAGCGGCGGCTGGGCGAGGTAGACGTGGCCGGCCTCGATCAGCGGCCGCATGAACCGGAACAGCAGCGTCAGCAGCAGCGTGCGGATGTGCTGGCCGTCGACGTCGGCGTCGGCCATCAGCACGATCTTGTGATAGCGCAGCTTTTCCAGGTCGAACTCGTCGTGGATGCCGGTGCCCAGAGCGGTGATCAGCGCCTGGACCTCGGTGTTCTTCAGCACCCGGTCGATCCGGGCCTTCTCGACGTTGATGATCTTGCCGCGGATCGGCAGGATCGCCTGGAACATCGAGTCGCGGCAGGACTTCGCCGAGCCACCGGCGCTGTCGCCCTCGACGATGTAGAGCTCGCTGGCGACCGGGTCGGTCGAGCGGCAGTCGGCCAGCTTGCCCGGCAGCGACCCGACGTCGAGCAGGCCCTTGCGACGGGTGAGGTCGCGGGCCTGGCGGGCGGCAAGTCGGGCGCGGGCGGCCTGGGTCGCCTTGGTGACGATGTCGCGGCCCTCGCCGGGGTTGCGGTCGAACCAGTCCCGAACGCCTTCGTTGCAGGCTTTCTGGACGAAGCTCTTCACCTCGGTGTTGCCCAGCTTGGTCTTGGTCTGGCCCTCGAACTGCGGGTCGGCAATCTTGACCGACACGATCGCGGCGAGACCCTCGCGGACGTCGTCGCCGGTGAGGTTGTCGTCCTTCTCCTTGAGGTGACCCTTGTCCCTGGCCCACTTGTTGACGACCGAGGTCAGCGCCGCGCGGAAGCCCTCCTCGTGGGTGCCGCCCTCGTGGGTGTTGATCGTGTTGGCAAAGGTGTAGACCGACTCGGAGTAGCTCTCGTTCCACTGCATCGCGATGTCGACCTCGAGGCCCTCGATCTTGTCCTCGAAGGCGATCACCGAGGCGTGGATCGGGGTCTTGGGTGCGTTGAGGTAGCGGACGAAGTCGGAGATGCCGCCCTCGTAGCGGTAGACGACCTCCTTTACCTCCTCGCCCTCCTCCGACCCGCTCGTCGCGCAGGGTGATCGACAGGTCCTTGTTGAGGAACGCCATCTCCTGCATGCGGCGGGACAAGGTCTCGAACGAGTAGCCCGTCTCCTCGAACACGCCGGGATCGGCCCAGAAGGTGATCGTGGTGCCGGTGTCGTCGGCCGGCGCGCCCTGGACCAGGGGTCCGCTTGCCGACGCCGGCGGGCTTGGCCGTACCGATGAAGTTCTGGGTCCAGTGGAAACCGTTGAGGCGCACCTCGGCCTCGAGCCGGGTGGACAGCGCGTTGACCACGGAGATGCCGACGCCGTGCAGGCCGCCGGAGACCGCGTAGCTCTTGCCGTCGAACTTGCCGCCGGCGTGCAGCGTGGTCAGCACCAGCTCGAGCGCCGGCATCGACTGGCCGGGCGCGGTGTCGATCGGGATGCCGCGGCCGTTGTCACGCACCCGCACACCGCCGTCGGCGAGCAGGGTGACCACGATCGCGTCGTTGTAGCCGGCGAGCGCCTCGTCCACCGCGTTGTCGACGACCTCGTAGACGAGGTGGTGCAGACCACGCTCACCGGTCGACCCGATGTACATGCCGGGGCGCTTGCGAACGGCCTCGAGACCCTCGAGAACGGTGATCGATGCGGCGTCGTACGTCACGGGCAAGGTCCTTCACGGGAGCAGGTCGGGCACGCGGCCATCCGGCACCGAAATCCGGCGCGATGGACAGCAACGGGCGCGTAGGTCGCGCGGGCGCTCCCACCCGGCACGACTGTTGCTGGAGTCGTTGTCCAGTCTACCGGCTCACGGCCGCTTGGACCGGTATTGCGACGCCCTGTGGACGACGGAGCCGCGCGAGTGTCCCCGGGGGCATGTCCCCCCACCGGGCACGCGGGGAGCCGAGGCTTCACGGCCGTCTCCGTAGCGCTGACATGATGCTGCGAGCCGGCCCCGGGTCACGGCTCAGCCGTAGGTGTCGCGCGGCCCGCGGCCGGCCACGCGGCGCGGACCGTGCCGCCAGCCGGGACCGGTCGGACCGTGCACGCGTACGGCGACAACAACGCCCGTGCCCGAGCTGCTCGTCGATCCGGGCGATGATCGTCGGCGCGAGCAGCCTGCAGCTGCGTCGCCCACGACGTCGACTCGGCGGCCAGCACCAGCTCGCCGTCCTTGACCGCCTCCGGCTGGCAGTGCTCGGCGATCGCGGCGCCGACGATGGCCTCCCAGCAGGCCAGCACGGTCGCCACCTTCGTGGTCTGCTCCCAGCCCCGCCCGTCGACCAGGTCACCGATCGTCGCGCCGAACGACTGTGGATCGCGCTCGTCCGGTCCGGGCGCCGTCCAGCCCGCGGAGCGGGCCCGATCACCGGCGATCCGCCGGCGATGAGCGGCCGTCGTCTTGCTGTTGGCCGCGATCGCCGACTTGCCGGACTTGGCTCTGGCCAAGGCTTCTCGGGCCAGCGCGGCTCCGTTGCGGGCCGGCGTGAAGTCCGGTTCGTCATCGGACACGGGTCACCTCGCCAGCCATCACGTCGTAGCGCGAACCCGCCAGCGCCTCGGGTACGTCGCCCGGCACGGCCGCCGTCACCAGCACCTGGTCGGCTCGAGCCACCAGCTCGGCCAGCCGCTCGCGGCGACGGCTGTCCAGCTCGGCGAAGACGTCGTCGAGGATCAGCACCGGGTCGCCGCCACCGGCCACGCCATCGCCGTCCTCGCGCAGCAGGTCGTACGACGCCAGCCGCAGCGCCAGCGCGTAGGACCAGCACTCGCCGTGACTCGCGTAGCCCTTGCGCCGGCAGCTCACCCAGGGCCAGCGTGAGGTCGTCGCGGTGCGGGCCGACCAGGCTGACACCGCGTTCGAGCTCGGTCGGCCGCATCCGGGACAGCTCGGACGAGCAGCGCAGCAGCGAGCAGGTCGCGGTCGACCACCAGCGGCACGTCCGGCTCCGAGCGAGCACTTGTAGCTGATCCCGGCCGGCCCGCCGGAGTCGGCGATCGCGTCGTAGGACTTGTCGACCCGCGGCGTCAGCGCGTCGACGAGCTCGATCCGCCCGGCCAGCAGCTCGGCACCCGCCTTGGACAGGTGGGCGTCCCACACGTCGAGGGTGGCCAGGTCGCCGCCGCCACGCCGCAGCGTTGTACGAGGACTTCAGCAACGCGTTGCGCTGCTTGAGCACCCGGTCGTAGTCGGCCCGTACGCCGGCGAACCGGGGGGTGCGGGCCACCAGCAGGTCGTCGAGGAAACGTCGCCGTTCCGACGGATCGCCCTTGACCAGCGCCAGGTCCTCCGGCGCGAACAGCACCGTGCGCAGCACGCCGAGGACCTCACGCGCCCGCGGCACGGGCGCCCGGTTGATCCGGGCCCGGTTGGCCTTGCCCGGATTGAGCTCGAGCTCGACCAGGGTCTGCCGGTCGTCGCGGGACACCGCGGCTCGTACGACCGCTCGCTCGGCGCCCAGGCGGACCAGTGGCGCATCCGTCGCGACCCGGTGACTGGACAGGGTCGCGACGTAGCCGATGGCCTCGACCAGGTTGGTCTTGCCCTGGCCGTTCGGCCCCACCAGTGCCGTCACCCCTGGGTCGAGCGCGAGCTCGGCTGCCGGGTAGGACCGGAAATCGGTCAGCGAGAGGTGGGCTACGTACATCGGTGCCGGATCAGGCTGACGGTCGGCAGCAGCCGTCGTGTCGCGTGACCACCGAACTGGTTGCGCAGCGCGGCAATCATCTTCATCGACGGCGAGTCCTCCTGACGGCTGGAGAACCGGGCGAACAACGCGGCGGTGATCACCGGCATGGGTACGGCGTTGTCGATCGCGGCCTCGATCGTCCAGCGACCCTCGCCACTGTCGTCGGCGTAGCCGCGCAGCTTGTCCAGGTGCTCGTCCTGTCGACCGCCAGCACCAGCAGGTCGAGTAGCCACGAGCGGATGACCGTGCCCTCCTTCCAGGACCGGAAGGCCTCACGGACGTTGGTCACCAGACCAGCCGTCTCGAGCAGCTCCCAGCCCTCGGCGTAGGCCTGCATCATGCCGTACTCGATGCCGTTGTGAACCATCTTGGCGAAGTGGCCGGCGCCGACCTTGCCGGCGTGCACGAAGCCGAAATCGCCTGCTGGCTTGAGAGTTTCGAAGATCGGCATCATCCGGGCAACGTCGGCGTCCTCACCGCCGCACATCAGCGCGTAGCCCTCGGTCAGGCCCCACACCCCGCCGGAGACGCCACAGTCGATGAAACCGATCCCGTGCTTGGCCAGCTCGGCGGAGTGGGCGATGTCATCGGTCCACTTGGAGTTGCCGCCGTCGACCACCAGGTCGCCGGCGGTCGAGCAGGTTGGACAGGGCGCTGATGGTCAGCGCCGTGGGCGCGCCGGACGGCACCATGACCCACACCGTCGCGGGGGGCGGGGAGTCGTTCCTTCAGCTCGTCGAGCGAGTCGACGTCGCGGGCCGGGGAGTTCGGGTCGTAGCCGATGACGGTGTGGCCGCCACGACGGAGCCGCTCCGCCATGTTGCCGCCCATTTTGCCCAGACCGATGAGACCGATCTCCACGGTGTCCTCCCGTTCGCGCGCTCCGGCTGTTCCGCTGCAGGGCTCACCCTAGGTCAGCCCGACAAACGCACCGGCATCAGGAGGTAGCTGTACTCGCCGGAGGACTCCTCGCCGGAACGCTTTCCGGTAAGCACGGCTGGCTTGCTCGGCGTCGTGAACGACACCACGGCGGTGTCGGAGTCGATCGCACCGAGGCCGTCGAGCAGGTAGGCCGGGTTGAACGCGATGGTCATCGGCTCCCCCTCGTACGAGCAGTCGAGACCCTCGGAAGCCTGAGCGTCCTCGCCGCCGCCGGCCTCGAGGACCAGCCCGTCGACGGAGAAGCCCAGCCGTACCGACGAGTTGCGCGGAGCGACCAGGGAGACCCGTCGCACCGCCTCGACGAAGCCGGCTGTGGGCAGCTCGGCGACAGCGGCGTGCTGGGCCGGGAACAGCGACCGGTACTTGGGGAACTCGCCCTCGAGCAGCCTGGTCGTGGTGCGCCGGCCGGCTCCCTCGAAGCCGACCATGCCCTCGCCGTTGCCACCGGTCGCTAGCGCGATCGTGATCTCGGCACCGGATGCGAGCGACTTTGCCGTGTCAGCAAGGGTTTTCGCCGGTACGAGTGCAGTCGCGCTCAGAGCCGTCGCCGCCCGGCTGCCACGTGAGCTCACGCACGGCGAGCCGGTAACGGTCGGTTGCCGCAAGCGTCAGCCGCGATCCCTCGATCTCGACCCGGATGCCGGTGAGCACGGGCAACGTGTCGTCGCGGCCGGCAGCGATGGCGACCTGGGCGACCGCCGTGGCAAACGCGTCGGACCCGACCAGCCCCGACGCAGCCGGCATCTCCGGCAGGGTCGGGTAGTCGTCGACCGGCAGCGTCGGCAGGGTGAACCTCGCGGTGCCGCAGGTGACCACCATGCGCGCGCCCTCGGTCACGATGTCGACCGGCTGAGCCGGCAGGCTGCGGGTGATCTCGGCGAGCAGCCGGCCGGAGACCAACGTCCGGCCGCCCTCGGACGCCGCGATCTCAACCGACACCGCGGCGGACACCTCGTAGTCGAAGCTGGACAGCGTCAACGTCTGACCACCATTGGGGTCGACCTCGAGCAACAGTCCCGCCAGCACCGGCACTGGCGGCCGGACCGGCAACGTGCGTGCTGTCCACGCAACGGCGTCGGCCAGGACGTCGCGCTCAACCCGGAACTTCACCAGGAACCACCCTTCGGTCCAGGAACGCTTGGGATTGTCACTTGGGATCGTGCTGGGATCTCGGTAGTGAAGAGATAGAGAGAAAAGTTGAAGAGCACAGCAGTACTAGGTCGTGTGGACACTGTGGACGACGACCGAAATCGCTGGTCAACCGGGGTGTTTCCTTCCACACCCGGTCGTGGACGTTTCGGGGACGGACTCCGGTCACCGTGGACAACTCCCGTCGTCCCCCGGTCCACCCACAGCGGCGCCCACACGTTCTCGACAGGACGTCACCTGGTTGTCCACACGGTTGTCCCCAGGCTGTGCATCCCAGTACACGGAAAGTCACGCTAGGTACACGGGTAGTGATCTTTGCAGGTGAGGGCGTCATGGCTGGGCTCACTGCTGCCGCGCCTGGGACTTGATCCGGTTGGTCAGCTCGGTGACCTGGTTGTAGATCGAGCGGCGCTCGGCCATCAACGAGCGGATCTTGCGGTCCGCGTGCATGACCGTGGTGTGGTCGCGGCCGCCGAAGGCCTGGCCGATCTTGGGCAGGGAAAGGTCGGTCAGCTCGCGGCACAGGTACATCGCGATCTGCCGGGCGGTCACCAGCATCCGGCTGCGGGAGGAGCCGCACAGGTCGTCGAGGGACAGGCCGAAGTAGGCAGCGGTCGCCGCCATGATCGTGCCGACGGTGATCTCCGGGGACGTCGGCGTCGGGCAGCAGGTCCTTGAGCACGATCTCGGCCAGCGCCAGGTCGACCGGCTGCCGGTTGAGGCTGGCGAACGCGGTGACCCGGATCAGCGCGCCCTCGAGCTCGCGGATGTTGGTCGCGATCTTCGACGCGATGTACTCGAGCACCTCGGGCGGAGCAGCCATGCGCTCCTGGGCTGCCTTCTTGCGCAGGATCGCGATGCGGGTCTCGAGGTCGGGCGGCTGCACGTCGGTGATCAGGCCCCACTCGAACCGGCTCCGCATGCGCTCCTCGAACGCCGAGAGCTGCTTGGGTGGCAGGTCCGAGCTGATCACGATCTGCTTGTTGGCGTTGTGCAGGGTGTTGAACGTGTGGAAGAACTCCTCCTGCGTCTGCACCTTGCCCTGCAGGAACTGGATGTCGTCGACGAGCAGCACGTCGACGTCGCGGTAGCGGCGCTGGAACGCGGAGTTCTTGTCGTCGCGGATCGAGTTGATGAAGTCGTTGGTGAACTCCTCGGAGCTCACGTAGCGCACCCTGGCGCCGGGGAACAGGTGCTGGGCGTAGTGGCCGATCGCGTGCAGCAGGTGGGTCTTGCCCAGCCCGGAGTCGCCGTAGATGAACAGCGGGTTGTACGCCTTGGCCGGTGCTTCGGCGACCGCGACCGCCGCGGCATGGGCGAACCGGTTGCTGGCGCCGATGACGAAGGTCTCGAACGTGTACTTCGGGTTGAGCCGGGCCGGCTCGCTCGAGCGGCCGGCCTGACCCTGGCGGCCGGTGCCGCGTACGGGCTCGGCTCTCCTGGGTGAGCCGTGGCTCGAGATCGATCACGTGGCCGGGGCGTCGGCGACCGGTTCGTGCGCGGAGTCCTCGCCGGGTTCGCCAGCGGTGTCGTCCGGCAGCGTCGAGTCGACGGTCACCGCCACCCGGACCTCGCGGCCGAGCTGCTGGGACAGTGCGGTGGCGATCACCGGCCGCAGCCGGGTCTCGAGGATCTCCTTGGCGAAGTCGTTGGGCGCGGCCAGCAGCACGGTGTCCTCGACCAGCGCCAGCGGGCGGGTCAGCTTGACCCAGGCTCGGTGCTGCGCGGGGAGGTCCTCATCGGCGAGGGAGGCGAGGGTCGCAGCAGCCCAGACCTCGGCCAGACGGTGCTTGGCGGACCGGGCGGGTCGAGCCGGCTGTCGTCTTCGAACTGGTCGGTCACAGCAAGCCCTCCGGCGCTCCCACACGCACGGTGGTCGGAGCATCTTCCACACGTTCATCCACAGGCTGTGCATGTCGTCCTTGCATGCCGACCTGACGCCGCATCGAACAACCACGGCAGACGTGCGGGTGGCGGTTCGTCGTGCGGTGTTGCAACGTGCAGGGGGCGAGTGCAGGACGCTAGCAGTGTCCTCCGCAGACCACAAGAACTTGTCCACAACCATTTCGACTGGGGAGATTCCTGGTGGCCGGATGCACCGTTTCAGGCGCATCGGCGTGGCGTCTTGCACCGCCGCGGTTTGACCGGCTCACGTCGCGCCCGTACCGTAGGCAAGTCTGTCTGCTGGACAGGTATCGCCAGCACCCGCCAATCGCTGTTTCCCAGTACGGAGTCCTCGAGTGAGCAAGCGCACGTTCCAGCCGAACAACCGCCGTCGGGCCAAGACCCACGGCTTCCGCCTGCGCATGCGGACTCGTGCCGGTCGCGGCATCCTGTCGGCCCGCCGCCGCAAGGGCCGCAACGAGCTCTCGGCCTAGACCGGTCGGGACAGCCCCGCTGTGCTGCCAGGCGAAGCCCGGCTGACCCGGTCGCAGGATTTCACCGCCGCGCTGCGCGGTGGGCGGCGAGCCGGGCGTTCGCTTGTCGTCGTTCATCTGCGGACGGCTCCGCCGATGACCGAGCCGTGCCCGCCAAGGTTGGTTTCGTCACCAGCAAGGCTGTAGGCAACGCCGTCGTCCGCAACCAGGTCCGTCGCCGGCTGCGGCACGTGATGGCTGCTCGACTGTCCACGCTTGCCGGCCGGTGCCCTGGTGGTTGTCCGCGCCACCCCGGCGGCTGCCGGCGCCGGCTCGACCGAGCTGGGCGCCGAGCTGGACCGGGTGCTCAGCAAGCTCGGATCCTGCCCGATGACCCGGCCGCGACGGCCGGTCGCGCGTACCTTGGAACTGGCTATCAGTGGCTATCAGTGGCTGGTCAGCCCGCTGCTGGGGCAGCGTTGCCGGTTCGCTCCCAGCTGCAGTGACTATGCCAAGGAGTCGATCGGCCGGTTCGGTGCGTTGTACGGGAGCTGGCTGGCCGTACGCCGCCTGCTCCGCTGCCAGCCGTTCTGCGCCGGTGGCTTCGATCCCGTGCCGGAACAGCGTCCGCACCGGCACTGGCACCGATCCAGCACCACCCAGACCTCGCACGCCGGCACCACGACAGGAGCCACCCGGTGAACTTGCCCTTCTTTGAGCCGCTGTACAAGGCGGTCGCGTGGCTGGTGGCAACCATCCACTCCGGGCTGGCTCACTTCACCACCGCGTCGTGGACGTGGGGCGCCTCCATCATCTTGCTGACGATGCTCATGCGTCTGCTGCTCTTCCCGCTGTTCATGAAGCAGTTCAAGAGCCAGCGCGAGATGCAGCTGCTGCAGCCCAAGCTCGCCGAGCTGAAGAAGAAGTACCCGGACGACCGGGCTCGGCAGAGCCAGGAGCAGATGCAGCTGTTCAAGGACCACGGGGTCAATCCGCTGGCCGGCTGCCTGCCCCTGCTGGTGCAGATGCCGATCTTCTTCGCCCTGTTCGGCGTGCTGCACAAGTTCACCATCGCTGCTGACGGTGCCTACCACGGCTACGCCGGGCTCAGTGCCCAGACCGTGCAGGACGTCGCGTCCTCGAAGATCTTCGGCGTGCCGATCGCCGCGGCCTTCACCTCGAGCGCGCACACGCTCAAGGTCCTCAACGCCAATCCGCAAACGGTCAAGACCGTGACGGTCATCATGATCCTGCTGATGATGGCGACGTCGTTCCTGACGGCGCGGCAGATGATGGCGCGCAGCAAGAAGCAGGGCGCTCCGATGGAGGGCGCCCAGGCCACGACCCAGAAGATCATGGTCTACGGCATGCCGCTGTTCTTCGGCGTCATCGGCTTCAACTTCCAGATGGGCGTGCTGCTCTACTGGCTGACCACCAACGTCTGGACGTTCGGCCAGCAGTACTTCGTGATCAAGGCGATGGGCGACGACCCGGAGGCAGTGGTGAAGGAGCGCAAGGCCAAGGAAGCCACCGCCGCGTCGCTCGACGGCAAGAAGCCGGCCACCACCACAGTCGTGGCCGCCAAAGGAAAGTCAGCCAATACCAAGTCGGCCAACGGCGCCGAGCCGCTCGTGCCCGCCTCGACCAACGGCACCCCACGCCCCGGCTCGCCAGCCAACCGCAAACCCGGCCAGGCCGGCAGTCGTCCGGCCAACCGAAAGCGCAAGGGCGGCCGGCACTAGTCTCGGTGGCCGGCTCCAGCGCTGCACCCGCGCGCGGCGCTTCAGCCCCCGTACTCGTCCGCCGCGTCAACGCACCCATGACCTGAACCACCCAGCCAGTCATCAGCAGGAGGAACAGCCGTGACGTCGACTACCGACGCCTCCGGTACGGCACAGGCGGAGCAGCCTGAGCCGACCGAGGCAGTGCAGGACACGCCCGAGCGCGCAGGCGAGGCGCCGGACCTGTCGTTGCTCGAGCAGGAGGGCGAGGTGGCAGCCGACTACCTCGAGGGCCTGCTGGACATCGTCGACCTCGACGGTGACATCGACATGGACGTCGAGGGCACCAGGGCCGTCGTCGCCATTGTGGGCAAGAACCTTGATGACCTCGTCGGCCGACGCGGGGAGGTGCTCGACGCCCTGCAGGAGCTCACCCGGCTGGCCGTGATGCGCCAGACCGGCGAGCGCAGCCGGCTGATGCTCGACATCGGCGGTCACCGTGAGCGGCTGCGCGCCTCCCTGGTCGAGCTGGCGGGCACGACCGCTGCCGACGTGATCGCCTCGGGTGAGCCGGTGTCGATGAAGGCCATGACGCCGTTCGAGCGCAAGGTCGTCCACGACGCCATCGCCGGCATCGACGGGGTGCACACCGAGTCCGAGGGTGTCGAGCCCCAGCGCCATGTCGTGGTGCTGCCCGGGTGACCGTGCTGGTCCCGGACGGCGCTCAGGAGCTGCTCGGTGAAGCCTTTGCACCGATGGCGCGCTACGCCGAGCTGCTGCTGACGGCGGGCGTCGAGCGCGGTCTGATCGGCCCCAACGAGGGGCCGCGGCTGTGGGAGCGGCACCTGTTCAACTGTGCGGCCGTCGCTCCGTCTGCTGCCGCAGACCGCGACGGTGCTCGACCTCGGATCGGGTGCCGGCCTGCCGGGCGTCGTCCTGGCCCTGGTCTGTCCGACCTTGCAGATCACCCTGCTCGACGCCACCAAGCGACGGACCGAGTTCCTCACCGAGGTGGTCGACGAGCTCGAGCTGTCCGAACGGGTGTCCGTGGTGTGGGGCCGGGCCGAGGAGCAGCCGCCGATGCACGCCGACGTGGTGGTCGCTCGAGCCGTGGCACCGCTGAGCAAGCTGGCGGGCTGGGCGATGCCCCACCTGGTCGGCGGCGGGTCGTTGCTGGCCCTGAAGGGGGAGTCCGCGGCGGAGGAGCTCAATCGCGACGCTGCCGGTCTGCCTCGGCTCGGCGTCATCTCGACCAAGCTGATCAGCCTGCCGCAGGTCGGGTCGGACGATCCGGTTAACGTGATCAGGGTCGTGAAGG
The DNA here is from genome assembly GCA_963797535.1 of uncultured Actinomycetota bacterium. Lineage (GTDB taxonomy): Bacteria > Actinomycetota > Actinomycetes > JAWWOL01 > JAWWOL01 > JAWWOL01. Next base: position 2,946,749 of record CAWCPQ010000001.1, on the reverse strand, counting down.
GCAGCCGTACCGGGCCTGCCCGGGGAGCAAAGCCCCGCCGCCCGGCTGCCGGGAAGCCGAGTTCGGCGCCGAAGCCGGCTCGTCGTACGCTGCCCCGACCGGACAGCACGAACTCCACAGGGAAGGGGGCCTGACGATGACCAGCCAGCCCCTCCCGCCGCCGGGCCCGTGGGTTTCACGTGAAACATCACCGCCGAGTAATTACACCGTTGATGTTTCACGTGAAACAGCGATTTCGGTGACCTCGTCGGCCTCGCACGAGCTCGCTGACACCCCCATCGCCGCCGCCGCAGCTGCTGCCGTACGGGTGCTCAACCCCAAGGCTGCCGACCACTACCCACGGCCGCAGGCCACCCGGATCATCACCGTGGCCAACCAAAAGGGCGGGGTCGGCAAGACCACCAGCACGGTCAACATCGGCGTCGGCCTCGCGCTGCACGGCCAGCGGGTGCTGGTGATCGACCTGGACCCGCAGGGCAACGCCTCGACTGCTCTCGGCATCGACCACCACGCCGACATCCCGTCCATCTACGACGTGCTCATCGATGGCCAGAAGCTGGACGAGGTCAGCCAGCGGGTCGAGGGGTTCGAGACCCTGTACTGCGTACCGGCGACCATCGACCTGTCCGGTGCCGAGATCGAGCTGGTGCCGCTGGTGGCCCGCGAGTGGCGGCTCAAGCGGGCTATCACGGCCACGGAGCAGCAGTACGACTACATCCTGATCGACTGCCCGCCCTCGCTCGGACTGCTCACGGTCAACGCGATGGTGGCGGCGGATGAGGTGCTGATCCCGATCCAGTGCGAGTACTACGCCCTCGAGGGCCTGCGTCAGTTGCTCCGCACCGTCGAGATGGTCAAGGAACAGCTCAACGCCACGCTCGACATCTCCACGATCCTGCTGACGATGTACGACTCCAGGACCCGGCTGTCCGAGCAGGTCGCCGACGATGTCCGGGAGCATTTTGGCCCGGTGGTGCTCACCACCGCCATTCCGCGCAGCGTACGGGTCAGCGAGGCGCCGTCGTACGGGCAGTCCGTCATCACCTACGACCCCGGATCGCGCGGGTCCATGGCCTATCTGGAAGCCGCCCGGGAGATTGCTCATCGGACGCAGCGGGAGAGTGATTCGGCATGAGCGGACGTCGAGGCGGCCTCGGCCGTGGTCTCGGGGCCCTGATCCCCACGAGTGCGCCGGCCGCCGAGTCAGCACCGTCGCAGCCCGCTCCCCCGGTCGATGCCGCGGCGCAGGGCTCGGGTGACCCGGCGGGCGCCGAGACGGGGCCGCTGCCGGTTGCCGGGGCTCGCTACGCCGAGCTGCCGGTCACCTCGATCGAGCCCAACCCGCAGCAGCCACGGCTGGTCTTCGACGAGGAGGCCCTCGACGAGCTCGCTCGCAGCGTGCGCGAGGTCGGCGTGCTGCAGCCGGTCGTCGTCCGCGAGGTGGCGCCGGGGCGTTACCAGCTGATCATGGGCGAGCGGCGCTGGCGCGCGTCGCAGGCAGCCGGCGCCGAGACCGTGCCCGCGATCATCCGGGACACGGCCGACACCGACCTGCTCCGGGATGCGTTGCTGGAGAACCTGCACCGCCAGCAGCTCAACCCGCTCGAGGAAGGTGCCGCCTACCAGCAGCTGCTCGAGGAGTTCGACGGCACTCAGGAGGAGCTGGCCAGCCGGCTCGGCAAGTCCCGGTCCCACGTCGCCAACACGGTCCGGCTGCTCAACCTGCCACCCGCCGTCCAGCGCCGTCTCGCCGCCGGCGTCCTGAGCGCCGGCCACGCCCGCGCCCTGCTGGCTCTCGACGACCCCGATGCCCAGGAGCGGCTGGCGCACCGGATCGTGGCTGAGGGACTGTCCGTGCGCGCGGTGGAGGAGCTGGTCAGCCTCGGCGAGACCGGGGCCCCTGCCAGCGTCAAGCACCGGGCCTCTCGCCCGTACGCGCCAGCGCTTGTCTCTCTGGCCGGCCGGCTGTCGGACTACTTCGAGACCAGGGTCAAGGTCGAGCTCGGCCGGTCCAAGGGCAAGATCACGCTGGAGTTCGCCTCGGTGGACGACCTCGAGCGGATCGTGGCCGCGATGGCACCGGGGCTGCGGAACGAGAACGACACACTGGACGACGCCCCCGTCGGCTGACACCATCGACAACGCGACACGGGTGGGTCCGGCCGGACGCTCACCTTGCTCGGGGGAGCCGCAGACGCGGATGATCGCGACGGAGTACGACACGATGGCTCGCCCATGACCCGCAGGCTGGTCAACATCACGTTGGACAACCTGGACGACCTGCCGGTCCGCTGCCGGCGCTGCGTCTTCTGGGAGCTCGACCCGGTGGCGCGTTCCCGGGCCGAGGAGATGGGCGACACCGCGCTGGAGAAGGAAGCGTGGGTGTCCCAGGCCCTGCTCGAGTGGGGCAGCTGCGGCAAGGTGGCCTACGTCGACGGCGTCGCCGCGGGCTACGTGCTGTTCGCCCCGCCGGCCTACGTACCCCGGTCGGTGGCGTTCCCGACCAGCCCGGTGAGCGCCGACGCGGTGCTGCTGATGTCGGCGCACATCATGCCGGAGTTCTCCGGGGGAGGCCTGGGCCGGATGCTCGTGCAGGCCGTCGCCAAGGAGCTGATCCGCCGCGGGGTCCGGGCGATCGAGGCCTTCGGTGACCTGGCCTGGCAGGAGCCGGCCTGCGTGCTGCCGGCTGACTACCTGCTCGCCGTGGGCTTCAAGACCGTACGGCCGCACTCGCGCTGGCCCCGGTTGCGGCTCGAGCTCAAGACGACGGCGTCGTGGCGCGAGGACGTCGAGGTGGCCCTGGAGCGGTTGCTGGGCTCGATGACCCCCGAGGGAGCGCTGCGGCCGGTCTGAGCGGTGAGCGGGTGGCTCAGCCCAGCCCGACGGCCAGCGGGAAGGCCTCGCGGGTGCGGTCGATCTCGTCGGGCAGGTAGAGCCGCTCGACGGCGACCACCAGCGCCTCGGCGACGGTGTCGCGGAAGTCAGGGGTCGCCAGGCGGCGGGCGTCGGCCGGGTTGCTGAGGTAGCCCAGCTCGAGGCGGACCGCTGGCATCCGGGTCAGCCGCAGCAGCTCCCAGGTCTTGGCGTGGGTCCGGCAGTCGAGCAGGTCGGTACGGGTGGCGACCTCGTCCTGCAGCAGCGCGGCGAGGCGGGCGCCGATGGCCGAGCCGGTGGCCCGCCCGGCGACGCCGTACGAGCCGAAGTAGAAGGCGGCGACCCCGTTGGCCAGCGGGTTGGCCGAGGCGTCGATGTGCAGCGACAGGAACAGGTCGGCGCCGATGCCGTTGGCCAGTGCAGCCCGCTGGGCGTCGTCGACCGTGCTGGCGCCGCCGTGACTGCTCAGGTCGGCGGAACGGGTGAGGTAGGCCTGGGCGCCCACCGCGGTGAGGCGACCCTCGATCCGGGCGGCGAGGTCCTCGGCCAGCCAAGCCTCGTCCAGGCCGTGGTACTGCGCGCCGCGGTCGGCGCCGCCGTGGCCGGGGTCGATGACGATGGACTTGCCGGCCAGCGTCGGCCCGGCGCGGTGCAGCTGTTCGGTCTCGCGGATCCACTGGGCCCGCCCGCCGACGACGGTGCGCCGCAGCCGGGCCAGCGCCTTCAGCGTCGAGCGGGCCGCAGGTGCCGTCGGCGCCGAGGCCGACGTTGCGCTGGAACTCTCGTACGGCGATCTCGGTCCGGCTGGCCGAAGATGCCGTCGGCGCGACCCGCGTCGAAGCCCAGCTCCTGGAGGCGGTGCTGCAGCTCCGCTACGTCGTCACCGACGATCGGGTTGCTGACCCGGTGGCTGAGCACGCGGTCGCCGAGCTGCCAGCGGGCCTCGTCCAGCGCCCGGTAGGTCTCGGGCCCGACGATGCCGTCGACCGAGAGGCCGCGGGTCTGCTGGAAGCCTCGTACGGCCTCGTCGCAGGCCTCGTCGAAACCGTCAAAGCCATCAAACCCGTCGATCCCGGACACCCCGGCCGCCGAGGCGTTCGGGTGCGGGATGAGACCCAGGCTCGCCAGCTTGGACCGAATCTCGGCCACGACCGGGCCCTCGGTCTCCGCGACGGACTGGCTGCATATGAGGGGTCCTTGCCGTTGGCGACGAGCGTAAACGAACACGAGAAGAACAGCGGGTGAGCAGGGGCGAACGTTCATGGTAGACGGCGGTCGGCGGGAACACGAAACCTGCTGGACATATGAGTGGCAGCCGAAACAGCAACAGCCGCCCCGGCGACGGTACGCCGGAGCGGCTGACTTCGGTGCTGATGTGACTGGTGCGTTGCGAGTTACAGGTAAGCCTCGAGGTCGCGGAGCAGGGCGGCCTTGGGCTTGGCACCGACGATGTTCTTGACGATCTGGCCGCCCTGGAACACCGACATCGTGGGGATCGACATGATCTGGTAGGCCCGAGCGGTCTCGGGGTTCTCGTCGATGTTGAGCTTGACGATGTTGAGCTTGTCCGCGTGCTCGTTCGCGATCTCCTCGAGGACCGGGGCGACCAGCTTGCACGGGTTGCACCACTCGGCCCAGAAGTCCACGAGTACGGGCTTGTCGCTCTGCAGGACATCTGCGGTGAAGGTGGCGTCCGTCACGTGCTTGGTTGCGCCTGCCACGGGAACTCCTCTTGGGTCGTGATGCTCTTGCGTCGGTGGGGTGCTGGGCTGCTGTGCCCGGCGCTGAGTAGAACCGTCGCCGGTCGGGGTGGGATTCCCTGCCCGTCGGGCCGGGCTCAGGTGGCGGCGGGCATCCCGGCCAGCGGGTCGGCCGTGCTCACGCCGAGGCCGGCGTCGATGTGGTCGGTGCCCTCGATCGACGCCAGCCAGCGCTCGGCGTCCAGGGCTGCGGCGCAACCCGAGCCGGCCGCGGTGATGGCCTGGCGGTAGGTGTGGTCGACCACGTCACCGGCGGCGAAGACGCCCTCGATGTTGGTGTGCGTGCTGCGGCCCTTGACCAGCAGGTAGCCCTCGTCGTCGGTGTCGAGCTGGCCGCGTGAACAGCTCGCTCGCCGGGTCGTGGCCGATCGCGACGAAGACGCCGGTGACCGGCAGAACCCGCTCGACTCCGGTGTTCTGGTCGCGGATGGTCAGGCCTTCGACCTTGTGCGTCGCCGACGACGCGAGGTCGGGACGCTGTTCCAGGCGAAGGAGATCTTGTCGTGGCCGAGGGCCCGGTCCTGCATGATCTTGCTGGCCCGCAGGGTGTCCCGGCGGTGGACCATCGTGACCGACCGGGCGAACCGGGTCAGGAAGGTGGCCTCCTCGATGGCGGAGTCGCCGCCACCGACCACGGCGATGTCCTGCTCGCGGAAGAAGAAGCCGTCGCAGGTGGCACAGCTCGAGACACCGTGTCCGAGCAGCGTCTCCTCGCCGGGGATGCCGAGACGACGCCAGCGCGATCCGGTGGAGACGATGACGGCCTTGGCGTAGTAGACCTCGTCGCCGACCTTGACGATCTTGGGGTTGGAGACCAGGTCGACCTCGGTGGCGTCGTCGCTGATGAAACGCGCGCCGAACTTCTCGGCCTGCTTGCGCATGTTGTCCATCAGCTCCGGGCCGGTGATGCCGTCCGGCCAGCCGGGGAAGTTCTCGACCTCGGTGGTGGTCATCAGGGCGCCACCGAACTGCTGGCCCTCGATGACCAGCGGCGTCAGGTTGGCCCTGGCCGTGTAGAGCGCGGCCGTGTAACCGGCCGGGCCCGGATCCGACGATGATCACGTCAACGGTGTGGGTCTCGGTGCTGGCGGTGGGGAGGCTGGTCACGGCGGGTCCTCGTTCGGGTTCGGTCGGCGCGGCTGTTGTTTGCCGGCGTGTGCGGTAACGGAGTCTACGGTGGCGCCATTCCCGCCCGGACGCCGCTCGTACGGGTCACGGCTTGGGCGTGAAGGACAGCTGGTAGAGCTTGCAGTCGGGCGGCCCCACAGCGATCACCTGGAGCTTGGTCGGGTCGTCGGGGTCGTCGAAGATGCCGACCACTGCCGGCTTGCCCTCGAACCGGGCAAAGTCGATCAGCAGCGGTGCCGCGGTGGTCGACAGCAGTGACTGAAGGCAGGCCTGCGCGGCCCCCGGCTTGCGCAGGGGCGCCAGCACATCGGGGGTGGCGGTCGGCTTCGCGGCTTTCGAGCTCGCATCCGAGCCGCCGTTGGCCGCCGCCCCTGCGGTGGTGACCGGGGCTGCTGCACTGGTGGCCGGCGCTGCTGCACTGGTGGCGGCTGCTGCTGACGTGGCGCCGGCGACGGTGGCCGGGGCGCCGGCCGACGCTGCCTGTGCCGACTCCGCCGGGGACGGCGAAGCGAGCAGTCCGATCGCCGCGTTGAGGTTGGCCCGTGTGTAGTTGCGCCCGCTGTGCAGCACGACCACTGGAGTCGCGGCGGCTGCACTGGTGGCTCGCAGCAGAGGCGGCCGTGCTGGAGGTCGAGCGCGGCAGATGAATCACGCCGAAGATCAGCGCGACGATCACGGCTGCGGCGCCCAGCCCGATCAGGGCCGGTTTGCGCCGCGCCTCCCAACGGCTCGGCTCGCGCGGGGTGGGCAGGGTGGTGACGGCCGCGGCCGCTTCCGGGACGTAGGCGGGCTCGTCGGCGAGTGCGGCGTGGATCCGGGCGGCGACGTCGTCGGGCATGACGATCTCGGAGGCATCGCTGGCCAAGGTCTCGCGTACGGAGGCCAGGGCTTCCCGGTCGGCGCGGCACAGCTCGCAGCCAGCCAGGTGCTCGCGGGCGCGGTCGGCCTCGTCCTCGCTGAGCAGCCCCTCGTCGAGGTCGCTGATGACCTCGAGGCCGAGGTGAGCCGGATCGTGGGCAGGGTCGATCGGTTCGGTTGGGTCGTCGTCCGTCATGCCTGCTCACCTCCTGGCTGGTCCGTCGGTTGCTCCGGGGGTTGGACGGCTGAGCCGGCGGCGAGGTTCCCCCTGGTCGGAGCTTCCGGGTCGCGCAGCAGAACGGCCAGCCGGGCCCGGCCACGAGAGCAGCGGCTCTTGACGGTGCCGACCGGGACGTCGAGCAGCCGGGCAACCTCGTCGAGCGGGTAGCCCTGGCCGTCCACCAGGACGACCGCCGCTCGCTGCTCGCTGGGCAACGTGGACAAGGCCCTGGCCGAGGTCGGTAGCGAGCTCCTGGTTGCCCAGGGGGTCGCCGGTGGCAGCGTGCACGTCGTCGGCGGGCAGCGGGACGGTCGGCCTGGCCTGCTGGCGCCGGGCGCGGTCCAGGCAGGCGTTCACCACGATCCGGTGCAGCCAGGTCGACACCTTGGCCTCGCCCCGGAACTGGCCGGCGCTGCGATAGGCCGACAGCAGGGCGTCCTGTACGGCGTCAGCCGCCTCCTCGCGATCGCCGAGGGTGCGGATCGCGACCGCCCACAGCCGGTTCTGGTGCCGTCGCACGAGCTCGGAGAAAGCGGTGCTGTCGCCGGCGATGTGGCGAGCGATGAGGGCTCGGTCGAGCGCGTCGGGGTGTTCGGCAACCTGGCCTTCCACAACGCTCACCCCCCACCTCGGTCCGGTCAGCGCAGCCTAACGAACCCTGATCACGAATAGGTGGAGGCGACGCGCCAGTCCGATGTCCCGCATCCGGGCGGTTCGGGGCGTAGAACAGACACAGTGGCCTCGTGAGTCACACCAGTACCATCGACCCGCACGCCGGGTCGGTGGTTGATCGTGCGTTCCCGCTGGGCACGGCACGGTCGCATTCAGCAGGAGGGCTGCAGCAATGAGCGCCAGGAGCAGCAGGAGCGGGGTGGCGGCCAGGGTGCTGGTCGTCCTCGCCCTGGCCGGCTCCTTCGCGCTGCCGCTCACCGCTCGGGCAACTGCACCCGCAACGGGCAGCGCCAAGCCGGCGCCACTGTCGGCGGACATCGCCGCCGCCCGGCTCGAGCTGGCCAAGCTGGACGACCGGCTGGACATCGCCGACGAGAACTACCGCAACGGCCAGATCGCGCTGGCGCAGGCCAAGGTGGACCAGGCGTCCGCCGATCGGTCGCTCGCGGCCGGAAAGGCCCGGCGTGCGGCGCTGCAGCAGCAGGTCGACGGCATCGCGGCTCTGGCGTACGAGACCGGCGGCGATCCGGACGTGCTGCTGGCCACACCGACGGGTGCCGGGGAGCTCGCGGAGTCGACGGCGGTGCTGAGCAACCTCGTGGACAGTCAGGCGACGACCCTGCATGCTGCCGCTGCCGCGCAGTACGACCTCGCGGTGGCGCAGACGGCTGCGGACCAGAGCGCGGCGTCGACAGCTGCCAAGGCCGCGGCGCTTGCGGCGACCAAGGCGGACATCCTGACGCAGGTCGCGCGGCACAAGGCCATCGTCGACTCCCTCGTCGATCGCCAGCACCGGCTGGAGGTCATCGCTGCGGAGAAGGCTCGGCTCGCCCGGTTGGCTGAGGCCAAGGCCAAGGCCGAGCACGCGGCGGCAGCGCGGCGCGCCGCCCAGCGGGCAGCGGATGTCGCCGCCGCTGCTGCCCGCAAGGCCGCCGCCGACGCCGCAGCGGCCAAGGCTGCGGCAGAGCAGGAGGCCGCGAGCAAGGCGGCCGACCGTCGCGCTGCCATTCGACGCGCCCGGGCGGCCGCTGCTGCTGCAGCCGCTGCCGCAGCCAGGCGACGCCATCGGTCCACCGGCTCCGGCTCGAGCAGTGGCTCCGGTTCGAGCAGTGGCTCCGGTTCGAGCAGTGGCTCCGGTTCGAGCAGTGGCTCCGGCTCGGGTGCGCCACCGCCGCCGGTTACCAGCAGTGCTGGGCCGCCCTCGTCCAGGGCTGCCGTGGCGGTGGCGGCCGCCTACCGGGAGCTCGGAGCCCCGTACCAGTGGGCTGCCGACGGCCCCGGCGCGTTCGACTGCTCGGGACTCACCGCCTTTGCCTGGGCGGCTGCCGGCGTCTCGTTGCCGCACTCGTCCCAGGCTCAGTTCTACGTCGGCAGCCACGTCTCCATGGGCAACCTGGCGCCAGGAGACTTGGTCTTCTTCGGCAGCCCGATCCACCATGTCGGCATCTACGTCGGGCACGGCGACATGATCGATGCCCCGGAGACCGGCGACGTTGTACGCGTGCAAAGCATCTACCGGTCCGACTACGCGGGTGCGGTTCGGGTTACCGGCTGAGCCGCACGGTCGCGATGCCGGCCTTGAAGCCGTCGGAGACCGGAGGCAGCTTGGTCAGCCAGACCAGCCAGTACCGGTGCGCCGCGCTGTCGGTGATCGCGACGGTGGAGCTGGCCGCCCCGGTGGCGTCGCCGGTGCCCTTGGTGGTGAAACCGTCGAGGGAGCTCGCGGCCGTGTCAGCAGCTCGGATCTCGTACGTGGCCCCCGGCGCGACGAAGTCCACCTCGACCTGGCGCGGGCTGACCGCGGTGCCGGCGTCGACCAGGAGCCCGACGCCTGGCTTGAGGCCGCCGAAGTTGGCCCGGCTGTAGGTCTCGGAGTACCACGCGGTCGCTGGGTTGCCGTCGATGGCGTTCGGCGTCTCGGACTGGTTCTCCGAGCCGTCACCCATCGGGTCGAAGGAGGTGGCCGAGCTCAGCGGCAGCGGTGTCAGCGCGGCGGTGTTGGCGCTCTGGCCGGGGGTCGGCGCGGCCGAGTGGCTGGGCTTGGCGGGCAGCGTGGTCGTGGCGTTGTGGTGCAGCAGGTCCGGAAACGGTACGCCGGACTTGGAGCCGCCGGTCAGCGCCACCAGGGCGAGGTAGACGACCAGGCCACCGCCAACCGCGCTCGCGAGGTAGACCGGCCAGCGCGGGCGTGGCGGTGGCGGCAGCTCCGGCTCCACGACGATGGGGATGTGCTGCGTCGGCTCCTCGCCGTGGCGCAGCGTGGTCAGCCGGGTGACGACCCCAGCGGCTGAGGCCGGCGAGGTCGGGCCGGGGACCAGGCACTCCATCACCAGCCGGTCGACGTCGCGCGGGACGCCGGCTCTGACCTGGCGCGGGGTGCACAGCTTGCCGTCCTCGACCGGTGCCTGCGGCAGATCGGGCTGGTCGTTGAACGGCCAGCGCCCGGTGACCGCGAAGTACAGCAGCGCGCCGAGCGCCTGGACGTCGTCGGTGTCGCCACCGGCAGGAGCGCCGGACAGAGCTGCTGCGGTTGCCGCGTCGGTGACCCGGACGTCGCCGTCGGGGGTCAGCAGCACGTGACCGGGATGCAGGCGGCCGTGGTGCACCCCGAACTCGGCGGCGGCGCTCAGGGCGTCGGCGACAGCGCTGATCACGACGATGGCGCGGTCGGGGGTCAGCGGGGCGTCGGCCACCACGTCGTTGAGCGGCTCGCCCTCGACCCACTCGCGCACGACGAGGCGCAGATCGGGCTCGTCGACCACGTCGTAGGCCCTGGTCAGGGTGCGGTGCGGCACCACGCCGGCACGTCGGGCCGCGTCGAGGACCGCGTCCGTACCCGCGTCAGTGGGCAGGTTGCGGATCGCGACCGGGCGGGCGAGGACGTCGTCGTGCGCTTCCCACAGGGTGGAGGACGGGCTGCCGACCCGGCGAAGCAGGCGGTAGCGACCTGTGACCATGCTGCCCGGTGCCAACGGGGCGGGTGGGGATGGCAAGTGAGTTCAACTCCGTCGAGTCAGACGGCGGCGGCCCGGCATTCACCCCACTGTAGAGGGCGGATGCCGGGCCGCATGCTGGCCGGTGGGCAAGTCCGTGGGTCAGTGCCCGATGCGGCCGACGTAGTACGAGGCGTTCCACATGCCCTCGAGCCGGACGAAGTCACCGGTGTGGGTCGCTGCCCAGATTCGGTTGTTTCCGGCGTAGATGCCCACGTGGTAGACGTGGCCACCGCTGCTGTGGAAGAAGATCAGGTCACCGATCTGCTTCTTGCTGCTCGAGATGTGCCGCACCATCGAGTACTGGCCGGCCGAGCTGTGCGGGAGGCCGATCCCGAACTTCGCGAAGATGTAGCGGGTGAAGCCGGAGCAGTCGAAACGGCTGGGCCCGCTGGCGCCCCACTGGTAGCGAGCGCCCTTGTAGACCGATGCGTCCCGTACGACGCGAACGCCGAAGGCCAGCTTGTGCTTCTTGGGAGCCTTTTTGTGCGCGGGCTTTTTGTGTACGGGCTTCTTCTTGTGCTTCGGCGCTGCCTTCGGCGTGGCGACGCGGACCACGTTGGCTGCTGCGAGCCGCAGGCTGGCGGACTTGGCCGCGGCCTGCGAGGGGGTCGCCGCGTGGGCGGCGCCGGCAGGTGCTCCGATGAGCACGGTGGAGGTGATGGCAAGTGCGACCGCGACCGCCCAGAGGCGAACGCGTGCACGCGGATGAACCGCAGGCACAGTTTTCCCTTCCGACAACGCCTGCGAGGTCAGCTGTCGGGTTCGGGCTGGAAAGGTAGCCCGGCCGGTCCGAGGACCGGCTTCACCCCAAGGTCAGCAGTCGAGGTGCGACTGATGACCGGAGACCATTGGGTCCCCCGCTTCTGCCCCTGTTTGACGTGTTGTCGGGGAGCCTCCGGTCGAGGGGCAGAACTCGGCGTTACGACCGTTGACTCTGTGTGTTCGCCTGGCGACCCTAGACGGTGGGACCGCCTCTGGCCAACACCGAGTGGTGTCTCGTGTCCTATCGGCAGCGTGACAGCGCGAGGAAATGGCCCATTGGGACTACATCTGCCCGGCTTTCGGACGAGTCAGCCGGTCGGGCGGGTCGCGCCGATGTAGCCGTTGAGGTACACCTGCTGAATCTGCACGGTGGAACCCGTGTGCGGTGCGGCGATCATCAGGTTGTTGCCGACGTAGATCGCGACGTGGTGGATCGTCGCCGGGTTGTTCTGGTCGACCGCCCAGAACAGCAGGTCGCCGGGCTGCAGGTCGGCGAGTGCGACGTGATGACCGACGTTCCACTGCTCCCGAGAGGTGCGCGGGAGCAAGATGCCGGCCTGCTGGTAGGCCCAGCCGGTGAGTCCCGAGCAGTCGAAGGCGCCGGGCCCGGTGGCTCCCCAGACGTAGGGTGTGCCGATGCGGGTCTGCGCCGCGAGAATCGCCGCGCCCGCGGCTGCGGTCGGGGCCGTCGCCCCGGTCACGAGCGTGAGCTGCTGTTGCTGCAAGGCAGCGGCCTGTTGTGCAGCTGCAACCTTCGCCGCGAAGGCAGCTGCGGCCTTGCGTGCTGCTTCCTGCTGGAGCTGGACGGTGATCGTGCGGACCCGGGAGTTCGCCGCCGCGAGCAGCTGGCGCTGCTGACCGAGCAGGTTGTTGACCTGCTGCTTCTTCAGCGCGGCCTGCGCCCGTAGCCGGCTCTGGGCCGACGCGGCCGCCGACAGCCGGGCGTTGAGGCCGTTGAGCTTTGCCGTCTGCGCCGCGCTGTGATGAGCAGTGACCTCGGTCGAGTGCAGGACGCTGCCGGCCATGGAGATCCGCTCGACGACGTCGCCGAGGTCGCTGCCGTTGAGGGCTTCGGCATACAGCGGGGCGGAGCCACCGACCTCGTACAGCGAGACGGTCTGGCTGGCCAGTGACTCGTTGCCGGCGCTGGAACGGGCGTAGGCGTCGTCGACGTCGGACTGCAGGCCGAGGTAGTCCGTGGTCGCCTTGGCCAGCTGTTCCTGTGCCTGGTTGTAGTCCTCGCTGGCCAGCTCGGCCTCATCGTTGAGCTGGGCGACCTTCGCCGCCAGTGCCGCGGCCTGCGCCTTGGCGTCGGCAAGCGACGGGGCCGCGGAGGCAGCGGGAGCCGCGGCGAGGATGCTGGCCGCCGTCATCAGCGCCAGTCCGGTCGCGAGGACTCGGCGGCCGGTCACGACCCGGTGTACTTGCCGCTGACCTTCTCCGTGATCACAGTCCACTTCCTCGTCACGGACAGCCGGAACAGCACCAGCGTGTGGACCTTGTTGGTCACCGAGAGGTGGGCCGTGCCGTCGGGGTCGACGGCGAAGCCGGCCTGGTTGACCACCTCGTTGGGGTTCACGGCCCTGGTTGCGGCCACGTACGCCTGCTGCAGGTTGTGGCTGCTCTGGAAGGTCTGGCTCGCAGCCTGAACGGCCTTGCCACCGTCGTCGGAGGTGCTCAGGTGACCGAGTCCCACGCTGATGGCGTCGAAGCCGATGAGACCGACGATCGCGGCGATGACGGCAAGCTTGGTCATCCAGCCGACGACGATCCCGCCCGCATCGCGTGCGTCGAGCTCGCCGGGTTGCTGCTGTGTGCTGTCCACCCAACGCCCTTTCGCGCCAACCAACCCAGTTGTTCACTGTTCGGGTCGGCGCGCGCGGGCGGCGCCTTGAGCCATCCGGGGGTCGGACTCAACCCGCCCGCCTACTCCGGGCGGCTCTACTTAGCCGCACCTCAGACTTGCCCGCCGCGGCTCAGGCCCGGCGGGGAGCGGGGCGGCGGGTCGCGGGACGCCCGCCCTTGGCGCCGAAGGCACTGAGCAGCTCGGTCACCTCACGTACGTGCAGCCGCTGGGCGATCCGGAGTGCGACGACGGCGCCCAGGGGCACGGCCACTGCCAGGGCGAGCAGCGAGCCGGTGAACCCGTGCCCGGCGAAGCGCTCGACCAAGGTCGCCGCCCCCCACGCGAGCACGGCGCCGATGGCCGAGGCGATGGCGACCCGGACGAGGGTACGGATGATGCGCGGCGCTCCCAGCCGGCCGATGCGCCGGCGCAGCACCGCTCCGGTGAGGCTCACACCCACGACGTAGGACAGGGCGTAGCCGGCGGCGAGGCCCGGCAGCCGGGCACTTCCGTGCAGGCTGACGAACAGCAGCAGGTCGGCCAGCACGTTGACCGAGTTGAGGATGACGCTGATGTAGGCGGGGGTGCGGGTGTCGCCGAGGGCGTAGAAGGCACGCAGGTGCAGCTGGAAGGCGGAGAACGGGATCAGCCCGACGGCGAACGTGGCCAGCGTCCAGCCCAGCACCCTGGCGTCGGAGTCGCTCACGGCGCCGTGTCGGAGCAGCACCTGGACGATCGGCTGCGCGAGCACGATCAGGGCGAAGGTCGCCGGGACCAGGATCACCGACGACAGCCGCAGCCCGATCGACATCTCCCGCGGCAGCAGGTCGGCCCGTCCGGCGACGACGTGGCGGCTCATCCTGGGCAGCAAGGCGGTGATCACCGAGACGGTGATGATCGCGTGCGGCAGCGAGAAGATGATGAAGGCGTTGACGTAGGTGGCGTAGCTGCCCGACCCGTGCCCGGTCACGCCGGACAACGTCTGGTCCGCCAGGCGGATGACCACCGCCAGGCCGAGCTGGTTGGCGAGCACGTAGAGCAGGACCCAGCCGCCGAGGCGGCCGACATGGGCCAGCCCGGTGTGCCGGAAGTCGAAACGCGGCCGCCAGTGGAACCCGCTGCGCCGCAGCGGTGGCACGAGCGCGACGGTCTGGGTCACGACGCCGAGGGTGGTGCCCAGGGCCAGCACGACCAGCTGGTTCTGCGACAGCTCGTGGCGGCCGTGGACCAGGGCATCGGGCATCAGCAAGACGATGAAGCCGGTCGCCAGGACGACGATGTTGTTGAGTACGGGAACCCACATCGGCGCCGCGAACCGGCCGCGGGTGTTGAGGATCGCGCCCATCATGGCCCCGACCCCGTAGAACGCGATCTGGGGCAGGAAGTAGCGGGAGAACTCGATCGCCAGGGACCGTTCGGCTGGGTTCTTCTGGTTCAGGTAGACGTCGACCAGCGACGGCGCGACCAGAACGCCGACAACGGCGGCGATGCCGAGGGTGAGTGCGACCAGGGTGAGAAGTCGTTGTGCATAGACAACGCCCTCCTCGGCGCTGTCCTTGCCGGCCCGGACGAGGAGCGGCACGACCACGCTGGTGAGGACGCCGCCCAGCAGCAGCTCGTACACGATGTTCGGCAGGGTGTTGGCGATCGCGTAGGCGTCACCGCGGTAGCCCACGCCCACGACAGCCGCGATGACGACGGTGCGCAGCAGGCCGGTACCGCGCGAGGCGAGGGTGCCTGCTGCCATGACCTTGCTGGAGCGCAGCAGGCTGGGGCCGGAGCTCAGCACCCGGCCACGTGGGGGCGCTGGCCGGCGAGCGACGGCGGGCGGGGGAACGCTCACGCCGTCGCCTCCGTGGTGGCGGGGTCGGTCGGGGGCTGGTTGCCGCGGCGGGCGTTCTGGATCCTGCGGTAGATGCGTACGACCACGGCGAGCAGCAGCAGGCCGCCGACGGCCGCGCTGATCCACACCACCACCGCGCCGTAGACGGAAACCTTGACCGACAGGTGAGCCGGGGGACCGTACGGGCGACTGTCCGGAGTCAGCAGCTGGGCCTCGACCGGCAGGCTGCCGGCGCCGGCCTTCGCGGTGCTGATCGTCACGTTGACCTGGGCCGGCTGCCCCGGCTGGATGATCACGGTCTCAGCCGGTGAGGTGGTCAGGGCCGGGCTGAGCGGGTTGAGGACCAGCTGGACCTGAACCGGCACGTTGAGCTCGTTGACGATCCGGATCGGGACCTTGGCCCGGTTGCCGACCAGCACCTCGGTGCCTCTGGTCGTGATCCGCACCTTTCGCTCCTGCTTGGCCAGCGCAGCACTGGTCGCAGCAAGCATCTTCTCGCCGCCGCTGTCCGGTACCCGGAAGGCCGTGGACCCGGCCCGGTAGAGGCTTTGCTGGAGGGTGAGCACCCCGGCCTCCTCGCTGGCGCAGGCCGCGGCGGTGCTCGCGCCGGGGCTCGACGAGGCGGCGGATCCCGTGCCCGCCGCGCCGGTCGTGGCCGGCGCGGTGCTGGCGCCCGGCTTTGACGGGACGACCGGGCACAGGATCGACCGGTAGCCGGCCAGCTCGTCGTTGGCCGAGGCGATCCCGTTGGCCAGGTTGCCCGGCAAGGTGGGCGTCCCCGGTGGCACGTGCAGAGGGCCGCGAGCGACGTCCGGGTCGACCGGATCCTGCTCGAGGGCCTGCGGCACCGTGAGCGACCGTAGCCATGGCAGCCGGCCGGTGTCGGAGACCAGTCTGCGCACGATGGTGTCGGTGGGGCTCCAGCGCCGGTCGGGGGCGATGACAAGGGCCCGCGGCGACGGGGCCGACTCGACGGCGATGGCGGCGGTCTCCGCCACGTACCGCTGGTGGAGCAGGACTTCTTCGCCGGCCCGGACGCGTTTGGTGGCCAGCCGGGTCAGACCGTCGTCGATCACGACAGCAGGGACCGTTCCGCCGGGGCGGGTCACCGACGCCGTCGCAGTCGGGGTGTAGCCGGGCGTCGAGGCCGGCGGCAGCGGGTAGGCCTTCGGCCCGAGCACCAGCCCGGAGACGGTGAGCAGGTCCAGGGTGCTGTCGGACAGGGCCCCGTCCGGCGGCCACAGCAGTCCGCCCGCGACGCCCGGCAGCCGGTCGGCGAGGCCGGTCGACCGTGCCTGGGTGATCAGGACGGAGGCCTGAGCGCTGGTCCACGCCTCGATGTCCGGGTCCGCGTAGGGAGTGGCGACGGAGGTCGTCTTGGCCATCACCGCGCGCAGCTCGGCCAGGAAGCTTGCGGCCTCGGTGCGGTAGGCACCGGGGATCGCCGGCTGTGACGAGCCGATCGGTTTCACGGTGTACGGGTGAGCGGGGTCCGCCATCAAGGTCAGTTCCTGCACGGTCTCGGGGTCGACCACCGGCGTCAGCCGGATCGGGTCGCGGTAGCCGAGCGCCTGCTTGGCCACGTTGAGCAGCCGGCCGAGCCGGCCCTGCGGTGACACCTCCGCGCCGAGGACGTCGTCGGTGAAGCTGCCGTCGGGTGCCAGTCTCGGCTTGCTGAGCAGCGGCCAGAGCCAGGCGACGTGCAGCGGGGCCACGTTGGCGCTGGCCGGCACCCAGGGCAGGAAGGTGTTGACCCGCCCGTCGTACACCCGGTCGCCGTCGACGATGTGGAACACCTCGACGCCGATCCGGTAGACGCCCGGACTGGTCAGGTGCAGCTCGTCGATCGGGACCTCGAGCTTGTACGGCACGGTCCCGCCCGGCAGGACCGACACGATGGTCTCGGGAGCGCCGGCGTCGTCGCTGAAGGGGAGGTGCTCCGTCGAGTCGGCCACCGCGAGCAGGTCGCCGCGACTGAGCAGGGGCTCCGAGGACAGCCGGAGCACGACGCCGAGCTTGTCGTACTCCAGGTCGGTCGTGTTGCTGATCAGACCGGACAGGGTGAGGATCTGGCCGGCGTGGGGCGCCGCTGGCGTCAGCCGTGTCACCGTGACGTTCAGCGGCAGTTCGTTGGTGGTGGTTTGCGCGCTGGCCCCGGTCAGGGGGAGGTAAGCCAGCGTCAGTGCGGTCAGCACTGCTGCGAGGCGGCGTGCCAGCCTCACGCGGTCTCGGCCAGCAGGGCGCTCGCGCGGGTGAGCAGGGCGCGCTCATCGTCGTAGGCGAGCCGCGCCGGCACCTCGTCCAGCGGTACCCAGGCCACTTCGGTGACCTCGACGTCCTCGTCGGACAGCTCGCCGCCCTCGGCGAGCAGCAGGTAGTGGTGCACGGTCTTGTGGATGCGCCGGTCGTCGATGACGAACCAGAAGTCGATGACGCCGAGCTCTCCGACGACCCGGCCCTGGATGCCGGTCTCCTCCGCGACCTCGCGGACAGCGGTCATCTCGGGCGTCTCGCCGAGCTCGATGTGGCCCTTGGGCAGCGACCACAGCAGCCGCCCGCGACGGTCCAGCCGCCCGATCAGGGCTGCCTCGATCCCGCCGGGGTTGCGCGCGACGACGAGTCCGCCGGCGGAGATTTCCTCCACCCGTCGGAGCCGTTGCCGTCGCGAAGGCCGGGCAGAGGTCACCCGTCGATCGTAGTGCCGCGAGGGCGGCGCACGGTCGTAGTCAGGTCTGCGTGAGCGATGTCGCTCGAGAATCCGCTGGCCCTTGCCCGTACGATGAGGCACCGTGCTACGAACCCGACCGGAAGATCTGCTGGCTGTGTCCACCCCGCCCTCCCCTTCCGATCCCGTCGACCCGGCGCCTGATGCAGCCGACGCAGCCGATGCCCTGAGCGTTGCCCAGCGCCGTGCGGTCGCCGAGCTGCTCCGGGTCTCGCCGGTCGCTGATGACCTGGGCCGCCGGTTCGCGGCCGCAGGTCATGCGCTGTACCTGGTCGGCGGGTCGGTCCGCGACGCGTTGCTCGGCCGGCTGGGCGACGACCTCGACTTCACGACCGACGCCCACCCCGACGCCGTGAAGGACCTGGCCAAGGGCTGGGCCGACTCGCAGTGGGAGACCGGGATCGCGTTCGGCACCGTCGGGCTGCAGAAGGACGGGTTCCGGCTCGAGATCACGACCTACCGCAGCGAGTCCTACCGCTCGGAGTCACGGAACCCGGTCGTCACGTACGGGACGTCGCTCGACCAGGACCTGCTGCGCCGCGACTTCACCGTCAACGCGATGGCCGTGTCGGTGCCCTCGCACCACTTCGTCGACCCGTACGGGGGACTGCCCGACCTGGCTCGTGGCGTGCTGCGCACCCCTGGCCGGCCGGAGGACTCGTTCGGCGACGACCCGCTGCGCATGCTGCGCGCCGCGCGGTTCTCAGCGCAGCTCGGGTTCGAGGTGGCGCCGGAGGTGGTCGCGGCGATGACCGCGATGTCCGGCCGGCTGGCGATCATCACCGCTGAGCGGGTACAGGCCGAGCTGTCCAAGTTGATGCTCGGGGCGACGCCGCGTCGCGGCCTCGAGCTGCTGGTCTCGACCGGCCTGGCCGAGCTGGTCATGCCCGAGCTGCCGCGGCTGGCCATGCAGGTCGACCCCGAGCATCACCACAAGGACGTCTACCAGCACACGCTTGCCGTGCTCGAGAACGCGATCCGGCTCGAGCCCTCCGGCCCGGACCTCGTCCTGCGCCTGGCTGCCCTGCTGCACGACATCGGCAAGCCAAGGACCCGCAAGTTCGAGGCTGCGGGCGGGGTCTCGTTCCACCACCATGAGGTGGTCGGTGCCAAGATGGCCCGCGAGCGACTCGGGCTGCTGAAGTACTCCCGCGACGTCACCGACTCGGTCTGCAAGCTGGTCGAGCTGCACCTGCGTTTCTACGGGTACGGTCGCGGCGAATGGACCGACTCGGCGGTGCGGCGCTACGTCCGCGACGCCGGCGACCTGCTGGACCGGTTGCACATCCTGGTCCGCAGCGACTGCACGACGCGGAACAAGCGCAAGGCCGCGGCGCAGTCGGCAGCGTACGACGAGCTGGAGGCGCGGATCGCGGTGCTCGCCGAGGAGGAGGAGCTGTCGGCGATCCGGCCCGATCTGGACGGCAACGCGATCATGTCGCTGCTCGGGCTTGCACCGGGCCCGGTGGTGGGCAGGGCCTACAACGCGATGCTGGAGCTGCGGCTCGAGCGCGGGCCGTTGCCCTATGACCAGGCGGTTGAGGCGTTGCGCGAGTGGGCGGCGTCCGAGGGGCTGTAGTCGCCACCGGTTCGTTATCTGCGGTCGGGTCAAGGGGCCGGGAATTGCGTCGATACCTCTGTATGCGGCATGAACCGGGACACTCGTCCACCTCCCCCAACTCCCCCACCACCTCATCTGCGAAGCGGCTGCGCCTGCCCTGGCGGCGTTCGGAGACCGACCGGGCTCGGCTCGACCGGCTCACGGCCCTGCTGAGCGCCGCGCGCGCAGGCGACCTGACCGGCTCGACCGGCTCCGAGCTCACGGACGCACTTGGTGACGTCGAGCGCGGGGTCGACGCGCTGGTGGACGACATGCGCGCGGTCGTCGGCACCCTGCAGCAGGGGCTGGTGATCTTCCACGACGACCGGCTGATCGTCGAGCGCAACAACCAGCGGATGCTCGGCTCGGCCGAGACGATGGCTGGGACGGCGTATGACGTCGGCGTCTTTTCGGGTCAGGTCTCGGACAGCATCGGCATCGTGGCGGCGTCGACGGAGGAGCTCGCCGCCACGGTGCAGGAGATCGCCCGGCATGCGACTCTCGCCGCCGACACCGCGGTGACCGCAGCGGAGCAGGGCAAGCTCGCCGACCAGGGCATGCGTGCGTTGAGCAAGGCGGTCCAGCAGGTCGAGGGCCTGGCCCAGGTCATCGCGAACATTGCTGCTCAGACGCATCTGCTCGCCCTGAACGCGACGATCGAAGCGGCTCGCGCCGGTGAGGCCGGGCTCGGCTTCGCGGTCGTGGCGAGCGAGGTCAAGGCGCTGTCCAGGGCGACCGCCGAGGCGACGGAGCGGGTCAAGACCACGCTCGAGGAGATTCAGCAGGGGTCGGGCAACACGGTTCAGGCGATCGGGCAGATCGTCGGAACCATGGACCTGATCTGCCAGAACACGGCCTCCATCGCATCCTCGGTGGTGCAGCAGGGCGCGACGACGCAGGAGATAGGGCGGGTGTCGGAGTCAGCGGCCCTGGACGCCGTGTCGATCACCGGCCGCGTGACGGACGTCCACGACCAGGCCCGCGAGATCGCCTACCTCGGCGCCGACAACGACGCGACCAAGAGCAAGTCCTTCGAGCTGCTCGAAGGCTCGTTGCGCGATGTCGTGAGCCATTACGACGTCGGGGCCTACGTGGCTGCGTTCCAGTCCGAGACGAGCGTCGTCGTCGACCCCGTGGAGCGCAACGCGCGCGGTACGACCACCGACGGCGACGCCACCCGGGTCATGGACTACGTCGAGGGAACCGATCTCGGGCAGTTCACCTACCACGGCAGCTGGCTGCACGGCGACGGCCTGGCCGGCGACCCGGGCGGCGACGCGTACAGCTGCCGCACGGGCGACTCGGTCAGCATGCGCTTCGTCGGGAGACGGTTCCGATTCTGGGCGTTCCAGGCACAGGGACAGGGCATCGCCGAGGTCTGGGTGGACGGGCAACCGCCCACGGACGTCGACCTCTACTCCGCCGAGCGCGGCCGGCGGATGCTCTGGGAGTCCGACGAGCTGTCCGACGGCGAGCACACGTTCAACCTGCGGGTGACCGGTCGCAAGAACATCGAGGCGCGCTACTTCTGGATCAGCGTCGCCATGGTCGACATTCTCCGCTGATCGGCTCCGTCTCGCTGGCGTGAGGCCGTCCAGAAGACCGCCGCCGTGATGGCGTATCCGGCAGTGATGGCGATGATGGCGGCGCTGGACCTTCCGGTCTTGGGCAGCACGATCACGCTCACGACCGCGGCGGCGACAAAGGTCAGGTTGAACAAGGTGTCGTACACCGAGAAGACCCGGCCCAGGAACACCTCGTCGACGTTCTCCTGGACGATGGTGTCGACGCAGATCTTCGAGCCCTGTGCGACGAAACCGAGGATCAGCGCGGCGAGCACGAACAGGTCCTGGCGGTACGGCAGAGCCAGCGCCGGTTCGACGACGGCCGCGCCCGTCAGCAGCAGCGCGATCCAGGCTTCCTTGGTGATCCGCGCGGTGACGGCGGGGGTGAGCGCGGCCGCGAGCAGCACCCCGGCGGCGCTGGCGCTGAACACCTCGGCGAGGCCCGGCAGCCCGGCTCGCCAGATGCCGTGGTCGGTGAAGTAGTTGCGGTAGAGCAGGATCGTCGCGATCGTTGAGATGCCGTAGAACAACCGGTGCGCGCCGATGGCGAGCAAGGCGTTGCGGGCTCGGGTACGCGACCAGACGTGCTTGGCCCCGGCGGCGAGGCCGTGGCTGACGACGCCCAGCTCGTCCCGCAGCGGCGGCCGGGTAATCACCTCGGCCAGGTCCGGGCCGAGCGCGTCGGCGGCGAACCCGCTGGCCACCAGTGAGCTCATCAGGTAGACGACCGCCGCGACGCAGGCCAGGCCGGCATCGCCCTTGTCCCCGCTGCCGAGCGCCTGCCGGAGCAGGAGGGCAACGCCAGCGCCGGCGAACGTCGCCACCGTGCCCGAGGTCGTGGACACCGAGTTGGCCAGGACCAGACGCGGTTGCGAGACCGTGTGCGGAAGGCCGGCCGACAGTGCCGACAGGTAGAACCGGTTGACGCTGGTGGCCGCGAGCGCCGTGACGTAGAACGCCGGGCTGACCGGTCCCTGCCAGATCAGCAGCGCAGCCGCCAGCAGCACGATGCAGGCGCGGACGAGGTTGGCCAGCACCAGCACCCGTTGGCGGGACCACCGGTCGAGGAAGACGCCGGCGAACGGGCCGATGACCGAGTACGGCAGCAGGATGACGGCGAAACCGACGGCCAGGCTCGCCGGGTCGGTCGCGTGCTCGGGATTGAACAGCACCGCACTGGCCAGGCTCGCCTGGAAAACACCGTCCGCCGATTGCGACACCAGCCGGGTCCCGTACAACCGGCCGAAGCCCGGCTCGCGAAACAGCGCACGTACAGGGCGGGCCATTCGGCCAGGCTATCCGTCGGCCGGGCCGGGGACCTGCAGGCTCAGGCCGGGCGGTAGCCGGAACAGAGCATGCGCAAGTAGGAGATCCGCCCGTCGGTGACCTCGTAGTAGGCCTGCTGCTCGACCGTGAACTCGCCCTCGGGATTGGACACGTGGAACCGGTAGGTCAGCGAGTCCCGATCCTCGACGTTGCCGGTCTCGACCGACTCGACGGCGGTGATCACATCGCTGGGTTCGAACCAGTGGCCGAGCATCACGTTGCCGACGACGGCCTCCGGGGTCGTCTCCTCCCAGAAGCGCTTTGGCGTCAGGGCGCGGAAGTCGATGGCGTCGGCCATGAGCGACTGCAACCCCGTCGCGTCCTTGGCGGCCAGTGCCGCCGCGAACCGTTCACCCATCCCGTCCGTCATGGCCGCTCCCGTCTGCCGATTCGGCAAGATTGTGGACCGAGACGTTGGGGAAGCACAACTGCCCTGCCGCCACGAGGGCGACAGGGCAGTGAGCGACTAACGGATAGCGCGCTGGCTACCTTTCAACGTCTCCAGCGATGAACGCCTCGAGCTTGGCCCGCGCGACGTCGTCGGCGAACTGCTCGGGCGGGGACTTCATGAAGTACGAGGACGCGGACAGCAGCGGGCCGCCGACGCCACGGTCGAGGGCGATCTTGGCGCACCGCAGCGCGTCGATGATCACACCGGCCGAGTTGGGCGAGTCCCAGACCTCGAGCTTGTACTCCAGCGTCAACGGCACGTCGCCGAACGCGCGACCCTCGAGCCGGACGTAGGCCCACTTGCGGTCGTCGAGCCACGCGACGTAGTCGGACGGGCCGATGTGCACGTTGCGGGCACCGAGGTCGTGCTCGATGTTCGAGGTCACGGCCTGCGTCTTCGAGATCTTCTTGGACTCCAGGCGCTCGCGCTCGAGCATGTTCATGAAGTCCATGTTGCCGCCGACGTTGAGCTGGTAGGTGCGGTCCAGCACGACGCCGCGGTCCTCGAACAGCTTGGCGAGCACGCGGTGGGTGATCGTGGCACCGACCTGGCTCTTGATGTCGTCGCCGACGATCGGGACACCGGCGTCGGTGAACTTCTGGGCCCACGCCGCGGTGCCGGCGATGAAGACCGGCAGCGCGTTGACGAAGCCGACGTGGGCGTCGATGGCGCACTGGGCGTAGAACTTCGCGGCCTGCTCGGAACCGACCGGCAGGTAGCAGATCAGGACGTCGACCTCGGCCTCGCGCAGCGCGGCGACGACGTCGACCGGGGCGTCCGTGGACTCCTCGATGGTCTGCTTGTAGTACTTGCCGAGCCCGTCGAGGGTGTGGCCCCGCTGGACGATGACGCCGGTGGGCGGCACGTCGGCGAACTTGATGGTGTTGTTCTCGCTGGCGCCGATGGCGTCGCTGAGGTCCTGGCCGACCTTCTTGCCGTCGACGTCGAACGCAGCCACGAAGTCGATGTCACCGACGTGGTACTGGCCGAGCTTGACGTGCATGAGGCCGGGGACCCGCGCCTCGGGGTCGGCGTTGCGGTAGTACTCGACGCCCTGCACCAGCGACGATGCGCAGTTGCCGACGCCGACGATGGCTACGCGGATGCGGCCTGAGCTGGTGCTCATGCGTCTTCTCCTTTGTTCTGGTTCTTATGGGGGGAACTGGGACTGTTGCTGTTCCGTTCGGTTGCGATGAGCTCTTCGATCCACCGCACTTCACGCTCGGCGGACTCGAGTCCGTGCCGGGCAAGTTCTTCCGTGTAGGAGTCCAGGCGCTCCCTCGTACGGGACATGCGGGTCATTGCGGCCCGTACGCCATAAGCCCGTTCCTCGAGCCGGCTGCGACGACCCTCGAGGATGCGCATGCGCACCTCGGCGTCGGTCTGGCCGAAGAACGCGAAGTGGACGCCGAAGTTCTCGTCCTCCCACGCCGACGGGCCGGCCTCGCTGAGCAGGTCGGCGAAGCGCTCCTTGCCCTCGGCGGTGAGCTTGTAGACGACCTTGCCGCGGCGACCGGTCAGCGCCGGAGCGGTGCTCTCGGTCTCGTCGGGCAGGTCCTCGGCGATGTAGCCGTGGGTCTGCATGTCGCGCAGGGCCGGGTAGAGCGACCCGTACGACAGAGCCCGTAGGCTGCCGAGCAGGGTGTTGAGCCGCTTGCGCAGCTCGTAGCCATGCAGGGGCGACTCCTGGAGCAGGCCGAGGACGGCGAGCTCGAGGACGCCACCTCGCTTCTTGCTCATGGGCGCTCCCGCACAATCGTGAGTTCGATGTATCGAACCGATACATCGAGACGATAGCAGGCGTTTCCATGAACGCCACATGGACGGTCGGGGACGCGTCTGCCGTGACAGCCGGATGGCGTCGCTACGGGCGCTTGCGCGCACGAGATGACGCCACCGTCGGGCTGGGTCGGCAGGTTGCTCAGGCCCCCTTCTTGATCACGAAGGTCTTCTCGAACGGTGCCCGCACCCAGCCCGCGTGGTCCACGACCACGGCGCAGTTGGTGGCGCCGGACTGGACCAGGTGGTACTCCCGGACGTACTGGTTGTAGCGGTCGAAGCCGAACAGCACCTGGTACGTCTGGTGAGCCGGCACCGGGACGTCTGCTTCGTACGACGCGCTCATCGTGCTGGAGCTGGCCAGCGTGACCCCGGCTGTCGCCTCAGCCTTGGCCTTCGCGAAGACCCAGAAGCTCGCTTCGACGCCGACCGTGACGCTGGCGGAGAACGACCTGGTCGAGGTGTGCGACTCGCCCACGACGGCCTTGAGGGTCGCCGTGGTCGCGCCCTTGTTGATCAGCTTGACGGCGTCGACCTGTTGGAAGGTGTCGCTGTGGCTGGTGACGTCGTGGAACTCACCTTTGTCGCAGGCGACGTGCGCCGAGGCAGCCTGGATGCCGGTGACCATGGTGCCGGCGAAGGCGACGCTCGCGGCCGTGAGGGTGCTGACGTGACGTAGACGCATGGTGGTTCCTCCGACGTTGAAGGGCTGGAATGCGGCGGAGGCTAACAGCGCGGGAGGGTCGCTCCGGACGGGAAACGCCGGGGTGTGCAGGATGGTTCATATGGGGTCAATAGGGACGTGCGCGCACGATGGGACTGGTGCGATCCGTGCCCGTCGGCACCTCACCGCGAGTCCGATGGCGCCCACGAGCAGGGCGTACGGTGGACTGGTGGCTCGATCCGTCCGCTCGGTCATCGACTACTCGCTCGCTCGGCGGGCGACGCTGGCCGGCCTGTTCACCGGGAAGGTGTCCGCGCTCGACGCGTGCGACGCTCATCCCTACCTGCTGCGGGCGGCCAAGCACCACGGCGAGCTGACCGAGCGCACCTGCCCGGTCTGCAAGCAGCACCCGCTGACCCAGGTGACCTACGTCTACGGCGACGAGCTGGGCGAGGCCAGCGGACGGGCGCGGCCGACCAGGGAGATCGACCGGCTGGAGGAGTCCTACGCCGAGCTCGGCGTCTTTGTGGTGGAAGTTTGCCGGAATTGCTCCTGGAACCACCTGATCACCTCGTACGTTGTGGGGACCGGTGAGCGGCAAACCGCACGCCGAGCCCGACGCCGGGCTGCGGAGGAGTGACCCGGGCCCTGCGGTGCCCCTTCGTTTCGGACTCGAGCTGATCAGGGCACGAAGGTCCGTGTGAGCACCCCTCCGCCGCCGCAGCAACCGCCTCGCCGTCGCCCTCCTGCGACAAACCCGCCTTCGGGCTCGGGTCCCGCGAGGCCGCCGGCGAAGCCCCCCGCCAGCGGCAAGAAGGGCAAGAAGGTCCGTACGGGCTGGCACCGTTACACCCCGACGTGGCGGATGGTGTGGGTCACCTGCCTCAGCGGTTTCCTGCTGTTCGCTGCCGCTGCGGCCTACCTGTGGTTCTCGACGCCGGTACCGAAACCGAGCGACGTGGCCACGTCGCAGACGACCAGGGTTCTGTACTCCGACGGCTCCCAGCTCGGCACCATCGGTGCCACCAACCGGGAGAGCTTGAACTCGCTGGACCAGATCCCGCAGAGCGTGCGCAACGCGGTGCTCGCCGCCGAGGACCGCAACTTCTACCACGAGCCGGGCATCTCCCTGCGCGGCATCGCGCGCGCTGTCATCGTCGACGCGACCGGCGGCTCGGTGCAGGGCGGCTCGACGATCACCCAGCAGTACGCGAAGAACGCCTACCTCACCCAGAAGCGCACGCTGTCCCGCAAGCTGCGCGAGGTGGTCATCGCCGAGAAGCTCGACCAGACCGAGTCCAAGGACGAGGTCCTGCTCAAGTACCTCAACACGATCTACTTCGGCCGCGGTGCGAGCGGCATCCAAGCAGCGTCCAAGGCCTACTTCGGCAAGGACGTCAGCAAGCTCACGCCAGCCCAGGGTGCGATCCTGGCCGCGTCGATCCAGCGGCCGTCCTACCTCGACCCGCTGGTGCACCCCAAGCAGGCGAAGGTGCGCTGGAAGTACGTCATGGACGGCATGGTCACGAAGAAGTGGATGACGCAGGCGCAGGAGAACGCGACCGCGTACCCGATCAAGACCGTCATCAAGTACACCCCGCGGCGGGTGACCGGGCCCAACGCGTTCGTCATCGACGCGGTGCAGAAGGAGCTCACGGCCAAGGGCGTCGACGAGAACGCCCTCGCCCAGGGCACGATCATCGTCACGACCATCGACAAGCGTGCGCAGGCCGCAGCGATCAAGGCCGAGAACGAGAAGCTGAACAACCTGGTCAAGGACCTCAAGACCAACGACCCGCCGGTGAGCGCGCTGGTGGCGATGCAGCCGAGCGACGGTGCGATCCGGGCGATGTACGGCGGCCAAGGCTCGGCCCCCAACGGCAGCTGCGCCGTGCGTCTCGGCGGCTGCCTCAACCTCGCGACGCAGGGCCTGTTCCAGCCGGGCTCGTCGTTCAAGCCGTACGTCCTCGCGACCGGTGAGGTGCAGGGCACCGACGGCATTCTGTCGCGGTGGAACGGCCCGGCTGTGCTGCCCGACCCGCCAGGCAAGCCCGTGCACAACGACGACGGCAAGCCGTGCGACAACTGCACGCTGACCAAGGCGCTGGCGCAGTCCGTCAACACGATCTACGTGCCACTGGCCACCAAGGTCGGGCCGTCGCAGGTGGCCAAGATCGCCCACATTGCCGGCATCCCGGAAAGCGTGCCGCTCGAGGACGCAGGCCAGACCTCCGACCGGATCGCGCTCGGTGTCTACCCGGTGCACCCGCAGGACCAGGCGACCGGCTACGCCACGTTCTGCAACGGCGGCCGCGCCGTACAGCCGTTCCTGGTGCGAACGGTCAAGTCGAACAAGGGCCGCACCATCTACGCGGCGTCGCCCAAGACGACCAAGACCGTGATCACGTCGGGCATCGCTGCCGACGTGACCTCTGCGATGCAGGAGGTGGTCAAGACCGGCACCGGGACCGCAGCCCAGCTCGGCAACCGTCCGGTCGCCGGCAAGACCGGCACGACGTCGAACAACACCAACGCGTGGTTCGTCGGCTGCACCGGACCGGCCAAGAGCAACGGTCAGCTGGTGACCTCGGTCTGGATCGGCCACGCCGCCAAGGTCGCGCCGCTGACCGACATCCCCGGCTTCGAGAAGGGACTGTTCGGCGGTCAGCTGCCGGCAGAGATCTTCAAGCAGTTCATGACCGACTCGATGAACGGCAAGCCGGTCACGCAGTTCCCCGCCCCGGCCTACGTCGCCGGCCCGAAGCCGGCCGCCGCACCCACTCCGGCACCGACGACCACGACGCCGAGCCCGACGCCGACGACAGCCTCGCCGACGCCCACCAAGACGACAGCGTCGCCGAAGCCCACCAAGACGACACCGTCGCCGACGCCCACCACCACGACGCCGTCGCCAACGGTCGCTCCGACGACGACACCTGCGGCGCCGACGACGACACCTGCCGCGCCGACCACGACGCCAGCAGCCGGCCCTGCCGGCAACTCGCCCGGCGGATGAGCGGGCCCCGGACAGTGATTGCGGGTACGACTCGCGGTGGCTGCTTACCGCTGACCGGGGGTTATGCGGGAGGATGCCCGGCATGACCAGTACCGGCATGCCCCCGGAGGAGTGGCCAGCGCAGGCCCCTGCCCGCGTGATCGAGCCCCCGACCTACGACTCCATGGTCGCTCCGACCCGCGACGACCCGTTCGTCGCGAGCGGCAGCGCCGTGCTCGGTGGTCCGATCGGGCGGCACGCTGCGGTCAACCGGTGGCTGTTCAGCGTCATGGTCATCGTCACGATGATGACCGCGGGTACGGTCGCGCTCGGCTGGGTGCAGAAGGCGTCGTGCATGACGCACGGCTACAGCCACGAGTACCAGTACACCCGACTGTGCTACTCCGACATCTACGCCCTGTACTGGGCCGAGGGGCTCGACTCCGGCAAGATCCCGTACAAGAACCATGCCGTCGAGTACCCCGTCGTCATGGGTGGGGCCATGGAGGGCGCGTCGTTGCTGGCGCACGTGGCGCCGAGCAAGTACCAGTCGCAGTGGTTCTGGACGCTGACTGCCGGGCTGCTCGGCGGCTGCGCGATCCTGCTCGCCGGTGCGACGGTCAAGCTCTCCGGGCGAAGGCCCTGGGACGCCGCCATCTTTGCGCTGTCACCGTTGCTGCTGTTCCACGCCTATACCAACTGGGACTTGCTGGCGGCTGCCTTCACCGGCTTCGCCATGCTCGCTTGGGCTCGTGGCCGGCCAGTGTGGTGCGGTGTGTTCATCGGGCTGGGCATCTCCACCAAGCTCTATCCGGTGGCCCTGCTGGGTGTGCTGCTGTTGCTGTGCCTGCGCTCCCGGAAGATGCGGGAGTGGTCCCACGTCCTGTACTCGGCCGCGGCGGTCTGGTTCGTTCTCAACGTGCCGATCCTGCTGGCGTGGCGGCACAGCTGGATGGAGTTCTGGCACCTCAACCAGACCAGGCCTGCCGACTGGGACTCGCTGTGGTTCCAGCTGGACAAGGTGCTGCCCAAGCACGTGCAGTCCGACGGTGTCGCGCGATCGGTGCTGGCCTCGGCCACCGGCGCGTCCCATCAGCTCAACGAGCTGGTCGCGCTGTCGTTGCTGATCGGACTCTCGCTGATCGCACTGCTGGTCGTACGGGCGAAGCGGCGCCCGCGCATCCCGCAGGTGCTGTTCCTCGTCCTCACTGTTTTCTTGTTGACCAACAAGGTTTTCTCCCCGCAGTACGCGCTGTGGTACCTGCCGATCGTCGTCCTCGCGATCCCGCGCTGGCGGCTGCTGCTGCTGTGGCAGCTGACCGAGCTGTTCGTCGTGGTGACCCGGTTCTACTACTTCATCAACAACGACAAGGGCGCCAACAACTCGCAGGGCATCAGCATCTCGTGGTTCTACACGGCCGTCTGGACGCGCGACCTCATGCTGATGTTCCTGATCGCCATCGTGGTCCGGGACATCCTGCGGCCGGAGCACGATGTCGTACGGCGATCCGGCATGGACGACCCGGCCGGCGGCATCCTCGACGGCCTGGACGACTCCGACATCGACCCGGTCGACGAGTCGGACGGGCTGGTGAGTGGCGAGCTCGCCCGGGTCTAGCCGGTTCGGCCCGGATCGCCGCACGGCACTGGCGATCTGGTGGCTGAGCCGACTGTCGGTGGTCGTGCTCACCGTCGTCTCGGCGCACACGCTCAACGCCGAGCTGCCGCGCGGGTGGACTGCGATGGTGGCGCGCTGGCAGCACTGGGACGCCGACTACTACCTGCAGATCGCGCGGCACGGCTATGGCGGCACCGTCGACGCGCAGCCCAGCATCGTCGCCTTCATGCCCGGCTTCCCGATGGCCGTACGCATCGTCCATGTGGTAGTCCGCAACTGGACGTTGGCTGCGCTCACGGTGTCCGCGGTCTCCGGATCCGTTGCTGCGATGGCACTTGCGGGACTCGGCTCGTACGAGAAGAGCTCCAACAACGCGCAGCTGTCGGAGCGCGCCGTCCTCTACCTCGTCGTCTCCCCGTTCGCGGTTTTCCTGGCCGCCGGCTACTCCGAGACGTTGTTCCTGGCGCTTGCGCTGCCGGCCTGGCTCGCGGCACGGAAGGGCAACTGGAGGGCGGCCGGAGTGCTCGCTGGGTTGTCAGCAACGGTCCGCATCACCGGCCTGTTCCTCGGGATTGCCTTGCTGGTCGAGTATCTCGTGATGCGGCGGCGTGCTGGTGAACCTCTGCTGAAGCCGGATGCCTTGTGGCTGCTCGGCCCTTTCATCGGCACCGGGCTCTACTTCGGTTACCTCGGCTTGCTCACCGGCGACACGCTCGCCTGGGTGCACGCGCAGGGGGCGTCGCCGTGGCCGAGGCACCTGACCCTGCCCTGGCATGCGCTCAAGGCGACAGTGGATGCAGCCCGCGACCCCGGCCAGCCGGTCCCGTACGCCTGGGCCTTCGGGATCGAGATTGCCGTCGTAGCAGTGGGTCTGGTGCTGTTGCTGGTGCTGATCAAGCTCCGGCGTTGGGGCGAGACGGTGTACGTCGGCGTCCAGTGGCTGTCGTTCGCGTTGTCGCAGTTCTATCTCTCCGTGGGCCGCGCATCGCTGCTGTGGTGGCCGATGTGGTTGCTGCTGGCTCGAGCATCGATCAACCGGCAGTGGGTGCATCGCGTCTATCTGGCGATCGCACCGGCGCTGATGGCGACGTACGTGATCGCCTTCACCAGCGGTGGCTGGGTCGGCTGACCGAGCGGGCTAGCCGCCGAGATGTGCTTTCAGGTAGGCGATGTCGGCGCTCTGGCCCTCGACGCCGCCCGGCGTCTCACAGATAACCGGGGCGTCAGCTGCCCGGATGACGGCCAGCAGCAGCTCGGGGTCGATGGTGCCGCTGCCGACGTTGGTGTGGCGGTCGCGCCCGGACTCGAACGGGTCCTTGGAGTCGTTGAGGTGCACCAGGTCGATGCGACCGGTGATCGCCTTGACCCGGTCGACGATGTCGAGCAGCTCTTCCCCCGCCGCGAAGGCGTGGCAGGTGTCGAGGCAGAAGCCGGCACCGAGATCGCCGACCGCGTCCCAGAGCCGGGCGATGTCCTCGAGCTTGCGGGCGCAGGCGTTGTCGCCGCCGGCGGTGTTCTCGATCAGGATCGGCAGCTGCCAGCTGGCCCGTTCGAACGTCTTGCGCCAGCTGTCGAAGCCGGCCGCCGGGTCGTCGTTCGCGCCGGCGTGACCACCGTGCACGATCAGGCCACGTGCGCCGATGGCCGCAGCGGCCTCCGCGTGCTGGTCGATGATCTTGCGGCTCGGCACCCGTACCCGGTTGTTCTGGCTGGCGACGTTGATGACGTAGGGCGAGTGGACGTAGATCGGGAGATCGCCGGCCAGCAGGTCGGCCGCGTCTTCGCGCGGCAGCGGCCGTTTCCAGCTCTGCGGGTCGGCCAGGAAGATCTGGACGACGTCGGCGTCGCGTGCCTGCGCAGCCTCGAGGGGATCTTCCGTGTCGACGTGAGCACCGATCAGCATGGGTCCAGGCTAGACCGCTGCTGGCACGGCTTCCGTCCTGCAACGTTGTCCGAGCGCAGGGGCGCCCCAAGTCCCGCGGACGTGGCCGATAGCGGCCACCTCCCTTTCTTTTGTCCCCCCACTGCTCTTAGTTTGGGAACACACATCCCGCCGGCCGCGCTGGGGGCGGCCGGAGCCGCGGGATGTCGCCCTTGCTGGTCCGCCCGACCGGATTTCAAGGTCAGGGTCGGGTGGACGCAACGGGGAGTCGGTGGACGGGTCCTCCCGCTGGGGGACCCGTCTCGCCACCGGCTCGCGGATCACAGGTCCGCGTCGACCACCAGCGGCGCGTGGTCCGACGGACCGGTGCCCTTCCGGGCATCGCGGTCGATGTAGGCATCGGTCACAGCGGCCGTCAGCTGCGCGTCGGCGTAAACAAGATCGATGCGCATACCGAGGTTCTTGTGGAACATTCCCGCGCGATAGTCCCAATAGGTGAAAGGTTTGTCGTATTTCAGCGGCCGACCAACAATGTCGTGAAGTCCGAGCTCGCGCAGCGCGGCCAAGGCCGCCCGCTCGGGCTCGGTGACGTGGGTCGACCCGACAAAGGCGGCCGGGTCCCAGACATCGTTGTCAGTGGGCGCCACGTTGAAGTCGCCGCAGACCGCGAAGGCACGGGGTGCGCCCACCTCGTCCGCGAGCGTCACCCGCAATGCGTCGAGCCAGGCCAGCTTGTACGGGTAGTGGGGGTCGTCGGGGGTGCGCCCGTTGGGCACGTAGACCGACCAGATCCGCAGCGGGCCGCAGGTCGCGCCGATGGCCCGAGTCTCGTGCACGTCCTCGGTGGGAAAGCCCGGCTCGCCGGTCAGGCCGCGGGCCACGTCGGTGAGCCCGACCCTGGAGACGATGGCGACGCCGTTCCAGCGACCGTTGCCGTGCAGAGCCACCTCGTACCCGAGGGCTTCGACCTCCGCCCGCGGGAACGCGTCCTCGGCGACCTTGGTCTCCTGCAGGCACACGACGTCGGGCGCGGTGTGCTCGAGCCAGTCGAGCAGCCGCGGCAGCCGGGCGGTGACGGAGTTGACGTTCCAGGTGGCGATGCGCACCGCTCATCACATCACGAGGCGCTGACACAAAGCGCGACGGTCGGGGCTCAGGCGGAGGCAGCCCCTGCCGAAGGTGTGACCGATCGAGTTGTTCAGCGAGGAGACCAGCACATGAGCGAGACCGAGTCAGCTGCGGTGCCGAGGCCGGCGGGCAGAGTGCGCCGCCTGGCATGGGGCCAGCTTGTGGTCGGTCTCGCGGCCCCGTGGACCTTCGCGTACGTGATCTTCCTGGCGGTGGGGGGTGCCGCGCTGCCGTTGCTGGCGCTGGCCACGGCGGTGTGGTGCTTGCTCGCCGGGGTCACCCGCAGATTCGTCGCGCTGGGCGCCTACCTGGTGAGTCTGGTGGTCGTCCCGATGATCTGGTTTGCCGTCCATCCCGTGCACGTCTTCGTCATGGTGAACTAAGGCGATCCGCTCCACGGGGCGTCGAGGCGGTACGGGTCGGCGAGCAGCTCGCGCACGATGCGTGACGAGCTTGCCGGCGTGGGCGCCGTCGATGAGCCGGTGGTCCCCGGTGGCGACCAGCACGACCTGCGGACGTACGACCAGCTCGCCACCGACCACCATCGGGGCGTCGCGCACCGCGCCGATCGCTAGGTACAGCGGCACCCTGGCCATGGGCAGAGGTGCCAGGAAAGCCTCGTCGAGGCCCAGGCCACCGACGTTCGAAACCAGGGCGGCGCCCAGCGGGAAGGCGCGTTGGCCGAACGCTGGTCGGCCGAGCCCGGAGAAGACGAAGCCGGCGACGCCGAGACCGGCACGCAACCCCCACCAGGGCAGCCGACGAGCCCATCGGGCGCCGGCGTTGTGCGCCCGGTCCTGCTCGCTGCGAACCACGGCAACCGCTGGTCGTAGGAGAGCAGCCACCTCGGCCGGGCTCAGCCGGTCGACACCGTCCACGCGCACCGGGGCGAGGTCGGTGCCACCGTCGACGTCGACGGTGAAGGAGATGGCGCAGTCGTCGAGCGGTACGGCCCGGCCGAGCACGACCCTGGCACGCGTCTCCGGCACGTCCCTCAGCCCACGGGCGAGGGCAGCTGCGACGACGTGGGTGAGCGTGACCTGCACCCCGGTACGCGCGCGGGTGTCGGCGATGTAGTCGAGCGCAGGCGAGGCGTCGATGGCCAGGCGGGTGTAGACCCGGCCGTCGTGGGACGGCCTGAAGGAGGCGATCGCGAGCCGGCGTCGCCCCGCCGCCGTACGGGAAGCACGATCGGGCGTCGAGGTCATTCCCGAAGTCTGCCTTGTGCACAACCGCGGGCTGTGGACAGCCGGCGGAAATTGTCGCCCGCCGGTCGTAGCGTCACCGCCATGCCCGCTCCCCCCAGCACCCACGCCTCGGTCACTTCGGCTGCTCTTCCCTGGCCTGTTGGGCGGCGGCTGGTAGCCTTGCTCGTTGCGTTGTACGCAGTAACCCTCCTGCCGCGGAGAGACCGCGGCCGATTAGTCCAGAGGAGGTGGGTTTGCTATGCGTCGCTACGAGCTGATGATCATCCTCGACCCCGATCTCGAAGAGCGTGTGGTCGCCCCGTCGCTCGACCAGTTCCTCAGCGTGATTCGCCAGGGTGGCGGCACGGTGGAGAAGGTCGACGTGTGGGGCCGTCGCCGTCTTTCGTTCGAGATCAAGAAGAAGGCCGAAGGCATCTACGCGGTCATCGACCTGACTGCCGAGCCCGTCACGGTCAAGGAGCTCGACCGGCAGCTCAATCTCAACGAGTCGGTCCTGCGCACCAAGGTGCTCCGTCCCGAGATGCACTAACCAGCACTCTCGAGCCACCGGTCCCACCGTCCGCGACCCGTCGCGGAAGCCGCACATCACCCTCGGGCCTCTTGCAAAGGACGATCCATGGCTAACGACACCACCATCACCATCGTCGGCAACCTTGTCGACGATCCCGAGCTGCGCTTCACCCCCAGTGGTGCGGCCGTCGCGAAGTTCCGTATCGCGTCGACGCCTCGCTACCTGGACCGCCAGACCAACGAGTGGAAGGACGGCGAGGGCCTGTTCCTCACCGTCAACATCTGGCGGCAGATGGCCGAGAACGTGGCCGAGTCGCTGCAGCGCGGCATGCGGGTGATGGTGCAGGGTCGTCTCAAGCAGCGGTCGTACGAGACCAAAGAGGGCGAGAAGCGCACCGTCTACGAGATCGAGGCCGACGAGATCGGCCCGTCCCTCAAGCTCGCCACGGCCAAGGTCAACAAGACCTCGCGTGGAGGAGGGGCCAGTGGCGGCAACGCAGGCGGCGGCGGATTCGGTGGCGGCGCAGCCGCCGAGGACCCGTGGGCCTCTGCCCCAACCGGCGGCGGCTTCTCGGACGAGCCTCCTTTCTAAGACCTGACACCTCTCCCGCGGCTCGCGCCGCGGGGCCCTAACAGACTCTGGAGCACCAGTCATGGCCAAGGCCGCACCCGTACGCAAGGTAAAGAAGAAGGTCTGCGTCTTCTGCAAAGAGAAGATCTACTACGTGGACTACAAGGACACCGGTCTGCTGCGCAAGTTCATCTCCGACCGCGGCAAGATCCGCGCTCGTCGGGTGACCGGCAACTGCAGCCAGCACCAGCGCGACGTCGCGACCGCTGTGAAGAACAGCCGCGAGATGGCGCTGCTGCCCTACACCAGCACCGCCCGCTAGGAGCGCCGCAATGAAGCTGATTCTCAAGCAGGAGGTCGCCGGTCTCGGCGGCCCCGGTGACATCATCGAGGTCAAGGACGGCTACGGCCGTAACTACCTCGTCCCCCAGGGCCTCGCGACCGTCGCCAACCGCGGCGCCGAGAAGGAGTCGGCACTGATCCGCCAGGGTCGTGACGTCCGCGAGATCCGTGACCGCTCCTCCGCCGAGGTGGTGGCCGGCCAGCTGACCGCGCTTGTCCGTGACGCTGTCCGCCCGTGCCGGTTCCGAGGGTCGGCTGTTCGGCTCGATCACGACGGCCGACGTGGCCGACGCGGTCAAGGCGGCCGGCGGTCCCGACCTCGACCGGCGCCGGATCGAGCTCACCAGCCCGATCAAGTCGGTCGGCTCGCACCGGGTCTCGGTCCGGCTGCACCCCGAGCTGGTCCACCCCCTCGACGTCGAGGTTGTCGCCAACTAGTCACCCCGCGCCCCAAACGAGCCCGGTAGGTCCACGCGGACCTGCCGGGCTCGTCGCGTTGCGGCAGGGTTCGACGCCGTGGCCGACCTGGTGTCCGATACCGCACGAAATGCGATTGACGCCGGGTCGCACACGTTCATGCAACGTGGCGTTCATCGAGCGTTGGCGAACGCAGATATCTTCTGTCCACAGGCTGAGGACGGCATTTTGCCTCGTGGTGAGCGGCGTGGCGGAAATCCCCAGCGATGATCCACAGCATCGTCCACAGGACGTTCACACACGGCCCCACAGCCGTCCACACCGTTTCCCCAGGCTCGTCCACAGCCGGCGGAGACTGCTGCTCGCGACCCGCCGACTGCCTCTGTCAAAAGGTCCGGGCTCACGTATAGACATGCTTCGGGCCGGTAACCATCGGTCGGCTTTGGTGGAGGTGCGGTTTGTCGGTCATCGATGTTCGGCGTTCAGACGCCCCTGGCCCCCGTACTCCTGGCTCCGAGTTCGAGCGCACCGCACCGCAGGATCTCTCGGCGGAGCAGTGCGTGCTCGGCGGCATGCTGCTGTCCAAGGACGCCATCGCCGACGTGGTCGAGGTGATCCGGCCCGGCGACTTCTACCGGCCGGCCCACCAGACGATCTACGAGGCGATCCTCGACCTGTACGGGCGCGGTGAGCCGGCCGACCCGACGCTGGTCGCCGACGAGCTGCTCAAGCGCGGCGAGATCGCCAGGGTCGGCGGCATCCCCTACCTGCACACGCTGGTCTGCGGCGGTTCCGACCGCGGCCAACGCGCATTACTACGCCAAGATCGTCCAGGAGCGTGCGGTGCTGCGCCGCCTGGTCGAGGCCGGCACCCGCATCGTCCAGCTGGGCTACAGCGGTGACGGTGAGGTCGACGAGGTGGTCGACCGGGCGCAGGCAGCGGTCTACGAGGTGACCGAGCGCCGTACGGCCGAGGACTACGTGCGCCTCGAGGACGTCATGCAGCCCACCCTCGACGAGATCGAGGCGATTGGCTCCCGCGGCGGCGGCATGACCGGCGTACCCACCGGCTTTGCCGACCTCGACGACCTGACCAACGGCCTGCACCCCGGTCAGATGATCGTGCTGGCCGCTCGCCCGGCGCTCGGCAAGTCGACCCTGGGCCTCGACTTCGCCCGCTCGGCGGCGATCAAGCACGGCCATGGCGACCTGCATCTTCTCCCTCGAGATGGGCCGCACCGAGATCACCATGCGACTGCTGTCGGCCGAGGCGCGGGTGCCGCTGCAGCACATGCGCTCCGGCAAGATGACCGACGAGGACTGGGCCAGGCTGGCCCGGCGGATGGGCGAGGTGGCCGAGGCGCCGCTGTTCATCGACGACTCGCCCAACGCCACCATGATGGAGATCAGGGCCAAGGCTCGCCGGCTCAAGCAGCGCAACGACCTCAAGCTCATCATCGTCGACTACATGCAGCTGATGTCCTCGGCGCGACGGGTCGAGAACCGTCAGCAGGAAGTCTCCGAGATGTCGCGGTCGATGAAGCTGCTGGCCAAGGAGCTCGAGGTCCCGGTGGTCGCGATCAGCCAGCTCAACCGTGGCCCGGAGCAGCGCACCGACAAGCGTCCGCAGCTGTCCGACCTGCGTGAGTCCGGCTCGATCGAGCAGGACGCCGACATGGTCATCCTGCTGCACCGCGAGGACGCCTACGAGCGCGAGTCCCCGCGCGCCGGCGAGGCCGACCTGATCGTGGCCAAGCACCGTAACGGCCCGACCGCCAACATCGTGGTGGCGTTCCAGGGTCACTACTCGCGGTTCGTGGACATGTCCCCGGCCTGACGACCGGATCGCACGGCCCGTCGCCAGCGAGCCGGTGATGTGCCGTAGCGGTGCTTGAACGCGCGGCTGAACGCCGTCTCCGACGTGTAGCCGACCTTGTCCGCGACGAGGGCGACCGGCAAGGAGGTGTCGCGGAGCAGGTCGGTCGCGGCGTACAGGCGTACCTGTGTGAGATAGCCCGCCGGCGGTTTCCCGACGCGAGCGCCGAACCGCGCGGCGAACGCCGACCGGGACAGGCTGCACTCCCTGGCCAGCTCCCCGACCGTCCAGTCGTGGTCGGGGCGGCCATGGATAGCGCTCAAGGCCGGACCGATGTGCGGGTCGAGCGCGCCGGCCAGCCAGTTCGGCTGGGCGTCGGTGCCCGCGGCCCAGGCGCGCAGAATCTGGATGAACACCAGGTCGAGGATGCGAGCGATCATCACCGCCGACCCTTGCGAGGGCGATTCCATCTCGAACAGGAGCATCCGCCGGGCCACCACGAGCCCCTCGAGAGCCGGGCCTCTGCTGCCGCGCAGGATGATCACGGCCGGGAGGCTCGCCAGCAGGTGGCTCGCTTGCGGGTCGCCGATAGTGAAGGTTCCGGAGAGCCAGCGGGCCGGCTCTGGTGCGGGCGCCTGGTCGGTTGCGTCGCTGAGGTGGTGCGGGTCGCCGCGCGGCAGCAGGACGACATCGCCGCGGCTCAGGCGCTCGGCCTGCGGGTCGCTGTCGATCGCAAGCGCGAGCTCGCCCTCGTCGACGAGGTGCACGCAGCCGTGATTGCCGAAACCGACCGAGAAACCCGGAACCGGACCGTACGCAACCAGCCGCTCTCCGCTGAGGCGCACGCTCCGCAGCAGCTCCGAGAGCAGGTCGTACGGCTGGCCCTGCAGGTCCAGCCCGGGTTCGAGCGCGTCCGGCCCGTCCGCCGGGGCGGCCATGCCGGCAAGGGGAACTGGACGATCGGCAAACTTTTGCGGCGGATCGGTCATTGTCTCTACCTTTTCCTCCAAATACGGTCGGTGTCAACCGTAGAGCCCCTGCTACGTGTACTCGACCGAGGAGGAAGCAAGAACATGACGTCGACAGAGAGCGACCCGGGGCCGGACCAGCCGACCAAGATCAGCTTCGTCTACCACAACCCGACCGACCCGGTTGCCTTCGAGGCGGCCTACCCGGAGCAGCTTGCGCTGGCGCGGAAACTGCCGGGCCTGGTTCGGCTGCAGGCGTCGAAGGTCTGGCCAAAGGAAGATGGTGGCCCGACCCCGGCGTACCGACTGCTGGACCTGTACTTCGCCGACTACGCAACGGCCAGCACCGCCTCCGCAGAGGCAGGCCCCTTGGTCGGCGCCACCCTCGAGCACGCCACCGGCGGCGTGATGATCGCATTCGCACAGGTCCTCGAGGACGCCTAGTCGACCCGGACCCGGTACGGGAGCGTCAGCGCTAGTACGGCGTCAGTCTCAGATAGCTGGCCTTGGAGAACCGGCGGTACCGCTCGTAGGTCGCACCGGCCTTGTCCACCCGGAGCCGGAAGTAGCCGCCGGCGATCACGGTCAAGCCGAACGGCGGGCTGCCCGTGCCGCCCAGACGCGCCTGGACCTGGTGAAAGCCCGGCGCCAGATCGAAAACGAGCTCGCCTCCCGGAGCGACCTTGCCGGCGAGCGCGCCGTCCACGAGGATGTCGTACTTTCGGCCCCGGTCGCCCCAGATCGCGTTGGGCCGGTCGACGACCAGCCGGCCGGTTCCCGCAGGTGTGGTCACGCTGTCTGCCCGCCCTCGCTCGTGGGTGTGTGGTTGATCGTCTCACGGTGCCGTCGCTGAAACGGGTGCGGCTCGCGCAGATACGGTTACCCGGGGATTAGGCTTCACCGAACAGGACGATCATGCAGTTCCTACGTCTGTCTCTCAGGGAGCAAAGGTTATGAGTGTCACCGCAAACTCGATCGGCAACGGCGACGTCCTCTTGTGGATGTTGGAGTTCTTCCTGTTCGTGATCTGGTTCTGGCTCCTGGTCGTGATCTTCGGCGACCTGTTCCGTGACCACGAGACGTCGGGCGGGATGAAGGCGGTGTGGATCTTCTTCCTCATCATCCTTCCGTTCCTCGGCATCCTGATCTACGTGCTCGTCCGCGGGCACGGCATGGCGGATCGAGCGGCGAAGCAGAACGCTGCCGCGAAGGCGCAGTTCGATTCGCAGATCCGAGACGCCGCCGGGACCTCCGCCACACCGGCCGACGAGATCGCCAGCGCCAAGGCGCTGTTCGACTCAGGTGCGATCACGCAGGCGGAGTTCGACCAGCTCAAGGCCAAGGCGCTCAGCTAGCCGTCGCGCCGGGTGGGGCCGTGAGGCCTCGCCCGGCGCGGATTTGCTTTGGCGCGCCTCGAAGCGGCTGCGCGAAGATCGCCGACAATGTGCCTCGTGACGACGACGACCGTGCCTGCATTGCCGGGCCAGCCGAAGACGCCTGCCGATGCCGCTGCGATGCAGCGGTACGACCGGTTGGCGCGGCTGCCGATCATCCTGGCTGCCCTGCTGCCGTTGATCCTGGTCCCGTCGGAGGGTCACTGGATCGACGAGCTGGTCGACGTCGTGTCGTGGCTGGTGTTCCTGTTCGACTTCATCGTTCACCGGCGCCGACTGGTCCGCTACGTCGGCACGCGGCTGGGCAAGTTCGACCTGGCCGTCGTCGTCCTGACCGCGCCGTGGTTCCTGATCGCGGGAGCGCACGCCGGCAGCATCGTGGTCATCCTGCGGCTGGCTCGACTGGTACGGCTCATCATCGCCAGCCACGGAGCCAAACGGCTCTTGGCCCGCCTGGGCAGCGTCGGCATCCTGGCGGCGAGCGTCGTCTTCGTCGGTGCGGCCGTCGCCTACTACGCCGAGCATCCGACCAACCCGGAGTTCAAGACCTACCGGGATTCCGTCTGGTGGGCGATCGTCACCCTCACGACCGTGGGTTACGGCGACATCGTCCCCGAGACGGCGACCGGCCGCTGGGTCGCGGTCATGATCATGATCACGGGAGTGGGCGTGCTCGGGCTGCTCGCTGGTTCGCTGGCCAGCTTCTTCCGACCCGAAGCCGACGACGAGGCCGGGTCGACCACCCCGGCCGAGCCGGCTGTGCCCGTACATCAGCCTGACGGCTTGGCGCTGATGGCGTCCGAGCTGGCAGCCCTGCGTGCGGAAGTGTCGTTGCTGAACCAGCAGATTGCGCTGATCGCAACGGTTCCGCCGAACGGCGGGGAGCCGCCGCCGAGCACCGGGTAGGGCACGCGGCGCGGTCCGCCCACCCTTTACAAGCCGACATGAGCGGAAGAGGCTCCCCTTTGGGGGACGCCGGGCTTGGTGGAGGTCGGAGGCACATCGTGACTGGTGACGAAAAGCCGGACTCTGACGGATACCATCCATCCCTGCGCTGGCAGCTCCTTCGCGCGTGGTCCGAGCGGCTCGACCGACGGCGCGGGTGGGACAAGTTGCCGCTGCCGGTGAGCATCGGCGTACTCGTCGGCCTGCGGGACAGCCTGCGGCGCAACAACTTGTACGACCCCTCCACCGAGGTTCCCTCGGTGCCGCTCCCCCCGCCGGAGCCGGCCGAGGTGACGACCCGCGTGCCGGACGGTCGCGGAAACGACCTGTCAAAGCCGAGAACCGGCATGGCCGGTACGCGGTTCGGGCGCAACGTGCCGCTGTCCGCGGCCCGCCGCCCGACGGACGCCGAGGTGCTCGAGCCGAGTCCGCGGGAGATCAGCCGGGCGCTCATGACCAGGGTCGACGGAAAGATGATCGAGGCGACCGGGGCCAACGCGTTGGTGGCTGCGTGGCTGCAGTTCATGGTGCGCGACTGGTTCAGCCACGGTCCGAGCAGCAAGGACGATCCATGGCAGATCGCTTTGGCACCAGGCGATCCGTGGTCGCGAGAGACCGTGACGGTGATGCGGACCATGGAGGATCCAACGCTGCCGTCCGGCACCGAATCCCCGCTGCGCACGTCGGTGAACACCTGCACCCACTGGTGGGACGCATCCCAGATCTACGGCACGACCCCGGAGTACCAGCAGGCGGTACGGACGTTCACCGACGGCAAGCTGTCCGTGCACGCCGATGGTTCGTTGCCGCTTCCCGAGGGCGAGGCCGGTCCCGTACAAGAGCCCGGATTCTGGACCGGACTGCTGATGCTGCACACGGTGTTCACCCTCGAGCACAACGCGGTGTGCGACCGGTTGCGCGCGGCCTATCCGACGTGGTCGGACGAGGAGCTGTTCCAGCGCGCCCGGCTGATCGTGGCGGCGCTGACCGCCAAGATTCACACGGTCGAGTGGACGCCGGTCGTGATCGGGCACCCGACCACCACTTTCGCGATGCGGGCCAACTGGTTCGGCCTGCAGGGTGAGCGGCTGCAGCGGGTGTTCGGCCGGCTCAGCTCGAGCGAGGTGGTGAGCGGCATCCCCGGCTCGCACGTCGAGGACTACGGCGTTCCCTACTCGCTCACCGAGGAGTTTGCTGCGGTCTACCGGATGCATCCGCTGATGCGCGACTGGTACGACCTGCGCTCGGCGACCGACGACTCGGCCTACGGTCAGCGCTCCCTGCGTGGTCTGGCCGGACAGGGTGGCGTCGACGTCCTCAAGGACGTGCCGATGGGTGACCTCTTCTACTCCCTCGGTACCGAGCAGCCCGGCGTCGTCACGCTGCACAACTTCCCGCACTTCCTGCAGGAGTTCCTGCGCCCGGACAACGGCGAGCCGATGGACCTCGCGGCGACGGACATCCTGCGCCACCGCGAGCTCGGCGTACCCCGCTACTGCGAGTTCCGTCGGTTGCTCCGGCTGCATGCCCCGACCAGCTACGAGGAACTCACCGACGACGCCGATGCCGTACGGGAGATGAAGCGCATCTACGGCGATGGCGGCCTCGAGGACCTGGACCTCATGGTGGGTCTGTTTGCCGAGAAGCGGCCGAAGGGCTTCGCCTTCAGCGACTCAGCGTTCCGCATCTTCATCCTGATGGCGTCGCGCAGGCTCAACAGCGACCGGTTCTTCACCACCGACTTCACCCCGGAGATCTACACACCCGAGGGGATGCAGTGGCTTGAGGACAACACCTTCGCGACCGTTCTGCTTCGGCACTACCCGCAGCTGCGCGAGGCGATCCGCGGGCACGGCAACGCGTTCACGTTGTGGACGCGGCCCGGAGCCCCCGCAGCGAGCTGAACGAGACAAAACCTCCAAAACCCTGCACTTGTCGGTTGTTTGGCCGAGACTGCTGTGATGAGCAGAGTCGCGCCGGTTGCCGCTGCGGTCCCGGCGGACGTGGCCGCGGTGCTCGCGCAGTACGCGCCCATTGCCGACCTGTCGGCGCACGGCATGGCCGTGTCCACCCCGGACGGCCGATTCGTGCTGGTCAACGCCGCGTTCTGCCAGCTGGTCGGCTGGAGCCGGGAGGATCTGCTCGGTCGCCGCTACCAGGACATCACCCGTCCCGAGGACAATTTCGGCGCAGCCAGCGTGATGGCACGCGCGCTGGCCAACGGCGACCGCGGGATCTCGATCGACAAGCGATACGTCGGTGCTGATGGCTCGGACATTCACGTCCGCATCTCCGGAACCATCGTTCGGTCACCCGACGACGCGGTGATCTGCTACCTGACTCAGGTGACCGACCTGACCGAGCTGCGAGCGGCACAGGAGCAGTCGCGGCTGAGCGAGGAGAGCGCCAGCCGGGTGGTCCAGTCGGCGGCCGACGCGTACATCAGCATCGATGAGACCGGGGTAGTCCGGGACTGGAATCCTGCAGCGGTAAGGATGTTCGGCTGGCAGCGCGATGAGGCTCTCGGCGTTGAGCTGGCCGAGCTGCTGATCCCGGAGGAGTTCCGCGACGCCCATCGCGCCGGGCTCGCCCGCTACTCACGGACCGGTGAGACCGCCCTGTTCGGCACGACCCTCGACCTGGTCGCCGTCCGCCGCGACGGGGTACGCGTACCGGTCGAGGTGCGGATCTGGTCGGCCACCGACGCTGGCGGCGCCGCTGTCTTCCACGCCTTTCTGCGGGACGTCTCCGAACGAAACGCCGCTCAGGCCGCGGCGCGGCGCCACGGTCTGGTTTTTGCCTCGATC
This sequence comes from uncultured Actinomycetota bacterium, assembly GCA_963797535.1. Classification (GTDB taxonomy): domain Bacteria; phylum Actinomycetota; class Actinomycetes; order JAWWOL01; family JAWWOL01; genus JAWWOL01. Next base: position 2,903,079 of record CAWCPQ010000001.1, on the reverse strand, counting down.
GGAGACGCCGTCTTCCTCACCAGCGCTGACGGGGTAATCGTGGACACCAACCCGGCCGGGGAGCAGCTGTTCGGCCGAACGAGGGACGAGCTGCTCGGCGTCACCGTGCCGACGTTGCTCGATGACGACGGTCAGGCGCACCTGGGTGAGGCGCGGGCGACCGCCGTCCGCAACGGAGTCTGGGCCGGTGATGTGTCTTTCACCCGTTCGGACGGGCAGCACCGGATCAGTGCGGCGGTCGTACGGCCGGTCACCGCTGAGGACGGCACGCCGCAGGGCTTCCTCGCCGTGCATCGGGACGTGACCGAGGCCCGGCAGGCCGTGGCTGCGCTGGTCGACGCCGAGGCTCGGTACCGGCTGCTGGCGGAGAACAGCGGCGACATCATCAGCCAGACGGCGCCCGACGGCACGTTGATGTACGTCAGTCCGTCGTACGAACGGATCTTCGGCCGTCCGGTCGCCGACCTGATCGGACGTCCGCTGATCGACAATGTGCACGCAGAGGATCAGCCGGTGCTGAGCCAGGCTCTCGCCGAGGTGCTGGCCGGGCGGCCGGCCAGGGCGCAGTCCCGGCGGCAGCGCGCCGACGGGTCCTGGGTCTGGCTCGAGAGCAACAGCTCACCGATGCGCGACCCGCTGACCGGTGCGGTGATCGGCGTTCAGAGCACCAGTCGGGACATCACCGACCGGCGTGCCGCCGAGGCCGAGCTGGAGCGCCGGGCGCTGTCCGATGCGCTCACCGGTCTGGCCAACCGCCCGCTGCTCACCGACCGGCTGCGGCACGCTCAGCAGCGGCTGCACCGCGAGGCGGGGCACGTCGCCCTGCTGATGCTGGACCTTGATCGGTTCAAGCTGGTCAATGACACCCTGGGGCATTCGGTGGGCGACGCCCTGCTGGTTGCCGTGGCCGAGCGGTTGCACGGGTGTGCCCGCCCGACCGACACTGTCGCGCGACTGGGCGGTGACGAGTTCGTCGTACTCCTGGACGGGCTGACCGACCCTGCCGAGGCGACGGTGGTCGCGCAACGCATTCTGGCCGCGCTCCGCGCTCCGCTCTCGCTGCCCGAGCTGGAGCCACTGTCGGTTTGCGGCAGTGTCGGCATCGCCTTGACCTCCGACCCCGACCATCCGGCTGAGGCGCTGTTCCGTGAGGCCGACCTTGCGTTGTACCGGGCCAAGGAAGAAGGCGGAGACCGCTACTCCGTGTTCGACGCGGGGCTCCGGCTTCGGGTCATGGCGCAGGTCAAGGCGGAGCGGCAGGTGCGCCGAGCGCTGGCCGAGGACCTGTTCGAGCTGCACTACCAGCCGATCGTACGAACGTCGGACCTCACCGTAGCGGGGGCCGAGGCGTTGATCCGGCTGCACGACCCTGAGTCGGACGAGCTCGTGATGCCGGACGCTTTCATCGACGCGGCGGAGGACTCCGGGCTCATCGTCGCGCTCGACCTGTGGGTGTTGCGCGAGGCTGCTCGTCAGGTCGCCGCCGCTGCCGAAGGCTCGTTCATGGACACCGTGGCCATCAACATCTCGCCCCGGTCGATGCTCGACCAACGCTTCACGGAGCGAGTGGCGGAGGCGCTGGAGGTGTACGACCTGCGGCCCGGCCGGCTGATGGTCGAGGTGACGGAGCGAACCCTGATGGACGCCACCGGCAGCGGCCTGCGATCGCTGGAACGCCTGCGGGCACTGGGGATCCGGGTCGGCATCGATGACTTCGGCACCGGTTACAGCTCACTGGGCTATCTGCAGCGCCTGCCGTTGGACTTCATCAAGATCGACCGCTCGTTCACTCGCCGGCTGCCCGACAGTCGCCAGGCTCGCACCACGGTCGAGGCCATCACGACGGTGGCACATGCGCACAACCTGACGGTCACCGCGGAGGGTGTGGAGACCGCGATGCAGCTGCGAGCGGTGACCGAGATCGGCTGTGACTACGTTCAGGGCTTCCTGACCGGGCGGCCGGCGCCGAAAGCCTGACGGGCGGGCGCTGAGTCGCGCTATTGCCCGTTGTGGATGTGGGAAAACCGTCGCCTGTCGACGGTTGGGCCGCATTCATGGTTCGCGAGGACCGGTCGGCGGCTGGACGGTGGTCGGCAGGGGTCCTACGGGTGAATCAGTGCGTGGCCACGTGGCGAGATCCGGTAGCCGACGTCGAGTGACTCGGTGAGGCCCAGTTCCTTGAGCTTGCGGACGTCCCGCTTGAAGGTCAGGGTGTCCCGGCCCATCTCCGCTGCCAGGTCGGGCGCCCGCCTGGCCGGGTTGGCCTCGATCAACGCCAGCGTCGCCCTGGTCCACGGCCCCCGCGGCGAGGATCGGTCGAGTCGGTCCAGCCGCGCCAGCAAGTCGACACGCTCGGAGGCGCTGAGCTCGGCGTTCTCCCGCAACGAGATCCGCGGGTCGGTGCCGGCGAAGCGCAGCCCGACCCGATAGATGGGCCGCTCGGGCTGCCCGGACAGCAGCTTCAGGAGCGCCTCGAGCGAAGCAGCACCGGCTCGCCGTACCGCCTCTTCGTCGATCTCGTCCGGGCTCACCGGATCCACCGAGGTCACCTCGACCAGACCCACGGAGGTCCGCATCCGGGTGCCGACCCGCAGCCGGGGGCGGTCCCAACGCCGGAACGCCAGATCGACGTCCCCACGACGGATCGCCTCGAGCTCAGCGGGCCTAATCAGCATGACGCCGCGCGATCAGGCCCCACGGCGGCGGCGACGGCGCGCGGAGGTCAGCAGGGTGCCGACTCCGACGAGTACGAGGCCCGCCACGGTGAGGGCCAGGATCGGCCCGCCGGTCGTGGGCAGGTCACCCGACCCGGACGGCTCGATGACCGGCTCGGGGGTGGTCGCGGAGGGGCTCGGTGTGGGCGTGGGCGTCGGCGTCGGCGAGGTGAACTCCTCGCCGAGCACGTGGACGCCGGAGGACGCCGTGTTGTTCTGGTGGATCGGATCGGTGTTGGCCGAGGTCACGATCACCGTGTTGGTGAACTTTCCAGCGGTGACCGCCTGGACGGTCACGGTGAACGCCGCGGTCTTGTGGGGGGCGAGCGCGGCGATCCGGCACCGGACCACCTGTCCGCTGATGGTGCAGCCGGGCGCTGAGATCGGCCGCGCCGCAGCCGGCACCTTGTCGGTGAGGACGACGCTGTTGGCCGTACCGACTCCGATGTTTGTCACCGCCAGCCGGAACGAGAAGTTCTGGCCGATCCTCACCGTGCCCGTCGAGACCGACTTCGAGACCGCGAGGTCGGGGGCGCCCGGCTGGACGTCGATCGTCGCGGACGCCTGGTTGTTGGCTGGCTCGGGATCGGGCACGGCCGGGTTGGGCGCCACCGTCGCGGTGTTGGTGATCGAGCCGGTCGCGGTCGGCCGTACCTTGATCGTCAAGGTCTCCTCGGCGAGCGACGCCATCGTTCCGACAGCCCAAGCGCCGGTTGTGGCGCTGTAAGTACCCTGCGAAGGCGTCGCGCTGATGAAGTCCACGCCCGCTGGCAACGGGTCGTTGACCACCACCCCGGTGGTGCCGTCCGGCCCCAGGTTGCGCACGGTGACGGTGTAGGTCACGACCGAGCCCTGAACCGGCCGGGTCACGTCGACCGTCTTGCCAACGGCAATGTCGGCGCCGGCGACTTGCACGGTCACGGTCGACTGCTGGTTGCTGGGGTTGGGATCGGCCGCGTCGGAGCCGAGGATCACGACGGTGTTGACGTAGGTGCCGACCTCCGCGGCGTTGATCACGATCGTCATCGTGGCGCTGTCACCGTTGGCCAGCGTGCCCACCGACCACAGCCGCTGGTCGACGTCGAACGTGCCCTGCGAGACGGTGGACGACTTGATCGTCGTGGTGTTCGGCAGCGGGTCGCTCACCTGGATGCTGCTCGCGGCGGTAGGCCCGTGGTTCTTGACCACGATCGTGTAGGTGATGTCGTCGCCGAGCTGCGGCGTCATTGGGGAGGCGGTCTTCACGACTGACAGGTCAGCGGACAGGAATCCCGTGACCCCGGCGCTGGCGTCGTTGTTCGCGTCGTTGACGTCGGTCTCGGACAGCGTGGTGACCGAAGCAGTGTCGATCAGCGTCTGCGGCAGGTTCACCCGTACCGGCAGGGTCAGCGTCCTGGTCCCCCCGACAGCGACCGCCCCGATCGTCCACTTGCCCGTGTCCGGGTCGAAGGTCGTCCCGTCCGAGGCCACCGGATCACCGGCGAGCTCGAGCCCCGGCGGCAGCGAGTTGTGCAGCACGAGGTTGGTGACCGCCCCACCGGGGTCGCCGTTCGGCAGCGTTGGCAGGTTGGTCAGCGTCACGGTGATGGTCGTGACCTGGCCGACCGGCACCAGGTCGTCGGCAGCGGAGGCCGTCACCCCGACGTCGACCTGCTTGGGCAGCGCGTCGACGGCGATGACGGCGCTCGCGGTGTTCTGCGACGGGTCGGGGTCGATGACGGCAGGGTCACTGATGGACACCGTGTTGTTGAAGCTGCCGGCCTGGTTGGCCCTGACGTGCACCTGCAGCTGCGCGGTGGCGCCGGACGCCAGCCGGCCAATCGTCCAGATGCCGGTCGCGGGGTCGTACGTGCCGACGTTTGCTGTCGCGTTGATCAGGGTGAAGGCCGGCGACTTCGGAATGGTCTCGTTGACCACGACCGACGGGGCAGCATCCGGTCCGGTGTTGCCGGCGGTGATCGTGTAGATCGCTTCACCGCCCACCTTGATCACGGGCCGGTCGACGACCTTGGTGATGCCGAGATTTGCCGTGGGGGCGACCACCTCGGTGGTGGCGGTGTCCACGTTGTTGTTGGCGTTGGGGTCAGGCAACGAGCTCGCGGCAACAGCGGCGACGTTGAGCGCTGCGCCGGTCGCGTCAGCGTGCGTGACCAACGTCAGCGTCCGGCCCTGCCCGTTCGGGAGGGTCCCCACCGTCCAGATGCCGGTGTCCGCGTCAAAGGTGCCGTCGCCGCTGGACGAGACGTAGCTCAGGCCTGGTGGCAGGGTGTCGCGCACCTGCACACCGGTCGCGTCGTACGGGCCGGCATTGCTTGCCGTCACCGTGAACGTGACGTTGCTGCCGAGCACGACCGTGGGCGCGCTGACCCGCTTGACCACGGAGATGTCCGCGGTCGGCTCGATCGGGTTGAGGAGCACGGACGCCGCGTCGTTCGCCGGGTTCAGGTCCGGCTGGTCGAGGGTGGCTACCCGCGCGCCGTTGGAGACCGCGTTGGTGGTGGACACGGTGGCGGTCATCGTCAGCGTGGCGTCGCTGCCCACGGCCAGCGACGGCAGGGTCCAGCGGCCGGTCGTCTGGTCGTAGGTACCCGTGCTGACCGTGACCGTGGCTCCGGTCAGACCCGGCGGGACCGGGTCACTGATCACGATGTGGGTCCCGACCGACGGGCCGTAGTTGTGCGCCGTCACCGTAAAGGTGACCGGGTCCCCGAGCAGCGGCGTGTTGGTGGACGCGGCCTTGGTCACGCCGATGTCGGCGGCGACCGCGATCGTCGCCGTCGCCTGCGGGGACGTCACCGACTGACCGACCGGCGTGATGCCCTTCGCCGTCGCGGTGTTCGTGACGGTGCCGTTGGGCGCCAGCATGGCCGAGGTCAACGTGGTCGAGCCGGTGCACTGGGTCGTCTGCCCCGGGTCGAGCGAGGTGAGGTCACACTTGACGCCACCGGTCGGGATCCGGTTGTCCGTGACGCCGATGCTGGCGACGGTCGCGCCGCCGGTGTTGGTGACCTGGTAGGCGTAGTTGACCTGCTGACCGATGACGTAGGGGCCGGCTGTGGTCACCGTCTTGGTCAGGCCGAGGGTCGCGTGCAGCGGCACGGTCACGGAGGAGTCGTTGGACCGCACGTTGGTCGTGCCGCCGGTGAGCCCGTTTGCGTGGGCGACGTTGGTGATCGACCCGGATGCCGCCTCGGCTGTGGTGACGACGTGCTTGCCCGTACACACGACCGTGCCGCCGGGATCCGGTTGCGGAGGCAATGTGGTCACCGGGCAGGTGATCGTGGTGACCAGCGGGTCGGTCACGGTCAGGTTGGTGACCGCCTCCTGACCGGCGTTGGTGACGACGAACTGGTACGGGATCGACGTGCCGGCGGTGATGTCCGCCGGCAACGCCGTGCCGGTCCGGTCGACCTGCTTGACCAGCTGCAGCTTGTCCAACGGGGTGATGCTCTGGACGACGATGTTGCGCAACAGGTGCACGTCGGTGCTGCCGCCGGTCGAGCCCGCGAAGCCGAACTTGTACGTGCTCGGCTCGTTGGCCGGTGCGGGCACGTCGAGCACCCGCTGGAAGCCCTTGCCGTCGTTGAAATCGATGTCGACCAGGACTCGCGGGCCTCCGGGCGAACCCAACGGTGTCACCTGGACGTTGACCGTGCGCTTGACGTCCTGCGGATTGGTGACCGCCACGCTGCCGGTCAGCTGGCCGGGCAGCGTAGAGATCGGCCGGTCGACCGTCGGACCGGGTTGGACCGTTGCGCCGAGGAAGCAGTAGCCGGAGCCGCCGTTGCCCGGGCCCCGCAGCGTGACGACGTTGGGAGCGATCCGTCCGCTGCCCGAGGACGGCGAGTGCTGGTCGGCCGGGCAGTTGGTGCCGCGGTTCTCGCCGTCGTCGTAGTAGTTGCCGAAAACGTCCAGCCCGACCCCGAGGTAGCCGCCGGGCACGCCGTTCTGGCCGGTCTTCTGCGCGTAGCCGAGACTGCCGCCGTTGGCTCCGGTGGTCGCGAGCTTGGTGGCGCCGTCGACGAGGAAGAAGGAGATGCCGTCTGCGTCCGTACCGCCGTACTGGTACTGCTCGAACGTTGCCTGCACGCCGGCGGTCGCCGGGATCGGCCGGTCGTAGAGCACGCTGCCGGCCTGGTTGAGCTGCGTGTCTGTCAGCTGCAGGTAGCCGGGCTGGGTGCCGATCGGCGGCACCGGGCCGGTGCGTGAGTTGGTGCATGCCGGCACAACGCCTACACCGCCGGTCGAGGGACGGCCGGTCAGGCAGGCCGTGCCGCCGGGCTTCCACGCTGTATCCAGTACGGAGGCGCCGGTGAAGGTTTCGTCGACGATCGTCGTGCCCGTGTTCACCGGGGCGGCCGCTCGCGCGGCCTGCTCGCCGATGCCGGGCAGGACGGCCGCGACCGGAAGTGCGAGGAGCAGGGCTGTCGTCCCAGCGATTGCGGTACGAATCGTCCTGGCTCTACGCACGAGCCGCCTCCGGTCTGACACGATTCACGCGTCTTTGCATAGGTTGCAGCGCAATCCCCGCACCGCAATATGTCACGAGGTGGGCTTTTGTGCTCCTTCGGGCCCTATGCGGGCTCTGTCCCCCTCCCGGCCGGGAGGCGCGGGAAATCCGGCTAGAAGCTGGCGATGCCCTTTCCCAGCAGGACGAATCCGATGACCAGCAGCAGGACCGCCATGACGGTGGCGTTGTTCTGGGTGAGCCATACCCTGAGCTCGTTCAGGGGTGTCTGCATCGCGTTGCGGGCAACCAGGTAGCCGACCACCGGTACGGACACGGTGCACGAGGCCAGCAGGGTGAACACCAGCACGACGATCGCCTCGTCGCCGCCGGACAGGTGAGCCGCACCGACAGTCGACCCGGCGCCCGCGCACATCAGCAGGTTCTTCGGGTTGACCCCGGAGAGCAGGAAGCCCAGCCCGAGCGCCTTGACGAACGTGAACGAGTCGACGGCCCCCATCCAGTGGGGCATTACCCCGAGCTCGCCGGGTTTGGGTCTGGCCCGCCACTGGTTGGTGGCCATGAACAGCAGCAGCAGCCCGAAGACCAGCTTGAGCACGGCGGACAGCGTGGACGGCTGCCCGCTGGCCTGGTTGTTGGCCTGGCCAACGAGTACGAGGAACACCGTTGTGACGATGACGATGCCGGCCAGCCAGCCGATCAGGAACCCGGTGCTGGTCCTGGTGGCCTGGCGGGAGAGCAGCATCAAGATCACGGCGATGACCGGGACGGGACTGATCGCGATGCCGACGGCCAACGGCAGCAGATCGCCGATCACCTGCCTCATGGACACGCTCCGTTCGGTGGATGACCGGCGTCTAGTCGAAGGTCAGCTCGAAGTGCGCCGGACGCGGAGTCAGCCGGTAGGCGGGCAGCACGCCGGGACCGCAGGACGCCGTGCCGATGCCGTGCTGCAACGCGTCGATACGCAGGTGCAGCCGGTCGTCGAGCTCGAGGTCGTACGGGTGCTTGGCGGCTGCCAGGTTGGCCTGCGACCACGGGTGCAGCGTGAAGCTGAAGCCGGCGCCGCTGACGCCGACCTGCTGACCCGACTCCGGATCGCTGATGGCGAGGCGACTCACGCCGGCGCGGGCCCCGTTCTCCTGCGGCTTGGTGTGCTCGACGACGAGCCCGTGGACCGTGGACGCGAACCAGCCCCAGCGCTGGGACTGGCCGGTGTCCGGGTACTTCGGCCCCGGACCGAGACCGGTCCAGCCGACGGCTGAGAAGGACGTCGGGAGCGTGAAGTCGAGGCCGATCCGGGCCCAGGTGCCGGACCACGCACCGATCGGCTCGACGTCGACGGACAACGCGAGCCGGTTGCCGTCGCTGGTCCACCGGTACGTCACGTCGACCAGGTGGTCGTGGGTCGGGCTGCCCGAGCGCCGTACGACGACGAGTGCGTCGGGCAGCACCTCGATCGAGCCGGTACGGCTCTGCAGCCGAGGCAGGCCCAGCCTTTCCCAGGCGGCGGCATCCGGCCCGAGCTCTGATCGCCAGCCGCCCTCGTCGTTGTCGGTGGGCGCACGCCACAGGCCGAGCTCCGGCCCGTCGACCGGCACACCGTGCAGCGAGAGCAACCGCCCGGTTGCCGGGTCGAACAGGCCACCGCCCAGTCGGATGCCGTCGGGGGTGGAGACCGGAGCGGCGCCGATGGCCGGTTCGACGGTCTCCGCGATCTGTGAGACCGCCTGGCCCCAGGCGATCTCGTGCCCTGCCCGGGCCCATGCGGTGTCCTGCGCCAGCACAGCGCTGACCGTGAGCACCCGGCCAGCGGCTTTGCTGCTCGTAGCCTCGCCCGGCAGCGCGACGTCGGAGGACTCGTGCGGCCCGGCAGCCACCGACGGCACGGTGCCAGCGGCGACCTCGCCCGAAGCCGAGGTCACCGACCACAGGAACGTCAGGTGCGCAAGATCGACGACGTCGTAGAGGTTGGTGACCCTGAGCGTCCGCCAGTCCTCGTCGATGCGCAGCCGTACCGGTTCGACAACTTTCTTGTAGTCGAGCAACCCCGGTCGCGGCACCCGGTCGGCGGAGACCAGGCCGTCCATGACGAAGTTGCCGTCGTGCACCTGCTCGCCGAAGTCGCCGCCGTACGCGTCGAAGGCAACACCGTCGGCGGTCCGGCTGTGGATGCCGTGCTCGAGCCACTCCCACACGAACCCACCGTGGTGCCGCGGGTAGCGCTCGAACAGCTCCTGGTACTCCGTCATGCCGCCGGGTCCGTTGCCCATCGCGTGGACGTACTCGCAGAGGATGAACGGCAGTGACAGCCGATGTGCCTCCAGCGCCGGATCCGCCAGCGGCGGCTCGGCTCCCCGGCCGATGATGTCGAGCTCGTCCGGGCTCGCGTACATCCGGGAGTAGACGTCGACGTAGGCGTTGGTCTGCCAGGCGCCCTCGTAGTGCACGAGCCGCGACGGGTCGCGATCGTGTGCCCAGGCCGCCATCGCCTCCAGGTTGGTGCCGTCGTGGGACTCGTTGCCCAGCGACCACATCAGGACGCTCGGGTGGTTCTTGTCTCGCTCGACTGTGCGCTCCATCCGGTCGAGCACCGCGTCGCGGTAGGCCGGGTCCTCGGTCGGGTTGCCACGCCAGCCGTTCGGCTCGAACCCGTGCGTCTCGAGGTCGCACTCGTCGATCAGGTAGAAACCGAGCTCGTCGGCCAGACCCGGCAGGTCGGGGTGCGGCGGGTAGTGCGAGGTGCGGATGGCGTTGATGTTGTGCTGCTTCATCAGCTTGAGCTCGGCCAGCACGACGTCGGCGGGGATGACCCGGCCGAGGTCGGGGTGGTGCTCGTGCCGGTTGACGCCGCGGAACAGCACCGGCCGGCCGTTGAGCCGGATCTGCTGGTCCTCGACCACGATCGTGCGGAAGCCGACCCGCAGCCGTACCTCTTGTACGGGCGTCAAGACGATCAGGTCGTAGAGCCTGGGCGACTCCGCCGACCAGGGCTCGACGGTCCCGACGTCGATGCCGACTCCGGCTGCGAGGTCATGGATGCCCAGCTCGGGTACGGCGATCCGGGCCCGCTCCGGTCCGTCGACGTCGACCCGCAGCTCGCCGCGACCGTCGCGGAAGTCGGCGTGCACGAACAGGTCGTGGACGGCGCCGGCCGGGTTCGCCAGCAGGGTGACCGAGCGGAAGATGCCCGGCAGCCACCACATGTCCTGGTCCTCGAGGTAGCTCGCGGCCGACCACTGCGCGACCCGTACGACGAGCAGGTTGCCGTGCGGCTTGAGCAGACCACCGACGTCGAACTCGGTCGTCAGCCGGCTGCCGCGGGTGGTGCCCAGCAGGGCTCCGTTGAGCCACACCGTGCCGGCACTGTCCACGCCGTCGAAGCGCAGCAGCGCGCCGGCGAGGAAGCCCTCGGCGCTGAACCTGACCCGGTAGTCACCGATCGGATTGGCGTCGGGCACGTGCGGCGGGTCGACCGGGAACGGGAAGATCACGTTGGTGTAGGCGGGCAGGCCGTGGCCGTGCATGACCCAGTTCGAGGGTACGGGCAGGGTGCCCCAGCTCGAGTCGTCGAAGTCCTCCGCCTGGACGCCCGCCGGCGCCTCGTGCAGGGACGGCGACAAGTGGAAGTTCCAGGCACCGTCGAGGACGAGCTCGGGCAGGCCGGAGACGAAGCGTGCCCTGGGCGCGACACTTCCCGTACCAGGTCCGGCGGAGAGCAGGTCCTGCAGCTGTCGCTCCAGGTCGCTGGCCTTGCGGTGCCCGGAAAGCGTCGTCATCGGGTGGTCCTCTCACGATGCGTCGTTGGCGTGAAGAGTCGGCTGCCCCCGCGGGCAGCCTAGAAGCGTTCTCCGGACCCGGGCAAACCGCCGGACCGTGTTCACCCGGATGGCCTGAACCGGATGGGCCTCCTGCGCTCTCAGTGGATCGGGCCAATCTGCCGATACCCGGCAAGTGGACCGTGTCCTGATGTCGCCACGCCGCGGAGCAACCGCTCTGGTGGTGCTGTTCCTCATCGGCTTCTCCTGCGTGCTGGAGCTCAAGCCGGTGAGTGCCTTCGGCCTGCGCGGAATCGATGACGTGGTGCAGTTCCTGGCCGCGTTTGCCGGCGCGGCCGGCTGCCTTTGGCGTGCCAGTCAGACCTCGGGTCGCAGCCGCGTCTCCTGGTACCTGTTCGCAGCGGCAACCTTCAGCTGGGGCGCCGGCCAGGTGGTCTGGAGCTACTACGAGATCGGGGTTCAGCGCTCGGCGCCATTTCCGTCCCTCGCCGACGTCGGCTACCTGCTGTTTCCGGTCTTTGCACTGGCGGCCTTGCTGGTACGGCCCTCGGCCGCGTTCGACGGCAAGGGCCGGGTGCGGGTGCTGCTGGACGGCCTGATGGTGGCCGGGGCGCTGTTCAACTTGAGCTGGGCCACGACGCTCGGCCAGGTCTATCACCAGGGCGCCGACTCCGTGAGCGGGCTCGTGGTCGGCATGGCCTACCCGGTCGAGGACCTCATCGTGCTGTCCGTGGCGGTCATGGTGCTCGTGCATGCCAGGGCCCGTGCCGGGCTGCTGCTGGTCAGCGCCGCCATCGTGGGGATGGCCGTCGCCGACAGCGCGTTCGTCTACCTCACCGCCACCGGCTCGTACGAGACCGGCAACCCCGTCGACATCGTCTGGGTCGGCGCGTTCCTGCTGGTCGGCCTTGCGGCGATCGTCGATACCGGTTCCAGCGAGGCACAGACGGCGTCGCGGATCTCCTCACCGCTCTACCTCGGCCTCCCGTACCTCCTGGTGATCCTGGGCATCAGCGTCGTCGTCGTCGCCGCGCTCGAGGGCGTGGTCGACCCGGTCACCGTCGTCGTCGCAGGCATCGAGCTGGTGGCGCTGCTGGCCCGGCAGTTCCTGCTCGTGCTCGACAACCGGGCGCTCGTAGCCCGCAGCCAGGAGCAGCAGCGCGAGCTGCAGCACCGGGTGTTCCACGACTCGCTCACCGGGCTGGCCAACCGTGCGCTGTTCGCCGACCGGGTGGGTCACGCCCTCGACCTGCACCGCCGCTCCGGCCGGGCCCTGGCGGTGCTGTTCTGCGACCTTGACGAGTTCAAGGTCGTCAACGACACCCTGGGTCACGACGCCGGCGATGCGCTGCTCGTCGCCGTCGCTGAGCGGCTGGGGCTGACCGTACGCACCGGCGACACCGTCGCCCGGATGGGAGGCGACGAGTTCGCCGTCCTGATCGAGGACGACAGCGATGCCGTTGCACTGGCGGAACGTCTGCTCGAGGCGCTGGCGGCGCCGCTGATCCTGGTCGACCGCCGGCTGCGGGTGCACGCGAGCATCGGCGTAGCCACGGTGAGGACGGGCGACCCCAGCATCGACGCACACGAGCTGCTCAAGCGGGCGGACGTGGCGATGTACTCGGCGAAGGGTGCTGGGAAGTTCACCGTCGCCGCCTACACCCCGGCGCTGCGCGACGTGCAGGGTGACGACCTCGACATCCGCCTGGCGCTGTCGGCGGACATCGCCGACGGGGCCGTGCGCGCAGCATTGCAACCGATCCTGCTGGCCGACGGCAGCGTCTACGGCTACGAGGCGTTGGCCCGGTGGGACTACGCCGGCCAGCCGGTGCCCCCGGTGAACTTTGTCGCGATGGCCGAGCGGGCCGGTGCGCTCGCGGCGCTCGACCTCAGCGTGATCAGCCAGGGGATCGCCAGCATCAACAGCCTTCCCAGCGGCGACGAGCCCGCGCTGCTGACGGTGAACATCGGCCTCACCCACCTGCCGCAGGTGCGTCTGGTGCCCACGCTGCTGGCGATGCTCGCCGAGCATGGTGTGAGCCCGGAACGGCTGGTGGTCGAGGTGCCAGAGGACCGGGCGATCGGCGACCCCGCCGTGCTGCGGACCCTGACGGAGCTGCGTGCGGCCGGCGTGCAGCTCGCGCTGGACGACTTCGGTGTCGGCTACTCGACCCTGAGTCGGATGGGTCAGCTGCGGGTCGACCTGGTCAAGCTCGACCGGTCCTTCGTGCTCGGGCTCGAGTCCTCGGCCGACGCCAGGGACATGCTCGCCGCGGTCATCGACCTGGCGCACCGGATGGGCGCCAGGGTGATCGCCGAGGGCATCGAGACTCCCGGCCAGCTGTCGATCGTGACGGCGCTCGGCTGTGACGCCGTTCAGGGCTTCCTGCTGGGACGGCCGATGGAGCCGGCCCAGCTGATCGCAGCGGTGACCGGCTAGCGCGATCGTTGTTGCGGTCCTACGATGGTTGTATGGGAGCAACGAACCTGACGCATCGCCGCCGGCTCCTCATCCTGGCGATCTGCTGCATGAGCCTGCTGCTGGTCAGCATCGACAACACCATCGTCAACGTCGCGCTGCCGGCCCTGCAGACCGACCTGCACTCCTCGGTCAGCGGACTGCAATGGGTGATTGACGCCTACACCCTCGTGCTCGCCAGCCTGCTGATGTTCTCTGGCTCGATGGCCGACCGGCTGGGTCGCCGCCGGGTGTTCCAGACCGGCCTCACGGTCTTCACCGTCGCGTCCTTGCTGTGCAGCATGGCCCCTTCGCTCAACTGGCTGATCGCCGCCCGCGTGCTGCAGGCTGTCGGCGCTTCCATGCTCAACCCGGTTGCGATGTCGATCATCACCAACGTGTTCACCGAACCGCGGGAGCGGGCGCGCGCCATCGGTGTCTGGGGCGCAGTCGTCGGGGTGAGCCTCGCGCTCGGGCCCGTGGTCGGTGGCGCTCTGGTCGACTCCATCGGCTGGCGCTCGATCTTTTGGGTCAACATCCCGGTCGGCATCGCCGCAGCCTTCCTGGCGGCGCTGTTCGTCCCCGAGTCGCGGGCGCCGCACCCGCGCCGGGTGGACCCGGTGGGCCAGCTGCTGGTGATCGCGCTGCTGGGCAGCCTGACGTACGCGATCATCGAGGGCCCGCACCGGGGCTGGGACTCGGTCGAGATCGTGGGCCTGCTCGTGCTGGCGGCGGTGAGCCTGCTCGGCCTTGTTGTCTACGAGTCCCGCCGGTTCGAGCCGCTGATCGACGTGCGCTTCTTCCGCAGTGCCCCGTTCTCGGGTGCCGCAGCGATTGCCGTCTTCGGGTTTGCCGGGTTCAGCGGGTTCCTGTTCCTGAACACCATCTATCTGCAGGACGTGCGGCACTACACCGCGTTGCAAGCGGGGCTGTGCACCTTGCCGCTTGCCGCGATGTCCCTCGTGTTCTCGCCCGTGTCGGGGCGCATCGTCGGCAGCCGGGGGCCGCGGGTCCCGCTCACGGTCGCCGGCGTTGCCATGACGACGGCCGCACTCATGCTGACCCGGCTGACGTCGACCACGGCCCTGGGGTGGCTGCTGCTGAGCTACCTCGTGTTCGGCATCGGATTCGGGATGCTCAACGCACCGATTACCAACACGGCCGTGTCGGGGATGCCACGTTCCCAGGCTGGCGTCGCTGCAGCGATAACCTCAACCAGCCGACAGGTCGGGCAGTCGCTCGGCGTGGCGGTGGTCGGGTCTGTCGCCGGTGCGGGGGTCGCCGCGGCTCTCGGGCCCGGCTTCGCGCAGGCCAGCCACGCGGCGTGGTGGGTCGTCGTCGGTTGCGGGCTCGCCGTGCTGGTCATAGGGCTCGCAGTCAGTGGTACGAGAGGGAAGGCGTCCGCGGCGCGTACAGCGGAGATTCTTCAACCAGTGGGGATGGCGGCCTGATGGGTAAAGCACGCGATGCGCGAGCACAGAAGGTGTGGATCGGGCTGCGGTCGGTGCTGTTCGACCTCGAGGACCGCAGGCACGAGGTGGCGCAGACGCTCGACCTGAGTTTCGTCCGTACAAAGGCCTTGCGCCATCTGGTGGCCGAGCCGTTGAGCATGCGGACGCTGGCGCATGAACTAGCCACCGATGCGCCCTACACCACGATCGTGGTGGACGACCTCGAGCGGCGGGGGTTGGTCACGCGTACGGTCAACCCGGCCGACCGGCGGACCAAGATCGTCACGATCACCCCGGACGGCACGGACGTCGCCCACAAGGCGCAGGCGATCCTCGACCGGCCGCCGAAGGCGCTGCTCAAGCTCAAGGGCAAGGACCTGGCGACGCTCGAGCGCATTGTGTCCGAGCTGCTCGGCGACTAGGGACGACGCGTGATCTACCACCTGTCGACGCCCGAGGAATGGCAGCGCGCCCAGCAGGCGGGCGACTACCGCAGCTCGAGCCGCGGCCAGACCCTCGACGAGGTCGGCTTCATCCACTGCTCTCGGCTCGATCAGGTGCCGGGGGTGCTCGCGCGCTACTACGTGGGTGCAGGTCCGCTGCTGCTGCTCGGCATCGACCCGGTGCTGCTGACCTCGCCCTGGCAGGAGGACGAGATCGCGCCCGGCGTGACCTACCCGCACATCTACGGGCCGCTCAACCTCGACGCGGTGGTCGCGATCACTGCGCTCAGCCCGGCGAGCGACGGTTCGTACCTGCTGCCCTAGCCCTAGCCCTATCCCCGCCGGGCCTCGCGAGGTGTCCGGTCGTTTTCGCGCCTCCATGCTACACTCTGTTGCCCCCGCCCCGGCCGTGTCCGGAGCCCCGCTGGGTCGGCGCGGGGCGGAGACCGTTGGACCGGCGCAGGCCAACGGTTGCGGGGCTAGAGGTTCTCGACCAGCTCGTAGAGCTGACCGTCCGGGGCGCGGAAGTGCAGGTAGCGCTGGGTCATCGAGGTGGAGATCTCGTCCGTCGCGACGCCAGCGGCCTGCAGCTCGGCCGCCGCCGCGGCCACGTCGTCGACCAGGAAGCCGATTGTGCGCTGGTCAGGGTCCATCCCGGCCGGCTGAGTCACGGCGAACAGCGAGCCGTCGGGCAGCGAGAAGACGTCGGCGTCGAACGAGTCGTCGGGAGCCGCTGTGAGCTGCAGGACGTCCCGTACGAAGGCTGCCATCGGGGCTCGCTGGGTCGTACGGCTGCCGACGAAGACGATCCCGTTGACCTGCATGCGTTCTCCTCGCGCGACGACGGCTGACCACCCGACGGTAGCCGCATTACTCAGGCGTTACGCCACCGGACTTGGCTGGGCGCCAATCAGTCGGGCCAGCGTCGGAGGACCACCATGCGTCACCTCACCCGTACGGGCAGAGCGGCCCTCGTAGCCGCTCTGGCCCTCGCCACCGTGGCGACCCCCACCTTGACTGCAGCCTCACACGCTGCGACCTCGTCCAAGCCGGGCCTCGTCGGTCCCAAGGTCGTGCTGGCCAACCACGCCAGCTTCTCCGGCTACGACGTGGGGACCGATGCGCACGGCAACACCTACATCGGCTGGATCGGCGACTCGGCGGCTCCGAACACCTCCGCCAACCGCCGCGTCTACCTCTGCACGGTGCCGCCGGGTTCGTCGGCCTGCAAGCACGGCATTCAGAGCATCGCCTCGCTCAACATCTCCGAGTCGGCGAACCTGCGTGTGTTGGTCAAGGCCAACGGTTTGGTGACCCTGCTCTGGTACACGCTCGTCTCGCCGCAGGCGTACAACGGTCGCGACGGGCGGATCGTCGAAGCCACGTCGCAGTCGGGCGGCCCGCTCAGTGCGGCGGCCTACGTGGCGACGGGTCCCAGCTACGGCGAGCTGCTCGATGCGGAGTACGGGCCCGGCGGTGCGATCTGGACGGTGTCCGCCATCGGTGCGGGGACCAACACGATGGAGGTCCGCGAGGGACTGGCGCATCCACCCGTGACGATCCACATGCCCTACGCACCAGGCACTGCGCAGCTGGCGTTCGCCGGGTCCAAGCCGATCATCGCGGCGCAGAAGTACGGCGCGGTCACCACGGCGGTGGGCTACACCTCTGGCGTCGGCGGTGGCTTCGGCCCGTGGAAGACCAACACGCACACCTGGACGGCAGCCGCCAACATCGGGCTGGTGGCGACGAGGGCCGGCGTCCGGCTGATCGCGTCGATCGACAACGCGGACTACTGGCCGGTCATCGCCAAGTGGAACGGCGCAGGATTCAGCAAGCCGGTGCCGACGGGTGACAAGAACGCCTGCGCCCCGTCGAGTCACGACCTCAACACTGACGCGAGCGGGCGACTGGTCGACGTGAGCGCAGAGTGCTCCAACATCACCATCGCCAACCTGCCGGCTACGACGGTCGCCGGACTGTTCACCTTCAAGTCCGGCGGAACGATCGCTGGCGGCATCCCCCAGATCGCCAGCACTCCCCGCGGACACGCGATCGTGGTCTGGTCGATCCAGTCGGCGGTTGGCGACCGGCTCTACTTCAGCCGGGCTCTGCTACCGGGAGTCCACGCCACGGTGACCAAGAAGGCCGGCGCCGGTCGAGTGACACTGATCGGCGTGGCGTCCTGCCTGCCGGCGTCCTCCATCAACGTCGCGGTCAAAGGTTCGCCTGCGGCGGGCTGGAAGGCGCTCGTCGGACACCTGGGCTTTGGCGGCAAGACCTACGGCAGCACGCTCACCATCAACGGCGCGAGTCTGACGGCAGGCAAGGTTTACGCGCTGACCGGCAGGGTGGTGTTCGGCAAGGGAGGCGCTCGCCGCACTGTCGCGACGAGCGTGAAGTTCCGCAGCTGCATCAACCCGTAGCCGGACGGGTTCGGAGCAGGACGAGGGCCGTCTCGGCGGCATGGTCGATGCGGGCGCGGTCGAGGGGGCCGCGCCCGCGGGTGCCGAAAGCAGCGGTTGCTCCTTGCGTGGCAGCAGCCAGGGAGGGCGGCGACGGCCGGTCGCCGCGGTCGCGCAGGTCAGCGGAAACCCCGAGCAGTAGGGCGATCTCATGCTGGTGGGCGTCGGGTTGACTGGAGAGCAGCACGAGGGCGGCGGTCTCGAGGCAGAGAGCCAGCGGGAAGTCGAAGGAGAGGGTTCGCGCGGCCACGACGGCACCGATGGCGCGCTCGACGGCGCCATCGATGTCCCCGTCGGCAAGCAGCGCCCGCGCAAGGAGAGACCGGATCAGCGGCACTTCCCGTTCGACGCCTAGCTCGGTCGCCTCGGCGTCAGCACTGCGGCCATGGTCGATCGCCGCGGCCACATCGCCTGTTGCCAGGGCGAGTCCGGCGGCTGCTGAGAGCAGGACGACCCTGGCTATCCGCCGCCCCCCGGCATGCATCGGCCAGGCTTCCGCGACGAAGTCACGGGTGGCCTCGAGGTCGCCGGCTTGCCAGCAGCACATGGCCGCGGTGGGCATGGCGGCCGCCAGCTGCTCGGCCGAGCCGCGGGACCGACACTGCTGGATTGCCTCAGCAGCAAAGGAAGTAGCCGCCGGATCTGCCCGCTCCGCAAGCACGCAGGCCATGCCCATCGCGGCCGACACCTGCAGATCGACTCCGTACGGTGCGGCCGCCTCGATGGCCTGCCGGACGAACTCGATAGCGTCGTCACCGCGGTCGAGGTCGTCGGCCAGCCCGCCCAGGAAGATCAGGGCCCTGGCCCGGTAGGAGTCGTCGACTTCCCTGAGCATGTCAGCAGCCGCCTCGAGCTCGACCACCGCCGCGTCTGCATCGCCTGCCCAGTAGGACAAGTATCCCGCAGCGTACGTCGCATAGCGAGTCCACTCAGCCTCCGTGTCGGCACCCGCGAGCAGCCGCGACAGCCAGAATCGACCTTCGGCGACGTTGGTCGACGCCCAGTAGCGGTGCAGCCGGAAAGCGATCTCCAGTCCTGCCTCGCGATCGACCTCGCCGGCCACGGCTGCACTCAACAGCGACCGCACGGAGCCTCGCACCTCGGTGATCCGTTCCTCGAACGATGCTGGCGGGCTTCGGGGGTCCTCCGGCAGCATCGACCGGATGGCCTCGGCCAGAGCATCGAACGTGCGGTCGCCCTCGCCCGACTCCGCAAGCTGCTCCCGTGCGAACCGGCGCACGTCGTCGTCCTGGTGGTAGAGCCAACGGGCTCCCGTGCTGTCGACGCTGAGCAGGCCACTGGCGGTGAGCTGTCGCAGCAGCCGGATCACTCGTACGGGAGCGATGTCGTCGTTTGCGACCACCTGCTTGATCAACGGCAGGCCGACGAAGCCGTCCAGTACGGCAAACCGCCGAAACACCGCGGCCTCGTCGGCATCGAGCAGGGCATGGCCGCGGCGCAGTACGGACCGGAGCCGGTCGTCGCCGGCGACCACGTCGGAGAGGTGGTCGAGCAGATCGCCGACCGGCATCACGCACAGCTGGGCGGCGGCGAGCTCGAGGGCGAGCGGCAGGCCACCGCAGCGGGCGCACAGCGCTGCGATCAGTGGGGAGGTGCTGTCGTCGATGGTGAGCTCGTCGCCGCCGGCACGTACCCGGTCGGAGAGCAGTCGTACGGCAGGGCTGGCCAGGATGGCGCTGCGGTCATCCGGTGGGTCGGGCAACGGGTGGACCTGCAGGACGAGCTCGCCGGGCATGCCCAGGGGTTCCCGACTCGTGACCAGGATGGTGAGGGTGGGACAGCCGATCAACAGAGCGCTGGCCAGCTCGGCGACGCCATCGGCGACCAGCTCGCAGCCGTCCAGCGCGAGAAGGGCCGGCCCGCGGGGCGCTAGGTCATCGGCGATCGTCCGGGTCGGATCCTCGGCGCCGATCCGGCAACCCAGGGCCAGCGCAACCGATGACGCGACCAGCTCGTCGTTGGCGACCGCCGTCAGGGAGACCCAGAACCGTCCGCCGTCGAAGCCGACGGCAAGCGCGACGTGCTGGGCGAGGCGTGACTTCCCGACGCCGCCGCGGCCGATGACGGTGACCAGACCCGGCTTGGCTACCGCCGCAGCGAGCGCATCGGTCTCCGCCTCCCGGCCGACGAACGATGCCTGAACGGCTGGCACCTTGCCGGTGGGCGAAGGCGTGTGGCTGCCGAGGGCAGCGAGGTAGACGTCGACCGTCTCGCGGGTCGGGTCGACGCCGAGCTGGTCGGCGAGCAAGAACCGACAGCGTTCGTACGCGCTGACAGCCGCCGCCCGGTCGCCGGCTCGGTCGAGGGCCTTGATCAACGCCCGGTGCGCGCGTTCCTCCAACGGAGCGAGCGCAACGGCCTGGCGGGCTGCGCTGGTGGCGCGGAAGTCGTCGCCGCTGCGGCCGGCCGCCTCAACAGTGATCTCCAGCGCCCGGAGTCTGGTCTCGTTGACGTGCTCGCGGTACGGGACGAGCCAGGGGAGGTCCTCGCCGGGCAGGAGGGCGGCCCCTTCCCGCAGGGTCGCCGGCTCGACGAGGTGTAGGGCAGCGGCGAAGCGATCCTCGTCGACGAGGTGTTCGGCTGTGCGGATGCTGTCGTCCTTGAGGTCGACCCGAACAGCCGCGGCAAGGGTGTAGCCGGACGGGGTGGTCTCGATCAGGCGCTGCTCGCCGAGGTCGATCGCGGACGCCGCCTGACGGATGGCAGAGACCAGGCCGCGCAAGGCGACCGGCCAGGTCGGCGGCGGGTCATCGCTCCAGACCATCGCGGCGAGGCGCTCAGCCGGGACCGGCTGGTCAGAGAGAGCGAGCGCCACGAGGACAACCCGGCCGCGCCGACCGCCGAGGGCGTTGCCCGACACCAACCCATCGCCATTGCGCACGCTGACCGGTCCGAGCAGCTCGACCATGGGAGATTCCGACGTCACCCGACCCCTCCGATCCGCGTGACCGAACCGTACCCCTCGCGCTTGTCCGGCGGCCTACGCTGTCACCGGTTCCTCAAGCGCGGGAGGTGCAGGCATGGCGGATGCCATCAGGGCAGCGATCGAGGACCACTGGTCGGCGTCGGAGTCCGGGGACGTCGAGGCCGAGCACGCCATCTACGCGCAGGACGCGATCCTCGACTACCCGCAGTCCGGTGAGCGTTTCCGGGGCCGCGCCACGATCGCCGCGCAGCGCGGCGGGCATCCGGCCGACCGGCACTTCACCGTCGTACGAATCGAGGGCAGCGGTGCTCTGTGGGTGAGTGAGGTTGTCATCACCTACGACGGCGTGCCCACCCACTCGGTCTCGATCATGGAATTCGCTGACGCGCAGGTCGTGCACGAGACGCAGTACTTCGCCGATCCGTTCCCTGCACCGGACTCCCGGAGGGCGCTCGCCGAGGCGATGCCGGGCACGCAGGTCGACGGGACCTGATCTCGCCGGCGGCCGGGATGTCCCGGCCACCTACTTCTCCGGTCGCGTCCACAGCAGCAGCGCCAGCAACGGGAGTGCTGCGCCGAAGACGACGACGGAGGTCCAGCCGCCGGAGTGGTAGAGGATCGAGCCGATCAGTGAGCCCAGCGCGCCACCGACGAAGAACGTGGCGATGTAGGCGGAGTTGAGCCGGGCCCTGGCGGCGGGGTCGATCTGGTAGATCCGCCACGAACCGAGCAGCACCGTCACCTGCACACTGGCGTCGATCAGGATCGCGGCCAGCCCGAGCAGCAGAACGTGGTTGCGCCCGACGCCGGCCAGGGCGAATGCACCGGCACAGACCACGAACGCCAGCGCGGTCCGCTGCCGCGCGAGCCCGCGGTCGGCCCACTTGCCTGCGACCGGTGCGATCGCGGCTCCCGCCGCGCCGGCGAGGGCGAAGAACGCGATGCCGAGCTGGGAGTAGTTGTACGGCGGGCTCGTCAGCACGAAGGCGATGACGGTCCAGAACGCGCTGAACGCCCCGAACATCGCCGACTGGTAGTAGGCCCGCCGACGCAGGACCACGTGCCGGCGGAACAAGGAGACGGTGGAGCCGAGCAGCTGCCCGTACGGGATTGCGGTGGTCGGTTGGCGCGGCGGGAGCGCGAGCCGCAGCAGGATCACCAGGAGCGTCATCAGCCCGGCCGAGACGAGGTAGACGACCCGCCAGCTGGTGACGTCGGCCAGCATGCTGCCGAGGACGCGCGAGAGCAGGATGCCGGTGAGCAGGCCGCTGAACACCTTGCCGACGATGCGGCCGCGGTTCTCGTCGCTGGCGAGGTCGGCGGCGTACGGGACCAGGATCTGCGCTGTCACCGCCGTCAGGCCGATCACCAGGCAGGCGACCATCAGGATCCAGAACGCCGGCGCGGTGCCGGCGACCAGCACGGCGACGGTCGTGATCGTCAGCATCGTGACGACCAGCCGGCGGTTCTCGAGCCGGTCACCGAGGGGTACGAGGAGCAGCATGCCCGCGGCGTAGCCGAGCTGGGTGGCGGTGATGAGCCCGCCGGCCTCGGCGGTGCTGATCCCGAACTCGCCGCGCAGGAGGGCCAGCAGCGGCTGGGCGTAGTAGAGGTTGGCGACGCTCAGACCGCACGCGACCGCGAGCAGGAGCACGAGCCAGCCGGGTGGATCGGTGGTGCGCGGGACCGGCGGCGCCTCGGCCCGACTTTGTTCACTCACCACGACTGGAACCGGCGTCCTCTCCCGGTGGGCTGCAGCGCCCGCCGAAGAGGTCAAGTCGTACGGGGGCCAGTTCATGCCGGGGGGCGTCCATCACCTTCATGCAGCGCTCCCGAATGCCGACCACATCGGGATGACCGACTCGTGGGGAGCAGCCGCGGCCGGCGCGACGGTCGAGGACGGCATCGAACGAGCCAGAGTGCTGCTCGACCTGGGTCGGCCGCAGGAGGCCATCGGCGTCTGTGGGCAGGTCATCGCGGCGGCGCCCGACGATCCGCGGGGCTGGGCGCTGCTGTGCGTCGCCCACCGGCAGCTGGGGGAGCTCGTCGATGCCCTCGCCGCCGTCAACACAGCGGTCGTGCTCGACCCCGGGAACGGGCTCTGGCACCTGCTCGCCGGGCGGGTGCTGCTCGCCATGGGCAACAACTCCCTTGCGGTCGCTGCCGGCCGCGAGGCCGTACGACTCGAGCCCTTGAACGCAGAGTTCCACGCTTTCCTGGCACTTGCCTACGCCGACCCGAGCGGCGCCCGCAACCGCGAGTTCGCCCAACGCGGACGGCTGGCCCGCAACCAGGCGAAGGTCGCAGAGCAGCACGCCCAGCGGTCGATCGAGCTCAACCCCACCCTGACGACCGGGCACTTCGCGGCCGGGTACGTTGCCGCGGCCCGCAGACGCAGGCGCGCTGCGCGCAAGCACTACCTGGACGTCCTGGCACTGGACCCGCACGACGTGCCGTCGCAGAACAACCTGGCGGCGCTGGACCTGGGCAGGCTGAGGCTCGGTGGTGCGGGGGCCGGGTTCGTCGGCGCCGTCCAGACCGATCCCGGTTTCGACAAGGCTCGCCTCAACGTGCGGCGAACCATTCATGCGCAACTTGCCGTCATCGAGACGATGGGCTGGACCGTCTACATCGCGTTCTTCCTCTGGGCGATCGCCACCTCCTCGGATTGGACACCCGGCTACCGGCTGCAGCTCGGACCGCGCTGCGCCGGTGCCTGCCTGGTCTCGGTGGTGGGCGCCGCCCTGCTGTGGTGGTGCTGGTGCCGTACCCATCCCGCCGTCCGGTCCATGGCGGTGCGGCTGTTCGCGACGGAGCACCGACTCTGGCTGCGTTCGGCGCTCAACCTGGTGGTGCTCGGGTGCTTCTGGGCGGGCGCAGTGGGCCGGGGCGGCATGGTGGGGGCGGTCTACCTCGTGGGCGCGTTGGTGATTCCGGTCGCCTGGCTGAACTGGCGCGGCCACGTGGGCGGGACCCGATAGGATTGCTCATGGCATCAGGCGATCAGGTCGGCTTCGAGGCCGACATCAAGCCGTTGTTCCGCGACCGTGACCAGCGCTCGATGAAGTACGTGTTCGACCTGTGGTCCTACGACGATGTGAAGGCCAACGCCGACGCCATCATCGAGGCCGTCCGCAGCGGTGACATGCCCTGCGACGGGACCTGGCCGACCGAGCAGGTGGACACCTTCCAAGCCTGGATCGACGCCGACTTCCCGGCCTGAAACCGGGGCGTGCGAGACTGGGGTCACTCAAGGCGCTCGGACGTGCCCAGCAATCATCTCCCCAACGCCGCTCGTGAACCACACCCGAACCAGGCGCACCGATGACTGCCCCAGCCGGACAGCAGCAGACCCAGCGCACCGTACGGTGCATCAACTGCTCGGCGCCGATCGCCGCTGACGCCTTCAGCTACACGTCCGTGGCGAAGAAGCGAGTCCTGGCCTCGTGCGCAGCCTGTGGCAAGCAGATGACACTTCCCACCGCCACGTGGCTGCGCTGGAGCGTCTGATGACGCTGCCCGACGTCCTGCCGGACGTCACAGAGTGCAGCCACTGCGGGCATCGCCTCGACCAGCACGACCGGGTGGCTCTGCGTTACTGCCAGGCGTCGGACGACCACGGTGTGCAGCGCGGCTGCATCTGCCACGGCCTGATCACCACCGCAGCGGACGCCAACGCTCGCTGAGCTTTCAGCTGGTACGGATCACCGCGACGCCGAGCGGCTCCAACGTGAGGGTGTCGGAGACGGACGTGCCAGTAAGCAGATCGACACCGTCCTCAGTCGCTATATCCAGTGCAGACCTGGTGTGGTTGATCAGGAACACGAAACGGCGCTCGGCGTCTCCCCGGACCCGTCGCGTCACTGCACCCGCAACCGCCGGGTCAACATCGGGCACGACTCCCGCGCTGTCGGCCAGGGCCTTGAAAACCGTTGCCAGGGTTGAAGAGTCGAACTGCCCGCTGACGTAGGAAGCACTGCCGGGCCCGACCGGACGGCGGGTCACAGCTGGCAGCCCGGCCAGGTCGCCCGCGGCGTAGGACTCGACCACGGTGATGCCGTCGTCAACCGGGTCGACCTGCTCGACCCACAGTGTCGCCTCGCCTCCGCCGGCAAGGGCGACCGAGGACCCCGGCAGCAGCGGGTTGAACTCCTCAACCCGCACCCCGAGCAGCTCCCGAAGCGCCCCGGGGTAACCGCCGAGGTGCACGTGCAGGTTGTCGTCGACGATGCCGGAGAAGTAGGACGTGACCAGGTGCCCGCCACCGGTGACGAAGTCTGTCAGGGCGTCGCGAGTCACGTCGTTGACCACGAAAAGCCCCGGTGCGACGACCATCTCGTACGAGGAGAGATCGGCGTCGTGCGGCAGCACGTCGACCGAGATCCCCAACGAGTGGAAGGCGTTCCACCAGTCCGTTGCCGTACCGCGGTAGTTGAAGCGGTCGCTCGGGTGGGCGCTCTGCTCGCTCGCCCACCAGGACTCCCAGTCGAACAGGAGGGCAACCCGGGACGCAATCGCCTGCGTACCAACCACTTCCGAGAGCGCGGCGACGTCGGCACCCAGGGCGCAGATGTCGCGCCAGTGCCGGGACTCGGCGCCGGCGTGCGGCACCATCGCCGAGTGGAACTGCTCGGCACCCGCAAAAGAGGCGCGCCACTGGAAGAACGACACTGCGTCGGAACCGAAGGCAACGTGGGTCAGGCTGTCCCGCCGCAGCTGACCACGAACCTTGGGCAGGTTGACCGGCTGCCACTGCACGGCACCCGCCGAGTGCTCCATCAGCAACCAGGGATCGTGCCCGGCGATGCCACTCGTCTGGCTCGCGGAGAAGCAGAGCTCTTCGTACGCGTCGGGTCGGGCCACCATCAGGTAGTGGTCGTTGGAGACGATGTCGACATCGCTTGCCCACTCGGCATAGTTCATGCCGCTGGCCGGGTTGTCCATGACCATGAAGTTGGTCGTGATCGGGATGTCCGGCGTGGTCTCGCGCAGGATCGCGGTCTCGGCCCGCAGGTAGTCCTGCAGCGCCCATGACGAGAAGCGGTCGAAGTCCAGCAGCTGGGTGGGGTTGCGGAAGGCCGCAGCCAGCCGTGGCGGCAGGATCTGCTCCCACGACGAGTAGCGCTGCGACCAGAACGCCGTGCCCCAGGCCGCGTTCAGTGCCTCGAGGTCGCCGTACCGCTCGATCAGCCAGGTGCGGAAGGCCGCGGCCGCGTCGTCGGAGTAGTCGTGGACGTTGTGGCAGCCGAGCTCGTTCGAGACGTGCCACAGAGCAAGCGCCGGGTGGTCGCCGTAACGCTGAGCCATCGCCCGTACGTGCTGCAGGGCGTAGGTGCGAAAGACCGGTGACGTGGGGCGGTACTGCTGGCGGCCGCCGGGGGAAAGGACCACGCCGGTCTCGGTGACGGGCAGGATCTCGGGGTGCAGCGTGGTGAGCCACGGCGGCGGCGAGGAGGTGCCGGTTCCCAGGTCGACGACGATGCCGTGCTCGTGCAGCAGGCCGAGGATCTCGTCCAGCCAGCCGAAGTTGAACTCGTCGGGTGCCGGCTGCACCTGCGCCCAGGCAAAGATGCCGAGATTGACCAGGTTGACGCCGGCATCGCGCATCAACGCCATGTCCTCGCGCCACGTCTCGCGGGGCCACTGCTCGGGGTTGTAGTCGGCACCGTAGAGCATCGGGCCGCGCCCGTCATGAAGCCCGGTCGTGGTTGATGGCCATCGAACCCACCGTGCCATGAGAGCCGCCTTTCACCGGACGAAACGCCTGGTGCACCGTACCGTCCGGGGGTCGTTACTGCGGCGGTTGTGCCTCTGCCGTAACCCGTTCGGCCGATCCGGGCGCGGCAGGGCGCGCCGGTAGAGTATGTGGGATGGGTGACGAAGCGAAACCGAGCGGCGTTCAAGGCGGCGCCCGGTCTCGGCTCCTCGTCCTCGGACCGATTTTGGTCGGTGTCCTGATCGTCGGTGTCGTCGCCTGGGGGGTCGCCGACAGGGGGTCCAGCGCAGCCCCGCTGACGCCTCCCACGCCGTTCGCTGCACCCGCGGCCACCGGGCCCGGCCAGCCTTCCCAGGTGACCGGCGGGACCCCGGCCAGTGCTCCCGGCCCCTCCGCCTCTGGTCCCTCCGCTCCCGGTCCCTCGTCTGCTGCCCCCTCCTCGGCTGGGCTCGCGCCCGGTCGTGCGTTGTCCGGCGTCGCGGGAGTAGGCACCACGGCGGCGGCCAGATTCGGGGTCTGGCGCGGTCGCCCGGTGGAGGTGGTCGTCGACTACGTGGGCACGCGGACGTGGGACGGCATCACGCAGCTGGACCGGGAGGGGTTGCTCGATCGAGGGCTGCCGGCGGACGTCCACCGGGTCTTCTCCGTGCCGCTGATTCCGACGGACGACAACGCGACCATCGCCAGGGGCGCCAACGGCGAGTACGACCAGCATTTTCGCGACCTGGCTCAGGACCTCATCAAGGGCCACCTCGGCAATGCGACGATCAGGCTCGGCTGGGAGATGACGGGTGACTGGTTCACCTGGACCGGCATCCACCACCCGCAACAGTGGGCCGTGGCCTACCAGAAGGCCGTCACTGCCATGAGGTCCGTGCCCGGTGCAGATTTCACCTTCGACTGGACGGTGGCGCTGCACAACGCGGACCCGGAGCCCATGTACCCCGGTGACGACTACGTCGATCTGATCGGTGCGGACGTCTACGACGCGTCCTTCGCGCACAACTACTCGTCGACCGACCACACGCAGGCTTGGAACGGCTACCTGACCGAGCCGTGGGGGCTGAACTGGCTCGCCGACTTTGCGAGCAAGCACGGCAAGCGGATCAGCGTCGGGGAGTGGGGTGTCACCGACCGCTGCGACGGCCACGGCGGTGGGGACGACCCCTACTTCATCGAGCAGATGCACACCTGGCTGGCTCAGCACGACGTTGCGTACGAGGCCTACTTCAACGCCAAGGACCCCAGCGTCTGTGCAACGTTCGCCCTCGATGGCGGGAAGTTCCCGTCGGCGGGGGAGAAGTACAAGCAGCTGTTCGGGGCCTCGTCCCCTGCCCCCGCACAGACCTCCTGACCCGACCGCGGCGGAAAACGGCACGACATCGCGGGAACAAGACGGCACCCTGGCGTTGCTGCCTTCGGCAGGAGGGAGGCGTTCTGTGTCCGAGCACCGCTGCGCTGACGCCCGCCCGCCCGGCATCGCAGCGTCGGGGCAGCTGTGACGCAGACCGAGGCCGAGACACCGGTCGAGACGCCGCAACCGGCCCCGAGCCGGGCGCCGTCGCTGATCAAGTCGGCTCTGACCGGCATCGCCATCGTCGCGGTCGTCCTGCTGCTCGTCACCCAGCGCACCCAGCTCCTGCAGGCGATCGAGGGGCTGCGGCACCTGAAGTGGTGGTGGGTGCTCGCCGCCATCGTTCTCGAGTCGCTGTCCATGACAGCGTTCGCCCGGCTGCAACGCCGGATGCTGAGAGCCGGCGGGACCAAGCTGCCGCTGCGCTCGGCCCTGGCCATCACCTACGCCGGCAACGCGATCTCGGTGTCCCTCCCGCTGGCCGGCCCCGAAGTCGGTTCCTTGTTCGCCTACAAGCAGTTCCAGCGCCGCGGGGCGACCCAGGTGACCGCCGCCTGGGTCGTGCTCGCGTCCGGGGTGGTCTCCTCGCTTGCCTTCACCGCCGTGGTCATCACCGGTGCGCTGGTGTCGACCAACCCCGCGGCGGCCACGGCCGGCCTCATCGGCGGGCTGGGCCTGATCATCCCGCTGACGCTCGGCCTGATCGCGATTCGGGTCCCCGCCGTCGCCGCGTGGCTCGAGCGTCTGGGCGTACGGGTCCTGCGCCTGGGTCAGCGAGTCATCCACAAGCCGGCAGGTGACGCCCAGACGTTCATGACCCGGGTCCTGCACGAGGTGTCGTCACTGCACCTGCGGCGCCGCAGCTGGGTGGCGGTGGTCATGCTGTCCCTGGTCAACTGGCTGGCCGACGCCGGATGTCTGGCCGCCGCCGTGCGAGCGGCCGGTCTGCCGCTGCCGTTTCGGTCGGTGCTGCTGGTGTGGTCCGCCGCAGCGGCTGCCTCGACCCTCAACCTGACCCCTGGCGGCCTGGGGGTCGTCGAGGCCGCACTGATCGCGGCCGTTGTCGCCGCCGGGCTTCCGACCACGGAGGCGACCACGGCCGTGCTCACGTACCGGCTGATCAGCTTCTGGCTGGTGCTGGCCGTCGGGTGGGTGGTCTACCCGATCGTGCAGCGGCGGGGTTCCCGCACCCGAGAGCTGGCGGTCGAAGAAGCGTGAGCTCTCCCGACGAGATGCCCGACCTGGCCGCCAGGGCGCTCAGCTTCGGCGCGATCGCCGACGCCTATGACCGGATCAGGCCGGGCTATCCGCCGGAACTGTTCGACGACCTGCTCGCGTTCGCTGGGCCGGTTCGGCGCGTGCTCGAGGTGGGAGCCGGTACGGGCCGCGCGACGGCGGCGCTGGCCGATCGCGGGCTGGCGGTGCACGCCGTGGAGCCCGATCCGGAGATGGCGGCGCTGCTCGCCGCCCGTCTGGTCGACCGGCCACTGGTGTCGGTGACGGTTGCCGGGTTCGAGCAGCAGCCGGCCGACGGTGGCTACGACCTCGTGGTGTCGGCGCAGGCCTGGCACTGGGTCGATCCGCACGTGCGCTGGGAGAGGGCAGCCGACACGCTGCGCCGGGGCGGCACGCTGGCGCTGTTCTGGAACCACAACTGGGTCGAGGACGTCGGGCTGGCCCAACGGCTGCAGGCCGCCCACGACCGGCTCACGCCCGGCATCCGGATCGACGACTCGCTACCCGCTGGCGACCTGCGCGATCAGTGGCCGGGCCCGTCGATGGCGAAGCGGCGGGAGTTCACCGACCTGACGGTGCACCGCTATCCGTGGCAGCGGACGTTGACTGCTGCGGACTACGTCGAGCTGCTGGGCACGATGAGCGCCTACAACGTGCGACCGGCCGGTGTGCGCGAGGAACTGTTCGCGGAGGTCCTCGACATGGTCGGCGACGACGACGTGGTGATGGCGATGGAGACCCTGCTCTACCTCGCCCGCCGGACCTGACGACCGCCTTCAGTAGGGTGACGCTCATGAGCCGTAGCGAGCGCGAGAAGATGCTGGCGGGCGAGGAGTACGACTGCTACGACGCCGAGCTCGCGAACATGGCGGTGACGGTGCGGCACCGGGTGGCCGCGTACAACGCCTCGGCCCCTGACGCGCACGGGGAACGCGAGTGGCTGCTGGGCGAGATCTTCGGTGCCGTGGCCAGGGGGGTGCACGTCGAGCCGCCGCTGTTCGTCGACTTCGGGGTGCACACCACGATCGGTGAAGACACCTACATCAACGTGAACTGCGTCATCGTCGATGACGCGCCCATCAGCATCGGCGCTCGAGTGCTGATCGGCCCGTCCGTACAGCTGATCACCGCCCAGCACCCGCTGCGGGCAAGCGATCGTCGGACGCCGGCCGAGGACGTGGCGCGCGGCTCCTCGCCGTGGCGGACGATGACGGCGCCGGTGACCATCGGCGACGACGTTTGGCTCGGCGCCGGCGTCATCGTGCTGCCGGGCGTCACGATCGGGGACCGCTGCACGATCGGGGCTGGTTCGGTCGTGACCAAGGACATCCCGGCCGACTCGGTCGCGGTGGGGACGCCGGCAAAGGTCGTCCGGGACCTCAGCAACGGCTGACCCGCCTTCGCTCTCGCCGCAGAGCTGCCGTGGATGTGGCCTAACCGTCGCCCAGCGACGGAATTCCCGCATCCATGACCGCTGTGCGTGGCTACCCGGTGCTATCGCGGTGCCGCTTGCATCAGCTCATCAAGATCGAAGAGGTAGCGCCCTGCCACCTCGTACCAAGCGTCGCGTCAACCAGATTGCAGCGGTCGCCCCACAGCAGCTCGGTCACTCGGCCGTCGTCAGGTCGTACGTGATCCAGGTGGTACGGGTGGCGACCTGGTCGTACTTCGACCGGGCGCGGTAGTTGTCGTCGGCGGTGATCCAGCGAACGGTGTCCCAGCCCTCCGCCCTGGCGAGCTCGCGCAACGCGTCGAACAACGCATCGACAGCTCCCGTGCCCCGAACCGAAGGCTCGACGAACAGGTCGTCGAGGAAGCAGCCGGTGCTTGCCCGCAACGGGCGAGCGAACGGCCGGAAGTGGGCGAGACCGACAGCCCGTCCGGTGTCGTCGCGTACGACCAGGCCGCGGCACTCGTGCCCTGGATCCTGCAGCCAGCCCCAGACCCGGCGGGCGTTGTCGTCGGGTTGCGCGACGCGGTAGAAGTCGGCGTAGCCCTGGTACAGCTCCCGCCAACGCTCGAAGTCGGCATCCTGCGGCTGGTTGACGACCCACGTGTTCATGACCGGAATCGTGCCAGATGTCAGCAGCGGGCGAGAACCCTGGCCAGCGCGTCGTGCTCAGCCGCCGTCACCCACAGGTCGTACTTCGCCTTTACGGCAACCTGGATCTCGGCGTACGCGCAGCGGAACGCTTTGTTCGGTGGCAGCCAGGACGCGGCGTCGCTGTCGCCCTTGGCCTCGTTGCTCGGCCCGTCGACGGCCAGCAGCTCCAGCGGATCGTTGGCGAAGGCCTCGCGCCGGGCCGCCGGCCAGCCCTGAGCGCCGGTCTGCCACGCGTCACCCAGCGCGACCACGTGGTCGATCTGCGCCTTGGCCGACTCCGGGCCGCGCAGGAAGTGGATGACACCGCGGGTGTACGGGCTGACCAGCGTCCCGGACAGCACGACGCAGCCGCCGGCCCGCAGGACGGTGTCCGCGAGGTCCCGTCGCAGCACCCGGTTGCGCCAGTCGCACCCGTTGCTGCGCGGCCAGGCCGGCCCGAACCTCGCTCGGCTGTAGCCCGTCATGGCCGCCCTGCCCTTGACCCGCAGCCGGGCCAGTGCGGCCGTCGCGGTGGCTGCTCCCGGAGCGTGCGCTCCGGCGGGGGAAGCAGTCGCCGGCGTGGCAGCGCCGTCCGAAGTGGCGACGGTCGGCGCGGTCCTCGTGCCCGCCTTCGGCGTCGAACCGGTGCCCTCGCATGCACTGAGCAGCAGGACGGACAGCAGTGCGCCAACCGCTGCTCGCCGGGACAGCGTCACCGCCGCTAGTTGTTGCCGGTCAGATTGTTGTGGAACTCGGTCTGGCAGGCCCTCTCGGCGGTCGCGGTGTGTGCCTTGTCCAGGCAGTCCTGGAGGTTCTTGAAGCTGTCGGTGTTCATGACGACGAGGGCCAGGACGATGACGGCGACGCTCACCAGGAGCCCGATGATGCCGGTGATGATGCCCCAGAGGGCGACGCCGGGGTTGTTGGCCTCACCGCGCTTGACCCTGCTCCGCCCGGTGATCCCGAGCACGATCGCCACGATGCCCATCACACTGCCGACGATGACGGTGAGGCCCAGCGGGATGGACAGGATGCCGACGATCAGGGCGGCGATGCCCAGACCGTTGCGGGCCGGGTTCGCGAAGCCGCTCGCGTACGGAGTGCCGCCGTACGCCGGCCCGCCATAGCCTGCCGGTGCCCCGTTCCCTTCCGGTCCCTGGTAACCGGGAGGTGCACCGTAACCGGCGGGAGGGCCGAAACCCGGCGCGGTGCCGTAGCCGGCCGGCGGGCCGAAGGCTGGCGGAGGCTGGCCGTAGCCGGGCTCGCCGCCGCCCGACCCCGAGGGCTGGCCGTACGGTGGCTGCGGCGTGGCGGGATCGTCGGGCGTTGTCATGTCCGGCCTTCCTTGGGCGCAACGGTGTTGCCGCAGACGCTACCGCTTAGTGAACGGCTGAGAACGCCTTCTCGCCATCCAACGCGGGGCGTCAGATGAACACGCAGAACGGGTGGCCGGCCGGGTCGAGGAGCACGCGTACGTCGTCCTCCGGCTGGTGGTCCGCCAGGGTGGCACCGCAGGAAACCGCGTGGGACACGGCCTCGTCGAGGTCAGCCACCTTGAAGTCGAGGTGCAGCTGCATCTGCTGAGTCCCCGGCACTTGCGGCCAGGTCGGTGCGACGTGCGTGGTCTCTGTCTGGAACGACAGGCCGGGTCCGCCGGCCGGAGGCCCGAGCTTGACCCAGTCAGGTTCGTCCTGGATCCGCGGCCAGCCGAGCAGATCCTCGTAGAAGCTGGCGAGAGTCTGCGGGTCCGGGGTGCCCAGGACGATCCCGGACAGGTCAAGCTCGGGTCGGCTCATCTCAGGTCACTTCAGCGCGAGCAGCTTGTTGGCGACCAGCGTGGTCGCGACCTTTCGCTCCCAGTCCTGGACCTTGGCGTTCGTCGCTGTAGCCGAACCGGACACCGAGAGGATCACCAGTGCGTTGCCGCGGACCAGCACGGTCCGCAGGTCGCGGAAACCGATGGTGGACTTGCCGACGCTGAAGTCGTCGTGGTCCACGACGCGGTAGCCGGAGAAGGTCTTGTACGAGGTCTTCGCCAGCAAGGTGCGCGTGACGACCTCGCCGCCCCTGACGCTGCGCTTGGGGCAGACCGTGTCGGCCTTGTACAGCTGCTCGAGGCCGACCGCGGC
Source organism: uncultured Actinomycetota bacterium (assembly GCA_963797535.1). GTDB lineage: Bacteria > Actinomycetota > Actinomycetes > JAWWOL01 > JAWWOL01 > JAWWOL01. The sequence continues at coordinate 2,869,836 of CAWCPQ010000001.1, read as the reverse complement.
CGTCTTGGGGCTGGAGTAGGCCAGGATCGCGATCTGGTACTCCAGCAGCTTGCCGGAGTCGTACTTCGCGCCGTTCGTGTAGTGGACGAGCGTCCCCTGGCCGACCAGCGTCAGCTGCTTGGGCTTGGTCTCGCACGGGGAGATGTGGAGATAGCCGTAGGTCGAGACCGGCCGGTCCCGCTTGACGTGACCCGGTAGCGATGTCGAGCTCGGCAGGGCCGCCTTGGCCTGAGCCAGCGTCAGGTGGTGGTAGGTGGTTGCCGAGGCGCTCGTTGCCAACCCGGCGACCAGCAACGTGGCGGCGACTCCGCTGGCGACAAGACGGCTCAACGTGCGACCAATAGCGACGGACATGGGCAATTTCCCCCTTGGGCGGTTGATAAGAGAACGGCAAGTATGACGGAGAGTGACGGAGACGGGAAACATCAGCTCAAACGATCAAGGAAACCAGCAACCGGAACGGGTCAGTTCGCCCGAAGCAGTTCCGCCAGCGAGGTTGCATGCCGGCCCGTGAGCGCCTCGACATCAGGGCTGACTGCCGACTGGGCGCCGCTGGCGATGGACGTGTAGGTGCTGACCCACGCGTCGACCTCCCAGTCCGGGGCGCCGTACACAGCGCGTGACGCATAAGCCTCGGGCACCGTCTCCTCGACGTAGCGCACCGTCCGACCAAGAGCGGCCGACAGGATCTCGGCTGCCTCGCTCAGGCTCAGGGCCTCGGGCCCGGTCAGGTTGTAGGTCTTGCCGACGTGGTCGCCCGGCGCCAGCAGGACGGCTGTTGCCGCGTCCGCGATGTCGGCGATGGCGACGGCGGAGACCCGGCCGTCGCCCGCCGGCCCGCGGATGACGCCGTCCTCGCCGAGCATGAGTGGCAGGAAGTCGGCGTAGAGGTTGTCCCGAAGAAAGGTGTACGGGACCCCGCTGGCCTTGATGTGCTCCTCGGTGGCCCAGTGGTCACGGCCGAGGGTGAAGACGGAGTCGGGTGCCGCTGCGCTGAAGGACGTGTAGACGAGCTGACCCACCCCGGCCTCGACGGCCGCGTCGACGAATGTCTTGTGTTCCTGCAAGCGTTCCTGGTTCTCGGCTGCGGACACCATGAAAACGACGTCGGCGCCACCGAGAGCACGACGCACGGCGTCGCCGTCGGCGTAGGTGGCGGTGACTACTTCGGTGGCCGGCAGGTCGGGCGCGCGGCCGGGGTCCCGCACGACGAGTCGCAGCGGAACTCCGGCGTCGGCGAGATTGCGTGCCACCCGGCCACCGAGGCGCCCGGTCGAACCGGTGAGGGCGAGAACACTGGATCCGGTCATGGCGGGTTCCAACCGTTCCCGCGGCCCGATCCGACCCGGCCGCTGCGATCAGGTGGTGGTGGTGGTCTTCCCCTGTATTGTGCCTGATCCGGTGCCGGTGCCGGCGGCAGGTCCGCCGAAGCCGGAGATGATCCGGGTGGCGACGGTCGAGGTGCCGCTGGCCTGGATGAGCACCGTGCTGCCGGTCGTGATGTCCGACAGCTTGCCGGCCGAACCGTCGACGACAACGCGCGTGCTCGCGTTGACCGTGTAGGTCGTGGTGGCAGCCGTCGTCATGACCGTGATCGAGTCCATGCCCACGGCGGTGACGGTGGCCATGGTCATCTGTGCGGCTCCACCGCCCTGACCACCGAGCCCACTCGGGCCCTGCGCACCCTGGCCGGTTCCGGTGCCGCCTTGTGCTCCGCCGGTGCCGCCGAAGCCGCCGGGGCCGCCTTGCTGAGCGCCCGCGCCGCCGTTGGTCCGGGCAGCGGAAGAACCGTTGGACGTCACCGCCACGCCGATCCCGACGGCAAGGGCTGCCGCCGCGACGATGCCGGCGACGGCGCTTGCCTTGGAGTGCTTGGCTGACCTGCTGATGGTGTCCGACTCACCGCTCGGCGGCGGGGTGTCCGGGAGCCGGGGGTAGCGGCTCGGGTCGGTCGTGATCTCGGAGAGGTTGTCGCTCGTCATGATGTGCTCCCGTCATGAGATTGCCTGAGAAATAGGGGGTCTAGCTCGTGGCGGTGGCCGTGCTGAGGTCGTACACCGTGGTCCCGCCGATGGTTGTGCTCGCGTAGTGGGCGGCCACCCAGCTGGTGATTGCCGACGCCGTGCCCGCGGCGTTCTGCCCATTGCCCAGCCCGCCGCCGCCGATGTAGTAGTGGATCTTGCCGGCGCTGACCAGAGCCTGGAATGCGGCCAGGGTGGGCGTGGGGTCCGACCCGTTGAAGCCGCCGATGGCCATGACGGCGTCCCCGGTCGCAAGCTGGTAGCCCGCAGCGTTGTTTGCTCCCACCGTTGCCAGCACCCAGGTGTAGGACCCGGCATTCGTCTTCAGGGCGGTCACCAGAGCAGCGCTCGGCCTGGAGGCGTCGAGCAGCCCCGAAGCCCCTCCGCCACGACCGCCGGGCCCGATGCCTTGCACGGCGCCCGTCTGCGTGCGGTTGCCGGTGCCGGCACCCTGTCCACCGGGACCACCTTGGCCGCCGCCGCCGAACCCGCCCCGGCCGCCGAAGCCTCCACCCCCCGTTGTGGCAGGGCCGGCGGAGGGGATCGATCCCGTGTGCGGGACGCTCGCGGTCTTCACCGCGTACGCTGCCGGGCCGGTGATCCCCACGAGGACCGCGGTGATCGCGAGAGCGGCAGACCCCTTGGCCACCAGGGATTTGTGTCGCTCACCGGCGAGCTGGGCCAGCCACGGCAAGGATGCAACGACCGCGGCCGTGGCAAGGCCGACGACCAGGATCACCGCGCCGAGTGTCTGCCAGCTGCCGGTGTTTCGCTGCAGCAGCACGTACGACCAGCACGCGGTTGCTGCGATCGCTGCGGACAGCGTCAGCCTGGCACCGAGCGATTCCCGGTGCCGCCAGAACGTCATCGCTCCCATGCCGACCAGCGCACCGATCGCGGGGGCCAGGGCCACCGTGTAGTACGGGTGGATGATGCCCCGGGCATAGCTGAACGTCACTCCGGTGACGAGAAGCCAGCTGCCCCAAAGGATCCAGTGCCCACGCTCGAGATCGGCGAGCGGCCGCAACCGGGTCAGTACGAGACCGGCGACCAGGAAGATCAGTGCTGCGGGGATGAGCCAGGAGACCTGGCCGCCCATGTCGGCGCCGAACAGCCGGGTGATGCCGGTCGCGCCCCACATTCCCGCGCTGCCAGTGCCCTGCCCACCACCGACGACGCTGCCGGTCTCGTTCCCGGTGAGCCGGCCGAAGCCGTTGTAGCCGAAGATGAGCTCGAGGACGGAGTTGTGCTGCGAACCGCCGATGTACGGCCGCGAGCCGGCCGGCCACAGGGTCACGACTGCGACCCACCAGCCAGCCGCGACGAACATCGCCAGACCGGCGGTCAGCAACGACCCGATCCGCTTCCTCAGCGATGCCGGTGCGACCATCAGGTAGACGAGCGCAAAACCCGGCACCACAAGGAATGCCTGCATCATCTTGGTCAGGAAGCCGAAGCCGATGAGGACGCCCGCGAGCACCAGCCAGCGGGTGCTCGCTTTCTCAGCTGCCCGCACGGTCGCATAGGCAGCGCCGACGAGCAGCAGCATGAGCAGGGCATCGGGGTTGTTGAAACGGAACATCAGCACGGCAACGGGTGTGGTCGCCATCACGGCCCCGGCGATCAGCCCGGCAGCCGGGCCGAACTGGCGCCGCACGGTGGCGTACAGCAGTCCGACGGCCGCGACACCCTCGATGGCCTGCGGTACGAGGATGCTCCAGGCGTTGACGCCGAAGATCCGAGCGGACAGGTCCATCACCCACAACGAGGCCGGAGGCTTGTCGACGGTGATGAAGCTCGACGAGTCGAAGCTTCCGAAGAACATGGCCTTCCAGCTGTGGGCACCGGCCTGAACGGCCGCGGAGTAGAAGCCGTTGGCCCAGCCCGAGGCGCCGAGGCCCCACAGATAGAGCAGGCCGGTGACCGACAGCAGCGCCAGCAGGGCGGGGCGCACCCAGGACGGGTCGTCCCTGCGGCCGCGTACGAAACGTCGGTAGGGAGGCTGGCGCAGCGGTGCTCCGGGCTCGTCGAGCCAGGTCGGGGCGTTGGTCGTGGCGGTCATCGGGTGCTCCCGGCGGGGTCGAGGACGGCGGCGGTGAATGTGCTGGAAGTACTGCTGGGCTTGAAGACCCAGCGACGCAGGAGCAGGAATCGCAGCAGTGTCGCGGCAAGGTTGGCGACCACGAGAACGCCGGCCTCGAGTGCGCGGCTCGGTGATCCGCCCTGTGCGTGCAGGAGGGCGAGCGAACCGCTGGTGAGCAGGAGGCCGAGTCCGAACACCATCAAGCCCTGCAGCTGATGCCGGGCGACACCGCGCCTGCCGCTCACCCCGAAGGTGAGTCGACGGTTGGCAGCCGTGTTGCCGATCGCCGTCAGCAGGAGCGCCGCGAAGTTGGCGCCTTGTGCGCCGAGCTCGGGTCGCAGCAGGACGAACAGCAAGAGGTAGGCGAGCGTGCTGACGACGCCGATCGCGCCGAACCGCACCATTTGCCGTACGAGGCCTGGCGGGGCAGCGTCGGCGATGACGGCACGTGAGGTGGGGCCGGTGATGTCGAGCAGCGGGATTGCCCCGGTGGCAAGGGCTTTGCCCACTCGGAACACCCCTTTGAGGTCGGCCACGGCTGTCGACACGATGTCGACGCGGCTGTCCGGGTCGTCGACCCAGTCGACCGGCACTTCGTGAATCCGCAGGCCGGCCTTCTCGGCCAGCACGAGCATCTCGGTGTCGAAGAACCACCCGGAGTCCTGGACCAGTGGCAGCAACCGATGGGCGACGTCGCGCCGGATGGCCTTGAAACCGCACTGGGCGTCACTGAAGCGCGCGGCCAGAGTGCCTCGTAGTACGAGGTTGTAGGCACGGCTGATGACCTCGCGCTTGGGTCCCCGTACCACTCGTGAGCCGCGGGCGAGCCTGCTGCCGATGGCCAGGTCGGAGTGTCCCGAGAGGAGCGGAGCCACCAGCGGCAGCAGTGCCGCGAGATCCGTGGACAGGTCGACGTCCATGTAGGCGAGGATCTCCGCGTCGGACTCCTGCCAGACGCTGCTCAGCGCCCGGCCGCGGCCCTTGAGCTCGAGTCGTACCGCGCGGACGGACGGCAGCTGGCGGGCTATCCGGCGGGCGATGGCCGAGGTGGCGTCGGTGCTGGCGTTGTCGGCGACCGTGATCCGGTAGGAGTACGGGAAGTGGTGACGGAGGTGGTCGTCGAGTCGACGTACGGTCGCCTCGAGCTGCTCCTCCTCGTTGAAGACCGGGATGACCAGGTCGAGTACTGGCGCGCAGGTATCCGGCGCTGAGAGCCGGGAGCTGGCACTGGGGTCAGGGGTGCTCTGCGAGGGGAGCGTTGCGGTGGTCATGGAACGAGGTTCGGCGCGGGGCCTGTGCCCGGCGCCTGATCTCGCTATGGCCCACCTGTGGGTCGGCACTGCGGGCGGGGTCGAGGCCCGAGGCGCGACGAGCTGGTCGCTGCTGGTCGCAACGTTGTCTGCGAGTTGTGCTGGGCTAACGGCCGGGGCATCCGGTACGGATGGCGACGACCGAGTTGGTGAACTGGTTGGTCACCCACAGCCGACCTCGGCTGGCGGCGACCAGCAGCGCACCGGGCACGTCCCAGGTCCGGCTGAGCTGACCCCGGGAGTCCAGGCGGCCCAACTGACTGCTGGTGTACAACGCTACGTAGAGCCGGTTGTCGGGACCGACGGTGATCCCGACCGGACCGCCCGTGATCGGCGTCTCGGTCAGCGTCCCGTGCACGGTGATTCGCCCGATCATGCTGGTGTTCAGCTCGGTGAACCACAGCTGGTGGTCAGGGCCGACCACGATCCGGTTCGGGAACGCACCGGGCGTCAGCGCCCATTCGGTGAAGTGCCCGGTCAGGGTCATGCGACCGACTTGGTCAGCGCTTCGCTCGGTGAACCACAGGGCACCGTCCGGTCCCAGCGTCAGGCCCAACGGCCAGGAGTCGGCTGTCGGGACCGCGTACATCGTGAAGTTGCCGGTGTGGCTGTCGAGCCGGCCAATGCGAGTGCCGCCAGGGTCGGTGAACCACACCCACCGTCCGGTCACCACGATTCCGCCGGGGCCGATCCCGCCATCGGGGCTCGGCGGCAGAGTCCACTCGTTGACCCGGCCCCGTGGGTCGACGGTGCCGATCTTGTTGTCGTTCCGGTCGGCGAACCACACTTTCTCGCCACCGGCCCACGTCAGCCAGCCGGCGTTGGCGGTCGCGTCCGGCAGCGGGAAGATGTCCGTGTGGCCGCCGGGGCCGACCCGTACGATCTGGTTCCCCTGGCCGTACCAGGTCCCTCCCGGCCCTTGGGTGATGCCGAACGGCCCGTTGGTGCCGGCCGGGGGCGGATAGCTCGTGACGCCCCGGGAGTTGGTCGCCTGAGCCGCCGGCATGGTCCAGAGCACAGCAGTGGCCGCCAGAACGGCTGCCGCCGCGGTCCATCTGTGGTTTCGCATGGTTCCTCCTCCGTGTGGTCGGAAGTGACACCGCTGGGGTGCCACGAGGAGGAGCGTCGCCGGCACCGATTGAAGTGCGATTGAAGCTCTGGCAGCGCGGCTGAGCTAACCCTGCGCCGGGCAGACGTGCCGGTACGGCTGGTCGCCGACGAATTGGGTCCACTGCGTGGCGGTGATGTCGGCAGCCGCCAGCCGGCACGCGATGGCTGCCAGCTCTGTCGGCGCGGCGGTCAGGCGAAACCAGCGCTGGAGGTCGCCCGCGGCCGGCCGCGGGTCCTCCGCGAGGCCCTGGATGTCTCCGTTCGGGGTGTACCAGGCCCAGGCCCCTCCGTTGCCGGCGCTGTTGCCGAGCACGAGCCGCTCCCCCACCCTGGCGAGGTCGGGCAGGCCGAGAATGTCGATCGCGCCATCGGTGCCGCCGATCACCAAGGTGCGGTCGTCGGGGGAGAAGCTGGCGCTCTGTACGTACCCCGATGTGACCACCTCGCGTGATCCCACCGTCGTGAACGTGCTGGCGTCGTACAGGCCGATGCTGCCGGCCGTGGTCCCGATGGCCAACGTGCGGCCGTCGTTCGACCAGGCCAGAGTCGAGGCGATGTCGCCGTTCAGGCTGGTCTGAGCGATCACCCGGTGGGAGGTGACGTCCAGCAGACCGAGACTGCCGTCCCAGGGCGACGCGTTGCCGGGCGGGACCGCATACACGACGAGATGTCCCGCGGGGTCGAACTGCCACGGCTTGGCCTCCATCTCCCCGGCGGATCCGCGCAGGGCCACCGAGAAAGTGGACAGCAGCCGGCCGGAGGGAACGGCGAAGATGCCGATGCGGTTCATGCCCACCTCGGCGTAGGCGAGCGCCCCGTCGGGGCTGAGCACGCCGACGTAGCCATCAGTGAATGGGGTCTGGTCGGGCAGCCGCAGGTGGCCGAGGTCGCGGTGGCTGTGCAGGTCGAAGATCTCCAGGCGGTTCCGGCCGGCCATGGTGCCGTGCCCGCCAATGGACACGAGCCCGAAGCGGCCATCCGCGCTGGCGACGATCTGGGCCGCCGACTCCTCCTTGCTCAACCCGATCGGCCAGCTGGCGTACGTGCCGGTCCGCAGGTCCACCGTGAAGACGCGGCGGGTGGAGCTGGGCTGAGCCGGGTTCTGGACATCACCGATCAGGACCGTCCCGGAAACCGCGACATGGCCGATCCCGTCCACCGGGAAGTGATCGGGACCGGACTCGCTCAGGGTGCGCGGGCCGCCGCCCAGGGCCCAGGAGACGAGCTCGCTGTCCAGCCCAACGGTGTAGAGGCCAGTGGGACGCGAGGTGCCGGTCCAGGCCATGCCGATGAGCGGCCCGGCGTGGCCGGCGTATGACCCAGTTTGTGCACCGTCCGTCGCGCGGTAGACGGCGAGCGACCCGCCCAAGGAACCGATGGCAAGCTCAGCGCCGCCCGGCGAGAAGCGCATCGTGGTGATGCCCTGGTCCTGGGCGGGCAGCGACGTGCCCGAGCCGGATCCGGCTTCGGCCAGGTCGTAGACCGCGGCGCGCGAGCCGTCGGACGGAAGCACTCGGGCCAAGCGCGAGCCGTCCGGGGACAAGGCGATTCCGACCCCTGGCTCGGACTTCGCCGCTCCGACCAGTCGAGCGGTCACTCGCATCGATGGCAGCTGGCGCACTTCGACTGCGCCTGTTGCGGTTTCCACCGCGATGCTCGAGCGCCCAGCCGCGAGCGCGACCGGTGTGGTCGTCCTGAACGTCAATGGCGGCCTAGCCCAGTCACGGGAGTCGAAGATGTCGACGACGCGCTGGCTTCCCGCCTTGGCGATGCTCATGAAGGCGACCCAGCGGCCGTCGGACGACATCACCGGCTCAGGACCGGTGACGTCGATGGCATCGGTGATCGGGTTCGCCCGGCCCGCCGGCAAGTCGTACGCCGACAGCTGCCCGCCCGGCGCCGGGTCGTAGGGGTCCCACACGACAGCTTGCCGGTTACCAGGGGTGAGGCCGACCACGTACCCGATGGAATCAAAGCTGCCGGTCACCCGGCGCGTGCGCGGGTTGACGATACTGACGAGGTTCTGGTTGTCGGAGACCAAAACCATCGACCCGTCCGAAGCCGCCGCGGCTCTGAGCAGCCGGTTGTCGAAGGGCACCCGCCACAGCGCCGACTGATTGCGTTGGACGGCGGTCAGGAGCGCTGCTCGGCTGTCGGCTGAGTCCTGCAACCTGTAGGCGGCGACCGCCAGCAAGCTCGACGTGGCGATGTCAGGCGCATTGACGGACAGCGCCGCGAGGCGGCGCGAGTCCGCCGTGAGTGCAGCGGCATCAGCACGTCTCGCGTCGCTACGAGCTGACCCGCGTTCGTGCAGGGCGACCGTGCCGCCGGCGACGGCCAGCACGACAACAATGCCGAGTGCAACGACGATGCGGCGCAAAGTCCGTCGACCGTGGGCTTCCCTGGCCGTCTGTGCGCGAGCCGCGTCGAGCTCGGCATCGGCAGCGAGCGCAGACGCGGTGAGGAACTCCTGCTCGCCGGGCGCCACCTCGTCGGGGTGCTCCGTGCGCCAGTCGATGGCGGCACTCAGTCGTGGGCCGCGGTAGAGGTCCGCCTCCTGGTGCCCCGACGCTCTCCAGGCATTGGCCGCGCCGTCGAGATGCTCGGCCAGCTCCGCTGCCAGCCCTCGTTCCTCGAGCCATTCGCGCAGGCGTGGCCAGTGGACCAGCAGTGCGTCGTGCGTGATTTCCAAACGTTGTTCGGACGCAACGACCAGCCGGGCCGCGATGAGAGCATCGAGCGCCTGCTGCTCCGCGTCACTGGCCGGTTGAAACTCGGTCAGGCTGATCGGACGCCGTAGCCACCCGGTCGGCGTGCGCAGGGCCATCCGTACGAGCAGATGCCTGGCGGCACGACGTTGGTCGTCGTCGAGCTGGTGGAAGCACTCCTCGGCTGCGGCCTCAAGCGCACCGGACAGTTCACCGGAGAGGCGGTAGGCCTCCACGGTGAGCACGTCTCCCTGCCGGCCCTGCCACGTGCGGACCATTGCCTCGGACAACAGCGGCAGTGGGTCGGTCTGCCCCGCGACGTCGTCCATGATCGTCTCGAGCAGCTCATCCTCGAGGCGCAGACCGGCGGCGGCGGCCGGCTCGACCAGGGCCCGGCGCAGCTCGTCGTCGCGCATCGGGCCGACCAGCACCACCGTCTTCTCCGCGTACGGCGCCAGGGTGTCGATATCGGCTAACCGGCCGTAGAAGTCGCTGCGCAGCACGAGCACGAGCCGGCCGTCGTCGTCGACGTGCCGGGCCAGCTCGGCCAGGACGAGGTCGCGCGCGACGGGATCCAGGCTGGTGAGCAGCTCCTCCGCCTGGTCGAGCACCAGCAGGTCCGGACGGCGAGCTCCGTCCGGGCGGGTGCCGGCGGAGTCCGCGGGTGTCCTCACGTCGACCCGCCAGGACGCTGATCCCGGCAGTGCCCCCGCGCGCAGCGCCGGCACCAAGCCGGCCCGTACCAACGAAGACTTACCGACCCCACTGGCGCCGATCAGGACGATGACCGACTCGTCGGACAACCGCCCGACCAGGATCGAGGTGAGCCGCTCCCGCCCGACGAACATCGTTGAGTCCGCGTCCTCGTACCCGGTCAGGCCCAGGTAGGGGCAGCGGCCATGCCAGCCGGGGACAGGAGGCGGCCGCCGCTCCGCGCTGGTCAGCAGGTCCTCGTCCTGTCGCAGGATCCGGCCGGCCAGGTTGCGCAGGCCAGGGCCGGGCTCCACGCCCAAATCCTCGACCAGCAGGCTGCGCACCCGACGGCAGGCTTCCAGTGCGTCCACCTGACGGCCGGTGCGATACAGCGCGAGCGCGAGCTGCTCCCAGCCCCGTTCCCGGTACGGCTCGGCCCGGACCCGTTCCTCGAGGTCGGCGATCGCCTCGGCCGCGAGACCGGCCGCCAGCGCAAGGTCGGTACGCCGCTCCCGGGCCAGCGCGCGCAGCTCGGCCAGCCGGACCCGCTCCGACACGGCGAAGGCGGCATCGCCGAACTCCGTGTAGGCCTCGTCGCGCCACAGCGACAGGGCGGCGTCGTACTGATCGAGCGCGAGGCGGGGATCGGCTTGCCGGGCTGCTTCAGCGGCGAGCCGCTCGAACAGGCCCGCGTCAATGTCGTCGGCGTCGATGGCGAGCCGGTAGCAGTCACCCTCGGTGATGAGCAGGACGGCATCCTCGCGGCCGAGGTCGTCCCGCAGCCGGGCGATGTGACTGTGCAGGCTGCTGATTGCGCTGCGCGGCACAGCCGATCCCCACAGGTCGTCCAGCAGGGTTTGGGTGCTGACGGCACAGCCGCGCCGGCACAGCAAGGCGGCCAGCAACCTGCGGCGTGCTGGGCCGGGGATGGGCACCCGCGTGCCGTCAGCCTGGCAGACCTCGAGCCTGCCGAGAATGCCGAACCGCATGCGAGGAGGGTAAACCTGATCATGCTGGTCCGTGCCGTGAACGAGACCGAGCAGGGTCAGCGTGCGCGGCTCACCAGGCCTTGCCGGCCTGCTCATGGATCGTCCGGTTGATCCGGTTGAAGAAGTTGGTCAGGGCGATGTTCAGGATGATCGCCGACAGCTGCGTCTCGTCGAAGTGGGCTGCGGCAGCCTCCCAGATCTCGTCCGTCACACCGGGCGCATCGTCCTGCAGGCGGGTGGCCGCCTCCGTGAGGGCGAGTGCCGCCCGCTCCTCGTCGCTGAAGAAGGGCGTCTCGCGCCAGGTGCCCACGCTGTGCAGTCGCTCGTCGGTCTCCCCGCGCCTCTTCGCCGACCGGATACCTGCGAAGACGCAGGCGCTGCAGCCGTTGATCTGGCTCGCCCGCAAGTGGACCAGCTCGAGCAGCAGCGGGTCGACGTCGCCCGCGTAGATGGTCTTGTTGAGGGACTGGATCGCCGCGATCACGTCCGGATTTCCGGGGCTAGTCATGCGTGCTTGCATCGGTACGTCTCCTTGGTCGGTTACCTGTGCCTGTCCGGCTTCGTCATCAGTCCTGACGGAGCAGAATCGAGGAAGGTAACGAAATGTCCGACAGCACCTCGATGGACCTGTTCGCTGAGGCGTTCAACGCTCAGGGCGATCGGCTGCGCGCGGTGGCGTACCGGATGCTCGGATCTCACGCTGACGCCGAGGACGTGGTCCAGGAGGCGTGGCTGCGGCTGTCCAGCCAGGACCCGACGACGATTCACAATCTCGACGGCTGGCTGACGACCGTGGTGAGCCGGATCAGCCTCGACGTGCTGCGTGCGCGCCGGACCCACCCCGAGGCCCCGTACGAGCTGGTGCCGGAACTGGTCGTGACCGTCGACGACGGTGCCGGACCGGATGACGATGCGGAGCTCGCCGACTCGGTCAGCCTCGCTCTGCTGGTCGTCCTCGAGTCACTACGGCCCAGCGAACGGCTGGCGTTCGTGCTGCATGACCTGTTCGCAGTGCCGTTCGACGAGGTCGGCCGGATCCTCGGCAAGTCGACCGACTCCGCCAAGATGCTGGCCAGCCGCGCCCGCGGGAAGGTACAGCTCACCGAGCCGCCGACGGCGACCGGTCGGGAGCAGCGCGAGGTGGTGCAGGCCTTCCTGGCGGCGGCTCGCGATGGAGACTTCGAGGGGCTGTTGCGCTTGCTCGATCCGGCGGTGCGGCTGACGGCCGACACTGCTGACGGAGTGGTGGTGGTGCTCGGCGCCACCAAGGTCGCCGCAGGCGCCGAGATCGGTGCAAGGGCAGCTGCCCGTGGGCGAGCGGTGCTGGTCAACGGCCTGCCGGGGATGGTCTCGTGGCGAGACGACGGCGCGGTGTTCTCCGTGCTGGCGTTCACTGTCGTCGGCGGCCGCATCGTCGCCATCACAGCCGTCACCGACCCGGTAAGGCTCGCGTCGATGGACCTGCCGGATCCGGTGTGAGACTGCCGGACCGCCTCGGAGCTAGTGCGCCAGGAAGATGAGAACCAGCACCAGCGGGAGGCAGATGGACACGGCAAACCCCGGGCTCTTGAAGACGCTCTCGCCGGCGCTGAGCCCCGCGCGCAGGCGGCCCTGCGGTGCTCCCAGTGCGGCGAACTTCTTCCTGGTACCGGTGTTGCGGATCACGGTGAACAGGTTGATCACTGACGAGAAGTAGCCCCACCAGCCGTACATCATCGTCTTGCGCTGCACCTCGCGGAACCGGGCGATGCCACAGTCGCGGCACCACTGACCGCGGTAGGTCAGCCGTCGCATGACGAGCAGCATGCCGTGGTGCTCGTGCAGCACGGCCGCCATCGCCGGCGTCGCCCCGCACTGCTGACAGCCGTCCTGCGGGATCTGCTGGTCGCTGCCGTACGGCAGGCCGCCGTAGGGCTGCTGCGCTGCCGGGGGCTGGGGGTTGGGATGCGTGGCCTCGGTCCACTGCGCGCCGTTGTGCCAGCGCAGCCGGCTCGGGTCACTCGGGTCCGGGTACCACCCCGGCGCGGTCTGGTTGCTTGTCGTCACATGTCCCCCTGCGGTCGCGTCGGCCGCAGCCAATGTCGGCGTTCCGTGCTTGCCGCTTGAACGACAGGGCACAGGAAACACACAGGCAATCAATAGACCGGTTACAGCCGGCCGACCGAGGATGGACAGGTGACGACGACTGCACAGACTCGGACGACGCTTTCCCGTGCCGACGGCACGCCCGTACGAGTGCTCGTCGTCGATGATGAGCCACCGATCGCCGAGCTGCTCGCGATGGCGCTGCGCTACGACGGGTGGGACGTGCACGTCGCCCACGACGGGCTGTCGGCCGTACGCCAGGCCCGCGACGTCCGGCCCGACGTGGTCGTCCTCGACATGATGCTGCCGGACATCGACGGCCTCGAGGTCCTGCGCCGGCTGCGCGCCGAGACCCACGACGTGCCGGTGCTGTTCCTCACCGCCAAGGACGCCGTCGAGGACCGGGTCGCTGGCATCACGGCTGGTGGCGACGACTACGTGACCAAGCCGTTCAGCCTCGAGGAGGTTGTGGCCCGGCTGCGCGGTCTCGTACGCCGAAGGACTTCCGCCGTAGCCACCGGTGAGCAGGCCGTCCTCACAGTCGGCGACCTGAGCCTCGACGAGGACAGTCACGAGGTCACCCGTGGCGGCGACCAGATCTCCCTGACCGCAACCGAGTTCGAGCTGCTGCGCTACCTCATGCGCAACCCGCGGCGGGTGCTGTCCAAGGCTCAGATCCTCGACCGGGTGTGGAACTACGACTTCGGCGGGCAGGCCAACGTCGTCGAGCTCTACATCTCCTACCTGCGCAAGAAGATCGATGCCGGCCGGGAGCCGATGATCCACACGATGCGCGGCGTGGGGTACGTCCTCAAGCCCGCGACATGAACCGCCTCCGGTCGCGTGTTCGTGGCCTGACTCTGCGCACCCAGCTGATCGTCGCCCTGCTGGCGTTGCTCGCACTTCTGGGCGCCGTCATCGGCGGAGTCAGTCTCGTTGCCCTGGACCGGTTCCAGCTCAACCAGATCGACAACCAGCTGATGTCGGCCGACCAGCACAATCGGCTGTCGATGGATGACGGTGTCGGACAGAATCCGCGGCGACCCAACGCCAGCAACGAACAGCCCCGGGGCATCCCGGGCTTCGGTCTCCCGTCCAAGACCATCAGCCTGCGCATCCCGGCATCAGGTGCCGGCTCCGGCATCATCGTCGGAGGCGCGACCAACAAGCCGACGCAGCTCACCGCAGAGGAGTACGCGGCGGTCTCGGAGCTGAAGTCATCCGGTTCACCGCAGACCATCACCGTGCCGACGCTCGGCGATTACCGCGTGTTGGCCTCCACCCAGCCCGACGGTGACGTCGTGATCACCGGACTTCCCTTGAAGGATCAGCAATCCACGCTGATCAAGCTCGCTTTGGTGATCACCCTCGCCACGATCGGTGGGCTGCTGCTCGCGGGCGCTTTCGGTGCCGCGATCGTCTCCCGCGCGCTGAGGCCCCTGCGCCGGGTCGCGGCGACCGCCGACCTGGTGTCGACCATGGAGCTGCACCGGGGCGAGGTCGACGTTCCGGTCCGGGTCGGAGCCGAGGACACCGACCGGCGCACCGAGGTCGGCCAGGTCGGTGCGGCGCTGAACCAGCTGCTGGGTCACGTGACGGCCGCACTGCAGGCGAGGCACAACAGCGAGGAGCGGGTCCGCCAGTTCGTTGCGGACGCCAGCCACGAGCTGCGCACACCGCTGGCTGCCATCCGTGGCTACGCCGAGCTGACCCGGCCCAGCCGCGCCGACGCTCCGCCGGACCTGGCCCACGCGATGGAACGGGTCGAGTCGCAGGCGATCCGGATGAGCAGCCTGGTCGAGGACCTGCTGCTGCTGGCCCGGCTCGACTCCGGCCGACCGCTCGAGCGTGAGGATGTCGACCTGACGGTGCTGATGGTCGACGCGATCGGTGACGCCCACGCCGCGGGGCCGGACCACGCCTGGAACCTCGAGCTGCCGGACGAGCCGGTCGTCGTCACCGGCGACGCCCCACGGCTGCACCAGGTGGTAGTCAACCTGCTCGCCAATGCCCGCACGCACACCCCCGCCGGCACCACAGTCACCGCGACGCTCGATGTCGAGGGCAACTCCGCCGTGGTCACCGTGCTCGACGACGGGCCGGGCGTTCCGCCGTCCGTACTCCCCGAGATCTTTGAACGTTTCACCCGAGCGGACACCTCGCGGTCGCGCACGGCCGGCTCGACCGGTCTCGGGCTGTCGATCGCCGCGGCCGTGGTGCAGGCGCACGGCGGCCAGATCCAGGTCGACAGCGTGCCCGGGCACACCTGCTTCACGGTACGGCTGCCGCTGGTTGCCGGGGCAGCCGCCGCGTCGACGCGCGAGCACCCGGTCCGCGCCTGACCGGCGTCTGCATCCACAGGCCGGCCATAGGTTCGGCACAGGTTTCCATCATCAAGCGTGTGCAAACTGGCTGAACCGGGTCACAAACGGACCCGTACCACTGCCCATTGAACGGAGGCGACATGACCACCACCCTGCCCCGGTCCGCGCCTCCCGTGGCGCCGCCGGGCGAACGACGCGGTACCCACCCGCGGCTTGCCCTGGCCGCGATCATCCTGGGTGGGATCGCAACGCTCGGACTCTGGGTCGTCAACTCGCCAAGCGAGTCAGGTCTCGGCGACTGGCTCACCGGCGCCGGCCGGCTGACCGGGCTGGCGGCCGGCTACACCGTGGTGGTCATCCTGGCCCTGATGGCGCGCGTTCCCGCCCTCGAGCGCGGCATCGGCGCCGACCGGCTGACCCGCTGGCACGCGATGGGTGGTCGTTACACCGTTTGCCTGGTGGTCGCCCATGCGACGCTGATCACCTGGGGCTACTCGGTTTCCGCGCACAACGGCCTCGTACACCAGACGTCCGAGCTGCTGATGAGCTATCCCGACGTGCTGATGGCAACCGTTGCCGGCGGCCTGTTCGTGATGGTGGGCATCACGTCGGCGAGGGCGGCTCGCAAGCGGCTGCGGTACGAGACCTGGTATCTCCTGCACCTCTACACCTACCTCGCCATCGCCCTGTCCTTCAGCCACCAGTTCGCCAACGGTGACCAGTTCATGTCCAACCTGCCGGCCCGCGTCGTCTGGTCGCTGCTGTACGGCACCGTTGCCGCCCTGCTGATCTGGTACCGCTTCCTCACGCCCTTGCGTCAGTGGCGTCGTCATCAGCTGCGCGTGATGGCCGTACACCAAGAAGTTCCCGGCGTCGTTTCCGTGATCATCAAGGGAAAGCAGCTCGGGGAGCTCGGAGTCGAGCCCGGTCAGTTCCTGCGGTTCCGCTTTCTCAGCCGCGGCCTGTGGTGGGCCTCCAACCCCTACTCGCTGTCCGCGCCGGTGCAGCCGGACCTGCTGCGCATTACTGTCCGGCAGCTCGGTGACCACAGTGCAGCGCTGTCCTCGGTCAAGCCGGGCACCAGGGTCTACGCCGAAGGTCCGTACGGTGCGTTCACCGCAGCCCGCCGCAGGCGCCGCAAGGTGCTGCTCATCGCCGGTGGCGTTGGCATCACCCCCGTGCGGGCGCTGTTCGAGACGCTGCCGTCGCCTGCCGACGTCACCCTGCTCTACCGCGCGAGCAAGCCGGAGGACGTCGTGTTCTATCCCGAGCTGGAGCGGATCGCCGCTGCTCGTGGGTCGACGGTGCGCTACCTCATGGGCCGCCGACGTGAGCTCGGCTATGACCCGTTGAGCGCGCGTTCGCTGGCCGTGCTGGTGCCCGACATCAGCCAACGCGACGTGTTCGTCTGCGGGCCGGAAGGCATGACCTCGGCCGTACGGGCAGCGCTGCGCGAGTGCGGCGTACCCGCGCGCCACATCCACCACGAGTCGTTCGAGTTCTAGGAGCATTTGTCATGCGTCGCGTGATCCTCACCATTGCTGCATCGGTGGTCGGGCTCGTCCTGCTGCTGAGCTTCAAGACTCATCCGCTGACGTCCGCGGCGGCCGCGCCCCCTGCGGTGATCAGCACGCCGTCCACTGATTCGGCCGCTCCGTCGGCGAGCGCCGGCTCCACGCTGTCGGTGCAACCGAGCACACCAGCGACCACGACACCCAGTCCCACCAAGACAACTGCGCCCTCGACGGCGAAGCGGACGATCCAGGGTGACGCGGTAGACACGCGGTACGGCGCCGTGCAGGTTGCGGTCACCCTGTCCGGCAACACGATCACCGACGTCACGGTCGTACAGATTCCCGATCGGGAGCAGCGCGACGTCGAGATCAACAATTACGCTGCCCCGGTCCTCAGGCAGGAGGCGCTGGCAGCGCAGAGCTCGAAGATCGACATGGTCTCCGGCGCCACGTACACCAGCGAGGGCTACCAGCAGTCGTTGCAGAGCGCACTGGACAAGGCCTGACCCCCATCCGCTCAGGCGGTAGGCGACGGCTCAGTGCGGGGTTCGCGAGTTGGAGCTGTACGACAACCCGGGGGATTTGGCCTACATTTCTCGTACACAACGGGAGGGGAAGCCACAGTTGAGACCGCGCGGCTGGAGGGTGTTGCCGGCCTCGATGCGCAGCGCAGTCGTACTCGTCGGGTCCGTCGCGATGCTGGTGCTGGGCGGTGGCGTCGCCAGCGCGCACGCCTACCTGCAGTCGAGCACGCCCGCGCAGGGCAGCGTGCTCAAGGCGTCGCCACCGCAGGTGTTGCTGCACTTCAGCGAGCAGGTCGGAACCGCGCTCAGTGACATCGAGGTGCTCACGGCCGACGGCCACAACGTGGCGACGGGGTCGGTTCTGCATCCGTTCAACGTGTCCACCGACCTTGCCGTCCTGCTGCAGCCGCGGCTGGCGGACGGGACCTATCTCGTGGTGTGGCGGGTAGTCGCCGACGACTCCCACCCCACCGGGGGCTCGTTCAGCTTTTCCGTGGGCAAGGCGGGCGCGGTCGCCACTGCTGACGCCTCGGCCAGCCCCGATCCCACCGTGGGTGCCCTGCTCGGCTTCGGCCGGCTGCTCGGCTTCATCGGGATCGCCGCGTTCCTTGGCGGCGTCGCGTTCCTGCTCTGGTGCTGGCGCGCGGGCTGGCAGTCCACCGCTGCCAGGCGAACGCTCCAGGTGGGCTGGCTGCTCGCGTTCGTCGGCGCCGCTGCAGCTTTCCTGCTCGAGGGTCCGTACGGCGCCGGCCGGTCGCTGTCGCACACTTTCGACACGTCGCTGATCCGCGGCGTCACCGAAACCCGTTACGGCACAGCGCTTCTCGCTCGGGTGGTGCTGCTGGCGCTGGCTGCCGTCGCCGCCTGGCTGGTTGCGCGGAAGCCGGCTCGTTGGCCGGTCGCGGGGTTCGGCGTCCTGGCGTTGGCGACCCTGGTGACGTTCCCGTACACCGGTCATCCCTCTGTTGGCACCGTCGTCCCGGTGGCCGTGGTCAGCGATGTCCTGCACCTGAGTGCGATGTGCGTGTGGTTCGGCGGACTGCTGATGCTCGCCGTGGTCGTGCTGCCCGACGAGGACGAGGACACGGTACGGGCTGTGGTTGCGCGGTTCTCCCCGGCGGCGATGGTGTCGGTTGCCGCGCTGGTGACGACCGGTGTCTACCAGGCCTGGCGTGAGGCTGGCATCGTTGGCTCGCTCACCTCGACACGCTATGGACATCTGCTGCTGATCAAGACGGCGATCGTCGCGACCGTGCTGCTGGTCGCCGAGCTGTCCCGCCGGTGGGTCGCGAGCAACGCCGCGGGCAAGGAGCCGAGCGTACGGCGCCTCGGCCTGTCCGTGTCCGTCGAGACGGCGATGGTCGTCGTGGTGCTGGCGGTGACGTCGTTGTTGGTCTCGGGTGTGCCTGCGCGCAGCGACTACCGGCCGTCGACACAGCGACACCTGGCCGCTGGACCCGTACACCTTGCGGTTTCCGTGGATCCCAGCGCTACCAGGGTGATCGACGTCCGGGTCGACACCACCGACGCCGCCGGGAAGCCGATGGACGTGGCGTCCGTGGCCATGAGCGTGCGGCTCGCTGACCCGGCGTCAGGGCCGCTCAACGTGCCGCTCGCAGCGGTCGACCCCACGCAGTTCCAGGCCACCGACGTCGAGCTGCCCTACACCGGTCGGTGGGAGGTCATCTTGGTCGCCAAGGACAAGGACCAGCAGCAGTACACGACGAGGACCAGCGTGCAGGTGCGCTGACGGATCGCGCCCCGGTGCGTAGTCAGCGCGGAAGCGTCAGCCGCTCGCCGGGGCCGTACCCCTGCCTGCCGGTCTTGGCCAGCACCCAGACCTTCTGCTGCCCCACGACCTCCCAGTCGTCGGGACCTCCGACCAGCGCCGTCTCCTCGTCCACGCCGACGACGGTCACTCCGGCCGGGGCGTTCGTGACCGCTCCCAGGACGAAGTCGGGCATCCGCGCGGCGAGGCGGTCGAAGTGCGGGATGACGCTCAGCTGGGGCGTGACGCCGAAGCCGGGCGACGGCCCCTTGAGCGGGTTTCGCAGACCGATCACGCTGGAGGCCATCGCCATTGCCCCGGCACTGCAGCCGGCCAGGGCTGCGCCGCCGTGCCAAGCGGCCGAGATCGCCTGCCACACAGCGGTTCCACGCAAAGTAGCGGCGAGGAAGACCGGGTTGCCGCCGGAGAGGTAGACGAGACCGGCTCCGTCGACCATCGCCGCGAGAGCCGGGTCGTCGGCGCTCGCCCTGTCCACGACCGGGACGATGACCTGCTCGACGCCCAGTCGCTCAGCGGATTGCCGACCGAGCTCGTGCCACCGGGCAAGCGACTCGGCGCCCTCGGGTGCGGCCGCCGTGGCCAGCTGGACGAACCGCTGCGGCCGGCCGGCGATCAGCCGTCGCTCGAGCGCCTCCATCACCGGGAGGTACTCCCCGCTGCCGACCAGCGCCACCGGACCATCAACCATGGGCTGCACGCTACGCGACGAACGCCTCGCGTGGTCAGCGACTCCGCGTGCGCTGGCGCAGACCGAACCAGATGGCGACGGCGGCCACCAAGGTGATGCCGACGTCAACCGCCAGGGCCAGGTGCACGCCGGAAAGCTCTGCCCGTACGGAACCGAGGTTGTGGACGGCGTTGCTTCGGGCAGTCACGATCGTCGACAGCACCGGGATGCCGAGCGCGATCGCGATCTGCTGGGTCATGGTGGTCAGGCCGGTGGCGAGTCCCTGCTCACCGTCGGGCAGCCCGGAGGTGGCGGTCACGGTGTAAGCCACGATCGCGGTGATGTGGCCGAAGAAGCCGACGCACAAGGCGACGCCGATCAGAGCGAGAGCCCAGTGGGCCATGCCGGTGAACAGCAACGTCGCGTTGGCACCGGCCTGGACGACCAGCCCACCGACCAGCGCCCCACGGTTGCCGACCCTCGCCAGGGCGCGTGGTGCCAACATGCCGGCCAGGATCGCGCTGAGGCCGGGGATCCCGAGGGTCAGGCCGGTGGCCAAGGCGGACAGGCCGAGCACCCGCTGCAGGTAGAGCGTGAGCAGGAAGACGACGGCGCTTTCCATGCTGAACACGACCAGGCCGCCGATGTTGCCCCACTTCACCGTCGGTCGCTTGAGGATCCGGATCGGCACGAGCGGCTCGGGCGCGCGTTGCTCGAGGAGCCAGAAAGCGATCAGCAGCGCGGCGGAGATCACCAGCATGATCAGCGCAGTCCGGTCGGCCCAGCCGTGCGAGCCGGCGGTGGTGAGCCCGTAGACCAGGGCGAGCAGCCCGGCGCTCACCGTGAGCGCCCCCGGCAGGTCGAGCCGGTGGTGGTCGGACTTGGGCGGCTCGACCACCACGATGCGGCCGACGATCAGGACGATGATCGCGAACGGGACGTTGACCAGGAAGGCCCAGCGCCAGCTGAGCACGTCGGTCAGCAGGCCGCCGACGAGGGCGCCGACCGTGAACCCGCCGGAGAGCAGCGCGCCGTTGAGGCCGAGCGCCCGGTTGCGCTGCGGCCCTTCGGGAAATGCCGTGGTGAGCAAGGACAGTGCTGCAGGGGTGGCCATAGCGGCGGCGAGTCCCTGCAGGGCCCGCGCGGACAGGAGTACGCCGGGGGTCGTCGCCGTACCGCCGATCAGTGAACCGACGGCGAGCAGGGCCAGACCGGCGAAGAACAGCCGTCGGCGGCCGTAGAAGTCCGCGACTCTGCCGAACAGCAAGGTGAATCCGGCCGCCGGCAGGGCGAATGCGGTAGCCGCCCACTGCAGGTTGGCCAGGCTCAGGCCGACGCCTTTGCCGATCGCCGGCAGGGCTACGTTGAGGATCGAGAAGTCGACGGCGAGCATGAACTGCGTACCCAGCAGGACGCAGAGCAGGACTCGCTGGCGGGGAAGCAGCGGAGGGGTGATGACGTGCGCTTGGTCGAGGACAGTCACGAAAGGCCCCGCTTCGTCGTCGTGCGGTGCTGACGACTTCGAGCCTGTGACGAGGTCCTCGACCTACCCAGACCCCCGCGCTGCCTACCACCCACAGGGTTAGGCAGCCCGCGGCGGCGGGAGCAATACTCGAAACCATGGACGCACGGGCTGAGCTGGGTGAGTTCTTGCAGACGCGCCGGGCGAGGCTGCGGCCCGAGGACACCGGGCTGATCAGCTACGGCGAGCGTCGTCGGGTGCCGGGCCTGCGTCGCGAGGAGCTCGCGCAGCTCGCCGGGGTCAGTGTCTCCTACTACACGCGGCTCGAGCAGGGGCAGAGCGCCAACGCGTCCGACGAGGTGCTCGAGGCGATTGCCAGGGCGCTGCGCCTGGACCATGCCGAGCATGCCTACCTGGTTCAGCTCGCCCGCCCGAAGCGGGTACGCCGGCGCACGCCGCCCGTACAACATGCTCGTCCGGGCGTGCGCCAGATGCTCAACGCCTTGACGGACGTGCCGGCACTAGCCCTGGGTCAAGCGAACGACGTGCTGGCCTGGAATGCCCTGGGGCACGCGTTCTTCGGCAGCCACCTCGCGTTCGACAGTCCCGGCCGGCCGTCCGAGCGGCCGAACATGAGCCTGATGCTGTTCCTCGACCCGCACTACCGCGAGCTCTACGTCGACTGGAAGACCAAGGCGAGGAGCAACGTCGCGCACCTGCGGATGCTCAGCGGCGAGCAGCCGGACGACGTCCGGCTCACCGCCGTTGTGGGCGAGCTCACGGTGAAAAGCGCTGAGTTTGCAGCACTGTGGGCGGCACACCCGGTCCGCACGTGTGACCCGGAGAGCCGCGACTACCAGCACCCGCTGGTCGGCCGGCTGTCGCTGAACCAGGAGATCATGGCGCTCGAGCCGGACCTGCATCAGCGCATCGTGGTGCTGTCCGCGGCGCCGGGGTCCCCCAGCGAGGCAGCGCTGCAGCTGCTGTGCAGTCTCACGACGTCGTCAGCGACCACGCCGGTTGCCGGAGCGCTGGCAGGTCGGGGCTAGGGCTGCTGGCCGTGGGCCGCGAGGGACACCGGCTGCCACTCCCGCCACAGCTCGAGCCGGCGCTCGTACTCCGCCTCGATCATCCCGAGCCCGCTGTAGCCGAAGAAGATCCGCAACGGCGGCTGCTCGGCATCGACGACCGTGAGGATGGCTTCCCTGGTCGCGACCGGGTCGCCCTGGCTGAGTCTGCCTGGTAGCCCGCCACTTTGCGGCCATCTCGCGGACCGGGTCGTAGTCCGCGATCTCGGTGGTGCGCTTGGCTGAGTCGCCGGCCCAGTCGGTCGAGAAGCCGCCCGGCTCGACGATCGTGACGTTGATGCCGAACGGGGCGACCTCCAGCGACAGTGCCTGGCTGAAGCCCTCGAGCGCCCACTTGGAGGCGTGGTAGGCGCTGAGGTTGGCGAACGCGTTGACGCCGCCGACCGAGGAGACCTGGATGATGTGTCCGCTGCCCTGCTCGCGCATGATCGGCAGCGCGGCCTGGGTGACCCACATCGCGCCGAAGACGTTGGTCTCGATCTGGGCCCGCAGCTCGGCCTCGGTCAGCTCCTCGAACATGCCGAACTGCCCGTAGCCGGCGTTGTTGACCACGACGTCGAGCGCGCCGAATGTCTTGTACGCCAGGGCAACTGCCGCAAAGTCCGCCTCGCGGTCATCGACGTTGAGAGCGATGGGCAGCACCGCGTCCCCGTACCGTTCGACCAAGTCCTTGAGCGACGAGACGTCGCGGGCCGTCGCCGCGACCCGGTCACCACGGTCGAGCGCCGCGATGGCCCACTCGCGACCGAACCCGCGCGATGTCCCCGTGATGAACCACGTCTTCATGGTCGGCTCCTGCCGGTGAGGTGGTCAGGCGAGCAGCTGCAGCGAGGTGTCCCAGAGCCTGGCGGCACCTTCGGCATCGTAAGCCCAGGGTGCGTAGCCCGAACGCGCGCCTTCGGTGTTGGGCTCGGCTTCGCTGCAGTTCTCGAAGTAGCGACCGCTGACGCCCTCGAGCGACGGGGAGACGGCCAGCAGCACGGAGGTGGAAGCTCCCTGCTCGATGGTCTTCCAGCCGATGTCGGTGCCGCTGGCCGCACGCAGCCGGGTGAGCTCCTCCTCGGTCACGTGCCGCTGCAGGTTGGTCCGGATCGCGCCCGGCATCAGGGCGTTGAGGGCGATGCCGTCGTCGGCCCAGCGTCGGGTTCCCTCGACGGCGAGCCAGATGTTGGCGGTCTTGGACTGCCCGTACGCCGTCCAGGGGTTGTAGGTCCTGGTCCGGAACTGGAGGTCGTCGAAGTCGACCGTCGAGCGCAGGTGGCCGGAGGAGCTGACCGACACGACCCTGGCGCCGCCGGCTGCGGCGAGGGCGTCGTGCAAGCCGGTGGTCAGGATGAAGTGGCCCATGTGGTTGGTGCCGAACTGCAGCTCCCAGCCGTCGACGGTGTACATCCGTGGCGAGGCCATCACGCCGGCGTTGTTGATGAGCAGGTCCAGTGGGCCCGACCAGTCGGCGACGAACGCGTCGACGCTGCTGCGCCTGGACAGGTCGAGGTAGCCGACCCGGACGTCCTCGCGCCCGGTGCTGACGTTGATGTCCTTGGCGGTGGCTTCGCCGGCGCCGAGGTTGCGTACGGCCAGGGTCACCTCGGCCCCGGCGACGGCCAGGGCCCGAGCGGTTTCGACGCCGATGCCGGACGAGCCGCCGGTGACGATCGCGCGCTTGCCGGTGAGGTCGACGCCCTCGATGACCTCGAGAGCGGTGGAGTCTCGGTTGAACGGAGTCGTGATGCGAGTCGTCTCAGTGCTTGGCGCCGTTGTGCGTGTCATGGTGGGAATCCCTTCGCAAGGGGAGGCGCTATCCTTAATCGGAGGTTGCCTCCGGATACGACACTAACCGGAGGTCCGTCCGGTTAGCAAGTCAGCGACAAGGTTCTCCAGGGAGGTGACACGGGATGACGACCACTCGTCCGCTGCGGGCGGATGCCGTACGCAACCGGGACAAGCTGCTGGACGTCGCCGTGCGAGCCTTCACCGAGGACGGCGTTGACGTGCCGTTGGAGACCATTGCAGCACGCGCCGGCGTGGGTGTCGGCACCTTTTACCGGCACTTTCCGAACCGCAACGCGCTGGTCGAGGCGGTCTACCGGCATGAGGTCCAGCGGCTGTGCGACTCTCCGCCTGACCTGCTCGCCGAGCACGCTCCGGACGTGGCGCTGCAGCAGTGGATGGAGCGGTTCGTCGAGTACGCGGCCGCCAAGCGCGGCATGTCCGAGGCGCTCACCTCCTGCGTCGCCTCCGGCCTGCCGCTGTTCGCCAACACCCGGTCGCGGATGCTGGCGGCGCTCGGGGTGCTGATCGATGCCGCGGTTGCCGACGGTTCGATCCGGCCGGATGCCGACGCCGAGGACGTGCTGCGGGCGATGGGCGGCATCTGGCAGATGACCGACGGCCCGCAGTGGCGGGACCAGGCCCGCCGTCTGGTCGCGCTGCTGATGGACGGGCTGCGGTACGGGGCACCCGGCTACCGCTGAAGCCACTGTCTCCAAGCATTGTGCCCGATTTGTGTGGACCCGTCCGATATGGGACTGGGCGGGCAAAAGGTGCCTGATGCGACCGGCGGACACGGGCGGTAGGCTGCGCGGCAACACACACCGCGGGGGCGGGTGAAAGGGCACAGCTAGGCGGACGCTACCGCGGAGCGCGCGTCCGGCAGGGGAGGGAAGCAATGGTCGGCATCCGTGTCTCTCGTTGGTCGGGCGTGGCCGTGGCCGCTGTGATCCTCGGGTTGCTCAGCCCGCTGACCCCGGCCAGCGCTGTACCGCCGCTCCCGTACGCGCAGATCGACTCGCCGTCGGCGGGCACCGTGGCCGCCGGCCCGGTGCACGTCACCGGTGAGGGGCACCTCGACGCCGGCGCTGCGTACGGACACTGCGGTGTCGCTGATCCTGAAGGTCGACGGCACGGCCACCGGTGACCCGGTCGACTGCACCGCCGGCCAGACGGCTTCGACTGCTCCGGCGGGTTCGACACCGGCGCCTGCGCCGCAGGACAGCTCGCACGACCTCGTGGTCGAGCTCGCGACCACACTCCGGGCGAACCGTGGACAGCCCGGCGGTCACGGTCACCGTGCCGGTCCCGCTCGCCGATCCGACGGTCGTGTTCACCGGTGCGCCGCCCGCCGAGCCTGTGGTCGGCCCGGTGACCTTGACCGCCAAGGGCACGCTCGACCCGTCGTCGACGGACAGCCCCGAGTCGCTGCAGCTGCTGGTCAACGGATCGCCGTCCGGGTCCGCGGTGCCGTGCTCGGCGGCGACCAACACCTGCACCAAGGGACTGGTCTGGGACACCACGTCGCTTGGCGACGCGGACTACGCGGTCAAGGTCCGCTTCACCACCACCGGCGGCGCCAGCGTCGACAGCTCGGCGCTCACGCTGACGACCCACAACCCCGGACCCTCCGTGCACATCACGGCGCCGGCCGACGGCTCCGACCAGATGGGCATGATCTCCGTCACCGCTACCGGGACCACCGACGGCAGTTCGTCCGAGACGCCGGTCAAGCTGCAGCTGCTGCGCGGGGGCTCGGTGCTCGACGAGGCCACCTGCGGGACCGACGACCCGTGCACGCGGACCCTGACCTGGGACGCGACCGGGCAGTCGGGCACCATCTCGTTGACGGTGAAGTTCTTCACCGCTGACGGACAGAGCGCGACCGACAACGTCAGCGTCAACTGTCAGCAGCCCCCGACCCGACCGCCTTGATCTCGTCGCCTGGACGGGCAACACGGTGTCGGGCAACGCTGTCCTCGTTCACGCCGGCGGCTCCGTCGATTCGAGCCAGACCGACACTGGCGCGTCGATGCAACTGTTCGTCGATGGCGTCGCCTACGCCACGCTGCCCTGTGTTCCCGCTGATACGTCGACGTGTTCCGTCACCTTCTCCTGGGACGCCTCGGGTGAGACGGGCGATCACACGCTCAGGGCGGTGTTGACGAGCGCCAAGGGTAAGTCCGGTTCGAGTGGAGTTGTGCACGTCAACGTCAATATCAATGGCCCGACGGCCTCGATCACCAGCCCGCTTGCGGGTACCACGGTTACCGGCGGAGTGAACGTCGTTGCTCACGGCGCGATAAACGCCCACGCAGAACGACACCCCGGAGAAGATCCAGTTCATCGCCGCTCGAGCGTCCGACAACCATGTCGTGTACACGTCGCCCGAGGTCGCATGCCCCGCAACGAGCTCCACTCGCAGTTGCTCGATGTCCGTTCACGTGGGACAGCACGGGGCTGAACGGGGCCTACACGCTTATGGCGAGGTTTACCGCAACAACGCACCGGTTCGGCGGACAGCGCGCCTGTCACCGTCAGATCACGAGTCCCGCGCCGATCACGACGATCGTGTCACCGAAGGGGGGCGCGACCGTACACAAGATCGCGCCCATCACGGTCACGGGCACGACCAACGCAACGCAGACTGACTATCCCAAGACGATGGTGCTGAAGCTGGACGGCAAGACGCTGGGCTCACATGGCTGCAAGGGCACCAGCAATCAACCGCGGCACTGCGCCACGACGTTCAACTGGAACACGACCGGGCTCAGCGGCAGGCACGTGCTGTCAGCCGTCCTGACCACGACGAGGGGCCGCAACGCGCCAGCCGCCGCCAAGCCGGTCTACGTCTACGGCGGCACCCGGATCCTGCTGGTCGCGGTGCCCACCCAGCACGCGGGCCACGCGTTCACGGTGACCGGTCGAGTCACGGCGCTGGTCAACCGCTCGGCCGTCACCGGCGCCAGGGTGAAGCTGGTCGTGGTGCCGGCCGTGGGCAAGCCCAGGGCTCTGTACGTGCGGACCGACGCTCGTGGCTACTTCCGGATGACCCTGAAGCCGACGATGAACACCACGGTCCATGCCACGATGCTGGCGCTGCCGTACTACGGCACCAGCCACACGTACACCAAGGTCAAGGTGATCGCCCACCCCGTGTGCAGCGCCACCGGCACGATCCGTCGCTCGACGCTCGACCACGGCGTCTGTCACGTGGCCGGACTGCTCAAGGGCACGAAGGTCACGCTGCAGTACCAGTTCAACGGCCACTGGTACCTCCTCGGGTCGGGCGGCGCGCCGGGGCCGACCGTCCCGTTCTCGTTCCGCTTCGCGAAGCCGGGTGCTTACCTCGTCCGGCTCGTGTTCGCCGCCACCAGGGCGTTCGTCGCCACCACCGGACCGTCGATCAGGGTGACCGTCACATGACCGGCTGGCGCGGTCGCACCGCGTTGTCGGTACTGGTGGCCGCAGCGGCGACGAGTGGCTGCGCTGCGCTTGCCAGCCAGCAGCCGTTGACTTTTCAGGTCGACAAGCTGCAGTGCGCGCCGAGCAACGGGGCCAACACCCTGGGCAACGTGTGCTCCTTCTTCGCCTACTACGGCAATGTGAGCAGTCACTCGGTCCAGGTCGAACCGGGTACGACGACGGTGATGGACAAGAACGGCCGCAAGTACACGCCGAAGGCGTCTGGTTCGTCGGCGGCTTTTCTGCTCAGACCGGGTCGTCAGCAGTCGGTCGAGTGGACGGTGACCTTGCCGGCGAACGTCCGGCCGACCCTCGTGGTGTGGCACGGCTCCAAGGTCTCCCTGCGGTTCAGCTCGCCGCCCTTGCCCTCGGTCCAGCCGTCCGCCAGCGCCGTGCCCAGTGCAACGCCCAGCCCCACGCCGTCGGCTGGTCCGACCACGCCGTCGCCGACGCCGGCTCCCACGACGACCAAGCCGAAGCCGAAGCCCACCAAGACCAAGGCGTCGCCGAAGCCGACCAAGACCAGTCCGAAGCCAACGACGCGGCCGCCCACGACCACCCCGCCTCCGCCGGTGGCGCCAACGACACACCGCCCCACCCACCGACCGGTGACCCATGCTCCGACGACCAACCCCACCAACCCCGGTGGTGGCAGCGGCGGTATCGGCTAGCGCGCGCAGTCGATGCAGGTGCGTGCGGCGGGCCGCGCGAGCAGGCGTTCGTCCGAGATGGCCTTGCCGCAGGCCTCGCAGGTCCCGTACGAACCCTCGTTCAGCGCCTCGAGCGCGTGCTCGAGGTCGTCCAGGTGCCGCAATGTTCGGGTACGGATCGCGTCGACCTGAGCCCGTTCGAAAGCGATCGTGGCGCCCTCAGGATCGTGCTCGTCGTCGGTAGCGACCTCTTGCTGCGCATCGACGATCACCCCGAAATCCCTGTCCAGCGCGGCAATCTGGGATCGCGTGGCGTCCCGTTCGGCCTCGAGCAGCACCCGCGGGTCGGTCACTCGCCGAGGATCTCGTTGACCCGCTCGACCTTGGCCGAGAGCTGCCCGGTGAAGCCCGGGCGGATGTCGGCCTTCAGCACCAGGGCGACCCGTGGCGAGTGTGCGGCTACCGCGTCGACGGCCTGCTTCACCACGGCCATCACCTCGTCCCACTCGCCCTCGATGTTGGTGAACATCGCGTTGGTCTCGTGCGGCAGGCCGGAGGCTCGTACGACGCGGACTGCTTCGGCAACAGCAGCGGCGACGCCACCGGTCTCGTCCGACCCGGCTGGGCTGATGGAGAAGGCGACAATCATGCGGCCAGCCTGCCACCGTCGAGGCAACGCGTCGATTATTTGCGGCCTGAACTGTTCCGGATCGTCGGACAAGGAGTTGGATGGGGTAACGCTGACGGTGGTCGACGATGATCGACCGGATCGGGTGGTGCTCGGATGACGGTTGAGGTTGCCCCTGCCCCCGCTCCTGCGCCGCCGGAACCCGTGCTCGACCGCCGACGGATGAACCTCGTGTTCGTGACGGTGCTGTTCGGCATGCTGCTCGCAGCGCTCGACCAGACCATCGTCGCGACTGCCCTGCCGACCATCGTCGGCGACCTCGGTGGCGGCGGTCACATCACCTGGGTGGTGTCGTCCTACCTGCTGGCCGACACGATCGCCACGGTCCTGGCCGGCAAGTTCGGCGACCTGTTCGGCCGTAAGCGGATCTTCCAGCTCTCCGCCGGGACCTTCGTGATCGCCTCGGCGATGTGCGGTCTCGCGACGAGCATGACCTGGCTGATCGCCTGGCGGGCCGTACAAGGGCTCGGTGCCGGCGGTTTGATGGTCACTGCTACCGCGTTGATCGCGGACGTGATCCCGTTGCGCGAGCGGGGCAAGTACCAAGGTGCGCTGGGCGCCGTTTTCGGCGTCACCACCGTGATCGGACCGTTGCTCGGCGGCTTCTTCACCGACCACCTGTCCTGGCGCTGGGCGTTCTACGTCAACCTGCCGATCGGCATCGGGGTCATCATCCTGGCCGCCTTCACCATGCCGTCGGTACGGGCGGTCACCAAGCCGGTCGTCGACTACCTGGGCATCGTCTTCGTCGCCATCGGCGCCGCCGGCCTCACCCTCGCGCTGTCCTGGGGAGGCACGCAGTACGACTGGGGCTCCAGCGTCATCATCGGCCTGTTCGTCGGCTCGATCCTGTCCCTGGGCATCTTCGTCTTCGTGGAGAACAGGGCGGCGGACCCGATCCTGCCGATGCGGCTGTTCAAGTCGTCCGTCTTCAGCGTCTCCGTGGTGCTGGCCTTCATCGTCGGCTTCGCGATGCTCGGTGCGATGACCTTCCTGCCGACCTACCTGCAGTACGTCAAGGGCGTGTCCGCGACCGCCTCGGGCGTGCAGACGCTGCCCTTGGTCGTCGGACTGCTGGCCACGTCGATCCTGTCCGGAACCATGGTCGGTCGTACCGGTCGCTACAAGATCTTCCCGGTGCTCGGCTCCGCGATCATGGCTCTGGGCCTGTTCCTGCTTTCCCGGATGGGGGCGGACACCGCCTACTGGAACATGGCCGTCGACATGCTGGTGCTCGGCATCGGCATCGGGCTGTGCATGCAGGTGCTGACGATCATCGTGCAGAACACTGCCGACTACCGCGACCTCGGGGTGGCCACCTCCGGGGTGACGTTCTTCCGTACCCTCGGCAGCTCGTTCGGTGCGGCTGTGTTCGGTGCGGTCTACTCCAACGTGATTCGGCAGTCGCTGCCCAAGGCGATCGTTCAATCGGGCGTCGACCCGCGGACGGTCCTCACCCCCAAGGCTGTGCACGCCCATCCCGCGGCGCAGATCCAGCCGATCGTCGACGCGTACGCCCATGCCATTCACGTGGTGTTCCTCGCTGCCGTACCCGTGGCCGTCGTCGCGTTCGTCCTCGCGCTGTTCCTCAAGGAGGTCCCGTTGCGCGGCACGACCAGGGCGGCGACGCGAGACGTGGGCGACGCCTTCGGCATGCCAGAGACCGGCGACAACTCGGTGCAGCTGCAGCAGGCGATCGTGCGGCTGTTCGACAAGCAGGGCAAGGAGGCGATGCCCAAGCTCGCCAAGTCGGCAGGCACCGAGTTCGACATCTCCGACGGCTGGTGCGTGAGCCAGGTGCACATCCGGTTGAGGGTCGGCGCCGACACCAGCCTGGACGCGATCGCCAGCAGGTTCCGCATTCCGTCCCCGGTGCTGGCCCCGGCGTTCGAGATCGCCCGCCGGGACGGCTACCTGGCCGGCGACGAGGACGAGCTCCTGCTGACGGACAAGGGTCAGCAGGAGATCGACAAGCTGATCGCCGAGATGCGTCTCTGGCTCGCAGCGGAGCTCAACGACTGGGGCGCGGGCGACGACGCGTTGCTCAGCGAGGCGCTGAGGTCGATGGCGAAGCGGTTCATCGACGAGGGGCCGGCGTTGCCGGGGCTGAAGCCGCAGCCGGCGCTGGCGGCGGGGCCTGCCTGAGCTGACGGGCTCAGTCCCACGGACCCGCCACGCTCCTCCGCGGGAAACGATCTTGGACCTTCGGGGCCCATTTTCAAGGAATGAGCCCCGAAGGTCCTAGATCGTCGCGGATGGGGGATGGGAGCCGGCCGCAAAACTCGTTCACAGAAATGTGTAGCGCTGAGCGGTCGGCGCCCGATGCTCCCGTGAAGATCGCACCACGCGGTCCCCGTACGAGGAGAAGAAGTCATGCGCGCACTGCATCGGCTGGGCACCATCGGTGTTGCCACCGCGTTCGCCGGAGCCAGCCTTCTCGGCAGCGGCGTCGCGAACGCGACGAGCAAGCCGAAGCCCGTACCGACCGAGCCTCCGCACTGCTCAACCGGCGTACTCCCGGTCCAGGTCTACGGCGCCAGCGGCGTCAAGGCTCAGGGCGCCCTCGGTGTCTACCTGTGGCACGGCAAGACCGGCTACGCGCTGCGGGTCACCCACCCCGGCCACCAGAAGGTCGTCTTCAGCGGCACCATCACCGTGACGAACCGGCTCACCCAGGTGCACCGGGTCAAGCTCGAGAAGGCCGACAAGCTTGCCGTCGGCCCGCACCGCCACACGCTGACCTTCCGGTTCACCAACTACGGCTACCTGGACGGGGTCAACTTCTCGGCCGGCTGCTCCAAGGACGTCAAGGTGAGCCTGCGCATCGGCAAGGTCGAGGCCACGCCGGCACAGGTCTTCCTCGGCAAGACCAAGGCCCACCCGACGAGCGTCCCGTTCACCATTGAGCGGACGAAGCCGGTCGCGAAGGTCTGATCGCCGCAAAGTCGTTGACAGCGTGGGAGTTTGCACCGCTTGGAGGCGGAGTGAAGTCCCACGCTGTTGCGGCTATCGGGGCCGCAGCAGCGGCGGGGTCAGCCACTGCGCCGTGCCAGCGCGGTAGAGCAGTGGTGGCCTGGGCCCGCCGTCCGGGCGTTGCCCGTCAACCGCCTCGACGAAGCCCGACGTCGAGAGCACCCGCCGCCGGAACTCACCCAGGTCGGGCGCCTCGCCCCACACTGCGGCGTACACGCCGCGCAGGTCGGCCAGGCTGAACGGCGGCTGCACGAACTGCGTCGCCAGCGTCGTGTACTCGAGCTTGGCCCGCACCCGCTCGAGGGCGTCGGACAAGATCACCGCATGGTCGTACGCGAGCGGGGGCGCATCGCCGGCGTAGTCCTCGCGCCTGGTCCGACGCCACCTGCTGGGCCTCGAGGTCGAGCGAGGCGACCGGCCACCACTGCGCCTCCCACGTTGCGCTGCCGGGATGCGGGTCCGGCAGGTCGGGCGCAAGGGCGAAGTAGGCCACCGAAGCGGCGTGCAAACCGGCGCTGATCCGGGGGTCGCGATCGGGGTCGCTGTAGGTCGCCACCTGCTCGAGGTGGCCCGACGTGCCCGCCCAGTCGATGCCGGTCTCCTCGTTCAGCTCCCGCAACGCCGCCTGCTCGGCGTTCTCGCGGCCGTGCTTGACGTGTCCGCCGGGCAGGGCCCAGAAGCCGCGATACGGGTGAGTGCCTCGTCGGATCAGCAGCGCCGTCAAGGCCCCGTCGCGGATCGTGAAGATGGTCAGGTCGACGGTCAGGGCGAAGGCCGGATAGGCACTCGGGTCGTACGAGGCCAAGAACTCGTCCTCGCCGGGCCGGTTCATGGCAGCTCCCGGCTGGTGGTCACGGTGGCGCCGAGCGAGGCGAGCTTTTCGTACGCCAGTCCCGTGCTGACCTCGGCGACGCCGGCTTGGAGATCGGTGAGTACGCGGACGCTGAGGCCGGCGCGCAGTGCGTCGACGGCCGTCTGCAGGCAGCAGTAGTCCGAGGCGATGCCTACCACGTCGACCGCTTCAATGTCCTTTGCCTGCAGCAGTTCCGGCGTCGGGACGCCGTCGCGGTCCACCCCCTCGAACATCGAGAAGGCCGGCTTTCCCTGACCCTTGCGCACGTGGTGGGTGATCGCCGCGGGGTTGAGGCTTTCGTGGTAGTCGGCTCCCGATGTGCCGCTCACACAGTGCACCGGCCAGGTGGTGACGAAGTCGGGATCGCCTGCTGGGCCGGCAAAGTGACCGCCGTTGGTGTCATTGGCGTGGTGCCAGTCCTGGCTCGCGACGACCATGGCATAGCGGTCGGGATGGGCGGCGACGTAGCTCGAGATGCCAGCAGCAACAGCGGAACCGCCTGCTACGGCGAGACTTCCTCCCTCGCAGAAGTCGTTCTGCACGTCGACCACCAACAGGGCTCGGGCCATCAGTGAACCTCCTCCGGTGCCAGGGTTGCGGTGAGTGCCGCCGGTCCGTCAGCGACGGCGAGCTCGGCGAGGGGCAGCTCGGCCTTGGCAGCCGCGTGCGCGTCGCGGATCTCGGGAAGCGTTGGTGCATCGAGGATTTCGCCCGCGCGCATGAGCGGAGCCGTCAAGGTCCTGCCCGGCAGCCCGCCCTCGAGACCATGAGGATGGAGCACGAAGTGCTCGGCGACGGCGACGTCGCGCTGGATCACTCGGTACGCGACCTTGCGGCCACCGATGCTCACCTTGCCGACAGACTTCTTCGCGACCGAGCGCATCACTCCGTCCGCGTCGCCAACCGCGACCAGCTTGTAGACCATCGAGGCGGTGGGGTGGCCGGAGCCGGTAACCAGCCTGGTGCCGACGCCGAACCCGTCCACCGGCGCGTCGGCCAGTGCGGCGATGACGTACTCATCGAGGTCGCTGGTGACCGTGATCCTGGTCTTGTCGGCGCCGAGGGAGTCCAGGATCGCCCTGGCCCGGCGCGACTCGACGGCGAGGTCACCGGAGTCGATCCGGATCGCACCGAGTCCCGTCCCGGCCACCTCGATCGCGGTACGGATGCCCACCTCGATGTCGTAGGTGTCCACCAGCAGCGTGGTGCCGGGGCCCAGCGCCCGGACCTGCGCGGCGAAGGCGTCACGCTCGGCGGCGTAGGACAACGTGAAGGCGTGCGCCGCGGTGCCGACCGTCGGGACCCCGTACACCCGTCCCGCGGCCAGGTTGCTGGTCGAGCCGAACCCGGCGATGTACGCCGAGCGGGCATCGGCGATGGCAGCCTGCTCGTGGGTGCGGCGGGTGCCCATCTCGATCAGCGGCCGGCCGTCGGCGGCGCTGACCATACGGGCGGCCGCGGACGCGATCGCGCTGTCATGGTTGAGAACACTGAGGATCAGGGTCTCCAGCACCACGCACTCGGCGATGCTGCCGGAAACGGTGAGGATCGGGGAGGCTGGAAAGTAGAGCTCGCCCTCGCGGTAGCCGTCGATGTCGCCGGTGAAGTGGAAGTTGGCGAGGAAGTCGGCGCACTGCGCGGTGATGGCGCCGACCTCGTGCAGCCACGCGATCTCGTCGGCGTCGAACCCGTACGACGCGATCTGCGGCAGGAGCCGGCCGAGGCCGGCCAGGACCCCGTACCGTCGGCCCCTCGGCAGCCGCCGGGCAAAGCACTCGAACACGGCCGGACGCCCCGCGGTCCCGTCGGCCAACCACGACGACAGCATCGTGAGCTCGTAGCGGTCGGTGAGCATTCCCGACCGGGGGGTGCGTGCCACATCGACCAGTCTGGTGCATCGTGGTGGTGTAACGGCGAAGGTGTGCGCTTCGATGACCGTGCGAGTCCCCATTGCCTGGAGGAACCGGTGTCACAGCTGCCCCGCAGGCTGGCGCCGCTCGCCGTGCTCGCGGCTGCTGTGGGCCTGACGGGCACCGGCTCCGCCGTGGCTGCGCTGACGCCCGTGCTGGTGCCCGTACCCCTCAATGCTCTGGCCGACACAACGATCGCCTCCACCGTCGCGCCCAACGGCGACGGCAGGCCGATGTCGCTGGCGATGGTGCCGGCGGGATACAAGGGAAAGCCCTTGCTGGGAGGCGACTTCCTGGTCGGCGACGTGAGCAACGCCGCTGGCGTCAGGGGTCGCGGCAAGTCCATCGTGCGGATCAGCAAGGGCGTCACGACGGGCTTCTCCACCGCAGTCGCTGCGCCGGTCGGACTGACGTTCAACAGCTCCGGCACGCAGGTGTGGGTCGCGGGCTACGGCTCGACCGACAACGGCAGTCACGGCGTGGTTAGCGTGCTGAAGACGCAGACCACCAAGACCTCCGTGTCCGGTACGGCTTACACCAAGGGCGTCATCGCCAACAGTCACGGGACGTGGAGCCTCGCGTCCAACCACAGCGCGACCTCGCCGATGTACTTCTGGACCAACGTCGACGGGACTCTCGTACGGGACAGCAAGATCGCGAGTCCCTTTGCCACGTCGACCGCGGCCAAGAACGTTCACCACACGCTGGCGACGTTCGCGCACGCCGCGTCCAGGTCGCTCGCGGCCGGCACCATCTCGGCGCCGCAGGGCATGGTCTGGAACCCGGTGACCGGCACGCTGTTCGTCGCCAGCACGGCGCTGGACCAGATCGTGGCGGTCCACGCAGCAGGCACGGCGACGGGTACGGCCACCCTCACGCAGGTGGCCGTGGGCGGGGCCATCCACGAGCCGCGAGCCATCGCCCTCGACCGCAACACCGACGACCTCCTGGTCGTCAATGGCGGCGACAACAACCTGGTCGAGCTGACGCAGACCGGGACGGTGGTGGCGACCAGGGACCTGGACCCAGGGCAGGAGGCCGGCGCGATCACCGGTCTGGTGACCGCCAAGGGCGCCGGTGGCCAGACGAACATCTACTACCTCAACGGGCGCACCAACACCTTGCACCGGTTGGCACCCTCCGCCTCGCCGGTGACGCTGACCGGTGCGCCCAGCGCCACCGCGCGGTACGGGCAGACCGTCGTGATCAGCGGGAACGCTCCACCGGGCGCGACCGTGGAGGTGTTCTTCCGCCGGCACGGCGAGTATGCCTACGTGCAGCGTCGGACCTTGATGGCCAGCGGCACGGGCGCGTTCAGCACGTCGTTCGCGCCGAACGCTGACTACAGCTACTACGCGCAGGTCGGGTCGGCGAAGTCCGCCGTTCTCACCGAGCTGGTCGCGCCCAGCCTGCCCGGCCCGAGCGACCGCCGGGCCAGGCGCAACTCGACGATCGTGCTGCACGGACTCGCGGCGCCGCACACGATCGTCACCTTGCACTTCCACAAGGCCGGAACACCCGGCGGCAGCTTCGGGCTGATCAGGCGGGTGCACTCCGACTCGGCCGGCAGGTGGCAGAAGGCTGTCGTGGTGTCGGTTGGCTACCGCGTGTATGCCAGCCGGGGCATGCTTCGCCCGTACTCCCAGCAGGTTCGCATCGTCCCCGGCTGAGGGCCGGTTGCCGCCGCCATGGCGGGCTCGGGCAGAATTCGGACATGGCGAGTGAGGCACTGCTGCTGCAGGCGATCGAGCTGGCCCGCGCGGCCAGGGCCCACGGCAACCACCCGTTCGGTGCGCTGCTGGCCGATGCCGACGGGCAGGTGGTGCTGACCGCCGAGAACTCCGTCGTCAGCGATGCCGACGCGACGGCGCATGCTGAGACCAACCTGGTTCGCTTGGCCAGCAAGACTTTTCCGCCGTCGGAGCTGGCGGGGATGGTGCTCTACACCAGCACCGAGCCGTGCGCGATGTGCTCCGGCGCGATCTTCTGGTCCGGGGTCGGTGCCGTTGTCTACGCGCTCGCCGAGGCAGAGCTGTACGAGCTCACCGGCGAGGACACGGCCAACCTGACGATGTTGCTGCCCTGCCGTGAGGTGTTCGCCGCCTGCCGCCGGCCGATCGCGGTGGAGGGCCCGTACGACCTGCCGGAGGCTCGAGCCGTGCACGAGGGGTTCTGGCAGACCTGATCGCCGAAAAGAATGATGGCCGCGCCTCTGTTGGGGGCCGACCTCGATCCGCTACGTTCTGTCGATGATCGTGCCTCCCGCATGAGCGCCGCCGGTGACGCGGTCCGCGAGACCGGGGCCTCGTTGCGCACCGTCTTTCGCAACCGGAATCTGCGCCGGATCAACCTGGCGCTCGCGGGGTCGATGATCGGTGACTGGGCCTACGCGACAGCGGTGACGGTCTGGGCGTACGGCGTCGGTGGTGCGACAGCGGTCGGTGTGTGGGGCGTCGTCCGGCTGATGGCCATGGCCTTGGCGGCTCCGTTCGCCTCGATGCTCGCCGACCGGTACAGCCGCAAGTGGGTCATGGTCGCAGCAGACCTGTGCAGGGCCGCCCTTGTCTCGGCAGCGGCCGGCGTCGTGTTCTGGGACGGACCGGTGCTGATCGTGTTCGGGCTCGGGACGTTGGCGTCCATCTTCGGTTCCCCGTTCCGCCCGGCGCAGAGTGCGATGCTGCCGTCCCTGGTCGACGAGCCGGCCGAGCTCACCGCCGCCAACGGCACCGCCAGCACGCTGGAAAGCCTCTCGTTCTTCGCCGGACCGGCGCTGGGTGCACTGCTGCTGACCGTCGCCGACGTGCCGTTGGTGTTCGTGGTCAACGCCTTGACGTTCGTCTGGTCGGCGGTGCTGGTCGCCGGGATCCGGCCGCGGGTGGCTACGCCTGCGGCGGCAACGTCAGACGGTGAAGACGTCCCGGACGAGGCGAAGGTGGGGTTCTGGGCCGAGTCGATGGCTGGTTTCGCCACGATCTGGCGCGACAGCGACCTTCGCCTGGTCAGCGGCGTCTACTGCGCCCAGACCGTGGTGGCCGGCGCGTCGATCGTCTTCGGGGTCGCGATCGCGGTCGACATCGTCGGGCACGGTCCGCAAGGCGTCGGCTACCTCGACGCCGTGCTCGGCGTGGGTGCGATCGTCGGTGGCCTGTTCGCGATCGCGCGCGGCTCAGCACAACGGCTGGCCACCGACTTCGGCTACGGCGTGCTGCTGTGGGCCCTGCCGCTGCTGCTGATCTGTCTCTGGCCGCAGGCGGCGGCGGCCTTCCTCGCGATGTTCGTGGTCGGCGTTGCCAACCCGGTGGTCGACGTGAACGCGTCGACGATCCTGCAACGGCTCGCACCCGATGCCGTGCTGGGCCGGGTGTTCGGTGCCCTCGAGAGCGCCCTCATCTCGGCGATGGCGCTCGGCGCGCTCATCATGCCGTTGCTGATCGCAACTGTGGGCCTGCGCTGGGGCCTGGCCATCCTGGTCGCCGCTATCTGCGCGCTCGCTCTGCCAGGCTTCGGGCACCTGCGGCGGCTGGACACGGCGTTGCGGCCGGCCGCCGGTCTGGACCTGCTCCGCGGCATCTCGCTGTTCGCGCCGCTCGACGGGCCGACCCTGGAGTCGTTGGCCAGGCGCAGCTTCCTGGTCGCCGTCGGGGCCGGTGACGTCGTCGTGGCCGAGGGTGCGGTCGGCGATCGCTTCTACGTCATCGAGTCCGGCGAGGTCATCGTCACCCACGACGGCCAGGAGCTGCGTCGCGAGGGCGCCGGCGAGTTCTTCGGCGAGATCGCCCTGATCCGCGACGTTCCGCGTACCGCGACGGTCACCGCAATCGGCGCCACCGTCCTGCGGGCCCTGGACCGGGCCGACTTCCTCGCGGCGCTCGACGGCAGCGCCGCAATGGCTTCGGCGGCCGAGGAGATCGTGTCCCGCCGGCTGCCGACGGTGTAGCTAACCGACGCTGAGACTTTCGGACGCCCTGGTGGCTCTAACCCTCCACGACCTGCGCTGTACGGCGCGGCTGCGCGGCAGTCAATCGCCGCCGAGCTGTTCCAGGGCGGGGAGCGCAGCGCGGAGCCGGTCAAGGTCGGCCTCCGACAGGGCGGCCAGCCGGTCCTGCAGTCTGGCGGTGCGCCTGCTGCGGATCCGCTCCAGCACCGCACGGCCCTCGTCGCTGAGCCTCAGGTGGCTCACCCGTCCGTCGGTCGGGTCGGTCAGCCGCAGGATGAGCTTGGAGCTCCTCCAGCGAGGCGATCAGCCTGGTCAGCGTCGAGGGGCTGATCCCCTCGAGCGAGGCGAGCTGGCCCGGCCGCACCGGCTCGTGCTCCTCCACCCGTACGAGCGTGGAGAGCTGAGTCAGGGTCAGCCCCTCGGTGGTGTCCTGGCGCAGCAGCCGGTGGATCCGGGCGATGGCGAGGCGCACCCGTGCTGCCTCTTCGGCGTGATCTTCCGGCTGGCTCATAGGGGGCATCCTGCCACTGCTCGTCGCTTCCCCCGAGGCGGGTGGCTTGAGCCTTGTCCGGGTGGGGATCATGGACCCGTGTCGCTGCCACCCAAGCCACCGTCGGGCGAGAGCTCGCATGTCGTGACGCCCTCGGGTTTCACCGCGCTGCAGCTTGCCACGATGGATCCGGCGGAGTTCGAGGCGCGCAGTCTCGCGGCGGTCGAGGCCGGCCAGCTGCCGTTGCGGGCGCAGCAACGGCTGGCGGACGCCACGGACTTCGGCGCCTGGACCAGCGACCTCAGCGTCGCCGAGTTCGATGTGCTCGGCTCGGTCGGATTCCGCCCGGTCGGGCAGGTGCTCGGCACGTCGGTCTACCGGATCGGCTGGACCGGCACCAACTACTGCGGCGGTGGCGGTCGCTGGGGCGGCGGCTTCAGCCCCGCCCCGACCAACGCCCTGCCGCTGATCCAGTCGCTGTACGACGCCCGGTCCAGGGCGCTGACCCGGATGCAGGCCGAAGCGGTCGCTCTCGGGGCTGACGGGGTCGTCGGCGTCGAGCTCACGATCAGCAACTTCGTCGGAGCCCAGAGCTCGCTGGAGTTCCACGCCATCGGCACTGCGGTGCGCGCCGACGGTCCCGTACACCCGCCACTGCCTTTCCTGTCCGACCTGTCCGGACAGGACTTCGTCAAGCTGCTGCGCTCGGGGTGGGTGCCGACCGGCATCGCGATGGGCATCGCCGTCGTCGTCCGTCACGACGACTGGAACACCCGGATGCAGGCCGGCAGCTGGAGCAACGCCGAGGTCAGCGGCTACACCGAGCTGATCCAGGGCTCACGGCACAACGCCAGGGTCGCGCTCGCCACCGATGTCGCGCCGCCTCGGCGGCGAGGGTGTCGTCGTACGCGACATGACGGTGCGGGTGCACGAGCAGACTGCAGCTCGTACGGGAACGAAGGCCGCGACCACGTTGCCGAGGTGACCGTGCTCGGGACGGCGATCACCCGCTTCACCAAGTCCAGGGCCCACGACGGCCCTCGTACGCTGCCGATCCTTCGGGTAGGCACTGCTCGACCAACGGGAGGTAGTACGTGACGACCGACAGCACCATTCCGCAGGACGCGATGCGCCGGCTGCAGGAGATGCGGCCCGGCCAGGCGACGTCGCTGTTCACCAGCGACCTGTCGGTCAACGAGTTCCTGCTGGTGCGCGAGGCGGGGTTCCGGCCGCTGGGGCTGGTGCTCGGCAGCTCGATCTACCACGTCGGCATCCAGACCACGCGCTGGTCGAAGAACCAGGAGCTGACCGTGCTGTCGCAGGCGATGTACCACGCCCGTGAGCTCGCGATGAGCCGGATGGAGGCCGAGGCGGCGGTGCTCGGTGCCGACGGGATCGTCGGCGTACGCCTCGAGGTCGAGCACAAGGAGTGGGGCAACGACATCGCCGAGTTCATCGCCGTCGGCACCGCGGTGAAGGCGGACGGCGCAGAGGTGGTCGGCCGCAACTGGCGCAACAACAAGAACCAGCCGTTCACCTCCGACCTGTCCGGCCAGGACTTCTGGACGCTGATCCAGTCCGGGTACGGGCCGCTGGGCATGGTCATGGGCTCGTGCGTCTACCACATCGCCCACCGCTCCATCGGCAACGTCCTGTCGAACATCGGCCAGAACGTCGAGCTGCCGCAGTACACCCAGGCGTTGTACGACGCGCGTGAGCTGGCGATGGAGCGGATGCAGACCGAGGCGGAGTCGCTGGGTGCCGAGGGCATCGTCGGCGTACAGCTGCGCAACCACGGTCACACCTGGGGCGGCCACACGACCGAGTTCTTCGCCATCGGCACGGCGGTCACGCCGCTGCGCGCTGACCACGTCATCGCGAAGCCGCAGATGGTGCTCGGCCTCGACTCCTGAGGCCGCGACGGGGCTTGGCGGGATCGTGTGACTTCTTGCCGCCCATGACCGGGGTGAGTTACCACGCTGATGGTGGCTCCGCCCGGCGTCGGCTATCGCGCGTCGAGGCGGCGAGGGTCGATGAGACTTAACGACGCCCTGGCGACATCAACCCTCATCGACGCCGGGTAAGCGGCGGCTAGGGGAGGGTCGGGATCCCGACGGGCGGGCTGGATGGACTGCCCATGCCACCGACGACCTCGACCATGCGGATCGCCGGGAAGCCGGCATGCACGGCGTACGAGG
Organism: uncultured Actinomycetota bacterium; assembly: GCA_963797535.1. Taxonomy (GTDB): domain Bacteria; phylum Actinomycetota; class Actinomycetes; order JAWWOL01; family JAWWOL01; genus JAWWOL01. The sequence continues at coordinate 2,828,535 of CAWCPQ010000001.1, read as the reverse complement.
TATCGATGTCGGGGCCGTCGTGAACCCAGCACCACGCCGCGCGGTCAGTGGCCGCGATGCCGGCGAACGCGTGCGGCGCCGACTTGGGTGAAGGGCCGGTGGCGTAGTCGCGTACCTCTGCCACCGTCACGAACGTCGCGCTCTCGACCGTGCCGAGCGCCGATCGGCACAGCTGCGCGGCCGTCTTCCCCGAAGCCGCGGCGGTAGCCGGGTGAGAGGCGGTTGGGGTGGGCGTCCCGCTCAGGGCACCGGGAGTGGGCCTGACCCTGGTACGCCGAGTCCGTTGCAGTCGCCAGGATCGCTGCCAGCTGGGCGCGGAACAGGTCAGGGTTGGCGGCGCTGATACAGCCGTCCAGCGACAGGTTCGAGCCGTGCGTGGCTGTTCCGAACTGCCGTGCCTGATGAAAGACGTACGGGGCGCCCATGGCCGTGCATTGTTCCTTGAGGTAGGCCGGGGTCGCGGAGAAGTCACTCGTGAAGCCATCCTCGTCGCGTTGCCCGTAGGTGAACCACGCGACGACGGCGTTGGGTGCCAAAGTTGGGCCGGCCGACCCGAGTACGCCGGTGCCCTGCAGCGGCCGCGGCGTCGGCCCAGTGACAGGGAGCCGCGCGGTCCCGATGTAGGGGCCTTCTATGTGGGCGTTCGAAGGGCGTGGGTGACCCGGGTAGGCGGCGCTGCGAAGCCAACCGGGCGGGGTGCGCCAGGAGACGCCGTTCCAGGTGTCGTTGCCCCAGGAGGCGTCGGGCACGACGATGGGCGCGGCGGCCGGTGTGGGCGATGGGCCGGCAGCTTCGGTTCCACCGCGACTCCTGCCCAAGACCGGCACCGCGACGACTAGGGCCACCGCGACGACCGAGCCGACGACGGCTGCGCTCCGAACGCGGGACCTGTGGCGCTTGACCTTGTGGGCAACTGCGCTGAGGTCGACGTCGACCGGCGGCTGCTCCGTCACCTCGGACATGCAGCCGGCCGAGCTCCGTACCACTCATGGCGCGATCTCCTCGTCGATCAGTCCAACCAGTTCGGCCAGCGAGGCCGACGTTCTGAGCGCTGCCAGCGCCCGCGCGTGTTGCGACTTGACCGTCCCGACGGAGCAGCCCAGCACCGCTGCCGTCTGGGCCTCGGTGAGGTCGTCGAAGTAGCGGAGCACGACCACGGCCCGCTGGCCCCGGGACAGCTGACCCAACGCCTGTGCCACGACCGCTCGTCTGTCCGCCTGCTCGTACGCGTCCGGCGCTGCTCGCTCGGGCAAGTCGGCGTGCGGCGACTCGCCCCGCCAGCGTCTGCGCCACCAGCTTGCGTAGGTGGTGAACAGGATTCGGCGTACGTAGACCTCGGGCTCGTCCGCGCGCTGGATCCGACCCCAAGCCGGCCACGCTTTCGCCAGCGCGGTCTGGACGAGGTCCTGTGCGGCGGCCCAGTCGCCGGTGAGCAGCCACGCGGTGCGCAGCAACGCCCGCGAGCGGCTCGCGACGAAGTCACGGAACCCGTCCGGCTCGTTCATCGACCCCCCTCATCGGGTGCAGCACCGCTCATGTCACCGGGTCAGACCACCGGACCGTACCGAAAGGTTGTCAGGAGGTCTCTTCCGACGTGTATGAGTTGCGGACGTCTACGCCCGCAACTCATACACAACGCGGAAGGTCTCCCGCCGGGGCTCGCCAGGGGCTGAGGCCAACGACAGTCGGCGGTGGATGGCAGTCTCTCTGCATGCCCATCGACGTGACGGCCCTGCCCAAGGCCGAGCTGCACCTGCACATCGAGGGGACGCTCGAGCCGACGATGGCGTTCAGGCTGGCGCGGCGCAACGGCATCACCCTCCCGTACGGAAACGTCGATGCGCTGACCAGGGCGTACAGCTTCAGTGACCTGTCCGACTTCCTCGCGCTGTACTACGCCTGCCTGGCCGGACTGCGTACGGAGGCGGACTTCCACGACCTCGCCGCCGCCTACCTCCAACGGGCCCACGCCGACGGCGTCACCCGGGCCGAGGTGTTCTTCGACCCGCAGGCACACGTGTCCCGCGGCATCCCCATCGACGTGGTCATCGCCGGCCTCACCCGTGCCGCCGCCACTGCTCACGAACGCGACGGCGTGACGGTGCAGCTCATCGCCTGCTTCCTGCGCGACCGGCCGCCGGCCGAGGCGATGGATACGCTCGAGGCGCTGGCCCCGTACGCGCACCAGCTGGTCGGCGTCGGCCTGGACTCGGCCGAGGTCGGCTACCCGCCCTCGCTGTTCGTCGGCGTCTTCGAGGCGGCGGCACAGCTGGGGCTGCGCAAGGTGGCGCACGCCGGCGAGGAGGGCCCGCCCGACTACGTCTGGCAGGCGCTGGACCTGCTCGGCGTCGAGCGGATCGACCACGGCATCCGCTGCATGGAGGACCCGGCCCTGGTACGGCGCCTGGCCGCTGACCGGGTGCCGCTCACGGTGTGCCCGCTGTCCAACGTGCGGCTGCGTTGCGTCGACACAATGACCGCCCACCCGCTGCCTGCCATGCTCGACGCCGGCTTGCTGGTCACCATCAACTCCGACGACCCGGCCTACTTCGGTGGCTACGTCGGCGACAACTACCGCGCCGTACAAGCGGCTTTTGGCCTCTCCGATGCCGACCTGTCCGGGCTCGCGGCCAACTCCTTCGCCGCCGCGTTCACTCCACGGCAGCAGGGTCACCCGTTTGGCGGCTCAAGTTCCACCTGAATGGCTCTCGGCCAGGGCACACGTGGCATGACAGTGTGATCAAAGGTGCCGAAAAGGTGCCGTGAATCGCTGCGTCGGAGGTCGGCATGTACTCACTGGTCAGCCCGTCGGTGCTGTGCATGGACCTCGTACGCCACGACAACGCGCTCGGCGTGATCGACGTCCTCGACCGGGCCATCACCCTCGGCCCGGCGGACGTGCCGGCGCTCGAAGCCGTGCACCGCGAGGACGATTCCCGCGACCGGGCCTGGGCCGAGGTCGAGCGGGTCTGCGGCGATGTGCCCAAGCTCTCCGACGCCGTCGCCGCCGTACGCCAGACCATCTCCGACTCCGGCTTCGAGTCCGTGATGGAGAGCGGCTTCGCCGACCGGTTGTCGCGCACCCCGATGTTCGGCCTGCCGCACCTGCTGTCCCTCGTCCGCAACGACATCCTGGACTGGACCTGGGAGCGCAGCCGCGACGTCTCCGTCTGCCGCCACCCAGCCGCCGCAGCGGTTGTCGTCGACGCCGTGGCCGCCGCCTACGCCCGCGACCGGCTCTCCATCCAGACCTACGCCCGCCTCGGCGGCCCCTGGGCCGGCCTGCACTTCGGCGTCCCGACCGCCCTGCCCGGCGACGACGCCTTCGGACCGCAGAGCCGTCGCCTGCGCGACCTGGTCGAGCAGCTTGCCCGCCTCGACGACGAGGACTTCGGCACCATCGAGCAGGTGGCCGCTGCCGCCCGTACCGCAGGCACCGACTGGTCCAAGCTGATGCACAACGCGACGTGGGCCGCCTACATGTCGGGCCGGCTGCGTCCTGCCGCCCGCGCCCAGCTTGCCGCGACCCGCGCGCTGCTGCTGGCCGGCATGACGCCGCTCGCCGCCGCGACCGGAGTGATGCGGGTCGTGACCGGCGTCGTCCAGGCGGTCGTGGTCACCGACCTGCTCGACAGCCGCACCTACGACGAGCTGATCTCGCCGTGGCAGGCAGCCTGCGGGCCGCTGCGCTAATCCTCCGAGCCGCTCCGTCCCGGTCGTGAGACGCTAGGGTTCTTGCGCTGAACCGGCGCCGAGCGACAAGGAGCGGAAACGTGGACGACGAGCGTGGCACCGTGGCGCCGGGGGAGGTCTCTTTCAGCACTGCTGGAGGTGTACTCGTCCGGCGGTGGTGGCGGGCCGTCGACTCCGTCGCGCACACCGACGCGTTGCTCGAGGCGCTCGACACCCATCGCGGCATGCTCGAGTCCTCCAACTACGAGTTCCCCGGCCGCTACACCCAGCGGCTGCGCGGCTTCGTCGATCCGCCGCTCGCGGTGGTCTCCCGCGACCGCGTGGTCCGGGTCGAGGCGCTCAACGCCCGTGGCGAGGTGCTGCTGCCGGTCGTGCGCCGCACCCTCGAGCGGCTGGCCGCCGTCGAACGGCTCGTGGTCGAGCCGGTCGCGCTCGAGGCTCATGTACGGCTGCCGGCCGAGCGCTTCCCGGAGGAGGCGCGGAGCAAGCAGGACACCGTGTTCTCCGTACTCCGCGCGCTGCTCGAGCTGTTCCGGATCGATCGCGACGAGGACGACCAGCTCGGTCTGTACGGGGCGTTCGGCTACGACCTCGTGTTCCAGTTCGAGAACATCGACCGTGAGGTCGAGCGCGACCTGACCCAGCGCGACATGGTGCTCTACCTGCCGGACACGCTGTTCGTTGCTGCGCACGGTGACCGGACCGGCCGGCTGATCACGTACGAGTTCGAGGTCGACGGCGTCTCCACCGCCGGTCTCGAACGCACCGGCTCCTCGATTCCTTATACCGCAGCAACGACCGTCGAACGCACCCGCGACCACCAGCCTGGCGGGTTTGCCGACACCGTCCGCAAGGCCAAGGAGTCGTTCCGGGCCGGCGACCTGTTCGAGGTGGTCTGCGGGCAGACGTTCTTCACCCCGTGCACCTATGCGCCATCGGTCGTCTTCAACCGGCTGCGCGAGCGCAACCCCGCCCCGTACGGGGTGCTGATCAACCTGGGCGACGCCGAATATCTGATCAGCGCGTCGCCCGAGATGTACGTACGGGTCACCGGCGCGCGGGTCGAGACCTGCCCGATCTCCGGCACCGTCCCCCGTGGCCGCGACGTGTTCGAGGACGAGCTCAACATCCGCGAGCTGCTCAACTCGGCCAAGGACGAGTCCGAGCTGACGATGTGCACCGACGTCGACCGCAACGACAAGTCGCGGATCTGCGTCCCCGGCAGCGTCAAGGTCATCGGCCGCCGGCAGATCGAGCTCTACTCGCCGGCTGATCCACACCGTCGACCACGTCGAGGGCACGCTGCTCGACGGGTTCGACGCCATCGACGCGTTCCTGTCGCACATGTGGGCGGTGACCGTCACCGGCGCTCCCAAGCTGTGGGCGATGCGGTTCATCGAGAGCCGCGAACGCTCGCCGAGGCGTTGGTACGGCGGAGCTTTCGGCCGGCTCGGGTTCGACGGCGACGCCGACACCGGCCTGACCCTGCGTACGGTCCACGTGTCCAAGGGCATCGCGGAGACCCGCGCCGGCGGCACGCTGCTGATCGACTCCGACGCTGATGCCGAGGAGGTCGAGACCGAGATCAAGGCGTCGGCCTTCCTCGACGCCCTGACCAAGCCGGTGGCCGAGTCTCCCGCAGCAGCAAGCACTTTCGCCGCTGTGGGCGGAAAGCCGAGGCTGCTGCTGGTCGACCACGAGGACTCGTTCGTCCACACGCTGGCCAACTACTTCCGCCAGGCCGGTGCCGAGGTGCAGACCGTACGGGCGCCGCTCAAGCGGGACGAGCTCGAGGCCGCGATCGCGGCCTTCGAACCCGCGATGCTGGTGCTCTCACCCGGCCCCGGCCGGCCGTCGGACTTCGCGGTGGGCACGTCGATCGAGGTTGCGCTCGAGCACAACCTCGCCGTCTTCGGTGTCTGCCTCGGGTTGCAGGGCATGGTCGAGCACTTCGGCGGCACCCTCGGCCTGCTCGGTTACCCCATGCACGGCAAGGCTTCCCAGATCACCGTGCTGGAAAGTGAGGGCCGGGCTTCCATGCTCTTCGACGGCCTGCCGCGGGAGTTCCGAGCCGGGCGCTACCACTCCATCTACGCGCTGACGTTGCCGGACGAGCTGGTCTGCAGTGCCATCACCGACGATGGTGTGGTGATGGCGGTCGAGCACACCTCGTTGCCGGTCTCTGCGGTGCAGTTCCACCCGGAGTCGATCATGAGCGCTGACGGCGAGACCGGGCTGCTTCTGGTCCGCAACGTGGTGGAGTCCCTGGTGGCCAGCACTTCTGCGCTCTCGTGACACTGCAGCCGTCGTACGACGCATTCGCCGCCCAGGCTTCCTCCTACACCGTTGTACCGGTGTGGCGCGAGGTCTTCGGCGACGTCGACACCCCGGTGGGCGTGTTCGACAAGCTCGGCGCAGCTGAGGGTTCGGTGCTGCTGGAGAGCGCCGACTCCGAGGACCGCTGGGGCAGGTTCTCGTTCGTCGGGCTTGATCCGATCGGCGTGCTGACCGCTTCGGCGGGGGTTGCTGCGTGGACCGGTGCGGTGTCGCTCGACCTGGCGGCCGATGCCACTTTGGCCGAGGCGTTACGAGTGATGCTGGCGACGTTCCGCGCTCCCGTACTCCCCGGATTCCCTTTGTACGCAGGCGCTGTGGGCTTCGTCGGCTACGACGCGCTCGGCGAGTCACCCCACGGGCGGCGTCGATGCGACGCTCGTGCTGCCCGGCTCGATGCTGGCCTTCGACCAGTTCCGGCATGTGATCAGGGTCGTGGTCAACGTCGTGGTCGACGGCTCGGACCTGCAGCAGCAGTACGCCGACGCTGCGGCGCGCGTCGACGCCCTGGTCGAGCGGCTCGCCTCGGCCCGGTCGACGCTGCGACCGATCGACGTGCCAGCCGCCGGCAACGAGCCGGTTGACGTCGGCACCGACGTCCCGGACGCCGACTTTGCCGAAGTGGTAAGGAAAGCGACCGCTCGCATCGTCGCCGGCGAAGCCCGTCAGCTGGTGCCGTCGCGCATCTTCACCCGGCCCACCGACGTGCCGCCGCTCGAGGTCTACCGGATGTTGCGCACCTTCAACCCGTCGCCGTACATGTACCTTCTCCGGCTGCCGGGCGTCACGATCGTCGGTTCGTCGCCCCAGGTCCTGGTCCGGGTCGAGCAGGGCACGGTGACCGTACGACCGACCGCCGGCACCCGTCGGCGTACCGGAGATCCCTTGCGGGACAAGGAACTTGCGGCCGAGCTGCTCGAGGACGCCAAGGAGCTGGCCGAGCACGACATGCTCGTCGAGCTGGGCGTGAGCGACCTCGAGTCGGTCTGTGCGGACGGCACCGTGCAGGTGACCGAGGGTCCGACGGTGCTGCGCTACTCGCGGGTCATGCACATGACCAGTGAGGTGGTCGGGGTGCTGGCCGAGGGCCGCGACGCCGTCGACGCGCTGGCGGCGACCTGCCCCGCCGGAACTGTTGCCGGAACGCCCCGCCCCGCGGCCATGGCTGCGTTGCGCGAGCTCGAGACCGACGCCGCGGCTGGTTTACGGCGGGGCGATCGGCTACTTCGACTTCTCCGGCAACGCTGACATGTGCATCGCCATCCGTACCGTGCTGTTCAGCGCGGACGGCTTCGCCATCGTGCGGGCCGGAGCCGGGGTGGTCGAGGGGTCGCGACCCCGACGAAGAGGTACGCGAGACACAGGCAAAAGCCCGCGCACTCCTCGACGCCATCGTGGCCGCCGAGCAGGCGCGGGCTTAGCCCTTGCGCGAGGTGCTTAGTGCTCGATCGCCGAGCGGGACATGTTCAGGATGTGGGGAGCGTTGGCCTGAGTTCGGCCGGGCGCCATGATGATCCCGAAGGTGTTGTGGTCCTGCCAGACGCAGTAGGCCCAGAGCGCGTCGTGCGAGGAAGCGGTGCCGCAAGCGGCGGTGCCACCCCACGGCACGTGGCTCACCGGGATCGCTGCCGCCACCGCGAAGCCGCCCTTGCGCAGGGCGAGGGCCACGTTCTTGGCTCCGAGCATGGCGCCGTTCTTCGCGTAGACCTTGGCCTCGCCGGTCACGACGAGCAGGTAGGGCTTTGTCGCCGTGCCGCCGAACGCGCCGGACTGCACGTCGGTGGTGTTGCTGGTCAAGTTGCTACGGATCTCGGTCAGCATCGTGGTGACACCGGCACTCGGCGCGGCGATCTTGGCCCAGTCGCCGATCTGGCCGGGCAGGGCAGCGGTGTAGACGACGGCCGGCTTGACGATGGCGGTGGTGTGGCCGGGCTTCTTGACGACGGCAGCCTTGCCGCCCTTCGACGTCTTGGCCACACCTGCCTTGGTCGGCGGCTTGACCTTGATGTTGCCCGCCTTGGCGCCGGTGCCCGTCTTCGCCGGAGGCTTGACGGCGCCGACTGCGGGGTGGCCGACCACGTGGTGCGGGGGCGGAGCGGTCGGGGTGTCGGAGCCACCCTTGGTCAGGAACCAGTAGCCGCCTCCGAGCACCACGATGGCGGCGACAGCGATGATGACCGGCTTGCTGACCGGCAGCTTGCGGCCGCCGCTCTCGGGCTCGGCCGGGGGCTCCTCGCCGGGAGCGTAGCTGGGCGGGGGCGGCGGCACAGCCGGCATGCCGGCACCGTCGAACGGGTTGCCGGCGCCGCCTCCCGGCAGCTCACCGGCCCAGGGCGTCTGCCCGCCAGCCATGACGAGCTCGGACGGGGCTTGGACAGCCTCGGCCTTCGCGTTCTTGCGACCCTTGAGGTTCACCGACATCGGCCCTTTCGGTGCTTGCCGTGCGTGCCCTTGCCCGCTGAGTGCGAGGCAAGCTTGGCCGTGCATCGGTCGATCACCGGGGGCGGCTTAAGCGTTCGGGGGACACAAAGTTGGCGAAAGGCCTATTCGGCCTCGGTGAAGCCGATCTCGAGGGCGACGTCCATGAGGGCAGCGGTCGCCCGGTCCCTGGCTTCTCGCGCTGCCGTGGGGACGTCGTCGAGGAAGCCACCGATCATGGTCTCTTCCCAGACGACGAGCAGGCTGGCCGCCCGCATGCCGTAGTAGGTCGCCGCGGAGAAGACCGCCGAGGAGCCCATGTCCACCGCGACGTGCCCGGCCCCGTACCACGACTGGACCAGCTGACGCGGCTGAGCGAGCAGGGCGTCGGTCGTGACCAGCCGGCCGCCGTGGGTGCGCAGGCCGTGCGACCTCAGCGCTTTGTCGGCGGCCTCGACGAGCGAGGGATCGGCCGTCGAGGTGCCGTGACCGCCGTAGTACTGCGAGGTGCCCTCGCCGATGGTCGCCGCCAGGCCGAGGACGACGTCGCCGGTCAGGACGCCGCGCTGCAGGCCGCCGCAGGTGCCGAGCGCGACCACCGCGGGCGTACCCAGCTCGCCGGCGACGTGGATGGGTTCGACCACGCGCGGGGCGCCCCAGCCGCAGCTGTAGAGCACCGGCTGATCCTGCCAGCGGCCCCACCACATGTCGGGCAGCGCCGTCTCACGGACGTCGTCGAGGAGGGCGAGTCTGGCGGCGGTGCGTTGGGCGCGCCACCAAGAGTTCTCGACGACGACGAGTCGTGGGATCTCCGCCTCGGTGATGCCCAGCGCGTCGCGCCAGCCGTCGCGGTCGAGCTGCATGGTCGAGATCTTAGGGGGTCGAGCAGTGCCCCGGCACTGAATGCGTTTGCGCCCACACCGGCCCGCCGGCCTATGGTTGGCCGCGTGACCAGCGAAGCCTCGTATACCGGGCACGTTACGCGACTCGCGGCTCCCAGTCGGCTCGCGGCCGAGCCGCTGGTGGTGGCGGCTGCTGACGTGGCCGCCTCCGTCCTCGCCCCGGCGGCCGCTCGGGTCGACCGCACCGAGGTGCCGTTGAGTCATGTACGGGCCTTGGGCGCAGCCGGCCTGCTCGCCCCGGCCGCGCCTGCCGACGTCGGTGGCGGTGGGGCTCCCGCTGCTGCCGCTAGAACCATCACGGGACTGCTCGCCGGCGCCTGCGGGGCGACCTGGTTCGTGGCGGCCCAGCACGGGACTCCGGTACGGATGCTGCTGGCCACGGACAACGCCGAACTGCGCAACAGATGGCTGCGCCCGTTCGCTTCAGGGACGACGCTGTCCGGGATTGCGCTGGCGCAGCTGCGCCGGCCGGGCCCACCAGCGGTCTCCGGACAGGTGGTCGACGGCGGTTGGGCCGTGTCCGGCGACGTGCCCTGGCTGTCGTCGTGGGGCCTGGCCGAGCGGGTGCTGCTCGGGTTCAGGGAGGGTGCCTCGGTGGTCTTCGCGCTCGTACCGGCCGCCGCTCAGCCCGGGTTCGAGCCGGGCCCGCAGCTTGCGCTCGCCGCGATGTCGGCTGCCCGGACGGTGACGGTGCGGTTGTCGTCCTACTTCGTGGCCGAGGCCGACGTGGTGGCCAGGCTCCCGTTCGCGGACTGGGCCGAGACCGATGCGGCGTACACCGCCAATGTGAATCCTGCGGTGTTCGGGCTGCTCACCTCGGTGCTGCGCCGGATGTACGACGAGGGTGAGCGCAGGTCGGAGGTGGCAACGATGCAGCTTGCTGACCGGCTCGCGGGCGAGGCGGTGGACCTTCGCTCGGCGGCGTACAAGCTCGTCGACGAGGTGCCGGTCGGCGAACGGGTGCCCGAACGCCTCGCCGTCCGCGGAGCGGCGCTGGAGCTGCTGGCGGTCAGCTCAGCGGCCCTGGTGGCCGCCGGTGCCGGTGCCTCGATGTCGTTGGACCATCCCGCTCAGCGCTGGGCCCGCGAGGCGCTGTTCCACCTGATCCAGGCGCAGACGCCGACCGTACGCGGCGCCACGATGACGGCCATTTCCGACCATCGCTGAACGGTCAGGGCGCCCCGCGGCCGACCCTGGCCAGCTGCCTCGCCTGAGCCACCAGCCGACCGGTGCTGTCCCACACGTCCACGTCCTCGTCGAACCACCCGTCGGCGACGAGATGGGCGCGGGTCCGCAGCTGCAGCCAGCCCGGTGCGGGTGCCGAGCGCACCGTCACGGTCATCTCGACGGTCGGCGCCCAGCCGTACAACCCGAGCTCGAACACCACCGGCGGCAGCACGTCGGTTGCCGCGACGACGGCGAGCGGTGACGCCGCTGCTTCGCCCCACGGCCGGACCCAGGCCCGCATCTCCGGAACGCCGCCCGGTTTGCCCAGGAACCAGCCGACGCACGCGGGATCGACCCGGACCTCCAGCTGTTCCAGCAGCGGCACTGGGGTGCCGTCGGGCAGTCTGGGAATGGCCGCCAGGCAGTCCTCGACGGAGGGCATGGCGATCGGCGCCGACCCGGACCACGACGGTGACCCGCCGAACGCGGCCGCATCGCTGGTGGAGACCAACGCCTCCGCGCAGGGCACGCCGTCCTGCTCCACCCGTACTCGAGAAGCTGTCACGGTACGGCCGGCGCGGACCGTCTCGACGACGGCGACAGCGGGGCCGAAACGTGGTGGGCGGGTGAACACGGCGCTCACGTTCTGCGGCAGGTCACGCCCGGTCTCTGCCATGGCGGCGCTGGCCAGGACTGCGAGCAGGTAGCCGCCGTTGGGCCGGTTGGCGATGCTCCAGCCCTCGTCGATGGTGGTGGCCCAGCGACCGTCGCCCAGCGGGTCCATCGTGGTCGCGGCGGCGATGCCCGGCTGTCGCGGCTCTGCGTAGTCCATGCGGTCGATCCTCCCTGGTGCCGTCGCTCAGGTGGCTGGCACCTCACAGTCAAGAACATGCACCCATGCGCCGATCAGTCGAGGGTGACATCTGGCGACTTCGACTTCTTCGGCGCCCCGACCACACCGCCGCCGACCGGTCCTCCCATGCCCGCTGCGCCGACGACCAACCAGTTCGGCATGCCCGCAGCACCGGCCCCGGCAGTGAACCAGTTCGGGATGCCGGTCGCCAGCGGCACCAGCCAGTTCGGGATGCCGACGTCCGCACCGGTGCGCCCGCCCGCTCCGGCACCTGAGTCGGGTATCCACGTGGGCCGTCTGGTCGCTGTCGTTGCAGCGATCGCGCTGGCCGTCGGCGGCTTCATCTGGCTGCAGGGCGTGGGCAAGAAGACGTCGACCAAGGTGGCGGACAACGTCGAGCAGCCGATCGTGCAGGCGCACCAGACGGCGGAGAAGGTCGACCTGCAGCAGGCTGTGCAGGCTCAGGAGACCTATCTCAGCGACCACAGCTCGTACGCGACCTCGATGTCGCAGCTGACCGGGTTCGTCGCGTCGCCGAGCACCAGGATCACTGTCGTCAGCGCTACCGGAACCGCGTACTGCCTGCGGGCCGACGACCTTTCCTCGTTCCACGCACCCTCGATGTACGTGTCGTCCGCCGCGGGTGCCGCCAGCACGACGCCCTGCACCTGAGCCGCTCTGGATCATCGGCCGTGGACGTGTGATCCTCGTACGCGGGGACACGCCGTGTCCGCTGGACGGAGGGCGACGGAATGCATGTCTTGTGGGCGATCATCGGCGGCCTGATCATCGGTGGCCTTGCCCGGCTGTTCCTTCGCGGCCCCACCCGCATTCCGTTGTGGCTGACCTGCCTGCTCGGCATCGGCGGCGGCCTGATCGGTGATGCCATCGCCAGCGGCATCGGCGTCGGCGACACCCGCGGCATCGACTGGACCCGGCACGTGCTGCAGATCCTGTGCGCGATGGCTTTGATCGGTGTGATCGAGCCGCTGTGGTCGGCGCGCGGCAGGCGTTAGCTCTCGACGAGCTCGGCCACCGCGTCGCCGAAGACCGCCGTGTGCAGCACGACGTCGGCTGCGGTTGTGTCCGGGCACATCAGCGCCATGTTGTGGAACGGCGTCATGAGGATGCCGCGGTTGACCATGTAGAGGTGGAGGTACTCGTTCAGCTCCTCGTCGACGGCGGCCGCCGACTCGCCGCCGGTGTGCGGCGCGGGTGAGCAGAACCGGTACTCCGCACGTGCGCCGAGCCGGGTGACCGACCACGGCACGCCGGTACGGTCGATGACCTCCTGCACGCCTGCGGTGAAGGCCTCCGCCAGCGACATCATCATCGGGAAGGTCTCGTCGGTAAGCACCTTGCCGAGCGTTGCCCGCATCGCCGCCGTGGACAGCGCGTTGCCGGCCAGCGTGCCCCCGACGCCGCCGACGTCGACCAGGTCTGCGTCCGTCACCTTCAGGATCCGTTCGGCAAGCTCCGCGCTCAGCCCGTACGCCCCGGCTGGTACGCCGCCGGCGATGGCCTTGCCGATGGTGACGATGTCGGGGTCGAGGTCCCACGCCTGCGTACACCCGCCGGGTCCGGCCGAGAAGGTGTGTGTCTCGTCGATGGCCAGCAGGGTCCCGTACTTCCGGGTCAGCGCGCGCAGTGCCTCGTGGTAGCCGGGGTCGGGCAGCACGATGCCGATGTTGGTCAGCGCCGGCTCGGCGAGCACCACGGCGACGTCGCCGAAGGCCAGCTCGCGCTCGAGCGCCTCGAGATCGTTGAACTCGACGCAACGGGTGGTGACGGCGAGATCGACTGGTGCGCCGACGTTTCCGGGCCGCGCGATGACCGAACCGTCGGCGGCCAGCTCGACCACGGTCTCGTCCACGCTGCCGTGGTAGCAGTGGTTGAAGACCAGGATCTTCGGCCGCCCGGTCAGGTGGCGGGCGATGCGGATCGCCCACCGGTTGGCGTCGGTCGCGGTCAGCGAGAAGCTCCACTGCGGCAGGCCGAACCGCCGAGCCAGCTCGTCCGCCACCCACGCGGCGTCGTCGGTCGGCAGCATCGTGGTGATGCCGCCGAGGTCCTCGATCCGGTGCTTGATCGCGGCCACGGTCTCGTCCGGGGAGTGCCCCGCCATCGCGCCGGTGTCGCCCAGGCAGAAGTCGACGTAGAACAGCCCGTCGATGTCGGTGAGCCGGTTGCCGCGCGCGGTGGCGAGCTGCAGCGGGAAGCCGCCGGCCCACATCGCCATCCAGGTCATGGGTACGCCGCCGAGCATCGCGCCGCTCTTACCGGCGGCCTGCGCGGACAACGGGTGCTGGGCCTCGTACGACGAACGCTCGCGGGCGATCAGTGACTGCAGACGTTCCCGGTCGATGGCCATGTCCCGGACCCTACTCGGCGCTACGGTGCTTGATGTGAGCCCTGAGACGAGCATCAACTGCGCGGTCGCAGAAGTCCATCACGTGAGCGATGAGCTGGTCGAGGCTTGGGCCACGTTGCTGCCGCAGCTGTCCTCGTCCGCGCCGCCGGTGACGCGCGAGATCCTGGACCGGGTGGTGGGCTCCGACGCGACGTCGTTGCTGGTCGCCACGATCGACGGGCGCATCGTCGGATCCCTCACGCTTGCCGTATTCGAGACGCCCACGGGCGTGCGGTCGTGGGTCGAGGACGTCGTCGTTGACCAGAGCGTGCGCGGGCGGGGGGTGGGGGAAAAGCTCACCCGCGCGGCCGTTGCCCTCGCCGGGACCCGAGGCGCTCGTACGGTCGACCTGACGTCGCGGCCCGACCGCGCGGCGGCGAACCGGCTCTACCAGCGGGTCGGGTTCCAGGCCCGCGCCACCAACATCTACCGGGTCACCGACCCGCAGCCGCAGGGCCTCGAAGCGCTGTGGGACGAGCGCTACGCCAGATCCGAGCAGATCTGGAGCGGCCAGCCCAACCTGGCGCTGGTCGCCGAGGTCAGCGATCTCACCCCGGGTCGGGCGCTGGACGTCGGCTGCGGCGAGGGCGCCGACGCGGTGTGGCTGGCGGCCCGAGGCTGGGACGTGACGGCGCTGGACGTGTCGCTGGTGGCGATCGAGCGGGCCAGGCGCCACGCGGCCGACAGCGGGGTCGACGTGCACTGGCTGCACAGCGGACTGCTGGAGGCCGGTCTGTCGCCGGGCGCGTTCGACCTGGTCTCGGCGCAGTACCCAGCCCTGCCGCGCACTGCGGGTGACGACGTCGAGCAGGCGCTGTTCGCGGCGGTTGCCCCCGGCGGAATGCTGCTCTACGTCCATCACGCCGACGTCGACCGAGCGCAGGCCAAGGCGCACGGATTCGACCCGGCCGACTACGTCAGCCCTGCTGACATCGGTGCCCTGCTGGTCGATGACGATGCATGGCAGATCGAAGTCGACGAGAAGCGGCCGCGGGTGGTGGCAACCGGCGGCGGCAGCCACCACACCCACGACCTCGTGCTGCTGGCTCGACGGCTGCGCTGAGGCGTCGGTTCAGTGCAGGTCGGCGACGGCCGCCTCGATCGCCCGGTGGAACGTCGGGTAGGCGTAGATCATCGAGCGCAGGGTGTCGGTCGGCACCTCCCCGTGCACGGCCACGACCAGGCCGCTGAGCACTTCCCCGCCGCAGGGCCCTGCGCTGGTGGCCCCGACGAGCACGCCGCGGTCGGCGTCCTCGATCAGCTTGATGTGCCCCTCGCCCTTGTGGATCCAGCCGCGGGTTGACGAGGCGACGGACGTGAAGCCGACCCGGACGTTGAGCCCGGCGGCTCGGGCCTGCTCCTCGTTCAGGCCGACGCTGCCGATCTCCGGGTCGGTGAACGTGACGTGCGGCAGCGCACGGTAGTCCGCCGCCGGCCCCGGCTGGCCGAGGATCTCGCGGATCACGATGGCCGAGTGGTACATCGAGATGTGGGTGAACGCGCCCTTGCCGACCAGGTCGCCGAGCGCCCACACCCCGTCCGCGACCTTGAGCCGGTCGTCGACGGGCAGCGTCCGCAGGCTCTCGTCGACGCCGAGCACGCCGACGCCGAGCTCCGACAGGTCGATCTTGCGGCCGACGGCGATCAGCAGCTTTTCGCCGGCCACCGTTGCGCCGCCCTCGAGGGTCACGGTGAACGTGTTGTTCTCGTACGAGACGGCGGTTGCCTTGGCGTCCACGTGGACCGTGATGCCCTCGTCGGCGAACACCTTCGCCAGCAGCTCGCTGCTCTCCGGCTCCTCGATCGGGATCAGCCGAGGCGCGCCCTGGACGACGGTGACCTTGGCGCCGAACCTGGAGAAGACCTGTGCCAGCTCGACGCCGATCGGGCCGCCGCCGAGGATCACCAGCGACTCGGGGACCTCCGTGGTCTCGATGGCCTCGTGATTGGTCCAGAACGGGGTGCCGGCCAGACCCGGAATCGGCGGTACGGCAGCCACGGTCCCCGTCCCGAGCACGATCGCGCGACGGGCACGGAACACCTGGTCGCCCACGGTCACCTCGTGCGCGCCGGTGATCTTGCCATGGCCTCGTACGAACCGGCCGCCCTTGCCCTCGAACCGGTCCACCGCGACCTTGTCGTCCCAGTTGTCGGTGGCTTCGTTGCGGATCCGCTGCTGTACGGGCGTCCAGTCCGCCGTCACTGTGGACGTGCCGGCCATGCCGGGGATTCGGCGTCCCTCCGCCAGCAGGTCCGAACCACGGATCATCATCTTGCTCGGAACGCAGCCCCAGTAAGGACATTCGCCTCCGACGAGTCGCTGGTCGATCCCGATGACGTCGAGGCCCGCGGCAGCAAGCTTTCCGGCGACTTCCTCCCCGCCCGGCCCCATGCCCACAACAACGACGTCAACCTCGAGGGCATTGGGCATGGTTGCTCCGAATTGTCGACGGATGCGGTCCCTGCCCACCTTGGCGACTGGCGGCTGGCCCGGCAAGCCGCAGAGGGATTGTTCAGGGTTGCGTAAGGAGCGACTGGCGTCAGGTGCTGCGCCGGCCGCGCCAGTACAGCCCCGCGTTGTCCCGTTCCAGCAGGGCGTGATCGACCAGGTAGCGGCGGAAGGCGGCTACGTCGTCGACGACCTCGGAAAGTAGTTGGCCCACGTCCTGCTCGGTGTAGTCACGTCCCTCGGCGAACCGCTCGGCCAGCACCTCGAGCAGCTGTCGGCGAAGCGCGCCCTCGCGGGGGACCTGGACAAGGCGGCCGTCGCGGAACAGCGCCGCGACGGCGGCGGGGCCGGGGCCGGGCGGTCCCTTGCGGGCCAGGCCGAACTCGCGAAGAGCATGGGCGTAGATGGCCGTCCTCGCGACGCACCGCCCGTCATCGGTCAGGTCGACGAGTCCCGTCTCGACCAGTCGGTCGAGCACCTTCCGCGGTGCGTCGAGGTCTGCGACGGGCACGCCTTCTGCAGTGCCGCAGATCCGGCCGTACAGCTGCAGTCTCTGCGGGTCCGCCAGGGCGGACAGCAGTTCGGGTACGAGCATGGGGTGCACGCTCTCACGTCGGACTGTCCGGTTCCACGGCATTTGTGCCGCCTCACGCGCAGCGGTCGTCTCATCAGCTCGTCTTGCTGCTGGTCGGCTCCGGTGTGATCCGGTGACCGTGATCGGCATGCGTACGCGGAGCGACACGCGATCCAAACCGGCGATTGGCCAATTTGGCGTGGTGGCACTTGTACCCTGAGGCGTCATTTCGCTCGGTGACGCAATGGGCCGGCAACCGCTTCTCATCGCGTCACAACAGCACCTGCCTCGATTTTCATCAGGGCGTTCTGCCAGACCTGATGTGACATGTCATGTCGGATGAACATCTGACGAAGGGGTCCGTACATGACCGCCGATGAAGTGTCAGCGTCGAGCCGACGACAGGCTCCGGACGTACTGCAGCGCTTTGGTGCGATCGGGTGGGCCGTGCTCGGAGTCTTCCTCGGCGTCATGGCGATCCTCATCGGGTTCCGCGCCATCAGCGGCATCGTCGTACCCCTCGTGCTCGCCCTCGTCCTCGCGGTGATGACTCTTCCCCTCACCGACTGGTTGGACCGCTTCATGCCCCGCGGCGCGGCAGTCGCTGTGGTGGTGCTCCTGGTCGCGGCAGCTGGGATCGGCCTCGCCCTGATCTTCATCAAGGGAGTGGCCGAGCAGGTCCCGGCCATCCAGCAGTCGATCCACGAGGGCATCGCCAAGATCGAGGACTTCTTCAACATCGATCCCGGCAGCACGACGGGCTCGTCCGCCTCTGAGGCAGGCTCCTCCGCCACCAGCATCGTCAGTGGGCTCAAGGGCCTCACCGGATTCCTGGTGAGCAGTATCGACTCGATGGTCTCGCTGTTCTTCGGGCTGTTCATCGGCGCGATGGTGTTCTTCCTTGTCCTGCTCAACCCGCACGAGGCCCAAGGCTGGGTGTCCCGGCTGCTGCCCTGGCCCGAAGAGCAGTCCAAGCGGCTGTTCAGCACCTCGGGTCGCGTGATCTTCGACTACTACAAGGGCTGCACGATCCTTGCCGTGGTCAACGCGCTGCCGATCTGGATCGTCGCGCTGATCCTTGACGTCAAAGCCGCGGGCGCCATCTTCGTGGTCCTGTTCGTGTCGTCCTACATCCCGTACATCGGCGCCTGGATCGGCGGAGCCTTCGCCGTCATCATGGCGCTCGGGTCCGGCGGGACAACCGACGGCTGGATCATGCTCGCTGCGGTCCTCATCGTGAACCTCGGCCTGCAGAGCGTCATCCAACCCTTCGCCTTCGGCGCCACCATGAAGGTGTCACCCCTGGGCGTGTTCCTGTTCACGTTGCTCGGCGGCCTGCTGGGAGGCGTGGTCGGGGCGATGATGGCCGCGCCTATCCTCGCCCTGATCACACGCTTCAACACAGATGTACGCCTGCCACCGCCACCCGACGTTCCGCCCCGCGCCGTTTCGGGCGGTGATCTCGCAGCCCCTGGCGCCGGGTGAGGCTCTTCGTGTCCGCGCCTGCCTCATCCCCTTTGGGATCTCGGGTTGGCAGGGGCGGTCCGCCATACTGGCTGCCCCTTGGGCGAAGAATGGTGGCATCGTGCGCAGGTTCGGCGTGATCGTCGGTGGATTGCTGGCGGGCATTGGTGCTGGCATCCTGCTGCGCGGGGTGTTGATCGCCACGGTCGACAACGTGAACGTCGGCTACCTCGACCTTGTCGTCGAAGGCTCAGTCGTGCTCGGCCTTGGGATTGGTCTGTTCGCTGCAGGTTGCTTGCGCGACTGAACAACCGGTCGCGCCCGAAGACCAACTGGCCCGGGCAGACGTGTCCCGTTGGCACCCGACCGGAACCGTCGCCGGCCGGGCTCCCTGGCAGTTGCCGATCGGCCTGCGGGAACCTCCTGCGGCACGAGATCGCTGTGCCAGCAGGGGGTCCAGTCTCGGGACGGGCATCCTGATTGGGACCGGTCCGTGGCCGTGCGTCACTGAATCCTGCGGACTCGGGTTATGGTCGGCGTATGAGCAGGCCGGTGTACTGGCAGCGAACGTGTCGGTCGGCGGCGGGGCTCGTCGGGGCTGTAGCTGTCGCGTTGAGTGTGGTTGGCTGCCAGGGCCAGTCGAGCGGGGCGGCCGCCCCAGGGTCGGCCACGGACTTACCCCCGACTGCCGCGGGTGCAACCGCTGCAGCCCGCTCGAGTAACCACCAGGAGCCGAGCCACTCGGGCCCTGTCGAGCAGCCCGCGACCCTGACCGACACGCACTGGCGTATCACGTCGGTGGCCGCGCAGGGCAAGTCCTTGGCGATCGACGACGAGCAGGTGTACCTCGTGCTCGACCGCCCCAACTTCAGTAGTTTCGTGCTGCGCGAGCACTGCCGGAACGTGAGCGGAGGGGTCGAGCGGATCCGTGTCGACCAGCTGCGGCTCTACGTCGATGCGAAAGGCGCAGGAGTGTGCCAGGCCCCGCCAGTCGCGGCCCTGCTGACCCAGGTCCTTCGGTCGCAGCTGACCGTGAGGTTGTCGGGGCAGAGCCTGACACTGGCCGGCGCAACCGGGTCGATGTCGCTGCGGGCCGAGCCGGCCACGGACGCCACCCGTGCCACAGGCCGCGACTGGCAGCTGACCCGGATCCAGGACACGACCGGGACGCTCGAGCTGTCCAACTACCCACCAGCACGGCCAGGAATGCTGCTCCTCGACTGGAGCAGCGGCTTTTACCTGGCCCATGACTACTGCAAAGCGATTCAGGCCACCACCGCGTTCAGCGGCGACACCGTCGACCTGGTCGCCCTGCCGGTGTCCGACCTGGAGCCCTGCCCCACCGGCACTCCGTACGCGAGGGTGGCGCGCGCATTCGCGGCGCTCGGGAGGGAGGGACACATCACCTGGCGCGTCTCGGGCAGCACCCTGACCTTGAAGGGTGCGAGCGTTTCTCTGAGTTTCAGCGACGCGGGCGCAGCCCCGTCGGGGTAACGAGCCCCGCATCTGGTGGGCATCACCGGACAGCATCCGGTGGCCCGGTCGTGCATATGGCCGCTCCCGACTATGCCCGCCGGGCCAGGTGCAGTGTGAGGTCGTGGGTCAGCTCGACGGTGTCGGGCAGCACGTCGAGAATCCGGCTCAGCACCTCGGTCCGCACTTCTTCCGGCAGCTGCAGGTAGGCGGACACCGTTGAGAGGTACCCGATGTAGTCACGTGCGGGCAGAACGTCGCGCTGCTCCAGGACCGACTGGCGTATGTCGGTGAAAAGGTCGGACTGCAGCAGCTCGGTGCCCGGCCACTGCATCGGGCTGTCTGGCGCAGTTCCGTCAGGCGAGGGGATATCGTCGTCTGGCAACCAGGGCGAACGAGCGTCTCGTACGGCGTCCGCGAGCGAGGTGTCCGCGAGCTGGTGTGCCCCTCCGAAGGAGGCGAAGGTGCCGCGCGGTTTGAGGTTCGTGGCAACCCGTTGCCATCGAGTGTCCGCATCGGTCCAGTGCAGCGACGCGGCCGCGAACACCAGGTCGTACGTGGCGGACGGCGGCAGGCTCTCCAGCGACGTCTGCACCGTGGTGACGGAGTCGGGCAGGTGCCGCCGCAGCTCGGCCAGCATCTCGGCGTCGGGGTCGGTGGCAGTCACGGCAATGCCACGCATGGCGAAGGCGCGCGTGGCTTTGCCGGTACCCGCTCCGATCTCCAGCGCGGTACGGATCGGTCGCTCAGCGTAGGACAGCACCTCGTCGACCAGCGCGTCGGGGTAGCCCAGCCGGAAGCGTTCGTACGCCGACGCGACCGAGCCGAACAGGAGAGCGCGTTCAGCCATGCCTCAAGCCTAGGGCGCCGGCCATTCGGGTTGCCTCGTCCCGATGAGGCAATCGGGACGAGATCGCCGTCACCGGCAGGGATCGGCAGTCGTGTCGGGCCCGAGCCCCCTGTCAGCGAAGCAGGTCACGGACCTCGCTGGCGAGGTCGACGGAGGCTTCGATCTCGACTTTGCGGTTGGTGAGGCTCTCGACGTTGATCCCGAACGGAAGGCCGAGGCGGCGGCAGAAGTCAATCAGGACTCGGGCGTTGGTGACGCACTGGTCGTAGGACTCCGTCATCGGTTCCTCCGACCGAGCAATCTCGGTGCGCAACCAGCGCGGGACGTCGATGCCAAGCCAAGACATGAAGTCCAGCGTCTTCGTAGAACCGCACGGGGCAAGCGTCAGGATGACGGGGCGCGGAGGCACGGCCTCATCGCGGCAGGCGTAGGCGTAATCGGACAGCAGGTTGCGGATGTGGTCCAGGTCGTAGCAGACCTGCGAGACGAAGAACACGCAACCGTCGTCCTGCTTGCTCAGCATCCGTCGGTGCTCCTGGCCGGTGCCCGCGTGCCGTTCGGCGATGCAGACACCGCCGATCATGGGTCGCCGATCCAGTCCGGCGAGGAGACGATAGGCGTCGGCGAGCCGGGTCTTTACCGCCTGGTGCCGCGATGAGGCCCCGACCAGCACCGGAAGCACGCGGTCTGTGTCGAGCGTGGCTAGCCAACGGCGAAGGTCTCCCTCGGCGTACTTTCCGACCGCGCGGTAGATGACCACCGGTCCGCTCCAGGCGGAAAGGTGGAGGCCTGAGAAATCCGCTGGGTCCATCATCGGCATGAACGGGAAGGGCCGTGGATCGGCCGAACGGTCGGCCTCGGCATCCACGTCGTAGATGATCAACCCGTCCGGATTCACCTTCTCCAGGCGGCCCAAGGTGGCCCGGGCGATCTCGTCCGCGCGTTCCGGTGTCGTGGTCAAGCGCGGAGGGGTCATCCCGTAGAAGAGCACCCCGTGGTCGGCCTTTCGCAGGAGCTCCGCCGCGGACAAGACTCGACTCAGGGCCACAGCCACAGAATGTCAGAAGGCTCCAGCGTCGAACAAGGCAAGCGCCGGATCAACCAATCGAGGACGCCAGCTGCGACGTCGCTGGCCGTGATTGCGGATCGACCGTTAGCATGGCGATTTTCCTCTGAGGGGGTTCCCCAGTTGCGACGGCGATTCGTGCCGGAAAGGGACTCTCATCGGGTGGGACGACCGGCGGGGGTCCCAAGTGCCTCTCGGTGTGCCGGTCGTGGTTGGTGAGCTCAAGCGGACATTCTCGGCTCGCGCGACCCGACCAACTCTGAGCGCTCTTCGTATGTCAGCATTATCCGGTGTCGAGGTGGATGCGCCACCGAGACATGACGTCGCCTCCACCGATTCGGCTCCTTCGATCATTCCGGCGCGTACTTTCCGGATGCGGGTACTAGCCAGGCGTCGCGCAGACGCTCGCTCCCAGGAAATGCGATCACGCGACCCGGCCCGAAGAACGCGACCCCTACGCGCGACGAGCGAGCCCGCGGGTGCTGGCGGCTGGGCTGGGTCGGGCTAAGAAGTGGTTGACGCGGCACGGTCGCCTTGGTAACTTCCCGCGATGCTGACGTTGCTCCCCAATTGCGAGTGCTGCGACTGCGACCTGCCAAACGGTGCGCCAAACGCTTTGATCTGTACCTTCGAGTGCACGTTCTGTGCCGACTGTGCTCGCGACCGATTCGGCGGCATGTGTCCGAACTGCGGTGGCAACCTGGTTCTCCGCCCGACACGGCCAGCGGCCAAGCTGCGGACCTCGCCGGCATCGACCGAGCGATTCACCAAGCACCATCCGGAGTGCGCCGCGGCACTGTCAGCATGAGCTGACTCGGCCGCGGATCGGTGACTGGCCCCAACCTCCAGGGCCAACCGGCTGAGTCTTGCAGGGCCGTCACCCGGCCGCGAGGCTCGTTCGACGTCGCAGTCAGGGATCCCCTGCTGACACGGCGATCCGTACCGAAACGGGACCCTGATCGGGAGGGCGCAGAACGAGCCGCATCCTGACTGGCTGTGCCGGAAGGATGTTCGCCGAGGCGTCGTGGCGGCGGGCGAGGCGGGGCTCGCGTACGACCTGTCGTCGCTCGGTATGGTCACTGCTGACGAGGGTTACCCGGCAGGTAACGTGCCGGAGGTACAAGGCGGCCTGTCTGCCGACCCATCGC
Organism: uncultured Actinomycetota bacterium; assembly: GCA_963797535.1. Taxonomy (GTDB): domain Bacteria; phylum Actinomycetota; class Actinomycetes; order JAWWOL01; family JAWWOL01; genus JAWWOL01. Next base: position 2,805,734 of record CAWCPQ010000001.1, on the reverse strand, counting down.
TTGGTCTCGGGATGGTGCCGGTATCCGCCCATGTCTCGGGTCAGGATCGCCCGGATGGTGTGCAGCTCCCGGTGCTCACCCAACAGATGCAGCCGGCATAGCTCTTCGGGCGGGACATCCCAGATCCTCACGGATCGCCTGCTTGTCGACCTTTGTGCGTGCCGCGCGGCGGGAGGGTCGCGACGTGCAGAGCGGCAGGCACTGGCCCACTCTCGAGGAGGGTCGCTCCGGTCGCGCGGGCGATGGCGGGAGTGGCCCCGGGGCCGGCCAGGACGAGGTCGGTGTCTGCCGCCAAGGCGTGCAGCGGCTCTGTGATCGAGGTGAACCGTTCCTCCGCTGTGGCGGTGAGGACGATCAGGTCGGGCGACAGTGTCGCGGCCGCTTCGGACAATGCCGTGGGGGGGGTGTCGGGTCCGAGGAAGGTGATGCGCCAGCCGTTCCGCGCCAGCACCAGGCCGAAGCAGATGAGGCCGATGTCGTGACGCTCGCCGGGCGGGCAGGCGAGTACAGCCCTCGGCCCGCGCCCTTGGTCCCAGTCTCGGGCCAGGCCGAGCAGCCGTTCGCGGATCAGCTGGCTGGCGAAGTGTTCCTCGGCGATGGTGACTGTTCCCAGCGCCCATCCCTCACCGATCTGCTGCAGGCAGGGCAGCAGGACGTCGCGCAGGACGGTGTTGAGCGTGAACTGGGCGAGCAGCGTGTCGAGAAGCCGGTGGGCGCGGCCGCCATCGAAACCGAGCAGCGCGCCATACAGCTCGGTGCGGATCGATTCAAGGTGGGGCGGGTCGGCCGGGGATGTGGCGCCGGTCGACGGGTCCCGACCATCGGCCACTTGGCCGGTGCGACTATCGCGTGTCGCGGCCCGCGCCAGGGCCAGCTTGGCGGCCTGGGCGGGTGGGTATCCCCGGCCGATCTCGCGCTGCATCGCCCGCACGGTCGCTTCGTCGTCGCTGGAGTAGAGCCGGAAACCTCCGGCGGATCGGTGGGGCTGGAGCAGCCCGTAGCGGCGCTCCCAGGCCCGGAGGGTGTCGACCCGAACGCCGACACGGCGTGCCAAGTCACCGATCTGCACCAGCTCGTGCGGAGAAGGCGCTGCGGGTCCGTCGATCTCCAGACCTCCTTCCTGGTCGACACGCCAAGTTTGACGATGTGTCCAGAGTCTGTCTAAAGTCTGTCCAAGAAGCAAGCCCGACTCGCCGCAGCATGAAGGGGATCTGCCCGTGGTCCACTACCGCCGCCGGCTCGTCGTCCCGTTGCCCTTGGACGAGGCCTTCGCGTACCTGAGCCGGTTCAGCTCCACGGCCGAGTGGGACCCGGGAGTCCGCTCGGCCCGCATGGTGACGACCGACCCGGTGGCGCTTGGCTCGGTCTTCGCGCTGGACGCGGTGTTCATGGGCAACACGGTTCCGCTGCGCTACGAGATCACCGAGTTCGATCCCCCGAACCGCGTGGTGCTGGCAGCGGAGAACGCCTCGGTCCGGTCGACCGACGCGATCACCTTCAGCGCGGACCCCTCCGGCGGAACCGCGGTCGATTACGACGCGGACCTGGCCGTGAAGGGCTTGGCCCGGCTGGCCGCACCGATCTTCGCGCTGGCCTTCCGCCGGATCGGGGACCGAGCGTCCGACGGGCTGCTCGCCACCTTGACCACCCGGGCCGCCGGACCATTGGGCCGGCCGCGGTGACCGGGTTGATCTCGCGAGCCACGGCCGCTGTGGTCGACCCGGTGCTGGAGGCGACGGTGGTGCCGAGCTTCAGCCGGGTCGGCTACCTGGCACGCCACCGGCTCTACGCATGGCAGGAGCCGGCGGCCGACTCGATGGCCGGCCGAGTCGTTGCCGTCACCGGCGCCACCGGTGGCCTCGGGGGAGCGATCGCGGCCGCGCTGGCCGGCGTGGGTGCCACCGTGTGGCTGCTCGGCCGGGACCGGGAGCGGACCGAGGGGCAGGCCGACCAAGTCCGGGCGGAGGTGCCCGGCGCCGATGTGAGGGTCGCGGTGGCCGACCTGGCTCGGCTGTCCGACATGCACGCGGTGGCGGACACCCTGCTCGCCGGGACCGGAAGCCTGGACGTGCTGGTGCACAACGCCGGCGCTGTTGCGAACGGCTACGAGCAAACGGTCGACGGACTGGAGACGACTGCCCAGGTTCAGGTCGTCGCGCCGTTCCTGCTGACCTCGCTGCTGTTCCCCCGACTGCGCGCCACGCCCGGTTCGCGGGTGATCACGGTCTCCTCCGGCGGGATGTACACGCATCGGCTGGATGTCGGCGCGCTGACGCCGGACCCGGGCGCGTTCAACGGCGTGAGCGCCTACGCCAGCGCCAAGCGCGCCCAGGTCGTCCTCACCCAGGAGTGGGCACGGCGTACCGGCGGCAGCGGTGTCACGTTCCACGCCACCCACCCCGGGTGGGTGAACACCCAGGGCCTACGCGCCTCGCTGCCCCGGTTCGCCCGATTGATGGGGCCGCTGCTGCGATCCCCGCAGGAGGGCGCCGACACCATCGCCTGGCTGGCCAGCTCCGACGCTGGCGGCCAAGGCAGCGGACAGTTCTGGCACGACCGCCGTCCACGGTCCACGGTGCGGCTGCCCTGGACCGCGACGCCCGATGGTGAGGCCGCCCGGCTGTGGGAGTGGACCGCTGCCCACGCGGGGGTCTCGCCGACAAATGACCACGCTAGAGGTGATTCGCCCGTTCGGGATGAACGGTTTGCCGCTGGGCGACGAACGCACCCTGTCACCGACCTCCCCTGACCCGAGGACCGACCCGATGTTTTCCCTGACCCCCGTGCTGACCGGACCGCGCGCCGGCCGGCCCGCTGCCGTCGTACTGCTGCTGCACGGCGGTCGTTCCGAAAGTAGGGCGCGGGTCCGGCCGTGGCAGCTGGCCACCCTGCGCATGGTGCCGATCGGCCTCGCGCTGCACCGCCGGCTGCCCGATGTCGCGGTGTGCCGGCTGCGCTACCGCTACCGCGGCTGGAACGCGGCGAACGAGCTGCCGGTCCACGACGCGCGCTACGCGCTCGATGAGCTCCGCCGCCGCTTCGGTGACGTCCCCGTCGTGCTCGTCGGTCACTCGATGGGCGGCCGTGCGGCCCTGCGGGTCGTCGGCGAGCCCAACGTCCGCGGGGTCGTCGGCCTCGCACCGTGGTTCCCGCCCGGCGAACCCGTGCCCGACCTCGCCGGGCGGTTCCTCGCGATCCTGCACGGCGACCACGACCGCACCACCGACGCGGCAGCGTCACGCCGCTTTGCCTTGCAGGCCAAGGGAACTGCCTCGGCGTCCCGATGGGTGGGTGTGCCCGGCGGCGGCCACGCAATGCTCCGCCACACCCGCCTGTGGCACCGCCTCACCACGGACTTCGTCCTGTCGATGCTCGACGCTGAGCCGCTCACCGGTCCGCACGCGAGCGTCTGGTCGGCGCCGTGCACGTCAGCCGCGGTCTGAGGAAGGAGCGGAAAGATGCCCCCGACCGTGGCTGTCATCGGTGCCGGCGTGTCCGGTCTCACCGCGGCCTACCTGTTGCAGCGGCGCTACGACGTGCACCTGTTCGAGGCAGAAGCGCGCCTGGGCGGGCATGCGCACACCCATGATGTGCCGACACCTGAAGGCCGTGCGCTGGCCGTGGACACCGGCTTCATCGTGCACAACGACCGCACCTACCCGCACCTCGTGCGGCTCTTCGCTGAGCTGGGCGTCGAGACTCACGACACCGAGATGAGCATGTCGGTGCGCTGTGACGGCTGCGGTCTGGAGTACGCCGGCGCGCGCGGTCTGGGTGGTCTGTTCCCCACCTCGCGGGCGGCGCTGCGGCCGGCGTACCTTCGCATGCTGGCGGAGGTGCCCCGCTTTCATCGCCGGGCCCGCGCCCTGCTCGGGCGCGAGGAGACCCGGCCGATGACCCTGGGCGAGTTCCTCGACGAGGGCGGCTACTCCGACTACTTCGTACGGCACTTCATGGCGCCCGTGGTGTCTTGCGTGTGGTCGTGCCCGCCGGGGACGGCGTTGCTCTACCCGGCGCGCTACTTGTTCGCCTTCCTCGCCAATCATGGACTGCTATCGGTCACCGGTTCGCCGCAGTGGCGGACGGTTGTGGGCGGCTCGCGAACCTACGTGGAACGCGCCGCGAAGGAGCTGACCGCCGTTGCGCTGGCCGCGCCGGTACGCAGCGTGCGCCGCACGGGGGACGGGGTTCTCGTACGCGACGAGGCCGACGACGTGCGCCGCTTCGACCGCGTGGTCATCGCCACGCATGCCGACGAAGCGCTCGCGCTCCTTGAGGACCCGACGCCGGCTGAGCAAGCCGTGCTCAGCACGTTCACCTATTCGGTCAACGACACCGTGCTTCACACGGACTCCTCGATCCTGCCGCGCAGCGATCGCGCCAGGTCATCGTGGAACTACCTGCTCGACGGGTGCGCCGGTGACAGCCGGGCGGTGCAGGTCACCTATGACATGGGGCGCCTGCAGGGCCTCGATGAACCCCGCGACTACCTCGTCACCCTCAACGCCGCGGACCGGCTGCAGGCCGACAGCGTGATCGCCCGGATGCGCTACACCCACCCTGTCTTTACGCAGGAGTCCGTGGCCGCGCAGCAGCGGCTGGGCGATCTCGCCGACGAACGGACGACGTACGCCGGCGCGTACCACGGCTGGGGTTTTCATGAGGACGGCTGCCTGTCCGGGGTCCGTGCCGCCGAGCACTTCGGGGTGACCTGGTGAGGGCGTCGCTCTACCAGGTGCGCATCCGCCACGACCGGGTGGCGCCGATGAGGCACGGCTTCTCCTACGGGCACGCGATGTGGCTCGTCGACGTCGACCACCTGCCCCGCCTGCCGCGCTGGCTGCGCCCGCTTGCGGCGTTCCGTGCAGAGGACCACTTCGGCGATCCGGGCCGGTCGTTACGCGCCAACCTCGACGGTTTCCTTGCGCTGCAGGACATCGACCTCGAAGGCGGTCAGGTGCTGCTGCTCACCAACGCGCGGTCCCTCGGCTACGTGTTCAACCCGATCAGCGTGTGGTGGTGCTTCACCCCCTCCGCCGCGCTGCGCTGCGTGGTGGCCGAGGTCCACAACACCTACGGCGAGCGGCACTGCTACCTGCTGCCGCCCACTGTGGTCGATGGTGCGCAGGTGGCCAAGGAGTTCTACGTCTCGCCCTTCTTCCCGGTCGACGGCAGCTACGACATGCGCTTCTCCCTGCCCGAGGATGAGCTGCGGCTCGCGATCGGCCTGCGGCGCGGCAACCGCACGGTCTTCTCCGCCACCGTGGCCGGCCATCGCCGCACCGCCAGTGCCAGGGCGGTGCTCTCCTCGGCGGTGCGTCATCCGCTGACGTCCTGGCGGGTCATGGCTCTGATCCGGCTGCAGGGCATCCGGCTCTACCTACGGCGACTGCCCCTCCTGCCGCGTCCCGCCCACCAACCGCAGAAAGGCGTGCAGTGACCCTCGCCGCCCCCGCCCAGTCCATGTCGAGCGTCGTCCACGTCGGCGAGCCTTCGCCTGAGCGGTGGGGGGACCTCGCCCGGGTGCCCCGCAAACCACTGCACGCGGCCATCGCCCGTCGGCTGTTCATCAGCGCCGCACACCACCTTCCGGTACGGGTGCAGCTGCCCAGCGGCGTGGTCGTGGGCGGTGGCGGTCCCGCCGACCCGCTGCTGGTGGTCCGCCGGGACGACTTCTTCCACCGCGTCGGCGCCAGCGGACTCATCGGGTTCGGCGAGGCTTTCATGGTCGGCGACTGGACGGCCGACGACCCCGCGGCGGCGCTCACGCCGTTCGCGGCCCGGCTGCCGCGCATCGTGCCGCCGTGGATGCAGCGGATGCGCCGGTGGTACGTCCAGCGCCAGCCTGCGGCGGAGGCCAACGACCTGCGCGGCGCCCGGCAGAACATCTCCCGTCACTACGACCTGTCCAACGACCTGTTCGCGCTGTTCCTCGACGAGACGATGACCTACTCGTCAGCGTTGTTCGGCCCCGGCGACACCCTGGCCCGCGCCCAGCTGCGCAAGATCGACCGCATCCTCGACCAGGCGGACGTCACCACCGGCACAAGGCTGCTCGAGATCGGCTCCGGCTGGGGGGCGTTGGCTATCCGGGCTGCGCAGCGCGGAGCCAGCGTGACGACCTTGACCCTGTCCACGGAGCAGCAGGCGCTCACGCAGCAACGGGCCGAGGCCGCGGGGGTGGCGGGCCTGGTCGACGTGCAGTTGCGCGACTACCGCGAGGTCGAGGGAGAGTTCGACGCGATCGTCAGCATCGAGATGGTCGAAGCGGTCGGCGATCAGTGGTGGCCGGCGTACTTCCGCGCCATCGAGCGCGTGCTCGCGCCCGCCGGCCGGATGGTGCTGCAGGCGATCACCATCGACCACGAGCGCTACCTTGCGACGACGGGGCAGTACACCTGGATCCACAAGTACGTGTTCCCTGGCGGGCTGATCCCGTCGGTAAGGGCCCTGGCGGAGACGCTGGAGCAGCACACGGCGTTGCGTATCGAGGACGAGTTCGCGTTCGGCACCGACTACGCCGAGACATTGCGGCAGTGGCGGCAGCGCTTCGACGCACGTCCCGACGAGGTCGCCGCCCTGGGATTCGACGCGACCTTCCACCGGATGTGGGACTTCTACCTCGCCTACTGCGAAGCCGGTTTCGCGGCCGGCTACCTCGACGTCGTCCAGCTCACGTTGGCCCGCTGACAACCTCAGGGTCACCGGGCGGCACGACGATGCGCGCCATGACCTTGGTGAGCGTCTTGCCCGGCGAGCTCAGTCCGGCTCGTCGGGCGTACGTGGGCCTGTTCGCCTACGCGGGTGGAAGTTTGATCTCCAGGGTGCCTGGTTCGGCGTCCCCCGGCTGCGTGAAGATGCGAGCCCGGACGCGGGGGTACTCGTCGTAGAAGTCAGCGGCGGCGAGATAGGTGGACATTCGGCGACCGTCTTCGGCGGACAAGGTGCCGACCGAGTGTTCGCCGAGGTGCACGACCACCTGGTCGCCGCCGTTGGCGACCGGCTCCGACTCGACGGTGAGCCATGCGTCGACCTGAATGAACGGACCCAGCGGGCGACTCGCCTCGGCGGCGGCACGGGTCAGCCAGCCCCGGGAGCTCGGTGACAGTTGAACGATGGCCCATTGGTGTCTGCTGCCGCTGGGCATCGGGTAGCTGGCCTTCGGCGGCGGCTGCAGCCATTCCGGGTCCGTCCCGGTGCGCTCACCCAGGCGGTTCGCGGTGTCCCGGCCGACGTTTCTGAGCATTCCCAGGCCGCGGATGGTCCGCAGTGTCCGGCCGAACGGCCGCTGGTCCAGCTCCATCGCCTGCGCGCGTATTGAGACCTCGGACGGCGAGACATCGACACCGTTTGCGGTGAACGCCTCGCTCAGCAGCGCGCTGAGCTGTTCGCGGGTTTTACCCTTAGCGGCAGGCCGCACTGACTCCGCCACCGCCTTCTTCTCCTGCGCGGCGTCGCGGGCGCCCCTGAACGACGGCCGCTGTGGCATACCCCGCAGTGGGGGCAACCGGCGCAGGGTCTCCTCAACCGGTGGCACCGCCGGCATCCCGGCGTCGACCCAGCGCCGCAACTGGCGGGCGAACCGCGGATAACGCGCCGAGTCCGTCCCCTCCGCCCCGGCTTCCAGGTACCCCTCGACCAGCTGCATCGCCCGGCTGCCCTGGCCAGCGGCTGCGAGCAGCAGCGGCAGCCGGGTCACCTCCCAGTCCACAGGCGTGGTCTCCCGGTCGGCCAAGGCTTGCGCTAACCGGTCGACACCGGCGAGGTTCTCGGCGAACCCGACTCCATGGTCGGCTATGACCCGGCTCAGCCGCGCAGCCGCAGCCGTCACGTCGCCGGCGCGTGTCACAGTCGTGCCCGCTGGGGGACCGTCCCCCGTCAGTGCCTCGCTGACCAGGGTCGCTCTCGGGTCCAGGGCCAGTACGGGCATCAGCGCGGTCGCCGGTTCGTAGCCCGCTCCGAAACCCAACCGCACCTCCACCGGCCAGCTCTGCGGCCCGAGCAAGTTGTACGAGTCGCGGTCGAGCTCGATCACAGCGAGGAACCCGTCACCGATCGGTCGGGTGAACAAGCCCAATACCAAAGGCATGAACTCGCGGCGCTGCCACCCATCAGCCATTAACAGCTCCGACAGCTCAGTGACCAGCTCGGACAAAGCGACGTCGATCTCCTGCCCGCGGTCAACCACTCGCAGAGTATGACCGCGCGGCCACAACCTGCGATAGCCCGCAACAGCCGCGTCGAGCCGCAGGCTTCAGGGCGACACCGACGTCTGCTCACCCGCCCACCTCACGCACGTGCGCTCGAACACGGCTCCGATTGACGATCGTCGACTGATGACCTCGGCCGGCAACCAGGCCTTCGTCGTCATTTCCGCTCCCGGTACAGCACCGAGCGTCATGCGAACTCCTCCAGTACGGCGCCTACGGCACGCAACCCCGCTCTGGCGCTGAGACCCGGCACCAGGCTCTCGCTCGCGGCGGTGGTTCAAGAGCAACTCCGAGCGGTCATCGAGCCTCTCTGGCTGACCTCGTATCCGGCGCACGACCTGAGCTGTTGACCTGGGTCCGCGGCACCCGCCGCCCAACCGAGGGAGCACCCGATGCCCAACCCCAGCCGCACAGCCCACCCCGGCCAGCGCCACCGCTGACACCCGCCCGCACCTGTCCACCTGGCCGCCGGAGCCGGTGCACATTCTCGCCTCCCGTGACGACTGCGAGTGCGCCGCGGGGAAGTCCTCGTGCCGTCGCTGCAACCAGCTCCTGCCCGACGACGCCAACCCGCTCGCCGTGACCGCGCAGGCCTGCCGGACGCCGGCCCCGAAGTTCCGGCGCATTGGCCCAGCCCGCCCCTGACCTCGCCCGGCCTCACGCCGCCAGGGCCCTTCGCCCAACCGCGAGAGGGCTACGGCTGGTCGGTGAGCTCGCCGATCGTCTCGTTGGTGGCGGCGTCGCCGCTGGTGTAAACCAACGTGTCCGGCTGCTCGTCCACCGGTGGCACCACCTCACCGGGCAGCAGGGGGTCGGTCAGCTCCGGTTCGGTGGAAACGACGGGACGCCTCTGCTCAGCAGCCACGGCCGCCAGCGCGTCCGCCGCCGGGTCGTGCAGGGGTTCGTACGGGACGACCTGCGGCTCTGTCGCCACCGGCGGCGGGACAGGAGCAGTCTTCTTGGCGGCAGTCTTCTTCGCCGGCGCCTTCTTTGCCGCCTCCTTGGTGGCCGGAGTCTTCTTCGCCGGGGCCTTCTTGGCGGCAACCTTCTTCGCCGGTGCCTTCTTTGCCGCCTTCTTGGTGGCCGGAGTCTTCTTCGCCGGGGCCTTCTTCGCCGGGGCCTTCTTCGGCGGGGCCGAGGTGCCGGTGCCCGGATCGGTCGCCTCGGACAGGGCCCTGGCCGGCTCGAAGCGCATGACTGTGCCGGCGCCGTCCTCGACCAGCTCCAGGACGCCGAGACCGCGAAGGGTCACCTTCTGCCGCCTGGCCAGGGCTTCCTGCATCTCCTCGAGCACCGCGTCAACCAGCGTTCGGGCCCTGGCCGCGCTCACCCCGAGCCGCTCCTTGACCTCGTCCACCAGCCCAGACTTGTTCACCGGCGCACCTCTCGTCGTCGACGGACCGCGTACGGCTGGTCCTGCCCGAAGATCGGCTGACCACACCGACGGATTTGGAACGGCGCCCGGAGCCCGTCCCGCTCGCGGAGATCACCCCGCCAGGACAGCCCAAGCTGAAACACCTCCAAGGCCACGCGCTCGTAGAAGACCCCATCACCGGAGCCGGGAGCCGTACTTGTCGGGGCGGCGGCGGCACGGCGGTGGGATCACCCCGACGGCCCAGCACTAGTGGCCCAGCGCAGTCCGGCGTCTAAGAGCTGCCTAAGCGCTGAGTGGGTTGGCGTATCACGGACCAATCCGTCGTCTCTATCCACCGAGTCGGCAATGGTTGTCGTCGGTCCAGAGGGGGTCTCCATGCGCACGTCATCTCGCCACACTGCCAGCAGTATCGCGCTCTCGATAAGCGCCGTGGTAGCAACTCTCGCGGTCGCGCCCGCTAGCGCTCAAGCCGGTGCAGCCAGCATCGCCAGCATTTCGGTTGCCCCGGTGTCGTCGGTCACCAGCGTCGGTCCGACAGCGCGGGCGATCGGCGGCCAGCTGTACGCCTGGGGCAACAACTTGGGCTACAACCTTGGTGACGGTACGACCGTCACCCGCAAGGCCCCGGTGCCGATCAAGGGCATGAACCACGTGACCTCCGTAGCGCAAGGCGTCGCGGTGCAGTTGGGCAAGGTGTTCACCTGGGGCAACGACAGCCGCGGCGCACTCGGTAACGGGGCCCTGCCGGGGCCGGCCAAGACGCCGAAGGCACTCGCTGGCTTCACCGGCGTCGTCAAGGTGGCCGCGTACGGTGACGCGCGGTACGCCGTAAAGTCCGACGGCACCTTGTGGGACTGGGGCGCGAACAACTGGCGTCAACTGGGCGACGGAACGACGACAGACCGGAAAGCGCCGCATCACGTCGCTGGGCTGACGCACGTCGTGGACGTCGCGGCCGGGCTGAACTTCGCCGTGGCGCTGCGGTCCGACGGCACCGTCTGGGGATGGGGCGACGGCGTGTGGGGCTACTTCCACTACATGGTCACCAGCGCCACCGGTAGCGGGACACCGGTCAAGCTGCTCTATCCGGCCAAGGTGACCGCCATCGCCGCCGGCAGGGACAACAGCTATGCCGTCGCCGGCGGAGCGGTGTGGGCCCTGGGTAGCAACGACAACGGGACCACTGGCGTCATCTACCCGGCGACGACGCCGGTCGACAAGCACCCGGTCCATGTGCTCGGCCTGAGCGCTGTCACGCAGGTGGCCGAGAACGGCACCACCGCCTATGCGCGCGTCTCGTCCGGCCAGGTCAAAGCGTGGGGATTCAACAACGGTGGCGCACTCGGGAACGGCGCGGCGTACCCGTACAGCCAGACGCCGGTGACCGTGCCTCTGAGGCTGGTCAGCGCCGTGGCCGCCGTCCAGGGCAGCGGGGTTGACAGCTCGCTTCTACCGCTGGACTCGACGGGGTACGCCGTGGAGCTCGGGCGGATCTGGTCCTGGGGCGTCAACACGCACGGCGAGCTCGGCATCGGGTCGAACACGAGCGCCGTCTCGACTCCCCATGAGATCACGACCTTGGCTCATGTCACTCGGGTCGTCGGCGGCCGCTACGCCAGCTTCGCAATCGTCGGGTAACGAATCCTTCGATGTCGGCAGGTCGACCTCGGCTGATACCCGGTCGAGGTCGGCTGCCGACTCGGCACGCTGCGGCGACCCAGACCTGGCTCATCGACTCCACCCCGGCTTATCGTGCTGGCTGACCGCTGTAGGCGGTGGCGAAGCCTTCGCGCCAGCTGGGGTGGCGGGGGTGCCAGCCCAGCTCCCGGCCGGCTTTGTCGTTCGAAGACCCGCGAGCCTCACTGAGCATGGTCAGGCCTGGACCGGCTATCAGTCGGGCAAGCCGCGTCGGGACGCGACGTGGTGGCTTGGCACCTACCGCCTCTGAGAGCACGGGCAGCCACTCGCGCATCGGGGCGGGTTCGTCGTCGACGATGTTGTAGACGGCCGAGTGGTCGTGGTCGAGGGCGAGCACGGTGGCGGCGGCGGCGTCATCGAGATGAACGAATGACATGAAACCGCCACCGTCGCCGACCAATGGGGTCTGACGTTTGCGTACTGTGCGCGCGATGCCCTCGTCGCCCGGCCCGTAGAAGGCGCCGTAGCGCAGCGCGATGCCGCCGGCTTTGGTCACGGCCAGGTCGAGATAGTTCATGGCGTCGAACGTCCGTCTTGCCGAGGCGGGCGGATCAGGATCGAGTGGATCGTCCTCGGTCTTCACCCAGCCGCCCTCGCGGGCGTAGCGGTACGGAGCGAAGCTCTGCGCGACGATTCGCCGCACGCCTACCTGTTCTGCCGCAGCGAGCACATTGTCGAGTCCTTCCGTTCGAAGACGGTTGGTCGCCGAGAAGGGTTTGTCGAGGCTGCGGTATATCCGCACCCCAGCGAGACAGGTTGCCTGGTAGATGATGGCGTCCGGCTGTGCCGTCGCGATCGAGGCGTTGACCGCTGCGGCATCGAGTACGTCCAGGAGGATCGGATGAGCTCCCAACCCGCCGAGGTGCTTGGCACGATCCGCCGATCGAGAGGTACCGAGCACCTCGTGACCGGCCTGTCCGAGCTGACGAATAAGGGGCATGCCGACCGCCCCGGTGGCTCCGATGACCATGACTCGCATCTGGCTTCTCTTCCCGCCGTTCGTCACATTCGTGGTCTGTGTGGGGTCGCTGATATGACACCCGAGGAAGACAGGATGTGACGGATGGAGGAGACCGCGTCGTTGTCGGACTCGTTCGAGGCGCATCGGACCCATCTCCGCGCCGTCGCATACCGGATGCTCGGATCGCTTACCGAGGCAGAGGATGCCGTACAGGACGCCTGGCTGCGGGTCAGCCAGGCGGACCCGGACGAGATCCAGAATCTCCGTGGGTGGTTGACGACGGTTGTGGCTCGGGTGTGCCTGAACACGCTCAGGGCGCGCAAGCTTCGTCGTGAGGAGCCCATCGACTTCCACGTGCCCGATCCCCTGGTCAGCTTCCGCGCAAGTGACAGGCAACCGGACGAAGAGGCTGTACTGGCCGACACGATCGGCTTGGCCCTGCTTGTCGTGCTCGACACCCTGGCCCCTGCTGAACGTCTGGCTTTCGTGATGCACGACCTCTTCGGTCTGCCGTTCGACGAGATCGCCCCGATGGTGGACCGGACCCCAACCGCAGCTAGGCAACTTGCCAGCAGGGCACGGCGCAGGGTGAGAGGCACTGAGCCGGGCGGACCCAAGGCGAACATCGCCCTGCAACGACGCCTTGTCGACGCGTTCTTCGCTGCCGCTCGGGACGGGGACTTTCACTCTCTGGTCAGCCTGCTCGATCCCGAGGTCGTGCTGCGCATCGACGGGGGCGCGGGCCTTCCTGCGGCCTCGATGCTGGTGCGGGGGGCAGAGGCGGTCGCCAGACAAGCCGACGTGGGTTTGCGGTCGTCGCTTGTTCGCCCGAACCTGCGGCTGAACGCCGCGCTCGTCAACGGTGCGGCTGGGGTGGTCGTCACGAAAGACGGGTTGCCCGTCACGGTCATCGGGTTCACGATCGCCGGCGGCAAGATCGTCGAGATCGACGCGCTTTCAGATCCGCAGCGTCTCGCGACGGTAGCCGCGCGGCCCGCCTAGCCCGCGCCAGATGTGACGTGCCCCTCGCCGGTGCCCGACGAGCTGGACTTCGAGGTACTGCGACGAGATTCCCCTCTGGAGAAGCCGCCGGCGTCGGCGGAGCCGGCTTAGTGGACTGGGCGATGTGCGCTGCGCTGCTCGCAGGGCTCTGCACGGAGGTGGCAAAACACGCCACCCGCCGCAGACCACGGCCCGCAGACGGTGGCCGCAACGCCGCTGGTCAGGCTGCCGGGGTACCCGTGCTGGTTGTCGTTGCCGGTCCGGGGAGCTGCCCCATGGCAAGATCCGCTCGTGCCCGGCGGGCCAGGGTCGACTCCGGTTGGTCCACCGGGATGGCCTTGCCCGACAGCACCGTGTCGGCTGCCCGCTGATCGAACAGGCGTCGGACGTTCGCGGCGTACTGGGCGCCGCCCGGTGGGGCCTGCACCGAGTGGACAGCGGTTGCCGCGCCGGCGCCGGTGACCTTCACCAGCAGCGCCTGGGCGGTCCCGGCGCCGAGGGTGGCCGTTCCGGCGTTGTCGTAGTACTCCTCGCACAGCACCCACGTGAACAGCTGACTGCCGTCAGCGGAGCGGCCCAGTACGTCGAGGCCGCAGTAGATCCGGCCATGGAAGCTGGTGCTGATCTGCGCCTGCTGTCTCAGGTCGGTGGTCTCCAGGTAGTGCCGTACGGCGTCGGCCTGGTTGCGGATCGCCGGGGTTGCCGCCCCTGCTCCTGGGGTCAACCTGGTCGGCGACACCGGCTGACTTGCTGGGGCAGCGACCGAGCTGCTTCCCGCGGTTGGCCCACCGGCCACTCCGGGATTGTTGTTGGCAGGTTGTCCGATCGTGAACGCGGTGACGGCCAGCACCGCGACAACGGCCGTCACGGCTGCCGAGCATGCGGCCAGCATCCGCCGCCGGGTGAGCTGTCTCGCTAGGGCGTCGATCGACTGCACCGGAGCAGCACCGGGAATCAGGGCCGCCGCCCGAGCCTCGAGGACAGCACGGAGTCGGTATTCGACGTCGTCGCTCATGGCCGCCCCTCCTTCGCCGCTGGTTCCGCCAGCGCCACCCGCAGTTTGGCCAGAGCCTTGGCGGTCTGGCTCCGTACCGTTCCGACCGTCACGCCCAGCACCGCGGCGGCTTCACTTTCGGTCATGCCCTCGTAGTAACGCAGCACCAACACCGCACGCTGCCGCGGCGGGACCTGCGCGAGGACCCGCCACAGGTGGTTGGCCTCACCGCGTTCCTGCGTCCCGTCGCTCACCGCCACCTCCGGCAGCACCGCGGTGGCCGCCTCCGTCAGCCGGCGCCTGCGCCTGCGCCACGAACTGATGTGCAGGTTGACCATCACCCGGGCCACGTACGCGTCCGGGTTGTCTGCCACCCGCTTCCCCCAGGCACGGCAGGACCGGGCGAGTGCCTCCTGAACGAGGTCCTCCGCCGCGTGATGATCCTGCGTCAGCAGGAACGCGCGCCGCAGCAGCGCGGGATATCGCGCCCGGATGAACTCCTGCAGATCGTTCTCGACCCGAACCACCCCCTCCCGGCGCAACTACCAGTAATAGACGCAGCAGCGCCGGCCATCGATGCCTCGGTAGCAAGAGTTCGCGTCGCGGTACAGGAACCTCATCGGTGCGCCGTGGGCCACTGGTCGACGCGGCAGGTGTGGCCGCTTGTGGCTGCGTGTGGGCGTCTGAGTTGGCCGACCCGAGCTCGCCGGGACCCGGCCTGGCCGTTGCCGAGGGCGAAGGTCTCGCGGTCACGACACCGTGACAATGAACAACGGGCAGGGCGAAACTCCGGTAGCGCCCAGCCCAAGGCAAGGCTTGCCACTGACCAAGACATCTGACGTCCCACGGGAGACGCCGGTGACATCGAATCCGTCCACGCTGACGGCAGCCGAGTTCGCCGCCAACGTGACGCCGGGTTCACTGACTAAAGCGCCCACAATGTGCACCTGGCCGCCGAGGGGGATACGAAGCCCGGGAGGTGGATCAAGGTTCTTGCTCGCGCAATTCAGCAGGTACTCGTACGAGGTGACGGTCTCGGCGATGAGCCCGGACCTACCGCATGTCGTGGACGCCAGCACCGATGGCGTGACGAACTGGGCTGCCGTAGGGACGGCCGGGGTCACCTGTGCGGAGACCCCGGCCTTCGCGGAGCTTCGCACCGGACCCCGCCGCCGAGCCAGCGGAGGACCTCGAAGCACCGCGGCAACCCGCCGACACCGTGATGAGAAGCGTCACCATCGCCAACGCTCGCCCGATGGATCGCGTCTGTCGCATCGTCGTCCCCGCTGTAGCCGCGTCCGCCTTTGCATTGGACGCTGAAATCGCGGCAAGGTTCCCGATCGACGGTCGCTGAGCCAGTGTCCGGTCGAGGATCGGTCAGCGGAGCATCACCCCGCACCGGAGGTCGATCCGCGACCGG
This sequence comes from uncultured Actinomycetota bacterium, assembly GCA_963797535.1. Lineage (GTDB taxonomy): Bacteria > Actinomycetota > Actinomycetes > JAWWOL01 > JAWWOL01 > JAWWOL01. Next base: position 2,790,074 of record CAWCPQ010000001.1, on the reverse strand, counting down.
CAGATGGAGACGTCGCTGTTGTCGCAGTCCCGGTAGGGCTCCACATCGGTCGCTTTCCGATTGCGACGCCCCGTATCTATAGGCATCGCAGGCGCGCTGAGGCTTCCGATGCCGCGCCTATTTGGGTAGACCTTGGAGTGCATCCGCCACAGCGACCATCTGCGGCGTGGTGAACGCCTTGTCTGAGGCATAGACCTCGACGGTGAACTGCCCGGCGGTGAAGAAGACCCAATGGTCGCCGCCGCTGACCCACTCGGTTGCCGGGCGTCCGGTGACCGTCAGGGTTTTGGCGGCCGGTGACGGGAGCGACGGGTTCAGGGGAGGCTTGACGGAGGCCTTGGTCACGAGGACGACGCCAAGAAACCGGTCGATGCCCGGGCGGCTTAGCTGGATGTACTTGGTCCAGTGGCCGGCATCCCTCGAGTAGGTTTCCGAGCCAGGCACCAGCTGGGCCGCCGGCACCGAGTCGGGCAACGTCACGGCCACCAGGTCGGCAGGGCCGGGGGCGGAATCGCCGACGCCCCGGAAGCCGGAGTAGACCGGGTGCGGAACAGCCGCAGAGGGCCGCGGTCCTCGGCTTGGGCCGACGTCTGTGGCCGGCTGCCGACTCACCGCGTAGGCCCCCACGCCCACGGTGGCCAGCACGATGGCGGTTGACAGTGCGGCAAGACGGACCCGGCTCCTACGGTGATTGCTGCGCAGGGCGCTGCGGGCCGCGCCGGACCGCAGCTGCGGAACGTCCTCGGTACCGGCGGTGAGCGCCTCTCGCAGCAACTGCTCAATCGTGGTCATGACGGTGTCTCCGAGGGAAAGAGTTCGGCGTCCAGCGCCGGCATGGTCGTGCGGAGCCGTGCGACGGCGCGGAACGCGGTCGTCTTGACCGTGCCCGCACTGACCTCCAGGGCGTCGGCTGTCTGCTCCACGCTCAGGTCGTCGAAGTAGCGCAGGATCAGCACAGCCCGCTGCCGGGGCGTCAGCGTCGCTAACGCGTTGATCAGCGACTGATGTGTCACGACGTCGGTGGCGAAGTCCCGGTCGGATGATTCCGGCGGGTCGGTGAGGACCTCCGCTACCCGTCTGCTCCTTCGGCGCCACCGGTCCGTGGCCAGCCTGACCAGCACGACCCGCGCGTAGGCCTCCGGGGCTCCGGCGAGCCGGGTCCAGTGCCGGGCGGTCCGCTCCAGCGCCACCTGCACCAAATCCTCGGCATGACCCAGGTCGCCCACCAGCAGCACCGCGGTCCGCAGTAGCTGCCGGCCGGAGCCGTGCACGAACTTCTCGAACTCCAACTCCTGGCGCCGATCCATGCCTCTCCCTGTGGTCGGTCTACCCGATCTCACGCACACAGGGAAGGACGCGTTGACACCTGGTACAGAAATCACCTCAGCGCCCGAGGTCAGCCCGCCGCCCTGCGCAAGCCAACGGTTGCAACCCGCACCGGTGGGGCCGCGCACCGTCGCCGAACGCCGAACGCCGAACCTTGACCGCTGCGCCGGTGCGCCGGTGGACGATCCCTGAACGGAGCCGCAGCCGGGCTGGTGGCCCTCCGGTCGGCAAGCAGGCTCGCCGTCCGGAGGACCGACGGGAGATCCGCAGGTCAAGCAGCCAGGTAGTGGACGAATGAGCCTGCGGCGAAGGCGACACCGACGAGAATGCCGAGCGAGCCGAGTACGAGGGACACCGTCGTCATGCGGCTGCGCACGCCCAGTTCGCGGGCGCGCATAGCCAGGGCGACCGCGCCGATCCCGAGCGTCGGCTGGAGCAGTGTGAACCACACCGGGGTGGCCAGGACGACCAAGATGCCGAGCGTCAGCGCCGCTTTCGCGCACCGGCCGGGGTTGGCCCAGGCCAGTCGTGCCGCGATGAGTACGACAGCGCTGCCGGCGAGGACGAACGCGCCGACGTAGACATCGGTGCTGGCGATGTTGTCGTGGTTGGGCCGGTTCATGAACAGGTTGATGAGGACCATGAACAGCGCGTTCAGGCCTAGGGCGACGCCGGCGATGGTGATGGGCGTCCAGCTGGTCGTACGGCCAGCGGTCGGGGTGGTGAGAGTGGTCATGGCATGGCCTCCGGTGGAGTGGAAGGATTCCGACCCTCACACCGTGGGGTTCAAGGACCGTCGCCGTCGTCTGCGTCGCGGTCGATTGGCCTCTGCCTGCAGGCGGAGTCGCGGGTCTGCCTCGAGGTAGACGTGCTCGGCGCCAGGCCGCGCGTATCTTTCGAATGTGAGGACACGCGCACAGGCCGTCTGGCGTTGGCTGGGCAGTGCCGCCGCCCGGATCGACAGCTCGGCGACTGATTGCGTACTTGCCCTGGTGCTGGGTGTGCTGGCCCAGCTCGACGTCTTCTTTGGTACGGCGTGGATCGGGCCGACCTGGTTCAACTCCCTTGTCATGGCTGTGGCGGCCGTGGGCCTGGTGTGGCGTAGGACGCATCCGGTCGCGGCGCTGACCCTCGCCGTCGGCGCGATTGGCCTACCAGCCGTGATTTTCGGTGCTTCGGAGTCGCCCACGTCGCTGTTCATCGTGCTGGTGGCCGTTTACTCCGCTGCCGCCCACTCCCGCTCTGTTCTGCCGCCGCTCGTCCTGCTCCTGGTCGGCGTCGCGATGCACGACCTCAACGACGCGCAGATCAAGTCGTTCGGCGACGCCACCTATGACTGGACGATCGTCGGTCTGACCTTCCTGGTCGGCCTGACCACCCGTTGGCGGCAGAGGCGGCTCGAGTCGGTAGAGCGAGACGTGGAGGAACGGGCCAGGACCCGGGAAGCCCTGGTGGCTGCGGTAAGCGCGGAGGAGCGCCGCCGGATGGCACGCGAACTGCACGACATCATCTCCCACAGCCTCGGCATTGTCGTACTGCAAGCGGGGGCGGCTCAGGCGGTGCTCGACCGCGACCCCGAACAGGCTCGTACGGCGATGGAGCTGGTACGTCGCACCGGCTTGGAAGCCATCACCGAGATGAGCCGGCTGCTCGGGCTGATGCGTGACGAGCCGGACGCGTCCCGTACCCCGCCGCCGTCGCTGGCCGACCTGCCGGCGCTCGTCGCCCGCACCCGTGACGCCGGCCTTGACGTCGAGCTCGCCATCGAGGGCGCGCCACGCGAGCTGCCGGCAGCCGTAGAGCTCTCGGCCTATCGCATTGTCCAGGAAGGCCTGACCAACGTGCTCAAGCATGCCGCCGGAACACCGACCCGGGTCGTCCTGGCCTACACCAACGACGAGCTCGAGGTTCTGGTCTGCAATCCAGCAGCCGCAACGGGTTCCGGCACACCCAGCGGCGGTCGCGGGCTGCCCGGACTGCGCGAACGGGTGGCCGTGTTCGGTGGCAGGTTCGACGCGGGCCTGACCGAGGGTGGCACCTGGCAGCTACACGCCGCACTGCCGGTCACGTGACGGTCAGGGTGCTGCTCGTCGACGATCAGCCGGTCGTCCGCAGCGGGCTGCGCATGATCCTGCACGCGGCCCCCGGCATCGAGGTTGTCGGCGAGGCCGCCGACGGTTCCGCCGGCCTCGACCTGGTCGGCGAGCTCGACCCCGATGTCGTACTGATGGACATCCAGATGCCCACGCTGGACGGGATCGAGGCGACCCGGCGCCTGACCACCGCCGGGTCGCGCAGCCGGGTGCTGATGCTGACGACCTACGGACTGGACGAGTACGTGTTCGACGCACTGCAGGCCGGCGCAGCCGGCTTCCTGCTCAAGACCGACCCGCCGCAGACCATCGTTGATGGTGTGCACGCAGTTGCCGCCGGCGAGGCGCTGCTGGCACCCCAGGTCACCCGGCGCCTGATCGAGACGTTCCTCGGGGCCAGATCGACCGACAACCAAGGCCTGTCGGCGGGGACCGGCACGGCAGTGGAGCCACCCGGGCTGAAGCGTCTGACCGAGCGCGAGCGGGAAGTGCTGCTGGAGATCGCGCGCGGGCTGTCGAACACCGAGATCGCCCAGCGGCTCTACATCGGCGAGGGTACGGTCAAAACCCACGTCGCCCGCATCCTCGACAAGCTGATGCTGCGCGACCGGGTCCAGGTAGTCATCTACGCCTACCAGCACGGCCTCGTACCCGGGTAGCCGAACAGACGCAGACATCAGGGACGGCGCCCGCCGGATGGCGTCCACTAGGTGGTCCGGCTGTGTCACTCGGCGATCGAGACATTCGGGCGAGCCACTTGTGCATAAGTGGCATCCGCGGACTTGTCTCGCATTGGTAGGAGATACGACCGGGGTGCGGACCGGACTCAGCCAGGACCGGTTCGGCCGCGGCGGTGGGGTACCCGTTTCGGGTGATGCTGGTGACGCCCATGTCCTGCCTGCTCGTTGACGGAGCACCTGTGTGAGTTGACGTCAGCGCAGACCCACATCCGGGGCCCTGCGATCGAGGTGTAGTCGGTGCCCTTGAGGGCAAGGTGATCATCATGCGACGAATGCTGCTCGACGCCCCTTGGTGGGGGTGGGCACTGGTCAACGGCATCCTCTTCGGCGTTTTCGAGGTCGTTGTGATGGGTCCGTTCATGGCCCGCCGGAGCGGACGTCAGCGGGCGGAGTTCAGTTCGTACGACGATCTGCGGGCTGCGTCCCGGGCGGCCGTGCGGGGCACCACCGCCCTGCCGCCGCGCTGACCCGGCCGATGACCGGACCGCAGCGGATGCACGACGATGAGGTGGTCGTCGACGACGACGTCGTACGAGCACTGGTGGCACGCCAGTTCCCGCAGTGGGCCGGCCTTCCGGTGGCCCACGCGTCGTCGTCGGGCACCGACAACGCGATGTTCCGGCTCGGCGACGACCTCGCCGTACGGCTGCCGCGCGTCTCCTGGGCCGCCGGCTCGGTCGCGCACGAGCAGCAGTGGCTGCCGGTGATCGGCCCTCGGCTCCCGGTGGCGACGCCGGTGCCGAGGGCGATGGGGGAGCCCGACCTGGGCTACCCCTGGCACTGGTCGGTCTACAGCTGGCTGCCGGGCGACAACCCACGCCCTGCCGACGTCGACGAGCGGCTGGTGCTCGACATCGCCGAGTGCCTCAACGTGCTGCACGCGGTCGACGAGCCGGGTGGTCCGCCCAACCACCGCGGGCTGACCTTCGACAACCGGGACGGGGTGACGCGCGAGTCGATCGCCGCGATGACCGGCCTGGTCGACGACGTCGGGGCGGTGACCGCGCTCTGGGACGAGGCGTTCACGCTGCCGACCCAGCCGCCGCCAGGCACCTGGATCCACGCCGACATCGCGCCCGGCAACCTTCTCGTACGCGGCGGCCGTCTCGTCGGGCTGATCGACTTCGCCGGGGTGAGCCGGGGCGACCCCGCCGTCGATGTCTGCGTCGCGTGGAACCTCGTCCCGCGGGCGTTGCGTCCGGCGTTCCGCGCTGCGCTCGACATCGACGACGCGACCTGGCTGCGCAGCCGCGCGTGGGCCCTGTCGCAGGCATGCCTGCAGCTCCCGTACTACAAGGAGACCAACGTCCCGCTCGCCGACCAGGCGAGGTACGTCATCGCCGAGGTCCTCCACGACTGGCGGGGCTGACCAGGGCCGTCGGTGCGGGCGGGTGGGCGTATGTCACCTATGCACAAGGCGGGGACTGAATCGGATTCATGTCGATTGGCGATCCGTCAGTAGGACGGTCGGCGTCCTTCGGCCGTCAAAACGGACAGCAATGAGCCACCGCGGCTCAATCAGGGACCACCGCGTCGCCTGGTGTGTGGCGCCGCTCGTGGTCGAGCAGCCAACGTTTGGCGTCCAGGCCGTACTCGTAGCCGCCGAGGCCGCCGCCGCTGCGGACGGCACGGTGGCAGGGCACGAACGGCGCGATCAGGTTCCGGCCGCATGCCGACCCGGCAGCGCGTGCAGCCAACGGCTTGCCTGCCTGCTCCGCCAGGGCTGCGTAGGATGCAGTCCGGCCGGGCGGGATCTGAGCCAAAGCAGCCCAGATCGCTTGCTGGTACGGGGTTCCCGCCTGGCTGACGGTCACTTCGTCCAGCGCATCGAGGTCACCGTCCAGCCAGCGCAGTATCGCCTTGGTCACGTCGCCCAGGTCATCGACCACGATGTAGTGCGGCTGGTCCGGGAGCCGACTTGCCAGGCGTTCCGGGTCATCGGTGAAACCGGCTGCCACCACGACGTCCTCATCGGTGAGGACGGTGAGTGGTCCGGCGGGGGTCTGCAGAGTCGCTGCGGTGATCATGCTGTCTCCTGGTCGGTGAGGGAGGCCCACAGGTGTACGGCGGCATAGCCGCGCCAGGGCCGCCAACGTTCGGCGTGGTTCTCAAGGTCTCGGTCGGTTGCCGGCTGTCCGGACAGTCGCTGGAACGCCTTCACCAACGCAAGATCCTTGCTGGGCAAGGCATCCGGGTCACGCAGGGCACGCATAGCGATGTAGGAGGCAGTCCAGGGGCCGATGCCCTTGAGGTTGCGGAGCGCGCCCTCCGTACTCTGCCGTTCGGCGCCAGCATGCAGTCGGACCGTGCCATCGGCGACCGCTCGGGCGAGGCCTCGTACGGTGTCCGCACGGGCGCCGGTCAGCCCGACGCTGCCGAGGTCGCCCTCGGCAACGGTCGCGGGTCGGGGGAACAGGTGGGTGACCGTGCCTACGGGAGTCTCGAGCGGAGTGCCCAGAGCAGTCACGAGTCGGCCGGCGAACGTCGTGGCAGCAGCCACGCTCACCTGTTGGCCGAGCACGGCGCGTACGGCCAGCTCGAAGCCGTCGTACGCTCCCGGCACTCGCAGCCCCGGCCTCTTGTCCAGCAACGGCTTGAGCAACGGGTCCTGACTGAGCACGTCGTAGACCGAGGCGGGATCGGCGTCGAGGTCGAACATTCGTCGCGCCGCCGCTACATCCCTTGCCAGGTAACCAATGTCGGTGCCGGTCAGGCTCAACGTGAGCTGGTCGGCCCGGCTGCTGATCTCGAGCACGCCACCGCCGGTGGAGCTGCTGACCGCGCGCCGGTAGAAGCCGGGGCCGACCTCTTCCGATCCGGGGATTGCGCGGGCGGCGAGGTAGTCGGTGACCGTGGACACGTCGAGCGGTGCTCGTGAGGCAAGCGGAAGCCGGATGCCCGTACCCTGTCGGCGTTTGACCCCGCCGCGCAACGCGGACGGCGGCCTTCCGTACGCCGAGAGCATGCTGTCGTTGAACTGGCGAACGCTGGAGAATCCCGAACCGAACGCGATGTCGGTGATGGGCAGGTCCGTCTCGTGCACGAGGCGTAGCGCGAGCTGGGTGCGCCGGGTCCTCGCGACGCCGAGGGGGCCGACGCCGAGGCGTTGTACGAACAGCCGGTGCAACTGGCGTTCGCTCACGCCCAAACTGCCGGCGAGACCGGAAACTCCTGCTGTGTCGACGATCCCGTCGGCGATGAGCCTCAGCCCGCGACCAACGAGGTCGCCGGCGTGGTCCCACGCGCGGCTGCCGGGCGCGGCCTCGGGGCGGCAACGCAGACAGCTGCGGTAGCCGGCCGCCTCCGCTGCCGCTGCGTGCGGGAAGAACTCGACGTTCTTCTGCAACGGAGTACGGGCCGGACAGATCGGGCGGCAGTAGATCCCGGTCGTGCGGACAGCGGTGAAGAACCGGCCGTCGAACCGGCTGTCGCGGCTGCTGACGGCCCGGTAGCAGGCGTCGTGGTCAAGGAGCATGTGTCCTTTGTACCCGGCGATCAGCTCGGGCACTGGCGGATTTCGGACAGGACAGCCATGGCGGAGAGAGACTGGTGAGAGACCGCGGCAGATGGAGGCGTCCATGAGTGAGCACCCGGAGATCCGGCAGCCGGACCACGAGATCGAGTCGCTTGAGCTGACGCCCGACATCCCGCCGCGGCCCGAGGAAGAGCTCGCGGACGCGATCCGCCACGACGCGCCAGCGGTCCCGCAGCCGCATCAGCAGTAGACCGCCGCCGGCCGTAGTCGGCGCTGAGTCCCGTACACACGAAGCTTGTCCTGAGCGTGGGCGCGTCGGAGTGTTGGCGCTCAGGTGCACGGAATCCGGCGGACGAGCGCCAACACTCGGCAAAATCGCGGGGAGTGGGTGGCGTGCGGGGCCTCTAGAACGCGTCCTCGGGGAGGTCCATCGGGTCCAACGTGGTCGCCTCGGCCACGGCGCGGTCGGCGGCGAGCAGCGGCAACCGGGTCGCGGCGAAGAATCGCGCGGCGCCGACCTTGCCCGCGTAGAACGCCACGTCGCGCTCGCTCGGCCCGGCGTCCAGAGCTTCGAGCGCCACCTCGGCCTGGCGCAGCAGCAGCCATGCGATGACCAGATCGCCCAGCCCGAGCATCAGTCGCACGGTGTTCAGCCCGACCTTGTAGACCTCGCGTGGTTCAGCCGCGGCGGCGGTGAGGAAGCCCACCATCGCGCCCAGCGTCCCCTGCACGTCCTCGAGTCCTCGTGCGAGCAGTCCACGTTCGACCGCGAGCCCACCGTTGCCGGCGTCACTCTTGGCGAACGTCGAGATCTGCGTCATCAGGGCGGTCAGCGCCTGACCCTGGTCGCGGACGATCTTGCGGAAGAACAGGTCGGTCGACTGGATCCCGGTGGTTCCCTCGTAGATCGAGTCGATCTTGGCGTCGCGCAGATATTGCTCGATCGGGTAGTCCTGGAGGAACCCGGAACCACCCAGCGTCTGCAACGACAGCGAGAGCATCTCGTACGAGCGTTCGGACCCGACGCCCTTGATGAGCGGCAGCATGAGGTCGTTCAGGCGCACAGCATCGACGTCCGAAGCACCCGCGAACGTCCCGAGCTCGACGGAGTCCTGCAGGCTCGCGGTCCACAGCAGCATCGCCCGCAGCCCCTCGGCGTACGACTTCTGCAGCAGCAACATCCGGCGGACGTCCGCATGGTGGGTGATGGTCACCCGCGGCGCGCCGCGATCGGTCATCCGGGTCAGGTCGGCGCCCTGCACGCGTGTCTTGGCGTACTCCAGTGCGTTGAGATAGCCGGTCGACAGGGTCGCGATCGCCTTGGTGCCGACCAGCATCCGGGCGTACTCGATCACCTCGAACATCTGCGCGATGCCGTCGTGCACGCCGCCGACGAGGTAGCCGACCGCTGGCCGACCATCCCCGAACGTGAGCTCGCACGTCGCTGAGGCCCGCAGCCCCATCTTGTGCTCGATGTTGGTCGCCCGGACACCGTTGCGTTCGCCCAACGTTCCGCTCTGCAGGTCGATCAGGAATTTCGGTACGACGAACAGCGACAGCCCCTTCGTCCCCGGCGCAGCACCCACGGGACGGGCCAGGACGAGGTGGACGATGTTCTCGGCGAGGTCGTGCTCGGCGCTGGTGATGAAGCGTTTGACCCCCTCGAGGTGCCACGTCCCGTCCGGCTGCTCGATGGCACGAGTACGGCCGACGCCGACGTCCGACCCCGCGTCCGGCTCGGTCAGCACCATCGTCGAGCCCCACTTGCGGTCGACCATCAGCTGGGCGATCTGCTTCTGCTCCGGGGTGCCGAGCCGGTCCAGGATGGCGCCGAAGCCGGGGCCGGACATGTACATGAACGCGGCCGGGTTGGCGCCCAGCAACATCTCCGACGCGGCCCAGCGCAGTGACGGCGGGGCGCCGGTGCCGCCGAGGTGTTCTGGCAGGTCGAGCCGGAACCACTCCGCGTCCATCAGGGTGCGAAACGACCGGGCGAACGCGTCCGGGAGGGTGACCGATGCCGTGACCGGGTCGAACACCGGCGGCACCCGGTCGCCCTCGACGAAGGACGCGGCCAGCTCGTTCTCGGCGAGCCGGCGCACCTCGCGCAGCACCTCGCGGGCGGTCTCGGCGTCCATGTCGGCGTAGGGCCCGGCGCCCAGCACGTCAGCCCGGCCGAGCACCTCGAACAGGGTGAACTCGATGTCGCGAAGGTTGCTCTTGTAGTGACCCATCGCGGGCTCCTCACCGGGCAGGATGCGCTCGTACCGCCGATGCTACTCGCCAGTAACTACCGGTGGAGGCACCGTCCCCGGACTCCGCGTGCCACGCTGTTGCGGTGGCAGGCAGGCGGCGGATCAGGCTCGCGTTCGTCGCAGCCGCCCTGGCCGTCGTCGCCCCCGTCCTCCCGGCGCACGCGGCAACACCGTCCGCTCCGGCCTCGGCTTCAGCCACCGCCACCATCCAGCCCGGCCCGCTGCCGCCCGGTGAGACTCGCTCGCACTACCTGACCAACGTCGACCGCGGGCTGCTGTCCCGTACCGGAAAGGCCGACGCGGCGGACGCCCTCGAGCAGGGTCTGAGCAACGCCCTCGTCGTCCTCGACGCGGGCAGCCCGGCGGGCACCGACGGTTCGGTGCGACTGCCCGACACTCGCACGCACACGCTGCCCAAGGACGTCGAGAAGGCGGTTGTCGCCTACGGAAAAGCCTGGGTGAAGGCCAACGGGCCGGCGCTCGTCCTGGTCGTGGGCACGACCAACTACGGCCAGTACGCCGGCGGTCAGCACGGCGCTGCCTGGGCGGCCCTGGTCGACGACGTGGCGCGAAAGCTGCCGAAGATCGATGTTCGCGGCGGCCTCGACGCCGAGCAGGGCTACGCCACCGCGCAGGCCACCCGTTCGTGGGTCGAGGCGTACGACGCGAGCGGCACCCGGCCGTACATCAACTTCGGCGCGTGCATCTGCCCGCCGGCGCCCGCCCAGCCGGCGAACGGCTGGACGAGGGAGGACGTGTACGCGGTCTCGGTCGGCGACGGCAGTGCCGAGGTGCTGCCGGAGATCTACGCCACGAAGGGCGGCAATGCGAGGGCGTGGGGCCGGATGGTGGCCTGGTCGAAGGAGGAGCACCCGGACCAGCCGATCCGCATCATCGGCGCGATGACCGAGGCGGGTGCCTGCGCCGGGCCGCCGAGACGCTCGTGCCCTGGCATCGACCTGGAACCCCGTCCGGCGTGGGCCCAGCTCACGGCCGCGCTCAACCTGACCGCCGACGCCGGGCCGGACCTGCGCTACCTCACCGACATCAGCTATCTGCCCCAACCCGGTCGCAAGCATGACCAGCCGCTCAAGACGGTCGGCGGCTACCTCGGCCTGTCCGTCCTCGTGCTCGCCCTGATCTCCACCGCTGTGGTCTCGTACGTGCGCAGGCGGAGGCGCTAGCTCACGAGGGCCGGCGCCGCGGAAAGCCTGCGCAGCAAGGGGAGTACGCCCTCGCCGAACTGGTAGGCCTCTTCCAGGTGCGGCTGCCCGGACAGGATGAAGTGGTCCAGTCCGAGCGCGTGGTACTCCTCGATCCGCTCGGCCACCTGCTCGTGCGAGCCCACGATTGCGGTGCCCGCGCCGCCGCGGATCAGGCCGACGCCCGCCCACACGTTCGGGTAGACCTCGAGGTTGCTGGTCCCGCCGCCGTGCAGCGCCGACATCCGCCGCTGCCCCACCGAGTCGGCCCGCGCGAAGGACTGCTGGGCGGCCGCGATCGCAGCGGGATCCATCCGAGCGAGCAGCCGGTCGGCCTGCGACCAGGCCTCGGCCGCGGAGTCGCGCGCGATGACGTGCATCCGGATGCCGAAGCGAACCTCGCGACCCTGTGCTTCGGCGAGCCGGCGGACGGCTGCGATCCGGGCGGCGACGCCGGGCGGCGGCTCGCCCCAGGTCAGGTAGACGTCTGCGTGCTTGGCCGCGACGTCCAGCGCAGCTGGTGACGCGCCGCCGAAGAAGATCGGCGGCACCGGGTCGGGCGGCACCGCGACGAGGGCTCCAGCAGTCGTGAAGAACGTGCCGGTGAAGTCGTAGGGGACCCCGCTCCAGGCGCCGCGGACGATGGACAGGAACTCGTCGGTACGGGCGTAGCGCTCGTCGTGGGAGGCCCAGTCGCCGAAGCGCTGCGCCTCGGTCGGGTCGCCACCGGTGACGACGTTGAGCAGCAGCCGGCCGCCGGAGATCCGCTGGTAGGTCGCGGCCATCTGCGCGGCGAGTGTCGGCGAGAGTGCGCCGGGGCGGAGCGCGACGAGGAACTTGAGCCGGGTGGTCTCCCTGGTGAGAGCGGCCGTGGTCAACCACGCGTCCTCGCACCAGGTGCCGGTTGGCGTCAACATCGCCGTGAAGCCCAGCTGCTCGGCCGCCTTGGCCACCTGGGCCAGGTAGTCGATGTCCGGTGCGCGCACGGCGCTGTCAGCCGAGGCGACCGTCTTGCTGATCCCGCCGCCGGACACGTCGCGGCTGTCACCGGCGGTGGGCAGGAACCAGTGCACCTGCAGGCCCGGCATCGGTCCACCTCGTCAGCTCGCGAGTCCGCGGTCGCGGCCCTGATCGACGATGCCAGTAAGCCCACCGGTTTGACAAACTTAACCGAATTCGTAGGCTTTACCGAGAAGCCACGAATTTCCGCCGTTCTAGGAGAGCCGTACCTCATGAGCCGAATCTCACTCACCCGCTGGACCGCAGCAGCGACAGGAGCCATCTCCCTAGTGGCCCTGACGGCCTGCGGCAGCTCGTCGTCGTCGCCGGGTGCGAGCGCCAGCTCGGGCAGTGCGACCGGCGGCAGCAACGAGAAGGTCCAGCTCTCGATCGTGGCCTACTCCACGCCCCAGGCCGCCTACGAGGCCGAGATCAAGGCCTTCCAGGCCACGCCGGCCGGAAAGAACGTCACGTTCAAGACGTCGTTCGGTGCCTCCGGCGACCAGAGCCGCGCCGTTGCCTCCGGTCTGCCCGCCGACATCGTGGCGTTCTCACTCGCTCCGGACATCGACCGGCTCGTCAAGGCCGGCCTGGTCGACGCCAGCTGGAACGCCAACCAGAACAAGGGCATGATCACGGACTCGGTGGCGGTCATCACCACTCGCAAGGGCGACCCGAAGAACCTCAAGACCTGGGACGACCTGATCAAGCCGGGCATCAAGGTGCTCACGCCCAACCCGTTCTCCTCCGGCAGCGCGAAGTGGAACATCCTCGCGGCCTACGGAGCTCAGCTCAAGGCGGGGAAGACAGAGGCCGACGCCGACGCCTACCTCACCGCGCTTGTTCAAGAACGTCCCGGTCCAGGCGGACAGCGGTCGGGCGTCGCTCCAGGTCTTCACCGGTGGTGAGGGTGACGCCATCATCACGTACGAGAACGAAGCGATCTTTGCGCAGCAGAAGAAGCAGGCCGTGGACTACACCGTGCCGGACAGCACGATTCTGATCGAGAACCCCATCGCCATCACCAAGAAGACCGCGCACCCGGCGCAGGCCAAGGCGTTCCTCGACTTCCTCTACAGCGAGGCCGGTCAGCAGATCTACGAGGCCAACGGCTACCGCCCGGTCGTCAAGACCACGCCAGGGGCTGACAAGTTCCCGACGCCGGCCCACCTGTTCACGATCACCGACCTCGGTGGCTGGACCGTCGCGAACAAGAAGTTCTTCGACCCGGACACCGGCCTCGTCACCACGATCGAGAAGAACAACGGCGTCTCGACCACGGGCAAGTAAGTTCAATGGCTGCAGGCATTTCGCTCCTCGATGACCCGGCCGGTGCCGCTGCAGGTGCGGCGCCGGGCGGTCGTCGGCGCGCCAGGCGCAAGGAGTCGACCAGCACCAAGGTCAGCCTCGGGCTGGTCACCACCTACCTCAGCCTCGTCGTCCTGGTGCCGCTGTCCGCAGTGATCTGGCGCTCACGCTCGGGAGGCTGGGGCAGCTTCTGGCACGCCATCCAGACCCCCGAGGCCTGGTCCGCGGTCAAGCTGACCATCCTGATGTCGGTGATCGTCGCCATCGTCAACCTGTTCATGGGAACGCTCATCGCCTGGGTCCTCGTCCGCGACTCGTTCCCCGGCAAGGTGGCGCTGGACACGGTGATCGACCTGCCGTTCGCATTGCCGACGATCGTTGCCGGTCTGGTCCTGCTCAGCCTGTACGGGACCGGCAGTCCGCTCGGCATCAACCTCGCCTACGCCCGCAGCGGTGTGCTGCTGGCCCTGCTCTTCGTGACGTTGCCGTTCGTCGTGCGCACCGTCCAGCCGGTGCTGCTCGAGCTCGACCGGGACATGGAAGACGCGGCTGCTTCCCTTGGTGCGTCTAGGATTTTGACGTTCCGCCGCATCATCCTGCCCAATCTGGTGCCCGCGATGCTGGCCGGAACCGCGTTGTCCTTCGCCCGGGCGCTGAGCGAGTTCGGGGCGACAGTGCTGATCTCCGGCAACATCCCGTTCAAGACCGAGGTTGCCTCGGTCGCGCTGTTCAACCAGATCCAGAACGACGACATCACCGGAGCAGCGGCCGTGTCGACGCTGCTGCTGGCCGTGGCCCTGGTCGTGCTGATCGGCGTCGACGTCGCCCAGCGGATGGTGGCTCGACGTGGCTAAGCACGCACTGCGCTGGGTCGCCGTTTTCTACGTCACCTTCCTCGTCATCCTGCCGCTCGGCCTGGTCGGTTACCGGACCTTCGAGGCCGGACTCGCACCGGTCATCGACGCGCTGACCACTCCGCAGGCACTGCATGCGTTCAAGGTCACCGCGATCGTCAGCATCATCGCCGTCGTCTGCAACACCGTCTTCGGTGTGACCACGGCAATCCTGTTGGTGCGGCACAACTTTCCCGGTCGACGGCTGCTCAACGCCGCTGTCGACCTGCCCATCGCGGTCTCGCCGATCGTGGTCGGCCTGGCGCTGATCCTGGTCTACGGCAAGTTCGAGCCCATCGGTGGCTGGTTCCAGCGCCACGGCATCGGCATCATCTACTCCCTGCCCGGCATGGTCCTGGCCACGATCTTCGTCTCGCTTCCTTTCGTCGTACGCGCTGTCGCGCCCGTACTCGAGGAGATCGGCACCGACCAGGAGCAGGCCGCCAGGACCCTCGGCGCCACCGGCTACCAGACGTTCCGCCGGATCACTTTGCCGGCCATCCGGTCTGCCATCGGCTACGGCGTCGTGCTGAGCCTGGCCCGTTGCATCGGTGAGTTCGGTGCTGTGGCCGTCGTGTCCGGCCGCATTGTCGGGCAGACCCAGACAGCGACCTTGTTCGTGCAGGAACGGTTCGAGAACTACGACGCGCCCGCCGCCTACGCCGCCTCGTTCGCGCTGGCGATGATCGCGGTCATCGCGCTGCTCCTGACCCGCTACCTGCGCCTGAGAGGCGACACGAGATGAGCATCATCGTCAGCAACGTCTCCAAGCGGTTCGGGGACTTCGTCGCCCTCGACAACGTCAGCGTCGAGATCCCGTCGGGGTCGTTGACGGCCCTGCTCGGCCCGAGCGGCGGCGGCAAGTCGACCCTGCTCCGGATCATCGCCGGCCTTGAGCAGCCCGATTCCGGCTCGGTGGTCATCGACGGCAAGGACGCGACCGCGACACCCGTACAGAACCGCAACGTCGGGTTCGTCTTCCAGCACTACGCGGCCTTCAAGAACATGACGGTCTACAAGAACGTCGCCTTCGGGCTCGAGATCCGCAAGTGGCCCAAGGACAAGGTGCGCGCGCGGGTCAGCGAGCTGCTCCAGCTCGTGCACCTCGAGCAGTTCGCTGATCGCTACCCGGCGCAGCTGTCGGGTGGCCAGCGTCAGCGCATGGCGCTGGCCCGTGCCCTCGCCGTCGAGCCGGGTGTGCTCCTGCTCGACGAGCCGTTCGGAGCCCTCGACGCCCAGGTCCGCCAGGAGCTGCGGCGCTGGCTGCGGCGGCTGCACGACCAGGTCCACGTG
Source organism: uncultured Actinomycetota bacterium (assembly GCA_963797535.1). Taxonomy (GTDB): domain Bacteria; phylum Actinomycetota; class Actinomycetes; order JAWWOL01; family JAWWOL01; genus JAWWOL01. The sequence goes on along the minus strand of CAWCPQ010000001.1, from coordinate 2,774,490 downwards.
ACCACGCTGTTCGTCACTCACGACCAGGAGGAAGCCCTCGAGGTCGCCGACTCGATCGTCGTCATCGCCGGCAGGCGCCGTGCAGCAGGTCGGTGCGCCGGACGAGCTCTACGACGCCCCAGCGAACGACTTCGTGATGAGCTTTCTCGGGCCGGTGACCCGCCTCGGCGGCGAGGTCGTCCGACCCCATGACATCGACCTCGTGACCGACCCGGGTCCGGACACGGTCGAGGCGACCGTGGTGCGCGTGGTGCGGCTCGGTTTCGAGATCAGGGTCGACCTGATGATCGACGGACAGGAAGCCTGGGTGCAGCTGACCCGTACCACCGCGGATCGACTCTCCTTGGCAGAAGGCAAGATTCTGTACGCCAAGCTCGCTGCTCCCGCTGTCGGCTCCGTCGTGGCACCGGCCTGATCATGGTTGCCTCGACCACCTCGAGTGGTGATGGCCTGCGTGCCGTCCTCCGGGTCTCCGCCAGGGCCGACTACGCGATCCGGCTGGTCGTTGCGATGGCCTGCAGGCCGGACGAGGTGCTGGCCAGGGAACACCTCGCCCAGTCCGAAGGCCTTCCGGTCAAGTTCGTCGACCACGTGCTGCGTCAGCTGCGCAACGGTGGCCTGATCGAGAGCCGCCGCGGCCGGCTCGGCGGCTACCGGCTGGCCCGAGCCGCCGAGCTGATCTCTTTGGCCGACGTGGTGCACGTGATGGATGAGCCGCAGCCGTTGCCGGCCAACCACGACGACCCGGTGGAGGTGGTGGCCGCCACCGGATGGCTGGCCCGGGTGTGGACCGGCGTCTCCGACGCGGTCGACGCGGCGCTGGCCGACGTGACGGTGGCGGCGTTGCGCGACGCCCGGCTGCGTGAGGCCGCTCGAGTCGAGGAGCCCGAGGCTCAGGTCGAGTAGCTGTCGCCCTCGTCGACCAGCCGCTGGATGTTGCTGGCCATGAGGAACTCGATCTCATGACGTTGCTGGTCGTCGAGCCCGGTCATCAGGGCTCCGTAGATCTCGCGCTGACCGGGCGGGCTGTCCGCGAGTGCAGCGGCGGTCACAGGGTCCGGCTCGGTGTGGATTGCGTCCATCAGGTGGCTCCCTTCAGCGTTGTATCTCTGCGTCCGCCGTCCCTCCGGTCGGCGACAAGATGTCGGCGGCAGCGTCCACGAGGCCGGCGACCGTCTCCCCGTGCGCGCGGACCAGGCTGTGCCGGCGAGCGATCAGAGCCTCGCGCTCGGCGATGAGCTCGTCGCGCTTGGCCACGAAAGCGGCGCGGGTAGCGGCCGCGTTGTCGCGCAGCCGCTGCTGGTCGGCGGCGATCGCCGCAAGCTCGGCGCCGGTTGCGACAGGGGTAGCCGTGGTGGGCGACCGCCGTTGCGGCTGGGCGGACCTCACCCTTTGCACCGATTCACGCAGCCGCATGCCCTCGGCGACCAGGTCGCGAACGGCGATGACCAGCTCGGCGTCGGCGCGACTGTAGCGGCGGTGGTTGCCCAAAGTTCGACGACTCGGACTCAGACCGTGGCGGCGGTCCCAGTCCCTGAGGGTGGCGATGGGAACGCCAGTGGCCTGGCTCAACTCGCCGATGGTCAGCGGCACGGATACCTCCCGCGCGACTACCTCGGCCGTTTGCCGAGGTTTCCTCTGGCGCAATAATCGGCCGTTTGCCGAGGTTGTGCAAGTCCTGAAACTAGGCCGTTTCGCTCATGACCAGGACAACGCCCGCCGGCCCACCTGCTGCCCTGGCCATGCCGGTGCAGACCAGCCGTACGGTGACGTCGCGACCGCGCCGGTTGCGTGCAGCGAGGTCGCCGTGTCGAGGGACATCGGGGTCCGCCAGCGCCTCCCGGACCAGTGGCAGCACCAGCTCGGCGGGCAGCCCGATGTCGAGGTTGAGCAGGTGCTGGCCGAGCACCTCGTCCGACCGCAGGCCCCACAAGTCCTCGGCCTGACGGTTCCAGGTGCGCACCCGCAGCTCGGGGTCCACCACGATCACCCCGGCCTGGAGGCTCGTGAGCACGGAGTCGAAGTAGCCGTTGACGTCGTTGAGGGCTGTCGTACGGTCTCGCAGCTCCTCGTTCATCGACTGGAGCTCGTCGTTCATCGACTGCAGCTCCTCGTTCATGGTCTCCAGCTCCTCGTTCGTCGACTGGAGCTCCTCGTTCGTCGTCTCGAGCTCCTCCACGGTCGACTGGAGCTCTTCGTTGGTTGTCTCCAGCTCCTCGTTGGTGGACTGGAGCTCCTCGTACGCCGTCTCGAGATGACGGTGAGTCTCCTCGAGCTCGTCGTGCAACCGGCGATGACGCGTCACGTCGTGGAAGTGGATCGAGACCCCGACGGCCCGGTCGACGCTGCCGAGCGGGATCACCTGTACGTCGAACCATGCTCGCTCCCCGGGCGAGCGGGACCACTCGATCTCGCGCAGCCAGACGTCTCGCCGCTCGTCGGCCGCCTCGTCGATGGAGGTGCGCAGGTCCACCGGCCGGTAGGACAGGTCGAGGTCCTGGAACGGCCGGCCGAGGTCGCGTGCGGACAGCCCGAACAACCGGGTCGCCGCGTCGTTGGCGAGCGCCAGCCGGCCGTCGGTGGAGATGACCACCTGGGCGACCGGGCTGGAGGCCAGCGCGGCCTGCCGCACCTGGTCCATCGCCGGCAGGCCGTCGAACCGGTCGAGGTCGCGTTCGGCCGGCACGTCGGTGGCGATCCGGCCGAAGAACCGTCGCTTGAGGTCGACTGGTGCGAACAGCGAGTTGTGCCCCAGCAGCATCTCCGCCTTGCCGAGGAACAGCACGCCGTCGGGCGCGAGCGCGAAGTGGAACCGCCCGACCACCTTGGCCTGGGTCTCGGCGTTGAAGTACATCAGGGTGTTGCGGCACACGAGCAGGTCTATCCGCGAGATCGGCGCGTCCTGCACGAGGTCGTTGCGGCCGAAGATGACGCCGCGACGCAGGTCCTTGCTGAAGACGAACTGCTCGCCCGCCCGATCGAAGTACTTCGCCCTCAGCTCGGCCGGCACCGAGGCGATGTTGCGCTCGGAGTAGGTCGCCTGGCGGGCCTCAGCCAGCGCCTCGTCGTCCACGTCGGTCGCATAGATCTTGACCCGCTCGCGGAAGCCTTCGGTGCCGATGGCCTCCGCCAGCAGCATGGCCAGCGAGTAGGCCTCCTCGCCGGTGGCGCAGCCAGCACTCCAGATCCGGATCGGCCCGCTGGCCCTCGCCTCCAGCAGCGCGGGAAGCACTGTCTGCGCCAGGTGGTCCCAGCTGTCGGTGTCGCGGAAGAAGTCGGTGACGTTGATCAGGATGGTGTTGAACAGCGCAGTGAACTCGTCCGGGCGCACCTGGAGCAGGTCGAGGTAGGTCTCGTACGAGCCGATGTCGGCCGTCTGCATCCGCCGGTCGACGCGACGCATGAGGCTCGTCCGCTTGTAACCGGTGAAGTCGAAGCCGCGGCTGTCGCGCAGGTAGTGCAGCAACTCCTCGAACGCAGCGTCGGCTGTCGTCTCCGGCTCCATGCCCAACCCTTCCGCCGTCTGCCCGTTGCAGCGCGCCGCAACCCTATGCCTGCGGCGGTCCTATGCCTGCACGGTGCCGCCGCAAACGTCGACGAGCACTGCGACGAGCTCGCTCAGGGGCAGGATGACCGCAGCCGGTACGGCCGCGACGGCACTCGCGGGCATGTTCGGATACTCGGCCGTGGCCGGATCCTGCACGAACGCCCGCCCACCGTGAGCGACGATCCGGGCCAGGCCCTCGGCTCCGTCGTTGAGGGCTCCGGTGAGGATGACGCCGATGGCGGAGCTGCCCAAAGTTTCAGCGGCCGTGCTGAACAGCAGGTCGACCGAAGGCCGGTGATGGTGGTGCGGCGGCGCACTGGTCAGCCGGATCGTCCGGCCGTCCAGCTCGAGATGCTGGTTGGGCGGCCCGACCTGCACGACCCCCCCGGACAGCGACGATCCGTCGCGCGCCGACACGACGGTCAGCGCGCTGCCGCGGTCGAGGATCTGCGGCAGGACGCTCGGCCCGCTGGCCGCTAGGTGCAGCACCACGACGACAGCTGCGGGGAAGTCTCGGGGGAGACCGCCGACGAGCACCTTGAGCGCCTCGACCCCTCCCGCGGAGGCCCCCACGACGACGACCGGCGGGCCCGGGTCGGCGGCGGTCACTGCTGCTGATCGGTGCCGAGTGTGCGGCTGGCCAACATCTCGCGGGCGATGGCGAGCTCCTGCTGGCGCGCCGTGTTGCCCTCGTTGCCGACGCTCAACCGCTGGCGGGCCAGCAGCGACCGAGACCGCTCCAGGGCCAGCCGGGCCCGTTCCAGGGCGCGTTCGGACTCGAGCAGGCGCAGCTGGGACCCGCGAACGGCGCGCGCTCCGGCGAGGTCGTCGGGCAGACTCCGGGCTTCGCGGAGCGCGGCCAACCGCTCGAGCTCGTCAGTCACCTGGTCACGTTCGTCCGCGAGCTGCTCCCGCTCGTCGGCAAGCCGGTCCCGCTCGTCGGCCAAGCGTTCCCGCTCGTCGGCCAGCTGCTCGCGCAGGTCAGCGGTGGTCCTTCCGGCGTCGGCCATGCCCGCAGCGTATTCCGGGCGGGTGCTGCCCAGCCACCCGCTACAGCGACACGGGCCCGCGCGAGCGCTCGCGCTGGAGCAGAGCAACCCGGCGTGCTTCGTCCGCGACCCTCCCGCGGTGGCCGTCCGGGTCGCCCAGGGTTCGCGCCAGCTGCTCGAAGGTCTCGGCGATGCGCTCCTCGGTCCGGGCCAGGTCGGCTGCCAGCGCGAGCAGCCGCAACCGGGCCGCGGCTACATCGGCTGCTGTCAGGCGACTTGAGGGCGGGAGCGGCACGCACGCGGTGTTCCCCCCATCCGGTGGGCGACACCTGTGCACCCGTGGGTCATCCCTGCTGGTGGAAGGCTCGCGACACGCGCTCGTGGTCGTCGGAGCTCTCCGGCACGCCCAGGATCAGGACCTCGTCGCCGGCAAGCAACGTCGTGTCCCTGCGTACGGCGATCAGGTTGCCGCCACGGAGCACGAGGCTGACCCAGAAGTCGTCGGCGAGGGCGTCGAGGTCCTCGATCGTGCAGCCGTCCGCCACGGATCCGGCCGCGACCGTGTAGCGGTGGGTGCCTTCCGGCTCGCCCTGCAGGCGCAGGCCAAGGGACCAGGGCGACGGCTCGACGGTGCGCATGGGCAGCTGCAGCCACCCGGCCACGACCGGCACCAAGCCGCCCTGGACCACGACGGAGAACGCCACCACGATCACCACGACGCCGTACAACCGCTCCGGGTCCGGCACCGCGGCACCGAGCAGCTCACTGCCCAGCAGGATGGGTACGGCGCCCTTGAGTCCCGCCCACAGCACGAACAGTCGTTCGTTTCGGGCGAGGGTCACGCCGGCCATCGTCGCCCCGATGGCCACCGGCCGGATGACGAAGGCCAGCGCCGTTGCCAGGACGAGACCGGGAACCAGGACGTCTGCGTGGCTGAGCTCGGAGAGGTTGACCGTCAGACCGAGGACGATGAAGGCGACGATCTCGCCGAGGCTGGCCAGCGCCGAGTGGAAGCGCTCGATCTCGTGCTTGAACGGGGCAGCCTCGTCGCCGAGCATGATGCCGCCGAGGAAGACGGCCAGGAAGCCCGACCCGTGCAGGACACTGGCCAGTCCGAACAAAATCATCGAGGCAGCAAGGGTTCTCAGCGGGTAGAGGCCCTCGCTCGGCAAGGACACCCGGCGCATGAAGTAGAGCATCAGCTTGCCACCGACGATGCCCACTGCCGCGCCCACGGCCATCTGCAGGGCGAACTCGCCCGCCACGTGCAACAGGGCACCCGCCGACACCGTACCGACGGTGAGAAGCCCTGACATCAGGGCGATTCCGACCGGATCGTTGGCTCCGGACTCGCCCTCCAGGATGGTGCCGCTGCGACCGGACACCTCGCGTTTGCCGAGTACGGAGAAGACGACGGCCGGATCGGTGGGTGCGACAGCCGTACCAAGCAGCATCGACACCCACCACGACCAGCCGAACACCACGTGCGCGAGCACGCCGGTCGCGATCGCGGTGAGGAACGTGCCGGGGACGCCCGCGAGCAGGATCGGCGCAGCTGCCTCCCGCACCCGGCGCAGCCCCAGGTGCAGGCCACCGTCGAACAGGATGAGGATCAGCGCGATGGTCACCGTCCGCTCGACGGCGAGCTGCGGGAGGTCGTGCAGGCTGGGCGCGAGCTGGCCGGTGATGGCTGCGGCGGCGAGGAACAGCGCCGGTGTGGGCAGCCGCAGCTTTTCGCTCAGCCGGTTGGACAGGACGGCGCACAGGCCGACGACGCCGTACGCCAGGACCAGCCACCCGAAGGTGATGGCGTCACTCATCGCGGCTCACGAGGAGGACGCTACCCGTAGTGGCAATGTTAGGGCCGATTCCGGCCGAGATCGCCCGCGAACTGGCCGGGGACGCTGCCGGGGACGCTGCCGGGCAGCGCGTCCACGGGCCAGTCACCGGTTACCTGCAGGACAAGGGCCACCTCCATAGTGATGGAACCTTTACCAGTCGACGCGGGTCTTATGGGTGTGACTGTTCCCAGTGACGCCGCCGACGCGCGCGCCTTCTATGCCGGCAGCTATGCCCGGCTGGTCGGGTTGCTGGCGTTGGCGTCGGGCAGCCGGGCAGAGGCCGAAGAGGTCGTCCAAGAGGCGTTCGTCCGGCTGCTGCCGAGGTGGACGGCCGTCAGCGTCTACGACAACCCGGAGGCGTGGGTTCGCAAGGTGGCGTTCAGGCTGCTGTCCAACCGGCATCGCAAGTGGCGCAACGGGCTGGCAGCCCTTGCCCGTTCACCGCGCCCCGCAGCGGATCCCGGGCCATCGCCGGACGGCGTCGCCGTTGCACGGGCCCTCAGCACCCTGCCGCTCACTCAACGCCAGGTCGTCGTACTGCACTACTACCTGGACCTGCCGATCGACCAGATCGCGACCGAGCTCGCCGTGCCGGTGGGCACGGTGAAGTCACGGCTCTCCCGAGCCCGGGCAGCCCTCGCACCACTGTTGTCGGAGGACGTGAACGACCATGCCTGACCTCAAGGTTCTGCTCACTGCAGAGGCAATCCGGCAGCAACCGATCACGGCGCCCACGTTTGACGAGCTCGCGGTACGGGCCCACCGGCGGCGTACCCACCGGGTCATGGCGGTTGCCTCCACGGCCTTGGTCGTGGTGCTGGTCGTGGCACTCGGGGGATGGCTGCTCTCACCGCAATCGCCGTCGCGCGGACAGAGTGCGCGACCGGATCCGAAGCCGGCCGTCAACCAGGCTACGTTCGTCGCGCTGCAGGCACTCGCTCTGCAGCTGGCGGCGAGCTCCCACGATCCCCACCCCACTCGGATCGAGGCGGTCAAGGTGAGGACCGTCCCGCGGCCGTCGGACGGTCGCACGGCCTTCTTCAGCGGCGCCCCTGAGCCATCGGGCTACCTGATTGAACTGCAGGGCGATTTCACTTGCGCATACTGCAAAGTCGTAGGAGACCTCCACGGCACGGTCCAGACCATGACCGTCTCAGACCCGGGACTGAAGCCCACGAACCACAATTTCGGGGGACGGTGGGTGGACCTCTCGGTGTACGGGACCCCGTTCAGCCTGCTGGCCTCCCCGGCAACCGAACCGGCGCAGCCGACGGCGACGAAAACCTTGCCGGTCAGCCCGGAGGTCTACGCGCGGCTGCGGCAGACAGCGATCGCCATGGCCGCAGGGGACGGCGACCCGCATCCGACCCGGATGGAGGCAGCTGTCGTGACCGACGTCAACGCTGCTGACAGCGGCATGAGCCACGACATCATCAACGGCGTCCGTGGCGCGGGATACGTCGTCGAGATCCAGGGCCGTTTTGTCTGCGGCGGCTGCTCGCGCCCAGCCGGCGCGAAGGCGCCGCAGGGGACCGTCGCGTACGCGATCGTTCGGGCGGGCAGCTTCGATAGTGAGGGTGGCGGATTGGACACCACCTGGGTGGACCTCAGCACCATCGGGCGGGCTTTCAACTTGGCATCGCCCACCACCGTGGCGCCCGTGACGACAACCGTGCCAGTTGTGCCCGTACAATCAGCGCCGATTCCCACCGAAAGTGCAGCACCCACGGCTCCCGACCCCAGGTCGTTGACCGAGGCCAAGCAACGGGCGACAGCCGCCGCGATCCAACCGGCCAAGGCGACGATTGAAGTCGCTGCCACCGTCACTGCCGGTCAGCTGCGGATCGCCGGCCTCACCATCCCTTCTGCCGTCGGGGCAGGTACGACGATGTATGTCGTGGTGGTCAATGGCGAGCCGATCTTCCCCAGCGCCGTCGGGACCGATGGCAAGCGCGCCACCGAGTTCGCCGTCGTCTTCAGCACCGACGGCACCGGTCGCGGCGACCAGGTGGTCTACTACGGCGCCTTCGGCCTGCCGATCGACCAGAACGCCGCGCCGCCGGAGCCTACGGTCGTCGACAGCTCGCAGCTAGCGACCGGTTCATCATTCTCCTACGAGCCGGCCTCCACTTTGGTCCACAGCTCCTTTACGACGGAATCCACCCTGCGGTCGACCGGCATGAAGGGTTGGATCGCCAAGCCGATCGCCGCGCTGGTCTACGCCAACACGCTGCACGTCACCCACCGGCTGGCCTGGCTGATCCAGTACGACCTGGTGCCGGTGTCCGCCGGCGGCCCAGTCGGCGGACACGTGAAGACCTACCTGGAGACGTCGCAGGTGCTCATCGACGCGAACACGGGAAAGCAGCTGGCGGGCGCCACCTTCTAGCGGTCGCGGTGGCTACGGTCAGCGCTTGAAGGTGGCGACAGCGCGATCCACGACCTCGAGCAGCCGTGGCCGCAGGACTTCGTCGCTGTAGTTGGCGATGCACCGGCGCCGGGCGGTGGCACCCAGCTCGGCCCGCAGCGCCGGGTCATCGGCCAGCTTGGCGATCGCCGTCGCCAGGGCCTCCGTGTCGCCGGTGGGCACGACCAGTCCGCCATCGCCGACGGCCTCGGCCAGGTCGGACACGTCGGTCACCACGACCGGACGTTCCATCGCCATCGCGTCGTAGACCTTGGCCGGCATCTGCGCCCGCCCAGCCGGACTGTCCTCCTGGGCGAGCACCACCATGTCCGCTGCCCCGAGGAACTCGGTGGCGGAGCCGAGGGCCTGATACGGCGCGTTTCGCAGGAAGGGACGCTCGGGAAGGCCGCTCGGAGCACCGACCGTGAGGAAGACGATGTCGTCCCGGTCGAGTAGATCCAGCGCTGCCACGATGTTGTGCAGGCCCTTGTGTCGCCGGGGGGACCCCATGAACAGGATCACCGTCGTCTCCGGCGAGATCCCCAGCTCGGCCCGGGCCTTGTCCCTGTCGACTGATGACGGGTCCAAGGCGCTCGTGTCCCGCGAGTGCTCGATCAGGGTGCCCTTGAAGCGCTTGGCCAGCCAGCTCGACGGGACGGTCACCGCGTCGGCCCGGCGTACCTGCTGCTCGGTCCAGGCGGTGCGGTAGATGTTGTTCGGCTTGCGGACATCGGTCAACGCGTGCGCGACCCACTTGGTCTCATCCCGGAACCGGCTGGCCATCATCGCGGCAGCATCGTCGAACAGAAAGCCGAGCTCCCAGTCGTCGATATCCGCGATCAGTGGCCGCCGCAGCACCTTGCGGGCAGCCAGCGCGACACCGAGACTGGTCGGCCGCTCCTTGACCGAGTAGAGCAGGTCGCCGTCCGCCTGCCCTGCCATCACAGCGATCGGGGCCATCGGGATCGTCCGGATCGGTACGACCGCGTCGTGCTGCAGCGGTGCCCAGATCTCGCCCTTGGTCGCCGGCCCGATGATCTCGACCTCGTGGTCGGCGCTGAGCAGGCGGGCCAGGACGTGGGCGCGACCGAGGCCGTTGTCGGAGATGTCGTGGCTGAGCAAGGTGATCCTCATGTTGCTGCTCCCAGCGCTCGTGACACAAGCTCTCGTGCGTCGGTCTGCAGCTCCGCCAGGTGATCCGGGCCGCGGAAGGACTCTGCGTAGATCTTGTAGACGTCCTCCGTGCCGGACGGACGGGCCGCGAACCAACCGGACTCGGTGGTCACCTTCAGCCCGCCAATGGCGGCCCCGTTGCCGGGGGCTGCCGTCAGCACCCCGGTGATGGGTTCTCCGGCAAGCGAGGAGGCCGTCACCTGGGACGGGGAAAGCTTTGCGAGTACGGCTTTTTGCTCACGATTGGCGGGTGCGTCGACGCGCGCGTAGGCGGGGGCCCCGAACTTGGCGACCAGGTCGGCGTAGTGCTCACTCGGTGAACGTCCGGTGACGGCCTGGATCTCGGCGGCCAGCAGGTTGAGGATCAGGCCGTCCTTGTCGGTGGTCCAGACCGTGCCGTCCTTGCGCAGGAAGGACGCGCCGGCGCTCTCCTCTCCGCCGAAGCCGACCGATCCGTCGAGCAGTCCCGGCACGAACCACTTGAAGCCGACGGGCACCTCGAGCAGGGTGCGGTCGAGCTCTCCGGCCACCCGGTCGATCATCGACGACGACACCAGCGTCTTGCCGATTGCCGCACCAGCAGGCCATGCGGGTCGATGGGCGAACAGGTAGGAGATGGCAACAGCCAGATAGTGGTTGGGGTTCATCAGGCCGGCGTCGGGAGTGACGATGCCGTGCCGGTCGGCGTCGGTGTCGTTGCCGGTCGCGATCTGGTACGAGTCCTTGGCGGCGACCAGCGAGGCCATCGCGTAGGGCGACGAGCAGTCCATCCGGATCTTGCCGTCCCAGTCCAGGGTCATGAACCCGAACGTCGCGTCGACGTACGGGTTGACCACGGTCAGGTCGAGGCCGTAGCGCGAGCCGATCTCACCCCAGTAGGCGACGCTGGCCCCGCCGAGCGGGTCAGCCCCGATCGTGACGCCGGCCTCGCGGACCGGGTCGAGGTCGATGACCTGCGCGAGATCCGCGACGTAGGCGTCGAGGAAGTCGAAGCGCTGCGTTGTCTCCCGTGCGAGTGCCTGCGCGTACGTGATGCGGCGCACTCCGGCGAGGCCGGCCCGGAGCAGCTCGTTGGCCCGGTCCTGGATCCACCGGGTGGCGTCGGTGTCGGCCGGCCCGCCGTTAGGTGGGTTGTACTTGAACCCGCCGTCCGGCGGCGGGTTGTGCGACGGGGTGACGACGACCCCGTCGCCGAGGCTGCTCGTACGGCCCCGGTTGTAGGCGAGGATCGCGTGGGACAGCGAAGGTGTGGGCGTGTAACCGCCCCGGCTGTCGAGCAGCACCGTCACGTCGTTGGCGGCAAAGACCTCGAGGGCGCTGATCGTCGCCGGCTCGCTGAGCGCGTGGGTGTCCCGGCCGAGAAACAGCGGACCGTTGGTGCCTTGTGCCGCGCGGTACTCGCAGATCGCCTGGCTGGTCGCCACGATGTGGTCCTCGTTGAAGGCGATGTTCAACGACGAGCCGCGGTGTCCCGACGTGCCAAAGCTGACCTGCTGCTCGGGCACGGACGGGTCGGGATGCTCGCTGTAGTAGCTCGTGACCAGGTGCGAGAGGTCGACCAGGTCGTCGCGGGTGGCGCGGAGGCCGGCGCGCGGGTGGACTGCCATGGGAGCTCCTCGGCGGTACGGGCATGGGGTGCCGACGCCATCCTTCCCTAGTCGGGTCGGGATGCGCGCGCGGGACCGAGGTCAAGCGTTCACCGATGGCGTATGGACAGGGGTACCCCAAAGGCGAGATTGTTAAGAGAACGCTCTCACCGCGAGTGAGGCAATCCGTACGAGAAGGGACCAGTCCATGCCCACGCCTGTCCTGTTCATCCACGGCCTTTGGCTCCACGCGACCTCCTGGAACCCGTGGCTCGACCTGTTCACCGAGGCCGGCTACGCGCCGATCGCACCGGGCTGGCCGGGGGAGCCGGACACGGTGGCCGAGGCCCGCGAGCACCCGGAGTACGTCGCCAACTACGGCATCGCCGACGCCTCGGAGCACTTCGCGCACATCATCGACGGCCTGGACTCGCCGCCCATCATCATCGGCCACTCTTTCGGCGGTCTGCTCGCCGAGCGGTTGCTGGGTGAGGGCTACGGCGCCGCTGGCGTTGCCATCGACCCGGCGCAGATCAAGGGCGTCCTGCCCCTGCCGTTGGCCCAGCTGCGTTCCGGTCTGCCGGGTCTCGGCAACCCGACCAACAGGCACAAGGCGGTCTCGCTGACCAAGTCCGAGTTCCGGTACGGCTTCGGCAACGCGGTGTCCGAGGAGGAGTCGGACGATCTGTGGGAGAAGTGGAACATCCCGTCGCCGGCCAAGCCGCTTTTCCAGGCGGCGGCGGCCAACTTCTCGCTGCACTCCGAGGCCAAGATCGCGACCGACAACGCCACCCGTGGTCCGCTGCTACTGATCTCCGGCCTCGAGGACCACACCGTGCCCGACGTGGTCACCCGGTCGACGTTCAAGCAGTACCGCAAGTCGACCGCGATCACCGAGCTCAAGCAGTTCGAGGGACGCGGCCACTCGCTCACGATCGACAGCGGCTGGTCAGAGGTCGCGCACGCGGTCCTGGACTGGCTCAAGACCAACGGCCTGTAGGTCGTACGGGGCCGCCCGGCTCAGGTACGTCGCTGGGCGGCCCGATAGGCGGGTATGGACTATCCGCCACCTCCGCCGCCCAGCAGCTACGGCTACCCGCCGCCAACCGGCTACGGCTACGGCCAGCAGTACGGCTACCCCCAGCCGGTCCAGCAGCCAGCGCCGCCGACCAACCCGTATGCCAACCCGACTGTCGACAGGGTGGAGTCGAGCCCGTCATCGGGCTTGCCGTGGTCCGGCGTCATCGCGGCGGTCGTCGTCACAGCGCTGCTGGCCGTCGGTGCCACCTACTTCGCGATGCACCACCCGTCGGCGCCCGCGGCGACGCCGGCCCACGTGATCGTCGATGGCTCGGGGGTACAGCCGGGTCGCGCAAGTGCGCTGGCCCAGCAGCAGGCCGAGGTGCTGCTGAAGGGCGATCTCAAGGCGGCCGTCATCGCGGAGGAGTCCTATGCCACCGACAACAACGGCAGGTATGTGGCGACGTCGAGCGGCGACAAGAGCAGCCCGCTGTACACGGATGGCCTCACCGTCTCCCCCGATTCTTTGGTCACGGTGGTTGTCTTCACCACCTCCATGACCAACGACAGCTTCTGCGTCACCGGCGTCAGCTCGAAGACGGCCGCGACCTGGTACATCAACTCGGTGGACAACGTCCTCACGCAGGTCAAGCCGGTGGGCTGCTGAGTAGCCAGGGACCCGCCCCGTGAGCATGGGGCTCAGTGATCTTCGAAGACCAGGATCTGCCCGGTGTAGACGGCGACCCAGACGTTGCCGGTGACCGGGTCGGCGCTGATGCCGATCGGGTTGACGCCGGTCGGAATGGTCTGCAGCACGAGGAGGTCCGACGCCCGAACCTTCGAGACGGTGTTGGACTTGTAGTTGACGACGTAGAGCGAGCGGCCGTCGTGCGAGATCGCCATGCTTCGGGGCTGCACGCCGGTCGCCGCGCGGGCCACCACCTGCAGGTTGCGCGTGTCCACCTTCACGATGCCGCCGCCGGCGTTGAGCGTCGCGTAGACGTAGTGCCCGTCCGGTGAGATCACGACGTGCCGTGGGGAGACGCCCACGGTCACCGTCCCGGCGATGGCGAAGGTCTTCAGCTTGACCACCGCGATGTGCGTGCTGCCCATGACGGCGACGTAGGCCGTTTTCGAGTCGGGGGAGACCGCGATGCCCCGCGGGTAGGCGCCGATCGGGATCTCCTTGAGCACCTTCCAGCCCGCCAAGTCGATGACGTCCAGGGTGTAAGAGCACCAGTTGGTGACCAGCAGCTGCTTGCCGTCAGGCGTGACGGCGACGTACTTCGGCACCCGGTCGACCTGGAGGACCTTGTCGATCTTGAGCGTGGCGACGTTGACCCGGTAGACGTAGCTCGGGGAGACGCCCAGCGCTGCCGCGGACGCCGGCGTGCACTTGTCGTGGCCCTCCGGCCCGAAGCCGGTGCCGTACATCGAGTAGTTGGAGACGTACGCGTACTTGCCGTCCTTGGAGAACGCAGCCTCGACGGGCGCGCCCCGGCTGATGCCGGGGTGGCCGGTGACGCCGAAGTCGGAGAGGTTGACCGAGTCCGGGATGGTCGCGACCAGGTGGCCGTCGCTGCCGTACACCGTGATGCTGTGGCGGTACATCATGTTCTGCGCGAACACCAAGCCGTGGTCACTCGCCGTGACCGACTTCGGCGAGATGGCGCCGGTGATCCGGTGCACCTGGTTGAGCCGGAGGGTGTCCGACGGGGTGCCCGGTTTCGGGGCGGGCTTGGTCGGTGGGGCGGCCGTGGGTTTTGCGGTGTGCGCCTTGGCGGCGTGACCCTTTGTGGCCTTTGTCGATGTGGGCGGGTGGTGGTGCTTGGCAGCCGGCTTGTGGGTGGCGGTGCTGGCCGCTCCGGGACTGTGTACTGGCGGCGCTGCCGTGCCCCCGGAACCGACGAGCCCGCAGCCGCTCGCGAGCAGCACAGCAAGGCAGATCCGGACTTTGAGCACGAGCGGGACCATAACAGTCGGAGTCGTCTCCGGCGGGGACCTGAGCGTGCACTTGCTATTGGCGTACGGACTGGCAGTGTTGGTACCTCCGCGACAGGGGAGCCAGATGACGACGTACGACTACGACCTGCTGGTGCTCGGTTCGGGTCCCGGCGGGCAGAAGGCCGCGATCGCCGCCGCCAAGCTCGGCCGGCGTGCCGCCGTGGTGGAGCGCCGCAACATGATCGGCGGCGTCTGCATCAACACCGGCACGATCCCGTCCAAGACGCTGCGAGAGGCGGTCGTCTACCTGACCGGCCTGAACATGCGCGACCTTTACGGTCAGAACTACCGGGTCAAGGACGACATCACGATCCAGGACCTGCTCTCGCGCACCCAGCACGTGATCGGCCGCGAGATCGAGATCGTCCGCAGCCAGCTGATGCGCAACCACGTCGCCCTGCTGCAGGGCACCGGCCGCTTCGTCGACCCCCACACGGTTGCCATCGCCGCGGCGGACGGCTCGGGGGAGCGCACGGTCACAGCGGAGAAGTTCGTGATCGCCACCGGCACCCGGCCCGCGCGGCCCGCCGAGGTGGAGTTCGACGGTCAGCGGATCGTCGACTCCGACGGCATCCTGAGCCTGGAGGCCGTCCCGGCCTCGATGCTCGTGGTCGGGGCAGGTGTCATCGGGGTGGAGTACGCGTCGATGTTCGCGGCACTCGGCACCCGGGTGACCATCGTCGAGCGTCGCGACCAGATGCTCGAGTTCTGCGACTCCGAGATCGTCGAGGCGCTGAAGTTCCACCTGCGCGACCTGTCGGTGACGTTCCGGTTCGGCGAGACCGTCGCCAAGGTTGAGGCGGTCGAGCGCGGCACCGTCACGACGCTGGCCTCGGGCAAGCGGATCCCGGCGGACACCGTGATGTACTCCGCCGGCCGCCAGGGCACGACCGAGTCCCTTGACCTGGACAACGTCGGGCTGTCCGCTGACGACCGCGGCCGGATCAAGGTCGGCCCGGACTTCCGTACCGAGGTCGACCACATCTACGCCGTGGGTGACGTGATCGGTTTCCCGGCGCTCGCGTCGACGTCGATGGAGCAAGGCCGGCTCGCGGCCTACTCCGCCTGCGGCGAGCCGGTCAACTCGCTGCTCGCCCTGCAGCCGATCGGCATCTACACCGTGCCCGAGATCTCCTACTGCGGGCAGACCGAGGACGAGCTCACCAAGTCCTCGATCCCTTACGAGGTCGGCATTTCCCGCTACCGCGAGCTGGCACGAGGGCAGATCGTCGGTGACT
The DNA here is from genome assembly GCA_963797535.1 of uncultured Actinomycetota bacterium. Classification (GTDB taxonomy): domain Bacteria; phylum Actinomycetota; class Actinomycetes; order JAWWOL01; family JAWWOL01; genus JAWWOL01. Next base: position 2,758,685 of record CAWCPQ010000001.1, on the reverse strand, counting down.
CGTACGGGATGCTCAAGCTGCTGGTCTCCACCCAGACCCGCCAGCTGCTGGGCGTTCACCTGTTCGGGTCGGCCGCGACCGAGCTCGTGCACATCGGCCAGGCGATCATGACCTGCAACGGCACGGTCGACCACCTCGTCGACACGGTGTTCAACTACCCGACGCTGTCCGAGGCGTTCAAGGTCGCGGCGCTCGACGCCGCGAACAAGATGCGAGCCGTCGCCCGACTGATGGGCTGACGCACTCGCCGGTCAGTCGGGCAGCGGCGCCGGGTCGGGGAGGTCCAGCCCCCTAGCCCAGAGTCTTCGGCCGAGGACGATCCACAGCAGCCACATGGCAACGGTGAACAGGGCGATGCCGCGGGCGGTGTTGAGGAGCAGCGTCATCCGGGCCTCGTGCGGCAGCACCACCTTTTTCACCCAGAACGGGCCACCCCACGACCAGTCCAGCGGGGCATGCCGTACGAGGCGGGACCAGGTGAACCAGGCGATGACGCGGCAGGTGCCGTACAGGAAGAACGCGCGGTACATCGCGAGCAGCGTCACGTCCCGCAGGTGGAAGCGGCGTCGCAGCCAGGCCCACACCCTGTCGTTGGGCACGACGTGGGTGAAGAAGTAACGGCCGCTGATGACCTGGAAGCCGGTGAGGACCATCACGATCCAGAACGCGTCCCAGACCCCGCCGAGGCTGGAGTAGTAGGCGGCCGCGTCGCCGTACTTTCCTTGCTGGGCAGCGTAAGCCCACATCCCGATCGTGTAGTGCTGCGTCGTGAACGGGAACATCACCATCGTGCCGACGCTGTCGCAGATGTCGGTGAGCACGTGGGCCCACTGGCCGATCAGCAGGCCGAGCGCCCACTCGCGGCTGCGGGTGATCCACAGCACCATCGTGAACAAGAACACGCCGAACATCAGCGAGTGCGTGGGGCCGACGCCCGGCCAGCCGCGGTGGTACTCGTACGGGTGCTTGGCGGCGTGGATGTGGATCGGCCCGACGTCGATCCCGTACACCGGGAACTTGGTGAAGTCCGGCGCCAGACAGCCCAGCAGCACGGCGAGGTAGGAGACGCGCAGCTTGACGTGCTTTTGCAGGAAGTAGCTTTCGAGCTCGTGGGCGGCCCAGCTCATGGGCGGGCCTTGAGCCGCCGGTCGACCCACCGGCACAGCGGGGTCAGCACCACGACGAAGATGACGGAGAGAGTCGGCCCGATGATCCAGTTGAGCACCACGCTGGTGAAGATGATGCCGAGGCTGATCAGCAGCAGCACGGTGAGGATGTACGCCGCCAGCTCGGCCCTGCCTTCGCGGTAGGGACGGCGGTCGGCGGTATAGATCGGCTGTCTGGGCAACGGACCCCCCTCGGTCAGGTCGATCCGAGCCGACCCGGTCCCGCTGACCCTATCCGTACACTGGACAGTCGGCGGATCGACGTGCGGGTACGGGACAGGGTGGTGGTTGGGCATGAGCGAGAGCACCGTCGTGCCCACCCAGGCCGCGACCTCCGCCAAGCTGGCGGCCGAGGTGACGTCGGAGGCGGCACGCCGGCGCACGTTCGCCGTCATCAGCCACCCGGACGCAGGCAAGTCGACGCTGACCGAGGCCCTCGCGCTGCACGCGCAGGTGATCAGCGAGGCCGGCGCTGTCCACGGCAAGGGCTCCAGGCGCGGCGTCACGTCCGACTGGATGGCGATGGAGCGCGACCGCGGCATCTCCATCACGTCGGCGGTGCTGCAGTTCAGCTATCGCGACGCCGTGGTCAACTTGCTCGACACCCCCGGCCACGCCGACTTCTCCGAGGACACCTACCGGGTGCTCGCGGCTGTCGACGCCGCGGTGATGCTGCTCGACGCGGCCAAGGGCCTCGAGCCGCAGACGCTCAAGCTGTTCGCCGTCTGCCGCGACCGTGGCGTACCGATCATCACGTTCGTCAACAAGTGGGACCGGCCGGGCAGGGAGCCGTTCGAGCTGCTGGACGAGATCGAGCAGGCGATCGGGCTGCGGCCGACCCCGCTGACCTGGCCGGTCGGCATCGCCGGTGACTTCCGCGGCGTCGTCGACCGTCGGGCCGGTCACTACATCTCCTTCACCCGTACGGCCGGCGGTTCGACCGCGGCGCCCGAGGAGGTCATGACCGCCGAGCGTGCCGAGGCCAAGGAAGGCGCCTCGTGGGACGTCGCCCAGGAGGAGCTTGGCCTGCTCGATGCGATCGAGGCCGACTTCGACCCGGAGACCTACCGCGCCGGCACGTCGACGCCGGTGCTGTTCGGCTCCGCGCTGTCCAACTTCGGCGTCAAGCTGCTGCTCGACACCCTGCTCGAGCTGGCGCCGGCTCCCGAGGCCCGCCCCGACGTCGACGGCCAGCCGCGCGAGATCGCGGATGACTTCTCCGGTTTCGTGTTCAAGGTGCAGGCCAACATGGACCGCGCCCACCGCGACCGGATCGCGTTCGTGCGGGTCTGCTCCGGCCGGTTCGAGCGCGGCATGGTCGCGACCCACGCCGAGAGCGGCAAGCCGTTCGCGACCAAGTACGCCCACGCGGCGTTCGGCCAGCAGCGCACCACGCTCGACCTCGCCTACCCCGGCGACGTGGTCGGCCTGGTCAACACCGGCGCGCTGCGGGTGGGCGACACCCTGTTCCAGGGCAAGCCGGTGCGCTACCCGCCGATCCCGTCGTTCGCCCCCGAGCACTTCGCCGCCGTACGGGCCAAGGACTTCGGCCGGTTCAAGCAGTTCCGCCGCGGCGTCGCCCAGCTCGCCGAGGAGGGCGTCGTCCAGGTGCTGCGCTCGGACTTCCGAGGCGAGGCGACTCCCGTACTCGCTGCTGTCGGTCCCATGCAGTTCGAGGTGGTCACGCACCGACTGGCCGAGGAGTTCGGCGCCGAGGCGGTGCTCGACCAGCTCGGCTTCTCGATGGCGATGCGCACGGACGAGGCGAGTGCCGTCACGCTTGCGCACCATCAGTGGCATCGAGGTGCTCACCAGGGTCGTCGACGAGGCACTGCTGGTGCTGTTCCCGGACAAGTGGCGGCTGGCCTGGGTCCAGCGCCAGCACCCGTCCGTGCTGCTCGAACCTCTGGTCGCGTCCACCGACTGACGTGACAGAGGTTGTTGGCGTGAGACGGCCATAGAAGTCGACCTGACGCCAACAACTCGCCGAATCCAGCGGCCGGACGTCACAGCGACTCGACAGCAAGCAGACACGTTGGCCGAAGCCTCGGGCGGCAAAGTCAATGACATCAGGCAATTCCGCTGACAGTCACCGACACCGAGGAGCCGGCCATGAGGGTCATCGTCGTCAAGACCAGTGAAGAGCTCGTGGACATCGCCGGGTTCGAGCCGCTGTCCTCACTCGCCTCCACCGAGTCGGAGGCCCGTCCGCGCCGCCGCCGCCGTGTCATCGTCCGGCAGCGGCACTACCGCCCCAGCGGTACGCGGCCGGGCCGCTCCGACGGTGTCGCAGACCACGCCGAGGTGACGCTCGTCAGGTCGGCGCGGAACCGGACCGGGGGTGGGGCGCGGGCCAGACCCGCTCCGGACCGCTGGGCGGCGACCTCGGCGGGCTGAGCCCCCAGGGAGACGACCGCGTGGGTGGTCACTGTGTGCGGTGCCTTGGCGGGCCTGCTCGCGGTGGCCACCCTTTCTGCTGTCCGGCCCATGACTTGTGTCACGTCAGGGTCCGGACACTCGACACTGTCGGGCAACCGGGTGCCGCTGGCAGGGTAAAGCCATGACGATTCAGGGGAGCGACACCACTCGAAGGGCTGAACCCGCCGCGATGACTGCTGCAGGAATCGCACTCACCAACCTGCATAAGAACTACGGCGAGGTCCAGGCCGTTCGCGGCATCAACGTGACCATCGCCCCCGGCGAGATCGTGGCGCTGCTCGGGCCGAACGGCGCCGGGAAGTCGACCACGATCGACATGATGCTCGGCCTGTCCGACCCGAGCCGCGGCTCAGTGACCGTCTTCGGCCTGGAGCCGCGGGAGGCGGTCGCCCGCGGCGCCATCGGGGCCATGCTGCAGACCGGTGCGCTGATCCGTGACCTGACCGTACGCGAGCTGCTGCGGATGGTGGCGTCGCTCTACCCGGCTCCGCTCGGGGTGGACGACGTACTCGAGTCCAGCGCGATAACCGACATCGCTGACCGGCGTACACAATCCTTGTCCGGCGGGCAGAGTCAGCGGGTACGGGCAGCAATGGCTTTGATCTCCGACCCCGACCTGCTGGTCCTGGACGAGCCCACCGTGGCGATGGATGTCGAGGCGCGACACGCGTTCTGGACGGCGACGAGGGCTTTCGCGTCGACCGGCCGCACGGTGCTGTTCGCGACGCACTACCTCGAGGAGGCCGACGCGTACGCCGACCGGATCGTGCTGATGTCCGATGGCGACATCGTCGCCGACGGCCCGGCCAACGAGATCAAAGCGACCGTGGGCCGTCGCAACATCCGGGCGACAATTCCGGGAGCCGACCTGGCATCGCTGGCGACGCTGGCCGGAGTCGCCAGCGTGGAGCCGAGGGGCGCGTCCGTGGTTCTGGACTGTGACGACTCCGATGCGGCGATCCGCGCACTGTTGCACGAATTCCCCGCCGCCAAGGACATCGAGATCACCGGGGCCGGTCTCGAGCAGGCTTTCCTGGCCCTCACCAAGAGCTCCGTAAAGGCGGGACAGTGAACACGACCTACATGCGCCTGGAAGTGCTGCGAGCCTTCCGCAACCGCCGGTTCTTCCTGTTCACGATCTTCATCCCGATCGTGTTCTTCTACCTCATCGCGGGCGCGAACAAGAACAGCCAGCTCGGCGGGATCCCGTTCACGGCCTACTACCTGGCCGGGATGACCGCGTTCGGCACGATGGCGGCGATGATCGCCAACGGCGGCCGGATCGCCGGCGAGCGAGCGGTGGGCTGGAACCGACAGCTGCGGATGACCCCACTGAAGCCGCAGGCCTACTTCGGCGCCAAGCTGGTTGCTTCCTACCTCATGGCTGGGCTGACGCTGCTCCTGCTGCTGCTGGCCGGTGTGACCCTGGGAGTGCACGAGCGCTACCTCGGTGTCCTTGAGATGGCCGGCTACGTTGCTGTTGGGCTGATTCCCTTTGCGGCACTGGGGATCTTCATCGGCCACAAGGTCACCGTCGACTCGATCGGGCCGATCCTCGGCGGCGGCATCTCGATCCTCGCCTTCATCGGCGGGGTGTGGTCGCCGTTCGGCGGGACGCGGGGCTTTGCCCACAACGTGTCCCAGGCGACACCGACCTACTGGCTGGTGCAGGCGGGGCACACCTTGATCGGTGGGCCGGGATGGCCGCTGCGCGGCTGGCTGATCGTGGGCGCCTGGAGCCTCGTGCTCGGACGGCTCGCGCTGCTGGCCTACCGTACGGACACCAAACGTCAGTGACAGCAGGCGATATCGTCAAGACCATGAGCGACGGCCCTGACCACGTGCTCAGCTGGGCGACCCCCGACATCAAGGGTCAGACCGGCGACGGCCCCAAGCGCTGGCGGCGTGGTGGTGGCATCTGGCTGGTGCTGCTGCTGAGTCCGCTCGGTGCTGCGTGGACCCACCACAGTCCGGTCGCAAGCATCGCCGGCACCGCGCTGCTCGCGTTGTTCGCCCTTGCCTATCTGTTCCTGGTGCCGCTCGGCTGGTGGGGCAGGGCCGGGGAGAAGCACGCCCTGCAGATCGGCGCAGTGCTGCTGCTGCTCGCAGCGGCGGAAACTGCGGTGATCGGGCAAGCAGGCCTGACGGCTCTCGTCTTCGTCGCCGCAGCGGGAGTGATGCTGCTGGAGACCAAGGCGACCGTGGTCCTCGGCGCTGCCCTCGCGGTGACCGCGGCGGTTCTGCCGCAGTACATCGGGCCGTGGCACATCAATGGCATCCAGTGGGGCGACGGGGTGACGATCGGCCTCGCGGGGCTCGCCGTGTTCGGGTTCTCGCGGCTGATCCGGGCCAACCACGAGCTGGCTGCGGCGCGCAACGCGGTGGCGGTGCTCGCGGCAGAACGGGAGCGGGCCCGGATCGCGCGGGACATGCACGACCTGCTCGGGCACTCGCTCACGACGATCACTGTCAAGTCGGCGCTGGCTGCGCGACTGGTCGAAGCAGACCCGGAGCAGGCCAAGACCGAGATCAAGGACGTCGAGCGGTTGAGCCGTGAGGCACTGGCTGATGTACGGGCGACCGTTTCCGGCTACCGCGACGTGCGCCTGTCCACCGAGCTGATCTCGGCGCGGCAGGTGCTGGAGGCAGCGGGCATCAAGGCCGAGCTGCCAGGGGTGGTCGACAACGTGGACAGCGACCTGGCGCCGCTGTTCGGCTGGGTGCTGCGCGAGGGAGTGACCAACGTCGTGCGACACAGCCGGGCCGATCACGTCACGGTGACGGTCGAGCCTCGGGCGATCGAGATCATCGACGACGGCGCTGCAAGTTCCTTGTTACCAGGCACTTCCGGTGAGGTGGCAGTCGCCGATCAAGGCAACGGACTCGCCGGGATCGCTGAGCGAACGGCTTCCGTCGGTGGTCGGATGCTGGCCGGGCCGAACGGTTCGGGCTACCGGCTCCGGGTCGAGGTGCCGGCGTGATCCGGATCCTGATGGCCGATGACCAGCATCTCGTACGCGGCGCGATGGCGGTGCTGCTCTCGCTCGAGGACGACTTCGAGGTCGTTGCCGAAGTCTCGCGCGGCGACAAGGTCGTCTCGGCGGCGATCGCCTGCCGCCCGGACGTTGCGCTGCTGGACATCGAGATGCCGGGTCTGGACGGCCTTGCCGCTGCGGCTGCGTTGCGGGACCAGGTGCCGGAATGCCACGTGCTGGTGCTGACGACGTTCGGCCGCTCGGGCTACCTGCGCCGGGCGATGGAGGCCGGCGTGCTCGGCTTCCTGGTCAAGGACGCGCCGGTGGAGCAGCTGGCTGAGGCCGTACGAAGGGTGGCGCGGGGGGAACGCGTCGTCGACCCGGTGCTGGCGGCGTCGACCCTGGCCGGCGGCAGCAGTCCGCTGACCGCCCGCGAACGCGACGCACTGGTCGCCGGTCGCGACGGCGCCACCGTCGCTGACATCGCGGGGCGGCTGTTCCTCAGCGAGGGCACCGTGCGCAACTACCTGTCAGCTGCGATCTCGAAGACCGGCACCCGCAACCGGATCGAGGCGGTGCGGGTCGCCGAGGACAACGGCTGGCTCTGACTCCGGATGCTCAACCATATGGTTGCGTTTTCGGCGGGAGCGGATTATGTTCAACCGTATGGTTGAAGATCTGAAGGTTCCCACCGTACGACTGAGCCGCGTCATCCGGGCCACGCCGGAACAGGTCTATCGGGCCTGGCTCGACCCCGAGCTGCTCCGCCGCTGGCTCGCGCCGGGCGACCTGGTGGTGCTCGCGGTCGAGGTGGACGAACGGGTCGGAGGTGCCTACCGGATCTGGCAGGGCGTGGCCGAGCGTGAGGGCGGGGGCTTCGAGGCCGAGATCCTGGAGCTGCTGCCCGGCCGGCGGATCGTCTTCGACTGGGCGTTCGTCGGGCCGGACCGCGACGCAGGTCGGCGCTACGACTCGCGGCTGACCGTCACGTTCGAGCCGACCGCGGACGGTGCGACCGAGCTGACGCTGGTGCACGAACGCCTCGACGACCTGGCGGCCGCACTGCCCGATGTCGCAGAGATGGTCGGCGTCGGTTGGGGTGACGTGCTGGACAAGCTGGCACGCGCCATGGGCCGCCGCTGACCAGAGCCGTCCGCGATAGCTCGAAGGGCAGGTTTGCGTAGTTCCACGGACGCGCCTCGAGCCGACGGTGTCTAGCGTCGGCTGGGTGATCACCGATGCCGATCGGCGTCGGGCTCCGCGTTGGTCCGGGAAGGGACTACGCCATGAGACTCTCCCTCTCTCGGACAGCCGGGCTCTCTCGGACAGCCGGGCTGCGGCTCGCAAAGCGCGCCGCCCTGCCGCTGCTCGCCGTAGTGATCATCGCGGTGCCGGGTGTTCCTTTGCTCGCCTCCGCGGCATCGACGGCGACGACCGCCACGGCGATCGTGATTCGCGGTTGCTACTTCCCGAACGCGGCCTATATTCGCGTGCTCAGCGCCAACCAGTCCTGCCGAGCCGGGGAGACCGCGCTGAGCTGGAATCAGACGGGACCCGTGGGACCGCAGGGAGTGCCGGGAGCGACCGGACCCAGCGGGGCAGCCGGGGCGGCCGGCCCGTCCGGGGCAGCCGGTCCCGCGGGTGCGGCCGGCCTCGTCGGCCCCGTCGGCCCCGTCGGCCCAGCTGGTGCAGTGGGTCCGGCCGGGCCGGGCGGTGGCTCCGGGTCCTCCATCAACGGCCTTACCTGCGATGACGGCACCGCCACAGTCGGGACGATCCATACCGCGATCGACCCCTCGACCCGCGTCGTCACCCTCACCTGCGTGCCCAGCCACGTCTTCGCGCTGACCGTCTCGCTGACCGGCAACGGGGGTGGCACGATCACCAGCACGCCGACCGGCATCAGCTGCGGGACCACGACCGGGGTCGCCTGCAACCATGACTACATCGCCGGCACCATGGTCACTTTGACCGAAACTCCGGCCCCGCGTTCGCGCTTCGCCGGCTGGGGCGGCGCCTGCACTGGCGCGACCACCTGCACCGTCACCGTGGACGCGGCCAAGTCGGTGACCGCGCAGTTCGTGGCAACGGTGGTCGTGCACGTCATCATCACCGAACCCCAGATCCAGTGCGGCCCGGAAGCAGGCGTCTACTTCTGCGTCGGCGGATTCTGGCCCGGTGACTCCGGCCCGCTGTCCGGCTATCTCGGGGCGCACACCATCTTCGCCGGTGACGTCAACCGCCAGTGCGCCGACAACCCCAGCGTCTTCTACTGGGGCGGCACGGACACCTGTGACTTCATCACCGACGCCGGTCGATCGGTCAACATCGACGCGGCCACGGACGGAGGCGCCCCCGAAGCCCCCGTCACGCCCGTGTTCGACCACTGGGACGGGTGTGACGTCACCATCGCCACGCGATGCGGCGTCAACTCCCCCGGCGCCGATGTCACCGTGACCGCCGTCTTCAGCTCCTGATACCCGACCTTGCTACCGTCGCGTGATGAGCTACTTCCTCGTGACCGAGTCGCGCGGGCCGGCCTGGGACGTCGACCGGCCGCGCCGCCAGCAGAGCGGTTTCGCAGAGCACGCCGCGTTCATGGACCAGCTGACCGAGGCAGGAACGATCCTTTTGGGCGGTCCGCTCGGCGACGACGTCGATGCCGGTGATGTGGCGCTGGTGGTCCGGGCCGACGACGAGAGTGAAGCGCGCGAGCGGCTGGCGGTCGACCCGTGGGTCGGCACGGTGCTGACCGTCGCCGACGTCCAGCGGTGGTCGCTGTGGCTGCGGCCGGCCGGGCTCGACTGATCTTCGTTGCGCGAGCGTGCTCAGCCGGGGATGACGTTGCGCACGATCATGACGATGTCCTGGTAGTCGCCGTTCTTGCTCTCGTTCTTGCGCCCCGTGTCGACAGCGACGAGGTAGGCGTGGGCGATCGCGACGTGACCGGGCCCGTAGGCCGGGTAGACACGCATGTCGTGCTTGGCCGTGGGGTCGTTCAGCCCCTCCACGGAGAAGACGACGTCCTTGTTGTCACCGCTGAACAAGCCGAACGTCGCCGAGGTGGTGAACGACGTCGTACCCACTGTGCTGGGCAGCAGCTTCTGGTTCTGGTTGTACGTCGTCGTGGAGGCGTCCGCAGGAAACGCCCACAGCTTGTGGCAGGCGCTGCCGCACGAGCCGTCGCTCGGGATCGACGCACCCTTGGTGAACCAGCCGGTCGCGTGGTACGGCGTCAGGCTGGCGCTGGAGTAGTGCGCCAGGTCAGTGACCGTGACCGGCTTCGATGCGTCAGCCGCGCGGAAGTACGGCGACGTGACCTCGTTGGTGCCGGGGTAGATGCTCTGGGTCTTCAGGAACCGCTGATCCATCGACGCCGTGTCAACGACCGTGGTGTAGCCGAGAGCCTGGACGATCTGGTGCAGCACCGGCTCGTTGGCACCGCCGAAGTCGCACGAGATGAGGCCGGCCAAGTTGACCGAACCGACCGGGAACGCGGGGTCGGTGCTGGAGAACGTCAGGGTGGCGTAGCGGTTGGAATCGCTGACCCCGTAGAGGTTGCCGGGGCTCGGGCAGCCGGTCGGCGCCGTGGGATGGAACTGGATCGCGACGGTGGTGCTCCCGGCCGCGGGCACGGTGACCGTTGCCGGTTGACCGCTGGCGAGGCCGTAGCTCGAGGGGTTGTTGCCACTGATGCTCAGGCCGGAGACGGTGACGGGGCTGGCGCCGGAGTTGCTCAGCGTGACGTGCCCGGGCGCGGGAAGCGCATGGCCGCGTACAGCTGAAAAGACGAGGCGAGGCGTAGTGAGACCGATCTTGGCGCTGTCGGTGCCGGCGATCCGCAGAACCGGCTGGCCGGGCTTGACCACGGCCACGAGCTTGGTCGAGCTGACCCCGGTGGCGAACGTTGAGCTGAACGGTTTGACCACCCGCAGCCGGTAGGCACCCGCCGGCCGGCTGGCCTTGATCGTGAAGGTGGACGTCGTGCTCAGCTTGGCGTTGGCGAGCGTGTGCCAGGCGTTGGCGGCGAGGTACTCCAGTCGGACGGCACCGGTGGCCTTCGGGCTCACCGATCCGGTGAAGACCAGCGGCTTACCAGCGACGACCTTGCTCTTGGTGGTCGCGCTGACCCGGAAGCTCGACGAGCTGATCTTGATGTGCCGGGTGCGGCTGACGGCGACGTTGCCGTGGCGCACGACCCGGAAGATCCAGGTGGTCGGCTTGCTCGAGGCCCTGATCCTGAACGCGTAGCCGCCGTTGGCCGGCGTGATCTTGTGGGTCAGGTTGACCCAGTGACCCGCGCTGAAGCGCTGCAGATAGACGGCGACACCGGCGACGCGTGGGGTTGCCGTACCGGAGAGGGAGATGGCTGATCCGACGTGAACGGTGAGTGGGTCGGCGACGATCGACAGCTGCGGCGCCGGCGTGGTGGCGTAAGCCGGATTGACTCCGGTGAGGCCGCTTGCGAGCAGGGAACAGGTCACTGCCGCGGTGCCGACGAGCCAACGTCGGCGTCGCTGTGATGCGTGGATCAAGAGGTCTCCTGCACGGTGTCGCTGGTCCGGTAACGGGCTCGCTACTCGTGCCCCCCAGTAACTACCATCACACATTCGTGTGACGGATGGCGATCAGCCGATGACCGAACTGGTAACAAATCGGGTGATCTCGGTCACCTTGGTCCCACAGTTCACCCGGTGCGCCCAACCAAATGAGGCCTCGATCCGTCTGCATGGTGACGGCCGGTCACGCTGGCTCGGGACGGCGAGGGGGTTGCGGTGGAGTCGACGTTCGAGGCGTTCGCCGCCGCCCGGATCGGTGCGCTGCTGGGCTTCGGACTCCGGCTGACGGGGGACCGGCACCAAGCCGAGGACCTTGTCCAGGAAGCTCTCGTCCGTACGGGTCTGCACTGGCGAAGCGTGCGCCGCAAGGACCGGCCCGAGGTTTACGTCCAGACCGTGATGACCCGGTTGCACGTCGACAACTGGCGGCGTACCCGGCTCGAGGACCTGACCGGCGTTGACGCCGAGCCGGCGCAGACGGCCGTCGATCACGACGCATCGCTGGACCTGCAGCGGGCGTTGGCTGAGCTGGCGCCGCGCCAGCGGGCCGTGCTGGTGCTGCGTTACTACGCCGACTACACCGAGGCGCAGACAGCGGAGGCGCTGGGATGTTCCATCGGCACCGTGAAGTCGCAGGCGAGCGATGCACTGCGCCGGTTGCGGTCGGTGCTGGGCGATCAGGAAGGACTACGGCCGTGAACGAGGACTCGCTGCGGGAAGGTTTCGCCGACGGCGCATGGGAGGTGTCGCCGTCGCGGGACGTGCTGGGTGACGTGTTCGCGGACGTGGGCAGACGCCGTACCAAGCATCGGGTACGGGTGGGATCGGCGTGTGCTGTCGTCGTGGTCGTCGGACTCGTCGTGGGCGGGGCTGCCTGGCTGCGTCCTGCGTCGTCGCACCATCCGTTGCGTACGCAGCCGTTGACCGGGACGGCCAATCCCCTGCCGACGCGGACCACCAACAGCGATGCGGTGCTGCACCAGGGTGATCGCGTACGCGTCCAGGGGCAGGTCCTGTTTGCGCCCGGCAAGGCGCCGGAGATCTGCGCACCGACCCCGCAGCCTGACATTTTCATCTCGCCGCCGCCGGCCCCGTCCTGCCACGGCTTTGGACTGACGCTGTCCAAGGCGGATCCCGGCCTTCTGGCCGGGCGCCAGGTCGTCGCGGGGGTCACGACCGGCGATGCGGTGTTCACCGGCATCTACCGCGGTAGTCGACTCGACGTGGCCACGCAGGCCCCGGCCACGACGCCGGCGTCGGCACCGGTCCGTTTTCGGGTGCCTTGTGCTGCGCCTGCCGGAGGGTGGAAGTCCAGCCCTGACTACAACATCGAGGACATGGGAGGAGTCGGGGCCTACAAGGCCAAGCATCCGGACGAGGTGATCAATATCGTGATGGCGCATGCCTCAGCCAGACAACCGGTGCTGGTGGTGGCCGTGACCGATCCGGCTGCGGCGCGGGCGGCGCTTGGCACGCAGTACAAGCGCCGGCTGTGCGTGGTGAAGTCGCTGTACACGCAGGCGCAGGTGAAGTCATCAAGGCGAGCCCTCGACCGCTTGGAGCGTTCCAACCCGTCCGCCGGGTTGCTCTCCTATGGCTATGGGGCAGCCCCGTCCGAGCAGGTGAAGATTTGGGTGCGTGCCATGGCGCGCACGCCCCAGCTGGATGCCCTGATCAAGGCCGCCCCCGCCGGTCTGATCAACCTCGACACCTGGATGCACCGGATCACCTAGCCGTCGGGAGGCGGACCGCTGTGGCAGGGGCAACCGTCGCTGTTGTCGTCGGGGTCGCCGCGGTAGTCGTGGGGGTGGGTGGTGACTGTGCGTCCGGTGGGGGTGGTCCATTCGATGACGCCGAGGCCGAGGGGTTTCGGGGTCCAGCCGGCGAAGGTTTTCGCGCGGTGGTGGCGTTTGGCCAGCGACGCGAGGTTGTGCGCTGAGGTTTCCCCGCCTTGGCTGCCGAACGGGATCTGGTGGTCGTTCTCGCAGCTGGTGGCGGGGGTGGTGGCGCCGGGGAACCGGTCGGTGACGTCGCGGGCTTTGACGAACCGGTCCAGCTGGCTGTCGGGGCGGTAGGTCTGCTCGCCGCGGTTGAGCAGGTAACCGGTGACCGGTTCGTGGACGAACAGCCGCCACTGGGCGTCGGCGGCGAGCTCGCGGGCGACCTGGGCGGGGATCGGGCCGAACCGGCCGAGGGTGCCGGGGTGCTCGCGCAGGTGCAACAGGGTGGGCAGGTCGATGGTGACCTGCACGTGCACGTCGCGGTTCTTTGGGCCGGGACGGGTCGGCCGGGTCGGGGCCGAGGACGTACCAGGCCAGCGCGTCGGCGCGGCGCTGGTCCTTGGTCCGCAGCACCGGCCGGGCACCGACCCCGGACCCATCAGGGTCGGCGTCGTCGGTCGGTGGGTCCGGCAGCTGTGAACTTCTTGCGGGCGGCCCGGTCGGCTTGGCCGAACTCTTTGGCTTTCGCGTCCAGCCGGGCGTCCAGGGCGATCATCAGCGCCGGTGGCAGCGCGGCTTCCAGCAGCAGCAGGCCGGGTTCCCGCTCGGAGCGTTCGACCACCACCCGCCGGTTGCCCCGGCCCTGCCGGTGCTTACGCTCGGCGGCAGCGGGGTCGGCGTTGATCACCTGCCGGCCGATGCACGCGACCAGGTTCGGTGCCTTCATGGTCGCGGCTTTCGGCAGCACGTAGCACTCGACCTGCCGGGCGATCTCCTCGTCGAGGTGCTCGGTGTGCTTCACGATCAACCGGGCCTTGTACTCACTCAGCCACCCGGCGGCCAGCGCCGCACCGGTCGCCGCGAGCGTGCCGGCCAGCGCGCGGGCGTCGTGGAGGCGGTTGCGGGTGAACGCCTCCGACGCCCCGATCGCGAGCACCAGCTGGTGCACCGCCCAGTCATCGGCGCGGTAGTCACCGCTGTCGGCCCGCGGCGGCGGGGTGGCCCCGGCGAAGGTGACCATCGCGGTGTTGCGCTGCGCGGCCAGCCAGGACTGCTGCGGCTCCCACAGCTCGACCACGGTCAGCCGCTCATCCGCGGTCAGCACCATGGTGTCCAGCTGGGTCAGCAGGCGTTGCGCGTCCGGGCCCGGCCCGACCGCCTCCACCTCGGCGATGACCTCCGCGACGCTGGCCGGCACCCAGCCGCCGCTGGCCGGATCAGCGACCGGCACCGACACCGTCGTACACGTCAGCGCCGTCAACCCGGTCCGCGTCCGCGAGCTCGGCCTCCAGGCACGCCCGGATCGGCGTCCCACCAGTCGAAGCCGCCGCCGAAGTCCATAACCCGAACCTACCGACCACCACCGACAGAAACCGTGCCGACCTGAGCCGGCCAAGCAACTTTCCTTATTTCTCAAGCACAGTAGTGCGTCACGGGATCGAGGCAGCGTTTCGCCCAACGCGAACGAGGGTTCCCTCCCGAGGCACAACGTGTTCGAGTGCAGGACATGGACATCCTCGTTCTCGGCGGCACGGCAATGCTGGGCCGACACATCGCACGCAGCGGGATGGAAGCTGGTCACCGCGTCACCTGCCTGGCTCGCGGCGAGAGCGGTCCGATCGCAGAGGGCGCCGAGCTGGTTCGGGCGGACCGCAACGAAGCCGCTGCCTACACCGGAGTCGCGCAGCAAGACTGGGATGAAGTCGTCGAGATCTCCTGGCAGCCAGGCTTTGTGGCCGAAGCACTGGCGGCGTTGTCGGGCCGCGCGCGCCACTGGACGTACATCTCTTCCGGCAGTGTCTACGCCTCTCACGCGACCATCGGGAGCGACGAATCGGCAGAACTCGTCCCGGCAACCCGATCCAGGGTGGTCGACCGGGAGGAGTACGGCCAAGCCAAGGTCGCCTGCGAACGGTTGAGCAGCACCAGCGTCGGCGGAAGGCTGCTCATTGCCAGGGCCGGCCTGATCGGCGGCCCTGACGACGACACGGATCGCACCGGCGCTTGGGTCGCCAGGGCGGCCGCGGCGCCCACAGCCCCGATGCTCGTCCCGGACGCGCTCGACCAGTCCACGCAAGTGATCGACGTACGCGACCTGGCCGGCTGGCTCGTGAGGTCAGCGGAACTGAGTCGAACCGGCCTCTTCAACACCGTGGGCCCGATCATGCCCCTCGGCGACTGGATAGAGCTCTCGCGAAGGATCGGCGGCCACACCGGGGGAACCGTTGCTGCGTCGCCGGAGTGGCTGGTCGAGCAAGGCGTCGAGGACTGGGCTGGCCCCGACTCCATCGCGTTGTGGATCGCCGACCCCGAGTGGCGCGGGTTCGCCGCGAGGTCAGGGGCAGCAGCCGAGGCCGCCGGCCTGCGCCACAGATCCCGTACCGAGATGGTCATGGACACTCTCGACTGGGAACGGGCTCAGGGACTCGACCGGCCGCGCTCCGCCGGCCTGTCACTCGCCAGGGAGGCTGAGCTGATCGCGCTGCTCGACCGGTAGTTCACGCGAATGGCCCATTCATTTGGCCATGGGGCGATGGTCCACTGGTAGGGCTCCGGAACGCTGTGCGCCGGACGACGGACGAGGAGACGCGTGGCCGAGGACAAAGCAACCGCGTTGAATGACGTGGCCGATCACGCCCCTGCCTCGTTCACGCCAGCTGGAGCAGGCCTCAGCAAGCCCCGCCGCCAGGTCTCCAAGACCGGCGCGGTGGCACTCGGGTTCGCAGCCCTGGCCGCCGTCGGGGTCGTCGCAGCCTTCACCGGCGGTGGCTCGTCGACGACCTACCAGCCGATCGCGGGTGCCGTCCACGCCGGTCCCTTGCCACCCCAGGTGGTCTTCGACACCGCGACCGACGGCTACTCGTTCTCCTCGGACTGCGTCCGCGCGCAGGCCGGCGACGACTGCGCTCCGGCCATGAACAAGACCACCGACGGCGGCAAGACGTGGTCGGTGGTCGCCCTCCCGGCCGGCCTGCCGACGTCGAACGCAGGCTGGGGGCGGCTCCAGGTCAGCGGCCAGGACCTGCTGCTGCCGTACACGTACGGCTCGATCGTCTCCCATGACGGCGGGGCGACCTGGAACACCGTACTGAGCAGCGGCAGCATCTCGGCCGTGCCCAAGGACGTGCTGGTCCTGAGTCAGGGCGCCGTCCCCTCCGTGGTCAACCCGGCAAAGGCCTCCTCGTCGTTGCTCAGTCCGGAAGGCCTCGTCATCACCACGCCGCTGGTCGGGGCCAAGCTCCCGAACGGCGCGATCTGGGTACGGGACCCGCACCAGATCGCGTTCAGCCACAACCAGGGCCAGTCGTGGCAGTCGACCGCGCTCACGCGGCCCTGGGTCGAGACGGTGCACTCGCAGATCAACGGCAAGCACATCGTGCGCCTCAGCGGTCCGCCGGAGGGCACGACGCTGGGCGAGCCCGGTGACGGCGGCGAGCTGGCCACCACACTCGTGATGATCTCCGACGCCAGCGCGACCCAGTGGTCGAGCACCGTCATCACCGGTCCCATGGTGAACGCCGAGTGCACCGTGATGATGGCGAACGGTGCACTGCTCGGCGTTGCGGTCGACGGGTCCGGTCTGCTCGAGCTGACACCGGGCGCCACCGCGTTCACGCCGGTCAAGACCAACCTGCCGTCGACTCCGGTCTGCCTGCAGTCCAACAACACGATGATGTGGGGTACGACGTTCAATCACCACGTTGTCTTCAGTGCTGACGGCAAGACGTGGACTGCGGCAAATGTGCCGCCCCCGCTGGACAACTCGGTGCCGCCCGCGAAGTAGGCCGGTCGTTCAGCGGTGCAGGAACGCCGCGATCCCGGCAACGATGCCGGCCGCCGCCTGCTGCCGCCAGGCCGGGTCGGTGAGGTGGCTCGCGTCCGTCGGGTTACGCATGTTGGCGCACTCGATGAAGATCGCCGGCACCTGCGACAGGTTGAGCCCGGCCAGGTCCGACCGTCGGGTCAGCCCACCGGAGACGTAGGTCGCGTTGGGCTCGTCGGTCGCCTGGTGGAACGCGGTGTGCACGTCCTGCGCGAGCGACCATGACTCCGCCAGGATCGCCCGGTTGTTGTGGTCCGGGGCCAGCGCCGGCGCGATCACGTGGTAGCCGTACGCACCGGAAGCCGCCCCGTCGGCATGGACAGCGACCATCGCATCGGCGTGGGCGGCGTTGGCAATCGCAGCGCGCTCGTTCACACACGGCCCGAAACCGGTGTCGTTGTCCCTGGTCAGCACGACCGTGGCGCCCTGCGCCCGCAACATCGCCGCTGCGCGGGTGACCACGTCCCAGTTGAAGGCGTGCTCGGGGTAGCCAGCGTTGGTCTCGGCACCCACCGTGTTGCAGGGCTTGGTGAACCCACCGGCCGGTACGGGTGCGTTCAGCCGGGCCGGGGCGGCTTCGTTGCCGCCGTTGTGGCCGGGGTCGAGCACGATCGTCAGACCTGCCAGGCGCCGCGACGCACCCACCTTGCCCGGCGCCGGCAGCGCCGCCGCGGCGGCTGCTGGAGCCGCGGCAGGCGGGGCCGCGGCAGGTGGGGCCGCTGGCTTGGGGGCGCCGTAGCCCGTGATCGGCTTGGCAATCGCCTCGGCAGCGAGATTGCCCCTGGCAGTAGCAGCCGGCGTCGCCGCCGCCGAAGCGGGTGCCAGGGTCGGAGCGACTGAGGGAGGCACCGACGAGGGAGCCGACGCCGACGCGACGGGTAGCGTGGTGCTCGAGGCGTTCGTCGAGCCGTTCGTCGAGCCGTTCGTACACCCGGCGAGCAGTGTCACGGCAGCCAGTCCGCAGATGGCGGCAACCGGCGTACGGCGCAGCGACATCGGGCAGTCCTCACGGCAGACGATAGGTGCTTTGGGCACATCGACGGCTCAGCGTACGTCCTGTAGGAAGTCGACGAGAGGTAAGCAGCACATGGTTCAGGTTCCATCGCTCAAGCTGAACAACGGCATCAGCATCCCGCAGGTGGGTTTCGGGGTGTTCCAGGTGCCGCCGGACGAGGTCATCGCCCCGGTCCTGTCCGCCATCTCCAGCGGCTACCGGATGATCGACACCGCCGCCGCCTACGGCAACGAAGAGGGTGTCGGCAAGGCGCTCGTCGAGTCCGGCGTGCCGCGGGACGAGCTGTTCGTCACGACCAAGCTCTGGAACGCCGATCAGGGCTACGACACCGCGCTGCGCGCCTTCGACGTGAGCATGGCCAAGCTCGGCCTGGACGTGCTCGACCTCTACCTCATCCACTGGCCCCGGCCGAAGCGGGACCAGTACGTCGCCAGCTGGAAGGCGCTCGAGACGTTGTACGCGGACGGCCGCGTTCGCTCGATCGGCGTCTCCAACTTCACCGTCGCCTACCTCGAACGGCTGGCCAACGAGACCAGCATCGTTCCCTCGGTCAACCAGATCGAGCTGCACCCCGGCCTGCCGCAGACGGAGCTCCGCGAGTATCACGCCGCTCACGGGATTCTCACCGAGGCGTGGAGCCCGATCGGCCAGGGACAGGGTCTGCTCGACGACCCCCGGATCGGCGCGATAGCCGAGTCGTACGGGAAGTCGCCAGCCCAGCTCGTCCTTCGCTGGCACCTCGAGCTCGGCAACATCGTCATCCCGAAGTCGGTCACCCCCGCTCGGATCGCGGAGAACCTCGACATCTTCGACTTCGAGCTTGCCGACGACGACCGCGATGCGCTGACCGCGTTCGACGGGATCGGCCGGGTCGGCGCCGACCCGGAAACCGCCGACTTCGGATAGCCCGGGAACGGCCCGATCCGCGTACCGTGGGAGGGCGGGGCCGACCTTCGGCGGAGTGGGAGCAACGACCATGCCGGTCATGCGGATGAACCATGCTGTGCTGTACGTCCGCGACGTCGCTCGGACGGTTGCGTTCTACCAGGACCTGCTCGACTTCAAGGTCGTCATGGAGATCCCGGGTGGGCGGGCAGCTTTCCTGCAGGCGCCGGGTAGCAACAACGACCACGACCTCGGGGTGTTCGGGATCGGCACGGCCGCAGGGCCCTCCCAGGCCGGTCGAGCCACGGTCGGGCTCTACCACATCGCCTGGGAGGTCGACACTCTCGATGAGCTGGCCCGGCTGCGGGACAAGCTGTCCGAGGCCGGCGCGCTGGTCGGCGCCTCCGACCACGGCACGACCAAGGCGCTGTACGCCCACGACCCGGACGGGCTCGAGCTCGAGGTCAGCTGGCTGGTGCCTGCCGATCTCATCACTGCCGACCTCAACCGCTCCGCGATCTCCCCGCTGGACATCGCGGCCGAGCAAGTCCGCTACGGCGGCACAACCCGTGGCGGCGTGGGAATCTCGACTCCAACCGCGGTCTGACTACTGCGCCCACGGCGGCCGCATCGCGGTGCCGTCGGCCAACGTCGCCGTCAGGCCCGGCGTCGTCGTCACCCAAGCGGTGGCGTCGCCGGGACCTCCGCAGACCGTGACCTCGTCGCCGGCACGTACGACCAGCACCTCGCCGGCGACCACGCGCGTCCTGGTGTCATTGAGCGTGACCTTGAGCTCACCGTCGAGGATCAGGATCACCTCGTCGTGGTCAGGCCGGTGCGGCGTTCCCGGCTGTTCGGCGGGAACGGTGATCTGCCACGCGCAGAGCGTGGCGGCGTTGGCCGAGGTGACGTAGGAATCGAACTTCGTGCCATGGATCTCGTGCGCTACAGCATCTTCTGCCCGTACGACGGTCATCTCGTGTCTCCACATCTAGACAAGTAACTTGTCTAGATAGTCAGGCCACTTGACTGTTTGTGTCAACCTGGATTCGTGTCGAACGAACCGCTCGTCGTCTCGTGGCAGCTTCTGCGCGCATCCGCCCAGCTGATCGAGGGCATCCAGGAACACATGCAGGGCAAAGGCTTTGCCGACGTCCGCCCGCTGCATGGCTACGCGTTCGTCCGGATCAGTGCCGGTGATGCCACCGTGGCCGACGTCGCCGAGCACCTGGGCGTGACCAAACAGGCGGCCAGCCAGCTGGTTGAGCAGCTGGTGGGCAACGGCTATGTCGCGCGCGTGCAGCATCCCGACGACGGCCGGGCCTGGTTGCTGACGCTGACCGCGCGCGGTCGTGCCTGCACGAGGGCGGCCGAAAGCGCAATGACAGCAGTGGTGTCCGGCTGGCGGACGCAGATGGGTGCCAGGGACTTCTCGGCCCTGCAGCGTGCGCTGGACGCCGTCGTCGTGCCTGGCCCCGTACGGCCGCCCTGGTAGGTCAGGACTCCGGCTCGGGCTCAGCCTTGCCACCGAACGCCTGCAGCAGGGCGTTGCGAACGGCCACGGCCTCCGGCGAGCTGCTGTCCATGGTCACGCCGTCGACCTGA
Source organism: uncultured Actinomycetota bacterium (assembly GCA_963797535.1). Taxonomy (GTDB): domain Bacteria; phylum Actinomycetota; class Actinomycetes; order JAWWOL01; family JAWWOL01; genus JAWWOL01. Next base: position 2,738,278 of record CAWCPQ010000001.1, on the reverse strand, counting down.
ATGACTGTCGGTTCGGAGACCTGCGTCCCGCCGGCAAGTCCGCCAGCTCCCAGCAGCGCGTTGATGTCGAAGCCGGCCGGCAGCTCGGCCCCGCCGCCGCTGACGGTCGTGCCGGGGGCCTGGTTGAGCGTGTCGTTGAAACCGGACTTCGCGCCCTTCTTGTGCGCCTTCCAGCTCACCTGCGGGTCGTCCATGGTGAAGCGGACGTCGTGCGACTTCGGCTCGTACTCCACCTGTACGGTCATGCCGATCTGGGGAGCCATGAAGTCGGTCGTCAGGTGCGGCTGTCCAGCCTTGGCCCGGAAGACCTCACCGCCCGGCGTCGTCACGTCGACCACGAACTCGTAGTAGGTGGGCCCGTCGACCGACGAGTGGGTGATCCGGCGGTCCACGATGTGACCCTGTGCCGTTGCCCAGTGCTTGCCGAACATGGTGCCCCCTGAGGTCGGTGAGGTCAGCAGCGTGACAGAGCGGGTGCCCGCGCGGAAGCGTTCGACCGGTTTCGCCGCGAATTGATCTTCGGCGGCCGTGCCATCGGCATTGAGCAGGGCCCCGCGCCTGCCAGAATTGAGCCATGTCGCGACGAGATCGGCCGTTGCGGGTGGCCGAGGCGTCGGCGCCCGCCAGGGAGCGTGCTCAGCTGAGCGAGGGCCGTGCGTTGTGCGAGTCCGGTCGGTGGGCCGAGGCCGAGCAGGTCTTCCGAACGCTGGTCGCCGGTGGGTCCGTGGCCGCGCTGACCGAGCTGGGTCTCGTACGGGACGAGCTCGGCGATCATGCTGGTGCGCTGGCACTGTTCGGGCGGGCGATGGACGCCGGCGACCTGGCCGGCTACCTCGCCGCCGGCACCGCTGCGCTGGCCGACGGCGACGTCGACCAGGCCGAGCGGTTGCTCAGGGCGGGGATCGAGGCCGGCGAGGAGCAGTGGCAGTGGCAGCTCGCCGAGGTCTATCTGGCCCGCGACGACGAGCCGGAGGCTGAGCGGCTGCTGCGTGCAGCGATCGTGGCCGGCGAGACCCGAGCCTGGCGAGACGTGGCGCTCCTGGCCGAGAGTCGCGAGGACCTGGAGGCGGCGGAGTTCGCCTACCGGTCCGGCGCGGGCGAGGGCGACGAGACCGACCGGTTGCAGCTGGCGCGGTTCCTGATTCGTCAGGGACGTGGCGTCGAGGCCCGCCCGATGGTGACCGACTTGCTCAAGGCCGGCCATCGCCCGGCGCTCATCGGCCTGGCTGAGCTGCAGCACGAGGAAGGCCACCTCGACGAGGCCGCCGCGGCCTACCGCGAAGCCATCGCCGCCGGACTGCTCGAGGCGCGCGAGGACTACGCCGACCTGCTGGCGTACGAGCTCGACTTGCCGCAGCAGGCGATCGAGCAGTACGAGCTGGCGCTGGCCGAGGACGTCGTGGACAAGGCCAACCTGTGGTGGGAGCTCGGTCAGGCGCACGAACGTGCCGGCGACCTGACGGCCGCCGAGGCCGACTACCGGGCCATGCTGGCCGAGGGAGACGTTGACGCGCACCACGCTCTCGGGACGCTGGCGTTGGAGCGCGACGACCTCGTCGCGGCCGAGCAGCACTTCCGCGACGCGCTCGCCGCCGGCGACCCGGATGCACTGGAGCCATTGCGCGACCTGCTCGTCAGCAGCGGACGAACCGCCGAGGCATCCGAGCTCTCCAAGCGCTGACTTCGAAGCAATTGCTTCCGGACCAATCCGGTAGACCCGTTCGGACGAACCCTAGCCGTCAGAAGCACCCGGTCGTTGTACGACGTACGTCGTCGCCGGCTCGCGTGCCGTTCCCCTGCCTGAGTTGTCATGCAGGGCTAGCTAGGGAGAGCTCGTGCAGAAGCAGAGCAAGAACAGAGGGCGACCCGGCCTGACCAGCCGAACGGTCGCAGCGACGGGAGCGGCGGTCTTCGCCCTCTCCGGGGCGGCAGTGCTGCTGGCCCCGACCGCCAGCCAGGCGTCTTCGCACCGTGAGGCACCGCTGATCGCCGGCAATCCTCGTGCGGACAACACCGACGTCTATGCCTTCACCAGCCCGGACAAGACCAACACGGTCACGCTGCTCGCCAACTGGATTCCGTTCGAGGAACCCAATGGCGGCCCGAACTACTACCCGTTCGCCCAGAACACGCACTACTCGCTGCACATCGACAACAACGGTGACGGCTGGGCGGACATCAACTACATCTGGACGTTCACCAACCACTACCGGGACGCGAAAGGCCAGTTCCTTTACAACACAGGCGTTGTGCACAGCGTCAAAGACAAGACGCTGAACTTCTACCAGACCTACACCTTGCAGAAGGAAACCAGTGCTGGTGGTCCCAAGACGATCCTGAAGGACGCCGTTGTCGCCCCCTCGGACACTGGCAAGGCCTCCATGCCGAACTACGCGGACCTGGTCAAGGAAGCAACGGTAGGCCTCCCCGGCGGTGGCAAGACGTTTGCCGGTCAGGCCGACGACCCGTTCTTCCTCGACCTGAGGGTCTTCGACCTGCTGTACGGTGCCAACCTCTCCGAGGCCGGCCACGACACGCTCAAGGGCTACAACGTCAACACCCTTGGGCTGCAGATTCCCAAGAATGAGCTGGCGTACAAGGGAAATGCGACCCGTAACCCGGTCATCGGCGTGTGGTCGACCACCTCGGAACGGACCGTCGCAGTCAGCGCGAAGGGCACGACCAGGCTCGGGCCGTACGTCCAGGTCTCCCGCTTGGGCAACCCGCTGGTCAACGAGGCGGTCGTGCCGCTGGCCTACAAGGACGCCTTCAACGCGATCCACCCGAGCGTCGACCACACGATCGCGCCGGTCGTCGCGAAGGTGCTGCACCCGATCGTGCCGGCTCTGATCCAGAGCATCTACGGCATCCCGGCGCCCAAGGGTCCGCGTAACGACCTCGCGGAGATCTTCCTCACCGGCATCGCGAAGAATGCTCCGACTCTCGACGGGACCAAGGCGCCGATCCAGGCCGACCTGAACTCCCAGATCCTGAACAAGGACGTCAACGCGAAGAGGTTCGTACCGTCCGAGATGCTGCGTCTGAACATGTCGGTCCCCGTGACCGCCACGCCCAACCGGCTCGGCGTCATCGGCGGCGACCTCCAGGGCTTCCCGAACGGACGTCGCCTCGGCGACGACGTGATCGACATCGCGCTGCAGGCGCTCGAGGGTGCCGCCACCAACGGCATCGTCAAGCCGCTGGCTGCCGGCGACGGCGTCAACGCGAACGACCACGCGTTCGGCACGACGTTCCCCTACGTCTCACTGCCGAACACCGCGGCCGTCAACGAGGCCCAGTAGGCCTGAACCGCAGGGTCGCCCGCCCGCTCGACGGGGGCGGGCGGGCGACCCTAGCCGCAACAACCCTTGTACCGCAAGCAAAGTCGAGTCAGGAAGTCAATGCCGTGATGACTGATCTGCACGAATCCACTCGGGCGCCCGAGGCCGAGCGCCGGTCCCGTCGTCCGTTGCTGCTGGCCGCGACGGTCGTCGCCCTCGTGGGCGCCCTCGTCGCCGGATTCGCGGTTGCCGGCTCCGCCGGTGGCGGCCGGAAGACTGCCGGTGAGCCCGCGGACCGGGCGTTGAACCCCTCCACACAGGGTGACCTGGGCGCCACGATCGCCGCGCTGCAAGCGACTCTCAAGACAACGCCCGGCAACGACGCTGCCTGGGCGACCCTTGGTCTGGACTATGTGGATCAGGCAAGGGTCACCGTCAATCCCGCGTTCGACACCCTGGCCGAGGGTGCACTGCGCAAGTCGCTAGCCATCAATCACACTGACAACTTCATCGCGGACGCGGGAATGGCCTCGCTCGCCGCCGCTCGGCACCAGTTCGCCGCCGCCAAGGCGTGGGCGCTGAAAGGCCTAGCCGTCGACGGCTACAACGCCGCCCTGTACGGCACGTTGGCCGACGCCGAGACGCAGCTGGGGGAGTACGGGAACGCAGCGGCCTCCGTACAGAAGATGATCAACCTGCGGCCGCAGACCCCGGCGCTGTCCCGTGCCTCCTACGTCGCCGAGCTCGCGGGCAACCTGCCGAATGCTGTCGCGCTGATGACCCGGGCGCGTGACGCCAGCTGGCACTCCCGCCGACACGGCGTTCGCCGACTACTACCTCGGCGAGCTGGCTCGCAATGCCGGCGACCCGTCCAAGGCTCTGACCTACTACACGGCCGGGCTCAAGGTCGACCCGAGCTATGCCGCCCTGCTCGAGGGCAAGGCCAAGGCGGAGGCTGCACTGGGAATGCAGGCGGCCGCGATTGCCGACTACACAGCGGTTGTCGGTCGTGTGCCGCAGCCGCAGTACGTCATCGAGTTCGGCGAGTACCTGCAGTCGTTGGGCAGGTCCGCTGAGGCGAAGCAGCAGTACGCGACGTTCGGCGTCGAGAACAAGCTGTTTCAGACCAACGGTGTGCTGCTCGACTCGGACCCGACGCTCTACTACGCCGACCACGGTGAACCGGCAAAGGCACTGGAGTACGGCAAGGCTGGCATCAGGATCCGGCCGTTCCTCGAGATGGACGATGCCTACGCCTGGGCCCTGCACGCGAACGGGCGAGACGGCCAAGCCCTGGCTTGGTCAGACAAGGCGCTCGCGACCGGCATGAAGAACGCGTTGTTCCACTTCCATCGCGGAATGATCGAAAAGGCTCTCGGGCAAAGGCGCTCTGCGGCCGCTGACTTGCGCGCGGCGCTGCGGATCAACCCGCAGTTCAGCCCGCTGCAGGCACCGGTGGCCCAGCGAGCCCTTCGTGAGCTCGGCAGCGCGTCATGAGCCGCCGGATGTTCGCCAGGGCGACGGCGGTGGCGGGGATGGTCGGGTCGATCGGATTCATGATGGCGGTGCCGGCCGGTGCACACCCGCTCGGCAATGCGACGGTCAACCACTATGACGGGCTGACGGTGGGCAGTGACCATATCGCCGACACCGCGGTCGAGGACGTCGCGGAAATCCCGACGTACCAGCGAAAGTCGCACATCGACGCCGACCACGACGGGAAGCTGTCCCGGGCGGAGCTGTCCTCGTACGCCGCTGCCCAGTGTGACTCGTTGAGCCGTGGCGACCACCTGACCGTCGCCGGATCGCCGGTCTCGTGGACCGTGGGATCCGCCTCGTACACCGAGCGCCCGGGTGCCGTGGCCGGCCTCTCGGTCGGGCGGCTCGAGTGTGGGCTTTCGGCCAAGGTGGCCATCTCCGAGGCGACGTCGGTCGTAGTGTCGAACGGCTGGGATGGCGCCGGCATCGGCTGGCACGAGATCACCGCCGTGGGGACCGGCGTCTCGCTGAAGAACTCGCCCGTCCCCGCGACGAGCATCAGCGACGAGCTGCGGCGCTACCCGAACGACCTGCTCTCCTCGCCGCTGGACGTGCGGTCCGCCAACCTGGACGTCACGCCGGGTTCCGGAGCGTCCACCTACGCCAGGGTCAAGGACCTGCCCGTGGCCGGGTTCGCCGTACGCGAGCTGAACAAGGTGAGCAACGACTTCAACGGCCTGGTCGGGCGGAAGAACCTCGGCCTCGGGGTGGGGTCGCTGGCCGTCCTGCTGTCCATGGCGCTCGGCGCGGGGCACGCCTTCCTGCCGGGGCACGGCAAGACCGTGATGGCGGCCTACCTGGTCGGGCGCCGCGGCCGGTTGCGCGACGTCGCCACGGTGGGTGCCACGGTCACGATCACGCACACCGTGGGCGTGCTGGTACTCGGGCTGCTGATCGCGTTGGGCACGCAGTTCGCGACCACGGTGGTCGAGCAGGACCTGGCCGTCATCTCTGGTGCGATGGTCGCGCTGGTGGGCATGGGGCTGCTGATCTCGGCGGTGCGGCGTCGGCGTGGCGGCTCGGGCGACCATGACCATGCGCACGCAGTTCCGGCCGTGGCGCCGGCCCCAGCGATGGCCCTCGCCGGTGCTGCCGCGCCCCACGGCCACGACCATCACGAACACCCGCACGATGAGCACCCACACGATGAGCACGCGCACCACGACCATGCGGCGCCGGCGCTGCACTCGCACGGCTGGGGGAAGGCCCATTCACATGGCCCCGCCGACCCGAATGCCGGACCCGACAAGGGTTTCAGCCGGGGTGGACTCATCGGCCTCGGTGCTGCAGGCGGTCTCGTACCCAGTCCGTCGGCGCTGCTCGTCCTGCTCGCAGCCATCACGGCCGGTCGGACCTACTTCGGCATCGGCCTGGTGCTCGCGTACGGCCTGGGCATGGCCGCGGCGCTGTGCCTCGCCGGCCTGCTGGTTGTGCGCATGCAGGACCGCTTCACTCGCCTGCTCGCCGGTCGCGGAATCACGCGACTCGGCTGGGTGGCCGCCGCGATGCCCGTACTCACCGCCTCACTCGTCCTCGTCGTCGGCCTCGGGCTGATGACTCGCGCAATCTCCGGGAGCGTCTAATGGTCACCGTCCGACTCATTTCTGCCGTCGCGGCAACGGCTTCGGCCGCAGCGCTCCTGACGGGGTGCGGCTCGTCCGGCGGGGCGGCGTTCCGGACCCAGGCCGGCGTGCAGGCCAACGCCGCGTCGCAGTCCTGCCTCGTACACCAGACGTCGGAACCGACCGCTGATTACCAAGGTGGTACGGCCGGCAACACCACCGAGGTGCTGACCTTCCTCGCCTACTACACCGCCAACGGGAACAAGAAGTTCTGTGACGGCAAGGTGGCGAGCAGCAAGGACAAGGCGTGGGCCCGGCTCTACGCGTCGTTCGCCACGGCCAAGAACGTCGCCGGCATCACCACCGGCTAGTGCCCCGCGGAAGCCATGGCCTTGGGGCGTCGGCGACCGGTCAGTGCAGGTGGTTGATGAGCAGCTTGAGCCCGATCATCACCAGTCCCAGCGAGCCGGCGGCCGCAGTCATCAGGAACAGGGGCCGGCCGTGCAACCCCGATGTCCGCCCGGCCGACCAGCCGTAGTACGTGAGCAGAACGACGGTGACCCCCAGCGCGAAGTAGGCCGCGTGCATGGGGGTTGCACCCAGGACGCGGGCCCCCAGCAACATCGCCAGCGGCACGTACGACGCCGTGACCATCGGCCACTTCTCTGCCAGCGCCGCTTGGATCTGCGCCCGCGACGGCAGCCGACCAGCGCTGGCGTGTTCGCCGACCTCCGCGTACTCCTCGGCAAGCCAGTAGACGACGAGGGTCACGATGACAGCGATTGCCAACGGGAGGGTCTTGAGCTGGCCGCCCGCGCTGGCGAACACCGCTCCCGTGACGACCATGCCGTAGATCCCCGAGGCGCGGCGCACCTGACTCGGCCCGGGTGGCGGGCCCAGCGGGCCGGTGCGGGCCTCAACCTCACCCGGCGGCACGGCTCCGGTCATGAACGGGTCCCCGATCGATTCGGCCAGCGCTTGGACGAGGCTCAAGTTACAACGGCTGGGCAACTCCTTCGCCCCCGCGTTCCCGTACCGGGTCCGGATCACGGATACTCGGACGGTGAGCCATCCACCCGTCGCGCCCGGCGCGGCCTACTCGGTCACCATCCGGCTCGAAGCGCCCACCGACCCACAGCTGCTGCCGCGCATCGCTCAGACCGTCACGTCCGAGGGCGCGGTGGTCGTCGCGATGGACCTCGTCGACGTCTCCGTCGGCGGTGCGGTCGTCGACGTCACCCTCCAGGCGCACGACCAGGCGCACGTCACGCGACTCGAACAGGCACTCAATGCCGCGGACATGCGGGTCCGCAACACCTCCGACCGCGTCTTCCTGTATCACCTCGGCGGCAAGATCGAGGTGACGCCGAGGCGAACAGTTCGTACGCGCGACGACATGTCGATGGCCTACACCCCCGGGGTCGGCCGGATCTCCACCGCGATCGCCGAGGATCCCGAGCGGGCCTGGCGACTGACGGCGAAGGGCTCCTCGGTCGCCATCGTCACCAACGGCAGCGCCGTACTCGGTCTCGGCAACCTCGGCCCGCTCGCCGCCCTGCCGGTCATGGAGGGCAAGGCGGTCATCTTCAAGCAGTTCGGCAACGTCAACGCCTACCCGATCTGCCTCGACGTGCCATCGCCGCAGGCGCTGATCGACGCGACACTCGCGATCGCACCGGGGTTCGGCGGTATCAACCTCGAGGACATCAAGGCCCCGGAGTGCTTCGAGGTCGAGCTGGCCCTGCAGGAACAGCTCGACATCCCGGTGTTCCACGACGACCAGCACGGCACCGCGATCGTCGTGCTGGCCGGTCTCGTCAACGCCTGCCGGCTCACCGGCCGCCAGCTCAGGGACACCCGCTGCGTGGTTGTCGGTATCGGAGCGGCGGGAACGGCCATCACCCACGCTCTGCTCGACGCCGGGGTCGTCGACGTCATCGCGGTCGACAAGGACGGCCCCCTGGTCGGCGCGCTCGCCGGGGCGTCACTGGCCACGTTGCCCCACCACCAGCGGATCGCCGACTGCACCAATCCCCGCGGCATCTCGACCCTCGAGGACGCCCTGCGCGGTGCGGACGTCTTCATCGGTGCTGCGATGCGTGGATCGGTCGACCCGGAGCTGCTGTCCACCATGGCGCGGCGCCCGATCGTCTTCGCGCTGTCCAACCCCGTACCCGAGGTGTTCGCTGAGGAGATGCCGGAAGGCGCGCTGTACGCGACCGGTCGCAGCGACTACCCCAACCAGGTCAACAACTCGCTGTGCTTTCCCGGCTTCTTTCGCGGGGCGCTCGACGCGAGAGCCCGCGCTGTGACCTCCGCGATGAAGCTGGCTGCCACCAAGGCCATCGCCGACACGGTCACCGACGAGCAGCTGTCGGTCGGGGTGATCATCCCGTCGATGTTCGCCAGCAACGTGCACGACCGGGTCGCCAAGGCCGTAGCAGAGGCAGCAGGCGGTCCGACGAAGGCAGACCGCGGGTGAGCTTCGGAATCCTGCTCACCGTCGCTGCAGTGATCTTCCTGGCTGAGCTGCCGGACAAGAGCATGTTCGCGTCCCTGGTGCTGGGCACGCGCTACCGGCCGTTGTACGTGTGGCTCGGTGTCGCCTCCGCGTTCCTCGTACACGTCATCATCGCCGTCACCGCCGGCAGCCTGCTCCACCTGCTGCCGCACCGGTTGGTCCAAAGCGTCGTGGCCGTGCTCTTCCTGGCCGGCGCCGGCCTCGTGCTGTTCTCGGTCGAGGAGGAGGAGAGCGAGGCTGAGCAGGCAGAGGCGAATCTCGAAAAGGGGGCGCTGCCGACCCCGTTCTGGCGGGTGTTCCTGACCTCGTTCACGGTGATCTTCCTGGGTGAGTGGGGCGACATCACCCAGATCGCCACCGCCAACTATGCGGCCAAGTACGACCCGCTGACGGTGGCCGTCGGCGCGACGCTCGGCCTGTGGCTGGTGAGCGGACTCGGGGTCGTCCTCGGTGCCAAGCTGCTGAAGTACGTCAACGTTCGACTGCTCCAGCGGATCACCGCCGCTATCCTCGTGATCTTCGCGATCATCAGCGCGATCTCGGCCATCAGAGGCTGACCGTTGTCCTCGACGCTCGCAAACGTCGTCGGTTTCCTTGCCGCGCAAGCAGATTCGCAGCGGGTTCGGGCTGACGTCGAACGGCTCGCGGTCGGCCCGCGCAACCGGCGGTGGGCGCCGGAGGCGATGGAAGCCGCCGAGGACCACGTCCTGCAGGAGCTGGGCGGGGCCGGCTGGCGGGTGGAGGCGCAGCCGTTCACAGCGGCCTTGCGGGTTGCCAGCAACGACAGGGCGGACCGGTCGGCCAAGGTGCTGCGCGTACGCCCATATCGCAAGCTCTCCGGAGCCAACCTGGTCGCCCGACATCCCGGAGCTCCGGAGGGTCCAGCGGTCGTCGTCGGCGCCCACCTGGACACCGTGCGGCACAGCCCGGGCGCCGATGACAACGCGTCAGGTGTCGCCGTCCTGCTCGAGATTGCCCGGCTGCTCGGCACTTTGCCTTCGCCGCCTGCGGTGATCCTGGCCGTGTTCGATCTCGAGGAGGTCGGTCTCACGGGTGCCTCGGTGGCAGCGCGTCGGCTGCTCACCGCCGGTCAGCTCTCCGGGATGATCGGCCTGGAGGCGGTCGGCTACTACAGCGACGAGCCAGGGACTCAACGGCTGCCGTTCGGCGCTGGCCGCGTGTTTCCTGCAGCAGCAAGGGAAGTCGTCGATGCCGTCGGCGACTTCAGCCTGGTGGTTCATCGTCGGTCGTCTGCCCCGGCGGCGGAGCTGTGGCGCGCCGCCGCCGCCCTGCGCGACCACCGCGCCGTACTCCTGCGTGATCCGCGGCGTGACGGCCTCGCCGGAACGATGAGTACGGTCGCACTCCCGTACACCGTGCACCTGAGCCGCAGCGACCATGCAGCGTTCTGGCGGCGTGGGGTGCCGTCCCTCATGGTCACGGACACGGCGAGCTTTCGGAACCCGAGCTACCACCGGCCGACTGACCTGCCGGCGACGTTGGACTACGCAGCGCTGACGACCGTGGCCGTGACCACCGCTGCAACGGCCGCGATCTGGTCCGGGAGTGCCGCCTCGGCGTAGGGGTAAGCACCGCCGGGGCCCCACCTGCGCCACAATGGGGTTGCGGTGCACGGTCGATGTATCAGGCCCGACTCTGTTTGTACGTCCGCAGATCGTACGCGAGAGGAATTCACATGAGCGCCATTCACCGCCGGCACGTCGGACCCGCTGCGGTCCTGCTCGCCGTCGCACTGACCGCGACTGCTTGTGGCGGTGGCAGCAGCTCCGCAGGCGCGTCGCCGACCACCTCAGCGGCGGGCACCACCTCCGCCGGCGGCACGTCGCCCTCGGCGGCTGCCGCTGCGAAGTCCGCGGGTACGACACCCTCGGCTGCCCCGGCGACCAGCGCTGGAAGCAAGACCACCACGAGCGCGCCCTCCCCGACGACGACGAAGATCAAGGCGACCGGTGGCGGCGACTTCTGCAAGAACGTCGCCAACTCGCTCAACGGCGTGGGTGCTGCCGCGGCAGGCGCCGGCAGCGACCCGTCGAGCATCAAGGCCATCGTCGCGAAGTCCATGGCCGAGAGCAAGGCCGTCATCGCCATGAGTCCCTCCGCGATCAAGCCGGACATGGTGGTGCTGCTGGGGGTGTCCACCGCTCTCGACAAGGCGCTGATCGCGGCGCACTACGACTACACCAAGCTCGACCCCTCCGCCCTGGCCGGGTTGTCCAACGCCAAGGTCCTGGCCGCGTCCAAGCACGTCCTGGCCTACATGAAGACCACGTGCGGCATCGACGCCTTGTCCGGACTCAGCGGCAAGTGAGCCAGCCAGCGGCTAACCTCGACGCATGGGTACGGGGCACGCGCACGACGTGACGAGCGGGCGCAGCCGTGCTCTCGCGATAGCGCTCGGCCTCAACGTCGTGATCGTGCTCGGCCAGGTGGTCGCGGGCATCAGCGCGCACTCGCTCGGCCTGTTCGCTGATGCCGCGCACAACCTCGTCGACGTCGCGGCCATCGTGCTGGCGATGATCGCGGTGAGCTGGTCCCGCCGGCCGCCAACGGCTGCGCGGTCGTACGGCTACCACCGGGCGACGATCTTGGCGGCGCTCGCCAACGCCGTCCTCATCGCCGTCGTGACCGGGTGGCTGGCGGTGGAAGCCATCCGGCGGCTGTCCGACCCGCCAGCCGTACGCGGTGGGCTGGTGGCCGTCGTCGCCTCGATCGCTGCACTGCTCAACGTCGTCGCCGTGCTCGTGGTGCGAGAGCCCGGCGGCCGCGATCTCAATGTGCGCGCGGTCACCCTGCACCTCGGCGGCGACGTGCTCGCGTCGCTGGCCGTGGCCGCATCGGGTCTTGCGATCTGGCTGGGCGGCCCGTACATCCTCGACCCGTTGTCCTCGCTGCTCGTCGCAGCACTCATCGGCGCCCAGGCCTTCGGTCTCGTACGGGACTCGGCTGACGTCCTGCTCGAGTCGACGCCGACCGGCCTCGACATCGACGAGGTGGTGTCCACGCTGTGCGCCGACGAGGGCGTGCTGGGGGTGCACGACCTGCATGTCTGGAGCCTGTCCTCCGAGGTCCGCGCGATGAGTGCCCACGTCCTGGTCAGCGGCCACCCGTCGCTGGAGGACGCCAGGGTGGTGGGCGAGCGGCTCAAGCAGCGGCTGGCCGACGACTTCGCCATCGGGCACGCGACGCTGGAGCTCGAGTGCGAGACCTGCGACGTCGAGCCGTCGCACCTCCTGACCCTGCCGCACGGCCACGCGGCGCACTAGTCAGAGCTCTCGCTGCATCCGCAGGACGTCGTAGTAGGTGCCGAACTTGCGGCCGACCTCGCGGTAGACGCCCACGTCGGAAAAGCCGAAATGCCGGTGCAGCCCGATCGATGCCTCGTTGGGCAACGTGACACCGGCGTAGGCGCGGTGCACGTCCTCGCCTTCCATCTCCTCAAAAAGCCTGGTGTACAAGGCTTTTCCGATGCCTTGGTGCTTGTGCGTGTGCGAGATGTACACGGTGACCTCGACCGAGGTCTCGTACGCCGCCTTCACCGCGAAGGGACTCGTCGACGCGTACCCGACCAGCTCGTCGTCGTCGTGAGCGACCAGCAGCCGGTGCCTCCCGGTCGGGGCGTAGTGGGAGAACCACTCCATCCGCTGGTCGGCCGTCCACGGGTCGATGTCGAACGTGATCGCAGAGGTCCGGATGTAGTGGTTGTAGAGCTCGGTCAGCGCCGGCACGTCCCCGATCTCGGCAGGGCGGATCGCGAGCGCTGAGTGGCGGCTGGCACCGAGAGCGTCGGACACCCCTCGATCCTGCCATCGGCCGGTTCGGTCACCAAAGGCGAGGTCCGCAAACACGTTTCGTTTTCCGGCTGGGGCGGCATCACTTCTGGTGTACGGACGGGGCTGCGCACGCCTGTCCGGTTTCCTCCGGCAAGGAGTTCGCTGTGACATCGGCCGAGTCCAGCAGTTCGGGCGACCAGGTGCTCGACCTTGCCCGGACGACCTTCGGGTACGAGGCACTACGGCCGGGCCAGCTGGAAGCGATCATGTCCCTGCTCGACGGCCGGGACACCCTCGTCGTCATGCCGACGGGCTGGGGGAAGTCGGCGGTCTACCAGCTCGCCGCCATGCTGCTCGAAGGGCCGACGGTGGTGGTCTCGCCGTTGATCTCGCTGCAGCGCGACCAGGTCGCCTCGCTGCTCAGCCGGGTGGGGACCACGGCCGTCAGCGCCAACTCCTCGCAGAGCCGCAGTCACCGCGCGGCCGCGTACGACGCCATCACCACGGGTTCGGTCGAGTTCCTGTTCCTGTCGCCGGAGCAGCTGGCCAAGCGTGACGTCGTGGAGATGGTCAAGGCAGCGAAGCCGTCGCTGTTCGTCGTCGACGAGGCGCACTGCGTCTCCGCGTGGGGTCATGACTTCCGGCCGGCGTACCTGCGACTCGGCGCCGTGATCGAACAGCTCGGCCGGCCCAGGGTGGTCGCTCTGACCGCGACCGCGTCGCCCCCCGTACGCACCGAGATCATCGAGCGGCTGCGGCTGCGCGACCCCCGCAACGTCGTGTGGGGATTCGACCGGCCCAACTTGCGGCTGTCGGTGGAGGCGTTCCGGGACGAGGAGCTCAAGCGCGAGGCGGTGTCGGTACGGGCAGCCAGCGAGGCCAAGCCGGGCATCGTCTACGTGGCTACGCGCAAGGACGCGGAGGCCTACGCCGACGACCTGACCGACCTCGGCCTGCGCGCCGCCCCGTACCACGGCGGGATGCGGGCCCGTGACCGCGACGACGTGCAGGAAAGGTTCATGACGGACCGGCTCGACGTTGTCGTCGCAACAACCGCCTTCGGCATGGGCATCGACAAGGCCAACGTGCGGTTCGTGCTGCACGCCGACGTGCCCGACTCCGTGGACACCTACTACCAGGAGATCGGCCGGTCGGGGCGGGACGGGCTGCCCGCCGAGGCGGTCCTGTTCTACCGGCAGGAGGACTTCGGCCTGCGCAAGTTCTTCGCCTCCGGGGCGCCGGACGAGACATCGCTGCGCAAGGTGATGACGCTCGTCCTGCTGCACCAGGACATGGCCGGCCCGGTCTCGCCCGCGGACCTGCGCGAAGCGATGGAGATGTCCCCGTCGCGGCTCACGGCGCTGGTGAACCTGCTCGAGCAGGGCGGGTCGTTGCAGGAGACGGCCGAAGGTCTGCTCGAGCCCTGCCCGGACGTGGTCGACGTGGCTGCGGCCGCCCGCGACGCGATGGGCGTGGCCGACGCGCACCGCCGGGTCGAGCAGTCCAGGGTCGAGATGATGCGCGGGTACGCGGACACGCAGGGGTGCCGCCGGCAGTACCTGCTCTCCTACTTCGGCGAGCACCTCAACGCGCCGTGCGGGCACTGCGACACCTGCGCCGCCGGGACCGCTGCCGAGGCCGCACCGCCGGAGGATTCCCCGTACCCCTTGCTGTCGTCAGTGCGGCACTCCGAGTGGGGCAACGGGGTGGTGATGCGCTACGAGGGCGACCGGATCGTGGTCCTGTTCGAGGAGGTCGGCTACCGGACGCTGTCCCTCGACGCCGTAGCCCATCGCGGCCTGCTCTCCGCCTGAGCCAGCGGCCTCATGCAGCGGGCCAGGGTTACCGTGTGACTTTGTACCGCCTCTGGGCGGGGGAAAGTCACACGCTGTGCCGTAGTGGGATTGTTTCCGCGCAGGTGGGCACGAACGAAACATCGCCTCGCGGGCCAACATCTGCAACGATCACGCTACGGCCGTACGGGGCAGGCCGCGGCAGCGACGGAAGGGACACGACATGGCGCTCGACACCATCGAGGATTTTGCCGTTGTGGCCTACGTCGAGGAGCAGGCCTGGCAGGTCGGGGTGCTGCCGGAGCGGCTCACCGAGGACCTCGACGGTCTCGTGGCAGCGTTGCGGCAGCAGCCCGGCGAGGGTGGGGCGCTCGGCCTGGTCAACGTCGCCGACGAGTTCTTCGTCGCGCTGCGGGTGATCGGCGCTGACGTACGCCTGCTGCTGTCGGACATCACCGCGGCCGTCGCCTGGGACCTGGCCGCCCAGGTGTGCGAGAGCCTTGACGTAGCCGTGCCCGGCGACGACGAGATCCACGACGTGATGCCGGCCGGCGACGTGACCATCTTCGCCGACCTGGGCATGGACGAGATGGAGCTCACCGCGATCCTGTCCGACCTCGAGGCCTACGCCGACGAGATGCTGTCGGCGATCGCGGCCCGGCTCGGCTTTGGTGAGGTGTACGAACGGGCCCTCGAGGGCGCTGTCCGCTAGACCAACGCAACAGGGAACCCGAAGGGGAGACAAGCCGTGCCGTACTTCGCCATCGCAGTGGCGCGCAAGCCTGCCGGCTGGACCGGGCAGGAGGTCGACCTCGACGAGCTCGAGGACCTCGACGGCGTGACCGAGCTGCTGCGGGACATGCTCGACGAGGAGGCCGGTACGGCGCTGCTGTTGGTCGAGGAGAACGACGAGTACATGCTCGCCGTACGCGTCGACGGCGAGAGCGACCCGCGCAGCTTCATCTCGGACATCCGTGCCGTCGAGACCAGCGAGCTGGCGGCCAAGTTCTACGACCTGACGATGCCCGAGGTGGTCATCGAGGACGAGGACGACGACGAGTCGGCCGCCCGTCCCGAGGGCGAACCGGGCGGCGACGACAGCATCGCCAGCGATCTCGGCACCCCGGCCGCGGAGCTGCTCGAGCTGTGCGCCGAGGAGGGCAACCTGCCGGCCGACGTCATCTACGCCGTGTGCGAGGCTGCCGGATGCGCCCAGGTGCTCGAGGACCTTCGCGGCGCGTGACGACGCAGTGGGACGCGGCGATGCAGGCGGCCCTCGATCTCGCTGTACGGGCCCTGCCGGCCGGTGACGTACCCATCGGTGCGGTCGTGCTCGGGCCGAGCGGCGACCCGGTCGGCGAGGGCTTCAACGAACGCGAGCTGACCGGCGACCCCACGGCGCACGCGGAGATCCTGGCGCTGCGCCGGGCCGCCGCCGCCGTCGGGGACTGGCGGCTTACCGGTCACACGCTCGTCGTCACCCTCGAGCCCTGCACGATGTGCGCCGGTGCCGCCGTACTCGCGCGGGTCGACCGGATCGTCTACGCGGCGGCCGATCCCAAGGCGGGTGCGGTCGGCTCGCTGTGGGACGTCGTACGGGACCGCAGGCTGAACCATCGCCCCGAAGTCGTGCAAGGCGTCGGTGCCGATGCGGCCGGCGACCTGCTCCGGGCGTTCTTCCGCGGTCACAGGGACGGAAGCCCCGGCGGTCCGCTAGGCTAGCCGACGGTGGAGTCGCGTAGTGGCCGAGCGCGCACGCCTCGAAAGCGTGTGAGGGGGCAACTCCTCCGTGGGTTCAAATCCCACCTCCACCGCCACACCACAGCGACAGCAGGGCCGGTCATGCTCGCGTGACCGGCCTTCTGCGTTGTCCGACCTAGCCGACGACCGGGTTGTAGACCATGTTGTCCTCGAGCCACCGGTGCAGGTCGGCTGCGTTCAGCGCCTGGGCGATGAGGAAGCCCTGCGCCCGCTCGCACCCCAGCTCGCGCAGCCGCCGCAGCTGCAGCTGCGTCTCGATCCCCTCGGCCACGATCTCGAGGCCCAGCGTCCGGGCGAGGGAGATGATGCCGGAGACGATGGCGTCGTCGCTGGTCTCGGTGCCGAGGCCGTCGACGAAGGACTGGTCGATCTTCAGCTCGTCGACGGGGAAGCGCTGCAGGTAGGCGAGCGACGAGTAGCCCGTGCCGAAGTCGTCGATGGACAGCCGTACCCCGAGCTGCTTGAGCTGCTCGAGGATCACGCTGGCAGCGACCGGGTCGTCCATGACGGTGCTCTCGGTCAGCTCGAGGGTCAGCAGCGCGGGGTCGAGGCCGGTCTCCTGCAGGGTGTTCCGGATCGACTTCACCAGGTTGAGCGCCCCGAGCTGCCGGGCGGAGAGGTTGACCGCGACGGTGATGGCGGAGCCGGCGGTACGGGACGCCGCCATCGTGCAGGCCTGCTCGATCACCCACTCGCCGATGCTGACGATGAGCCCGCTCTCCTCGGCGACCGGGATGAACGTCTCGGGCTGCACCTGGCCGAAGCCCGGCCGGTTCCAGCGCAGCAGGGCCTCGACGCCGGCAATCCGCCCCTCGAGCAGGTCGAGCTGCGGCTGGTAGAGGACCTGTAGCTCGCCGCGCTCGATGGCGTACCGCAGGCCCTGGGTCATGTCGAGACGGGCGCGGGCCCGGCCGGACAGCGCCGTGTCGAAAACGACCACCCGGTCACGGCCACGCGACTTGGCCTCGAACATCGCCGTGTCGGCGTTGCGCACGACGTCGTCGGCGCTGTCGTCGGGTCCGGCGATCGCGATCCCGGTGCTGACCGAGATCTCCAGTTCGGCACCGGGTACGGGATAGCTGCCCTGCAATGACTCCAGAAGGCGCGCCGCCAGCCCCATCACGCGCGCCGGGTCCCCGAGGGCCTCGCACACGACCACGAACTCGTCGCCCGCGAACCTGGTCACCGTGTCCGAAGGCCGTACGGCGGCGGACAGCCGTTCGGCCACACCGGTGAGAACCGCGTCGCCGGCCTCGTGCCCGTAGCTGTCGTTGATCAGCTTGAAATGGTCGATGTCGATGAAGATCGCCGCGACCAGGTGCCCCTTGCGGGTCCGTGCGGCGAGGGCGAAGTCGAGCCGGTCCTGGAGCAGCAGCCGGTTCGGCAGGCCGGTCAGCGGGTCGTGCGTCGCCTGGTGGGCGAGCTCGGCCTCGAACACCTTGCGCTGGGTGATCTTGGTCATCGTGATGATGGCTCGTGCACTTGCCGCCGACATCGGGATCGCCGTCAGCGTGAACCAGTCGATGCTGCCGTCGGGGTAGGTCAGTGGCAGGTCGAACGTGAAGTGCGAGCCACCGCGTAGCACCGACTGCACCCCCTCGGCGACGTGCAGCGCTAGCGCCCTGATCTCGCCGGTCGCCTGCCGGCAGGCGTCAATGAAGTCGGTGCCGACCGGAACGCTGCCCGGATAGCCGAGCCGGGCCAGGTTGTCGGCCCACGCCCGGTTGGTCAGGAGCACGTGGCCGTCAGTGTCGAGCACCAGGGCGTACACCGGCATCGCGTCGAGCACCTCGGCGTGGAACCGCTCGCGTTCGAGCCGGTGCGACTCGGCTCTGGCACGGTCGGTGATGTCCTCGTACATCACCTGGACACCGCTGCGGCCCTCCCAGGTGCACGGTGCCCCGATGGCGGTGACGATCAGCTCGTCGCCGTCGGGTCGCAGCAGCCGGAACTGCAGGCCTGCGGTCGAGAGCACGGCCCTGGCCACTCCGTCCGCCCGCCGGGCGACGTTCTCACGGTCGTCCGGGTGGATGAACTGCAGCACGCTGTGCCCGACCAGCTGGTCGGGCAGCTCGACGCCGAACATCCGCGTCGCGGCGGTGTTGGCATAGAGGTGCTCGTCGGCCACGAGCACCGACATCGGGATCGGAGAGGAGTCGAGCAGCTCGCGGTAGCGCGCCCGTGTCGCCTCGATCTCCGCCAGCGCGCCGCGGTGACCCTGAGCCTCTCTCGCGGTCCGGGCGAGCAGCTCGGCGTTGTCCATCGCCAGCGCGACCCGTTGCCCGATGTCGACGGCCAGCGCCAGGTCGTCCTCGTCGTAGGCGGCGCTGGTGCCGGTGCGGGCGAACAGCAGCGCGCCCGTCGTACGCCCGCGTGCCCGCAGTGGCACGGAGATCAGTGAACGGATCAGAAACCGGTCGACCACCGGGACGTAGCGCGGATGCAGGCGTCGTCGGCTATCCGGGTTTCCGGTGTCCTTGATCAGGATCGGGCGGTTGTCCCTGGCGGCAACACCGACGATGCCTTCGCCGACCCTGGCGGGTCCCGCTTTGCCGATGCTGGTTGGCAGGTTGTCGCCCTCGGGGTCCGAAGGGAACTTGCTGACCGGCACCAGGAACTCGCCGGCTTCGTCGATCTTGAAGATCATGCAGGTGTCGCCGAGCAGGACCGCGCTGTCACGCGCGACGGTGTCCAGCAAGGACTCGAGGTCGGCGGTGCTCTCGGCGAGGCGGGTCTGGAGCTCGAGCAGACGTCCGTACCGACGCGCCTGACGTGCACTCGCACTCGCCATCGGGCTGGTGCCACCCGCCCCGCCGACACCGTCTCGCTCGTCCTGCATGGACCCCCGCCAGCGATCGTTGCCCCCGCACGAGCGAGACTACGCCCGGCCCGTCGCTCGGGGGCAACGATTCGTCGATGCTGCTCGGCTTCAGGACTCGTGATGCCGGCGAGCTACTCCAGCGGACGTTTCGCGAGACTCTTGGGAGTACGGCCGAGCAGCCACGCTCCCGCGAACGCCAGGACCGGCAGGCCGATGATCAGGACGGCCAGGTCCGAGTACGGCGGCTTGTTGAGATAGCTGACGTCGTGCCAGTGCCAGGCGATCAGCGCCAGGTAGGCCGTGGCCGTACCGAGCAACGCGCCGAGCATCGCGAGCGCTCCTGCCGACGATGCGTTCAAGGTGCGCCGGGTCCTGCTGCTGGCGCCGGCCGCTGCGATCGTGAGCAGGTCTCCTGCGGTCTCACTGCGGATCAGGCCGACGGTCATGGCAAGCACACCCAGCGCGACGAGCACGCCGGCCAGCGTCGAGTAGTCGCGAAGGTTCTGCAGTGTGCGGCTCGGTCCGGTCCTGGACTCGATCGAGACCCCGGCTGCCGCAGCACGGTTGCGCGCGTCGGTGATCTGCGCCTCGGTGAGTGGATGCTTGGCCGCGACCAGCCAGCCGGCCGGCTCCGCGGTGTAGCCCCGAGCCGCCATCGCCTTGGCCGTGAGCAGTGTGTTCGGCGCCGACGTGTAGTTCGGCAGCAGTCCGGACGTCTGCGCCTTGACCGACGTGAAGTCCCCGAGGAAGCCCGTGCCGAGCTGGATCCCGCTCAGGTCGGTTCGCGAGCTGATGACCGCACTGTCCGCGGCGATAGCGTTGGGCGAGATCCCGTACAGGCCAAGGATTTCCGGGGTTGCCGCGTACGGGACGGCGACTTGGGTCCAGCCGTGGCCATGTCCCGGAACGGTGATCGGATGCACCAGGCTTGCCAGGTCGGCATCGGGCGGCGCTCCCGCGGGCAACGGCGTTTTCAGGTCGAGTGCGTTGTCCAGCTCGACGGCCGCGCCGCCCCCTACTGCTTGCGCGATGGCGTTGGCAGTCGACCGGGCGTTGGCAACCAGGGCCGGGTCGGGCACCGTCGGAGTGCCGGCGGCTGCTCCCTGCGTGACGTGGGTGACCTTCATCCCCGGGCCGCTGCTCTGGTCGTTGGGGTTGGCGAGCCAGACGATGAGCTGGTTGTTGGGCAGATTGCCGCCGCTGAGGGTCTTGTCGTGGGCCTGCGCCGCGGCGGCAGTCACGGCTATGGTGCCTGCGATTCCGACGGCCAGGCTGACGGCGGCCAGCGCTGCTCCGGAACGGCTCTGGTAGCGGGCGAGGTCGCGCAGGGCGAGCCGCACGGCGACCGGCGCCCGGCGAGCAGGGGCCGCCAGCACCCGGATCCCGAGGGGGGCGAGCAGCAGCATGCCTGCCGTGATCCCCACGATGCCGGACACGATCAAGAGGGGGTGCACGTTGCGCGCCAGGATCAGCGCGATGAAGCCCGCAGCCGCGAGCACCGTGCCGAGCAGGGCGAATCGGTGTGCCGGTTGGGGCGGAGCAGGGCGACCGGACAGCGCCGCCACGATCGGGAGCTTGGCTGCTGTGCGAGCCGGCCACCACGACGCGGCGATCGAGGTCAGCACCGCGAGGACAGCACCTGCAACCACGGCCCACCACGGGAGCGCGAACGGGTCGTACACGTGGCCGACCACCTGCTCAAAGGCCGGTGTCAGTACGAACCAGATCGCAAGCCCCAGCCCGACACCGGTGGTCGCACCCACGACGCCGACCGCTGCCCCGTTGGCCAGCATGACTCGGCGCACCTGCCGGTCGGTGGCGCCCATCGCGCCGATCATCCCCAGCGCCCGGAGCCGTCGGTGCGCCATCACGGTGAAGCCGGCGACCGAGAGCAGGCCGATGAAGATGAGCCCGATCGTGGACAGGAGCAGCACCGCGATGGCCTTGTTGCGTTGCTGCTGAGCCGCGTTGCCGCCGGAGGCCATGACGGACTGGACCGAGCCTGCCGGTGCCCGGAAGTTGGTCGCCCGGCCGCCGGCGGAGTCGAAGAGCAGGCTGATGGTCGACGGGGAGGCGATCTGACCGGGCGCAACCAGGCCGAAGGCGTCCTGCAGGTCCTTGGGGTTCTCGACGATGCCGACCACGTGCAACGGTCGCCCGTCCACGGTCCACGTCGATCCAACCTTCAGGTCGAACGTCTTCGCGACGGCCCGGGTCACCGCCGCCTGGGCGGCGCCGGTGGGGTAGGCGCCGGAGACGAGGCGCAGCGTCGGCTTGCTGTAGACCCCATGCGGATCCTGGCTGCGAAGATCCACCGGAGTGATCGATCCGGGGACCGGAACGCTCTCGTGGGCGATGGCTTCGACGGTGCCGAACGTCTTGCGGGCTGCGGCCAGGTCCGTGGCGAGCCCGTTCGGCCCGGGGTTGTTGCCGATCTCGATCCGCGCGGTGGCCGTACCGAACGCGCCTTCGTCGGTGTTCTGGAGATTGTCGACGAGTCCGAGCCCGACGGTGGTGGCAGCGACCGCGACGGTGAGCAGTCCGATGACGAGCAGCTGCTGGCGCCACTCTCGTCGCAGCAGTCGCCAGGCCCATCGACGGATCGCCCGACGTGCCGGTGCGCCACCGTGCCGTGCCCGCGGCCCCGAGACCGGCGGCGGGGCGAGCGTCGTGCTCATCGCGCCGGGTCAGCGTTGAGCAGCGAGTCCGGTCCGATTTCCGGGGCGGTCTGATCGACGACGCGCCCGTCCCGGATGAAGATCACCCGGTCGGCCCAGGAGGCCAGCTGTGCGTCGTGCGTGACGACGACTCCCGCTACCCCGCCCTGACAGGTCTCGCGCACCAGGCGCATCACCGCCTCGCCGTTGACCGAGTCCAGGGCGCCTGACGGCTCATCGGCAAGCAGCAGGTGTCGCTCGCCGACGACCGCGCGCGCGATGGCGACGCGCTGCCGCTCGCCACCGGACAGCTCGTCCGGGAACCGGTCCGCGCGCTCGGCCAGTCCGAGCCGGTCCAGGGCGGCCAACGCCGGTCCCCGAGCGTTGCGCGCGGACAGCCCGTCCAGCTCCAACGGGAACGACACGTTCTCCGCGGCGGTCAGCCCGGCAAGCAAGTTGAAGTCCTGGAAGACGTAACCGATTGCCCGCCGCCGCATCGCAGCCTGCTCGTTGCGGGACATCCGGGACAGCACCACCCCGCCAACCGAGACCGTGCCGCTTGTCGGTTCCTCGAGGCTGCCGGCGATGGTGAGCAGGGTGCTCTTGCCGGAGCCGCTGGGCCCCATGATGGCGACGAGCTCGCCCGGTTCGACGGTGAGATCCACCGCGTGCAGCGCGTGCACCTGCGTCGGACCATGGCCGTACACCTTTGTCACTCCGGTCAGCTGCAGGGCACTCATCGGCTTGCCTCCACCTCTCGCGGCGGGGTCGGATCAGGCGTCGAGGTTGAGAGGGAGGCTGAAACGGAACTGGCCGAGGCGTCGCCCTCGTGGCCGTCGGCCCGACGAAGCCTCGCGTCGGCGGAGTCGAGCCAACGAACCACCGAGTCCAGGCGGAACAGCTCCGCGTCGACCACGAGAGCGAGGTTGAGGTCGTCCGGATCGGCGTCGCGCTTGGTACGAGTCCATTCCTGCATCAGCTCCACGACGTGCCGCCGGTGCGTCTGGATGACGTCGTGGACCCGCACGCCGGGCACCCGGCTCGCGACCAGCACTTTGATCACCAGCTCGTCGCGCGGCGGCGAGCTCAGGTCGGGCGGGGTCTGCAGCCAGCCGAGCAGCTCTGCGGCGCCGTCCGACGTGAGCCGGAACGACTTCTGCGGGCCGGCCTCACCGTTGCCGTCGGACTCGATCAGGCCGTCACGTTCGAGGCGCTGCAACGTGGTGTAGACCTGGCCGACGTTGAGCGGCCACACGTCACCGGTGCGCTCCTCGAACTCCTGCCTCAGCTGCAGGCCGTAGCTGGGCCCTTCGCTCAACAACGCCAGCAATGCGTGCCGTACGCTCATCCGCCGCAGCTTTCTCTTGGCCCTCGGCTCACGTTATACCCGGTATATATACCAGGTATAACGTGAGCGGGCAAGCCCTGCCTCGGCGGGGTAGCCGACCGCCGCTCAGGTCGTCAGAACGATCTTGCCGACCGGGCTTGCGGCCAGGGCGTGGTGCGCCTTGGCGACGTCCTCCAGCGGGAAGGTCTGCTCGACGTGGGCGCGGAGGCGGCCGGCGACGATGAGGCCGTTGAGCTGCTCGAGCGCAGCCGCATCCGGCTCGACGCTGATCCCGGCGAACCGCTTGCCTGCCGCCTCCAGCAGCCCGGGCAGCGTCTCCGAACGGTGGTCGACGGCGGTCACCAGGATGCCTCCGGTACGCAGCACGCCGACGGACCGCTCGCCGAGGCCCTGGCCGACCACGTCCAGGACCACGTCGACGTCGCTCACGACCGTGGTGAAGTCGACCGTCCGGTAGTCGATGACCTCGTCCGCGCCGAGCTCGCGGACGAGCCGGTGCTTGCCCTCGCTGGCCGTGGCGATGACGTGCGCTCCGCGGGCCTTGGCGATCTGTACTGCCACGTGGCCGGTGCCACCGCCGGCACCATGGATGAGGACGCGCTGCCCCGGCTGGACGTCCGCGAGGTCGACCAGGCCCTGCCACGCGGTGAGGGCGACCACGGGCAGCGCCGCCGCCTGTACGTGGTCGATGTTGGACGGCTTGAGGGCAAGCTCGTCGGCGGCCGCGGCGACGTACTCCGCGTAGGCGGCGGCCTGGCCGGGGAACGTGGGCATGCCGTACACCTCGTCGCCGACCCGGAACCGGGTCACGTCGGGTGCAGCCTCGACGACGACGCCGGAGACGTCCCAGCCGAGGACGAACGGCGGGTCGCCGAGGATCGGGTACCAGCCCTCGCGGACCGCTGCGTCGACCGGGTTGACCCCGCTCGCGCGGACCTCGACGAGGACCTGACCGGGCAGTAGCGCCGGCTTGTCGGTTTCGATGATCTGCAGGACTTCAGGGTCGCCAACGGTTGTCTGGGAAACGACGCGCATCGAGGGGCTCCTCTCGGGATGTCCACCGGGTGTGGACTTTTCGGCTCGAGAGTAGGCAGAATGAGTTACCGTTGGGGAGTAGGTACCTTTTAGTGCCTAGAACACCCGGAGGAACTTGGGAGTGGGAGATGGCGACCAGAACGGCAGCTCAGCGCAGGGCCGAGGCCAAGGTGGAGTACAACGCGATGAACGCGCTCTGCCCGACCCGGCAGCTGCTCGACGTGCTCAGCGACAAGTGGGTCTGCCTCGTCCTCTGCGCTCTGATGCGGGGACCCGCCCGGCACAGTGAGATCGCGCGTCAGATCGCCGGCGTCAGCCAGAAGATGCTGACCCAGACGTTGCGGAGCCTCGAGGCCGACGGCTTCATCACCCGCACGGTCACGGCCGAGGTGCCGGTACGGGTCGACTACGAGCTGACGGCGCTGGGGCTGGACTTCGCGCCCGTGATGGTCGCCATCAAGACCTGGGCCGAGGCGCACATGGACGAGGTGCTCGCCGCTCGCGGCCAGAAAGCCTGCTAGGACTGAGGTTTTCGCCGTACGAGGACGACTGTGGCCACCAGAACGCCGGTGAGGACAAGCGGACTGACGACGTTGCGCATAGCAACGACCAAGTGGTGGACGCTGGGCCTCAGGTGTGGCTCGTCGTGGGTGACGTAGGCGGCCGCCAACGCTGTGGTTCGGGCGATCATCAGCAGGTCGAGGACCGAGGGCGCCATCAGGACGAGCAGCCCCCAGGCCGGTGCGTCGTACCACGGCAGCGCGTAGGGCGCGGCCAGCAGGTAGGCGAAGTAGCAGAAGAACCCCGCCGTTGCCGCTGCCTTCATCGCGTCCGGGTCGGGTGCTTTGGTTTCCTTACGCAGCAGGACAACGGCGAACGCGACCGCAATCAGCGCCGCCACCAAGCTCATGACCGTACGGGACTCCGGGCGACCGACGGTCGCGTCCAGCAGCGAGATCCCGCCGCGCCACGGTGTCGCCCACGAAGCGAGCTTGCCGGCTCCGAGGGACCGGCCGAGGGCGTGCGAGCTGACCGTGGAGTAGGACACCGCGAGCACCGCACCGGCGCCGAGCACCAGGGCACCGACCTCACGCCAGTTCCTGCGCCGGGCCCACACCAGTCCGACCAGGATGGCCGCTGCCGGCAGCTTGATCGCGGCGGCCAACCCGATCAAGGCCCCGGCGAGCAGCCGCGAGCGCGACACGGCGACCACGCTTGCGACGGCGAAAAGCGTTACCAGGCAGTCGATGTGGGCTCCGGAGACGAGCTCGAACAGCAGGAGCGGGTTGAGCATCCAGAGCAGGGCGGCTCGACGTCGGCCCACCTCACCCGTGGCGGCGAAGTAGAGCAGCAGACCGGTCAGGGCGAAGCCGACGGCGTTGATGACGCTGAGCACGACAACCGTGGTTCGTACCGACCGTTCGCCGATCGAGGAGGCGAACCGTTGCTCCGCAGTGGCGAGCGGTCCGTACACCGAGGCGGTGTTCTTCCACGGATCCTCGACCGCCGCGGCAATCGGGTCGCCGATGGCAACCATCTGCGCCGGCGTGGTCCGGTAGGGATCGCGCCCGACGGAGGCCATCCGCCCGTACGCGGCATAGCTTTCGGGGTCCGCCGAGCCGGTGGCAGGCACCAGCGTCAGCGCGAGGACGGCGAGCAACCCGGCGCCGAGCAGGCGGGCCGGGCGGGGGGTCCAGCCGTGGGCGGTCGCTCGCAGCGCGAGGGCGACGGTGATCCCGCTGACGATCAGCGTGGTGATGAGGGCGACGACGACGCCGAGCGGGTGCGCCTGCAGGCCGTGCATCGTCCACGGTGGCCAGTGGCCGCCGCCGGGCAGACGCGGTTCGACGTCGCTGGCACCAAGGGCTGCGACGACGACGAGGGCGACGATGCAGCCGCCGAGCGCGACCAGGATGGCCGTGCCGCCGCGGGTCGCTGGCGGCGAGCGGAGAACCTCGGGTGCGGTGCCGGCGCTCACCTGGTGCCGACACCTCCCCGGCCTGCCGCTGGGCGGACAAGCGATGGCGGAGGATGCGAGATTCGAACTCGCGAGGGGTTGCCCCCAACACGCTTTCCAAGCGTGCGCCCTAGGCCAACTAGGCGAATCCTCCGTCGGAGACGATACCGGGTGCGGCGAGCGGCCGGTATCAGTCGGCATCGGATCGGGGTGACCGCTGACCGCTTGGCTCGGATAGAGTGCTTTCAGCCCCTCACGCGGCGTTATCTCCCCGAATCCCCCCAGGGCCGGAAGGCAGCAAGGGTAGGCGAGCTCTGGCGGGTGCGTGAGGGGTCTTCGCATCTGCCCGTCGCACGATGCAGGTCACGGCCCGGGCTTGAGCACGATGCCGGCGGTTGGGGCCACGGCCGGCAGCGGCACGTTGTCCTCGAGCTCGTCGGTCGTCGGCTCCTCGGCCTCGGAGACAGCCTGGGCCGGGCTGTCCTGCTGCAGGTCAGTGTCGTCGATCTCGCGCTTCTCGTGGCCGTTCATCTGGGCTCCCCGGGGTCAATGGAGGCGGACACCCCCGGCTTTCCCCGGCTCGGGCGGAACAAGCGCGACCGTCATCCACATCGGACGAGATCCGGGCAGAAGACCGTCGTACGCGTGACGTACGCTTGCCCGCGTGAGCCTCGCCCTGTATCGCAAGTACCGACCCGGCACCTTCAGCGAGGTCATCGGGCAGGAGCACGTCACGGGTCCGCTGCAGCAGGCGATCCTCAACGGCAAGGTCAACCACGCCTACCTGTTCTCCGGCCCGCGCGGCTGCGGCAAGACCTCCAGCGCCCGCATCCTGGCCCGCTCGCTCAACTGCTACGAGGGCCCGACGCCCAACCCGTGCGGAGTGTGCGACTCCTGCGTCGCGCTCGCCCCCAACGGGCCGGGCAGCCTGGACGTCATCGAGATCGACGCGGCCTCTCATGGTGGTGTCGACGATGCCCGTGACCTGCGCGAACGTGCGTTCTACGCCCCGGTGTCGAGCACGTACAAGATCTACATCGTCGACGAGGCGCACATGGTCAGTCGCGAGGGCTTCAACGCCCTGCTCAAGCTGGTCGAGGAGCCGCCGGCCCACCTGAAGTTCATCTTCGCGACCACCGAGCCGGAAAAGGTCATCGGCACCATCCGCTCGCGCACCCACCACTACCCGTTCCGGCTGGTGCCGCCGCGCGAGCTGCTCGGACTGGTGCAGAACATCTGCGCGCAGGAGGACGTCCAGGTCGACCCGCTCGTGCTGCCTCTGGTCGTACGGGCCGGCGCGGGGTCCGCTCGGGACGCGCTGTCGGTGCTCGACCAGCTGCTGGCCGGGGCGGGGCCCGAGGGCCTGACCTACGCCCGCGCGGTCGCACTGCTCGGCTACACCGACGCTGCGCTGCTCGACGAGGTCATGGATGCGTTCGCCGCCCGCGACGGCGCCGCCGTCTTCGAGATCGTCGACCGGGTGGTCGAGAGCGGCCACGACCCGCGCCGGTTCGCCGCAGACCTGCTCGAGCGCGTACGCGACCTGCTCATCCTCGAGGCAGTCCCGGACGCCTCGGCCAAGGGCCTGCTCGACGCTCCGCAGGACCAGCTCGAGCGGATGGGCGTGCAGGCGGCCCGGCTCGGCTCGGCCGAGCTGTCCCGTGCCGGCGACATCCTCAACGCCGGCCTGGTCGAGATGCGCGGCACGACAGCGCCCCGGCTGATGCTCGAGCTGATCTGCGCCAGGGTGCTGCTGCCGGCCGCCGCCAGGGACGAGGCGTCGATGCTGGCCCGTCTCGACCGGCTGGAGCGCCGGCTCGAGGTCGAGGGCGCACCCGCACCGGCTGCCCGGCCGGCGATCGCTGTCGCCCAGCCCGGTCGTCCGATCGCGACGCCGACGGTGAGCGCCGCCAAGGCACCCGAGGTGGCGGCTGCTCGACCGGCCAACCCCGAGCCGACCGCCAGCACGCCGTCCACCCGTCCGGCGCCGCAGCCCGCCCCGGCCCGTCCGACGCCGGCGACCAGGGACAACGCGGCGGCGTGGCCGGATGCCGCCCCCCTCGGCGCCGCGGCCGAGCAGAGGCCAGCCGACCCTGTCCCTGCCACGGTCGCACCGGCCACATCGGTGTCGCCGGTCGAGGCCGCCGCCGGCGGCAGTCTCGACGCCGCAGCCGTACGCCGGTTGTGGCCCGACGTGCTCGAGGACATCAAGAACCGGCGCAAGATGACCACGTGGGCGCTGCTGTCGCAGTACGCCCAGATCGTGGCGGTCTCCGGCCGCACGATGACGCTGTCGTTCTCGACCGAGCCGATCCGCCGCCAGTACCACAGCGGCGTCAACGAGGACGTGCTCTGCGAGGCGCTGCGCTCGGTGCTCGGCATCGACTGCAAGATCGAGACCGTGGCGGGAGGGGAGCGCCCCGACGCCGGGCCGGCCGCGCCCGCCGAGGCCGGCACCCCCAGCGCCCCGTCCGCTGGACCACGCGCGCCAGCGGCGTACGAAGGTTTCGCCCCCGGCGACGAAGCTGCCGACGAGAACCCCGACGACCCCGTGGAGCAGGCGCCACGGGTCGATCCCGAGGATGCAGCGGTGGCCCTGCTCACCGAAAATCTGGGCGCCAAGGTGATCGGGCAGATCGACGCCGGCTGACGACGCCGCGTCGCCCCGACCCGGCTTGCCGGTTTCGGTCGCAGCCCCGACGTAGGCTCGGTGCCGTCGACCCCAGACGCGCCGAGGAGTACGAGTCCCATGCCCGCCCACCTGCAGAGGCCCTGAGTTGTACGAGGGCGCGGTTCAGGACCTGATCGACGAGCTCGGCCGGTTGCCCGGTGTCGGGCCCAAGAGCGCGCAGCGGATCGCGTTCCACCTGCTCGCCGCCGACCCGGTCGACGTGCGACGGCTGGTCCACGCGCTGACCGAGGTCAAGGACAAGGTGCGGTTCTGCCGGATCTGCGGCAACGTCGCCGAGGCTGACGAGTGCCGGATCTGCCGCGACCCGCGCCGCGACCTCACGGTCATCTGCGTCGTCGAGGAGCCCAAGGACGTCATCGCGGTGGAGAAGACGCGGGAGTTCCGCGGCCGCTATCACGTGCTCGGCGGCGCCATCAGCCCGATCGAGGGCATCGGTCCGGACGACCTTCGGGTACGAGAGCTGATGGTGCGCCTCGCCGACGGCGTCGTGACCGAGTTGATCCTGGCCACCGACCCCAACCTCGAGGGCGAGGCGACCGCGACCTATCTGGCCCGGCTGATCAAGCCGATGGGGCTGACGGTGACGCGGCTGGCGAGTGGCCTGCCGGTGGGCGGCGACCTCGAGTACGCCGACGAGGTGACCCTCGGCCGTGCGTTCGAAGGCCGCCGGCGGATCGACATCTGAGGACGTTCCGCCGTGGCCGTTGAGCGTACGGGGGTCCCTGGCCCACCTAGCGCTCAACACCCTGGCCGGCCATCCGAGTCCGTGCCCCGGCGCAGCCGACTTTGAGGCGGGACATCGACGCCGAGGCCCTGTTGCGTAGGAGTGTTGGCGCCCAAGTGCACGTTTTCCGTCGTCTGCGCGCCAACACTCGCCGCTGAACCCTGCGCGGACGTCCCGCCAGCGCCTCAGCCTCGCGGGACCGATCGCTCCTCGGGCAGCAGCTCGCGCAGCTTGGCCAGCGCCCGCATGCTCTGCGTACGGACCACACCCTCGCGAATCTCCAGCAGCGACGCCACCTGCTCGACGCTGTAGTCCTCCCAGTAGCGCAGGACCACGATCGCCCGGTCCCGCGGCTTCAGAGTCGCCAGTGCGTCGATCAGCGTGAGCCGCAGGTCCGCCGAGTCGTCGACGGCCCCGGTGCTGACGTCGGGCAGCACCAAGGACGCGACCTCGCCGGTGCTGCGTCGACGCCGATGGTCGAGATAGCTGCGCAGCAGGACTTTGCGGGCGTAGGCATCCACGTCGTCCGCCTTCGACACCCTGGGCCACGCCACGTACAGCCGGGTCAGGGCAGTTTGTACGAGGTCGTCGGCGAGGTGCCAGTCGTGGCAGATCAGGAACGCGGTGTCACGCAGCCGTGGTGCAGCGGCAGTCGCGTACTGCGTGAACTCCGCATCCGTGGTCGCCCGTGGGATTCGCACGCCGGCCTACGAGAACGTGGGCAGCGTCGGGAAGTGCGTGGCACCAGCACTGACCAGGGCCGGATCCATCGAGATGTCCCAGCGCGGGTCGAGACCGAGCGTGATGGCCTCGGCGACGGTCAGCGCCTCGGGGGCAGCGACGTTGGCCTTCCCGTTCCACTCCAGGCAGCTGGCGATGCTGATGTCGACGCCGTTGCCGTCCGGGTGCACGACGCGGACGAAGCGGCTCTGGATGCAGTTGGTACTCAGGGCACCGACGTCGACCAGGTCACCGGCCGCGGTCTTGTAGCAGGTGTCGCCGGCGATGCACATCGCGTTTTCGCCCCAGTACTTCCACAGCCCCAGCCGGATCATCCCGGTGCCGTTCCCGGCGTTGACGTAGGCCTCGATCATCGGACTCGCCGTGGCCGTTGTACGGGCGTAGTGGCTGCTCGTCGCACCCGCCGGGAGAGTCTTGGTGAGCAGCTCCACCATGCCTGCGGGCGTCGCGTGGACGCCTGGCGGTGCGGTTACGACCGGTCCGAGCGTCGGTTGCGCCTTGACGGCGGCGACCGGGGGCGTTGCCGCCTTGGCTGCGGGTTTGCCGGCAGCTGCGGTCCGGGGTGTGACCAGCGCCGGAGCAGCAGCAACCGTGGCGGGCGCTGACGAACCCGCGGCCGTGCTGGCCGTCTGTCCGGGTGCTGTCTGGCTACCCAGCACGATCACGCCGACCGCTGCGCCGACGACGGCCAGGGTGCCCAGGCTCGATGCCGTACGGCGCGCCCGGCGGGTGCGTGTGCCCCGGTGGATGGCTGTCTCGACCACCGCTGGACTGGGCGGCCGGTGCTGGCTGGACATCTCGTCGTGCAACCGGTCACGCAGTCCGTCGCTCATGGTGGCCTCTCTCGCCTGACAGCTTGCTGGTCGCGGCCGAAGCGCCGCCCACCCGATAAGACGTGCCGGGCCCGGTCCCACGTCACAGGAAATCTCGGGAGGCCCGGACAGGCGGCCCCGTAGAATGAGCGTGCTCATTAACCGTCCAATCACCGTCACTGTCCAGGAGCTGTTCCGTGGGGCTCGTCGTTCAGAAGTACGGCGGCTCGTCCGTCGCCGACGCCGAGCGGGTCAAGCGAGTCGCCGAGCGCATCGTCGACGCACGTCGGGCCGGCAACGAGGTCGTCGTCGTGGTCTCCGCGATGGGCGACACCACCGACGAGCTGCTCGACCTCGCCCAGCAGGTCTCGCCCGTACCCCCGGCCCGTGAGCTCGACATGTTGCTCACCGCCGGCGAGCGGATCTCGATGGCCGTCCTCGCCATGGCGATCGCCAACCTCGGCTTCGAGGCGCGCTCCTTCACCGGCTCGCAGGCCGGCGTCATCACCGACTCGACCCACGGCAAGGCCCGCATCATCGACGTCACTCCCGGCCGCATCCGCCAGGCGCTCGACGAGGGTTTCGTCGTGATCGTCGCCGGCTTCCAGGGCGTCTCGCAGGACACCAAGGAGATCACCACCCTCGGCCGCGGCGGCTCGGACACCACGGCCGTCGCGCTCGCCGCCGCCCTGGGGGCCGAGGTCTGCGAGATCTACACCGACGTGGACGGCGTCTACACCGCCGACCCGCGCATCGTTCCGGCAGCGCGCCGACTCGACGTCATCTCGTACGAGGAGATGCTCGAGATGGCCGCGTCCGGCGCCAAGGTGCTGATGCTGCGCTGCGTCGAATATGCCCGTCGGTACGGAGTTCGCGTCGTCGTCCGGTCCTCGTTCTCCAACAAGCCCGGCACCCTTGTCACCCACAGCTCGGAGGTTTCGGTGGAGCAGGCGATCATCTCTGGCGTCGCGCACGATCGCAGCGAGGCCAAGGTCACGGTTGTCGCCGTGCCGGACAAGCCGGGCGAGGCAGCGGTCATCTTCCGGACCATCGCCGATGCGGAGCTCAACATCGACATGGTGGTGCAGAACGTCTCCGGCGCCACCGGCCGTACCGACATCTCGTTCACCCTGCCCAAGACCGACGGACCGGTCGCGATCGCCGCGCTCGAGAAGGTCAAGTCCAGCGTCGGGTTCGAGACCTTGCTCTACGACGACCACATCGGCAAGGTGTCCCTGGTCGGCGCCGGCATGAAGTCGCACCCCGGCGTCACGGCGCGGATGTTCGAGTCGTTGGCAGCCGCCGGCGTCAACATCGAGCTGATCTCGACCTCCGAGATCCGCATCTCGGTGGTCTGCCGCGACACCGACGTCAACACTGCCGTGCAGGCGATCCACACCGCGTTCGACCTCGACTCGACCGACGACAATGCCACTGTCTACGGGGGTACGGGACGATGACCTCGGTTGCCGTAGTCGGTGCCACCGGCCAGGTCGGTGGCGTCATGCGCCGCCTGCTCGACGAGCGCGCCTTCCCCCTCACCAGCATCCGGTTCTTCGCCTCCGCCCGCTCGGCCGGCACCACGCTGCCGTGGCGCGGCGAGGACATCGTGGTCGAGGATGCCGCCACCGCCGACCTGACCGGCATCGACATCGCGCTGTTCTCGGCCGGCGCCGGATCCTCGCGCGAGCTGGCACCGAAGTTTGCTGCCGCCGGCGCGATCGTCATCGACAACTCGTCGGCGTTCCGGATGGACCCCGACGTGCCGCTGGTCGTCAGCGAGGTCAATCCCGAGGCCATCGACGGCGCGGTCAAGGGGATCATCGCCAACCCCAACTGCACGACCATGGCAGCGATGCCCGTACTCAAGCCGCTGTCCGACGAGGCTGGCCTACTTCGCTTGGTGGTCAGCACTTTTCAGGCCGTGTCGGGTTCGGGCCTTGCCGGTGCTGCCGAGCTCGACGGTCAGGTACGAGCCGTCTACGACCACGCCACCGAGCTCGTCCACGATGGCTCAGCGGTCGAGTTCCCGGCGCCGGTCAAGTACGTCCGTAACATCGCGTTCAACGTGATCCCGCTGGCCGGCTCGATCGTCGACGACGGTTCGTACGAGACCGACGAAGAGCAGAAGCTGCGCAACGAGAGCCGCAAAATCCTTGGCCTGCCTGAGCTTTTGGTCTCCGGCACCTGTGTACGGGTCCCCGTCTACAGCGGCCACTCGCTGTCGATCAACGCGGAGTTCGCTCGGCCGCTGTCGGTTGCGCGCACCTACGAGCTGCTCGGTGACGCGCCCGGCGTCGAGGTGACCGACGTACCCAACCCGTTGCAGGCCGCCGGCGCCGACCCGTCCTTCGTCGGCCGCGTCCGGCAGGACCCCGGCGTGCCCGACGGTCGCGGTCTTGCGCTGTTCGTCAGCAACGACAACCTGCGCAAGGGCGCTGCGCTCAACGCGGTCCAGATCGCTGAGCTGGTCGCGGCCCGCCTCGCCGCCAAGGTCTAACAGCCGCGCGCCGGAACCGCCCGATGGCGAGGCTCAGCCGACGGTGATGGAGTTGGCTATGCGCAGCAGGTCAACTTCAGAAATCGGCTGGCCCGGCTTTGTGACCAGCACGCATTTCCCAAGGGCTTGCGACTCGGCGGCCTTGCACTCCGATGTGTGCGCGGCCCACAGGCTGTAGTGCCGGCCGTCGGCCACCCACTCCAGCGTGTTCGTGTCCCGGGAGCCGCCGAAGCGGGCTGGGTGCCCGCTGACCGTGGTGTTGACACCCGTGACAGGCGTCGTGTCCTGGTAGGTCTCTCCCAGCATGATCGTGCCCTGGTCACGGTTGTTCCACATTTCTTCCCACACGTTCTGGCCCGTCATCCGTGGGACGAAGACCGGCCGATAGCCAGCGGGGATCCAGTGCGGCGTACCGAACTCTTCGGCAGTGGTGTACGAAATCGCCTTGCCGGTGCTGGCGTCGATCAGCTGCCTGGACCCCAGCGGGGCGGACAGCGTGAAGGCGTACGTACCGGTCGTCCCGCCGTCGGCCGCGGGATCCGGCGCCACCGCGGTGGGCCGAGGGTTGCAGTCCCGGGTGGCCATACGCGAGGGCGGAGGCTGGCCCGGTGCTGCAACCGTGCTCCTGTTCTGCCCGAACCTGAGCGAGAGCACGACCTTGCTGTCGGTTTGGCTCACGACGGTGGCCTGAGCCGTGCCGGCGCACATGACGGTCGAGGCGAGGGCGTTGACCTCGGTGCCACCTTTGAGCAGGCTGACTCCATTGATGGGGATAGCCCCGCCAACCGGACCGTTCAACGGATAGCCGATCGATGTTGCGGGCGCCGGCGAGATCGTGGCGGTGGGGCTCCCAAAGCCGCCCGAAGCCGACGGTTTGGTCGTACCGGGCACCGCTGCGTAGGCGACGGCGACCGCGATCGCTGCGAGGCCAGCGGTCGTGCCGGCCGCGGCCACTGCAATGCCACGCTGACGCCTGCGTCCGCCGCGTACCAGAGCATCGACCGACACTGAGCTGTCGCCAGGGGCGCCTGACGACACGTTGTCGAGCAGGTCATGGATCGGGTTGCCGGTCATGGTGTCTTCTCTTCCTGCTCGATCGAAATTCTCAATGTTTTCAAGGCTTCTGCGCTCTGGCTCTTCACGGTGCCGGTGGCGATGCCCAGTGCTTGCGCTGTCTGCTCGACGCTGAAGTCCTCCCAGAACCGGAGCACGATCACGGCGCGTTGGCGGGGTGGCAACGCCATCAGGAGCGCTCGTTGCGCGTCGCGTTCGGCGAAGTCGCCGTCGGGTTGTGCGCCGGCGGACGCGTCGAGGTCCTCGCCGGTGGCGACCTCGTGCTGCCACCATCGTCTGCGCCGGCTCGAGATGTAGGCGTTGACCATGACCTTGCGGGCGTAGGCATGGAGGTCGACGTCGGCGCCGAGCCTGGCCCACGCGCCGTACATCTTGACCAAGGTGGTCTGCACCAGATCCTCAGCCCGGTGCCAGTCGCCGCAGAGCAGGTAGGCGGGGCGTTGCAGGCGCTGCAGCTGTACGGCTGCGAACTCGCGGTACGCGTCCTCGTCGTGGGTGCGCACGGTCACCTCCCTCGCACCGTACGACGCCCACGGCCCGCGATCCGGTTGGGTCGGCCCGGTCCTAGGGCTGCTGAGCCCGCTCGCTGATCCGGTCCATGATCCGTACGAGGTCCGAGACGTCGCGGTCGTCGAGCGCATCGGCGAAGTTGCGTTGTAACCACTCGTGGTGACTGCGCCTTGCCTTCCTGACAAGTGAGCGGCCAGCCGGCGTGATTCTGGCGTAGGTCGACCGTGCGTCCTGCGGGTCGGGCTCGCGCAGGAGCAGCCCGGTTGCTTCCATGCGGTCGAGCAGCTTGGACAGCCCTGAGGGCGACAGGATGATCGTCGAGGCGAGCTCGGTCAGCCCCAGCCGTCCACCGGCCAGGTCGATCTGCATGAGGACGTCGTACCGCGGCATCGTCAGCCCGGTATCGCGCTTCATGTGGGCTTCCACCCGGTCCCAGAGCCGGGCGTGGGTACGGATGAAGCCCATCCACGCCGGCGTCCATCGTTCGATGTCGTCTGTCGCCATGGCCCCAGCGTACGACATTTGCTTGACATGCCAAGTGATCAGGTCTATTACTTGGCATGTCAACGACAGCCCAGCCTTGAAAGGAATGGCCATGAGCACGTCGTACGCCGTCGTTCACTTCTTCCCCGGTGGTACCAAGGAGCAGTACGAGGCCTCGATCGGTGACGTCCATCCTGCCGACGGATCCTTGCCTGCGGGGCAGACCTTCCACGCTGCGGGTCCGTCCGAAGGCGGATGGAGCATCATGGCCGTGCATGAGTCGCAGCAGAGCTGGGAGGCGTTCCGGGACGGCACCCTGCTGCCGCGGATGCAACAGGGCATCGAGGGCGGCTTCTCGTCGCCGCCGGAGGAAACGTCGTTCCCGGTCTACAACCAGGCGTCCTGATCGAGTCGACGACGGAGGAGTCCAACGATGATCACCTCCAGCATGGTCGTCGCCACCATCCCGGTCACCGACCTCGACCGTTCCAAGGCGTTCTACGGTGACACGCTCGGGCTGACGCTCCTGTGGGAGACGCCGGTCGCCGCTCGCTTCCGGTGCGGCCCGGCCACGGAGCTGTCGATCTTCAAGCGTCCGCCGGTCGAGACCGTGCACACTCTTGCCCACTTCGAAGTCGACGACATCGAGGTTGTCGTCAAAGACCTTGCCACGAAGGGCGTCGAGTTCCTCGACTACAGCGAAGGTCCGCTCACCACGACCGGTCACATCGCCCAGCTGGGGCCGGCACGGGGGGCATGGTTCCGCGATCCCGATGGTCACACGTTGGGTATCCGCCAGGGCTAGCCGGACGGTAGTCCACGAAACGACAAGGGCCGGCGTCCACGTGATCGTGGAGGCCGGCCCTCGTACGGTCGGGGTGGCGGGATTTGAACCCACGACCTCTGCGTCCCGAACGCAGCGCGCTGCCAAGCTGCGCTACACCCCGATGGTGCCCGCCTATGCTACCGGGCCCGGCCAGCGCAGACGAACCAGATCAGTCGGCCCGCGGGACGAGGGTGAGCAGTGATGCCTCGGGCGGGCACGCGAAGCGGACCGGGGCGTACGGCGACGTGCCCAGGCCGGCCGACACGTGCAGCCAGGCGGGGTCCAGCCCCAGCCCCCACCGGGTCATGCCCCTCGCGAGCCTGGGGTCGAGCCCGCAGTTGGACACCAGCGCCCCGTAGCCGGGCACCCGCAGCTGGCCGCCGTGCGTGTGGCCGCACAGCAGCAACCGGTAACCGTCGGAGACGAAGTCGTCCAGGACGCGCGGCTCCGGCGAGTGCGAGAGCCCGATGGCGAAGTCGGCGCCCTCGGGTACGGGTCCGGCGATGGCCGCGTAGTCGTCCTGCTGCAGGTGCGGGTCGTCGACCCCGCTGACCCAGACCTGGCGCCCGCCGGCGCTCAGCCAGCCCTGCGCGTTGCTGCAGTCCAGCCAGCCGGCCTTGGTCATGGCGCCCCGCAGCTCCCGCCACGGCAGCGGGTCGCCGTGGTAGCGCTTGCCGGTGTCGGGGAACAGGTAGCGGGCCGGGTTCTTGGGCCTGGGCGCGTAGTAGTCGTTCGACCCGAACACGAACGCTCCGGGGAGCGCGAGCAGCGGCTCCAGCGCCTCGAGCATGAACGGCACGGCGTCGGTGGCAGCGATGTTGTCACCGGTGTTGATGACCAGGTCGGGCCGCAGCTCGGCCAGCCCGGCGATCCACTCGCGCAGTCGCTTGCGGCCGGGGGTGAGGTGCGTGTCGCTGATGTGCAGCACCCGCAACGGCTCGGAACCCGGATCGAGTACGGGGACCTCGTAGCGGCGCAGTCGGAAAGCATTGCGCTCGATGATCGAGGCGTAGGCCACACCGGCCACGCCGACGGCCAGTCCAGCAGCCAGGGTCACGGGGAGCGCTGTCTTCGTCCGCATGCCCTCCATCGTGTCATCCCCGGGAAGCGCATCCGGTCAGCCGCCCCAGCGGCCGGCCGTCAGTGTTTGCCGGGGTGGTGCTTGGAGGTGGGCGCCACGGTGGGCGGCGCGGGAGCGTGACTGGTCGGGTTGGTCGGGGGGACGGGGCTCTTGCCGCCGCCCTTGCCCTTGGGTGGCGTGCTCGTCGGCGCCGGCGAGGACTTGCTCGGCGTCGGCGTCGGTGACGGCGTCGGGCTGGGCGTCGCAGGGATGCCGCTGCTCACGGTGAGCAGGACCGTCGAGCCGGACGGGACCTTGGCGCCGTAGCCGGGCGAGGACGAGAGCACCTGTCCCGCGGGCTGTGCTGACGGCACCGACGTGGCCGCGAACTGTGCCACCAGGCCGAGCGTGTTGAGCGTCGCGGACGCGTCCGAGCTGGACTTGCCCACCACCTGCGGCACCATCACGTACGTGTTGGTCTGCTGGTTGGGGCCGGTCAGGGTCCCGACGAACGGCGTGGGCGGTACGCCGACCAGCGCAGCGGTCATGATGTCGTGCCAGATCATCGTGGGCAGGTCGCCACCGAACATCCGGTCCCACACGTGCCCGTCGATATTGAGGTTGACGAGGCCGCCGCGGTGGTTGGGCCCTGCCGGGTCGCCGATCCAGACCGACGTCGCCAGGTCGGGGGTGAACCCGTCGAACCAGGCGGCGCCGTAGCTGTTGGTCGTACCGGTCTTGCCGGCCGCCGGCCGGCCGATGTCACCGTTCTTGTGACCAGTGGCGCCGGGGTCGGTGATGACGTGGGTCAGCAGCTCGGTGGCGGTGTCGGCGATGGTCCGGCTCATGACCTGTGCGCAGTGCGGGCCCTCGACCGGCAGGGACCTGCCGTCGGCGTCGACGGCGGCCTGCAACGAGTAGGGCGTGCAGTGCTTGCCGTGCGCCGCCAGGGTCGCGTAGGCCCCGGCCATCTCCAGCGGCGAGACCTCACGGGTGCCCAGGGTGAAGCTGCCCTCATCCGGTGCGACGGGGTCCTTGTCGAACAGCTGGGGGTTGACGCCCATGGAGCGCGCGGCCGCTGCCACCGCTGGTACGCCGACCTTTTCCTCGAGCTGGACGAAATAGGTGTTGACCGAGAACGCAGTCGCCTGCGTCATGTTGAAGAAACCGGCCTCGCTGTCACCGGAGTTTCTGACGCCGCCGTGAGCCTTGGTGTAGCCGCGGTAGATCGTCGAGTAGTAGGTCTGCGGCGAGTTGAAGGTCTGGCTGGTCGGCACCCCGGCCTCGAGCGCGGCGACCATCGTGAACAGCTTGAACGTGGAGCCGCCCTGGAAGCCGGAGCTGGCACCGGTCGCGTACGGGTTGAGGTTCTCGCCCTTCTTGTAGCCCCAGGGCTGGTTGGCCGTCATCGCGAGCACGGCCCCGGTCTTGGGGTCGACGACAA
Organism: uncultured Actinomycetota bacterium; assembly: GCA_963797535.1. Lineage (GTDB taxonomy): Bacteria > Actinomycetota > Actinomycetes > JAWWOL01 > JAWWOL01 > JAWWOL01. The sequence continues at coordinate 2,699,346 of CAWCPQ010000001.1, read as the reverse complement.
CCGTGGCTCCGGCAATGCCGCGGGGGTTGCGCTTCCTGCTGGCTGGCAGCCGCGCTGCCAGGGCAGCCTCGGCCGCGTGCTCGGCCTTCCAGTTCAGGGTGGTGCGGATGGTCAGGCCGCCCTTGAACAGCCGGTCGGTCCGCGCCTGCTTGGTGGCGCCGAAGGCCGGGTCGGACTCGAGCGAGGCCACCACCCAGTCGCAGAAGTACGGCGCCTTGCCGGCCTGGCAGCCGTCCGTCTGCTTGGTCACGTGCAGCCGCAGCGGCTGGGCAGCTGCCTTCTTCTCGTCCGCCTGCTTGATGAAACCGACCGTCACCATGCGCTTGAGGACCGTGTCGCGCCGATTGCGGGAGTTGGTGGGGTGCCGCACCGGGTCGTGCGCCGACGGGTTCTGCACGATGCCCACGAGCATCGCCGACTGGTCGAGGGTGAGCTGGCTCACCGGTACGCCGAAGTAGTGCTCCGCCGCGGCGCCGATCCCGTACGAGCGCTCCCCGAAGTAGGCGATGTTGAAGTAGCCGGTGAGGATGTCGTCCTTGGACATGGTGCGGTCCAGCGTCAGCGCGTAGCGCGCCTCCCGGATCTTGCGGCTGAGCGTGGTCTCGTTCGCCTTGGCGGCTTGCGCGGAGTCGGCGGCGTCGTACAACAACATGTTCTTGACGTACTGCTGGGTCAGCGTCGAGCCACCTTGCAGGCTGTCACCGTGCAGGTTGGACACGAGGGCGCGCAGGCTGCCTTTGAAGTCGACGCCGTGGTGGCTGTAGAACCGCGAGTCCTCGATCGCCAGCAGAGCCTGCTTGGTGACGGTCGGGATCTGCTCGAAGGTGACCGGGACCCGGTTCTGGAAGTAGAACTCGCCGAGCAGGGAGCCGTCGGAGGCCAGGATCTTGCTGGGCACTGGCAGCGCCGACTGCTTGAGGCTGGTCGGCAGGCTGGCCCAGTCCGAGGCGCCCTTCTTGACCACCACGCCGAGGCCAGCGACGACCGGGAACGCGATCGCTGCGACCAGGACACCGGCAAGGACCGACACGACCACCATGGTCACCAGCGGGCGCACGAAAGCGACGTGGCGCCAGAGGGACGGGGAAGCCGCGGGTCTCACGGTGTTCTGACTCGGCATGAAAGGCCGGATCCTCGAGGGTCGGGGACGTGCGGCGCAGGGGGCTGCGCTGCGGGCGGATCCGGTCGAAAGGACCGGCGGCGACAAGGTCGCCTGTCGAGGGTACGTCCGGATCACCACGTTGTGGTGCAAGTTCGACACGCTGCGCAGGCGTGGCCCGCGCCCGTGGCGTACCGGAAGCACTAGGTCAAACCGCCCGAATGACCCTTTCGGACTATGCCAAAGATGGACCTTGTGGGGGCTGTCGGCAGTGGCGTCAACTTCGTACCGTTATCATAAGGATCGCGACAGTTACATTTGCCCCGGTCCGAAGGGGTCGAAATGACCCAGACGGGGCGAATTGACCGAGAGGTACGTGTGATGCGGACCATCGCAGCAGCGAAAGCATGGAGCCGGGACTGGACCACGGCGGGAGCCTGTCAAAACGGCGACCCCGACCAGCTCTTCGTCCAGGGCGCCGCGCAGAACCGCGCCAAGGCCGTGTGCCAGGGCTGCCCGGTGCGCACCGAGTGCCTCGCTGACTCCCTGGACAACAAGGTCGAGTTCGGTGTCTGGGGCGGCATGACGGAGCGCGAGCGTCGCGCCCTGCTGCGTCGTCGTCCCAACGTCACCTCGTGGCGCCGCCTGCTCGAGGCTGCTCGGGCCGAGCACGAGCGCCGTTCCGCTTACGAGGCCGCTGCTGTCTATCCCGTGGCCGGCTGAGCACTCGCTCAGGTTTTCGACCCCAGGTCGTGGCCCACGGCCCGAAGGCCGTCCAGATCGTGCACGTCCCCGGCCAGCGCTGACGCCTCGACCAGCGCCACAGCCTTGTGCGCCGCGGTGAATCCGTCCCTCAGCCGTCGTTCCCGGTCGGCCAGCGACACCCGTTCGGCGTGCAGGCGCAGGACCCCGGCGGCCGTGCGGTCGGCACTGTTGCCGCTGTCCTCCAGATGCTCCGCAGCGGCGACCGCCTGTTCCCGACTCAGTCCCGGCGCTCGCGAGGAGTGCACCCGGTTGAGGACGAGCCCGGCCAGCGGCATCGACTCCGCTGCGAGCCGGTCGGCGAAGTAGGCAGCCTCCCGCAGCGCGTCCCGCTCGGGGGCGGCGACGACCACGAAGGCCGTACCCGGCTCCTTGAGCAGGGTGTACGTGCGGTCGGCCCGCTCCCGGAAGCCGCCGAACATCGTCTCCAGAGCGCCGACGAAGCTGCCCAGGTCGCGCAGCAGCTGGGCGCCGAGCACCCGCGAGAGCACGCCGGTGATGACGCCGACTCCGGCCTGAACGACCCGGACGTAGGCCCGCCCGCCCGCCTTGGCCGGCGCCACGAGCAGCCGGATCAGCCGCCCGTCGAGGAACGACGCCATCCGGCGGGGCGCGTCGAGGAAGTCCAACGCCGACCGAGTGGGGGGCGTGTCGACGATGATCAGGTCCCACGTGCCACTGGCCTTGAGCTGCCCCAGCTTCTCCATGGCCATGTATTCCTGCGTGCCGGAAAAGCTCGACGACATCGCCACGTAGAACGGGTTGGCCAGGATCTGCTCCGCCTTGTCCGGCTCCGAGTGCGTCACGACGATGTCGTCGAACGTCCGCTTCATGTCGAGCATCATCGCGTGCAGCTCGCCGCCGGCGGACTCGTCGATGCCGACGACCCGGCGCGGGGTGTTGTCCAGCTCGGTCAGCCCCATTGACTGCGCCAGCCGCCGGGCCGGGTCGATGGTCAGGACGACGGTACGGCGGCCCAGCTCGGCCGCCCGGAGCCCGAGCGCCGCCGCCGTGGTGGTCTTGCCCACCCCGCCTGAGCCGCAGCAGACGATGATGCCGGAGCTGCCCAGCAGCGCGTCGACGTCGAAGGTCCTCATGCGAGCCCCTGGTCGGCCAGCAGGTCGGCGAGGGAGTAGAGGTCGCCGAGCTCGATCGCCGCGTTGATCTGCGGCAGCTCGTACATCGGCCGACCCAGCCGGGACAGCTCGTCGCGCTGCGAGTCCTCGAGGCCGACCCGAAGGGCGTGCTCGGCCGCGTCCTTGACCAGCGCGTCGACGGTGTCGGGGGTCAGGTCCAGGCCGGCGCTCTTGAACGACGCCGCCAGCTCCGCCGTGTCGAGGCGACCGCCGAGCGCAGCAGCCAGGTCGGCCGGTGCGAGCAGCGGTTCCCGTACGAGATTGACCACCACCCCGCCGACGGGCAGCCCGGCCGCGGTCAGCTCCGCGATGCCGTCGACGGTCTCCTGGACCGGCATCTCCTCGAGCAGCGTCACCAGATGTACGGCGGTCTCGTCCGAGCGCAGCAGCCGCATGACGCTCTGCGCGTGCTGGTGGATCGGGCCGACCTTGGCCAGTCCCTGCACCTCGTTGGTGACGTTGAGGAACTTGGTGATCCGCCCGGTCGGCGGAGCGTCCATCACCACCGCGTCGTAGACGAGATGGCCGTCCTTGCGGCGAGCGACGGCTTCCTTGACCTTGCCGGTGAGCAGGACGTCGCGCATGCCGGGAGCGATGGTCGTCGCGAAGTCGATGGCGCCGAGCTTGCGCATCGCCGCGCCGGCCCGGCCCAGGCCGTAGTAGAGCTGGAGGTACTCGATCAGCGCGGCGTCCGGGTCGATCGCCAGCGCATGCACGCTGCCGCCTCCATCGACCCTGGCCACCTGCCGTTCCTCGTACGGCAGCGCCGGGATGTCGAAGACCTGCGCGATCCCCTGCCGGCCCTCGACCTCGATCAGCAGCACGTTGCGGCCGTTGCCGGCCAGGGCCAGAGCGAGGGCGGCGGCGATCGTCGTCTTGCCCGTACCACCCTTGCCGGTCACGACGTGGAGCCGTACTCCAGCGAAGTCCGCGGTCACCCCTGCGAGGCTACCGGCCGCGCGCCGCAAGCGCTGGTCGGTGTTTTCGGAGGCGAGCAGGGGGAGACTGTGGGTGAGTCGGCTGCCCGCGGTCGGCGTCGAGGGGAGTGGAAGCGATGGAAGCCGCTGGAATCGTGGTGGGGGCCCTGGTCTTGCTGGCTGGGGGAACGTTCGTCGCGCGGGGTTTGCGGGTGATCCAGCAGTACGAGCGCGGCGTGGTTTTCCGTCTCGGCAAGGTGCGCGAGCCGATCGAGCCGGGGCTCAACCTGGTCAACCCGCTGTTCGACCGGGTGGTCAAGGTCAACATGCAGATCATCGCGATGGGCGTACCGGCCCAGGAGGGCATCACCAAGGACAACATCTCGGTACGGGTCGACGCCGTTGTCTACTTCCGCGTGATCGACCCGATCAAGGCGACGGTCAACGTGCAGAACTATCAGTACGCCGTGTCCCAGGTCGCCCAGACCTCCCTGCGCTCCGTGATCGGCCGCAGCGAGATGGACGAGCTGCTGGGCGAGCGCGAGCGGATCAACAGCATCCTGCGTGACGAGCTGGACGCGCCGACCGAGGGCCCGTGGGGCGTACGGATCGAGCGGGTCGAGATCAAGGACGTCACGCTGCCGGAGTCGATGAAGCGCTCGATGTCGCGCCAGGCGGAGGCCGAGCGCGAGCGCCGCGCGCGGGTCATCACCGCCGACGGTGAGTTCCAGGCGTCCCGCAAGCTCGCGCAGGCGGCACGGCTCATGGCCGCCGACCCGGCGGCGATGCAGCTGCGACTCCTGCAGACCGTGTCGGAGGTGGCAGCGGAGAAGAACAGCACCCTGGTGATGCCGTTCCCGGTCGAGCTGCTGCGCTTCTTCGACCGTGCGGTCGGCGGGCAGGCCGCGCCGGCACCGGCTGCTGCCCCGGTCGGCGAGCCCGATGACGACTCGGGAGCTCTCGACGGGGTGGAGATGCCTGAGCTCGAAGCCGCCCGGCTTCGGGCTTCGGGCACGGAGCCCGACGAGCTCGAGGACGTTTCCGTTCCCCCGGTCGAGATCCCTCCGGTTGACGTTCCCGATGTAGAGATCCCGCCGTTCGAGCCGTCGGCGGTCGCTGTCGGTGTGCCGACTCCGCCGCCGTCCGAGCCGCCGTCGCACTTCCTCGAGGGCTGAGGAACGGACATCCGGGCAGGATCCGGTCCGGTCATCCACGAATGCCGGGACCGTGGTGGCCAGTTCGGTAACAAATGAGTAACGAAGTGAATCCCGGCTGCATCCTTTTCCTCGTGTCGCGCGTCTATCCCCGTACAAGCTGCCAGAGCCAGGGGGTAACGCGGTGCGAATGGGTCGGATGTTTCCGATGGAAACGGCGTTCCAGTCAGTGGACGTCGAGGACTGGCGTGCCGACGCCCAGTGCATGGGCAGCCAGTCGACCTACTTCTTCGCCCCCGGCCACTTCGAGCGCAAGCCCGAGAAGGACGCCAGGGAGAATGCGGCCCGCCAGCTCTGCGCGTCGTGCCCGGTCAAGACGACGTGTCTCGAGTACGCCATCCGGATCCGCGAGCCGCACGGCATCTGGGGTGGCCTCAACGAGCTGGAGCGCCGCCGGGTGATCCGCCGTCGCGCTGCGGAGCAGTCGGCCAAGTCGGCCTGACCCTGCGCCCAGCCACGCCATGGGTGTGGGAGGCGTTCCGATAGCGGAGCGATTCCCACACCGACGCAGCCCACGGCCCGGCAGCACTAGGCTTACCGCCATGGTGAAGTGGGAGTACGTCACGGTTCCGTTGCTGACACACGCGACCAAGCAGATCCTCGACAACTGGGGGATCGACGGGTGGGAGCTCGTCGCGGTGATCCCGGGGCCGGGTGGGCCGGACCAGCTGGTCGCCTACCTCAAGCGTCCCAAGGACTGACGATGTCGGCCGAGGCGAGGTTGGCCGAGCTGGGACTGACACTGCCGGAGGTCGTACGGCCGGTGGCCGCCTACGTGCCCACGGTCCGGACCGGCTCGTTGGTCTTCACTGCCGGGCAGCTGCCGATGGTCGACGGGGTGCTCCCTGCGATGGGCAAGGTGGGCGCCGAGATCGACCCCGAGGCCGCCCACGACCTCGCCCGGCTCTGCGCGCTGAACGCTTTGGCGGCGGTCAGGGCCGAGATCGGTGACCTCGACCGGGTCGTACGTGTAGTCAAGGTCGTCGGCTTTGTCGCCAGCGCCCCGGACTTTCACGGCCAGCCGCAGGTCGTCAACGGCGCGAGCGAGCTGTTGCTCGAGGTCTTCGGCGAGGCCGGCCGGCACGCCCGAAGCGCTGTCGGCGTCGCGGTGCTGCCGCGGGACGCACCGGTCGAGGTCGAGCTGATCGTCGAGGTCGCTCAGGACTGAGTGCCGGGGTACGAGGCGGCGCCCACTTTCTGCTCGGATGCCGCCGCCAAGTTGGCGCGCATCGCTGGTGTCAATGTCGCGCCCACGGCAGCGGTGGCGATCGACGGCAGTGCGGCGGCCGCCTCCGTGACGCGGTAGCGACGGGACGCGGGAGCGCCGGCCGCGACCCACGGCGTGCGGATGTACTCGTCGAACACTCGGCCGTACGCGGCCGCCACGGTCTCGCTGGCCTCGTCCACGACACGGTGCAGCGCCAGGACTGCATCCACGGGCACGCCGAGCGCGAGCATTGCCGCACCCGCCTCGGACAGGTCGTTGGCCGGCGGTCGTCCGCCGGGGTCGGAGCCATCCTCGAGCGTGGTGACGGGGACCACGCCGGTGAGCAGGGCCGAGATCGCGACCAGGTTGAAGCCATCGGCGCGCAACCGGCGGATCATCGTCAGCCGGTCGCGGTGCAGCCGGGTGTAGTAGCCGACCCGACCGTCGACGATCGGCGGTGGGAGCAGCCCGCGCGCCTGGTAGGCCCGGATGTTCCGGACGGTCATGCCCACCTGCTCCGACAGTTGGCCGATCGTGCACCGGTCGGACGCGTCGCTGCTGGGCCGTTCGTCCCCGCGGTCTGTCATGTTGTCGCACCCCCGTGCGTGTCGATTGTGATCACTGTACGGAATCGAAGTGAATCACTACTCCAACTGGGCTAATCGGCGGGTCGGGAATCTCTGCGCGAACGGCCGTCAAGCGACATCGAATCCTGTCGAGGACACAGGAGACCAGGCTGCTCCGACAGTGCCCTCGCTCGACGAGGACCCCATGATGTTCGGCGTCACACCCTTCCGGCGTACACCCATCTCCGTTGCCACGACGGTGGCGGTTGTGGCGGCGCTCGTGCTCGTACCGGTGACCGACGCTTTCGCAGCAGTCACCCCGCTGGCCGCTCAGACCTTCACCACCCCGACGGTCGCCAACGAGTGGTACCTCCCGCCGGCCTCGAGCGGAACCAACGACACCTGCCTGACAGCCGGCACAGCGACCGCGCAGCTGCCGATCCCCGGCTGCAACCTGGCCACGCCCGACGCGTCCGGCAGCGGCACCCTGCGGCTGACGCCGAACATCGGCAACAAGGTGGGGTCGACGTTCTACCAGACCAGCCTCCCGACGTCCGCCGGGCTGGACATCAAGTTCGACACCTACCAGTACAACGCTGTCAGCACGTCGGGGGCCGACGGCATCGGCTTCGCGCTGACCGCCGTCGACCCGGCCAACCCGTCCCCGCCCACCGTGACCGGCCCGGTCGGCGGATCGCTCGGCTACACGACCACCGGCAGCTCCAACGGCATCCCGTACGGGTACCTCGGGTACGGTGCTGACGCCTGGGGCAACTTCGCCAACTCCACCTTCGGCGGCAGCACCTGCGCCCTGCCCCCCAACTTGACCGCCGGCAAGGCGTACCCCGAGAACCTCACCGTGCGGGGGCCGGGCAACGGAACGACCGGCTACTGCATCCTCGGCACCACGGCGTCGAGCTACGCCAACGCCAACACCGGAGGCTCGGGCGGAACGGTCAGCAACCTCAACGGCCAGTTCCTCGACCAGCAGGCGTCGAAGACCCGGCCGGCGCCGGTCGCGGCCGAGCTGGCCATGAACCCGACCAATGCCGCGGCCAGCACGGCCTCCGGCCTGGTCATCCCGGCGAACAGCTACCTGATCCAGGTGACGCCGTACGCCACAGCCACCGGCGGCGCCGGCACTGCTATGAGCCTCAGCGGCCTGCTGCCGACCACGTCCAACAACACCGTGCTCTCGACCTTCCCGTCGTCGTGGATCAACCCGGTGACCGGCGTGCCCTACCAGGTGAGCTTCGGCTGGGTGTCCTCCACCGGTGGCTCGAACGAGGTGCACGAGGTGGCCAACCTCGTGGCGACCACCCTGAGCGGTCAGCTGCCGGTGCTGTCGCTGGGGATGAGCGACAACGAGAACGGCAAGTTCCTGGCCGGCAACCACGCGGTGATCACCCTCTCGCCCGCGATCAGCGCCAGCGGCGGCGACGAGGTGGACCCGCTGACCATCACGGACACCTTTCCGGCCGGAATGACCCCGGGCACCGCCGTACCCAGCAGCCTGTGGACCTGCACCACGGTCGGCCAGAAGGTCACGTGCACCTACGCGCCGTCGGCTTCCTTGCCCGCCGGCACCGCGTTGCCCACGATCACCGTGCCGGTGACGATCGCGAGCAACGCGGCAGCGACGCTGACCAACACCTCGCGGATGGGCTCGATCGACGGTGCGCCGGACGCGACCACGGCGAACTACGCCGTGACAACCCTTGGTGCTACAGCACTTCCGGCCTCCGTCCCGTACGGTACGGCGACAGTGCTCAGCCCGACCGGCCTGCCTGCGAACGCAACGGGAACGGTCACCTACGTGGCCGGCGGCTCGACGCTGTGCACCATCACGTTGGGGAGCGCGACCTCCTGCTCGACCTCGACGTCGCTGGTCCCCGGCGCGTACAGCGTGACGGAGACCTACTCCGGGGACGCTGCCTACGCCTCTGCGACCGCGACAACGTCGTTCACCGTCACCAAGGCGGCGACCGCGATCACGGCAACCGCCGCGCCGGTGGGTGTCGTGGTGGGCAGCTCGGACACGTTGAGTGCTGGCAACGTTCCCGTAGCAGCAACGGGTTCCATCGTGTTCACCTCCGGTGGCAGCACACTGTGCACCGCGACCCTGCCGGCGCTGACCTGCGCCACTTCCCCCGCTCTGGCTGCCGGCACCTACGCCGTGACGGCAACCTACGCAGGCGACAGCAACTACACCGGCTCGACCGCAACCACCACGTTCAGTGTCGTCACCAAGACGACCTCGTTCACGGTCGCGCCGACGCCGGCGACGGTGACCTACGGGACTGCTACTTCCCTTGCGGAGAGCGGACTTCCGGGGGGTGCGACCGGAACCGTCGTCTTCAAGTCCGGTGCGACGACGCTGTGTACGGCAACGTTGCCCACGAAGAAGTGCAACACCCCGGTTTCGCTGGGTGCGGGCACTGTCACGGTGACGGCGACGTACAGCGGCGACACCCAGTACGGCTCGTCCACGGCAACCACGTCCTACCTGATCAACCAGGCGCCGACGACGGTGACGGCCGCGGCCACGCCGGCCACGGTCCCGTACGAGACCGCCACGACGCTCAGCGACGGCGGCCTGCCGGCTGCGGCAACTGGCGCGGTCACCTTCACGACAGGCGCAACCACGCTGTGCGTCGCGACGCTGCCGGCGACCAGCTGTCAGTCGCCGACCACCGTCGTCGTCGGCAGCTACAGCGTGACGGCCACCTACGGCGGTGACGGAAACTTCACCGGATCCTCTGCCACCACGTCGTACTCGGTCACCAAGGAGGCGTCGAGCTTCACCGCCGCGGCCGCCCCCGGCTCGGTCGCGTACGGCACTGCGGTCACCTTGTCGGAGTCGGGCATCGTGGCAAGTGCGACGGGTTCTGTCGTCTTCACCGCGGGTGGGCCCCCGCTGTGCACGGCGGTCCTGCCGGCGACGTCGTGTGCCACCTCGACCACGCTGGACCCCGGCACGTACTCGGTCACGGCGACCTACGGGGGTGACGCCAACCACGCGAGCGGTACGGCGACGACCAGCTTTGTCGTCACCACGCTTGCCTCCCCGTTCACCGCCGACGCGGCACCGGCGACCACCGGCTTCGGCAACGTTGTGACCCTGAGCGAGTCCGGCCTTGTCGCCGGGACCACCGGCACAGTCACGTTCACCTCTGGCGGTTCGACGCTGTGCGTCGTCACTCGCCCCGCTACCAGCTGTGGGACGTCGACGAGCCTCGCCGCCGGCACCTATCCGGTGCTGGCCACCTACTCGGGCGACGTCGACCACGCGTCCTCGACAGCGAGCACGACGTTCACCATCACGACGCAGTCCACCAGCTTTACTGCCAGCGCCACCCCGTCGACGGTCACGTATGGCAATCCCGTGACCCTCAAGGAGACCGGACTGGCGGCGGCCTCGACCGGCACCGTGACCTTCACCGCCGGTGGGACGACGTTATGTACGGCGACGCTGCCCACAGTCAGCTGCGACACCTCCAGCACCCTCGCGGTGGGCAGCTACTCGGTCACGGCCACGTACTCCGGCGACGGCAACTTCGTGGGTTCCACTGCCAGCACGACATTCTCGATCACGAAGATCCCCTCGCCGGTGACCGCGGGCGCCTCACCGGCGTCCGTGACGTACGGCACCGCGACCACCCTGACCGAGTCGGGGCTGCCCGCTGCGGCCACCGGCACCGTCGTGTTCAAGACTGGCGCGGTGACGCTGTGCACGGTCACCTTGGGCTCCGGCAGCACGTGCTCCACGCCGAGCAGCCTGGTGGTCGGCAGCTATCCCGTGACGGCGACCTACTCCGGTGACGCCACGCACCTCGGATCCACTGACACGACGGCATTCTCGGTCACGAAGGTCGGCACCTCGTTCACGGCTGCGGCCGCGCCCGGCACGGTCGAGTACGGGACCGCGGTCACCCTGAGCGACAGCGGGCTTGCGGCCGACGCCACCGGCACGGTCTCGTTCGTGTCGGGTGGGACCACCTTGTGCACCGTGGACGTCACCGTCGCCACCTCGTGCCTTACTTCGTCAACGCTCGATCCGGCAACGTATCCGGTGACCGCGACCTACTCCGGCGACACCAACCACGCGAGCTCCTCCGACACGACGACCTTCACGGTCAACAAGGCGTCGCAGATCATGTCGGCGCACGCCGCTCCCGGCACCGTCTCGTACGGGAACGCGGTCACCCTGTCCGTCACCGGGCTGCCGGCCGACGCCGCCGGCACGGTGACCTTCGTCTCCGGTACGACCACGTTGTGCACCGTGACGCTCGGCAGCGGCACCAGCTGCCTGACCGCGGCCAACCTCGATCCCGCCACGTACCCGGTCACGGCCACCTACTCCGGCGACGCGCACTACGCCGGCGCGAGTGACACGACCTCGTTCGTGGTCAAGCAGGCGCTGACAGCCGTCGCGGTCAGCGCCCTGCCGGCAACCGTCACCTACGGCAACGCCGTGACCCTCACCGAGTCCGGCCTCCCGCCCGCCGCGACCGGCACCGTCACGATCGACTGGGGGACAGCCGCGAGCTGCATCCTGACCGTCGGCGCGGCGACCTCGTGCAACACCCCTGCCAACCTCGATCCCGCCACCTACACAGTGACCGCCCACTACAGCGGTGACACTGACTTCGCCGCGAGCACCGCGACCACGTCATTCGTCGTCACGTTGGCGCCCACTGCCCTTGTGGCCAAGGCGACCCCGACGAGTGTCCCGTACGGCACCGCGGACACCCTCAGCGTGCTCGGCCTGCCCAGTGACGCAACGGGCACGGTGACCTTCACCTCCGGTGGCAGCACGCTGTGCACGGTTCTGCTCGGCGGTCCGCACAGCTGCACCACTTCGAACTCGTTGGCCCCTGGCGCATATCCGGTGACGGCCACCTACTCCGGCGACAACCACTACTCTCCATCGGTCGACGGCACCTCGTTCACGGTGACCAAGGCCGCGACCGGCATCACGGCCAGCGCGGCGCCGCCGACCGTGGCGTACGGCAGCCAGACCGCGCTGACCGCAGCGAACCTCCCCCCAGCGGCCACCGGCACGATCACCTTTGCCAGCAGCGGTTCCACGCTCTGCGTTGCGACGATCCCGGTGCTGAGCTGCAGCTCGTCGGCTGCTCTCGGCGTGGGCAGCTACGCCGTGGATGCCACCTACTCCGGTGACGTCAACTACGGCAGTTCCACCGCCACGACGGCGTTCGCCGTGACACCCCTCGCAACCACCCTTGCCGTCGCCGCCATGCCGGCGACGGCGACCTACGGCAACGCGATCACCTTGAGCACCAGCGGACTGCCGGCCGGCTCTACCGGCACCGTGACCTTCACCTCCGGCGGCAGCACGCTATGCACCGTCAACATCGCGACCGCCTCAACCTGTGCGACCAGCTCGTCGCTGGTGCCTGGCACCTACCCCGTCGTCGGCACCTACTCCGGTGACGGCAACCACGCCGGATCCACTGCCAGCACGACGTTCGACATCACCAAGGTCTCCGTCACCCTGACCGCCGCAGCGACGCCGCCGTCGGTCTCGTACGGCACGGCGGTCACCTTGTCCGAGGGTGGACTGCCGGCTTCGGCCGGTGGCACGGTCACCTTCACCAAGGGCGGTACGACCCTGTGTGTGGTCGACGTCACCGTCGCCACCTCGTGCGACACGTCGGCGACCCTGGCCGTGGGCGCCTACCCCGTCCTGGCGACCTACTCGGGCGACGTCGGTCACAGCGGTGCCACCGCCACGACGAGCTTCGCTGTCGGCACCGCTGCCACGTCCCTCGTCGTCGCGGCCAACCCCGTGTCGGTCACCTACGGCAACGGCGTCACCCTCACCGAGGCCGGGTTGCCGGCGGACGCGACCGGCACCGTGACGTTCACGTCCGCCTCGACGCCGCTGTGCGTCATCGACCTCTCGACCCACACCAGCTGCAATACGGTGATGACCCTTGCGCCCGGTGCCTATCCGGTGACCGGTGTCTACTCCGGTGACGCGCACTACGCAGGATCCACTGACAGCACGGCATTCTCGGTGACCAAGGCGCCGACCAACGTGACCGGATCGGGCCCTGCGACTTCGACGTACAAGAGCTCCATCACCTTGACCATCGGCGGGCTGCCGTCCGGCGCGACGGGCACCGTGACGCTGAAATCCGGTCCGACCACGTTGTGCTCGGTCGTGCTGCCCGGTACGAGCTGCACGGTCTCGACCACCTTGGGAACCGGCAGCTATCCGGTCACTGTCACCTACCCCGGGGACACCAACTACGCCGGGTCATCGGACAGCTTCACCATCGCGGTCACTCCCGCGCCCACCTCGTTGACCGCTTCGTCCACGCCGGTGTCGGTCTCGTACGGCGACCCTGTCACTCTCACCCCCGGTGGCCTGCCTGCTGGCGCGACCGGGACGGTGACCTTCACGTCCGGCACCACCAGTCTCTGCACGGTGGTGCTCGGGTCGGCAACCAGCTGCCAGACGCCGATCTCTTTGGTGACGGGCACTTATCCGGTTACCGCGGACTACTCGGGCGACAGCGACTACCAGGGCTCGTCTGCGGCCACGGTCTTTGACATCGGCTTCTTCCCGACCGTGTTCGCGGTCTCGGCGTCACCGTCGACCGCCTACTTCGGCAGCCCGGTTGTCCTGACTCCGGCCGGCCTCTCCGCTGGCGCAACGGGCACGGTCGTCATGTCCTCTGGCGGCACGACCTTGTGCACCGTGCTTCTCGGTACGCAGACCAGCTGCCTCGCCCCGGCCTCGACCCCGGTCGGCACCCATCCGGTCACTGCGGCCTACTCCGGTGACGCAAACTTCGACCCGGCGACCGCGGCAACGACGTTCGACGTCGTCAAGGCAGCGTCGGCGCTGACCGCGACCGCGACGCCGACGAGCTCGGTGTTCGGCACCACCGTGACCCTGTCGGACAGCGGGCTGCCGGCTGATGCCACCGGCACGGTCGCGTTCTCCGCCGGCGGCACGACCTTGTGCACCGTCACGCTGCCGGGCACCAGCTGTCAGACCGGCGCCAACCTCGGTACCGGCCTCTACGCGGTGGCTGCCGACTACTCAGGTGACGTCTCGTACGAGGCGTCGTCCGCGACGACGTCGTTCACCATCACCAAGGCCTCCGTGACGCTGAACGCGTCTGCGACGCCGACGAACGGACCGTTCGGCAGCGTGGTCACGCTGACCGGTGCCGGACTGCCGGGCGGCGCAACCGGGACGGTGACCTTCGTCTCCGGCACGACCACCCTGTGCACCGCGACCCTGCCAGCGACCAGCTGTTCCACGTCGAGCGCCCTGACGCCGGCCAACTACCCGGTGGTCGCGACCTACTCCGGCGATGCGGACTACCTCTCCGACACCGACACCACGATCTTTTCGATCGGCCTCGCCGGCACCAACGTCTCGGCGAGTGCTACGCCGAGCTCGGCCACGTACGGCACGCCGGTCACGTTGACCGAGGGCTCCCTGCCCCCCACGGCGACCGGGCAGGTGACCTTCACCGCCGGTGGCGTGACCCTGTGCGTGGTGGATGTCGCTGTCGCGACCAGCTGCTCGACGTCGCCCATCCTGGCGACGGGTGGCTACGCGGTCACGGCCACCTACTCCGGCGACACCAACTGGGGCGCATCCACTGCTACGACGGCATTCTCCGTCATCGCCGCGCCGGTAACCCTCGCTGCGAGCGCCACGCCGTCCACCGTCACGTACGGCACCACCGGTCACCCTGGTCCCGAGCGGGCTGCCGGCCGGGGCCACCGGATCCGTGACGTTCACCGCTGGCACGTCCGTGCTGTGCACGATGAACGTCGCCAGTGAGACCTCATGCAACACCCCGGCGAACCTGGTCACCGGCAGCTACGGCGTCCTGGCCTCGTACAGCGGAGACGACAACTACTCCGCCGCGACGGCGCCCACCGCCTTCACCGTCGACAAGGCCCCGGTGGCCATCGCCGCGACCGCAACCCCCGGCACCTCGGCGTTCGGCAACGCGGTCACCCTGGCCGCGACGGGCATTCCGGCCGGCGCCACCGGGACCATCCTCTTCGCCAGCAACGGTGACCCGCTCTGCACCGCGACCCTTCCGGCCACGACCTGCGCCGCTGCGGCGGGACTTCCGGTCGCGGCCTACCCGGTGGACGTGACCTACTCCGGTGACGCCAATCACACCCCGGCCGTCGCCAGCACGTCGTTCACGGTCGTCCTTGCGACTCCGTCCTTCGCGGTGACGGCGACGCCCGCCGCCTTCCCGCACGGTTCCGGCACGACGCTGACCTACTCCGGTCTGCCGGCTGACGCCACCGGCACCGTCACGTTCAGGTCCGGCGGCAACGTGTTGTGCACGGTGACCGTCGGCACGGCGACCGGCTGCGCCACGCCGGTCACGCTGACCACCGGCGACTACCTGGTGCAGGCCACCTACTCCGGCGACGCGAGCTACGGCTCGGCCACCGCATCCACCGGCTTCACCGTTGGTCCCGTCGCCGGTCAGTTCATCACCAGCGGGCCCGTACGGCAGCCGCAGCAGGCAGTCGTGGTCAAGCCGAGCGG
Source organism: uncultured Actinomycetota bacterium (assembly GCA_963797535.1). Lineage (GTDB taxonomy): Bacteria > Actinomycetota > Actinomycetes > JAWWOL01 > JAWWOL01 > JAWWOL01. The sequence goes on along the minus strand of CAWCPQ010000001.1, from coordinate 2,683,879 downwards.
TGGTCAGGTCATGCTGCTGAACAATGCGGGTGCTCCGGTGACCAAGGTCGTCGAACGCGGTCAGGGCACGTACACCTTGAACGTGTCGACCGGTGTGATCACCTTCACGCCGCTGCCGACGTTCGCCGGGAACGCGGACGCCGTGCGTTACCGGGTCACCGACCATGCCGGGCAGAGTGCCACCGGCACCTACCGCGCCGTGGTGATCGCACCGCCTGCCCCCGCCCCGGCCGACCTGAGCAGCTCGGGCCCGGTGGACAGCCCGCAGACCGTCACCGTGCCGGTTCCGCATGGCGACCGCGTGACTCTCGTGGACAGCCACGGGCACCGGGTGACCAGCGTGACCGTCGACGGCAAGGGCACGTACACCATCAAGCCGGCGACCGGCGTGATCACGTTCGCTCCGGTCAACGGCTACACCGGAACCGTTGCCGCAGTGACGTTCCGGGTGACCGACCCGTACGGGCACTACGGCGAGGCGACCTACACGCCGACGGTTCTCGGCAGCACGGTCCCGCCGCCGCCGGTCAGCGCCTCGCCGGCTCCCTACGAGCCGCCAGCCGACCCGACGCAGCTGCCTTTCACCGGGTTCAACGCCCAGCGGATGCTGCTCGTGACGGCGTTCCTGATCGCCGGCGGCGTCGTGCTGGTGATCGGTGCGCGACGGTTGCCGCGCCGCTCGGCGTAGCGCTCGGGCTCAGGCCTGTCGAGCGTCGTAGGCGGCGCGAGCCTCGCTGAGGGCGTCCGTTGCAGCCTCGATGACCTCGGCCAGCTATTCCTCCATCGTCTGCCGGGACACGCAGCCATGGGCGAAGACATCGGCCACCAGCGCCGCAGGGACCATAGCGAAGGCGTAGACCGGCTTCGGCCACTAGTCTTGCGCTACCCATCGCTGACGTAGCCCGGCCGGAGGTTCCTGCTTTGACCGTAGCCCGTCAGCCGCACGAGGTGCAGTGCGTGCTCGCCATGGATGTCGAGGAGACTGCTGAGATCGTGCTCCAGGTCGCGGCGGCCGGCCCGGAGGGGCGCGTCCTCGAGGAGCTGCTGTCGGCCAGCGTCAACGGCGAGCTGATCTCGTACGAGGAGCTGCCGGGTGCGGCCGGGGGGCGGCAGCACCTGCTGCGGGTCGAGCCGGGCAAGCTGCTCGCGGTCTATGACGCCAAGGTCAGCCCGGCCCCGGTCGGCTATGGCCAGCAGGTCAGCACCAGGGACCGGGTCGATGCGCTGCGGCCGAGTCGCTACTGCCCGTCCGACCGGCTGTCGGGCTTTGCCGGCAGCCGGTTCGGCGGTCATGACTGCGCGCTGGAAGCCGTCCGGGCGATCTGCGCCTACGTCAACCAGCACATCGTGTACGAGCACGGGGCCAGCACCGGTGTCACGGATGCGGTCGACACCCTGGTGTCGGGCAAGGGTGTTTGCCGTGACTTCGCCCACCTGGTGGCGGCGCTGTGCCGCGCGGTCGACATCCCGGCCAGGGTCAGTGGTGTGTACGCGCCGGGCTTGGCCCCGATGGACCTGCACGCCGTGGTCGAGACGGACATCGACGGCTGGTGGCAGGTCTGGGACGCGACCCGGCTGGCACCCCGGCAGAGCCTCGTCCGGATCGCCACCGGCCGGGACGCGGCCGACACCGCGTTCGCGACCGTGCTCTCCGGCAGGGCAGAGCTCACCGCGCTACGGGTGACTGCAGTGGCCGGCGGCCAGCTGCCGTACGACGACCAGCTCGATCTGGTTTCGCTCGGGTGATGCAGACTGGGAACGTGCCGCACGTTCCGCAGTACGCCAGCCTGGTCCGGGCAGACAACCCCGGCCCGATGACGCTGGAGGGGACCAATTCCTGGGTGCTCCGCGGCAATGCGGGTGTCGTTGTCGTCGATCCCGGACCGGCCGACGAGCTGCATCTCGAGGCACTGAGATCCTACGGGCCGGTGCTGCTCATCCTGCTGACCCACGGGCATCCCGACCATGCTGCCTCCGCCGCCGAGCTCTCGCAGGTCACCGGCGCACCCGTGGCGGCTCGCGATCCCTTGCTGTGCAGGGGATCCGGCCCGCTGGCTGAAGGGCACCAGCTGCGTGTCGCCGGTCTGCCTGCCCTTACCGTGCTGCTCACGCCGGGCCACACCGGCGACAGCGTCTGCTTCCTGCTGGACGCTGACGTCCCCGCGCTGATCACCGGAGACACCCTGCTGGGGCGGGGTTCGACGGTGATCTCACATCCGGATGGTCTGCTGTCCGACTACCTCGAGTCGCTGCGCCGCATCGCCGAGTCCTGCTCACCGTTGACGGTCCTGCTGCCCGGTCATGGGCCGGTCGGTGGCAGTGCGCTCAGCGCCGTCGACGTGGCCATCGCCCATCGCGCCGATCGGCTGGACCAGGTGCGGCAGGCGATCAGCGCAGGGGCGCGCACGTCCGACGAGGTCACGGCAGCGGTGTACGCCGACGTGGACCCTGCGCTGCTACCCGCTGCTGAGGCGACGGTCCTCGCCCAGCTCGCCTACCTGTGCGGCGAGCGCCGCACCGGCTAGGGAAGAAACTCGGCGCCGGTTGGTGTTGCATACAACGCCGTCCCTGGATGCGCAGGCGGGGTGACCGCCGACAGACGACGCCTCGTGCGTGGCAGTCAAGCATGGGCGATGCGGTGGGTTCGATTCCCCCGACGGCACCAAAGAGCTCTCGTGGGTCAGTACGCCAGCGGCCGTTCGGCACCCGTGTACGGGAATCGGCCGCGGAAGTCCGCTGCGGCGTCCTCCATCGTGACGAAGCGAACCCCGCTGTGGCCCTGGACGTACTCGATGAATCGCTCGAGCATCAGCAGCACCTGCGGCCGGCCCGAGACATCCGGGTGCAGCGTCACGGGGACCACCGCGTAGTCCAGCTCGCGGTAGACCCAGTCGAACTGGTCGATCCACATCTGCTCGATGTCGCGCGGGTTCACGAAGCCGTGGCTGTTGGCGCTCTGCTTGATGAACATCATCGGCGGCAGATCGTCGACGTACCAGTTGCCGCAGAACTCCACGAGGTCGATCTCGCGGCCTCGCACGAGCGGCTTCATCCACTCCTCGGCGGTGCCGTTCAGGTCGATCTTGGTCCAGCTGTCGCCGATCCTCGCGTAGAACGGCACGAAGTCGTTGTAGTTCTGGCTGTGGTCGTAGGTGAAGCCGAAGTCCTGCAGCAGCTGGGGTGTGACCTCCGACAGCTCCCACCAAGGCGCGACGTACCCGCGCGGCTTGCGTCCGCTGACCTTCTCGATCAGGTCGACGCACTTCGCGAGGACGGCTTCCTCCTGAGCCGGGGTCATCGAGACCGGGTTCTCGTGCGAGTAGCCGTGCGCGCCGATCTCGTGGCCGGCGTCGACCACCATCCTGGTCTGGTCGGGAAAGGTCTCGATCGAGTGGCCGGGGATGAACCAGGACGTGGTGAGTCCGTACCGGGCAAAGAGCTTGAGCAGTCGGGGAGTCCCGACCTCTCCAGCGAACATGCCGCGCTGGATGTCGTTGGGCGAGTCCTCGCCGCCGTAGGAGCCGAGCCAACCCGCAACCGCGTCGACGTCCACGCCGAGGCAGATCTGAATGTCCTTGGTCATGCGATTCTCCTCGAGCTCAGGCCCAGCAGGGTACGGATCTGCCATGCGGTGGCGGCGATGCTGTCGACGACCGGTACCCCCAGCGTCGCCTCGAGGGCTGACGATCTCGGGGCGATCGTCATGTTGGTGCAGACGAGCGCGATTGCTTGCGCAGCAGGCACTGCGGCGGTGCGCACCATCTCGTCAACCTGGTGGGCCGGCACGTCGGCGAAGGCCGCGTTGTCCTCCAGGCCGAGGTTGACCGCCCCTGCGCAGCTGATCCCGACGTTGGCGTAGCACTCGATGATCGCGGCCGTTACGTCGTTGGTGTACGGGACGGCCAATCCGATTCGCCCGGCGTTCACGGCGATCAGCGCGTCGATCAGCGCGAGGGTTGACGTGGTGGCCACAACGCCTGTGGTATCGGCGATCTCGGCACACAGGGCCAGATCGCCGTCGATGCCGAGCCAAGAGCCGGACGTGCCGCCCCAGCAGATGAGCTTGACCCCCGCATCGGCGAGAAGCCTTGCGGCTTCGAGCATCGCGCGTCGGTCGAACTGGCCAAGTGCTGTCTCGTCGAGGCCGATTCGGGTGACCCGGAGTCGAGTGTGGTGAAGCCGAATGCCGGGGTCGGCCAACAGGGATGCCAGCAGCGGCTCCATGACGGTGTTGGAGGACGGCACGATGATGCCGACCCCCGTCGACGTCATCAGCCGGGGCCGTACGGTGGAGCTGGTGTGACCGCCGGGCGTTGCCAGGTGGTCCCGTACCACGGATCGAGGTCGGCCGCGACAGCTGACGCAGCGGCTTCGAGGGCGTCGATCTCGGGGCCGGACCACGGACGCTGGCGCAGCGAGTGGACCGAGATCCACCCTGCTACCGCCTCGCCCTCGTCGGCGCTGACGAGGACGGGCGACAGCATCTGGGCTTTGACGCTGTAGACCTGGAGCAGGCCGGCGGGGGGTGCAGGGACCGCATCGTCGAGGTCCGGCTGCACCAATGTGGCCCGGTTGACGGCGACCCAGGTCGCGGTCGCCGCCCCACGCTGGTCGATCGAGTTGTCCGCCCGGATCGACACGACGCCGGGGGCTGTGGCCTCGGCGACGCAGGGATAGTTCATCCCCGCGACGTCGAGCCGCAGCGTGACGCGGTCAGCACCGGTCTTGGTCAACACGTCGCCGAGCAGTGGGTCCTGCTCCACGGTCAGCCGGCCGAGAGCTTGGCGAACGACAGGCTGTTGGGAACGGCGACGACGTGAGCCGCCTCGACCCCCTTCAGCCAGGTCTGCCCGACCATGAAGTCCTGCTGGGCAACCTCGTTGAGCCAGCAACCGCTCGCCGTGGACTTCTCGCCGATGGTTCCGAACGTCTTCGGGTCGCCCGTCTTGAGCCCCTCGGCGTTGAGCGCGGTGATCTCGTCGGTCGAGCACTGCATGAAGTTCAGGCCGGCGCCGGGGTCAAAGCTGATGTGCGACCAGGTGTACGCGGGGGCCGCATCGGGCCAGCCGAGGGTCGTCACCATGTCCGGCGCTCCCTTCAGGTCCGCCGGCCAGTTGAAGATCTGCGACGTCGGGTAGCCCTGCACCTTGGCGGTGAGTCCGAGTGCCCCCAGCTGTGCGGAGATCAGGTTGGCGATCAGCTGGTTGTCGACGGAGCTCGTGTCGTACCCGACCGTGATGGTCTTGTCTGCCGCTGGCAGCGTCTTGGCGATGCCGCTCAGGACGGTCGGGTCGTACGCCACGTTCTGCAGGCCCAGGGTCGGGTCCAGCATGTGCGGCGGGTAGGCCTGCAACGCCTTGGAGCCACGGCCCTTGAAGCCCTGACTGACGATCTGGTCGAGGTTGATCGCCTTCTGCAGCGCGACCCGGTTGGCCTGCGTCTTGAACATGCCCTGGTGCGGGTTGATGTAGAGGTAGTCCGACATCAGGGTCGGCAGCGAGTAGGTGCTGACCTTCTTGTTGGTGAGGAACTTGTCCACCGACGAGCTCGGCAGGTCGTGCAGGATCAGCGCCAGCTGGCCCTTGTCAAACTCCAGCTGCTGGGTCGAGATGTCCGACAGCACGGGGATGTCGACCGATGTGAAGTACGGCTTCGCGCCCCAGTACTTGTCGTAGGCGGTCAGCGCGTAATGGGTGCCCACCTTGGCGTCGGTGAGGGTGTACGGCCCGGTGCCCAGGTCGTGCGTGAGCAGGTACTTCTGGGCGTGGTCGGTGCCAGCGTTCGCGGCGAGCCCGGTCGGACTCATCATCCGTGGGCCGTACGGCGAGGCGAGGTAGTCGAGGAAGATGGCGTTGCTGTCCTTGAGCGTGATGGTCACGCCGAAGTCGCCCTGGGTCGTGACGGAGGCGACGTCGGCGACCATGTAGCTCGGCCCCTGCTTCACGGCGGCCCGGCGGTCGAACGAGGTCTTGACCGCGGCTGACGTGAACGGTGTGCCGTCGTGGAAGGTGACGCCCTGCCGCAGCTTGAGGGTGAAGACCTTGTTGTCCGACGAAGCAGTCCAGCTGGTGGCGAGATCCGGTGCCAGCGTGGGCTTGTCGGTGCCGCCGGCGTACTGCAGCAGCCCCTCGTAGATGTTCGTCGTGAGCATCAGCCCCTGGCCCGCGTAGTAGACGTCGGGGTCCGGCGGCCCACCCGGGTCCTGCAGGAAGCTGACGTGCAGCACGTGGTCGCTGGGGCCGGCAGCCGCTGAGCCGGAAGTGGCGGGTGACGCCCCACCGGAGCTCGACGAGGAGCAGGCCGTTGCCAGCAGCGCCACGGCTGCCGTTGTGGTCAGCGCGATTGCTGGGCGGGAGTTCGGCCTCATGTCGCTCCTTGGCGTGGCCTCGGTCGGTATACCTGTCAAGCGATAGAGACTAGGGCTCGAGAAGTCCCAGCAGGGGGCGCACTTGTATACAGTTTGTAAACTCCACGTGTCCTGGCTCCAGCGGCACCGTCGGCAGCCAGTTGTCAGCAAGCCGTGCGAGGATCGCTTGTGCTCGATGAACGAACCCACCCAGGCCGGCCCCGCAATGAGCCCCGGCGCCGTACCGGCCTGACGGCCAGGGACGAGATCCTCGACGCCGCGGCCGAGCTGTTCACCGAGTCCGGCTACGCGGGGACGACGACGCGCGCGATCGCCACTGCGGTCGGGATCAAGCAGGCGTCGCTGTACTACCACTTCGCCAGCAAGGAAGACGTGCTGGCCGAGCTGCTGGTCCAGACCGTGCAGCCATCGCTGACCTACGCCAGGGCCGCTGCCGGTGCTGGCCAGCCCAACGACGTGGAGCTGTACGGGCTGGCCGCCTTCGATGTGGCGCTGCTCTGCGCCGGCCCCTGGAACCTTGGCGCGCTCTACCTGCTGCCGGAGCTCCGGCACGAGCGGTTCGCGGAGTTCCGCGGCTATCGCCAGGAGCTGGCCGAGGAGTACCAACGGCTGGTGCGGGCCGGCGCAGACGCCGGCGAGTTCATCGTCGATGACGAAACAGTGAGTGCGCGACTGGTGCTCGCCCTGGTCGAGAGCGTGATCTCGCTGCGCTGGGAGTCCGAGGTCCGGGACGCCGACGTGTTGGCGGACACGATTGCCGTCGGCTGCCTGCGGCTGCTTCGCGTGCCGGCCAAGCGGATCGAGTCGGCGCGGCGGGCTGCCCGGCAGGCCGGCTGAGCGACGGTGCCGGACCTCACCGAGGCGGAGGTGGTGCTGCGGCTGCGCGCCGCCGGCTGCGTCTTTGCCGAGGACGAGGCGGCGATCCTCGTGGCCGCTGCGACCTCGGGGGGTGAGCTGGCCGACATGGTCGAGCGCCGGTCCGAGGGCTATCCGCTGGAGCACGTTGTTGGTTGGGCGGAGTTCTGTGGGCTTCGGATTGCCGTAGCCGCAGGGGTTTTCGTCCCACGGGTCCGCAGTGAGTTCCTCGTACGACAGGCTGCTGAGCTTGCCTTCACGGGTGCGGTAGTCGTCGACTTGTGCTGCGGCTCCGGCGCTCTCGGGCTAGCCGTCGCTGCCATGGTCGGTGAGGTCGATCTTGTGGCGGCGGACGTCGACCCGGATGCCGTGGCTTGTGCCAGGGCCAATCTCGGCGAGGCCGGCAGGGTGTTCGAGGGCGATCTGTACGACGCCCTGCCGACAGAGCTCATGGGCCGGGTGGACGTCCTGGTGGTCAATGCTCCGTATGTGCCGACGGACGAGATCGCCTTCATGCCAGCGGAAGCGCGATTGCACGAGGCGGTCGTCGCGCTGGACGGGGGCAGGGACGGGCTCGACCTCCATCGCCGGGTTGCAGCCGGAGCGCGCAGCTGGCTCGCTCCCGATGGGCACGTGCTGATCGAGACCAGCGAACGTCAGGCGCCGGTCACCCTGGCGATCTTCCAGGCGGCGGGCCTGGATGCTGTGGCGGTCAGCAACAACCAGGACGCGACCGTGGTGATCGCGCGACTCTCGCACGCGGCCACTCCCGCGGGGTGAGCGGCTACTGTCAGCACTGACACGCATCGCCATCGGAAAGGACGCCAGCCGATCATGAGTGCCGAGGGAGATCCCGATCTGCCGAGTCCCGATGGCGTCGGACCGGGAGAGCCGGTTGAGGACCGACTGGCCGACCGGCTGAGTCAGGCGGTGAGCCCGGGACCGGCGCGCGTCGCAGCGCTCTACGTCCTGCGCCGGCTGGGTCGCGCGGACCAGAAGGCGTACGAAGCCGTCGCCGGCTGGTCCTCGCCGCTTCTCGATGCCCCGCTGCGCGAGATCTCCGGGTTTGCGAACTTCTCGAAGCCGTGGTTCGTGGCGGCTGGCGTCCTGGCCGCTGTCGGTGGCGCGCGGGGCCGACGCGCAGCCCTGACCGGCGCGGCGGCGATCGCCGTCACCTCGTTCGTCGTCAACCAGCCCATGAAGGCTGCCGGAAACCGGAGCCGGCCGGATCGGGAGGGTACGGGCGTCCCGGAACGACGCTGGGTCCGGATGCCGACTTCTACGTCGTTCCCGTCCGGGCACTCCGCGTCGGCTGCGGCCTTCGCCACCGCTGTGAGCACAGTGCTTCCGGGCCTGCGCGTTCCCTTGGCCGGCTCAGCGACGGTGGTGTGCTTTTCCCGCGTCTATACCGGCGTGCATTACCCGGGTGACGTCATCGTCGGCGCTTCGGTGGGGGCGGTGGTCGGACGCCTTACCGCTGTCGGTGCCGCCCGCGTCGGGTGGCCGTTCGGGGGGATCGGTAGCGCCGGGGCGCGCAGCTCCGGGCCGGTCGAGTGACCGGCCCGGAGTCGAGTCGCGTGTCCCGCTGATCAGACCTTGACGTTGAGCAGCCGACCGGCCTCGGTCCAAAGCACCTCGGCGTTGCTGCACTTCGGAGCGATGCCGGCCAACTTCGGCGCCGCGGTCTTGGCGACCCGCACGATGTGGCGGGACCAGTGGTGGTTGGCCAGGACGTCGACCCAGACCTTGCCGCTGTTCTCGCCGCCGGTGGTGAAGGCGACGTAGAGCTTGCCGCAGTCGTACGCGATCTGCGGTGCACCAATGGTGCCGGCGCCGATGGGTTGCGGGATCGCCACCTCGTGCAGCGCCGTCTGGGAGTAGTAGGGCAGCGTGCCCTCGGTCGTGGCCAGGCGGATGGTGTTGCCGTGCAGCCACACGATGTCCGTGTTGACGCTCGCCCTGGTGATGGCCGGCTGCGGGTTCTCGATGCTGACGTCGAGTCGCTTCGGCTGTGCCCACGGCGCGCCGCGGTGGGCGTACAACAGCTGGTACCCGGCGCTGGTGTGCCGGGCGAAGGCGAGCAGGAAGTTGTGGTTGGCGTTGCCGATCCGGGCGATGTCAGGGGCGCTGTCCGAGACGCCGGCGCCGCCGGCCAGGACGGCCGTCTTGGAGTTCACCGAGTACTGCGGGGAAGCGGCCGAGTGGAGGGCAAAGCCGCCGGAGGCCTTCGGCTCCGTCCAGACGGCGTACCAGCCGCCACCGGCCACGGCGATGCTGCCTTCGAGGCCGCCTCCGGTTGCCGTTGCCAGCCGGGTCGACGGCGACACCACTCCTCGCCGGCTGACCTTGCCGAGCCGTACCCCGTCAGCAGCGCGGTAGAGCAGGTAGGTCGACGTGGTGTCCTGAGCCGTCGCCAGCACGGCTCCGCGGTAGGGGGTGGCCAGCCGTGCGATTGGCTTAAAGGCGTGGGATGCCTTCGCCGCACTGGTCGAGGCGCACAACGGGGTCTCGGGCGGCCGCGGCGCTCGAGGGCGCTCTTGAGCAGATCGCCGGTCGAGGCGGCGGAGTTGTCGAGAGCTATCCCGAGGACACCAGTGGGCGTGAGGTCCAAGGCCGCCTGCTGCACAACGTGTCGGTGGACCTGTTCGAGCGCAACGGCTTCACCAAGCAGCGGCAGATCGGCAAGCACGCGTGGGTGGTCCGGAGAACCGTGCAGAGTGACTAGGACGGACTATTCCTCAAGATCAAACGAAGTGGGACAGTGTCCGCGTGATGACCGCCGCCGACCTGCCGACGTGGGAGTTCCGATGCGTGGGCGGCCCCTCCAGCCCGCTGAGCCGGGCGCTGTTCGTCCGCGATGTCTGTGACCTGCCGGTGCCCCGATTTGCGTCGCTGCCACCGCGGATGACCGAGCCGCACCCGGTTGCCTCGGCGGCGCTTTGCCTTGAGGAACAACGAGAAGCGGCTATCGACTGGCGACGCTGGTGGCTCTCGACGGTCGACCTGCACGTCCGCCTCAGTGGTGGTTACTGCACGCCTCGCCAGTCAGCCTGGCGGCGCGACTTGGACCTGCCGTTCGAGGATGTCGGCGCCGGTCCGTCGTACGAGGGACTGGCCGACCGGCCGGCGTTGCGCAAGGCGGTGCTGGCGTCCGTCGAGCAGTGGCCGGGCTGGGTCGAGGCCGAGACGCGGCGGGGCTCCTGCGGGACAGTCGACCCGTACTGGCCGCAGGTCACGGACATCGCCGACGCCGTGATCGCGGAGCATGCGGCGTCCCCGGCGCTCGTCCGGGGACTGGTCTTCACGGTGCCGATGCAGGAGACCTGGTGGTCGCGGTGGTCGCCGGGCGTCGTCGTGTGCACGCGGGCCGCTGCCTGCGACGAGCCGATCGAGCGGGAGATCCTGCGGGACGTCTTCGCCTCCAGCATCGCCTAGCGTCGCCCGAGCGCTGTGACCCAGGCCTCGGCCTCGCGCGGTGAGCTCAGCTGCACCCAGCGCTCGTCGGCTGCGGCGGCGTACTCCTCGCGCCTTCGAGCGTGCGTCGTCCACGCCCAGAGCAGGATGTTGAGGTCGGGGTCGCGGCTGAACAGGTAGCGCCACTGCTCCCGGTTGCCGTTCCACAACCTTCGCCGCGTCGCCATCCGCCCCAGTGTTCGGCGGAGCAGCCGCAGCATCACCACCCGGCGCGGGTAGTCCAGCCACAGGTACAGCTGGGCGTCGTCGAGCAGGTCGGCGACGTCGTCGGCGTAGTTGCCGTCCACCACCCAGCCGCCCGGCGAGATCTCGTACGCAGCAAGCGCCGTTCGCAGCTCGGCGCGGAACTCCTCGGGCGGCGCCGGCTGCCAGTCGGCGCGGTGGTGGAGGGCGTCGAGCTCGATCCGGCCGAGGTTGAGGCGTTGGGCCAGGCGGTCGGCGAGGTGGCTCTTGCCCGACCCACTGGTGCCGACCACCCGGATGCGACGCAGTCGGTCGGGAGTGCTCACGGTCGTCAGCGGGCGCGGCGGCCGAGCCGGTCGGGGGCGAGCAGGACGACCGCCCGGCCCTCGAGGCGAAGCCAGCCACGTGCAGCGAAGTCCGCCAGCGCCTTGTTGACCGTCTCGCGCGAGGCACCGACGAGCTGGGCCAGCTCTTCCTGCGTGAGGTCGTGGTTGACCCGGATGCCGCCGGACTCGGTGTGCCCGAACCGGTCGGCGAGTGAGAGCAGCGTCTTGGCCACGCGGCCGGGGACGTCGGAGAACACCAGGTCCGCCAGCGCTTCGTTGGTACGGCGAAGTCTCTGGGCGAGGGCCTGGAGCAACGCCGGAGCAACCTCGGGCCGTTCGGTGAGCCACGGCCGCAGCGCGTCGTGGGGGAAAACGAGCAGTCGGCAGTCGGTGACAGCAGTCGCCGACGACGTGCGCGGGGAGGGGTCGAACAGCGACAGCTCCCCGAACATCTCGTGCGGCCCGAGCACCGCGAGGATGTTCTCGCGACCGTCGACCGACGACCGGGACAGCTTGATCTTGCCGTCCTCGATCACGTAGAGCGCATCGCCGCTGTCACCCTCGACGAAGACCGAGTCGCCCCGGCTGGCGGACTGACGGGACAGCGAAGGCTCAAGTGCCGCCGTTGCCTCCGGTCCGAGCGCTGCGAACAGCGCGACCCGGGAGAGTCCGTCCTCCACGGTCAGTAGTCTGCCGCACCAGCCCCCCGCAGTACGAGGACGGCTCGCGCCCGCTGTGGACGGGCGCCGACGGTGGGTCAGACGCTGACCGGGAATCGCTGCTCGGGCGGCTGCGGAAGCGCCACCAGGCACAGCGTCGGCTCCTCGCGGTAGCGAGCGATCAGCTCGGTGGTCGCGGCGGCGATCCGGGCGTGCAGCGCGTTGCGGTAGTCCGACAGCTGCCCCTCGGCCTGCTCCAGCGCCTGGATCAGCGCCTGCGCGGCGACCGGGTCCTCGGCGTCGAGCTCTCGCGACCACAGGCTGCTCAGGTCGGGCAGCTCGAGCAGCTCTCCCGCGGCGTCGCCGACCATCTCGATCAGGGCGCTGCGGCTGCTGGTCACGCGGACGTCGGTCAGCACGTCGCGCAAGTTGTCGACGGCTTGAACCCCGCTGAGCGTGGCCCGTACGACGTCCAGCCGCGCCTGCATGATCCGGCGCCAGTAGGACACCCGGCCTTCCTCCCCGGACAGGGCGGTGCGGTAGTTCCGCAGCCCCTCCAGGTCGAGGTGGTCGAACTCGGTGTTGCGCTGCGGCACGGTCCGGATCGCCCGGGCGCGCTCTGCCGCCCGTTCGCTTGCCCGCTCGGCGCTTGCTGACTTCATGATCCGCCCAATCTCGTCACGCTCCGTAACTGCATTTCGGGCATCGGGCGAGTCCGGGAGTTGCTTGAGAAGGATCACCCCAACGGGTCAACGGACCGGGTTCACGTACGCTGAACGAGTGACCAGCCCAGGGCGAGCCGACGACGAGCAGACCCCGACCGGCGAGTCCCGTACCGCTCTCGTGCGCCGGTCCCGGCGAATCAACCGCGAGCTGGCGCTGCTCTACCCGGATGCGCACTGTGAGCTGGACTTCAGCACGCCGCTCGAGCTGCTGGTCGCGACGATCCTGTCGGCGCAGTGCACGGACAAGAAGGTGAACGAGGTCACGCCGACGGTGTTCGCCAAGTGGCGTACTGCCGAGGATTACGCGGGCGCCGACCGCGACGAGATGGAAACGATCCTCAAGCCCACCGGCTTCTTCCGGGCCAAGACGAACAGCCTGATCAACCTGGGTGCGGCGCTAACGGAGCGCTACGACGGCGAGGTGCCGCCGCGGCTGGTGGACCTGGTCACGCTGCCCGGTGTCGGGCGCAAGACGGCCAACGTGGTGCTCGGCAACGCGTTCGGGATTCCCGGCCTGACGGTGGACACGCACTTCGGCCGGCTGGTCCGCCGGTTCGGGCTGACGATCCAGGCCGACCCGGTCAAGGTCGAGCACGAGATCGCGACCCTGATCCCGAAGGCCGAGTGGACCGACTTCTCCCAACGGCTGATCTGGCACGGCCGGCGGATGTGCCACGCCCGCAAGCCGGCCTGTGGCGTGTGCCCGCTGGCCCGGCTGTGCCCCGCCTACGGCGAAGGCCCCACCGATCCCGCTGTCGCCGCCAAGCTGGTCAAGACGTCGGCCCAGGTCGCGGTATCGGCGTGAGGTCAGGTTCTCGACTCCGGCGCGCGCTCGTCGCGCCGCTGCTTCTCGCCACGCTGGCCGGTTGTGGGTCGTCGTTCGGGCCGCCGTCGTACAACGCGGTGAAGGACCCGTCGTTGGTCACCGCCGCCGCCCTCGAGCCGTGCCCGACGGTCGGTCCGCCCGTCACCGGGGGACTGCCCAAGATCACCCTGCACTGCCTGGACGGAAACGGCACGGTCGACCTGGCGGGTGTACGAGGACCAGCGCTGATCAACGTCTGGGCGAGCAACTGCGAGCCGTGCATCAAGGAGGCCCCAGCGGTCGAGCAGTTCCGCAAGGATGCCAAGGGCAAGGTGCTGGTGCTCGGCATCGACTCCGAGCCCTCCCCGGACGCCGGGCTGTCCTTCGCCCGCAAGGTCGGCCTGCACTATGCGTCGGTGATCGACGAGCACACCGACATCAACGGCAAGCTCAAGCTGATCGGCTATCCGACGACCTACTTCGTCGACGCAGCAGGGCATCTGGTCGGCCCAGCGCAGGCAGGGGCTTTCGCCTCCCTCGCGGCGATCAAGGCGTCGGTCAAGACCCATCTCGGGGTGACGGTGTCGTGACGCAGCTGCCAGGGTGGCTGCGAGCGTTGGCCGAGGTTGCGCCGAGCATCACCCGTGACCAGCTGCTGCGGCACCCCGTACCAGCCGAGGGCGGTCGCGACTCCGCCGTCCTCGTGCTGTTCGGCGAGGGGGCACGGGGACCGGACCTGTTGCTGATCCAAAGGGCGATGACCTTGCGCAGCCACGCCGGCCAGCCGGCGTTTCCCGGTGGGGCATTGGACCCCGGCGAGACCCCTGCCGTCGCCGCCGTACGAGAAGCGGTCGAGGAGACCGGCGTCGACCCGGCGGGGGTGGACGTCCTTGCCGAGCTGCCCTCGCTGTGGTTGCCCCCGAGCGGTTTCCTGGTGGTGCCGGTGCTGGCGTGGTGGCGCGAGCCGTCGGTGGTGGGCCCGGTCGATCCGGCCGAGTGCGCTGCCGTGGCCAGGGTGCCGATCGCCGAGCTGGTCGACCCGGCCAACCGGCTCCAGGTGCGTCATCCCAGCGGTTACGTCGGTCCAGCGTTCGACGTCGGCGGGATGCTGGTGTGGGGATTCACCGGCGGCCTGATCGATCGGCTGCTGCACCTGGGAGGCTGGGCGTTGCCCTGGGACAGTGACCGGATCGAGCAGCTGCCCCCCACCGACAGTCAGGCGGAGTCATCGTGACGACCCGAAGCGGTAACCGTGCGGTCCTGGCTGCCGGCGCGCTGACCGCTGTCGTCGTCCTGTTCGGGGCCCAGGGCTGCCAGCGTCAGTCGCCGCGCTTCGACCACGACCCGTCGCCCTCACCGGCGGTCACCGCCAAGGTCGACGCCAGCGGCAACCAGACGGTGACGCTCGAGATGACGGACAAGCTGCGCTTCGTGCCGCCGGCCCTGCTGGTCAAACCGGGCAAGGTCACGGTGACCCTGGTCAACACCGGGTCGGACCCGCACACCTTCGAGATCCCGTCGCTCAACGTCAACTCGGGCAACATTCCCGGCAACCAGACGCTCACGGTCACCTTCATCGCGCCAGACGGCACGGCGACCTATGCGTTCGACTGCGCGTACCACACGTCCGAGCACATGGTCGGGACTCTGACAGTCCTGGGATCCTGACGTCATGGGGGACCTCCTCGACCTTTTCCTGATCCTCGCCGTCGTCGGGTTCGGGATCTCCGGCTATCGCCAAGGCTTCGTGGTCGGAGCGGTCTCGTTCCTCGGGTTCCTCGGCGGTGGTGTCGTCGGGGCCAAGATCGCGCCGACCGTGCTGCACTGGATCGGTCACGGCGAGAACCAGCCGCTCTGGGCGATCGGTGTGGTGTTCGTCTGCGCGATCGCCGGGCAGCTGCTGCTCACGCCGCTCGGTGTTGCCCTCCGCAAGCGGGTGCGATGGCGCTCGGCCGAGCTGGTCGACTCCTCGGCGGGCGCGCTGGTGAGCGTTCTCGGCGTGCTGCTGGTCGCCTGGCTGGTCGGCACAGCCGTTGCGCACTCGCAGCTGCGTCCGCTGGCCCGCCAGGTGCAGCACTCGCGGGTGCTCGCGTCGATTCAGTCGATGATGCCGGTGCAGTCCGAGACCTGGTTTGCCGCATTCCAAAGGCTTTTCGACCGCAACGGCTTCCCCCAGGTGTTCGGCGGTATCGGTCCCGAGAGCATCGTCGACGTCCCCGCCCCAGACGCTGCGCTCGTACGGTCACCTGCTGCCGTGCTCGCCCATCGCACTGTTCTGGTGATCCACGGCGTTGCTCCGTCGTGCCACCGCGACATCCAGGGCAGTGGCTTTGTGTTCGCGCCGCACCGCATCATGACCAACGCGCACGTGGTGGCGGGGGTGCACTCACTCACAGTGGCGCAGTCGGACGGGACCCGGTACACCGCGACCGTTGTGCTGTACGACCCGCAACGCGACGTGGCTGTGCTCTACGTACCCGGCCTTGCCGTGGCGCCGATGTCGTTCGGCGGCCCGGTGAGCGGGCAGGCCGACGGAGTTGTCGTGGGCTATCCCGAGGGCGGTCCGTTCACCCCGGTGGCGGCCAGGGTGCGCGAACGCCTCAAGGCCCGGGGCCCCAACATCTACCAGAACGCCACGGTCACCCGCGAGATCTACTCGCTGTACGCGCGGGTGAGGCCCGGCAACTCCGGCGGCCCGTTGCTCAACCCCAAGGGCGCGGTGCTCGGGGTGGTGTTCGCGGCGTCCTTGGACAACAAGGCCACGGGGTACGCGCTGACGGCGGCCGAGGTGGCGCCCGACGCCGCCGTCGGGCGCGACCGTACCGCCAAGGTGTCCACGGGGCCCTGCACCACCGAGTAGTTGGCGGGACCCGAGAGGGTCCGCTGGAGATGGTGAGATTGACCAGCCGCGCGCCGCTCATGGACGAGATCGAACGTTCCCGATCTCTCACTGGGAATTGGTGACGGGCAACGGCCCTTCCACCCAAGCCTCGAGTCCCGGCTGTATGAGTTGCGGGCATATGAGCCCGCAACTCATACACCGGGGGATGGGTTCCACGGGCCGGCGGGCAGCCGAGCGGTGTGCCGCCTCGCACTAGACGGAGTCGTCGCGCTCCGCGAGGAACGCCCTGGCCTCGTCGTCGGTCCAGCCGAGCGCCTCGGTCACCTTGCTGGGGTACGGGTCCGGCGTGGTCTCGCGGTCCCAGTCGCGCTCTGCCCAGCGGAAGAGGACCCGCAAGGCCTCGGCCAGGCTCAGGGATGGCCACGGCGAGCGCAGCAGCTGGACCCGCGCGTCGGGTTCCTCATCCAGCTGAGGTCTGCGCGTCTCCGGCACGCTCATACGGTGCTGCTCCGGCCACAGGTCGTAGAGGAAGTCGGCACCGGTGAGCTGGTCCCGGGGCTCGAAGCCGGGCGGGAAGTCGGGCACGGCCAGCAGCCGCGGACCGCGGTCGGCCCGGCAGAAGGCGGCGACTCCGACGAGAAGTCCGGCGAGCGTGTCGTCCTGATACCAGGGCTGGCCCTGCCACAGCCGGGCCAAGGCACCGTAATCGGCTTCGTTGTAGAGGCCCTCGCAGCGCTCGCACAGCGTCAGCGCCGTGCCCCAGATGTTGCCGGTTCCATGGAGGTTGCGAAAGGTGGCGAGCGACCGGTTGAGGTCGTGCTGCCAGAATGTGTCGTCTGATCTGCAGAAGACGCAGGTCCCGTAGCCGCGCCACCCCAGCGGGGACGGCCCGTCCGGCGGGGGCGGTTCATGGTAGAAGAACGCGTGACGGTGGGGCTCGTGATCACCTTCAGCCATGGCGACACCCTGCCACAGGCGGAGCGGCTACGGCAGCGGGGTGTGCTCCCCGCAGCACGGGGTCGGGTTGGGCACCTCGAACGGGGCGACCGCGCCCGGTCCGGCAGGGAGCACGGGCAGCACCAGGTCGCCGCCCCGCCACAGCGGTCGTACGAAGTCCCTGGTGTGCACGACGTCATCCAGCGCGGCCGGCTGACCGCCCAGCACCTCGAGCCGCGCAATGGGGGTCGAGTCGAGAATGCCTGCCACTGTTGGACTTCCGACCACGCCGGCCTGTCCGGGGAACCGGAAGCAGCGTCCGCCCGAGCCGGCGAGCGCCTGCGCGGTGGCGATGCTCAGCCCGACGCTGTACCCGCTGCTCGCGCTGGCCTTCCCGAAGCTGACAGCGGTGTGCCAGTCGCCGAACTGCGTGCGGAGCAGGTCGACCGGGCCACCACTCAACGTCAGCGAGAACGCATAGTGCGGCTCCGGCTCGCGGACCATGTGCGTGCACACGTAGACGTCCGCTGGCAGCTCCACCCGCCGGCTGAGACCGAGCAGCGCGTGCTCGGTCTCAGCCAGCGTGGTCAGCGGGGTGTCGACGGCCAGGACGAGACGCCCCGCTGTGAGGAGGGTGGTCACTGCTTGCGCGAGTACGGCAGCGGGCTCGGGGTGACCACGAAGATCGGGTTGGAGTAGAACCACAGGTCCGCCCACGGGTCGGCGTCGCCGACGACGTCGATGGCCGGGCCGCTCGGGTCGACTGCCGCGCCGAGGTAGCCGGGAGCCGACCGGTTGCCGTCGGTGCCGCGAAGCCGTACGTACAACGGCCGGTCGACCTTGCCAAGACTGAAGGTCAGGGTCACCGAGTCGGTCTCAGCGCTGGTGTCCCAGGACTTCACGACCTTGGTGTTGGGCGTGGTGAAGGAGTCTCGATCCGTCGCGGCACCGAGCACGTCACCGACGATCAGGTCGACCCGGTTGAGCTTCGGGGTGAACTGGGCGAAGTTGGGGCTGTCCGCCAGCTTGATCTTGACCGTGACCTCGACCGTGTCCCGGTTGCGGACCTGCAGCCTGCCGCCGAGGGGGGCGCCGGGGCCGTGGCCCTTGACGGCGACCCGCATGTCCAGCCCGGCGATCAGGTCGCCGTGCCCGATCCAGACCCGACCGGCGCGTAGGCCGGCCATGACGGCGTCGTACCCGAACTTGGTCGCGCCGACGTGGGTACGGCTGAAGTAGCCGGGCCAGAAGTCGGAGTTGGACGTCTGGATCCCGCCGGCGTAGACCGGGTCGCCGTAGCGGCCGAAGTTGTTGAACGTGTCGCCGGCCGCGTCCCACGGGGCGTCAGCGTTGTTGTCGACGGAGTTCTTGGCCCAGTCGGCGTACACGTTGTGCGAGTCGGAGTTGGCGGTGACCCACCACGGCTTGCCCTCCGCGAGCAGGCTGTCCCACAGTCCGCCGACGGTGGAGGTCATGAAGTCGAAGCCGCCCCAGGTGCGGTAGCTCTCCAGCGGGAAGCCGGCGAAGGAGTTGGGGCTGGGCGAGAAGTCGTACTCGCCACGGCCGCCACCCGCGCCGGGCAGCTTGATGCCGCCGGCCTGGTGGCCGGGGGCGCCCTCGAAGCCGATCGCGATGCCGGGCGCCGTGTCACGCCAGTTGCGGATCTCGTGCGGGCTGTCGATGCCCTTGCGTGACGGGTGGTTCGCGAGCATCAAGGCATCCGGTACGAGTCGCTGGCGTACCGCCTGAGTGAGGTAGGCAAGGCCCGAGATGGCGAGCGCCTCGTTGGTCGGGGTGCTCGCGCCGGCGTTGTTGACCGTACCGTCATAGCTGTTCTCGAACTGCTTGAGAACGGCGACCTCGTTGGGTCCGGGCGAGACGAACACGGTGCCGTGCTCGGCGGCCGGGATGTTCCACTCGAGGCCCTGGTAGACGAGCGTGTCCGGGAAGTTCTTGCGGGCCGCCCGGATGTCCGGGTTGACCTTGTCGACGCCGAACTTCGCGTGGGCGACGCTGCCGTGATCGGTGATGACCATCCAGTCCAGGCCGTTCTGCGACGCGTGCCGCACCTGATCGCTGACGAGGTACTGCGCGTCCGGGCTGTACTGCGTGTGGATGTGGTGGTCGCCGGAGAGCCAGAGGTAGCCGCCCTTGCTCTCGCGCGAGCGGCTCACGGCGCCGGCCTCCACCGTCTCGGCCATCGCCGGCGTGCCACCGCCGAGGACCGAGGCGGCCGCGGCGCCTGCCCCAAGCAGACCCGTCGCCCGCAGGAAGTTCCTGCGCTGCAAGCCTTTCGGGCTCAGCTCCCGGTCGGAGATCGACAGATTGGTCGCCTCTGCGTGGACGGGTGATGCCTCGCTGGTTGCGTGCTCGTGGTCGTGCTCGTGCCCGGTGTGGTCGTGACTCATCGAAGTCCTCCGTCATTGGCTGGCACTGTTGGCCTCGTCAGAGGGGACGCTGCCAAAGCCGGATGACGTAGGGACTTGCTGCGCCTTAACGGGCCATGAACGTCTGGCTTCCTACTGTCCGCAGGCGCGCGGCACATGAGGCGCCCCTTCCCGACGGCATTGCCTTCGACCTGCCGCATGCGGCGCAAAGCCCGCGGTCAGGTGCGTCGGCGCCGCTCCAGGTGCCACGCAAGCGGTGTCGGCCCGCACGGTGCACCAGCGTCGACGCAGCCACCGGAAAGACGCTGTGCGGCATGACCAGCGCGGTGTTGTTGTCGGGGTCCGGGTCGGTCACCCGGGACTGCTGGATGACGACGACATTCTGGTACGAGCCGGCGGCCCGGGCGCCGAGGAGCACGTTCACCGTGAGCGTGGCTGTCTGACCAACTTCGATATGGGGAATCGACCAGACCCGGGTGTCCGGGTCGAAGGTGCCGAGGTCCACCGTGTGGCCGGTGATGTTCGCCGCGATCGGTGAGGGATCGACGACGCGGGTGTCGTCGGTGGCGTTCGGTCCGTGGTTGGTGAGCTTCAGGGTGTAGGTCACGGTGTCGCCGGGTTGGGCGACCGCCGGATCGATGGTCTTGGTGATGGCCAGGTCGGCCAGCTCGATAAAGGTCGCCGACGCCGACGCCAAATTGTTGCCCGGGTCGGCGTCGCGCTGGTCGAGGTTGGCCAAGCCGACGGTGTTGGTGTGCTGGCCCACCACCGTGCCCGTCGCGATGATGGTCAGGGTGGCCGGGGCGTCGATCGGCAGCGAGGCCAGGGTCCATGTCCCGGCCGCGGAGTCGTAGGTGCCGTCGCCGCTGGCCGAGACGAAGGTCAGCCCCGGCTCGATGACGTCGTTGAACACGACGTTGGTCGCGGTCGTCGGTGGGGCGCCGGTCACGGCGCTGTTGGTGGCGGTGACGGTGAACCGAACCTGCTGACCCAGCGGAACTTCGGAGGTGGAGCCGCCCGCGACGGCCGCCACGGTCTTGGTGACGCCGACGTCGACGAGCGGGCTGAGCGTGGTCAGCGTGGCCGTCGACTCGTTGTCCTGAGGGGTCGGGTCGGCGAGCAGCGGGGCGTCCACCACCACGGTGTTCACCTTGGTTCCAGGGGTGGTCAGCCTCGCGGTGATGGTTGCCTGGGCGGTGTCGCCGGAGGCGAGGGTGCCGATCTCCCAGCGGTGGGCGGAGGTGTCGATGGTGCCGTGGGTCGCGGTGGCGGAGAGCACCGTGATGCCACTGGGCCCGTCGTCGGTGACGTAGACGTCTCGTACGGTGTCGGGTCCCTTGTTGGTGACGACCACCTGGTAGGTGACGGTGTCCCCCACCACCGCCGTCTGCGGGAAGACCCCCTTGGCGATGGACAGGTCCGCGACCGGGGCGTGCACCTTGAGGGCGGCGACGTCCGTGTTGTTCCTGGGGTTGGTGTCGCTGGGCGCGACAGTGGCGAGCGTGGCGACGTTGGTGAAGGTCCCAGGGTTGTGCGTGGTCACGCCGAAGGTGAAGCTGGCTTCGCCGTTGACCGGGAGCGAGCCGATGGTCCAGATGCCGGTCGCCGGGTCATAGCTGCCGGCGCCGCTGGATGCGGCAGGGTCGTAGGTGAGGCCGGGCGGTAGCGCGTCGGAGATGGTGATACCAGTGCCGGCGAACGGGCCGTTGTTGGTGACGGTCACCTTGAACTTGGCGGGATCCCCGGCCGCGACGTCGGTACTTCCGACAACCTGTTTGGCGACCGCGAGGTCCAGCGCGGGCGTGACCGGGTTCAGGGTCACCGACGCGTTGTTGTTGGCCGGATTGAGGTCGGTCTGCGTGAGATGGGCGAGGGCTGCGGAGTTGGCCACCGAGCTGTTCGTGGTGACGGTCGCGACCAGAGTCAGGGTAACCGTGTTGCCGACGGCCAGCGCCGGGATGGTCCAGGCTCCGGCGGCGGGGTCGTAGGTCGACGGTTGCGGGCCCGATGTACTCGAGGACTGGTAGCCCAGACGGCCGGCGGGCAGCTGGTCGGAGATCACCACGTTGGTCGCTGCCGCAGGACCGTGGTTGGTGGCGGTCACCGTGAAGGTGACGTTGTCCCCGACCGTGGGGGTCGGGTCGTTGACCGTCTTGGTCACGCCGATGTCGGTGTTGACGGGGATGCGCGCCTGCTTTGGTGCCGAGGTCACGTTCTGCCCTATCGGGGTGATCCCGGACGCCGTGGCGGTGTTGACGATATGGCCGGTCGGGTCCGCCTGGGACGTGTTGACCGTGTACGTGCCGGTGCAGGTGGTGCTCGCGCCAGGGTCCAGGACGTTGGCCTGGCAGATCAGTCGGATCGGGGCGACCTTGTCGTCGACCACCGAGACGTTGGTCAGCGTCGATCCGCCGGTGTTGGTCACCGTGTAGGTGTACTGGACCTGTTGGCCGTTCGTGTACGGCGGCGCGGTGACGACCGCCTTGGTCAGCGTGATTGCCGAGGTGAGCGGCACGGTGACCGTGTCCTGGTTGGACGGGACCGTAGCGTTGGCCGGGTCCTTGGCGGTGGCGTGCGCCGTGTTGACCACGGCGGACGGCGGAGTGCTGACATCGGCGGCCGTGACGGTATAGCTGCCGTGGCAAACCGTCGTGGAGCCGGGTGCCGGGGACGGCGTCAGCGTGGTCAGGTCACACGTGATCGGGGCCGGGATCTTGTCGTCGGTCACGACCAGTGAGCTGAGCGGCTCCAGCCCGGCGTTCGTGACCGTGTACTGGTACGGGATGACCGTGCCCGCCGTGATCACAGGCGGCAACGGCGTTCCGGTGCGGTCGACCTGCTTCTGCAGCTGCAGATTGCTCAGCGGGACGATCGAGCTCACCACCGCGTTGCGGATCAGGTGCACGTCGGTCGACCCGCCGGTGACGCGGACAGGCCGAACTTGTACGTCGAGGGCAGGTTGGCGGGGGCGGCCGTGTTGAGCTCGGTCACCCACGGGTCGTTCACGGTGGCCGGGTGGTAGCGGACCTGGACGATGACCCGCGGGCTCGGCGCGGGCGTCACCTGGATGTTCACCTGCCGCCAGGAATCGTCCCGCAAGGTGGCCCGCAGGGTGCCCAGCCCGTTGTTGAGCGTGGTCCCGGGCTTGGTGGGGATCGCGGGCGGGATCGGCGGTGTGGTCGAGGCGAGGTAGCAGTAGCCGGTGAAGCCACTGCCCGAGCCGCGCACCGTGATGACGTTGGGAGCGATCGGTCCGGTGGAGGTGGTGGGCGAGCGCTGACCCGCCGGGCATCCGGTGCCCCGCTGCTCCCCGTCATCGAAGAAGTTGCCGAAGGCGTCCAGACCCACCCCGAGGACCCCGCCGACCACGCCCGGTTGCCGGTTGCTGCCGTTGTCCAACTGGGCATAGCCCAGGCTTCCGCCGCTGCCGCCGGCCGTGCTCAGGTTCGTCGACCCGTCAACGAGGAAGAAGCCGATGCCGTCAGCCCCCGACCCGCCGTACTGGTACTGGTCGAGGGTGATGGAAACGCCTGCTGTGGCGGGGACGGGTCGGTTGTACAGGATGCTGCCGCGGGCGAAGGTGGCCGTGTCGGTGAGCTGGAGGTAGCCGACCCCGCCCATCGCCGGCACCGGTCCGTTCCGGTGGGCCGAGCAGGTCGGGATCTGGGCCGATCCGGCTGGCGGGGCGCTGGTCGCACCGGTCAGGCAGGTGTCGCTCTGCGCCGTCCAGGCCGGGTCCGCGACGGAAGCGCCGGTGAAGGTCTCGCTCACGATCGTCGAGCCGCCGGTTGGCGGGTCAGCCGCAGCCGGTCGGGACCCGGAGGCGGCGAGCACCAGCACGGGGGACGGCGAGCAGGAGCGCGGTCCCGGCCGCTGTGCGGCGAAAGCCCGACCACGAACCGTTCATGGCCTGCCGGTGCGAACGTCGCATATGGCACACTGTGGACTTTTCGGGTGCGAAAGGCAAAGCCAGCCCATCAGCTCGGCACAGCGGGTTTCCTCCGGGCGGTGGCAAGAAGCAGGCCATGGCCGACATTGCTCACGTTGCCGAGCAGCTAGCCGGCATGACGCTCGCGGAGAAGGTCTCGCTGTGCGTCGGGTCAGACTTCTGGCATCCCAGCCGTTCCGTCCGCCAGCGTGGCGGCCGTGATGGTCTCCGACGGACCGCACGGGCTGCGCCGCCAGCCGGACGACTCCACCCCAGCGATTCTCGGCAGCCTCCCGGCCACCTGCTTCCCGCCCGCCTCTGGCCTCGCCTCCTCATGGGACGTCGACCGGTCAGGGAGATCGGTACGGCGCTGGGAGTCGAGGCACATGCACAGGACCTCGACGTGGTGCTCGGCCCGGGCGTCAACATCAAGCGGTCTCCCTGGGCGCACGCGGCCGCCCTGCCGGTGATTACCCCTGGAGGCGCAGCGCCCCGACGGTTGCCGGGTCCTCAGCCCATGCCGCAGCCTGGGCGGCGATCCGGTCGACGGCGATGCCGTACGGGCTGGTGCCGGCGTAGCCAGACAGTCCGGCGGCACCACGGCTGAGCAGGGACGAGGCCCCGGGCGGTTGCCGCGCTGAGCGTGGGTCAGCCCGACGCAGACCTGCGCCAGCGCCCGCCACAGCGCGCGTTCATCGTCGGGAGCGGACTTCCAGCTCGCCTCGAGCACCTCGTGCGCCTGGAACGGGTGACCCTCGTCGAGGTAGCGCTGTGCTTCGACGACCGCCTCGCCCGGCGGCAGCCGCAGGTCGTCCGGCACGCGGGTGACGCCGGTCGCGCCGTAGGGCAGCGGCCGGCCGAAGTCGTCGCGCGGCCGGCTGCTGCGGGCTCGGCCGGCGGCGTCGCGGTCGCGGTCGACCGTCATGACAGGTCCGGTCGGCCGAACTCGGCGAGGGCGGCGGCAACGACATCCGGCGCCTCCTCGTGCAGGAAGTGGCCGGCGCCGGGGACGATCCGGAACTCGTACGGGCCGACGACGTGACCACGCGACGCTCTCGCGGTCTCGGGCAGCAGGCAGCGGTCGAGGTCGCCGTGCAGGGCGAGTACGGGCGCCGACACCGGCGGGCGCATCGACCGGGCGAACCGCACCCCGTCGGGGCGCGGCAACGACCGGAAGATCCAGCGGTAGTACTCCAGCGAGCTGTGCGCGACGCCCGGCAGCTGGAACGCTTCGCGCAGCCGCTGCTCGTTCTCGGTGTCTGGCCAGTCCGGCCCGGCCCATCCCTTGGCCAGCTTGATCATGGCGTCGGCGTTGTTGCGAGTCAGGTAGCTCTCCGCCCGCGGGATCTGCATGCCCATGGCGTACCAGCCAGTGGCCGCCTGCTGGTGCGGCTTGGTCAGCATCGCGTGCCGCAGCGTCAGCGGGTGCGCTGCTGCGAGGGCGGCCAGCCGGCGTACGCGGCGGCGATGGGTCACGGCGAGCGTCCAGCCCAGGACGCCGCCCCACCCGTGGCCGGCGATCATGGCGTCGTGCTCGCCCAGGGCCGGGATCATGCCCGCGACATCCGCGGACAGCGTGCGCAGGTCATAGCCCCGCGGCGGTTTGTCGCTGGCGCCGTAGCCGCGCAGGTCGGGGGCGACCACCCGGAACCCGGCGTCGGCCAGCACCGGGATCACGTGGCGCCAGGCCCACCAGAACTCCGGGAACCCGTGCAGCAGAAGGACGAGCGGCCCCTCGCCGGCCTCGACGGCGTGAAAGCGCTGACCGTTGGCTTTGATCTCGCGGTGCCGCCAGGGACCCTCGGCGAGCACACACGACTCGTTGCCGGTCGGCACGGGGCGCGTCACGGACATAGGTCAGCCTGACACAGACTTTGGCGGAGGCCCTCAGCCGGCGTCAGCGGCCACGCTGGTGGTCACGCTGGGGGTCACGCTGGGGTGCGTCCCCGGGTGGCGAGCCCACTCGGCGGTGTCCTTGACCGTGCGGACGGTGCGTTCCGGGCCTTGGATCTTCTTGAGCGCGCTGCGGCCGATGAGCGCCCCGACGATCGCCACGATCAGCCAGACCCCGGTGACGATCAGGAAGCTCCAGCCGAGCCACAGCCAGCTGCTGATGACGTAGGCGGCTGCGATCGAGGCGAACATCAGGAAGAAGAACCCGGCCAGAGCCGCCCCGCCGAAACCGGCGCTCACCGGCAGGAGCCGCTGGGTCGCCTGTTTCACCTCTGCGGCGGCGAGCTCCTTCTCCATCTTGACCAGGTTGCGTACGTCGGCGACGGCACTGTTGACCAGCGCCCCCAGGCTCTGGTCCGCTGAGCCGGGCACTGCGTGGATCTCGGTCTGTTCGGACATCGAGCCCTCCGGGCGAACGTGGTGGAGCAGGGCCGTACGAGTAGTGCTGTCGATCATCCTCGGTACCCGCGGCGGAGGCTCGTCACCCCCTTGAGGGAGCGAAGATGGGGATTTCTCCCCTCACCGCTGCCCAGGGCGCCTTCCTAGCCTTTCACCATGCAGATCTGGGTCCTCGGCACGCTGGAAGTCAGCCATGCGGGTCACCCGGTCCCGATTCGGGACCCGCTGGTGCGCCGGCTGCTCGCGCTGCTGGCGGCCAGCCCCGGCCGAGAGGTCAGTGCGGTTGACCTCGTCGACGGCGTGTGGGGGCAGGATCCGCCAGCCGAGCCGCACACCAGGCTGCCCGCTCTCGTGGCGCGGCTGCGCAGCGATCTGCCCGTACCCGATCTGGTACGGCAGGGTCGTCACGGCCACCTGCTTGCCGTCAGCCCCTCGGACGTCGATGCGCAAGTCTTCGAGCGGGAGGTGGCGCTCGCGGGCAAGGCCCTCATCGACGGACGCCTCGATCAAGCCAGCATGGTCCTGGCCGATGCGCTGGACCTGTGGCGCGGAAGCCCGTACGCCGAGTTCGAGGACTGTGCCCCGCTGATCGCGGAGGCCGACCGGCTCACCGCTGTGCGGCTGGTCGCTCTCGAGCGTCGGATCGCTGCGGATCTCGGCCGGCCGGGGTCGGTGCCGCCGGTGGCCGAGCTCGAGGCGCTGGTCCGGTGGCACCCGGCGCACGAGCCGTTCTGGGCCTTGCTGATGACCGTGCAGTACCGCTCCGGTCGCCGCGGCGACGCCCTCACGACCTATCGGCGAGCCTGCTCGTCGCTGGGGGCGGAACCGGGGTCGGCGCTGCGCGAGCTGCACCAGTTGGTGACCGACCTCGATCCTTCCCTGGAGACGCCCGGCATGTCGATTTTTCTCTCGCGCAGACAAGATCATGGCGATTACGCTGAGCCGGTGGCACTCGTCGAGCGGGCCCAGCTGATCGAGACCCTGACGGGTCTGCAGGACGACGCCCTGGCCGGTTCCGGGCGGCTAGCGCTGGTTCAGGGTGAGGCCGGTGTCGGCAAGTCAGCCCTGGTGCGCGAGTGGAGCGGCGCCGCCAGTCGCCGCAGCAGGCTGCTGTGGGGTGCGTGCGATCCGCTCACCTCTCCCCGCCCGCTCGGCCCGCTGGTGGACGTGGCCCCCTATCTCGACCCGGCAGTCGGCGACCTGCTCAGGTCGGGCGATCTCGGCGGCCTGTTCGAGACCGCGCTGGCGGCGCTGGAGAACTCCGGGCCCAGCGTTCTGGTCATCGAGGACCTGCACTGGGCCGACGAGGCCACGCTCGACCTGCTGCGTTTCCTGGCCCGCCGCCTGGGCGGCACGCACACCCTGGTGGTGGCGACCTACCGCGGCGAGCACCTGACGCCGTCCGATCCCGTACGCGTCATGCTCGGCGACATCGCGTCGCAGCCCGTGGCCTGTCGGCTGGAGGTGCCGCTGCTCTCGGCGGCTGCTGTGGCGAGTCTCGCCGAGGGTACGGGCATCGACGCGGCCGAGCTGTACCGCGAGACCGGGGGAAATGCGTTCTTCGTCACGGAGGTCGTCGCCTCGGGCGGTGAGCAGCTACCCGCGACCGTTCAGGACGCCGTGCTCTCCCGCGTGCAGCGTCTGTCGGCGCAGGCTCGGCTGGCACTGGAGATGGCGGCGGTGATCGGCTCCCGGATCGAGCCCAACGTGATCCACGCGATGCCCGACGTGTCCCCGGTGTCGGTGGACGAGTGCGTCAGCGCCGGCATGCTGCGCTTCGAGGCACCGGCCTACGTGTTCCGGCACGAGCTCGTACGCCAGGCCGTGCTGTCCGGCATCACGCCGGGACGACTCGGCGCGCTGCACTGGCAGGTGCTCGACCGGCTGCGGGTGACGCCGATGTCGCCGCGGCCGTACGCCCGCCTTGCCGAACATGCCGAGGCGGCCGGGGATCCGGCAGCAGTTCTCGAGTTCGCCGTCGCTGCCGGAGACTCCGCGGCCAGCCTCGGTGCACACCGGCAGGCTGCCTTCCAGTACGGCAGGGCTATGCCGCACGCCGAGCTGCTCGACGTCGACGCGCGGATCGAGCTGCTGCTCAGGCGGGCCGAGCAGTGCCAGATCTCTGATGACCACGAGGATGCGATCGCTGCTTGGGGTGCAGCGCTCCCATTGCTGCTGGCTGCCGGCCGCAAGCTCGAAGCAGTGGACACGCTGCTCGGTCTGGACGACTCCTACTACACGATCGGCGACAACAGCCGGGGCAGCGCCTTTGTCGACGAAGCCTTCGCCATCGTGGACGCGGCGGGTCCGAGTCGCCAGTACGCGTTCACCCTGTCGCGGCGTGGCTCGCACTACCTGCGGCGTTCGGAGACCGCTGAGGCGCTGCCCTGGATCCAGCAGGCGCTGGCGATGGGGCGTGAGATCGAGGACTACGAGGTTATCGCCCGCACGCTCAACGGTGTCGGGGTGTGCCGCTTCCTGCTGGGCGAGCGGGCAGCGGGGCTCGCCCGTATCCGCGAGGCCCTTCAGCTCTCTTTGGAGCACGACCTGGAGGACAGCGCCGCCCGGATGTATCAGAACGTCGCCAGCCTCACCTGGCTCGACCTCCAGCTTGTCGAGGCGCATGCCTTGATGGAGGAGGCGGAGCGCTACACCGCCGAGCGCGATCTCAACGGTCATCTGATGTGCGTGCTCGCGGCCGAGATCACGATGAAGCTCGACCTCGGCCGCTGGGACGAGGCGGTAGCGGAGTCGAACGACCTGCTCTACGTCCGCAACACCGGCAGGGCCAGCCGGATCGAGCCGCTGATCGCACTCGGCCTGGTGGCTGCCCGCCGTGGCCAGGACGAGGCCTGGCTACGGCTGGACGAGGCGCGTGACTACATCGCCAAGAGCCAGATCCTGGACTATCAGGCGCGCATCGCCCTCGCCCGTGGTGAAGTTCAGCTGTTCGAGGGTGACGTCGAGGCGATCAGGACCGACGTCCTGCCGTGGTTCCTCGAGGCCGTTCGTCTGGAGGACCGGGAGTGGCTGCCCGACCTCACGATGCTGCTGTGGCGCGCGGGACTCGTCGACTCACCACCCGAGGGTTTGCGCGAGCCGGAGCTTCTCTCGCTCACCGGCCAGCACCGCGAGGCGTCAACGCTCTGGTCACGCGCAGGGGCGCCGTACAAAGCAGCCTGGGCGTTGCTGGACAGCGACGAGGAGCTCGACCTGCGCGAGGCGAGGGCGATGTTCGACCGGCTCGGTGCTCGGGTGCTGGTCGAGCGGACCGACGCCAAGCTGCGCTCGATCGGGGCCAAGGTGCCGCGCGGCGCCCGACCGAGCACGCGGGCCAACGTCGGCGGGCTGACCGACCGCGAGACCGAGGTGCTTGCCCTGCTGGACGAGGGTCTGCGCAACGCGGACATCGCCGCCCGGCTGCACCTGTCCGAGAAGACGGTGGGTCACCACGTGTCCGCGATTCTGGCCAAGCTCGGCGTGGCCTCGCGGCTGGAGGCAGTACGCCGAGCCCGCGACCTCGCTGCTGTCGGCTAGCCAGCGTCTCGTTCGCCGGTGCGGCGGGTGGCCGCGAACACCGCGATCGACACGACGGCCAGCACGATGCCCCAGACGACTCGACCGGAGGCAGCTGCCAGCACCGCGGTCGCCACGAACAGAACGACCTGAGCGACGAAGCGGGCCGGGTCGCCGAGGCGGCGGCTGGAGGTCGGCGCCATCCACACGCCCCAGATTCCGGCGACCAGCAGCGGCAGGGCGATCGCGGCCACGACGTGCACGGCCCGGTTGCTGCCCAGCCCGGATCCCGCCACGGCGAGGGTCACCAGCATCGCGATCTCGCAGCCGAACGCTGCCGCGTCGACGACGCCCGTTCGTGGCTCCTGCGCCTGGTCCTTCGCCATCGTCCAGACGCTAGCGCAGAGGGCTCACTCCTCCGCGGGAGCCGTCGCCATCCGCTCCGAGATCGCATTGACCACGGTCGGGTCGAGCAACGTGGTGACGTCGCCGAGCGCGCGGTGCTCGGCCACGTCGCGCAGCAGGCGGCGCATGATCTTGCCGGACCGAGTCTTGGGCAGCTCGGGGGTGAGCAGGATCTGCCGGGGCTTTGCGATCGGGCCGATCATCGTGGCGACGTGGTTGCGCAGCTCTTGTACGAGCGCCTCGCCGGCAGCCGTGTCGTCGCCGATCGCCGCGGCAACATCGCCCTTGACCGTGACGAAGGCGACGATGGCCTGACCGGTCGTGGCGTCGGCCGCGCCGACCACGGCGGCCTCGGCGACCTTGGGGTGCGAGACCAGGGCGTGCTCCACCTCGGTGGTCGAGATCCGGTGGCCGGAGATGTTCATGACGTCGTCGACCCGGCCGAGCAGCCACAGGTCGCCGTCGTCGTCCTTCTTCGCGCCGTCGCCGGCGAAGTAAAGGCCGGGGAACCGCGACCAGTAGGTCTCCTTGTAGCGGTCCGGGTCGCCCCAGATGCCGCGCAGCATGCCGGGCCAGGGCTTGGTGATGACGAGGTAGCCGCCCTCGCCGTTGCCGACCGCGTTGCCGTCGTTGTCGATGACCTCGGCCGAGATGCCGGGCAATGGCCGCATCGCGGCGCCGGGCTTGGTCGCGGTGACGCCAGGCAGCGGCGAGATCATCAGGCCGCCGGTCTCGGTCTGCCACCAGGTGTCGACGATCGGGCAGTGGTCGCGGCCGATGTTCTTGCGGTACCACATCCAGGCCTCGGGGTTGATCGGTTCACCCACCGAGCCCAGCAGCCGCAGCGATGACAGGTCGTACTTCGCCGGGTAGTCCTCGCCCCACTTCATGAAGGTCCGGATGGTCGTTGGGGCCGTATAAAGGATCGACACCTTGTACTTGTCGATGATCTCCCACCACCGCGTCTCGGTCGGAACACCCTCGTACAGAACGGAAGTAGCTCCGTTCGCCAAGGGCCCGTACACGATGTACGAGTGGCCGGTGACCCAGCCGATGTCGGCGGCGCACCAGTAGACGTCGGTGCTGGCCTTGAGGTCGAAGACGTTGAGATGGGTGTACGCGCAGTGGGTGAGGTAGCCGCCGGTGGTGTGCAGAATCCCCTTCGGCTTCGCCGTGGTGCCCGACGTGTACATGATGTAGAGCGGGTTCTCGGCGTCGTGGGCCAGCGGCTGGTGGTGGTCGCTTTGCCGCTCGACCAGGTCGTGCCACCAGACGTCCCGTGAGTCGTCCCAGGCAACCTCCTGCCCGGTACGGCGTACGACGAGCACCTTCTCGACGCCGGGGCACGAGGCCACTGCCGCGTCGACGTTGGGCTTGAGCGCTGAGGCCGCACCTCGACGGTAGCCACCGTCAGCGGTGACCACGATCTTGCAGTCGCAGTCCTGGATCCGGCCCGACAGCGCGTCAGCCGAGAAGCCGCCGAACACCACGGTGTGTGGCGCGCCCAGGCGGGCGCAGGCCAGCATGGTGTAGACGGTCTCCGGGATCATCGGCATGTAGATCGCAACCCGGTCGCCCTGCTTGACCCCGAGCTCGGCCAGCGCGTTCGCGGCCTTGCTCACCTCGCGGAGCAGGTCCGCGTAGGTGATCACCAGGCTGTCGCCCTCGGGCTCGCCCTCCCAGTAGTAGGCGACCTTGTCTCCGTTGCCGGCCTCGACGTGGCGGTCCACGCAGTTGACCGAGGCGTTGAGCGTGCCGCCGACGTACCACTTGGCGAACGGTGCGTTCGACCAGTCGAGGACCTGGTTCCAGCGGGTGCTCCACGCCAGCCGGTGCGCCTGCTTCTCCCAGAACGCCTCCGGGTCGGCGGCGGCTTCCTCGTACAGATCGGCCTTGGCGTTGGCCTGAGCGGCGAACTCTGCTGACGGCGCGAAGCGACGGTTCTCCTGCAACAGTGCGGAAAGCGCTGACTCGTGGGTCGGCTGCGTCTGGCTGGTCACGGACGTTCAGCTCCTTTGCTGGCGGCGGCTGTGCTGCGCTGATGATCTCCTACCCCGGCCGATTGGTCTAGACCTCATGGGCCCGGTCTTGGGTTCGTACCCTCAGACTAGGACGATGGAACGGCGGGCGCGTCACTGCGCACCCGCCGTTCCAGTTCCCCGACCGGGTTCCCGTCGGGCGGGGACCCGTTATGAGTGCCGGCCGGTCGTCCTCGGGAAGGTCGGCATCACGGTGCGACCCCAGGTCGCGTTGGTGACGCCGGCCATGGAGGCGTACCAGGCGACGATCGCCGTCGCGATGCCGAGGTAGCCACCGAGGTGGTGCCAGCCGGTGCTCACGTCGAACTCACCGACGCACAGAGCGGCGAACGTCAGCGTCAGCAGGACGAACACGGCTGCGACCGCTCCGGAGACCCGTACCGCTGCAATCGTCATGTACAGCGTGAAGATGGCCCACATCAGCAGGAAGACGCCGAGCGCCTGGCTGAGGTCGGTGGCAGTGGTGAGGTTGGTGTAGCGAATCAGGTAGGCGTAGGAGAGCCAGAAGGCGCCGTACGAGGTGAAGGCCAGAGCGCCGAACGTGTTGTTCTTCCGGAACTCCCACATACCGGCGAGCAGCTGGCCGATGCCGCCGTAGAAAAGCGCCAGTCCGATGACCACGACGGTGCCTGAGGCGTTGGCCATGCCGCTGTTGAAGATGCTGAGGACGAAGGTGGTGCCGGCAAACGCTGCCAGGCCCAGCGGGCCAGGGTCGGCCACGAACATCGTGGGGTTCGTGGTGATGACGTCCGGTGTCGCCGTAGCGGTCCGGTCCTTGTCGAGATCGATGCTGCCAGTCGACATTGCGGCTTCCTTTCCCACCCTGCGCCTCGTGAGCCAGGGATCGGTGAGTACACCTATCCCGGACGGTATGTCCAGGTATTACGTCCCGATATGCACCGTCGCGGGGGAATCGCCGAGCGGTTGGGGCGGGCCGTTGTCCGGCACTTCCCGTCGCCAAGCGGTCGCTGTCCGTCGCCAAGCGGCCGAGCAGCCTGAGCGCGGCCTATCCGTGAATGCGGGAAAACCGTCGGCAGGCGACGCTCCGCCGACATTCACGCCGACAAGGGCCGCGGACCAACGGCTCGCCGCAGCCCGTCGGGCGGGAAGAACTCGCACAGCTCCTGCGGGTCGGGCTCTCCTACGTGCGCGTGGTGACCTCGGTACGGACCTACCCGGCCGCGCGGGCACCCCGTACCAAGCGGTCGCGCAGCTCTCGGCCGTGGCGGCGGCTCACCGGCAGCACCTGAGCGGGCCCGCCGCCCGAGCCCGCGAGGCGTACCGCGTAGTGCCCTCCCTCGAGCCGCAGCTCTTCGATGTGCGCGAGGCTGACGAGGTAGGACCGGTGTACGCGGATGAAGCCCGCGGGCTCCCACTGCTCCTCGAGCGTGGCCAGCGCCGTGCGCACGAGATGGCTGCCCGAGCTGGTGTGCAGCCGCGCGTAGTCGCCGGCGGCCTCGGCGTAACGCACGTCGGACCGTTGGATGAAGCGCACGGTGCCGGCCAGCTCGACCGGGATCGTCTCGTCGGCGGAGGTCGGCTGCAGGTCGTCCCCGCCGTGGACCGCGGCCTCCACCCGACGAACAGCTTCGGCCAGCCGCTCAGCCCGGACCGGCTTCATCACGTAGTCGAGCGCCTTGAGGTCGAAGGCCGTCACCGCGTGCTCGTCGTACGCGGTCACGAACACCAGTTGCGGCGGCCGGGCGAAGCGGGCCAGGATCTTGGCCAGATCGAGCCCGGACAGCCGCGGCATCCGGATGTCGAGGAAGACCGCGTCGACGGCCTCGTCCTCCAGGATGCGTAGCGCGCCGGCGGCGTCGGACGCCGTGACCACCGAGTCCACCAGCGGCTGGTCGCGCAGGAGGAAGGCCAGCTCGTCCAGCGCTGGTCGCTCGTCGTCAACCGCCAGCACCCGCAACCCGCTCATCCGGCGCGCACCCCCTCGGTGTACTTCGGCAGCCGTACCGTCACCTTGGTTCCCTCGTCGACCCCGGTCTCGACCACGAGCCCGTACTCCGGCCCGAACGACCTGCGTAGCCGCTCGTCCACGTTGCCCATGCCGATGCCGCCCTCCGGCTGCCCGTGGGCCATCACCAGTCGCAGCTTCTCCGGGTCCATGCCCACGCCGTCGTCCTCGATCCGGATCAGGGCGTCGCTGCCGGCGTCCTCGGCGCTGATGGTGACGTGGCCGATCCCCTCCTTGCCCTCGAGCCCGTGGCGTACCGCGTTCTCGACCAGCGGCTGCAGGCACAGGAACGGCACGGCCACCGGCAGCACCTCGGGAGCCACCCGCAGCGTCACCCCCAGCCGGTCGCCGAAGCGTGCCCGCTCGAGCACGAGGTAGCGGTCGATGGAGCGCAGCTCCTCGGCCAGCGTGGTGAACGCGCCGTGCCGCCGGAAGCTGTAGCGGGTGAACTCCGCGAACTCCAGCAGCAGCTCGCGGGCCCGCTCGGGATCCGTGCGGACGAACGACGCGATGGCAGTCAGCGAGTTGTAGATGAAGTGCGGTGAGATCTGTGCGCGCAGCGCCCGCACCTCGGCCTCGGCGATCCGGGCGCGTGAGTGGTCCAGCTCGGACAGCTCGAGCTGCGAGGAGACCCACCGGGCCACTTCACCGGTGGCGCGGACCAGGGCGCTCGAGATGCCGTCACCGTACGAGGCCAGGCTGCCGACGACCTCGCCCTCGACGACCAGCGGGGCCACGACGGCGATCCGGATCGGGCACTCCGAGTCGATGCACGCGACAGTGTCCGTGACCACCGTCACCCGATCCGTCTCCATCGCCTTCGTCGCGACCTTCAGCGCGCCGTGCCGGTGGTGGGCACCGCCGCCCTCCCACGCCAGCGTCCGGTCGAGATCGGTCACCGCGACGGCGGTGGACCCGAGCAGCTCACGCAGGTGTCCCGCTGCCTTGGCAGCGGCCTCGGGTCCGAGCCCGGAACGCAACGCAGGCGCCGCCAGCGAGGCTCTGTGCAAGGTCTCGTACGTCGCCCGTTCGACCGGCGTCCCGAAGTGCCGCCGGGTCACGAACCGGATCAGGACGGCAAGCAAGCCCACCGTGACGACGACGATGAGCGTCACGAGCAGTGGCTGCTCCATGCCCGAACCGTAGCCCTCCGGCTAGCCTTGCGCCGTGAACCTGCCCGGCTCCCTGCCTGCCGGTGACGACGTCTGTGCTCACTGGGGTTCCCAGTCCGGCGTCGCTGAATCGGTGGCTCGGGCCCGAGAGCTGGTCGACCGGGTTCTCGTCCACCGGATGGTGCTCGCCAGGGGCTCCGCGGTCGCCGCCGAAAGTGCGCTGCGGGGAGCTCGCGCCGCCGCCGCCTTGGCCGGAGACTCCGCAACCGCCGAGGCCCAGCAGCCGATTCTGGCGGGCGCGATGCGGGTGTACGCCGAGCTCGCTCGGTTGCGTTCCGTCTGGCGCTCCTCACCCCGCCAGGCCCTCGCCCGGCTGCAGCTGCTGGCGGCAGCCGACCTCGTGGACCGTGATGCGCTCGGCCGGCCGGTCACCGCAGAGGCAGCCGCGGCGCTGGGATCAATTGCCGCACTTGCCCTGTCGCGAACGCCAGCACCGGCGATCGTGCTGGCGGCCGTGGTACGGGCCGAGCTGCTGCAGGCAGCGCCGTTCGCTGCCGGCAACGAGGTGGTGGCGTGCGCCGCGTTTCGGCTCGTGCTTGCCGAGCGGGGCCTCGATCCACAGCTGCTGACCGTTCCGGAGCTGGGTTTTGCGCCCGTGGCCGACGACGCCGCGGCGCTCGCCGCGTACGGGCTGGGCAGTCCCGAAGTCTGGCTCCGGCGCTGTGCGGAGGCTGTTCGCCTGGGCGCGACGGAGGCACTGGCGATGGCCGAGTCGTTGGCGCGCGGCTGAGGGTGCTGCGCCGGTTGGACGGGCCGACGGCGCCCCCATGGGAGGCGCCGTCGAGGGCAGATGATCCGGGCTACCAAGCGTGCACCGATACGTCGGACCAGGTCGGGAAGTACTGGGCCGCCTATCTCGACTGCCTTACATGGCCGGTTGCGCGTGGGTACTCGTCAACATCTGCACGGACTTTCCGGTGGTGACCGGTGTCGTGTGAACCCGGCCACTTCCGAACTTTCCGTAAGCCCGTTGTACGCCTTGTTGGGATGGATGTGAAGACTGTCCGGCGAATACCTCATTTGTCCGCAACTGCAGGACTTCCTGCGGGCTGGTCTCACGCGGTTCTCACGGGCTCAGATGACAACGCTGTCATTCGTTGTGCGCCCAGCGAAAAGAACGAGATCTGTTCCCCGAAGATCTCGCGAACGTGGCCGGGTCGTGTTTAGATGGCTAGAGACGGGGTGATACCCGTCAAGACTTGACGGTAGATTTCTGCCTCGGTCCCCGCACACGGGTCCGGCTCAACCCCCCCGGAGTCGGACCTCTGCGACGACCCCCGCTACCCCCCCAGCGGGGGTCGTCCGCTGTCCGGGGTCAGTCACTGTCGCTGCTCTCATTGTGTGTGACGCCGACGCCCGCTGGTGGGTTGTCCCCGGGACCGAAATTCATCCACAGCAGTGTTTTCCGCCTTCTGCCCGAGCGTCGTGCCGGGCCAAGGTCGACCTCCCACGAGTTCCGGGAGAGGTCGCAGCAGATGCCCTTCGAGACAACGCCCTTCAGCTCTTCGCCGTCGTTGCGGCCGCTGCTGCTCACCGAGGACCCTGCCCTCCTGGACAGTCTGCTGCGCCTGGTCGCGGCTGCCGGCGCCGAGGCGGTGGTGCTCCAGTCAACAGCTGCGGCGCGCGCTCAGTGGTCCTCGGCTCCGCTGGTCCTGGTCGGAGACGATCTGGCCCCTGCGGTTGCCGCCGCTCGGCTGCCGCGGCGGCCGGGCGTCGTGCTCGTGGGCAGGGACCTCGACGACGCTGGTGTCTGGCGCCGAGCGGTCGACATCGGCGCCGATCACGTTGTCCTGCTGCCCGACGGCGAGGCCTGGCTGATCGATCGGTTCGCCGAGGCCTCCGAGGGAGGGGCCCGCGGCTCGTTGGTGGCCGTGGTCGGCGGCAGGGGTGGTGCGGGTGCGACGGTGACGGCGACAGCGCTCGCCGTCACGGCACTCCGCCGGGGGCACCGCACCCTTCTGGTCGACGGTGACCCGCTCGGCGGTGGCATCGACCTGGTGCTGGGTGGTGAAGCATCCGACGGCCTGCGCTGGCCGGAGCTGGTCGGAGCTCGCGGCCGGCTGACCGCTGACTCGCTGTACGAGGCGCTGCCCCAGGTCGAGGAGCTGACCGTGCTGTCGTGGGGTCGCGCGGACGGCGCCGACGTTCCGGGCGAGGCGATGGCGACCCTGCTCGACGCGGGTCTTCGCGGGAGCGACCTGGTGGTCGTCGATCTGCCCCGGTACCTCGTCGAGGCCTCACGTGTCGCGCTCGAGCTCGCGGACGTTGCGCTGCTGGTCGTGCCGGCCGAGCTGCGGGCCGCGGCTGCTGCCGCCCGAGTCCTGGCTGTCCTGCGGGACCATTGCCAGGACGTCCGGCTGCTGGTGCGCGGCCCGGCCCCCAGCGGTCTTGATGCCGACACCGTCGCCGACGTCCTGGGCATTCCCTTGGCCGGTCAGATCCGCCCCGAGCCCGGGCTCGCTGCCGCACTGGAGCGTGGTGATCCTCCAGGGCGACGCCAGCGCGGGCCGCTCGGCACGTTTTGCAACGCGTTCCTCGAGGACGTCGTACGTCCGGCCGGCAGGCGGGTCGCGTGAGCTCCGCAGAGCTGGCCGTGTCGGTCCGAAACCGCCTGGTACGCAACGGTTCCGACGTGAGTCGAGCCTCCGTCGCCGGGGCAGTGCGCGAGGCCTCCGCACTGTCCGGCGACCTTGGTCTCCTTGGCCGCGTGGAGCGGGTGGAGTCCGAGCTGATCGGTCTGGGCACGCTGCAGCCGCTGGCCGATGACCCGGCCGTGACCGACATCCTCGTCAACGGACCGGACCAGGTGTGGGTCGAGCGCGAAGGCCGACTTGTCCGCACACCATTGCGGTTCGCCGACGCCGGTGCTGTCCGTGCGTTTGCCCAACGGCTGGCTGCGGGAGCCGGGCGCCGGCTTGATGACGCACAGCCCTGGGCCGACGTACGGCTGGCAGGTGGGGTGCGGCTGCACGCGATCCTGGCTCCGATCGCTGTCGGTGGCCCGGTGCTGTCACTGCGACTGCCTCGCCGCAAGGCCTTCACGCTCGCCGAGCTGGTGGGCGCGGGCATGTGCACCGAGGGGGTGGCCGGCTTGCTCATCGATCTCGTGGCCTCCCGGCGCAGCTTTCTGGTGACGGGTGGTACGGGCACCGGCAAGACCACGCTGCTGTCGACCCTGCTCGGGGTCTGCCCGCCTGGCGAACGGGTGATCCTCGTCGAGGACCTTGCCGAGCTCAGACCCGATCTCGAGCACCTGATCCGGCTCGAGGGCCGACCGTCCAATGCCGAGGGCTCGGGCCGGGTGACGCTGCAGGACCTGGTTCGGCAGGCTTTGCGCATGCGCCCCGACCGGCTGGTCGTGGGCGAGGTCCGTGGTGCCGAGGTGGTCGATCTGCTGGCAGCGTTGAACACCGGCCATGAGGGCGGCTGCGGCACCGTCCACGCTGACAGCGCAGGGGCGCTTCCGGCGCGGGTCGAGGCGCTGGCGACCGCTGCCGGCCTCGACCGGGTTGCAGCGCACAGTCAGCTTGCGGCGGCCGTCGACGTGATCGTGCACCTGCGCCGCGTTCCCGGCGGCCCGCGCGTGGTGGCGACCATCGGTGTGCTGAGCGCGACCCCCGACGGGCACGCCGTAGTGGTCGACGCGGTTCGTCGTCGCACCTCGGGCTCCTACGGCCCTGGCCCCGGTTGGGCCGACCTGGGCTGCCGGCTCGGGCGCCCCGAAGCCCTTGGCTTCATCGAGTGAACGCCTTCGTCGTGGTTGTGGTCGCGCTGTCGGCCCTGGCCCTGATCGGCAACGGTTCGATTGGCCGTCAACGGCTGCTGGGCACCGGCGCGGTCAGGTCGGACGGCCCGGCGGCGGGGAAGCAGCTGCCCCGTTGGCGTCGGGAGTCTTTGCTGGACTGTTCGGTGACCGTCCCCTATTGCCTCGCCCTGGAGCTGCGCTCGGGGCGCGACCTGAGCTCGGCGCTGCGAGCTGCCGCCGTCGAGCTGGCGGGCCAGCCCGAAGTCGCAGCACGGCTGCGACGTGCGGCGGACGTGACGCTGACGGGTGCCGACCCTTCCGCCGTGCTCTGCGGGGGCCGTGTCGAGGCGCCCGACCGGCTCGGGGCTCGGCTGCGGGTGACGGCCGCCTGTTGCTCGGCTTCCCTGTCCACCGGCATGCCACTGGCTGATCTGCTCGAAGCCGCTGCCGCCGCTGCCCGTTCCGCTGTTGCACTGCACGGCTTCGCGCGGGCCGAGCTCGCGGGAGCCCGCAGCACAGCCCTGGTGCTCGCCGGCCTGCCGGCAGTGGGCCTGGCGATGGGGCAGCTGCTCGGCGCCAGGCCCTTGGTGGTGCTGTTCACCACCCCGTGGGGCGCGGCTTGCGCTGTGGCTGGCTGCCTGCTGACGGTTGCCGGTCTGCTGTGGACCGGGGCCATCTCTCGCGGCTTGGTTCGGGCGATGCCGTGACTGGCCTGGCGTTGGTGGCCGTCGCGTCGGGAGCAGGAGCCGGGCTGCTCTGCACCGGCCCACCGCACCCGGGGGGCCGGGTGCAACGCCTGGCCGGTGGCCGGTCCAGGGGACCGGTCGCCGCCGGGGCTGACCGCGGTCGGGACAGCGAGCTGTCTGCTACTGCTCGCCGTTTGGCGGTTGTCGCCGCCGCGATCGCCACCGGGGTCACCCTGTCGGGACCGATCGGCTGGGTTCTCGCGGCCGTGGTGGGGGTCGGTGTCCATGTGTGGATCTCTCGCCGGGGCGACCGGGTGGCAGCGGCCAGGGCAGCGGCCCTGCGGCGTAGCCTGCCGCTCGCCCTTGACCTGATCGCCGCAGCGCTCTCGTCGGGCACAACTGTCGGGGCTGCCGTGGAGCTGGCAGCGCAAGGCGTCGGACAGCCACTCGACCGCGTGCTGGTCGAGGTGGTCACTGCGCTCCGTCTCGGGGCCGGTCCCGACGAGGCCTGGCGGGGCGTTCTGAGCGAGCCGGCGGTGCAGTCGTTGGGCCGGCTCGCGGTGCGTTCCGCCGAGAGTGGAGCCGCCATGGCGTCGGCTTGCCGCGAGCTCAGCGGGCACTCACGTGACGCGTTGGTGGTCGAGGCCAGGGTGGCTATCGGTCGAGCCGGCGTCTTGTGCGTGCTTCCGCTGGCGCTGTGCTTCCTGCCGGCTTTCGTGCTGGTCGGCATCGTGCCCGTCGTCGTCGGACTGCTCCGTTCGCTGTCCCTGTGATGGCCGCTGTGCGGCGCGAAAGTTGGTGTACCGCAGTGCTTTCCGCGATCTTCGAGGAGACAATATGCACGCGTTCTTGATCAGGTTTCGTGAGGCCGCACGTCCCGATGACGGGATGACGACGGCAGAGTACGCGGTCGGGACGGTCGCAGCCTGTGCCTTTGCCGCCGTCTTGCTCAAGGTGGTTTCCAGCGAGAACGTGCTGGCGTTGCTGACCGCGGTTGTCACCCGTGCGCTGCACACGGTCTGACCTCCGCGGCGCGGACGACGGCATGGTGACCGCCGAGACGGCAGCCGTACTCCCGGTGCTGGCGTTGCTGCTGGCTGTGGGGCTGTGGTCGGTTTCAGCGGTCGCCGCCCAGCTGCGGTGCGTTGACGCTGCTCGCGAGGCTGCGCGGGCGGCCGCCAGAGGTGAGCCGGTCGGCCGAGCCGTTGCTGTCGCCGAGTCGGCGGCGCCGGCCGGCGCCGCCGTCACCGTGAGCACCTCGGCGGGTCTGGTCACGGTGGTGGTGAGGGCGAGGGCCGGACCGGTTGGTACGTGGTTGCCATCCGTTCCCGTCAGCGCTCGTGCAGTGGCGGCCATCGAGCCGGTGGCGAGCGGATGACTCGCTTCGCCGGCGGAGACGACGGATCGGCGTCGGTCTGGGTGCTGGCCATCGCGGTGACGACCCTGAGCCTGTTCTGGGCAGTACTGCTGGTGGGGGTCGCGGTCAGTGCCCGGCACCGGGCCGAGGCGTCGGCCGACTTCGCGGCACTGGCCGGGGCTGCGGCAGCCAGATCCGGTGCCAATGGCTGCGTCGCGGCGGCCCGAGTGGCCGCGGCCAACCGGGGCACGGTCCTGTCCTGCACCGTCAACGGCGACGCGTCCATCACGGTCACGGTGGCGGTCGAACCACCGGTTGTCCTCGCCCGGTGGGTCACGGGACCCGCTAGCGCGACCGCGCGGGCCGGCTCATGACCCGGTCAGCGCTTGCGGCCTCGCGTTGCCTTGGCCGGTGCGGCCTGCTCCGCCGACGTGGTGTCCCGGTCGTCCTCGGACGCCCGGTCAGCCGGAACGAAGCCGACGGGCGGGGGTTCGGTCGGGTAGGGATCCGGCGGGTCGGGTTGAACGACTCCCGTCGGCACCGTCGATGGCACCGTACGCACGGTCGGTTCGTGCGCGGCCTCGGCCTTCTGCTGAGCCCGGAGCTGCTCGGTCAGTCGACGGTTCTCCTCGTCCTTGCCGGCCAAGGCGCGGCGCTGCCGACGGTTCTTGCGCACCGACCGGCGCTGGCCGGACAGCACCGACACCAGACCCAGGACGAGGACGACGCCGATGCCGACGCCGATCAGGAGCATCACGCCGGGACCGGCCTGGCCGAGGTGCCAGCCGAGCACGTGCAGCGAGGTGGTGCCGTCACTGGACAACGCGATGTCGACCAGGGCCACGCCGCCGACGATGAGCAGAAGCAGTCCGACGACCACCACGGGGCTCACTCCTTCCAGCGTGCGCGGCGGCGAACGGTCCGCCGGCTCGCTGGGCAACTACCCCGCTGGGTGACCCTTCACGCCGGCATCGACCGCCGGGATGTGCCGGTCCTCAGTGGCCGCGAGGTCGACGGGCAGGCCGGCCAGGGCTGCCCGCAGCAGGGCAACCGCCCCCGCCTTGTCCAGCGGGTCGTTGCCGTTGCCGCACTTCGGGGACTGGACGCAGGACGGGCAGCCGCTGTCACACCTGCAGGCCTTGATCGCGTCGTGCGTGGCCTGCAGCCACGCCCGGCCCCGATGAAAGCCTTGCTCGGCGAAGCCGGCTCCGCCGGGGTGCCCGTCGTAGACGAAGATCGTGGCCAGCCCGGTGTCCAGGTGCAGGGCGGTCGAGACGCCGCCGATGTCCCAGCGGTCGCAGGTGGCGAACAGTGGCAGCAGCCCGATCGAGGCGTGCTCGGCGGCGTGCGCGGCACCGGGGATGTCGGTCCAGCCGAGTCCGGCGCGCTCGAGCAGACCCTCGTCGGCCGTCCACCAGACCGCTCGGGTCCGCAGATGCCGTACCGGCAGGTCGAGGGGTTCCTCGCCGAGCACCTCGCCCGTGCCCAGCCGCTTCTTCAGGAACGCCACCACCTGGTTGCTCACGTCGACCGTGCCGAAGTGCAGCGCGACCCCCGTGTCCAGGCCGCCGGGCTGGGTCAGCTCGGTCTCGACGATGCTGATGTCCGTCAGGTCGCGCGCCGAGGTGCTGTAGTCGGGTTCGGCCCGCCCGACCAGGGCCACGCACTCGTCCAGGTCGAGCTCACTGACGAGGTAGGACTCGCCCTGATGAACGTAGACAGCGCCGCGATGGACCGTGCTGTGCGACATCGCGTGGTCGACAGTGCCGAGCAGTCGGCCGGTCTGCTCCTCGACGACCCGCACCGGTGCGCCGCCGGTGCCGCGCAGGTCGGCCAGCGCGGTGGCGCGTTCGTTGCGGGTCCAGTACCACCCGGTCGGCCGGCAACGCAGCAGGCCGCGTTCGCACAGGTCGTCCAGCAGCTGGGGCATCGTCGCACCGAAGACTTCGACGTCCTCCGGCGTCAGCGGCAGCTCCGCGGCGGCTGCACACAGGTGCGGGCCGAGGACGTACGGGTTGCTGGGGTCGAGAACGGTCGCCTCGACCGGCCGGCCGAACAGCGCCTCGGGATGGTGGACGAGGTAGGTGTCCAGCGGGTCGTCACGCGCGACCAGCACGGCCAGCGCGCCCTGTCCGGCTCGCCCGGCCCGGCCGGACTGCTGCCACAACGAGGCAATGGTGCCGGGGAACCCGGTGATGACGACCGCGTCGAGACCGGCGATGTCGACGCCGAGCTCGAGCGCCTGCGTTGCGGCCAGACCGATCAGTCGTCCGGACTGCAGGGCCCGCTCGAGGCTGCGACGCTCCTCCGGCAGGTAGCCGCCACGGTAGGCCGCTACCCGCCCCGCCAGCTCCGGATCGACCTCGGCCAGTGCACGCCGCGTGCTGGTGGCCACCGCCTCGACCCCACGGCGCGACCGTACGAAGGCAATCGTGCGCACCCCCGAGACCACGAGGTCGGCGAGCAGGTCGGCGGTCTCGGCGGTGGCGGACCGGCGGACGGGAGCGCCGTTCTCCCCAGCGAACCGGTCCTGCAACGGCGGCTCGACCAGGGCGAAGGCGAGCGCACCGCGAGGCGAACCGTCGTCGGTGACGGCCGTCATCTCGACCCCCGTGAGCCGCCCCGCGGAGACGGCAGGGTCGGTCACCGTGGCGGAGGCCAGGATGAAGACCGGGTCCGCGCCGTACTTCGCGCACAGCCGTCTGAGCCGGCGCAGCACCTGGGCCACGTGGGAGCCGAAGACGCCGCGGTAGCCGTGGCACTCGTCGATCACCACGTAGCGCAGGCCGCGCAGGAACTGCGCCCATCGGGCGTGGCCCGGCAGCATCGCGTGATGGAGCATGTCCGGGTTGGTGAGGATGAAGTTGGCGTGGGTGCGAACCCAGTCCCGCTCCTCGCGCGGGGTGTCACCGTCGTAGGTCGCTGCCCGGACCTGGCGTGATCTGCAGCCCGTGGATCGCCCGCAGCTGGTCGGTGGCAAGTGCCTTGGTGGGGGAGAGGTAGAGCGCGGTGCTCGGGCGCAGGCCGTCGCCGGAGTCGATCAGCGTCGTCAGCACGGGCAACAGGTAGGCCAGGGACTTACCCGACGCGGTGCCGGTGGCGATCACCGTCGACCGGCCCTGGAAGGCCAACGAGGCAGCCTGCGCCTGGTGGGTCCAGGGGAGTG
Organism: uncultured Actinomycetota bacterium; assembly: GCA_963797535.1. Taxonomy (GTDB): domain Bacteria; phylum Actinomycetota; class Actinomycetes; order JAWWOL01; family JAWWOL01; genus JAWWOL01. The sequence goes on along the minus strand of CAWCPQ010000001.1, from coordinate 2,639,988 downwards.
CGACCCCGGCCAGTCCGAGCCGGTCGACCACGAGCGGGGCGACCCAGCCCGGCCAGTCGGTCGTACGCGCCGGCCGGGCTGGCACGTGCTCGACGTGGGTGACGTTGGCCGCGCGAGAGCCCAGCGCAGTGGTCAGCAGCCGCGCGGTGGACCCTCCGGCGGCAGTGAAGAGGTCGCTCATCGGCTGTGCTGACACGATTGTTGAGTTTGGCACGCGGGTGCGACAGCGGGGCTGGATCCCGCCCTCGCCACCGCCGCGGGCTTTGTTGATCAAGCGTTCCGGACTCGCCCTGGCCAGCCGGTAAGCGTGGTTAGATCAGAGGATCATCGGGTAGGGCCCCAGCACGGCGGTCCGGTGATCCCATGACCCGGCGGAGCAGCGTTGCTCCGTACCGGTCGTCGTAGGCTCGTCCTGTGGTGATCATGTAGCAAGCTGCGCTCCCATCGGGGGGCGCCCGGAGAGCCGTACTGGCGCTGGAGGACTTCGTGGACTTGTCCCTGTCGACCCGGACCGAAGGCGACGCCACCGTCGTTGTCGTGGGCGGAGAGATCGACGTCTACACCGCGCCCAAGCTGCGCGAACAGCTGATCGACCTGGTCTCGAGTGGCAACTACCACCTGGTCGTGGACATGGAGGGCGTCGACTTCCTCGACTCCACCGGCCTCGGCGTGCTGGTCGGCGGGCTCAAGCGGGTGCGCGCCCACGACGGGTCACTTCGTCTGGTCTGCTCGCAGGAGCGCATCCTCAAGATCTTCCGCATCACCGGCCTGACCAAGGTCTTCCCGATCCACACCTCCGTCGAGGAAGCGTTGTCGGCGACCGACTGACGGCCGCCGCCCCCTCGATGCCCACCGTAGAGATCAGGTTCTCCCCGCTGCCGGAGCACGTTCGGACCGCCCGGCTGATGGCGGTCGCGGTCGCGCGCCGCACCCACGTCGAGGAGTCGCTGCTCGACGAGCTGCGGCTCGCTGTGGGTGAGGCGTGCTCGCGCGCCGTGCGGCTGCACCAGAGGTTCGCCCCCGACGCGCCCGGTCGCGCTCTTCCTCACCGACGAGGACGGCTCGCTGTCGGTCGAGGTGGTCGACGAGGGTCCGTACGACGCGGCCGCGATTCCGGACGAGGGCCCCGCCGACCTGCTCGAGGTCATCGACGCACCCGCCGAAGAGTTGGACGACTTCGCGGACGGGCTGCCCTCGGGTGTCGTTCTCGCCGTGATCTCGGGGCTGGTCGACGCCGTGACGATCTCGCCGGGCCCGGTCCGCGGCACCAGGGTGCGCATGCAGTGGCCCGCCGGCCGGATCGCCACGGATACTCAGTCGCTGTCGGAGCGGGCCCTGGACCTCGATCTGCCAGTGTGACCGTCGGCCCGACGCTTCCGTCGGGTAATATGCCGCGTCTGCCCCGACGTGACTGGGGCCGGTCCGACGACGGCGTCGGGCCGCTGACCTTATTGGTCGGCCGACCTCGCCGTACCTACGAGGAGGATCCATGCTGCGGACCACGAGCCTTGCCGCGTCCGGCGGGCTCACGACCCACGTGAGCGGCGGCGACTACACCGTCGTCGTGGTCGTGGCGGTGGTGGCCCTGTTCGCCCTGGTGGTCGCTGGACTGCTGGCTCGCGAGGTGCTCGCCGCGAGCACGGGTTCGGAGAAGATGCAGGAGATCGCGACGTCGATCCAGGAAGGCGCGGCCGCCTACCTCGCCCGCCAGTTCCGGACGCTCGGCGTCTTCGCCTTCATCGTCTTCTTCGTGCTGCTGGTGCTCCCGGCCGTCAACAGTGACGTGCGCTGGGGCAGATCGATCTTCTTCCTGGTCGGTGCCGGGTTCTCCGCGCTGACCGGTTACGTGGGCATGAGCCTCGCCGTGCGTGGCAACGTCCGGGTGGCAGCTGCCGCTCACAACGAGGGCGCCAAGAAGGCCACCCGCATCGCGTTCCGCACCGGTGGCGTCTGCGGCATGTTCACCGTCGGCCTGGGGCTGTTCGGCGCCTCGCTGGTCGTCTTGATCTACAACGAGAACGCCGCCCAAGTGCTCGAGGGCTTCGGCTTCGGCGCCGCGCTGCTCGCGATGTTCATGCGGGTCGGCGGCGGCATCTTCACCAAGGCCGCCGACGTCGGCGCGGACCTCGTCGGCAAGGTCGAGAACAACATCCCGGAGGACGACCCGCGCAACGCGGCCACGATCGCCGACAACGTCGGTGACAACGTCGGCGACTGCGCCGGCATGGCCGCCGACCTCTTCGAGTCCTACGCCGTCATGCTCGTCGCGGCGCTGATCCTCGGCTCGGTCGCGTTCGGCTTCAAGGGCATCGTCTTCCCGCTGATCGTCCCCGCCATCGGCGTCGTCACCGCCGTGATCGGCATCTTCGCGGTGGCGCCGCGGCCCAACGACCGCAACGCCATGGCGGCGATCAACCGGGGCTTCTTCCTCTCGGCGATCATCTCCGCGATCCTGGTGGTCATCGCCTCGTTCGCCTACCTGCCGTCGAGCTTCCACGACTTCCACGGCGCGCTCGGCGACCAGAAGGGCAACCCGCGGATCATCGCGATCGTCGCGGTCATCATCGGCCTGATCCTCGCCGCGGCGATCCAGGTGCTCACCGGCTACTTCACCGAGACCAACCGCAAGCCGGTCAAGGACATCGTCGAGGCTTCGCTCACCGGCCCGGCCACCACGATCCTGTCCGGCATCTCGGTCGGCCTCGAGTCCGCGGTCTACTCCGCGGTCCTCATCTGCGCGGCCGTCTACTCCGCCTACCTGCTCGGCCAGCAGTCGGTGACCGTGTCACTGTTCGCTGTTGCCCTTGCCGGTACGGGACTGCTCACCACCGTCGGCGTCATCGTCTCGATGGACACCTTCGGCCCGGTGGCTGACAACGCGCAGGGCATCGCCGAGATGTCCGGCGCCACCGGCGGCCCCGGTGCCGTTGCGCTGACGTCGCTCGACGCGGTGGGCAACACCACCAAGGCCATCACCAAGGGCATCGCGATCGCGACAGCCGTGCTCGCGGCCACCGCACTGTTCGGCTCCTTCCGTACGGCGGTTCTCGGAACGGGGCTGGTCGATCCCGGCAGCTTTGCCCTGTCCGTGGACCGGCCCGATGTGCTCGTCGGCCTGATCCTCGGTGCCGCAGCCGTCTTCTTCTTCGCCGGCATGGCGATCAGTGCCGTGGGCCGGGCGGCGGGACGAGTGGTCTTCGAGGTGCGCGAGCAGTTCCGCCTGCACCCCGGCATCATGGACTACTCCGAGCGCCCCAACTACGGCGCCGTCGTCGACATCTGTACGCGTGACTCGCTGCGTGAGCTGGTCGTGCCCGGCCTGCTCGCAGTCCTCGCACCCGTTGCCGTCGGCTTCGCCTTCGGCTACGCCCCGCTCGGCGCCTACCTCGGTGGGGCCATCGCCTGCGGCTTGCTGATGGCGGTGTTCTTGTCCAACTCCGGTGGCGCCTGGGACAACGCCAAGAAGCTGGTCGAGGAGGGTGTCAACGGGGGCAAGGGCTCCGATGCCCACACGGCGACCATCATCGGTGACACGGTCGGTGACCCGTTCAAGGACACTGCCGGCCCGGCGATCAACCCGCTGCTCAAGGTGATGAACCTGGTGGCGCTGCTGATCGCCCCCAGCGTGGTCAAGTACCACGAGGGCGCGCACGCCAACACGGCGCTGCGCATCACCATCTCCCTCGTTGCCGTCGCGATCCTGGTGACGGCTGTTGTCGTGTCCAAGCGCCGCCAGCTGCCCCAGGCCGCGGCCGCGGGCAGCAGCGACGAGCACGAATCGGTCATCTCCGTCTAGACGCCGTCCGGGCCCGCGCACTGGGCCAGATGGGCGTACAACCGGCCCTGCCTGACTTCCGACTCTTGTCGGGACGTCAGGCAGGACGGGGCACCGAAGCGTGGTTGGCAGCAAGAGCGGAACGCTGTTCCGGCGAGCCGGGCTGTTCGCCGCCGCGGCGGCCATCGTTGCCATGCTCGCGCCGAGTGCAGCCGTCGCAGCCGATGGCCCAGCCGCGACGACTGTGTCCGGGACCTACACGCTGATGCACGTGGACGGGACAATCGGCCACCCCGGCGCGGACGGTTTTCGCCAGGAGATCCTGTCCGGCGGTCAGGTCTACAACGTCACGCTCGGCAACGGGATCGCCTTCCGCAGCGGCGACTCCGTGCAGGTGAAGGGCCGGCTCAGCGGCGCCAACCTGGACGTGTCCAGTGCGAAGGTCACCGCGTTCGTTCCCGACGAACCGCTCATCGCAGGCGTCACGAAGGTTCTCGTGATCCTGGCCACCTGGACAGCCCCGGACTCCGTCACGCCGACGTCAGCAGCCAACGTCTTCGCCGGCGACAGTCACTGGTTCGGCCAGACCTCCTACGGTCATCTCAGCTTGAGCACCACCGTGACCCACTGGGTGCACGTGGCAGCCCCAGCACCGGGGCTGTGCTCGGACGGGAACATCAGCGACGTCCTCACGACGCATGCTCTGTCCGCCGCGGGCTACAACGGAAACTCCTTCGACCGCGTGGTCGTCTACTTCCCGCACAGCGCGGACCCGAGCTGCAACAACGTGGCGGGGTTCGCCGAAGCACCAGGCCAGCATGTGTGGCTCAACGGCGTGATGGACGCCCGTACGACGATTCACGAGCAGGGCCACAACTATGGGCTCTACCACGCCCATGCGGCGGTGTGCACGAGGCACGGCACCTCCACGGCGACGGCCGCGCCGGACGCCGCCGCTGACAACTGCGCCTACTCCGACTACGGCGACCCGTTCGACGCGATGGGGGCCTCATCGACCGTCGCGCAGTACTCCGCCAGCCAGAAGGACGTCCTCGGCTGGCTGCGGGGCGGCCGAGAGGCGCAGCTGACGGCCAACACGTCGGCGAACCTGGTTCCGTACGAGCAGCAGTCCGCAGCCGTGCACGCGGTGTCCTATCGGGCGAGTGCGACGCGCACGTACTGGTTCGAGAACCGAGCACCCGTCGGCAGCGACGCGAGGCTGCCGGCCGGTGCCACCAACGGCGTCCTGGTGCACGTCGACGACTCCAAGGTCGACGTGAAGGCGGGCGCGTACTCGCAGTGGGCACCGCGCCAGACCTATCTGCTCGACCTGACCCCGGCCGACCATTCGCTGGCTACGTCGGTCCTCCCGTACGGGCAAGCGTTGGACCAGCCCCGAGGGCGTGACCTTCGCGGTCGGCCAGCCGGTCGGCGGGACCGTGCGGGTGAGCGCCTCCGCCGGCGGGCCAGCGTCGCCGGCGGGGTTGGTGTCCGGCGGCCAGGCTTCGCTGCTGTCGGCGCGACCGGTCAACGGGAAGGCATCGCAGACCGTGCGCGAGGGGGAGGCCGTCCCGATCGACGGCACCGCACTACGACCCGACGGTATGGGGGCCGACGGCGCGGTGGCGTTGTTGCAGTCGTCGCCGCACAACCGCAACCGCTGGACGACGATCAGGACCATCAGGGTCGCCGGCCCCGGTTTCGTGTCGGCGGTGGTCAGGCCCAAGCAGTCCTCGGACTACCGGCTGCACATCGCCGCTTCGGGCAACGAGGTCGGCTCGACCAGCGCCCGGTTCACCCTGATCGTCCGGCCGGTCCTGACGGCGGTGCTGAGCAAGCCGTTCGTGCGGCACGGCCAAACGATCGGGCTGAACGTCGTGGTGCCCGGTCACGGCGGGCAGATTGTTCTCGTACAACGATTCGTGCACCACAAGTGGGTGGACTTCACGAAGGCCCGTCTGGGCAGCGCGGGGCGGCGTTCCGTGCTGATCCGGCCGCTGTCCAAGGGGCACCTGCTCTACCGCTTCGTGAAGGCCGCCGACGCCTATCACGCGGCCGTGACCAGCAAGGCGCTGCCGGTTCACGTCGTCTGACCGCCTTGACAACGCCGATGAGTCAGGTTGATAGTTCACTAGTCATCTAGTGAACTAGGAGTCTGCGATGCTGATCTTCCACCTGACCAGCAGGTCCGGCCTGCCGCCGTACGCGCAGCTGGTCGAGCAGGTCCGGCAGGCGCTGCTGAGCGGCGTCCTGCGTCCCGGCGACCGGCTGCCGACGGTCAAGGAGGTGGCCGGCTCGCTGGCGGTCAACCCCAACACGGTGTCCAAGGCCTATCGCGATCTCGAGTACCAAGGCCTCGTCGAGGGACGGCAGGGCGTCGGCACCTTCGTCGTACGCCTGCCGGACGGCCCGCCGCCGCTGGTACGGGCCCAGCTGTCCAAGGGCCTGTCCACCTGGATCGGCAAGGCGCGCGACGCCGGCTTGAGCGACGCCGACATGGAGAGCCTGCTGCGGTCGGAGCTGCGGGCCAGCGGGGACGAGGCGATCGCATGATTGCGGCAGTCCACGTGGAGGGTCTGGGCAAGCGGTACGGCAAGAAGTGGGCGTTGCAGGATGCGTCGTTCGACATCCCGGCGGGCCGGGTGTGCGGCCTGGTGGGTGCCAACGGCGCCGGCAAGACCACGTTGCTGCGGCTGCTCGTCGGCCTGAGTCATCCCAGCACCGGCAGCGCGCTGGTGCAGGGCGTGGCGCCCGCGGACTCCGTCGACTTCCTGTCCACCGTCGGCTACCTCGCGCAGGAGGTGCCGATGTACCAGCGATGGACGACCGAGGACCACCTGCAGATGGGCGCAGCCCTGAACCCCCGGTGGGACGACTCCATCGCGAGGGGCCGGCTGGAGGATCTCAAGATCCCGTTCGACCAGCGGGTCGGCACGTTGTCGGGTGGCCAGCGAGCCAGGTCGCGCTGGCTCTGGCGCTGGGGAAGCGGCCGCAGGTGTTGCTCCTCGATGAGCCGGTCGCAGCCTTGGATCCCCTGGCACGCAAGGACTTTCTCTCGACCTTGAGCGGTGCCGTCGCCGAGGCGGATGGCGAGCTGACGGTCGTGCTGTCGACCCACCTGGTCAGCGACCTCGAGCGGGTCTGCGACCACTTGGTCGTGCTCGAGGCAGCCCACACGATGCTCGCCGAGGACGTCGACGTGGTCCTCGCCACCCATCGACTGCTCACCGCCGACCGCCGGGACATCCGCGATCTCGAGCGCGACCACCTGGTGCTGCGGGTCGAGCAGACCCAGCGCCAGACCCTGGTCTGGCTGCGGCTGAACGGGCCGCTGTACGACCCCGCGTGGCAGGCCGAGGAGCTCGGCCTCGAGGACGTCGTCCTGGCCTACCTGGAGCACGGCCGGCGAGGAGCCGGCCGCACCCACCTGGAAGGGGTGGTCGCATGACCTGGCTGCTGTGGCGTCAGCACCGCCGGCAGGGGCTCATGAGCCTGGCCATCCTGGCAGCGCTGGGCGATCCTGCTCTGGCTCACCGGCTCCGGATGGCGCACATCTATCACGACGCCGTGAGCAACTGCCCGTCGACCGACACCTGTGGCGACCTCGTCCTGTTCCAGGGCTGGGGGCCGTTGATCAACCTGGTCAACTTCACGGTGCTGGTGCCGGCCCTGGTGGGCGTGTTCTGGGGCGCGACGATCGTGGGTCGCGAGCTCGACAACGGCACCAACCGCCTGGTGTGGACCCAGTCGGTCACCCGCCGAACCTGGATGCGCTCCAAGGTGCTCCTGCTGCTCGTCAGCTCGGTGGCGATCGGCGCGATGCTCAGCGGCCTCGTCACCTGGTGGTCCGGCACGCTCAACTCCTACCACCACAACCGTTTCGAAGGGCTGCCGTTCGACATCCAGGGCCTGATGCCGGTTGCCTACACGCTGTTCGCCGCGGCGCTCGGGTTGGCCTGCGGCGTGCTGTGGCGGCGCACGCTGCCGGCGATTGCCACGACGATCGGCGTCTTCTTCGTCACCCGACTGGTCGTGGAGGGCTTCGTCCGGCCGCACCTTCGGGCCCCGCTCACGCTGACGTCATCCCTTGGGGCCGGCTCGAACGGCGCCCCCCACGGCAGCTGGGTCATGAGCACAGCCATCCAGCTGCACGGACAGGTGCTGCACGGCAGCACCCTCAGGTTGCCGGAGTCCTGCGCTTCGTCCTCGGCCACCCGCGCCGCGGCAGCCGCGTGCCTGCGCAAGCTCGGCTACGCGCAGGTCACGAAGTACCAGCCGGCCGGACGCTACTGGTCCTTCCAGCTCACCGAGGCTGCGATCTTCCTGGTGCTGACCGCGATCCTGACAACCGTGGCGATGGTGGCGCTGAAGCGCCAGGACGGCTGAGACCCGCTCGCCAGCCCCGGCGCAGGACCTCCCTGCTGAGGGCGTGGCGTGCAGGGGTGTACGGGGGGACGCCGGCGGCCTGGTTTGCCGGGTTGTGCAGCAGCGAGTTACCCCCGGGCTGCCCTACTTGCGTGCGAACGGCGCCCGTAGGCCGTACCGTCAGCCCGGATGAGTCAGATGTCGCTGTTCGCCGCCGGCATGAACGACCCGTCCTACGACGACCTCGAAGGCCTGCTGCTCGGCCAGGGGACGATCGAGCGACGGGGCGATGCCGCACGGCTGTCCGTGGTGGTGGCGGACGCCTGGCGAGCGGAGATCCTGCTCCGCGGGCTGGCCGGGCTCGCGTGTGCCGCCGAAGCCGCGCAGCACGAGGACGGGATCGAGATCGTCACCTCTTACCTGCAGGAGCTGTACGCCTCAGCGCTGCGCTGGCACTCACCGACCGGCAAGCACGCGCCGGCGGGGCTGCGTGTCGACGGGGCCCGGCTGTGGTGGTGGTGCGTGGCGGCGGGCGGCTCCGAGGGCTCCGGCTACCGGCTCGGGCTCGGGTGCACCGACGGCGACGCGGTCTGGTCGGCGGCCGGTGCAGCGCTGGCGGCAGCAGGCGTGCCCGGCGCGTTGGTGGGCCAGAAGCCGCACAGCGCAGACGGCCCCGCCTACCGGGTTCTGGGCGTCCGCCGGCTGGCCCGGCTGGCCGAGCTGGTGGGGCCGGCACCGGCAGGTGCGCCGGCCGAGGCCTGGCCGCGACCCGGCGGCCATGGTTCGAGCCCCGGCCTTCGTACGGCTGAAACGCGCTGATTCCGGCGGTTTTGCCTCGTCTTGAGCCGGAAAATTCGGCGAGTTGGCTCCGAGTTGTGCACCATGGGGGCAGGGGTGACGGGGGCGCTGGCCGACACGCGCGGCACAACCCGATAACCGCTTCCGGCGCAGGACAGGCAACACTGTGCGTTCGCGGGGACGCAAAAGGGCGACATCAAACAGGAGTGACGTGGCAGCGAGCAAGGCAGCGCGCAGCGGGGGAAGCGGGACCGGCCGGGCCCTGGTCATCGTCGAGTCGCCGTCCAAGGCGAAGACCATCGGCGGTTACCTCGGGTCCAACTACGTCGTCGAGTCCTCCATCGGCCACATCCGCGACCTGCCACGAAACGCTGACGAGGTGCCAGCCTCGTACAAGGACAAGCCGTGGGCCCGGCTCGGCGTCGACGTCGACCACGGCTTCGAGCCGCTCTACATCGTCACCCCGGACAAGAAGGCCCAGGTCGCCAAGCTGAAGTCGCTGCTCAAGGACGTCGACGAGCTCTACCTCGCGACAGACGAGGACCGCGAGGGCGAGGCGATCGCCTGGCACCTGGTGCAGGCGCTCAACCCGCAGCTGCCGATCAAGCGCATGGTCTTCCACGAGATCACCCCCGGCGCGATCGCGGCTGCCGTCGCCAGCCCCCGCGAGATCAACGCCGACCTGGTCCACGCGCAGGAGACCCGGCGGATCCTCGACCGGCTCTACGGCTACGAGGTCAGCCCGGTGCTGTGGAAGAAGGTCATGCCGCGGCTGTCCGCTGGCCGCGTGCAGTCCGTCGCCACCCGGGTGATCGTCGAGCGTGAGCGGGCCCGGATGCGGTTCAACGCCGCCGGCTACTGGGACATCACCGCGGGGTTCGACGCAGCGGTCGCCGGCACGGCCAACCCTGCCATGACACCAATCCGACCACATTTGATGGCGACCTGGTCTCCCTCGATGGCGCCCGCATCGCCAGCGGTCGTGACTTCGGCGAGGACGGCCGGCTGACCGCCAAGGCTGCTGCAGTCCTGCATCTGGACGAGGCCGCCGCCCGCGCCCTTGCCGTACGACTCGAGCACTCGTCCTTCGCCGTCACCAGCGTCGAGGACAAGCCCTACACCCGGCGCCCGTCGGCCCCGTTCATGACCTCGACCCTGCAGCAGGAGGCCGGCCGCAAGCTGCGGCTGTCCAGCCAGCAGACGATGCGCACCGCTCAGCGGCTGTACGAGAACGGCTACATCACTTATATGCGTACCGACTCCACGACCCTGTCGGAGACGGCGCTGAACGCGGCCAGGGCTCAGGCGCGGGCGTTGTACGGCGACTCCTACGTGCCCGACGTGCCGCGGCGCTACGAGAAGAAGGTCAAGAACGCGCAGGAGGCGCACGAGGCGATCCGCCCCGCCGGCGACTCCTGGCGCACCCCCGGCGAGCTCGCCCGGGAGCTGTCCGGCGAGGAGCTGCGGCTGTACGAGCTGATCTGGCAGCGCACCGTCGCCTCGCAGATGACCGACGCCCGCGGTCAGTCCCTGACCGTGCGCATCGGTGGCACGTCCTCCACGCGGGGAGAAGGCCGAATTTTCGACCACCGGGCGCACCATCACGTTCCCCGGCTTCATGCGGGCCTACGTCGAGGGTGCCGACGACCCGGATGCCGAGCTCGACGACCGCGAGCGCCGGCTGCCGAGACTGGCCGAGGGGCAGTCGCTGACTGTGGACCGCCTGGACCCGACCGGGCACTCGACCAACCCGCCGGCCCGCTTCACCGAGGCGTCGCTGATCAAGACGCTCGAGGAGATGGGCGTCGGCCGGCCGTCGACGTACACCTCGATCATCGGCACCATCCAGGACCGCGGCTACGTGTTCAAGAAGGGCACCGCCCTGGTCCCGTCCTTCGTCGCGTTCTCCGTGATCGGACTGCTCGAGCAGCACTTCGGCAGCCTGGTCGACTACAACTTCACCGCCTCCATGGAGGACGACCTCGACGACATCGCCAACGGCGAGCGCGAGAGCACCCCGTGGCTGACCCGGTTCTACTTCGGTGCACCCGGACGACACAGCCGAGCCGCCTTTGGTCCGCGATGTCAGCACCGCGGGTCTGAAGTCGATGGTGTCCGAGCGCCTGGACGAGATCGACGCCCGCGAGGTCAACTCGATCCCGCTCGGGCCCGACAGCGAGGGTCGCGAGATCGTCATCCGGGTCGGCCGGTACGGGCCCTACCTGCAGCGCGGCGACGACCGGGCCAGCATCCCGGACGACACCCCGCCGGACGAGGTGACCATCGCCCGCGCGACCGAGCTGCTCGAGGAGCCGCAGGGCGACCGCGAGCTCGGCGTCGATCCCGAGTCGGGGCTGCCGATCGTGGTCAAGGCCGGCCGCTACGGCCCCTATGTCGCGACGGTCCCGCCCGAGGGCTCCAAGGACAAGCCGCGTACGGCGTCGCTGTTCAAGGACATGTCGGTCGAGACGGTGACCGTCGAGGACGCACTTCGGCTGCTGTCGCTGCCGCGCGTGGTCGGACTGGCCGAGGACGGCGAGCCGATCACGGCGCAGAACGGTCGCTACGGCCCCTACGTGACCCACGGCAAGGAGTCCCGCTCGTTGGCCAGCGAGGAGGAGCTGTTCACCGTCGACCTGCCAGCCGCGCTGGCCCTGCTCGCGCAGCCCAAGGCCCGCGGGCGCGCCGCCGCGGCACCCCCGCTGAAGACGCTCGGCAACGACGCCGTTTCCGGCCAGCCGATGGTGGTCAAGGAGGGCCGTTTCGGCGCGTACGTGACCGACGGCGAGACCAACGCGAGCCTGCGCAAGGACGACTCGATCGAGGAGCTCACCGACGCGAGGGCCAGCGAGCTGCTGGCCGACCGGCGGGCGCGTGGGCCGGCCAAGAAGACGGCCCGTCGGGCGCCGGCGAAGAAGGCCGCAGCCAAGAAGACGGTGGCCAAAAAGAGCGCTGCCAAGAAGGCGCCGGCCAAGAAGGCTGCCGCCAAGAAGGCCTGACCCCCGCTCTCGTAGGCCGTTCGGGCTGGCCTGTGCTCGACGTGCTGCCAGTGTCGTTACGGGCGGCTAAAGTCGCAGGCGTCGGCTCGGATATTGATGCGCCGATTGCTTCGTACGAGGGGATCTGGCGATCAGCAAGACCCGTACCATGCCGCCAGAGGCGACCGTCCCGAATCCGGGTGACGTCTCGGGCACGAGCCTGCCCTCGCACCAGCTGTCGGCAGCGCTGGCCATCCCCGCGTTCCGGCGGTTGTGGATCGCGCTGGGGCTGTCCAGCCTCGGCGACTGGCTCGGGCTGCTGGCGGCCACCGCGTTCGCGGCCTCGCTGGTCACCGGCTACCGCAGCAGCCTGTTTGCCACCGGTGCGGTGCTGGCAGCGCGGCTGCTGCCGGCGGTGCTGTTCGGCCCGTTCGCCGGTGCGTTCGCCGACCGGTTCGACCGCCGCCTGCAGATGGTGCTGTGCGACCTGATCCGGGCAGCCTTGGTGACCTCGATCATCGTCGTGGCCACCTTGCCCTACCTGCTCGCGGCGTCGTTCGCGATCGAGATCTTCAGCCTGTTCTGGATCCCGGCCAAGGAAGCGTCGGTCCCCAACCTGGTCCCGCGGGAGCAGCTCGAGGCCGCCAACCAGATCTCGCTGGTCACGACGTACGGCATGGCGCTCGTCGCCGCGATCTTGTTCTCGCTGCTCTCCGAGCTCACGCGGGCACTGACCACGCCGCAGTCGTACTTCTTCGAGCAGCCGATCATGCTCGCGTTCGCCTTCGACGCCGCAACGTTCCTGTTCTCGGCGGCGACCATCTTCAGCCTGCGCGAGATCTCCGCCCAGCGCCGTGCTGTCCGCCACGACGGCGACGCGCCGGTGCAGACCAGCCTGCTGCGGGCGATCATCGACGGCTGGAAGTTCGTCGGCACGACCCCGATGGTCCGAGGGCTGGTGGTGGGCATCCTCGGGGCATTTGCCGCCGGTGGCGCCGTGGTCGGAGTCGGGCGGCAGTTCGCCAAGGACCTCAACGGCGGCGACGCTGCCTACGGCGTCCTGTTCGGCGCCGTCTTCGCCGGTCTGGCCCTGGGCATGCTGGTCGGCCCCAAGCTGCTGCGCGGCCTCAGCCCCCGCCGCAAGTTCGGCATGACGATTGTCGGCGCCGGCCTGACCCTGGCCGTCGACGCGGTCCTGCCCAACCTCGTCATCGGCGTCGCTGTCACCACGGTCGTGGGCTTCTTCGCCGGGCTGGCGTGGGTCACCGGCTACACGCTGCTCGGCGGCGAGGTGCCCGACGAGATTCGTGGCCGTACGTTCTCCCTCGTCCAGTCCCTGGTCCAGGTCGACCTGCTGCTCACGCTGTCCCTGGCACCCATCATCGCGGCCTTCATCGGCAACCACCACCAGTCGGTGTGGCACTTCGGCTACGTTCGTTATGACGGTGTAACGGTCCTGTTGTTCGTCGCCGGCCTGCTCGCCATCACCGTCGGCGTGGCCGCTTTCCGGCAGATGGACGACCGGCCGGGCGTGTCCGTGCGCACCGACCTGTGGGCGGCCATCCGTGGCGAGGCGCTGCCGGAGGTCCCCGGCCGCACCGGCGTCTTCATCGCCTTCGAGGGCGGCGAGGGTGCCGGCAAGTCCAGCCAGGTCCGGTTGCTCACGGAGTGGCTGACCGAACGCGGTCACGAGGTCGTGACCACCCACGAGCCGGGCGACACCCCGGTCGGCGCCAAGCTGCGGGCTCTGCTGCTCGATCGCGACACGACCGGGCTGTCGCCGAGGTCCGAGGCGTTGCTCTATGCCGCGGACAGGGCTGCGCACGTCGACACGGTGATCCGGCCGGCCCTGCAACGGGGCGCAGTGGTCGTCACCGATCGCTACATCGACTCGTCGGTGGCCTACCAGGGCGCTGGCCGGGTGCTGCCGTCCGCCGAGATTCGCGACCTGTCCACCTGGGCAACCGACGGCCTGCTGCCGCAGCTCACCGTCGTCCTCGACATCGACCCGGCCGTGGGCCTCAACCGGTTCGCCGAGCCCGCCGACCGGATCGAGTCCGAGTCGCTCGAGTTTCACCGCCGGGTGCGGGCCGGGTTCCTCGAGATCGCTTCCCGTCGGCCGGAGTTCTACCTGGTTCTCGATGCGACGCTGCCGATGGACGAGGTGGCCTTGCTGATCCGCAGCCGCGTCGCCCAGCTGCTGCCGGCCCTCCCGGCTCCGGTAGCCGTCAGCGCCGCTGGCGAGACCCGATGAGCGTCTTCGACGACCTGGTCGGGCAGGACGAGGTGGTCGCCCAGCTCCAGCAGGCGGTCGAGGCGGCACGCGGCGAGCACGCGCACGGCTTCACCCACGCCTGGCTTTTCACCGGACCGCCCGGATCGGGCCGGTCCGTGGCAGCGCGGGCCTTCGCGGCGGCCCTGCAGTGTCCCGACAGCGGGTGCGGTCACTGCCCGTCCTGCCACTCGGTACGGGTCGGCAGCCACCCCGACGTCGACGTCGTCACGCCGTCGGGACTGTCGATCGGCGTCAACGAGACCCGCGAGATAGTCCTCCGCTCGTCGATGGCACCGGGCAGGGGCGGCTGGCAGGTGGTCCTGATCGAGGACGCCGACCGGCTCACCGAGCAGGCGGCCAACGCCTTGCTCAAGGCGATCGAGGAGCCGCCACCGCGGGGTGTCTTCCTGCTCTGCGTGCCGTCGGCCGAGGACCTGCCGCCGACCGTGCGGTCCCGCTGCCGGCTGGTCCGGCTGCGCACGCCGTCCGCGGCGGCGGTCGCCGACCAGCTCGTCACCCGTGACGGGGTCGACCCGGCGATGGCGGCCTTCGCGGCCAGGGCTGCGCAGGGCCACGTCGGCCGCGCCCGCCGGCTGGCGACGGACGAGGACGCCAGGCGCCAGCGCCACGAAGCACTGGCGCTGCCTCTCGAGCTGTCAACGGTCGCTGCCTGCCTCGAGGTTGCCGAGGCCCTGGTCAAGGCCAGCGAGGAGGAGTCGACCAGGATCACGACGCCCAGGGCGATCGCGGAGACGGCCGCGCTGCGCGAGGCCATCGGTGAAGGGGCTGGTGGCAAGGTCAAGGTCAGGGGCAACGCCGGCGTCATGAAGGATCTCGAGCGCCGGCAGAAGTCGCGCGAGACCCGGTCTCAACGCGACGTCCTGGACCGGGCGCTCACCGACCTGGCAGCGTTCTACCGCGACGTCCTGCTGCTGCAGGCCGGCTCGCCCGTACCCCTGGTCCACAGCGACCTGCGCGACCAGCTGACCAGAGTGGCCGAGCGGTCGACCCCCGAGTCAACCCTGCGCCGGGTCGACGCCGTGCTGACCTGCCGTGAGCGCATCGCCGCCAACGTCGCCGTTCTCCTCGCCGTCGAGGAGATGACGCTGGCGCTCGCCGCCGGGTAGGCCCGCGGGTACGACATGCTGGCCGCTTTGACTAGAGCGTGACCTCGAACCGGTCGACCGTGGTCCAGTTGTAGGTGGACTGGGGATTGCGGTCGCCGGACACGCGCAGGACCACCGTGTGTTCGCCGTCGCTGAGCTGTCCGCTCTGCCAGACCAGCTTGCTGGTGCGGGAGGGGGCGAACTCGTCGCCGACCTCCTCCGGTCCGCCGTCGACGGAGATGAGGGCGATGCCGTGGTTGGACTCGCAGATGCCGTAGAGCTTGACCTGGCGGCCACGGAAGCGCAGGGTCACGGCGTCGCCGGGGATGCTGCAGTACGAGTTGGTGTCGCCACCCTCGACGTTGGCGTTGGAGTGCCGCCAGTGCTCACCGTAGCTGAGCTGGTTCAGCCCGGTGCCGAAGACGCTGTTCTCGATGATCACGACACCGTTCTCGACCTTGGCCTCGGTGATCCCGTTGCTGGTTTCGGTCTCCGCACGCTCGGCGGGGACGAACTGGTAGCGAGCGAGGGCGCCCTCCAGCGTCTCCTCCAGTCCAGCGAGGTCGCCGGCGATGGTACGGGCCTGGGCGCCGGCGTAGGCGGAGGCGCGGACAGCGGAGACGAGGCGTTCGACGTTGTCGGCGAGCTCGCTGGACCCCTGAGCGGCCTGGGCGGTGTTGCGGCCGATCTCCTGGGTGGTCGCGGTCTGCTGCTCGACCGCGGCGGCGATCGCGGTCTGGTTCTCGCTCACCCGGTTGATGGTGTCGGTCACGGCGTCCATGACGTCCGCGGCGGCCTGGGACCCGGTCTGGATCGCCTGGACCGACTCGGTGACGTTGGTGGTTGCACGTGACGTCTGCGCTGCGAGGGCCTTGACCTCACCAGCGACCACGGTGAACCCGAGACCGGCGTCGCCGGCCCTTGCCGCCTCGATGGTGGCGTTGAGGGCGAGCAGGTGGGTCTGGCTGGCGATCGAGCTGATCAGGGCGACGACGGTCTCGATCTCGCGCGAGGACGACTTCAGGTCGTTGACGGTGCCGTTGGCGGCGCCGACCTGGCCGGAGACCTCGGCTGGCGACGGAGGAAGCCAGCGACGCGTGGTTGGCGACCTCGCGGATGGTGGCGGCGAGCTCCTCGGTAGCGGCGGCGATGCGCTGCATCGAGTCGGAGACGTCGTTGGCGGTGGTTGCCGCGCTGGAGGCGTGGTCGACGGTGGTCTCGGACATCTGCAGCATGCCCCAGGCGACGTCGTTGACCTCACGCCACCCGGCGCCGAGTCCGGCACGGCTGGTGCTGAGGTCGGTGAGCAGCTCGCGGAGGTTGTCCACGATCTGGCCGACCGTGGCGGCGATCGCCTGACCGGCGGGGCTGCTGCCACCATCGATGGTGACGGTCAGGTCACCGGCCGCGACCAGTTGCAGGTCACGGACCAAAGGACGCAGGTTGGCCGGGATCCGGCCCTCTTTGTCACGGTGCCGCGAACCGCTGGATGAACCCAGCATCGTTGTCTCCTCAGTGAAACGTGGTTCCCCCGCCTCTTCACTGACTCGGACGATTCGGCTGGCACTTGACCCCTGCTCCGGTTCGGGTTCCCCGGTCCGTCCGGCTGAGCGTGACCGCGTGCTGAGCAGAGCGGGCTACGCTCGCGGCTGGAGGTGGTGGGCGGGTGCCGATGATGTGCGCGGTCAGCTTTGAGCGGTACGGGCGCCTCTACTACTTCGACGCCGGGGAGCTGAGCCCCAGGGTGGGCGACAAGGTCCTGGTGCCGACCGACGAGGGACCCGAGGTCGCCGAGTGCGTCTGGGCGCCGGAGTGGGTCGGCGAGCCGGTCACCTTGTCAGCACTCGTTGGGTTCGCCACCGAGGTCGACGTGGCCCGCGACGAGCGTCATCGCGCCCTGCGCGCCGAGGCTCGCAAGGTGGTCAAGCGGCTGGTGCGTGAGCACAGCCTGCCGATGAAGCTGGTCGGCATCGACTACCTGCCCTCGGCGCCCGCGTCACCCAAGAATCCCGCCGACCGGGGCGGCCCGCGCTACACCGTCTACTTCGGGGCGCCGGAACGGGTCGACTTCCGGGCGCTGGTCCGCGACCTTGCCCGCGCCCTGTCCGCCAGGGTCGAGCTGCGCCAGGTCGGCGCTCGTGACGAGGCTCGCGTGCAGGGCGGCATCGGCCCGTGCGGTCGTGACCTGTGCTGCGCGACGTTCCTCAAGGACTTCGAGCCGGTCTCGATCCGGATGGCCAAGGACCAGGACCTGCCCCTCAACCCGTTGAAGATCTCCGGCGCCTGCGGCCGGCTGATGTGCTGCCTGAAGTACGAGCACCCGCTCTACCAGGAGTTCAAGGCCGACCTGCCGGCGATCGGTGCCAGCGTCGAGACTGACGAGGGCGAGGGCCGGCTGGTCGGCTACAACGTTCCCGCCGGCAACGTGGTGGTCCGGCTGTCGGCATCGGGGGAGCGCCGGTCGTGCAGCAAGGCGAGCGTCTGCGGGTCGCGTGAGGCGTACGACGGACGGAGTACGTGAGACCTCGCGCCCTCGTCTGCGTCACGCTGGCCGCGGCCGTCGCCGGCCTGAGCGGGTGCAACGCGCACCGGTCGGCCGCGCACACCACCCCGGCGACCTCGGCAGCAGTCCTCGTCCGCCCCACGGCCGCCGACCCGTCCCGGCCGATCCCGGCAACGGCTCCCGCGGTCGCGTTCACCCCCGCCCCCGCGACGACAGCAGTCCTCGCCCCGCCCGCGACGACATCACCCGCGGCCGATCCCGCAGCCGCTCTCGCCCCGTACTACGCCACTCGCGCCAGCTGGAAGTCCTGCCCGGCTGACTTCGCCGCCGTCGACTTCGTCACCCTGACCGGCTACGAGTGCGCAACTGTCCCGGTTCCGCTGGACTACCGGCACCCGGAAGGCCGGCGGATCTCCGTCGGCATTGCCCGGCTGCGGGCGAGCGGCTCGCACCGGATCGGGTCGCTGATGATCAACCCCGGCGGGCCGGGCGCGTCCGGGCTGGCCTATCTCACCGCCGCCCGCCGTGCACTCCCGGCAGCCGTGCGCGACCGGTTCGACATCGTCGGTTTCGACCCTCGTGGAGTCGGAGTCAGTGCCGGGCTGCACTGCCTGCCCACGGCGCGCCTCGACGCGCTGGTGGCGGCCCCGCCGGCGCCGGGCACGCCGGCTCAGGTGGCCGGCGCCGTTGCGAGGAGCCATGCACTTGCTGCTGGCTGCGCCCGTACCGCTGCTGCGGAGCTGCCGTTCATCGGGACGGTGTACGCGGCCCGCGATCTCGACCTGATTCGTTCGGCGGTGGGGGACCCGAGGCTGACCTACCTCGGCAAGAGCTACGGGACGCTGCTGGGGGCGGTCTACGCCGACCAGTTCCCGAGCAAGGTGCGGGCCCTGGTGCTGGACGGCGCCCTGCCACCCGGCATCGATCCGGCCGTCCAGGCGAGGGAGCAGGGCGAGGGCTTCGAGGCCAACCTGCGGGACTTCCTGGCGGATTGTGTCGGCCATCGCGGCTGTCCGTGGTCGGGGAGTCCGGCGCAAGCCCGCACCGGCCTGGACGCGTTGCTGGCCACGATCGCGGCCCACCCGCTGCCCACGGGTTCGAGCCGCAGGCTGCACTCCGGCGAGGCGGTGGGCGGGTTGTCTGCTGCGCTCTACTCCACGTCGGCCTGGTCGGGGCTGCGCGGCGCCCTGGCGCTCGCGACGAGGGGAGACGGCTCCGCTTTGCTGTCGTTGTCCGACTCGCTGTCCGGCCGACACCCCGGCGGCTACGCAACCCTGATCAGCGCGTTCCCCGCTGTGAGCTGCGCCGACGTGCCCGTCTCGTACACCCCCGCCCGCACGGCAGCCCTGGCGCAGCAGTGGGGCAAGACCTCGCCGCTGTACGGGCCGGTCGAGGCCTGGGCGCTGCTCACGTGTGACGGCTGGACGAGGTCCATGACCACCCTGCCGGCGAGGGTTCGGGCGCCGGGCGCTCCGCCGATCGTCGTGATCGGCACCACGGGCGACCCGGCCACGCCCTACCCGTGGGCGGTCGACCTGGCCGGGCAGCTCGCCAGCGGGCGGCTGGTGACCTATGTCGGTGACGGTCACACGGTCTACGGGGGTGGGCGCAGCGGCTGCGTCGACTCAGCCGTCAACGCCTACCTGATCGACCTGGCCGTGCCCCGGACGGGGCTGCGCTGCACCTGATCGGCCGCCCGCATCAGCCCCACTCGCGTTAGGTGCACTGCAGGATCACCCAGACGGAGGCCCAGCTGCGGGCCGCCAAGTCCTGGCCGCGGATCCAGTAGTAGAGGCGACCCGCATCGCCCCACGTCATGCCCGCGTCGTCCTCGGAGTCGAACTGGGCCAGCAGGAGCCAGTCCGTGGCGTCCCCCGCCAGTGCTGCCGCGCGCCTGGTGTCCCGCTTGTTGCGCTTGCCGCCGCCGTCGGACAGCCCGTTGGCCGCGAGCTGACACTCCAGCTGCATGTCTCCCTGGATCGGGTCGGGATGGCCGAGCAGCCGGTGGATGGAGTGGTCTTCAGGTCTTGTCGGGAGGTCGCGGTACTCCAGCAGCTGGTCCCGGCTCAGACCGAGCGAGGACGCGGCGGAGGACGCGCCGGGCACGAACGTGAGCTCGGGAGATGGTGCGAGGGTCACCTCCGCAAAGACGTCGGCAGCGGCCAGCGCTTCGGGGGAGGGCCGGTGCTCGAGTGGGGCCTCCCTCGGGGTGAACACGACCGCGAACCGCCCGCGGTCGGCCGGGTCGAACCCCCACGGCTGCGTGACGTTGTCGTAGAAGAACGACAGCAGGCCATCGGCCGGCAACGCGCTCTGCGCGTCGTACTCGTGCACCTCGGCGAGATTGACCTGAGCGACGAAGCTGAGCGGGGTTCCACCGCAGCTCGGCCACGGCGTGGCCGCTGGCAGGTCCGGCTGGCCGCCCAGGCGCGTCCCTCCCGGCATCCGAGCGGTCCGGTCGGCCTGCGGCAGCAGGCGGATGCTCGCAAGGGCGGCGTCCGCCAGCGGGTCGGCGAACTCGCCCAGACCGGTCCTGCGCAGGTCGGCCCGGTAGGCCGCCAGCTCGTGCGCGAAACCCTTCATGGCGACAGCATGCCGTACCCGTCGGGGCGGGCTTGTGGACAGCGGACCACAGAACCCCCGAACCCGTGGCACTATGCACTGACAGTGACGTAACTGTCGGATTTCGGCGGAGGCAGCGCTGAGGCAGTGACGATGTGGGGTGGGATGGCAATGGCAGGGCTGCGGCGCCGTCGCCTGCCCCTTGCGTTGATGTCCTGCGCCACGACCCTGATCACGGTGTTCTCGTTCGCGGCCGTCGCCGGCGTTGCCAGCGCCGCGCCTGCGCCGGCGACCATCCAGGTCACCTGCACGAGCCCGGTCTCCTACGGTGACGAGGTCGACTGCCAGGCGGCCAGCGTCGACAGCAACGGCAACTTCGGCGAGCCGGGCACGTTCACCTTCGACCCCGGCCACGTGCTTCCCGCGAGCTGGTCGTCCTCCACCTGCGTCGCACCCGCGTCCAACTGGTGCTTCGTGCAGGCGGTCCTGACCACGCCGCCGGGTGCGGCGGCCAAGACCTACGTCTTCCCGGTGTCGTTCGTGGGCGACGACGGTTCGACAGCCTCGGCCCAGATCACCGTGGACGTCGGGCTCCGCTCCACCACCACGACCCTCGACTGTGGCGACACCGATCAGGTCCTGGGTGCCGTCGTGCACTGTGTGATCTCGGTGACCGACGGTGAGCACGTCTGGGACATGAAGCCGGCGCAGCTGCCTGCTGGCGTCGCCGGCATGACCGCCTCGTCCTCACACCCCGGTGACGTGCTGACCTACGACCAGGCCTCGCCCGGCGGCTCGACCTGCGTCGCAGCGGTGATGGGCAACGTGATCAGCTGTGGGTTCACGATCCTGCTCGACCACGTGCACGGCCTT
The DNA here is from genome assembly GCA_963797535.1 of uncultured Actinomycetota bacterium. GTDB lineage: Bacteria > Actinomycetota > Actinomycetes > JAWWOL01 > JAWWOL01 > JAWWOL01. Next base: position 2,618,753 of record CAWCPQ010000001.1, on the reverse strand, counting down.
CGTACCGTCACGGCCGTCTACGGGGGCGACCCCGCAGCCGACGAGGTGGCGAGTCAGGCGTCCGTGCAGATGTCCAATGGCATACGTGCGGTCCCGGTGGTCACGTTGAGCTGCCCAGCCAGCGTGCCGGCCGAGCACCTCCAGACGACGTGCGGCGTCACCGTTCACTCGACCGTTGCCGGCCCCGGCGCCCCGGTGCCCACGGGCACAGTCGGGATCGACCAGGCGTTCGGTCAGCCGGTGCCGTGGGACAGCCCCGACACCTGCACGCTGGTCGCCGGCGCGTGCACGATCGTCTACCAGGTCTTCCCGGGCGCCGGCGGTCTGCCGCCGCCACCGGTCCGCGCTCTCTACTCCGGCGACGACAACTACCAGTCCGGCTCCGGCAGCGAGGTCGTGGCCATCACCCTTACCCCGGTCGTCGCGCTGATGACCTGCGACTCCAGGACACCGGCCGCGATGAGCCTGCTGCACTGCCGGCTGTCCGTGTCCACCGTCGACGGGGTCCCGGTTCCGGTGAGCCCGCACGACGCGATGCTCGTAGCCACGAGCACCGGCACCATTACGTGCGACTACCCAGCCGACGCCGGGTGCGGTCACTACACCACCGACACCGCCACCGTCGCCGGGTTCACCGTTCACCTCGGTCAGGGCCTGGGCGCACAGAGCGTCTCCGGTTACTACACCGGCGACGACTTCGCCTTCATCGACTCCGGTACGGCCGGATTCAGCTTCACCACGGTCCCTCCGGCCATCGTGATCACCGGTCCGGGCAACGGCAGCCGCGCCACGACACGCACCTCCGTCACCTGCGGCACCTCCACCGCCTACCTGCATCCGGCGCGGTGCACCGTCAAGGTCGTCGCAGTGGGCGGGGTCCCCTCCGGCACGGTCCGGCTGGTCTCCACGTCCGTGCCCGCGGCCTTCACGGCGCGCTCGTGCAGGCTGGCAGCGTCCGGCCGCTGCAGCGTCACCATCACGGTGCGGTCATCGCCCCCGACGGTCGACGGGCTCACCGTCAGCTATGCCGGCAGCAGCCGCTTCCTGCCGTCGTCGGCGACCGCGCAGATCAGGGTTCGCGCCGTGGCGACGGCGCTGTCGGTGCGCTGCAACCACACCACAGTGCGTGTGCACACCACGGTGCACTGCTTGGCTGCCGTACGCACCGAGTTCGGCGCCCCTGCCGCGCCGCCCGTCGGGCACTCTCCGCCGGTGTCGGTCTCAGCGCGCGGCGATGTCATCGCCTACGACAGCGGGAAGTCCTGCCACTGGAGGGTGGTCGGCACAGCGCTGACCTGCGGATTCAGCCTGCGATCCGGGTCGGTCCGGGGGCTGCGGACGATCACCGCTTACTACGCCGGCAACGCGCCGGCCCGGCAAGCCGCCAGCCACGGCAAGACCACGCTGACCGTCAAAGCCTGACCCTTGGGGGCGGCTCAGCGGATCGGGCTCAGGCGTGCAGGCCGCACTCGACCTTGCCGCTGCCGGCCCAGCGACCGCTGCGCGGGTCCTCACCGGGGGCGACCCGCCGGGTGCACGGGGCGCAGCCGATCGAGGGGTAGCCGTCGTACTGCAGCGGGTTGATCAGGATGCCGCGGTGGGCGATGTACTTGTCGAGCTCTTCGTCGTCCCACGCCACGATCGGGTTGATCTTCACGATCTGACGCTTGGCGTCCCACTCGACCGCCATCGCGTTGCGGCGGGTGACCGCCTCGACCCGGCGCAGGCCGGAGATCCAGGCGCTGTACGGGGCGAGCGCGCGCTCGAGCGGCTCGACCTTGCGCATCGCGCAGCACAGGTCCGGGTTGGTCCGCCACAGGTCCTTGCCGAACTGAGCGTCCTGCTGGGCCACGGTCTGCTTGGGCTCGATGCTCAGGAAGGTGACCGGGTAGGCGGAGCTGACGGCGTCCCGCATGCCTTTGGTCTCGGCGAAGTGGTAGCCCGTGTCCAGGAAGACGACGTCGATGCCGGGGTGGACGCGGGACGCGAGGTCGACCGTGACCGAGTCCTGCAGGGAGGTGGCGACGACCAGGCCGTCGCCGAACGTCTCGGCAGCCCACTCGAGGATCTCGAACGGGGTGGCACCCTCCAGGCGCTCTCCCGCCCTGGTGGCGAAGTCGGCCATGGCGTCGGACCAGTCAGCGGTGGTGACGTCCAGCATCTGCGCGGTCATGGCGTCCTCCTCTCGCGTTCCGGCTCGTGGTACGACTTCGGCTGATGACCGTGGAAGGTCAAGCGATCAGGTGTGGCAGGCGTAGGGCGCAACCGGTGGGCGAGGGCCGGATATTCCGGGCCCTGCAGGCAGCCAGCGGGTTGGGGTGAGCCCCGAGGTCAGCGGCCGAGGCGACAGGCCGCGCTGGTGACACGCTGAAGGTCGACGTGCAGTCGCGCGACGAGCAGCAGGGTGGTCACCCACTAAATCTCACATGCCGGGGTAGGCATTGTCCAGAGGTCGAGGGCCGGGTATCACCTTCTGAGACCGGACCGAGCCAACATCCGGTAGCGGAAGTCGACGCAGGCCGTACGCTGGGAGGGCTGAGCCTTCCCCTCCGAGGAGTCCCTTTCATGGCACGACCGACCCGTCCCACCGGCGCAGGCCAGTGGGCGATGGGACATCGCGAGCCGCTCAACGCCAACGAGCAGATGAAGAAGGACAACGACGGGCTCGATGTGCGGGCCCGGATCGAGAACATCTACTCCAAGCGCGGCTTCGACTCGATCGACGCCGCCGACCTGCGCGGCCGGATGCGCTGGTGGGGCCTCTACACCCAGCGTGCCCCCGGTATCGACGGCGGCCGCACCGCGCTGCTCGAGCCCGAGGAGCTCGACGACTCCTACTTCATGATGCGCGTGCGCATCCCCGGCGGCCGGCTCACCAGCGAGCAGCTGCGGGTTGTCGCCGGGATTGCGACCGAGTTCGGCCGCGAGGTCGCCGACATCACTGACCGCCAGAATGTGCAGTTCCACTGGATCCGGATCGAGGACGTCCCTGAGATCTGGCGCCGGCTCGAGTCGGTCGGCCTGTCCTCCACCGAGGCTTGCGGCGACACTCCGCGCAACATGCTCGGCTGCCCACTGGCCGGCATCGATGTCGACGAGATCATCGACGGCACAGCGGTTCTCACCGAGGTCAACGCTTTTGCCGAGGGCAACAAGGCGTTCTCCAACCTGCCGCGCAAGTGGAAGACTGCGATCTCCGGCTGCGTCTCGCACTGCACCGTGCACGAGATCAACGACATCTCGTTCGTCGGCGTTCGCAAGGACGACGGGGCTGTCGGCTTCGACGTCTGGGTCGGCGGCGGGTTGTCGACCAACCCGATGTTTGCCCGCAGGCTTGGGGTTTTCGTCACCGAGGACCAGGTCAAGGACGTCTGGGCCGGCGTCACGTCGATCTTCCGCGACTACGGCTACCGGCGTCTGCGCACCAGGGCTCGGGTCAAGTTCCTGATGGCCGACTGGGGCCCGGAGAAGTTCCGCGAGGTGCTCGAGAAGGAATACCTCGGCTACGCCCTGCCTGACGGTCCGGCAGCGACGACCGTGGGCTCCGGTTCCCGGGACCACACCGGCGTCCACCGGCAGAAGGACGGAAAGTTCTACGTCGGGGTGGCGCCCAAGGTGGGCCGGGTCTCCGGCAGCATCCTGGCCGCCGTGGCCGACCTTGCGGAGCAGTACGGCGAGGGCGAGATCCGTTGCACCGTCGAGCAAAAGCTCGTCCTGCTCGGTGTTGCCGAGGCCGACGTCGAGCCGTTGGTCGCGGCACTCGACGCCCTCGACCTCGTGGCTCGGCCGTCAGCGTTCCGCCGCGGCATGATGGCCTGCACCGGCATCGAGTTCTGCAAGCTGGCGATCGTCGAGACCAAGCAGCGGGCGATGGATCTGTTCACCGACCTCGAGCAGCGCATGCCCGACTTCGATCAGCCGGTGTCCATCAACGTCAACGGCTGCCCCAACTCCTGCGCCCGTTTCCAGGTTGCCGACATCGGGCTGAAGGGCTCGATCGTCAACGGTGAGGAAGGCTTCCAGGTGCACCTGGGCGGCACCATGGGCGCCGTCGACGCCGACCCCAACTTCGGCCGGAAAGTGCGTGGCCTCAAGGTAACCAGCGCTGAGCTGACCGACTACGTCGAGCGGGTTCTGCGCAATTTCGAGGACGATCGCGGTGCTGACGAGTCCTTCGCCGCGTGGGTGCAGCGGGCGCCGGAGGAGGCGCTGTCGTGACCGTCCCGTCGGCCGGTGAGCGGGCAGTTCCGTTCTACTGCCCGTACTGCGGTGACGAGGACCTCCGGCCGTACGACGAGAACGCCGGGTCGTGGCGCTGCGGTTCCTGCACCAGAGCGTTCAGTCTGAAGACCGTTAAGCAGACCTGAGGTCGCCGCCGCCTGGGCGTCACCAGTGCAGCAGGCCTCCGAACTGCTCGACGCTTGCTGCGACCCCACGAAGTTGATGTCGACCCCATTGGCGCCGCCGCCTTCGACGAATACGTCGCCCGGGAAGCGAGCCGGGAGTCGCGCATCCCCACCTCATGCGTGCTCATGACCGGTGTTTGGTAGCCGTCGGGGTAGCCGGACGACGGGCCGAACAGCGCCAAGGTGTGCACAAGGTTCGGGTGCCCGGGTCACTGCGAGAGTGTCGAGGACTGAACAGCCAGCTGTCCCAGAGGTCCTCTCCGAAATTGTCCTGGCCGCCGGCGATGAGCACGTCGCCGCGTGGACGTCCGGTAACGTAGAGGAGCTGGTTGCGTCCTCCATCACCGAAAAAGCCGCCGATGTCGACGCTGGACGGGATCGAGTTCGGCGAGATGGCGATGGTGCTCGAGGCCGCCTCGCGCGATGGCGTCATCACGATGATGCTGCTGCCGGGTCAGAATCGTCTGATCCGCGGAACGCCGCCCCGTCCGGTTGCGTGCCGCCACCGGCGATCACCACGCGTCATCGGGCAGGGCGGCGAGGCACACGCCGTTCGCCCTCCCCCCGTGCGAGTTGGCAATGGTGTCGTCTTCGCCGGGAACCGGCGGCAGAGCCGGTCCTTGTGACCAGCGCCCCGTCCGCGGATCGAAGAACTCTGTGCGGGTCGCCAGCGTGGAGAAGTCGTCGGCGAATCCTGGTATCGGCACGCCGCCACCCTCACCCAGAGCCCAGAAGCTCCGGCCGCCGGCCACGAGAACCCGCCCGTCCGCCAGGCGCACCTGGTTGCCGAAGAGGTGACCCTGGGCCAAGTCGGAGACTCGACCGTCCCGAGTCCGGGTGTAGTCCCACTTTCCTTGAACGACAACGGTTCTCCCGGTCGCGAGACCGGTGTCAGGGTCGATCGCGGCGACCACAGCGCGGGCGTACGGGTTGTAGATGAACGCGTGCCGGCTCGCATTGCCGTTGGTCAGTTCCGCTGGCCCCCGGCCGCCGGCCAGGAGCAAACGGCCATCGCCCAGCAGGGTCGAGGGCGTGAAGAACCACTCCTGCGCCTCCGGGAGGTCGCCGGTCCGGGACCAGCGGTTGCTCCGGACGTCGTACCGGTAGGACAGCACGCTGGCCGGGTTGGGCGGACCCGCGGGGCCGTTGAGGACGGCCCCGCCAGCGACGACGACGTCGCCATCGCGGAGTACGCCTGCTCCGATGATGTCAGAGACCGGTTTGGCGGCAGGAATGGGCGCCGTTTCCCGGAATTGCTGTGTGTCGGACGTCGTAGATGAACGTGCGGTTGTTGTCCGCGGGATTGTCTGCCTGCGCCGTGATCCACATCACCCGATGGCTATCAAGCTTGAGGCCAATCGAGCCGCCCATGGCTACCGGGACCGAGCCTCGGGAAAGCGTCCAGGCTCGGGGGCTAGCGGGACTACGTGACGATTGTGCAGTCGCGGTTCCGTTGGCAGTCACCAGGATTCCCACCACGGAAAGGACGAGGGCTGTGCGCGAGTACCTCATCGCGGCCTCCAGGAGGCACACAGTGGACTCGGCGGTAGAAAGTGTCAAGTGGCTGCATTGCGCACAATTTCCTGTCACCCTCGTCCGATGCACGCTTGTGGAAGGCGGGGTCCTGTGCGGAAAATTGGCTCAAGGACGCGGCAAATGCGCGACACGCCGCGCGACACGCCAATACTCGCGCCATTTGGCGCAGGAAGGGGTGGGCCGGGGGCCGAGAAGGGGTGGACCGGGAAGGGCCTCAGGCGAAGCCGCTGACCGCCTGCGGCTCGTGCGTGGTCAGGTGCAGCCGCCGGCCCGGCCAGCTGGCCCACTCGGTCCGGTCGGTCGAGGGCCTGGCCAGGTAGTAACCCTGTGCGGCGTCAACCGCCAGCGAGCGCAGGGTGTCCAGCTCACTCGCCGTCTCGACACCCTCGGCGGTGACCACGGCGTCCAGCTCGAGGGCGAACATGACGACGGCACTCGCCAGGGCTCGTCGCGCCGGGTCGGCGTCGATGCCGGCTGTGAGGCAGCGATCGAGCTTGATGTAGTCCGGGCGCAGCGTGAGGATGTGCCGGAACGATGCGTAGCCGGCGCCGGCGTCGTCGATCGCGAGCCGCAGCCCCAGCGACCTGGCGTAGGTAAGCGTGTGCGTCAGCGGGGCGTAGTCCGGGATCGACTCGTGCTCGGTGATCTCCAGGACGAGCCGGTTCAGCGGAGTGCCGTGGGTGAGCAGCAGCTCGAGGAACGCCGGATCGGCGATCGTGCGCGGCGAGGCATTGATGGACACGTAGAGCCCGGCCGGCAGCAGACTGATCGCGTCGAGGGCGCCTCGCAGAGCCTTGAGCTCGAGCTTGACCCCGAGACCGACGTCGGTGGCGTGCTTGATCCACACGTTGGGCGGCTCGTACGGCTCGGCCGGCTGCCCGAGGTTGTTCCGTCCACCTTGGTACGGGACCTGGTGGCGGTCGTTGCCGATCCGGGCGAGCGCCTCGACCCCGACCATCGCGCCGGTGGACAGGCTGACGATGGGCTGGAAAGCGATCCGCAACGAGTCGCCGGCCAGGACGCGTTCGATCCGGCCGCGGATGCGCGCCTCGTGGGCGAGCCGGGCCAGGTCACTGGTGACCGGTCGGGCCGTGCCCTGGAAGCCGATCGCCACACCCTGGCCGTCGAGGATGGGTGCGGCGCTGGACTCGACATCGACCAAGGTGCCGTCGCGGTGGCGCATCTGCACGGTGATGTCGGCCCAGCCGAGGCCACGGCGCCCGAGCTCGCTGACCCGGTCGCGCCAGACCTGCCGGGTGCCGGGGTCGATCAGCAAGTAGGCGTCGGTGCCGAGAAGCTCGTTCGGCAGGTAGCCGAGCAGCGAGTGGCTGGTCGGGCTGCTGAAGGCGATCCGCCCGTGCCGGTCGGTGCTCCACAGCCACTCGTGCGTGGTCTCCGCGACGGCGGCGAGGGTGTGCTGGAGGCGGTGGACGTCGTGCGTGGCTTCGGCGGCACGAGCCGCGACCTGCAGCATGCGGACCAGGAGCAGGCCCACGACGGCGACGGCAAGAATGAGGGCCCAGGCGAACGCGGTCAACGCTCCGACCCGCCGACGGGCACGGAAAGCTCAGTGCTGCGTGCGGTCCACGTGGTTCCCGAGGCTGTCGCCCATGCGGTGCCACGCAGAGCCGCCCATGCGGTGCCGGGCTTCGTCGCCTTGGCGGTGCTCGCCTGCTTGGTGCGGACCGGACCCACGCTGCCCAGGGCGGTGCTGCCTCGGTGTCCGAGGTGGCGCTCCTGGTGGCTCATGCACGGGGTCACGCTCGGTTAACGACACTGTCAGACCGTGGTTACGGGTCAGTCCTCGTCATCCTCACGGTCCTGCTCGTCCCAGGCCTCGTTGTGCTGCTGGACGGACTCCTGCCACCGGGAGGCGGCTTCGGCCGTGGGGTAGGGACCCATCCGGTCAGCGGCACGGCAGCCGGCGCCGCGCTCGACCTCGTCGTGGGTGAGGCAGAAGTAGTAGTCGCCCATTCCTGGTGCCTCCGCTCAGCCCGGCAGGTCGAGGTCGGTGGAGGTCAGCGCCGCAGCTTGCAGGCCGTACGTGCGCGCCACAACCTCCGCCGTCGCAGCCGAGAGCTGGCCTCTCGCGTCGCTGCCCGACCGCGCGCCGATGAGTCGGGTACAGCTGGTGAGCAGGTGCTCGACCGCCTCGGCGGCGAGGTCGAGCTCGCTCAGCAGCTGGCCCCGTACCTGCTCGATCTGGGAACGTTCTTCGAGTGGAACGATTGTCAGCGCCGTCTCGGTGGCGGCGATCTGAGTCGCCTGCGCCCGGCCCATGTCATAGGCGGCGCGGGCCGCGTCGACCGACGGCCTGGCGATGTCGGCGATGTCGGGAGGCAGCGCCGGCAGCAGTTTTCGGATCGCAGTGACGGCGCTCTCCAGCCTGCGCAGGGCTGGCCAGGACGCCGAGGTACGCGGCGGAGGAGCGGGTACGGCCTGCGGAAGCTGCGGCGCGGTCGGCGGGGGAGCAGCCCGGCGGGCCTTGAGCTTGCGGAACCACAGCCCCACTTCGGCTACGCACGCGACGAGCGCCACCGACCAGCAGAACCGCGCGAAACCGTGCGAGACGCCCACGCCGACGACGCTGCCGGCAGCGCCCACGGCGTACCACGTGATGTGGCTCCTGGCCCTGGCGACCGAGCGACGGTGCTTGGCGATCAGCAGTGCGTGCTTGGCCTCGAGCCGCTTGCGCTCGGCGTCGCGCCGGATCGAGTCCACCCGCCAACGGCTGCGCTGAACGACGGAAACCCGGCTCATGGCCCCCAGTCTGCCTCGTCCCGGCCCGATCCGCTCCCCCGGTCAGCCGGCAAGGGCCAGTCCGGCAGCGGCAGCGATGCACCCGACGAGGACGCTCGACCCGGCGTAGCGTGCCGCGGCGCCGTACCGGCCGGTCTCGATCAGCCGGACGGACTCGACGCTGAACGTCGAAAACGTGGTGTAGGCGCCGCAGAACCCGATGCCGGCGATGGCGCGCAACGCAGCGGCTGAGTGGTGGTCGGACCAACCGATGACCAGCCCGAGCACCAGACAGCCGGAGACGTTGACCCAGAACGTCCCCCACGGGTAGCCGCCGTCGGCGCGACGCTGGACCGCAATATCGACGAGGTAGCGGGCGACCGCCCCGGCAGCGGCGGCCAGCAGCATCAGGGCCACCGTCACGAGGCGGGCACCCGGCTGCCGAGCACCAGGCCGGCGGCCGACAGCACCAGTCCCCCGATCAGGCTGAGGGCAACGTAGGAGAAGGCGAGCACGACATGGCCGTGGTCGAGGCGCTGTGCGGTCTCGACCATGAAGGTGCTGAAGGTGGTGAAGCCGCCGAGCACCCCCGTGCCCAGGGCCGGACGCACGTAGTGGGTGTGCGGAAACCGCCGGGCAACGACCGCGATCAGCAACCCGAGGGCGAACGCTCCGGTCAGGTTGGCGATGAACGTGGCCCAGGAGAACCCGTACCCCTCGGTCGGGATCGCCTTGCCCAGCGACCAGCGGCCCAGCGTGCCGACGGCCCCGCCGGCGGCGATGGCGCACAGCAGGAGCGCGTGCGACGGGGCGGTGCGTGCATCGTCTCCGATGTCTGGGTCGAGCTCCGGGCTCGGTGCGCCGCTCACGGGCCAAGCCTAGGGCCGACGCGCCGGTCGGGCGGGACCGGCTCGCGGCGAAGCGACACCCCTGTCCGGCAGGTTACCCTTTCGGGAACATTGAGCAACTTCATGCCGGCGTCGCGCCGGAGGCCCTCCGGACCCCGGTGGCCTCGGGCAGCGCGGTGGGTCCCCGAGCAAGCCGAGGTCTGGTCACGTGCGTCTGCGACTGGCTCCCCAGGAGTCCAGCTTCTTCGACCTGTTCGCGCAGTCGGCGGCGAACTTGGTCGTGGCGTGTGACCTGATGGCGTCACTCGTGGCGGCGCCGGCCGAGCTGCGGCCGGGCATCGGCGCTCAGATCCGGCAGGCCGAGCATGCCGGCGACGACCTCACCCACCGGATCTACCGCCAGCTGAACTCGACCTTCGTCACCCCGTTCGACCGCGAGGACATCTACCGCCTGGCCAGCAGCATGGACGACGTCATGGACTTCGTCGAGTCAGCCGCCGATCTGATCGTGCTGTACGGGGTGATCGAGCTGCCGGACGGCGTGAGCGCGCAGTGCGACGTGCTGCAACGAGGGGCGGCGATCGCGGCCGAGGCGATGCCCCGGCTGCGCGGCCTCAAGGACCTCGAGGAGTACTGGATCGAGGCCAACCGGCTGGAGAACGAGGCCGACCAGATCCACCGCCGGTTGCTGGCCCGGCTGTTCTCGGGCGAGTACGACGCGCTGACCGTGCTCAAGCTCAAGGAGGTCGTCGACGAGCTCGAGAACGCGGCCGACGCCTTCGAGCGCGTAGCCAACACCGTCGAGACCATCGCGGTGAAGGAGTCCTGACCGGTGTACACGACCGGTTTGGTCGTGGTCGTGGCGATCGCGCTGTTCTTCGACTACACGAACGGCTTCCACGACTCGGCCAACGCGATCGCCAGCTCGATCTCGACCCGTGCGCTGACTCCTCGAGCGGCGCTGATCATGGCGTCCGCCTTCAACCTGCTCGGTGCCACGGTCTTTGCCCCCAAGGTGGCCGAGACCATCGGCAACGGCATCATCGACCCGCCGAAGGACCAGCACCTGCTCGTGATCCTGGCCGCGGCGCTGCTCGGCGCGATCGCCTGGAACCTCATCACCTGGAACTTCGGCTTGCCGTCGTCCTCGACCCAGTCGCTCATCGGCGGGCTCGTCGGCGCAGGCCTTGCGTCCCACACGACGGTTGACTGGTCGGTCATCTGGCACAAGGTCGTGATCCCGATGGTGGTGTCGCCGCTGCTGGGCTTCGGCATCGGCATCGCCGTGATCCTGGCCATTCTCTGGGGGTTCCGGCACCGCAAACCCAAGCAGGTCAACCGCGGTTTCCGTCGGCTGCAGCCTTTCGGCGCCGCCTTCATCTCGCTGGCCCACGGCACGCAGGATGCCCAGAAGACGATGGGCGTGATCGGGTTGGCGCTGCTCGCCGGGCACCCGGACGAACCGTTCACGGTGCCGCTGTGGGTCAAGCTGTCGGCAGCGGCGGCCATCGCGCTGGGCACCTACTCCGGCGGGGCCAGGATCATCAGCACCCTGGGCCGGCGGATCGTCAAGCTGGACCCGCCGCGTGGGCTCGCCATCGACGCCACTGCGGCAAGCGTGCTGATGTTCGCGTCCCTGCACGCGTCCGCCCCGGTGTCGACCACGCATGTGGTGTCCTCGACCGTCATGGGCGTCGGTGCAGCGGACGGTGTCGCCGCCGTGCGGTGGGGGATCGCGCGGTCGATCGTCGTGGGCTGGCTCCTGACCATCCCCGCTGCTGCGGTGGTCGCGTCGCTCGTCTACCTCGTCATCAACCCGGTGTTCGCCTGACTGGCACTCCGAGCCGACTGCGGCTCGTTCTCGTCCTCGGCGCCCTCACCGCGCTGGGCCCGTTCGCGATTGACACCTACCTGCCGGCGCTGCCGTCGATGACCCGGTCGCTGCACACGACAGCGTCGACGGCCCAGCTCACGCTCACGGCCGTACTCATCGGACTCGCGCTCGGTCAGCTCGTCGCCGGGCCGGTGTCGGACTCCAGGGGCCGGGTGGCTCCGCTGGTGGTGGGGCTGAGCATCTTCACCGTTGCCTCCGTGGCGTGCGCGATGTCGCCTGGCGTCTGGCCCTTGGCCGGAGCCCGGCTGGTGCAGGGTGCTGCCGGCGCTGCCGGACTGGTCGTGGCGAGGGCAGTCGTGCGTGACCGCTACACCGGGAACGAGGCTGCCCGGTTCTTCGCCCTGATGATGATGGTCAACGGAGCTGCCCCGCTGATCGCGCCGGTGCTGGGCGGCCAGCTGCTGCGGGTCGGCTCCTGGCGGCTGGTCTTCGGCGCGCTCGCGGTCATCGGGGCCCTGCTCACCGTCATCGCGGCGACGTCGCTGCCCGAGACGCTGCCGGTCGAGCTGCGCCAGACCGGCGGGCTGCGAAGCACCGTACGGACGTTCGGCGTGCTGTTGCGGGACCGCTCCTTCGTCGGGTACGCGCTGTCCTGCGGCTTCGTGTTTGCGGCGATGTTCGCCTACATCTCCGGCGCGACCTTCGTCCTGCAGGACATCTACGGTCTGTCGGCCCAGCAGTTCAGCGTGGTCTTCGCGGTCAACGCACTCGGCATCCTGGTGGCCGGGCAGGTCAGCCGTCGCCTCGTCGGGCGCTACACCCCGCACCAGGTCCTGGGCTTCGGTATCGCGATGTCGGTCACCGGCGGGGTGTCCGTACTCATCTGCGTCCTCGTCTCGGCCGGGCTGCCCGCGCTGCTGCCCGCGCTGTTCCTGGTCGTCGCGAGCGTCGGGTTCGTGCTGCCCAACGCCACGGCGCTCGCGCTGGCGGACCACCCCCGCACGGCCGGCAGCGCCTCTGCCCTGCTCGGCGTCGCGCAGTTCGTGTTCGGCGGGGTGGCCGCGCCGTTGGTCGGCGTGGCCGGGACGCAGTCGGCCGTACCTCTCGGTGTGCTCACCGCCGTGCTGAGCCTGTCAGCCGGCGGTGCCTACCTGCGGCTCACGCACGCAGGCGCCGCCGGCGCTCTTGTCGAGGACGTGCCGGCCGTTGCGTGAGCCGGGGCGTCAGGCTTCGTACTTGTAGCCGAGTCCTCGTACGGTCAGCAGGTGCTGGGGCACCGCCGGATCGGGCTCGATCTTGGAACGCAGTCGCTTGACGTGGACGTCGAGGGTCTTGGTGTCGCCGACGTAGTCGCTGCCCCAGACCCGGTCGATGAGCTGCCCTCGGGTGAGCACCCGGCCGGCGTTGCGCAGGAGGTACTCCAGCAGCTCGAACTCCTTCAGCGGCAGGGTCACCCCGTCGCCGTTGACGGTGACCACGTGGCGCTCGACGTCCATGCGCACGGGACCGGCTTCGACGGCGGAGGCGCTGACCGGCTCGTCGGTGCCGCGGCGGCGCAGGACCGCCCGGATCCGGGCGACCAGCTCGCGTGAGGAGAAGGGCTTGGTGATGTAGTCGTCGGCACCGATCTCGAGACCGACCACCTTGTCCACCTCGCCGTCCTTGGCCGTCAGCATGATGACCGGCACCTGCGACTTGGTCCGGATCGTCCGGCAGACCTCCGTACCGGAGATGCCGGGCAGCATCAGATCGAGGAGGACCAAGTCGGCCCCGGTGCGGTCGAACTCGGTGAGCGCCTCGGGCCCGGTGCCCGCGACGGATACTTCAAAGCCCTCGCGGCGGAGCAGGAAGGACAGGGCGTCGGAGAACGACTCCTCGTCCTCGACGACCAGGATGCGGGTCACGCAGAAGCCTCCAGGCTCGGGGTAGGTACGGGCAGCGGAGCTGTCGGTTCGGGGGGAACGCCGGGCAGTCGTACGGTGAAGGTAGACCCGGCGCCCGGCGTGCTCCACACGGAGATCGTGCCGCCGTGGTTGGTGACGATGTGCTTGACGATGGCCAGGCCGAGGCCGGTGCCGCCGGTGGAGCGGGAACGGGCCGGGTCGACCCGGTAGAAGCGTTCGAAGATCCGGTCGACCTCGTCCGGGCCGATGCCGATGCCCTGGTCGGTGACCGAGACCTCGACGGCGTCCTCGGCGCTGCGGATGGTGACGGCTACCCGGGTGTTGTCGGGGCTGTAGGCCACCGCGTTGTCGATCAGGTTGCCCATCGCGGTCACGAGCAGTGACTCGTCGCCGAGCACGCGGGCATCGGCGCCCTCGACCTTGAGCCGGATCCCCTTGGTCTGGGCGGCCAGCCGGGCCCGGTCCACCGCCTCGCCGATGACACCGCGCATCGACACCGTGGTCACGTCGGTGAGCGGCTCGGCGCCCTGCAGCCGGGACAGGTCGATCAGCTCCTGCACCAAGCGGGTCAGCCGGCTCGATTCGTGCTGGATCCGTCCCACGAACCTCGCGACCGTGTTGGGTTCGTCGATCGCGTCGGCGATGGCCTCCGCGAGGATCGAGATCGCGCCGACGGGGGTCTTGAGCTCGTGCGAGATGTTGGCGACGAAGTCCCGGCGCACCGCATCGATGCGGCGGCTCTCGGTCAGGTCGTCGACGATCACGGCGACGTCGCCGCCGCCCACCGGGATGATCCGGGCGCGGACGGCCTGCGGCCCGCGGTTCACCTCACCACGTGGCAGGTCCAGCTCGGCTTCGCGGATGCGGCCGTCGCGGCGGGCCTTGCGGGCCTGGTCGCGCAGCTCGGTGTTGGCCAGCCGGTTGCCCTTGATCATCCCGGTCGAGGAGGCGGCGCCGTTCGCGAAGAGGATCTCGTCAGCCTGGTTGAGCACGACGGTGGCTGTCGGGAGCTGGTCGAGGATGGCGAGTGCAAGACTGGCCGCCGGCGGAGCGACCTCGGGCGGTGTCAGCGGTCCGAGCGGCCCGCGGCGGCGAGGCCCCTGAGTCCAGCTCCAGCCGTTCGGCGGGAGGTAGGCCACGAGCACGACGAGGACGGCACCGATCAGGATCCCTACGATCCCGGCGAGCACGGCTGTCACGAGGACAAGAGTAGGCACAGGCCGGGGAGATTGGGGCACCCGAGTCAGCACGATCCCGATGTTCACCCGGCCTTGGCCCTGAGTTCACGGCCAGGCGTCAGTCTTGTCAGGTTCAGGGTCAACTTTCTCGAAGGAGCACCCCGCCATGCGCGACGCCTACCACGACGATCTTGACTCCATCAACGACCGGTTGGTCGAGATGGCCGGTCTGGTCGGCAGCATGATGGGCCGGGCGACCACGGCGCTGCTCGATGCCGACCTTGTTCTCGCGGAGGGTGTGATCGGCACCGACAGGTCCGTCGACGCGCTGTACAACACGGTCGAGGGAATCGCACTCGACCTCATGGCGCGCCAGCAACCGGTCGCCTCCGATCTGCGCGTCCTCGTCACCAGCCTGCGCATGATCGTCGACCTCGAGCGGATGGGCGACTACGCCACGCACGTGGCCGAGGTCGCCCGGCGTCGCTATCCCGACCACGCGATCCCGCCCGAGCTGCGTTCAACGGTGCTGGAGATGGGCCAGGTTGCACAGCAGATCGTCGAGAAGGCCGGCAGTGTCATCGCCGGCCACGACGTGGCGCTCGCGCTGGAGCTCGAGAACGATGACGACGTCATCGACGACTACCAGCAGAAGCTGTTCACCCGGCTGCTCTCCGACGAACGGCGTTACAGCCTCGAGGTGGCGATCGACATCACGCTGTGCGGGCGCTACTACGAACGCTTCGCCGACCACGCCGTCTCGGTCGCCCGCAGGGTGGTCTTCCTCGTCACGGGCGAGCGCTCGAGCATCGCGGCGGTCGCCGAAGCCTGACGCGGCACAAGCGCCGGTCGAGGACAGGGGTCGGCGTACGCCGATGCGGTTTCCGCCGCGTGGTGCCTGCCGTCCGTGGTCGCGACCAGGTAGACCTGCGCCAGGATCACCACCGTCACGGCGCACCACTGTGCCCAGCGCAGGTGCAGCCCGCCGCGCGCCACGTCCGTGGAGATGATGGCCACCTGCAGCAGCACGATCCAGCCCATGGTGACGATCGACATCGTGGCCACACGCAGGGCCAGCGCGTAGACCAGGAACAGAACCACCTGGAGACCGCAGCCGAGCAGCAGCGCGCTGACCCGGCGTCGGTCGGCGAAGTCCTGGGCCACCAGTGCTGCGGCAAAGTCGATGAGGGCGAGCGCCAGCATCAGGCAACCGACGTTGACCTGGCGCGCCACGGACATGCTGGCCCCCTTTGGCCGGGCCGATCGTTGACCTGCCCGTGAAGCAGAGGGTGGTTGCAGCAGTCCTGATACGTGAATGCGGACCAACCGTCGCCGGACGACGGTAGGCCCGCATTCAGGATGCAGCTGACCGGTTCAGCCGAAGCGGCCGGTGATGTAGTCCTCCGTGCGCTTCTCGGTCGGGTTGGTGAAGATGAGCGACGTCGCGCCAACCTCGACCAGGCGCCCCGGCTCGCCCTGGACGTCGACGTTGAAGAACGCGGTGGTGTCGCTCACCCGAGCAGCCTGCTGCATGTTGTGGGTGACGATGACGATCGTGTACGAGTCCTTGATCTCGACCATGAGGTCCTCGATCGCCAGGGTCGAGATCGGGTCGAGGGCGCTGCAGGGCTCGTCCATCAGCAGCACCTGCGGCTCGACCGCGATCGCCCTGGCGATGCACAGCCGCTGCTGCTGGCCACCGGACAGGCCCATGCCCGGCTTGTTCAGCCGGTCCTTGACCTCGTTCCAGAGGTTGGCGCCCCGCAGCGACTTCTCGACCGCGGTGTCCAGCTCGGACTTCTTGTGCGAGCCGGACAGCCGCAGCCCCGCCACGACGTTGTCGTAGATCGACATGGTCGGGAACGGGTTGGGCTTCTGGAACACCATGCCGATGATCCGGCGGACGGCGACCGGGTCGACGTCGTGGCCGTACACGTCCTCGTCGTCGAGCAGGACCTTGCCCTCGACCCGCGCACCGGGGATCACCTCGTGCATCCGGTTCAGCGAACGCAGGTAGGTCGACTTGCCGCAGCCGGACGGGCCGATCAGAGCCGTGACGGACTTCGGTTCGATGGTCAGCGTCACCCCTTCCACGGCACGGAAGCCGCCGTAGAAGCAGGACAGGTTGTTGGTCTCGATCCGCTTGGCCACGGGTTACCTCCGGCCGGCGAGCTGGTTGCGTCGGGTGAGCAACCGAGCCACGGTGTACAGGACGACGACGATCATGATCAGGACGAACGCACCGGCCCAGGCACGGTCAACCGCCGGGTGGTAGGGCTGAAGCGCCTGGTTGTAGATGAACAGCGGCAGGGCGGACTGGCCACCCTTGAACGGGTTCTGGTTGATGTAGTTGGTGCCGAACACGGTGAGCAGGATCGGCGCGGTCTCGCCGACGACTCTGGCGACGGCAAGCATGATGCCGGTGACCAGGCCGGCCGACGCCGTGGGCAGCACGATCTTCATGATCGTCTTCCACTTCTGGACGCCGAGCGCGTAGGACGCCTCGCGCAGAGCATTGGGTACGAGGAGCAGCATCTCCTCCGCCGACCGGATGATGATCGGCAGCATCAGGATCATCAGCGCCAGCGAGCCGGCGAAGCCCGAGAAGCCCATGCCGAGGCCGAGCACCCAGAACACGTAGATGAACAGGCCGGCGATGACCGACGGAACGCCGGTCATGACGTCGACGAAGAACCGGATCAGCCGGGGCAGCCAGCCGTGGCCGTACTCCGTCAGGTAGACGGCCGCGGCGAGCCCGAGCGGGATCGACATCAGGCTCGTGAGCGCCAGCTGCTCGAGGGTGCCGAGGATCGCGTGGTAGGCGCCGCCACCGGTGTCGTTGGGCGCGACACCGGCCATCGAGTGGGTGAGGAAGTAGACGCTGAAGGCCTTGAAGCCGCGCACCAGGGTGTAGCCCAGCACGAGGACCAGCGGCGTCAGCGCGAGGAAGAACGCTCCCCAGGCCAGCACTTGCATCGTGCGGTCGACGGCGCGGCGCCGGCCCGAAGCACCGAGGCGCAGCGGCGACTGAGAACTCGTCAGCTCGGTCATGCCGTCTTCCCCTTGTTGCCGTGGCTGATGATCAACCGGGCGATCAGGTTGACCAGCAGGGTCATGGCGAACAGCACCAGTCCGCTGGCGATCAGCGCCGACCGGCCGAGGTGGCCGGCCTCACCGAACTGCACGGCGATGTTGCCGGCGATGGTGTTGCCGCCGCCTTCGAGGATGTGCCAGTTGATGGTGAAGGAGGACGCGAGGATCAGGGCCACGGCGATCGTCTCGCCGAGGGCCCGGCCGAGACCGAGGATCGTGGCGCCGATGATGCCGGACTTGCTGGGCGGCAGCACCGCCATCCGGATCATCTCCCAGTGGGTGGCGCCCAGGGCGAGGGCCGCTTCCTTCTGCTGGGGGTCGGCCTGCACGATGACCTCGCGCACGATGGCCGAGATGATCGGCAGGATCATGATCGCGAGCACGATGCCGAGGACGAACGGGGACTTCGTCGGGATGCCGACGAACCGGTTCTTGAAGATCGGGATCCAGGAGAAGTGGTTGCCGAGGAAGGTCTGGATGCCGGTCATCCGTGGGACCAGCCAGAACAGGCCCCACAGGCCGAACACGACCGAGGGTACGGCGGCCAGCAGGTCCAGCAGGTAGCCCATCACGCTGGCGATCCGCCGCGGGGCGTACTCGGCGACGAACAGCGCCACTCCCATGGCTACCGGCCAGGCGATGACCAGGGCGATGAGGGCGGCCTCGGCGGTGCCGAAGACCAGTGCCAGGATGCCGAAGCTGCCCGTGGTGTCCGGGAACCAGCCCTTGGTGGTCCAGAAGTTGGTCTTGTCGTCGGTGAAGGCCGGCAGTGCCTTGAAGATCAGGAAGCCGGCGATCGCCGCCAGCAGGACGAGGACGAACAAGCCGGCGGCCATGGTGAGGTACTTGGAGATGAGATCGCCACGACCCTTGTGCCCGTGCAACGACGGCGCGATCGGCTCCGTCGACTCGGTGGTGAGCAGGGTCATCAGCTCGTACGGCCTTCGCTCGCATCGGTCCTGCTCTGGCGGACGAACATGGGGCGCTCCTCGGCGGTTCCCGGCAGTGCTCGGTGATCAGGTGCGTGAACGCGGCGTTGCCCGCCGGTCCCCGGTGAGGGGCCGGCGGGCAGCCGAACAGCAGCGGTGCTGATTAGCTGACGCTGGCGATCGCGGTCTTGACCTGAGCGGCAACCGCGGTCGGCAGCGGGGCGAACCCGAGGGTGCTCGCCGCCGTCTGGCCGGGGCCGGCTGCGTAGGTCAGGTAGGACTTCAGCAGTCCGACGGCCCCGGTCTTGGCGCTCGGGTACTTGCTGCACACGATCGAGTACGTGAGCGTCGAGATCGGGTAGGCGGCTGGGTCGGTCGGCACGAAGTTGATCGTGGCGATGATGTTGTTGTTGGTGTCGGTGATCTTGTCCCCGGCGATGGCCGCGGTGACCGAGTCCGTGGTCAAGGCGACGCCAGCCGAGCCGTTCATGATCTTGGCCAGCGGCAGCTTGTTGGTCGTCGCGTAGGCCTGCTCGACGTAGGTGATGGCGCCGGGTGCCTGCGCAACGGCCGCGACAACGCCGGCGCTCTTCTGGGCGCCGGTGCCGGTCGGCCACGCGATGGTCTTGCCACTGCCGAGCGTCCAGTCCTTGGGCGCCGCGGCCGCGAGGTAGGCGGTGAACACGGCGTTGGTGCCCGAGGAGTCGGCGCGGTAGACGACCGAGACCGGTGTCGACGGCAGAGTCGCGGACGGGTTGTCGGCCTTGATCGCCGGGTCGTTCCAGGTCTTGATCTTGCCGTCGAAGATGTTGGCCAGGGTCGGCGCCGAGAAGGTCAGGTCGGTGACACCCGGCAGGTTCCAGGTGATGCCGACGCCGCCGGCGCTGATCGGAAAGTGCAGGGCCGGGCTGCCGCACCACTTGTCAGCGGCGGCCTGCTCGTCGGACTTCATGACGACGTCGGAACCGGCGAAGTCGATCGTGCCGGAGCCGAACTGCTGGATGCCGGCACCGGAGCCGACCGGCTGGTAGTCGACCTTGGCGCCGCTGCACTTCGCGGCGAAGTCCTTGGCCCACTGCTGCTGCATCGGGTCCTGGAAGCTGGAGCCGGCGCCGGCCAGGCTGCCACTCGCGCAGTCACCGCTGGCGGCGCCCGTGCTGCCAGCAGTGCTGCCGGTCGCAGCAGCCGCACCCGAGGTAGCCGACGTCGACGACGCGGCCGTGCTGTTGCTGTCGGAGCCACAGGCGGTCAGCGCCATGGCGCCGGCAAGGCCCAGGGCGACAAGTCCGCTGGTACGGATGAACTTCACGTGGGGATCCTCCATGCCCGCAATGGGCTGGTTGGGGCCGAAACGGCCTCAGTCGACGAACAAGGATTCAGGTTTCGCCACGGGCCAGAACTGCGGCACGAAACGCGGCGTCACCGTCCGGTGGCACCTGCCAGCGACCCTAGGAAGCCAAGGTGGCCGGTTACCCTGCGCCGGATGAACGCGCAGTGAACGGCAGTCGAGTTCTCGACGGCGCCGAGCGCTGGGACTGCCTGCTGCGGGCCGTCGGGAGCAGAGTGGGCGTTTTGCCCCGTTAAGGCGACAGCGAGCGCTGGACTACGGCATCCGGAAGGACACGTCGACGTCCCACTTGGTGAAGCCGAGTCGCTCGTACAACGCGATCGCCTTCGGGTTGGTCTCGTCGACGTAGAGCATCACCTGGGCCAGGCCGCGGCTGCGCAGGTGACGCAGCCCGGTCAGGGTCAGCGCAGCGCCGAGCCCGTGACCCTGGAACTCGGGGTCGATGCCGAGCACGTAGACCTCGCCGATCGGCTCGTGGCCGTGCCCGTCAGCCTGCGGCCCGGCACCGTGCACCTTGGTCCAGTCGAAGCCGACGAGCTCGCCGCGGTGCTCGGCCAGGAAGAACCCGTCCGGGTCGAACCACGACTCCCGCTCGCGCCGGGTCAGGTCCTCTGTCGTCCAGTTGCCCTGGTCAGGGTGGTCGGCGAAGGCTCGGTTGTTCAGCCGGATCCACGCTTCGTCGTCCGCGCCGGGCCGAAAGGTCCGCACGGTCACGGCGTCGGGCAACGTCGGCACGTCGAGCGGGGAGTGCAGCGAGCGGCGCAGCTGCCACAGGACCCGTGATCGTTCGAAGCCCATCCCGAGCGCCAGTGCCTGGGCTGCCGGGTGCTGGCCGTGGGCCCACAGCCGCAGCCGACTGTCCGGGGTGCGCGCGAGCAACCCTTCGACCAGCAGCCGGCCGTAGCCGCGCTTGCGGTAGGCCGGCCGCACAGCGACCTCGGCGCTGGGACCCTCGACCGCGTCAGTGACGTCGAGGTGGGCGTAGCCGGCCAGCTCACCGTCGGGCGCACGGACCAGCAGGTTGCGTACGGGCGCGTCGCCGCCGTAGCGAAGGTGCAGCATCACATGTTCGGAGAGCGGGATTACGCCGTCGGCCTCGGTGACATCGCGGATCAGGTCGAGCACAGCGGTCAGCTCAGCACCGCTGAGGCGCGATCGTTCCTCGAGGCGGGCGGTCACGCACCGAGACTAGTTGGTCAGCCGAAGCGACCGCCGACGTAGGCCGCGGTCCGGGAGTCCGCGGGCGAGCCGAAGATCTGCGTCGTCGTGCCGGCCTCGACGATGCGGCCCGGCTCGTCCTGCCCGGCGAGGAAGAAGGCCGCGAGGCTCGACACCCGCTGGGCCTGCTCCATGTTGTGGGTCACGATCACGACCGTCACGTCCTGGGCCAGGGCGAGGATGGTCTCCTCCACCCGGCGGGTCGACGTCGGGTCGAGCGCGCTGCACGGCTCGTCCATGAGCAGGACCTCCGGTCGTACGGCCAGCGAGCGCGCGATGCACAGGCGCTGCTGCTGGCCGCCGGACAGGCTGCCGCCGGCGTCGGAGAGCCGGGTCCTGACCTCCTTCCACAGGCTGGCCCTGGTCAGGCACTCCTCCACGAGCGCCGCCCGGTCTGCCCGCGTACCTCCGGCGACCCCGCTCAGCTTCAGCCCGGACAGCACGTTCTCGGCGATGCTCATCGCGGGGAAGGGGTTGGGCTTCTGGAAGACCATGCCGATCCTGCGGCGGGTGTCCGTGGGGCGGTGGTCACCGTCGTAGATGTCGATGTCGGTGCTGGTGGAGCCGGCCGGGCCGGCGGCGGTGAGCAGCACCTCGCCAGCAAGGGACGCGCCGGGCACCAGCTCGTGCATGCGGTTGAGCACCCGCAGAAAGGTGGACTTGCCACAGCCGGATGGCCCGATCAGGGCGGTCACGGTGCCGGCCGGCATGTCCAGGCTCACGTTGTCCAGGACGAGCCGCGGGCCAAACCAGGCGCTGACGTCGACCGCACGCAGTCCGGCTGCGGTCCGGCCGGTCAGCGACGGCTCTTCGGGGACCGTTGGCGCGGGCGCGAGGGTGGTCATGTCACCAGACAACCCCGGGCACGTGGGGCCAGGGTGTCCGGCGGGTGAACGCCGGACATCACCGTTCGGAAGTCAGCCCGTGCGGGGGGTGTCAGACCGAGGCGGAGGCGAGCTCGCGCAGCTTGGTCCGGACCTGCCGGTTGACCAGAACGGGCACGTAGGCAGTGATCCGGGCGCCGTCGAACTCCGCGGCGGCCAGGTCGACCTCACGGCTGATGACGTCTGGCGCGACCCGGGGCTGGAACTCCGCACTGAGCCGCTCGCGCACCGTGTTGATGTGCTTGAGCAGGTCGCGCTGCACCTCAGCCGGGGTCTTCACCGGCTGCGTGCGGGCGGAGGTGCGGGGGGAAGCGTCGACGGTCATGCAGTCCTCCAGGCTCACCCCAACGGGGTTGTTCATCGAAGGTGCCTGGCCTGCAAGCTTCCGTACAAGACCTGCCGCCGACTGTCCACGCCGAGTTCACCGTTCGTTCACCGGCGGAACGGACAGTCACAGGGGACGCCCGCCACTTCGTCAAGCCCTAGGATTCGTGCATGAAGCTGCCCGCCGCCCAGCCCTGCCCGGACGTTGCCTTGTGACCGCCGCTGAGGAGGTGTCGCTCAGGTACGACCAGGGCACGCCGGTGGGCATGACGATGCTCTGGGGCACCGTGGCGGTCGAGGCGGCCGGCGGCGTCCTGTGGCGGTACGCCGCTGACGGCTCGGTCGAGATCGCGCTGGTGCACCGGCCGAAGTACGACGACTGGTCGGTGCCCAAGGGCAAGCTCAAACGGCGCGAGCACCTGCTGCTCGGCGCGCTGCGCGAGGTCGCGGAGGAGACCGGCTGCGACGCCGCGATCGGCCGGCCGCTCGGTGAGATCCGCTACCTCAAGGACGGGCTGCCCAAACGGGTCCGCTACTGGGCGATGTGCTGCACCGGCGAAGCGGCGATCGAGTTCCTCGAGGGCGACGAGACCGCCGAGGTCGACCAGCTGCACTGGCTGAGCCCCGCCGACGCGCTGCCGATGCTGAGCCCCGGCCGCGACGCTCCGGCCGTCGAGCGGTTCATGGCCGACACCCGGCCAACCTGGCCGTTGGTCCTGGCCAGGCACGGCAGTGCCGGCGACCGGCTGAGCTGGGCCGGCGACGACACCCTGCGGCCGCTGGACGAGATCGGCGAGGAGCAGGCGGACGTGCTCGGAGCTGTGCTCGGCGGCTACGGGATCGAGGCCGTCCACTCTGCCGACGTAGCTCGTTGTGTCGACACAGTGATGCCCTACGCCGAGAGTCTCGGCGTCGAGATCGTCGACGAGCCCTCGATGTCGGAGTACGGCTGGAGCAAGGACGAGGTGCTCGGCCCGAAGCGGCTGGTGGCCATCGCCGAGTCGCGGGTGCCGACTGTCGTGAGCAGCCAACGGGGTGCGTTGCCCGGCCTGCTCACCGGGCTGCTGACCGAGCTGGGCGGCCCGGTGCCAGCCGACCTGAGCACCCGCAAGGGTGGTTTCTGGGTGCTGCAGCTGACCGAGTCGAGCACCGGCTCGGGATTGCCTGAGCTGGTGTCGCTCGAGCGGTTCGAGCCGGTGCCGCAGTTCCGCTAGCCCCGCCGCTCAGTCGTAGTGGCGGATGTTGCGCAGGTTGAAGAACAGCATGACCGCGCCGGCGATGGCCACCACGGCGAACCCGGCACCGATGCGGCCCCAGTTGAAGTCCTCGAGGATGAGCGAGCGCATCGCCTCCATCACGTAGGTGACCGGGTTGTACGTCGCCGCCACCTCCATCGGGTGGGTGAGCATGTCCCTCGGCACGAAGTTGGGGGTGAGGAACAGCAGCGGGAAGAAGATCAGGCCGCCGGAGTTGGTGGCCGCGGCACTGCGGGTCTTGAGCGCGATCAGCTGCATGTAGCCGGAGTAGACGACTCCCCAGCCCGAGGCCAGCACGATCAGGAGCACGAAGCCGACGACCCCGCTCGCGATCCGGATGCCGAACGGCAGGGACAGCAGCACCAGGGCGCTGGCGATGCCGACGCCCTTGACGGCTTCGGACACCAGCCGGCCGAGCACGATCGCTGACCGCGACACCGGGGTGGCCCGCAGCTTGTCGAAGTAGCCGCCCTCGATGTCCTCGACGAGGAACAGCGCTGCCGAGCCGAACGAGGCTGCCAGCAGCAACGAGCTCGGCAGAGTGAAGGCCGCGTAGCCCTGGCCGTGCAGGAATCCCGTCGACGAGGCCGGAAAGATCTTGCCGGCCTGGCCGACGTTGACGACCAGGAAAAAGATCGGGATGAACAGCGTCGGCAGCAGCGCCTCCGGGGTACGGCGCATCTCCTTGAGGCCGCGTACGCCGAGTACGAGGGTGTTCGTCATGACGACACCCCCCGCACGTCGCCGGCTACCCGGGTGCGGCCGGTGGCGTCGAGGAAGACCTCGTCGAGGCTGGGGTCGGCCGCCAGGTCCAGCCGCACCCGCAGCTCGGTCTTGAGCGACTCGGGCGTCCCCTCACGCACGATGAGCCCGCCGTCAATGATGGCCAGCCGGTCGCAGAGCTGGTCGGCCTCCTCGAGGTACTGCGTGGTGAGGAACACCGTGGTGCCGCGCTGGTTGATCCGGCGTACCTCGTCCCACACGGTCAGTCGGCTGGCCGGGTCGAGGCCGGTTGTCGGCTCGTCCAGGAACAGCACCTCCGGCTCGTGCACGAGAGCGGAAGCCAGGTCGAGCCGTCTCTTCATGCCGCCGGAATAGCCCTTGATCAGCCGGTCCGCCGCATCGTTGAGCTCGACCAGCGTGAGTAGCTCCTCCGCGCGCGCCTGCGCCTCCTCGCGGTTGAAGTCGAACAGCCGGCCCTGCAGGATCAGCAGCTCGCGGCCGGTCTGACGTACGTCGAGACCCGCCTCCTGCAGCGCGACGCCCATGTGTCGCCGCGCGACGTCCGGCTTGGCAGCCACGTCGATGCCGGCCACCCTCGCCGTGCCCGACGTGATCGACAGCAACGTCGTCAGCATCTTGACCGTCGTGGACTTGCCGGCGCCGTTGGGGCCGAGAAAGCCGAAGACCTCGCCGGCCTCGACCCGCAGGTCAACCCCGCGGACGGCATCGACCACGCCGCTGCGGCCGCCGTACTGCTTGACCAACCCGACCGCTTCGATGGCCGGTCCTGTGGCGGCACGCTCGTTCATCAACACGCTCCTTGGTGGGGTAGGCGCTCATTGTGTCCACCGGGTACGACGGGAAGCGATCGGTTTCCTCATCGGTCGGTGGCGAGGCGAGGTGCGGAAACGCCGAGAGCCGGTCGCGACGAACGCGACCGGCTCCGGGTGAACGGTGGATCAGAGGATGAAGGTGGGTGCTGCGGCGAGGTCGACCGCAGCGGCAGGCTCCGTCGCCTCGGCCTCCTCGGTCTGCGAGGTGGGCTGGCGGACGAACTTGTAGCCGACGTTGCGCACGGTGCCGATCATCGCCTCGTGCTCGGGGCCGAGCTTGGCGCGCAGCCGGCGGACGTGGACGTCCACGGTGCGGGTGCCTCCGTAGTAGTCGTAGCCCCAGACCTCCTGCAGCAGCTGGGCGCGGCTGAACACGCGACCGGGGTGCTGGGCGAGGAACTTGAGCAGCTCGAACTCCTTGAACGTGAGGTCGAGTGCCTTGCCGTTGAGCTTGGCGGTGTAGGCGTGCTCGTCGACGGTGACGTCGCCGGCGCGGATGACACCGCGCTCGGAGGTCGTCGTCGGCGGCTCGTCGGAGTGCCGGCGGCCCATGGCCAGACGAAGCCGCGCGTCGACCTCGGCCGGGCCGGCGCTGTCGAGCAGGACGTCGTCGATGCCCCACTCCGCGGTGAGGGCGACCAGGCCGCCCTCGGTGAGGATCGCGAACATCGGCGAGGTGACGCCGGTCGTACGGAGCAGCCTGCACAAGCTGCGGGCCGCCATCAGGTCACGCCGGGCGTCGACCAGCAGCGCGTCGTACGGCGGCGCCTCGAGCAGAGCGGCTGGCTCCGGAGACGCGACGCGCACGGTGTGCGGCAGCAGGGCGAGGGCCGGCATCACGGCGGTGGACGGGGTCAGCGCGCTCGTCAACATGAGCAGCGTGGTCACGGTGCTCCTCCCAGGATTGGCGGGGCGGAGAACGACCGCGATGTCGTCCAGATGTCACCCAGATTGCATACGACGTCGTGCAAGATGTCGTGCAACTGGTTGCTGACAGGGACAATACCTTGATGCCGCACCTGCCGTCCCCCTTCCCCCACTCCGAACCTGTGTTGCCGGGGTCGGAGCAGCTCACGTTGGCCACGTCCGACGGCGAGCAGCTGGCCGCGGTTCACGTGCCTCGCCCCGCTCAGCCGGGCGTGTCGGAGGGCTCCAGGGACGTCGCGATCGTCGTCGCGCACGGCTTCACCGGGTCGATGGAACGTCCGGCAGTGCAGTCGGTTGCACGTGGTTTGTCCCCGTACGCCGGATTGTTACTGTTCGATTTCCGCGGACATGGCGCCTCGAGCGGGTTGTCGACGATGGGCGACGTCGAGGTTCTGGACGTCAACGCGGCCGTCGCCGCGGCGCGCGACCTCGGCTACCGCGACGTGGTGACCTGCGGCTGGTCGATGGGGTCCTCCGTCGTGCTCCGGCAGGCCGGTCTGTACGGCGGGGTGGACGCGGTCATCGCGATCAGTGGGCCGAGCCGGTGGTACGTCCGCGACAGCATCCCGATGCGCAAGCTGATGTGGCTCGTCGAGACCAAGCCGGGCCGGGCGGTTGCCCGGCGGGCGTACAACCTGCGGTTGGGCGACGCCTGGACCGAGGACCCCGAGTCGCCGCTGGAGGTCGTCGGCAAGATCGCGCCGACGCCGTTGCTCGTGGTGCACGGCCGGGACGACCGTTACTTCGGCGTCGACCACGCTCAGGCGCTGTACGCGGGAGCAGGCACGCCGAGCGAGCTGTGGCTGGTCGACGGCTTCGGCCACGCCGAGGCCGGTGCCACCCCCGAGCTGCTCGACCGGATCGGCGCCCACGTCGATGTCATGCTCGGTCGTGACGGGACCGCCGGGTGAGCGACCCGGTCGTCACCGTCCGGTTCTGGGCTGCCGCGCGCGAGGCCGCAGGACGGGTCGAGGAGACCTACCCGCCGGGCACGCTTGCCTCGATCGTCGGTGAGGCCGGCGCGCGCCACGGCGATCGTCTGGCCAAGGTGCTCGAGCGATCGTCCTTTCTCGTGGACAGCCAGCCGGTCGGCCGTCGCGACCACTCCACGGTGGTCGTGCCCGCCGGTTCGGTGCTCGAGGTGCTGCCGCCCTTCGCGGGCGGCTGAGGGTTGGTCGCGTCGTCGACGTAGTACACGGCGCGCGAGAAGCTGGCCAGCGGCTATTCGGCGTTGTCTTCCAGCAGAAAATGCATCCGTTGCCGCGAGGTGCTCAAGGCGAACGTCGAGAGGGAAAACGCCGCAGCAACGGTGCCACGGGCCTGCCGCTCTTCGTGATCCTCGACAACGGCGATCAACGTCCGGATCAGGTCCTCGAGGTCATCGACACCGACCGTCCACCCTGGCCGTTCGCCGGCCACATCCGGAAAGTAGTCGGCGATGCCACACCCGGCGCTGGCCACGACAGGGATCCCCGTCAGCATCGCCTCCGCGGCAACCATGCCGAACGACTCTCGGTAGGAGGGCATGCACAGGACGTCGGCACTACGCATCACGGCGGCAACGTTGCGCTGCGGCTGCCAGCCGTACTGTTCGGCAGCTTGAGCGAGCAGTTCGGCGGTGAACCACCGGTCCCGTACGGATTCTCCCGACTGGGCACCGGCCAAGACCAGCGACGCGCGTCCTGCCAGCTGCCCGTCGTGGAAGGCCTTGAGCAGCAGGCCCAGCCGTTTGACGGGCAGGGCACGGGCGACGAAGAGCACACGCACGGGAGGGCGGCCGCTGCGCCGAAACGGTGTCGGCAGGTCCTCCCGCGCGTCGGCTTCGGTGGGGTGGGGGTTGAAGGTCGAGTCATCCACCACGGGCGCGAGCACCTGGAGCCGGCGAGCAGCGTCGGGGCCAAGCAGTCGGGCTGCAAGCTCGAGCTGACTGGGAGCGTTGACCAGGATCACGTCGGCCGAGGCGGCCGCCGCGCGTATCGGCTCGGCCAGCTGGTGGCCCTCGGCCGCCGCTTCCTCGAGGAACGCCAGCTCAGTGCCGTGCAGGTGTACGAGCATGCGCCGGTTGGCGAAGACCCGGCGGGCTGCCACCGTGTGCGGTCCGAGGTGACTGACATGGACGACCGGGTCAGGAAAATGGTCGCGGTAGACCTCGAACTGCTCGGCCCACGCGTCCGTCATCCGCTGCCAGTCGAGCAGCGTCAGGTCGTGCATCGAGGTCTCGTTGGCGACGCCCGCCTCGTAGCGCGGTGGCGGTGGCAGCGGCAGCTCGGCAGTGTGCCAGAGGGCGAGGTGCGGCACCGGGGCGTAGAACCCGTCGGCTGGCAGGCCGCGCGTGCCGGGCGCCATGACGGCGGCTTCGTGGCCGGCCAGAATGACGGCGCGGGCGAGATTCTTGACGAGAGCGGCTGAACCACCGCGCGCCGGCGTCGAGAGGACGAACAACGCCTGGCGCATCGGATCACTCGCCTCTACTTTTAGGCAGTTCTTCCGTCTGCGCCTTGGACCAGTGGACTCTACCTGAGCGTGGATGGATCGACCTGTTGGTGATCGCACCCGCACCCGCACCGGCGGCTGCGGTCGTTGCCGGGCCACTGCCTAGAGTGAGGCCGGTGTCCTGGCCGCGCCCCGTACCCCTGATCGGCGACCCGACGTCGGCGCGTGAGCGTGGGGCCGACCCGAGAGCCTGGGCCTTCGAGCCGGCGCAGCGCGAAGCGTTGTACGACGTGATCGGCGCCCGACGTGACATCCGCCGGTTTCGGCCGGACCCGGTCGAGCCGGCGCTGCTGCAGCGGGTGCTCGAGGCAGCTCACCGGGCGCCGTCGGTGGGGCACTCCCAACCGTGGCGGTTCCTGGTCGTACGTGACCCGCAGCTCAGGCAGCGGGCCGCCACGATGGCCGACCGGGAACGGCTGGCGCAGGCCGCGCTGCTGACGCAGGACGCCGGTCGGCGGCTGGCCGACCTGCAGCTCGAGGGGATCCGCGAGGCACCGCTCGGCGTCGTCGTGTGCTGCGACCGGAGAACCTCTGCTGCGGGAGTGCTCGGGCGCGCCACCTTCCCGGACGCCGACCTGTGGTCCTGCGCGTGCGCGATCCAGAATCTGTGGCTGGCCGCTCGCGCTGAGGGCCTCGGCCTGGGCTGGGTCACGTTGTTCGACCCGCAGGAGCTGGCCGACCTGCTGCACCTCCCGCCCGGCGTCGTGACGCTGGGCTGGCTGTGTCTGGGCTGGCCGGACGAACGGCCGCCGGCGCCGGGCCTCGAGCGGGCCGGCTGGTCGAAGCGGGCGCCGATCGAGGACGTGGTCTTCGAGGACCGCTGGCCGGGAGCCGATGTTGCCCGGCCGCCGTCGCACCTGCAGCCGCCGACCCGGCAGCGGGTGGTGGCCGTACGGGACCATGCCGACGGGATGCTGACGGCGCCATCGTCCCTGGGCGCGCTCGACCGCGTGGTCGACCGGGTCCTGGCGCTGAGTCCGGCGCTGGTGCTGCCCGATCCGGGACGCAGCTGGGGCCGGCTCGTCCTCGCCGGCGCCGACCACCCGGTGAACCGGCACGCGATCAGTGCCTATCCCGCCTCGGTGACGCGGGACGTCCTGGAGGCTGCCGTGGCGGGGGCCGCGCTCGGCGTCGTCGCGGCGACGGCGAACGGTCTCGGCGTGACCGTCGTGGACGCGGGGGTCCGGGGAGACCCGGTCGCAGGCGCCGTAACCGCCCGACCGGTGGGACCCGCCGGCGACCTCGCGGAGGGAGCGGCCCTGCAACCGGCGGATGTTGCGCTGTTGATCGCCCACGGCCGACGCATCGGCGCCGCAGCCGCCGCGGACGGCATCGTCGCGCTGGGCGAGGTCGGCGTGGGCAACACCACCGTGGCTGCGGCGTTGACCGCCGCTTTGCTGGGGCTCGCACCGGCTGACGTGGTCGGGCTCGGCGCGGGCGCCGACTCGGCGATGCTCGAGCGCAAGACGGCGGTCGTCACGCAGGCCCTGTCCCATGCGTGCCGGGACCCGGAGCAGCTGCTGGCTGCGCTCGGCGGCGGTGAGTTCGCGCTGCTGGTCGGCGTCGTCCTGGGCGCGGCGGCTGCGGGCGTGCCGGTGGTGCTGGACGGGCTGGCCACGTCGGTCGCCGCGCTGCTTGCCGTACGGATCGAGCCTGCCGTCGCTGCCCACCTGGTGGCCGGGCAGCGCAGCCGCGAGAGCGCACACGCGAGCGTGCTCGCCGAGCTGGGGCTGGAGCCGCTCCTGGACCTGCGGATGCGGGCCGGGGAGGGCGCCGGTGCGGCGATCGCCACCGGCATGCTCCGTACCGCACTGGTTGTCCGGGCGCGTACGGGCAGGACGGATCTGGGCGAGATCGTCACGTCCGAGCCCAAAACCGGGCACACTGGCCCGAACGAAACAGCAGGGCTTGAGTTGGCCGTCGCCGAAGCCGACAACTCAGGGAAGGTCTGACCCGCTGCCGACCAGTCGCTCGCCGACAGGAGTGCCCGCATGCCCGAGCCCGGACCGGGGCTGACGCCCGAGTCGGTTCTGGACGCGGCCAGTGAAGGCATCTGCGTCCTGGACGAGACCGGCAAGGTCGTGTTCGCCAACCCTGCCGCCGCTGGGCTGCTCGGCTGGAGCATGGACGACCTGATCGGCCGGCCGGTGCACGACCGGGCGATGCACCACGCCGCCGACGGCCGGGAGCTGCGGTTCGAGGACTCCGCCATTGCAGCCGTGCTGGCCGACGGCCAGCCGCGCAGCCTCGACGGCGAGATCTTCTGGCGGTCGTCCAACACCTCGTTGCTGGTCGACTACCGGGTCACGCCCGTCTTCACCGCCGGCCGGGTCACCGGCGCGGTCATGGTCTTCAGCGACGCGCGGCTGCGCCCCGATGCCGACTCCGACCGCGGCGGCATGTTCGACAACGGCGTCGTCGGCATGGTCATGCTGGGCCTGGACGGCACGTTCCTGCAGGTCAACCCGTCGTTCTGCGACATGCTCGGGATGACCGAGGACCAGCTGGTCGGGACCAGCTTCCGCGACACCACCCACCCCGACGACCTGGCCGAGGGCGACGTCCGGCTGGCCGAGCTGGTGACCGGCTCGGTGCCGACCTCCCGGTTCGAGAAGCGGCACATCCGCCCCGATGGCGACGTCGTCCACGTCATCCTGCACGCCAATCTGGTACGGGCCGGCGAGCCACCGTACGAGCCGCTGTACTGCTTCATGCAGGTCATCGACGTCACTGAGCAGCGGACGGCGGACGAGGCGCTGCGCCGCGATGCCGAGCGCACCGCCCGGATCGTCGAGCTGTGCGACCTGCTCGCGGAGGGCACGCACGAGGACCGCGAGCTGATGACCGACGTGGCGCAGGCCGTGGCCAGGATCGTCGGCGACTCGGCAACGCTGTGGGTCTGCGAGGACTCCGGGCTGCGGGCGGTCAGCAACTGGCACCCCGATCCGGTGGCGACGGCCAAGCTCGACGCCATCTACGCGTCCGGCGCGGGGCTGACCGAGGCAGCCATCGAGGGCGCCACGGTCTTCATCGAGGAGGTTGACGCCGCGGGCTTCAACTCCGAGGTCGGCGACGTGTACGGCAACTTCCTGGCCGAGCACCCGATCCGCAGCGCCATCCTCGTACCGCTTCGGGTGCGCGGCCGCAACGTCGGCGCCCTTGCCGTCGCCAGGGGTCGCTACTCCAACGCCTACACCCGCGAAGACCTCGCCCTGGTCAAGGACGTGGGCCAGCGGGTGGCGCTGGCGATCGACAATGCGCGGCTGTTCGGCATCGCCATGGACGCGAAGGAAGCGGTGATCGCGTCCGAGGAGCGGCACCGCAAGCTGGTCCAGCAGTCCGCCGACGTGATCATGATCGTCGACGGCGAGGGCATGGTGGTCTACGCCACCCCGTCGGCAGCGACGGTGCTCGGCCGGTCCTTCGACGGGCCGCCCCAGAACATGTTCGAGCACGTCCACCCGGACGACATGCCGGTGGTGCTGAGCTCGTTCGTGGCCGCGATCGAGGGCGGCCAGACCCCCGACAGCATCGAGTTCCGGGTGATGCACGGCGACGGCAGCTGGCGCCATGTCGAGTGCGGCGGCGCCAACCTGCTCGAGGACCCGGCGATCCGCGGCGTGGTGATCAACTTGCGCGACGTCACCGAGCGGCGACGGGTCGCCGAGCAGCAGGCGGCCGTAGCGGCGCTGGGCCAGTGGGCGCTGTCCGGCACCGCCCTGCCCGAGCTGCTCGACGCGGCAGCTGCGCTGATCGCCCGTACCCTCGACCTCCCGCTGTGCGGCGTCTTCGAGCTGCTGCCCGGCGCCGAGGAGCTGCGGCTGGTGGCCGGCGTCGGCTGGGAGCGCGGGGCGGTGGGCGTGGTGACCGCCCCGACCGGCGTGCACGGGCTCTCGGAGTACGAGCTGGCCTGGATGCCGCCGGTCACGATCGGCGACCTCGACACCGGCACCCAGTTCCTCGCCGCCGACACGCTGCGCGAGCAGGGGGCACTGTCCGGCGTCAGCGTGGCGATCGAGGGCCACGCCAGCCCGTACGGCGTCCTGTGCGCCTTCAGTCCCGAACGGCGCCACTACAGCCAGCCGGACGTCAACTTCCTGGTGGCCGTGGCCAACGTCGCCGCGGCGGTCGTGGAGCGTCGCCGATCCGAGGAGGAGGTGCGGCACCAGGCCCTGCACGACGGCCTCACCGGTCTGCCCAACCGGACGCTGCTCGCCGACCGGCTCGAGCAGGCGCTGGCCGCAGCCCACCGCGACGCCAGCAACGTCGGGCTGCTGCTGCTCGACCTCGACGGCTTCAAGGACGTCAACGACTCCCTCGGCCACCACGCGGGTGACCTGCTGTTGCGCCAGGTGTCGGAGCGTCTGTGCGCAGCCTTGCGCAGCTCGGACACCGTTGCCCGCCTCGGCGGCGACGAGTTTGCCGTCTGTCTGCCCGACCTGCACTCCCCGATCGAGGCCAGCTCGGTAGCCGGCAAGCTGCTGGCCTGCCTCGAGGAGCCGTTCGACCTGGCCGAGATGGCTGTCTCGCTGTCCGCCAGTATCGGCGTGGCCTTCTCCGGCGAGCATGGCCACGAGCCGAGCGTGCTGCTTCAGCGGGCCGACATCGCGATGTACCGCGCCAAGCGGGCGCGCTGCGGCTGGGCGCTCTACGACACCGCCACCGACGAGGCGCACCGGCACCGGCTGGCGATCCTGGCCGAGCTGCGCGACGCTGCCGCTCTCGGCGAGCTCACGCTGCACTACCAGCCGCTGATCAACATGAGCACCAACGAGGTCGCGCACGTCGAGGCTTTGGTCCGCTGGGTTCATCCCGTTCGGGGCGTCATCTCGCCCGGCGAGTTCATCCCGCTGGCAGAGCAGAGCGGGCTGATCCACCCGCTGACCGCCTGGGTGCTGCAGGAAGCGGTCGAGCAGGCGGCTCGGTGGGCTCAGGACGGGATCGACCTGGCCATCGCGGTCAACCTGTCGGCCGCGGTCCTTCAGGACGAAAACCTGCCGGCCTCCATCACGTCCACCCTGGCCGAGGCCGGTCTGGCGCACGACCGGCTGATCATCGAGATCACCGAGTCGGTCATCGCCGAGGAGGGGGTACGGGACGCGCTCCAGCGGCTGGCGGAGGCTGGGATCACCTGCGCTGTCGACGACTTCGGCACCGGCTACTCCTCGCTCGCCTGGCTGAAGAACCTGCCGGTGCAGCAGCTCAAGATCGACCGCGAGTTCGTCACCCAGATGGAGCACGACTCGCGCGACCGGGCCATCGTCGGGTCGGTGGTGAGCCTGGCGCACTCGCTCGGCCTGGTCGTCGTCGCCGAGGGGATCGAGACCGCCGAGGTGGCGGCCCTGCTGTGCGACATGGGCGTCGACATCGCCCAGGGCTTCCTCTACTGCCACCCGCTGCCGGTGGCCGACCTGCACATCTGGCTGCGCGCCCGTGCCGGATTACTGGTCGGGTCTGGCACGATCGTCGGGTGACCACACCCGTACGTCTGCCCGCGTCGTACGGAGCTCGTCCGGCGGTGGCAGTCGGAGGGTTCTCCGCTGTCATCGCCGTCCTGCTCGCCGTGTCCGTCACCTGGGACCGCTGGGTCCTCGCGGGCTTGCTGCTGGCCGTGCAGGTCGGCTTCATCGCCGCCTGGGTGACCTTGCTGGAGGTCCCTGGCATGGTCGGTGCCGTCGGCATCCCGACAGCTGCCGCCGCCGCATCGGACGCCGTGCTCACCGCCGGCCACCACGCGACCCTGAACAACATCGCCATCATCCTGGCGATGGCCTTCCTGCTCGGCTTTGTGTGGCAGATCGCCCGCCCGGACCGCAGCCGCGTGACGGAGTCGCTGTCGGCGACCATGTCCGCTGCCGTCCTCGCGGTCTCCGGCGCCGCCTACCTGACGCTGAGAGCCGGCACCGACGGGATCGACGCGACCACGGTTGCCCTGCTGGGCGTGATGGCGATGCTGGGTATCGGCCGGGTTGTCGACGCGGTCGCTCCGCTGCCGACCATCGCCGGCGCCCGTCGCAGGGGTTTGCCCGGCCTCATTGCCGGGCTCGTGGTGGCACTTGTCGTCGGGGCTTTCTACGGCTCCCGGGGCGGCACGGTGAGCACCGCCCACGCCGCGCTGATCGCGCTGGTCTCTGCCGCGGTTGCCGCCGTCACCGACCTCGGCGTCGAGCTCGGCTTCACCACGCTGTACGAGGTGCCGCGCCGCCCCGACCCCTGGCTCGCCCGGCTGGGCGTGGGCACGCTGCTGCCGATCCTGGTGGCGGCGCCCGCCGCGTACGTCACCGCGCGGGTGGTGCTCTCATGATCAGGCTGATCAAGCTCGGCATCTCTCTCGTGATCCTGATCGCGCTGCTCGCCTTCGCCGATCGGTTGTCGGCGCGGGTTGCCGGCCAGCTCGTCGCCGATCAGATCAAGTCCAACCAGAACCTCTCGACCACCCCCAAGGTGACGATCACCGGCGTGCCGTTCCTCACCCAGCTCGTCCGTGGCAGCTACGACGAGGTCGACGCCACCGCCGTCAACGTGCCCATGGGTGAGCTGCGCGCCACGGCGCTGAACCTCAAGCTGTACGGGGTGCAGGTCAAGGCCAAGGACGTCGTCACGCAGTCGGTCACGTCCATCCCGGTCGACCACGCGAACGGAACCGTGCTGCTCAGCTATGCGGAGATCAACCGGTGGGGCGCCAAGCACCACGTCAAGGTCAGCTATGGCGCCAACGGTGACGTCACCATCAGCGGGTCCATCACCGTGGCCGGGCGGACGTTCAGCGGCAGCGCCGCCGGTTCCCTGTCGGCCGTCCCGAACGGCATCAAGGTGACGGTGGGACAGGTCCAGGCGCAGGGGCTGAGCCCGGTCGTGTCCGGGCTGCTGGGCAATCGGCTGACGTTCGTGGTGCCGACGTCGGGCCTCCCGTACGGGCTGACGATCACGTCGGTCGACACGACCGCTGCCGGCGTCCTGGCGCAGGCGGGTGTCGGGGCGTTCAGCATTCCCGTGCACGGCTGAACCAAGAGATCGATTGCGCCGTACCCTCCTGACGTGGGTGCTCCTCGCGAAACCCCGGCGTCACGACCGGGGACTGGTGACACTTCGTCCCCCAACGGGGGTTCGGACGAGGCGTTGGTCAGGGCTGTCTACGCGGAGCACGGAGCGGCTTTGTTCGGGTACGTCCTGCGGTTGGTCGCGGGCGACCGGCATCGGGCGGAGGACATCGTGCAGGAGACGGTGCTGCGTGCGTGGCGCCATCCGGAGACTTTGCGCTCCGGTGATCCCGCGCGTGGTTCACTGCGGCCGTGGCTGTTCACCGTTGCGCGCAACCTCGTCGTCGATGCGCACCGCGCCCGGATGGCGCGACCCCACGAGGTGGCTGATGACGTGCTCGCGCTGATCCCGGCGCCGGACGAGATCGATCGTGCGCTGGTGGCCTGGCAGGTGGCCGATGCGCTGGAGTCGCTGTCCGCCGAGCACCGTTCCGTGGTCGTCGAGACCTACTTCCGGGGGTCGACCGTGGCGCAGGCATCGGTGACGCTGGGCATCCCGCCCGGCACGGTGAAGTCGCGCTGCTACTACGCCTTGCGGGCGATGCGCCTGGCCCTGACCGAACGGGGGGTGACGCTGTGAGCGAGCCCGTTGCCGACCCGCACGAGGAGATCCGGTTCTCGTTGGGTGCCTACGTCCTCGGTGCGCTGACTCCCGCTGAGCGCGACGCCGTCGACGACCACCTGCTGTCGTGCCCGGAGTGCGCAGCTGAGCTGGACCGGTTCACCGCCTTGCCGCTCTACCTCGACCTCGTCACCGGCGACGAGGTGGCCGCGATGGGCAGCGGCACGGCTGACCCCGACCCTGGCCTGGTCGACCGGATCGTGACCGCCGCTGTCGCCGAGCGCCGTCGCGGGCGTACGCGTCGGTGGCTGGTTGCCGTAGCCGCTGCGCTGGTGCTGGTCGTCGGCTCGGTCTCCGCCGGGGTGGCGCTGTCGTCCAACCCGTCGCACTCAACAGCTGCATCCGGCATCGGGTTCACCGCGACGGATCCGACGACCCACGCGTGGGCGCACGTCGGGGTACAGCCCAAGCTCTGGGGCGCTGCGCTCACCCTCAACCTCAGTGGCGTCCCGGCCGGCGAGCGCTGCCGGCTGGTAGCCGTCGGGCGGGACGGGACCAGGGACGTGGCCGCGAGCTGGGAGGTCACCTACGCCGGCTCGGCCAACCTGACCGGTGCGACGTCGTTCCAGCTGTCCTCGACGGCCGCCTACGACATCGTCACGTTCGACGGCAAGCGGCTGCTGCACGTTCCCGTCAGCACCTGACCCCGGTCACGAAGCCCGGGCATCTGGTGCGGGGAACGCCCACTGGTACGGCGGATTCAGTGGGCGTATCCCCGCACCTCCGCGGAGCCCGGGCATCTGGTGCGGGGAACGGCCCACTGGTATGGCGGATTCAGTGGGCGTATCCCCGCACGAGGGCTGCGGTGGGGACAATGGCCGCATGGAGGATGCCGGGCCGGTCTCTGCACAGGATGAGGAGCTCGCTGCTTGGCAGGCTTCTGCCGATCTGCTGCGCGCTGACCTAGTCGCAACCACGGGGCTGGACTGGTCGCTGGCCATCGAGACGATCAGGTGGGACTTCGACGACGACGATCTGGACTCGAAAGGGCTCGTCTTCAACCACGGGACCGGGGACCAGTCGCTGCCGACACGAACGGACCAGTCCGGGAACCTCGGTTTCGATGCCGAGGCTGGCGCCCATCTCGCCGACATGCTGCGGGAGGACGTGATGGAGCACTTCGAGCGGCCGTGGCCCGAGTGCCCGGTCCATCACCGGCCGATGGATCCCCAGCCCGTCGGCGCCACTGGGAGCTGGGTCTGCAGCAAGGACCCGGCAGAGGCCGCCCCGATCGGTGGGCTTGAGTCGTGGCTGGCAGGCCGGCCGCGGGAATGATGCGCTGCTCGACGGCGCTGTTGGCGGCGTGATCGGCGTCTGGGTACTCGTTGCTGCGGTGGTGCTCGTGGGCGGCTTCGGCCTGCTGCGACGCCGTCGCGACGGCGTGCTGCGCGAGGTGGCGACCCCTGCCTCCACGGGCGTGCCCGCGGTTGAGGCGCCCGACCTGGCTGTCCTCACCGACGTCGGCTTCGTCCCCAACAGCTCCGACGTGACCTTCGTCCAGTTCTCGAGCGCCTTCTGCGCTCCGTGCCGTGCCACCAAGGCGATCCTGTCCGACGTCGCGGGCACGATCCCCGGCGTCCGCCACGTCGAGGTGGACGCCGAGTCCCAGCTCGAGGCCGTACGAGCCCTCGGCGTTCTGCGTACCCCGACGACGCTGGTGGTGGACCGCCACGGCGTCATCGTGCAGCGGGCTTCGGGTCAGCCTCGCAAGGCCGATGTGATCGCAGCGGTGGGCCGCCTGGTGCTGGCCGAGCCGGAAAGGCAGGGCTCCGATGGCGCTGCGGGCTGATCGCCATTCGACAGTCTCGGGCCTGGCTTCTACCATGCAGACCGTGGAGATTTCCGAGCTCACCAAACGGCGTGCGGTCGACCTGTGCCGCACAGCCGGCTGCCTCTGTCGTCCCTGACCGGACGGCCGCCAGCAATCTCCCGTTGCCCCTCTGCCGTCCTGCACCGCGTCCCCGTCTGTTGAACGCGCGTCAGGAGAACTCCCGTGTCCCGCTCCCCAGCCTTTGTCGACCCACGCGGTCCGCGCTTCGGCGCCGCTGTCACGTCGGTCGTGCTGGCGATCGTGCTCGTCACCTCGGCCTGGTGGCTGCTTGCCCTGCAGGCCGTGGTGTTCGCGCTCGGCGCCTACGACCTCGGTCGTCAGCCGTACGGCATCCTGTTCCGGCGTTTCGTCCGTCCGCGGCTCTCCGCGCCGGCTGAGCTCGAGGCGGCAGCACCGCCCCAGTTCGCCCAGCTGGTCGGCTTGCTGTTCGCGGTGGTCGGCCTTGTCGGCTACCTCACCGGCGTCCCTGTCCTTGGCGCCGTTGCCACTGGCCTGGCTCTGGTCGCGGCACTGCTCAACGCGGTGTTCGACTTCTGCCTCGGCTGCGAGATGCACCTGTTCATCGTTCGCGCACTCGGGCGTCCGATCGGGCCGCGTTTTGTCCCAGCACCCAACTCCGTCGCCTGAGCGACGTTCACCCACCGATTTCGTCACCCAACAGCAAGGAAGGAACCAACCCCATGAGCCGCACCGACGTACTCGTCGACGCTGACTGGGTCGAGGCTCACCTGGACGACCCCAAGGTCGTCCTCGTCGAGGTCGACGAAGATGTGTCCGCCTACGACAAGGGCCACATCCGCGGCGCCGTCCGGGTCGACTGGAAGCAGGACCTCCAGGACCCGATCCGCCGTGACTTCGTGAACAAGGAGCAGTTCGAGGCGCTCCTGTCCGCCCGCGGCATCGCGGGCGACGACACCGTCGTGCTCTACGGCGGCAACAACAACTGGTTCGCCGCGTACGCGTACTGGTACTTCAAGATCTACGGTCACGGCGACGTCAAGCTCCTCGACGGCGGCCGCAAGAAGTGGGAGCTCGACTCCCGCTCGGTCACCGACGAGCTGCCGACCCGTCCTGCCACCAGCTACACCGCGCAGGAGGCCCGTACCGACATCCGTGCCTTCCGCGACGAGGTCGTGGCGGCCATCGGCTCGCAGAACCTCGTCGACGTCCGCTCGCCCGACGAGTTCTCCGGCAAGATCCTCGCGCCGGCCCACCTCCCGCAGGAGCAGTCGCAGGTCGGCGGCCACGTGCCCGGCGCCAAGAACATCCCGTGGTCCAAGGCTGCCAACGACGACGGCACGTTCCGCTCGGACGACGAGCTGAAGGCGCTGTACGGCGATGCCGGCGTCGACCTGACCGGCAAGGACACCATCGCCTACTGCCGCATCGGTGAGCGTTCCGCGCACACCTGGTTCGTGCTGCACGAGATCCTCGATCTGCCGCGGGTCAAGAACTACGACGGTTCGTGGACCGAGTACGGCTCCCTCGTGGGTGTCCCTGTTGAGAAGGGTGCCTGATCGTGTGCACTGCACCTGTTGGCGGACTGTCGTTGGAAGGGATTGACGTGGCAAAAGAGACGGTTATCCAGGGCACGGTCTCCAAGGAGGGCCAGCCGGTTGGCGGCGCCTACGTGCGGCTGCTGGACGGCACCAACGAGTTCACGGCCGAGGTCGTGACCAGCGCGACCGGCCAGTTCCGGTTCTTCGCTGCTCCGGGGTCCTGGACCCTGCTCGCCCTGGCGCCCGGCGCCCGTGGCGAGTCGGCCGTCAGCGCCGAGCAGGGCGAGGTCACCGAGGTTGCCATCGCGGTGGCCTAGCCCACCCGTACCACCACCGAAGGCGAGGTCCCTTGTCGGGCCTCGCCTTCGGCGTGTGCTGGCCCGTTCGGCGCAGTACGGCTGGTCCGGTTGGCGCTCGAAGCGGGCTGTGGTCCGGTCGATGCACAGGGTGCAGCATCCTCTGAGCCGACGGGAGAGACCGCATGAGCGATCCGACGAAGGGCGAGCGCGAGGCCCTGCTGGATCTGT
The DNA here is from genome assembly GCA_963797535.1 of uncultured Actinomycetota bacterium. GTDB lineage: Bacteria > Actinomycetota > Actinomycetes > JAWWOL01 > JAWWOL01 > JAWWOL01. The sequence continues at coordinate 2,578,761 of CAWCPQ010000001.1, read as the reverse complement.
TCCTGGACCTCGGCGGCCCGCTGTGCTGGACCGGGCCGATCCCGTACAACGCCCTCGCCGCCCGCCAGGCTGTGGCGTCCCGCCAGGCTGGTGACGCTGCCGTCATCCCCGCCCAGGGCCATTCGGCTGACGACATCGTCGCCGCCTGAGCGACCCGCTCGCTCGCTCTTCCGTGCAGTCCAGCGGAAGCGTGGACTCATAATGGCGTCTCGGTACCCGCGCGGGTCCATCCTTCGGCGGGGTTGCGCGACGGCGCCCGTACGGCTCGTGATCCGAGGCCCGCACTTAGACTGCGAGGCGTGAACACCCACCTCGTCGTCAAGGTCACAGCCGGTACGGACGCCCCCGAGCGTTGTGCCGCCGCCTTCTCCCTTGCCGCGACCGCCGTTGCCGCTGGCCTCGACGTTTCGCTGTGGCTCAGCGGCGAGGCCGCATGGTTCGCCGTGCCCGGACAGGCGGCAGAGTTCAACTTGGCGCACGCCGCGCCCCTGCCCGAGCTGCTCGACGCGGTCGTCGCGGGCGGCTCGGTGTTTGTGTGCAGCCAGTGCGCCGCCCGACGCGACATCACGGCCGACCACACGCTGGCCGGGATCGAGATCGCCGGCATGGCGACCTACCTCGAGCAGATCATGGCCGACTCCACGCAGGCGGTCGTTTACTAGCGTGCGAGCCGGGTGCCCGGACGCCATGATCGCGTCATGACACCAGCGGCCCCTGCTCGTCCGGTCACCATCGTCACTGGCGGCAGCGGCGGGATCGGTGCCGCCACCGTTCGCCTCCTGGCCGAGGCGGGACATGACGTCGTGGTCGGCTACGGCACGCAGCGCGGCTCCGCCGATGCCGTGGCGGCGCTCGCGGTCGAGGCAGGCGCCAGGGCAATCGCCGTACAGGCGGATGTCACGGTGCAGTCCGAGGTCGAGGCGCTGTTCGAGGCGGCTGCCGCCCTCGGAACGGTGACCGGCCTGGTCAACAACGCCGGGCTCACCGGCCACATCGGTGACCTGGTGGACACCCCGGTCGAGGTGATCCGACGGGTGATCGACGTCAACTTCCTGGGAGTCGTGCTGTGCGCTCGGCAGGCTGCTCTGGTGATGTCGACCCGCCGCGGCGGTGCGGGCGGGTCGATCGTCAACGTCTCGTCGTCGGCGGCCACGCTGGGATCGGCTCATGAGTACGTGCACTACGCGGGCGCCAAGGCGGCCGTCGACGCCTTCACCGTCGGCTTGGCCAAGGAGCTGGCGGGCGAGGGGGTCAGGGTCAACGCCGTTGCTCCCGGCCTGGTGCGCACGGGGATCCACGCCGCCGCCGGAGAGCCGGGCCGGGTCGAGCGGGTCGTGCAGCGGGTGCCGATGGGTCGAGCCGGTGAGCCAGAGGACATCGCGCCGTCGATCGTCTGGCTGCTCGGCTCCGCGGCCTCGTATGTCACCGGAGCGGTGCTGCGGGTCGCCGGCGGGCTGTGATCCACTCTCCTCGCCAGCTCGTCCCGCGGTGATCAGTGGTGCGCAGTGGCTCGTACGAGGGGCTCTTTCGGTGCGCGTTGCACCAGTGATCCATTGCGCCGGTGATCACTGGTGCGCAGTGGCTCGTACGAGGGGCTCTTTCGGTGCGCGTTGCACCAGTGATCCACTCGATGGGCCGGGCCCAAAGCCGCGCGTGCAGGAAAGCCGGGCGGTACCCAGCGGTGTAGAAACCGCCGGATCCTGCCGATCCGACACCTATGACAGAGCCGGGTGTGCAGCAGAGCCCTGTCGCCAGCGTGCCGCCAACCGTTCCACCGCCGCCCACCCCACCGGGCTGGCAGGCACCGGCAGCACGAGCGTCGCACCGCCGGCCGAAGCAGCCGGGCCGCCGACGTCGGCGGCCCGCTCTCCGCCTGGCAGCGGTCGCCGTGCTCGCCGTCGCCCTTGGCGGCGCATGGGTGGTCGTACGCGGACTCGAGGCGCGCAGCGAGCTTGCGGCCGCCTCCGAGCAGATCCCGGCGCTGCGTCAGCAGATCGTCCACGGCGACCAGTCAGGTGCGACGCGTGCACTCGCGGCTGTCGCTGCCGAGACGCGTAAGGCGCACTCCTTGACCTCCGACCCGGTGTGGCGGGCGTACGAGAAGCTGCCCTGGCTCGGCCGTTCGCTGCGGACGAGCAGTGGCTTGGCTGCGGCTGCCGACCGGCTCAGCGTGGACGTTCTTCCGCCGCTGGTGAGTGCCGCCAAGGTGCTGGACCCGTCGCGACTGCGGACCGGTGACACGATCGCGCTCGGCCCGTTCACCGCCGCGCAGCCCGCGCTCAACACCGCTGCGGCGCAGACCAAGGCGGTACTCGTCGCCGTGCAGGGGTTGCCCGCGACCGGGCTGGTCGGGCCGGTGGCCAAGGCGCGCGTGCGGCTCCTCGCCCAGCTCAGTGACCTCGCCGGCACGACGGCCACCGCCGCGACGACCGCCGACCTGCTGCCGCCGATGCTGGGCGCTGACGGGCCGCGTACCTACTTCCTGTCGTTCCAGAACAACGCGGAGTCGCGGGGTACGGGCGGGCTGATGGGGGCGTTCGGGGTGGCGACCGCCGACCACGGCCGCATCACCGTGACCCGTACCGGCAGCGACGCCGACCTCAAGCAGTACGCCAAGCCCGTGGTCAGCCTCGGTCCTGAGTTCGACTCGCTGTACCGGCCGTTCGGCGCGGAGACCGACCTGCGCCAGTCCAACATGAGCCCGCACTTCCCCGACGCTGCCCGGATCTGGAGCGTCATGTGGCAGCGGCAGTCGCACCACCCGGTCGACGGGGTGCTCGCGCTCGACCCGGTGGCGATGGCCGGCATCCTGAACGCGACCGGGCCGGCCACGTTGCCCGGCGGCCAGCAGGTCAGCGGTGCTGACGTGGTCGCGTTGACCGAGCAGAAGGCCTACGACAGGTTCACCGACCCGAGCGTGCGCAAGCAGTACCTCCAAGTCGTGGCGCACGCCATGTTCACCCGGCTGATCAACGGTGGCGGCAGCCCGGCCGCCCTGGTCAGCGGACTCGGCTCCGCCGTGGGTGCGCACCACCTGCAGCTGTGGAGCGCGCACACCGCCGAGCAGGCCCGGCTGGAGACGCTGCCCATCTCGGGGGTGCTCACCGAGACCCCCGGCCCGTACGCCCAGCTCGTCGTCAACAACGCGGCGGGCGGCAAGCTGGACTACTACCTGCACCGCAGCCTCAGCTACACGGCCGGTGCCTGCTCCGCGACCGGGCGGGACACCACGATCACCGTGGCGCTGACCAATGCGGCGCCGGCCTCCGGGCTTTCGGCCTATGCCCTGACCAGGGGCGACAAGCCGGACCACCCGTACCCGCCGGGGCAGAACCGCACCCTCGTGAGCGTGTACGGCGCGGTGGGCGCGAGCCTGACCTCGGCCACGCTCAACGGCCGGCCAGCGGTGATCGAGGTGACCAAGGAACGGGGCCACCCGCGCTACTCGCGTTACCTGGAGATCGACCCGGGGGCTACCGGCACGCTCGTGCTCCATCTGCACGAGCCGGCTACGGCAACCGGGTCAACGTCCGGCGATGCCGGAGGCGCAAATGTCCCCGTTCAACCACTTGTGAATGACCAAGTAACTCATGTTTTCGCCCCGCCCTGCCGATAGCAGGGCAACGGTGCATCCGATATCGACTCTGACCGTGAGTCACCCGTGCGCATAAAGGAAAGGGGACAGCGATGATCAAGCGCTTCCTCGCTGTCATGGCCGCGACTGTGGCAGTTCTCGCTGCGTCCGGAGGTGCGGCGCTGGCTCAGTACCCGCCGACCTACGGGACGGGAGCCGTCAGCAGCACCACGATCGTCGTCGGCGGCTTCGTCGACTTCTCCGGTGGCGGGTTCGCTCCCGGCAGCGACGTCACGGTCTCGATCGACTCCGCGGTGTACGCCACCGTGGTGGCCAACGGCGCGTCCTCGTCTGCGCTGGGCAGCTCCAAGGCTCACTTTGCGACGGCTGCCTATGCCCAGCCGGCCGCGTCGACCAACGCTGCGTCGTTCAAGATCCGGATCACCATGGAGAAGGTCGGCGAGTACACCTTGACCGGTGCCGGCGTCGACCCGGCGGGCATCCCGCACGTGGTCACGGCCGACGTCACGGTCATCCCCGCTGCTGCGGCCACCAAGGCCACTGACGACAGCAGCCTGCCGTTCACCGGCAGCTCGGTGCTCGTACCCGGCCTGATCATCGGACTCACGATGGTCGCCGGCGGTTTCGTCCTGCTGACCTCCGTACGCTCGCGCAAGGCCACCGCGCGCAGCTGATCCGCCGGCCCGGCCGTACTGGCTAGGCTGCTTGGCATGGACGACGAATCCACGCCGCTGGACATTGCGGAAGCAGCAGCCTCGGTCTTTCTCGGCGACACGTCGGGAGCTGACTACCAGCCGCCGGCAAGCCCCGAGCTGCCGCTCCAGCTGTTGCCGCTGTCCTGGCTGCTGGGCACCTGGCGGGGGCACGGCCGAGGCGACTACCCGACGGTCGAGGAGTTCTCCTACGGCCAGGAGGTCACGTTCTCTCACCGCGGCCAGCCGATGATCGAGTACGTCAGCCACAGCTGGTCGTTGGCGGACGGACAGTTGCTGACCGCGGAGTCGGGCTTTCTGCGGCCCACGGGCAACGGCGAGGTTGAGGCCGTGATCAGCCAGGGCAACGGGGTGGTCGAGCTGTCCTACGGCACCGTCGAGGGCGTCAAGCTCGAGCTCGCGTCGGACTTCGTGGCACGCACGTCCACGGGGGACGAGGTGTCCGGACTGCACCGGTTGTACGGGCTGCTCGAGGGGGTCCTGCTCTACGCCATCGACAAGTCCGCTGAAGGCCATCCGCTGCAGCCGCACCTGTGGGGCCGGCTCTACCGGGCGAAGGCCCAGCCCGAGGCTGGTGTCGATGAGGCCGTGCGGTCCTGACGGACCGCTGGCCTACTTGCCGACGCGGTGCTGTGGCCGCGTCGGCAACTGAGGATTGAACGCCCAGAGCAGGTGCTCGTCGATGGCGTTCCAGATCTTGCGGTGCAGGTCACGTACGACCTGCGGGTCGGTGACGACGGGGAACGGCATGTCTGCCTCCTCGTGAGGTTGGTGCTGGTTCTGTGGTGCTCTGGTCGGGCAGCGCTGCTGTGCTCAGGCCTCGAGGGCGTAGCTCGCCGCGATGTCGTCGGCGAGGTCGAGCTGTCCGGCCTCGACGGCGGCGTTGACGGCCCAGGTGTAGTGCTCCTCGATAGCCGTCGGCTGGTCGGGGATCGTGATGGTCTGGGTGGTGCTGTTACGGGCGGCGCGGTGCCGGCGGCCGAGGCCCGGCCTCACGTTCAGGGTGATCGCCATGGTGGCTCTCCTTCTTTTCGCGGAACGAATCAGCAATCTGCCGAAACGCTACGTTGCGTCCAGTGTACTCAGTCAAACCTTCGGAACGAAACGCTACGTCCTGTAGCGCTACAAGATCAGTCTTTATGCCCTGGCCGAAACGCTTGCCAGAACATGCTCCTTGGGTCCATCCTGTGTGTCCGCTACGTTGCGTATCTATGACGCCCCACGTGGTGTTCCGGTTGTCACTGCTGCTCAGGAGTTGGTGTGGTCGAGCCCGTTGCCCCGGTTGTCCAGTCGCCGCCGGCACCCGTGAGCCGGTCCCGTACCGAGCAGGCGATCCTGGAGGCGACCCGCGAGCTGCTCTCCGAGGGCGGCGTACGCCATCTGACCGTGGAGAAGGTCGCAGCGCGGTCCGGGGTGGCCAAGACCACGATCTACCGGCGCTGGCGGTCCAAGGAGGACCTGGCGCTGGCGGTCCTCATCGACTTCGTTCAGACGATCGTGGCCACGCCGCGCGCTGAGGGTGTGCGCAGCGAGCTGGTCGCCGTGCTCAAGGGTGCGGTCAACTCCCTCGGCACGACAGCCATGGGCGCCGTGATGCAGGGCTTGGTTTCCGAGCTCGCGACCAACGATGACCTGGCGGTGGCGTTCCGCGAGCGGGTGGTGGCGCTGCGGGTGGGTGAGGTCCGCAAGATCGTCAAGCGCGGCATCAAGCGTGGTGAGCTGCGCCCCGACACCGACGTCGACCTGCTGCACGAGCTGCTGTTCGGGCCGATCTACTACCGGCTGTTCCTCAGCGGCGAGCCGCTGGACCGCAAGCTGCCCGGCCAGATCGTCGACGCGGTGCTGCCGGGCTTTCGGCCCTGACCCGTTCGGGCCCGGACACAGACAACCCCCGGGCTTGGCCTCGCACGTGGCGAGGGCTGGGTGGACAGGTCCCAGCGCCCGGGGGAGCGGTGTCTGCGTTGGTCTCCGCCAGCCGCCGAATGCACAGCCAGTGGTTCACCTGGAGTCCGGAGACAGCGGCTAGGCCGCAGTCACCTCACGTGTCCAAGTCGTATGCAACTCAGAACCACCTCCTCTCTCGTGTACGAACACGGTAAGCCGAGAAGGCGGCGTCCGCAACGACGTTGTCGCCGCGCGTCGTGATCGATCAGCTGACCTGCATGGCCGCGGCGTACCAACCGGCGTTCTGGCCGGCACCGGCGATCTGCCTCGTGACGATGTCCCACAGCCGGACGTCGCTGGACGTGGCGAGCCGGCGCTGCGCCGGCCTGACCGCTGCGGGCCAGGATCGCCCGCCAGTAGCTCAGCACCTCGGCGCCGGCCACGATGTCGTCCCGGATGGCCGGCCAGTAGGAGCGTCCGGAGTACGGGCGCTCGGGGCGGGTGTCCGCCTCCCAGGCCGCGGCGGCACGATCGGCGTACATCGTGCGGACGGTCGAGTCGAGGATGGGGAACAGGCCCGGCCTGGTCAGGTGCAGGACCGTGGAGATCGACGTCGCGCCGACCCGGCCGGCGCTGTCCAGGAAGTGACGGTGCAGCCGTTCGGCTGCGTCGTACACCCCACCGGTCACGCTCGGGTCGGCCTCGGCGAGGGTCGCGTCGGTCGGGACCGAGGCCCACGGCGCCGTGGCGGCCGCCGCAACCAGGGACAGCGCCTCGGTACGGGTGAGGCGTGCGTCCATGAACGCCGCCCGGCCGATGATCGCCGCGGAGAGGCCGTCAGCGGCGCCCTTGGCGTCGCCGTCGTACCAGGTGAGCGTGTCGGCGGAGTTGGTGGCGTACTCGATCAGCGCCAGGGATCCGAGGTCGGCCCGGACGGTGACGTTGGCCAGCCGGAAGTCGCCGCTCATCGCTGCGGCTGCCCGACGAAGAAGGCATCGAGCGTGGCCTGGGACGGGATGGCGGGAACGGCGCTGGGCGCGTCGGACGGCGGCAGGTAGACGGCGGTTCCGTTCGTCGGCGGCGGCGGGCGGCGCGGGCGTGCTGACCGACGCTGTCGGCTGGCCCTCGGCCCTGCGGCGGCGACCGGTGCCGGTCGGGACGACCGATTTGGCCGGCGTGGCCGACGCGTCGGTCCGACGCGGCACCGTCTGGTTGGGTCGCGGGGTGATGCGCCCGCTGGCGGTGCTGGTGTAGTGGTAGGCGTAGCCGTACCCGTAGGCGTCGGGGCCCTTGGCCGGAGCCATGTTGAGCACGTTGCCGATCAGGTGCGCGTCGACGACGCGCAGGCTCTCGACCGCACGGGCGACCTGCTCCCGGCTGGTGAGGCCGTGCCGGACGATCAGCAGGGCGCCGTCGCAGACCTTGGCGAGGACGGCGGCGTCCGTCACCGGCAGCAGCGGGGGTGCGTCGACCAGGACGATGTCGGCGCGCTCCTCGAGCTGGGCGATCAGGTCGGCCATGCCCTGCGAGCCGAGCAGCTCGCTACGGGTTGGGCGGGGTCGGGCCGCTGGGCAGGACCATCAGCGAGCCGTTGCCCCACGGCTGCAGGGCGTCGTCGAGGGCGACCCGGCCGATGAGAACGCTGGTCACGCCGACGGCGCCTTCGACGCCGAGGTACTGCATGAGCTTGGGGCGGCGCAGGTCGCCCTCGACGAGGACGACCTTGAGGCCGGCCTGGGCGAGGGTGATCGCCAGGTTGGCGGTCGTGGTCGACTTGCCCTCCTGCGGGATCGACGAGGTGATCACGATCGACTTGATCGGGTGGTCGATGTCGACGAACTGCAGGTTCGTGCGCAGCTGGCGGAAGGCCTCTGCGCGCGGGGAGTGCGGGTCGGTCTGGACGATCAGCGGGCTGCGGCTCGCGTCGGAGTCGAAGCCGATGACGCCGAGGACGGCGCTCTCGCTGACGGTCTCGAGCTCCTCCGCGCTCTTGACGCTGGTGTCGAGGACGTCGAGGAGTACGGCCAGGCCGACGCCGAGCGCGAGCCCGAGCAGGAGGCCGAGGGCGAGGTCGACCTTCTTGTTCGGGGCGACTGGCGCGAGCGGCAGCTGGGCCTTCTGCACCACGCTGACCTTGACCGGCGAGGTGCCTGCGCCCTGCGGGGTCTCGAGGTCGTTGACGAGCAGGCCGAACTGCTGGGCCACCGCGTTGGCGATCGCCTGCGCCCTCGCCGGGTCGGTGTCCCGGACGTGGACGTTGAGCAGCACGGTGTCGAGCGGGTTGTCCGCGCTGACCTCGTGACCGATCTGGTCCGCCGTGAGGGTGCTGCCGAGCTGCTTCTGCACGGCTGCGGCGACGGTGGGACTGCTCGACGATGTCCGCGTAGGACTTCACCCGCTGCGTCGCCGCCAGACCGCCCTGGTAGACCTGGGACGTCGCCTGGTCCGCGCCGCCGGCATCGTTCACCGAGACGAACAGCTGGGCGGTCGCCTGGTAGGTCGGCTTCTGCAGGAAGGCCAGGCTGCCGGCCGCGCCCAGGCACACGAGCACGGAGAGCACGATGAGCGCCCAGCGCTTGCGTACGACGCGGAGATAGTCGCGGAGGTCCACGGAGAGAGTCCCTACGGTCGAGGGTGAACTGCGGCGCCGCGGAAAGCGGTCCCGTTGCTCTACTCGGGTGAATGGCCGGAAAACTTGACGTACTCGGAGCCGACTCGTTGTTTCGGTCAAGGACCGGCTATCGTCGGTCGAAACCCCTGGTGTGAGAGACCGAATCGACAGGGCACCGTCGGGCAACGCCGACTCCTCTGGCCTGCCCCGGCGCGAGCGCCGTGGGCCCGGCCGACGGCTGCGCGTCCTCATCGTCGGCATCAACTACGCGCCCGAGCACACCGGCATCGCCCCCTACACCACAGCCTTTGCCGAGTTCCTCGCCTCGCACGGTCACGACGTCGACGTCTGGGCCGGCGTCCCGAGCTATCCGTCCTGGCGGGTGCCGGCCGAGTTCCGCTGGTCCTGGCGGCGGACCGAGGAGCGCAACGGCGTTCTCGTACGGCGGCTGCGCAGCTTTGTCCCGCGCTCGGCAGAACGCCCTGAGCCGTGGCCTGTACGAGCTGACGTTCGCCCTGCGGGTCCGTACCGAGCGGGTCCGGCACCGCCCCGACGTCGTGGTCGCTGTGGTGCCGTCGCTGTTGAGCGCGTGGGCGGCCGAGAAGATCGCGGCCAAGCACCGCGCGCCCGCCGTGGTCTGGGTGCAGGACCTGATGGGCTCGGCTGCCGCGGAGAGCGGGGTCTCGGGCGCTGGTGCGACGGCCGGACTGGTCGCCGCGATCGAGCGTTCGATCCTGCGCAAGGCCGCATCGACCGTGGTGATCGGCGAGACGTTCGTACGCGACGTGGTCGCCCTCGGGGTGCCCGAGTCCGACGTCGTCCTGGTGCCGAACTGGACGCATGTCTCGGCGCCGACGCAGGAGCGCGACGCCGTGCGTGAGGCCATGGGTTGGACCGGCGAGCACGTGGTGCTGCACACCGGCAACATGGGTCGCAAGCAGGCGCTCGAGGTGGTCATCGAGGCCGCGCAGCTGTGCGAGAACCATGACCACAAGTGCCGCTTCGTGCTCATGGGCGATGGCAGCCAGCGCGAGGAGCTGGAGCGGCTCGCCGCGGGCAACGTCCCGGGTGGAGATCGTCGACGGGGTCGACTCCGACATCTACAGCGACGTGCTCGCGGCCGCGAACGTCCTGCTGATCAACGAGCGCGACGAGCGTCGCGCAGATGAGCCTGCCGAGCAAGCTGACCTCGTACCTGGTGGCGGCGCAGCCGATCCTGGCCGCCGTGAACGACGACGGCGCGACCGCCAGGAGCTGCGGCGGCTCGGCCTTGGCCACGTCGTTCGGCCCGGCGACGCCCAGGCGTTGCACGACGCCGTGCTGGCCTCCGCGACCATACCCGTCCCCAGGCGCCCGGAGAGTGCATCTGTGCGGGTCGAACCCAGTCTTGATCGCCTTACCGAACTCCTCATTAGCTGGTCACCCAGCCCGGATGCCTGACGGCTCCTAAGTCGCTCTCGCAAGGACGCTCGCACCCGACTGTCGTTCAGCCAAACGGGTGACGCGAACCTTCAGGTTTCCCGCCCCATGTCGATGCATAGTTCGCCATGAATGCTCCCCGGACCTCCTCAGCAGTAGGCGTGCTTCCACGCCCTATCCCGGCTGGCGCAGCGCGGCGTCAGGCAACAAGCAGCGCGTCGCCCGCAGTCGTCGGGTACGGCGGCTGGGTCGCGGTCACGGTGTTTGTCGCTGTGTCCGGTGCCGTGGCGCCTTTGCTCGTTGCCAGGTCGGTCGCGGCCGGGTCGGTCCCGTTGACCACGTGGCTGCTTCAACTCTTCATCGTCGCGTATTCGGGCGTCCGCCTGGGCAGATTGGTCCTCCGTGGCCAGCCGCAATGGATGGCTCTGCTGTTCTGGGTCTACGTCTACATCTGGCTCGGACTTGCTCCCCTCGCGCAGGTGGCGTCCCGCTACAACCCGCTGCTGGTGAGTCAAGACCCGTTGATTGTGCAAGAGGCCGCAGGTGTTGTCATTGCCGGTCTGCTGGCCTACGACTGTGGCCAGTGGCTGGGCCAACAAAGCCCCTGACCCCCGGCCGCTTCGAACGTCGTCAGATCAGTCCCCGCCGAACACGATGCTTGGGCTGTTCGCTCTCATCACCGCCCCGTACTTTATCGCGAAGTTGGGCGGCCTAGGAGTTCTCCTCAAGAGCCGTCAAGCGGCTGCCGCGAGTCTGACCGACACTGGTCTGATCACGGGAAACAGCAAGTCGACCTATGCGATCGTCGTTGCTCTGGCCACGGTTCCGCCATTCCTTGCGCTGCTTGCACTGTGGATCGAGCGCTCGCGCCCTCTTCGTGTTGGCCGCACTAGCCTTCCAACTCTGGCGCTTGTGTTGGCACTCATCACCTCGAACGCCCTAGTGAACAACCCGATCTCTAATCCCCGGTACTGGGTACTCAGCCTGGTCCTCGCGTTCGTCATCGTCGGGCGTCACGCCGCTCGCCCGGTCTTCGTGAGGGGACTTATCGTTGTGTTGCTGCTTTCGGCTGTTGTCGTCTTCCCTTATCTCGACTACTTCCGATACACCAATCACGAGGGCGGACAGGCAGGTCCGCTAACCGAGCTCATCCACAAGACGGACTACGATTCGATGGCTCAGATCCAGGACGGTGTTCTGTTTGCCAAGGAGAGAGGTCACACCGACGGAAAGCAGATGCTCGGCGCGGGGCTGTTCTGGGACCGCGGGACGTCTGGGCGAATAAGCCCCAGGACACCGGTACTGTTCTGGCGTCCTACATCAACTTTCCCAACACCAACTTGTCGGCACCTCTGTGGATTGAGACCTGGCTGGACTTCTCTTGGGTGGGCCTTGTCGGAGTCCTGGGCTCGCTCGGATATGTCTCTCGTCGACTCGACCTGTACTTTCAGGCCGCTCGGAAGTCGGGACGACCCTCAATGATCTTGTTGATTGTGCCAGTGCTCGCCGGATATCAGGTGCTAGTCCTACGAGGATCGCTCCTCCAATCAATGAGCCGGCTGGCGATGCTTTTGTTGGTCATGGCAGCGATCTCCACCCGACCGCGCAAGCAGCCTCGGACCTGGGGCTAGCCCGTGCGCGTCGTCGTCGTCGGACCACTCCCGCCTCCAATGCACGGGGCCGCACGCATCACCGAGGCCACCGCCGCCTTGTTGCGTTCGTGTGGGGTCGACGTAGAAGTCTTCGACACTGGCGCGGCTGGCCACGGGCTTGCGTATCACACACGCCGACTCACGGCCCATCTCCGCGCGGCAGCGAGGATCTGTGTTGGACCCAGACTGTCGGCTGTCTACCTCGGCGGCGCAGGAGGCTCGGGTGTCTGGTACCAAGCGGTCATCGCCACCGCAGCCCGTGTCCGCCTGACCCCAGTCATTTTTCACCACCACTCTTCGCAGTACCTTCGTCGGCGCTCCAGGGCAATGGCTGTGCTTGTCCGGGTGGGCGGAACGCGAATGACGCACGTGACTCTCTCGCCAGGCATGGCGGAGAGCCTGCGGGGAGGATATCGGGTCCTCGGTAGCACGCTCTGTCTTTCCAACAGCGCATTCATAGCGGTGCCAGCCGCCGTGCCCGAGCGTTCTGGTGGGCACCCTTGCGCTGTCGTGCTCGGGCATCGGAGCAACCTGTCGAAGCCGAAGGGCCTGAGCGAGGTGCTTGAGACGTTTGAGAAGCTTCTCGCCGTGACCTCGACGTCGAGCTGCAGCTGGCCGGCCCAGCCAACGATCCCGAGGACCGATCCCTCATAGAGGAGTATCTGGTCCGTTACCCGGACCGCCTATGTTTCGTAGGCCCGCTCGACGCGGAGGAGGTCTCGCCATTTCTAGCCGGGCTTGATCTCTTTCTCTTTCCGAGTCGCTACCGTCATGAGGCTGAGCCGCTTGTTGTTCTTGAGGCAGCCGCAGTAGGGGTCCCGACGCTGGCCTCTCTGTCGGGGCTCTCCTGCCGAGGTCGTCGGCGCAGTCGGCGGATGGGTAGTGCCGCCGGGGGAATCTTTCGTTGAATCGGTCGACGAGGTAGTGCGGACCCTCCAGGGAATCGACTCGACCGATTTGCGTATGAAAGTCCATTCCAGCTGAAGCAGTTTCAAGCAACCAACACAGAGTCCCTTTCCAATCTCGTCACAAAGCCATGGAGAGAACATTGAGTACATCCCTTGTGCACCTGGTCCGAACCACAAGCCTTGGTCGACGGCTCAAGACACCTGTCCGTCAAGCCTTTTCGCGGGCTGGATACGAACTGGTACCCGTACGCTCGGAGGCCAATGAGTATGTCGCCGGCTTGTTGAAGAGGCTCGCTATCGTCACGGTGCTCGACGTGGGCGCCAACCAAGGCCAGTACGGGACCTGGCTTCGACGTATTGGCTTCGAGGGCCGGATCGTCTCGTTTGAACCAATGTCGGAGCCGTACGCGATTCTAAGGGGTCTTGCGACGACCGACCGGCGCTGGACAGCCCATCAACAGGCCATTGGCGAAGTGGACGCGTCTCTCGAGATGCACGCTGCAAATAGTGTGAGCAGCCACTCCTCGCGCCTACCGCTGAGCAGGTGGACGCGGCCCCCGAGTCAGCCATGGTCCGTCGCGAGCGGGTCGCTGTACGCCGGTTGGACGACCTGGTCAGCGAGCTGACGTCAGTCCGCTGTGGCTGAAGATCGATACTCAGGGTTTCGAGCGTCAGGTGCTCGCGGGTGCGCCCGACGTCCTCAAGACCGCGATTGCCGTGCAGTGCGAGGTCTCACTCACAGAGTTGTACGAAGGTCAGACGGATTACCTGTCGATTCTCGGGATGCTTCGGGATGCTGGCTTCTCGCTGGTCAGGACTGAGCCAGCTTTCGTGGATCCTCGCACCGGGGATGCCCTGCAGCTGGATGTACTCCTGGTGCGTCGCTGAGATAGAAGAAGCCGCGTAGGCCTGCCTGGGAAGCCCGGCCACATGGTTGGCGGCAACTGGTGCGCATTGGCGGGGGTGCCGATGTGTTCAAGCGGAAAATGCAAGGGCCCTGGCGCGTTCGATGTGGACGCTGCACGGCTCCCCATCGGTCCACCTGCCGCAGAGGGTCGGGCGAGCGGTCCGAGTTGCGTGCCACGGGAGCGTAGCCGGACGCAAACTTGGGTCCATGCAGATGACCCGTTGGCGCCATGGGGGCTCCGCGTCGAGACGCGACGGTTTGGTCTGGAGCTAGGGCCTATGCGAGCCTGAGCTGAGTAATTTGCGCTGCAGGAAACTTGGACACAAGCGCCTCGGTTCGTCACACCAGTTGGGCGACACCCGTCGGCTGAGACGGTACTCCGACGTCGCTGGGTGCGACCGCAGGCCGATCGTCGAAGTAGGTCAGCGCGGCGGCCATGTCCGCGGGCGTGTCGATCTCCATGCAGAAGTTTGCTGTGACGTCCGTGGTCCGCAGTCTCAGACTGCCGTCGGGCCCAAGGCATCCAGGGCCGCCTCGAAGTAATCGTTTGGCGCGCAATTTCCAAGCGCCTCAAGCACCATCGCCCGTCCGGTTGCGGTGAGGAAGTTGATGCCCACAGCCTCGCCCTCGCCGTTCTCCACGGTCTTGGAAATCCGGGTCACATGACCGTCTTCGGAGGAAACGAACTTGACCTCCTCGTCGCCGACCTCCTTGCGAATCACGCACACGCTGCCGTGCCGACCGTGGGCCGCCGAGCCGACCTGCGCAATCACGGCACGGTCGAAGATGACGTCGCCATTGAGCCACAGTACGCTCCCGGCCGCTGCCTGCTCCAGTGCCAAGCGAAGGCTGGTTGCGGTGTTGGTGGAGGCGAACTGCTCGTTGTGCACGAACGTCGCAGCAGGGGCCGCGGCCATCACCATTTCGCGCATGTAGCCCACGACGACATGGACTCGTGCCTCAGGGAAGAACTCCGCTAGCGCGGCGAGCTGTCGCCCCAGGATGGTCTGGCCATCCGGCAGGGCAGCTAGTGGCTTGGGTACGGAGCTCGGGCCGAGCCGGCTCCCGAGCCCAGCGGCCAGGATCACGATGTTGTCGGGGGTCACGCGCTTGTCCTCTCGGAATGTCAACAGGGGCAGGAATCGCCGCACCGCGGTCATGGCGTTCAGGGTGGCTGCAACTATTAGGACGGCGACTGCCCACTGAGGTTGGATGAGCATGGTGATGCCGGCAGCAAGGGTTACGAGGCCGAAGTCCCGAAGGGTGCCGATTGCCAGGAGGACTGGGCTGTCCACCGTGGACGACGAAGTTGAACTGGGGTTGTTGCGTTTCGGCAGATACTCCTCCGCGACGGTTGCGAAGTACGTTCCCAGCAAGAAGAGTGCCGCCGTGGGAATTGCGACGTATGGCGCCCGGACATGTGCACGCCCCAGGACTACGGTCACGAACGCGACCTGCACGACGAAGTCGCACATCACGTCGTAGGCCTTTCCGTGTCGGCTACCGTTTCGCTTCCAGCGGGCCAGCTGGCCATCTGCGCAGTCGCAGCCGTACGCAAGTTGCCAGCAGACCGTTGCTGTGACGATTGCCGCGCTCCCTGCATGGGGCAGTAACAGGAAGGCCGAGCCCCCGACGCCGAGCAGGAGGTTGCTGGTGGTCAGGGCGTCTGGGGTCAGGCGGACCTTGGCCCGCGCCGACGGCTATTACCGCGCCGATGCGCTGACTGACCACTCTGGTGTAGGGGCCACCGCCTCGCGCGCATGCGAAGGACTCGGAGAGCGCCGTCCTCAGCCGACGGTTGGCTCCTGTTTTGCGAGGTGAGCACGACCGGAGCATCCACTCGCCGTAGGCAAGGCATGATCGCGCTCGAGGTTGCAAGGCCCCAGGCCACCGCCGTTGCGGGTGGCAGCCACATCAGGAGGAGGAAGGAGCAGGTCAGTGTGCTTACGCCGAGGGCGGCTCGAAGCGCTACTGCCTTTCGAAGTTGCAGTGTCGCGGTGAATGCAGCGGCCGGAACGGTCATCAACCCGAGAAAGAGCACCTGGAGCGACATGGGGAGGACGAGGCTGTGAGCGGGCAGCCAGGTTGCCCCTAGTGCCAGAGTCCCCAAGGCGCGGGGGGTTGCACCCAATGCAACTCCGTAGGCCACAGCGCATGCCACGACGAAGACGCGTGTGCGGCGCCCTTCGACATTGGCGTTCAAGGACTCCGGTGCTTGCGCGTAGTGCCGCGTGAGTCTCAAGCGTTCGGCCACGAGCAGGACGTTCAGCGGTCCAAACAGCGTCTGGATGCCGCGCAGTGCGCCCGCGGCCGTGGCGCTGGCGAAGATGCCGACACCATAAATCAGGGCGGCTGTAGTCCCTGCGGAGGTGAGTGTCTGTGTCGTGGCTGCGCCCACGAATGCCTTCTCAGAGCGTAGCCACGCCGCGGATCCCCTGACCTTGGGCGCGATACCAAGCCGGACGACCACCCACAGGCCGCTAGCCGATCCAGCCACGACCCACACGCCAGTTGCTTCGGTGACAGTCAGGTTCGTGACGAATGCCAGTCCGACCAAGCCCACCGTTTGCAAGGCAACCCAGAGTCCATCCGCCGCCAGCGCGATTCCCGGCCGACCTTTTGCGAACGCGAGGTAGCGACCGGCGTCCTGCAGGCAAAGCATCGGTGCCATGAGCAGAACCATGCTGAAGCCGGTATGGGCGCCTCCGATCGCGTGCACTGCCGCGACCGTCCCTACGGTCGCAAGGACGCCCCAGCCGAAGGAGACGGTGTAGGCATGGCCGGCTGCTGACCGGTCGAGTGCAGACGCACTGCGGACGACGACGAGATCCCCGATTGCCGCCTGCCGCAGGGTGATGGCGAGAGTGACGAGGCCGATCCCCACTGCGGCAGCACCAAACTCGACACGCCCACCGACGTGCGCTGCGACGAGCAGCACCATGAAGTTGCTGAGGCTGCTGACACCGAGGTCGGCGACATAGACAGCACGGGGTGTCGGGCGGTGCAAGATGGCGAGGTTGATCACCATTCGACCGTCCGGTTCAGGTCTCCCGAGAGACTGCCCGTCTGTCACTGGCTGAGCATCGGCAGGTATGGCCAAATCCATTAGCCGCGCGACTCGACGTGTGGTCGGCGGCACTCCGCGCGGCGGTGGCGGGCGGACCATGACACCATCGTTCGGTGATCCACGTTTCCGCAGCAAGACCCATCACCGTCGGGGACGATGCCCGTCTGCACCAAGCGCTGGTCCTGGGCGGATTCTTTGCCGGCGTTGGTTCCGCGGTGCGTGCTCGAGCAGTGGGGGCTCGGCGACCTGTCGGCTGGGCGGCAAGGTGAAGGCGACCGAGCGCTGGTGAAGATCGCCCACGTCGTCACTCTGGTCAGCGCGGAGGGTGCCTTCGGCGGCCCGCTGAGCGTTGCCCTCGCCCAGATCACCGAGCTGGCCGCGCGTGGTCACCAGATGACGCTGTACGCCGGCTGGGACGGCGTCGGCACCGTCGACCTGCCCGCCATCGGTCGACGTCCGCCTGCACAAGGTGCGGTCCTGGATGCCGGGTGCCGGGCTGGCGGGCCTGATCTCGCCAGCGATGGCGTTCGAGATCGACTCGCGCAGCGAGCACCACGACGTCTACCACCTGCACCAGGGCCGCGACCTGGTCAGCGTCAGCTCCGGCTACATGGCCACCACCCGCGGTTTGCCGTACATCGTCCAGTCCCACGGCATGATCGGGCCGGACTCGCGGCGCAAGGCCAAGATCATCGACCGGCTGGTCACGAGGCGGCTGCTCAGGGGCGCCTCGACGTGATGTCCCTGACGGCCGAAGAGGACGCCGCGCTCGCGGCCGTGGTCCCCGATCTGAAGACGACCCGCCTGCGCAACGGGATCGCCGTCGGCCGAGCCGCTGCCCGGCCCCGATCCCGATGGCCCGCCCGATCGTCCTGTTCTGCGCGCGGCTCAGTCGGCGCAAGCGGGTGCTGGCCTTCGCCCTGCTCGCGGTCGACCTGCTCGACCGCGGGGTCGACGCCGACTTCATCGCGGTCGGCGCCGACGAGGGCGACCTCGCGGAGTTCCTCGCAGTTCGTCGAGTCCAAGGGGCGCTCGGACCGCATCCGGTACGAGGGCGCCGTGGCTCCTGAGCACGTGCGCGAAAGGCTGGCGAAGGCGACCGTCTTCGTGCTGCCGAGCGTTGACGAGCCCTTCCCGATGACGGTGCTCGAGGCCCTCTCCGTGGGCACGCCGACGGTGGTCACCGACTCGTGCCACATTGCCGCCGACCTCGAGGCTCGGGGGGCTGTGGCCGTCAGCACAGCGCCGGCCAGCCAGCTTGCCGAGGCGGTCTTCGATCTGCTCAACGACCCCGGTCGCCGCGCGTTGATGGGGGACGCCGGGCGTGCGGCGATCAGGGACGCGTACGGGATCGGCCCTGTGGTGGACGAGCTCGAAATCGCCTATGCAGCAGCCATTGCCGCGCATTCACAACGTCTCGAGCCGGGCCGCGGCCGTAAACGCTGAGCCGTGGGGTGGTGTCTGCGCTCAGCGCGCGTCGGCGCGTACGTGCCGGCCGTTGAGCTGGTCGTCGAGCGACTCCACGTCGGCCTTGACCATGATCCGGGCCAGCTCGTCCCAGTGCGTGTCGGCCTTCCAGCCGAGCACCTCGTGCGCCTTGGCCGGGTCGCCGAGCAGGTAGTCGACCTCGGACGGCCGGTAGTAGGCCGGGTCCACCTCGACGTAGGGCTCCCACTCGAGACCGACCGCGGAGAAGGCTGCCGTGACGAAGTCCTTGACCGTGGCGCCGACGCCGGTCGCCAGCACGTAGTCGCCCGGCTCGTTGGCCTGCAGCATCCGCCACATGCCCTCGACGTACTCCGGCGCGTAGCCCCAGTCGCGGATCGCGTCGAGGTTGCCGAGGTAGAGCTTGTCCTGGATGCCGGCCTTGATCCGGGCCACCGCGCGGGTGATCTTGCGCGTGACGAACGTGTCGCCGCGGCGGGGTGACTCGTGGTTGAACAGGATGCCGTTGGCCGTGAACATGTCGTAGGCCTCGCGGTAGTTCACCGTGGCCCAGTACGAGTAGATCTTGGCCACGCCGTACGGCGAGCGGGGGTGGAACGGGGTGGTCTCGCTCTGCGGCGGCGGCGTCGACCCGTACAGCTCGGACGTCGACGCCTGGTAGATGCGGGTGTCGCGCTTGGACGCCCGGACGGCCTCGAGCAGGCGCATCGCACCCAGGCCGGTGATGTCGCCGGTGTACTCCGGCACGTCGAAGCTGACCTTGACGTGGCTCTGCGCACCGAGGTTGTAGACCTCGTCCGGCTGGACCTCGTGGAACAGCTTGGCCAGCGACGAGGAGTCGGCGAGGTCGCCGTAGTGCAGGAAGAGGCTGCGCTGACCCGCGTGGGCGTCCTCGTAGATGTCGTCGAGGCGCTCGCGGTTGAAGGTCGAGGCACGGCGGACGATGCCGTGCACCTCGTAGCCCTTGCTCAGCAGCAGCTCGGCCAGGTAGGAACCGTCCTGGCCGGTGATGCCGGTGATAAGGGCGCTCTTCGTCATGCTGGATTCTTCCTTCGGGGTCGTCGCTCGGTTGGTCAGCCTAGCGCCAGGATGCTCATCACGCGCTGAACGGCGTCCGTGACGGCCATCTCACTCGTGTCCAGGGACAGGTCGGCGTCCAGCGGGACCTCGTACGGGTCGCTGATGCCGGTGAACTCGGTCAGCACGCCGGCACGGGCCTTGGCGTAGAGGCCTTTGCGGTCACGAGCCTCGCACACCTCGAGCGGGGTGGAGACGTGGATGAGCACGAACCTGCCGTAGCGCTCGACCATCCCCCTGGCGGCAGCCCTGGTCGCCGCGTAGGGCGCGATCGGTGCGCAGATCGCGACCCCACCGTGCTTGGTCACCTCGGCTGCGACCCAGCCGATTCGCCGGATGTTGATCTCGCGGTCGGCCTTCGAGAAGCCCAGCCCGGCCGACAGATGGGTACGGACAACGTCGCCGTCGAGCAGTGTCACCGTGCGTCCTGCCGCGGCGAGCTCGACCGCCAGCTGCGCGGCCACGGTTGACTTGCCCGACCCGGACAGGCCGGTGAAGAACACGGTCAGGCCGCTGCCGTGCCCGTGCAGCGCCGGATCGGGCTCGAGCGGGTCGGCGACGCCTCGACTGGCACCATAGGCGGTGGCCAGCTGCACGGCCTCAAACTCGGTCACCGCGCTGAGCGGGAGCAGTACGAGGGGGATGTCCCGTGGCTCTGTGAGGGCCTTCCACGCCTTGACCCGAGCGTGGTGCCGCGGATCAAGGGGGTCGGTGCCGGCGAGCACGAGGGCGATTGCCGGTCCCTCGACGGTGTCGAGATCCTCCGCGAGTGGCGGCGTCGTCGCGATGATCGCGATGGCGCCGGCCGGCTGTGGGCTCGGCGCCCGCCACAGCTCGCGGTGGTCGGGGCGAGTGGGGCGCCGGATGGCTGCGACCTCTCCCCGTACCCCTCCCTCGATCACGGCCGTCACGCCCATGACGGCGAGCAGCACACCCTCGACGTCCCGCAGCGCCAACGTGTCCCCGCTGGCTGCGGTGCCTGCCGGTGCCGGCAGCTCGACCAGGTTGGACAGCGCGCCGATCATCACCAGGTCGACTCGTCCGGCGTCGGCGGGGCTGAGGGTGAGCACGGGCAGCGAGGCCGCCTCCGCCGTCAGCGCCACCGCGGCGTCGGCAGGAACCAGCAAGTCGCCGGGCAGCACGTCGCGCGTCATGACTGAGCAGCCTAGGCCCGGTCAGCGCGGAGCGGCGGTTCCCACCTCGAGATCGAGGACGGCCTCCGGCCCCAGACCGCGCAGCACCGCCGCGAATCCGGTGAGGTTGCCTTTGAGGCGTCCCGGTCGGTCGATCACTTGGTCGTGCCGCGCCAGCCCCTGGGCGTTGCCGATTAGTGCGCGTGCCCAGAAGTGGAGCAGTTGCGAGGCACGGAGGACTCGTTTGCGCCACAGGTAGTGCGGGTTAACGATCTGCGAGAAGCCCATCCGTTGGCCGGAGATGCGGCCGCTGGACGTCCCGATGTGAACGATGACGCAACCCTCGTACTGCACCACGGCACCGAACTCGGTGCAGCGGATGGCAAAGTCGCGGTCCTCGAGCCAGCCGTAGAGCGGCAGCCGCTCGTCGAATCGCACCGCGGCAGCGACGTCGGCGCGGACGTTCATGTTGCAGCCGTAGGCCTCTGCCTGCGGCGTCGAGGTCTCCGTCCGCGGGTGCAGGGCGAGCAGGCTGCGGGCGTGGACACGGTCCAGCTCGCCGGTGAGCATGCCGTCGGCGGCGATTTTGCCGTCGAACAGTGCGACGTCCGGGCGGCGAATCGCAAATGCCCTGGCCTTCTCGAGGTAGTCCGGAGCCGGTTCCGCGTCGTCGTCGAAGAACGTCACCAGCTCGACGTCGGCAGACAGCGCGTCCAGGCCGGTGTTGCGCTGGGTCGTGAGACCGCGCGGCCCCACCACGACGCGCACAGACTCGGGCAACTGACCGGGGACGTCGGCGCGACTGGCGACCGAAAGGATCACCTCGTCAGCAGGGCGGGTCTGGCCCATCAGAGCATCGATGGTGGCGGCGAGGATATGGGGTCGACGGGTGCTGGCGATCACTACCGCGTGCTTCATCTGGGCACCGTCTTCTGGGCTGGCCAGGGACGCCTGACCGTGCGGAAATGTGCGGGTCGGTGACCGTCTCGTCGCCACAGATGTTGTCGACGGTCGGCTCGTCGTCGTTGATCGTCGGAGGGCCCAACACGGGGCCGTCCAGTTGGCCGAGCGCGCTTGATCAAATGGCGGGAGGGGGCGCGGAGCCTACGGGCTGGCGAGCCCGCTGGGCGCGGCTGGCTACGCGTCGGTGATGGCTGGTGGTTGTCGTCATGCACCGACTGCGGCGCATAGGCTGGCGCTGGCGGCTCTGCCGCTGAGGCAACGCTGTCGTCGAGCACCGGGAGTCGCTATGCAGTACCGCAACCTTGGCCGTACCGGACTGTCCGTCTCCGAGATCGGCTTCGGCGCCTGGGGCATCGGCGGGTCGATGTGGATCGGCGCCGAGGAGGACGAGTCCGTACGCGCCCTGCACCGGGCCATCGAGCTCGGCGTCAACTTCATCGACACCGCTCGTGGGTACGGCGAGAGCGAGCGCATCGTGGGTGGAGTCCTGCGCTCGTACGGCCGGGACGACCTTTACGTCGCTACAAAGGTGCCGCCGAAGAACCTGATCTGGCCGGCCCCCGACGGCGTCGACCCGATGGACGCGTTCCCCGGCTCGCACATCCGCGCGTCGCTGGAGACCTCGCTCGCCGCGTCCGGCCTCGAGGCCTTCGACGTGCTGCAGTTCCACGTCTGGAGCGACGAGTGGGTCGGTCGCGGCGACTGGCTCGAGACCGTCCAGGCGCTCAAGGACGAGGGAAAGATCCGGTTCTTCGGCGTCTCCATCAACGACTACCAGCCCGAGAACGCGCTCGCGCTGATCGCCTCCGGCACCGTCGACACGGTGCAGGTCATCCACAACGTCTTCCACCAGCAGCCGGAGACCTCGTTGTTCCCCGCCTGCCTGGAGGCAGGAGTCGGCGTGATCGTGCGGGTGGCCCTGGACGAAGGCGGCCTGACCGGGCGGATCACCGCAGGCACGACGTTCCCCGATGGCGACTTCCGCAACGTCTACTTCAGCGGTGACCGGCCGGCCGAGGTCGAGAAGCACGTCCAGGCCCTCGTCGACGATGTGGGCATCTCGGTCGACGAGGTGGCCGATCTTGCCTTGCGGTACGTGCTGGCGCAGCCGGCCGTGTCGACCGTGATCGCGGGGATGCGGACCGTACGCCACGTCGAGCGCAACGTCGCGACGTCCGACGGCGTACCCCTCACTTCCCTGGACACCGTCCGGCGGCATCGCTGGGAACGCGACTTCTACCGGTGACCGGCGGACGCCCGTGACTCACGAGCGCCTGGAGCTGGCCGACTGGCGCCGACGGGTGGCCCTGCTCTACGCGTCGGTCCGGGCGGCTGACGACCCTGCCGAGGGGCACGCACGGTGGCGGGCCGGCAGGGACGAGCTGTTCCTGACCCACCCGCAGAGCCCGCTCGCCGCCGACCACCCGATGCGCTCGACCGGCGTGCCGTACTGGCCGTACGACCCGGCCTATCGCTTCCTGCTGCCGATCCAGCCGGCGGAGCCCGACGTCGAGCGGGTGGTGCCCACCTCAGCAGACGGTGACGTGCGCCAGCAGCTGGTCGGTCGGCTGGAGCTGCCGGCCCCGGTCGGTGGATCGCTGGATGTCTGGTGGCTGCACCAGTACGGCGGCGGGATCTTCGTCCCGGTCAAGGACGCGACGGCGCGGGTGACCTCGTACGGAGCCGGCCGCTACCTGCTCGACACCATCAAGGGAGCGGACCTCGGTGGGGACCACGCCTCGCTGGTCGTCGACCTGAACTTCCTCTACCACCCGTCCTGCCGGTACGACCCGCGCTGGGACTGTCCGCTGGCCGGTCCCGGCAACACGCTCACGGCGGCGCTGGAGGTTGGCGAGCGCCTCGACCCCTGAACCGCGCTGACGGCCGCATGGTCACGTACCAGATGGCGGACCGGGGGTCCAGCCCGTGATCAGGCGCAGGGTAGCGTCGACCTGTCCGTCGTCCGTCCGTTTTGCGCCTCGAGGAGGCCCGGTGACCGCTCATACCTACGAGCTGTCGCACCTGCGTGCCCTCGAGGCGGAGGCCATCCACATCTTCCGCGAGGTCGTGGCCGAGTTCGAGCGGCCGGTCCTGCTCTTCAGCGGCGGCAAGGACTCCATCGTCATGCTGTGGCTGGCCGAGAAGGCGTTCTGGCCGGCCCGCATCCCGTTCCCGGTGATGCACATCGACACCGGCCACAACTTCCCCGAGGTGCTCGAGTTCCGCGACCGCCGGGCCGGTGAGCTCGAGGTGCAGCTGATCGTCGAGAGCGTCGAGGACGCCATCGCCGACGGCAGCGTGGTCGAGCGGCCGGGCGAGTCCCGCAACAAGCTGCAGATCGCCCCGCTGCTGGCTGGCATCGAGAAGGGCCGGTTCGACGCCGTCTTCGGTGGCGCCCGCCGCGACGAGGAGAAGGCCAGGGCCAAGGAGCGGGTGTTCTCCTTCCGCGACGAGTTCGGCCAGTGGGACCCCAAGAACCAGCGGCCCGAGCTCTGGTCGATCTACAACGGCCGCCACCACAGCGGCGAGCACATCCGGATCTTCCCGCTCTCGAACTGGACCGAGCTGGACATCTGGCAGTACATCGCCGACGAAGACATCGACATCCCGTCGATCTACTTCGCCCACCGGCGCGAGGTTGTTCGCCGCGACGGCATGCTGCTCGCCGTCAGCGACGTGGTCCAGCCGCGCGAGGGTGAAGAAGTCTTCGAGGAGACCGTACGGTTCCGCACCGTCGGCGATCTCTCGGTGACGGGAGCCGTGCTTTCCACGGCCGCCACCCGTGCCGACATCGTCGTCGAGATCGCGGCGACCCGGGTCACCGAGCGCGGAGCAACCCGCGCCGACGACCGGGTGAGCGAAGCGTCCATGGAGGACCGCAAGCGCGAGGGGTACTTCTAAGCCATGGAGCTCCTGCGTTTTGCCACCGCCGGCTCGGTCGACGACGGCAAGTCGACCCTGATCGGGCGACTTCTCTATGACACCAAGACAATTTTCGAGGACCAGCTCGCCGCGATCGAGGAGACGAGCCGTCGCCGCGGCGACGACTACACCAACCTCGCGCTGCTGACCGACGGCCTGCGGGCCGAGCGCGAGCAGGGCATCACGATCGACGTCGCCTACCGCTACTTCTCGACGCCCAAGCGCAAGTTCATCATCGCCGACACCCCCGGCCACATTCAGTACACCCGCAACATGGTGACCGGTGCCTCGACCGCCAACCTCGCCCTGCTGCTGGTCGACGCACGCAAGGGCATCAGCGAGCAGACCCGCCGGCACGCGTTCATCTCGTCCCTGCTGCGGGTGCCGCACATGGTGCTCTGCGTCAACAAGATGGACCTGGTCGACTACTCGCAGGAGCGGTTCGAGGAGATCAAGGACGAGTTCCGGGCGTTCGCCGCAAAGCTCGAGATCGGTGACCTTCAGTTCATCCCCGTCTCGGCTCTCGCTGGCGACAACGTGGTGACCCGAAGTGCCAACATGACCTGGTACGAGGGAACTTCGCTGCTGCACTACCTCGAGGACCTGCACATCGCGAGTGACCGCAACCTGATCGACGTCCGCTTCCCGGTGCAGTACGTCGTACGTCCGCAGTCCTCCGCCTACCACGACTACCGCGGCTACGCCGGCCAGGTTGCCGGCGGTGTGCTCAAGGTTGGCGACGAGGTTGTCGTACTCCCGAGCGGCTTTGCTTCGCGCATCGAGGCGATCGAGACCATGGACGGCCCGGTGGGCGAGGCTTTCTCGCCGATGTCCTGCACCGTACGGCTTGCAGACGACGTCGACGTCTCGCGGGGCGACCTGATCTGCCGGCCGCACAACCAGCCCAGGGTCACTCAGGACATCGAGGCGATGGTCTGCTGGATGGCCGAAGGCGAGCTGCGCCAAGGTCAGAAGCTGGCGATCAAGCACACCTCGCGGTGGGCGCGGGCGCTCGTCAAGGACCTGCAGTACCGCGTCGACGTCAACTCGCTGCACCGCGACGACAAGCCACAATCCTTGGGGCTCAACGAGATTGGCCGCGTCACGCTGCGGACGACCCAGCCGTTGCTGGTCGACGAGTACCGCCGCAACCGTACGACCGGGTCGTTCATCCTGGTCGACGAGGCCACCAACGGCACGGTGGCCGCAGGGATGATCCTGCCCCGCTGAGCGGCCGGGTCAGACGACTCGGACGGAAGCGACCTCGCTGTAGGACGCAATGAAGAAGTGGTCGGCCATACGGACGACGCGCACGTGCCACAGCGCTTTCCTGCCGCTGGTGATCCCGATGTAGGTGGTGCTCCACGACTGCCCACGCTTGCGGTCACGAGAGTCGATATGCCCGATCGAGTGCCAGCCCGTGGACGAGTGAATCTGCACGTCCAGTGTTTGGTGGCTATGACCAGGCAGCAGGGTCACCTTGATCACCGCCTGCTGCCCCACCTTGACCGGTGCAGCCTGAGCCTTGAGATGGATGTCGATGAAGGTCTTGACCGCCAGGACGGGGCTCTGGGCAGGGTCATAGCCTTGAGCCGGGTCCACGACCACCTTGTAGTCGTAGTTCGAGTCCGGGCCTTCGGTCCAGGTGGCGCGCCCCTTGGCGTCGGTGTTGTAGTAGTCGAACCGGGTCCACCAGGACTTGGACACATGCTTCTTCGTGTACAGGTTCATCCGCAGGCCAACCATCGGTGCACCGTGACTATCGGTCGCGGTGGCGGTCAGCACGACATCCTTGCCGGCCCGAACAATCGGGTGGTTGGCAGTCAGGCGCACCTTGATGTCGACGTTGCGGACCAGGACGGATTTGTTGAAGGAAGTGCCGGCCTGCCCATCGCCGTCATAGGCGACCGCCGAGACGTTGTGGTTGCCGTTTGAGGACAGACGGGTGTTCCACGAAAACTGGTACGGCGGGCTCGCAGCGCTCCCGACCACCGATCCATCGACGAGGAAGTCGACTCGGCTGATCGATGGAGAGCCGTTCGGATCCGGGCTTGCCTGCGCCCGGATGAGGAACGTGTTCTTCAACAGCCAGGCGCCGTCGATGCCCGGTGAGGTCAGATCCACAGAGGGGGCGTTGTTTGCGACGATGACCTTGATCGGCACTTGATTGTTCGCGTGGTGGTCCTTGCCGTCGCCAATCTGGGCGTCAAGGTCAGCGTTGGAGACGCTGACAGCGTGCTCGCCGTTCGGCCAAGCTGTCGTGTCGAGGTTCATGACCCAGGACTCGCCGCTGCATTCAGCAGTGGTGGTTCGGGCGGAAAATTGCCCATCGACAAACAGGTCGGCGTTGGAGCGTGAGCCGCAGGCCGGGTAGTAGCCGCCGGTTTGACCGGAGCTGATGGTCAGCGCGACTGTCCCGCGCAGTGTCGTCGCGTTTCCCGGCAGGCTGACAAAGAACGTCTGCGAGCTGGACACGGAGTCGGCGACGGCCGGCAGCGGCGTGAGCACTCCGAGCGCCACGACCATCAGCAGGACCAGAAAGCGGCGCACCGCGTCCCCCAAAGTAGAAATCTCGACCGCCGCCCATGGCCCGGGCGCGGCTCAGAGTACAGGCAGCCGCGGCCGTACAACAGACTCCGTTCGGGGGGACTTCGCGGAAGGTGCCGGCCGCCGGGATGGTCCTGCCGGCTAAGGGCCCGTCCGGCCCCAAAGCGCCAATGACGCGATGGTCTCCCGCAGTGCGGCGCCGCGTTCGGTGAGGGCGTAGGCGCGCTGGTTGTGGGCGAGCGGGAGCCGGTAGAGCAGACCCGCCTCCTGCAGCTCCTTCAGCCGGGTCGCCAGGATGTTCGTCGGCACCCCGAGCTCGCGCTGCAGGTCCCCGTACCGCTTCGGGCCGTCGAGCAGGCATCGCACCACGAGCAGGGCCCAGCGCTGCCCGACCAGCTGGAGTGCCGCAGCCAGCGCGGCCAGTTCTTCCCCGTCGCCATTGGCCGACTCGTCGGTCACCCCGTGGGGAGACTGTCGGGGGCCATCCAGAACGGCGCAAACTGGTTGCCGTCCGGGTCCTCGAACTGGCGCTGATACATGAAGCCGTAGTCGTCCGTCGAACCGAGCTTTGCTCCTGCGGCCTCCGCCCTCGTGACGAAGGCATCCACCTCTTCCCTGGTCGGGAAGTCGAAGGCGAAGGTCACCAGTGAGGTCGTCGCCGGGTCCCCGACCTGCTTGCTCCCGTCGCCGAGGCTCAGGTAGAAGTCGCGACGCAACGCCATCAGATAGACCTGGTCACCCACGATGAAGCACGCGGCGTTGTCGTCGGTGGCCTTCTCGTTGATGGTCCAGCCGAGGGCGGAGAAGAACGCCTTGGAGCGATCGAGGTCGGCCACCGGGAAGTTTGCGAAGAAGTTCATGGCTGCTGATACTTGCAAAATGCAAGTGCCCCGTCAAGTGCCGCTGGTCGGTCAGCTCAGCCGGCTCGCCCGGTCGTTGCTGATGCCGAAGGCCGCGATCGTGCCTCCGACGGCGAGCAGGACGGCGCAGCAGATCGTGGCGATCCGAAAGCCGCTGTTGAACGCCGCCGAGTTCTGGTAGTCGTCGCCGGAAATGCCTGCTACCAGGGGAAGTACGGCCACGGCGAGCAATCCCGCGGCTCTGGCAACCGCGTTGTTCACCCCGGAAGCGATGCCCGCGTGCCGGGCGCTGGCAGCCGAGAGCACCGTCGAGGTCAGCGGCGCGACGGTGGCGGACAGGCCGAGGCCGAAGACCAGGACCGCCGGGAAGACGTCGGCGACGTAGGTCGACCCCGGCCCGATCCGCAGCATCAGCAGGCTGCCCGCGGCGCAGACCATCGGCCCGATGGACATCCAGGCACGGGGGCCGGTCCGGTCCGACCACGCTCCCGTACGAGAGGAAAGCGCGAGCATCAGCAAGGTGATGGGGAGCAGCGACAGTCCTGCCTCCAGCGGGCTGAACCCGGCCACCACCTGCAGGTCGACGACGAGCAGGAAGAACAGTCCGCCGAGGGCTGCGTAGACCGCGAACGTCACCAGGTTGGCTGCGCTGAACTGGCGGGACCGGAAGATGTCCAGTGGAACCATCGGGTGGCGTGGATCGCCGCTCGGTGAGGATGAACGCCGCCATGCCCAGCAGGCCGATTGCCGTGGAGATCGCGACTGCTGCTGAGAAGCCGTGCTCCCCGGCGTCGACCAGCGCGAACGTGATGCCGGCAAGCCCGGCCGCCCCCAGCGCAGCCCCGGTGTAGTCGATCCGCGGATCCATCTCGTCGTCCCGAGACTCGGGCACGTGCCGCATGCTGACGCCGACCACGAGCGCGCACAGTGGCAGGTTGATCAGGAAGACCAAGCGCCAGGAGATTTGTACGAGGACTCCGCCCAGCAGCGGCCCCAGCGCTGAGGCGATGCCGCCGAGACCGGACCAGGCGCCGATCGCCCGGCCGTGGTCCTCGCGCCGAAACGAGGCGGAGATCAGCGCCAGGCTGCCTGGTGTGAGCAGTGCGCCGCCGACGCCCTGCAGCATGCGCGCCAGGATCAGCTGGTCGACGTTCTGAGCCGAGCCGCAGATCAGACTGGCGACCCCGAACCAGGTGACGCCGATCAGGAAGACTTTCCGCCGGCCGAACCGGTCGCCGAACGAGCCACCGAGCAGGATGAACGAGGCCAGGGTCAAGGTGTAGCCGTTGACCGTCCACTGCAGCGCGGCGAAGTCGGCACCGAGTGCCTTACCGAGTGTCGGCAGGGCGATGTTGACCACGGTGCCGTCGATCATCGCGATGCCGCTGCCGAGGACCGCCGCGAACAGGACCCACTTGCCCCTGGCATCGTCCAGGCTGAGCCGCTCGGTTGGCGTTGCGGTCACGGTCAACGTTGCCCTCCGATTCTCCTTCGGTGGTACGCGCGATGCGGACCTTTCGCGGCGGGATCGCCTCCCTCGACGCTATCCCGCGAGCAGCGTCGGCACACTTTCACCGTGTTGTTGTCGGGCGCTTTCGTTGGTGTTCGTTTGCTTGAGATTGCCTGATACTCAAGGGTTTTCGTTATCCACAGGAGAAAATTGGCTCTTGGAACTTTGCCGAATTCGGGTATTGTCGAACGTGTGTTCGAACCAGCAGCAACTGTTGACGCAGCGGTCGAGTGGCCCGAGCTGGCCGCCGCGATCGCTGCGATTCCCGTGCGGCCGGAGGGCGGCGGCGCGGCCGTCGATGCCGGCGTCAAGCTGCGTGCCTTGGTCGAGCTGAGCCGCCAGCTGCAGGCCCGCGTGGTCGGCGCCGTGGCGTCCTTTGACGAGCAGGGCTTTGCGGTCGTGGACGGCGCGGCCTCCACCGCCTCATGGCTGAGGGCCGCCGTCCACATGGACGCGAGTCACGCGGCGCGGGTGGTGCGGTCCGGGCGGGCTCTGTCGGTGTTGCCGGCGCTGGGTGCTGAGCTGGCCGCCGGAGTGATCGGTCCGGAGCACGTCGAAGCGATCGCCATGTCCACCACCCGCATGCCGCTCGAAGAGCTCGCGAAGTCCGACCAGGTCCTGACCGACTTCGCCGTCCAAGGCCTGCCGAGCGGCGTGCGGCGGTTGGCCAAGCGGCTGCAGGAGCTGCACGACGAGTCCGCTGTCGCCCGTGACGCCAAGGAGCTGTACGCGGGCCGTTACCTCATGCTGTCGCAGACCTTCCAGGATGCGTGGTACATCGAGGGCAAGCTCGACCCGGAGATGGGCGCAATGCTGCAGGCGGCACTGCTGCCCCTGTGCCGACCGCAAGGTCCGGAAGACACCCGTACGGCGGGACAACGCCGGGCCGATGCACTGCTGGAGCTGACCGCGGTGGCGCTTCGTTCCAGCGAGCTGCCCGACTGTGGCGGTGATCGACCCCGCCTGACGCTGGTCGTTCGCGCCCGGCCCCGCTTGACCGGTCCCGAAGCCGCGCTGACCGACATCGCCGGGGCCGTGACCGGACAGGGACCGGGCTCGTTGTTCGCCGGGTCGCGGGTCAGCGTGACGGCTCTGGGCGCGGACGCTGAGATGCTCGGTTCGGGCGCTCTGCTGCCGAGCTCGATGATCGAACGGTTTGCTTGTGACGCCGAGCTTGACGTCGTTGTGGTTGACGAATTCGGCGACCCGCTGCGACTCGGGCGCAAGTCTCGAGGTCACTCAACCGGCCAGCGCAAGGTCTTGGTGGTTCGCGACGGCGGGTGCGTCTTCCCCGGCTGTGACCGACCGCCCGCCCTGTGCCAGGTCCATCACCTCAAGTTCTGGGGGCGCGACCTCGGCCCGACGGACATCGAAAACCTGGCCCTGGTGTGCTCGTTCCACCATCACCTGGTCCATGACGCCGGGTGGATTCTCGAACGCATCGATCACGGCGGCCTCCCCGAGCTGGACATCGGGTTGGCCCCGCCCGGTGGACGTGGCCGATCGGCAATCCAGCGCGCCAGGGACCGTGATCGAGGGACCTTGCTCGGTTGGCTGGCGACCGCCCCTGACGGTCGGCAGTTCCGCGAGCACCGGCGTCCCGCTGCGTGATGGCAGGGGCCTGGACGGCGGGTGGCGCGGTCATGCTCGCTGACATGGGTCCATGCCGCATGCAAGGGTGGCGACATGATCTCCGACGACGAGCTCGCCCTTGCCCTCGCCACTGAGGCCGGTCAGCTGCTGCTCGACCTACGCGAGTCCATGGGCTTCGACGACCCCACAGCCCTGCGTACCGCCGGCGACCTGCGCTCGCACCAGCTGCTCATGCGCCGCTTCGCAGCCGAGCGGCCCGATGACGCTGTGCTGTCCGAGGAAGGCGTGGACGACCCGGCTCGGCTCAGCGCCGACAGGGTCTGGATCGTCGACCCGCTGGACGGCACGAGGGAGTACGGCGAGGAGGGCCGCGCCGACTGGGCGGTGCATGTCGCGCTGTGGGAGCGGGGCGGTTCCGGCGACGGTTCTCTGGTGGCGGGTTCATTGGTGGCTGGTGCCTTGGCGGCTGGTTCCTTGACTGCCGGTGCTGTGGCGCTGCCTGCGCTCGGGGAGCCGCTGGCGACGCTGCTGGTCGCGGAGCAGGGCGCGGCGCCCGCAACCGTGGCTCCGACGCCGGCTTCCCCGCCGCGCATCGTGGTCAGCCGCACCCGCGCACCGGCGTGGGTCGCTGCCGTTGCCGAGCGGATCGGCGCCACAACGGTGCCGATGGGATCGGCGGGGGCCAAGATCGGCGCCGTGGTCAGGGGCGACGCCGAGATCTACCTGCACGCCGGTGGCCAGTACGAGTGGGACTCGGCGGCTCCGGTGGCGGTGGCGACCGCTGCCGGACTGTGGTGCTCGCGGCTCGATGGCACCCCGTTGGCGTACAACCGGGCCGACCCTTCGTTGCCGGATCTCGTCGTCTGCCGGGCGGACCTGGCCACGCAGGTCCTCGCGGCCGTGGCTGCCCTGGCCTGACCATCCGGCAGGGCCGATTTCACGCGGCCGGTTTTGCTCGTTCACTCTCAGGGTTTGGCTGTGGAAGCCGACGTAGTGAGCATGGTTTTCCGTGAGGAAGCAGCTCCGACGGCTCGGCCGGATGCGGGGGAGGGACAGCGGGCCGAGCTCCCTTCGCAGCGTCGGTCCGGGGTCGACCTTCGCCCGCCGTCGAAGAAGCAGGGAGCTGCCTCTGCAGCCGGCGGCTCCGCCTGGGAGGACCGCTACGCGCAGGTGCTGGTGTTCGTGGACTGCGCGATCATCTACACCGCCATGCTCGGTGCGCTGGCGCTGCGTTTCGGTGGAAACAGCGGTGGGCGGATCGGCAGCTCGGACAACCTGAACTACAGCATCGTCACCGCCCTGCTCGGCTTCTTCTGGCTGCTGATGCTGGGCGGACATCGGGCGTACGAGCCACGCTTTCTCGGCAGCGGCGTCGAGGAGTACCGCCGGGTGTTCATGTCCTGCTTCCGGATCGGCGCGATCGTGGCCATCGCCTCGTACGCCTTCAAGCTGGAGATTGCGCGAGGCTTCATCGGAGTCGCGCTGCCTGTGGGCACGGCGATGTTGCTGATCAGCCGCTACACGATCCGCAAGTACGTCCACCGAGGGCGTGATCACGGTCGGTTCACTCATCGCCTGGTGATCGCCGGCGATCGGCCGCAGGTCATCGAGCTGGTCCGGCGGATCCGGCGCGAAGCCGCTGTCGGTTATCAGATTGTCGGGGTGGCGCTGCCCCAGCGCGGCCGGATGATGGTCGACGGTGAGGCCGTTGCGGTTCTCGGCACCCTGGACTCGCTGCCGCGGATCCTCACCGACGCCAAGGCCGACTCGGTCGCAGTCACGGCGTCGTCGAGCATGACGGGGGCCGCGCTGCGCCGGCTTGGCTGGCAGCTCGAGGGCACCGGAGTCGACCTGGTCGTCGCACCCGCGCTGGTGGACGTTGCTGGTCCTCGGATCAGTATCCGTCCGGTGGCCGGCCTGCCGCTGCTGCATGTCGAGGAGCCGGAGATCGCCGGCTTCTGGCCGCTGGTCCGTACCGCTGCCTACTGGGTTGCCGCGCTGCTCCTGGTGATTGTGCTGTCGCCGCTGCTGGCCGGGATCGCGATCTGGATCGCCTTCGACTCCCGCGGCCCGGTGCTGTTCAGGCAGACCAGAGCCGGAGCGGAGGGCAAGCCCTTCACGGTCTACAAGTTCCGCACCATGTGCGTGGACGCGGAGGCGCGGCTCGAGGAGCTCCGGGATCTGAACGAGAGCGACCCCGACGGCCTGCTGTTCAAGATGCGCAACGACCC
The DNA here is from genome assembly GCA_963797535.1 of uncultured Actinomycetota bacterium. GTDB lineage: Bacteria > Actinomycetota > Actinomycetes > JAWWOL01 > JAWWOL01 > JAWWOL01. The sequence continues at coordinate 2,545,723 of CAWCPQ010000001.1, read as the reverse complement.
CAGGGTCACCCGTTCCGGCCGGTTCCTGCGCAAGTACTCCCTCGACGAGCTGCCGCAGCTGTTCAACGTGCTTCGGGGCAACATGGCCCTGGTCGGACCGCGCCCACCGCTGCTGTCCGAGGTCGACGCCTACGGAGCGGACGTACGCCGCCGGCTGATGGTTCGTCCTGGTATCACCGGGTTGTGGCAGGTCAGCGGTCGCTCGGACCTGACGTGGGAGGAGTCCGTACGACTGGACCTCTACTACGTGGAGAACTGGTCGCCGGCGCTGGACATCTCGATCCTGTGGAAGACGATGTTCGCCGTGCTGCGCGGTGGCGGAGCGTACTAATTCGGGCAGTTCGCGGAATGAATCCTGCGATTGCAGCAACCCGCGTTGACCCGGATCACCCGTCCGGTCCTGCTCGCGTCGGACGCCCGCCGCCGATGGTGTGGTGAGGGTACGCCAGGATGGCGCCCCTGCCAGCGACGATCGGAGAACCCAGTTGAGCGAGCAACATCCGGCCATGCGATGGCTCCGGGCGGGGATCCCGATGTCATTGCTGCTGGACCTCGCCGACCCCGCCGGACCGGACACGAGGGGGATCATGGCGGAGGAGCGGCGGGTTGCCCGGGGCGAGCTGCTGCCGTTCCCGCGCCCCCTGGCTGGGGCCACGTCGGCACGGGCTCATGTCGCAGGCGGTACGTCGGTCGAGTCGGCCTAGACTCGGGGCCATGGCCGGGTCGACGTGGCAGAGCGAGCTCCGAGCGCGCGGCTATCGACTCACGCCGCAGCGGCAGCTGGTTCTGGAGGCGGTCGACCGCCTCGGCCACGCAACCCCTGACGATCTCGTAGCCGAGGTCCGCAAGACGGCCGGCGGGGTCAACATCTCCACCGTCTATCGCACCCTCGAGCTGCTCGAGGGTTTGGGTCTGGTCACGCACGCTCACCTCGGCCACGGCGCTCCGACCTATCACGCGGTCACCGGCAATGAGCACGTCCACCTGGTCTGCCGGTCCTGCGAGCACGTCGACGAGGTGCCGCCCGAGGCGGTCGGCGAGCTCGTCGCGCAGCTGCAGGCCGACCGCGGTTTTACCGTCGACGTGGGCCACGTCGCGATCTTCGGTCTCTGCCGGGCCTGCGCCGCCACGACCTGACACCGGCGCGGCGCTGCCCCCGTCGCTGCCTTCGTTCGATGAGCCTCGAACCGCGACGTACGCTGATGAGGTGAAGAGTCCGTTGCTGAGCCTGCCCGGCGCCGTGCCCGCGGACGCCCCCGACGAGGGAGTGGCCGCGCACTACGGCGACCCGCTGCGTGAGCAGCGTCGTCTCGACGAGGGTGAGGGTTTCGTCGACCTCTCCCACCGCGCAGTGGTCTCCGTCACCGGACCGGACCGGCTCTCCTGGTTGCACTCGCTGACGAGCCAGCACATCGCCAACCTGAGCCCCGGCCAGGGCGCGACCTCCCTGATCCTGTCGCCCAACGGTCACGTCGAGCACGTTCTGTCCCTCGTGGACGACGGCGAGACGACCTGGATCAACGCCGAGCCGGGAACCGCTGAGGCGCTGGTGGGCTTTCTCGACTCGATGCGGTTCATGCTGCGGGTCGAGGTGCTCGACGTGAGCGACCAGTGGGCCGTCGTGTGGCAACCGGTGGCCGATGCCCACCCGAGCCTGCTGACCCGGCTCACCGCACGCGGCCGCGAGGTGTTCGTGCCGCGCTCGGGGCTTCGTGAGTTCGCCAAGTCTTCAGGCGCACCAGCAGGAGTAGCCGCGTACGAGGCCTTGCGGGTCGCTGCAGGTGAGCCCCGGCTTGGTCTCGAGACCGACCACCGAACCATCCCCAACGAGGTCGGCTTCCTCGCGACAGCTGTCCATCTCGACAAGGGTTGCTACCGCGGCCAGGAGACCGTGGCCAGGGTCTACAACCTCGGCCGGCCGCCACGGCGACTGGTGCTGCTGCACCTCGACGGCAGCCGTGAGTCGCTGCCACGTCCGGGCACGGACATCGTCCGAGACGGCAAGCCGGTCGGTCGCCTGGGCACGGCGGTTCATCACTACGAGCTGGGACCGATCGCGCTCGCGGTCATCAAGCGAGCCATCCCCGACGGGGAGTCCGTCGGCGTCGCCGAAGGCGACGAGCAGCCGATGATGGCTAACATCGAAGCACTGCCCGGACTCTCGTACGAGGAGCTCGAGCTGGAGCCGACCAGGAGACCGCAGCTCGGTTCGCCGCGGTCGGCCTTGGGTGTCAGCTCGAGCTAGAACCCTTGCTGGCTAACGGTTGTCGCGACTGTCCAACACGAGAGTCATCGGCCCGTCGTTGACGAGCTCGACCGCCATGTCGGCGCCGAACCGGCCGGTCTCGACCCTGGCGCCCTCTGCGCGCAAGGTCGCGATGACGTGATCCACCAGCGGCTCGGCGGTTTCTCCCCCAGCAGCCGCCAGCCAGGAGGGTCGCCTGCCCTTGCGGGTGTCCCCGTACAACGTGAATTGGCTGATCACCAGGATCGGCGCCCCGAGGTCCTCCGCGGACTTCTCGCCAGCCATGATGCGGAGTCGAAAAGCCTTACGTGCCAAGGCTTCTGCTTCGGTGCGGGTGTCGTCGTGGGTGACGCCCACCAAGAGTACGAGTCCGGGTTCGTCGAAGCTGCCGACCACGTCGCCGTCGATGGTGACACTCGCTCTGGTCACGCGTTGGAGGATGCAGCGCATGCGGCAATGATGCCGTACGAGGCGGATCGCCGGCCTAGCGGCCGAAGATCCCCTTGCGCTTGCCCTTGCCGTTGCCGGCGTTCGCGCCGGACGAACTCGCCGGACGGGGTGACGGAGTGCGAGGAGCCGGTGCAGAGGGTCCGCCTGCGGGCTCGTCCTCGAGGCCGAGTGAGGACAGCTCACGCAGCAGGCTCGCGGTGTCGTTGAACTCCGACATGCCGCCCGCAAATGCTGGCTCGCGCTCTTCCTCGTGCTCGACCTCTTCCGGCTCGAAGGCCGGCGGCTCGTCGATAGGAGCCGTGGACATCTCGGAGAACATCGATGCGGCAGACGGGCTGTCGCTGAAGCTCGAGTAGGCCGCCAGTGGGTCTTCCAGCGGCGGAGCGTCGAAGCCGCTGCCCGGCGGGAAACCCGGCGGCGGAGGCGGCGGCGCGCTGATCCTGGCAGCTTCCTCGGACAGCAGGCGCACTTCCTCGTCGGCCTGAAGCCGGGCGGCCTCCTCGGCCTGAAGCCGGGCAGCCTCGGCTGCGGCCTGCTCCGCCTCGGCCTCCGCGGCAAATTGCGCTGCTTCATCCTGCGCTGCAGCGACCCGGGCGGCGTGGGCGGCGGCCTCGTGCTCGGCGCTGGCCAGACGTGCGGCTTCTTCCTCCGCAGCGGCGACCCGGGCGGCGTGAGCAGCTGCGGCGTCAGCTGCCGTACGGGCAAACTCTTCGCGGATCGCAGCGGCAGCCTCTTCGGCCAACGCCTCCTGAGCGGCCAGGTCGGCGGCTGCCAGCTCGGCGGCGGCCTGCTCGGCAGCGATGCGCTCCGCCTCTGCTGCTTCGGCGGCCTGCGCAGCAGCTGCGGCCTCCAGCTCGACGGCGAACTCAGCAGCGAGCCGGGCGGTTTCCGCATCCGCTTCCTCAGCGGCGACACGTGCGGCCTCAGCCTCTTCGGCGAGGCGTACGGCTTCAGCGTGCTCTGCGGCCAGGCGCTCCGCCTCGGCGGCTTCAGTGGCGGCTGCTAGCTGCGCGGCCTCCTGCTCGGCGGCGATGCGATCGGCCTCGGCCTGCTCGGCGGCGATGCGCTCAGCTTCAGCCTGCTCGGCCTGCTCGGCGGCGAGGCGCTCAGCCTCGGCCTGCTCGGCCTGCTCGGCGGCGAGGCGCTCAGCCTCGGCCTGCTCGGCCTGCTCGGCGGCGAGGCGCTCAGCCTCGGCCTGCTCGGCGGCGAGACGCTCAGCCTCCGCCTGCTCGGCGGCGAGGCGTGCAGCCTCGGCCTCCTCAGCGGTAGCGGCTTCCTCGGCGGCGAGACGTGCAGCCTCGGCCTCGGCTTCCTCAGCGGCGAGGCGAGCGGCCTCGGCCTCCGCCTCGATCAGCGCCTCGTGCTGGACCCACGCCTCGATCTCAGCATCGGCGACCTCAACGGCCATCCGGGTCTCGTACTCAAGCCGGGCCTCGAGCTCGGCCTGCGCGGCCTCTTCCTCGAGCCAGAACGCGTGCTCGCCCCAGGCCTCGGCCTCGACGTCCATCCGCTCGTCGACGAGCCGGCCGAAGTGCTCCTGCCAGGCGGCGTCCTCGACGGAGGCCCGCTCCAGGCCGAGCCACACGCCGTGGTCGGTCCGGGCCTGCTCCTCGACGGAGGCGCGCTCGGCGTGCAGCCAGTTGGTGTGCTCGGCCCATGCAGTCGGCTCGACGGCGGCGCGCTCGTCGGTGAGGCGCAGTTGGTACTCAGCCCACCCCGCCTCCTCGGCAACAGCCCGCTCGTCGGCCAGCCAGGCCTCGTGCTCGGTCCTGGCGCTCTCCTCGACGGCGGCGCGCTCGGCAGCCAGCCAGTCGATGTGCTCGGACCAGGCGTCGGACTCGACGCTCTCGAGCTGCTCGAACAGCCACGCGGCCTGCATCGCCCACGCTTCGTCCTCGGCGGCCGCGCGCTCGCGTCCCAGCCAGACGTGGTGCTCAGCCCAGGCGGTGGCCACGACGTCGGCACGCTGCGCCGCCAGCCAGTCAGCGTGGTCGCTCCAGCCCTGCTCGGCTGCGGTCTCGATCTCCGCCGCCAGTCGTACGGCGTACTCGGCAAGGGCTTCCTCGTAGGCGGCGTCGATCTCGGCCGCGAGGCGTGCCTCGTACTCGATCCACGCGTCTTCCTCGGCGGCCACGATCTCGGCGGCCCGCTCGAGCACCCACTGCTCGTCGGCGTCGTACGCGTCGAACTCGGCAGAGATCCGGGTTGCCTTCAGCCACAGTCCGTGATGTGTCCAGGCCTGAGCCTCGACCTCCAGCAGCTCGGCCGCCTCGCGCGCCTCGCGGGTGATCGCATCGACCTTCTCCGCGCGCACGGACTGCAGGTCAGTGACCGTGGCCAGCTCGTCCTCGACCGGGAGTCCGGCTGCACGACGGCGCTCGGCCTCAGCGGTCGCGTGGGCAGCTGACAGCTCGGCGGCAGCCGCGGCGCGAATCCGCTCGCGACGAGCCACTTCCTCCGCCGGGAGCTTGGGCTTCTCCTCCGCGCTCTTGGCCTTCTTGCGAGGGGTGCGCGAACCCTGTTCGAACGGGTCGTAGTTTGCCTGCTGCGGACCCAGCAGGTCCGACAGCGCCTCGGAGACCCTGGCGATCGACGGTGCGAACGGGTCGTCGGTGTCGGGCTGGGACAGCGGAGCTTCGGGCTTTGCCTGGTCGACGTTGGCCATCGAGCCGGGCTCGATGTCGGCCGGGATCAACGCGGAGGTGTCGATCTCCTCCGTCGTCTCCGGCTTGCCGTACGCGACCGACGTGATCAACCGGGCCAGCTCGCCCAGGTCCGTGTCGTCGGCAGAGCCAGCAGCGGCGCGCTCGGGCGCGGCGTCGGCGGACTCCGGAACGGCTTCGGGAGCAGCGGCCTTGCCGCCGAAGGCGTTGATCAGGCGGGATGCGACGGCGGCGGGGGGTTCCTCATCCTCGACGAACGCGGCTTCGGGTGCGGCTTCGGTGCCCGGCCCTGCAAGCGCGGAAGCGACGGCTGCCGTGATGTCGCTCATGGAGTTGTACGGCGCGGTCTCGGCGGGTGCGGCCTGGCCGGCCGGCGCCTCGAAGGGGTCGACAGTCGTAGGAGCGCTCGACTCGACGGTCAGGTCTTCCTCGACGTCGAGCAGGCCGGCCTGCACGAGCCGGAAGACGATCTGCCCGGCCTCGTACAACGTGAAGCCGCACTCGCGGGCCAGCTCGGCCAGCGCCCGCTCGTTGTCCACCTTGCACAACAGCGACCAGGCGTCGGTGTCGAGGGTGATGTCGGCGGAGGCAGGCGCGCGGCTGGACAGCACCGGGACGGCGCCGGGTCCGTGCACCGTCGGAGCGATCTCGCGCCACTGTGTGTGCCGCCAGGCAACCTCGGCCAGCAGGTCGTCCACGGGCATCGCCGGGGCGACGTCCTCGCGGGCCTTCTCGTTCTTGCGGAAGCGCCAGCGGCCGACGGTCCAGCGCATCAGGTCGCTCATCGAGTCGCGGACCTGCTCGACCACGAAGGCCTCGACCACCGGCTGCTCGACGAAGCCGAGGTGGACCAGCAGCTCACCGAGACGCCAGCCCTGCAGCTCGTTGCGCTGCGCCTCGAGGGCCTCGGCCAGTGCTTCGGGTGCGAGCGCACCGGAGGACACCAGCCGAGCGCCGAGGCTCGGTCGGCGGCCGGGAGCGGAGACGGAGTAGATCAGGCCGGTCTTGAGGTAGACGAGGGCTTCTTCGCCATCGCTGTCGATGACGTGCAGGCAACCGGACACCGACTCCGTGGCGAGCTCGGTCAGCAGCACACTCAGGGCCGTGGTGGTCAGGTCGCCCTTCAGCTGCACTGCGACCTCCTCGCCGGTGTCCTGTTGGTGTGGGGCGAGCAGGTATCCCTGCCGACCCGTTTGTCTGGTTCGTCCGTGCTGCGCGGCAGCGCCACCCGCCGGTGGACCGCATGCTCATGGGACATCGGCACGCGCGGTGCCGTTCCTAAGCCGAAAGGGTCAATGGAACGGAGCAAATCGGCTGCCCGGCCGGACGCCCAATGCCAACGTCGATGCGCTCTCGCCCGTACGATGCTCACGGACGGGTGTTCACCTTGGGTGGCCGGTCCCGTACGAGCGTGGCCGAGCGGTGTGAAGGGAAGACGATGAGCGACGACCTGGGCGTGATGACCGGTGGCCACCGGCGCATCGACCGTTTGCTCGGCCAGGAGCACGACCTGCCCGGCCTGGCCATGGACGACCTGCGCCAGCTGCGGGCCGATGCCGAGCAGGAGGAGACCGACGCGTCCTACCTGCGCCGCCTGCTGCAGGGTCGCATCGACATCGTCGAGGCAGAGCAGGCCGGGCGCCGGGGCGAGGGCTCCGGTGACCTCGTCGCCAACCTTGCCCGCATCCTGTCCGACGACAACGCGCCGTCCGCGCCGCGCGGTCTGGGCCGGCACTCGACGCTCGAGCCGTCCCGCGCCGACGAGCACCGCCGTCACGTCGAGGCGCTCGTCGCCGACATCGGCCTGTCCGACGTAGCCGCTCGCACTGACGACGAGCTGGCCAGCACTGTTGCGGCCTACCGGACCGAGGAGACCCGGGTCTCCGCGTTGCGCAAGCAGCTGCAGGTGCTGATGGACGCGTGCAGTGCCGAGATCACCCGCCGCTACCGGCAGGGCGAGGTCGACGTCTCCTCGGTGCTGCCGACCGGAGACGTCCCGAGCTGAACCCCGCCGGCCTGAGCCCCCGAAAGCTCAGGCCGGGACCCCCGCGAGCCCCGCGTCGGCCGAAGGGGGCCAGCGGGTGGCTCCATTCCCCCGAGGATCAGACCGCGACCCTGGCCTGCTGCCAGAACGGGTCGGCCGGCGGCGGCTCCGGCATCTCGATCCGCGGGCAGCTGGTCAGGCTGAGGCCGGCGGACTTGAGCGCCTCGTCGACCAGACCCTCGACGGAGATGCCCTTCGAGGCGCCGTACGAGGTGATCGTCACCTTGTAGATCGTGATCTGGTGCCGTACGGGACTGTCGTAGATCACGGCTACGCTGCCCACGAGCTGGGCCGACCCCCGCATCCCGCCCAGCCCGTTCCACGCTCGGTCGTACCGCTGCCAGACGGACGACGTCGCGTTCCACACCCCTCCACGGGAGACGTCCTGGTCGTTCAGCGCGCGCAGGACGCTGACCGCTGACGCCTCGGACAGCACGGCCGATGGTCGAATGACCTGTTCCAGTGTCACGTGCGCTCCCCGTGTGTGTTGGTGTGTAGTGATCTTCTCGACCGATCGGTTGGCTGTTCTGAAGGCGGCGGAACGGCCCTACGGTGGTTCCACCCGTTCGGCCCAACGTCGTACGGTTCGACAAAGCATCCGGGTGAACCGGACACTCGGGCGGAGGTCGGACAGGTGTCACGCAAGGGCTGGGCCCTTTTCCTGGCGATGTCAGTGATCTGGGGCGTGCCCTATCTGTTGATCAAGGTCGCCGTTGGCGGTGTTGAACCAGCCGTCGTGGTGTTCCTGCGCACGCTGATCGGGGCGATCGTGCTGCTGCCGATCGCCGCGGTCCGGGGCGAGCTTCGTCCGGCGCTGCGCCGCCCGCTGCCGCTGGTCGCTTTCGCGCTCGTGGAGATGACGCTGCCGTGGCTGTTCCTGACCTCCGCCGAGCAGCACGTGACCAGCTCGTTCGCCGGCCTGCTGATCGCGATGGTGCCGTTGATCGGCGCGGTTCTCGCCGTGCTGACCAGGGCCGAGGATCGGCTGTCGCGGCGACGGGTGCTCGGCCTGCTGGTCGGGTTCGCCGGCGTCGCCGGGCTGCTCGGCCTCGACCTGACCGGCGCTCAGGGCCAGGCGCTCGCGGCCGCCTTCATCGTGCTCACCGCCGTGGGCTATGCCATCGGCCCGATGCTCGTGGACCACTCGCTGTCCGACGTCCCGCCGTACGGCGTCATCGCGTTGGCACTGGGCTTCAACGCCCTGGTCTACCTGCCGTTCGCGGTGGCCTCCGCCCCGTCGTCGATGCCGGCGGCCAAGGTGATCTGGTCGATCGTCGGGCTGGGACTGGTGTGTACGGCCTCGGCGTTCGTCCTGTTCTTCGCCCTCATCGCCGAGGTCGGACCGCAACGCTCGACCGTGATCACCTACCTCAACCCGGCCGTGGCGATCGTGCTCGGGGTGACCCTGCTGGACGAGTCCTTCACGGTCGGCATGGCGGTGGGCTTCCCGCTCGTGCTGCTGGGCTGCTGGCTGGCCACCGGACGGCGGGCTGCGCCCGTACCCGATGCGGGTGACCTCGGTGCCGGCGGACCATACTCGGACACCGAGGGTTCCGAACGAGCCGTGGCCACGCGAGGGGAGTCGGTGTGAGCGGCGATGCGACGTCGTCCGACGAGTGGTCCGCCAGCGAGCCGGTGGCCAGGGTCGCCGGCCCCGAGGACCTCGGCCGGGTCGTCGAGATCCTGGTCGGCGCGTTCCTGCACGACCCGACCTGGTCCTGGGCCTTTCCCGACCCCGGGCAGCGACCGGAGCAGCTGCGCCGGGTGTGGGCGCTGTTCGTCGAGGGTGCTGCTCGCTACCCGTCGATCTGGCTCAACGCCGACGCGACCGCGACCGCTGTGTGGATCCCGCCGGGGGGAACGGAGTTCTCGCCGGAGCAGGCCGAGCTGGTCGAGCCGCTGTTCGTCGAGCTGCTCGGCGACGACGCACCGCGGGCCATCGCGATGACCGAGGCGTTCGAGACGGCACACCCCCACGATGTCGAGCACTACTACCTGACCTTGCTCGGCACCGACCCCGCGCACCGAGGCAAAGGGCTCGGGCTCAAGCTGCTCGAGGACACCTTGGTCCTGGCTGACGAGGACCACCTGCCCGCCTACCTCGAGGCCAGCAACCCGGTCAACGTGGCGCTCTACGCGCGGTACGGATTCAAGCCCTCCGCAACATTTACGTTGCCCGACGGGCCCGACGTGACGACGATGTGGAGAGAACCCCGGTAACCGGCGTCGCGCGATCGGCCCGTACAAGGCATCATCATCAGTAGACACGTCGCGCAGCACAGATGGAGGCCTCGTGGACGTCCTGTTCTGGTTCACGCATCCCAGCGTGATGGGGTTCGTCTGGCTGGCCATCGTGATCACTTCTGCCGTGGCCTTCTTCGACGCCATGGTGCGCCCGATGGCGGCCTGGATCTACGCCGGCGAGCGTCGCGACCTGTGGCTGGCCATCACCTTCGCGGCGTTGGCGGCACCGCTGATCTTCCACATGCTGATGTGGCTGTCGCTGGGCGCAGCGATGTTCTACCTCGTCGACAAGAAGCCCAAGCTGGCTGCCTACCAGCCGCCGCGGCGTCGCGAGAACGACCTGCACGACAACTGGCGCTAGACCATCCCTTCCTTGCCCAACGCTGATGTCGCCGTGCCCGGCGTCGACTGCCTGGTCAACGGCTCCGGCCGGCCGGTCACGGTTTTCCTGCCGGGCCTCGGCGGTGCCATCTCGCACCTGCGCCCGCTCGGTGGTGGCGTCCCCGGCACGAGGGTCTTCTGCGAGCTGGCCGGTGACGCCGCCGCCGAGGACTTCGCCGGACTCGCAGCTGCTCTTCGTACGGTCGCTGACCGGTTCGGCGCCGACCGGGTGCTCGGTGTCTCCCTCGGTGCCGGAGCCGTGCTGCGGCTGCTCAGCGAGACGCCGGACCGGTTCGCCAGGGCAGTGATCTTCCAGCCGTCGGTGCTGTGCGAGGTGGCGGCGCCGCGACGGGCCAAGACGGCGTCGTTCCTCGAGCTTGCGTCCACCGGTGACCTGGCGGCGCTCGCCACTCGACTCGATCAGGAAGTGCCCGCCGGGGTGCGCGACGTGCGTCAGTCCCGCGAGGCATCCGTTGTACGAGCAGAACGACTGGCGCGTCCAGAAGGTTTGCGGTTGCTGAAGAACCTCGCTGACGGCGACCCGCCGGTGTACGACCCGGAGCTGCTGCGGGCAGTCACCGCCGAGGTGCTGGTCGTCGCGGCGCAGGACGACCCGGTACACCCGGTCAGTGTTGCGCAGGAGATCGCCGAGCTGATCCCGCACGCGCGGCTCACGGTGTTCCCGACACCGGCGCCGCTGTTCGACTCCCGGGCAGAGCTGCGCGGGCTGCTGTCCGGGTTCCTGGCTGGCTGAGGTTCTAGCCGGCTGAGGCCTTGGCGGCTTCGCGGGCAGCGATCCTGGCCAGCACCTCCGGCCGGCGCAGCGGCGGCTCGGTCGTCGGTGGCTGACGCCGTGGCGGCAGGGCGGCGAGCAGTCGTGTGGTGCTGGCTGCGACCTCGGCGACGGCCTGCTCGAACGCGTCCTTGGCCGCGTCGGGCACCTTCTGCGATCCCGCTGACCTTGCGGACGTACTGCCGGGCTGCTGCCTCGACCTCCGTCGGCGTCGCCGGTGGCTCGAGCCCGCGCAGCTCAGTGATGTTGCGGCACATGAGCGCCCTCCTCGGGGTGGTTACAGGCCTTCGTGCCGGACGTCGTGGCCCTCGAGCGCGTGCCCGTGCTCGGTCGTGACCCGCTCGATCGACTCCTGGCCGGAGAACTCCCAGATCTCGGCCGGCTCGTCGTTGCCGCGCAGGTGGCGGTACTGCTCCACCGGTTCGTAGACGTCGAGCAGCCCCGGCGCGTCGGAGGGCGTCAGCAGCCGGGTGACGCCCTCGGCCACCGTGGTGCTGTTGCCATCGTGCGCACCGCCGCGCAGCACGATCAGATAGCTGTCAAACTCGCCCATGTCGCCTCCGTCGGTTTCCTGATGTCACCCTTACGCACCGGTCACCGTTTGTCACTTTCCGGGCGGTACGGGTTCACGCGTCGACCAACCCCGATCGGTAGGCGAGGATGACCGCCCGAACCCGGTCGCGGGCCGGCAGCTTCTGCAGGATGCGCGCCACGTGGGTCTTGACCGTCGCCTCTGCGAGGAACAGCGCCGCCGCGATCTCGGCGTTGGTCAGGCCGGCCGCGATCTGCTGCAGCACCTCGCGCTCGCGGTCGCTGAGACGGGCTACTGCGGCCACGGCATCGGGATCGGTGCGCTGCCGGCCAAAGGTGTCGAGCATTCGCCGGGTCACCGCCGGGGACAGGACGGCGTCACCCGCGGCCACCGCGTGGATGGCGTGGATCAGGTCGTCAGCGGGAGTGTCCTTGAGCAGGAACCCGCTCGCACCCGCCGCGAGGGCCTCGTACACATACTCGTCGTCATCGAAGGTGGTCAGGATGATCACTCGCGAGGGACAGCCGTCGTCGGCGACGATGAGCTTGGTCGCCGCGAGTCCGTCCCGCACCGGCATCCGGATGTCCATCAGCACGACGTCCGGTCGGTGCCGGACGGTCTGCCGTACGGCCTCGTCCCCGTTTGCCGCGTCAGCGACGACCTCGATGTCGGCTTCGCGGGCCAGGATCAGCCGGAAGCCGGTGCGCACCAGCTCCTGGTCGTCGGCGATGAGGACGGTGGTCACGGCAGCCCACTGCGGATCGGCAGCCGTGCGTGCACCCGGAAGCCGCTGCCGGGCACCGGGCCGGCGTCCAGGGTGCCGCCGTAGAACGTGACCCGCTCCCGCATGCCGAGCAGACCGCGTCCGCTGCCGTGGCTGGCGGCTGTCCCTGTGCCTGTCCCGGTGCCGTCATCGGTGACGCACACAGCGATCATGCCGACATCCTCGGTGATCGTGACGACGACCCGCGAGCCGGGGGCGTACCGGATCGCGTTGGTCAGCGCCTCCTGGACGATCCGGTAGACGGACAGCTCGACGCCGGGGTCGAGGTCGGGCCGGACGGCGCGGCTCGAAAGCTCGACCGCGAGACCGGCCTTGGCGACCTGTTCGACCAGGGCCGGCAGGTCCGCGAGCCCCGGCAGCGGGTCGCGCGTCGATCCGTCGGCGTCCGCGTCCTCGCGGAGCAGACCCAGCAGGCGGCGCATCTCCGTGAGGGCGGTGCGGCTCGCCCTTTCGATGTCCTGCAGCGCCTGGCGTACTTCGGGCTGGTCCGGGTCGAGCGCGCGTTGTGCCCCCTGCGCCTGGATGACGGCGACGCTGATGCTGTGCGTCACGACGTCGTGCAGCTCGCGGGCCAGGTGACGGCGCTCGGCGGCGACCGCCGCCCGGGCGAGCTCTTCGCGGTCGGCCTCGAGCTGCTGCACGAGGCCTTCGGACCGCTCGGCCCTGGTGTTCTGGAAGTACACGATCCGGCCGAGGCCCCAGACGAGGAACGGTACGACGATGTCGCTGACGACGCCGCTGACGGAGCCGTAGTCGGTGGACGCCAGGTCGTGCACGACGATGCCGGCAGCGAGCGCAGCACCGCCGGCCGCGGCGACGGCGAGCGGGCGGCGTTCGGCGACAGTGTAGGCCGCGAGCATCACCGCGAAGTACTCACCGAAGACCGACGGCGGATTCTCGGTGAGGGCCATCGCGGCGACCAGGACGCCGATGGCGAGGCAGGTCAGCAGGGGAGCCCGGCGTCGCCAGGCGACGGCGACGGTGACCGCCAGCAGCAGCACCCGAGTGCCGACCGGGGTGCCCGAGCCGACCTGGACCTGGGCCATGACCGACAGCACGGCCGCGATGAGGCCGTCCACGGCGAAGCGGTGCGCGCCCGCCCACCGGAGGCCGTCGTCCAGGTTCACGACGACACCGTACGGCCATCCGGTCCTCGGTGGAGTCAGTCCGTGGACGCGTCGCGGGTCAGTCCCCGGATGTAGTCCGGGTGGGCGGATTGGCGTCGCGGGGCCGATGCCGGCGATCTTCCGAATCTCCATGCTTCGTGTCATGGTCGAGGCGGTCGTCGCCCCGGCATCGACGAAGGAGATCGACATGGACATTCCCTTCCTCATCCTCGCGGTGGCCTGCGGCCTGCTCCTCTCGCGCAACCGGGCGCTCCTGGTCACCGGCGCCCTGTGGGTGGTGGCGGTGACGATGGTGGCGTGGGGCCCGGCGCACAGTGACGGCGTGCACACCAATCACCCCGGCTTCTGGGGCGCGTGGGTGCTTTGTCTGGCCGTCGGCCTCGGGCTGAGCGCCGGTGCCCACTACCTCCGCCACCGTCGACGGGATGCCTCGGTCGCAGGCTGAGCCGTCGGCTGCAACGTCGCGCGGGTCCGCTGCGTGTAGGACAGTGGGTGACCGGACGAGGGGTGGTGGCGGGTGCGCGAGGACGACGCTTTCACGGCGTACGTCGATGCGCGTGGCCAGCACCTCGTCCGGGTCGCCTACCTGCTCACCGGTGACCATCAGCTTGCGCAGGACCTTGTGCAGGGCGTGCTGTCGCGGGCGATGCTGTCGTGGGCCCGGATCAGCCAGGTCGACGACGTGGACGCCTACCTGCGCCGCGCAGTCGTCAACGCGCGGACCTCGTGGTGGCGGCGGGTGAGCCGGCACGAGTCCACGGTGTCCTTGCCGCCGGTCGACGCGGTCGTGCCGGAGCTGTCCGCCGACCGGCAGGCGCTGGTCGGTGAGCTGGCCCGGCTGCCCTACGCCCAGCGCGCGGTGCTGGTGCTGCGCTACTTCGAGGACCTGCCGGACGCACAGATCGCGTCCATCCTCGACTGCGCCGAGTCGACCGTACGAAGCCATGCCCGGCGAGGACTGGCGACGCTGAGGGTCTCGTTGGCTGAGGAGGAGCAGGATGCCTGAGCTCGACGAGCTGGTTGCGGCGATGCGCTCCGCGGCCGACGGTTTGCCTGCCGCGCCGCTGATGCCGGGCGTGCGTGCTCGGGCCGGGTCGCTGCAGCGGCGCAGGATGGTGGCGGCGGCCGCGGTCGCTGTGGTCGCCGTCGGCACCGTGCTGGGCGTCGGCTATCTGGCGCTCGACCAGTCGGCCCGGCCGCTGCCTGCCGGGGTGGCCAAGCCGGACTTCAGTCCGTCGGACCTGGTCGGCCCGACCTGGACTCTGCGGTCGTGGACCACGACGAGGGGCACGGTAGCCAAACCCACCACCGACCGGCCGCCGACGCTGGTGTTCACCAACCAGACGACCGCGCAGACGGACGACGCTGCCAACACCACGAGCTGGACGGTCCGGCTGCGCAAGGGCACCGTTTTCGGAGTCCAAGGCCCGACGACCCAGGTCGCCGCCGGCCCGCCGAGCCGAGCCGTCCTGGCCGCCGTGAGCTCGGTACTGGCCGGCTCGTCCAGCTGGCAGATCACCGGCGACACGCTGGTCATCAGGCGAGGTTCCGGCCAGAGCCTGGTCTACTCGCGCTCTCCCGTCCCGACGGGCAAAGCAAGTGCCTCACCGCTTGCCGTCAAGGATGTCTCTTCGCTGGTGGGACCGACCTGGTGGCTCACCCGGGTCTCCCGGTACGGAAGAACGTGGGCGCCGATGGGTAGCCGGCCGGCGAGCCTCCGCTTCCTGACCACAAGCTCGGCAGAGACCGATGACGGGTCTAACACCAAGGAGTGGACGCTAGCGAGCTCGGCGGGTGTCATCCGATGGATCGGGGGTGAAGAGACCCTTGCGTCTGAAGACGCGTCGGGTTTCCTCGTGTCCTCGACGGTGGACGGGGTCTTTACCCGGCCTACGACCTGGCAGCAGGCAGGGTCTCGGCTGGTGTTCCGGACGGCCGACGGGGGGACACTCACCTACTCCAAGGTCGCGCCGCCGAAGCAGCCCGAGCCGACCGGGATCGCTGTGTTCCTGGATGTCAACCCGCCCGGCGGCAAGATCGCCCGCGGACAGGCGCTCCACCTGACGGCCGGGAACGTGACGGTCGTGAATGCCGCCGGGGCGGTCGCACTGAGAGTGCGCGTCACTGCTGACGACAACGGCGAGAGCCGCTTGCCGGCCGGCACGTACACGGTGAAGGCGACCATTCCCGGCGGCAGCTGTGCGCCGACGCCGGCGACGATCGCGCGCGGGCAGGTGAGCGAGGTCGATCTGGTCTGCACCCGCAAGCCGCCGGTGGGTTGATTGTCGTCGTGCAACATGGCCGAAACCTGATCGGTGCATGCTCGTATACATGACTGCCAAAGACTTCACCGAGATCCCCGTCATCGACATGGCCGGCCTGCTCACCGACGACCCATCGGCGCAGCAGGCCGTCGCGGACGAGATGGGTCGCGCGGCCCGTGACGTCGGCTTCTTCTACCTCACCGGCACCGGCATGGACCCGACCCTGTTCGACGGAGTTCTTCGGGCGGCGCAAGGGTTCTTCGACCAGCCGCGCGAGGCCAAGATGGCCAACTACATCGGCAACTCGCGCAACCACCGCGGCTACGTACCCGAGGGTGAGGAGATCTTCGCCGGCAAGACCTCCGACCTCAAGGAGGCCTACGACCTAGCGGCTGACCTGCCGGCGGACGACCCGGACTACCTGGCCGGCAACCCGATGCTCGGCCCCAACCAGTGGCCGGAACTGCCGGGGTTCGCCGAACAGGTCAACGCCTACTACCAGGGTGTACGAGCCGTCGGCGACCACGTGTTCAAGGGCCTGGCGCTGGGCCTGGGCATGCCGGGCGACTACTTCGACGACGTGACCACCAAGCCGCCGTCCCAGCTGCGGCTGATCCACTACCCGGTCGACGAGACGGCTGCGTCGCGGCCCGGTATCGGCGACCACACCGACTACGAGGCTTTCACGCTGCTGCGCTCGACCAGCCCTGGCCTGGAAGTGCTTGCTGGCAACGGAAAGTGGATCGATGCACCGCCGATGCCGGACGCGTTCGTCGTCAACATCGGCGACATGCTCGAGCTGTGGACCAACGGCGAGTACGTCGCGACCACCCACCGGGTCCGCGCGGTCGAGCAGGAGCGGTGGTCGTTCCCGCTGTTCTTCAGCCTCGACTACGACACCCTGGTCACGCCGATGGAGCAGTTCGCGGCGCCCGGCCGGCCCGTGCTCGAGCCGCTGGTCGCCGGTGAGCACCTCTACGCGCAAACGGTGCAGAGCTTCGGCTATCTGCAGAAGCGCCTGGCAGCAGGGGAGATCAGCCTGCCGGAGAAGTCGGTCGGCCTGTCATCGTTCGGCCAGGAGACCCGGCTCAAGACGCTGACCAACGTCTGATCACCACATGTCCCGCAGCCACTGCGTGTGATCCTCGTACATCGCGAGGTGCCCTTCCTGCGTCGTACGGATGAAGTTGGCGTCGCCGACGGCGACCTGCGCCTTGGTGTAGGCGATCAGGTCGTCGAGCCGTGCGATCGCCCAGCCGACGACTTCGCCCGGATCGACGTCCCCGTAGGCATTGCAGAGCAGATCGAGCCGTCGCCGTTGTTCCGGCAGGTTGGCACCGAGGCCGTCCTCGCGGCCGTCGGGCGTCAGACTCACCCAGCGGTAGGCCGCGTAGCCGAGGTCCCATCCGCGCGGTGCCGGACCCGCGTAGTCCCAGTCGATCAGCGCCACCAGCCGACCGTCCCGGCAAACCACGTTGTACGGGGCGACGTCCACGTGGCAGATCACTTCGGCTGGCGCAATCGCCTCGCGTCGCCAGCCGTCCTGCGGCAGCCCAAGTCCGACGCTCGCATCATGGATCGACCGCATCGCCCGTCCGACGTCCACCAGCAGCTCGTCGCTCCAGCCCCACGCCGGCAGTGGGTAGATCGGGACGTCACCCTCGACGAACTCGACGACCTCTCGGCCCTCGTCGTCCAGCCCGAGCGGCTCCGGCACCACCGTGACCCCGGCCTCGCGAAGCCCGCGCATCAGCTGTTGCACTCGCGGAGTCCACGGCCCGGCACCACGGCGCACCGTGTCGCCCACCCGGATGACCGGGCCGGAGTTGCCGCCCTGCATGGGCTCGCCCACGGGCTCATACGCTCCGGTGCGCACGAACGGCTTCAGCGCCGGCGGTGTCGCCTCGGGCAAGCAGCCCCGCGACGACGCCGTCGACGTCAGCGGTCGGGCGGTTCTGGCTCAGCTTGGCCTTGGCCTCGATCCGGGTGATGAGCACCTCGACGCCGACGATTGCCCGCAGCTGTCCCTCGACGAAGGCAGCAGGGGCGTCGTCCACCGACCACGCACGCGGCTCGGCGGACTCGTGGTGGTCGGTCAGTCGTCGTACGAAGGTGGACAGCCAGGCCGGGTCGTCGTGCACGATCAACGAGCCGTAGACGTGGGCCGTCAGGTAGTTCCAGGTCGGCACCACCCGGCCGTGCTCGGCCTTGCTGGCATAGAAGTTCGGCGACACATAGCTGTCCGGCCCGTGCACGATCACCAAAGCCTCGCCGGTGACCGGTTGCTGCCACTGGTCGTTGTTGCGAGCCACGTGCCCGAGCAGTGCTCCGTGGGCGCCAGTCCCGGCGTCGTACAGGAACGGCAGGAACGTAGCCACCATCCCCGCTGCCGTGACGGTGATCAGGTCCGCAGCGGCTCCTGCGCACAGCAGCGAGTGCAGGTCCTCGTCGCTGGCCTGGAAGTGCTGGGGCACGTACACGCGGTCTCCTCGGGTCTGCCACCACGATCCCATGGCCACCGGCCTCCCCACGATGACAATTCCGAGCCCCCCCGGTCTGTACGGGTGTAGGCATCGGATCCGGGAGGTCGGCATGGCCGGTTCACGAAGGACAACGCTCGTACTCACCTCGGGGGCGGCGCTGATGGTGGCGCTCGACCAGCTCGTCGTGTCGACGGCGCTCACCACGATGCAGCGCCAGCTGCACGCGTCGCTGCAGACGCTGGAGTGGACGGTCAACGCGTACGGGCTGAGCCTTGCGGTGCTGTTGATGACCGCCGCCGCGCTGGGCGACCGCTGGGGCCGGCGCCGCGTGCTGGTCACCGGGCTGTCGGTGTTCACTCTCGCCTCGGTCGCCTGCGCGCTCGCGCCGGGAGTCGGCTGGCTGATCGCCGCCAGGGCGGTTCAGGGCGCCGGTGCCGCGTGCGTGCTGCCGCTGGCGATCGCGATGCTCACGACCGCCTACCCGCCCGAACAGCGGGGTAGGGCGCTCGGCGTCTTCTCCGCCATCGTCGGGCTGGCCGTCGTCGGCGGTCCGCTCGTCGGTGGGGCAGTGACGCAGGGATTGGCCTGGCAGTGGATCTTCTGGCTGAATGTACCCATCGGCTTGGTGGTGATCCCGTTGGTGCTGACCCGTACGGACGAGAGCTTCGGCCCGAGTCGGCGCATCGACGTCGCCGGGCTCGGTCTGGTGACGATCGCAGCGCTCGGGCTGGTCTGGGGGCTGATGCGGGGCAACGTCCTCGGCTGGGGCAGCGGCCAGGTTGTCGTGTCCCTGTTGGTCGGCCTGGTCGGGCTCGGCGCCTTCGTCGGCTGGGAGCTGCGCGCGCCCGAGCCGATGCTGCCCATGCAGTATTTCCGCAGGCCCGCCTTTGCGGCCGGCAATGCGGCGACCTTTCTGCTGTTCGCCACCTTGATGGGGGTGCTGTTCTTCGTCACGCAGTACCTGCAGGTCGTCTTCCGGTACGGGCCGCTGGGTGCTGGGCTGCGGCTGCTGCCCTGGACGGCCGCGCTGTTCGTGACCGCGCCCGTCTCCGGCGTGCTCTCGGACCGCTTAGGGCCGCGGCCGCTGCTGACAACGGGACTGTTGCTGCAGTCGGCGGGTCTGTGGTGGCTGGCGGTCAACGCCTCCCATGATCGCCCCTACACCGCCTCGGTTGCTGCCCTGGTGATCGCCGGAGTGGGAGTGACGATGGCCATGCCGGCGGCTCAGTCGGCCGTCATCGGCGCCGTTCCGCCGGCCGCCGTCGGCAAGGCGTCAGGCACGTTCAGCACTATGCGTCAACTAGGCGCAGTGTTCGGGATCGCTTTACTGGCAACGGTTTTCTCCTCGAACGGCGGCTACGGGTCGGTGCAGAGCTTCTCCGACGGCTTCGCCCCGGCAATCGCAGTGGCTGCGATGATGTCACTGGCCGGTTCCGCGGTCGGCCTGGCAACCCCGCTCAAGCGGCGTTCGCGGCCGGTCAGTCCTCCGTCGGACCGCCCTGTCCCGGAGGGTGCCCGTGTCGACGCCTGAAACCCTTGCTGGGCAAGCCTTTGCCGACCTGACCGAGCCGTTTCGCCGCGAGCTGCTCGTGCACTGCTACCGGATGCTCGGCTCGCCTCAGGATGCGGAGGACACCGTGCAGGAGACCTACCTGCGGGCGTGGCGAGGTTTCTCGGCGTTCGAGGGGCGCTCGTCCGTCCGCACCTGGCTCTATCGGATCGCCACCAACGCCTGCCTGAACGTTCTGGAGTCCCGCAAAAGTAGGAAGACTCCGAGAGACGTCGGGCCGGCGACGACAGGCGGCAGGTTCGACGTCGGCGCCGCGTGGGCCGACGCCAACTGGATCGAGCCGTTGCCGGACAGCCTGCTGGAGCCCTCGCCGGAGACGCTCCTGATGGCTCGCTCCAGCACCCGGCTGGCGATGGTGGCCGCTCTCCAGACGCTGTCAGCCCGCGAGCGGGCAGCTGTCATCCTGCACGACGTGGTACGCCTGACGAGTGCCGAGGTCGCCGCCGCGCTCGACAGCACGCCGGCCGCGGTCAACAGCTCACTGCAGCGGGCGCGGACTCGGATCAGCGCCGCCCAGCCGGCCCAGGACGAGGTCATCGAGCCGCGCGACCCGACCTGCCGGCGAGCGCTCGACGCGTACGTCGAGGCGTTCCACACTGCTGACATCCGTTTGCTGGTGCGGCTTCTGCGCGATGATGTCGTTATCGAGATGCCGCCGACTCCCACCTGGTTCGCTGGCCGTACTGACGTCAGTGGGTTCCTCGACAGCAAGCTCGGCCGGGCGGGTGAGTGGCTCCTGCTGCCGACGGCCGCCAACGGTCAGCCGGCCGCGGCCGTGTACCGGCAGGATCAACTGGGTGTACTGAGGGCCCACGGCCTGCACGTCCTGACGGTGACCGAGCGCGGCATCGTGCGGATCGTCGCGTTTCGCGACTCTCGGCACCTTGCGCGGTTCGGATTCCCGGACACCATGCCTGGCTGACAGTCCACGTGCGGTGAGTCTGCCGGAAAGCGCTGGTCTCTATGACGACCGACCTCGTCGAAACGGAGACCCCGATGACCATCCAGTCGCGGACTGCCACCGGCAGTGCCGAATCCGTCCAGCCGGAGCTGCGCGCCGGCTGGACCCTGATCCTTGCCTCACTCGGTGCGTTCCTGACCGCCCTCGATGTCGTCGTCGTCGCGACCGCGCTGCCGACGATGCGGCTGCAGCTGCACGCGTCACTGGCCGACCTCGAGTGGACCATCAACGCGTACAACCTGGTCTTCGCCTGTCTCATCCTGACCGGGGCGGCGCTCGGGGACCGGTTCGGCCGGCGGCGCGGCTACGTCACCGGGCTGCTGATCTTCACCGCCGGCTCCGCGCTCGCTGCGATGTCGACCACGCCTGGTGCGCTCATCGCCGCCCGCATCCTCCAGGGCGCCGGCGCCGCGCTGGCGATGCCGCTGACCTTGACGCTGATCAGCGACGCGTTCCCGGTCGAGAAGCGGGGCGCGGCGATCGGCATCTGGGGCGGCGTCAGCGGCCTCGGCGTTGCTGCCGGTCCGATCGTGGGCGGGGCCATCGTCCAGGGCCTGTCCTGGGAGTGGATCTTCTGGCTCAACGTGCCGGTCGGCATCGTCGTCGCAGCCCTGTCGGCGGTGAAGCTGCGCGAGAGCTACGGACCCCGTCCGTCACTGGACGTTCCCGGCCTCGTACTGGTGGGGGTGGGGTTCTTCGCGCTGACCTGGGCAGCGGTTAAGGCGCCTTCGGTCGGCTGGGGCAGTGTCGAGGTGATCGGGATGCTGATCGCCGGAATCGCTTGCCTGGCAGGCTTTCTCGCCTGGGAAGGCCGTGCCCGGATGCCCATGCTGCCACTGGCCTACTTCCGGAGGCCGGCGTTCTCCAGCGCCAACGCGGTGGCCTTCTTCCAGTTCGTCTCCCTGCTGGGCTCGCTGTTCATGGTGACGCAGCTGTTCCAGATCGGGCTCGGTTACTCGCCGCTCGGGGCGGGCCTGCGGATCCTGGTGTGGATGGCGATGCCGATGATCGTCGCGCCGGTAGCCGGGGCACTCGCCGACCGCTACGGCAACAAGCCGTTCATGATGCTCGGCCTGTTCATGCAGGGCGCCGGGCTGGCGTGGCTGGCGGCCATGGTCAAGCCCGGAGTCGGCTACCCGCCGCTGATCGGGCCGCTGCTGGTCTCCGGCATCGGGGTGTCGATGTGCTTCCCGACAGTGGCGAACGCCGTCGTCGGTTCCGTACCGCTGGAGGACTCGCGGTGTTGCCGCCGGCACGAACAGCGCGTTCCGCGAGCTGGGCGGGGTGTTCGGGATTGCCATCGTGGCAGCGGTTTTCGCCGCCAACGGCAGCTATGCCAGCCGGGTGAGCTTCCTCCACGGCTTCCGGCCGGCCATCCTGGTCGCCGCCCTGGTGCCTGTCCTCGGACTGGTCGCTGCATCGTTCGCGCCGTCCCGCCGCCACGTACAGGCTGCGGCATGACCGCCCTGGTCACCGGTGCCAGCCGTGGCCTCGGTGCCGGCATCGCCGCCGCCCTGGTCGGCGCCGGGCACGAGGTCGTCGGCGTCGCCAGGGGTGCCGAGCAGCTGAAGGCGGCAGCGGCAACCGTGGGCTTCCTCCCGGTCGTCGGCGATGTCACCAGTCCCGAGCTGGCGCAGGAGCTGCTGTCGCTGTACGAGCCGGATGTCCTCGTGCTCAACGCCGGTGCGGTGCCGCCGATGGCTCCTCTGTCGGAGCACACCTGGGAGTCGTTCAGCCGGTGCTGGGAGGTCGACGTACGCCACGTCTTCGAGTGGACGTCGGCGGCGCTTCGGCTGCCGCTGCGGCCCGGCAGCGTCGTGGTGATCATCTCGAGCGGCGCCGCGCTGCGTGGTTCACCGCTCAGTGGTGGATACGCCGGGGCGAAGGCAACGGCTCGCTTCGTCGCCTCGTACGCCGCGGACGAGGCCGAGCGTCGCGGGCTCGGCCTGCGCTTCGTCACGCTGCTGCCGCAGCTCACGCCGCATGGCGGGGTCGGCGCTGCCGGTGCGGAGGGCTACGCCGCGCAGCAGGGGATCAGCGTCGCCGCGTACACCAGGGGCTTCGAGCCGCTGGTCACTCCGGCCGTGATGGGTCAGGCGGTGCTGGACGCGATCAAGGCGGGTGGGCCGGTGGAGTCGTCGCTCGTCACCGGTGCCGGCGTCAAACCGCTGGGCTGATGCCGATGAATTGGCCCGCCGTGGCTGGTCTGTATGACGGACACTGACAGCAGGAGAGTGCCATGACAGCGCTTGCGCAGGACCTTCCGGGCGACGCCGAGTTCGCCGCGCTCACCATGCCTTACCGCCGCGAGCTGTTGGCCCACTGCTACCGGATGGTCGGTTCGATCCACGATGCCGAGGACCTCGTGCAGGAGACCTACGTGCGGGCCTGGCGCGGTTTCAGCAGGTTCGAGGGCCGGTCCTCGCTGCGGCTGTGGCTCTACACGATCGCGACCAGGGTCTGTCTGACCGCGCTGGAAAGTGGCAAGCGTCGGCCGATGCCGTCGGGACTGGGGCCGGCGTCGCGGGACTACCGCGACGGTGTCCAAGCGGTGGAGCCGTTCGGCGCGTGGCTGGAGCCGGCGCCGGACGGCCTGCTCGGTCTCGCCGAGCCGGACCCGGCAGGGGTCGTCGTGGCCAGGGAAGGGATCCGCCTGGCGTTCATTGCTGCGCTACAACATTTGCCCGCCCGGCAGCGGGCCGTGCTGATCCTGCGCGACGTCCTCGCGTGGCACGCCGCCGAGGTGGCGGAGCTGCTGGGCACGTCGACGATCGCGGTCAACAGTGCCTTGCAGCGGGCCAGGTCACACCTCGACCGGGTCATCGACCGCGAACAGCTCGCCGAGCCGGCCGACCCGGCGACCAGGGCCGTGCTCGACGCCTACGTCTCCGCGTTCGAGCGCTCCGACGTCAACGCGCTGGCCGGGCTGCTGCGGGATGACGTCCAGCTCGAGATGCCGCCGAACCGCACCTGGTTCGCGGGCAAGGAGACCGTCGTGCCGTTCCTCGGGGTACGGGTCCTCGGCGATCCCGGCCACTGGCGAGTGCTGCCGCTGCTGGCGAACGACCAGCCGGCGATGGCTGCCTACCACCGGACCGCCGATGGTTGCCACCGTGCTCATGGCATCGCTGTCCTGAGCGTCGTCGGCGGGCAGGTCACCCGGATCACCGCGTTCAACAACGCCGCCCTGGTGCCGTTGTTCGGGCTGCCGACTGTGCTGTCCAGGTCAGAGCCCGAACCGGCCTCGGCGCTGAGCTGACAGCGCCGCCGCGCGTACGGATCACTGGTGCGGTGTGGTCGTTATGGCGCCCGCATTCCAGCCACGGTGCACCAGTGATCGCCGAGGTGAGGGCTGCACCACTGATCGCCGAGGTGAGGGCTGCACCAGTGATCGCCGAGGTGAGGGCTGCACCACTGATCGCGGCCGGTACGGATCACTGGTGCGGTGTGGTCGTTATGGCGCCCGCATTCCAGCCACGGTGCACCACTGATCGCCGAGGTGAGGGCTGCACCAGTGATCGCGGCCAGTACGGATCACTGGTGCGGTGTGGTTGTTATGGCGCCCGCATTCCAGCCACGGTGCACCACTGATCGCCGGGACCAGCGGCCGATGTGAGCGGAGGGAGAGGTACGGCTAGGCATCCCGGCGGCGGACGAGGTACCACGCCAGGCCCAGGAAACCCGCGACCCACAGTGCCAGCATCGCCGCTGCTGTACCGGGCCAGAGCAGGTTCGGGGAGGAGCCCGAGAGGTGGCCGGTGGTGATGGCGTCGGAGGCGTTCTCCGGGAAGTAGTCGAAGACGTGCCGGGCTCCGCGCGGCAGCGCCTCGGCAAGGATGCCCGGCACCATGACCAGGGCGACGACGCTGACCAGGGTGCCGGCGGTGCTGCGCAACGCGAGTCCGACTGCAACGGCAATGACCGGCAGCAGGGCTGAGAGCAGCCCAGTCGTCATGACCGCGCGAAAGGCTGCCCCGTCGGTGAGGCTGGCGTGCGGCAGCCCGTACCCGGACAGGATCGCCTGCCCCGCGAGGAACATGGCGGTGGTCGTCACCAGCCCGGTCACGAGCGCGAGAATGCCGACTACCAGGGCCTTTGCGGCTACGACACGGCCGCGGTTGGGCGTGACGGCGAACGTCACTCGGACGATGCCGGAGGCGTACTCCGAGGTGGCGGCGCTGGTCCCGATCATGACCAGGAACACGGTCACCGGCAGCACTCCCGCGAGGGTGGTGCTGATCGGTTCGAAGCTCGCCTGGTCGTCCGGGGTCCAGTGCGGCCATGTTCCCCCGACGGCGATGGCCAAGCCACACGTCAGCGCGACGCCGAGCAGCAGGCAGAGTGCGGTCATCACGCGGACCGATCGCAGGGAGGACAGCTTGATGGCTTCCGATCCGGCAGTGCCGGCAAAGCTGCTCATGTCGACTCCGGTCGGTAGTCCACGCTGTCCGACGTGGACGCGAGGTAGGCGGTCTCGAGGTCGACCCGTCGCGGGGTGAGCTCGTAGAGGCGCAGGCCGTGCTGTGCGGCGAGGTCGCCGATCCGGTCGGCGGTGATGCCGGCCACCTCGATGCCGCCCTCGAGGCCGGGGATCACCTGCGCGCCGAGCTCGTCCAGCAGCTCGCTGAGCCGGGTGACGTCCGGTGAGGACACCCAGACCGTCCCCGAGCCGGCCTGCTGGGTGAAGCTGGACATCGCCGAGTCGGCGAGCAGCCGGCCGCGACCGATCACGAGCACGTGGTCGGCGGTCTGCTCGAGCTCGCTCATGACATGGCTCGACACCAGCACGGTCCGGCCCTCGGCCGCGAGGCGTCGCAGCAGCAGCCGGATCCAGCGGATGCCCTCGGGGTCGAGGCCGTTCACCGGTTCGTCGAGGATCAGCACGGCGGGGTCGCCGAGGAGAGCCGCAGCGATGCCAAGTCGTTGGGACATGCCGAGGGAGTAGGAGCCGGCCCGTCGGTGGGCGACGTCGGAGAGCCCGACCTGGTCGAGCACCTGGTCGACGCGGCTCTTCGGCAGGTCGCCCGCGCGGGCCATCCAGCGCAGGTGGTCGCGTCCGGATCGCCTGGGGTGCATGGCTTTTGCGTCCAACAACGCACCCACCTCACGCAACGGGAACGGGTGCTCGTGGTACGGGCGACCGTTCACCGTGACCTGTCCCGCTGTCGGTCGGTCGAGGTCCAGGATCATCCGGAGGGTCGTGGTCTTGCCAGCGCCGTTCGGCCCGAGGAAGCCGGTCACGAGGCCGGGTTGGACGTCGAAGGTCAGGGAGTCGACGGCGACGGTGGTCCCGTACACCTTGCGGAGACCCCGTGCGCTGATCATGCGTAGTCCGTTGATCTGCTCATGCCCGGTAACGCTAGGGATCCGTCACAGCCGGAACATCGGCCTCAAGCATGGTCTTGGGCCTACGACCTTCGGACGAGTCGGGTCAGCCTCGGGGCCGTACCAGGCCGACGTCGTAGGCGAAGACGACGGCTTGCACCCGGTCGCGCAGGTTGAGCTTGCGCAGGATCGCTGACACATGGGTCTTCACCGTGGCCTCGGACACGACGAGCCGCTCGGCAATCTCGCTGTTCGACAGTGCTGATGCCATCAGGCGCAGCACCTCGACCTCGCGCTCGGTGAGCTCGTCCAGTGCTGCCGGGGTGGACTCCGTGCTCGGCAGCAGGCTGACGAACCGGTCGAGCAGCCGACGGGTCACCGACGGTGCGAGCAGGGCATCGCCCCTGGCCACGACCCGGATCGCGTCCACCAGCTCGGCGGGGCGGACGTCCTTGAGCATGAATCCGCTCGCCCCAGCCCGCAGCGCTGCGTACACCGAGTCGTCCACGTCGTACGTGGTGAGCACGATGATGCGGGTCGCGCTGCCGGAGTCGACGATGCGCCTGGTCGCCTCCAGCCCGTCCAGCCGGGGCATCCGTACGTCCATCAGCACGACGTCCGGCGCCAGCTCGTCGACCAGGGCAACGGCCTCGAGCCCGTCGCCGGCCTCGCCCACCACCTCGAGGTCCGGCCGGGCGTCGACGATCATCCTGAAGCCGCTGCGCACCAGGGACTGGTCGTCGGCGATGACCACGCGCAGCGTCACGCGCGCGTCCCGGTCGGCAGCCGCGCACTGACCCGGAAGCCGCCGGTGGGCACGGGCCCCGCCTCGAGGCTGCCGCCGACGGTCCTTGCCCGCTCGCGCATTCCGTTGATGCCCCTGCCCGCGCCGCCGGCGGCCGCAGTGGTGCCGACGCCGTCGTCGACCACGTCGATCTCGACCTCGTCGGTGTTGGCTCGTACGCAGACCTCGGCGCGGGTCGCCCCCGCATGCCGGAGGGTGTTCGTCAGCGCTTCCTGCACGATTCGGTACGCGGAAAGGTCAACAGCGACAGGCAAAGTCGGAGAATCCCGGCCTTCGAACCGCATGTCGACGGTGAGTCCCGCGGCTCGTAGCGGCTCGGCGAGTGCGCTCAGCCGTTCGCCCAGCGGTGCTGTCGGCTCGGGGCGCACGTTGGCCAGCACCGTACGCAGCTCGCTGAGCGCCCCGCGTCCCGCACCCTCGATCGAGCGCAGCGCCCGCCGGGCCAGCTCCGGTTGCTCGTCGAAGACGTCGTCAGCTGCCGCGGCCTGGACGACGATGACCGTGAGGTTGTGCGCCAGGACATCGTGCAGCTCGCGCCCGATCCGCTCCTGCTCCTCGCTGACCGCTCGGCGTGCTCCCTCGGCCACCGCGGCCCGCCGGTTGCGGATCGCCTCGCCGAGAGCCCACGGCACGACGGAGACGACCATCGCGAAGGTGACGTCGGTGGCTGCTGTGCCGAAGTAGCCGACCGCCGTCACGCCCATCACGCCGGCCAGCGAGGGCACCGATATCGATGGCGGCCGTGCAGCGGCGACGGAGAACAGGGCGATCAGGGCGGCGTACGGGAAGACCACCACCGGTGCGAGCAACGCGATGACCAGGGTGGCAGCCAACGTGACGAGGAGGACCCGCACCGGGTGCACGCGCCGCCACCACAGGGCGCCGCCGGCAACCAGGGCTGCCACTTGCGCGATCGCAAGGGCCGGCCCGGTGAGGCCCTTGATGTCGCTGACCACCAGCGCCACGAACACGGCGGTGATCAGTGGTACGAGCACGTCGACGACGCGCTGCACCCTGCGCCTGGTCGGCCTTCGCATACACGCAGTATCCGGCAAGCGGGGCGCTACTCCGGTGAGCCAGCCCCCAGCGGGCGGTGCCGCGGCACCATGCGCGATCGCTCGAGCTCGGTTGGCTTGGTGAACGAACGCCCAGTGGTCGGGTCGACCAGGGCGAAGAACTCGGCGTAGGACATGACGCCCAGTCCAGCGGTGAAGGTGTCGTCGGTCAGGGTCACGAAGACGACGACCACCCGCCCGGTGATGCTGGCGTCATCCGCGGCACCCAGCACCTGACGACGGACGCCGTCCCACTGCTCGTACAGTCCGGCCCGGACGTCCGGCAGGGCCGCCCGGCGGCGCAGCCACGGCTTTTCAGCGCTCAGAGTCACGGTCACCGCCGCACCTAGTCGTCGTTCCTGCTCTTATGTCGGCGGCAACCTCGGATTGCTGAGCGAGCAGCGCGGCCATCTCAGCTGATGAGCCCGGCCGCCAGCGTGAACAGCTGCTCATCGGTGCCGGGCGCGCCCACCAGGCACAGCCCGACCGGTCGGCCGCCGGCGTCCTCGAACGGCAGGGTCAAGCCCGGCAGGCCGGCGATCGACGCGGGGACGGTCAGGGCGAGCAGCCGGTTGCGAACGTCGGCTGACCTCGCCTGCTCCGGCGGCGGCGCCGTCACCGGGACCGTCGGCAGCACCATCACCCGACCGTCCAGCGCCGCAGCGAGCTCAGCCCGGATCGTGTCCGCTTGCGCTCGCGCTCGTTCGATCGCCTCTGGCGTCAGTGCTGCCGCGGCTGCCAGCCTGGCCCGGACGTCTTCGCCGAGCCCGGGGTGCGTCCGGCTGACCCAGTCACCGTAGGTCTGCCAGACCTGGGCGCCCTGGGTCACGCCGAAGGTGCTCACCACAGACTCCGGCGGCACGCTGAGCAGGGCGTTGGTCACCGTGACCGGCATCAGGTCGGGCAGCCGGGACAGTGCCGGTTTGAGGGCAGCGACGACGCCGGGGTCCGCCTGCTGCCACAGGTCATCGGGTACGAGGAACCCGGTCGCCTCGGCCACGGGTCGCCCTGGCTCCAGCAGTACGGTGGCGGCCGCGGCGAGCAGGTCGAGGTCGCGGGCCAGCAAACCGACGGTGTCATGGGTCGGCCCCAGCGCCATGACTCCCCGAACGCTGATCCGGCCCCACGTGGGCCGCAGGCCGTACAGCCCGCACCAAGCGGCCGGCACCCGGATCGACCCCGCGGTGTCGGTGCCGATCCCGAGATCGGCGAGCCCGGAGGCGACGGCGACCGCCGACCCGCTGGAGGAACCGCCGGGGGTGCTGCCGGGCACGCGCGGGTTGTCGAGGTCGCCGTAGTGCGCATTGCTGCCGGCGAGGCTGTAGGCGAGCTCGTCGGTGTGGGTCTTGCCGACGACGTCGGCGCCGGCCGCCCGAAGCCGGGCGACCGCATCGGCGTCGCGCTCGGCCGGATCGTGCTCGGCCAGCCAGGTCGGGTTGCCGCCGCCGGTCGGGTAGCCGGCCAGGTCCATCACGTCCTTGACGGCAAGGCGAACCCCGTCGAGCCGGCCGGACAGCACCGGTCGGAGCGGGTCGCTCCTGAGGTCGGCCCAGGGCACGAAGGGGTTCACCGGACCACCGTGCACTCCAAGGCAAAGCGAGGCGCGGCGCTGAGCGCGGCCAGGAAGTCCTCCGGCGAGACGTAGTCCCGATCGTCGACCATTTGCGCCTGTACGGGAAAGGCGACGACGTCCTCGGCGAACGGGTAGGGATCCAGCCGGAGCCGGAACGTCCCGGCATTGCGACACTGCAGTCCAACCGGCTCGCCGCCCGGCGAAGGCAGCGGGGCGATGACGCCGTCGGCCGCATGACGGAAGGCGAACTGCAGCGACAGCCGGTCCCACACCTGCAGCATCAGGTAGGCCTCGCGGACGAACGGCACGTCAGCCGCCGGTTCGGGTGAGCTGTGCCCGAAGGCGAGGTGCGCCAGATTGTCTTGCAGTACGGCCATGTCGGCCAGGAACTCGTCGACGAGGACCTGCTCCTCGGCGGTGTACGACTGCCCGCCGAGCTCCTCGAGGCGATAGCTGCCGTAGCGGTCGTTGTAGAGGCCGGCGCCGTGCATGCTCACCAGCAGACCGGTCCACGGGTCGTGCTCGGCCGCGCGGGCGATGCCGGCCCGGTAGGCGGTGAGGTGCTCGGCCCGCGGGATCGCGATGAACTGGTACGGCTGGGACGTCGTCGGGTCCAAGGACGGCCGGGACTCCCACACCGCCCACCCGTCGTCGTGGTGCGTGGCGGCGAGTGTGGTCGCGAGCTCCGGTTGAGGCAGCGGCAGCACGTCCTCGTTGCCCCAGGCCGACGCGAACAGGCCGGTCTGGACACCGTGCTCCGGCTGCCGTACGACGAGGAGCTTGCCCTCGTGGCGGCTGAGGATCACCGGGGTGGCGTGAGCGGGTCGAGGTCGGAGCGCCGCAGGACGCAGTGCACTCCCTTGACCCCGTCGACCACCTGGCTCACCTCGAAGTCCGCGGCTGCGCTGAGGTAGGCCAACGCGACCGGCGTGGGGATGGCGAAACGCTCATGCAGGAACGCTAGCGCGTTGCGGGTGGCATCCTTCATCGCCTCGTCGAGCACCGGGTCGAGGCCGACGGTGACGTAGAGGTCGGCCGTCTGCCCCCAGGGCGCGGTGAGTGCGAGTGCCGTGCTGCGCAGGGACTCGTCGCTGTGCAGGGTCAGCCGTACGGTCGCGCGCAGCGGCGCCTCGAACGCGGTCAGCGCGACTTCGCCGTCCCCCTGGGAGAAGTGCGGGTCGCCGACGTAGAACATCGCCTCGTCCACCTGCACCGGCAGGAACAGCCGGGACCCCACGCCGAACAGGTTGACGTCGAGGTTGCCGCCGTGGCGCCCCGGCGGCGCCGAGTGGACCGGGTCGACGGTGGCGGGAGCGACGCCCATGATGCCGAGGAAGGGGTTGAGCGGGAACCGGATCGACCGTCCGTCCCCGACGGCGATGACTCCCGCCTCGCCGTCGGTGGTGGCGAGCACGCAGACCGGGCTGTCACCAGCGGGTAGCTCACCGGGCAGCGCGCCCTTGCCGTGGCGGTTGCTGATGATCCCGTACGGGGCCCGCCGCTCCAGGCCCAGCACCTCGACCTCGAGGACGTCGCCGGCGCGCGCTCCGCGCACCGCGATCGGGCCGGTCACGATGTGCGGCCCGACGACGGCCCCGTCATGGGGCAGGTCACTCGCGCAGAGGGCGATGGCATCGTCCAGCACGTGGTCGGGCTTGATCCCGTACGAGCCGAAGAAGGCGACCGGGTCGCGGCCCTGGTCCGACAGCAGGCCCTCGTGGCTGACGGTGTCGATGCAGACGGTCTCACCGGAGCCGACGGTGAGCACGGAACGGCTCAACGCGTTCGGCAGCAGCCCCCAGTGCACCTGCTCCGGCGGTGAGGTCAGATAGTGGAGTGCACGGACCACCCCCGCGCCACTCTGCAATAGCGTCACAAAGCAAGATTGCATACGATCGTTTCGAGAGTGTTACGTCGTTCCGAGGCACCCACGATCTGGGGGATTCATGGCAGCAGAGCAGGGTGGCGCCCCCGCCGCCGGCTCGAGCAAGGACCGGCGCATCTCGCCCCAGGCGCTGGCGACCGCGATCAGGGACAAGGTGATCCGGGGCGTCTACCCGCCGGGTCACCGGCTGACGGAGGACGACCTGGCCGAGCAGTACGGCGTGTCCCGGATCCCGGTCCGGGAGGCGCTGCGGCTGCTCGAGGGCGAAGGCTTCGTGCGGGTGAAGCCGTACTCCGGGACCTTCGTGGCCGAGCTCACCGCCCAGGATGCCGCCGACCTGCTCGAGATCCGCGGTGTGCTCGAGCCGTTGGCCGCGGGAAGGGCTGCGGAGCAGCGCACCCAGGCTCACCTCGAGGGCCTCCGGCAGATCCTCGCCGAGGGCAACATCGCGCTTGCCGAGGAAAACCTCGAGCTGCTGGCCGAGCTCAACACGCACTTTCACACCCTGCTCACCGAGGCCTCGGGCAACGCGAGCCTCAACCAGATCATCGGGGCGTTGCGGCACAAGATCACCTGGGTCTACTCGGTGGAGCTGCCCCGGCGGGCTGTCGACTCGTGGGCCGAGCACCGGCTGATCATCAACGCGCTCGAGCGGTCGGACGCCGACAGCGCCCGTGCCCTGATGGTGGCGCACGTGCGGTCGGCGCAAGCGGCCTACCGGCTCCGGCCGGCGCTGCCGTCCTAGCTCGCGGTCATTCGCTCAGTCCTGGCCCAGTCGTATACATTGGTGACTGCCGATGGACTGGAGCACGATGTACGGAGCTGAGCGGGCGGGTCTCTGTGACGCTCCAGCCGTCGGGGAACCCTCGTGACCGGGTGGCACGTCCTCGTGCTGCTGGCCGCGGGTCTCGCCGCGGGAGCGGTGAACGCGGTGGCGGGTGGGGGGACGCTGCTCACTTTCCCGGCGCTGCTGGCGACCGGCCTCTCCCCCGTTTCGGCCAACGTGACCAACACCGTGGCGGTGTGGCCGGGCTACCTGAGCAGTGCGGTCGCCTTCCGGGGCCGGTGGGAGGACACGCGCACCCTGGTACGGCTGTCCGTGGCGGCCGCCCTCGGCGGAGTGGTCGGCACCGTCGTGCTGCTCAACACGCCGGCCAAGGTGTTCGAGGCGCTGGTGCCGTGGCTCGTGTTCGCCGCCACCGGACTGATCGCTGCCCAGCCGGAGATCTCCCGCCGGATGGCCGCCAGGCGAACCGTGCCCGTCGGTCCCGACCATGTCTCGCCGTTCCTGCCCGTGGCAATCTTCGGCGCGGCTGTCTACGGCGCCTACTTCGGCGGGGGCCTCGGCATCGTCATCCTCGCCGTTCTGGCGTTGGGCATCCCGATCGACCTGGGCCGGCTCAACGCCCTGAAGTCCTACCTTCAGCTGACCGTGAACACCGT
Source organism: uncultured Actinomycetota bacterium (assembly GCA_963797535.1). GTDB lineage: Bacteria > Actinomycetota > Actinomycetes > JAWWOL01 > JAWWOL01 > JAWWOL01. The sequence continues at coordinate 2,513,096 of CAWCPQ010000001.1, read as the reverse complement.
CGCTCTCGATCGGCTTCGCACTGTTCGGACCGGTGAGCTGGACTGCGGCGCTGATCGTCGCGCCGGCGAGCTTTGCCGGCGGCATCGGGGGGGCCAAGATTGCCCAACGCCTCAACCCCAAGGTGCTCCGGATCTCGATCGTGGTGTTCGGCGTGGCTGTCGGGCTGCGGCTGCTGCTCAAGTGACGCGGCACGGGCCAGCCCCTTATGGGTGTTGCTCCGATCCGTATGAGTTGCGGGCTTGTGTGCCCGCAACTCATACACTGCGGGCGAAGGGTCACCGTTGCTGCGGTGAGCGATTGCCTTGGTACCAGGCAAAGTAGCCGCCTGTTTCGCACTTCGTAACCACTCTTACGAGAGTCTTCCGAACTCCTTACGCACGGTCTCCGACGGTCGATTCGCGCCTACGTTTCACCCACCGGCCACCGCGGTGCGAGTGGCAAGGCCCCGAACGAAGGAGTTCTCCCATGTCCCGACGTGCTCTGCTCGCGACCGTTGCGGTCACGACCACCAGCGCTGCGACCCTGCTGGCGACCGCGCTGCCAGCATCGGCAGCTAGCCAGCCGAAGGCTGCTGCGACGCAGCACGCAGTGTTCCTGCAGGGAAACCAGCCGAGCGGCAACCGGATCGGTGTCTTTGCCCGCGGCCGTGACGGACGGCTCCAGGAGGTGGCTCACTACGCAACCGGCGGACGCGGAGCCAGTCTGCCCGGTGCAGTCGTCGACCCGCTCGCCTCGCAGTCGTCCCTCACCTACGACGCCCAGCACAGGCTGCTGTTCGCGGTGAACGGCGGCAGCAACACCCTGACCACGTTCGCCGTCCACGGGCTCAGGCTGCAGCGGCTGCAGGTGCTGAACACGCGGGGAACGCTGCCCGTGTCGGTCGGTGTCAACCACGGCATCGTGTACGTGCTCGACGCTGGCGGAAACGGGGCTGTGACCGGCTTCCGGATCGTGGGCACCACCCTTGTCCGCATCCCCGGCTCGACGCGCAGCCTGCACCTCGGCAACGTCGCCGTGCCCAACTTCCTCGACGCCCCGGCTCAGGTGGCCGTCACGCCGAACGGTCGCACGGTGATCGTCTCCACGAAGAAGAAGAACACGCTGGTCAGCTTCAGGCTGAACGCGGCCGGTCTGCCGTCGACGACCGCCGTGGTGACTCCGTCGGCGGCACCGGTGCCGTTCGCACTGACCTTCGACAAGGCCGGCCGGCTGCTGGTGACCGAGGCCAGCGGCGGCGAGTCCTCGTACACCGTCCACGGCAACGCGACGCTGAGCGTGATCGCGTCCCACGTGCCGAACGGCCAGGCCGCGGCCTGCTGGTCCGTCGTGGCCAGGGGTCACGTGTTCGTGGCGAACGCCGGATCGGCTTCGATCACCGGCTACAACGAGACCGCTGCCGGCGGGCTCAGCCTGCACGACGCCAGCGGGGTCACGGCGACCACCGGCGCCGGCCCGGTCGACCTTGCGGTGACGCCGGACGGCGGGTTCCTCTACCAGCTGGCCAACGGTGCTGGTTCGATCGACGAGTTCCGGGTCAACGCCAATGGCTCGCTGACCTCGATCGGCACCGTCGCCAACCTGGGCGTGGTCTCCGGTACCGGAGCCGAGGGGATCGCTGCCTCGTAGCTCTCGAACAGCGGCGACCGGTCGGATCACCGACCGGTCGCTGTTGTTTGTGTCAGTGCAACGGTTGCCTCAGCAGGGGCGCGGGTCCCAGGGCCGGGGCTCGTTGGGTGCGCCGACGGTGCTGGTTGCCGTCGGCGTCGGCGAGGCGCTGGAGCCGGCCGCTGGCGGCTTGGTGGTCGTGGAGCTGCCGCTTGTCGTGGTGGGAGCAGCGCCGGTGGTCTTGGTCACGGTCGGCGAGGGCGACGAGCCCTTGGGGGTCGGCAGCGTTGCGTTGTACCAAGCCTGGATCGTGGCGACGTCGTCCTTCGGCTGCAGGACCTCGAAGTAGAGCTGCTTGCCGGCACTCGCGTCGTAGATCTTCTCGGTCACCGTCGGCAGGGTGAAGCTCTGCATGGCCGACGCGTCGAACCCGGCGAAGTCGACCGCGAGGTTCTCCAGCTCGCTGCCGGACACCTGGTTGTCGATGAGCAGCCGCTTCTTCGAGGTGAAGGTGTCGATGACCTTCTTGGCAGTGAACGGGTTGGACAGGCTCTTCTTCACGGTGTGAGCGGCGATGACCTTCATCATGATCTGCTGGCGCCTGGCCCGGCCGTACTCGTACGTCGGGTCGAAGACGTAGTTGCCGGTCTTGGGGTCGAGGTACTTCAGCTCGCGGCCGCGCGAGATCGCCAGCGCCGTCGTGCCGTTGACCTTCTGACAGCCGGTCTGCGTGATGTAGAGGCCGGCGTTCTTGTCGTAGACCTTGTACGGGAAGTCCATCTTGATCCCGCCGATGGCGTCGACGATGCTCTTGAAGCCGGCCAGGTCGAGCACGATCCAGTGGTTGATGTCGATGCCGAGGGCGGTCTGGATCGTGGCGACGGCGTTGTCGGCGCCCTGGCCGTAGGCCGAGTTGATCTTGGAAGCAGCAGCCGACGAGCCGTTGACGTGGACCCGGGTGTCACGCGGGATGGACAGCAGCGACACCTTCTCGGTCTGCGGGTTGACCCGGGCCAGGATGATCGTGTCCGAGCAGCCGCAGGCTGCTGAGCTCGGGCCGTAGGCGGTGGTGCCGAGGCGGCTGTCGGTGCCGAGGATGAGCACGGTGAACGGCTGACCGGTCTTCGGCTTGACGGTGAGGTGGCCGCGACCCTTGACCTTGGGGACGTTCGACGGCAGGGCCTGGGCGCCGGCCGTCTGCAGCTGGGTGATGGTCTTGTTCACGTAGAGCTTGCTTGCGCCGATCGTGACCAGGATGAGCACCGAGACCACGGTGAGGGCGATGAATCCGCGATGGAGTCGTCGTCGACGCCGGTTGTTGCCGGGCTCGCCCGAGACGGGCGTTACGTCGGTCACGGCACCTCACGGTAGCGGGGGCGGGCACACACAGTCACAGCGGATCATGCCTCAACAGTCTGAGGGCGGGCTGAGAATCACTGCTGAACCGTTCCAGACTGTACGGGTCAAGCCTCTGCGTCGCCCATCCCGGCGGTGAGATCCAGGTCTTCGGGCGGCGAGCTGGGCGTCTTCCACGCGATGTAGGGCTTGCCGAAGACACCGTGGTAGAAGTTGCCCCGGTCCACCATTGCCGCGTACGCCGTCGCGAAACCTGCCGAGTCGCGGTCACGCAGAGCGACCCGTACCGGCTCGCAGTCCTGCTCGATGTAGGACGCCATCTCGGCCTCGTACTTCGGTCGGCTGAACGCAGAGAGCTTGAGCTGCTTGACCACCGAGTTGTAGAAGTACGTGGCGAGCCGCCAGTTGCCGGCGCTCGCGGCGTAGTAGAGCCGGTGCATACGCGGGCCGACCTCGGCCATCAGCCGGTCCATGCCGGGCTGTGTCGAGGCCAGCTCGTCGATGGTCATCTCGCGCTTGCCGTTGTTGACCACGTGCGAGTGGGATTCGCTCATGGGCACCAGTGTTGCAGCCGCTCAAAGCGTCGGCGCCACGAGCGACCAGTCGACGGTGAGCTCGCCGAGCCGCCAGCGCGTGGACCCGTCGTGTACGGGGAACCCCAGCGAGCGGATCGCCTCGACCCAGCGCTGGCGCGGACCGAAGGCCGCATACGGCGCCGCCACGTCCCACGCCCGGTCGAGCTCGCGGAGGATGGCGTGGACGGGCTCACCGGGAACGTTGCGGTGGATCAGCGCCTTGGGCAGTCTCTCGGCCAGGTCGGACGGTCGCTGCAACGAGCCGAGCCGGGCTGCGAGCGTGAGCGTACGAGGTCCTTCTTCGCCCAGCGTGACCCAGGTCGCGAGCCGGCCGAGCTCGTCGCACGTGCCCTCGACCACCAGGCCTCCCGGCGCGAGCCGCCGGCACAGGCCGGCCCAGACGCCGGCGACGTCGCTCTCGGGGTACTGCCGCAGGACGTTCATGGCCCGGACGAGGGTGGGCGCCCGCCCGTCGACCGGCAGCTCGAACCCGCCGTGACGAAAGGAGACGCCGGGCATGGTGTAGGGCTGGGCGTCGCGTACCCGAACCGGGTCGATCTCGATGCCCACGACCTCGACGTCCGCGCGCACGGTCCGCAGTCGCTCGGCCAGCTCGAGCGTGGTGACCGGCGACGCGCCGTACCCGAGGTCGACGACGAGCGGGTCGGTGGCCGCCGCCAAGGTCCGCGCGCAGGGGCCGGCCAGCCAGCGATCGACCCGGCGCAGCCGGTTGGGGTTGGTCGTGCCGCGGGTGATCGTTCCCTGCGCGAGTGTCCTGCCGGCCACGTGCATCCCCTTCCCGGCTCGTCCGGCGCTGTCGGCGGTTTGCGTTACGCTCTGCCGCACCAAAGTGTGGTGCACGTTCTTTCGAAGGGGGGAGACACATGAAGCTGTCCATCTTGATGCCGGTCTACAACGAGTCGGCGACCCTGATCATGGCGGTCAAGCGGGTTCTCGATGTCGAGTACCCCTGCGAGATCGAGCTGGTCGCTGTTGACGACGGCAGCGCCGACAGCTCTCTCGCCTTGCTGCAGGGGTTCGACGACGCTCGGCTGCGGGTCATTGCGCACGAGCGCAACCAGGGCAAGGGCGCCGCGATCCGTACGGCGTCGGAGGCCGCGACCGGCGACTACATGATCATCTGCGACGCCGACCTGGAGTACCGCCCGGAGGAGATCCCCTCGCTGCTGGCGCCGGTGATCGCCGGCGAGGCCGTGGTGGTCTACGGCACCCGCAGCTTCGGCTCGCACAATGCCTACTCGTACTGGTACGTGCTGGGCAACCGCGGCGTCACCCTGGCCGCCAACCTGCTCTTCAACTGCTACATCAGCGACCTCGAGACCTGCTTCAAGCTGCTGCCGACCGAGCTCTACCGCCGCCTCGACATCCGGGCGGCCGGCTTCGGCATGGAGGCGCAGGTGACCGCTCGACTGCTCAAGAGCGGCATCCGCCCGTACGAGATCCCGATCTCCTACCGTGCGCGCAGCCGCGAGGAGGGCAAGAAGCTCACCTGGCGCGACGGGGTCGAGGCGCTGTGGATCCTGGCCAGGGAACGGGTGCAGTACCAGCCGGCCGGCTAGCCCTTGCTGAAGTGCGCGATCGTGGAGACGAGGCCCTCGCGGAGCTCGATCGTCGGCTCCCAGCCGAGCGTGTTCTTTGCCAGCGTGATGTCGGGCTTGCGCCGAGTGGGGTCGTCGGTCGGCAGCGGTTCGTAGCTGATCGTCGAGCTGGAGCCGGTGAGCTCGATGACCAGCTCGGCCAGCTCGCGGATGGTGAACTCGCCGGGGTTGCCCAGGTTGATCGGGCCGGTGACCTCGTGCGGCGCGGCCATCATCCGGATCAGGCCGTCGACGAGGTCGTCGATGTAGCAGAACGAGCGGGTCTGTGAGCCGTCGCCGTACAGCGTGATCGGCTCGCCGGCGAGTGCTGCGACGACGAAGTTGGACACCACCCGGCCGTCGTGCGGGTGCATGCGCGGGCCGAAGGTGTTGAACAGCCGGACGACCCGGATGTCCAGGTCGTGCTGGCGCCAGTAGTCGAAGAAGAGCGTCTCGGCTGCTCGCTTGCCCTCGTCGTAGCAGGCCCGCGGGCCGATCGGGTTGACCCGACCCCAGTAGTCCTCGCGCTGCGGGTGCACCTCGGGGTCGCCGTACACCTCCGACGTCGAGGTGAGCAGGATCCGCGCGTCCAGCCGCTTGGCCAGGCCCAGCATGTTGATCGAGCCCAGCACCGCGGTCTTGGTGGTCTGCACCGGGTCGCGCTGGTAGTGGATCGGTGACGCGGGACAGGCGAGGTGGTAGATCTCGTCGACCTCGACGTAGAGCGGCCAGGTGATGTCGTGCCGCATCAGCTCGAAGCTGGGGTTGCCGATCAGGTGCCGGATGTTGTCCCGCGAGGACGACGAGAAGTTGTCGACGCACAAGACGTCGTTGCCCGCCCCGAGCAGCCGGTCGCACAGGTGCGACCCGACAAATCCGGCGCCCCCGGTGACGAGAACGGTCTTCCCACCCTGCACGGGCAAACCCTTCGATACGGCGGCCATCCGGCATGTCCGCGCCCGGCAACGGTACTGGGTCTCTTGCGGACGTAGTCGATCAAGAGGATCGTCGGCGTCCTGTCGCGTCGAGCTCGGGGAGAGCAATGTGCGTCGTACGTGGGTAATCGTGGCCGCGGTCGCGGGTGTCGTAGTGGTCGTCCTGCTGATCCTGCTCCTCGCGGGGGTGTTCTCCTCGTCGGACTCGTCATCGTCGGGCTCCTCTGCCAGCCTGCAGAGCCAGATCGTCGGCCCGAAGTGGAAGGTCACGTCGATCACGACCGACGGCACGAAGTGGACGGCGCCGGCCGCCGCGAAGATGGAGTTCACGTACACCGCCACCGACTACAGCGGCAACGACGGGTGCAACAACGTCGGCGGAGCGGTGACCTTCCAGGCGACGACGATCACGATGGCGCCTGGCCACGGGACGCTCATCTTCTGTGGCGACCCGGACTCCGAGAAGCAGACGGCCGCCTTCCACGCGCTGACGTCCGGGCCGGCCGGCGCCGTCATCTCGGGTTCGACGCTGACGCTCACCGCCGGCTCCACGGTCGTGGCCTACACCAAGTCGTAGGGAACCGACCGCCCGAGCAGGGCGTCTCATCTCCCGTGACGACTGGTGAGGCCAAGGTGGGGGACGGGGTCGCTGACCTCTATGCCGCGACCGGTCGGCGGTTGGTCGGCCTCTTGGTGTCCGCCGGCGCCTCGCCGTCGCTGGCCGAGGACCTGCTGCAGGAGGCCTACGCCAGGCTGGTGCCGCGTTGGGACACCGTGCGCCACTACGACAACCCGGAGGCGTGGGTACGGACCGTCGCCCTGCGGCTGTTCGTCTCCCACGAGCGCCGTTCTCGGCTCTTCCGCCGTCATGCACCGACGTTGCCGACACCCGCAGCCGGCCCGGGGCCGGTGCCGGACCGGGTCGCCGTTGAGACGGCGCTAGCCGGGTTGCCCGTACACCAGCGGGTCGTCGTCGTCATGTACTACCTGCTCGACTTGCCGGTGGCCGAGATTGCCACGGAGCTGCGCGTCTCGCCCGGAACGGTGAAGTCGAGGCTCGCGCGTGCCCGTGCACACCTGGCCGACGCTCTCGGAGAGGACCCGCGATGAACGACGATCTCGTACGGGAGAAGCTCGCGCGGTACGTCGACGACGTCACGCCGGCTCATCTGCCAGGCTTTGCGTTGGTGGGCCCACGTCACCGGCGTCGGCGGCTGCGCCAGGCGATTGCGGCAACCTCATCGGTGGTCGTGGTGGCGCTGGTCGTGGTCTTCGCAGCTGTGTTGGCCCAGAGCTCGCCGCACGTGAGCAGCGGCGCCCGTACCCTGCAGAGCCAGCTGGTCGGACCCAAGTGGACCATGCAGTCGGTCACCAACGACGGCGTGGTCCGGTCGGTGCCGCAGGACAAAGCGTGGTCGGTGACGTTCACGTCCACGACCTACCTCGGCACCAGCAGCTGCAACGCGCTCTCCGGACCGGTCACCTTCCAGTCGTCGACTGTGACGATCGGGGCCAGCGGAGCGCAGCCGGTGGCTTGTGGTGACGCCGATGCGCAGAGCATGCAAGTGGCCTTCGAAGCCCTCGAGTCGGGACCCGCCGAGGCCGTGATCAACGGCAACACGTTGACCTTGACCGTGGGCAAGCAGGTCCTCACCCTGACGTCGCAGACCGAAACCCTGCAGAACCGGCTGGCGGGGCACACCTGGACGCTGACCGCCATCACCGCAGGCGTCAACACCAACTCGGTGCCGGTCACCGGCGGCTGGGCACTGACCCTGACCCCCACCACGTACAAGGGGACCGACGGTTGCCGGAGCGTGAGCGGCACCGTGGCCTACGCCTTGACCAGCCTGACCCTGACCAGCACCGCGGCGACGACAACCCAGGCTTGTGCCGACCCGCAAGGGATCGAGCGGGCCTTCGACGCGCTCATGAAAGGTCCCGTCAAGGCCGCGTTGCAAGGCGACGAGCTCAGCCTGACTGCGCCCGGCGTCGGCGTCCTGACCCTGACCTCGGTCCCGACGGTGGCGACGCCTACTCCGGACACGGCGGGGGCAGCGCTGGAGTCCTGGCTGACCGGCAACAGCTGGTTGGTCAAGTCGATCACGAGCGGCGGCAAGACCTGGAGCGATCCCGTATCCAGCGAGGGCCCACAACAGCCGACGCTGAACTTCGGAACTCGCGGCTACCGGATCAACCTGGACTGCAACGACCACCTCGGGGCGGTCTCCTACGCCGGTGGCAGGCTGATCATGCGGGCAGTTGAGCAGACAGCAATGGGGTGCGCGGCGGCCGACGTCCTGCAGGCCAAGTCGGCGGACGTCGCTGATGCGCTGTTCACCGGACCAATCACCTACGTGCACAAGGGCAGCTCGTTGGTGCTCTCCAACCGACAGACCGCGATTACGTTTACTGCCGGACCCAAGTCCAAGGTTTCGACCCCCACCTTCCCGCCACCGTCGACAGGCACGCCGACGACTCTTTCCCCGGCTGCGAGCCTGCAGAGCCAGCTGGTCGGGCCGGTCTGGAGCGTGCGTACATTGATCCACCGAGGAGTGGCGCTGACCAACGTGCTGACCCGCACTGGGAGCGTCACGTTCACCGCCAAGGGCTACACCGCCGACGACAGCTGCAACCAGGATCTGCGCGGGCGCCTGTCGTACGGGCCGAGAGGGTTCACTGCCACTCACGCCTCGGGCGTCACGCAGGCGTGTGCGTCGACCCAAGGCTGGTCGCAGCTGATCGACAGGTTGCTCCGGGGGAAAACCGACGCCGTCCTGACGGACGACGTCTTGACGCTGTCCGCCGGTGGAGACGTGGCAATGCTCGACTCCCAGCCCCAGCCAATCCCGTCTCAGACGACTCTGTCCGCGACGGCGCTGCAGAGCGAGCTGATCGGGCCGCGGTGGCTGCTCGAGTCCTGGACCGTGAGCGGCAAGACCTCGCAAGCGTCAGCGGGCCCGCAAGGGCCGTGGATGCAGTTCTCCGCCGACGCCATGAACGCCTCCGACGGTTGCAACAGTGGCGTCGCGCAGCTGACCTACGCAGTCTCGGGGATCCGAACTGCGTCTCCGCTGGGCAGCACGGACGTTGCCTGCCCCCGCGGCCCGTCGGCACTCCGCAGCGCCTACACCGCCGCCTTCACCCACACGGTCGCGGTCTATGTGTACGACAACGGGCAGCGGCTGACCCTGTCCGGCGCCAGCGGTGAGTCGTTCAACCTTCACCGCGACACCGGCGTCCAGCTGTCGCCCTTCGCAGTGTCCCTGATCGGCCCGACGTGGAAGCTGCAGTCGGTCAAGGCGCCGGGTGTGAACTGGCATCCCGTCGTTGGCTCCGACCTACACTCCGTGTTGCTGCTCACGGCCTCGACGTTCAACGCCAGCAATGGCTGCGAGTCGCACGGCGGTGACCTCAGTTTCGACGCCTCCGGCGCGACGCTCAACTTCGGCACCCGCGACAGCGAGGGCGCCTGCTCACTGGCAAACCCCGGACCTCCTGCAGGGACGTTCCCACCGGACGACTACTTTGCCGCTCTGGTAGGCAACGTCCGGGCGTCCCTGAGTGGCAGGACGCTGACGCTGGCGAGCGGCAAGGTGGTGCTCACCTTCAGCCGGTGACCTTCCGAGGCAGGGAGGCCAGCGCTCAGAGCGCCATGCGGGTTGTTGGCGCCAGCCCGCCTTCTAAGCTCGTTCTACGCCTACAACCCTGGCGGCCAGCTACGAGCGGCGGTACGAGCGGGTCGCCGTCGCCTGGTCGCGTGGCTTGACCACCATCACGTCGATGTCCACGTGCGGCGGCCGGGTCACCGCGAAGGCGATGCAGTCGGCGATGTCGTCCGCGGTCAGCGGCGTGAGTCCGTTGTACGTGGCAGCAGCCCGCTCCGCGTCGCCGTCGAAGCGGACCAGCGAGAACTCCGTGTCGACCATGCCGGGGTCGATCTCGGTCACGCGCACCGGTTGGCCGAGCAGCTCCAGCCGCAGCGTCTCGTTGACCGCTCTGGCCGCGTGCTTCGCTGCCGTGTAGCCGGCACCGCCGTCGTACACCTCACGTCCGGCGATGGATCCGACGAGGACGATGTGCCCGTTGCCGCCGCCGACGATGAGCGGCAGCAGCGCCCGGGTCACGCGCATCGTCCCGAGCACGTTGGTGTCGTACATCCAGCGCCAGTGCTCCTCGTCAGCCTCGGCCACCGTCGCCAGACCCTTGGCCCCGCCGGCGTTGTTGACCAGCACGTCGCAGGCTGAGATCGCGGCGGCGAACTCCGTCACCGACTCGGTCGACGTCACGTCCACCGTCAGCGCCGTCCCACCGATCTCCGCGGCGATAGCGTCCAGCCGGTCGCGACGCCGTGCTCCCACGATGACGTCGAAACCCTCAGCGGCGAGCCGACGTGCGGTCGCTGCCCCGATCCCGCTGCTGGCTCCGGTGACGACTGCGGTACGGCGTGAGGTCATGCCCTCGACCCTAGGGGACCGACGCGAGATGCGCCTCGAGCACCCGTACCGCGAGAGCGTGGTCCTTGTCCTGCGGCAACCCGGAGACCGCGATGACGCCGACCAGGCCGACGCCGGTGACCGCGATCGGGAAACCGCCGCCGTGCGCTGCGTAGAGGCTGTGGTCGAGGTGCGGCTCGTCCTCGAAGCGCTTCCCGCGGTCGGTGTACGTGCGCCCGACGTAGTACGAGGAGTGCCCGAACCGGTGGACGGTCGCGGTCTTGCGCCGGATCCAGTACGCCTGGTCGGCGATCGCGCCGGCCAGCGCGGCGTGGAACATCAGCTGCTCACCGTGCGAGACCGCGATGGTGATCGGCAGCCCCTCGGCTCGCCCGAGGTCAGCGGCGGCGCACCCGAGCGACCAGGCGACGTCAGCGTCGAAGCGGCTCAGCTGCAGCCGTTCCTCCTCAGCGAGCAGGAACGGCAGGTCCACGGCGGTGTAGTCGGTCACGGCCCGCACGCTACCGTGGAATGCGCGGGCATGCCCGAGCGTCTCATTGGGGAAGGTTATGGCTGATTTCCGCCAGTCGATCCCCCCACCGATGAGGAGGTGCCCGTACGTGAGCCCCACCCGCGCCGCTCGTCACCAGCTCCCGCGACGGGTCGCCACCGTCAGCGTGCACACCTCACCGCTGGACCAGCCGGGTACGGGCGATGCAGGCGGCATGAACGTCTACATCGTCGAGCTGTCCAAGCGCCTGGCTCTCCTCGGCATCGAGGTTGAGATCTTCACCAGGGCCACCAGTGGCGACCTGCCGCCGGTCGTCGAGCTCGTCCCTGGCGTGACCGTGCGTCACATCACCGCTGGACCGCTCGAGGGTCTGTCCAAGAACGACCTGCCGGCCCAGCTGTGCGCCTTTGCCTCCGGTGTCCTGCGCGCCGAGGCGATGCGCGAGCCCGGCTACTACGACGTGATCCACTCCCACTACTGGCTCTCCGGCCAGATCGGCTGGCTGGCCAAGGACCGCTGGGGCGTCCCGCTCGTTCACTCGATGCACACCATGGCCAAGGTCAAGAACGCCAACCTCGCCGACGGTGACTGTCCCGAGCCGGCGCTGCGCACCATCGGCGAGGAGCAGGTCGTCGCCGAGTCCGACCGCTTGGTCGCCTCTACCGGGCAGGAGGCCAGCGAGCTCGTCGAGCTGTACGGCGCCGACCCGGCCAAGATCGTGACCGTGGCTCCCGGCGTCGACCTCGAACGCTTCCGTCCCGGCTCCCGTGCGCAGGCTCGGGCCAGGCTCGGCATCGCCGCCGACGCCGTCGTCCTCGCGTTCGTCGGGCGGATCCAGCCGCTCAAGGCACCCGACGTCGTCCTGCACGCCGCGGCCCGGCTGGTCGAGTTCGACCCTGTGCTGCGCGAGCGGCTCGTGGTCCTCGTCGTGGGCGGCGCCTCGGGCAGCGGTCTGCACGAGCCGGCGGCGCTCGCCAAGCTGGCCGGTGATTTGGGCATCAGCGACCTCGTCCGGTTCGAGCCGCCAGCCGACCAGGACCACCTCGCCGACATCTACCGCGCGGCCACGGTGACCATGGTGCCCAGCCACAACGAGTCGTTCGGTCTCGTCGCGCTCGAGTCGCAGGCGTGCGGCACGCCCGTCATCGCAGCAGCCGTCGGTGGTCTGCGCACGGCCGTCGCCGACGGGCGCTCCGGCCTGCTGATCCCCGGCCACGACCCGGCTGACTACGCTGCGGCGCTCCGTACCGTCGTCGACTCGCCCGGACTCCGGCACTCCCTCGCCGAGGGCGCCGTGACCCACGCCAGCCAGTTCGGCTGGTCGGTGACCGCCGCCGGCACGCTCGAGACCTATCGCGAGGCCCTCGAGGCGGCGAGGTTCCGCCACGACAGCGGGCTGCTCGCCGTCGCCGCGAGGTAGTCCACCCGGCCTGTGGGACGATCCCCGGCGTGAAAGTACTCATCACCGGCGGCGCCGGGTTCATCGGCGCGACCGTGGCGACCGCGTGCATCGAAGCCGGGATCACCCCGGTGATCCTCGACGACTTCAGCACCGGCCGCCGTGAGTTCGTCGAGGGCCGGGCATCGTACGAGGGCGACATCGCCGACGGCGAACTGCTTTGGGGCATCTTCGCCGATCATCCGGACATCGTGGCGACCATCCACTGCGCCGCCAAGATCGTCGTGCCCGACTCCGTGGCCGACCCCATCACCTACTACGACAACAACGTCGCCAAGACGCTCGCCCTGGTCACCCATCTGCTGAGCCTCGGCTGTACGCGACTGCTGTTCAGCTCCTCGGCGTCGATCTACGCCCCCGGCGCCGACCTCACCGTCGACGAGAGCTCAACGCTGGCGCCGGGCAGCCCGTACGCGACGTCCAAGATGGTGGTCGAGCTGTTCCTCGCCGACGTCGCGAACGCGACCGGGATGCGGGTGCTGTCGTTGCGCTACTTCAACCCGATCGGCGCCGACCCGCAGCTGCGCACCGGTCTGCAGCTCAAGACGCCGTCGCACGCGGTGGGCAAGCTGCTGGAGTCCTACGCCTCCGGCACCCCGTTCATGGTCACCGGCACCGAGTACGCGACCCGCGACGGCTCGGCGATCCGCGACTACATCCACGTCTGGGACCTGGCGCTGGCCCACGTCGCGGCCCTGGAGGCGATGGACCGCATCGTCGAGCCGGGCACCGCGCTGCCGGTCAACATCGGCACCGGCACCGGCACCACCGTGCGCGAGCTGGTCAGCGCGTTCCGGTCGATCGTGGGCGAGTTCGAGGCGATCGACGCGCCCCCGCGCCCAGGCGACGTCATCGGTTCCTACACCCGCAGCGAGCGCGCCGCGGACCTGCTCGGCTGGACGGCGAAGCGCTCGCTCGAGGACGGTCTGCGGGACTCGCTGGCCTGGGTGCAACGCCGCCCGGACGTCCTCGGTTTCTAAAGGTTTCCGCCGGATCAGCCGTCATCTGTCAAGGGCTAGCAGCACGGAAACCCTTGGGAGCAGCAGTGATGAACACCGCCCCGTACCCGATTGACCGGGACGCGAGGATCTACGTAGCGGGACACCACGGCCTGGCCGGCTCAGCCGTGTGGCGCCAGCTGGAGAAGTGCGGGTTCGGCAACTTGTACGGCGCCAGCTCGGCGGAGGTCGACCTGCGCGACCGGGCAGCGACCGCGGCCTACCTGCGCGAGATCGAGCCGGAGGTCGTCATCCTCGTCGCGGGCCGTGTGGGCGGGATCCTCGCCAACAACAGCTACCCCGCCGACTTCCTGTCCGACAACCTGCGGATCCAGGTCAACGTCATGGACACCGCGCACGACCTGGGCGTACAGCGGCTGCTGTTCCTCGGCTCGTCGTGCATCTACCCCAAGTTCGCCGAGCAGCCGATCCGCGAGGAATCGCTGATGACCGGCGCGCTCGAGCCCACCAACGACGCCTACGCGATCGCCAAGATCGCCGGCATCATCCAGGTGCAGGCCCACCGCCGCCAGCACGGTGTGCAGTGGATCTCAGCCATGCCGACCAACCTGTACGGCCCCGGCGACAACTTCAACCCGGCCGTCTCCCACGTCCTGCCGTCGCTGATGCGGCGCTTCCACGAGGCGGCCGTTCGCGGCGACGACGAGGTCGTGCTCTGGGGCACCGGCAGCCCGCGGCGCGAGTTCATGCACGTCGACGACCTCGCCTCGGCGCTGGTCTTCCTGCTCGAGAACTACGACGACGCACAGACCATCAACGTCGGCGTTGGTACCGACGTCACCATCCGCGAAGTCTCCGAGACGATGGCCGACGTCGTCGGTTTCACCGGCCGGATCGTGCAGGACACCTCCAAGCCGGACGGAACCCCGCGCAAGCTGCTCGACATCTCCCGGCTGACCGCGATGGGCTGGGCGCCCGAGGTCGAGCTGCGCGAAGGGCTGGCCGACACGTACCGTTGGTTCCTGGCGAATCAGGCAACCGCGAGGCTGTAGCAGGGCTCTTTTCGCCGCGGCGTGGTGAAACCGAGCCGTCTCCGTGAGGTAATCAGTCGGACACGGGCCAACCGGACCCTTGATCTGACCAGATCACCGAGAGGAGGCCACGCCATGCTGTTCGACCTGCGGGTAACCGTTCCCGATCGCCCCGGTGCGCTGGCCCGGCTGACCGCGCTGGTGGCGGACCACGGCATCGACGTGCGCGGCATCGAGGTTCTCGGCTCCAGCGAGGACGGCGTCATCGACCACCTGCTGCTCGAGTGCGAGCCGGGGGACGCCCACGGGCTGACCGCGGCACTGTCCACCGAGTCCGGCTTCGTGGTCCTCGGCCTGCGCCGCTCGAGTCGTACGAGGGGCAGCGCCGCCGAGCTGGACTTCCTGCTCGCCCTGGCCGACAACACCCACCTCGGCGTCGACCTGTTCACCGACGCCATCCCGCGGATCTTCGCCGCCGACTGGGCGCTCGCCTTTCGGATCGAGCCCCGCGAGGTGGCTGCGCAGACCGCCCTCGCACCCTCGGTGGACTGGGACGGCCGGGTGCCGCGTCGCGCCGTACGCGTGACCGAGACCTCGGGGTTCACGCTGCCGAGCGGCATGGTGGCCGAGATGGTGGCCGTGGTGCTCGCGGACAGCTACGTGATGCTGCTGGGCCGCTCCGGCGGCCCGCCCTTCCACGACGCCGAGGTGTTGCGGCTGCGCCAGCTGTCCCAGGTCTGCGGCGCGATCATGGCCGCCAAGTCAGCGAGCCCCGCGGTCAGCTGAGCCCCGGGTTTCGCCGCTCACCGGCGATCTGGCAGGCTTGCACCATGTCTGCTGACGACCTACACCCTGGTCCTGCTCCGCCACGGCGAGAGCGAGTGGAACGCCAAGAACCTGTTCACCGGCTGGGTCGACGTCGAGCTGTCCGACAAGGGGCGCGAGGAGGCCAAGCGCGGCGGCCTGCTGCTCCGCGAGGCCGGCATCAGCCCCGGACGTGCTGCACACCTCGCTGCTGCGCCGCGCGATCCGTACCTCCCAGATCGCGCTCGAGGAAGCCGACCTGATGTGGCTGCCCGTACGCCGCAGCTGGCGGCTGAACGAGCGGCACTACGGCGCGCTGCAGGGCAAGGACAAGGCCGCGACGCTGGCAGAGTACGGCGAGGAGCAGTTCATGCTCTGGCGCCGGTCCTACGACGTGCCGCCGCCCAAGCTCGACCCGGCCGACTCGATGAACCCGGTCAACGACCCGCGCTACGCCGATGTCGACCCGGCTGACCTGCCGCTGTCCGAGTGCCTCAAGGACGTCGTCGACCGGATGCTGCCGTACTGGTACGACGCGATCATCCCCGACCTCACCGCGGGCAAGACCGTGCTGGTCACCGCGCACGGCAACTCGCTGCGGGCGCTGGTCAAGCACCTCGACGGGGTCGGCGACGACGAGATCGTGGGCGTCAACATCCCGACCGGCATCCCGTTGCTCTACACCCTGGACGCTGACTTCAAGCCGCTCAACCCCGGCGGCACCTACCTCGACCCCGAGGCGGCGGCGGTCGCTTCCGCTGCCGTGGCCAACCAGGGCAAGCGCTCGTAGCGATGCTGCGGTACGGGGTGCTCCTGCCGTTGCTGGGCGACCTCGCCGACCCACGGACGCAGGCCGCGCTGGGCGCCGAGGCGGAGGGTGCCGGCTGGGATGGCTTTTTCGTCCTCGACGACGTGGATGGCGGCGACGCTTACGTGGTGCTCGCGGCGGTGGCGTGTGCGACGACCAGGGTGACGCTGGGCGTGCTGGACACTCCTGCCGGCGCCCGTCCGCCGTCGTTGGTCGCTCGCCAGTCAGCCACGCTCGACCGGTTGTCCGGCGGCCGGCTGGCGGTGGGCGTTGGCTCGGCTGACGGTGTCCTGCGCGGTCGGGAAGCCCGCCACGGTGACGGCGCCGCTGCGGACTTCGCGGCGTTGGCGCAGGCGGGTGCGGCGTGGTGGCTGGAGACGTTGGAGCCCACCGACACGCTGGCTTACGCGTACGCCATGATCAGCGCCGGGCCGCCCGGCGCCTGAGCGACGCGCTCGGCGATCAGTGGTGCCGGGCGCACCGTATGGCGGGTTCTTTTGGTACGGCGTGCACCGGTGATCGAGTTCGCGGCTGATCAGTGGTGCCGGGCGCACCGTATGGCGAGCTCTTTCGGTACGGCGTGCACCGGTGATCGCGGGTGGGAGTGCTCCGGCCCGCGGGGATCTCGGGTGATCAGTGGTGCCGGGCGCACCGTATGGCGAGTTCTTTCGGTACGGCGTGCACCGGTGATCGCGGGTGGGAGTGCTCCGGCCCGCGGGGATCTCGGGTGATCAGTGGTGCCGGGCGCACCGTATGGCGAGTTCTTTCGGTACGGCGTGCACCGGTGATCGCGTGGTCCGCCCGGGGTGGATCAGTGGTGCCGGGCGCACCGTATGGCGGGTTCTTTCGGTACGGCGTGCACCGGTGATCAGTGGTGCGGCTGATCAGTGGTGCGGAGCGCACCGTATGGCGGGCTCTTTCGGTACGGCGTGCACCAGGGATCCGCTGTACGGGCGCGCCGCGGCCCGGCGGCGCCGTGCCTCACGTGTCGAGCGTGACGCCGATCACCGGCAGCAGCCTGCGGCCAGCCGGGTCGGCGGGGTGGCGCGCCGGCCAGGACTTGCGGGTCTTCCACCGCGCGGCGCAGTGCACGGCCAGCTCGTCGTAGGCGGCCTGCCCGATCATCGCGACCAGCTCCGGCCCGTAGGAGATGTAGACCGGGTCCTTGCCGCCGTGGGCCTCGGTCGCGCCGGTGCACCACCACTGCAGGTCGTGGCCGCCCTCGCCCCAACCCCGGCGGTCGTACTCCGTGATCGTCGTGACCATCACCTGGGTGCCGTCGGGACGCTCGCGCCAGTCGAAGGCCCGTCGTACGGGCAGCTGCCAGCACACGTCCGGCTTGAGCTCGAGCGGGTGCCTGCCGGTCCGCAGCGCGAGCCCGTGCAGGGCGCAGCCCTCTCCGCCGGCGAATCCGGGCCGGTTGAGGAACACGCACGCTCCGTCGACGACGGCGGTCTTGCGCTTGCGGACCGGCTCGCCCTCGTCATCGACGTCGTCGACCGTGGTGAAGACGCCCTTGGCGCCCTCGCGCCAGTACTGCCAGTGCTCAGCGTCGAGCTCGCGGGCCGCCTTCTTGGTCCGCTTCTCGTCGTCCTTGTCGGCGAAGTACGCGCCGTGCGTGCAGCAGCCGTCGTCGTCGCGGCCCTCGACGATGCCGCAGCAGCCGGCGCCGTAGATGCAGGTCCACGTCGAGACCAGCCAGGTCACGTCGATGCGGTAGAGGCCGTTCGGGTCCTCGGGATCGACGAACTCCACCCAGTCCCGCGCGAAGTCGAGGTCAACTTCCGGCATGGCTACGGCTTGGGCTTCGGCGTCGTGGGCGGCTTGTGCGAGGTCGTGGGCGGCTTGGGTGTCGGTGTCTTGGTGGTCGGCTTGGTGGTGGGCTTGGTCGTCGGCTTCCCGCTCGGTTTGCCCGTGGGCGTACCGGACGTGGAGGGCGTCGGGGTGGGTGTCGGCGAGGCGGGGTTGGGTCCGCAGATGTGCAGCGGCTGGGCCACGTAGCGGTGGAACCAGCTCTCCCTCGGCTCTGCCACGCCGTGCAGGCTGCGGATGCGCCAGACGGTGATGTCGAAGCCGGTCTCGGCGACGGTCGGCACGCAGCTGGCGGGGTCGGCGAGCTCGGCCGGGGTCGCGTACGTGGTCGCCGGCGACGTCACATTGGTCTCGTTCGAGGAACCCCAGGCCACGTCCCAGTACTTCGTGCTCCAGAACCGGACGTGCGTGTGGTTACCGTCGTCCCAGGACTGGACGAGGATGCCGTACGGCGTGTTGTTCTGCCAGATCAGGTCCGGCTTCGGCCAGGAGACCGTGGCCTCGCGGCCGGGTGGGTAGCGGCTGATCCAGAAGCTGTGCGGCTGGTGCTCGATGATCTTCATGCCGCTGAAGTAGGCGGCGTTGAACATCGTGGTGGCGAACTGGCTGACGCCGCCGCCGATCGCCTTCTTCTCGGCGCCGCCGGAGATCTCCGGTGCGGGCACGAAACCGCGGGCGGCGTCGCGCGGGCCGACCACGGCGTTGAGGCTGAACGTGGCGCCCGGCTGGACGATGTAGCCGTTCACGATGCCGGTGATGATGTGCAGGTTGGTCACCCTGGGCGGGCAGCACGGGTGCGGCGTGGCACCGTCGTTGGGGTCACCGGTGCCGACGAGCTCCTTGATGCCGAGCTTCTTGGCGGCAGCGGTCGTGAGCTTGGGGTTCACGGTGTCGCCGGGAACGGCAACCGTACGGTCGGCGCTGACGACGGCCGCGGGGATCAGCGCGGCCAGCTTGGGGCCGTCGGGGGTGACGGCGCTGATCGAGGGGGTGATGTGCGGCTTGCCGTCGACCAGGGTGATCTTGGCGTCCTGGGGCTTGACCGCGTCGGTGTTGCCGAGCAGTGGGATGAACGTCGCGGTCACCTTGGCCGGGTTGGCGCTGGCGGTCACCGAACCGTCGGCACCGGCGGTGAAGGTGAGGACGGCTGCCAGCGTCGCCGGAGGCACGTCGACGACCTTGCCCGCGTAGGTCAGGTGCAGCGGTCCGGCGACGGCCGGAGCTGCGAGCTGGGTCAGCGCGTCCTCGATCTGCTGCTTGCTCGACGTCGGCTGTGCGAACGTCACCGGCAGGGCGACCGGCGTCGCAGCGCCGGACAGGCTGCGGTAGCGCGTCTCGATCGCGGACGCGGACTTGGGCTGGTCGAGCGTGCGGCCGATCTGCGAGCTGACGGCGACGGGGGTGACCCCGACGTACTTGATGCTGCCTTCCTTGACCGGCCGGTCGACCTTGGCCGCCACTGTGGCCACGCTCTTGTTGAGCTTGGTCTCGTCCACGACGATGACCAGGTCGTGGGACTTGCCGTGGCCGAAGCCGCGCAGGATCGATGCCGGGCTCAGCGTCGTCGCGCCCAGCGCCGCGACGGACTTGTCGATGTCGACGGTCATCCCGGCCGCTGCCGGGTCGATCGTCGTGGTGATGCCGTCCGCCGTCACGGTGATCGGCGTCGATGCCTTGGCGTCCAGCTCGGCGCGCAGCAACGCCTTGGCCTGGGGTACGGACTTGCCGCCCACGTCGATGCCGGCGACGGTCGTGCCGTGCGGGATCTTGCCCCTGGTCATGAGCACGCCGACGGCGTACGCGATCACGACGACCAAGCCCACCGTGATGGCGATCGCCGGGACGGTACGGAAGCGTCGGCCGCTTGACCCGCCGATGTTGTAGGGACCCGGTCGGTCCGAGGGGGTCCATCCGGGAGGACCGGCCGGGGGCGGAGGCGGGGGGAACGAGGAGGACAAGGAAACGGCAACCTTCTGCTGGGGCGTCTGTCCGATGTTAGGCGAAGAAAGACAGCGGTTGTGTGAGCGCCGATGCCGACGCGCCTTGGCATCGCCCGGGAGTTCTCCGGTCTAGCCTGAGCGCACGACAGTGTGCAGGCAGCAGAGAACGGGAGACGGCAGTGCTCGATAGGGCCCTGCTCGGCGCATCTCGTAACGATCGAGTTCGCCGCATTGTTTCCGGTGCGCCCGTTTCGCGCGGCGTGGTCCGACGATTTGTTGCCGGGGAAGACGTCGAATCCGCCGTGCCCACTGCCCGTGCGCTGCTCGCCGACGGCCTGCGAGTGAGCATCGACAGGTTGGGCGAGGACGTTACCGATGCCGGCAGCGCGGCCTCCGCCACCGATGCTTATGTCGCGCTGCTCGATCGGCTGGGAGCCGAGGGGCTGGCTGGGCCGGTCGAGGTGTCGCTCAAGCTGTCCTCGCTCGGTCAGCGCCTCGACCCGCTGATGGCGCTCGACCACGCCCGCCGGGTGTGTGCCGCCGCCGACGCGGCTGGCACGACCGTCACGGTCGACATGGAGGACCACACGACGACCGATCTCACGCTCGCCGCCGTACAGGAGCTGCGCGAGGACTTCCCGTGGGTGGGTGCGGTGGTTCAGGCCTACCTGCGCCGGACCAGGGGTGACTGCGTCGACCTGGCCCGTACGGGATCTCGGGTACGGCTGTGCAAGGGTGCCTACCGTGAGCCGTCGTCGGTAGCGTTCCAGGACAAGAACGAGGTGGACCGTTCCTACGTCCGCTGCCTGAAGGTGCTGATGGCTGGCGAGGGCTATCCGATGGTGGCGACGCACGACCCGCGGCTGATCGACATCGCCGGGGCGCTCGCCTCTCGCTGGCGCAGGGGGCCGGACTCGTACGAGTACCAGATGCTCTACGGCGTGCGGCCGGAAGAACAGCGACGGCTGGCCGCCGCTGGCGCTACCGTTCGGGTCTACCTCCCCTACGGGAGCGATTGGTACAGCTACTTCATGCGACGGTTGGCCGAGCGTCCGGCCAACCTGATGTTCTTCCTCAGATCGGTGGTGTCGAGGTCATGACGGGTCCTTCGGTGGTCGGCCGGGTCGCGGTGCTCGGCACCGGCAAGATGGGCGAGGCGCTGCTGGCCGGGCTGCTGCGCTCGGGCTCCGCCGCCGAGGACCTGGTGGTCACGGCCCGCCGCCCCGAGCGGGCCGAGGCGCTGCGCGCGAAGTACGGCGTCGAGGTCATGGACAACGCCTCCGCCGCCAAGGCGGCTGCGGTCCTGCTGCTCGCCGTGAAGCCCCAGGACATGGCTGCCCTCCTCGACGAGATCGCGCCGGTGGTGGCTGCGGACCGGCTGGTCATCTCCCTCGCCGCCGGCATCCCGACCGCCTTCTTCGAGCGCCGGCTCGGACCGGGCACCGCGGTCGTTCGGGTCATGCCCAACACGCCCGTCCTGGTCGACGAGGCGATGTGCGTGATCTCGGCAGGCGCCCATGCCAGCGAGGCCGACCTCGAGGCGACAGAGGCGCTGCTGCGGCCGGTCGGGCGCACCCTGCGCGTACCCGAGTCCCAGCAGGACGCCGTGACCGCGCTCTCCGGCTCCGGCCCGGCCTACTTCTTCTACCTGGTCGAGGCGATGATCGACGCGGGCATCCTGCTCGGGCTGCCGCGGGCGGTGGCCGCCGACCTGATCGTCCAGACAGCGGTGGGCGCAGCGACCATGCTGCGAGACTCCGGCGAGCACCCGCACCAGCTGCGCGAGATGGTGACGTCGCCGGCGGGGACCACGATCTCGGCGATCTACGAGCTCGAGAAGCATGGGGTACGGGCTGCCCTGCTGGCTGCCCTCGAAGCCGCCAGGGACCGGTCGAGGGAGCTGGCCGCCGGGCTCGAGTGAGCGACCACAATCCCTGTGGCCGCCACCGGGCCACGTCGATCTTCCGTTTCGGGGAGCGTGACGACGCAGGGTTGCCTACGCTGTTGAAGTGATAGCCGCCGCTCGTACTATGACCAGAACTGCGGCCGGCGCCGTCGCGGTCGCGCTGCTCGCCGCCGGTTGCGGTGGCACCACCGACAGCAAGCTCACCATCGTCAGCATCGCGCGTGGCCCGGTGAGTGAGGTCGTCCAGGCCCCGGCGACCGTCGTCGCCAAGGCCGCAGCCACGATGTCCTCGCCGGCGTCCGGGCGGGTCGGCAAGCTCCTGGTCGAGGACGGCGCCGTGGTCAAGCGCGGCCAGACTGTCATGGTCCTGTCGTCACCGTCGGCCCAGCTGCGGCTGACCCAGGCCGAGCAGGCCGACGCCAAGGCCGCCAGCAGCAACCAGCCGGTAGCCGCCACGGACCTGACCGGGCTGCTGAGCGGCTCCGACGCCGCTGCCGACGAGGCTTTCAACGCCTCGGCGCAGGCCATCGCCGTGATCCCCGACCCGGCGACCAAGGCCAAGGCACAGACCCAGCTCAACCAGGCGAAGTCGCGGTACGCGAACAGCCGCTACCAGGCCCAGCAGGCCATCGACTCCCTGGACAACGGCATCGGCGGCATGTCCCGCGCGCTGTCGACCGTCGCGCAGGCCGAGCGCACCCAGACGCAGGCGGCGGTCGTCCTTGCCCGGCAGGCGGTCGCGGCGCTGACGATCAAGGCGCCCATCTCCGGCATCCTGCAGCTGGGCGGACCGGCCGGATCGTCCGGCTCGGGGGATCTGTCCGGGGCGCTGAGCCAGCTGCCCGCCGGTGTCCAGAGCCAGGCCTCCCAGCTGCTGGGTGGCGCAGGGTCGGACAGCACGACGTCCTCGACGACGATCTCGCTGGGTACGCCGGTGAGCTCCGGCTCGACCCTGGCGACCATCACCGATCCCTCGGTGCTGACGCTGAGCGCCGACGTGGACGAGACCGACGTGCTCCTCGTACACCGGGGGGTCGGGGCGAGCGTCGAGCTCGATGCGGTGCCGGACGCGACCTACCACGCGGTGGTCAAGCTGATCGGACAGACGCCGACCACGTCGGCCGAGGGCGGCGTGACCTACCGGGTCCGGCTCTCCCTCGGCAGCGGCCGCAACGCCAACGGCAGCAAGGCACCCCGCCCGCGGCCCGGCATGAGCGCCGTCGTCAACATGCTCGTGCGTCACGTCACCCACGGGGTACGAGTTCCTGCGGCCGCCGTGATCCATGACGGCAACCGCGACTTCGTGTGGGTCGACGACAACGGCGTCGCGAAGAAGGCCTACATCGAGGTCGGTGCCCAGGGCGACGACCAGCTGCAGGTGCTCAAGGGCGTCACGGTCGGGCAGCGCATCGTCGTACGCGACGCCATCAACGTGACCAAGGGCCAGAAGCTGCCCCGATGACCGTCCCAGCGCTCGAGGTGGTCGACGCCACCCGGGTCTACCAGCTCGAAGGTGTCGAGGTGACGGCGCTGGCCGGCGTTTCGCTGCGGATCGACCGGGGCGAGTACGTGTCGATCGTCGGTCCGTCCGGCTCGGGCAAGTCGACCTTGATGCACCTGCTCGGGGCGCTCGACCGGCCCTCGACCGGCCGGCTGCTGCTCGACGGCCGCGACGTGGACGGCATGTCCGACAGCGACCTGGCCGAGCTGCGCAACAAGACCATCGGGTTCGTCTTCCAGTCCTTCCAGCTGCTGCCGCGCACCTCGGCGGTCGACAACGTCGGCCTCCCGCTGGTCTACCGCGGCATGCGAAAGGCCGAGCGACGGCGGCTCGCGACCAAGGCGCTCGAGGCGGTCAGCATGGGCCACCGGCTGGGCCACCACCCCGGCCAGATGTCCGGCGGTGAGCAGCAGCGCGTCGCCATCGCCCGGGCTCTGGTCGGCGAGCCGGCCGTGCTCCTCGCCGACGAGCCCACCGGCAACCTCGACAGCCGCAACGGCGCGGACGTGCTGGCGGTGCTCGACGAGCTCAACCGCGACCACGGCGTGGCGGTCGTGATCGTGACGCACGACCGCGACGTCGCCGAGCGAGCACCCAGGCAGATCTTCGTACGCGACGGCCTGATCGAGCGCGACACCCGGCGCGACGAGGCTGAGCAGGTGGTGGAATGAGGCTCTCGGAGGCGTTCCGGGTCGCCTTCGGCGCGCTGCGGGCCAACCGGCTGCGCAGCGTCCTGACCATGCTCGGCGTGGTGATCGGGGTGGCAGCGGTCGTTGTCCTGGTGGCGATCGGCACCGGCGCCAAGAACGAGGTCGAGTCCGAGGTGCAGGGCCTCGGCTCCAACCTCGTGATCTTCGTGCCCGGCAAGTTCCAGATCGGCGCCGCGCCGACCGCCTCGCGGCTGCGGCTCACCGACGTCACCGCCGTCGGCCAGGCGCTCGAACACCCCGGACGGGGTCGCTGTCGACCTGCAGTCCGGGGAGAACGTACGCGCCGGGACCGCCAACGCCTTCGCGACCGTGAGCGGCACCAACGCCGCCGTACCCACGGTCTTCAACGAGCCCATCGCACGCGGCGACTACTTCAGTCCGGCGGACGTGCAGACCCGCCGCCGGGTCGCGGTCCTCGGCTCGGAGACCGCCCGCAAGCTCTTCGGTGACGTCGACCCGATCGGCCAGCGGGTCACCATCGGCGGCGTGCGGTTCCGGGTGATCGGCGTCTTTGCCTCGCGCGGGGCCGCGTTCGGCGTCAGTCAGGACGACGTCGTGCACATCCCGATCACGGCCGCGCAGCGGATCTTCGACACCGAACGGGTCGACGCCCTCGCGGTCACCGCTCCCAGCCGCAAGCAGATCCCGGCCATCGAGGACGCAGGTGCAAGGCGGTGCTCGACGCAGCGACACCCGGACCAGGAGTTCTCGGCGGTCACCCAGGACCAGATCCTCGGCACCGTGGGCAGGATCCTCGGCCTGCTGACCGGGGTGCTCGCCGCCATCGCCGCGATCAGCCTGCTGGTCGGCGGGGTCGGGGTGTCGAACATCATGCTGGTCTCGGTACGGGAGCGGACCCGCGAGATCGGCCTGCGCAAAGCCCTCGGCGCCCGGCAGCGCGACATCCTCGCCCAGTTCCTGATCGAGGCGGTGCTGCTGACCACGATCGGCGGCCTGATCGGCATCGGGATCGGGCTGGGCGGCTCCATGCTGATCGCGCAGCTGTCCAGGGTCCCTGCGACGGTCGCCTGGTGGTCGCCGCTGCTCGCGGCGGGTGTCTCGGCAGCGGTCGGCATCTTCTTCGGTGTGGCCCCGGCCCGCCGGGCCGGCCGGCTGGACCCGGTCGTCGCCCTGCGCTCGGAGTAGCGCCCTGCGCTCGGACTGGCCGCGTGTGCGGTAACTCTTCCACCGGATCCGGTGGAAGAGTTTCCGCGGTCAGCGACAAAAACCGGGGGCCTGTGGAAAGTGGGACCCCCGCTCACCGGATTGTCACGTAGCCTGAGGCCGACGCTCTCCCATCTCGGGCGCCATCGGTCGGCTGGTTGGGATCAGGGACATGACGTTGGCAAGGACGAGCGTGCGGCTGCAACGTCCACGCAGGGCCGCCCTGGCCGGTGCCCTCGCGGCGGCGCTGCTGGCAGCCACGGCGGCGGCCCCGGCCGCCGCCAGCGCCGTGACTCCCAAGCCGGCGCCCAAGCCGCGCGCCCAAGCACAAGGAATCCGTCGAGCACGCGCTCATTCACTGGATCAACGTCAAGCGCGCTGCTGCCGGTGTGGCGCCGGTTGCCAAGTCCGCCGACCTGACGACGATTGCCCACCGGCACGCGGCGGCGATGGCCAGGGCTGGCAAGGTCTTCCACGATCCGCGCCTGTCGATCGAGGTGCACGGCTGGCTGCGGCTCGGCGAGGACGTGGGCAGCGCGGCTCGGCTGGTCGACCTGGAGAAGGCGTTCCTGAAGCACTCGCCCAGCGACGTCGACCTGCTCTCGCCCCGGTTCCGGCAGATCGGAGTGGGCGCCACTGCCCACAAGGGTCTGCTCTACGCGTCGCTGATCCTGCGCCAGCCCTCGAAGCACTGAGCGCGCCGGGCACCGACCGGGCAACGGAAACGAGGGGTTAAGAGCGGCAATCCGGGGCGTTTCGCCCCGTCCCAGTGGCCCCTGGAAAGTTGCCCCTGCACACAGGTCCCGCGTGCCGCTACTCTGCGTACAGAGATCGCGTGCGACTTGTGGGGCCGGTGGGGAAGCCGGCCCTCGACACGCGCTGAAGGTGTGCTGAATGCCGAAGAGTGACAGGCCCCTCCCCGAGGTCAGTTTTCTGACCGTCAAGGAGGTTGCTGACCTGATGCGCGTGTCCAAGATGACCGTCTACCGGCTCGTGCACTCCGGCGAGCTGCCGGCCGTGCGGGTCGGCCGGTCCTTCCGGGTGCCCGAGCGAGCGGTCCACCAGTACCTCTCCGCCGCCTACATCGAAGCCGGCTGACCGAGCGGTTCGGCCCTGCGACGTCATGCGGGTAGGGTAGGGGGTCATCGCGGCGCCGGATCTCCGGCCCGCTTCGGCACGTCTCGAAGAGCAGGTAGGTCGCGCTGTGGGCTCGGTCATCAAGAAGCGACGCAAGCGGATGGCGAAGAAGAAGCACCGCAAGCTGCTGAAGAAGACTCGCGTTCAGCGCCGTAACAAGAAGTAGGCGTCAACCGCGCCGGGCAGACACCTGTCCGGCGCGCCGTTGTCCCTCCCAGCCGGTGCCCCGCGTCCGTCGCGTGGTGACCGGCTGGAATGCTGTGACGGGTCCGCCCAACCGACCCGGGGAGGAAGTGCATGACCGGCTCCATCGGTAACGCGATGTATCGCCCCACCAACACGGCCGTGCTCTCTGTCAGCGCCGTCGACGCCACCAGGGTCGTCACCTCAGCCGAGCTCGACGAGCGGCTCGAGACCACCTACCGCCGGGTACGCCTGCGCCCCGGTCTGATGGAGCGACTGGCCGGCATCTTCGAACGGCGTTGGTGGGCCGACGGGGTGACCTTTGCCGACGGCGCGGCGATGGCCGGTGACAAGGCACTGGCCGAGTCCGGCATCGACCCCGCTCAGGTCGGCCTGCTGATCAACACCTCCGTGAGCCGAGCGCACCTCGAGCCGTCGACGGCGGTCGGGGTGCACCACGCCATGGGTCTGCCGACCCCGTGCATCAACTTCGACGTGTCCAATGCCTGCCTCGGCTTCGTCAACGGCATGCAGCTCGCGTCGGCCATGATCGACAGCGGGCAGATCTCCTACGCCGTGGTCGTGGCCGGCGAGGATGCCCAGACGGTCCAGGACAACACGATCGCCCGGCTGTCGAAGCCCGAGGTGACCGCGCGCGACGTGATGTCGGAGTTCGCGACGCTCACCCTGGGCTCCGGCGCCGCGGCCATGGTGCTCGGCCCGGCCGACCAGCACCCGGAGGGGCACCGGATCATCGGTGGCGTCAGCCGAGCTGGCACCGAGCACAACCAGCTCTGCGTGGGCGACCTCGACCGGATGCGCACTGACTCCAGCGGCCTGATGGACGCCGGCGTCGAGCTGGCCGGGGGCATGTGGGAGGAGGCCTCGGCACACTTCGACTGGTCCAACCTCGATCGCTACGTGATGCACCAGGTGTCCGAGATCCACACCCAGGCGCTGTGCCACCGCGTCGGCATCGACCCCAACCGGGTGCCCCGTACCTTCCCGACTCGTGGCAACATCGGCCCGGCGTCGATCCCGTTCACCCTGGCCACGCACGCCGGCGAGCTCGAGCCCGGCCACCGGATCCTGCTGATGGGCATCGGCTCCGGCCTCAACACCAACTGCACCGAGATCCGCTGGTGAGCTGGCCCTCCGGCCAGCCTTCTCCCGCCCTTCCCGAGGCGCTGCCGGGCGTCGACCCGGCATGGTCCCACCTCGTCCAAGCGCCCGACGCCGACGGGGTCGAACGCACCTGGCACGTCCTGGACAACCGGGTCGCCGATCCGGTCGGGACGCTGCTGTGCGTCCACGGCAACCCGACCTGGTCCTACGTCTGGCGCAAGGTCATCGCCGAGGCGCTGCCGGGGTGGCGGGTGGTCGCGCCGGACCAGCTGGGCATGGGCTACTCCGAACGTACGGGACCGCGCACCCTGGCCCAACGGGTCGAGGACCTGTCCGGCCTCACCGCTGCCCTCGGCATCACCGGACCCGTGATCACCCTCGCCCACGACTGGGGCGGCGCCGTGTCCCTGGGATGGGCGATCGAGCACCACGACCAGCTTCGGGCGCTCGTCCTCAGCAACACGGCGATCCAGATCCCCAAGGGCACCGCCGGTCCGGCCGTGATCCGGCTGACGAGCACCGCAGCGCTGCGCGACCTCGCGTGCGTGCGCACGCCCACCTTCGTCAAGGCGACGGCGAGCCTTTCCGACCTGCCGGGCGACGTGCGCGCTGCACTGCTGTCCCCCTACGCCAGCGCGGCTCAGCGACAGGCCATCGGCGATTTCGTGGCGGACATCCCGTTCGTGCCAGCTCACCCGACCCGGCCGACGGTGGACGCGATCGCCGAGGCGCTGCCGGCGCTCGATGTGCCGGCCTTGCTGCTGTGGGGACCACGCGACCCGGTGTTCGGCGAGGCCTATCTCGCCGATCTGCGCAAGCGGCTTCCGCACGCCGACGTCCATCGCTTCGCCAAGGCCTCGCACCTGGTGATGGAGGACGAGCCCGCCTATGCGAGCACGGTCTGGCAGTGGGTCAGCGGTCTGGCCGCGGCGGTGGAGGCGGCTCCCCCGCGCAAGGATCAGCGGCCGCAGCTGTGGGCTGCGCTCGATGCACGAGCCAACGATCACGGCCCGGCCGTCGTCGAGGTCGGCGGACGCACCGTCTCCTGGCACGTCTTCCACCGGCGCGTGGTCGAGGTCGCGGCCGGCCTGGTGCACCACGGCGTTCGTCCGGGCGACCGGGTGGGGCTGCTGGTGCCGCCATCGGCGGACCTCGCCCTCGCGGTCTACGCCGTCTGGCGCGCGGGCGCCGTCATCGTCGTGGCTGACAAGGGGCTGGGCGTGCGCGGCATGGGCCGGGCGCTGCGCAGTGCGCGGGTCGACCACGTCATCGGCACGACCGAGGGGCTGGCAGCCGCGAGGGCGATGCGGCTTCGGCCGGCGGGCCTGCGGATCTCGACCGGGCCGCCGCACCGGCTGCTCGGCGCCTCCCTGTCCCTCGCCGACCTGGCCAGGTCCGGCCGCGGGCGCGGCGGGCTGCCCGAGCCGACGGCCGCGGACGAGTGCGCGGTGGTGTTCACCTCCGGGGCGACCGGGCCGGCCAAGGGCGTCGTCTACCGCCACGGCCAGCTGCGCGCCCAGGTTGCGCTGATCCGGTCCACCTATGCGCTCACCGCTGACGACCGCATCGTCGCAGCGTTCGCCCCGTTCGCCTTGTACGGGCCGGCGCTCGGCATCGGCTCGGCGGTGCCCGACATGGACGTCACCGCGCCGGGCACCCTGACCGCGGTCAAGCTCGCCGAGGCCGTCGCCTCGCTCGATGCCACGGTCGTCTTCGCCTCCCCGGCCGCGCTGCGCAACGTGCTCGCCACCGCTGACCAGCTCACGCCAGCCCATCGCAAGGCGCTGTGGCGGGTGCGCTTGCTGATGTCGGCCGGTGCTCCCGTCCCGGCCGCGCTGCTGCGCCGCGCTCACCGGGGTGCTCCCGGCCGCGGACCCGCACACGCCGTACGGCATGACGGAGGTTCTGCCGGTCACGGACATCTCCCTCGCCCAGATCGAGCAGGCCGGCGAGGGCGAAGGCGTCTGCGTGGGCCGGCCGCTGCCGGGCGTCGAGGTGCGGCTGAGCCCGCTGACCCCGGCCGGCGCGGCAGACGGAGAGCTGACCGACGAGGTCGGCGTGCTCGGCGAGATCGCCGTACGCGCCGACCACGTGAAGGAGGGCTACGACGCGCTGTGGATCACCGAGCAGGCGAGCTCGCGCAACCCGGGTTGGCACCGCACCGGTGACGTCGGCCATCTCGACGCCGAGGGTCGGCTGTGGGTCGAGGGGCGGCTGGTGCACGTGATTGCCTCAGCGGCGGGCGTGGTCACGCCGGTGGGGCTCGAGCAGCGGGTCGAGGCGCTGGCCTCGGTGCAGCACGCCGCCGCGGTCGGGGTGGGACCGGTTGGGACGGCTCAGGTGGTCCTCGTCGTCGTACCCACGGCCCGCGAACGCGGACCGCTGGCCTCGATGGCGTTGACCGACGAGGTGCGGAGCTTGGTGCCGGCAGCCGCTGCGGTTCTCGTACGCGACGAGCTGCCGGTCGACATCCGGCACCAGTCCAAGGTCGATCGCCAGGCGCTCGCGGCGTGGGCGGCGGACGTGCTGGCCGGGTCGTGACGCGATGAGGGTCCTGGTCACGGGAGCGAGCGGCCTGCTGGGCCGGGCCACGGCGCAGGCGCTGATCGATCGCGGTGACGAGGTGACCGTGCTCCAGCGGCGACCCTCCGGGCTGTCATGCGCCGAGGTGCTCGGCAGCGTCGCCGACGCCGACGTCGTGGCGCGCGCCGTCGAAGGCCGCGACGCGGTGGTGCACCTCGCGGCCAAGGTCGACGTCGTCGGGCCGTGGGAAGCGTACGAGCAGGTCAACGTGGCCGGCACCCGTATCCTCGTCGACGCTTGTGCGTCCTCATCGGTGTCCCGGCTGGTGCACGTCTCGTCGCCCTCGGTGGCTCATGCCGGAGCCGCGCTGGTGGGGGTTGGCGCGGGGCCGGCGGACGTCGCGGGGGCGAGGGGCCACTACGCCCGGTCCAAGGCGATGGCCGAGCGGATCGCCCTGGCCGCGGATGCTCCACAGCTGTCCGTTGTCGCTATCCGGCCGCACCTGGTCTGGGGCGCCGGGGACACCCAGCTGGTCGGGCGCATCGTCGAGCGGGCCAGGGCCGGACGGCTGCCGCTGATCGGGACCGGGGCCGCGCTGATCGACACCACCTACATCGACAACGCCGTGTCCGCGCTCGTCGCAGCGGTCGACCGGGCCGAGGTGCACGGCGAGGCGCTGGTGGTCACGAACGGCGAGCCGCGCCCGGTGGCCGAGATCCTGGACCGGCTGTGCGCGGCCGCCGGGGTGCCGGGTCCTCGGGGCAGGGTGCCGCTGTCCGTCGCAGCTCCGGTCGGCTCGGCGATCGAGGCGGGCTGGCGAGTGCTGCACCGTACGGACACCCCGCCGATGACCCGGTTCCTGGCCGAACAGCTGGCGACCGCGCACTGGTTCGACCAACGCCGCACACGCGAGGCGTTGCGGTGGCGGCCGGCCGTCACCCTCGACGAGGGTTTTGCCGCGCTGGCCCGGTCCTACGCCACGTCCTGACTCGCTGGCGAGTGATCGTTAGGGTAGGAGAACGATCTTGCCACCAGCGTGACCGCTGTCGTTGACCTCGGCGGCCTTGGCGGCCTCGCTGAACCGGAAGGTGCCGCCGATCGTGGTCGTCAGCTCTCCGCTGGCGAGCTGTTCGGCCAGCCCGGTGAGGTCGACGTCGACACTGCCGCCGGGGGCCATCGCGACGCCGAGCGAGCGAGCGCTGGGGTCGGCGATGGTGACGATCCGTTCGGTGCCGCCGCGCAGCTCGATCGAAGCCGGCAGTGCGCCCTTTCCGGCGGTGTCCAGGACCGCGTCCACCCCGTTGGGCGCCAGCGCCCTGACCCGCTCGACCAGACCGTCGCCGTAGGTCGTGGCGATGGCGCCGAGGGACCGTACCCGCTCCTGGTTCTCGGCGCTGGCGGTGCCGATCACGGTGACGCCGGCTCGGAGCGCGAGCTGGGTGGCCAGTGCACCCACCGATCCGCTGGCCCCGTGGATGAGCAAGGTCTCGCCCGGCTGCAGGTTCAGTGGGCCGAGCGCGCGCAGAGAGGTCTCCGCCGCCACCGGCAGGGTTACCGCGCGGACGAAGTCGATGCTGTCGGGCAACCGGCCGTAGGTCTCGGACAGGGCGAGCTCCGCGTACGAGCCGGCCGGCTGCTTCGCCCAGCCGAACACCCGGTCGCCGATGGCCACGTCCGTGACGCCCTCGCCGAGCGCGTCGACCGTCCCGGCCAGCTCGAGGCCGAGGATCGCCGGCAGCGGGGTCTTGAAGAACTTTTCGTAGGATCCGGAGCGCACCTTGCCGTCGTAGGGATTGACGCCTGCTGCGTGGACGGCGACCCGGATCTGGCCGGGGCCGGGCTCCGGCACGGGGGCGTCCACTACGTGCAGAACCTCGGGTCCGCCGAACTCGTCCAGAACGATGGCTTTCATGGGGGCCTCCTGTGCGCCGGGGTCAGGTAGTGGAGACAAGCGATCCGCTACCCGAGCTATGCCCGTTCGCCGGGAGCTGATCCGGCTACGAGGCGACCAGCGCCGACGGCGGGTAGCCGCCGGGGTAGCGGCCGGGCAGCACGCGCAACCTGCCGCCGTTCGCCGGCCACAGCCCGATTCCCCGCTCGTCCTGGTCGGTCAGCCCCACCCCGATCGCCAGCGACCGCCCGTCCGGGGTCCACGCCAGGTCGGCGGCCTGCTTCTCGGCGGTCCGGACGCCGGGGATGCGTACGACCTGGCCGGTGGCGACCGTGGTCACCTCGACGTAGCCAGGGGCGGCGTCGAGCTTGCCCTCCGGATGACGGCCGAAGTAGCTCACGGCGAGCTTGCGGCCGTCCCGGCTCATGGCGAACGCAGCGATAAAGAAGTCGGGCGAGATGGGCACCGTCACCTCCAGCTGGACATTGCGCACGTTGACGACGGTGAGGGCGCACAGCTCGGTACAGAACGGGGGAGTCCAGCCGACCCAGTCGCCGTTGCGCAGGACCGCGCCGACGGGGATGATCCGCAACCGGATGGCCATCGTGGCCGGGTCGAGCAGCTGGAGCTGCTCGGCTGGCGTACCGAGTCCGTAAGTCGTGATCAGCAGCCCGCGGCTCGTGTCCGCGACCAGGCGCAGCGCAGCGGCGACCTTGTGCTGGACGACCACGTGCCCGTCGAGGGTCAGCTCAGTGACGGTTCCATGGCGTTGCGCGTCGGTGGCGTGGGAGTCGGTCGAGCCGTAGCGCATTGCGAAGATCCGGTCGCCGGTGCGCGCGAGCACCAGGTCGTCAGCCCCCGTGATGTGGGTAGCGCGACCGTCGGTGTGCACCCAGTAGATGTCAGCGTCGGGCCGCCCCTGAGCCTGCAGTGGATGCGTGACCGCCACGACGAAGCCGCCCTTGGCGGGCAGAATCGCCGATACCCCGTCGCCCTTGCCCAGCGGCACCTGAGCGAACTGATCCGCCCGGCCGCCGACGGTGGTCGGCTTCGTCCCGCCGACCAGCAGGACGACGCCTCGCGGCGCCGTCCCCGCCAGGCCCTGAAGGACGGCATGCACGTCCGCTTGCGCGGCTGCCGGTGCGTGGGTCCTGGTGGGGGACGGCGTCCCTGTCGTGACCGACGGGGCAGGTGTCCGCGACGTCACGGAAGCCAGCGGCCGCCGGGAGTGGCTGCTCCCGCCAGCGTGCTCGATCACGAATGCAGCGATAGCCAGCAGACAGAGGCACACCACGATGACCTTGGTGCCGCGTCGCCCTGGCGTGTCCGGGCCGGAGCTGAGCAGATCCGTCATTGGACCCCTCCGGGTGAGCGTCCCCCAGGCCAGTATGAGTCAGCACACGCTTCGGGTAAGAGGCGTCTCCCTGCACCACGGCGAACCACCGGCGCGGGTTCACTGCCAGGAGCTGCTGCGGGATGAGCTCGCACTTTCATGCACGCTGGAGAAGGGGGCACCCGGGGGTCGCGCAACGCTTGAACGCGGTGCTCAACCGGCGGCGGTCAGGACCTCTACGCCGGTGTCGGTCACGACCATCATGTGCTCGAACTGCGCCGTCCGGGACAGGTCGGCGGTGACCGCCGTCCAGCCGTCGTCCCACATCTTCATGCGCCAGTCGCCGACTGAGATCATCGGCTCGATGGTGAACGCCATGCCGGGCGCCAGCAGCTGCTTGGACCGGCCGTCGTCGTAGTGCGGGATCTGCGGATCGGTGTGGAACTGCTCGCCGATGCCATGACCGACGAAGTCGCGGATGACCGAGAAGCCGTTGGCCTCGGCGTGCTGCTGGATGGCCGCCCCGATCGAGCGGACCTCGACCCCTGGCCGTACGGCGGCAATGCCCAGATCGAGGCACTCGCGGGTCACCTGGACCAGGGACGCGGTGACCGGGTCGACGTCGCCGACGCAGAAGGTCGCGTTGGTGTCGCCGTGGACGCCGTCGAGGTAGATCGTGACGTCGCAGTTGACGATGTCGCCCTCGCGCAACCGGGTCGAGTCCGGGATGCCGTGACAGATGACCTCGTTGACCGACGTGCACAGCGACTTGGGGAAGCCGCGGTAGCCCAGCGGTGACGGGTAGCCTCCGCGGCGGATGCACTCCTCATGGGCGATGGCGTCCAGCTCGTCCGTGGTGACGCCGGCAGCGACTGCCGCACCGATGGTCGCCAGGACCTCGGCTGCGGCTAGGCCGGCTACCCGCATCCGGGCGATGACGTCCGCGGACTTCGGCGCGGACGAGCCGCGGTCCAAGGGCTCGCCGCCGGGCAGCGTGACGTAGGGCGGGCGCGGGATGGACGCGGGCACGGCGCGACGCGGGCTCTGCCGGCCCGGTCGCACCCGTCGTGGCGCCGGTGCGGCGACGGCTTTCAGCGATGCGGCGTCGGGATTGAGGTCGGCGAGGCGGTGGCAGTTCTTGTAGCGCCGTCCGCTGCCGCACCAGCAGGCGTCGTTCTTGGCCGGCAGCAGCTCGGGGCGTACGGTCACGGCTGTTCCTTCCAGGTGTACAACAGCCCCAGGTCGACCCGGCGGCGTCGCCGAAGGGCGACGGCGGTGGAGACCGCGCCCGCTAGCGCGCCGATCACCGCCGCTGACGGGACGCCGATCCGTAGCGCCTTGCGCGCGCTGCGGTAGTCCCGGATGTCCCAGCCCTGCTCCTTGGCCACCCGCCTGAGCTCCGGGTCGGGGTTGATCGCGACCGCCGTCCCCACCAGCGAGAGCATCGGGATGTCGTTGGCAGAGTCGCCGTACGCGCTGCACCGGTGGAGGTCGAGCCCTTCCCGCTCGGCCAGCGCGCGGATGGCGGCAGCCTTGGCTGGGCCGTGCAGCATCTCGCCAACAAGCTCGCCGGTGTAGACGCCGTCACGGCTCTCTGCGACGGTGCCCAGCGCTCCGGTGAGGCCGAGCCGGTTCGCGATGACAGAGGCCAGCTCGACCGGCGTTGCGGTCACCAGCCACACCCGCTGGCCCTCGGCGAGATGCCCTTGCGCGAGGGAGCGCGTGCCGGGCCAGATCCGCTCGGCCATCAGCTCGTCGTAGATCTCCTCGCTGAGCCGCACCACCTCGTCCACCCGCCAGCCGGCGGCGAACGCGAGGGCAGCCTTGCGTGCCCGCTGGATGTAGTCGGCAGGCTCGCTGCCGCCGATGCGGAACAGCGCCTGACGTACCGCGAAACGACCGAGGTCGCGGGTCGTGAAGAACTTCCGGGCCGCGAGTCCACGACAGATGTGGAACATCGACGAGCCCATCATCATCGTGTTGTCGACGTCGAAGAACGCTGCCGCAGTGAGGTCTGGCTACGGGGGTCGTATCCGGCGGGAGCACGTCCGCAGCTGCTGCGGACGCCTCGCCTGCCGCGGCGGTCCGCTGCATCCGGGCATCCTGCCGGCGATCGCGTCCACCTCGCCCGACGGGCATCCGATTCATGGTGCCAACCCTACTGAGGCACGCGCAGGCGGTGTCCGTTGTGCGGGCGGCTGTGCGGGCGGCTGCGCGGGCGGCTGTACGTCAGCCCGAGTCGGGC
This sequence comes from uncultured Actinomycetota bacterium, assembly GCA_963797535.1. Classification (GTDB taxonomy): domain Bacteria; phylum Actinomycetota; class Actinomycetes; order JAWWOL01; family JAWWOL01; genus JAWWOL01. The sequence continues at coordinate 2,477,548 of CAWCPQ010000001.1, read as the reverse complement.
GGGGCAGGGCTGTGCTGTGAAACCGGCCCGGCTCTGGCCGGGGAGCTCACGAGGGCGTGAGCGGACGCCACCGACTTGGACGTCGTCCGGGTCGGGCTGGAGCCGGTGACGACGCCCGGGTCAGTGGCCGGTGGGTTGTCGGTGGGCGGAGTCGCGTCGACAGGTGCCGCCGACGGTGGCGAATCCACGGGCTGGACGGTCGGCGATGTCTGGTCGTCCGTCGCGGCCGGGGGGGTGTCAGCGGGTGGAGTGTCCGTGGGCGGTGCCTCTGTCGGCGGAGCGTCCACGAGCGTGACCGTCGGGGCATCGGTCGTTGTCGCGGCGGTGCCGGTCGGCTCGGGCGTGGGCTGATCGGTCGCCGTGGGAGTCGGCGTGACCGGGGCCTCGGAGGGTGCCGGTTCGGTCGTGGGCGGCGCAGGCTCGGTCGTCGGCGGTGCGGTGGTCGGCGGCGCCGGGTCGGTGGTCGGCGGTGCGGTGGTCGGCGGTGCCGGGTCGGTGGTCGGCGGTGCGGTGGTCGGCGGTGCCGGGTCGGTGGTCGGCGGCGCAGGCTCGGTGGTGGTCGGCGGGGCCGGGTCGGTCGTGGGCGGTGCCGGGTCGGTCGTCGGCGGTGCCGGGTCGGTGGTCGGCGGTGCCGGGTCGGTCGTCGGCGGTGCCGGGTCGGTGGTCGGCGGTGCCGGGTCGGTGGTCGGCGGTGCCGGGTCGGTGGTCGGCGGTGCCGGGTCGGTGGTCGGCGGTGCCGGGTCGGTCGTGGGCGGTGCCGGGTCGGTCGGCTGGGCCGGGTCCCCGGTGGGGGCCGCGCTCGGCGCACCTGTGGGATTGACGGGTGCGACTGCCGGAGCGCTGGGCGCCGCCGAGGGGGCAGCGGATGGAGCCGCGGAGGGTACGGGTGCCAGCGACGGCACCGGCGGGGTCGTCGCGGGGATCGGTGACGTCCGTACGGGGGCGGACGGGCTGGCACTCGGCGCAGGCGAGATGACGGGCTGCGGTGCGCCGGGCGCGGTGTCCGGGTCGAGCGGGCCATGCAGGCCCACTGCGCTCGACGCCGGGCAGGTGGTCGGAGTGCACGAGGCAAGGACAGCTGTCGACTGGGCGACGACCGTCTTGGCCCAGGCCAGCGAGTGGTTGGCCTTGGTCAACGCCGGCCCGTCGAGCCGGGACTGGATCTGGGTCAGCCCCCTGGCCTGGTCCATGGCGAACTGCTGAACCGCACGCATGGGCCCGGGCCGCGGGTGGTTGCGGAAGGACCGCGCGAGCAGGTAGGACCCCTTGGCGGCTTCCGAGTCCATGTCCGCGAACAGGCCGACGACCTTGGACGACGTGGACTCAGCCAGCACGGTGTCACCACCGGCGGCCTGTGGTCCGGTCGTGGGCGCGATGCCGAAGGCGGCACCGTGCTGGGTCAGCCGGTCGATCTCGTGCAGTCGGGTACGGGCGAAGCCGAGCTCGAGCTTGCCCCTGGCCTCGTCGGAGCCGGCCAGCGCGAACTGCACCGACTCGGTGCCCCGCTTGACCGAGTAGAACGGGCTGCCCGGCAGCGAGTGCGAGGCTGCCACGGACACGCCCGCGATGCTGACGATGCCGGCAGCGACGCCGCCGAGGGCGATCAGGCCCCGGTGGCGACGGCTCCAGCTCTTGGTGAACCGGCTGTCGATCCGGACGACGTTGTCCCGAGGTGCTTCGGCGGCAATCGCCGCCTCGTCCAGCAGCCGGCTGCGGAGCTCGGCGCGGAAGCCGGGACGGGCCCCGGCGGCGGCCGGAGCCGATGCTTGTAGTCGCTCAACGACCGACAGAAGGGCGAAATCGTCCTCCAGCAGGTCGGCATGCCGGCCCTCGAGGACCTCGGCGAACAGATCGGCGCGGCTCATCGCACGAACCCGTCGGGAAGGAGCCGGGACAGGGTCCGAACGGCGCGGTACTGCAGCGCCTTGATGGCGCCCTCGTTCTTGCCCATGATCACGGCGGTCTCGCTGACCGACAGGCCCTGCAGGAACCGCAGTGAGATGCATTCCTGCTGCTCGGCGCCCAGCTTGGTCACGGCGTCGAGGAGTACGCGGTGGTCGAGCGAGTCGAGCACCTGGTCCTCGGGACCGTCGAGGGTGCGGTCGTCGCGGACTTCCTGCACCTGCACCTCGAGCCGGTAGCGGCCCGACTTGTAGTGGTCGGCCACGAGGTTGCGGGCGATGGTGATGAACCAGGCGCCGATGTCGACGCCCTGCGAGGTGTACGAGGTGATGCGGCGCAGCGCTCGCAGGAAGGTCTCGCTGGTCAGGTCCTCGGCCAGAGCCTGGCTGCCGACGCGGTAGTAGACGTAGCGGTGGACCAGGTCGACATAACGGTCGTAGAGCTGGCCGAACGACTCGGCGTCTCCCGCCTGCGCCGCCCGGATCAGTGCGCTCGTGTCGGTCGCTGTGTCGACGATGCGGGGCTCGTCCGGGTGGTGCTCGTCACCGGATGGCTGGATCGGCAGGCTCCCGCCGCCGCCGAGGGAGATCGTGGCGTCGGCGGGGACGCGGGGCACGACCCGCAGGTCGGGGCTGACCGGGTAGGGCTCGGCCTCGGCGGAAAGGGTCCACGTGCTGAGCCGGCGGGCCGGTCGGCGCAGCCTCGGGCCGCCGTTCTCGGCGACCTGCACCTGGAGCAGGGCCGTGATCAGCGCGTCGAGCCGGCCCGGCAGGCCGATTCGCCAGGGGGCTGCGGACATGGCAGGTGCGGCAAAAGCCACTGTCCTCGCCTCCTTCGCGTACTCGTTGCCGGTCTGTGGGCTGACTACGACGTGCAGCGGTGCCCGGGTCCTCAGCGGGACTCGTGTGCCATTTCCAGACTTATTCGGGACAGCTCGCGCTCGAGCTCGAGCAGTCCCTCGATCTTGCCGAGGCACAGACGAGCACCAGCGCTGTGCGCTTCCGCGATGATTTTGTCATCTAAATAGGCTGTGTAAAGGACGATCGCCTGAGCTGGCCGTCTTGCCCTGATTTGTCGGGTTGCTTCCAAGCCGTCCACGCCGGGCATGCGCAGGTCCATCACGATCACGTCGGGATCGGTGTCGTCTGCCGCCGTCACGGCTGTCGCGCCGTCGCCGGCCTGGCCGACCACGTCGAAGCCGTCCAGCCCGAGCATGTCGACCAGCATGGAGCGGACGTGCTCGGTGTCATCGACGACGAGTACGCGGACACTCACCAGCTGCTCCCTCGTGGTTACCGGCCGCAGCGATCGTAGTCCGGCACGTGCGGCGTGCACGAGAGATAACGGAGCAACCGGCAATAGGTTGCGGGTTGGAGGCGACCCGTTTTCAGCCGATTTCTTGGGGTCCGTCGCGACCGACCCCGGGCGGGCTGCTCTGGGGGCGGCTCAGGCGGGGCGGCGGAAGTCCTCGACCACGTACATCTCGTGGCCCACGATCACCACGCCCACGCCGACCTGGGTGTACCGGGAGTTGAGGATGTTCGCCTTGTGCGGGGCGCTGTTCATGAACGCCACGTGCAGCTGGTTGACCGACTGTCCCATGCCGACGTTCTCCGCCAGGCAGGTCCAGTTGTGGACCGCGGTGGCCAGGCTGGGGTTGTGCGACAGGGCGTGGCGTCTTGGCCATGGCCGCTGCCCACTTCAGCGCGACGGCGTTGAGCTCGCTGTTCGCCGCGACCGGGTGCAGGTGCCGGGCCGCCCTGGAGTGGTTGATGTCGGTGATGAACAGGGCCGCGGCCGAGGAAGTGGTCGCGCTGGCTGGTGCCGCCGGCAGCATCACGCCAGCACACAGAGTGACGGTGGAAGCGAGCGCCACGATCCGGCCAGCTCTGCCACGAACGGCTGTCCGTCGTCCCCGCCCTGCAGTTCCACGCACGTCCGGACCTCCCAGCTGTGCCGACCCGGCGGCCAGCACCCCTGATTTATCGGCGCTGAAAATTCCCGTCTTGAGCACGCTGCGTTACGGTGAGCGACATGGATGTGTCGCCGGAGCAGAGCTCGGTGCGGGTTGTGCTGCTCGGCCGCCCCGGCTGTCACCTGTGCGAGGAGGCGAGGCTCGTGGTCGAGGCGGTGTGCGCCGAGCTCGGGGTTGCGTGGCGTGAGGACGACATCCGGACGCTGCCGCGAGATGGCCCGCCAGCACGCCGACGACATCCCGGTGACCTTCGTCGACGGTGAGCTGCACGACTTCTGGCGGGTCGATCCCGACCGGCTGCGCGCGGCTCTCGGCTGAGCTGGCAGCCCCTAGCACCTTTGCCCGGTCGGCTCAACTTTGTGCGTGGATTCACAAGGGCTTACCCTGAAGCGGTAGCCCCCGCCAGACCCCCGCCGGAGAGGCCCGACCGTTGACCGCGCCTGAGCAGCCAGGGACCGCACCCCCGGTCAAGGTTCGTCGTGGGATCCCCGACGCGACCGTGGCCCGGCTGCCGGTCTACCTGCGCGCCCTGCACGCCCTCGCCGAGGCCGGAACCTCCACCATCTCCTCCGACGCGCTGGCGGCTGCCGCCGGAGTCAACTCCGCCAAGGTGCGCAAGGACCTCAGTCCTACCTGGGCTCGTACGGGACCAGGGGCGTCGGCTACGACGTCACCTACCTCGTGCACCAGATCTCCCGCGAGCTCGGCCTGACCCAGCGCTGGGCGGTCGCCATCGTCGGCATCGGCAACCTCGGTCACGCGCTGGCGAAGTACGGCGGCTTCGCCACCCGTGGGTTCCGGGTCGCGGCGCTCATCGACGCCGACCGGTCCAGGGTGGGTGAGCGGGTCAACGGCGTCGCCGTCAGCCACGTCGACGAGATGGCGACCGTCGTCCACGAGCTGCCAGGTGTCCATCGGCGTCATCGCGACGCCGGCCGGGGTCGCCCAGGACGTCTGCGACCGGCTCGTCGCCGCGGGCGTCACCAGCATCCTCAACTTCGCCCCGACGGTGCTGTCCGTCCCGGACGGGCGTCGACCTGCGCAAGGTCGACCTGTCCATCGAGCTGCAGATCCTGTCCTTCCACGAGCAGCGCAAGGCGAGCGAGGGCGCCGCACTTGCGCTGTTGACCCACGACGAGGTGCGGCGACCGACGACGCGCAGGTGGTGCTCTCGTGAGCGTTCTCGTCGTCGGCATCTCGCACCGCACCGCGCCCGTACCCCTGCTCGAGCAGGTGGCGATTCCGGCTGACGTCGTGGTCAAGACGCTCGCAGCGCGCCCTGCTCGAGAGCCCGCACGTCCAGGAGGCGCTGCTGCTCTCCACCTGCAACCGGGTCGAGGTCTACGCCGAGGTCGACAAGTTCCACGGCGGCGTGCAGGACGTCTCCGAGACGCTGTCGCGGATCACCGGAGTGCCGCGCGACGTCGCTGGCCGGCCACCTCTACGTGCACTACGAGGACGCCGCCGTCCAGCACCTGCTCTCCGTCGCCTGCGGCCTCGACTCGATGGTGGTCGGCGAGGCGCAGATCCTCGGCCAGCTGCGGGCCGGGTTCCGTACCGCTCAGGCCGAGTCGTCCACCGGCCGGGTGCTCAACGAGCTGGTACGCCAGGCTCTGCGGGTCGGCAAGCGCGCGCACAGCGAGACCGGCATCGACCGCGCCGGCCAGTCGCTGGTGTCGGTCGGCCTCGACCACGCCGAGGAGGCCGTCGGCGACCTGACCGGTCGCACAGCGCTCGTGGTCGGCGCCGGCTCGATGGCCGCGCTCGCTGCCGCGACCCTGCAGCGGCGCGGGGCCGGGCGGATCCTGATCGCCAACCGCACGCTCGCCGCACGCCGAGCGCACGGCAGAGACCGTCGAGCGGCGAGGCCTTCCCGCTCGAACGGCTGACCGAGGCGCTCAGCGAGGCCGACCTGGTCGTCACTGCCACCGGCGCGGTCGGCACCGTGGTGCGCACCGACGCCGTCCATGCCAGCGCTCGTGGGCCGCGACCGGCCGCTGTTCTTCCTCGACCTGGCCCTGCCGCACGACGTCGAGGCAGGCCGTCGCCGACCTGCCGGGCGTGCGGGTGGCCGACCTCGAGTCGCTGCACGCGGTCCTCGAGTCGGCGCAGGTCGCCGAGGACGTCGAGGCCGTGCGCGAGATCGTCGCCGACGAGGTCGCGACGTTCCTGACCTGGCAGCGCTCGGTCGAGGTGGCGCCCACCGTCGTCGCGCTGCGGAGCAAGGCCGAGTCGGTGGTCGAGGGCGAGCTGCAGCGGCTGGCCGGCCGGGTCGAGCTTCGACGAGCGGACGTCGGCCGAGGTGGCCGCGACCGTACGCCGGGTGGTCGACAAGATCCTGCACACGCCGACCGTGCGGGTGAAGCAGCTCGCCGACGCGCCCGGCGGGGACAAGTACGCCGAGGCGCTGCGCGAGCTTTTCGAGCTCGACCCCTCGGCGCCGGAGATGGTCAGCCGCCCGGCGCTGGACCTCGACGGCGGCGGTGCTCAGTGACCCGCGCGTTGGTCCTCGGCACCCGGGGCAGCAAGCTGGCCATGACCCAGTCGGGCACGGTCGCCGAGCGATCTCGAGGCCGTCGCACCGGTCACGGTCTCGCTGCTCGAGATCTCGACCGACGGCGACCGCTCGTCGGCCGCGATCGAGCAGCTCGGCGGCACGGGCGTGTTCGTCACCGCCCTGCGCGAGCGGCTGCTGGCCGGCGACATCGACTTCGCGGTGCACTCGCTCAAGGACCTGCCGACAGCGCCTGCGCCGGGTCTGGTGATCGCGGCGGTGCCGCGTGCGGGAGGATCCCGCGCGACGCCCTGATCGCCCGCGACGGACTCACCCTCAACGAGCTGCCGGCCGGGTCGCGCATCGGCACTGGTTCGCCTCGGCGCACCGCCCAGCTGCGTGCGCTCGGGCTCGGCTTCGAGGTCGTACCGATTCGGGGCAACGTCGACACCCGCCTCGGCAAGGTCGGCTCGGGTGAGCTCGACGCCGTGATCCTGGCCCGCGCCGGGCTGGCCCGGCTCGGCCGTCTCGACGAGATCACCGAGGTGCTCGACCCGCTGACCATGCTGCCCGCTCCCGGTCAGGGCGCCCTCGCGGTCGAGTGCCGGGCCGACGACCCTGAGCTGGTCGACGCTGCTCGGCAGCTGCTCGACGACCCGACGTCCAGAGCTGCAGTGCTCGCCGAGCGCACCCTGCTGGCCGAGCTCGAGGCCGGCTGCACCGCCCCGGTTGGTGCCTACGCCGAGGTTGGCGAGGGCGACGAAGGGCTCGAGATCTACCTGCGCGGAGTGGTCGTCGACGTCGACGGGCACACAGACCTCCGGTTGTCCGCGACCGGTCCGTTCGACGACGCCGAGGCCGTCGGCCGTCGCCTGGCTGCCGACCTGCTCGAAGCGGGCGCAGCCGACCTGATGGGAAGAGCAACGTGACAACTGCCAAGAAGCCCAAGCAGGACCCGGGCACGATCGCGCTCGTCGGCGCCGGCCCCGGCGACCCCGACCTGCTGACGCTGCGGGCCGCCGCCGTGCTCAGCAGGGCCGACGTGGTCTTCGCCGCGGTCGACCGCCTCGGCAACGTGCTGAGCCGCTGCCGCGAGGGCGTCGTCCTCGTCGACACCGCCGACCCGGCGGTCTCCGACGCCGAGCTGACCAAGGCGATGGTCGGCCACGTCCGGGCCGGCCGCAGCGTGGTCCGGCTGTTCCAGGGCGACCCGTTCGTCGGCTGCAGCGGCCCCGCGCTCGCCGTCGCGCTCGGCAAGGCCAAGCTCGGCTTCGAGCTGGTAGCCGGGATCAGCTCGGTGACCGGCGTTCCCGGCTACGCCGGCGTGCCGCTGACCGACGCCACCCACCACACGTTCACCACGGTCGACGTCTCCGCACGCCGAGCCGGACTGGACCGCGTTGGCCACCACCGACACCCTCGTCGTGATGGGCGTGATGGCGCAGGACGTCGGCCAGCTGGCCAAGTCGCTGGTCGCCGCCGGCCGTCCGGGCTCGACAGCCGTCTCCCTGACGGTCGCCGGCTCGACCCCCGAGCAGCGCACGGTCGTCGGCACGCTCGACGGCATCGAGAGCGCGGTCGCGCACCGCCCAGACCACGGTCGCCGGCCCCGCGATCGTGGTCGTCGGCGCCGTCGTCAAGCAGCGGGACAAGCTGTCCTGGTACGAGACCCGCGCACTGTTCGGCTGGAAGGTACTGGTCCCGCGCACCCGCGAGCAGGCAGGGGCGCTGTCCGACCAGCTGCGCGCGCACGGTGCCGTACCGGTCGAGGTCCCCACGATCGCCGTCGAGCCGCCGCGCACGCCGGCCCAGATGGAGCGGGCGATCAAGGGCCTGGTCCAGGGTCGCTACCAGTGGGTCGTGTTCACCTCGGTCAACGCGTGGAAGGCCGTACGCGAGCGGATCGAGGAGTACGGCCTGGACGCCCGCGCTTTCGCCGGCATCAAGATCGCGTGCATCGGTGAAGTGACCGCAGCCGCCGTCGCCGGCTACGGCATCAAGCCCGACCTCGTCCCCTCCGGCGAGCAGTCGAGCGAGGGCCTGCTCGCCGACTGGGCCCCGTACGACGACATCCTCGACCCGATCGACCGGGTGCTGCTGCCGCGTGCCGACATCGCGACCGAGACGCTGGTCGCCGGCTTGAAGCAGCACGGCTGGGAGGTCGATGACGTCACGGCCTACCGCACCGTACGGGCTGCGCCGCCGGCGGCCGAGACCCGCGAGGCGATCAAGAGCGGCGGTTTCGACGCGGTGCTGTTCACCTCGTCCTCGACGGTGCGCAACCTGGTCGGCATCGCCGGCAAGCCGCACGAGTCGACGGTCATCGCCTGCATCGGGCCGAAGACGGTCGAGACGGCGGAGGAGCACGGGCTGGTCGTCCACGTCCGCGCAGCCACCCCGTCAGTGGCAGCACTGGTCGAGGCGCTGGCCTAGTACGCCGACACCCTGCGGGCCGAGTCCGAGGCCGAGGGCATCCCGTTCCGCCCGACCGAGCGGCTCGCCCGGTCCCGCCAGCGCAAGCGGGTGCCGGCCAGGAAGCTGGCGGTCGCCGACGTCGTCGTGACCGGCGGCGAGCTCGAGGACGAGGACCCGACCGACGCGGCCGACTACGCCGGGCTGTCCGAGTCGTGACCGCCGGCTTCCCGGTCTCGCGGCCGCGACGACTGCGCCGGACACCGGCGCTGCGCCGGCTGGTCTCCGACGTCGTCGCTGCGCCCGTCCGACCTGGTGCTGCCGATGTTCGTCAAGGAAGGGCTGGCCGCTCCGGCGCCCGATCGCGTCGATGCCCGGCGTGGTCCAGCACACCCGCGACTCGCTGCGCAAGGCGGCCGCCGAGGCTGCCACGGCGGGCGTCGGCGGGCTGATGCTGTTCGGCATCCCGGCTGACAAGGACGAGCGCGGGTCCGGCGCGGACGACCCCGAGGGCGTGGTGCAGCTCGCGCTCGGCGACCTCGTCGCCGAGGTCGGCGACTCGCTCGTGCTCATGGCCGACCTGTGCCTCGACGAGTACACCTCGCACGGCCACTGCGGGCTGCTCACCGCCTCCGGCGACGTCGACAACGACGCGACGCTGGAGCGCTACGCGTCGATCGCGCTGGCTCAGGCCGCCGCCGGGGTCCACCTGGTCGCCCCCAGCGGCATGATGGACGGCCAGGTCGGCGCGATCCGTTCCGCGCTGGACGAGGCCGGCTTCACCGACGTCGGCATCCTCGCCTACTCCGCCAAGTACTCCTCGGCGCTGTACGGCCCGTTCCGCGACGCCGCCGAGTGTGCGCCGCAGTTCGGAGACCGTTCCGGCTACCAGCAGGACCCGGCCCGTACGGTCGGGGAGGCGTTGCGCGAGGTGGCGCTCGACCTTGCCGAGGGCGCCGACATGGTGATGGTCAAGCCGGCCGGCACCTACCTCGACGTGCTGCGGGCCGTCGCCGACGCGGTGGACGTGCCGGTCGCCGCTTACCAGGTGTCCGGCGAGTACGCGATGGTCGAGGCCGCAGCCGCTGCGGGCTGGATCGACCGCGACCGCGCGATCGCCGAGACGCTGATCGCGATCAAGCGAGCCGGCGCCGACATCGTGCTGACCTACTGGGCCACCGAGGTCGCCGCCGGCCTGCACTGACCACTGAAGGAATCGGCCCGCTGAGCGGGACATTTCCTTCAGTGCGCCGCACCGCCTAGGGCCCCACCGCACGCCCTGCTCGGATCGTCGAGTGTTGGCGCTTATCCGTCGGATTCCGTGCACATTTGCGCCAACACTCCGGCGAGGTGCGCCCCACCGCCTAACGCCCCACCGCGTAGCCCTGGGCGCCGCGGGGATTGGCGGCCGCGCGCAGGAACCCCGTACCCGGTTCGACCCCGGCGGCGCTGACCCGGCCGAGGCTCCAGGGGTCGCTGACCGTCACCCGGTGCCCGCGGCGGCGCAGCTCGTCGATCACCCCAGCGCCGATACGGCTCTCGACCGTCAGCCCGCCCGGATCGGCGGCGCGCGGCCAGAACGAGCTGGGGAAGTGCGTGCTGTGGAACATCGGCGCGTCGATCGCGGCCTGCAGGTCGAGCCCGAAGTGCACGTGGCCGAGGAAGAACTGCAGCGACCACTGGTCCTGCTGGTCGCCGCCGGGGGTGCCGAACGCGAGGTACGGCCTGCCGTCGCGCAGGGCAAAGGAAGGGCTCAACGTCGTACGGGGGCGTGTGCCGGGGCGCAGCGTCGAGGCGAGCCCGGGCTCAAGCCAGGTCATCTGGGCGCGGGTGCCGAGGCACCAGCCGAGCGCCTCGATCGTCGGAGAGCTCTGCAGCCAGCCACCGCTCGGCGTCGCCGAGATCATCAGCCCGTGCCGGTCGACCACGTCGAGGTGGCAGGTGTCGCCGCGGGTCGAGCCATCGGGTCCGACGGTCGGCTCGCCGGCGCCGCCCGCAGTCGCACCCCGGCCGACCGGCGCCGGCCGCAGCACCGGCGTGCTGCCGTCGGGCGAGCCCGGCCTGAGCTCCAGTGATGCCTCGGGCCCGATCAGTCGCACGCGCTCGTTGCTGTACGGGTCCGACAGCAGCGTCCGCATGGGTACGCCGGGCTCGTCGCCGTACCACGCCTCGCGGTCGGCGAAGGCCAGCTTGCTCGCCTCCACCACGAGGTGGACGTAGTCGGGCGACAGGTGCCCGGCGCCGGACAAGTCGATCCGGGAGAGCAGAGCCAGCTGCTGCAGGAACACCGGCCCCTGCCCCCAGGCACCGGTCTTGCAGACCGTGTAGTCGCCGTAGTCCAGCGTCGCCGGCTCCTCGACCTGGCAGTGCCAGGCCGCCAGGTCGTCAGCGGTCAGCACGCCGGCATGCGCCTCTCCGGAGCTGTCTCGTACGGGACGGCGGACGTGCGCGTCGATCGCCTCGGCGACGAACCCCTCGTAGAACGTCCGCCGGGCCGCCTCGATCTGACCGTCCCTGTCGGTGGCCGTCGCCTCAGCCTCGGCGAGCAGCCGGCGCCAGGTGGCGGCCAATGCCGGGCTCCGCATCCGGCCGCCGGCCGCAGCGCCGGTCAACCACGTCGCCGCCGAGGTGGGCCAGCTGGCGACGAACATCTGCTCGACGCTGGTGATCGTCCGGTGGATCGAGGGCAGCAGCGGCCAACCCTGCTCGGCGTACCCGATGGCCGGCTCGAGAACGTCCCGCAGACGCCAGGTGCCCCAGCGCTCCAGCAGCACCAGCCACGCGCCGAACGAGCCGGGCACGGTCGCCGCCAGCGGTCCCGTTCCGGGCACCAGATCGAGGCCGAGGCCGGCGAAGTGCTCGGGCGTCGCTCCCATCGGCGTGACGCCCTGGCCGGCAATGACGCGCACCTGCTCCTCGACCGGGTCCCACAGCAGGATGGGCACCTCGCCGCCCGGCCCGTTGAGGTGCGGCTCGACGACCTGCAGGACGAACCCGGTCGCCACAGCCGCGTCGGCCGCGTTGCCGCCGCGCTCGAGCACGCTCATGCCGACCGCTGAGGCGAGCCAGTGCGTGCTCGCCACCATTCCGAAGTCGCCGCGCAGCTCGGGTCGGGTGGTGAACGGGACGTCGGTCATGAGCTGATTCTGGCCCGGGAGCCGGCCGGCGGGTTTTTCTGTCGGTGCCGAGGGTGATGATCTGGCCATGACGACCTCCACCGAACCCGTCCAGCGCCAGGCAGCGTCGAGCGCCGTCAACGACCTTGGCTGGAGATACCTGTACGCCTCCCTCGGCGCGGCGGTGCGGGTGGCGTCACCGACCGAGGCGCTCGAGCTCATCGCTCGCCTGGTCGAGGCCCTCGGCCCCGACTTCGACGAGCACCTGCGGGTCGACCTGCGCCCCGGCTGCGTCGAGCTCGTGCTGGCCACCAGGGAGGTCGGCAACGTGACGGCCCGCGACGTCGAGCTGGCCGGGGCGGTCACCGCTGCCGTGCGCAACCTCGGGCTGACCGTCGAGCCCGGCTCGGTTCGCGGGGTCCAGACGTTCGAGATCGCGATCGACGCTCTCGACATCGCTCGCGATCCGGCCGTTCTGGAAGGCGGTGCTGGGCTACGTCGACGACCGGCAGGGCGGCGAGCCCGCCAACGCGCTGATCGACCCGCTGTGGCAGTCGCCCTCGATCTGGTTCCAGCAGATGGACGAGCCGCGCCGGCAGCGCAACCGCATCCACTTCGACGTCTCCGTCGCCCACGACGAGGCCGAGGCGCCGGCTGGCAGCTGCGCTGGCCGCGGGCGGGGCGCTCGTCTCCGACGCCGAGGCGCCGTCGTTCTGGGTGCTCGCCGACCCCGAGGGCAACGAGATCTGCATCTGCACCTGGCAGGGCCGCGACTGAGCGAGCGGGCGCCGGTACGGGAGGATGGGCCCATGCCTGATCTCGACGCCACCGCCCCTGCTTCCGTCGCCTGGTTCGCCCGCGCCAAGGCGGTGACGCCCGGCGGGGTCAACTCGCCGGTGCGCGCGTTCCGCGCCGTCGGTGGCACCCCGCGGTTCATGGTCCGCGGCGACGGGCCCTACCTCTGGGACGCCGACGGCACCCGATTCGTCGACCTGGTCTGCTCGTGGGGCCCGATGATCCTGGGCCACCGCCACCCCGAGGTGCTCAAGGCGATTCAGGACACGGTCGAGCACGGCACGTCGTACGGAACCCCGTCGCCGGGAGAGGTGCTGCTCGCCGAGGAGATCGTGGCCAGGGTGGCGCCGGTGGAGCAGGTGCGCCTCGTCAGCAGCGGCACCGAAGCCACGATGTCCGCCGTGCGGCTGGCTCGCGGCTTCACCGGCCGGACCAAGCTGGTCAAGTTCGCCGGCTGCTACCACGGCCACGTCGACTCGCTGCTGGCCGCGGCCGGTTCCGGGGTCGCGACGCTCGGGCTGCCGGACACGCCAGGCGTCACCGGCGCCACCACGGCCGAGACCATCGTTCTCGCCTACAACGACGAGGCTGCCGTACGCGAGGCCTTCCGCCTGTACGGCGACCAGATCGCCTGCGTGATCACCGAGGCGGTCGCCGCCAACATGGGCGTCGTCCCACCGGCGCCCGGCTTCAACGCGATGCTGCGCGACCTGTGCCACCGCCACGGTGCACTGCTGATCATGGACGAGGTGATGACCGGGTTCCGGCTGAGCCGGGCGGGTTGGTACGGCGTCGAGGGAGTGGCCGGCGACCTGCTGACCTTCGGCAAGGTCATGGGCGGCGGGCTGCCGGCAGCCGCGTTCGGTGGTCGTGCCGAGGTGATGGCGCACCTCGCGCCGCAGGGGCCGGTCTACCAAGCGGGCACCCTGAGCGGCAATCCGGTCGCCGTCGCCGCCGGGCTGGCCACGTTGCGCGGCTGCACCGACGAGGTCTACGGCCATCTCGACCGGACGTCGGCAGCGCTGTCCAGCCTGGTCAGTGACTGCCCTCAGCCACGCCGGGGTGGCCCATCGGGTCTCGGCCGCCGGCAACCTGTTCTCGGTCTTTTTTACCGACACAACGGTCGTCGACTACGACACCGCGAAGACGCAGAACAGCAAGGCCTACGCCGCCTTCTTTCATGCGATGCTCGACCGCGGCGTCTACCTGCCGCCCAGCGCGTACGAGGCGTGGTTCGTCTCGGCGGCGCATGATGAAGGAGTGCTTCAGCAGATTGCTGACGCCCTGCCGTTCGCCGCAGCCGCGGCTGCACGCGAGGGAGACCTGTGACCGACCCGACGATCGTCCACCTGCTCCGCCACGGTGAGGTCTTCAACCCGGACAAGGTGTTGTACGGGCGGCTGCCCGACTTTCACCTCTCCGACGCCGGCCTGGCGATGGCCGAGGCTGCGGCGGCCGCGGTCACCGGCCGCGACATCGTCCGCGTGGTGGCCTCCCCGCTGGAGCGGGCGCAGGAGACGGCAGCACCCATCGCGGCGGTGTTCGGCCTCGAGATCGCGACCGATCCGCGGCTGATCGAGGCCGACAACGTCTTCGAGGGCCTGACCTTCGGCGTCGGGGACGGCTCGATGCGCAAGCCGCGGCACTGGAAGCACCTGCGCAACCCGATGACGCCGTCCTGGGGTGAGCCCTACCAGGAGATCGCCGACCGGATGATGGCCGCGATCGAGGACGCCCGGGACAAGGCCGCCGGCCACGAGGCGCTGCTGGTCAGCCACCAGCTGCCGATCTGGGTGGTGCGCCGGTTCGCCGAGGGTCGCCGGCTGCCGCACCGGCCGGATCGTCGGCAGTGCGCGCTGGCCAGCCTGACCTCGCTGGAGTTCGACGGCCCCCGCCTGGTGTCCGTCGCCTACACCGAGCCGGCCGGCGAAGCCTCGCGGGCCAAGGCTGTCCCGGGGGCCTGAAGAACTTCGCTGCTGGCGACAACCTCCCGCCGGTGCGGTCCGTGATACCAGGCAGACGCTCGCCGACGGGAGGCACATGAACCGCGCACAAGAGGCAGAGTTTGCGGCATTCGTTGCCGGTTCCGGCCGTCGGTTGCAGCGGACAGCAGTACTCCTCACCGGCGACGTCGGTCACGCCGAGGACCTGGTGCAGACGGCGTTCGAACGGACGGCTCGCCGCTGGACCCGCCTCGACGGCGCGCCCGAGGCGTACGCCCGGGTGGTGCTCGCGCGGCTGGCAACTGATCGCTGGCGCCGGCTGCGGTCGAGGCCGGTCGAGGTGGCCATCGATCCGCCGGAAAACGATCGTGCGGACCTGGCCGGTGAGGTGGCCACGCGGCAGGCGCTGATAGCCGCGATGGCCCGGCTCACGCCCCGGCAGCGCGCGGTCCTCGTACTCCGCTACTTCGACGACCTGTCCGAGGCCCAGACGGCGGCTGCGCTCGGTGTCTCCGTCGGCACCATCAAGAGCACCTCCAGCCGGGCCACCGCTCGGCTTCGTGAGCTGGTCCCCGACCTTTCCCCCTTCCCCGCGATGCAGGAGGTTCCCCGATGAGCTCTCTCGAGCAGCTGCTCCACGACGCCATGGCCGAGCACACGGAAGGGGTACGGGGACCGAGGCCGGGAGCGGCCCGCGACGCAGTGCGCCACGGCACCCGGGTGCGCCGCCTGCAAGTGACAGCAGTCTCCGGTACGGCTGTCGCCGTGGTGGCTGTGGCCGGCTCCGTCGTGTCCCACGTTGGCTCCGGGCCGACGGTGGCGAGCCCCGGCGGCGGCGGGGCGGCAACCGCGGCGCCGGCTGCGGCACCGTCAGCGGCCGCATCGAAGCCGACTGCAGCCGCGGCGCCCATGCCCTCCGCAGCCGTTGCTTCCGCCACCGTCAACCCGGACGGCCCGAAGGCAAAGTCGGGCGTGGGTGCGCCGGCGGACCTCGCTGGCGTGTCGTTGTCTGAACCCGGCGCCCGGTTTCCCGCTGCGACGCAGCCCTGACCAAGGACCTGAGCCGACCGGTGTCACGGGCGGCACGTTCTGGACTGATGCGTTCCTCGTCGGGAAGACCCCCGAGCGCGTGACCGCCAGGGACGCCAGTGGCAAGGCCTACAGCTTCGCGCCCACCGGTCCCGAGGCGACTGTCTTGGTCATCGACGGCGCCGCCAAGACGGACGGCACCGTGGTGGGTCATACACAGGTCGGCGGCCGTCCCGCGACGTTCGTGCACTACGAAGGCGAGAACGGGCTCTCGTTCCACGCGGGTCGTTTCGTCGTCCAGGTGTGGGGCTTCGGTGGCGTGACCAACGACGAGCTGGTCGCCCTCGCGGGCGCCTTGCGCGGACTGCCCGAGCTAGAGCTCGCGGCGGTAGGCCTCGAGCCGGCGAACCAGCTCGTGCGGTGAGTGCCAGGCGGGCAGATGGCCGCCTGGCATCTCGTCCGGTGTGATGCCCAGCCGCTCCTTGACTACCCTGCGCTGGAACTCGGCCGGGAACATCCGGTCGTCGCGGCAGAGCAGGAACCGGGTCGGTACGTCGGGCCACGCCGTCAGCGGCCAGGGCGCCTCGAACGGCTTGCCCGACTGGCCGAGCACGTGCGCTGCTGACTCCTCGATCACGTCCTGCGGCACGTCGTGCAGGAACGTCACCATCACGTCGAACGGGGCATCGGGATCGCGTCCCTCGCTGCGGTCGAGCTCGGCCCTGGCTTCGGCGAGATGCGTGTTGCCCCACCAGTCGCCGGGGGACTCGTCGGGTGCGGGGGTCATCGCGGCGACCATCACGATCAACCGGGTGGGCAGCCGGTCGGCCACCAGCGGCGCGGTGAAGCCGGCCATGGACTGCGCCACGAGGATGAGGTCGCGGTGGTCCCCGATCGCCTCGACCACCGCGTCCGCGTACTCCTCAAGTCCCGCGGTGTCGTCCTCCACCGGCAGGTCCGGAGTGATCACGGTGTGGCCGAGGCCGCGCAGCTCGGGGGCGACGAGGTGCCAGTACCAGCTGTCCGAGCCGGCGCCGGGGATCAGTACGTAAGTAACCATGTCGTGAAGACGGGGGCCGGTCGCCGAACTCATCGGTTACGGGACGACGGTGACCGGCCAGCGGCCGGCCTTGACCAGGCGAACGGCAAGCGAGCCGACCAGCCGGTGCCCGGCGGACTCCGACGCACCGATGACCACGACGTCGGCATGCTCCTCGGTGGCGATCCGGGTGAGCTCGTTGTAGGGGTCACCCTCGACGATCAGGAAGTCGAACGGTGGCATCCCCATCTGCTCGGCGGCCTTCATCGCGTCGGCCCGCAGTCGCTCGCCGTACTCCCGGTTCGACATCGCCACCACTGCTGCCGAGCCAGGCGAGATCGAGGCGAGGCCGCCGACGGTTCCGTTGTTCGCGACATAGACGACGACCAGCCTGGACCGCTGACGGCGGGCGAGGCCGGCGGCATACGCGGCCGCCCGCATCGACGTCCGGCTGCCGTCGATGCCGGTCAGGACGACCATCGGGCCGTCGGTGCCCAGCTCGAAACCGTTCACGCCGCCATCCTGCCGCACGACGCGTGTCAACGCGCCTCTCGTTGCGAAATGCCGACAGTGGTGCCGTCTCCGCACTAGTACGCGATCCGTAGTACTGTGCATCACGTCACATCGGTGCAGGTGGTCACGAGGTGAAAGACGGTGGTGCGCGTGGATACGACCCAGCTGCTCAAGGGGGTGCTCGACCTGGCGGTGCTTGCTGTGGTCGCCGAGCGTGACGGGTACGGCTACGACGTCGTACGCCGGCTGCGCGAAGCCGGTCTCGATGACGTCGGTGACGCGTCGGTCTACGGCACGCTGCGGCGGCTGTTCCAGGCCGGCGCCCTGACGTCGTACGTCGTCCCGTCCGACGAAGGCCCGCACCGCAAGTACTACGGCCTCAACGATGCCGGTCGCACCCTGCTCGAGAGATCGACCAAGACGTGGAATCAGTTCGCCGAGACCCTGGACGCACTGCTGAAGACCGAGGGGGCAGCAGCATGACCGACACCATCACCGAAAACAGCGAGGTGGCCGCTTACCTGGCCGCGATCCGGGCGGCGCTGGAGGATCTGCCGGCCACCGAGCGGGACGAGCTGCTCGAGGACCTTGAGGCCCACCTGTACGAGGTGGCCGCTGAGTCCGACGGCGGCACCCTCGAAGCCAGCCTCGGTTCGCCTACCGCTTACGCCGCTGAGCTGCGCGCCTCCGCCGGGCTCGACCCCGCGCCGGAGGTAGACGTGCCGCTGAGTCGACGGATCGAGCGCGCGGTGTCGACCTCCTCGCTGTGGCAGGGGATCGGCCGCGCCCTCGAGCAGCCGTTCGCGGTGTGGTTGCGCGGGTTTCTGTCGAGCCTGCGGCCGGCTTGGTGGGTGGCCCGAGGCTGGCTGGCGCTGTTCGCCGTGGTGGTGTGGTCCCAAGGCGGTCAGATCGAAAACTACCGCAACGACGTCGTGGTCCCGACCTTCCACTACAGCTGGTTCATCGGCCTGGTAGCAGTGGTTCTGGCGATCGCCGCCTCGGTGTGGGTCGGCCTGCGCACGGACCGACTGCCGACGTGGGCGCGGCACGCGATCGTCGTCGGTAACGTGGTCGTGCTGGCGTACTTCCTCAGCTGCTCCAATGACATCCGCAGCGTGGCCCGAACCGGCTACGGGCAGTCGAGCTATGGCCCACAGCCCGCGGTGTCCGCGACGACGCAGCCGTACAGGGGCATCGCCGTCAACGGACGCCACCCACAGAACATCTATCCGTACGACGCGCAGGGGCACCTGCTGACCGGCGTGCGCCTGTTCGACGACCGCGGCCAGCCGATCCAGGGACTCGCGGGCAGCAACAGCCTCGGTCAGGACCTCGTCCGGGTGCTGCCGTCGGACGCTGCCGGAGCCATCGTCAGGAACGACTACCCGCAGGTGGTCGGCGGCATCAACGGCGAGGACCTCGGGGTCGACGCCGTCGGAAATCCGCAGCGGCCGCCGACGGCCGGACCAGCGGCGGTGTCGGCCATGGCCAAGGCGACGCCGATGCCCACGCCGACGATCTTCGTACCGCCGATGGCCGGTGCGACACCGACGCCGGCCCCCTGATCCGGCGGAGCTCGACCCGCCGCAGACGGTGGGAGCGTTTCCACGTAGAGGTCGGGGGGCACTCCACTCGCGCAAAACGGTTTGACGTGCGAAAGTACATCCCGTCCCTCACTCGGATCGTCCGGCACGTTCCTGCCGGTGAAGGAGTTGGTAGCGCATGGCAAGCGTAAGTTTCGACAAGGCAACCCGGATCTACCCCAAGACCGAGAAGCCAGCAGTTGACGCTCTGGACCTGACGATTGAGGACGGCGAGTTCCTCGTCCTGGTCGGTCCCTCCGGTTGTGGCAAGTCCACCAGCCTGCGCATGCTCGCCGGGCTCGAGGAGATCGACGCAGGATCGATTCACATCGGCGAGCGTGATGTGACCGACCTGCCGCCCAAGGACCGGGACATCGCGATGGTGTTCCAGAACTACGCGCTCTACCCGCACATGTCGGTCGCCGAGAACATGGGCTTCGCGCTCAAGATCGCCGGCGTCAACAAGGCCGAGATCAGCAGCCGGGTAGCCGACGCCGCCAAGATCCTCGACCTCGAGCCCTACCTTGACCGCAAGCCGAAGGCGCTCTCCGGTGGTCAGCGTCAGCGTGTTGCCATGGGCCGCGCCATCGTGCGCAAGCCGCAGGTGTTCCTCATGGACGAGCCGCTGTCCAACCTCGACGCCAAGCTCCGCGTCTCCACCCGTACCCAGATCGCCTCGCTCCAGCGCCGTCTCGGCGTCACCACGGTCTACGTCACCCACGACCAGGTCGAGGCCATGACCATGGGTGACCGGGTTGCCGTGCTCAAGGACGGGCTGCTCATGCAGTGCGCCACTCCCCGTGAGCTGTACGAGACCCCGGACAACGTCTTCGTCGCCGGCTTCATGGGCTCCCCGGCGATGAACCTCGTCACCGGCCAGAAGGTCGAGGGCGGCATCGCGTTCGACGGCGCCGTCCTCCCGGTCGACCGGGCCAAGCTCGCCCAGCTGTCGACCGACACCGCGACCGTCGGCTTCCGTCCCGAGTCGCTACAGCGTCGTTCCCGAGGGCCAGGGCTTCCCGGTCACCGTCAACCTGGTCGAGGAGCTCGGTTCGGACGCCTTCCTGTACGGCACCACCGGCCGGGTCGGTGACGAGGTCGTGCTCTCGAACGACATCGTCGCCCGGGTCGAGCCGCGCTCCGTGCCGGCCGCCGGGTCGGTCGTCAACCTGTCGATCGACGAGGGCGCCATGCACGTCTTCGACGGCGGAACGGGCATGCGCATCCGCTAGTACGACGTGCATCCACCCCGCGGCACGGATTCTCAGCAAGACGAGTGACAATGGGACCGGTCGGCGCCACCAGGCGCCGGCCGGTTTCCCGTTGCCGGACCACCACGTCCGCGCCCGGACGCCCTCCTTGCCGACCGAGGTCCCATGCCGTTCGCCCGTACGCTGCGCGCCGCCCTGGCCGGGGTGTGCCTGCTCACGGCGGCGGGCTGCCAGGCCAAGCCGAGCGGCCATGGGTGACACCGGCGGCATGGTCAGCTTCGAGCAGGGCCACCGCAAGGCGGCCCCGGACATCACCCTGCCGACGATCCTGCACAAAGAAGGCGCCACGTTCTCCCTCGCGGCACACAAGGGCCAGGTCGTCGTCCTCAACTACTGGGCCTCCTGGTGCGACGCCTGCCGCGAGGAGCTGGACCAGCTCGACCAGGCGGCCACCGACTTCAAGTCCAAGAACGTGACGTTCATGGGCATCGACTTCCACGGCGACGGCAGCACGGACTCCGCCGCCAAGGCCTTCCTCCTGGGCCACCAGGTCCCGTACGACTCCATGTTCGACCCGGACAGCAGGACGGTGCTGGCCTTCAGAGGCAAGGTCACCGTGGCCGCGCCGCCGATCACCGTCGTCGTCGACAAGCGGGGCGACATCGCCGCTGTCGTCAACGGGGTCGTCACCTACTCCGCGCTGCGCGACACCCTGAACAAGCTCAACGCCGAGAGCGCGGCATGACCGATCTCGCCTCCGTCGCCAGCAGCTTTCAGGACACCGTCACGAACGGGTCGCTGCTGCTGGCGCTGCCGGTCGCCGCGATCGCCGGCCTGGTCTCGTTCGCCTCGCCGTGCGTGCTGCCGCTGGTCCCCGGCTACCTGTCCTACGTGACCGGCATGTCCGGCGCCGACCTGACCGCGGCGTCGGAGGAGCAGCCGCGCAAGAGCCGGATGCTGGCCGGCAGCGTGCTGTTCGTGCTGGGCTTCAGCCTGGTGTTCGTGCTCGAGCAGGCCGCCTTCAACAACCTGACCCTGGGCCTGCAGAGCTACTGCCTGGGTCACCCAGCTGTTCGGCGCCATCACCATCGTCATGGGCATCGCCTTCCTCGGCTACCTGCCGCTGTTCTCCCGCGAGGCACGCATCCACCGGCTGCCGCGGGTCGGCATCGTCGGTGCGCCGTTGCTCGGCTTCGTCTTCGGCCTCGGCTGGGCTCCGTGCATCGGCCCGACGCTGGCGGCCGTGCTCGCGCCTGGCCGCGCCGGCGGCTCCGGCGAGACCCGCAGCGCGCTGCTGGTCTTCGCCTACTGCCTCGGCCTGGGCATCCCGTTCATCGCGGTCGCGATGGGGCTCGAGTACGCCCTCGGCGCGATGGCGTTCATGCGTCGGCACTCGCAGGCGATCACCCGCTTCGGCGGCGCGATGCTGATCGTGGTCGGGGTGATGCTGATGACCGGCTGGTGGGGCTCGCTGGTCGCCACGCTGCAGCAGCACTTCCCAGCGTCCACGGGTTCGGTCTGACATGACCGACGCTGCTCGACCGACCCGGCCGACACCGCTGCCCGCGCAGCGCTGACCACCAAGCCGGCCGACCCGCGCAGAGCCGCGCCGGCCAAGTCGCCCTGGCCAGCACGCGCGAGCCCTGTGGCGGCGGCTCACCTCGATGCGCACCGCGCTGCAGCTGTTGTTCCTGCTCGCTCTGGCCGCCGTGCCCGGCTCGTTGCTGCCCCAGCACGGCCAGCAGGACGCACTCGTCACCAACTTCAAGAAGCAGCACACGACCCTGGGGCCGCTGTTCGAACGGCTCTCGCTGTTCGACGTGTTCGCTGCGCCCTGGTTCGCCGCGATCTACCTGCTGCTGTTCATCTCGCTGATCGGCTGCCTCGTCCCCAGGATCCGGCTGCACCTCAAGGCGATGCGCACGCCGCCCCCGGCGCCGCCACGGCACTTCTCCCGGCTACCGGTGTCGGGGGAGTGGCAGAGCGCCGCCGGGCCCGACGAGACGCTCGAAGTCGTACGGAAAAGCCTGCGCCGCAAGGGATGGCGGGTCCTCGTACGCGACACGGGTCTGTCGGCAGAACGCGGTTACCTCCGCGAGACCGGCAACCTGCTGTTCCACGTCGCCCTGGTGATCTTGCTGGCCGGCGTCGCTCTGGGCGGGTTGTTCGGCTTCAAGGGCGAGATCATTCGGGCCCACGGCGAGGGCTGGTCCAACGTGCTCGGCCAGTACGACGAGCAGAGCACCGGCCGCGCCTTCAGCCAGTCGCACATGACCCCGTTCAACGTCACGTTCGACTCGTTCACGGGCCGTCTACCTGCCCAGCGGCGAGCCCAAGTCCTACGACGCCGTCGTGACCTACACCTCGTCGCCGGGTGCCAAGCCGAAGCAGTACGACATCCGCGAGAACCACCCGCTGGTCCTGGGCGGGTCGTTCCTGACCGGCGGGACCAAGGTCTACCTCGGCGGCCACGGCTTCGCTCCGCACCTGGTCGTCACCGACCCGAACGGCAAGCGCGTCTACGACCAGAACGACGTCCTGCTGCCGTTGGAGACGACCAACTACCTGTCCGACGGCTACGCCAAGGTCACCAACCTGCCGGACAAGAAGCAGTGGTTCGCGATCCACAGCATCTTCGCCCCGAGCCACGCCAAGGCCGCCGACGGCCACATGATCTCCGACTTCCCCGCCGCCCGCAGACCCGAGCTGCAGGTCAACGCGCTGTCCGGCGACCCGAGCGCGGACACGGTCTACAACGTGCCGTCGACCATGAAGCAGATGCTCGGCGCCGACGGATCGATGAGTGCCGGGCTCAAGGTCGGCGACTCCTGGAAGCTGGCCAACGGCTACACCGTGACCTTCGCCGGCGTCACCGAGTTCGCGAACTTCCAGATCACCGACGACCCCGGCAAGAACCTCGCCCTGCTGGCGGCGGTCCTGATGGTGCTCGGCCTGATCCTTTCCCTGCGCGTGCGCCGCCGCCGGTTCTGGGTGCGCGCGCGGACCGACAGCGCCGGGCGTACCGTGGTCGAGGCAGGTGGGCTCGCCCGTACCGACCCGGAGCAGTTCGCCGAGGAGTTCG
This sequence comes from uncultured Actinomycetota bacterium, assembly GCA_963797535.1. Taxonomy (GTDB): domain Bacteria; phylum Actinomycetota; class Actinomycetes; order JAWWOL01; family JAWWOL01; genus JAWWOL01. Next base: position 2,454,454 of record CAWCPQ010000001.1, on the reverse strand, counting down.
CGGCACTGACCGAGCAGCTGCAGGCGTCCGGCCGGACGTCCCCGTACAGCGAGGAGTAGAAGTGCCGCACCCCGAGTTGGCGCACCTGTCCGACGCGCTGTTCAAGGTCACGCTGACCTTCTACGTGCTCGCCGCCGTCGCCTTCCTCGCCGAGCTGGCGTTCGCCCGCCGTGGTCTGGTGCGCACCCTCGAGACCCGGACCGCCGTTGCCGTACCGGAGGAGCGCGCCCTCGTCGGTGCCGGCGCCCCGGTCCCGGTCGACCCGCCAGAGCCGCCGGTCCTGGCCAACCAGCCCGAGGAGTCCCGACGCTGGCTGAGGGTCGGCGCGATCGCGTTCGGGCTGACCGTCGTCGGCTGGATGTTCCACGTCGCCGAGGTGGTGACCCGTGGCATCGGGGTCATGCGGGTGCCGTGGGGCAACATGTACGAGTTCAGCTCGGCGATCTGCCTCGTCGCAGTGACGTCGTTCCTCGTGATCACACTGCAGAAGCGGGTCAGCCATCTCGGCTCGTTCGTGATGGTCCCCGTCGTCCTCTACATGGGGCTCGCCGGCACGGTGCTGTACGCCAAGGCTGAGCAGCTGCAGCCCGTACTCAACTCCTACTGGCTGGTGGTGCACGTCGCCGCCGCCATCACCGCGACCGGCGTGCTGATGCTCTCCGGTGTCGTGGCCTCGGTCCACCTCGGGCGTCGCCGCTACGAACGCCTGGTGACCGCGGGCCGGGCGCCCGGCTTCTCCGCCGTGACCAAGATGCTGCCGGACGCGCGCACGCTGGACCGCGCGGAGTACCGCCTGATCGCCTTCGGCTTCCCGATCTGGACGTTCGCGGTGATCGCCGGGGCGATCTGGGCAGAGGCGGCGTGGGGCCACTACTGGCAGTGGGACCCCAAGGAGACCTGGGCGCTGATCACGTGGATCGTGTACGCGGCCTACCTGCACGCTCGCGCGACGCCCGGCCTGCGCAAGTGGGCTGCGCACATCGCGGTGCTGGCGTTCGCGACGATGATCTTCAACTACTACATCATCAACATCTACATCGTCGGCAAGCACTCCTACGCCGGCATCCCGCACTGAGCAGAGGCTGATCACCGTGGCCGAAACGCTCGAGCCGCTCGACGAGAGCTGGTCCAGCGCGCTGGCCGTCGTCGCCCACCCGGACGACCTCGAGTACGGCGCCGCGTCAGCCGTTGCCCGCTGGACCTCGCAGGGCAAGCGGGTGACGTACGCCATGATCACCAGTGGCGAGGCCGGCATCGACGGGATGGCGCCCGAGCAGGCGGGGCCGTTGCGCGAGGGCGAGGAACGCGCGTCGGCAGCGGTGGTCGGGGTGTCGGTGGTGGAGTTCCTCGGCTATCCCGACGGCGTGATCGAGTACGGGCTGCCGCTGCGTCGCGACGTCGCCCGCGCCGTACGCCGGCACCGGCCGGACGTGGTCATCACTGCCAACTACCACCCGACATGGGCGCCAGGCGTGCTCAACCAGGCAGACCACATCGCCGTCGGGCGCGCGGTGCTGGACGGTGTCCGCGATGCCGGCAACCGCTGGGTGTTCCGCGACCTGCTCGACGAGGGCCTTGAGCCGTGGTCGGTGCACACGGTGCTGGTTTCGGGCTCTCCGATCGCCGGCAGCGCGGTGGACGTGACCGATCATCTGGCCGCCGGTGTCGAGTCGCTCAAGGCTCACCCGGCCTATCTGGCGGGGCTCGGGCCGGGCTGGGCTGACCCCGAGGAGTTCCTCGAGTCGATCGCGCGGGCCACCGGCAGCCGGCTCGGCAGCACGTTCGCAACGGCGTTCGAGGTCATCACGTTCTGACCCGGCCGTTGTGGCCCTGGCTCAGCGGACCTCGATGGTGGAGGGCTGGGCCACGAGTAGTCCGGACTTGTCTCCGACCCGATCGTCGATGGCGGCGACCAGCTGGTAGGTCCCTGGCGGCAACGGCTTGCGCGGCGAGGGCGAGGCAACGTTCGGGTCCTGCTTGTGCGGCAGCGGACAGCCCGAGAGCGTGACGTCGCCGAAGTGGTCGGGATCGCCACCCGCCGGGTCAATCATCGGGGTGGTCCCCGAGGCGGGCACGGTGATCGTGAGCCCGACGCCTGCGATGGGGCCGTCCGAGCGCCCCACGACGCTGCCGTTCCGTACGACCAGAACCTCGTAGGGCAGGCCAGTGTCGAGTTGCTCCGGCCTGCCTCGGTTGGACCGCAGCTGCACCCGGGTCCGCACGGTGCTGCCGGGCTTGGCTTGCGCAGGCGCCTGGAGCACTGCGGCCACCCGGCTCTGTGGCGGCTCGAGGGAGACGGGGACGTTGCCACAGGTGGGCAGCGCCGTCGGATCGGCCGTGACCTGCACCGGCAGGGGGGTAGTGACCAGGCTGCCGTACGGTTTGCGGGAGACGTCAGGGAGCGCGACCACCACCTGGTAGGCGCCGGGCGGCAGCGGCTGCCGGGTGAGATCCGGAGCCGCCGGGTCGACGGTCCCTCGGGGACAACCGGACAGCAGGCCCGACACGGTGGTCGTCGCGACGTGGCCCGCGCTGACGGTGGCCACCGTTGCGTCGTCCGCGTAGCCGCCTTCGTACTGGCCCACCACCCTGCCATCGCGCACGATGATCAGGCTGGTCCGCCCGCTCTCGAAGGTGTGCGGGTTTCCGTCCAGCGAGCTCAAGTGAATCGTGACGGTGAGCTGGGTGCCAGCGACGGCGGTCGCCGGACCGCTCGCGGAGGCGCTGATCACCGTACGGGAAGGGCCGTCCGAGACCGGAGCGAGCCCGCAGGTAGCCAGCGGGGGCGGCCCGGAGGTGGTCGCTGGCGGAGCAGCCGGATGGCTGGACGAGGCGCCGCAGGCCGTGAGGCACAGTGCGGCCGCGAGCAGGCAGATCCGACGCAGGACCACGCTAGGTCGGACGCGCTGACGAGCCGATTGGTTCCATGTGCGGATAATCGCATGTGTGGCCTATGACGATCTCCGTGACTTCCTGCGCACGCTCGAGAAAGACGGCGACCTGCGGCGGGTGAAGGCCAAGGTCGACCCGCACCTCGAGATCACCGAGATCGTCACCCGGGTCGTACGGGAGCAGGGTCCTGCGCTGATCTTCGACAACGTCATCGGCTCGAAGATGCCGCTGGCGATCAACGTCTTCGGCACCGAGGCGCGCATGGCCAAGGCGCTCGGGGTGGAGCGCCTCGACGAGATCGGCGAGCGGATCCGCGACCTGCTCAAGCCGGAGGTGCCGGTCGGCTTCGGCGGCATGCGCGAGGCGCTGCACAAGCTCGGGACGTTGCGCGGGGTGCCGCCCAAGATGGTCAAGAGCGCGCCGTGCCAGCAGGTGGTGCTCAAGGGCGACAAGGTCGACCTCACCCGGCTGCCCGGTCTGCACGCCTGGCCGGACGACGGCGGCGTCTTCCTCAACCTGGGCCTCACCCACACCAAGCACCCCGAGACCGGCGTACGGAACCTCGGGATGTACCGCCTGCAGCGCCACGACCGCCGCACGGTCGGCATGCACTGGCAGATCCACAAGGACTCCAACGCCCACCACGCGGTCGCCGAGCGGCGGGGCGAGCGGCTGCCGGTCGCGATCGCGTTCGGCCCCGATCCCGCGGTCACCTATTCCGCGAGCGCGCCGCTGCCGGGCATCGACGAGTACCTGTTCGCCGGGTTCATCCGGGGTGAGCGGGTCGAGCTGGTCGACTGCCTCACCGTGCCGCTGCAGGTGCCGGCCAACTCCCAGGTCGTGCTCGAGGGCTGGCTCGAGCCCGGCCAGCGGATGCCAGAGGGCCCGTTCGGCGACCACACCGGCTTCTACACCCCGGTCGAGCCGTTCCCTGCGCTGACCGTCGACTGCATGACGATGCAGAAGGACCCGATCTTCCAGTCGATCATCGTCGGCCAGCCGCCGCAGGAGGACGGGCCGATCGGCAAGGCGACCGAGCGGATCTTCCTGCCGCTGATCCAGCTGACCATCCCGGAGATCGTCGACTACGACCTGCCGGTCGAGGGTGTCTTCCACAACTGCGTCATCGTTGCGATCGACAAACGATTCCCCAAGCACGCCCAGAAGGTCATGAACGCGATCTGGGGCGCCGGCCTGCTCTCGCTGTCCAAGTGCATCGTGGTGGTCGACGCCGACTGCAACGTCCACGACTATCGCGAGGTCGCTTGGCGGGCGTTCGGCAACGTCGACTTCGCTCACGACCTCCTGCTGACCGAGGGTCCGGTCGACCACCTCGACCATGCCTCGTACTCCCAGTTCTGGGGCGGCAAGATCGGCATCGACGCGACCCGCAAGCTGCCCACCGAGGGCTACTCCCGTGGCTGGCCGGACATGATCGTGCAGGACCCGGAGATCGTGGCCAGGGTGGACAAGCGTTGGAAGGACCTGGGCCTGTGAGCGTGCAGTCGCCGACGGGGACGGCTGAGCCCGCCGTCAAGGTCGGGCGCGTGCATGCCTTCCTGCGCCTCGTCACGATCGAGCACTCGGTGTTCGCGCTCCCGTTCGCCTACCTGGCAGCGTTCACTGCGATGTACGACGTGAACAAGCGGGTCAACTGGACCGACCTGCTGCTCATCACCGTCGCCATGGTTGCGGCACGCACCTTCGCGATGGCAGCCAACCGGATCATCGACCGCACGATCGACGGCCGCAATCCTCGTACGGCCAAGCGTGAGCTCGTCACGGGAGTTGTCGCCGTCCGCACCGCCTGGACCGGCGCCATCGTCGCCCTCGCCGTTTTCTTCGGCGCAGCAGCACTTCTCAACCCGTTGTGCCTCGCGCTCGCACCCATCGCCGTCGTACCACTGGTGCTCTATCCGTACGGGAAGCGCTTCACCTGGGCGCCGCACGCGATCCTCGGCGTGGCCCAGGCGATCGGCCCGATCGGCGCGTGGATCGCGGTCACCGGGCACTGGTCCTGGTCGGCGGTCATCCTCGGTCTCGGTGTTGGCTCGTGGATCGGCGGCTTCGACCTCATCTACGCGACCCAGGACGTCGAGGTCGACCGGGCGATCGGGGTGAAGTCCTTCCCTGCCCGCTGGGGCGTGCACGCCGCGCTGGTGACCTCGTCCGTGGTGCACGTGGTGACCTTCGGGCTGTTCGCCTGGTTCGGGCTGAAGCAGGACTTCACCGGCTGGTGGTACGCGGGACTGGCGGTCACCGCCGCGGCGTTCGTCTACGAGCACTCGATCGTCAGGACGAACGATCTGTCCAGGGTCAACCGGTCCTTCTTCACCACCAACGGGTTCGTCGGCATCGCGCTGTTCGGCTTCGCTCTCGTCGACCTGATCTCGCGGGGCCTGCGGGCATGAGCCGTACCCCGTGGGTGGTCGGAGTCTCCGGTGCCTCGGGAACTCCTTACGCCGCAGCGGTTCTGCGCGGTTTGCTCGAGGCCGGCCAGTCGGTCGACCTCGTCGTGTCTCGTGCCGCGCGGCTGACTCTCCTTGATGAGACGGGATTGTCCTTCCGCGACGGGCACTGGCACGACGACCTCGCCTCGTGGCTGGGTCGGGACCTGGCCGGGGACGACGTGGTGTTCTGGCCAGCGGGCGATCTCGCCGCCGGGCCGTCCAGCGGCTCGTACGAGACCCTGGGCATGGTGGTGGTGCCTGCGAGCACGGCTGCCATCGCCGGCATCTCCATCGGGCTGTCCAAGGACCTGCTGCAGCGTGCGGCTGACGTGACGGTCAAGGAGGGCCGCCCGCTGGTGGTCGTACCGCGGGAGACGCCGCTGACCCGAACCACGCTCGCGCACCTGCTCGCCCTGGCGGACCGGGGAGTCGTGGTGCTGCCGGCCAGCCCCGCGTTTTATCACGCGCCGCGCAGCGTCGATCAGCTGGTGGACTTCGTGGCGGGCAAGATTCTGGATGTGCTCGGCCTCGAGCACGACCTTTTCCGGCGTTGGACCGGTGAGCTTGGCGCAGCTGGGCAGTCCGCGGAACCGGACTGAACACGACCGACCCCGGGCTGCGTTGACCGGGGTGAGTCGGTTGATCAGTGGCCTAGGCGAACCCGGGCTCGAGGGCACTGCTTCCGGCGAGGACATTGCCGGTCTGCTCTGGTACCTCAGCGGAGAATTCCCCGCTCAATAGTGCGCGTACTTCCGACTCCCGGAAACGGCGGTGGCCGCCGGGAGTCCTGATGCTGCCGATCCGCCCGGCGGCTGCCCATCGAGTGACCGTCTTGGGGTCGACTCGAAATAGGTTTGCCACCTCCCCGGGCGTTAGAAGTCGTTCCCGTGCCTCCACGTCACGCTCCTTCCCCCCCGTACCAATGGTCCTGTGTGTACACGGAAGTTCGCTCCGTGTCACGGGTCGGCGACCGATTGGTCAATTGCGTTGTCCGGTAGTCGCCGAATTCGCGTCCGATTGGGCCTTGACCCGGACCATTTCGCATGCCGAAACGACCCAGACCTACTGATCGGTGCCGTTACCCGACCAGCCAGTGCGCGTTCGCTAATGACACTCCGGAGTCGTTGGATTTGCCGACAAAACCGGCGCCTCAAGATCAGATGATCGCACCACGGGACTCGGGTGTGGGCACCGGGGGGCTGGCACGTACCCTCGACCCATGACGATGGGTATTTCCGAGGGACTCGATGTCGGACGCAAGCGCGAGCTCGAGGCCAAGGTGCTGGCCGGGGAGCGGCTGGATTTCGCCGACGGAGTTGACCTCTATGCGAGCGACGACCTGGCGTGGCTCGGCGATCTTGCCCACCATGTCCGTACCAAGCTCAACGGCGACAAGGTGTTCTTCAACGTCAACCGGCACCTCAACCTGACCAACGTGTGCGCCGCGTCGTGCGCCTACTGCTCGTTCCAGCGCAAGCCGGGCGAGAAGGACGCCTACACGATGCGCATCGAGCAGGCTGTCGCGCTGGCCAAGGAGATGCAGCCGGCCGGCATCACCGAGCTGCACATCGTCAACGGGCTGCACCCGACGCTGCCGTGGCGCTACTACCCGCGCTCGATCCGCGAGCTCAAGGCCGCGCTGCCCGACGTCGCGATCAAGGCCTTCACGGCCACCGAGATCCACTGGTTCGAAAAGATCAGCGGCCTGACCGCCGACGAGATCCTCGACGAGCTGATCGACTCCGGACTCGAGTCGCTGACCGGTGGCGGTGCCGAGATCTTCGACTGGGAGGTCCGGCAGAAGATCGTCGACCACGACACCCACTGGGAAGACTGGTCGCGCATCCACCGGCTCGCCCACAGCAAGGGCCTGCGCACTCCGTCCACCATGTTGTACGGGCACATCGAAGAAACACGTCACCGGGTCGACCACGTCCTGCGACTGCGCGAGCTGCAGGACGAGACCGGGGGCTTCGTCGTCTTCATCCCGCTGCGCTTCCAGCACGACGCGGCCGGCGACCCGCGAAACCGTCTGATGGGCCAGCCGATGGCCACGGGCGCCGAGGCGCTGAAGACCTTCGCCGTGTCGCGGTTGTTGTTCGACAACGTTCAGCACGTGAAGAACTTCTGGGTGATGCACGGGCTCACCACCGCCCAGCTGTCGTTGTCCTTCGGCGCCGACGACCTCGACGGCTCGGTGGTCGAGTACAAGATCACCCACGACGCCGACAACTTCGGCACGCCGAACGAGATGACCCGCGAGGACCTGCTCGAGGTCATTCGCGAGGCGGGCTTCACGCCGGTCGAGCGGGACACCCGCTACCGCGAGCTGCGCACGTACGACGGCCCCAACGTCCACCGCCGCGACGAGCCCCAGCCGATGCCGGTCTGATGGCTGCTGCCCGCGGCACCGCACCGGGCAAGGCGCTCGTCGTCTACACGGCGATGCGCTTCGGCCTGTTCCTGCTGTGCCTGCTCGTCTTCTACGGCGCCGGCATGGGCTTGTTCCTGGCGTTGGTCGTCGCCGCCGTCGTGTCCGGGGTGGCCGGCTACTTTCTGCTGGCCCGCCAGCGGATCGCGCTGAGCATCGCGGTCGATGACAAGGTGCAGCAGTCACGGGCCAAGTCCGAGGAGCGGGCAGCGCGCGAGGACCCCATCGCCGAAGAGCTGGCCGCCAGGGAAAACCAGCACCCGTCGGAGTAGCCCGTACCAAAATCCAGCCGGCTCCGCGTCGATCTAGCGGGATTGCGGGCTCATTGCAGCCATTTGGGCCCGGAAAGTCCAAGATCGTTTCGGGTAGGGGCCGCGGGCGGGATGGGCGCTCGGGAGTAGGCGCCGGCTCAGGCGACCTGGAACGAGCGCTTGGCCAGGCCGAACGCGAACCCGTCAATCGTGGTCTGCACCGGCCCGTCCGGCTCACTCGCGGCGCCGAGGGCGATGAACAGCGGCGTGAAGTGCTCGACCGTGGGATGCGCGTACGGCATGCCGGGCGCCTTGGTCCGGTAGTTCGCGAGCGTGTCGAGGTCGCCGCTCGCCAGCGCCTCGGCCGCCCACTGGTCGAAGTCGGACGACCAGGTCGGCACCGTGCCCAGGGCGAAGTTCTCCATCGTCAGGAACGGCAGTCCGTGGGTGAGGAAGCCCGACCCGATCACGAGCACGCCCTCCTCGCGAAGCGGCCGCAGGCGCCGGCCGAGCTCGAGCAGCCGGACGGGGTCGTGCGTCGGCATGCTGAGCTGGAGTACCGGCACGTCGGCGTACGGGTACATGATCTTCAGCGGCACCCAGGCGCCGTGGTCGAGCCCCCGGCGGCGGTGCTGCCGTACCGGCTCGTCGTCCGGCATCAGCGAGGCCACGCGGGCAGCCAGGGCGGTGGCGTCGGGTGTGGCGTACTGCATCTCGAAGAAGCGTTGGTCGAAGCCGCCGAAGTCGTAGACCAGCGGCGTGTTGGCCTCGGCGACGGACAGGGTGAGCGGCGCGGCTTCCCAGTGGGCGCTGACGATCAGTACGGCCGTCGGCTTGGGCAGCGCCTGCGACCAGCCGAACAGCTGCGTCATCCACTCCGCGTCGTCGAACAGCGGCGGAGCGCCGTGGCCGAGGTAGATCGCTGGCAGGGCGCCGTCGGCAGGGGTCCAGACCCGCTGCCCGACACTCGTGGGCGCCTCTTCGCGCAGGAAGTCGTCGAACGCCTCGCCGGGACCCATGGCCGTCTCCTCAGATGCCTCTATCGCTGACGCTAGGTCCCAACTAGTTGAACTGTCAACTTCTTCCCGATGGCACGGAATCGGCCGGACAGCGCACGAGTCCGGCTTCTGTCGTTTTGGCCGCTAGACGATCAGCGACTGGCTGAACCGGCCCATGGCGTCCACGATGGTCGCCCGGTCGGCTGTCGGCGCGAACGTCGCCTCGACCTTGACCACACTGCCATTGTCGGCCGTCCAGACCTCGGTCATGTGCCCGTTGGCGGGGTCGCCGACGACCCAGTGATGGGTCTTCAGCACGTGCACCATGTTGACCGGGCCGTCAGCGGCGGGGACGTCGGCCGGGTCGAACGGTTTGCACTGGACGTCGACCCGCAAGGTGGTCAGCGGTCCGGCCGGGTGGGTCCAGCCAATGACCCCGTAACCCGGGTTCGACGGGTCGCTGCCGGGGTTCCACCGTGCGTACCCGGCGGGTTCGGTGGAGCTTTGCAGCCGATCCCCCTCCTGCTGGCAGGCCTTGGTGAAGGCCGTCGCCCCGGTGAAGCGGGGTACGGGGCTCGGTGGGTTCGCGCCGCTCGGGGTCGGTACGGCGGTCGGCGTCGGGCCGCCGCTGGGGGTCGGTGCGGCGGTCGGTCTCGCGCCGCTGCTCGCGGTCGGTGCGGCGGTCGGCGTCGCGCCGCTGTTGGGGGTGGGTGCCGCGGTCGGGGTGGGCCCGGTGCTTGGGGTGGGAGCAGCGGTCGGCGTGGCCTGCGCTGTGGGTGCGGCCGACGGCGTGGGGCCGGCGCTGCCGCCCGGAGTCGCTCCGGCGCGCCCTCCCGGCAGGCCAACGGTCGCGACGGCGGCGATCCCGGCGGTAGCCGCAACTGCGAGGGTGCCGGTCGCGAGCGCCGTGCGGCGACGGTGCCGGATCAGCTCGCGGCCCTTGAGGCGGGCTGCGGCGAGCTGTGGTTCCGTACCCCGTGGTCCGTTCGAGGGGTCGTCGAGGTGCTCAAACATGGCTGCTCCTGGTCGGGTTGGGTGTCACGTTGAGGTGGGCCCGAAGCGCGTCGAGGCCTCGGGAGGACTGCGACTTCACGGTGCCGACGCTCACGCCGAGGGCGTCCGCCGTTTGCTGCTCGCTGAGGTCGCCGATGTAGCGCAAGCCGACGATCTGGCGCTGCCGGCGCGGAAGGGCGCGCAGCGCGGCGTACAGATCCAGACGCTCCGCGACGTACGGGTCCCCGGTGCCGGGTGAGTCGAGCGCGATGAGCTGGCGGTGCCGTTTGCGGTCCCGTTCAGCCGTGCGCAGCGCGTCCATGGTCAGGTTGAGGGCGACGGTGACGCACCAGCCGGTCGGCTCGTCGGCGATCTTGGGCCAGCGCGCGTAGGCGCGGGCGAGCGTCTCCTGGGCGATGTCCTCGGCGGACCCCTGTGCCCCGAGCAGCCGGAACGCGACGCCGTAGGCCCGTTGGTACAGCGGTGCGAACTGATCTTCGTACGACGGCGGTTCCGCCATAGGGTGCCCCTCTCGTCCGGACACCTCATGCACGTTCGGCGGACGCGAAAGGTTGAGCCGCCCCGGTCAGCATGACGCAACGACCGGGGTTAGCCTCAAGGGTGATGGCAGTCAACGAGCAGCAACGGCGTCCCAGGGTCGGGCACATCCAGTTCCTGAACTGCCTCCCGCTGTACTGGGGCCTGATCCACTCCGGCGCCCTCGCCGACGTCGACCTGGTCAAGGACACCCCGGACCGGCTCAACGACGCCCTCGTGGCCGGCGACGTCGACCTCGGTGCGATCAGCTTGGTCGAGTACCTCCGGCACACCGACGAGCTGGTCCTGCTCCCCGACCTTGCCGTCGGCAGCGACGGTCCCGTGCTGTCGGTCAACCTCGTCTCGCAGGTCCCGCTCTCGGACCTGGGCAGCGAACGCGTGGCCCTCGGGTCGACCAGTCGGACCAGCGTGCTGCTGACGCAGATGTGGCTCGAGGAGGTGTACGGCGTCACGCCGGCCTACTTCTCCTGCCCGCCCGACCTGGGCGCGATGATGCAGGAGGCGGCCGCAGCGGTCCTCATCGGCGACACCGCGCTGCGGGCGACGTATGAAGGACCTGCGCGCGGCCTCACGGTGCACGACCTCGGCCAGGCGTGGCGCGAGTGGACCGGCCTGCCGATGGTGTTCGCGGTCTGGGCTGTGCGCCGGGACTTCCTCGCGGCCCAGCCGGGTTTGGTCAAGGACGTGCACCAGGCGTTCCTGCGCTCCCGGGACCTGTCGCTCGAGCACGTCGACGAGGTGGCAGCGCACGCTGCCCGGTGGGAGTCGTTCGACCAGCCCACCTTGGCGACCTATTTCCGTACCCTCGACTTCTCTCTCGGCGGCCGTCAGCTGGACGGGGTCGCCGAGTTCGCCCGCCGGGCAGCGTTGCGCGGCGCGGTGCCCGCCGAGGTCACTGTCGAGCTCGCACCGCTGTGACCTGCCGGTTTGCCGTCGGTTAGGCCGAACGGCCGTGCCGATGACTAGTTGAAATCCGGTCACAGAATGGCCCGTTAGGGGTCTGGGCCGAGGGCTGGCACCGGGCGAACATGAGGGCAGAGAAACCTCTCGCCAGGGGAGCCCATCGGTGTCCGCAGCGCCCGAACCGTCCGCAGAGATCGGCAGGCCCCCGATTCGGGTCCTGCTGGTGGACGATGCTGCCGACATCCGGGTGCTGCTCAAGCTCGTGCTCGAGTTCGACAACGAGTTCGTGGTGGTTGCCGAGGCTGCCGACGGCGCGGAGGCGGTCCGGCTCGCGACCGAGCACCAGCCCGAGCTCGTGGTCCTCGACATCGCGATGCCGGTCATGGACGGGCTGGACGCGTTGCAGCAGGTGCGAGCGGTCGCACCGCTGACCAAGGTCGTCATGTACTCCGCGTACGACTCGGGCTGGCTGGCCGAGCGCGCTCGCGGGTTCGGCGCAGCCGCCTACATCGACAAGACCGCGGGCATCGTCGACATGGTGGGTCAGCTGCGGCGCATCTGCGAGCCGGTCTGAGGCCTCGGCTACGCTGAGTCCGTGGACAGCCAACTGCAGCAGATCCTCGACCGCGCAGCCGACGGCGGGCGGATCACGCCCGAGGAGGCGCTCGACCTCTACGTTCATGCCCCGCTGCACAAGCTGGGGCGTGCCGCTGACACGGTGCGACGGCGCAAGTTCGCCGGCACCGAGCAGATCGCGACCTACATCATCGACCGCAACATCAACTACACGAACGTCTGCGTGACGGCCTGCAAGTTCTGCGCGTTCTACCGCGCGCCCAAGCACGCCGAGGGCTGGACGCACTCCCTCGAGGAGATCCTGCGCCGCTGCGGTGAGGCCGAGTCCCTGGGCGCGACCCAGATCATGCTGCAGGGCGGACACTCGCCGGATCTCGGGATCGAGTGGTACGAGGAGACGTTCGCGGCCATCAAGGCCAACTACCCGTCGCTGACGCTGCACTCGCTCGGCGGCTCCGAGGTCGTCCACATCTCGCGGGTGTCCGGCCTGGCGTTCCCCGAGGTGATCGCGCGGTTGCACGCGGCCGGCCTGGACAGCTTTGCCGGCGCCGGCGCCGAGATCCTCGTCGCCCGGCCTCGTACGGCGATCGCGCCGCTGAAGGAGTCCGGCGAGATCTGGCTCCAGGTGATGGAGACGGCGCACGAGATCGGCGTCCAGTCGACGGCGACGTTCATGATGGGCACCGGCGAGACCAACGCCGAGCGGATCGAGCACCTGCGCATGGTGCGCGACGTGCAGGACCGTACCGGCGGGTTCCGGTCGTTCATCCCGTGGACCTACCAGCCGGAGAACAACCACCTCAAGGGCCGCACCCAGGCTTCGGCGCTGGAATACCTGCGCCTGATCGCCGTCGCGCGGCTGTTCTTCGACAACGTGCAGCACCTGCAGGGTTCCTGGCTGACGACCGGCAAGGAGGTCGGCCAGCTGACGTTGCACTACGGCGCCGACGACCTCGGCTCGGTGATGCTCGAGGAGAACGTCGTGTCCTCCGCCGGCGCCAAGCACCGGTCCAACCTGCACGAGATCATTCACCTGATCCGTTCCGCCGACCGCATCCCGGCTCAGCGGGACACGCTGTACCACCACCTCAACGTGCACTGGACGCCCGCGGACGACCCGGCTGACGACGGCCGCATCGTGTCCCACTTCGCGTCGACGGCGCTGCCCGGCGGCGGACTGGGCACCCAGCTGCCCCTGGTCGCCAGCTCCTGACCGCACCCGCGCGGGTTGTTGGCGCGAGGCGTGCATAGAAGGCGATCTCACGCCAACAACCTGCGTCTCGTCGAGCCCCAGCGGGCGTGGGCGGCTCGCAGCTGCCGGTGCACCGTTGGTACGTCGATGCGCAGCGCGAGCGAGGAGAACCGCAGCATCGGCCGGCCGCCCTCGATGACGATGTCGTTCTGGCGGGACATGTCCTCCCAGTAGGACAGCGGCCGCAGGTGCAGCGCCCCGTCGACCTCGGCATCGAAGCCGCCGAAGTCGACGTCGATGTAGCGACGACGGCCCCGAGCGTCGAGTCGCACGGCTTGGCGAAGAGGAAGCGGCACGCCCGCACCCGCGGCGACCTTGCCCATGTCGATCTCGGCGAGTGACTGCGCGCCGCCCTCGATGTCGGCGAGGCAGTGCCACAACAGCTTGCGGTGGTTGACCAGCCCGGCGAGGCCAAGCTCATCAATGAGTCGTGGGGCCGTCGTCAGTCGCTGCTGGACGCCGGCGGCGAGGAAGCCGCACGCGGTACGGGCACGCGGCGACCAGGCAGCGGCGTCGATCAGGGCCCGCTCGACCCGGACGATGGGCGGCGTCCGTACGGGATGCACGTCGGTGGCGGAGAACCGACGCGAGACGTGCAGGACCACGCCGTCGAGCGTGGGGAAATGTGAGCCGGCTGGGACGACGACGTGGATGTCCTCGCCGCCAGACCACGTCAGGCCGTGCGCGATCGCCGCGGTCTCGCCGGCCAGGGCTGCGACGCTGGGCTGAGCGAGGACGGCTGCCCAGCGTTGTTGCTGCTGGCTCAGCGGGCCGGAGTGCAGCACGACGACCGTGCGGTGGAGCCAGCTGCCAGCGACCGGCGAGGACCTCGCGGCGCACCTTGTGGGCGCCGATGCCGAGGGCGGCGAGCTGGGACCGGCGTACGACGTCGTCCTGTGCGGCGCGCAGCCCATCGAGCACACTGAGCGGGATGGCCGGGCGTCTGGGCACTCACCCAGGGTGCTGATCAGCGCCGTACGAGCAACTCGTTGTCCACAGCGCGCGCGTTGTTGGCGCGAGGGCACGTTCTATGCCCGGATCACGCCAACAACTCCTGAGGGCTACTTCGACGCGGCAGGGGTGAGGGTGTACTTCTTCACCGTCGAGCCGTCGGCCACCACGATCGACGTGGGCGTAGGCGCTGTCGCCTTCGACGACGCGTAGATCGTGCCGCCGCCGGGGGTCTTGCCCACGACCACCAGGCCGTCCTTGGAACCCGTACCAGCGCCGGCGTACTTCGCGTGGTCGTAGTACATCTTCGGCGGTACGGCCGTACGCGCCCACGGGTACTGGCCGTACTCGTCGCGCGACTTCTTGGCGTAGCCCACGCCGACGAAGATGCCAGCGATCAGCAGGCCGGCCAGGATGAACACGGCCAGCTGCCACGGCTTGAGCTCGCGTCCGGCCATCGGCTTGGGCGCGGGACGCGGCGCCGCCTTCTTCGGTTGTGCCATGCACGCATTGTGCAGGATCACAGCCGGGGCCGAGGCGATCCGGGCGAACCAGTGCCACATCGCGGGCGGCAACGCGCCCCGGCGCACCTGGCCAGCGAGGCGGCGGACGGGGCCGACGACGGCTGCATCCAGGCGTGCGGGATCATGGCCGGGTGCTCACCGTCCACACGGCCGACGTCGTGCTCCCGATGCTCTCGCAGCCCATCGACAGCGGAGCGGTGCTCGTCGACGGCAACACGATCGCCGCGGTGGGAACCAGGGCCGAGGTCCTCGCCGACGCACCGGGCGCGAGGGTACGGGAACACCGCGGGATCCTGACCCCCGGCCTGGTCAACGCTCACGCGCACCTGCAGTACACCGACTTCAACGATCTCGCCAGCACCGGCAAGCCCTTCCCGGAGTGGCTGTCCATGGTGGCCGGGCGCAGGGCCGAATTCGACGACGCGGCGTGGCAGTCCAGCACCCGGCGCGGAGTCCATCTCGCCGTGAGCAGCGGCACGACGGCGGTCGCGGACATCGTCACGGACCCGGCGGTGCTGCCCACGATCGCGAGGTCGGGCTTGGCCGGCACTGCCTACCTCGAGGGCCTGTTCCTCGACGAGCCGGGCTGGGCCAAGCGCGGGACCGCGTTCACCGACCTGCTCGTACAGCCGGGCGGCCCGAACGCGGTCGGGGTGTCCCCGCACACGCTCTACACCGTCGGCACCGGCGTCTTCGTCGACCTGCTCGGCGTCGCGCGAAGCCGTGGGATGCGCATCCACACCCACCTCGCCGAGTCGATGGCCGAGTCGGAGTACGTGCTCACCGGCACCGGGCCGTTCGCGGACTTTGCCCGCCGCTTCGACATGGAGTTCGAGCTGATCGGCGTCGGGGCCGGCTGCTCGCCGACGCAGCACCTGTCCGACCTCGGCGGTCTCGGCACCGATGTCCACGTCGCGCACGGGGTGCACCTCGACGCGGCTGACCGCCTGCTGCTACGTGACTCGGGCACCTACGTCGCGTTGTGCGTGCGCTCCAACGAGATTCTCAAAGCCGGCCAGCCGCCGGTCGCGGACTACCTGCGCGAGGGCAATCCCATCGCCATCGGCACCGACTCGTTGGCCAGCTCGCCGAACCTGGACCTGCTCGAGGAGGCCGTCGCTACCAAGGCGGTCGCGCTGGGCCAGGGCTACACCGGGGCCGACCTCGACCGGCGGCTGGTGGAGGCGCTGACGCTGGGCGGTGCCCGCGCCCTCGGGCTCGCGGACGCCGGTCAGCTGGTCGTCGGTGGCCGGGCCGACCTCGCGGTCTTCGGCGTGCCAACGTCGGGGGACCCGTACACCGCCTTGATCGACCACGGTGCCGGCCGGTGCTCGGCTACGGTTCTCGGAGGCCGGCTCGTCCACCGCAGCCCGACCGAGGAGGAATCGTGACCCGCGCCGACCTGGCGAAGACGCCGCAGCAGGTGGCCTCGATGTTCGACGAGGTGGCGGCGCGCTACGACCTCACCAACGACGTGCTGTCACTCGGGCAGGACCGCCGGTGGCGCAAGGCAGTCGTGGACGCGGTGGGTGCTGGCCCCGGGCAGCGGGTGCTCGACCTGGCTGCGGGTACGGGCACGTCGAGCGCGGCCTTCGCCGAGCGCGGAGCCGAGGTGGTGGCGTGCGACTTCAGCATCGGCATGCTGCAGGTGGGCCGCGCCAGGCGCCCGGACCTGCCGTTCGTCGCTGGCGACGCGCTCAGGCTGCCGTTCGCCGACGCGAGCTTCGACGCCGTCTCGATCTCGTTCGGCCTGCGCAACGTCAACGACGTCGACCTCGCCCTGACCGAGCTGCGCCGGGTCACCAAGCCGGGCGGGCGACTCGTCGTGTGCGAGTTCAGCCATCCGACCCTGGCCCCGTTCCGCACGGTCTACGTCGAGTACCTCATGAAGGCGCTGCCAGCTGTCGCCCGCGCGGTGAGCAGCAACCCGGACGCCTACGTCTACCTCGCTGAGTCGATCCGCGCGTGGCCGGACCAAGCGGCCTTGGCCGTACGGCTGCAGAAGGCCGGCTGGTCCAAGGTCGGCTGGCGCAACCTGTCCGGCGGCATCGTCGCACTGCACCGGGGCACCGCCTGAGCCGCGCAACCCGGCCGATGGATGGACCCGGAACGGGACTGGACCGCCGTCGTTTGTCCATCCTTCCGCGGGGTTGACCGAGTCGAGTGGTGGGGCCGCAGCTCCACGTCCTAGACTTCGTTCCGGACCCGGGTTCGTGAAGGCATTCACAAGCACGTCGACCCCAGCAGTCGACCGGATGAACGGACGTGACGTGACCGCTGCTGCTCCGCACGAGGGGTACGACGCCGACGTCATCGTCGTCGGCGCCGGACCCGGTGGCTCGTCGGCGGCCTACCACCTCGCCAACGCCGGGCTCAACGTCGCGCTGCTCGAGAAGACCACCTTCCCCAGGGAGAAGGTCTGCGGCGACGGGCTCACCCCGCGCGCGGTCAAGGCGCTCGTCGGCATGGGCATCGACGTCAGCGAGGACGCCGGCTGGCTGCACAACAAGGGCCTGCGGATCTACGGCGGCGGCATGCGGCTGGAGATCCCGTGGCCGGAGCTGGGCGACTACCCGGGGTACGGGCTGGTCCGCCCGCGGCAGGACTTCGACGACATCCTGGCCCGCCAGGCGGTCAAGGCCGGCGCCCGGCTGATCGAGCGCACCAACGTCACGGGTCCCCTGCTCAACGACGACGGCCGCGTGGTCGGGGTCACGGCCAGGAACACCGAGACAAAGGACGAGCAGACCTACCGCGCGCCGATCGTGATCGCGGCCGACGGCGTGAGCGCCCGCCTCGCCCTCGCGCTCGGGCTGCACAAGCGTGACGACCGGCCGATGGGCGTGGCCTACCGCCGCTACTACACGAGCCCGCGCCATGACGACGACTGGCTGGAGAGCTGGCTCGAGCTGTGGGACGGCAAGCCCGGCGAGTCGCGGCTGCTGCCCGGCTACGGCTGGATCTTCGGCATGGGCGACGGCACGTCCAACATCGGTCTCGGCGTCCTCAACACCAGCGCTGCGTTCGGCAACGTCGACTACCGCGACCTGCTCCGGCGCTGGCTGGCCAACATGCCGGGCGAGTGGGGCTACCAGGAGGACAACGCGACCGGCCCGATCCGCGGCGCAGCGCTGCCGATGGGGTTCAACCGCACTCCGGCCTACACCAGGGGCGTTCTGCTGGTGGGTGACTCCGCCGGCACGGTCAACCCGATGAACGGCGAGGGGATCCCGTACGCGATGGAGTCCGGCGAGATGGCGGCCAGGGCTGCGATCCAGGCCCTCGCCCGCAGCGGCCAGGCGCGCGAGCGCGCCCTCGAGGCCTACCCGAGCGACCTCAAGGCCGAGTACGGCGGCTACTTCACCGTCGGCAACCTGTTCGTCAAGCTGATCGGCAACCCCTCCATCATGAAGCTCGCCACCCGCCACGGACTGCCGCACCCGACCCTGATGCGCTTCACCCTCAAGCTGCTGGCCAACCTCACGGACGCCCGCGGCGGAGACGCGATGGACAGGGCGATCAACCTGATGACGAAGATTGCCCCCGCCGCATGAAGGCCCGAGGGCACCTGCCTAGACTGATGCGCCGGACGCGAATCGCCCCGCCGGCGACCGATCACGGCACTGTTCGCGCGACCGATGACGGACCGGAAGGAGACGCCCGATGCTGAACTGGTACGTGCCTTTGCTCTACCTCCTCGTCGTCGCTGGCGGCTTCGCGATCTCCTCGGTCGCGGCGAGCGCCTTCATGGGCCCGAAGCGCTACAACCGGGCGAAGCTGGATGCGTACGAGTGCGGTATCGAGCCGACGGCGCAGGCCATGGGCGGCGGCCGTTTCCCGGTGAAGTACTACCTCACCGCGATGCTGTTCATCGTCTTCGACATCGAGATCATTTTCCTCTACCCGTGGGCCGTCGCCTTCGGCCGACCGGGCGGCGCCACAGTCTTCCTGCTCGTCGAGATGGTGCTGTTCATCGTCACGGTGTTCGTCGCGTACGCCTATGTGTGGCGTCGCGGCGGGCTTGAGTGGGACTAGGCGAAGGAGCCGACATGGGCAATCACCGGGGGCCGACATGGGCCTAGAAGAGCAAATCCCCAACGGATTCCTGCTGACCACCGTCGCCAAGGTCGTCAACACCCAGCGCAAGAACTCGCTGTGGCCGGCAACGTTCGGCCTGGCCTGCTGCGCGATCGAGATGATGCAGGTGGGCGGCGGCCGGTTCGACATCGCGCGCTTCGGCATGGAGCGGTTCAGCGCCACCCCTCGTCAGGCCGACCTGATGATCGTGGCCGGCCGGGTCAGCCAGAAGATGGCCCCGGTGCTGCGTCAGATCTACGACCAGATGCCCGAGCCCAAGTGGGTCATTGCGATGGGCGTCTGCGCCTCGTCCGGCGGCATGTTCAACAACTACGCGATCGTCCAGGGCGTCGACCACATCGTGCCGGTCGACATGTTCCTGCCCGGCTGCCCGCCCCGGCCGGAGATGCTGCTCGACGCGATCCTCAAGCTGCACATGAAGATCCAGAACGGCGACATCAGCGGCAAGGCCCCGGTGTCCCAGCGCGGCGACGAGAACGCTCCTTACCTCAAGCCGATCGACCGCGACACCCAGCGCTCGCAGGGCCTGCCGCTGACGCTGACCAAGGGCAATGCCCACATCGGGAGCGGATCCACGTGACCAATCCGCACGGCTCCGACCACCTGCCGCAGCCGGTCGATCCCGAGCAGGCCGCCCAGACGGCGCAGACCGCGCCGCGCGGCATGTTCGGCGTGCACGGCACGGGTGACACCACCGGCTTCGGCGGCCTGCACACCCCCGCCGTCGTCGAGGAGTCCAGCCCCAAGCCGTACGGCGGCTACTTCGACGCGGTCTCCGACGCCCTCGAGGTTGCGGTGCCCCACGTCGGCGACCTGCTCGAGCGGGTCCAGGTCGACCGTGGCGAGCTGACGCTGCACGCGACCACCGCCGGCCTGCTCGAGATCGCAGCAGCACTGCGCAACGACCCAGCGCTGCGGTTCGAGATGCTCTCCTGCGTCTCCGGCGTCGACTACATCCACAGCGACCGCCGGCTGCACGTCGTCTACCACTTCACGTCCATGACCTACCGCCGTCGCGTGCGGGTCGAGGTGGCGGTCACGGTCGACAACCCGCACGTCCCGTCGGTCGTCGGCCTCTACCCCACCGCTGACTGGCACGAGCGCGAGTGCTACGACCTGTTCGGCGTCATCTTCGACGGCCACCCCGGCCTGACCCGGATCCAGATGCCCGACGACTGGGAGGGCCACCCGCAGCGCAAGGACTACCCGCTGGGCGGCATCCCGGTCGAGTACAAGGGCGCCCTGGTGCCCCCGCCGGACGAGCGGAGGACTTACGCATGACGACCACCGACATGTACGGCGGCTACCGCGAGACCACCGAGGGCCGGGTCTACACCGTCAGCGGCGGCGACTGGGACACCCTCACCTCGGACCCGATCGAGGACGAGCACATCGTCGTCAACATGGGCCCGCAGCACCCGTCGACCCACGGCGTGCTCCGCCTGGTGCTCGAGCTCGAGGGCGAGATGGTCACCCAGGCTCGCTCGGTGATCGGCTACCTCCACACCGGCATCGAGAAGTCGGCCGAGTACCGCACCTGGACACAGGCGGTCACCTTCCTGACCCGCGCCGACTACCTGTCGCCGCTGTTCAACGAGGCCGCCTACTGCCTCACCGTCGAAAAGCTGCTCGGCGTGACCGACGAGATCCCGGTCAGGGCCAACCAGGTCCGGGTGCTGGTGATGGAGCTGCAGCGGATCGGCTCGCACCTCACCTGGCTCGCCACAGGCAGCCTCGAGCTCGGCGCCAGCACCGGCATGCTGTTCGGCCTCCGCGAGCGCGAGGTGATCCTCGACATGCTCGAGATGATCACCGGCCTGCGGATGAACCACGCCTACATCCGCCCCGGTGGCGTCGTCCAGGACCTGCCGCCGGGTGCGGTCGAGAAGATCCGCGAGTTCCTGCCGTACATGGCCAAGAAGGTCGACGAGTACGACGCGCTGCTCACCGGGCAGCCGATCTGGATCAACCGGCTGCGCGACGTCGGCTACCTCTCCGCCGAGGGTGCGGTGGCACTCGGCGTCACGGGTCCCGTGCTCCGCGCCTCGGGCCTGCCGTGGGACCTGCGCAAGCAGCTGCCCTACCTCGGCTACGAGACCTACGACTTCGACGTGGTCACCCATCCGGACGGCGACTGCTTCTCGCGCTACCTCGTCCGGCTCGGCGAGATGCGCCAGTCGCTGCGGATCATCGAGCAGGTCCTCGACCGGCTCGAGCCCGGCCCGGTCATGATCGCCGACAAGAAGATCGCCTGGCCGTCCCAGCTCGCCCTCGGCGCCGACGGGCTCGGCAACTCCCTCGACCACATCCGCCAGATCATGGGCACCTCGATGGAGTCGCTGATCCACCACTTCAAGCTGGTCACCGAGGGGTTCCGGGTCCCGCCCGGCCAGGCCTACGTGTCGGTCGAGTCGCCTCGCGGCGAGCTCGGAGTGCACGCGGTCTCCGACGGCGGCACGCGGCCGTTCCGGGTCCATCTGCGTGACCCATCCTTCGTCAACCTCCAGTCGATCCCGCCCACCTGCGAGGGCGGTCAGCTGGCAGACGTCATTGCAGCAGTGGCGAGTCTCGACCCGGTTATGGGCGGAGTGGACCGATAGTGCCGATCACCTCAGACACCGTCGATCTCGTACGGGAGATCATCGCGCGCTACCCGCAGCCGCGGTCGGCCTTGCTGCCGATGCTGCACCTGCTGCAGGCCGAGGAGGGCTACGTCAGCCCGGCCGGCATCGCGCTGTGCGCCGAGGAGCTCGGTCTCACCAAGGCCGAGGTCGGCGCAGTGGCCACGTTCTACACGATGTACAAGCGCCGCCCGATCGGTGACTACTCGGTCGGCGTCTGCACCAACACGCTGTGCGCGGTCATGGGCGGCGACGAGATCTTCAGGACGCTCAAGGACCACCTCGAGATCGGCAACGACGAGACCACGGCCGACGGCAAGGTTCACCTCGAGCACGTCGAGTGCAACGCCGCGTGCGACTACGCCCCCGTGGTGATGGTCAACTGGGAGTTCTACGACAACCAGACGCCGCAGTCCGCGCGTGATCTCGTCGACGCGCTGCGTACCAAGGCTCCCGACGACCTGCCCCAGCCGACCCGTGGTGGCCGGCTGTGCACCTGGCGCGAGGTCGAGCGGGTGCTCGCCGGGTTCCCGGACGGCCATGCCAACGATGGCGTCTCCGCCGGGCCGGCTTCGCTGGTCGGGCTCGAGCTCGCGCACCAGCGCGGCGACACGGCCCCGGCAGTGCCCGCGCCCGCCACCGAGGGAGAGGCATCCGCATGACGGTGACCCTGACCCCCGTACTCTCCGAGTTCTGGGACCAGCCCGAGTCCTGGACGCTGAAGACCTACCAGCGCACCGGCGGCTACGAAGGTCTGCGCAACGCGTTCGCGATGACCCCCGACGAGGTCATCGCCACGGTCAAGGACTCCGGTCTGCGCGGCCGCGGCGGCGCCGGCTTCCCGACCGGCATGAAGTGGGGCTTCATCCCGCAGGGCGACGGAAAGCCGCACTACCTCGTGGTCAACGCCGACGAGAGCGAGCCCGGCACCTGCAAGGACATGCCGCTGCTGATGGCCAGCCCGCACACGCTGGTCGAGGGCATCATCATCGCGTCCTACGCCATCCGCGCCTCGCACGCGTTCATCTACATCCGCGGCGAGGTCGTGCACATCGTGCGTCGGCTCCAGCAGGCGGTGCAGGAGGCCTACGCGGCCGGCCTGCTCGGCACCGACATCCTCGAGTCGGGCTACAGCCTCGAGCTGACCGTCCACGCCGGCGCCGGTGCCTACATCTGTGGCGAGGAGACGGCGCTGCTGGACTCGCTCGAGGGTTACCGCGGTCAGCCCCGGCTGCGTCCGCCGTTCCCCGCCATCGCGGGTCTTTATGCCAGCCCAACGGTTATCAACAACGTCGAGACGATCGCGAGCGTCCCGTCCATCCTGACCAAGGGCTCGGCGTGGTTCTCCTCGATGGGCACCGAGAAGTCCAAGGGCTTCGTTCTCTACTCGCTGTCCGGTCACGTCACCCACCCCGGTCAGTACGAGGGCCCGCTCGGCATCACCTTGCGCGAGCTGCTCGAGCTGGCCGGCGGCGTACGCGAGGGCCACGAGCTGAAGTTCTGGACGCCCGGCGGTTCCTCGACGCCGATCCTCACCGACGAGCATCTCGACGTACCGCTCGACTTCGAAGGCATGGCCGGCGTTGGCTCCATGCTCGGCACCCGGGCCCTGCAGATCTTCGACGAGACCACCTGCATCGTGCGGGCCGTGCTGCGCTGGACCGAGTTCTACGCGCACGAGTCCTGCGGCAAGTGCACCCCCTGCCGCGAGGGCACCTACTGGATGGTGCAGATCCTGCGCCGGCTCGAGGAGGGTCGGGGCAACGAGGCCGACCTGGCCACGTTGCTCGACACCTGCGACAACATCCTGGGCCGCTCGTTCTGCGCGCTGGGCGACGGCGCCACCAGCCCGATCTCGTCCTCGATCCAGTTCTTCCGCGACGAGTACCTCGCCCACCAGGCCCACGGTGGCTGCCCGCTCGACCCGATGGCGGCCACCCTCTTCGCCGGAGCCCTCGCCTGATGACAGTGACCGCGAACAACTCCCAGAGCACCGCAGTCGTGGCCGCGGATCTGGTCAGCCTGACCATCGACGGCTACGAGGTCAGCGTGCCCAAGGGCACCCTGATCATCCGGGCGGCCGAGCTGCTGGGCATCCAGGTGCCGCGTTTCTGCGACCACCCGTTGCTCGACCCGGTCGGCGCCTGCCGCCAGTGCATCGTCGACGTCGAGGGTCAGCGCAAGCCGCTGACCGCCTGCACGACGACGGTCACCGACGGCATGATCGTGCACACCCAGCTCACCAGCGCCGTGGCCGAGAAGGCTCAGCGCGGCACGATGGAGCTGCTGCTGATCAACCACCCGCTGGACTGTCCGGTCTGCGACAAGGGCGGCGAGTGCCCGCTGCAGAACCAGGCGATGGTCAACGGCCAGGCCGACTCGCGGTTCCACGACGTCAAACGGACCTACCCCAAGCCGATCAAGATCTCCGAGCAGGTCCTGCTCGACCGCGAGCGCTGCGTCCTGTGCGCCCGCTGCACCCGGTTCTCCCAGCAGATCGCCGGTGACCCGTTCATCGAGATGCTCGAGCGCGGCGCGCTGCAGCAGGTCGGCATCTACGAGGACACGCCGTTCGAATCCTATTTCTCCGGAAACACGATCCAGATCTGCCCGGTCGGCGCACTGACCGGCGCGGCCTACCGGTTCCGGGCCCGCCCGTTCGACCTGGTCTCCACGCCGAGCATCTGCGAGCACTGCTCGTCCGGCTGCTCGATGCGTACGGACTGGCGTCGCGGCAAGGTCACCCGTCGCCTCGCCGGCGACGAGCCCGAGGTCAACGAGGAGTGGAACTGCGACAAGGGCCGTTGGGCCTTCAAGTACGCCACCCTGGGTGACCGGATCACCCAGCCGTTGGTGCGCGACGAGAACGGCGACCTGCGGGCGGCCAGCTGGCCCGAGGCGCTCGACATCGCCGCCAGGGGGCTCGCCGCTGCCCGTGACGGTGCCGGCGTCGGCGTGCTGCCGGGTGGCCGGCTGACTGTCGAGGACGCGTACGCGTACGCGAAGTTCGCCCGCGTCTCCCTTGCCACCAACGACATCGACATGCGGGCGCGCGAGCACAGCGCTGAAGAGCTTGCCTTCCTCGAGAGCGCCGTGGCCGGCAAGCCGCTGGCGGTCACCTACGCCGACATCGATCTCGCGTCGTCCGTCCTGCTCGTCGGTTTCGAGGCCGAGGACGAGTCGCCGATCGTGTTCCTGCGCGTGCGCAAGGCTGCCCGCAACCACAAGACGCCGGTCTTCTCGGTCGCGCCGTTCACCACGGAGACCGTGCGCAAGACCTACGCCACCTTGCTCAAGGCCGTTCCCGGCACCGAGGGCGGCCTGCTGACCGCGCTCGCCTCCGGAAGTGGCCTCGACGCTGCCGGCACTGCCGCCGCAGCCGCGCTGGGCAAGGGCGGCGGCGTGATCCTCGTCGGTGAGCGACTCGCCAGCTCACCCGGAGCGCTGACCGCGGCCGCGGCCCTGGCGGCCGCAACCGGCGCCAAGCTGGCCTGGATCCCGCGTCGGGCCGGCGAGCGCGGTGCGCTCGAAGCCGGGGCGCTACCCTCGCTGCTGCCGGGCGGGCGCCCCGTGTCCGACGGCGCAGCGCTGGCCGGCTACTGGGGCACCGGCGAGCTGCCGTCACGTCCCGGCCGGGACACCTCAGCGATCCTGGCGGCCGCGGCGGCAGGTGACCTCGGCGCACTCGTCGTCGGCGGCGTCGACCCGATCGACCTGCCCGACCCTGGTCTCGCGCTCG
Organism: uncultured Actinomycetota bacterium; assembly: GCA_963797535.1. Taxonomy (GTDB): domain Bacteria; phylum Actinomycetota; class Actinomycetes; order JAWWOL01; family JAWWOL01; genus JAWWOL01. The sequence continues at coordinate 2,429,217 of CAWCPQ010000001.1, read as the reverse complement.
ACGCTTTCGACTCCGTGCCCTTCCTGGTCAGCCTCGAGCTGCGCGCCTCCGCAGTCACCACCCGCGCCGACGTGGTCTTCCCGGTCGCGCCAGCGGTGGAGAAGGCCGGCACCTACCTCGACTGGGAGGGCCGCCCGCGGGCGTTCCCGGAGACCTTCAGCGCCACCGGCTCGCTGGCCGACCACCGCGTGCTCGACCGGCTGGCCGACGAGCTCGACCTGCCGATCGGGCTCTACGACCTCGATGGCGTACGGGCAGAGATCGAGTCGCTGCCGTTGTACACCGGCCCTCGGCCGGCGCTGTCAGCCCCGGCGGCGGCCAAGAAGCCGGCGGTCAAGTCCGGTCAGGCTGTTCTGGCGTCCTGGCGGCTGCTGCTCGACGAGGGCTCGCTGCAGGACGGCGAGCCGTTCCTCGCGGCGACGGCACGGCGTCCGGTGGCCCGGCTCTCGGCGGACACTGCGGCCAAGGTCGGCGTTGCGGAGGGTGACCTGCTCGCCGTCGGGACCGACCATGGCACGATCACCTTGCCGCTGGTGATTGCCGATCTGCCCGACGACGTCGTCTGGGTCCCGGCCAACTCCGCCGGCAGCTCGATCCATCGCGACCTCGGGGTCGGCGCCGGCGCGGTCGTCCGCATCGGGGCCGGTCAGGCACCGGCCGCGATCATCCCCACCCCGGCCACGGCGCAGGAGGGCACGGCATGAGCGCCAACGCTGCTGCCAGCGTGCTCGCTGCGACGACGACCAACCCGGACAGCAACATCACGCCGTACTTCCCCCTGAACGAGTTCGGCAACGACCCGTGGTGGCTCATCCTGCTCAAGGTCGTCGCGATCTTCGCCTTCCTGGTGGTGTCGACCCTGTTCATGATCTGGGCCGAGCGCCGGGTCGTCGCCCGTATGCAGCAGCGGCTCGGCCCCAACCGGGTCGGTCCGTGGGGCCTCGGTCAGGGTCTCGCCGACGGCATCAAGCTGGCGCTGAAGGAAGACATCATTCCCGCGCTGGCCGACAAGCCGATCTACATCCTGGCGCCGGTGCTGTCCGCCATCCCCGCGTTCATGGCCTTCGCCGTCATCCCGGTCGGCGGCCGGGTGTCGATCTTCGGCGAGGTCACCGCGCTGCAGATCACCGACTTCCCGGTCGCGGTGCTGTGGATCCTCGCCTGCTCCTCGTTCGGCGTCTACGGGTTGGTCCTCGCCGGCTGGTCCAGCGGCTCGACCTATCCGCTGCTGGGCGGCCTGCGCTCGTCGGCCCAGGTGATCTCGTACGAGGTCGCGATGGGCTTGGCCCTGGTGCCGGTGTTCCTGCAGGCGGGCTCGCTGTCCACCTCGGAGATCGTCGAGTCCCAGCACCACGCGCTGTGGTACGCGCTGGCGCTGCCACCGTCGTTCGTCATCTACCTGATCGCGATGGTGGGGGAGACCAACCGCGCCCCGTTCGACCTCCCCGAGGCCGAAGGTGAGCTGGTCGGTGGTTTCCACACCGAGTACTCCTCGCTGAAGTTCGCGATGTTCTTCCTGGCGGAGTACATCAACATGACCACGGTGGCCGCGCTGGCCACGACGCTGTTCCTCGGCGGCTGGCGGCCGCCGCCCATCCCCGGCATCGAGAACCTCGACGGCTGGTGGGGTCTGCTCTGGTTCAGCATCAAGCTGTTCTCGCTGCTGTTCTGCTTCATCTGGCTGCGCGGCACGCTGCCCCGGATGCGCTACGACCAGTTCATGCGGCTGGGCTGGAAGGTCCTCATCCCGATCAGCCTGGTCTGGCTGCTCATGGTCGCGGCCATCAAGACGGCCCGCGCGGAGATGTCCAACGCCAACCTGGTCTGGACCCTGGTCGTGGTGGGTGTGCTCGGAGTCCTGATCAGCGGGTTCTGGCCGACCAGGGCACCGGTCGAGGAGACCGAGGAGGAGATCGCCCTCGGTGGCATCGACACCACGGGCACCTTCCCGATCCCGCGGCTGGAGGACCTGCTCGCCGAGCGGGCTCCGAGCCCGGTGGCCGTCGGCGCGCTGGCGGTCGAGGGCTCGGCCGCCGCGGAGTCGGGGGCCGACGCCGACCTCGGCGCGTACGGCAGCAGCAGTGACCAGGGCATCAGTGACTCGCCGGAGGACGTCGACCGTGCTTGATTTCCTCAATCCCATCAAGGGCTTCGGCGTCACCTTCGGCACCATGTTCAAGAAGGTGACCACCGAGCAGTACCCCGAGTACAAGAAGCCGACCGCGCCGCGCTACCACGGCCGGCACGTGCTCAACCGGCACCCGGACGGCCTGGAGAAGTGCATCGGCTGCGAGCTGTGCGCCTGGGCCTGCCCGGCCGATGCCATCTATGTCGAGGGCGGCAACAACACCGAGGAAGCCCGCTTCTCACCCGGCGAGCGCTTCGGCGCGATCTACCAGATCAACTACCTGCGCTGCATCTTCTGCGGCCTGTGCATCGAGGCCTGCCCGACCCGTGCGCTGACGATGAGCAACGAGTACGAGCTGGCCGACGACAGCCGCGAGGACCTGATCTTCACCAAGGAGCAGCTGCTGGCTCCGCTGGCGCCCGGCATGGAGCTGCCGCCGCACCCGATGCGCCTCGGCAACGACGAGAAGGCTTACTACGTCGGCAACCGCACCTCGATCCACGACGGCGGCACGCCTGAGACGCAGGACCCTCACCAGGGCCACAGCCACGGACCCGACGGGGGCCACTCGTGAGCCCCACCGTTCTCGCGATCCAGAACGTCTCGACCGGTGAGGCCGTCACGTTCTGGATCATCGCGCCGCTCGTCGTCGCGGCGGCTCTGGGCATGGTGCTGGTCCGCAGCGCGGTGCACTCCGCGCTGTTGCTCGCCTGCGTGATGCTCGGCCTGTCCGTGTTCTACGCGCTGCAGGACGCCCCATTCCTGGCAGCGGTGCAGATCATCGTCTACACCGGCGCGGTCATGATGCTGTTCCTGTTCGTCCTCATGCTCGTCGGCGTGGACACGTCGGACTCCCTGGTGGAGACGATCAAGGGCCAACGCGCGGCGGCCGTACTCGTGGCTGTCGTGTTCGTGACCGCCCTGATGGTCGGCGTGTGGGGCGTGCTCGACCACGTCACCAGCGTCGGGCTGGACAAGGCCAACGCCAAGGGCAACCCGTTCGGGCTGGCTCAGCTGATCTTCCACGACTACGTGTTCCCGTTCGAAGTCACGTCCGCCCTGCTCATCACAGCGGCGCTCGGTGCGATGGTCCTGGCGCACCGCGAGCGGATCGTGCCGCGGATCAGTCAGCGCGAGCAGTCCCGCGCCCGCTTCTCCGGTGACCGGCCCTCTCCGCTGCCCGGTCCGGGTGTGTTCGCCCGGCACGACTCGATCGAGACGCCGGCGCTGCTGCCCGACGGCAGCGTGGCGGTCGGCAGCGTTTCCCACGTCATCACGGAGGCCGGCGGAGACGGCGGCGCCTCGCTGGCCCGCACGGCCGCCGGGGAGATCACCGAGGGGGAGCAGCCGTGACGCCGCAGAACTATCTGGTCCTGTCCGCGATCCTGTTCACGATCGGCTCCGTCGGCGTGCTCGTCCGGCGCAACGCCATGGTCATGTTCATGTCGGTCGAGCTCATGCTCAACGCGGTCAACCTGACCCTGGTCACGTTCTCCCGGATCAACGGCACGCTCGATGGCCAGGTCATCGCGTTCTTCGTCATGGTGGTCGCCGCGGCCGAGGTCGTGGTCGGCCTCGCCATCCTGATGGCGATCTACCGCACCCGCCGCTCGACCTCGGTCGACGACGCCAACCTGCTGAAGTACTGATGGTCCACCCGATGCGACTGCCTGCGAGCAGTAGCCGACCCGAGAGGGCCAGCGTGCGCCCGAACAACGGCCATGGACTCCGGCACGGAGGTCTGCGGTGACTGCGGCAGCGACGGTCTCGGCAACGGCCGAGATGACCAACTTCACCGCGACGCCCGGCACGGGGATCTTCTCCGCCGTGTGGCTGCTGGTGCTGTTTCCCCTGGTCGGTGCCGCGGTGCTCCTGCTGCTGGGGCGCCGGGCCAACAAGTGGGCGCCCTATCTCGGTACGGCGATGCCGATCGCGTCCTTCGTCTTCGCGATCGCGCTCCTGGTCGCGCTGCTGAACCGCTCGGCCGCCGACCGCAGCCTCGACAACCATCTCTACCTGTGGATCCCGGTCAACGGGTTCCAGGTGGACGCGTCGTTCCTGCTCGATCCGCTGTCGATTACGTTCGTCCTGCTGATCACCGGTGTCGGATCACTGATCCACATCTACTCGATCGGCTACATGGCGCACGACCCCGGCCGGCGACGCTTCTTCGGCTACCTCAACCTGTTCGTCTCGGCGATGCTCATCCTGGTCCTGGCCGACAGCTTCCTGCTTCTGTACGTCGGCTGGGAAGGCGTGGGTCTGGCGTCCTACCTGCTGATCGGCTTCTGGTACTACAAGCCCTCGGCGGCCACCGCTGCCAAGAAGGCCTTCGTGGTCAACCGGGTCGGTGACGTGGGGCTGTCGATCGCGATCATGGTGATGTTTGTGACGTTCGGCTCGACGTCCTTCGACGCGGTGTTCAACGGTGCGGACGTCGCCTCCAGCGGCGTGCTGACGGCCATCGGGATCATGCTGCTGCTCGGTGCCTGCGGCAAGAGCGCGCAGTTCCCGCTGCAGTCCTGGCTGCTGGACGCCATGGAGGGCCCGACTCCGGTCTCAGCCCTCATCCACGCGGCGACCATGGTGACCGCCGGTGTCTACCTGATCGCGCGGTCCAACCCGATCTTCGACCAGTCCACCACCGCTCAGCTGCTGGTCGCGACCGTCGGCACGATCACGCTGCTGATGGGCGCGATCATCGGCTGTGCCCAGGACGACATCAAGAAGGTGCTGGCCGGCTCGACCATGTCCCAGGTCGGCTACATGATGCTCGCCGTCGGTCTCGGGCCGGGCTACTACGCCCTCGGCATCATCTTCTTGCTGGCCCACGGCTTCTTCAAAGCCAACATGTTCCTGGGCGCCGGTTCGGTGATGCACGGGATGAACAACGAAGTCGACATGCGACATTTCGGTGGCCTGCGCAAGCTGATGCCGGTGACCTTCGCCACGTTCACCTGCGGTTACCTCGCCATCATCGGCTGTCCCCCGTTCGACGGGTTCTGGACCAAGGACCGCATCATCGAGGCCGCGTTCAACAAGGGCGGCGCGCAGGGCTGGATCTTCGGCTCACTGTCGCTGCTGGGCGCCGGCATCACCGCGTTCTACATGACCCGGCTGATGGCCATGACGTTCTTCGGCGAGAAGCGGTGGGACGAGAAGACCCACCACCCGCACGAGTCGCCCAGCGTGATGACGGTGCCGATGATCGTGCTGGCGATCCTGTCGCTGGTCGGTGGTTACCTGCTGATCTACCACGGGGCCGTCGCCGACTTCCTCGCGCCCGACCTGGGGCCGACGGTGGACAAGACCACGCCGATCGATCCGCAGGTCCTCAGCGTCGTGATCGTCGTGGTGGTCGCTATCGGCGTACTCCTGAGCTGGATGTTCTTCGGCCGCCGCACCGTCCCGGCCGTGGCCCCGACCGCGGTCAGTCCGGTCACCACGGCCGCTCGGCGCTACCTCTACAGCGACGCCATCAACGAGGCGCTGCTGATGCGTCCCGGTCAGTACCTCACCCGGTTCCTGGTCTACTTCGACGCCCGCGGGGTCGACGGAAGCGTCAACGGCTTGGCCGCTGCCCTCGGTGGCAGTTCAAGCAGGTCGAGACGGATGCAAACCGGATTCGTGCGTTCCTACGCGCTGCTGACGCTCGGCGGCGCAGCCGCTGTTGTCACCGCGCTGCTGCTGGTGAGGGTCGGATGAGCACTGTTCCCTGGCTGACCATCGTCGGAGCGGTGCCCCTTGCCGGCGCCGTGATCGTGGCCGCGCTTCCTCGGGACCGCTCCCCGGAGGAGGTGGTCGAGCGCGAGCGTGAGTACGCACTTGCCGCCTCGGGCCCGGAGATCGCCGCGGCGATGGCGGAGTACGACGCGCTGCACGGCACCACCGGCGTCGACCACGAGAGCATCTCCGACCTGGACGAGTTCGACTCGCCGGACAAGGACGGCCGGCCCGTCACCGACCGCCGCAAGGCCCAGGACCTGCTGGCCAAGCAGGTGGCGCTGGCCGTCTCACTGATCACGCTGGGCATAGCCGTCGCGATGTCGCTGCAGTTCAAGAACAACGGCGGCTTCCAGTTCGTCCAGACCTACGACTGGGTGCGCCAGTTCGGCGCCCACTACTCGGTCGGCGTCGACGGCATCGGGCTCGTCCTCATCGACCTGACTGCGTTGCTGCTCCCGGTGGTGATCCTCGCCGCCTGGGGCGAGAGCGAGCTCGGCGGCCGCAACGTCAAGGGCTACCTCGCCCTGCTGCTGGGGCTGCAGGCAGCGTTGATCGGGGCGTTCGCCGCGACCGACCTGTTCCTGTTCTACGTGTTCTTCGAGGTCATGCTCATCCCGATGTACTTCATCATCGGGACCTACGGCACCAGCCGGGCCTCGGGTGCACGCCGCTCCTACGCGGCCGTGAAGTTCCTGCTGTACAGCCTTCTCGGCGGCCTGCTGATGCTGGCGTCCGTCATCGCGCTCTACGTCTATGCCGGCCACAGCTTCCTGCTCGGCGACCTGGCCGACCACGCGCCGGCGCTGTCGCACACCATGCAGAACTGGATCTTCCTCGGCTTCTTCATCGCGTTCGCGATCAAGGCACCGTTGTGGCCGTTCCACACCTGGCTGCCCGACGCGGCCGCCGAGGCGCCCACCTCCGGTGCGGTCATGCTCGTCGGCGTGATGGACAAGGTCGGCACGTTCGGCTTCATCCGCTGGACACTGCCGCTGCTGCCAGCCGCCACGCACACGTTCGCGCCGCTGGTGCTGTCCCTCGCGGTGATCGGCATCTTCTACGGGGCGCTGCTGGCGATCGGGCAACGCGACCTCAAGCGACTGGTCTCGTACACCTCGATCGCGCACTTCGGCTTCATCGCGATCGGCATCTTCGCCTTCACCTCCCAGGGCGGCGTGGGCTCGACGCTCTACATGGTCAACCACGGCCTGTCGACCGGCGCGCTGTTCCTGCTCGTCGGCTTCCTGATCTCGCGCCGCAAGAGCAGCGAGATCGGCGACTTCGGCGGCGTTCACAACGTCGCACCGTGGCTCGCCGGCGCCTTCATGCTCGCCGGCCTGTCCAGCCTGGCGCTGCCCGGCACCAACAGCTTCGTCAGCGAGTTCCTCGTCCTGGTCGGCACTTTCAGCCGCTACCGCGCCTTCGCGATCGTGGCGACGGTGGGCATCGTGCTGGCGGCGCTGTACATCCTGCTGGTCATCCAGCGGACGATGCACGGCCCGCTCAAGGAGTCCAACAAGGGCTTCAAGGACCTCAGCGGCATCGAGGCCTGGGTCATCGCTCCCGTGCTGGTGCTGATCGTGGTGCTGGGCGTCTTCCCCAAGCCGGTGATCGACGTGATCAACCCCGCGGTCAAGACCACGCTGTGCGCCAACGGGCGCACCGACCCGAAGCCGACCCACCCGGAGCAGTCGCAGAGCAGTCCGGTGACTGATCCGTTCCACAACTGCGCCGCCACTGACACCCAAGCCGTCGTCAACGGAGGCACCAAGTGATCCTCGCCGACGCCATCACGGCGCCGCAGATCCAGTACCGCGCGCTGCTGCCCATCCTCATCGTGCTCGGGGTGGCCGCGGTCGGGGTGCTGGTCGAGGCCTTCGTGCCGGCCGCTCACCGGCGGATCGTCCAGCTGGTGCTCAGCCTCGGCGGTCTCGTCGCCGCGTTCGTCGCCGTCGTCGCCAACCACGACCAGGGTGCTGTCGTCGCCCAGAACATGGTGGCCCAGGACAAGCCGACGCTGTTCCTCCAGGGCACCATCCTGCTGCTCGCGTTCCTGAGCTTCCTGTTCATGGCCGAGCGTTCGGTCGACGCCGGCGGCGGTGCCTTCGTCGGGCAGGCCTCGTCCGTGCCCGGCTCGGCCGACGAGCGCCGGACGCAGGCGGCCGGGGCCCAGCACACCGAGATCTACCCGCTGGCGATGTTCGCCGTGGCCGGCATGCTGCTGTTCCCCGCCTCGAACAACCTGCTGCTGATGTTCGTGGCGCTCGAGGTCTTCTCGCTGCCGCTGTACATCCTGTGCGGGCTGGCCCGCCGCCGTCGACTGCTGTCGCAGGAAGCGTCGATGAAGTACTTCCTGCTCGGCGCGTTCGCCTCCGCCTTCTTCCTGTACGGGCTGGCGCTCATCTACGGCTTTGCGCACTCGGTCGACCTCGGCGTGGTGCGAACGGCCGCGAGCGGCACCCAGTCGGACACGTTGCTCTACGCCGGCGTCGCCCTGATCGCCGTGGGGCTGCTGTTCAAGATCAGCGCCGTCCCGTTCCAGAGCTGGACCCCCGACGTCTACCAGGGCGCGCCGACTCCGGTGACGGCGTTCATGGCGGCCTGCACCAAGGTCGCGGCCTTCGGTGCGCTGATGCGGGTGTTCTACGTCGGCTTCGGCCCGCTGCAGTGGGACATCCGACCGGTCCTGGGCGGGGTCGCGATCCTGAGCATGGTCGTCGGTGCGCTGCTGGCGCTGACCCAGACCGACGTCAAGCGGGTGCTTGCCTACTCCTCGATCGCCCACGCCGGGTTCCTGCTCACCGGTGTCATCGCCTACAACGCCCAGGGCCTTGCCGGCACGATGTTCTACCTGCTCACCTACGGCTTCGCGACCATGGGGGCGTTCGCCATCGTCTCCCTCGTCCGCGACGGTGAGGGCGAGGCGACGCACCTGTCGCAGTGGCGCGGTCTGGGCAAGCGTTCACCGGCGATGGCTGCCGCGTTCACCCTGTTCCTGCTGGCGCTGGCCGGCATCCCGCTCACGTCCGGGTTCATGGGCAAGTACGCGGTGTTCCTCGCAGCGGTCGACGGCGGCGCCACCCCGGTCGTCATCGTGGGCTTGGTCGCCAGTGCCGTCGCTGCGTTCTTCTACGTGCGCATCATCGTGCTGATGTACTGGCAGGACCCGGCCCCGGACGGCCCCACCGTCGCCGTACCGAGCCTGCTCACCAACACCGCGATCGCGGTGGCCGTGGCCGTCACGGTGGTGCTCGGTGTCTGGCCCCAGTCGGTGCTCGACCTCGCGCACCAGGCGGGCCCCTTCCTCACCTAACCCGGCCACCGTCGTAGATTGCACCCATAAGATCGAATCCGCGGGTGCCATCGTCCGCTCCGACAGCCCGACAGGGAGCTGTGCTCCAGTGACCGAAGCAGCGCACCGGCCGGACTCGGTCGGTCTCGTGTTCGCCGATCCCGCTCTCGAACGAGAGCTGCGGGACGGGCTGGTCGCGGTCGAGGAGCAGCTGCGGCAGTCGGTCAAGAGCAGCTATCCGTTCGTCACGGAGACGTCGCTGCACCTGGTCGAGGCCGGCGGCAAACGGTTCCGTCCGCTCCTGGTGCTGCTCGCCGCCCAGTTCGGCGACGCCGAAGCGCCCGGCGTCGTGCCGTCCGCCGTCGTGGTCGAGCTGACCCATCTCGCCACGCTCTACCACGACGACGTCATGGACGAGGCTGCGATCCGTCGTGGCGCGGTGAGCGCCAACCTGCGCTGGGGCAACAGCATCGCGATCCTGACCGGCGACTTCCTTTTCGCCAGGGCCTCGGACATCCTGGCCGACCTCGGGCCGGAGTGCGTCCGCATCCAGGCCCGTACCTTCGAGCGCCTGGTGCACGGGCAGATTCGCGAGACGGTGGGACCGGACGAGGACGGCGACCCGATCGAGCACCACCTGAGGGTGCTGGCGGACAAGACCGGGTCGCTGATCGGCACCTCGGCGAGGTTCGGCGCCATGCTGGCCGGGTCGGACGAGGCGGTCGCGGAGATCCTGACCCGGTACGGCGAGCGGATCGGCGTCGCGTTCCAGCTCTCCGACGACCTTCTGGACGTGGTCAGCGAGACCGGGCAGTCGGGCAAGACGCCGGGCACCGACCTGCGCGAGGGCGTGGCCACGCTGCCGGCTCTACTGCTGTCCCGTACGACGGACCCTGCGTCGGCGCGGCTGCGGCACCTGCTGTCCGGGCCGATCGAGGACGATGCCGACGTCGCGGAAGCGCTGGCCCTGCTCCGGGCACACGCCGTCATGGACCAGGCCCGCGACGTGCTCAGGGAGTGGGCGGACGAGGCGCTCGCCGCCATCGAGCCGCTGCCCGAGAGCCCGGCAAAGTCGGCGTTGGCGGCGCTCACCGAGTTCGTCGTCGCGCGTACGGGCTGAACCTCCGTGCGCGTCGCTGTCATCGGGCTGGGGGACATCGCTCGCAAGGCCTACCTCCCCGTGCTGACCGCTGAGCCGGAGCTGTCGCTGCACCTGGTTACCCGAAACCGCGAGGTCCTGGCCGAGCTGGCCGAGCGCCATCGACCGGCGGCCGTGTCCACGTCGGTCGAGCAGGCCATCGCTGACGGGATCGACGCCGCCTTCGTCCACGCCGCCACGGCCGCCCACCCGGCCATCGTGGGGGCCCTGATCGATGCCGGCATCCCCACCTTCGTCGACAAGCCGCTCACCGACGCCTACGTGACCGCTGCGGCGCTGGTCGGCCGGGCCGAGAGCACGGGCGTCAGCCTGATGGTCGGCTTCAACCGCCGCTACGCGCCAGCTTTTCTGGAGGCGCACGCCCTGCCCCGCCGCGACCTCGTCGTCTACCAGAAGCACCGGCCCAAGCTGTCGCCGGAGCGACCGCGCCGGATGATCTTCGACGACTTCATCCACGTGGCGGACACGCTGCGGTTCTTCGCACCAGGGCCGGTGACCTCGGAGGTCATCAGTTTCGGCGGCGAGACCGGGGCGTTGGAGTGGGTCTCGTTGCTGCTGGCCGGCGAGGGATTCTCCTGCTTCGGGTCGATGCATCGGGCCAGCGGCGCCTCGGAGGAGGTGCTCGAGGTCGTGGGCGGTGGACGCAAGGCGCGAGTGGTCGAGCTCGGTGACATGTACACCTACGACCGTTCTGAGCAGCTTGTCCGGCGGCCGGGCTGGGCCAGCGCGCCGGAAACTCGCGGGTTCACCGCCATGTGTGCCATATTTCTCGACGCTGTTCGCACAGGTGGGGTGATCTCGGCGCGGGACGCGTTGGAGACTCACGCCTTGTGCGAACGTGTGGTTGCTGCTGTCCCGCACTGATCTGCCGCGCCGCGGCATGCGGACGCACGTAGACGGAGGCAGGCAGTGCGGAGTTGGCCCAGCAGGACGGGTGAGTCGTTCGCGCGAGCGTCCGAGGAGCCGTATCGCCGCCGGGTGACCGATGCGATCCGGGTCGGCTTCGCTGTGGTCGGCGTCACCGTGCTCTCGATCCACTCAGCCCACAACTCCCAGCTCGCGATCGCGGTCTTCCACTCGCTGAACAGCCTGCCGAACAGCCTCGAGCCGATGTTCCGCTTCCTCTACCGGCTGTGCGCGCTGTGGGCTGTTGCCCTGGTGGTCGGGGCCGCTGTCACCGCCAAGCGGTGGCGACTGGCGCGCGACCTGGCCCTGGCCGGGTTCCTGGCGTGGCTGATCGCTCGCGGGCTCGGGCTGACGTTGGCCGACGGCTTCAGCGACGGGATCAACGCCACGGTCCGAGCCAGCCATGGGCCGGCGTTCCCGAACGTTCCGATGGCCCTGCTGACGGCGGTGGTCGCTGCCGCGTCGCCCTATCTCACCCGCCGGGTGCGCTGGCTCGGCGACTTCCTGATCCTGGTGCTCATCCCGACCGAGATGTATCTCGGCGTCGCGCTGCCCAAGGCGCTCGCGTGCTCGATCATCCTCGGCTGGGGCATCGCCGCGGCCGTCCACTACAGCTTCGGCTCCCCCGGCGGCCGGCCGACCACCGGACAGGTGGAGTCGGCACTGCACGACCTCGGGCTGCCCAGCGCCAAGAACGTCAGGCTGGCGCCGATCCAGCCTTCCGAGCACACGGTCATGCTGGCCGAGAACGGCTCCGGACAGCTGGTCATCAAGGTTCTCGGCCGTGACGAACGCGACGCACGGCTGGCCACGAAGTTCTGGAAGTTCCTGTACGTCAAGGACTCCGGCCCGATGCTGTTCCTCACCCGGCTGCAGGAGGTCGAGCACCAGGCCTATCTGACGCTGCTCGCCGGCAGTGGTGGCGTTCGCGTACCCCCGGTGGTCGTCGCAGGGATCGGCGGACCGGGCACGGCCCTGCTGGCGGAGCCCGACCTCGGCGGTCGCGTCCTGGCCGAGATGGACGCCGACGAGATCACCGACGCCATGCTCGCCGACGTGTGGGCACAGGTGGCCCGGCTGCACCAGGTGGGCATCTGTCACGGCCGGCTCAACACCGCCCAGATCGTCATCACCGACCAGGGCGCCGCCATCGTCGGCTTCGCCTACGCATCGGCGGCGGCGGCGCCCGATCAGCGCGCCGGCGACACGGCCGAGCTGCTGGCGACGACGGCTGCGCAGGTCGGCGTCGACCGGGCGGTACGGGCGGCCGTGGCCGGGGTCGGTCGTGAGGCGGTCATCGACGCCCTTCCGCTGCTGCAGCCGGCAGCCCTCAGCGTCGGCGGCCGGCGTACGGTCGCCGAGCATCGTCGGGAGGCGAGCGCCAAGCTCAAGGAGCTGCGCGAGTCGGCTGCCGCGGCGACCGGGACTAAGGTGCCGGAGCTCGAGCAGATCGGCCGGGTCAGCGGCACCACGCTGGTCATGATCCTCGGCACCCTGCTCGGCATCGTCGCCCTCATGAGCTTCATCGGCGATCCCGAGACCCTGGTGACGACGCTGAAGAGCGCAAAGCCGGGAGCGGTGATCCTGGCCTATCTCATCTGTGTGTCGACAGCGGTCGGCTTCGCTCTGGCCTTCGCGGGGTCTATCCGCAAGCGGCTGCCGGCGTGGCCAAACGTCAAGCTGCAGTCCGCCGGCGCCTTCGCCAACCTGGCCATCCCGCTCGGCAGCTCTGCCCTGCAGATCCAGTTCCTGCGCAAGGAAGGCGTCGACAACGGCTCTGCAGTGGGCGCCGGTCTCGTCACGCTGGTCGTCGGCACTGCCACCCAGATCGGGATGTTCTTCGTCGCTGCGGCTGCCGCACCCAGCAAGGTCGACGTCGGGACGATCCCGCCGGGCGCCATCGCGTGGATCGTGGTGCTGTGCACCATCGGCATCCTGATCGCCTCCGCTGTGGTCTGGTTCGTCCCCAAGCTGCACAAGAAGCTCCTGCCGCCCATCGTGTCGGGCTGGGGCAGCATCTACGCCGTGCTGAAAAGCCCCCGGCAGCTGTCCTTGCTGGTCGGTGGCTCGGTTCTCGCCTACACGCTCTACAGCGTGGCGCTGGACCTCGCGCTGTACTCCGTCGGGGCCGGCCAGTCGGTCTGGGCAATGATCGCCATCAACGTCGGCGTGTCCCTGGTCGTCGGCCTCGTCCCCGTCCCCGGCGCCGGAGCGGCCGTCTCCAGCTTCGGCCTCACCGGTGCGCTCATCGCCTACGGCGTGCCGCAGACAGCAGCCTTGAGCGCGGTGCTGATCCACACGCTGAACTCCAAGTACCTCACCGCGATCCCCGGCTGGTTCGCCATGCACAACCTGCTCGGCAAGGACGAGCTCTAGGGCGTCCCGTGTTGAGGAGTCACTGCTGCCGGACGCGTCGGTGAGGGTTAACGACGCTCCAGTGACGTCAGCCCTCACCGATGCCGTCTGACCGGGCTAACCGGCCTCCGCTCGGGATGCGACCGGCGCGGATTCCTAGTACGAACACAGCATGAGCACTGCGATCGTCCTCTTCGGCCGTGACCTCCGGGTGGCCGACCACCCTGCCCTCGCCCTGGCGGCCGCCTCGGTTTCGTCGGTGATCCCGCTGTTCGTCCTCGACGACGCCGACCTCGTCTTCGGTGCCAACGGCGCTGCGATGCTCGTCGCTTGCCTGGCGGACCTCGACCGGTCGCTAGCGGGCGCTGGGCGCCGGGCTGGTGATTCGCCGTGGTGACCCCGTCGCCGAGATCTCCTGGCTGGTACGAGCAGAACGCGGTGCCGACGTCGTCTACCTGCATGCCGACGTCAGTCGTACGGCGCAGGCCCGGACGCAGGCGTTGGCCGCTGCGCTGCCCTGCCGGGTCGAGGTGGTGGACGGGGGAGTGGCCGCTGTTCCCCCCGGTCGCGTGCGGCCGGCCGGCGCTGAACGGTTCCAGGTGTTCACGCCCTATCACCGGGCCTGGTTGCAGGCTCTGGGCTGGCGCGCGATCGCCGAGACTCCGCGCAGGCTGCGCTTGCCCGATGGCCTCGATTGCGGCACTTTGCCTACGCAGCAAGAGATCTGGGCCAAGGGTGCGGTATCCCCCGACGTTTCGGTGGGTGGTGAGCGGGAGGGCCGCGGCCGGGTGTCGGCGTGGCTGCGCCAAGGGGTGACGACGTACGAGGCCTTGCACGACGACCTCGCAGCGGACGGAACCTCGAGGCTGTCGCCCTACCTGCACTTCGGCGCGGTTTCGGCGTACGAGGTCGTGGCCAGGGCCGACGTCGGCAAGCCCGGCGTCGATGCGTTCGTCCGGCAGCTGTGCTGGCGCGACTTTCACGCCCAGGTGCTGGCGTTCTCCCCTGAGGCTGAGCGCGAGGACTACCGCCCGCACGGTGACCGCTGGCGCGACGACGACGAGGCGTTCGAGGCCTGGGCCGTAGGCCGTACCGGATTTCCGATCGTCGACGCCGGCATGCGCCAGCTCGCTCGCGAGGGCTGGATGCACAACCGCGCTCGGCTCATCGTCGGCTCGTTCCTGACCAAGACGCTCTACCTCGACTGGCGTCGCGGGGCCGCGCACTTCGCCGGTTTACTCGTCGACGCCGATGTTTCCAACAACACAATGAACTGGCAGTGGATCGCGGGTACGGGCACTGACTCGCGGCCGGGGCGGGTGCTCAACCCGCTGCGCCAGGCCGAGCGGTACGACCCGTGCGGCGAGTACGTGCGCCGCTACGTCCCCGAGCTGGCCGGGATCGAAGGTGCTGATGTGCACGAGCCATGGAAGCTCGCCTCGCCCCCCGTGGACTACCCGCCGCCGATCGTCGACCTGCGCGAGGCGACCACGCGCTTCCGCGAGGCCCGCGCCGGCTGAGGGCCGCCGGGTTGTTGGCGTGAAACCACCATAGAAGGCGTGCTCACGCCAACAACCCGTCAGGAGGCCCCGCTTGACTTAGAGTGCGCTCGAAGGGGGAGGGTGTGGGTGTGACAGACACGCTGAGCGTCCAAGCCCCGCCGGATGAGCATCCGTACGACATCGCCGACGTCGCCCGACAGACCGGGCTGACGGCACACACGCTGCGCTACTACGAGCGAGCCGGTCTCGTACGGGACTTGCATCGCGACCCGACCGGCCGGCGGCGCTACTCCGAGTCCGACGTGGGCTGGCTGATCTTCCTGACCAAGCTGCGCTCGACCGGGATGCCGATCCGGGTCGTCCGGGACTACGTCGAGCTGTGCTGGGCCGGCGAGGGCAACGAGCTCGGCCGGCTGGAGATCCTCGAGGCCCACCGCGAGGTCGTACGCCAGCGGCTCGCCCTGGCGCAACGCGATCTCGAGCACATCGACTTCAAGATCGACCTCTACCGAAAGGCACTGCCATGACCCGCACCCTCGGCACCGGCTCCGCAGCCCTCGACGTCTCCGACCAGGGACTCGGCTGCATGGGCATGAGTGAGTTCTACGGAAAGGGTGACGACGCTGAGTCGATCGCCACGATCCAGCGCGCCCTCGACCTCGGCGTCACCTTCCTCGACACCGCCGACATGTACGGCCCGTTCGTCAACGAGGAGCTGGTCGGCCGGGCGATCGCCGGTCGCCGCGACGAGGTCGTTCTCGCCACGAAGTTCGGCAACAAGCGGGGCGAACAAGGCGAGTACCTCGGCGTCGCCGGGGACGCCGACTACGTCCGGCAAGCCTGTGACGCGTCGCTCAAGCGTCTCGGCGTCGACCACATCGATCTCTACTACCAGCACCGCGTCGACAAGACCGTGCCGATCGAGGAGACCGTCGGCGCGATGAGCGAGCTCGTCGCCGCTGGCAAGGTTCGGCACCTCGGTCTGTCCGAAGCGTCCGCGGCGACGATCCGGCGTGCCCACGCGGTCCACCCGATCACTGCGCTGCAGACGGAGTACTCGCTGTGGACCCGCGACGGCGAGGAGAACGGCATCCTGGACACCGTGCGTGAGCTGGGCATCGGCTGGGTCGCGTACAGCCCGCTCGGACGTGGTTTCCTCACCGGCCAGATCACCAAGCCCGAGGACCTGGAGGAGGGCGACTTCCGGGCTAACAACCCGCGGTTCCAGGGTGAGAACTTCCAGCGCAACCTCGACCTGGTGGCGCGAGTGCGGGAGATCGCGGAGGAGAAGGGGTGTACGGCGGGCCAGCTTGCGCTTGCCTGGGTGATGGCTCAGTCGACGCCGCAGAGCGCTGTCGTCCCCATCCCCGGCACGAAGCGTCGCACCTACCTCGAGGAGAACGTCGCCGCGAACCAGGTCACTCTCAACGACAAGGATCTGGTTCGTCTGCACGAGGCGGCGCCGGTGGGAAGCACGGCCGGCGACCGCTACCCGAACATGGGCACGATCGACACCTGAGCGGTCAGGGGGCGGCCAGGGCCTCGGTTGGGGCGAGCCTGGCCGCCCGGATCGCCGGATAGAGCCCCGCCAGCGCACCGATGACGACCGTCGCGGCCATCGCCCCCGCGACGGCCCACCCCGGCACGACCGCTGCCAGGACCGGGTGTGGGCGTAGACCGCCGTGACGGCGACACCGATGGCCACCCCGGTTGCCCCGCCCAGGACCGACAGCAGCAGCGACTCGGCCAGGAACTGCAGCCGGACCTGGCCCTTCGTCGCTCCGAGCGAGCGGCGCAGCCCGATCTCGGACCGCCGTTCAAGAACCGAGATCACCATGGTGTTGGCGACGCCGACGCCGCCGACGAACAAGGCGACCGCCCCGAGCCCCAGCAGCAAGCCCGTGAAGGCCCGGTCACTGGCTTGCTTCGCGGCGAGCGCGTCCGAGGGGCGGGAGACCTTGACCTCGTTCGGTGCCTGCGGGTTGGCGGTCGCGGCAAGCACTCCTTGTACAGCTGCAACGGCCGCGTCGCGGGACCGGGTGTAGACGGTCGTCGGGTGCTTGTCGAAACCCAGGTAGGTCTGCGCCGCTGACCACCCGACGAGCGCGGCGGTGTCGAGCTCCGGAGCCAGCGGTACGGGCTCAAGGATGCCGACGACGGTGAACCAGCGGTCACCGAGCCACACCCGCGGACGGTCCTTGACCGATCCGAGGCCCAGCTGCTGCGCGGCTGTGGCGCCCAGCACCACCGTCGGGTAGCGACCGGTGGCGGCGTTGAGCCAGACTCCGTCGGCCAGGTCGGCGCCGACGGTGGACAGCAAGCCGGACGACGCCGCCTCGACCGCCAGCCCACCGGTCTGGACGGTGGGGATCTTGTCGTTCCGGTAGACGTGGGCAGTGGCCGACAGGTCGCCGGTCGCCGCGACGGTCGTGACCGGGCCGATCCGCGAGATCATCCCGACGGACTCGAGCGGCAGCTTCGCCGTCGCTCCGAGCAGCGTGCTGCCGGGCGCCACGGTCAACAGGTTGGTGCCCAGCCGGTTCAGCTCCCGGTTGAGCTCGCCCTGGCTGGATGAGGAGATGCCGACCACGGAGACCATGGCCGCGATGCCGATGGCGATCCCCAGCGCTGACAGGACGACGCGAGTGGGCCGGGTGCGCAGCCCGGCCAGGCCCACCCGGACCACGTCACGCGGGCCGAGTCGTGCCGGGGACAGCACGGCGCTCATGTGAGGACCTCACCGTCGCGCATCGAGATCCGGCGCGGCAGGGTGGCCGCGATGTCCCGGTCGTGGGTGATGACGAGAACGGTGGTACCCGTGGCGTTGAGCTCGCGCAGCAGGTCCATCACGCTGGCACCAGCGGCCGAGTCGAGGTTGCCGGTGGGCTCGTCGGCCAGCAGGAGCGCCGGGTCGCCGACGACGGCTCTGGCGACGGCAGCCCGTTGCCGCTCCCCGCCGGAGAGCTGGTGCGGGCGGTGCTGCAACCGGTCACCGAGGCCCACGCGTACGAGCGCGGCTTCTGCCCGGCGGCGCCGATCCCGCAAGCCGACCCCGGTGTAGAGCAGGCCGTCCGCCACGTTGTCGAGCGCAGGGACGGCTGCCGCAAGGTGAAAATGCTGGAACACGAACCCGATGCTGCGGGCCCGCAGTGCCGAGAGCTGACGGTCCGACAGCGCGGCCACGTCATGACCGTCGATGCTGACCAGGCCGGACGATGGCCGGTCCAGGGTGCCGATCAGGTGCAGCATGGTCGACTTGCCCGATCCCGACGGCCCGACGATCGCGACCAGCTCGCCCTGCTCGATCGTGAGCGTCACCTCGCGCACGGCCGTCACCCCGCCGGCGTAGGCCTTGCTGACCGCAACCAGCTCGACGAGAGCAGTCATGACGGGACCCCGACCTTCATGCCGGGCCGCAACCCCGACCCCGTGACCTCGACCCGGCTGTCCGCGTACAAGCCGGTGTCGACCGCCACGACTCTCGTGGTCCCGCCCTCGACCACCTGCACCCCGTAGCCACCCTCGGCCAGAGCGAGCAGCGCCGAGACGGGTACGGACAGCACGTTCTTTCGTTGCGAGGCGATGAAGTCCACCGTTACCGACGCGGCGTCGAGGTCAGCCAGAGCGGTCTGGTCGCCGATCGCCACAGTGGTCTGGATCTTCGTGGTGGCCGGGTCGGTGCTCGTTGCCGGGATGAGGACGGCGTGTGACGTGGAGACCTTGCCCGCCACGATGCTCCCGTCCGGCAGCTCGACCTTGACCCGAGTTCCCTTGTGGGACAGGGATTCATCCGAGATGTCGAGCTGGGCGGTGGCGACCTGCGACCGCCCGGTCCACTCCAGGACCGGGGCACCCGGCGCTGCGGCGTCGCCAACGGCGACCTTGAGACCGTTCACCCGGATGGCGTGCGGAACGTAGACGACGCGCCCCAGCTCCACCGATCCGGTACGGGTGAGCCCCAGGTCGTGCTGCCAGCGCTTGACCGCCTTGACGGTCGACCAGGTGTAGCTGTCGTCCACGGTGTAGCCGTGGTAGCCCAGCGCCCACAGGTTCTTCTCCAGCTGCAGAACGTCGGGCCCACTCATGCCTTCCGACAGAGTGCGGTACGCCGGCAACGTCCCGTAGAACGCGATGACCGGCCCGTTGTCCACGCTGTAGAGCGTCTTTCCCCGGCCCAGCGTGCTGTTGACGGCAGGCAGCTCGGTGATGGTGCCGGAGAGGTGGTTGTTCACGGTTGTCGCGTCGCCGTGGCTCAAGGTTCCGTCCTCCGAGTGGGTGTCGACCAAGGTCTGCCGGGTCACCTCTGCGGTGGCCGCTGGCAGGTTGCTGGCCGCGGCATTTCCCTTGCTGTTACTGGATTCCGGGCCGAACTCGATGGCGGCGCCTACGGCAGCAGTCACGAGAAGGACCAACCCGATGACCAGGAACGCCCGGCCCTTGCGCCCGCGCCGGGGGGACTCGCCAGTCATTTCGACCCCGGCGCCCGGCCGATGTGCTGTCCACCATCGGGGAGGTACTTCGCGCACTTTGCTTGTGCGGCACGGAATTTCGGGCTCGACAGATCAATGCCGGAGCTCTTCTCGATCACCATCTGACCGTTAGCGCTCGGGTCGGGAAACTTGGTGATGCCGTTGTCCCGCATGCATTTGGCCATCTTGCGCATGGCCGCCACGGCCTCTGCCGGCGGTTTGGCGAGCTCACCACCGTTGGGTACGAACGCCTTGCACGCCTGCGTCGCAGCGTTGATCTTGCGCAGGTCCACCGGGCCGGAGGACGGGCCGCCGCCCACCGTGAGGTGGTCGCCCGACGTCGGGTCCGGCATGTCGACGCCGTGCTTGCGCATGCAGGCGGCGTACAGCCTGGCCTTGGCCAAGTCGGGGGTCTTGTCGGCGGCCGGCACCTTGCTCGTCCGGGTCGCGCCGTCGGCGGCCGCTGAGGCGATGCCCGTGCCGGAGCCGGTCGAGCCGCACGCGGTGAGGGTGGCAACCAGGGTGAGGGCGGCGGCGGCGCCGCACAGTCTCGGGAACATCTGCTGTCTCCTTCGGTCTGGCCGGTGTCACCGGCACAACTCGAAGTACAGCCAGCCGCCGGTTTCGCCGGCGTTCCCGAATCAGTCAACGCCGAGGAAATGCCGACGCGGCTAACGTGGGGAAATGCGCATCCTGGTGGTCGAGGACGAGCCACTGCTGGCCGACGCGGTGGCCGAGTGGCTCCGCGGCGATGCCCACGCGGTCGACGTGGTCCACGACGGCGGCGCCGCCCTGGACCGGCTGGCGGTCAACGACTATGACGTGGTGGTCCTCGACCGCGACCTGCCCGTGGTGCGCGGCGACGAGGTCTGCCGCCGGATCACCGAGGGCGATGCGGACGTCCGGGTCCTGATGCTGACCGCCGCAGCCGGGATCGACGACCGGGTGTCGGGGCTGGTGCTGGGCGCTGACGACTACCTGCCCAAGCCGTTCGCCTTCCCCGAGCTGGCGGCGAGAGTGGTCGCCCTCGGCCGACGGTCGAGGCCCGCGACCCGCCCGGTGCTCGAGCACGCCGGCATCAGGCTCGATCTGCACCGCCGCGAGGTTTACCGCGGCGGACGCTACGTTCCCTTGTCCCGCAAGGAGTTCGCGGTTCTGGCCGAGCTGCTGCGGGCGGACGGCGCCGCTGTCTCGGCCGAGCAGCTGCTCGAGAAGGCGTGGGACGAAAATGCCGACCCGTTCACGAACGCGGTACGGATCACCATCCTCAAGCTGCGCAGAAAGCTGGGCGAGCCGGCAGTGGTCATGACCGAGCCGGGAGTGGGGTACCGGATCCCGTGACCACCATCTCCAAGCCGCGGCTGACCATTCGCATGCGGCTGACCCTCGTCTACGGTGGGCTGTTCTTCGTTGCCGGCGTCGTCGTCCTGTTCGTGACGTACGGGCTGGTGGCCCAGCGACTGCCGGCCGGCACCTCGGGCAGCGCCCTGCTGGGCGCTCCCGCCGGAACGGCCCGGCTGAACGACACTCTCCCTTCGCCGCTGCCGAGCCCGACCGTCAGCAACGGGGTGCTCAAGATGGTGGTCCAGGGCAAGATCCAGACCCGGCACGACGCCCTCGTCACCTTGCTCACCGGCGGCGGCATCACCCTCGCTGCGGTGGGCATCGCTGCCGTCGCCCTCGGCTGGCTGATCGCCGGGCGGCTGCTGCAGCCGTTGCAGCGGATGACCGACACGGCTCAGCGGATCGCTCAGGCTCCCGCCGCCGGCGATGGGTTGCACGAGCGGATCGCGCTGCAGGGGCCGCAGGACGAGATCAAGCAGCTCGCCGACACCTTCGACGCGATGATCGAGCGCCTCGACAAGTCCTTCGACGGGCAGCGCCGGTTCGTGGCCAACGCGTCGCACGAGCTGCGCACACCGCTGACCCTCAACCGGGCGCTGCTGGAGGTGGCCGTACGCCGCAACGCCGACTCTGCCGAGATCGTGGCGCTCGGGGAGACGCTGCTCGAGGTCAACGCCAGGCACGGGCGCCTGATCGACGGGCTGCTGCTGCTGACCAGGGCCGAGCCGGAGGTGACCGACCGGTCCTACGTCGACCTTGCCGACGTGGTCGAGCACGTGGTGTCGCAGGTGCCGCCCGGCCAGGTTCGCCTGACGGCGGAGGCCGGTGAGGCCCCGACGACCGGCAACCCGGAGCTGCTCGAGCGCCTCGTGCACAACTTGGTCGAGAACGCCGTGCGCTACAACACCACCGACGGACAGGGGTGGGTGACGGTCACCAGCACGACGGGCGACGAGGGAGCCGCCGTGCTGGTGGTCGCCAACACCGGGCCGGTCATCCCGAAGTACGACGTGGCGGGGCTGTTCGAGCCGTTCCGGCGACTGGACACCGAACGGCTCTCCGGTGCCTCCCCCGGCGCGGGGCTCGGGCTGTCCATCGTCAACTCGGTGGCCCGCGCGCACGGCGGCCGGGCCGAGGCCACACCCAGGGAGGGCGGGGGACTGGTCGTCACCGTCACGCTGCCGGGGGCACCGCTGCAGCCGCTCAGTTGAGCGAGGGGTCCTGCGGGAACGACGCCATCAGCGCGAGCGGACCCTGCTGGCGACGCAGCACGCGGCGCCACAGGGTGTCCGGCTCGGGCGTGACCGCGTCCTCCGGCAGGGCGTCGACGACGTACCAGCTGCCCTCGGCGATCTCGTCGCGCAGCTGGGACGCGCCCCAGCCCGCATAGCCGGCGAAGATCCGCACGCCTCGGCAGCCGGCCGGCAGGGCTGCAGGCTCCTCGAGGTCGAGGGTGCCCAGGGAACCGCCGAGCACGCGCAGCCCGCCGTCGTCGTCGACCGGCAGGCCGGGCGGGCACCACGCCAGGCCGAGGGCTGCCGACGGCTGTACGGGACCGCCGACGAACACCCGGACCGGATCGGTCGCGTGGTCGGCCCACTCGGGCAGAGCGTCGGCAACATCGGCGTCGGACGGGCGGTTGAGCACGACGCCCAGGACGCCGTCGTCGCTGTGGTCGAGCAGCAGCACGACCGTACGGTGGAAGTTGGGGTCTTCAAGCGCAGGGGTTGCGACGAGCAGCTGGCCCGCGACCGGCTCGATCGGCTCGACCGGCCGGTCGAACAGGTCGGTGGGATCGTCTTGTTGGTCGGTCATGACCGGAGCCGACTCAGCCGGCCGCGGAAGCCGTCGCCGTACGGGTGTCGACCCTGGCCGACAGGTCAAGGGCCTTCACCGGCGTGCTGGGGCCGGTGAACGGGCAGGGCCGAGCCGGACCGAAGTGGGCCCGCAGCTTGGCCTCGACGTCGTCACTGATGACGTGCTCCCAGTTGCAGGCCTCGGTGTGGGCGGCCTCGGGGTCGAGCCCGATCAGCTGGGTCAGCATCTGCTCGGCGAGGACGTGCTTGCTCAGCACGCTGGACGCGACCCGGCGACCTTCGTCGGTGAGGCTGAGGGTGCGGTCGGGCTCGTTGAGCTCGAGCAGGCCGTCGCTCGCCAGCTTGGCCACGGTCTGGCTCACGGCCGGGGCGCTGTGGTGCAGACGCTCGACCAGACGCGCCCGCAGGGCAGGGATCCCGGCCAGCTCGAGCTCGAGCACGGTGCGCAGATACATCTGCGTCGTCTCGGTGGTGTCGCCGACTGCACTCACGCGGGCTGTCCCTTCTGCGTGCGGGCCTCGATTTGGCATCGGGTGCTGAGTTAAGGTAACCTAACCTCAAGTCAGGTTAGCCTTAGTTCATTCCCTGACGTTTCGGACATCCGGTTCGGCGGGTATTTTCCGGCATTGCGTACGACTGCGTTCTTCACAATCTCGGTGCGACACCGACTTCTCGACAGGCGGCTTGCAGGTGCTGGGCAACTATCTCATCGGACTGCGCGAGGGCCTCGAGGCTGCCCTCGTGGTGAGCATTCTAGTGGCTTACCTGGTCCGTGTCGGGCGCCGCGACAAGCTGGTTCTGGTGGGGGCCGGCGTCGGCGCGGCCATCATGCTGAGCATCGCCTTCGGGGCGGCCCTGACCTACACCTCGACCACGTTGCTGCAGACCGGTGCCAGCCAGGAGACCTTCGGCGGCACCGCCTCTTTGGTCGCTGTCGCCCTGGTCACCGCGATGATCTTCTGGATGCGCAAGACCGCCCGCCACCTCAAGAACGACCTCGACACCCGACTCGACACCGCGTTGAAGATCGGCGGTCTGGCCGTTGCTCTGACCGCGTTCGTCGCGGTCGGCCGCGAAGGTCTCGAGACGGCGTTGTTCTTCTGGTCGGCCGTGCAGGCTGCCGGTGACACGATCAGCCCGGTGCTCGGCTTCAGCCTCGGCATCGCCACGGCTGTGACGCTCGCCTGGCTTCTCTACCGCCGCTCGGTCAAGCTCAACCTGGCCCGGTTCTTCACCTGGACCGGGGCCGGTCTGATCGTCGTCGCCGCAGGAGTGCTCGGCTACGCGGTGCACGACTTGCAGGAAGGCGGCGTTCTGCCGGGGCTCAACAACCTTGCGTTCGACGTCACTGCTCAGATCCCGCCCGGCAGCTGGTACGGCGCGCTGCTCAAGGGCGTCTTCAACTTCAGCCCCAACACCACCTGGCTGCAGGCCGTTGCCTACGTCGCCTACATCGTGCCGGTGATGACCCTGTTCTTCCTGATGGGCAGGCGCAAGAAGGCACCAGCGCCGACCGGGTCCGACGCCGCCTCCTCGACCACGTCGTCCAAGATCGCCGCGGCTCACTAGCTCGACCTCACTGCTGTTGAACCCCTTCGGGGCGCTGCGTGCTGCCCCGGATCACCTCGAGCCAAGGACCCCCCGATGATGCGCACGAACCTCGCCAGCTCCGCCTTCGCGGTCCTGGCGGTCGGCACGGTGCTCGCTGCCTCCGCCTGCAGCGGGAAGTCGTCGACGGCTGGCGCGGCGAGCGGGACGGCGCCCGGCGCGGCTGGTGCACCGGTCGCGATCAAGGCGTCGGACAAAGCCTGCGAGGTCAGCACCGGTTCGGTCGACGCCGGCCGGCAGACGTTCACGGTGCACAACAGCGGGAGCAACATCACCGAGGTCTACGTCTACGCCGCCGGCGACCGGGTGATGGGTGAGGTCGAGAACATCGGCCCGAGCACCAAGCGCACCTTGGTCGTCGACCTCGCCCCCGGTGACTACCAAGTTGCCTGCAAGCCGGGCATGGTCGGCAACGGGATCCGCAGCGCGCTCAAGGTGACCGGGGCTGCACCGTCGGCGGCGCCGCTGGACTCCCAGCTCACGGCAGCCGTGGCCAACTACCGGGAGTACGTCGAGGCCGAGAGCGCAGCCCTGGTCGCGACGACCAAGCCGTTCGTCGCCGCGGTCAAGGCCGGGGACATCGCGAAGGCCAAGCAGCTGTACGCGGCGCCGCGCACCCACTACGAGCGGATCGAGCCGGTGGCCGAGTCCTTCGGCGACCTCGACCCGCTGATCGACGAGCGGATCGACGACGTGACCAAGGGCCAGCCCTTCGTCGGGTTCCACCGCCTCGAGCAGGACTTGTACAAGAACAATGACATCAGCAAGGACGGCCCGATCGCCGACCAGCTGCAGGCCAATGTCGCCAAGCTCGCGGCCGCCGTCCCGAACACCACGGCCACCAAGATCACCCCGCTGATCATGGCCAACGGGGCCAAGTCGCTGCTGGACGAGGTTGCCAAGTCCAAGGTCACCGGCGAGGAGGAGCGCTACTCCCACCTGGACCTGACCGACTTCGCGGCCAACGTCGATGGCAGCAAGTACGTCTACACCGAGCTGCGTCCGGTGCTCGTCGCCAGCAATCCCGAGCTGGTCAAGACGTTGGACGCGCGCTTCGCCTCAATGGGCACCGCGCTCGCCGCGCACGCCGCCAGCCCGGCCGTGGCCGTCAAGACCGGTGTGCCCTACGTTCTCTACACGTCGCTGACCCCGGCCCAGGTCAAGGCACTGGCCATCGAGGTGGACGCGCTCAGTGAGCCGTTGGGCCAGCTCGCCGGGGCGCTGCCGCAGTCCTAGCACCGATGACCGTGAATGGGTTTGCCTGATGAACCAGCAAGAACCCGTCGACCAGCCGGCCGCGAAAGACCCGGCTCCTACCGGGGTTTCGCGGCGCCGGCTCTTCGGCATGCTCGGTGCCGGCGTCGTCGTGGGTGCCGGTGCTGTGGCCGTCGCCGACGCCGCTTTCGCTTCCGGCTCGTCGGACCAGCCAGCGAGCCGGGCAGCCTCGGTGGTTTCTTTCCACGGCGACCACCAAGCCGGCATCACAACCCCGGCTCAGGACCGGCTGCACTTTGCTGCCTTCGACCTTGGCCCCGACGTGACCAAGGCTGAGCTGGTCACGCTCCTCAAGGCCTGGACCCGGGCGGCGGAGTCGATGTGCGCCGGCCAAGAGGTCGGCCCCGGCGGTGCTTCCGACGGCCACCCGGCGGTTCCGCCGACCGACACCGGTGAGGCTGCCGGTCTGCCGGCGTCCAAGCTGACGCTGACGATCGGCTTCGGCCCCAGCCTGTTCGGCTTTCCCGGCACGTCCGACCGGTTCGGGATCGCGGCCAAGCGCCCGGCCCAGCTGGCCGACCTGCCAGCCTTCGCCGGCGACGCGCTCGATCCCGCTACGACAGGTGGAGACCTCTGCGTCCAGGCCTGCTCGGACGACCCGCAGGTGGCCGTGCACGCGATCCGCAACCTGGCCCGGATCGGCCGCGGCACCACGTCCGTACGGTATTCGCAGCTCGGGTTCGGTCGCACCTCCTCGACCAGCACCACCCAGGAGACCCCGCGCAACCTGATGGGCTTCAAGGACGGCACGGACAATCTCAAGGCCGAGGACCCCGCCGAGCTGAACTCCTTTGTGTGGGCAGCCGCAGCCGACGGTCAGGCCTGGATGGACGGCGGCAGCTATCTCGTCTCCCGCCGGATCCGGATGCTGATCGAACCGTGGGACTCGACCCCGCTCAACGAGCAGGAACGGGTCATCGGCCGGCAGAAGGGCACGGGCGCGCCGCCCGGCCTTCAGGACGAGTTCGACCCGATCGACTTCACCAGCATCGGTCCGGACGGCAAGCCGCTGGTGGACGCGAAGGCGCACGTGCGGCTGGCGCACCCCAAGCAGAACAATGGCGTCAAGATCCTGCGCCGGGGCTACAGCTTCGTTGACGGCACCGACGGCCTCGGCCGGCTCAACGCGGGATTGTTCTTCCTCGCCTACCAACGGGATCCGCGCAAGGGCTTCGTGCAGATCCAGACCAACTTGGCGGGCAAGGCGCAGGACAACCTCAACGAGTACATCCAGCACGTGGGGTCGGGACTGTGGGCTGTTCCGCCAGGGGTCCAGCCAGGCGGCTACTGGGGCCAGTCGCTGCTCGCCTGACGGCTCGGCTCAGTCGGCGAGCGAGGCCAGCGGCCGGAGCTCCTCCTGCACGGGCTTCGCGGCCGGGAGCTCCGGGAAGACGCGGTGACCTCGCAGCGCCAGGCACGCAGCGATCACGATGGCGACCGATCCCACCGCGAAGCCGAGGTGGGTGCTGTGCTGGTCGACGATGCGCCCAGCGATGGGCGCCCCGAGCGCGAACCCGACCCCCAGCGACGAGCCGATCAGGCTGAAGCCCTCGGTGAGGCGATCCGGCGGGCAGTACTTCTCGATCAAAAGGTTCGACGAGATGATCGCCGGCGCGATGCTCACGCCCATGAACACGCCGAGGATGGCCATCGTGAGCAGACCGGGTGCGATGGCGATGCCGATGGCGAAGAAGGCCAGGCTGCACACGGTGAGGACGAAGCGTCGTTCGGGCGACGTCTTCCAGCGCCGACTGCCGTAGATCAGCCCGCCGATGGCGCTGCCGCCCGAGATCAACGCCAGCAGCCAACCGGCGTACGCCCGCGAGCCGTGCTCGGTCGCGAACGCCACCATCGTGACGTCCGTCGAGCCGAACAGTGCGCCGACCATCAGGTAGGTCACCGAGACCGTACGGATGGCCGGGATGCGCAGCGGGTTGACCCCGCCGGACGCGTGGCGACCGGTCGGCGGCTCGGTCTTGCGCTGGAGGGCGAACGCGACCGTTCCGGTGATCGTGAACGCGAGAGCGGTGAGCAGGCCGACCGCCGGGTCGATGGTCGTGGAAAGGATGGTGACCAGCACCGGGCCGGTCACGAAAAGCAGCTCGTCGAGTACGGACTCGAGCGCGTAGGCGGTGTCGAGGTTGCGGCCGGGGCCGAGCAGGGACGACCAGCGGGCCCGCACCTGCGACCCGAGCGGCGGGCAGCACAGCCCGGTCGGGATGGCGACCGCGAACAGGGCCCAGGTCGGGGCGTCGTTCTCGGCCAGCACCAGCAGCGTGATCAGGCTCACCGAGTGGACGACGATCATCGGCAGCAGGATCCGACTCTGGCCGAGCCGGTCGGTGAGGCGGCCGAGGAACGGCTGGGCGAGCGCCCCGGTGATCACGTAGACAGCCGAGACCGCGCCGGCCAGGCCGTAGCGGCCGGTGGTGGCGGTGATCAGCAGCAGGATGCCCAGGTTGGTCATGGACAGCCACATGCGACCGATCCATGCGGCGCTGGAAAAACCGAGCGCGCCGGGCTTCGAGAGCACGACGCGGTACTGGGAAAGCACGAGAACTCCTTTGATCTCCACAACGACGGTAGCAACCTCGGCAGCTCCAGCCGACCGAATTTAACCAACTGCCTGTGCGCGCAGCGAGGTGCCCCGTTTTGCATACAACAGCGAAGGGCCCAAAAGATTTCCGGCGGGGGCATCCCGGTTGAGTTGCAACGGGAGTGCAATCAGCAGGAGCACAGTGATCCCCACCGAGTGAGGGAGATCCCGATGAGAGCCCTGCTGCCGGACGTCGAAGGCTTCGTCGAGCGCGACGGGGTGAAGGTCGGGTACGAGGTCTTCGGCTCGGGTGCGCCGACGATCCTGCTGATGCCGACCTGGGCGATCGTGCACTCCCGACTGTGGAAGGGGCAGATCGCCTACCTGGCCAGGCACTTCCGGGTCGTCACCTTCGACCCGCGTGGCAACGGTCGCAGCGACCGGCCGACCGAGGCGGCGGCGTACGCCTCCCGTGAGATCACCGCGGACGCCGTTGCTGTCCTCGATGCCACCGGGACCGACGCCGCCGTGGCTGTCGCCATCTCGCTTGGTTCGGGGCCGCTGCTGGGGTTGGCGGCTCGGCACCCGGATCGGGTCCTCGGGGCTGTGTTCGTCGCCGCCGCCCTCGGCCTCGACGACCCGCCGACGGATCGGCCGAACTACAGCTTCACCGACGAGCTGGACACTGACGAGGGTTGGGCGCGGTACAACCAGAACTACTGGCGGCGCAACTGGCCGGGCTTCCTGGACTTCTTCATGGCCACGGTCAACAGCGAGCCGCACTCGACCAAGCAGATCGAGGACTGCGTCGGCTGGGGGTCGGAGACGACCCCGGAGGCGATGATCCTCACGATGATGGCACCCGGTCTCGAGCCGGACTGGCCGCGTGAGGACGAGACGAGGCCGCTCGCCTATGACTTCACCGACCGGATCAGCTGCCCCTGCCTCGTGCTCCATGGCACGCAGGACAAGGTCTTCAGTGTCCTCGGGAGCGAGCGCCTCGCGGCCGCCCTGGGTTGTCAGCTCGTGGTGTTCGAAGGGTCCGGGCACCTGCTGCAGGCGCGCCAGCAGGTGCGTTTCAACCTGACGCTCCACGACTTCGTCAATTCGGTGCAGCCACCTGCGCCGATCACCCGAACCTGGACCAGGGCAGCGTCACGCAGACCTCGAGCGCTCTACCTGTCGTCGCCGATCGGGCTGGGCCACGCGCTGCGCGATGTCGCGATCGCCCGCGAGCTACGTGCGCTCAGGCCCGAGCTCGAGATCGACTGGCTGGCCCAGCACCCGGTGACCACCGTGCTCGCGAAACGCGGCGAGCAGGTGCATCCTGCCTCTGCCTGGCTGGCGAGTGAGTCGGCGCACATCGAGGGCGAGTCCTCCGAGCACGACCTGCACTGCTTCCAGGCCTGGCGCCGCATGGACGAGATCATGGTCGCCAACTTCCACGTGCTCCAGGACGTCCTCTCCGACGGCCGCTACGACTTGGTAGTCGGCGACGAGGCCTGGGACGCCGACTTCTTCTGGCACGAGAACCCCGAGCTCAAGCGGTCGGCCTTCGCGTGGCTCACGGACTTCGTCGGCTGGCTGCCGATGCCGTCAGGCGGCGGGCGCGAGGCGTTTCTCACGGCTGACTACAACGCGGAGATGATCCGGCAGGTCGAGCGTTTCCCTCGGGTTCGCGATCGGGCGATCTTCGTCGGCGACCCGGACGACCTGGTGCCGGACCGGTTCGGCCCTGGCCTTCCGCTCATCGCCGAGTGGACGCAGCAGCACTACGACTTCTCCGGCTACATCAACGGGTTCGACCCTGCGCCGCTGGCCGATCGGGCGGCGTTGCGGGAACGGCTCGGGTACGGCGCGGACGAGCCGGTCTGCCTCGTCACCGTTGGTGGGTCGGGCGTCGGAGCAGCGCTGCTGCGCCGGGTGATGGAGTCCTTCCCGTACGCGAGCAAGCTTGTTCCAGGCCTGCGCATGGTGGTCGTGGCGGGTCCTCGGATCGACCCCGACAGCCTGCCGTCGTTCCCCGGCATCGAGGTCCACGCCTACGTCGACGGTCTGTACGAGCACCTGGCGGCGTGCGACCTCGCGGTGGTGCAGGGCGGCCTGACCACCTGCATGGAGCTGGTGGCCAACCGGCGGCCGTTCCTCTACTTCCCGCTGCGGAACCACTTCGAGCAGAACTTCCACGTCCGCCACCGGCTGGACCGTTACCGGGCTGGGCGGCTTTTGCAGTACGCCGACACCGACCCTGAGGCCTTGGCGGCAGCCATCGCCGAGGAAATCGGCCGGGAGGTCGACTACGTCGAGGTCGGGACCGACGGCGCCGCCCGCGCGGCCACCCGGATCGCCACCCTGCTCGAGGCCTAGCGGCGGCGGCCCCAGATCGCGAGCAGCTTGGTCTGGTCGTCAGCGTCCGCCGGCGCCTCCACGTCGGTGGCCACCATGCCGGAGCCGCGGATGAACTCCGCGCCGGCCACGCTCCGCCGGTAGACCGGCTCCAGCAGTGCTGGCTCGATCGTGTCGTCGGCACCAAGGGCGCGGGCCAGGTCCCAGCCGTGGATCACCACGTCGGTGGTGAACTCGGCGATGTAGTCGGTCACCGGTGACGGCCCGTACGACAGCGGGATCGTCAGCTCCGGCGACGCCTCCTCGATGACGCTACGGGTGGCCTCCGCGGCCTCGTCCCACCGCACGACCGGATCGTCACCGAGCAGGTCGCCGTCAAAGCGATGGCCGACCTGCTCGATCGTCTCGCCGCGCAGCAACGGCGGCACCCACAGGGTCTCGTTCAGGACGTGGTTGACCAGGTCCCGTACCGACCACTCCGTGTCCGGCGTCGGGTTGTCCCACCTGTCTCCGACTTGACGGATCAACGCTCCGAACCGCCCAGCAGCCTGCTCGTACAGCTTCCCCTCGTCGTCCATCGCCAGCCTCCTCAGTGCTGCTCGGGTCATGCTCCCACCAACGGGGCCCTGCGGGCAGTCGAGATCAGTTCGTTTCGAAATGATTTCGGCGATTGTCAAGGAAAGCGCCTGCGTACCGATCAAGGAGGGAAACCTCGGACCTCAGAGAGGCCACCATGGCTGGTACGGAAGCTGTGGGCACGACCGCGAGCGGTGCTGTGCCCGAGCGAGACGACAAGGTCGCGCGTGTGGGCGTGACCCTGTTCGTCGCGGCGCTTGCGGCAGGCGTGACGCTGGCGGTGCTGGCGCCGTCGCACGGCGGTGTTGTCTGGCGCGTGCTGCCGGTTGCGGCAGTGACGGTGATGTGGTTGGCCGAGCGCCTGTTGCGCCACCGGTCCGAGGCTGATCTGAGCGAGGCCCTCGTACGGCTGCGACGGCTTGCTGACGGTGACCTCGACCTTCAGGACGTCGTGCTGCGCGACCGCCGCGCCACCGCCTTGTCCGACGCCTCATCGGTGCTCGCCAGCCGGCTGAACGGTCTTCTCAGCGACATCGAGTTGCTGCGCGGGCGGATCGCGGAGCGGGCCATCGAGATGAACGACGTTGCCTGGAAGATGTCCGAGTCGGCCGAGCGGACCGTTCTGGAAGCCTCCGCAGCGGCATCGGTGGCCGAGGGGGTCTCCCAGGAGATGGCCGTTGTCGCCAGCGCCACGACTCAGATCGTCGGGGCCATCCGGGAGGTTGCCCGCCACGCGCACGATGCCTCACGAGAGGCGCATGAAGGCGCGGGCGAGGCCAAGGCGGCGGTGGAGACAGTCGACCGGCTCGAGTCGGCGTCGGCGCAGGTCGACCAGATCGTCCAGCTCATCACCGCGATCGCCCGGCAGACCCATCTTCTGGCTCTGAATGCGACGATCGAAGCGGCACGCGCAGCAGAGGGGACCGCCGGGTTCAGGGTCGTCGCCAGCGAGGTCAAGGCGCTGGCCGGGCAGACCTCCGAGGCCACTGGCCG
Organism: uncultured Actinomycetota bacterium; assembly: GCA_963797535.1. Lineage (GTDB taxonomy): Bacteria > Actinomycetota > Actinomycetes > JAWWOL01 > JAWWOL01 > JAWWOL01. Next base: position 2,397,185 of record CAWCPQ010000001.1, on the reverse strand, counting down.
GGTCAAGAACAGGGTTGAGGACATCCAGACCAGCTCCCGCGAGATCGCCACCGTGGTGGACGCGATCTCCGGACGCATCTCGACTCTCGCGACTTACCAGCAGTCGATCGCGTCAGCCGTCGAGGAGCAGACAGCCGCAACGTCGGAGATCAGTGTGAGCACGACCAAGGCGGCGCAAGGCGCAACCGTGCTCGCCGACAACGTCACGCAGCTCACGCACGTGGTGAGGGAGACCGCGTACGCCGGGGCTCGGGCCCGCACCATGGCGGCCGAGCTGGCTCAGGTCGACGAGGCGCTGCAGCGGCTGACGGGTGGTTATCGCTTCACCCCGACCGCCGGCACGCTCGCGCACGACGAGGCTCTCGACCTGCCCGACGGCACCGTACGCGTCGGCAGCACGACGATCGTCCAGGACTACGTGATCGGCTCCGGCCCGCTCGAGTTCACGTACACCGGTACCTGGGGTCACGCCACCGGCAACGTCGAGGCCGACGGCACCAACGCGCACTCGAGCATGCCGGGCGACACGGCGGTGCTCGATTTCGTCGGCACCCGGATCCGGTTCTACGGGGTGGGGGCGCCCAACCACGGCCGAGCGGCGGTTCAGGTGGATGGCGAGGCGGAGACCGTCGTCGACATGTACGCCCCGACGCGGCAGCACGGCGTCCAGTACTGGGAGAGCCCTGTCCTGGCCCGTGGCCGGCACCGGTTCACCGTACGGGTGCTGGGCGACTGCAACCCCAGCGCGAAGTACGTCTGGACCAACGTCGACCGGGTCGAGGTCGACGACTGACCTTGGTCATTCGACCGGCAGCAGACCGTGCTGGACGGCGAAGAGGCTGGCCGTGACCCGGTTGCCGGTGCCGGTCTTGGCGTAGATGTGCTCGGTGTGGTTGCGGACGGTCTTCGGCGACAGGACCAGCTCGGCGGCGATCTGCCGGCTGGACAGGCCGCGGGCGACCAGCCGGAGGATCTCGATCTCCCGCGGGGACAGCCCGGCCGGCCGGCTGTGCCGTCGGTCGGCCCGGTGCCCCGCCGCCGCCAGCGTTGCCTCCACCACGTCGGCGTCCAACCGGCCGGCCCGTGCGTCGGCGCGCAACCGGACAGCCGCCGCGTCGGCGGAGAGGGCGGCTCGGTACGGCCGGGGCTCCCGCGCGGTGCGGTAGGCGTCGGCAACGGCGAGCACGCGGGCAGCGGTGGGGATGGCGCTGCCGGACAGGCCCCGCGGGTAGCCGGAGCCGTCGAGCCGCTCGTGGTGCTGGACGGCGATGGTGCCGAGCGGGCCGAGCACGGCGGACTGGCCGAGGATGCGTTCGGTGAAGTACGGGTGCAGGCGTACCCGCTCCCACTCGCCGGCCCCCAGCGGGCCGGGCTTGTCCCAGATCGCGTTCGACACCCCGAGCCGACCCAGGTCGTGGACCAGTCCGGCTCGGTGCAGGGTGCCCACCTCCTGCTGCGGCAGCCCGAGCTCGCGGCCCGTGTCCGCAGCGAGGGCTGCCACCGCACGGGAGTGCCCGAGCGTGAACGGGGACTTGAGGTCGACGAAGTCCGCGATGGCCGTCAGGGCTGTGTCAACTTCCTCTCCGTGCAGTCGCCGACCCAGCGTCGGCTCACCGGCGATGACGGTTCGCCACGTCGGTGTCGTGCCCAGACCGGCGAAAACCGCGACCGCGTCCTGCTCGAGCGCGTCGACCAGCCTCGGGTCGAACTGTCCGCCGGACCGTTTGCGGGCGAGCCCGAGGGCGGCGGTGACGCCGCCGACCCGGTGGGCGACCTCGACGTACTCGGCCAGCTGCGAGATCCGCGCCGCCAGCGGGATCCGCTCGCCCCGCAGCTCGCCGGGCCAGCCGCGGCCGTCCCACCGCTCGTACGAGGCGGTGACAGCCTGCTGGGTTGCCTCGTCGAGGCCCAGCTCGCCGGCGAGCGTCCTGGCCAGTGCCGAGTGCTGCTGAATCATCCCGTCGACGTCGCGATGGCCGCTGAGGGCGAACTCGAGGCCGACCCGGAACCGGTGCAGCGGCGGATTGCCCGAACCGATGAAGCGCAGGCCGGCCGCGACGCCGCGCAGGCTGCGGGCGTCGTGGCCGTACTTCGTCGCCTTCAGTGCGATGTCGTCGCCGAACCACTTGGCCTGCTCGTGCGCATCGACGTGGCACGCGACGTTGACCATCAGCGCCGTGTAGTAGAGCGTCGAGCGCTGGTCGTCGTCCAAGCCGAGGAAGTCACCCAGCCGCAGCGAGATGACGCACTGGCGCAGCACGTGCTCCATGGGCTGGTCGAAGCCGAGGTCAACGCCGAGCGACAGCGCCGCGACCAGCTCGGCGAGGCTCAGGTCCGAGCACGTGGCCGCGCGCGGTTCGTTGTCCGTCACCGGCCCACCCCCAAGGTAGGGGCACCGCTCCTGCTTCGGATCGTACGCCGGCCACAGCAGGTTCAGGTCGCCTGCAGCGATTGCAGGTTTCGGCCAATGGCCTCGCCCACCATCTTGATCTGGTCGCTGGGGCTGAACTGGATCATCCGGGTGCCGACCTCGTACGTCGGAACGTGTCCGGGGGAGAGGTAGAAGACGTCGCCGGTCCCGATGGTCTCCTCGTGGTCGGCGTAGCGGACGGACAACGACCCCTCGGTCACGACGCCCCAGTGCGGGCAGGGACACCGGTCACCGGGAAGCCCCTTCAGCAGCAGGGACATGTCGACCGGCTGCTTCACGTGCAGGAAGTCGACCGTGTAGCCGTCGAGCTCGGCTGAGCGGATATCGACCAGTCCCAAGTCGACCAGCTCGGGGGTGTCGGGAGAGATGCGGGCCATCGGGTACTCCTCCTGTCACGGGGACCGGTCGCCCCCTGGAGGACCGACGCTAGGTCCGGACCGGGTGGGCCCGCATGGGGCAGGTGCCTCAACTTCCTGCACCGGCGGCTACGCCCGCACGGGTAGGTGCGGCTCGAAGGTCTTCATCAGCTGCTGCTGCGAGCGGGCTCCCACGACCTGGGCCACCAGCTCACCGCCGACGAACAACGCCATCGTGGGCATGCCCATGACGCGGTAGGCCCGTACGGTCTCCGGGTTGACATCGGAGTCGAGGGCAACGACCCGCATCCGGCCCGCCTCGGTCTCGGCGATCCGCTCCAGCGTCGGGGCGACCATCTTGCAGGGAGGGCACCAGTCGGCGGTGAACTCGACGAGCACCGGCACGGGGCTGGCGAGCACGTCGGCGGCGAAGGTGGCGTCGGTGGTGGTGGGCAGGTGGGACACGAGGACTCCTCAGAGCTGGGGACGGTTGACCGAGGCGACCAGCCCCGGCCCTGGCTCGACCTGTTCGCCGCACTCGCAGACCAGGCGGGTGGTGAGGCGGTGGCCGCAGCCGCTGTGCCGGTAGGACACGTCGGGCAGGCCGCCGCCGAGATGCTGCTCGCCCCAGTCGGACAGGGCTGACAGCACGGGCACCAGGTCGACCCCGGCCGGCGTCAGCACGTACTCCTGACGCGGCCGGGCGCCGGGGTTGCGGTAGGTCCGGGGCTCCAGCACGCCGGCGTCGACCAGCCGCTTGACCCGGTCGGCGAGGACAGCGCGTGGCGCCCCGGTGGCCTCGGCCAGCTCGTCGAAACGCCGCACCCCGAGGCCGACTTCTCGTACGACCAGCAGGGTCCAGCGCTCGCCGACGATCGCCAGCACATCGGTCAGGTTAGGAGCCACAGTGCTGAGTCTATACCCTGAACTCAGGAGTCGGTACGAGTCTCCGGCCGGCCGTCCTGCGCCCACGCGACGTGATAGGTCCCCGGTCGGTCGGTGCGCCGGTAGGTGTGCGCCCCGAAGTAGTCGCGCAGGCCCTGGATCAGCGCCGCCGGCAGCCGTCCGGCCCGCAGTGAGTCGTAGTAGCCGAGCGCCGCCGAGAAGCCGGGGGCGGGAACGCCGAGCAGAGCCGCCGTCGCCACGACCGAGCGCCAGGCCTGCTGTGCGGCGCCGAGGTCGGTGGCGAAGCTGTCGTCCACGAGCAGGGTCGGCAGCTTGGGATTGGCGTCGTAGGCCTCGCGGATCCGGTCGAGGAAGGCCGCCCGAATGATGCAGCCGCCGCGCCAGATCGTCGCCGTCGAGGCCGGGTCGATGTTCCAGTCGTAGCGCTCGGAGGCAGCCGCGATCTGGTGGAACCCCTGGGCGTAGGCGATCAGCTTGGACGCGTAGAGCGCCTGCTCGACCTGCGCCTCGAACGCGTCGGCGGCCTCGCCCGTGAGCGCGTGCTGCTCGGGGCCACCCAGCCGGCCGTCCGCGCGCACCGCCTCGCGCAGGTCCACGTGGCCCGACGTCGACCGGGCGAAGACGGCCTCGGCGATGCCGTTGACGGGGACGCCGAGGTCGAGGGCGATCTGCACGGTCCAGCCGCCGGTGCCCTTCTGCTCGGCCCGGTCGGCCACGATGTCGATGAACGGCTTGCCGGTCGAGGCGTCGAACTCGCTCAGCACGTCGGCGGTGATCTCGATCAGGTAGGACGACAGCCGGCCTTCGTTCCAGCCGCGGAACACGTCGGCGATCTCGGCCGGCGTCTTGCCCAGCCCGACCCGCAGCAGGTCGTAGGCCTCGGCGATGAGCTGCATGTCGGCGTACTCGATGCCGTTGTGCACCATCTTGACGAAGTGGCCGGCGCCGTCGGGCCCGATGTGGGTGCAGCAGGGCACGCCGTCGACCTTGGCGGAGATGTCCTCGAGCAGCGGCCCGAGCGACTCGTAGGACTCCGCTGAGCCGCCAGGCATGATGCTGGGGCCATGCAGCGCGCCTTCCTCGCCACCGGAGACGCCCATGCCGACGAAGTGCAGTCCCTTGTCGCGCAAGGACTTTTCGCGCCGCCGGGTGTCGGCGAAGTGGGCGTTGCCGCCGTCGATGACGATGTCGCCCTCTTCGAGCAGGGGTACGAGCTCGTCGATGACGGCGTCGGTACCCTCGCCGGCTTTGACCATGATGAGGACCCGGCGCGGTCGTTGTAGTGACGCAACGAAGTCCTCCACCGAGTCGGAGGGGACAAACGTGCCCTCGGAGCCGAAGTGCTCGACGAGGTCGTGCGTCTTGGACGCGGTGCGGTTGTGCAGGGCGACGGCGTGGCCGTGCCTGGCGAGGTTGCGTGCCAGGTTGCGGCCCATCACCGCCAGCCCGGTGACGCCGATCTCAGCAGTACCCGTCGTGTCAGCCATGCCAGTGATCCTGTCGCGCCAGCCGGCGTTAGACAACTGGAGCGGTGGGGCGCCCTGAACGTCAGCGGCGGTCGTCAGCCGGTGTTCTGCAGCCCCGCGGCCACGCCACCGACGGTGAGCAGCAGCAGCCGCTGGTTGGCCTCGGCCTCGGGGCCGGTGTCAGTGGCCTCGTCGGAGGATCGAAGCGCCGACAGCGCCCGCAGCTGCAGGTAGGACAGCGCATCCACGTAGGGGTTGCGCAGCTCGACCGCCCAGCCGAGAACGCGGTGCCCGCCCAGCAGTGCGTCGCGGTTGAGAACCTTGAGCAGCATCGAGACCGACAGGTCGTACTCCGCCAGGATCGTGTCCCCCAGCGCCGGCCGCTCGGACAGCGCGAGGTAGCGGGCGGCGATGTCGCGGTCGGCCTTGGCCAGCGACATCTCGGCGTTGTCGAGCATCGAGGAGAACAACGGCCACTCCGCGTAGGCCGCCTGCAGCTCCTCGAGCCCACCCGGCACGGCGGCTGCAGCGGCGAGGCCGGTGCCGAGGCCGTACCAACCGGGCAGGTTGCAGCGGGTCTGGGCCCAGGCGAACACCCAGGGGATCGCCCGCAGCGATGCGAGGTCGTGGCCCGCGCTCTTGCGGCGGGCGGGGCGCGAGCCGATCTGCAGCAGGCCCAGCTCCTCGAGCGGGCTGACCTCGGCGAAGAAGTCGGCGAAGCCATCGGCCTCGACGAGGCCCCGGTAGGCCGTCTTGGCGGCGTCTCCGACCCGGCTGGCGAGCGTGTCGAACCGCACGGCGGAGGCAGCGGTGCGGGCCTCGACCTCGGGCGTCGAGGCCAGCAGCACGGACGTGGTGACCTGCTCGAGGTGGCGTACGGCGATCTCCGGAGTGCCGTAGCGGGCGAGGATGACCTCGCCCTGCTCGGTCACCTTGAACCGGCCGGCGACCGATCCCGGCGCACCGGACAGGATCGCCCGACCAGCGGGACCGCCACCGCGACCGAGCGCGCCCCCGCGGCCGTGGAACAACGTCAGCGCGATGTCGTGCCGTGCCGCCCAGTCGGCGAGGCGAGCCTGTGCCTCGTACAACGACAGCGTCGCGGACACCGGTCCGACGTCCTTGGCCGAGTCGGAGTAGCCGAGCATGACCTCGACCCGGTTGCCGTTGTCTCGCAGGTGAGCCTGCGTGGACGGGTACGTCAACCACTCCTCGAGCACCGGGACGGAGTTCTCGAGGTCCTCTTGCGTCTCGAACAGCGGCACGACGTCGAGCTGCAGCGTGCCCTCGGGTACGGCGATCCGGGCCAGCGCGCGCACGGCGACCAGGTCGGAGGCGCGGGAGGTGAAGCTGATGATGTAGCGGTGGCACGCCCGAACGCCCCAGCGGTGCTGCAGGGCGGAGACGGCCCGCAGCGTCGCCAGAACCTCGCGGCTCATGTCGTCGAGCTCGGTGATCGGCGCGCCGGCCCCTTCGCGGGCCAGCCGGTCGAGGACGGTGGCGTCGCGCGCATCGTCGCCGAGGTAGGCCGCGAGCGTCGCGGTGTGCAGTCCCGAGTGCTGGCGGACCTCGAGCTCTGCGAGGTGAAAGCCGAACGTCTCCGCCTGCCACAGCAGGTCCTGCACGCCGCCGTAGGCGATCCGCACAGCGCCGGCTGCCGCCAGCGAGGACTGGACGAGGCGCAGGTCGGCGAGGAAATCGTCAGCGCTGCGGTAGGCCAGGTCGGCGTGGCGGTTCTGGGTCGCGTCCAGCCGGGCGGCGACGAAGAGCAGGTAGTCGCGGTGCGGCTCGTTCTCGCTGCTGGTCAGCCCTGCGAGCAGCGCGGGGTGCTGGTCGGCCGCTCGTTCGGCCGCGTTGCGCAATGCGGCCGACGGCGGCGTGCTGAGCGCGTCGAGGGTCAGGGTGGTGGCGAGGGCCTCGGTCGCGTTGGTCAGCGCCCGGAGCACGTGGTCGGCCTGGACGTCGAGCGCCTCGCGGGTGATCGGCGCCGTCACGTTGGGGTTGCCGTCGCGGTCGCCGCCGATCCAGGAGCCGAGCCGGATGTACGAGGGAACGGTCGGCGGCTGGGTGCCGGCGTCGGGTCCGGCCAGCGCCGCCTCGAACGCCCGGTAGACCGTGGGGACCATGCCGAACAGCGACTCGTCGAAGACCGCCATCGCGGTTCGGACCTCGTCGATCGGCCCCGGCCGCAGCGAACGCAGCTGAGCGGTGCGCCACAGCGCCGTGATCTCCTCGAGGACCTGTCGCTCGCGGGCGACCTCGTCCGGCAGGTCGATCGCCTCGCCGACCCGGTGGATCGCGGTGACGGCTGCCCGGCGGCGGGCCTCGGTCGGATGGGCGGTGAGGACCGGGTGCACCTCGAGCTCGGGCAGCAGCGCCGCCAGCTGGTCGGGCTTGAGTCGGCCGACCAGCCCGGCAAAGGAGTCCGGTCGGTCGCTGGACGAGCGACCGCGCAGGGCCCGTACCCGCTGCCGCTCCTCGGCCAGGTTGACCAGCTGGAAGTAGACGGTGAACGCGCGGGCGACCTGCTCGGCCCGCAGCGCGTCGAACTCGGCGACGATGGCCGCGGGCGTCTCCGCGGTGGTCTGGCCGTTGCGGGCGTCGATGACCGCTCGGCGCAGCCGCTCGACGTCGTCGAGCAGGTCGGCGCCCACCGACTCGCGCAGCACCTGGCCCAGCGCCGCGCCGAACACGCGAACCTCCGAACGCAGCTCGGGCGGCACGCCGTGGCGGGCCGTGGTGCGTCCGGGCACGGGGTTGGCGGCGTCGGTGCTGGGCGGCGGGGTGCTGTCGGCACTCATGCTGGTCATTCTCACGGAGAACCCGTCCTGCGGGATCACCGGGGTCCGCATGGTGTGCCAGCGATCGGTACGAATCACCCGGAACCGGCGCGACAAACACCCTAATGGCGACTCGCGGTGATGAAACGGTCGCGCTACGGTGACATCGGAGCGACCGGGACAGACCCCGGCCAATCCGGTCCGGCCGGGTCCTCCCGGTCCGGCGGTGCGTCGGGGGTGGGTCACGGGGAGTTGGCCGGGCAGATGGTGATTCAGGAGCAGGCGACGCTCGTGCCTGCCTCGCACGGCGTCGTGACCCGTACCGGCAGGAGCCGAGTCGGCCTTGTCGTCTGCGTCGTCGCCGGGCTCGCCGCGATCACCCTCGTGCTGTCGGCGCTGACGATCGCCGGCGACACGGCGACGCTCAACCCATGGTCCCTCGCCGGGATGGCCCTGTTCCTTGCCGTGGCAGAGCTGCCGTTGGCCAGGATCCGGGTGGGCCACTCGCAGGCGGAGGCCTACTCGGCCGTGGAGATCGCCGTCCTGGCGACCTTGATCGCCGTGCCGCTGGGGTGGGCTCCGGTACTCGCCCTCGCCGTGTCGATCACGTCGGTCCTGGTCGGCCGGACCTGGATCAAGGTGCTGTTCAACACCGCCAACGCGGTGGTCGGGGCCGGTCTGGCCACGCTGGTCTTCTGGGCGCTCGGCGGCGAGATGTTCCCGCTCGACTGGCGTACGGCGCTGGTCGCCACCCTGGCCGTCCTCGTCTACAGCGCGTGGACCGCGCTCGGCGTCGCAGCCGTGATCGCGGCGGCCACCGGCGGGCGGGTCCGCGACGTGCTGCTGCCGGCCCTGCCGCTGCGCGCCGTGGTCGCTCTGGGCAACCTCGCGTTCGGGCTGTTCTTCATGGTCGAGCTCAACCGGGTCACCCTCGACGCTCTCGCGGTCTTCCCGGTCTTCGCCGCCCTGATCGTGCTGTCCTACCGCGGCTACGTGCGAGCCCTGGACGAGCGCGACCTCTGGCAACAGCTCGAGGCAGCCACCAAGGCCCTGCAGCAGCTCGACGAGGAGCGCGTCGTCGAGGCAGCCGTGCGCAGGGCCCCGGACCTGTTCCGGGTCGAGGCGGCCGAGATCGAGGTCTTCGGCCAGCGCCGAGGTGACCTGTCGGTCTCCAGCAGGTACTTCGCCGGTGAGGGCGACTTCCACTTCCCCGGCATCGGCGAGCAGCCGGTCTGGTCCGACGACGGAGTGCTCGTCGTCCACCGGATCCCCGACGAGCCCTACCTGCTGGCCAGGGTCCAGCTGCCGGCCATGGCAGGGGTCAGCGGCGTGCTGCGGCTGTGGTCCTCGCAGCCCGACGTCTTCCTGCGCCGCGACGAGCGGCTGATCGGGACCTACGTCCAGGCCGTCAGCTCGGCCCTGCTCAACGCACGGCTCTACCGCGAGGTGCTCGAGCAGGCGACGCTGAAGTCCTTCGAAGCCGAGCACGACGCGCTGACCGGTCTCGCCAACCGCGCGCTGCTGCTGCGCCGCGCCGACGAGGCGATCGCCTCCGACCGCCGCACCGGTCTGATGTCGGCGCTGGTCCTGCTCGACCTCGACCACTTCAAGCACGTCAACGACACGCTCGGGCACGCCGCAGGGGACGCGCTGCTTCGGGCGGTGGGTCACCGGCTGCCTCCGCTGCTGCGCTCCGCCGACACGGTCGCGCGCCTCGGTGGCGACGAGTTCGCCGTCCTGCTGCGCGACGTCGAGTCGGCCGAGTCCGCGATGCGGCGCACCCGCGCACTGCTGCGTACGGTCAGCGAGCCGCTCACCGTGGGCACGCTCGAGATCGCGGTGCACGCCAGTGCTGGCATCGCCGTACACCCGACGGACGCTGCGGACGTCGACACGCTGCTGCAACGGGCCGACGTCGCGATGTATCACGCCAAGCGCAACCGGGGCACCGCCCACCAGTACGACCCGTCGATCGAGGGCAACGCCGGGTTCTCCTGGCTGGCGATGGGGGCCGAGCTGCGACAGGCCCTCGACCGCGACGAGCTCGAGGTGTTCTTCCAGCCGCAGGTCGACCTGATCAGCAAGCGTGTGGCCGGCTTCGAGGCGCTCGTACGGTGGCAGCACCCTCTACGCGGGCTGGTCGGGCCGAACGAGTTCATCCCGGTCGCCGAGCAGTCGGGACTGGTCGGCGAGCTGACGCTGCACGTGCTCGACCTGGCCTGCGCCGAGGCCGCCAAGTGGCCCGAGGTGAACGGCCTGCGCCCCAGCGTCGCCGTCAACCTCTCGGCCCGCTCGCTGCTCGACCTCGGCCTCGCCGACGACATCGAGGCAGTGCTGGCCCGGCACAGCCTCGACCCGCGCCGACTCAAGCTCGAGATCACCGAGACCACGATGCTCGGCGAGGTGCACCTGGTGGTCGACGTGCTCGACCGCCTGCGCGCGCTCGGGGTGCAGATCGCCGTGGATGACTTCGGCACCGGCTACTCCTCGCTCACGTTCCTGCAGCGGGTCCAGGTCAACGAGCTCAAGATCGACCGGTCCTTCGTCGCGGGCATGCTGGCGTTCCCGCACGACGCCGCCATCGTGCGCGCGACCGTCGACCTGGCCAGGTCGTTCGGCCTGCTCACCGTCGCCGAAGGGGTGGAGTCGCCAGCCGCAGCGCTCGAGCTCGAGAATCTCGGCGTCGACCTCGGTCAGGGCTACTGGTACGCCGAGCCCGTACGGCCGGAGGTCGCCTTGTCCATGGTCGGGATCGTCCTGCCGGCCTGATCGAGGCGCTCACGCCGTATCTCGGCCACGCTGGGCGCGCCGACTGTGAGCGCCTCATTAGGATGAGCGCCGCGAGCCCGCAGCGAACAACTCGGGCAAACCTGACGCAGGGAGCGGTTGTGCTGAGCGGCTACTTCGGTGCCTACGCCATGGTGGGGCTGATGGTCCTCGTGGGCTGTGGCTTCCTGGCGACCGCCATCGGGGCCAACCGGCTGCTGCGCCCGTACCAGCCGACCTTCGAAAAGCTGCTCGACGTACGAGTCCGGCGTCGACCCGGTCGGCAGCGACTGGGCGCAGACCCAGGTCCGCTACTACGTGTTCGCCTTCCTCTACGTCGTGTTCGCTGTCGAGTCGGTCTTCCTGTTTCCCTGGGCGACGGTCTTCCGCGACCTCGGTGTCCAGAGCCTGGTCGAGATGGGCATCTTCGTCGGCATCCTCGCGATCGCGCTGCTGTACGCGTGGCGGCGCAAGGTGCTGACGTGGGTGTGACCCCGAGCGAGCCGCTGCTGTTCGCTCCCGCGACGTTGCCGATCATCTCGTCGGTGCCGGGGGCCAACGCGTCCACCGGCATGGAGGCACCGGCCCCGATGCGGTTCGTCCTCAACTGGGGTCGCCGCTACAGCCTGTGGGTCTTCAACTTCGGTCTGGCCTGCTGCGCGATCGAGTTCATCGCCTCGTCGATGAGCCAGCACGACTTCATCCGCCTCGGCGTGATCCCGTTCGCCAACGGACCGCGCCAGGCCGACCTGATGGTGGTGTCCGGCACTGTCACCGACAAGATGGCGCCAGCCGTACGCCGCCTCTACGAGCAGATGCCCGAGCCGAAGTACGTCATCTCGTTCGGCGCCTGCTCGAACTGCGGCGGCCCCTACTGGGACTCCTACTCCGTGACCAAGGGCGTCGACCAGATCATCCCGGTCGACGTCTACGTGCCCGGCTGCCCGCCGCGGCCCGAGGCCCTGCTGCACGGCATCCTCAAGCTGCAGGACAAGATCGCCGGAGAGCGGCTGCCGTTGCGCGCGTCCGAGAAGTCGGTACGGCCCTCGGCCGCCGTTTTTACCCGGCCGTTCGTGTCGCCGCCGGCCGTGGCGCAGGCCGGACCCGTGCACCACCGAGTCCACGGCCTTGTGTGGCCGCCGGAGCCGGAAACCCCTGCTGTTGTTGAGGTTTTGCCCGATGATCCGGCTGCGCCGTGACGCCCGAGCAGGTCGGCGAGCGACTGGTCGAGGTCCTCGGCGGCGAGGTCACCGCGTCGGTGGCCTACGAGACCGTGACCGTCGACGTACCAGCGGAGCGGTGGGTCGAGGCGGTCGAGGCCGCCCGCTCTGACGAGGCCGTGGCCACCGACTACTTCGACTGGCTGTCCGCTGTCGACGAGCTCGAGGACGGGTTCTCCGTACTCGTGCACCTGTGGTCCCTGGGCCATCACCATCACGTGCTGCTGCGCACTCGAATCGCCCGTGACGACGCTACTTTGCCTACGCTTACGGGAGTTTTCCGTGGCGCCGGCTGGCACGAGCGCGAGACGCACGAGATGTTCGGCATCTTCTTCGACGGTCACCCCGGCCTCGTGCCCCTGCTGCTGCCCGAGGGCTTCGAGGGGCATCCGTTGCGCAAGGAGTTCGTGCTGGCCAGCCGGGTCGCCAAGCCGTGGCCGGGAGCCAAGGAGCCGGGCGAACACGACGATGGGTCGCCGTCGCGGCGACGGATGATGCCGCCCGGGGTGCCCGAGCCCGGCACCTGGGGTCCGGAGGCGACTCCATGATCACCGCGCTCGAGGTCGCCGCTCAAGCTGGTCGATCGTGCTGCTGGTGTTCCTGACCGTTCCGCTGCTGGTCGGGCAGATGGAGCACAAGGCGATGGCGCACATGCAGGGCCGGCTCGGTCCGATGTACGCCGGCGGATTTCACGGCTGGGCACAGCTGGTCGCCGACGGCGTGAAGTTTGCCCAGAAGGAGTCGGTGGTCCCCAAGGCCGCTGACCGCAGGGTCTACGAGCTCGCGCCGTTCATCGCGCTGCTGCCCTACCTCATCGTCCTGGTCGTGATCCCGATCGGGCCGGGGCAGTCGGCGAGCGAGCTCGACATGAGCCTGTTCGTGGCGTTGGCCGTCGTCAGCATCGGCATCATCGGCATCCTGATGGCCGGCTGGTCCAGCGCCAGCAAGTACGCCCTCATCGGCGGTGTCCGCGCTGCGGCCCAGCTGATGGCGTACGAGCTGCCGTTGGTCCTGGCCGCCGCGAGTGCCGCGATGGCGGCCGGAACCCTTTCCCTGTCGGGCATCGCGTCGTCGTGGAGCTGGTGGTGGCTGCCCTGGCAGGGCGTCGCCGCTGTGGTGTTCTTCATCGCCGGGCTGGCCGAGCTGCGCCGGCCGCCGTTCGACATGCCGTACGCCGAGAGCGAGATCATCTTCGGCTCCCTGACCGAGTACACCGGCCTGCGCTTCGCGCTGTTCCTGCTGGCGGAGTACGCCGGCATCGTGGTCCTGGCGGCGTTGACCACGGTGCTGTTCCTCGGCGGCTGGCGCGGGCCGTTCCTCGACCACCAGCTGGGCTGGCTGTGGACCCTGCTCAAGGTGATGGCGCTGTCGTTCCTGGTGATCTGGCTGCGGGTGTCCAACCCCCGGCTGCGTGAGGACCAGCTGCAGAAGCTGGCCTGGAAGGTGCTGGTGCCGCTGGCGCTGATCCAGGTCACCGTGACCGCGATCGTACGGGTGGCGACGGCATGAGCGGCGTCCCCGGCAGCGGCCTCGCGCGCGGCTTGGCCGTCACCTTGAAGACCATGACCCGGCCGTCGGTCACCCGGCAGTACCCCGACGTCAAGCCCGACCTGCCGCCCGCGGTCGCGAGGGGTCATCGCGCTGTTCGAGGAGAACTGCACGGTCTGCATGCTGTGCGCCCGCGAGTGCCCCGACTGGTGCATCTACATCGACTCGCACAAGGAAGTCATCCCGGCCACCGAGCCCGGCGCCCGCGACCGTACCCGCAACATGCTCGACCGGTTCGCGATCGACTTCGCGCTGTGCATGTACTGCGGCATCTGCATCGAGGTCTGCCCGTTCGACGCGCTGTTCTGGACCCCGGAGTTCGAGTACGCGGAGTACGACGTCGGCGACCTGACCCACGAGCGGGAGCGGCTGCGGGACTGGATGTGGACCGTGCCAGCGCCGCCCGGTGCCGACCCCGGTGCCGAGGAGCCCAAGGAGCTGGCCGCCGCGGAGAAGGCGTGGGACAAGGCCAAGGCCGCGGAGGCTGCGGCCGGGACTGCGGAGGCGGCGGCTGGGCAGACGGCTACCGCCGATCTTGCCGATCCTGCCCATCCGAGGGCCGCTGGACGGGCATCATCCCCAAGATCGGCGCGGGATGCGGCCGATGACGAGCCCGGTGGTACGGCATGACTCCGTTGCTGCTGGCCGCGGCGTTGCCGAACACGCACGGCACCGCCCCCTCGTACGGCAGCTGGCACGGCCCGGAAGCGCTGTTCGCCTGCCTCGGCGTGATCGCCGTCGGCTCAGCGCTGCTTGTCGTGACGACACGCAACATCGTGCACGCCGCGCTCTGGCTGGTGGTGTCCTTCGGTGCGCTGGCCGGTTGTTACCTGATCATGACCGCCGAGCTGGTGGCGTGGGTGCAGGTGCTGATCTACATCGGCGCGGTGGTCGTGCTGCTGCTGTTCGCCACGATGCTGACCAGAGCGCCGATCGGGAAGACGCCGGGGCTCGACAACGACAACCGGCTGCTGGCGGCGATCGTGGGCGTGGCGACCGCGGCGACGCTGGTCTTCCTCGTGATCGATGCCTTCAAGGGCGGCTGGATCGACGTACGGGGTGCGGCGACCGGGTCCGCGCAGGCCGACGGCTCGGCGATCTTCCGCTGGTGGGTGCTGCCGTTCGAGGTGGTCTCGGTGCTGCTGCTGGCGGCGCTGGTCGGTGCGATCGTTCTCGTACGACGGCCTGATCCGGGCGCTGGCGAGGACGCCTGATGCATCTCGTCTATCCGCTCGTGGTGGCGTCGCTGCTGTTCGGCATCGGGACCTACGGGGTGCTCGCTCGGCGCAACGCCGTGCTGGTCCTGATGTCGGTCGAGCTGATGCTCAACGCGGTCAACCTCAACCTGGTCGCCTTTGACGCGTGGTGGCGGGACACCGCGCTGCACTCCGGCCAGGTCTTCGCGCTGTTCGTCATCGTGATCGCCGCAGCGGAGCTCGGCGTCGGCCTCGCCATCGTGCTGGCCGTCTACCGGCACCGCGCGACCGTCGACATCGACGCGCTCACCCAGCTCAGTGACCGTGAGCCGGGGCTGCGCTCGATGACCTCGCTCGCGTGGCTCGTACCCGTTGCCCCTGCGGTGTTCGCCGCGTTCGCCCTGCTGTTCGGCCGGCGGCTGCCAGGCGGCGCGCGGCGGTGTCGATCGTCGGCACGCTCATCGCGACCGTCGTCGCGATCGGCCTGCTGCCCGGAGCGCTGGACCACCCCAACGCAACGGTGGTTCACCAGCAGGCCTACACGCCCTTCGGCATCCCCGGTGCCCCCGGCCTGCAGCTGCACGTCGGCACCGCCGTCAACGGGCTGTCCGCGATCATCGCGGCGATGGTGTGCGTGGTGTCGCTGCTCGTGCAGATCTACTCGATCGGCTACCTGCACGGCGATCGGCGGCTGCCGTCGTACTTCGCCTGGGTGTCGCTGTTCACGGCCGCGATGCTGCTCGTTGTGCTGTCCAGCGACCTGTTCGAGCTCTACATCGGCTGGGAGGTCATGGGCATCTGCTCCTACCTCCTCGTCGGTCACTACCGCGAGTCGCGCGGCGCCGGGCTGGCCGCTATCAAGGCGTTCCTGACCACCAGGCTCGGTGACGTCGCCTTCCTGTTCGGCATCTTTGTCCTCGGCGTGGCTGCGCACTCGTTCTCGATCAGCGCCGTGACCCACGTCTCCGGGCTGCCGCACGAGTCGGTCGCAGTGGGCACGATGCTGCTGCTCGGGGGCGTCGCGGGCAAGAGCGCGCAGTTCCCGTTGCAGACCTGGTTGCCGGACGCGATGGCGGGCCCGACGCCGGTGTCCGCCTTGATCCATGCCGCCACCATGGTCGCCGCGGGTGTGTTCGTCGTCGCCCGGCTCTACCCCGACTTTGCGGCCGCGCCGGTGACGATGACCGTGCTCGGCCTGGCCGCTGCGGTCACGATGCTGCTGTCGGCACTGGCGGCGCTGGTCCAGGACGACCTCAAGCGGGTGCTCGCCTGGTCGACCGTCTCCCAGCTCGCCTACATGACGGCCGGACTGGCGGTCGGTGGCTACCAGCCGGCGCTGTTCCACCTGATCAACCACGCTGCGTTCAAGGCGTTGCTGTTCCTCGCCGCCGGATCGGTGCTGCACGCGGTCGGCACCAACCTGATGAGCGAGATGGGCGGGCTGTGGCGGCGGATGCCGATCACGTTCGTCACGTTCCTGGTCGGCGCGCTTGCGCTCGCCGGCGTACCGCCGTTCTCCGGCGCCTTCAGCAAGGACGCGATCCTCGACGCGGCCAGGCACGTGGCTTCCGGCGAGCACGCGGCGACGGGTGTCTCGTCGTGGCTCGCGGCTACGGTCTACGTCGCCGGCCTCATCACCGTCGTGCTGACGGCGCTCTACACCACCCGCATGGTCGCCCGCACGTTCCTCGGCCCGCGTCACGACACGGCCTCGCCGAGCGACTCGTCGCCGGTCATCCTGGTGCCGCTGGTGCTGCTGGCGATCCCGGCGGCTGCGTTCGGAGTCCTTGCCGCCCAGCGTTTCCTGCCGACGTGGCTGCCATCGCCGGTGCCGGGCTCGATCGGCATCGAGGTGTCGTGGGGGCCGCTGCTGCTGACTCTCGCCCTGGTGGTCATCGCGGCTGTGCCCGTACTGCTGGCGCTGCGTTCCAAGCCCGACCGCGACCCGGCGATGCTGCTCTCCGCACGGCTGCGTACGGCCTTCGGCTCGGGCCTCGGCGTGGACACCGCCTACGCCGCCTTCGTCGTGCGCCCGGTCATGGCCGCGGGGCGCGCGTTGCTGGTCTTCGACAATGACGTGGTCGACGGCGCGGTCAACGGCGACCGGTCGTACGGCACGGTGGGCCGGCGGTGTAGTCCGTACGAGCCAGAACGGCAACGTGCAGCTGTACGCGACCGTGATGCTGATCGGCGTCGCCGTCATCGCGATCGTTGTGGCGGTCCCGTGAGCTGGCAGCAAGTGCTGATCGTCGCCCTGCTGGTGCTGCCGGCCCTGGGTGCCCTCACGGTGATCCTGCTGCCCGAGCGTTGGGCGAAAGACGTTGTCCCCAAGGGGATCGCGGCCAGCGGGCTGACGTTCGTGGCGACCCTGGTGCTGTTGTTCGCCTGGCTGCACGACCGGCCGAGCGGCACCGTTGGGTTCTTCAGCTACACCCCGTTGCCCAAGACCGGCAATGTCTCCGACGTTCTTGTCTCCGACGGTCTCTTCTACGGCCGCGGAGGCCACAACCCCTATAGCGTCGACGTCTCGTGGCTGTCGAGCATCGGGGTGCGGTTCCATCTCGCGGTCGACGGCATCTCGTTGCCGTTGCTGACGTTGACAGCCCTGCTGACCTTCCTGTGCCTGATCTACACGGCCGGCCACCCGCCCAAGGGCGGCCAGCTCAAGGCGTTCGTGGCGTTGGTGCTGCTGCTCGAGGTCGGCATGCTGGGCACGTTCCTGGCCGCGGACCTCATCGTCTTCTTCGTGTTCTTCGAGGTCGTCCTGGTCCCGATGTACTTCCTGATCGGCATCTGGGGGGCGAGCGAGCGCAAGCAGTACGCCGCCACGAAGTTCATCCTCTACACCCTGCTCGGCTCCGCCGTGATGCTGCTGGGCTTCCTGGGCATCGGCCTGGCCCACCACTCGTTCGACTTCTCGACGTTGAGCGTCGGCCACATCGGCCACCGTGAGCAGGACCTGATCTTCCTGGCGCTGCTGATCGCTTTCGGCATCAAGACGCCGATGTGGCCGCTGCACACGTGGTTGCCCGATGCGCACACCGAGGCCCCGACGATCGGTTCGGTGCTGCTCGCCGGCGTACTGCTCAAGATGGGCACGTACGGTCTGATCCGCATCGCGTTGCCAGCACTCCCGTTGGCAGCACACGACTTTGCCCCGTACATCGGCATCTTCGCGGCGATCGGCATCGTGTACGGGTCGCTGGTGTGCCTCGCACAGAAGAGCCTCAAGCGCCTCATCGCGTTCAGCAGCGTCGGGCACATGGGCTTCGTCCTGCTCGGCATCTCCACGTTGTCGCAGGTCGGCATCAACGGAGCACTCATCGGCAACATCGCGCACGGGCTCATCACCGGGCTGTTGTTCTTCGTGGTCGGCTCGCTCAAGGACCGCTACCGGACCGACTCGATCGGCGAGCTCGGCGGCGGGGTGCAGGCCAAGCTGCCCTACCTCGGCGGCCTGCTCGGGTTCGCCGCGGTTGCCTCGCTGGGCCTGCCCGGCCTGGCCGGTTTCTGGGGCGAGATGATGTCGCTGCTGGGTGCCTACCAGCCCGCGGCCGGACTGCCGCGCGGCCTGTTCTTCGGCCTGATGACTGCCGGCGGCATCGGTGCCGTCCTGACCGCGGCCTACCTGCTCTGGATGCTGGCCAGGGTCAACCAGGGTGTGGTGCCGCCGCGGTGGAGATCGGTACGGATGCCCGACGTCAGCGTGATCGAGCTCGCCGTGTGGACCCCGCTCGTGGTGCTGACGATCGCGATCGGCGTCTATCCCGCGCTGGTCCTCGGCATGAGCAACGGCGCCGTCCAGCTGATCGTGGCGGGGCTGCGATGACCTCCCAGTCGGTCAACCTCGTCGCCCTGCTGCCGGCGCTGATCGTCGCGGCGACCGCCCTCGTGGTCCTCGTCGCCGACCTGTTCTGGGCGTCGAACCAGCGCTGGCTCGCCGTACCGATCTCTCTGGTCGGTGTGGTGGCCGCTCTCGTGTCGGCCCTGTCGCTGTCCGGCACGACGCGGTCGACGTTCTGCCTCTCGCCGGGTGCGTGCTCCTACGTCGAGGACCGGTTCGCGGTCGCGTTCCAGGTGATCGTGCTGGCGTCCACGGCGGTGGTGCTGCTGCTCGGCAGGCACGAGCTGGCCGACTCGCGGCTGCCGGCGGGGGAGTACCACTTCCTCTTGCTGGCAAGCGTTGTCGGTGCTTTGACCATGGCGTCGAGCCGCGACCTGCTCAGCCTGCTGGTGTCGCTCGAGGTGGTGTCTCTGCCCGCGTTCGTGCTGGTCGGGCTGCGCCGCGACGACGCCAGATCGGCTGAGGCCGCGCTGAAGTTCTTCCTGATCTCGGTGATCGCCACGGCCGTGACCCTCATGGGCATGAGCCTGATCTACGGCGTCACCGGCTCGCTGCAGCTCAACCAGATCGGGCTGGCGCTCGCCCATCCGGTGACCCGCCAACCGGTCACCTCGGCGGCGATCATGCTGACGCTGGCCGGTTTCGGCTTCAAGGTCGCGGCGGTGCCCTTCCACGCTTGGGTGCCCGACACCTATCAAGGTGCGCCGGTGCCGGTGGCCGCGTTCCTGTCGGTGGTTTCCAAGACCGCTGGCTTTGCCGGACTGTCGCTGCTGTTGTTCGTCGCCTTCCGCCCGTACGCCGATGTCTGGGGTCCGGTGCTCGCCGTGCTGGCGATCCTGACCATGACCGTCGGCAACCTCGCGGCACTGCGCCAACGCAACGCCGTACGACTGCTGGCCTGGTCCTCGGTGGCCCAGGCGGGCTACATCCTCGTACCACTGGGCGTTGCGGCCACCCAACGAGGACGTTCGGTATCGCTCGCCGAGGCCGAGTCGGCGCTGATCGCCTACCTCGCGATCTACGCGGCGATGAACCTTGGCGCGTTCGCCTGCGTCATCGCGGTGGGTCGTCGTTCGCCCGGCCAGCTGCTGTCGGACTACCGCGGGCTGGCCACTCGGCAGCCGCTGCTGGCCGTGACGCTCGCGTTCTTCCTGGCCTGCCTGGCGGGACTCCCGCCCGGCGTCGCGGGCTTGTTCGCCAAGCTGGCGGTGTTCCGGGTCGTGGTCGACGGTCACGTGCCGTGGCTTGCCGCGATCATGGCGGTCAACACCGTGATCGCGCTGTACTACTACGCGTTGTGGGCCTTCTCGCTGTTCGGCAGCCCGGAGCAGGAGCCCGCGGTCGCCCGTACGGTGCCGGTCTACGTCAGCGCAGCCATCGCGATCGTGGCCACGGTCACCATCGTGCTCTCCATCGACCCGGAGTGGGTCCTGCACGCCGCCGACCTCGCTGCTGGCGCTCACTGACCCAGCGACATCGTGGTGATTCACGCCGCCCCTGACCGGTACGAATTAACACGCGGACGTTGTCCCCGGGCGTCGCATTGATGCACAGGTCGATGTACGGCCCTTCACCGCGGGCTATGCCCCCAGTAGCCATGCCGTATGAAGGACTTCGACCCCGATGCCCCGCCGACACCGTCCGCAGTCAGTCGCGCGGAGGCGCATGCTCTGGGGCTGACCGACCATGCCATCAAGCACCGGCTCGACCGGGGTAGGTGGCAGTCGTTGTTCCCCGGCACGTATGCACCGTTCAGCGGTCCGGTGCCGAGGGAAACCTGGCTGACTGCGGCTTTGCGGTACGCCGGACCCACATCCGCGTTGAGTCATGTATCGGCAGCTGGTGTCGACGGGTGGCGCCCACCGGGCGAGATCATCCATGTCACCGTCGCGGCGAATCGGCAGGTGAGGCCGCAACCGGATCTGCATATCCACCGCACCCGCTACTGGTCCTCACAGGACATCGTCGCGGATTCGCGCTTGAGCCGTACGACCGTCGAGCGAACCGTGCTGGACCTTGTTTCTGCCACCACTCGCGAGCAGAAGGTGATCGGCCTCGTGACCGACGCGATCGGTTCGCGTCTCACCACGGCCGAGCAGATTGTCATCGCGTCGTTACGGCTGCCGAGGTTGCGGCACCGGGCCTTGCTCGGGGAGATGCTGATGGCCACCAACGACGGAATCCACTCGGCGCTCGAGCTCGCTTTCGACAAGGTGCTGCGCACCCACGGCATCGTGGTGCCCAACCGTCAGGTTCGCGAAGTGCTCCCCAACGGCCGTGTCATCGTCATCGACACGTTGTGGGACCCGTGGGCGGTCACCGCTGAGCTGGACGGACGCCTGGGGCACAGCAAACCGGGCGAGGTGTTCCGGGACATGTACCGGGACAACGTGCACGCGGTCTCGGGCCGCATCCCACTTCGGTACGGCTGGAGCCAGGTCATGGGCATCCCCTGTGCCGTCGCCCACCAGGTCGCTGAGGCTCTGCGCATGATGGGCTGGCCGGGCGCATTGAGGAGGTGCGGTCCCACCTGTGCGCCCTAGCCGTCAACATTTCGATGACTGTGTGACTTCCTGCCGCCCGGCGCCGGGACGAAGTCACACGGTGATGCCTGCGGCCGCCCGCCGCCCGCCGGGGTCAGCGGCGGTTCTCGAACTGCAGCGGCACGCCGAAGTCCTCGCCCTTGAGCAGCGCGATCACGGCCTGCAGATCGTCGCGCTTCTTCGACGACACCCGGACGATCTCGCCCTGCCGCTGAGCGTTGACGCCCTTGGGGCCGTCTTCCTTGAGCTTGCGGACGATGGCCTTGGCCTTCTCGTCGTCGAGGCCTTCCTTGATGGTCACCAGCAGCCGCGACATGGAGCCGCCGGCGGGCTGCGGGTCGCCGTAGTCCAGCGACTTCAGCGACTGGTTGCGCCGGATCATCTTTTCCTTGAAGACGTCGAGTACGGCCAGCACGCGGTCGTCGGAGTTGGCCTTGATCTCGACCGCCTCGCCGGAGCGCACGATCGAGGCGTCTGTGCCCTTGAAGTCGTAGCGCTGCGCGACCTCCTTCGCCGCCTGGTTCAGGGCGTTGTCGACCTCCTGATGATCGACCTTGCTGACGACGTCGAACGACGAGTCGGCCACGGCGTGACTCCTTCCACATGTTGGGGAACGTCTTGGCGGCAAGCACGCGCTATCGGCTATTCTCATGCGTCGCCGGTTCGCCGGCGATCGCGGGAGGTTGCCCGAGCGGCCAAAGGGAGCAGACTGTAAATCTGCCGGCTCAGCCTACGCAGGTTCGAACCCTGCACCTCCCACACCCCGTTTCGCAAGCAGGACTGCACCTGGTACGAGGCCCCTGACCCCACCCGGTCGGGGGCCTTCGTCGTTCCCACGGGGCCGCCAGCCGGAAATCCGATCAAGCCATTAGGGTCGAGTTCATGAAGGCCACTTTGATCCTTGCCGATTTCGCCCGGGTTGCCGAAGGCAAGCTCGACATCCTCGGGGCGGGGTGGAGCCTCGCCGGGCCCGAGCCGGTGAGCATGGGCCTGGGCGTCCTGATCGACGTGCCCTGGAACCAGACCAACCAGCGGCACTCCATGGTCGTCCGCCTTCTTGGGGAGGACGGCCAGCTCTACCTGCTGCCAGGACCCGACGGCGCGCCGCCGCAGGGGATCGAGGCGCACACCGACTTCGAGGTCGGACGGCCGCCGGGGATCGCGGCCGGCACCGCCCAGCCGTTCGCGCTCGCGCTCAACCTGGCCCAGCTGCCGCTGGCGCCGGGACGGCGGTACGAGTGGCGGCTCGAGATCGACAGCGAGACCGATGACGACTGGCGCGTGACCTTCGCCACACGGGGTGAACGGGCCGCGCCCGGCACCGCGACCAGCTGGTGATCAAGTCCTCGAACCAAGTCGCCGACGTTAGGCGCGACCGTGTAGTCTCGCCTACGCGTTCGGCCCCCTTAGCTCAGACGGCAGAGCGTCTCCATGGTAAGGAGAAGGTCTACGGTTCGATTCCGTAAGGGGGCTCCAGGAGATCGGTCATGACGGCGGAGCACAGCGCCGCCAGTCATGCAGGTCGCCGGGCGGAGTAGCTCAGCTTGGTAGAGCAAGCGGCTCATAATCGCTGTGTCGCCGGTTCAAGTCCGGCCTCCGCTACGTACGAGCCGAGTCGGGTCCCCCCGCAGTCTTTGGCTGCTGGAGCCTGTCTCGGCTACCCTGTTCCCCGTCCCCAGTTCTTTGAGAAAGGCATTTCCGTGGCTGCCACCGATGTACGTCCGAAGATCACGATGGCCTGCCAGGAGTGCAAGCACCGTAACTACATCACCAAGAAGAACCGTCGCAACGACCCCGACCGGCTGTCGTTGAACAAGTTCTGCCCCAACTGCCGCTGCCACCGAGAGCACCGCGAGACCCGCTAGTCGCGAGCTCCGCCGGCACAAGCACGAGGCCGCCCCGACACCACGAGGGCGGCCTTCGCGCGTCCGGACCTGGCAGGATGTCGCCCATGCCACTGGACCCCTCCTTCATCGGGCGCACCTACCCGCCCACCCCGCCGTACGAGGTGGGCCGCGAGAAGATCCGCGAGTTCGCCTCGGCCATCGGTGACCCCAACCCGGCGTACGTCGACCCTGCCGCTGCCCGAGCGCTCGGCTACCCCGACGTCATCGCCCCGCCGACGTTCGCGATCATCGTGACGCTCAGCGCCGCCGACCAGGTCGTCTTCGACCCCGAGCTCGGCCTCGACTACAGCCGGGTCGTGCACGGTGACCAGCGCTTCGTCTCCGATCGCCCCATCGGCGCGGGGGACCTGCTCACCGTCGTGGTCCACGTCGACAACATCAAGTCGATGGCCGGCAGCGACATCCTGTCCACCAGGGCCGAGGTCTCGACGCCCGACGGCGAGCACCTGTGCACCGCCTACTCCACCCTCGTCGCCAGGGGCACGGCATGAGCGTGAGCTTCGACAGTGTCGAGGTCGGCACCGAGCTGCCGGCCCGGTCCTTCACCGTGACCCGTGCCGACCTGATCCGCTACGCCGGCGCCTCTGGCGACTTCAACGTCATCCACTGGAACCATCGCGTCGCCCTCGAGGTCGGCCTGCCGGACGTCATCGCGCACGGCATGTTCACGATGGCCAGCGCTGCCAGAGCGCTGACCGACTGGCTGGGCGACCCGGGAGCAGTGCTCGAGTACGGCGTACGGTTCACCAGGCCGGTCGCCGTTCCCGACGACGGCGTGGGCGCGACCCTCGAGGTCTCCGGCAAGGTGACCGAGCTGCTCGAGGACAACAAGGCCAAGGTCGAGCTCACGGTCATGAGCGCCGGGGCCAAGGTGCTCGGCCAGTCCCGTGCGGTGGTCCGGCTCGGGTGAGCGAGCCGCCGGTGGAGGTGCGCGACCTGGCCCAGCGCCGGGCGGATGCCCGTACTGCCAAGGATTTTGCTGCCTCCGACGCCTTGCGCGACGAGATCGCCGCCGCCGGATGGCTGATCCGTGACGGGGCCGATGGCTGGACGCTGAGCCCGAAGCCGCCGTACGAGGTGCTCGCATCGGTCGGCGACCTGCCCGATCACTCCGGCGACCCTGACCAGCGCCTCGCGACGGTGAGCCTCCTCGTCGAGGGCTGGCCGGACGATCTGCTGACCTGCGTCGAAGCCCTGGTCGCCCACCTGCCGGACGGTGTCGTCGTCGAGGCGCTCGACCTCGGAAACGTCGACGGCGCAGGCGATGTGCTGCACGAGCTCGCGCTGCGCCACGAGGCCGTGCACGAGCTGCACGTCGAACGGCCGGCGGGTTGGGCGCAGGCCCGGATCGCGCTGCTCAAGCACGACGTGGCGACGCTCCACGTCTGGATCGACCCCTCGACGCTGCTCGAGGGCGACGCGCTCACCCCGATCCTGCGAGCCTTCGACGACCCCTCGGTGACCGGCGCCGGCTGGCGCGGAGTCAACGCGGATCTCGCCGACGAGTGGCGATCGTTCCACGACGCCGGCGATGAGTCCGGGGGCGAGGTCGACGCGATCCTCGGCTACCTGTTCGCGTTCCGGCGCCGTGCCGGGCTGGCCGCCGGTGGCCCGCACCCCAAGGCGCGGTTCTACCGCAACGCCGACATCGAGTTCAGCCTCGCGCTGCGTGCCGAGGGAGGGCGCCTGGTTGTGCCGCCCGGCGCGCTGCCCGTACGCCAAGGTCGCCATCGCGGCTACTACGACTCCGACCCCGCCTACCGAGACGCGGAATCGGTGAAGACGTACAACCGTCTCCTGCAGCGGTTCCGGGGCCGGAAAGAAATCCTCGCCCCTCGTGGTTGACAGGGATAGTGATTGACCACTAACTTGAGGACATGGCGATGACAGCAACCCGGATGGGGGCCGACGAGCGGCGCGAGCTGGTCGTGAGAGCAGCACTGGTCGAGTTCGCCCAGGGCGGCTTCAACGGCACCTCCACCGAGGCCATCGCCAAGCGCGCAGGCATCAGCCAGCCGTACATCTTCCGGCTGTTCGCCACCAAGAAGGACCTGTTCATCGCGGTCGTCAGCAGCTGCTTCGAGCGGGTCCACACCGCTTTCGAAGCGGCGAGCCACGGGCTGGCCGGCCTCGACGCGATGGAGGCGATGGGCATGGAGTACGCGGTGCTGCTCCAGGACCGCGAGCTGCTGCTCACGCAGATGCACGCCTACGCCGCTTCGGACGACCCCGAGATCCGCGAGGTCACCAGGGCCGGCTACCGCAAGCTCTACCGGCTGGTCGAGCGGGCCAGCGGCGCCCCGCAGGAGGAAGTCGTCAAGTTCTTCGCCGTCGGGATGCTGATCAACGTCGCCGCGGCGATGGACCTGCAGCACCTCGGCGAGGACTGGGCGCACTCGATCGTCGCGTTCACCTGTCCCAGCCTGTTCGACCTGTAACCCGCCCGAGCCCAAACCGTCCTGAAATTCGCACGTTCATCGTAGTTAGTGAACAATCACTCACAGTCAGGGGAACTGGAATGACCACCGCCTCGCTCGCTCCGCCCTCCACCGCCCGGCCGCGCGCCGCGCTCTGGGCCTTCATCGTCACCTCCATCGCCTTGTTCATGGTCAGCCTCGACAACCTCGTTGTGACGATGGCGCTGCCGGCCATCCGCAAGGAGCTGCACGCCGGCATCCAGGGGCTGGAGTGGACGGTCAACGCCTACACGCTGACTTTCGCCGTACTCCTGCTGACCGGCGCCACCCTGGGCGAGCGCTTCGGCCGCCGCCGGCTGTTCGTGATCGGCCTGAGCATCTTCACCCTCGCCTCCGCCGGTGCCGCCCTCGCGCCCAACATCGACGCGCTGATCGCCGCCCGCGCGGTCCAGGGTGTCGGCGGCGCCATCATCGTGCCGCTGACCCTGACGCTGCTGTCCAGGGCGGTCCCGCCCGAGAAGCGCGGAGTAGCCCTCGGTGCCTGGGGCGCCGTCGGTGGCCTCGCGATCGCCATCGGCCCGCTGGTCGGGGGCGCCGTGGTCGAGGGTGCCTCGTGGCAGTGGATCTTCTGGCTGAACGTGCCGATCGGCGTCATCCTCGTGCCGCTGGCCTGGCGGATGCTGGACGAGAGCCACGGACCCGCCTCCCGGCTCGACCTGCCGGGCGTGGGCCTGGCCAGTGCCGGACTGTTCGGCATCGTCCTCGGCGTCATCCGCGGCAACAGTGTCGGCTGGACCAGCCCCGAGGTGCTGACGTCGCTGATCCTCGGCACGATCCTGGTCAGCGGCTTCGTGGCCTGGGAGCTGCGCAGCCCGCAGCCGATGCTGCCGATGAGCCTGTTCCGCAGCCGTGGCTTCAGCGCCACCAACGCCGCCAGCCTGTTCATGTTCTTCGGGATGTTCGGCTCGATCTTCCTGCTGGCCCAGTTCCTGCAGACCGTGCAGGGCTACTCACCGCTCGAGTCGGGCCTACGGACCCTGCCCTGGACGGCGATGCCGGTCTTCGTCGCCCCGATCGCGGGGGCGCTGTCGGACCGGATTGGTGGCCGACCGCTGCTCGTGACCGGCCTGGTCCTGCAGTCGATCAGCCTCGGTTGGCTGGCGAGCGTGTCCAGCGTGACCGTGCCCTACTCCAGCCTGGTCCCGCCGTTCATCCTCGGCGGCGTCGGCATGGGCTTGTTCTTCGCCCCGGTAGCCAACGTGGTGCTGTCCTCGGTCCGTCGTGACCAGGAGGGCATCGCCTCCGGCGCCAACAACGCGATCCGCGAGCTCGGTGGCGTGTTCGGCATCGCCGTACTGGCCTCGGTCTTCACCGCCAAGGGTGGCTACGAGTCCGGTCAGGCCTTCGTCGACGGCCTCGTACCCGCGATCTGGGTCGGTGCTGTGATCGTGGCGCTCGGTGCCGTGGCCGCGATGTTCATCCCCGGCCACCGCAAGGTGATCGAGCGGATCGCCGACGACGTGCCGGCCGGCGAGGAGCTGACGCTCGGTCAGTCGGTCTTGGCCTCGGCCAGCACATCGGCCATCCGGGAGACGCCCTTGACCAAGTCGTCGTCACCGAGCGCGTAGGACAGCCGGAAGTAGCCCGGTGTGCCAAAAGCTTCACCGGGAACGACCGCGACCTCGGCCTCGTCGAGCAACAGCTCGGCGAGGCCGGCGGACGTCTCGACCTTGCGGCCGCGCAGCGTCGTACCGATCAGACCCTTGACCGACGGGAAGACGTAGAAGGCTCCAAGCGGCTCGGGGCAGGTGACGCCAGGGATCTCGTTGAGCATCTTGACCATGATCCGGCGGCGGCGGTCGAAGGCGACCCGCATCTCGTCGACGGCGGTCAGGTCACCGGTGACGGCGGCCAGCGCTGCGTACTGCGCAATGTTGTTGACGTTGCTGGTGAGGTGGGACTGCAGGTTGGTCGCTGCCTTGGTCACGTCCGCGGGGCTGATCATCCAGCCGACCCGCCAGCCGGTCATCGCGTAGGTCTTGGCCACGCCGTTGACGACGATGCAGGTGTCGGCCAGCTCGGGTACGGCGACCGGCATGCTCACGGCCTCGGCGCCGTCGTAGGTGAGGTGCTCGTAGATCTCGTCGGCGACCACCCAGATGTTGTGCTCGACCGCCCAGCGCCCGATCGCCTCGACCTGCTCGCGCGGGTAGACCGCGCCGGTCGGGTTGGACGGCGAGCAGTACAGCAGCACCTTGGTACGGGGCGTGCGCGCGGCTTCGAGCTGTTCGACCGTGACCAGGTAGCCAGAGGTCTCGTCGGTGTAGACGTCGACGGGGACGCCGCCGGCGAGGGCGATCGCCTCGGGGTAGGTCGTCCAGTACGGGGCGGGCAGCAGAACCTCGTCGCCAGGGTCGAGCAGCGTGGCGAAGGCCTGGTAGACGGCCTGCTTGCCGCCGTTGGTGATGACCACCTGCGAGGCTTTGACGTCGTAGCCGGAGTCGCGAAGCGTCTTGGCCGCGACCGCGTCCCGCAGCACCGGCAGGCCGGCGGCAGGGGTGTAGCGGTGCGACGCCGGCTTGCGCGCCGCCTCGATCGCCGCCTCCACGATCGCCGGGGGAGTGGCGAAGTCCGGCTCACCGGCGCCGAAGCCGATGACGTCGGCGCCGGCAGCCTTGAGCGCCTTTGCCTTGGCGTCGACCGCGAGGGTGGCCGACTCGGCGATGGCGCCGATGCGCCGGGAGATCCGCTGGTGCTGGGGGCTCGTAGACGTCATGGCACCATTGTCCTACCCCGCCCAGCCGGGTCCAGCGCATATCTCGCGGCGCGGACCCCGGTGCACGCTCGGGTCGACCCGGAAGCGGCCATCGACGTACACTGGCCGACGTTCGGGCCTCCGCCCTCGCTCCGGCGTGCCATTTCACGCCCGGCCACGCGGAGTTTCGTACGGAGGGCAATAGCTCAATTGGTAGAGTCCCGGTCTCCAAAACCGGTGGTTGGGGGTTCAAGTCCCTCTTGCCCTGCAGTGACGAGCACGGCGAGGACCGTGGGAACGGTTCGCACCCGGTAGCCCGTTGCACGTGCACCACAGCGCAACCCCGCCACAGTCCAACGAAGGAACAGTGAAGACGCGTGACTGAGACCAAAACCGGAGGCGTGGCCGAGCGCGGCCGCCCAACCCCCGGCCCTCGCAGCGGACGCAACCCGATCCTGTTCACTCGCGAGATCGTGGCCGAGCTGCGCAAGGTGATCTGGCCCACCCGCCAGGAGCTGCTCACCTACACCTCGGTCGTCATCGTCTTCGTCGGTTTCGTCATCGCCTTCGTCTACGCCCTCGACTACGCCTTCACCTGGGTCGTTCTGCGGCTCTTCGGTTAACCCGAGCCGCTTCACCCCATCCGACCCCGCCGATCGCACCTGAACAGGACAGGACTACCTCGTGTCTGACGCTCCGCTGACCGCCGACCCCGGCGAGCCCGGCGACCCGTTCGCACCGAATACACAGGGTGCACACAACCAGGTCGCCTCCGAGCAGGCAGAGGCGCTCGACGTGGCCGACTTCGAGGTGCCCTCGAGCGAGGGTGGGGACGCCCCCGCCAGCGCCGAGGAGCTCGGCGACGGCGGCAACGAGGACCCGACCCCCGGTTACGTCGGCCCCGACGGGCTGGCCTCCGGCGACGACACGGTCCTGGACCTGACCGACGAGCCGGCCGACGACTCCTACGAGGAGTTCCGTCGCCAGCTCGCCTCGATGCCGGGCGACTGGTACGTCGTGCACTGCTACGCCGGCTACGAGAACCGGGTCAAGAGCAACGTCGAGTCGCGCATCGGGTCGCTCAACATGGAGGACTACATCTTCCAGATCGAGGTCCCGACCGAGGACGTCGTCGAGATCAAGAACGGCAAGCGGGCGAACGTGACCCGCAAGAAGTACCCCGGTTACGTCTACGTCCGCATGGAGCTGACCGACGAGTCCTGGTCGGCCGTGCGCAACACCCCCGGAGTCACCGGCTTCGTCGGCCTGACCACCAAGCCGTCGCCGCTCTCCCTGGACGAGGTCGCCCCGATCCTGGCGCCCGAGCCCAAGGTCGAGGCAGGAGCCGTCAAGACCAAGACCAAGCTGGTCGACTTCGAGGTCGGCGAGTCGGTGACCGTCATGGAGGGGCCGTTCGCGACCCTGCCGGCCACGATCAACGAGATCAACATCGACGCCCAGAAGCTCAAGGTGCTGGTGTCGATCTTCGGCCGCGAGACGCCGGTCGAGCTCAACTTCACCGACGTGGCCAAGATCTAGCGGCCAAGATCCGTTCCACCCGTCCAGTAGCAACACGCCAGCAAAGAGGAAGTCATGCCCCCCAAGAAGAAGCTGTCAGCGATCATCAAGCTGCAGATCAAGGCCGGCGCGGCCACTCCGGCACCGCCGGTCGGCCCTGCGCTGGGTCAGCACGGCGTCAACATCATGGAGTTCTGCAAGCAGTACAACGCGGCCACCGAGGCCCAGCGCGGGGACATCGTCCCCGTCGAGATCTCGGTGTACGAGGACCGCTCGTTCACCTTCGTCACCAAGACCCCGCCGGCCGCACGCCTGATCCTCAAGGCCGCCGGGATCGAGAAGGGTTCCGCTGTCCCGCACAAGACCAAGGTCGCGTCGCTGTCCAACGCACAGGTCCGCGAGATCGCCGAGACCAAGATGGCCGACCTCAACGCCAACGACGTCGACGCCGCCATCAAGATCATCTCGGGCACCGCCCGCTCGATGGGCATCACCGTCAGCGAGTAGCACCACGCACCACGTGGGAGGGCCGGGCCGGCCCGCTAACCACGCCTTCATTCCGTACGGCACGAGCCGTACCCACAAGGAGATCGCCATGAAGCGCAGCAAGGCCTACAACGAAGCAGCAGCCAAGATCGACCAGGACAAGCTCTACGCGCCGCTCGATGCCGCTCGGCTGGCCCGTGAGACCGGCAAGGTGGCCAAGTTCGACGCCACCGTCGAGGTCGCCATCCGCCTGGGCGTCGACCCGCGCAAGGCCGACCAGATGGTGCGTGGCACGGTCAGCCTCCCGCACGGCACCGGCAAGACCGCTCGGGTCGCCGTGTTCGCCACCGGTGAGCGCGCCGAGGCCGCTCGTGCCGCCGGCGCCGACTTCGTCGGTTCCGACGACCTGATCGAGC
This sequence comes from uncultured Actinomycetota bacterium, assembly GCA_963797535.1. Lineage (GTDB taxonomy): Bacteria > Actinomycetota > Actinomycetes > JAWWOL01 > JAWWOL01 > JAWWOL01. The sequence goes on along the minus strand of CAWCPQ010000001.1, from coordinate 2,366,630 downwards.
TGGTCTCCGGCGGCATGCTCGACTTCGACGCCGCGGTGTCGACCCCGGACCTGATGGGCAAGGTCGGCCGGCTCGGTCGCGTGCTCGGACCGCGTGGTCTGATGCCCAACCCCAAGACCGGCACGGTGACCAACGACGTCGCCAAGGCCGTCGAGGAGATCAAGGGCGGCAAGATCGAGTACCGCGTCGACCGTCAGGGCAACCTGCACGTGATCATCGGCAAGACGAGCTTCACCGACGTCCAGCTGGTCGAGAACTACGCCATGGCCATCGACGAGATCGTCCGGGCCAAGCCGTCGTCGTCCAAGGGCAAGTACCTCAAGAAGATCGTCTTCTCGACCACCATGGGTCCGTCGATCCCGGTCGACACCACCAAGCTGCGCAACCTGCTCGAGGAGACTCCGGTCGCCTGACCGGCTCTTCCCTGAACGTCCGGCGCCCTCACCGTTCGGTGGGGGCGCCTTCGTTTGCCCTCGGTCGCGATCATCCCGTCCGGCGATCACTGGTGCCGGGCGTCCCGTATCCGGCGTTCATTCGGTACGCGGCGCACCAGTGATCACGTGGCATCACCCCGTCCGGCGATCACTGGTGCCGGGCGTCCCGTATCCGGCGTTCATTCGGTACGCGGCGCACCAGTGATCACGCGGCATCACCCCGTCCGGCGATCACTGGTGCCGGGCGTCCCGTATCCGGCGTTCATTCGGTACGCGGCGCACCAGTGATCACGTGGCATTACGCCGGGCGATCACTGGTGCCGGGCGTCCCGTATCCGGCGTTCATTCGGTACGCGGCGCACCAGTGATCACGTGCCGGCGGGGTCGGGAGCCGTCAGGTGCGACTCAGCCGGGCACCGCTGGATTTCACGACGCCAGTCCCACGTCTGAGTGACTGGTCGCCGCTTGACCAAGGTGGGACGGTGAGGCCCACCGACTTGGGGGCTTGGCCGATGACTGCTCTGCAGGACGCACCGGATCTGCCGCGACACCAGGCGCGCAAGGAGATTGCCCGCTACCTGCTCTCCCGTGGCCTCGACCCGATGTCGGGTGACGTCGATCCCGGCTCGCTGCTGGTCGACGTGGGCCACGGGCACAAGATCGACTTCCCGGACGGGCTCGCGCCGACTCCCGCGCCGATCAGCCCGGCGCCTTCGCCGGACGCCCCGCTGCCCGAGGCCGATGTCGTCGTGATCACGTGGACGGTCGACGAGCTCGCCGGGCTCTCGCACGTCATGACGCCGAAGGTCAGTGGCGACCACTGGCACAAGTACGCGCGCAACTTCGCCGCGTACAAGCCGAGGATCCGGCCGTTTGCCCCCGCGGCGCATGCCGCCCGGCTGGGCAGCTACATGCCGACCAAGGTGGGCAATGTCAACGTGCTCTGCATGAAGTCCGAGCTGCACCTCAACCAGGACGGGGTCAAGACCGGCGAAGGCACGGCGACGCTGCCGGTCAAGGACTTCTTCCAGCAGATCATCGCCGAGGCCAAGCCCAAGGTCTTCCTGACCATCGGCACCGCCGGGTCGGTCTTCGACAACTTCGGGCTCGGTGACGTGGTGGTCACCCGTGGGGCGAAGTTCCGGCTGCAGAACGAGTTCCGCAACGAGGTGTTCAACGGCAAGTCCTATCGCAGCGACTGGGCAATCCCGACCGGTCGCCTCGACGATGCTGCACAGCTGATGCGCACCCTGCGCAGCGAGATCGTCGAACCACCGTTCGGGCCGCCCACCAAGCGTTTCAGCGGCTCCGGCGAGCTGCAGACGACGCCCGGCAACAACCCGCAGATCCGCCTCGACGACGGCCACGTGATGCCGGAGTTCCACCCGATCCTGACTACCGACTACTTCGAGTACGGGACCAGCACCAACCACCTGGATCTCGAGGGGGCGGCCGTCGAGATGGGCGACGCTGCGCTCGGCCTTGCCTGCAGCGAGCTGGCCAACCCGCCGTACTGGGCCGTCGTACGCAACATGTCCGACCCGACCATCAACGGCGACCTGCCGGCCAAGGACTTCCCGCTCAACGAGCAGACCACCTGGGCGGTCGGCTACTACACCGCCTACGGGAAATGGACCAGCACGCTCGGCGCGCTCACGACCTGGGGGATCATCGCCGGCCTGAACACCTGACCCGCCGGGCGGCCGCCGCCCGGACTGTGACACCGTTGTCGTGATGACCGAGACATACGCGACATCGGAATCGGACGCCCCGGCCCCGGCGAACCCGTTGCCCGCCGATGACCACGTGCACTCGGAGTTCTCCTACGACACCGGGCCCGATGCGTCGATGCTCGAGGCGTGTCGGCAGGCCGTCGACCTGGGCCTGCCGTCGATCGCGTTCACCGAGCATCTCGAGATCATCGAGGCCGCTCCCGGTGACGCATTTGCCTCGATGGCGGCAACCGTGGAGTACGGAGATCGCCTGCGGCCGTTGGACTTTGAGGGCTACCTCGCGGCGATCGACGAGTGCCGGGCCAAGTTTCCGAGCCTGCGCATCCTGACTGGTCTGGAGGCCGGCCAGCCCCATCTGTTCGGCGCGACGCTGGACTCGGTGCTCGCCGGCGGTCGGTTCGACCGGGTCCTGGGTTCGTGCCACGCACTCGTGCACGACAGCGAGCTGATCCAGGCGGACGAGCTGTTCGACCGGATGACCGTCGACGCGGCCGTGCGCTACTACCTCGCCGAGATGCTCGCCGTCGTCGAGGGCAGCTCCGCGTTCCAGGTCCTTGCCCACGTGGACTTCATCGGCCGCTACCTGCCCTACGGTTCCGACCCGTACGACGATTTCGGCTACGAGGAGGAGTACCGCGCGGTCTTCCGCGCCCTTGCCCGTTCCGGCCGCGCCCTCGAGCTCAACACCAAGAGCGGAACGGTTTCCGTGGCCCAGCTGCGATGGTGGTACGAGGCCGGCGGCGACGCCGTGTCGTTCGGCAGTGATGCTCACGTGCCGCGGGTGGTCGGTCGCGGGTTCGCCACCGCCGCAGCGATGGCGGAGGCCGCGGGCTTCCGGCCGGGACGGCACCCGTACGACTGGTGGCGTCGGTAGCCCTGCAACCGTGTATCCTTGACAACGCCCAAGACCGCCGGTTGCCGTGTCGTGGTTTCCACGAGACGGCCGAAGGCCCCGCACTTTGCGGGCGGCCCGCGCAGGAGTTCGTAGCAGTTGCTTGATCCGTGCTCGTCACGGACCGAGCTGCCGCCCCGTGCGCCCTGCGCCGGGGCGTTCGTCATTGTGCGGACCTTCGTGGATACCTCCACCGGCACTCACCCCGGAAGGAGGCCCATGGCAAGGCCTGACAAGGTTTCCGCCGTCGCCGAGATCGCCGACGGATTCCGTGACTCGAACGCCGCCGTGCTCACCGAGTACCGCGGCCTCACCGTGGCTCAGCTCAAGTCGCTGCGCCGCAGCCTGGGTTCGGACACGACCTACGCGGTCGTCAAGAACACCCTGACCAAGCGTGCCGTACGCGAGACCGACATCCCGAGCGAGACCGCCGACACCCTCGACGGCCTGCTCGAGGGCCCGACCGCCATCGCGTTCATCGGTGGCGACCCGGTCCTGGCAGCGAAGGGCCTGCGCGACTTCGCGAAGGCCAACCCGCTGCTGATCATCAAGGGTGGCGTCCTCGACGGAAAGCCGCTGACCGCGGACGAGATCCGCAAGCTGGCCGACCTGGAGAGCCGCGAGGTTCTGCTGGCCAAGCTGGCCGGCGCGATGGTCGCATCGCTGTCCGGTGCCGCTGCGCTGTTCCAGGCGCCCCTGGCCAAGGCGGCACGCTTGACCGAGGCGCTTCGCCAGAAGGCCGAGGCCGACCCCAGCATCCTGCGCGGCGGAGCCGGCACCCCGGCACCCGTCACGGTTGCCGAGGTCATCGAGGCTCCCGAGCCCGAGGCCGAGGCCGAGGTCGTCGAGACCGCAGCAGAGCCCGAGGTTGCCGAGGTCGTCGAGACTCCGGCAGCCGAGTCCGCTGAGGTTCCTGAGCAGTAAGCGGGTCCTCAGCCGCGAGCGATGCACCTGCAGCAACCACCACCACCCACCGATCGACCCCCGGCCCTGCGCCGATTGATGAAGGGAAACCGCCACCATGGCGAAGCTCAGCAGTGACGAGTTGCTCGACGCGTTCAAGGAAATGACCCTGATCGAGCTCTCCGAGTTCGTGAAGTCCTTCGAGGAGACCTTCGGCGTGACCGCCGCGGCTCCGGTCGCCGTTGCCGCCGCTGGCGGCGGTGGCGCTGCCGCTCCGGCCGAGGCCGAGGAGGAGAAGGACGAGTTCGACGTCATCCTCGAGGCTGCCGGCGACAAGAAGATCCAGGTCATCAAGGAGGTCCGCGCGCTCACCAGCCTCGGCCTCAAGGAGGCCAAGGACCTCGTCGACGAGGCGCCGAAGACCGTGCTCGAGAAGGTCAACAAGGACGCGGCCGAGAAGGCGAAGGCGGCCCTCGAGGGCGCCGGCGCGACCGTCTCCGTCAAGTAGTCACCCCCGGCCGACGGGCCGGTTCGCAGCGCATCTGTGCAGGTCAGGGCGGGTTTTCCGGGCAACCGGCACCCCGCCCTGACCCGTGCGTACGACAAATTCCCCCGGCTGGGTGCTTGACGTGGGAACAAACCGGCGGGACTCTCTCGTTACGAAGCGTGATGCCGAGTCTCTGGGCGGTCACATCAGACTTCAGTGGGGGCCGTTTTCTGGTCCTGGACAGCAGTGTGGCAACTCGCTACACTGCTCGTTTGCCGTGCCTTCACTTTTACCCTTCCCCCGTCCCGGGGAGGGGTATGCCCTGCGCTCGGCACGCCCCCCGTGGCTGACCCGCCGCTAAACCGCTCGTCCCCGTTCGTGCACCCCGCCCTGCAGCGCCGCCCCACCTGCTCCGCCCACAGCTGAACACCAGCGCCGCCGCGTACTTCGCTCGGAAGGACACCTCTTGGCAGCCTCGCGCTCGTCTCGCATCTCGTTCGCCAAGATTCGAGAGCCACTGGAGGTCCCGAACCTCCTTGCTCTGCAAGTGGATTCATTTGACTGGCTCCTCGGCAACGACGCGTGGAAGACCCGCCTCGTTGCTTCGCAGGAAGCCAACCGTGACGACGTCAACAGCGTCTCGGGCCTCGAGGAGATCTTCGAGGAGATCAGCCCGATCGAGGATTTCTCGGGCTCCATGTCCCTCTCGTTCCGCGACCACCGGTTCGAGCCTCCGAAGTACTCCATCGAGGAGTGCAAGGACAAGGACATGACCTACTCCGCCCCGATGTTCGTCACGGCGGAGTTCACCAACAACACCACTGGCGAGATCAAGAGCCAGACGGTGTTCATGGGTGACTTCCCGCTCATGACCAACAAGGGCACGTTCGTCATCAACGGCACCGAGCGTGTCGTGGTGTCGCAGCTGGTGCGTTCGCCCGGTGTCTACTTCGACCGCACGCTGGACAAGACCTCCGACAAGGAGCTGTTCGCGTGCAAGGTCATCCCGAGCCGCGGCGCCTGGCTCGAGTTCGAGATCGACAAGCGCGACGCCGTCGGCGTGCGCATCGACCGCAAGCGCAAGCAGAGCGTCACCGTCTTGCTGCGTGCCCTCGGCTGGACCAACGAGTCCATGCTCGAGCGCTTCGGTGAGTACGAGTCCTTCCGGCTCACGCTGGAGAAGGACCACACCACCACGCAGGACGAGGCCCTGCTCGACATCTACCGCAAGCTGCGTCCGGGAGAGCCGCCGACCCGCGAGAGCGCGCAGACGCTCCTGGACAACCTCTACTTCAACGGCAAGCGCTACGACCTCGCCAAGGTGGGCCGCTACAAGGTCAACCGCAAGCTGGGTCTGACGCTGCCGTCGACGCAGGGTGTCCTGACCGAGGACGACATCGTCGGGACCATCGAGTACCTGGTGCGCCTGCACGCCGGCGTCACCGACATGGTGGCCGGCGACGACCTGTCGCTGCCGGTCGAGGTCGACGACATCGACCACTTCGGCAACCGTCGCCTGCGCACGGTCGGCGAGCTGATCCAGAACCAGGTCCGCCTGGGCCTGGCCCGGATGGAGCGCGTCGTCCGCGAGCGGATGACCACCCAGGACGTCGAGGCGATCACGCCGCAGACCCTGATCAACATCCGCCCGGTCGTGGCGTCGATCAAGGAGTTCTTCGGCACCTCCCAGCTGTCGCAGTTCATGGACCAGACCAACCCGCTGGCCGGCCTGACCCACAAGCGTCGCCTGTCGGCGCTCGGCCCCGGTGGTCTGTCCCGCGAGCGGGCCGGCTTCGAGGTTCGCGACGTGCACCCCAGCCACTACGGCCGGATGTGCCCGATCGAGACGCCGGAAGGCCCGAACATCGGCCTGATCGGCTCGCTGGCGACCTTCGCCCGGATCAACCCGTACGGCTTCGTCGAGACGCCCTACCGCAAGGTCATCGACGACAAGGTCAGCGACCAGATCGACTACCTCACCGCTGACGAGGAGGACCGTCACGTCATCGCGCAGGCCAACGCCCCGCTGAAGGCCGACGGAAACTTCGCTGAGGCCCGGGTTCTCGTACGCCGCAAGGGCGGTGAGGTCGACTACCTCACCCCGAGCGACGTCGACTACATGGACGTCTCGCCGCGCCAGATGGTGTCGGTGGCCACGGCCATGATCCCGTTCCTCGAGCACGACGACGCCAACCGCGCGCTCATGGGTTCCAACATGCAGCGCCAGTCCGTCCCGCTGCTGCGCAGTGAGGCACCGCTGGTCGGCACCGGCATGGAGTACCGCGCCGCTGTCGACGCCGGCGACGTCGTTGTCAACGACAAGGCCGGTGTGGTCGAGGAGCTCTCCGCCGACTACGTCACGGTCATGGCCGACGACGGCACCCGCCAGACCTACCGGATGGCGAAGTTCCGCCGCTCCAACCAGGGCACCTGCATCAACCAGAAGCCCATCGTCGCCGAGGGCGACCGGGTCGAGGCCGGCCAGGTCCTGGCCGACGGGCCGTGCACCGACACCGGTGAGATGGCGCTCGGCAAGAACCTGCTGGTGGCGTTCATGCCGTGGGAGGGCCACAACTACGAGGACGCGATCATCCTCAGCCAGCGCCTGGTGCAGGACGACGTCCTGTCCTCGATCCACATCGAGGAGCACGAGGTCGACGCCCGCGACACCAAGCTCGGTGCCGAGGAGATCACCCGCGACATCCCCAACGTCTCCGAGGAGGTCCTCGCCGACCTCGACGAGCGCGGCATCATCCGGATCGGTGCCGACGTCACCCCTGGCGACATCCTGGTCGGCAAGGTCACGCCCAAGGGCGAGACCGAGCTCACCCCGGAGGAGCGCCTGCTGCGCGCCATCTTCGGTGAGAAGGCCCGCGAGGTCCGCGACACCTCTCTCAAGGTGCCGCACGGCGAGTCCGGCAAGATCATCGGCGTCCGGGTCTTCACCCGCGAGGACGGCGACGAGCTGCCGCCCGGCGTCAACCAGCTGGTCCGGGTCTACGTCGCCCAGAAGCGCAAGATCACCGAGGGCGACAAGCTGGCCGGCCGTCACGGCAACAAGGGCGTCATCTCCAAGATCCTTCCGGTCGAGGACATGCCGTTCCTCGAGGACGGCACCCCGGTCGACATCGTGCTCAACCCGCTGGGCGTGCCCGGCCGGATGAACATCGGCCAGGTGCTCGAGACGCACCTGGGCTGGGTCGCCAAGACCGGCTGGGAGGTGGAGGGCAAGCCCGACTGGGCCACCCTGCTCCCCGAGCCCGCGCACAAGGGTGCTCCCGGCACCAACGTCGCGACCCCGGTCTTCGACGGTGCGCGCGAGGAGGAGATCACCGGCCTGCTCGACTCCACTCTCAAGACCCGCGACGGCGTCCGGCTGATCGGGCGTACCGGCAAGGCCAACCTCAAGGACGGTCGCTCCGGTGAGCCGTTCCGTGAGCCGATCTCGGTGGGCTACATCTACATCCTGAAGCTGCTCCACCTGGTCGACGACAAGATCCACGCCCGCTCCACCGGCCCGTACTCCATGATCACCCAGCAGCCGCTCGGTGGTAAGGCGCAGTTCGGTGGACAGCGATTCGGTGAGATGGAGGTCTGGGCGCTCGAGGCCTACGGCGCGGCTTACGCGCTGCAGGAGCTGCTCACCATCAAGTCCGACGACGTGCTGGGTCGGGTCAAGGTCTACGAGGCCATCGTCAAGGGCGAAAACATCCCCGAGCCCGGCATCCCTGAGTCCTTCAAGGTGCTGATCAAGGAGATGCAGTCGCTGTGCCTCAACGTGGAAGTGCTCTCCAGCGACGGTATGACGCTGGAGATGCGTGACACCGATGAGGACGTCTTCCGTGCGGCGGAGGAGCTCGGCATCGACCTGTCGCGTCGCGAGCCGAGCAGCGTCGAGGAGGTCTAACCGCGTGCTCCGGAGGAGGCTCACCCCTCCTCCGGCACGAGGCGCAGACCGACTGGGAACCATGACCCCTGAAAGAGGGAAGTAATAGTGCTCGACGTCAACTACTTCGACGAGCTGCGTATCGGCCTGGCCACCGCAGAAGACATCCGGCAGTGGTCCTACGGCGAGGTCAAGAAGCCGGAGACCATCAACTACCGCACGCTCAAGCCGGAAAAGGACGGGCTCTTCTGCGAGAAGATCTTCGGTCCGACCCGGGACTGGGAGTGCTACTGCGGCAAGTACAAGCGGGTCCGGTTCAAGGGCATCATCTGCGAGCGCTGCGGCGTCGAGGTGACCAGGGCCAAGGTCCGCCGTGAGCGCATGGGCCACATCGAGCTTGCTGCTCCGGTGACCCACATCTGGTACTTCAAGGGCGTCCCCAGCCGGCTCGGCTACCTGCTCGACCTGGCCCCCAAGGACCTCGAGAAGATCATCTACTTCGCGGCCTACCTGATCACCACGGTCGACCACGAGGCGCGTCACCGCGACCTTTCCTCGGTCGAGGCGCAGATCTCGGTCGAGCGCCAGCGGGTCGAGGACAAGAAGGACGCTGACGTCGAGGCACGCCAGAAGCGGCTCGAGGGCGACATCGCCCAGCTCGAGTCCGAGGGTGCCAAGGGCGACGTACGCCGCAAGGTCCGCGAGGGTGCCGAGCGCGAGATGCGCCAGATCCGTGACCGTGCCCAGCGCGAGATGGACCGGCTCGAGGAGGTGCTCGACACCTTCCGCAAGCTCGAGCCCAAGCAGCTGATCGGTGACGAGCTCCTCTACCGCGAGCTGCGGGACCGTTTCGGCGCCTACTTCACCGGTGGCATGGGCGCCGAGGCGCTGCAGCACCTGCTGCAGAACTTCGACCTGGTCGCCGAGGCCGAGTCGCTGCGCGAGACCATCCGCTCCGGCAAGGGTCAGAAGAAGGCTCGCGCGCTCAAGCGGCTCAAGGTCGTCTCCGCGTTCCTCAACACCCGCAACTCCCCGCTCGGCATGGTCCTGGACTGCGTCCCGGTCATCCCGCCGGACCTGCGCCCGATGGTGCAGCTCGACGGTGGCCGCTTCGCCACGTCCGACCTCAACGACCTCTACCGCCGGGTGATCAACCGCAACAACCGGCTCAAGCGGCTGCTCGACCTCGGCGCGCCCGAGATCATCGTCAACAACGAGAAGCGGATGCTCCAGGAGGCCGTCGACGCGCTGTTCGACAACGGCCGCCGCGGTCGTCCGGTGACCGGTCCCGGCAACCGTCCGCTGAAGTCCCTGAGCGACATGCTCAAGGGCAAGCAGGGCCGGTTCCGCCAGAACCTGCTCGGCAAGCGCGTCGACTACTCCGGCCGTTCGGTCATCGTCGTCGGTCCGCAGCTCAAGCTGCACCAGTGCGGTCTGCCCAAGCAGATGGCGCTCGAGCTGTTCAAGCCGTTCGTCATGAAGCGGCTGGTCGACCTCAACCACGCGCAGAACATCAAGAGTGCCAAGCGCATGGTCGAGCGGGCCCGTCCGGTGGTGTGGGACGTCCTCGAAGAGGTCATCTCCGAGCACCCGGTGCTGCTCAACCGGGCACCCACGCTGCACCGTCTGGGCATCCAGGCCTTCGAGCCCCAGCTGGTCGAGGGCAAGGCGATCCAGATCCACCCGCTGGTCTGCACCGCGTTCAACGCAGACTTCGACGGCGACCAGATGGCCGTGCACCTTCCGCTGTCCGCGGAGGCGCAGGCCGAGGCCCGCATCCTGATGCTGTCCTCGAACAACATCCTCTCGCCGGCCTCCGGCCGCCCGATCACCTCGCCCACCCAGGACATGGTGCTCGGCATCTTCTTCCTCACCACCCAGCGCGATGGCGCCACCGGTGAGGGCCGGGTCTTCGCCTCGGTCGCCGAGGCGCAGATGGCGCTGGACGCCCGGGTGCTCGACATCCAGGCCAAGATCAAGATCCGGATGCCCGACCTCCCGTCGGTCGACTCCGGCACCGACAGCAAGGGCGTGGCCAACTGGACCGCGCCCGACGGCTGGGTGCCCGGCGAGCCCCTGATCGTCGAGACCACGCTGGGTCGCGCGCTGTTCAACGAGACCCTGCCGATCGACTACACCTTCGTCGACTACCAGATCAAGAAGGCGCAGCTCGGCGCGATCGTCAACGACCTCGCTGAGCGCTACCCCAAGGTGCAGGTCGCGGCGACCCTCGACGCGCTCAAGGCCGCCGGCTTCCACTGGGCGACCAGGGCCGGCGTCACGATCGCGATCGACGACGTCGTCACCCCGCCGCGCAAGCAGGAGATCCTCGAGAAGTTCGAGACTCAGGCCGAGAAGGTCCAGCGGCAGTACGAGCGCGGCGTCATCACCGACGACGAGCGCCGCCAGGAGCTCATCGAGATCTGGACCAAGGCCACCACCGAGGTCGCCAGGGAGATGGAAGCCAACTTCCCGGAGTACAACCCGGTCCACATGATGGTCGGCTCCGGCGCTCGCGGAAACATGATGCAGATCCGTCAGATCGCCGGTATGCGTGGTCTCGTCGCCAACCCCAAGGGCGAGATCATCCCGCGGCCGATCAAGGCGAACTTCCGCGAGGGCCTGTCCGTGCTGGAGTTCTTCATCTCCACCCACGGTGCTCGCAAGGGCCTCGCCGACACCGCGCTGCGTACGGCCGACTCGGGTTACCTGACCCGCCGTCTGGTCGACGTCAGCCAGGACGTCATCATCCGCGAGGAGGACTGCGGCACCGAGCGTGGCATCCTGCTGCCGATCGGTGAGGCCGGCCCCAACGGTGGTCTGATCAAGCACGAGCACGCCGAGACGGCGACCTACGCCCGTACCGTCGCGCAGGACGTCGAGAAGGACGGCAAGGTCGTTGCCCCCGCGGGCTCCGACCTCGGCGACGTCCTCATCGACTACCTGATCGGCCAGGGCGTCGACACCGTACGCGTGCGCAGCGTGCTGACCTGCGACTCCAAGGTCGGCGTGTGCGCCCTGTGCTACGGCCGTTCGCTGGCCACCGGCAAGCTCGTCGACGTGGGCGAGGCGGTCGGCATCATCGCCGCCCAGTCCATCGGCGAGCCCGGCACCCAGCTCACGATGCGCACCTTCCACACCGGTGGCGTCGCGGGTGAGGACATCACTCACGGCCTGCCGCGTGTCGTCGAGCTGTTCGAGGCGCGCAAGCCCAAGGGCGTCGCCCCGATCAGCGAGGTGGCCGGACGGGTCAGCGTCGAGGAGACCGAGAAGACGGCGAAGTTCGTCGTCACCCCGGACGACGGCGCCGAGCCGATCGAGTACCCCCTGTCCCGCCGCATGCTCGGCTGGCGCTGGTACGAGACCGCTTCCGAGCGTTCGCGTGGCCAGTGGCGCGTCGAGGAAGGTCAGCACGTCGAGGTCGGTCAGCAGCTGCACGCTGGTGCCATCGACCCGCACGAGGTGCTGCGCATCCTCGGCCCGCGTGCCGTCCAGCTGCACCTCGTCGGCGAGGTCCAGGAGGTCTACCGCTCGCAGGGCGTGTCGATCCACGACAAGCACATCGAGATCATCATCCGCCAGATGCTCAAGCGGGTGAACGTGCTCGAGGCCGGTGCCGCGGAGTTCCTTCCCGGTGCCCTCGTCGAGCGGGCGATCTTCGAGAGCGAGAACCGTCGGCTGGTGGCCGAGGGCGGCGAGCCGGCATCGGCCCGTCCGGTCCTCATGGGCATCACCAAGGCCTCGCTGGCGACCGAGTCCTGGTTGTCCGCAGCCTCGTTCCAGGAGACGACCCGGGTCCTCACCGACGCGGCCATCTCCGCCAGGAGCGACTCGCTGCGCGGCCTCAAGGAGAACGTCATCATCGGCAAGCTCATCCCGGCCGGTACCGGCATCGCCCGCTACCGCAACGTCCGGGTCGAGCCGACCGAGGAGGCCAAGGCCGCGGTCTACTCGATGGCCGGCTACGACGAGGCGGACTACGCCTTCGGTGCCGGTTCAGGGCAGGCCGTACCGCTCGAGGACTACGACTACCGCGACTACCGCAGCTAGGTTTCGCACCGTCGCGGCGGGCGCTCTCCTTCGGGAGAGCGCCCGTTCGCGCGTTCATCGGGGGTTGTAGTGCTGCCACCGCCGTCGTTAGCGTGTGGCAGCCAAGACCCTCCCGTACCTACGCGGGACGTCGAGACGGGGGACCATCCATGACCGACCCGGGCCAGCCCCAGTACGGCCAGCCCCAGTACGGCCAGCCCCAGTACGGCCAGCCCCAGTACGGCCAGCCCCAGTACGGCGGCCCGTACGCTGCTCCGCAGACCTCCCAGGACGCAGTCATCGCGTTGATCCTGGCCGTCGGCGGCTGGGTCCTGTGCCCGGTGATCCTCTCGGTTGCCGCGCTGGTCTACTCCGGCCGGGCTCAGCGAGCGATCGCCGCCTCGGGGGGCGCCCTGACCGGGTCCGGACTGGCCACGGCCGCAACCGTGATCGCCTGGGTCGGCATCATGGTCTCGGTGGTGTTCCTGCTGTTCGTCCTCCTCTTCGTGGCGACCTTCCACCTGTGACGGCACGGCGGGCTCGAAACGCCGTCCGCTTTGACCTCAGCCGTTTGACTCGGTAAGGTCTCTCCTTGTGCCTGGGGTGACCTGGGCCCTGCCGCACGCCCAGGCGTGATGGCCACCGATCCCGACCCACCGAGATTTCGGAGGGGCGGACCGCGGAAAGGGCGACACGCCCGAGCGCGGGGGTCGGCGAAACAGGACGAACGAGTCGGTTTCTCCCGGCACGTCCGTGTGTCCCACCAGCTCACCAGCGTCACCGTTTCACCCGCACGCGCACGACCTTCACGTAACACCCGACATCTCGCCGGCCTCGCGGCCGGCATGAGCACGACTTGGACGGAGAAGCGGTGCCCACCATCCAGCAGCTGGTCCGCAAGGGCCGCCAGGACAAGGTCGAGAAGACCAAGACCCCGGCGCTCAAGGGCAGCCCGCAGCGTCGCGGTGTGTGCACCCGCGTCTACACCACGACCCCGAAGAAGCCCAACTCCGCCCTGCGCAAGGTCGCCCGCGTGCGCCTGTCCAGCGGCATCGAGGTCACTGCTTACATCCCCGGGGTCGGCCACAACCTGCAGGAGCACTCGATGGTGCTCGTGCGCGGTGGCCGGGTGAAGGACCTCCCCGGCGTCCGTTACAAGATCATTCGCGGCTCGCTGGACACCCAGGGCGTCCGTGGCCGCAAGCAAGCCCGTAGCCGTTACGGCGCGAAGAAGGAGAAGAGCTAACCCATGCCGCGCAAGGGTCCCGCTCCCAAGCACCCGGTCGTCATCGACCCGGTCTACAGCTCCCCGCTGGTCACCCAGCTCGTCAACAAGGTGCTCCTCGGCGGCAAGAAGTCCGTCGCCGAGCGGATTGTCTACGGCGCCCTCGAGGGTGCTCGTGCCAAGTCCGGCACCGACCCGGTCGTCACGCTCAAGCGTGCGCTGGACAACGTCAAGCCGACGCTGGAGGTCAAGAGCCGCCGCGTCGGTGGCGCGACCTACCAGGTGCCGGTCGAGGTGCGGGCGAGCCGCAGCAACACCCTCGCCCTGCGCTGGCTGGTCCAGTACAGCCGGCAGCGTCGCGAGAAGACGATGACCGAGCGCCTCATGAACGAGCTGCTGGACGCGAGCAACGGCCTCGGGGCCAGCGTCAAGCGCCGCGAGGACATGCACAAGATGGCCGAGTCCAACAAGGCCTTCGCGCACTACCGCTGGTAGTCGCACCCCGTACGAGATCCACCTGACCTGCAGCACCGCTCAACAGACAAGGAAAGTGAAGAACGTGGCAACAGACGTGGTAGCCGGCCTCGCCAAGACCCGCAACATCGGGATCATGGCGCACATTGACGCGGGCAAAACCACCACGACCGAGCGCGTTCTCTACTACACCGGCAAGGCGTACAAGATCGGCGAGGTCCACGACGGCGCTGCCACCATGGACTGGATGGAGCAGGAGCAGGAGCGGGGCATCACCATCACCTCCGCTGCGACCACCTGCGAGTGGGACGGTCACCGGATCAACATCATCGACACCCCCGGCCACGTCGACTTCACCGTCGAGGTCGAGCGCTCCCTGCGGGTGCTCGACGGCGCCGTCGCGGTGTTCGACTCCGTTGCCGGCGTCGAGCCCCAGTCCGAGACCGTCTGGCGTCAGGCCGACAAGTACTCCGTGCCGCGGATCTGTTTCGTCAACAAGATGGACCGTACCGGCGCGAACTTCTACCGCACGGTCGACATGATTCACGACCGGCTCAACGCCACCGCGCTGGTTCTCCAGCTGCCGTGGGGCGTCGAGGGCGACTTCACCGGCGTCATCGACCTGGTCCAGATGAAGGGCCTGCACTGGGCCAACGACGACAAGACCAGCAAGGGCGACGTCTACGAGGTCGTCGAGATCCCGGCCGAGTACGCCGAGCAGGCCGCCGACTGGCGGCACAAGCTGATCGAGTCGCTGTCGGACAACGACGACACCGTCATGGAGAAGTACCTCGACGGTGACGACCTCTCGGTCGACGAGATCAAGGCCGGCATTCGCCGCGCGGTTCTCGGCTCCACCACAGAGCACACCGTCACCGCTGTTCTCTGCGGCTCGGCGTTCAAGAACAAGGGCGTTCAGCCCATGCTCGACGCCGTGGTCGACTACCTGCCCAGCCCGCTGGACATCGGCACGACCAAGGGTGTGTCGGTCCGCGACGCCTCGGTCGAGATCGACCGCGACCCGACGTTCGACGCGCCGTTCTCCGCGCTGGCCTTCAAGATCCAGACCGACCCGCACGTCGGCAAGCTCACCTACATCCGGGTCTACTCCGGCACCCTCCAGGCGGGCGCCCAGGTGCTCAACAGCACCAAGGACCGCAAGGAGAAGATCGGCCGGCTCATGCAGATGCACGCCAACTCGCGCGAGGACATCAGCGAGGTCAAGGCTGGCGACATCTGCGCGGTCATCGGCCTCAAGCAGACCACCACCGGCGACACGCTGTGCGACAACGACAAGCCGGTCGTGCTCGAGTCGATGACGTTCCCGGCGCCGGTCATCAGCGTGGCGATCGAGCCCAAGACCAAGAGCGACCAGGAGAAGCTCGGTACGGCGATCCAGCGCCTGGCCGAGGAGGACCCGACGTTCAAGGTCCACACCGACGAGGAGACCGGCCAGGTCATCATCGCTGGCATGGGCGAGCTGCACCTCGACATCCTCGTCGACCGGATGCGTCGCGAGTTCAAGGTCGAGGCCAACGTCGGCAAGCCGCAGGTGGCCTACCGCGAGACGCTGCGCCGCACGGTGGACAAGTACGACTACACCCACAAGAAGCAGACCGGTGGGTCGGGCCAGTTCGCCAAGGTGCAGATCAAGCTCGAGCCGCTCGTGGACGCCGAGAATGCTGGCGGCTACGAGTTCGTCAACGCGGTCTCCGGTGGTCGCATCCCCAAGGAGTACATCCCGGCCGTCGACGCGGGCTGCCAGGAGGCCCTCCAGTTCGGCGTGCTCGCCGGCTACCCGATGGTCGACGTCAAGGTGACCCTGCTCGACGGCGCCTACCACGACGTCGACTCGTCCGAGATGGCGTTCAAGATCGCCGGCTCGATGGCTTTCAAGGAGGCGGCCCGCAAGGCGGACCCCGTCCTGATGGAGCCGATGATGGCAGTCGAGGTGACCACGCCCGAGGACAACATGGGCGACGTCATCGGCGACCTGAACTCTCGCCGTGGACAGATCCAGTCCATGACCGAGCGAGGCGGCAACCGCATCGTCACCGCGCTGGTGCCGCTGTCGGAGATGTTCGGCTACGTGGGTGACCTGCGCAGCAAGACCCAGGGTCGCGCCAGCTACAGCATGCAGTTCGACTCCTACGCCGAGGTTCCCGGCAACGTGGCGAAGGAAATCATCGCGAAGGTCAGGGGCGAGTGAGGAACGAACGAGCCCCGCGGAGCGCATGAACACAGCGAAGGTCAGGGGCGAGCAGCCCTCGGCAGTCAGGCCAGCACGACCCTGAACCACCAGATCATCCACAACAGACCCATCACCCAGACCAGCACGAAACGTCGTGAGTCGACGGATCAGTCCACAGGAGGACAGCAGTGGCGAAGGCCAAGTTCGAGCGGACCAAGCCGCACGTCAACATCGGCACCATCGGTCACATCGACCATGGCAAGACGACGCTGACCGCGGCCATTACCAAGGTGCTGCACGACAAGTACCCGACTCTCAACCCCTTCACGCCGTTCGACCAGATCGACAAGGCGCCGGAGGAGCGCGAGCGGGGCATCACGATCTCGATCGCCCACGTCGAGTACCAGACCGAGGCGCGTCACTACGCCCACGTCGACTGCCCCGGTCACGCCGACTACATCAAGAACATGATCACCGGTGCGGCCCAGATGGACGGCGCGATCCTCGTGGTCGCCGCCACCGACGGCCCGATGCCCCAGACGCGTGAGCACGTGCTGCTCGCCCGCCAGGTCGGTGTCCCGTACATCGTCGTCGCGCTGAACAAGTCGGACATGGTCGACGACGAGGAGATCCTGGAGCTCGTCGAGCTCGAGGTCCGCGAGCTGCTCTCGGCTCAGGACTACCCTGGCGACGACCTGCCGGTCATCCGCGTCTCCGCACTCAAGGCGCTCGAGGGCGACCCCGAGTGGAGCGAGAAGCTGATCGGTCTGATGGACGCGGTCGACGAGTCGATCCCGCAGCCGGTCCGTGACATCGAGAAGCCGTTCCTCATGCCGATCGAGGACGTCTTCACGATCACCGGTCGCGGCACGGTCGTCACCGGCCGGATCGAGCGCGGCATCGTCAAGGTCAACGAGACTGTCGACATCGTCGGCATCAAGGAGACCAAGCAGACGACGACCGTCACCGGCGTCGAGATGTTCCGCAAGCTGCTCGACGAGGGCCAGGCCGGCGAGAACGTCGGACTGCTCCTGCGTGGCATCAAGCGCGAGGACGTCGAGCGCGGCCAGGTCGTCATCAAGCCCGGCAGCACGACTCCCCACACCGACTTCGAGGCCCAGGTCTACATCCTGAGCAAGGAGGAGGGTGGCCGTCACACGCCGTTCTTCAACAACTACCGCCCGCAGTTCTACTTCCGCACCACGGACGTCACCGGCGTCGTCGACCTGCCCGAGGGCACGGAGATGGTCATGCCCGGCGACAACACCGAGATGTCGGTCGTGCTGATCCACCCGATCGCGATGGAGGACGGCCTGCGCTTCGCCATCCGCGAGGGTGGCCGCACCGTCGGTGCCGGTCGCGTCACCAAGATCCTCAAGTAGCACCCAGCAGCAGACAACGCTGCGACGGCCGGGTCCGCCCGGTCGTCGCAGCGTGCACCACCCCCCGAACCGTTCACATGGCAGCAGCAACAGCACAGAGGGACAGAGATCCTTATGGCGGGACAGAAGATCCGCATCCGGCTCAAGGCTTACGACCACGAGGTCATTGACAGCTCGGCGCGCAAGATCGTCGACACGGTGACCAGGACTGGTGCGACGGTCGTGGGTCCGGTGCCGCTGCCGACCGAGATCAACAAGTACTGCGTCATCCGCTCGCCGCACAAGTACAAGGACAGCCGCGAGCACTTCGAGATGCGCACCCACAAGCGTCTGATCGACATCCTCGACCCCACGCCGAAGACGGTCGACGCGCTCATGCGCATCGACTTGCCGGCCGGCGTCGACGTCGAGATCAAGTAGGGACTGGTCTTTTCATGACAGCCACGAGGCAGATCAAGGGCATCCTGGGCGAAAAGCTCGGCATGACGCAGATCTGGGACGACGCCAACCGCGTCGTACCAGTGACCGTCGTCAAGGCCGGGCCGTGCGTCGTCACCCAGGTGCGCACCCCCGAGCGCGACGGCTACTCCGCCGTGCAGATCGCGTACGGGACCATCGACCCGCGCAAGGTCAACAAGCCGACCGCCGGACACTTCGCGAAGGCCGGCGTGCCCGCACGCCGCTACCTGATCGAGATCCGTACGCAGGACGCTGCTGACTACACGCTGGGCCAGGAGCTCACCGCCGAGCTGTTCGAGGTCGGGCAGACGGTTGACGTCACCGGCACGAGCAAGGGCAAGGGCTACGCCGGTGTCATGAAGCGGCACAACTTCAAGGGCCTCGGCGCCGGTCACGGTGTCCACCGTGCCCACCGCAAGCCCGGTTCGATCGGTGCCTGCGCCACGCCGGGTCGTGTCTTCAAGGGCACCCGGATGGCCGGTCGCATGGGTGGCGAGCGCACCACCACCATGAACATCACCATCGCCGGTGTCGACGTCGAGAACGGCCTGCTCCTGCTCAAGGGCGCCATTCCCGGCCCCGACCGCGGCATGGTCCTGGTCCGCACGCCGGCCAAGGCCCAGAAGGGAGCCGGCAAGTGACCACGGTTGACATCCGCACCCCGGAGGGCACCTCCTCCGGCTCGCTCGAGCTGCCCGGCTCGGTCTTCGACGTCCAGGTCAACGTCCCGTTGATCCACCAGGTCGTCGTCGCCCAGCTGGCCGCCGCTCGTCAGGGCACGCACTCCACCAAGACCCGTGGCGAGGTGTCCGGCGGTGGCCGCAAGCCCTACCGCCAGAAGGGCACCGGCCGGGCCCGTCAGGGCTCGACCCGCGCGCCGCAGTTCGTCGGCGGTGGCGTGGTCCACGGCCCGACGCCGCGTGACTACAGCCAGCGGACCCCCAAGAAGATGAAGGCTGCTGCCCTGCGCGGCGCCCTGTCCGACCGGGCCCGTGGCGGCAAGCTGCACGTCGTCAGCGAGTTCGTCTCCGGCGACGCGCCCTCGACCAAGGGTGCGATCGCGGTGCTGCTGGGCCTGGCGAGCAGCAAGCACGTGCTGGTCGTTGCCGAGCGCACCGACGCACTGACCTGGAAGAGCCTGCGCAACGTCGAGACCGTGCACCTGATCTCGCCCGGCCAGCTCAACACCTACGACGTGCTGGTCAGCGACGACGTGGTCTTCACCACCGCCGCGCTCGAGGCCTTCCTGGCCCGTACCGGCCCGGACGACTTCGTCTTCGAGGTCGAGCCGGCCGAGCAGGCCGCTCCGGCCAAGAAGGCCCCGGCGAAGAAGGCCGCCGCCAAGAAGCCTGCCGCCGACGAGGCTGCGGCCCCCGAGGCTGCGGCTCCGGAGGCGGACGAGGTCGTCGAGGAGGTCGCGGAGGCTCCGGCCGCCAAGCCCAAGAAGGCCGCCGCGAAGAAGCCGGCCAAGGCTGCTGAGGTCGCTGAGGCCGCCGACACCACTGACGCTGATGAGGCCGTCACCGAGGAAGAGGGAGACAAGGCATGATCCCCGACCCGCGCGACGTGCTGCAGAAGCCGGTCATCAGCGAGAAGAGCTACGGCTTGCTCGATGACAACAAGTACACGTTCATCGTTCGCCCTGACGCCAACAAGACCGAGATCAAGATCGCGGTCGAGCAGATCTTCAACGTCACGGTCACCAACGTGAACACGCTCAACCGCTCGGGCAAGCGCAAGCGGACCCGCTTCGGTTACGGCCAGCGCAAGGCCACCAAGCGCGCCATCGTCAGCCTCGCGGCCGGCGACCGTATCGACATCTTCGGTGGTCCGGTCTCCTGACCGGGTCGTACGCCAGTTCGCGTCACGTGTAATTGCCAAACTAAGGACAGCAACCGATGGGCATCCGTAAGTACAAGCCGACAACGCCGGGCCGCCGTGGCTCCAGCGTTGCCGACTTCGCTGAGATCACGCGCGATACGCCGGAGAAGTCGCTGGTCCGCCCCGTGCACAGCAAGGGCGGCCGCAACAACACCGGTCGGATCACCGTGCGCCACCAAGGTGGCGGACACAAGCGCGCCTACCGCCTGATCGACTTCCGTCGCCACGACAAGGACGGCGTGCCGGCCAAGGTCGCTCACATCGAGTACGACCCCAACCGCACGGCTCGCATTGCCCTGCTGCACTACGCGGACGGCGAGAAGCGCTACATCATCGCGCCCGCCAAGCTCAAGCAGGGTGACGTGGTCGAGGCCGGTCCGGCCAGCGACATCAAGCCCGGCAACAACCTGCCGCTGCGCAACATCCCGGTCGGTACGGTCATCCACGCCATCGAGCTCCGGCCCGGCGGCGGCGCGAAGATCGCCCGCTCGGCCGGTGCCAGCGTCCAGCTCGTCGCCAAGGACGGTCCGTACGCTCAGCTGCGGATGCCTTCCGGTGAGATCCGCAACGTCGACGTGCGCTGCCGCGCCACCGTCGGCGAGGTGGGCAACGCCGAGCAGTCCAACATCAACTGGGGCAAGGCCGGCCGCATGCGCTGGAAGGGCAAGCGCCCCTCCGTCCGTGGTGTCGTCATGAACCCGGTCGACCACCCGCACGGTGGCGGTGAGGGCAAGACCTCCGGTGGTCGCCACCCGGTCACGCCCTGGGGCAAGCCCGAGGGCCGCACCCGCCACGCCAACAAGCCCAGCGACCGGCTCATCATCCGCCGCCGCAAGACCAACAAGAAGCGCTAGGGGAGCGGGTAGACATGCCGCGGAGCCTGAAGAAGGGTCCTTTCGTCGACGACCACCTGATCAAGAAGGTGGAAGGCCAAAACGACAAGGGCACCAAGAACGTGATCAAGACCTGGTCGCGCCGATCGATGATCGTGCCGTCCATGCTCGGTCACACCATTGCCGTCCACGACGGCCGCAAGCACGTCCCGGTGTTCGTCACCGAGTCGATGGTCGGCCACAAGCTCGGCGAGTTCGCCCTGACCCGCACCTTCCGGGGTCACATCAAGGACGACCGCCGCGCTCGTCGCGGGTAACAGCAACGACCAGCACAGCACGCGTACCAGCAGCAAGACTCAGCACGCAGGACAAGACGATGACTAAGCAAGGGGACAGTGATGGCTACCGCGGCTAACAGCCCGGCCGGTGCTTCGGCGACAGCGCGCCACGTGCGCATGGCGCCGATGAAGACGCGCCGCGTGGTCGACCTCATCCGGGGTCTGCCGGCGAACGAGGCACTCAACGTGCTGCGGTTCAGCCCGCAGGCCGCGACGGAGCCCGTCTACAAGGTGCTGGCGAGCGCGATCGCGAACGCCGAGCACAACGACGGCCTCAAGGCGGACAACCTCTGGGTTGCCACCGCCTACGTCGACGAGGGCCCGACGATGAAGCGCTTCCGTCCCCGCGCCCAGGGTCGTGCTTTCCGTATCCGCAAGCGGACCAGCCACATCACCATCGTGGTCGAGTCGCGCGAGCCGAAGCCGGCGAAGACTCCGGTCGGCACCGGTACCGCCAAGTCGAAGGGTAGGACCCGATAGTGGGGCAGAAGGTAAACCCGCACGGGTTCCGTCTCGGTATCACCACCGAGTGGAAGTCCCGCTGGTACGCGGACAAGCTGTACAAGGACTACGTCAAGGAAGACGTCGCCATCCGCAAGATGATGTCCAAGGGCATGGAGCGGGCCGGCATCAGCCGGGTCGACATCGAGCGCACCCGTGACCGGGTTCGCGTCGACATCCACACCGCCCGTCCCGGCATCGTCATCGGCCGCCGCGGCGCCGAGGCCGACCGCATCCGCGGCGACCTCGAGAAGCTCACCGGCAAGCAGGTCCAGCTGAACATCCTCGAGGTCAAGAACCCCGAGATCGACGCGCAGCTGGTCGCCCAGGGTGTCGCCGAGCAGCTGTCGAGCCGGGTGTCGTTCCGTCGCGCCATGCGCAAGTCGATGCAGTCCGCGCTCAAGGGCGGCGCCAAGGGCATCCGGGTGCAGTGCGCCGGTCGTCTGGGCGGCGCCGAGATGAGCCGGTCGGAGTTCTACCGCGAGGGTCGTGTGCCGCTGCACACGCTGCGCGCGAACATCGACTACGGCTTCTACGAGGCGCGGACCACGTTCGGCCGCATCGGCGTCAAGGTCTGGATCTACAAGGGCGACGTCGTGCAGAGCCGTGCCGAGCGTGAGGCGGCCGAGGCTGCCCTGCGTGCGGCCCAGCGGGCCAGGCCGGCCCGTCCGGCCCGTACCGAGCGTCCGGCCCGTGCCACCAACAGCCGTCGCGACGGCGGCACCGGCTCGGTGGCCGTCGTCGACCCGACCGAGGCCGCTCCGGCCGAGGTCGTCGCAGACGCCGGCGGTCGAGACGCCGGCTGTCGAGACCGCCGCTGTCGAGACCCCCGCTGTCGAGACCGCCGCTGTCGAGACCCCCGCAGAGACCACACCCGGAACGGAGGGCTAGGAGATGTTGATCCCCCGGCGCGTCAAGCACCGCAAGCAGCACCACCCCAGCCGTTCCGGCGCCTCCAAGGGTGGCACCAAGGTCACCTTCGGTGAGTACGGCATCCAGGCGCTCGAGCCTGCCTACGTGACCAACCGGCAGATCGAGTCCGCCCGTATCGCCATGACTCGCCACATCAAGCGTGGCGGCAAGGTCTGGATCAACATCTACCCGGACCGCCCGCTGACCAAGAAGCCGGCCGAGACCCGCATGGGCTCCGGCAAGGGTTCTCCCGAGTGGTGGATCGCCAACGTCAAGCCGGGCCGGGTGATGTTCGAGCTGGCTTACCCCAACGAGGTCATCGCCAAGGAGGCGCTGACTCGGGCAATCCACAAGCTGCCGATGAAGTGCCGCATCGTTAAGCGCGAGCAGGGTGAGGCGTGATGGCTGTCCACGACAGGGCCGAAGAAGTTCGCAGCCTGACCGACGAGGAGCTGTTGACCTCGTTGCGTGAGTCCAAGGAAGAGCTGTTCAACCTGCGCTTCCAGGTGGCCACCGGTCAGCTCGACAACAACCGTCGGCTGCAGACCGTACGCCGCGACATCGCGCGCGTTTACACCGTGATGCGCCAGCGCGAGCTCGGCATCTCCACCGCTGAGTCCGGGGCAGGCGCAGCATGACGACAGGAAAGAACGTGACCGAGACCACCGGCGCAACCGCCGCTCCCGCGGCGGACGACGCTGTGGACCGCAAGTTCCGCAAGACCCGCGAGGGCCTCGTGGTCAGCGACAAGATGGACAAGACCGTTGTCGTCGCTGTCGAGGACCGGGTGCGGCACGCGCTCTACGGCAAGACCATCCGCCGTACCAACAAGCTCAAGGCGCACGACGAGGCCAATGCCTGTGGCGTCGGTGACCGGGTGCTCCTGATGGAGACCCGGCCGCTGTCGGCCAGCAAGCACTGGCGCGTCGTGGAAATCCTGGAGAAGGCAAAGTGATCCAGCAGGAGTCACGTCTGCGCGCCGCTGACAACACCGGCGCCAAGGAGCTGCTCTGCATCCGCGTACTCGGCGGGTCCGGGCGGCGTTACGCCGGCATCGGCGACGTCATCGTCGCCACCGTCAAGGACGCCCTTCCGGGCGCCGGCGTCAAGAAGGGCGACGTCGTCAAGGCGGTCATCGTCCGGACCACGAAGGAGCGGCGCCGTCCCGACGGCTCGTACATCCGCTTCGACGAGAACGCCGCGGTGCTGATCCGGGACACCGGCGACCCCCGTGGCACCCGCATCTTCGGACCGGTGGGCCGCGAGCTCCGGGACAAGAAGTTCATGAAGATCATCTCGCTGGCACCGGAGGTGCTCTGACCATGGCCATCCGTACCGATCACACCGCCAAGATGCGCGTCCGCAAGGGCGACAGCGTCCAGGTCATCAGTGGCAAGGACCGCGGCGTCACCGGCAAGGTCATCCTGACCCTGCCCAAGGAGAACCGCGTCCTCGTCGAGGGTGTCAACCGGATCAAGAAGCACACCAAGGTCACGACCACGCAGCGGGGCGCCCAGTCCGGCGGCATCGTGACCCAGGAGGCTCCGGTCCACGCCAGCAACGTCATGGTGGTCTGCCCCAAGTGCGACAAGCCCTCGCGCCTGGGTTCCAAGCAGGAGACCTACACCGACGAGCGTTCCGGCAAGGAGCGCACCCGCCCGGTCCGCGTCTGCAAGCGCTGCGGCAACGAATTCTGAGAGATAGACGACAATGACAGCGACAACTACTGAGCCTGCAACCGACGCCCCGCGAGACCCGCGAGGTCCCGCGGCTCAAGGCGCGCTACCGCGCGGAGATCGCCCCTGCCCTGCAGGAGCAGTTCTCCTACGGCAACGTCATGCAGATCCCCGGCGTGACCAAGATCGTGGTCAACATGGGTGTCGGCGACGCGGCCCGCGACGGCAAGCTGATCGACGGCGCGCTGCGCGACCTGACGGCCATCACCGGCCAGAAGCCGCAGATCCGCAAGGCGACCAAGTCCATCGCGCAGTTCAAGCTGCGCGAGGGTCAGCCGATCGGCGCCAAGGTCACGCTGCGCGGCGACCGGATGTGGGAGTTCCTGGACCGGCTGCTGACCATCGCGCTGCCGCGTATCCGTGACTTTCGTGGCCTGTCCGGCGAGCAGTTCGACGGCCGGGGCAACTACACCTTCGGCCTCAACGAGCAGTCCATGTTCCACGAGATCGACCCCGACAAGATCGACCGCCCGCGGGGTATGGACATCACCCTCGTGACGTCCGCTGTGACCGACGACGAGGGGCGCGCCCTGCTGCGTCTGCTCGGCTTCCCGTTCAAGGAGTCCTGAGCTACATGGCCAAGAAGGCGCTGATCGAGAAGGCGAACCGCAAGCCCAAGTTTGCGGTCCGTGGCTACACCCGCTGCCAGAAGTGCGGTCGCCCGCGCGCGGTCTACCGCAAGTTCGGCCTGTGCCGGATCTGCGTCCGCGAGATGGCGCACGCCGGCGAGCTGCCCGGCGTGACCAAGAGCTCCTGGTAACAACCCGTACTCCCGCAGGCCGGGTAACCTAGCAAGGTTGCCCGCAGCGGTTTTCTCCACCACTCACTGCTCCATCCCTGCTCCACCGCTTCGCTGAAGGCCCGCCCCCGGCGGGAACCACGGCGAGAAAGGCCCAGTGGCCCATGACCATGACCGACCCGATCGCCGACATGTTGACCCGGGTTCGCAACGCGAACCACGCGTACCACGACACCGTCGCGATGCCGTACTCCAAGATCAAGGTGCACATCGCCGAGATCCTCCAGCAGGAGGGTTTTGTCGCGGGGTGGAGCGTTGAGGACGTCGAGAAGGGCAAGAACCTCGTCGTCACCTTGAAGTACGGACCCAACCGCGAGCGCACCATCGCCGGTGTCCGCCGGATCTCCAAGCCCGGACTGCGCGTCTACGCGAAGTCCACCGGGCTGCCCAAGGTCCTCGGTGGCCTCGGTGTCGCGATCCTGTCCACGTCCACTGGCCTGCTGACCGACCGGCAGGCTGCCAAGCGCGGGGTAGGCGGAGAAGTTCTCGCCTACGTCTGGTAACGGAAGGAATCGCAGATGTCTCGCATCGGACGACTGCCGATCCCCGTTCCCGCGGGTGTCGACGTCACCATCAGCGGCCGCGACGTGGCGGTCAAGGGTCCCAAGGGCTCCTTGAACCACACGCTCGTCGAGCCGATCTCCATCACTCGTGACGAGGACGGCACGCTCGTCGTGTCCCGTCCCGACGACGAGCGTGACAGCAAGGCCCGGCACGGGCTGAGCCGCACGCTGGTCGCCAACATGATCCAGGGCGTCACCTCCGGCTACGAGCGCACGCTCGAGATCGTCGGCGTCGGTTACCGCGTGGTCGCCAAGGGCTCGGACCTCGAGTTCGCCCTCGGCTTCAGCCACCCGGTCATCGTCACCGCGCCCGCCGGCATCAGCTTCGAGGTCCAGGCCCCGACCCGGTTCGTGGTCAAGGGCATCGACAAGCAGCAGGTTGGCGCCGTGGCGGCGAACATCCGCCGGATCCGTCCGCCGGAGCCGTACAAGGGCAAGGGCGTGCGCTACCAGGGTGAAGTCGTGCGTCGCAAGGTCGGAAAGGCCGGTAAGTAGCTATGGCTGGAAGCAAGGCTGACGTCTCGCGGGTTCGCCGTCTCGGCAAGGCCCGCCGTCACCTCCGTGTGCGCAAGCGGGTGACCGGCACCGCCGGTCGTCCGCGCCTGGTGGTCAACCGCTCCACGCGGCACATCTTCGTGCAGATCGTGGACGACAACCTCGGCCAGACGCTGGCCTCGGCCTCGACGATGGACGCCTCCGTGCGCTCCACCGACGGTGACAAGACCGCGCAAGCGACCGAGACCGGTCGGCTGCTCGCCGAGCGCGCCAAGGCCGCCGGCATCGACAAGGTCGTCTTCGACCGGGGTGGCAACCGCTACCACGGCCGGATCGCGGCTCTCGCCGACGCCGCCCGCGAAGCGGGGCTGGACTTCTGATGTCGAAGCAGAGCAGCAGCACCATCAAGTCTGAGAAGAGGAACGTCTAATGCCAGGTCCTCAGCGCCGCGGCGGTACGGGTACGGGCACGTCCCCGGCCGGCGGCGGTAACGAGCGGCGTGACCGCCGTGACGGCCGAGGCCCGGCGGCGGAGAAGACGCAGTACATCGAGCGCGTCGTCGCCATCAACCGGGTTGCCAAGGTCGTCAAGGGTGGCCGCCGGTTCAGCTTCACCGCTCTGGTCATCGTCGGCGACGGCGACGGCACGGTCGGCGTCGGCTACGGCAAGGCCAAGGAGGTGCCCGCCGCCATCGCGAAGGGTGTCGAGGAGGCCAAGAAGCACTTCTTCAAGGTGCCGCGCATCCAGGGCACGATTCCGCACCCGTTCCAGGGTGAGGCCGCTGCCGGTGTCGTGCTGCTCAAGCCGGCCAGCCCCGGTACCGGCGTCATCGCCGGTGGCCCGGTGCGCGCAGTGCTCGAGTGCGCCGGCATCCACGACGTGCTGTCGAAGTCGCTCGGCTCGTCCAACCCGATCAACATCGTGCACGCGACCGTGGCGGCCCTGAAGGGCCTCATGCGTCCCGAGGAGATCGCGGCTCGCCGCGGGCTTCCGCTCGAGGACGTTGCCCCGGCTGCGCTCCTGCGTGCTCGCGCCGGAACGGGGTCCTGACATGGGTCAGCTCAAGGTCACGCAGATCAAGTCAGGTATCGGTGGCAAGCAGAACCAGCGTGAGACGTTGCGGTCGCTCGGCCTGAAGCGGCTGTCCGACGTCGTCGTCAAGGAAGACCGCCCGGAGATCCGCGGCATGGTCAACACGGTTCGCCACCTCGTCATCGTTGAGGAGGTCGACTAACCATGTCGCTCAAGGTTCATCACCTGCGCCCGGCCCCCGGGGCCCACGCACCCAAGATCCGCGTTGGTCGCGGTGAGGGTGGAAAGCGCGGCAAGACCGCCGGTCGTGGCACCAAGGGCACCAAGGCCCGCTACCAGGTGCCGACCGCCTTCGAGGGTGGGCAGATGCCGCTGCACATGCGCATCCCCAAGCTCAAGGGCTTCACCAACCCGTTCCGTACCGAGTACCAGGTCGTCAACCTCGACAAGGTTGCCGAGCTGTTCCCGCAGGGTGGTGCTGTCGGCGTCGACGAGCTCGTCGCCGCTGGTGCCGTCCGTAAGAACACCCTGGTCAAGGTGCTGGGCAGCGGCGACATCAGCGTCGCCGTACAGCTCAGCGCGCACAAGTTCAGTGGCAGCGCCCGCGACAAGATCACCGCAGCGGGCGGAACGGCTACCGAGCTCTAGGCGCGACGACCACCCAGCTTCAGCGAGCGACTCGAGGGGCCGTGCTCGGCGCCTCGAGTCGTTCGTGTGACTCCGGAAGCTCGCCGAAAGTTCCCCACCGGGTGGTGGAGATCGTCACTTTTGCGTCTTCACCTTGTGAGGGCCTCACAGCTCCCGCACACTGTTAGAGTCCTAAACGTCGCTGTGCCGTCGCAGGTGTTCCCGGCCTGCGACTTCGCTGCGCCGCCGCCATCCGCACGACCAGCAGCATCCCGTCATTCCCGACTCATCGACTGCGCAGCGTCCGCCCACCTCCCGGTGGTCGAGTACCGCCGCTCGCGAACCGCGCTGGAGGACCCGTGCTGACCGCCTTCGTCCGGGCATTCCGCACGCCGGACCTGCGCAAGAAACTGCTGTTCACCGGCGCGATGATCGCCCTGTACCGGTTCGGCACCACCGTGCCAGCGCCGGGGGTCAACTACAAGAACATCCACACCTGCATCAGCCAGCAGGGCAACAACGGCATCTACGGCCTGATCAACCTGTTCAGTGGCGGCGCCCTGCTCCAGCTGTCGGTCTTCGCGCTCGGCATCATGCCGTACATCACCAGCAGCATCATCATTCAGCTGCTCGTGGTCGTGATCCCCCGGCTCGAGACGCTCAAGCAAGAAGGCCAGTCGGGTCAGGCCAAGCTGACGCAGTACACCCGCTACCTCACGCTCGCCCTCGCGGTGCTGCAGTCCTCGACGATCATTGCGCTGGCTCGGTCGAACAACCTGTTCCCGAACTGCAAGGTCTCGATCGTTCCCGACACCGGCATCATCCCGATCACCACGATGGTGCTGACCATGACCGCTGGCACCGCGGTCATCATGTGGCTCGGTGAGCTGATCACCGACCGCGGCATCGGCAACGGCATGTCGATCCTGATCTTCACGTCCATCGCCTCGCGGTTCCCCAACCAGGGCCACGACATCCTGCACTCGAGCAACGGCACCTTCAAGTTCGTCGTCGTGATGGCGATCGGCCTCGCGGTGATCACCAGCGTCGTGTTCGTCGAGCAGGCCCAACGCCGGATCCCGGTGCAGTACGCCAAGCGCATGATCGGCAGACGGATGTACGGCGGCACCTCGACCTACCTGCCGCTCAAGGTCAACCAGGCCGGTGTCATCCCGGTGATCTTCGCCTCGTCGCTGCTCTACGTGCCGACGCTGATGACCAACGTCTGGCACAACGGCGGGTTCAACCGGTTCGTGAGGGCCCACCTCAGTGCCAACGCCAGCGACGACCGCATCTACCTGCTGGTCTACGCACTGCTGATCATCGGCTTCACCTACTTCTATGTCGCGATCACGTTCAACACCGACGAGATCGCCGACAACATGAAGAAGTACGGCGGCTTCGTACCCGGCATCCGGCCCGGTCGCCCGACCGCTGAATACCTCGGTTACATCCTCGACCGGATCACCTTGCCCGGCGCGATGTACCTCGCGGCGATCGCGGTCATTCCGTACATCTTCATCGGGCTGGTCGGGGCAACCAAGGAGTTCCCGTTCGGCGGCACGGCGGTGCTGATCCTGGTCGGCGTCGGCCTCGACACGGCCAAGCAGATCGAGAGCCAGCTCATGCTGCGCAACTACGAGGGCTTCCTCCGCTAGTGAGGCTGGTGCTACTCGGACCCCCTGGCGCCGGCAAGGGGACCCAGGCGCAGTACGTGGCGGCGACCGTAGGCGTGCCCACGATCTCGACCGGGGACATCTTCCGCGCCAACGTCAGCCAGGGCACCGCACTGGGCCTCGAGGCGCGCAAGTACATGGACGCCGGCGACCTCGTCCCGGACGAGATCACCATCGGCATGGTGCGTGACCGCCTGGCCAAGGACGACGCTGCCAACGGGTTCCTGCTCGACGGCTTCCCCCGCAACGTCCCGCAGGCCGAGGTCTTCGACGCGATGCTGCGCGAGCTCGGCGCCGAGGTCGACGTCGTGCTCGAGCTGGTGGTCGACGACGAGGAGGTCGTACGGCGCCTGTCCGGGCGGCGGACCTGCCGCAGCTGCAACCACATCTGGCACATCGACTTCGACCCGCCCACGGTGCCGGACGTGTGCGACCTGTGCGGCGGGGCGCTGTTCCAGCGCGACGACGACCTCGAGGCGACGATCCGACATCGGCTCGAGGTCTACGCGGAGCAGACAGCGCCGCTGGTGTCCTTCTACGCTGAACGCAGGGTGCTCGTCGGCATCGACGCCACCGGACCGGTCGACGACGTCACCGATCGAGCCACCCGGGCTTTGCGGCCGTACCTTAGACACTGAGGACCCCCGGGAGACACTGAGGACCCCGGGCAACGCGACAACACCGGACCAGCGAACGAGGCGAGCATGATCCAGTACAAGTCCGACGCCGAGATCGCGAAGATGCGCGCCGCGGGGCTGGTGGTGGGACGCACCCTCGCCCTGCTCACGGCAGCCGTCGCTCCCGGCATCAGCACCGGTGAGCTCGACGAGATCGCCGAGGCGGCCATCCGCGGTGAGGGCGCCGTTCCCTCGTTCAAGGGCTACCACGGCTACCCGGCGACCATCTGCGCGTCGGTCAACGACCAGATCGTGCACGGCATCCCGTCGAGGTCGCAGGTGCTGCGCGAGGGCGACATCGTCTCGTTGGACTGCGGCGCGATCCTCGACGGCTGGCACGGCGACTCCGCGGTGACCCTCCCGGTCGGGCGGATCGGGCCGGAGCTGCAGCGCCTGATCGACGTCACCGAGGAGTCCATGTGGCGCGGTGTGGCCGCCGCGGCGATCGGCGGCCGGCTCAGCGACATCAGCTCGGCGATCGAGGAGTACGCGCGGCCGTTCGGCTTCGGCATCGTCGAGGAGTACACCGGCCACGGCATCGGCACCGAGATGCACCAGGAGCCGGCGGTCCCCAACTTCGGCAAGCCGGGTCGCGGTCCCGAGCTGGTCAAGGGGCTCGCGCTCGCGGTCGAGCC
This sequence comes from uncultured Actinomycetota bacterium, assembly GCA_963797535.1. Taxonomy (GTDB): domain Bacteria; phylum Actinomycetota; class Actinomycetes; order JAWWOL01; family JAWWOL01; genus JAWWOL01. Next base: position 2,335,830 of record CAWCPQ010000001.1, on the reverse strand, counting down.
GATGCTCAACCTGGGCAAGCGGCAGACCCGGTTGCTCAGCGACGGCTGGACCGTGGTCACCAAGGACGGCCAGCCCAGCGCGCACTTCGAGCACACGTTCACCCTGACCGACGACGGGCCGCTGGTGCTGACAGCCCTCGACGGCGGCAAAGCCAAGCTGTCGGCGCTCGCAGCTGTCGGCTGAGTCTCGTACGGGAGAGAAGGCAGTCGTGACGTCGGTGCACCGGGACCCCAAGCTGCGGGCCTCCGATGCCGACCGCGACGAGGTCGCCGACCTGCTGCGCGAGCACGTCGCCACCGGCCGGCTCACGATGGATGAGTTCGGCGAGCGGCTCGAGCGCACGTACGCGGCTCAGACCTACGGCGACCTCGACGCGCTCATTGCCGACCTGCCGGGGCGCGATCCGTACGCCGGGCTGCCGGTGCCGGCCAGCACCCCCAACTACGCCGACCGGCCGGTCGTCCGACGGCCCGTCGCCCCGCTGGCGTACCACCGGGCCGGCTTGCGCGGGGGATGGCTGTCCTGGGCCTCCGCCTCGGTCATCTGCTGGGGAATCTGGCTGGCCGGAGTGATCACCGGTGGTGACGTGGCCGGGCTGTGGCCGGTGTGGGTCACCGTGCCGTGGGGTGGCGTGCTGCTCGCGCAGGAGCTCAAGGGCCACGCGGGCGAGGATCCCGACCAGGACGAGCGGCGCCGGCTCGGTCCCTGACCGGGCGCGGGCAACCGGCGACGGGTTGGACTTCTCCCGCAATGTCCGTAGACTTACCCGTCGGCCCTGCCTTCAGGCGCTTGCGCATGCCTGCGCCAGCCTGTTCTGCACTTGGCAGGCCAAGCCAGTTCCATCTGGTGGGGTGAGACGAAACCCCGGAGTAACCGGTTCTACCTGATCCTGCACTACACGAGCGAGCGAAACGCGGAGGACATGGCAAAGAAGGAAGGCGCCATCGAGATCGAGGGCACCGTGGTGGAGCCACTCCCGAACGCGATGTTCCGGGTCGAGCTCACCAATGGTCACCGAGTTCTCGCTCACATCAGCGGCAAGATGCGGATGCACTACATCCGGATCCTTCCCGGAGACCGGGTCGTTGTGGAGCTCTCGCCGTACGACCTCGCTCGTGGCCGGATCGTCTACCGGTACAAGTAAATCCGACCTGCTCAACCTGCATCAGCTCTGGAGAAGCTCCGTGAAGGTCAAGCCCAGCGTCAAGAAGATCTGCGACAAGTGCAAGGTGATCCGCCGTCACGGCCGGGTCATGGTCATCTGCGAGAACCTGCGGCACAAGCAGCGGCAGGGCTAGCACCACCGCACCACCTGCGGGCCGGAGACGTTGGCCCGCACAACGCTTCCTGAGCGTCATCGCCGGCAAGGGATGACGGACCCCCGGTCGGAGGCCGGGGCCCCGGACCGTCAAGGTCTCGGGGACTGGCAGCGTACGACCTCCGCAGATAGAGCAAGGAGCACGACCGTATGGCACGCCTCGTCGGCGTCGACCTCCCCCGCGACAAGCGGCTGGAAGTCGCGCTCACCTACATCTTCGGCATCGGCCGAACCCGCTCGCTCGCGACGCTGAAGGCCACTGGCGTCAGCGGCGACCTGCGGGTCAAGGACCTCTCCGAGGACGACCTCGTCAAGCTTCGTGAGTTCATCGAGGCCAACTACCGCGTCGAGGGTGACCTCCGGCGCGAGGTCTCCGCTGACATCCGGCGCAAGATCGAGATCGGCTGCTACCAGGGCATCCGTCACCGCCGCGGTCTGCCGGTTCACGGCCAGCGCACGCGGACCAACGCCCGTTCCCGCAAGGGCCCGCGTCGTACGGTCGCCGGCAAGAAGAAGGTCGGCAAGAAGTGATGATGACCATTTCTCGTAGAGAGCACAGCTGATGCCCCCCAAGAGTCGTACGGCGGGACCGAAGAAGGTCCGTCGTAAGGAAAAGAAGAACGTCGCTCACGGCCACGCGCACATCAAGAGCACGTTCAACAACACCATCGTGTCCATCACTGACCCCAGTGGTGCCGTGATCGCCTGGGCCTCCGCCGGTCAGGTCGGCTTCAAGGGTTCCCGCAAGTCCACGCCGTTCGCCGCGCAGCTCGCGGCCGAGGCTGCGGCTCGCCGGGCTCAGGAGCACGGCATGCGCAAGGTCGACGTCTTCGTCAAGGGCCCCGGTTCCGGCCGTGAGACCGCGATCCGCTCGCTGCAGGCCGCTGGCCTCGAGGTGGGCTCGATCCAGGACGTAACCCCTGTCCCGCACAACGGCTGCCGGCCTCCCAAGCGCCGCCGCGTCTGACCCCCAGGAGATAACACATCATGGCTCGTTACACCGGGGCAGACTGCAAGCGCTGCCGACGCGAAAAGATGAAGCTGTTCCTCAAGGGCAGCAAGTGCGATACGCCGAAGTGCCCGATCGAGATCCGGCCCTACCCGCCGGGCGAGCACGGCCGCGGTCGTACCAAGGACTCCGAGTACCTCCTGCAGATGCGTGAGAAGCAGAAGTGCGCGCGCATCTACGGCGTGCTCGAGAAGCAGTTCCGTGGCTACTACGAGCAGGCGAACAAGAAGCAGGGCAAGACCGGTGAGAACCTCCTGCGTCTGCTCGAGCGCCGTCTGGACAACGTGGTCTACCGGGCCGGCTTCGCGCACAGCCGTGACATGGCCCGCCAGCTGGTCAAGCACGGTCACATCGTCGTCAACGGTCGCAAGGTCGACATCCCGTCGTTCCTGGTCTCCGAGAGCGACATCATCGAGGTCCGCGAGAAGTCCCGCGAGCTCACCCCGTTCGTGATCGCCCGTGCCGAGGCCGGCACCAAGACGGTCCCGGCGTGGCTCGAGGTCATCTCCTCGCAGATGCGCATCCTGGTCCACTCGCTGCCGAGCCGTCAGATCATCGACACTCAGGTCAACGAGCAGCTGATCGTCGAGCTCTACAGCAAGTAGTACCTGCTTCACCCGCTTGTGTACGGGCCCGGGTCGGCACAGATGCCGACCCGGGTGCTTCACCCCTCGTGACGTCAAATAGCGGTCGTCGCGTACAGAAGGAGAAATCAGTGCTCATCGCACAGCGCCCCACCCTGACCGAAGAGCCGGTCAGCGAGTTCCGGTCCCGGTTCATCATCGAGCCGCTCGAGCCCGGCTTCGGCTACACGCTCGGCAACTCGATGCGCCGCACCCTGCTGTCGTCGATCCCCGGTGCCTCGATCACGAGCATCCGCATCGACGGCGCCCTCCACGAGTTCACCACCATCGCCGGTGTGAAGGAGGACGTGACCGAGCTGATCCTCAACCTCAAGTCGCTCGTCGTCTCCTCCGACCTCGACGAGCCGGCCGTGATGTACCTCCGCAAGCAGGGCCCCGGCGCGGTCACCGCTGCCGACATCGCGCCCCCCGCCGGCGTCGAGGTGCACAGCCCCGAGCTGCACCTGGCCACGCTCAACGGCAAGGCCAAGCTCGAGATGGAGCTGACCGTCGAGCGCGGCCGCGGCTACGTCTCGTCCAACCAGAACAAGTCCGCGACGCAGGAGATCGGCCGCATCCCGGTCGACTCCATCTACTCGCCGGTGCTCAAGGTCAGCTACCGGGTCGAGGCCACCCGGGTCGAGCAGCGCACCGACTTCGACCGGCTGATCGTCGACGTCGAGACCAAGCCGTCGATCACCCCCCGCGACGCCGTCGCCAGCGCCGGCAAGACCCTGGTCGAGCTGTTCGGTCTCGCTCGCGAGCTGAACATCGAGGCCGAGGGCATCGACATCGGCCCGTCCCCGTCCGACGCGGCGCTGATGGCCGACCTGGCCCTGCCGATCGAGGACCTCGACCTGACGGTCCGCTCGTACAACTGCCTCAAGCGCGAGGGCATCCACAGCGTCGGCGAGCTGGTCTCCCGCAGCGAGGCCGACCTGCTCGACATTCGCAACTTCGGCGCCAAGTCGATCGACGAGGTCAAGGGCAAGCTCGCCGGCATGGGCCTGCAGCTCAAGGACTCCCCGCCCGGCTTCGACCCGACCAACGTCGTCGACACCTACGGCACCGACGACTACGACGACACCAGCTACGCCGAGACCGAGCAGCTCTAAGCTCCCGCTGCACGGCCTCTATCGATCTGATCCACCCATCTCGAGGAAGAGCACATCATGCCCACGCCCACGAAGGGCCCGCGTCTCGGCGGCAGCCCTGCTCACGAACGGCTCATGCTGGCCAACCTGGCCACGTCGCTGTTCGAGCACGGCCGGATCACCACCACGGAGACCAAGGCCAAGCGGCTGCGCCCGTTGGCGGAGAAGATGATCAGCAAGGCCAAGCGGGGCGACATCCACGCCCGCCGTACGGTGGCCCGCCAGATCACCGACAAGACCGTGCTGCACGTGCTGTTCGCCGAGATCGGTCCTCGCTACGAGAACCGGCCGGGTGGCTACACCCGCATCACCAAGATCGGTCCGCGCAAGGGCGACAACGCCCCGATGGCGGTCATCGAGCTGGTCGAGGCCCTCACCGTCGCGCAGCAGGCTGTCGGCGAGGGCGAGCGCGCTCGCGGCACCCGTACCGCCGCCAAGGCCAAGCCGACCCCGGCGACCGCCGAGGCTGCTGCCGACCTGGCCAAGGAGTCCCCGACCGCTGCTGCCGTAGCAGCCGAGGCCGACGCTCCCGAGGTCGAGGAGACCGAGGTCGCTGAGACCGACACCGCTGAGACCGAGACCGCCGAGGCGCAGGCCGAGACCCCCGAGGTCGAGGTCGTCGAGGACACCACGTCCGAGCAGACCGAGGCCGCTGCCGACGAGGCTCCGGCCGAGGGCGACACCGAGGCCTGAGTGGTTGCAACGTCCGAGCCCGCCGTTCCCCTCGGGGACGGCGGGCTCGACCATGTCCGGGTCCGGATCGACCTGGGCTACGACGGCGGCTCCTACGCCGGGTGGGGTGTGCAGCCGGACCTGCCGACGGTGCAGGGCGCAGTCGAAGCCGCGATCGCGATGATCCTGCGCCTGCCGGAGGACACCTACCGGCTGATCGTGGCCGGCCGCACCGACGCCGGCGTGCATGCCCGGCACCAGGTCGCCCACATCGACCTGCCGGCCCCTGCGTACGGGAGGGCGGGCGCCTCGGAGCTGCAGCGCCGACTCAACGGAGTGCTTCCCCCGGACATCCGGGTCTTCGCTGTGGCGAAGGCGCCCAGCGGCTTCGACGCGCGATTCTCGGCGCTGTCGCGGGAGTACCAGTACCGCGTGTGCGCAGCACCCACCGTGCCCGACCCGCTGCGGCGCCACGACACGTTGGCCTGGGAACGGCCGTTGAGCATCAGCCTGCTCCAGCAGGCGTCGGACCTGCTGCTCGGTGACCACGACTTCGCGGCGTTCTGCCGCCGGCGCGACGGGGCGACCACGTTGCGGTCGCTGCGGACCCTCGACTGGGCCCAGCACGACGGTGGGCTGCTGATCGCAACCGTGGTCGCGGACGCGTTCTGCCACTCGATGGTGCGGTCGCTGGTCGGGGCGCTGCTGGCCGTCGGTGACGGCCGCAAGTCGATCGGCTTCCCTGCTTCCCTGCTCAATACCGGTCAGCGCGCTGGCGACGTCACTGTCGCCCCGCCGCACGGCCTGACCCTGATCCGGATCAGCTATCCCGAGCCGGATCAGCTGGCGGCCAGGGCCGAGGTCACCAGGGCCCTGCGCACCTGATCGGGGCGTGTTCCGGGGGACTCAGCTGAAGAGCGGATCGTCGGCGCCCGCCGGGTTGAGCCTGAGGTGCCGGGCGTCGGGTCCCGCTGCGTCGATGCGCGCCAGCACGTCGTCGAGGTCGTCCTCAGCGTGCAGGAACCGCCCGCTGAGCGCGTCGTAGCGGCCACTCGTCAGCGCCAGGGCCGCCGCTGTCACCTTGGCGACCGGCGTCCAGTCCTCCTCCGGTACGCCGGCGAACAACGCGGCGAGCTCCGGCTCCTCCGTCATGGCGGTTCGGACCAGGCCGGGGCTGAGGTCGAACACGCAGACGCCGGTGCCGTCGAGCTCGACGGCCAGCCCCTCGGTCAGCCGCATGAGGGCTGCCTTGGAGGCGCCGTAAGCCGACCAGCCGCGAAAGGAGCGTGAGCCGGCGAGGCTGTTGATGTTGAGGACATATCCTCTGCCGCGTTGGACCATGCCGGGCAGCACGGCTGCCGCCAGCATCGCCGGCGCGAGCAGGTTGACCGCCATCGTGGCCGCCCATGGTTCGATGTCGCCGGCGCTCAACTCGGCCCGCGCTCCGCTCCGCCCGGCGTTGTTGACCAGCACCTCGACGGGTCCGAGAGCCGTGACCGCCGCCGCCACGGCATCCCGTAGCGCCTGCTCGTCCGTAACGTCCGCCACCAGCGCGATCGCCGTGCCACCGGCTTCGCTGACCAGGCCGGCCGTCGCCTCGAGCTCTGCGCGGCTGCGCGAGAGCAGCGCCACGGGTCCCAGAGCGGACAGTGACACTGCGAGCGCCCGGCCGATGCCTCGACCGGCCCCGGTCACCAAGACGCTCACGAGCTCGGCAACCTTTCGAGCAGACGGGCGAACTCCGGGCCGGCGTGAACGGTGATGTTGCCCTCGCCGTCGAACTCGGTCAGCTGGCGATAGCCCGCGCCGTCCCACCAGAAGACGTGCGGCGAGAGCTGGCCGGCCGCGTCGTTGTAGCCCAGCCGCGCGAAGACGGCCATGCCCTTGATCGACGGGACGACCCCGAGGTCCTCGATCAGGTGCCAGCAGACCTGGTGCCGGTTGGGCACGCTGAGCAGCCAGCCGTTGCCGTACCCGGAACGCAGTGTCGTGTCACCCAGCGGGTTGGGCATCAGCAATGCACGGCTCGCGGTGTAGACCGAGTCGCCGTCCAGCACGTTGAAGTGGCCCCCTTCACCGGCCGGCACCCGGCGGATCTGCTGGGTCTTCTCCTTGCGCAGGTTGCTGATTCCCGCGGCCCGCAGGTAGTCGACGCCGCCGAGCAGCTGGGCCTGCAGGTGCTGGTAGACGCGCACGGTGTCGGGCAGGTCCAGCGCAAGCAGCTGGACGAGGCCGGGGGCGAACTCCTCGTACGGGTAGGCGCTGAGGTCGTTGGGCAAGCCGTCGACCGGGTAGATCCGCGCGTAGGTGCGGGCTGCCGCCTCCGCGCGGCTGAGGCTGAGGAAGGGGTCGGGGCCGTCCACGCCGGCCAGGATTCGGCGCACGTGGTCGCGCACCAGGCGCGGCCAGGCGGACTGGCCGCGAGGCGCGTGGTGGCAGACGGTCGCGACGTTCCAGAGTCCGAACAGCCGACCCGACGAGTCTCGTACGTGATCGGCGTGCACCGTCACCTCGAGCCCGTGCTCGGCGAAGGCTACGGCGGTGAGCGAGCGAACCCGGTCGGCGCCGTCCACGCTGAGGAAGGGCAGCGCGGGGTCGGGTCCGGACTCGTCGAGCCGCTCCCGCCTGAACATCAGAGGCCTCCGGTCAGCGTCGGGTGACGCAGAGGTAGACGTCGCCATGCTGGAATGACGTGTCGGGGCACTGATCGGGGCCGGTGGCCTTCGCGGTGGCGACCCACGTAGCGTCCTTCGAGTTGCACGAGACGTGCAGAATCTTGCTGCCCTTCTCGGAGAAACAGGATCCGACGGAGTCGCCGCCGCTCCCGTTCTTGGCATTCATCAGGGCAATTCCGGCCGCACCGGCAAGGATCAAGGTGATCGAGGCAACGACCGCTGTCCCCGCGATGACGGTGCGGCTCAGGCTGACACCGGCCGAGCGCAAGGACATGACGGATCGTCCCGCGCGAATCCACAGAATGAGGCCCAGGAGGAAGCCGCCGGTCCAGATGGTGCCGCCCTTGCTGGCTGCCACCAGTGTCGTGATGGCAGCGGCGATGGCCACTGCGGCGCCGATCAGGAAGTAGTTCCGGGCGCTGGTGAACACGTGGTGCTGCTGCGGGGTCATCACCGTAGGGGACGCTGTGGCCTCGGTCGCCGGCGCGGGGCTCTGCGCGGGGACCCACCACAGCCAGCCATCGGGCGCCGGTCCCCATGCAGGGTCCGGTTGCCAGCCCGGCTCCGGGCTCCAGCCGGGCGGATTGGCCGGCCAGTTCGGCGGGGTGTTGAACTGCGTGCCGGGTGCGTTGGGCTGGGTGGGCGTGCTCACGGGTCCCCCTGGTTGCGGAATTGGCTCGCCGCACTATGTCAGGGTCAGCAGAGGTCGGCTAGTGGAACGAACAAATTCTTCGTGTCCGCTAGCGGCCAGGTCAGGCTCATGGAATGCACCCGGAACCCCCGACGGTTGCACCCGAGCGTGAGCCGACTCTTCGAAACCCTGACCCTGCGTGGCACCACCTTCGCCAACCGAGCGTGGGTGGCGCCGATGTGCCAGTACTCCTCCACCGACGGCCTGCCCGACGATTGGCACCTGGTCCATCTGGGCTCGCTGGCCAGAGGGGGAGCGGGCCTGGTCCTGACCGAGGCAACGGCGGTGACTCCCGAGGGCCGCATCTCGCCGTGGGACGCCGGCATCTGGAACGACGAGCAGGCCAGGGCTTACCGCCGGATCACCGACTTCATCAAGAGCCAGGGCTCCGTGCCCGGCATTCAGCTGGCGCACGCCGGTCGCAAGGCATCGACGCAACGTCCCTGGGACGGCAACGGCTCGGTGCCGTTCGAGGACGGGGGCTGGCGGACAATGGCCCCGTCCGCTGTCGCCTTCGGCGGCTACGCCACTCCGCTGGCGATGTCGGTCGAACAGATCCAGGAGACGGTACGGGCGTTCGCCGCGGCCGCGCAGCGGTCGTACGACGCGGGGTTCGAGGTGGTAGAGCTGCACGCGGCCCACGGCTACCTGCTGCACCAGTTCCTGTCCCCGCTGTCCAACCTGCGCACCGACGGCTACGGCGGCGACTTCGACGGCCGAACCCGACTGGTGCTCGAGGTGGTCGAGGCCGTCCGCGAGGTCTGGCCGCAGGACAAGCCGCTGCTGATCCGCTTCTCGGCGACGGACTGGGTCGAGGGTGGCTGGACCGCCCCGGAGACGGTCGAGCTGGCCAAGCAGGTCGGCGTCCTCGGGGTCGACTTCGTCGACGTGTCCAGCGGTGGCCTCGACCCCCGCCAGCAGGTGCCGGCCGGCCCCGGCTACCAGGTGCCGCTGGCCCGGCAGGTGCGCGAGGGCAGCGGGTTGCCCGTGGGTGCCGTTGGCCTGATCACCCGGCCCGAGCAGGCCGAGCAGGTGCTCGCGGACGGCTCTGCGGACGTGGTGCTGCTCGCTCGTGAGCTGCTGCGCGACCCGCACTGGCCGTTGCGTGCCGCCGCGGCACTCGGAGACGACGTCGCGTGGCCCCAGCAGTACGCCCGCGCGAAGGTCTGACCGGTTGGCTGCGTCCACCGATCCTCGACATCGGCCGGTGAGGTCTGCCGTGACTCCTCGGTTCCGCTGAGACGCTGCTAGCGTTCGGGCCCGTGACGATCGAGCTTCTCCGCGCACGCCTTGTCCGAGCCGGGTTCGACGTGGCTGCAGTGCGTTCGACGGACGAAGGCCTCGCCGCCGTCTCTGGCATCGCCTCGCTCGTGGACGGTCGCGTTGTCTTCGCCAAGACCTTCGCCGAGTCGCACGACGGGGACGTTTTCGCCGCCGAGGCGGAGGGCCTCGACGTGCTGGGCGCAGCGGGCCTGGCGACTCCGCGGATCGTGTGCCGCGACGACGAGCTGCTTGTCCTTTCGCTGCTGCAACCCCGCGAGGACACCGTACGGTTCTGGGAGCAGCTCGCGCGCGATCTCGCGCACATGCACACCTCGACGGTTCACGACGGCTTCGGCTGGCCGTCCGACAACTGGCTCGGGCCGATGCCGCAGCGCAACGCGTGGCACGACGATGGCTTCACATTCTTCGCCGAGTGCCGCGTGTTGCGCTGGCTGCCCGAGCCGCGCGTGCGGGCGAAGCTCGACGAGGCCGACCAAGACGCGCTTGAACGGCTGTGCGCGAGGCTGCCCGACCTGATGCCGGCGCGGCCTGCATGCCTGACGCACGGGGACTTCTGGAAGCAGAACATCCTCGCCACGGCCGATGGCTCGCCCGCCGTCATCGACCCGGCCGTCTCGTACATGTGGGCCGACGTCGACATCGCACACCTATGGTCGACCCCGCACCCGCAGCAGGCAGAGCGGTTCTTCGCCGTGTACGGCGAACTGACCGGTGCAGAGCGTGGTTGGACCGACCGGCTGGCCTACGTGCAACTGCGTCAGCACCTCGCGCTGATGGCGATGTTCGACGACGACTGGGGCTCGACCGACGCGGTGCGCGCGCTGGTCGCGCCGTTCCGGCGTACCGGGGTCTAGGTGTACTGACCGGGCAGGTTGGTTAAGCGGGCGATCGGCTGCAGGTGCGGGGTTAGCCCTGCCAAGCCTTCTCGAGGGTGATGGCGAAGGCCCCCACCTGGTCCCGGGTCAGCGCTCCTGCCGCGTTGTGCCCTGCCTTTGAGGCGCCGGTCTGCACGAGCACACTGCTGCCGTCCGGTTCCTCGATAACCGCTTGGGGGGGTGAGTCCGCCATGTGGCCGCCCCAGTGCGTGACGAAGGTCCACAGCACCGCGCCGTCGGGCAGCGACTGCCCCACGCACAGGATCGAGGGCGCAGTGGTCACAATGCTGCCGTCCTTCAGGGTGACCGGCGGGTGGGGCGGCCTGCTGCACGGAGACTTCTGGTCCTTGCCCGTGATGCCCACGTTGGCCAACTCGGCTGCGCCGCCAGGGGCACTGATGTTCTCGGTGACCGTGGCTCCGTCCTTCTGATAGCTGACTTGGTGGATGGTCCTCCGAGTGGTCGCGGTGATGACCGCAGGGGTCGACTGCGTGAGCTTCGTGCCCGTCCCGCCGGTCGCGAGCATCGCTTGCACGACACGAGTGTCCGCGGACTTGATCTGCTCGACTGAGGTGAAGGCCAGCCCCGGGAGGGCCGGCGTCGGGGCCGAGGTCAGGGCCAGCCCCGAGGAGGTCGGCGGTGCGGCGGAGGTGACGGCCACCCCGGTGGGGGCCACGGGTGCGGTCGGCCCGGAGGGGGCTAACGGTGCGGTCGGTTCGGAACCTGACGGGTGCTGTCCTGCGACAGCCACGGCCACGAACCCGGCCGCGGCAAGACCAACCACCCCGGCGACACCGGTGAGAGCCCGCCTGCGCCGGATCGTTGTTTCCGCACGGCGTTCGATAGCTGCGACGTCGAGCTGCAGAGCCGGCTTGTCACGGACCAGTTCCTCGAACAGGGCGCGAGTGTCAGGCACCGGTGGGCTCCTCGAGGGTCTCGGTGAGTTCGAGCTGGTGGGTGGCCAGATGCGCGCGCAAAGCGGTCAGACCGCGGAAGGCTCGGCTCTTCACGGTTCCGGTCGACAGGTCGAGCAGCCGAGCCGTGTCGGTGATGCTCAGGTCCTCCCAGTAGCGCAGGACAAGCACTACCCGCTGCTCGTTGGGTAGCAGCGCCAGCGCGGCGAGCACAACTTCGCGGTCGTCGGACGCCCGGTCGGGGGCGGCACGATCGGGCAGCGCGTCGGTGGGGCGCTCGCGCCGCCAGCCCCGACGACTCTCGTCGATCAGGCACCGGACGAGGATGCGTCTCGCGTAAGCCTCGACGCCGTCCCGACGCTCGATTCGCCGCCACGCCACGTAGAGCTTCGTCAGCGCGATCTGGAGCACGTCCTGCGCCTGATGCCAGTCACCGCACATGAGGTACGCAGTCCGGACGAGCGCATCCGAGCGCGCGGCGACGAACGCCTCGAACTCGGCTCTCTCGCTGGGTTTCATCTGCTCCCTCGATCGGTTGCCCCTCGGCCGTTACACGGAGCGAGATGCCTCCGAGGTTCCCACGTCGAGCGAGAAAGTCCGCCGGGCACGACAACCGCGGCCGAGGCAAAGGCCGTCACCCGGCATGCCGACCGCCTCAGCCACCCTTGCAAGCCCGGCGGCCTGCTGCGGGCAGCTAGATGAGCCCGATCCCGATGATGACGAGGGCAGCACCGATGAAGAGGAACAGGGCCCCGCGGAGGCGAACACCGGCGCGAGTTGGTGCTCCGATGCCGAGCCGGTCGAGCGGCTTCGCGAGAACGGACGCAGCTGTCGCGGGTCGGGCAAGGATAATCGTCCCCAAGATGGCGATGGCCACCCCCGTGATGAGGTCAAGGACTGCACCGGTCACGGTTATGGGTCCTTCCTGGTCGCGACCCTCGCGAGAAGCCTACTGGTGGTGCGCGCCGCGGGCCTGCCATTCCGAACCCCGCCGAGCTGCTGCGGCCCATTGCAGTAGCCGATCGGCGACTCAGACGGAATTGCGGTGGTCGTGCCGGACCGTCGTGCGGGCGTCGATTCCCATGTCAGTACAGGTTCGGCTGTGCGACATTGGCACCGCTGCCTCACGACTTGCCAGAGAGATGCAGCGAACCGATGCGCCTTTGTGGTCGTCCCAGTGTCGTGGGGTCGTCCCGGCGTCGACAGGATGCCGGTCGGGCTCGCATGCCGCAGGGCCGACGCATATCAACAGCGCGCCGGTGACCGCGAAGCCCGCAGGGGAACTGATCCGAGTCGTCGAAGCTCACCCTGGCACGTGATCGCCGTGTCGGTCGGGATCCGCGGTTCTTTCGGTGCATCCTCGGCCCCGGCCGGTCCCGCCCGGTGCCTCGGTTGCGTCACCGCTGCGGCAGAACCGCCGGAAGGTTGAACTTGGACAGGATGTACTTGTCGAATCGGGTTATCGCGTTGATCAGATCGCCGGACAGGCCGATGGTCAGCAGGCCGACGGTCACTGTGCGCCCTACGTCGGGATCGTTGACGTAAAGGCCGAACGCGGGTCGACCATTGGCCCTGGTAGGGATCAGGATCGGGGCGCAGCCGGGGCGGAGGGCTGTTGCCTGCAGGAACCGACCGGCCATCTCCGGCCCGCGGTAGGCAACCGGCAGCGGTGGCATGGTGAACCACACGTCGTCGGTGAGCAGTTCCAGGATTCCTTCAACGTCAGCCCTGGTGAATGCTTTGGTCAGCCGGTCCGCTAGGCGGCGTTCCTCGGCGGAGTGAGGCGCCGGTGCGGCGTCCCGGCCGGTGCCGCGCTCGCGTTCCACGGCGGCCCGGGCATGCCGCAGGGCACTGGTCACCGAGTCCTCGGTGGTGTCGAGGATCCCAGCCGCTTCCCGGGCAGGGAAGCCCAGCACGTCGCGGAGAATCAGGGCGGCGCGCTGCCGTGGTGGCAGCAGCTGCAGGGCCGTGATGAAGGCGAGCGAGATCGATTCGGTCAGCTCGTAGCGGCGGTCGGGGCCGAGTGCCTCGTCGGGTATCTCCTCGAGGAGCGCGTCGGGGTAGGGCTCGAGCCACGAAACCTGGCAGCCGTCAGTGGGTTCGGGTAGCCGAAGGTGAGCCATCGCCGGATCGGCTGCCGTCGCCCGGACCGGCGTCCGACGGCGAGACGCGCGGCGGGCGTCGAGGCATCGGCTGGTCGCCACCCGGTACAGCCAGGTCCGGATCGAAGAACGGCCCTGGAAGCCCGGGAGTGCTTGCCACGCGGACAGTAGTGTCTCCTGCAGCGCCTCCTCGGCGTCGTGCAGCGAGCCCAGCAAGCGATAGCAGTGCGCCAGCAGCTCGCGCCGATGCGGTTCCACAAGCAGACCGAAGGCGGCACCGTCGCCGGCTCGCGCCCTGGACAGCAGGTCCTCCGTCATCGCTCGTGCCTTCCGCTTGAACTGCGGCTGCGCTGTGAAATGCAGACGTCGGGCCAGCGGAAAACTGGGCACGCCCGGTCTGCCCAGTTCCGCCTGTGCGTGGCGTCTGCCTGATCGAGTCGGAGCGCAACGCTCCCACTGGCAATCAACGGAGGCCCGTCATGGCTGTCAACACCCGATCACCCGCCGTTCTCGGGGCCATCGCCCACGTCGAGGCGTGGAGCAACCACGACTTCGACACGGCCCGGGCCGCACTTGCCGAGGACGTGAAGGTCATCGCCATCACGACCCAACCCATCATGAAGCCCACCGACCTGGTCGGCATCGACGACTACATGGTCGGCTTGATCGATTTCGCCCGGGCCATCGTGCCGGGCAGTGCACACATCGTCTCCAGCATCGGCGATCAGCACAACGCACTGCTGACGCTGACCGTCGAAGCAAACTTCGGCTCCGAGCCGATGACCGTGCCCGCCTCCCGCCTGTACCTATTTGACGACCGAGGCAAGATTCGCTGCGAGCAGGTCATCTTCTTCGCCACCCCTGCACAGCCCTGACCTACCGAGGATCACCACCGGGCACGTTGTCGTGACCGCCCGGCCCCAATCGGCACAGCCTCGACCCTTGGCCACCCCGTCAGGTCGACCCGACAAGGTTTCCGTGCCGGTCAGCCATCGGCTATCGCCGCGGGACTCGAGTTGCTAGCAGTCACGCCGGGCACGCGCGCACGTGCCCTTGCCTGCCGGGCGAGCCGTTACAAGGGCGGGCGAGAACGGAGCAACGAGTACATGAACATGTCCCGTCGTTGACCGCCGACTTCCTGCCACTCGCGCAGCAGGCCTTCGCGTTCGTAGCCGCATCGTTCGGCTGCACGCCATGAGGCCTGGTTCCACGGCTCGACATAGAGCTCCAACCGGTGAAGGTCGGCCAAGGTGAGAGCCCACCTCGACGCCATTGCCAAGGCATGGCCACCAACACCGCGGCCCCGGAACCGCTCAGCCACCCAGTAGCCGACGCTGGCCCGCCCGTGCGACAAGGGCCACACGCCGATCTGACCGAAGGCCTCGCCGGTGCCGGCGTCGGCGATCGCGAACGAGTAGCCCCTCCCCTCGACCATCCGCGAGTGCTGTCGCTGGATGAACGCCGCCGCCGCTTCCAGGTCAGCGTCGCGTGGGACGGTGGTGATCAGTGGGATCAACGGATCACCACTCGCCATCCGCACCAGCGGCACGTCGGTCTCCACGAACCCGCGCAGGGTCAGCACCCCGTCATCGAGTCGAGGCAGGCGCAATCCGTTCGGCACTCTGTCAGCGTCTCACGCGCCGACAGGCACGTTCCGCAGTGGTTGCTCCACTCGTCGAACGTCATCCGGCACACGATTCGCTGTGCCGGTCACCGATCGCTGAACGGAACCAGGCTGCCTAGCGTGCGTCGCGGTCCGCCTCAGCCCATCGGATAGTGATCGAGGCTTGGTCCGACAGGTTGTGCGAGCTGCTGGGCCAGGTCATCGTGAAGGCCGAACAGCTCGGTGGCCGGTACGGCCCGGCGGCTTGCCTGGCTGATGTCTTGACCCTGGGTGGTGAACAGGAACGGGTGGACGGCGATCGCCTGGTCCAGCGCCAGAGCGGCTGTCTCCTGCTCCCATCCGGGCCACCGAAGGGAACCGGCGAACCCCGCGAGGCCACCGCCGAGGGACCATTGCACGAAGGCCGCGTGTCCCATGCGCAGACCGTCCCAGCGCAGGGTGTCAGGGCCCCAGTAGGCAACCTCGCCGGCCGATCCCCCCAACCCGCCACCGTCGATGGCGAATCGGCCACCCAGGACGTCGTATCCGACCACCAGGAACGGCGGTGGAGCGACTGCTGCCTCCGGTTCGGGGATAGCGCTCAGACCGCCACATCGGCCAAGCCGTCATGGCCGCCGCCGAGGAGCCGCAGCCAGCCGTGATCGACCAGCAGACCGCAGCAGTTCAAGGCCAACGCGCCTAGCCAGGAGCCGGCCGACACCTGCAGCCGATGAAGCACCGAGCGGCCCAGTTGCTCGTCCAGGGGAAGCAGCCGCGCCGGTACAGCAGCCGCGGCTACAGCGGAGACGACCTCAGGCCATGCAGGCACAGCGACATCGGCGAGTTCGGCGATGCTACGGACAGCGCGCATGAACACAGACTGCCTGCCCCTTCGACACCTGCAACGAACCGCACCACGCAGTCGCAGCCAGCGATGGTCAGCCGGACCCGATGGTCAAGGTCAGTGTCGTTGAAGTCGGGTCGACGCTGGTCGCCCTTGCGAAGACGAGCTCGCCGTCCCGGCCGCCCGGGCTGAGGTAGCGGTGCGCGTGGATCTGGCAGTACCCCTGGGTTGATGCCGTCGCGGGCGCGTCCTCGTCCCATTCGGAGAAGAACCGGCCGCGCAGGCTGGCGCGAACACCTGCGCAGACCTGCGCACGCGGTAGGTGGATCACCGGGGACATGGTCGCCCGCTGCGTGTACGCGCGGCAACCATCGTTTTCGGGCCGGATGCAGGTGACAGCCGTTGTCCACGTTGCCGGCAGCGGGAGGGTGGTCGTCCACGGCTCGAGCGCTTCATCGAGGGTGCTGTTGCCGTTGGGGGTGACCAGGACGCTGTCCAGGCGTAGGTAAGTTCGACCGCCGTTGTCTGCTCTGCCCCCGCTCGAGGCGTCCACGTCGATCCGGGAGCCGTGGTAGTCGAGGGTGGCAAGGCAGGCGCCGGCGGGGGCTTCGATGGGCCGGGCTTCGGGCTTCACGCACTGGTGGCTGCGGACCTTGTTGCCCATGGCGACCAGGGTCTTCGTGAGGGCTGACGCCAGCTCCTTGGGCTGCTGGGTCGTGCTGGTCCAGCAGGCCGCTGCGGCTCCGCCGCACCACGTGCCGGTCGGGTCGAGCCTAGTCCCGGCCGGTGCTGGCAACGCGGCGACCAGGGCCCTGACCGCCGCGACATGCGCTGGGTCGGTCGCGCCGGTGAACTCCGGCACCGGCCGGAAGTACGCGACATAGGTGGCGTAGCCGCCGAGCAGCATCACAACCGCCGCGAGCAAGGCGACGAACCGCAGCCTGATCACGATCGTCGCATCGGCGAGCTACGACCCGATCTTGAACGGCTGGCGCCCGCCTGGCTGTCGTCAGGCAGCTATTCGTCCATGCTCCAGTTAGCCAACCTCGTACGGGACCTCGTTCGAGAGACGTCGACCAAAGCGGATCCCTAAGCCGACAGGGTCCCGTTCCGACTCGACTCGCCGTCTGAGACAGCCATCGCTAATCGGAACGAGATCGCCGTGCCGGTAGGCAGATCCGCGACCACGGCCGGCTAGTCGCAGTTGGCGTTCGACAACGGTGCGCCGTGGTGGCTCGAGGGGCGATGTTCGCCGCCGCATCGTCCGCTGCCGAGCGTCGTCGCTACGCGACAGCGAGGCCGTCGTGGTGCAGCCACCCGCCGTCGCGTGTTGTCACGGTGCTCATCGTCCCGGCGGAGTCACTCACCGCTGTGCGGTTGCAGCTGGGTCACAGAGCCATCACCCGGATCGGGCTGCTCTTGAGGCCCGACACCGCTTCGGGGTGTCTCATCGCGGCTCTTCGTGTCGAGGACCCTGCGGCTGAAGTTCTCGGACCCTCCGACGATGGCGAGAGCGGCCACCCACTCGTGCCACCGGGCCAGCTTTGTCTCATCGTCCACTGTGGCGGCCGCCGGCTTGTCGTGAGCAGTGTTCTGGCGCAGCTGATGCGCTCGACGGTGTCTGGACGAGCGAGCCGCGAACGCCATGCCGACGCCCAAGATCGTCCAGAGGACAGCCAGCGACAGACGCCAGGCTCCGCCAGTCAAGACGAAGTTGAACCACCACAGCAAGCCTACGAACAGGTACCCGCCCGCCAGCCACCACTCGCGGCCGGTTCGCCAACTGGTCCGGGGCATCGTCGGCGACGAGGTTCGGCGACCATCTCTGCTTGGCATGGCAGCGGGCTACCCAGTCCGGCACTGAGACGAACGCCGCCGCCGCGCGACCCGGCCGGCGATCGATATCGGCACGCTGTCGAAGTTGCCCCGGAGGCGCCAAGATTCACCCCCACGGGTGGTTGAGAAACCCGTACGCCGGGGCAGTTCCGATGGCGACAGCACGACACGTCCAACGAAAGGCTCCCGCCATGCTCGGCCTCATCATCACCCTCATCGTCGTCGGTCTCATTGCGGGCGCCGTTGCGCGCCTGATCATCCCCGGCCGACAGGACATCTCGATCGTGGCGACGATCCTCGTCGGCATCATCGGCTCGTTCGTGGGTGGATTCCTCGGTTACGTGCTCTTCCACCACGACGCCCAGGACGGTTTCTTCCAGCCGTCCGGCATCATCGGGTCCATCATTGGAGCCGTGATCGTGCTGCTCGTATGGATGCGCATGGGCAGCCACCGCGCCGTTCGCTAACTCCGTCACTGCTGTCCACGCGCTGGGCTGGGCCACCCTCGGGGCCCGGTCCAGCGCATTTGTGCGAGGCGCCTGTACGAGCCCCACGCGTCGGTTTCCTGGACCCTCCGCAGAACCGCACCTTTCGGATGCGTGGCGCGAACAGGTCCCAGCCAACCTGCGCTCGTGTGACCGACGGGCAAGCGCTCAATGCTGGGCTTCGTCCGGGTGCCGTCCGACGGCCGGCAAAATCGGATCCGCTGGCTGGCTGGGTGGAAGAGATCTGGGCGTCGAACAATCTCCGCCCGTCGGAGTGGTAGGACCAACAGGCTCCGGGTAGTGGGCTCTGCACTCACCACTACTAGGGAGATCTCATGCCGGACTTCGGGGATGTGAAGAAATTCGCCGACGAGCACGACGAACAGGTGGATGACGGCCTGGAAAGGGCCGGCGACGCCGCCGCGGAAAAGGTCGGGCACGCCGATCAGATCGACAAGGGAGTCGATTTCGCCCAGGAGCACACCGGCGCCGGCGACACCGACAACGGTTAGCCGCAGAGGGGTCGCCCCGAGCCACCCGGTCGCGGCGACCCGCTCCATCCCGCGTCGCGTACTCGGACGGTGTGGGGATCCGGTCGCGCCGAGGCGCGAAGTGACCCGGCAACCAGTGGCGGCAGCTCGGTCCAGTGCATCCGGGTACTCGTTGCACTCGCCGATCCCCAGCTGCGGCATCGCACGCCTCGGCTCAGCCGAGGCAGTTCGGCTCGGTGGTGACGGTGAGCAGCTTGGTGTTCTCGCCCGCGGTGGTCTGCTCGATGAGCATGCGGCCGGCCGGGAGCTGGGTCGGGAAGTTGTAGCCGGGGTCGGTCAGGGTCAGCCGGTGCCGGACGTGTCCGGTCGTCGGGTCGGCGCATTCCAGGGTGTACACGCCGGTGACCCACAGGATGTTGTCGACGTAGCTGAAGCGCAGCTGCGGCAGGAACGTGTCGTCACCCGCCGGCACGGGGTCCGGGATAGTGGTCCCGTCGACCCGGATCCGGGCCAGCTCCTGCATCATGCCGCCAGGCAGCGCGGTCCACATCACCGTGCCGGCGGCCACGAACCTGCTCGCTCTGATGCGGCCTGAGGCCAGCACCGCTCCGGTCGTGGCGTTCCTCTCCTGCACCGGGGCCGCCGTGCCGTAGGAGTCCCGGGCTGCGGTCCACAGACGGGCGCCGTCGTTGGAGCCCCCCAGGGCGCCGGCCTGGAGCCCGGCCGGTTCGGTCAGGTCGACCTGCAGCTCGCCGGTGGCGGGGTTGTACGCGCGGAAGTGCCGGCCGAACGTCACCCAGACCCAGCCACCCGCCGCGACCAACGGCCCGTCGAGCCCTTCGGCTTGGTCCGCGGGCAGCTCCCCGGTGTGGGGGATCTCGATGACCCGCACGGTCGACAAGTCAGCCGGGTCCAGCTGGTAGAGGCGGCTGGGTTGGTCCGGCCCGAAGTCCCCGGCCGCCCACACCCCCGAGGCCAGTGCCGCCAGGCTGCGGATTCCGGTCAGCTGCCGGCGCGCGAGGACTTTGCCGGTCACGGCATCGAGCCGGGTCAGCGTCGCGACCTGGCTGAACGTGGTGGCGGCGTAGTCCTGGCTCAGCCGGTAGACGCTGCCACCGCGGGAGGTCAGCGCGAGGGTGCGCCCGGGCACCGGCCAGGACGCCAGCACCAAGAAGGGCATCGCCGCCGCGGCCGTGTCCGGGGTGGGCGCTGAGCTTCGCGGCGGCCTGCCCGGCGACCCGCCAGCATCGGGTGATGGGGCGGTGCCGGACGGCAAGGCCGTCCACGACTGGTCGACGGCGCGGGAGCTCGAAGCAGCGGAACTGCTCGGCGCTCGTGCCGACGGCACGGCGGCATGCGACGGAGTCGCCTTTGGGCTGTTGCTTCCCGCCCCGCCGGTGCCGGTGTCCTGCGTCCCGCACCCCATCAGGACCACCGCCGCACCCAGCGCCACGGCACCGCAACGCGCACGCATCCAGGCCTCCCGTCACCTGCCGTCGGCAAGGACGCCGACGCCAGTTCAGCGGTTCGGACCAAGTCGCAGCCGACGATCGCTCAGCGGGACTCCCGGCTCCGACGAACCGGGCGTTCCATCCGTTGAAGGGGCTGACGTACTGCGTGTACCGAAGCCGCGCGATCGGGAACCTTGTCCATTCCGGACCGAAGTCCGCGCGCCATGGAGGCCGGCACTCCACGATGCCAGGCGAGCAGGTCCGACGAACAGGCCGACCCCCGACTCTCGATGACGGGTCCGGTCACGGATCCTCGTCCGGTGCGGCGTGGAGCTCCGCTCACCGTCGCAATCGGGACGGAGCGGTCAGAGGTCGAGAACGAGGCGGAGTGCCGCGTCGACCTTCCGAAGTTCGTCGAAGGTGAGGTGTCCTACGGTGGCGCCGAGGCGGGTGGGATCTACAGCAGCTGTTTGCTCCACCAGTACCCGAGTCGACCGACCGTCGACTTCTACCTCGGGTCTGAAGCTGGCCGGGCGTGCTGAAGCAGATGTCGGGGCGACCAGCCACGTCGAGAGCGGGAAGTCATCGGACTGGACGACAACGGCGTACCGAGGGTCCCGCTGCTCATGCCCGCGGGGATCTCGAGGAGCGCGCAGCCGATATACCTCACCACGCACGCAGGCTCTCCATGTCCCGCAGGATCTGAGCCGCCTCGGCGCGATCCTGCTCGTCGGCGGCCAGCGCCTCGGCTTCAGCGCGCAGCGACGTTCGGGCCCGGAGCCGCGCCGCATCGATGAGCGCTGCGCGAACTGCGGTTGACACGGAAGTGCCGTCGCGGGTCAGCACGGCGAGGGCTCGGGCGGCATCCTCGTCGGGACGAAAGGTGATGGTCTCGGCCATGCAACGACCGTAACACAGAAAGTAAGACAAAAGCCGGCCCGGTTGCCGATCCGCTTGTCGCGCTGCCCGCAACTCAGACGCGCTGAGGGTAGGGGTGGGCAGGGCGCAACTGCCTGGACAGGTACGGCAAACTTGCCGCATGGGCCACGTCGATCTCAGCCAGGTGCGCTACGTCCTGCCCGACGGGCGGGTCCTGCTGGACGACGTCAGCTTCCGGGTCGGCGAGGGTTCGAAAGTGGCGCTCGTCGGCGCCAACGGGACCGGCAAGACGACCTTGATGCGGGTCGTGGCCGGCGACACCCAGCCCGACAGCGGCACCGTCACCCGCAGCGGCGGACTCGGCGTGATGCGTCAGTTTGTCGGCTCGGTCCGCGACGACACCTCGGTACGCGACCTGTTGCTGTCGGTCAGCCCCGACCAGCTGCGTCAGGCCGGCTTCGCGCTGGAGGCGGCCGAAGTGGCGATGATGGAGACCGATGACGAGAAGACCCAGATGCGCTACGCCGACGCGTTGAGCAACTGGGGCGATGCCGGTGGCTACGACGCCGAGGTGCACTGGGACGTCTGCACGGTAGCGGCTCTGGGGCTTCCGCTGGACAAGTGCCAACACCGCAAGGTCGCTACTTTGTCCGGTGGCGAGCAGAAGCGGCTCGTTCTCGAGGCTCTGCTGCGCGGGCCCGACCAGGTGCTGCTGCTCGACGAACCGGACAACTATCTCGACGTACCAGGCAAACGATGGCTCGAGGACCGACTCGTCGAGTCACCGAAGACGGTGCTGTTCGTCTCCCACGACCGTGAGCTGCTGGCGCGGGTCGCCAACCGGGTGGTCACGCTCGAGGCCCAGACCGCGTGGGTTCACGGCGGCGGTTTTGCCTCGTACCACGATGCTCGAAAAGACCGCATCGCGCGCCTGGACGAGCTGCACAAGCGTTGGAACGACGAGCATGCACGGCTGAAGGCACTGACGCTGACCATGCAGCAGCAGGCCAAGATCAGCCCCGACCTGGCCAGTCGCTACCGCGCCATGGCGACCCGGCTGGCGAAGTTCGAGGAGGTCGGTCCGCCGCCGGACCGCCCCGAGGAGCAGAACGTCTCGATGCGTCTCGCCGGCGGTCGCACCGGCATCCGTGCCGTCATCGTCGAACAGCTCGAGCTGACCGGACTGATGCAGCCGTTCGACTGCGAGATCTCGTACGGGGAAAGGGTTGCCGTCCTCGGCGGCAACGGCTCCGGCAAGTCCCACTTCCTGCGCCTGCTCGCCGGCGAGGACGTCAAGCACACGGGCACCGCACGCCTCGGCGCTCGGGTGGTCGCCGGGTGGTTCGCCCAGACCCACGAGCACCCCGAATTGTTCGGTCGCACCGTCATCGACATTCTTTGGCGCGACAACGCACTGGACCGGGGCAAGGGCATGGGCGCACTGCGCCGCTACGAGCTGGGGGATCAGGCGGACCAGAAGTTCGAGTCACTCTCGGGCGGCCAGCAGGCCCGGTTCCAGATCCTGCTGCTCGAGCTCGCAGGGTCGACGTTGCTGCTGCTCGACGAGCCGACCGACAACCTGGACCTGGCCAGCGCCGAGGCGCTCGAGGACGGGCTGGCCGCGTTCGACGGCACGGTGATGGCCGTCACCCACGACCGGTGGTTCGCGCGCGGGTTCGACCGGTTCCTGCACTTCGGTTCGGACGGCGAGGTCTACGAGGACGTGGAGCCGCACTGGGACGAGCGGCGCCCGGTTCGGTAGGGCTCAGGCGTGGACGCCGGCCACGTGCTGGCGCAGCCGGACCAGGTCGAAGCTCACCTGCGGGCAGTGCTGGCACAGCCAGATCCCGGCCGGTACGACGAGACCGTTGCGGCGCAGGTCCTCCCGCGCGCACATCAGGTGGTAGGCCCGCGCCAGTCGCTGCAGGGCTCCGTACCGGATGCTGCGTGCCACGCGGTGCCTCCTCGCCTTGTCTCCTACGAAGGTAAATCGGCTGGATGACGCGAATGTGAAGGCTGCGTCACCGGCACGAAACACGTGACGCCGGTGCGCGCGCGTACTCTGACCGATGTGGCTGGCGAGGGCTCTGCTGAGGACGACTCCAAGGGCGTCCGCACCAAGCGTCTCGCAGGCCTTGCCGGAGCACTGCTGCTGACCGTGGTGGCGCTCGCCGCTGCGGCCAGCCCCGGCCGCCTCCACCCGGGTGATCCGGGCGCCTGGCTCGCGGGGATCGTGATCGTTGTCGCCGTCGTGGCTCTGATCGCCGGGTCGGTGGTCCTGCTGCTGCGCCACCACAGCGACCGGGTCCCGCGGGAACGCCGCCCGGTGGGCCGGGTGGACTGGCAGACGGCGGCCGTGGGCGCCGTGGTCATCGCCGTTCTGGCCTGGGCGTCGGTGCACCTGCTCGACGGAAGGGCCGCGCCGCCAGCGAAGTCCCAGGCCGCTCGTCCCACGCCACGAGCAGCGCTGCCCCGTGTCCAGCACTCCGGTGGTGGCGGCTCGGTGGACTTCGGTCCGTGGATCCTGCTGCTGGTGGTTGCGGCACTCGTGGCGTTGCTGGTCTGGGTCGTGGCGCACCAGCTGCGCCAGCGCCGCACCGTCGCGAGCCCCGAGGTCATCCCCGGCAACCCGCTCACAGCGGCGATCGAAGCAGCGCTGATCGACCTCGACGCCGAGCAGGACCCCCGTCGCGCCGTGATCAAGGCCTACGCCCGTACCGAAGCGGTCCTGCGGGCCAACGGCCTGCCGCGGCACCCGGCTGAGGCGCCGCTGGAGTACCTCGCCAGGGTCCTGCTCGACCTCGGCGCTCAGGCCGGCGCTGTCGACCGGTTGATCGAGCTCTACGAGCGGGCAGCCTTCAGCACTGCCGTCATCGGGCCCGAGATGCGCGACGAGGCGGTCGCTGTCTTCCACGCCTTGCGCGACAGCCTGCTCGAGCCGTCCGGGGGCCAGCCGTGAAGCGGGCTCTCGCAGGCGTCCGGCGGCTGGTGCTCCGGCACCGCGGCCCGGTCGCAGTCGTGCTCGCGATCACCTTGCTTCGGTTGGCGACCACCGGGGGGCTCACCCCGGCCGTCGCGAACGAGGTCTACCTCCTCTCGCTGACCGCACTCGTTCTGCTGTGGTGCCTGCGGATCCTGATCAGGGCCGAGCCGGTGGAGCTGCGTCGGCCCGGCGCCCGTCGACGGAACTGGGCCGATGTGCGCCCCACCCGACTCGTACGGCTCGAGGAACGGGTCGAGTGGTGGGTACGGACTGCTGAGATGCGCCACATCGGGCTGCGTCCGGCGGTACGGGTGCTGACGGCGACGCGTCTCGGTCGGGTGGGCATCGACATCGACGATGATGAACGAGCCGCGGCGGCCCTCGGTCCGCTGTGCTGGGAGCTGGTCCGATCGGGCGTCGAACCGCCAGCCTCGCCAGCGGCGGCCGGACTGACCCCGGCGGAGGTCCATCAGCTGACCCGTACGCTCACCACATTGAATCGGCCGGACTTCGGGCACATGACCCAGCAGCAGGGGACAGGGGAACACTGATGGAGCTCACCGAGGTAGCCGCCCTGGGCGGCCGGATCCTCGACGAGGTCGAGCGGGCGGTGATCGGCAAGCGGTCCTCGCTCGAGCTGGTGCTGGTGGCGATCCTCGCCAACGGGCACGTGCTGCTCGAGGACGTGCCCGGCCTGGCCAAGACGCTCGCCGCCCGGTCCTTCGCCAGGGTGACCGGCTTGGACTTCGCCCGCGTTCAGTTCACGCCCGACCTGATGCCGTCCGACATCACCGGGTCGTCGGTCTTCGACCAGCGGACCGGGGATTTCGAGTTCCGGCCGGGGCCGGCGTTCACGCACCTCCTGCTCGCCGACGAGATCAACCGGGCGTCCCCGAAGACCCAGGCGGCGTTGCTCGAGGCCATGCAGGAACGCCAGATCAGCATCGACGGCACCACCCATCCGCTGGTGCATCCGTTCCTCGTCGTCGCGACGCAGAACCCGGTGGAGTACGAGGGCACCTACCCGCTGCCCGAGGCACAGCTCGACCGGTTCCTGCTCCGGGTGGGCTTCGGCTACCCCGAGCGCTCCGACGAGTGGGAGGTGCTGTCGCGGCGGCTGGACCGCCACAGCGACGAGATCACCCTGTCGCCGGTCGTCGAACGGGAGACCCTGCTGGCGATGCAGGAGGCGATCGAGCACGTCCACGTCGAGGACAGCGTCGGCTACTACATGGTCGACCTGGTCACCGCGACCCGCAGCCACTCGAGCGTCCAGGTTGGGGCCAGCCCGCGCGGGTCGCTGGCCCTGATGCTGGCCGGCCGCGCCAGGGCGGCGCTGGCGGGTCGCGACTTCGTGACCCCCGAGGACGTCAAGGCAGTCGCCGTGGCTGCGCTCGGCCACCGAATCGTGCTCAAGCCGGCGCAGTGGGTGCGCGGCGTCACCGGGTCGGCCGTGGTCGCCGAGGCGCTCAACCAGGTGCCGACCCCCTCACCGGAGGACTTGGCGATCTCGCGGTGAACCCCGTACCGCTGACCAGGGTCGTGTCGGGGCTCGTGCTGACCAGCCTGTGCGCGGTGGCGGCGAGCATCCTCGCTGCCGTCCTGCTGCAGCGCCCGTACTTGCTCGAGCTGGGCCTGCCGTTCCTGGTCGTGCTGGCGGTCGGACTGATCCTCGACGGCCCTGCCCGGATCGAGGCCGGGATCACCCTGCCCGACGACCGGCTGCTCGAGGGCGACGACGCCGACATCGTGGTGACCCTGCATGGCAGCGGTCCGGCCGGCCGGGTGGTGATCGAGCTGCTGCCGCCAGCCGGAGTGACCTATGCCGACGACACCCCGGCGGTACGGGTCGTGCGGCTGCCGGCCAACGGTTCGGTCGTCGTGCGCTTTCGGCTGGCGTCACCTCCGTGGGGAGTGCACCGGTGGCAGCCGCTGGTGCTGCGGCTGCCGGCCCCGCTGGGTCTCGTCTCGTACGAGGGATCGGTGGAGGTCGAGACGGCGCTGCGGGTGCAGCCCTCCGCGCACGCGCTCGAGCTGCTGGCCAGGACCACCCGGACCGGGGTCGTGGCAGGAGCCCGTACGGCGCTGGCGAAGGCTGAAGGGTTCGAGTTCGCCGACATCCGGGCGTTCGCCGCTGGCGACCGGCGACGGGACGTGAACTGGCGGGCGACCGCCCGCCGCGGCGACCTGCGGGTCAACGACCACCACCCCGAGCGCAGCACTGACGTCGTCCTGATGCTCGACGCCTTTCCCTCGGCCGGGTTGGCGGACGCCGTTCGGGTGGCCGTGTCGATGGCCACCGCCTACCTGGAGCAGCGTGACCGGGTCGGGCTGGTCCGCTTCGGTGCCGAGCTCGAGTGGCTGGCGCCGGCGATGGGTTCGCGGCAGCTCTACCGGATCGTGGACGTGCTGCTCGAGGCCGCGGGACTGCGCTCGGTCGCGTGGCAGAACGCCAGCCGGTTGCCGCGTACGGCGTTCCCGCCCAGCGCCCTGGTCATCGCCGTCACTCCGCTCGCCGACATCCTCTCTGTCTCGACCATCGTCGAGGTCGCCGCTCAGGGGGTGCGCCTGGTGGTCGTCGAGGTGGCTGCGGACTCCCTCGCCACCGCGGGTCCCGGCCCCACCGACGCGCTCGCCTATGCCATGTGGCGTCTCGAGCTGGCGGAGACCCGCGAGCGACTGCGGGACCGGGGAATCCCGGTCGTGCCATGGCACGTCGACCAGCCACTGGCCCCGGCGATGGAGGAGGTGGTCGCATTACTTCGGTACGCACGACACCGTACGGGCTGAGGCCCGGGGTCGCTCCCTTCCTGATCGGGCTGGCGATCACTGTGGTCAACGCCGTGGCGGGACTGGGCGGCCATGCTCGCCCGGCCACCGCCGTCGGCGTGTTCCTGCTGACGATGCTGGCGGGGGGCTTCGGCGCCGGGGGGCTGCTCGTGTCCGTGGGTCAGGCGGCATCGCGGCAGGTGCCGTTCGGCATCCTGCTCGTGGGGGTGTCCTACGGCGGAGCGATGGCGGGTCGTCGTGGCGGCTCGCTGTCCGCGGCCCTCGTCGGTCTTGCGCTCCTGCTGGCGGCGCACACCGCGCACCGGGAGATCCGCTGGGTGCAGGACCGGCCGATGCAGACGCTGGCCTGGAGCGCGCGAACCGTGATCGGACTCGTCGTCGCCACGGCAGTCCTCGACGGCGTGGTCGCGCTCGCGGCTGGTGGTGGGGAGCCGCGGCCGGGTCGTCCGTCGACGCTGTCGGTGGCAGCCGGGTGCGCCGTGGTCTGCGCGATCGTGGCGCTCGTCACGGCAGTGGCTGACGGGGCCAACCCGCTGCACTGGCGTACGGACGTGCCGGAAAATGATCGCCCACTTTGACCCATTGACGATGTGCCCGGTATCTTTGGTGGTCGTCGTGTTCGCGGCGTTGTATTGAGCCGCGTGTAGGCGCCCCTCCGGGGACCTCGCCGCACGAATCGCGTCCCGCAGCATCAGTCACACGAATCAGTCTTACGAGCCGAAGGTCGTCCTGTGCGCACGTTCAGCCCCAAGCCCTCCGACATCACGCGTCAGTGGCACGTGATCGACGCGGAGGATGTCGTTCTCGGCCGCCTGGCGTCCCAGGCCGCGATCCTGCTGCGCGGCAAGCACAAGCCGATCTTCGCGCCGCACGTCGACACCGGTGACTTCGTCATCGTCGTCAACGCGTCCAAGCTGGTCATGACCGGCGCCAAGGGTTCGCAGAAGATGGCCTACCGCCACTCCGGCTACCCCGGCGGCCTCAGCTCGGTCTCCTACGGTGAGCTGCTCGACAAGCGCCCCGACCGGGTGGTCGAGCTCGCTGTGCGCGGCATGCTGCCGCACACCTCCCTCGGCCGCCAGATGCTCAAGAAGCTCAAGGTCTACGGCGGTCCGGACCACCCGCACCAGGCTCAGGCTCCGGTCCCGTACCAGATTCACCAGGTCGCGCAGTAGCCGACCAGGCACCCCGATTCTTGTCCTGCAACCTGCAGTACCCGTAGAAGGAGAACAGTGGCCGACACTCTGGCTACCGACGAGGCAGCCGCCGCCGTCGACAGCGATGTTGTGACCGAGGCGCCCGAGGGCGTCGAGGTCACCGTGACCGAGTCCGAGCTGGACGCGCCCGGCACGGACGAGACCGGCGAGACCGACGAGACCGACGACGAGACGACGGCTCCCGCGCCGGCTCCCGTAGCAAGCAACCGGCCGAAGCCGACCGCCCCGACCCGTGGCCTGGGCCGCCGCAAGGAGGCCGTCGTCCGCGTCCGCCTCATCCCCGGCACCGGCACCTGGTCGCTCAATGGCCGCACCCTGGAGGAGTACTTCCCGAACAAGGTGCACCAGCAGGCGATCCACGAGCCGTTCAAGACCCTCGAGCGCGACGGTCAGTACGACGTCATCGCGCTGCTCAACGGTGGCGGCATCTCGGGCCAGGCCGGTGCCCTGCGCCTCGGCATCGCTCGCGCCCTGATCCTGGCCGAGCCCGACGAGCGCCCGGCGCTGAAGAAGGCCGGCTTCCTCACCCGTGACCCCCGGGTCAAGGAGAGCAAGAAGTACGGCCTCAAGAAGGCCCGCAAGGCTCCGCAGTACTCCAAGCGCTAAGTGTCGGAGGACATGTCTTCCGAGACACACAGCCGGGTCGCCGCTCCTGCGGTGGCCCGGCTGTTCGGCACTGATGGGGTACGAGGTCTGGCAAACGCCGACCTGACCCCGGAGCTGGCCCTGGCCGTTGCGGTCGCAGCGGCGCACGTGCTCGTCGAGAGCCGCGAAGGTGGCGTAGCCGCCGCCCGCGCCCGTGGCACCCGGCCGGTTGCCGTGGTCGGCCGCGACCCGAGGGCGTCGGGGGAGTTCCTCGAGGCCGCCGTGACAGCTGGGCTCGCCAGCGCCGGTCTCGACGTGATCCGGGTGGGAGTCATCCCGACCCCCGGGGTCGCTTATCTCACGCAGACCCTGCGCGCCGACCTCGGCGTCACGATCTCGGCCAGCCACAACGCGATGCCCGACAACGGGATCAAGCTCTTCGACCGGTTCGGCTACAAGCTGTCCGACGAGGTCGAGGGGCAGATCGAGGCCCGTATCCACGAGCCCTGGCAACGTCCGGTCGGGGCCGGCGTCGGCCGGGTCTACGACGACTCCGAAGCCGTCGTCCGCTACATCGACCACCTGGTGGGCACCGCTCCCGCGCGCCTGGACGGCCTGCGGGTGGTCGTCGACTGCGCCCACGGTTCGGCCAGCCGGGTTGCGCCTGAGGTCTACCGCCGGCTCGGAGCCCGCGTGCACACGCTCGGTGCCGAACCCAACGGCCTCAACATCAACGACGACATCGGCTCCACCCACCCGGCGCAGCTGCAGAAGATGGTCGTCGAGATCGGCGCCGACCTCGGCATCGCCCACGACGGTGACGCCGACCGGTGCCTGGCCGTCGACGCCGACGGCCAGCTCGTGGACGGCGACCAGATCCTGGCCATCTGCGCTCTTGCCATGCGCGAAGCCGGGCACCTGACCGACGACACAGTCGTCAGCACCGTGATGGCCAACCTCGGTTTCAAGCTGGCGATGGCCGAGCAGGGCGTCACGTTGGTCGAGACGGCGGTCGGCGACCGCTACGTGCTCGAGGTGATGCGCCGGGACGGGTTCACCCTGGGCGGCGAGCAGTCCGGCCACGTCCTGTTCACCCGGCACGCCACCACCGGCGACGGAACGCTGACGGCCGTCCAGCTGATGGCGCGCATGGCCATGACCGGGCGCACGCTGGCCGACCTCGCCGCGGTGATGAACCGGTTGCCGCAGCTGCTGATCAACGTACGCGTCGAGGACAAGGGCAAGGCCGACGGCTCAGTGGAGCTGGCAGAGGCTGTCGCCAACGCCGAGCGCACGCTGGGCTCGACCGGGCGCGTGCTCGTCCGCCCGAGCGGCACCGAGCCCATCGTGCGGGTCATGGTCGAGGCCGCTGACCCGGTGGCGGCTCGTGACGTGGCCGAGTCATTGGCAGAAGTCGTCGGGCGCGTTCTGGGCTAGCGGCTGAATCACCCTTAAGGGTGAATTAAGTCGTTGCCGTCGCAATCACCGTAACGATGTGTCACCGTGGTGCGATGTCTTGGGGACGCTGGTCCCGCCAGCGCTTCATTTTTCGTACACCCACGTGGGGAGAGCAAGTGCCGTTGTTGGCAGCACGCCGTTCGAGCACCAGCCGAGGACCGATGCGGTTCCTGAGCCGTCTGGCTGCGGGCGCCATGGCCGTCTCCGTCCTTTCCCTGGCGCCGCTGTCGACGGCCACCGCAGCGACCAGGGCGACGTCCCACCTGACCAGCACTGTTGCTCCGGCGACCGTGCTGACCGGCGCCAGCGTCGTGGTCAGCGGCGTTGTCACGCCGTCCGTCGCCGGGTCACCGCTCGTGCTGCAGCGCCTGCTGGCCGGCCGGTGGGTCACCAAGGCTCACGTTGCCAGCAGTGCCAGCGGCCACTACTCGTTCAAGGTAGTAACGGGTGGCAAGGTCGGCGTGTGGAGCTTGCGCGTCGTGCGCGCAGCCTCGTCCAAGGCGACGGCGGTGACCGGTAGGACTCTCAGGGTGACCCTGGTCAAGACCGCGTACAAGATCAGCGCGCTGACGGTCACCAAGGTCAACTCCGGCGATCCGATCGTCGTGACCGGGGCCGTTGCGCCCAAGACCACCGGCAAGGTCTACCTGCAGGTGCTCGCCGGCGGGAAGTGGAAGACGCTCACTGCGGCGAAGCTGGCCTCCTCCAAGTATTCGCTGAGTATGCGGCTGCCGGCCAAGACCTACGCGCTGCGGGTCTTGAAGCCGTACAACAAGGTGATCGCGACCGGTGAGAGCCGCACCCTCAAGGTGACCGTGTTCAAGCGGCCCACCGCGCCCAAGCTGAAGCTGACCTCGCCCGATGACGCCACCCTCGGGGAGCCCGGCAACCGCCTTGTTTTCTCCACCGTGCGTGCCGCGAACACGCCCGGGAAGAGCTTCACGTTCACCAACACCGGCGGCACCACCCTGACCGTCAAGGGGCTGGCACTGGAGGGCGCCAACACCAGCAGCTTCGTCTTCGCGACCGGGCAGGCCAAGACCCTGGTCATCCCGCCGGGCGGTCACAAGACGGTCACCATCTACTTCCGTCCCACCGCCACGACCAACTGCCCGTTCGGCACCACCTATCCGAACGCCTTCCTGATCGGTGACTCGACGCGTACGGCTGCGCTGACCTACTCCTCGAGCGACCCGGGTCGGGCCGGCGGCTCCGCCCCGGTGGCGGGGATCAACTCTTGCCGCTTCTCGAGCGTCAACGAGCCGGTGCTCGACCAGGTCCTGTCGACCCTGGGCTACACCGACGTCATCACCACCGGCACCCACGACCGGCGCAACCTGACCCAGGCAGTGCACCTGCCCGGCAGCGACGAGATCACGGCGCACTACTTCAAGGCGGCCAACACCGCCCAGGCCGTGACGCTCAGGCCGCTGGCGCACTACTCCAGCGCCGACACCCACCCCTACCACCAAGCGGGTTGGTACGCCAAGGGTGCCGCGCTCGGCAGCGACCCGACCTGCGTTGGCAACCCGTGCAACCCGCTGTGGCAGTTCCCCGGCGAGGCCACGGTCTCGACCTTCACCCACAACCAGAAGCTGCTGCCGGCTCCGGCAGCTGGCGCCGTCACGTCGTTCCACCCCGTCGGAGCGTTCGGGGTCTACCTGGGCGAGCACACCGACGTCAACTTCACCGACGACAACCTCAACCTCGCCCACGGCACGGACAACAAGCTCCTGACGCCCACGCGCAAGTTGCACGACATCCGGGTCTACCCGGCGTACGGGGTCGGCCACGTGCTCATCCCGCACACCTACATCCTGGCCGTCGACGTCACCCGGGTCCCGGCGAGCAAGAACGACGATTTCCAGGACGTCGTGATGATTCTGCGCAACGCGACGCCCGTCAGCTGAGCCGCCGGAAAGCCGGGCGGCACCTGCCGCTCGGCTAGGCTGGCCCCATGTGCGGCATTGTTGGATACGTAGGTCATCAGCAGGCGCTCGACGTGATCATGGACGGGCTGCGCCGGCTGGAGTACCGCGGCTACGACAGCGCGGGGGTGGCGATCCTCGACGGCCACGGCGGGCTGGAGATGGCCCGCAAGGCTGGCAAGCTGAACAACCTCGAGAAGCAGGTGGCCGACCACCCGCTGCACGCAGGGACGACCGGCGTCGGGCACACCCGCTGGGCGACCCACGGCGGCCCGAACGACTCCAACGCCCACCCGCACCTGTCCTGCGACGGGTCGGTTGCAGTGATCCACAACGGCATCATCGAGAACTTCGCCACCCTGCGCGGCTCGCTCGAGGACGCCGGACACACGATGGCCAGCGAGACCGACACCGAGGTCGTCGCCCACCTGCTCGAGGACCGGTACGACGGCGACCTGGCCGCTGCCCTGCGCGCGGTCTGCGCTGAGCTGCGGGGTGCTTTCACGCTGGTCGCCGTGCACAAGGACGAGCCGGGAGTGGTGGTGGGCGCGCGCCGCAACTCGCCGCTGGTGCTCGGCGTCGGCGACGGTGAGTACTTCCTCGCCAGCGACGTCGCGGCGTTCATCGCTCACACCCGCGAGGCCGTCGAGCTCGGCCAGGACCAGGTGGTCGAGATCCGCGAGGGCGGCTACTCCGTCACCGACTTTGCTGGCAATCCCGTACCCGGCAAGGCATTTCACGTCGACTGGGACGTCTCCGCCGCGGAGAAGGACGGCTATGACTACTTCATGCTCAAGGAGATCGCCGAGCAGCCCAAGGCCGTCGCCGACACCCTGCTCGGCCGGTTGACCGACGAGGGGACGCTGCGTCTGGACGAGATGCGGCTGTCCGACGACGACCTGCGCGACATCGACAAGATCGTGATCGTCTCGGCAGGCACGTCGTTCCACGCCGGCCTGATCGCGAAGTACGCCATCGAGCACTGGACCCGGATCCCGTGCGAGGTCGAGCTGGCCAGTGAGTTCCGCTACCGGGACCCGATCCTGAACCGGCAGACCCTCGTCATCGCGATCAGCCAGAGCGGCGAGACGCTCGACACCCTGATGGCGGTCAAGCACGCCCGCGAGCAGCGGGCCAGGGTGCTGGCCATCGCCAACGTCAACGGCTCGACCATCCCGCGCGAGTCCGACGCCGTTCTCTACACCCATGCGGGTCCCGAGGTGGCGGTCGCCTCCACCAAGGCATTCCTCACCCAGCTGGTCGCGGTCTACCTCGTGGCGCTCTACCTCGCGCAGGTCCGCGGGGTGCTGTTCGCCGACGAGATCCAGGCGCTCGTCGCCGACCTGGCCGCGATGCCGGCCAAGGTCGACGAGGTGCTCGACACGATGGAGCCGGTACGAGCCCTGGCGCGTGAGCTGGTCGACGCCAAGGCGGTGCTGTTCCTCGGCCGTCATGTCGGCTACCCGGTGGCGCTCGAGGGCGCACTCAAGCTCAAGGAGCTCGCCTACATGCACGCGGAGGGGTTCGCCGCCGGCGAGCTCAAGCACGGGCCGATCGCGTTGATCGAAGAGGGGCTGCCCGTCGTCGTGATCGTGCCACCTCGTGGTCGCGGGGTCCTGCACGACAAGGTGGTCAGCAACATCCAGGAGATCCGGGCGCGGGGCGCTCGTACGATCGTCATCGCCGAGGAGGGTGACGAAGCCGTGGCTCCCTACGCCACCAACCTGATCCGCATCCCCAAGTCGCCGACGCTGCTGCAACCGCTGCTGTCGACCGTGCCGCTGCAGGTGTTCGCCTGCGAGCTGGCGACAGCCAAGGGCCACGACGTCGACCAGCCGCGCAACCTGGCGAAGTCGGTCACCGTCGAGTAGGGAGCTCTCGTGACGATCGTCGGTATCGGCGTGGACGCTGTCCTGGTCGAGAGGTTCACCGAGTCGCTGTCCCGCACGCCGGGGCTGACCGAGCGGCTGTTCACCGTGGCGGAGCGCGGACGCAGTGCCGAGAGCTTGGCCGTGCGCTTTGCGGCAAAGGAGGCCGTTGCCAAGGCGATCGGCGCGCCCAAGGGCTTGAACTGGCAGGACGTCGAGGTCAACAGCGACGACGTCGGCCGGCCCTCGCTGTCGGTCAACGGCGCGGTCGCCGCGGTCGCGGACTCGCTGGGAGTCCGGCACTGGCACCTGTCGCTGAGCCATGATGGCGGGATTGCTGTCGCCATGGTGGTTGCGGAGTCATGAGAAGCCTGTTCGCTGTTGCAGAAGTGCAGGCTGCCGAGCAGCAGCTGATGGCCAAGCTGCCCGAGGGGGCGCTGATGGCGCAGGCTGCTTTCGGCTTGGCCCGTCGGTGCGGCGAGCTGCTCGGTCGGGTGTACGGAGCCCGGGTCGTGCTGCTCGTCGGGTCGGGCAACAACGGCGGTGACGCGCTGTTCGCCGGCGCGCTGCTTGCCCGGCGAGGCGCAGCTGTCGCGGCCGTGATCGCCGGCTCGTCGCCCCATGAGGCCGGACTGGCTGCGCTTCGATCCGCGGGCGGCCGGGTTAGCGACGATGCCGAAAGTGCTTTGCTGGCAGCCGATCTGGTGGTCGATGGGCTGGTCGGCATCGGAGGCCGCGGCGCGCTGCGCGAACCGATGGCGGGGCTCGCCCGCCGGTTGCGCGACGTCTCGGCCGTTGTGGTTGCCGTCGATCTGCCCAGCGGTGTGGACGCCGACACCGGCGAAGTTGCGGGTGACGCGGTACGAGCCGACGTGACAGTGACGTTCGGTGCACTCAAGCCGGGCTTGCTGATCTCGCCAGGGGCCGAGTTTGCCGGACTGGTCGAGCTTTTCGACATCGGCCTCGATCCGGTCCTGCCCGACGAGCCGGCGCTGACGGCGCTCGACGCCGCCGATGTCGCGCGCCTGCTGCCGGCGCCGACGGGTGAGAGCAACAAGTACGTCCGCGGGGTCGTCGGCATCGTCACCGGTAGCCAGCAGTACACCGGCGCGGCCGTACTCTCCACCGGCGGGGCGTTGCGTGCAGG
Source organism: uncultured Actinomycetota bacterium (assembly GCA_963797535.1). Taxonomy (GTDB): domain Bacteria; phylum Actinomycetota; class Actinomycetes; order JAWWOL01; family JAWWOL01; genus JAWWOL01. The sequence goes on along the minus strand of CAWCPQ010000001.1, from coordinate 2,300,947 downwards.
CGCCGGCATGGTCCGCTTCGTCGGCGTTCCCCACGCGGCCAACCAGGTGCGGGCCCGCTGGCCGGAGGTCGTGGTCAGCGATGTCCGGCCCAACCCCGTGGGCCAGATCGCCGATGCAGCAGACATTCTCAAGGCCGGTCGGGTCCAGGCGTGGGCTGTTGGTTCGGGCCTGGGCACCGGCAACGGATCGCCCTACGTGGTCGAGACGATCCTGTCCACGGACGTCCCTGTGCTCGTCGACGCCGATGCCATCACGGTGGTTTCCGGCCACCGCGACTGGCTGGCCCGCACGCCCGGTACGCTGCTGACGCCGCACGCCGGAGAGTTCGCCAAGCTGATGGGCTGCGAGCGCGACGACGTGGAAGCCCATCGGCTGACGTGGGCTCGCCGGGCGGCCGCCGAGCTCGGGGTCACCGTTCTGCTCAAGGGGTCGACAACCGTGGTGGCCGACGTCGACGGGCGCACCTCGGTGAACACGACCGCGACACCGTGGCTGGGCACCGCTGGCAGTGGCGACGTACTCTCCGGTGTTTGCGGATCGCTGATGGCGCAAGGACTTTCGCCGTTCGACGCGGCCAGGGTGGGCGCCTTCCTGCACGGCGTCGCTGGTCGTTTCGCCAGCGAGGGCCGGGACGGCACCGACCCCAGCCGAGGCGCGCCGGTGGCAGCCGCCGACTTGCTCGATGTCTGGCCGGACGTCGAGCGGGCCATCCGAGGAGTGCTGGCATGAGTGTTCTCCGCGCTGAGGCGCGTATCGACGTCGACGCGATCCGGGCCAACGTCGCGGCTCTCGCTGCCCACGCTCCCACCGCAGCGGTCATGGCCGTCGTCAAGGCAGATGCCTACGGCCACGGAGCGCTCGAGTCGGCACGTGCCGCCATTGCCGGCGGTGCCTCCTGGCTCGGACTCGCCTACCCGAGCGAGGCTGCCGAGCTGAGGGCGGCCGGCGTCGCGCAACCCATGCTCGCGTGGTTGCTGACGCCGGGTGAGGATCTGCAGGAAGCCTTGCGTACCAAGGTCGATCTCTCGGTGTCCGACGTGGCGATGTTCGATCACGTCGTGGCCCAGGCCAGGCTCGCCGGAGTCACTGCCAGGGTTCATCTCAAGATCGACACTGGCCTGTCGAGGGCCGGCGCAACGCCCGCCGACTGGCCGGATCTCGTCGACCGGGCGGCCAAGGCCCAGGCCGAGAACGTGGTCGTCGTGGCGGGGGTCTGGTCGCACTTCGCCTATGCCGACTCACCCGAGCACCCGACCATCGCGGCCCAGCTCGACGTCTTCCGGGAGGCGCTCGCCCTTGCCGAGGCTCACGGTGTCGACCCGGAGCTGCGCCACATCGCCAACTCCGCTGCGACGCTGACCCTGCCGCAGGCGCACTTCGACCTGGTTCGGCCGGGGCTGTCGGTCTACGGTCTGAGCCCGGTTCCTCAGGTGGGCGACCCTGCCCGCTACGGGCTGACCCCGGCGATGACGCTCGCCGCCGGTGTTGCTCTGACCAAGAGAGTGCCTGCTGGTACGGGAGTCTCGTACAGCCACAGCTATCACACCGCCGCTGAGACGACCCTGGCCTTGCTGCCGCTCGGTTATGCGGACGGGGTGCCGCGCAACGCCAGCAACGTCGCCGAGCTGCTGATCGGCGGCCGGCGCCGGCGGATCAGCGGCAACGTCTGCATGGACCAGCTCGTCGTCGACGTGGGTGACGACGACGTCCGCGCCGGCGACGAGGTGCTGCTGTTCGGTCCCGGCAGCCACGGCGAACCCACAGCCCAGGAGTGGGCCGACGCGACCGGCACGATCTCCTGGGAGATCGTGACCCGGATCGGGGCTCGGACGCCCAGGGTCTACGTCGGCGGCGGCCGGTGACGGTGCAGGCCTGGGACGACCTGGCCACGGCTGCCGCAGGCTGCGTGGCGTGCGCCGAGCTGGCCGCGACCCGTCAGCACGTCGTCTTCGGGCAACGGCCGCCGGAGCCGCGGGGGCTGCTGCTGCTCGGCGAGGCACCGGGAGCCGACGAGGACGCGAGCGGGCTGCCGTTCGTCGGGCGCTCCGGCAAGCTGCTGGACGAGCTGCTGGAGGCGGCAGGGCTGCCCAGGGAGTCGGTGGGAGTGGTCAACGTGCTCAAGTGCCGCCCGCCCGGCAATCGCCAGCCGGCCAGGGCCGAGATGGCCAGCTGTCGCGGATGGCTCGACCGCCAGCTCGCGTTGACGGACCCGCTCCTGCTCGTGACGCTCGGCGCAACGGCCGCCAGGGCCGTGCTCGGCAACGCGGCGCGGCTGACCCAGCTGCGGGGCCGGGACCACGTCGTCGACGGCCGTACCGTGATCGCGACCTATCACCCGTCGGCCGCGATCCGGTTCGGCCCGCACGGGGTGCCGCGGGCGGCCCTTGCCGAGGACCTGTCCTACGCCGCGAAGAGGCTGGCCGAGCTGCGCGGGGCCGGGGCATGACCCAGGCAGCCGGTTTCGAGGTCGGAGACGCAGAAGCCATGCAGGAGTGGGGCTCTCGACTTGCCGAGTCGCTCCAGCCGGGCGACTTGGTCCTGCTCACCGGACCGCTCGGCGCTGGCAAGACGACGTTGGCGCAGGGGATCGGCGCCGGGCTCGGGGTCAGCGGGCCGGTCGTGTCGCCGACGTTCGTGATCGCCAGGGTCTACCGCGGTGGCCGGCTCCCGATGGTGCACGTCGACGCCTACCGGCTCGGCGGCGTCGACGAGGTGGACGACCTCGACCTGGACGCAGTGCTGGCCGAGTCGGTCACCGTCGTCGAATGGGGTGAGGGCCTGGTCGAGAGCCTGGCGGAGGACCGGCTCGAGGTCCGTATCGAGCGGCCGCAAGGCATCGACGAGCAGGACGCCGAGGCCGACGACACCCGCACCGTCAGGGTCACCGCCATCGGCAGGCGCTGGGCAGGGCTGCCGGTGCCCTCGTGAGCCGTCAGCGGTGCAGCACCCACGCGTCGTCGATGGCGAACGACGCCTTGGTGGGCAGCGAGTCCACCGACACCGACACGGTCAGCGACGAGCCCGGCGAGAGAACCCGGTAGCGCGCCGAGACCTGCTTCCAGCCGCTGCCGAGGCCGATCGAGGAGGTGGCGGAGCTCACCACAGCGCTGCCTCGCTTCTCGGTGAGCGTGAGCCGCAAGGTCAGGTGCGCTGTGTCGCTCCTGGCCCACAGCCCCACGTCGTAGACCGCCTTGTTGCGGGTGGGTGCCGGGGGCGAGAAGGTCAGGGTGGGCTGGCTTGCAGCGGTGCCCGGGTTGGTCAGCAGCGCAGCCCACGAACCGCGGTGGGCTGCTGGCGTGCGGGTCAGCAGCGCGCCGGTGGCCGTCCACCCCGACGTGCCCGACTCGAAGCCGCCGTCGGTGATCGGGCACACGGTGGCGAACCCCAGGACTGCGCCCTGGACCGCCGCCCGCAGGTCCGACGTGCGGGTGCTGCCGTCGGGGTTCGAGACGGTGTACGCGGCCACGGCGTCCGCGACGTCCTGGATCGCCTCCGGTGCGGTCTCGTCGGAGGTCGACCGGGCGAGGCTGCTGAGGGCGGCTGACTCGCCCTTGAGCTGGCCCGAAGCCCTGGCCCATCCCGCGGTCCCGGCGTCGAGCCGGCTGAGGGTCGCGCGGATCTGCTCTACCATCGCCCGCGACTGCTGGCAGGCGAGGCCGACGGTCGGGTCAGGGGCCCTCCCGGCCGCCGGCGCTGCGGCCGCCTGCGCGCAGCCGGTGAGCACAGCGCCCAGTACGGCAGCGGCGGCGACCCGGGTCACGGGGTGCTGGTGACGGCCTGCGGTCATGGCGACTGCCCTCCGGTCGACGTCAGGCCCGGCGTCGTGATGCTCTCGGCGCTCCCACCGTTGAGGTAGAACGTGAAGGGGTTGGTGGCGGAGCCGGCCGTGTTGGACAGGATGTTCGCGACGACGTCGACGAAGATCAGGTCGCCCGACGAGGTCGGTGTCGCCGGCTGCTGCACTGCTTCAGTCCAGGCCGTGATGACCTGAGCAGTGGTGGTGAGCGTCCGCGTTCCGGAGACGTACTTCGCCAGCAAGGAGAACGTGCCGTTGCTGTGCCGCAGCCACACCCTGAGGGAGAAGGTTGCGGTGACGCCGGCGGTGGAGACCTTGACCTTGACCGAGGGTGCGTAGGAGCCCGACGGGAGCGTCATGCCGGTGAGCGGCACGGCGTCGGCCAGGAAGCCGTGGGTGTTGACTCCCGGCTCTGCCGCGGCGGCTGGCCAGGTCTGGGTAGTGCCGCCCGCGAACACCGGGCCCCAGCCGGTTGAGTTGCCGAAGACGGTCTGGTGCGACGTCTCGGAGGCGGGTGCGGAGGAGACCAGCTTCCTCGCTCCCGACAGCGTGGCGCTGCTGGTGTCGGTCAGGTAGAGGGACAGGGGAGTGGTCGTCGGCGGTGGCGGCGTTGGCGAGGGAGTGGTCGGCGTCGGTGACGGAGTGGTCGGCGTTGGCGAGGGAGTGGTCGGCGTCGGGCTGGGCCCGACCGGCACGACGGTGACCTCCGCCGATGGCGGTGACTGCCCGGCGGGGTTGGTCGCGACCAGGTAGTAGGTGTAGCTCGCGCCGTCGGTGAGACCGGTGTCGAGGTAGTCCGACCTGCTCCCGTCGAGCGAGACCAGCAGCGCCTCGGCACCGGGGTCGCCGCGGTAGACGTCCCACTGGGTTGCCGGGGCCGCACCGGTGGCAGTGCCAGAGGTCCAGGTCAGCTGAGCCTGCCGGTCACCAGCCGTGACGGACAGCGTGGGGGCGGCAGGCCGCACGGATGGCTGGAACTCGTACGCCCCTCTGTCGTCGTAGCTGCGGGGTCCGGTTCCGGTGTCGACCGTTGCCGGGTCGTCGAGCCTGGAGTTCCCCAGCACATCCGTGATCGGCTCGCCGACGGCGCCGGAGTCCGCCGCGTCGATCGCCGGTGAGCCCGCGGACAGCCGGAAGTCGTTCTGCGAGGCGTTGACGAACAACGGGTCGGCCTGCGTGGCGTGCGCCTCCTGACCACTCGCCGTTGCCAGCGCTGCCACCGTCTTGTAGACCGTGTTGCCCCAGGTGGCGACGTACGGGTAGGACGTCGAGCCGGTCCACATCAGGTCACGGTCCGCGGTCGTCCCCACCCACGAGTACTGGTCGACCCGGATCTCGCCCTTGGTCCGGTTGCACGGTGTCTGGAGGCCGCCCTGCCCGTCCGGGCAGCTGATGGCGTTGTCGACGCTGACATTGTTGGCCAGAGCGGCGCCGGAGTAGGTCAGGACGTTGAGGTTCTTGGGTGAGCAGCCGGTTCCACTGCAGCCGACGCCGTGGGGGGCCGGGGTCGTCCCGTTGACGCCGCGCACGACAGTCCAGGTCGTCGTGCCCTGGCCGCCGACGACGTTCATCTGCTCCTTGTCGACCTGCACGGTGTAGGGGCCACTCGTGGGGAAACCGTTGGTGCTGCTGACAAGGAGCGTCGTGTCACTGGCACCGACCGCGGCGGTCGTCGACGTCGCGGCGTCTCCCTCGACGTTGATGCCGGCAGAGACGTTGCCGTAGACGGTGTTCCCGGTCAGGACGTTGCCGTAGGTCGCGTAGTTGTCGATCCCATGGTCGCCGGTGATGCAGCCAGCAGCGCCGCTGAGCGGGCGGTCGCAGTTGGACTCCATCGTTGTCGTGAAGCCCTTGTTGTCGTACGACACGTTGCCAGCGACCACGTTGTGGTCGCCTCCGGGGTAGAGCTGGATCCCGGTGTCCTCGTTGCCGTGCGTCCGGTTGTGGGTGATGACGTTGCCGGGCGACCTGACGTCGATGCCGGCGGCCGCGCGCTGATAGCCGTTGGCATTGCCGTAGGACTCGTTGCCGTCGACGGTGTTCCCTGTCGATCCGGCGGTGAGGTAGACGCCGGCTGCGCTGTTGCCGTAGGTCACGTTGCCGCGGACGAGGCTGTTGGTGGTCGCGCTCAGATAGATGCCGTACGCCGTGTAGCCAGCGGCGGGCAGCCCGGCAGTCGTGACGATGTCCTGCTGGAGCGTGATGTGGTCCGCCGACCGCAGGTACAGACCGCTCGACGTGGTACCGCTGCTGACGAAGCCGGTCACCGTGACATAGCTGCGGGAGCTCAGGTCGAAGGCGTGGGTCCCTCCACTGACGACCGCGCCGCCCGATGGGACGGCGGTGAAGGCGATCGGAGCGGTTGCGGTGCCTGACCGGGCCGGCCTGACGTCCTCCGGGTAGGTGCCAGCGGCGACCTGGACGGTCTGACCGGCTACCGCGACCGCAGCCGCCGCGCCGATCGTGCAGTACGGCAACGTCTGCGTGCCGCTCCCTGCGTCGGAGCAGGTCGAGCCGCCGACGTAGAGCACCGGCACCGAGGCGTGGGCCGCCTGGACGGCCGAGACCGTCGCCGCGAGCAGAGAGCAGGCCAGGGCCAACGCCAAGCCACGGCGGCGAGCCGGTCGAACGGCAGTGGGCACCGGCACCTCCGTGGTCACACGGCCGCCCGGCAGTGGCCTGGACCGAACGCTAGGTGCGGGGAGGGGCGCCGTACTCCTTCATATGTCGTAGCTGGGCTACGTCATCGGGCCGGTGCCGCCCCGTCTCCTGCAACGGCGCGGCGGACCGGTGCCGCAGCCGGATCCTGGCCAGGACCCCCAGCCCGAGTACGCAGATGATGACCAGGAAGCCCAGGCCGGAACGGAAGCCCGGCGACAGGTCGGCACTGCGCGGCCCACCGCCGATGACGACGCTGCCCTGACGCGTTGAGGTGTGCGCCGGTCGCGGCCTTGCCGACGGGACCGGCCCGGCCAGCTCCGTCCGCGACGTGCGCACCATCGCCTGCCAGAGGGCGTTCTTGCTGCCGTCCTTGTCGAGGAACGAGTAGAAGGCGCCGTCGTACTCCTGGTGCCAGGCCCACAGCGCCCATCCGTCGGCGCCGCCGGCCATGGGCTGCGCCATGAACGCCTGGGTGAGGCTGGCGGCGGTGTCCGCCGTACCGGGAAAGCTGTGGTCGGGAAAGGACAGCTGTGAGCAGGTGGACCACAGGACGAACGGTGCCGGCCAGCGCTTGCGGGCGTCGTACCACGCGGCCCGTTGCGCCTGCAGGTCGTTGTTCTTGAGGTTGTCGGCGATGGTGAAGCCGTCGACGTAGCCGCTGTCGTGGAGCTGGTCGAGCACGGCGTCGGTCTCGTACCGGAAGCGTGGGTCGTGGGCCGTGCAGGACGACTGGTTGGGCCGCCCGCAGGACAGCTGCCAGTCGGCGACGTTGACGATGATGGGTACGCCGGGCAGCTCACGGTGCAGCACGCCGCCGGTGGCCGCGAGGTAGCGCAGGCCGTCAGCGGGTGCGTACTTCTCGTTGATCCGGTCGGCGATGTGGATGGCGACGATGCTGCCGGGGGCTGAGCGGACCTGCTGGACCACGGCCTCCACCTTGGGGGAGATGTCCTCACCCGCAAAGAAGTAGGACTTGAAGTCGAACTCCAGCATCACGGACAGACCCGCTGCTCTCGCCTCAGCGACCGCTGTCGGGTCCCCTGGCATCAGGGCCACCGTGTTGAACACGTGCTTCATCTGCCGGAAGTCCCAGCTGCGGTTGCGGACCAGGTGCGCCGGGTTGGCAGAACTCACCCCCTGGGCGACGAACGCCGGCTGCGGCAGCGGGGCGGACAGGGCTACCGGAGCCGTGGCAGCGCCGGCTCGAGCAGGCGCTGCCACGACGACTGCGACGACGAGCACCGTCAGGGCCGCCAGCACTGGGCCGGCCGGCCGCCCGTTTCGCGTCAGGGAACCGGTCATTGCGGGAACCGCCCGCGGACGGTCCGGCCGACGGCCGTGGCCACGGGTACGGGCAGCTGTCGCCAGGCAGCGACGGCGAGGGAGCCCACCCGCGATGACTGGACACCGGCGTTGCCGTTGCCGCCGTACCAGTGCAGCGGCACCGTGGTGGCTGCCCACTCCCGCTTGGCCTCCCACGTTCCGGAACCGGCCGAGGAGCGGCCCAGGTCCAGCGTGCGGTAGCCCCGGCCGAGCGCGAACCGGACCGCGTCCCAGTAGAGCAGCTGGTTGGTGCCGAGGCCGAAGCTCGACCGCAGTGCCGACGAGAACGGCATCAGCAAGCAGTCCCGGTGGCCGAGCAGCAGGGCGGCGCCGAGGACCATCCCGTCGCGCTCCACCAGCAGGATTCGGGCGTCGTCGCCGAGGGACTCCACCGTGTTCCGGAAGAACGAGCGCCGGTGCACCGGTGACCCCAGGTCGCGCATGTTGGTGGCCAGAACGGCGAAGAACGGGTCGACCAGCTCTGCTCCGCCGATCCGGCTGGTCAGCCCGTTGCGCTGGGCCTTGCGGACCTGCCCGCGCCGGTTGGACTTCAGCTGGTGCCACACCCCGGCCTCGCCGGGTGTCAGGTCGAGCGTCATGGCCACCTTGTGCGTCGCGACCGGCAGCGGGTACTGGCAGGCCTGACGCTGCCGCAGCACGAGCGGCGCGTGCAGCGACGAAGCGAGCCCGGCTGCCGCGCCGAACAGTGCGGTCTGCGCTGTCAGGTCGCCGGCCGAGCAGACGCCGGCGCAGTCGAGGTAGGGCAGGGACAGCAGCCGCCGGCCGAACACCCGGCTGCGCATGAGCGCCAGCGGCAGCACCCCGACCAGCCTGCCGTCGCTGACCGCCGCGAGGCCGATCGTCGGGTGACCGTACGTCTTTCGTACCACCTCGAGCCAGGCCCAGCGGTGCCCCACCGTGCTGTCCGGGGCCAGATTGACGAACCGGTCCCAGGCCGCGCCGTCGGACCACACCAGCACCGCCGGATGCGCTGTGCTGACGGTATCGAAAGCCATCGCCCGCAGGTCCACCTGGTTCACCACAGCCTCCTGATGATCGCCAAGACCTGGGCCAGGAGCAGCCGGACGTCCCGCCGCACCGACCACTCCTCGAGGTAGGTCAGGTCGGCAGCCAGTCGCTCGTGCAGGATCGTCGAGGTGTACAGCCCCACGGCGTCCTCGCTGTCGGCCAGCCGGTCCTCCTCCGTCATCCCGATCAGGGTGGAGGGCCCCATCACTCCCGGCCGGATGCTGAGCAGCCGCCGCTCCTCCGGGCGGTAGAGGGCCACGAACTCAGGCGTCTCCGGGCGCGGTCCGAGCAGCGACATCTCTCCGCGCAGCACGTTGAGCAGCTGCGGCAGCTCGTCGAGATAGGTCCGGCGCAGCACTCGGCCCACCGTGGTGATCCGCGGGTCGCCGGTCGGGCTGATGTTGGCTGCCACTCGATCGGCCCCGGTGTACATCGTGCGGAACTTGCAGATCTCGAACGGCCGCCCGTGCCGCCCGACCCGCACCTGCCGGTAGATCACCCGCCCGGGGCTGTCCAGCCTGATCGCGATCGCGATGGCGATCAGCAACGGGGACAGCAGGACCAAGCCAGTGGTCGCGAGCACTACGTCGAACGTGCGCTTCATGACGTCACCGCCAACGGGCGTTCGGCCGGCACCGTGGCAGGGTCCGTGCTGCTGCTGTGGGTTCTGCGGAACAGCGCGGTCAGCACCACGGTGGTCGTCCAGTACGCGAAGGCGGACGCGACCGCTGCGCCCATGACGTGCCAGTGGGGGATGAGCACGACGTCGAGCACGACCGTGACGACGAGGCCCGCGCCGATCGCTGTCGAGCCCAGCCCCGGCCGGCCAACACCGGCCAGGTAGGCGCTGGAGATTCCGGTTGCGACACCACCGCACAGGCCGGCGAGCAGGATCCACGACGGAACGGTCGAGGCGGTGAAGTCTTTGCCGTAGGCCAGGGGCAGCACCACCGGGGCCAGCACTGCCATCGGCACCGCCACGGCGAACGGCGTCCACCACAGCTTGCGCAGGGAGCGGTGGGCCTGCTCACCCGCCACCCGGCCGCCACCCCTGGCGTAGGTGGGCAGCAGGACGTAGTTCAGGGCAAGCGACGGCAGCCGGAGCAGCTCGGCGTAGCGGGACGCGATCGCGTAGACGCCGAGCGACCGCGGGCCGAGGAGAGCGGCGACGATCACGAAGTCCAAACGGGCGTTCAGGGTCTGCATGATGCTGCCGACCTCGGCGCGCAGCCCGTACCGCGAGACCTTCTTGGCCAGGACCCGCGAGGGAGGCCACGCGCCGGCGAAGTAGCCGTGTCGGGCGAGCCGACCCCACGCGAGCGCCGCGGTCGAGAGGTCGCCGAGCGGGAGGGCGAACACCAGGGCGGCGAACGTGCTGGCACCCGCCGCCAGCAGAAGCCCGTACCACGGGAGGAACAGCAGCTCCTCCAGCACGATGACCCGGTTGCTGCCGGTCCAGTCGCCGGAGCCCTGGGAGCACGCCTTGCCGCTCGACTCCACGAGCTGGGTGGCCACCGAGATGCCGGCCAGAGCGACCAGTGCCAGCGGCACGTCCTTGAACAGCGTGCCGGCGAACAACGGGCTGGCAGCTGCCCACAGCACGCCGCCGAGCACCCCGGCCACCACCGCCATGGCCAGCAGAGTGCTCCGGTAGCGGGGCTCGCCGCGGTCGGGGCCGGACAGGAAGTACGGCGCTGCCGCGTACACGCCGCAGCTCAGCACGAGACCGGTGAGCCACGGCAGCACGCGAAGCAGCGTGAACTCGCCGACCCCTGCGGCCCCGGACGTTCGCGCCACCACCAGGCTGGTGACGGTGAGCGCCGCCAGTGCCAGCACCCTGGCCTGCAGGTTGGCGCCGACTGTGCGGGTCGTCCCGGCCAGCTTCACGGCCGCCCCCCTACCACGCTCGGCTCGCCGCACTGGGGCGCCAGCACCCGGAACAGCTGGCGGTAGCCCTCGGCGTAGGCCGGGTTCCTCAGCACCGTCGCCTGCTCGGCAGCGAAGGTCGCGAGTAGCACCGGCACCGCCTCCGGCGGCAGGCCGAGCCTGTCCGCGTGGAAGGCCACAAACGCCCGAACCAGCTCCGGGTACCACCCTTCGCCGTGGAAGCCGTACCGGAAGCCGGTGTGGTTGGGCCACTCGCTCGGCGGCGGCCAGCGACGTGCGGCGTCCGCCCAGCCCGGGTGCCCCGGCATGGAGCCGTGGCGAGGGGGCGCCGCCCGGTCGAGGAAGCAGGAGTACGAGGCCGCGAACTTCAGCACGTCGGTGAGCAGGACGCCGCACGGGCTGGACTGCTCCCAGTCGACGACGCCGCACAGCCTGCCCCTTCGGACGAGCAGGTTGCCGATCGCGAAGTCGCCGTGGACCGGGCCGACGGCCACGCTGCCAGCAGGCAGCCTGCCGGCCGCGGTCAGGATCAGCTCGCAGGCCTCCCGCTCCTCGCCCTCCGGCTCGTCAGCCAGGTCGAGGTAGCGGCGCAGCACCGGCCGGACGTGCCGCTCGGTCAGCTCGTCGCCGAGCCGTACGGTGCCGCCGACGGTCGCCTGCTGAAACTCCGCGAGCCAACGGCCGGCCATGGTGAAGTCCCGGCGAACCAGCTCCGGGTCGCTGACGTGTCCGGGCGTGTAGTAGTCGACGCTCAGCGGACCGCCCGGCAGCGCGGTGGTCGCCAGGACCAGCCGGCCGCCCAGCCGCTCGAGCAGCAAGGGCCGTGGGACCTGCCTCGACACCCCGGTTGGCTCACGACCCAGCCGGGCAAGGGCCTCGTACTCGCGGCGAAGTGCCGGCTCGGAGCCGGGCTCCCTCGCCACCTTGGCCACCGCGCAGGCGGTGCCGCGGCGGTCGAACAGCAGGAGGGTCACCTTGGCCAGCGGGTCGCGGTCGATGCCGAGCACCAGCCCGCTGACTGGCTCCCCGGCACAGTCGGCGTCGGCCAGCGACCGGAGCCGCGCGCAGATCAGGTCAAGCACCTCGGCCTCCTGATCGTGTGGCCAGCACCAGGTAGCCGGGCGCCAGGGCGACCCGCACCCGGTGGGGTGCCAGGACGGCCGACCGCCGGGCTGCTGCCAGGAGCCGGCGCAACAGGCGAACCCGGGCCGACGACCCCGGCAGGTAGGTCAGGAACAGGGTGCGGAACACGTGGTCGAGCTGGGCGCGCCCGGCCGCGTCGACGAGCAGGGCCGGGTGACGGTGGTCGGGCAGCGGCAGGTAGACGCGCTGGACGACCAGTCCCGCCCGGCGCAGCCTGCGTTGCGCCGCGTGCAGCGTCATCGTGCCGTGCCTGCCGCCGGGGAACAGCCGGTTGGCGAAGCCGATGCAGAGCCAACCGCCCTCGGCGACAGCGGCAGCCGCGAGGTCGAGCACGCTCGTGGGCGATGCTGTCCACAGGGCTACGTCGGGCAGCACCACGGCTGGCGAGGACCGGTCGCGCAGGCCGGCTTCCCGCAGCGACTCTCCGTCGTCGAGGATCACCGGGACGGCGTCGCCGGTCGGTACGACGAAACGCCAGTTGCTGCCGCGTGCGTCGGGCTCTGTCATCAGCCCACCGCTCGTGCGGCCGGCTCTGTCGCCGGGACCGGTGAGGGACCAGACGGGTCCGGCGGGTCGAGGGGCTGGAGCCCGAGCGCGGCTGAGTAGACCCCGTCGAGGGTGCGGCACATCCGGCTGGGTGCGAACAGCGAGGTGACGTAGGCCCTGGCCTGAGCCCCCATCCGTGCGGCCTCGTCCGGGTGCTCGAGCAGCCAGCAGACCCGGTCGGCGAGCCCGGCCGGGTCGCGTGGCGACGCCAGCAGCCCGGTGGCGCCGGGGATGACCACGTCGACGACGCCGTCGACGGCGGTCGCGACCACGGGTCGGGCGGCGGCGAGCGCCTCGGTCAGCGCGCGCCCCACGCCCTCGTACAGCGAGCTGATGACGAAGACGTCGAACGTGCCGACGAGTGCTGTCACGTCGCTGCGCTGGCCCGCGAACAGCACCTCGACGCCGAGCTGCTCCGCGAGCCGGCGGGCGTCGTCCGCGAGGTCGCCGTCGCCCACCATGACGAAGCGCGCGTCGGGGTGGCGGGCTGCGACCAATGCGGCCATCCGGACAAAGTCAAGCGGCGCCTTCTGCGTCTCCAGCCGTCCCACGGTGCCGACGAGGGGTGCGTCCTCGGGCAGTCCCAGCGCCGACCGTGCCCCCGGCAGGGCATGGTCGGCGATCTCGTCCAGGTCGACGGCGGACGCGGCTACGTCGATCCGCCCCGCGCTGGCCACCCCTGCGAGCACCGCGTCCCTGGCGACCGTCGGCGAGACGGCGACGAACCGGTCGGTCACCGGTCGCAGCAGGCGCTCCAGGACCAGGAACGCGCGCAGCCGCCCGTCCATGGTGTCGGCGATGGCGCTGGCACCGCCGTCCGGTGCCGGCCACCAGGGATCCCGGCCGTGCAGGGAGTAGACGACGACCGGGGTTCGGCACAGCACCGCCGCCAGCCGGCCGAGGACACCGGCCTTGGCCGAGTGCAGGTGCACGACGCCGTAGTGCTCGCGGCGGATGAGTCGTACCAGGGCAGCCAGCGCCCGCAGGTCGTCCAGCGGCGCGACTTCCCTTTGCAGGCAAGGGATCTCGTACGTCCGTACGCCCTGGCGCCTGGCCCGGTCCCACAGTCTGCCGCCTGCGCCGCCGGCGATGGCGACCTCGTACCGGTCACGGTCCATGCCGACCGCTGACAGCACGGTGTTGGCGCCGGCGCCCGCCTCGAGGCGGGTGATCACGTGGAGCACCTTGACCCTTGGCTGCCGGGGGGACGGCGGCAGGATCGCCGGGTCGACTACCGGTCCCGGCCGGGGCGGCCACCTGCCGGTCACTGTGCCGTCGCAACCAGGTGGACGCGCTCGGCCGCGACCATGATGGCCAGGCCTTCGGCGAGCGGCGTCTGCGCCCGGTATCCCAGGTGCTGCTCCGCGACAGTGGTGTCGGCAGCGGTGTGGCGGACGTCGCCCCGTGCGACCTCGTGGTACTGGACCTCGAGCTCGCCGCAGAGTCCGCGGACGATGTCCACCGCCCGGTTCATCGACGTGCGAGCGCCGCCGCCGATGTTGGCGACGCCGCACCAGCGCGAGTCGGCACCGGCCAGCAGAGCGGTCACAACATCGCCGACGTAGGTGAAGTCGCGGGTCTGCTCACCGTCGCCGTAGAGGTCGAACGTGGTACCGGTCAGTCCGGCCCGGACCAGTCGGGCAAACGCCATGTCCGGGCGCTGGCGCGGGCCGTAGACCGTGAACAGCCTCAGACTGACGGCGGGGACGCCGAAGCAGCTGCGGTAGACCTCCACGAGGTGCTCGCCGGCCAGCTTGGTGACTCCGTACGGAGAAATCGGCGCCGGGCACAGCGACTCACTGGTGGGGTAGGTCTCGCTGTTGCCGTACACCGACGAGCTCGACGCGTAGACCAGCTTGTCCAGGTTCACGTCCTTGCACGCTTCGAGCAACCGTTGGGTAGCCCGGATGTTGCGCTTGACGTACGTGTCGAAGTCGGTGCCCCACGAGCTGCGGACGCCCGGTTGCCCGGCCAGGTGGAAGACCGTGTCGGCTCTCGCGACCAACGGGGCGAGCGGCAGGTCGGCGAGGTCGCCCTCGACCAGCCGGAATCGCGGGTTGCGCTGGAGGTGCTCGGCGTTGCGTCGCTTGAGCCGGACGTCGTAGTAGTCGGTGAACGCGTCGACGCCGACCACCTCGGCGCCTTCGCTGAGCAGCTTGAAGCACAGGTGCGATCCGACGAAGCCGGCGGCTCCGGTCACGAGTGCGCGCATGGCGGTCCTCCGACGGGGTGACGGGTACGGCGCCCGAAGACCGCGAGGGCCGCGACGATGCCGAGCAGCGTCCAAGCCGTACGGTCGTGGAGCACCTCATGGGTGAGGCTGAAGATCGCGACGGTGACGACGCCACCGGCGAGGTACTGCACCGCGGGGAACGCCCGGGCATAGTCCTGCTCCAGCAAGGCCGGATCACGGACCCGGATGGTTCGGCGGGCCACCTCGAAGCCGAGCAGGGCGATTCCGGCCAGCCCGACGAACCCTCGCTCGACGAGGGCGGCGATCCAGTCGTTGTGGGCCTGCTTCGGGTACGGCGCCTGGTCGGCCCGCAGCACCTGTTCCGTCGTGTTGGGCCCGCTGCCCAGCGGCCCGGCTGAGGTGACCAGGCCGAGCGTCTCCTTGTTCAGCGCCTCTCGTTCGGTCGCGCTCTGGGTGCCTCGGCCGAGGGAGTTGCGCAGGACGGCGATGTTGCTGGCATGCGCTGCCGACACGACGCGGTAACGCTGGACGAAGAGTGTGGCGGAGGCCGCGATCAACCCCACTGCCAGCGCGAGGGCCAGAGCGGGTGCCGGGCCTCGACGGGCCAGCACCCCCAGCATGATCGCCGCGGCCAGCCCGGCGAGCAGCCCGCTGAGGGCGCCGAGGGAGCCGGTGAGCACCGTGTCGGCCAGCAGGAACGCGATAGCTGTCCATCGCCACACCCGCCTCCTCGGCCGGCGGGTGGCGATGATCATGAAGATCGACAGCACGAAGTACAGGCCGGCTCCGTTGGTGTCGGAGGTGAAGGCCAGCCGGGTGTCACCGGACGTGGCGGTCAGCGCCGTCCGCCCGACGATGAAGAACAGCGCGACTGCCCAGGCGAACGACGTCAGGCACCACGTCCGGGCGAGGACTCCGGCAGCGTCGGCCGTCCTGGCCACGTTGAGGCAGGCCAGGGCCCACAGCAGCAGGTAGAAGTCCTGTGCTACCGCAAGAAGCGCCGCAGAAGGGTCGACGCTGATGAGGCCGGCCACGACGCCGCCGAGCATGGTCAACAGGGCGGGGAGGAGGTAGGCGCTGCGCAGCTCCTGTCGGGTCGAGCCTGCCCACAGCAGGACGCCGCCGACGCCGATCAGCATGGCGGCGTCCGCCGGCCCGAGGTTGCCGCCCACGGTGGGGCGCAGCAGCGGCAGGCCGGCGATGCCGATGCCGAGTGCGACCACGGCAACGCCGTCGACGCTGCGCGCCTGCTCGAGTGCCTCGCGCGGCGTCCTGCGTGCAGCCGGCGCGGCTGCGAGCCGGGGATACACGGCCCGGGGCGCCGTTTCGGTTGCGGCTGAGGCTGAGGAGATCGTCATGAGGCCCGGCCGTCAGTTCAGGACCGCGACGGGCCGCATCCGGGCCACCGGCCTGACCAGGCCGTGCCCCACCAGGACGCTCAACGTGGCGTCCACCCCGCGGTCGTCCAGGTGGGTCACGACCGTGGGCGAGGCGTCCTTGTACCGGTACCGCAAGGTGGAGTGGCTGGCGTCAGTGCGGGAGCGGCCGTCGGCGGCAAAGCTCGAGATGACGGTTCCCGCGCCGTGGCAGGCAGAGTAGAGGCTGACCTCGGCCTGTTCGCCCGCGACGCACAGGTACGACGAGGTGCGGTGGGTGCCCGGCAGCAGCACTGCCTGCCCGACCGTCCCGAACGCCGTGCCGGCGGGCATGCGCTTCGCCGGGTAGGCGCGACAAGCGTTGTGCCGGTGCACAACCGCCGGCGCGCCCGCCACCTCCTCCTCGTAGATCGAGTTGTGCGGGGAGTCGACCACCAGCTGGGAACGGTCAGCGCCCAGCACCTCTCCCGCGAGGGCGACGAGGGTGCCGTAGGTGGCCGCCCGGAAGGCGAAGCCGTAGTTCATCGCGGCGGCGTTCGCGAGCATGACCCGTGAACCTTCGCGACCCTGCAACGGGATGGTCGGGCAGCCGGGCCGGAAGTAGAGCTCCATGCGTTCCTTGACCTGTGCCACCGATCGGGCAGAGGTGAGGTGGGCCAGTGGCCGGGCAAGCGCCATCTGCACCTGCAGGGAGCCGTGCATCTTCTGCCGCCGGGCGAACAGCCGGCCGACCTGGCCGGTCAGCAGGCCGCCTCCGGCGTGAAACTGCAGCGTCAGCTGGCCTTCCTGCACCCCCAGGACCTCTGCGGCTGCCGGATCCAGCACCTCCTCGACCCGCTGCAGCTCGACGAAGTGGTTGCTGGGGCCGATGCTGCCGAAGCGGAAACGCGAGACGTGGAAGGACAGGCGGGGCAGCTCGCGGCGCAGCCGGTCGATCCCGCCGTACGCGTCCAGCGGCAGTCGGCCGTTCTCCTCGATCCGCTCCAGCGACTGCTCCGGCAGGCCGTACCGCTCGACCCCGAAAGCGGCGCCCTCGTCCGCCGCCCGCAGCACGTCGGCAAGCGACAGCTCGCGACGCCAGCTGGGCGGGTGCGGGAAGCGTTCCCTGACGGCGTCGTAGAACCGGGCGATCGTCCGCTCGTCCGGCACCTCACTGTCCAGCGCGATCAGGGCCATCCCGCAGTTGACGGAGGCGCTGGTGAACGCGGGCCGGATCGTCTCCCTGGTCGCCACAGCGATGCTCGACGGCATCTCGAGGTCGGCCTTGTGGTGGAAGTCCGGCAGCACCACGGGCGGAGCGGCGAGGTCAACGTCGGTCACCCCCCTGGACAGCGTTGCCAGCCCGCGCTCGTCCGCCGGAAGCTCTGCGCTGTCGAAGACTCTCGGGCCGGCCGCCAGCTGCTGGCTCAGTACCGTGACGTCCACGCCCGGTCTCCCTTCGCGCTGTCGGGGGTGGTGGCCGGGGGGTGCCGCAGGAACGGATGGGGTGCCGTCTCGCGCCGCTGCCCCCACCGGAACAGGGAAGGCCGAGCGGGCACGACGATCAGGCCGAGCAGCTGCCAGCCGCTGATGGTGAAGAACTCCACGACCCGGCTGAGCTCGGAGACCCGGACCACCTTTGGAGTCACCAGCACGACGCCGGTGCCCTCGGCGTCGTCTGTATCGAGGCGGCGCTCCGCTGCCTGCTCGTCGTCAGCTCCGCCCGGTGCAGTGGCCCGTCTGGTGACCACGTCGACCTCGAGGCCGTGAACCGATCGGGCGAGCACCGCTGCCATGGGTTCGACGTCCTGCTGCCGTCGCATCGGCAACAGCTCGACGCGGTGCACCCTGGCGGCGACGGCCGCAAGCTCGAGGTGCATCGCGGCCTCTGCGAGATCCGTGTCGGCAGTCCCTGCGCCGTGAACCTCTGCGAGCACCGGGGCGCCGAGGTTGCGGGCCAGTGCGTCGCGTCCCACGAGGGTCGGCCGGAAGGTCTCGATCAGCGAGGCCACCGCGATGCCCGCGAGCAGGCCGAGCAGCCCGCCGAGGGCGATGTCAGGCACCAGCCGCCCGGCGACCCGCACGGCCGGGCCGGACGAGTCGACCACCGTGCCCTCCGCGCGCGCCGACTGTGCCGACTGCATCGTGGCCTGCTGCGACTCGAGCGAGCCGAGAGTCTGGACCAGGTCGGTGCGTTGCCGCAGCAGCAGGTTGGGATCTGCCCATGGCCGTTCGCTCAGCGGAACTCCTCCGCTGGGCCGGGCAACCTCGTAGAGCGGCCCGACCGCCTTGATGCGCTCGTCGACCCCGGAGATCGCCTTCTGCGTCTGGCTGATCTGCGACTGCAGGGAGGTCAGGGCGCTTTGGTAGCGGCCGTCGGTCACCTGGTCGTGAGCGGCGATCACGTCGCCGGCGATCCGTCGGGCCAGGGCGAGCGCCACCGTGTCGTCGCGGTCGCGGACGCTCAACGCGACGATGCCGGACGATCCCAGGCTCTGTACAGCCACGGCGTTGGTCGCCACGTCGACGGGGTCGCGGGTGACGTGCGTCTGCTGCAGGGCTTCTGCTACGAGCGAAGGGCTGGTCGCGAGAGCCCGTGCCGTGTCGGCGATGACCGTCGACTGCGCTTGCGTGGCCGGGTCGCCGGTGTCGAGCGCCAGCCGGACGGTCGCCCGGTAGCGCATCGAGTCGCCGTGCAGCAGCAGCGCTGTGCCGAGTGCCCCTACGACTACCAGCACGGCGATCATGACGATGTGCCGCCCGATGACCCGGACGAACGCCTCACTGAGCTCCATGCCCCACGCTCCCTGACATTCCTGACCTGAGGTCGGACGGATGCGGACCCTGTCCGTGGCGCCGACGTTGTGAGGATCCGTCAGCCGGGTCGGCCCGTCCTCAGCCCCGCGGCGTAGCGGCGGTACGTCAATTGCGGGTCGGGTGCTGAGCGGCCGGCCGCCATCCTGGGGCTGCTCGAGTGCCAGCACCGTGCCAGCTAAGGAGCGCGCATGCGCGTCGTCGCGGTCGTCGCCCACCCCGACGACGAGGTGCTCGGAGGCGGCGCGACGCTCGCCCGCCACATCCTCGACGGGGACGAGGTCAGCGTCCTGGTGGTGGCCGACGGCGCCACCAGTCGCTACCCGGACGCGATGCGCGAGGAGCTGAGAGAGTCAGGGCGAAAGGCCGCACAGTGCCTGGGGGCCAAGGAGATCCGCTTCGCGGAGCTGCCCGACCAACGACTCGACGCGATGGCTCTGCTTGATGTCACCAAGGTGATAGCAGCGCACCTCGACACTCTTGAGCCCGAGCGGGTGTACACCCATTTCGTCGGCGACGTGAACCTCGATCACGGTGTCGTCGCGAGGGCCACCTGGACGGCGTGCCGGCCCTACGAGCGGCCGCAGGTCCGCGACATCCTCGCCTTCGAGACCCCTTCGTCCACCGAGTGGGCCTGGCCGGCGACGGCCGACCGCTTCTCACCGACGGTATTCGTCGATGTCACCGAAACCCTGGACGCCAAGATTGCGGCGATGTCCTGCTACGCAAGCGAACTGAGGCCCTATCCGCACCCACGCGACCCCGAGGCGTTGCGTGGCCGGGCTGCCTACTGGGGGTCGATGGTGGGCATGCGGGCCGCCGAGCCGTTCCTCAGTCTTCGCTCACTTCGCTGAATGCACAGTGGCGTCTGGCGTCGTTTCGGACAGGTAGCCCTTACTTGCTAGTTACCACATTCTTATGGTTACGTCCTGCGTCCGGATCGTCACCGGATGACGCGATCAGGTCGCGTTGAGAAGTCGTGCAATTGCGCTCCGTAGCGGCCATGATCAAATAACTAGTCAGAAATAGTCATTTGGCAGGAAAACTCTTGATGAACGCCAGATGTCGGTTGAGTCTGACCGTGGCGGACGGGGACCGCTCAATGCGCGCGAGAGGCGCGCGAAAGGGGGGGAGCGGATGGAGGACGGGGAGGGGCAGGCGCAGTCATGCGCCGGTAGTCACGGCATTCTCGGCACTGATTCCGAGACCCGCATTGCGCAGGCGCTCCATGACGCTCGTCAGCAGGCAGCCGCGCTGTCCGCTCTCATCCAGGCCATGGACGACGGCCGCTTCGGGTTCACTCGTCAGGCACTGCACCATCTCTCACGGTCCGCGTCTCAGCTCACCGAATTGCTCGAGCACGTGCTTGATCGTTCCGCGGCCCACCAGCGCCTGGTCGTGTGGGATGTGGTCGAGGACATCGTCGAGTCGGCACGGTTGACGAGTGGCGCGAGCGTTGAGGTGGACGTCGACGACAGCATCTGGATCTATGCAAATGCGTCGCTGCTGCGCCGTTCCGCGAGCAACTTGCTCGACAATGCCATTCGGGCGGCAGGCGAATCAGGTCGGGTGCGCTTTGTTTTGCACAGCCAGCAGGGCGCAGCCGTCATTGTTGTCGAGGACTCCGGGCCGGGATTCGGCACGTCCTTGCACGGCCGGGCCTCCCTCGGACTCTCCGTGGTGGCTGAGCTCGTCGGCAATGTCCAGGGGAGTTTCGAGATCAGGCGCAGCGAGCTCGGCGGCACGTTGCTGCGTATCACCGTCCCTTACCGTTCGGCGGAGCCAATGGTCGAAAATGGGGTGTCCGTATGAGAATCCTGCTTTGCGACGATCACGTGCTTTTCTGCGATGCGCTGCGATCCGCCCTCGTGCCACAGGGCCATGAGGTGCACAGCTGTTTTCGCCCTCAGGACGCGGTGGAGCTCACCCGGTGTAGCCACTTCGACGTGGTGGTGATGGACCTCGGGTTCCCCGAGGGCTACGAGATCGACGCCGTGGCCGCTATCAAGGCGGTCCTGGCGCACGACGCCGGAACCGCGGTGGTTGTGCTTTCGGCAACGGCGGAGACCGCCCTGCTGCTGGACGCCGTGCATGCCGGCGCCGCCGCGTTGTGCAGCAAGAGTCAGCGGCTCCAGGAGATCGTCGGGGTGATCCAGCGAGCCGCGGGCAGCCAGGGGGCAGCCGCTGGGCCGGGCGCGGTTGCTCGGCTGCCGCGCGGTGAGAGCGACGAACGTGCCTTGGCGGCTTTCCTGACCCCTCGGGAGTTCGAGGTGCTACGGCGGCTGGTGCTCGGGCAGAGCACGCACACGATCGCCGCCGAGCTGGGGGTCAGCTACAGCACGTCGCGAACCCACATTCAGAACGTCCTGGTCAAGCTGGGTGTGCACTCTCGCCTGTCCGCGTCGGCATTCGCGGTGCGGAACCACCTGATGGACGACGTCTTCGCCAGCAAAGTGCCGGCGCAGGTTCAGGGCGAGACGAGCGTGGGGGTGCCCGGCTCGACCTCGGTCGGGTCCGGCAGGCGGGTCGGCGATCGCCGCGAGAGAGTCAGCGACTGACACGGCAGTGCTCCGGTGAGCCGCGCGGCGACGGCCTCGACAGGGGGCGCCGGCGGGCCGAGCCCGGTGCCGAGGGCTAACGCCGCCGCGAACGGCCAGTACCTTCGCAGCTCCCCGGCCAGGTAGGTCCCGGTCACCAGCGTGCGGCAGGCGTCGTCGGGCTCGAGCGGGGCCAGCCGGCCCTCCGGCGCGGTCTCGCTCAGGGACACGGCAATCACGCGGTCCGGCTGGAGCGACGGGAGCCGATCGGCGAACGCTGCCTCGCGCCGCCCGTGCGAGGTACGCCTGCCCTGACCCGACGTGATCCGCCTGGGTTCGACGACGCCGAACAGCTCGCGGCCGTCGGACATCGCCAGGTTGTCGCACGCGGCCACGTGGCCGGCGGCGAGCGCCTGCTCCACGAGCGTCGACTTGCCGACGCCGCTGGGCCCGGCAAGGAGGGGGGCCGTGTGGCTGAGCCGCACAGCCGAGGCGTGCAGCGGCGCGCGGCCGCGAACCCCGCTCCACCACATGACCGGATACTGCAGCAGGGCGGCGCGCAGCAGGAGGGCGGCGCGGCCCCTGAGCACTGCGGCGGCGGCCAGGGTCCGCGCCGGCGGTGCCCAGCGTGCGTGAACCACGAGGACGTCGCCCTGCGGTTCGCACCGCAGGTTGAAGCCCGACGTGCACGCGTCCTCCAGGACGACGCAGGTGCCGTCGGACCACGCTCCCCTCGTCACCAGCTGTGCCCCCGGCAAGGCGAACCGCCCCCCGGACTCGACGATCAGGTGCACCGTGACCGGCGTCGCGGGTTCCTGCTCGGCGGTCCTGGCCTCACCCAGCAGGCCGCGTTCGATCTGCGTTGCTACCCAACCGGGCGCGCAGTCGACCCGCAGACACTCGCCTGCCGTCAGGACGAAGGTGCTGGTCATCGGAGCTCGGGCTCGAGCTCGACGGCGGAGAGCCGGTCGAGGGCCAGACCTCCTGCGGCCTCGAGCGCGACGCCGTCAACCGCTTCGGCCCCAGCCGCCACATCGACGTCGTCGTGACGGGCGAACGGGATGAGACGGGCGGTCACCGGCTCGTACTCCGGGATGGCGGACAGCAGGCACCGTCGCGTCGCCTCGGCGTCGTTGTGTTCCGCCGCGACGTAGAGCCTGGCCAGCTGCAGCCCGAACTCCGGCGGCACCGGCCGGGGGCGCGTCGCCCACACCCGGTCGTGAGCGGTCGGCGAGCAGTGCTCGCGGTTGCTGACGAGGCTCTCGTGCAGCTTCTCCCCTGGCCGGAGCCCGGTGAACTGTGTCTCGTAGTCCACAATGCCGAGCAGGGCTGCGTACGAGGCCACGAGGTCAACGATGCGCACCGGTTCACCCATGTCGAGAACGAACGTCTCGCCGTACTCCGCCATCGACGCGGCGACGAGCACCAGCCCGACGGCCTCCTCGATGGTCATGAAGTATCGGGTCACGTCCGGGTGGGTGATGGTCACCCGCTCGTCTCGTCGCAGCTGGGCGGCGAGCGTCGGCAACAGGGATCCCCTGCTGCCGAGTACGTTGCCGAATCGCACGCTGCCCAGGCTGGTCCCGCCGCCGACCACGTTGGCCTGGACCACCATTTCCGCCAGCCGTTTGGTGGCGCCAAGCACTGATGCCGGGTCGGCAGCCTTGTCGGTGCTGATCAGGATGAATCGCTCTGTTCCGACATGCTGTGCCGCCTCGACCAGGGCCTGCGTGCCGCGCACGTTGGTCTTCACACCCTCGCACGGGTGCCGTTCCAGCACCGGCAGGTGCTTGTGGGCAGCGGCATGGAAGACCACCTCGGGTCGAACCTCCTCGAAAGTGCTGAAGATGCGTGCGTGGTCGCGGATGTCGGCGAGAACGATCTCCTCTGTGTCGAGCAAGGCCTCGCCGCTCAGCTCGAGCTCGAGTCGGTGCAGGTTCGACTCGTCGTGGTCGAGCAGGTAGAGCGCAGCGGGGTTGAAGCGGCGAATCTGCCGGCACAGCTCGCTGCCGATCGACCCGCCGGCACCGGTCACCAGGACCCGCTTGCCGGCCACGATCGAGCGACCTTCGTTCTCTCCGATGTCGCGCTCACTGCGGCCCAGCAGCGCCTCGAGGGAGACGGAGCGCAGGTCGCTGGCCCTGGCGTCACGCTCGACCGCTGCCAGGAACGACGGCAGGTAGCGGACGGAGGCGCCGGCGGACGTGGCCAGGTCGCTGAGCCTGCGCACCTCCGGCACCGGCAGCTGAGGGATCGCGATGAGGACGACCTGGGCGCGGGTGCGCGAGACGACGTCCGGCAGCGACGCGAGCGGGCCGTAGACCGGCAGCCCGGAGACCGACCGCTTGCCGGCATCGTCGTCGAGGAAGCCGATCGGCTGCAGCCCGTAGTCGTGGGTCTCCTTCAGGGCTCGTACGAGGCTGCGGCCCGCGTGTCCGGCGCCGACCACCAGGGCCCTGAGCTGGAGCGTGTGGACAGACGAGGGGCGAGCGTGGTCCCGGAGATTGGCGAACACGGGGTCTCCTTCTATGACGCTGGATCAAAGATGGGCGGCAGTCCCGAAGCGGAGCGCGGACAGCCTTTCGACGACGTAGTCCACGTCCTCGTCGGTCAAGCCGGGGTGCAGGGGCAACGAGAGCACCCGGGAGTAAGCGAGGTCTGCCTCGGGAAGCCGACTGCAGGCTGCCGGACCGAGGCGGGAACGGAAGTACGGGAACCGGTGCACGGGAATGAAGTGCACGGACGTCTGTACGCCGGCTGCCGCGAGCGCCGCTGCCACCTCGTCGCGGGGGATGCCGAACGCTGGCTCCACCCGTACCGGGTAGAGGTGCCAGGCGTGGCTGCCGGTGGTCGGCCTGGCCGGGAGGCCGATGCCCGGCACGTCGGCCAGCAAAGCGTCGTAACGGTCGGCCAGGGCCCGCCGCCGGTCCTGCCAGGCCGGCAGGTGGGGCAGGTGCCCGCGGCCGATGGCGGCATGGATGTCGCTGAGGTTGGCCTTGAGGCCCTCGTCCTCCACCGAGTACGCCCACGCGCCGCCGGGAGCGTAGCGACGCCAAGCGTCCCTGGACATGCCGTGCAGGCGCACCCGGCGCAGCGTCTCTGCCAGCTCGTCGTCTTGTGTCGTCACCGCGCCGCCCTCGCCCATCGGCAGGTTCTTGGTGGCGTAGAAGCTGAAGCAGGTCGCCCGCGAAACCCGTCCGACCGGCACGTCCGACACCGACGTCCCCAGCGCGTGTGCGGCGTCCTCGACCACCTGATCGAGTGAGAGCCCAGCAGCGGCAGCCATTCCGGCCACGTCGGCCGGGTAGCCGCCCATGTGCTGCACCACCATCGCTGCCGGTCGGTGCCGGGCTGCAGCGGCTGCAACCTGGTCGAGCCGTGGGATCAAAGTGACCTGGTCGATGTCGACCAGGACCGGCTGCAGCCTCGCGTGCAGGATCGCCTGGACCGCTCCGCAGAAGGTCATCGTGGGGGTGAGCACAGCGGCCCCGTCCGGCAGGTGCAGCGCGCGCAGCGACAGCTCGATGGCAGCGGTGCAGGAGCTCACTGCCACGGCGTTGTTCACCCCGAGGTAGTCGGCAAACTCCTGCTCGAACGCGGCGGTCTGCGGGCCGGTCGTCAGCCAGCCGCTGGCCAGCACCGTTGCCACGTGAGCTCGCGCCTCCTCCGTCACCACCGCGGAGGCGAACGGCACCGACCGCCGCTGCGAGCCGGCCTTGACCGGCAGGTCGGTGGTCGTCATGGGTGCGCGCTCCGCAGCAAGGTCGTCGTGCTGCTCAACGGCCGGCTCAGCGCCCTGGCGTAGCACCGCTCGACGGTGGCGATGACGGTCTCCGCGTCGGCGGGCGCCGGGGCCCGCAGCCGGCTGGTCCGGCCCCTGGCGACCTCGCGCAGGGTGTCCTCCACTGCTGCGACGAGCTGGTCGGGCTCGGCCCCCACGAGCAGCGAACCGCCCTCGGCGAGGTCGACGAAGTCGGCAGCCACGTCGGTCGGCGTGCTGACCACTGGGATGCCGACCCTGGCCGCGTCCACCGCGGGGTGGCGGGCCGCGAAGCTCGAGCCACCGGCGACCAGCACGTCCATCGCCGGCAGCAGCCGCCGCCCCGCCGCGTCCCCGACCACGTGGGCCTCGCGCGGAAGACCCCGCTGCACGGCGTCGTACCACGCCAGCTCGCTGCAGCCGGGCGTGATCCAGACCGGGATGATGTCGTGCCGCGCGGAACGGGTCAGACTGCCCAGCGCGTGGCACAGCCGGTCGGAGCTCGGCCCGTAACCGACGACCACGACCTGCCCGGGGGCGACCTCGAGCTCTGCCCGGCTGAGGGCCCGCAGGGCGGCCCACTGGGCCGGCAGCGTCCCGATGTGCGGCAGGATCGGCAGGGGCAGGACGTGGCTGCTGGGACAGACGCCGTCCCTGACGAGGGCGGCGGCGTTGCCCCGTCCGTGCACCAGCCACCACACCGGCGCCGACGGGCTACGGCGGGCCCGCGGGAGCACTCGGCGCTGTCGCCGCACCGGAGTGACCACCAGCGGTACGCCGTCGCGGGCGAGCGCGAGCATCCAGGGGGTCGGCGTCCCGATGACGTGCACCAGGTGCGGTCTGGCGGCGTCCGGAGGGCGGGGCGGGACGTCAGCAGGCGCTGCGACCACCGTGACGTCTATCCCGGTTCGCTGTGAGACCTCGGTGACCGCGTCTGTCAGAGTGGCGTTGATGTCGGCCGTGGACTGGTCGCCCACCACCAGAAGGACCCGCAGCTCCATCGTGCGCTCAACCTCCTTCCGGTGACCGTCCGGCCAGGTCGAGGCTAGGGATGCTTCTGCCCGCGCGGATCGGGCAGGAGGACGACCCTCGCTACGACGCGTGCCGTGAGTTGGCGAGCCCGCGCGGGCCCGACGGAGCCCGTACGCCGGCGTCCAGGGCCACCGCCACCGCCTCGAGCGTGTTGTGCACGCCCAGCTTGATGAACAGGCTCTGTACGTGGGTGCGCACCGTGTTGACCGACAGCCGGAGCCGGTAGGCGCTCGCCTTGCGGTCCAAGCCCTCGACCAGGCACATCAGCACGTCGTACTCGCGAGGGGTGAGCTCGCCGAGTGGCCCGACGTGCAGCGGGGACCGGCCCTGCGCCTGCGCCAGCTCGCGCAGCAGCTGTCCGAGCAGCCGCGGCGGGAACCAGCTGCCCCCGTCCGAGGCCAGCCGCAGCACCCCGAACAGCTCCTCGGCGGCGCAGTGCTTGGGGACCCAGGCCGTTGCTCCCGCGCAGACCGCGTGCAGTGCGCCGTACGGGCTCTCACTGGTCGTCACCACGACGATCGCGGCCGGCGGGTAGGCCCGGTGCAGCTGGTTCACCGCGTCGCTGGACCCGCCGTCGACGTCGAGCGTCACGACGTCGGGACGCAGGCTGCGCGTCAGACCGACGGCCGTCTCCACGTCGGTGGCAGCGCCGAGCACCTGCAGGTCGGGAGCCGTCGCCAGCAACGCGGCCAACGCATCGGCGAAGGCCTGCTGTTCATCGACGATCAGGAGCCGGAGTCGCGCCACGGGGACAGCGTCGCGCCGACCGGGCGGCTGCGCATCAGTCAGGTGCATGAGGCCGACTCATCCACTTGCGTGAGCCCGTTCGCCAGGGGTCCCCCGGCGAAGGGAGCAGGATGTGTCCTTGACTGCACGGGCCGGGAACCGGAGGACTTGATGAGCTTGTCGATCGCATCGCTGCTGGCCGAGTCGGCGCTGCGCCACCCCGGCAAGACGGCGCTCGTCTTCGGCGACGAGCGCTTCTCGTACGACCAGCTGTGGGACGGTGCTCGTCGCTTCGCAGGCGCGCTGAGAGAACGAGGCATCGGGCCGGGGGACCGGGTCGCCATCCTCATGCCCAACCTGCCGGAGTTCCCGCTCGCCTACTACGCCGTTCTCGCCTTGGGCGCCGTGGCTGTGCCCGTCCATACGCTGCTGAAGGCGGAGGAGATCGCCTTCGTCCTCGCCGACGCGCAGGCCACCCTGCTCATCTGCGCCGGCCCGTTGCTGGGCGAAGGGGTGCCGGGCGCAGCGCTCGCCGGGGTGCCGCTGCTGTCGGTGCGCGACGGCGATCCGGCCGTTGCCCGGCTCGACGTCGCGTCCGAGTCCGCCGTACCGATCGAAGCCCTGGTGCCGCGGGAGCCCGGCGACGACGCGGTCCTGCTCTACACCTCCGGCACCACGGGCAAGCCCAAGGGGGCGGTCCTCTCGCACCTCAACATGGTCCTGAACGCGCAGCTCTACGCCAGCACCGTGATCGAGATTGCCGAGCACGACGTCGTTCTCGGCGTGCTCCCGCTCTTCCACTCGTTCGGCCAGACCTGCGTCATGAACGCGAGCTTCGGCCGCGGCGCCTCGATCGTGCTGCTTCCACGCTTCGACCCCGCGCTTGCCCTGGAGGCGATGGTCGAGCACGGGGTGACCATTTTCGAGGGCGTCCCCACGATGTACATCGGCCTGCTGGAAGCCGCCGAGCACGATCGCCGGCGGCCGCCGCTGCGCACCTGCACCTCGGGTGGCTCGTCGCTGCCGCTGACGGTGCTGGAGGCCTTCCAGGAGACCTTCGGCGTCGAGATCTACGAGGGCTACGGGCTTTCCGAGACGGCGCCGGTGGCGACGTCGAACCAGCCGGCGTACGGGCGCAAGGTCGGTACGGTCGGCTGCCCGCTGTGGGGGGTCGACGTCGCGATCGCCCGGCCGGAGGTCGACGACGCCATCGAGCTGCTGGCGGTCGGCGAGCTGGGCGAGATCGTGATTCGCGGCCACAACGTGATGACGCGCTACCACCATCAGCCGGAGGCCACGGCTGCCGCGATCGTCGATGGCTGGTTCCGCAGCGGCGACCTCGGCACCAAGGACAAGGACGGCTTCATCACCATCGTCGACCGCAAGAAGGACATGGTGCTGCGCGGCGGGTTCAACGTCTATCCGCGGGAGGTGGAGGAGGTGCTGCTGCGGCACCCTGCGGTTGCTCAGGTCGCGGTCATCGGGGTCGCGGACCCCGTCTACGGCGAGGAGGTCTGCGCGGTGGTGGTTCGCCGCGCGCCGTCAGCGGGTCTGTCCGAGCCCGATCTGGCGGAGGAGATCATCTCCTGGTCGAGGGAGCGGATGGCTGCCTACAAGTACCCCCGCCGGATCCGCTTCGTCGAGTCGTTGCCGCTGGGGCCTTCGGGCAAGGTGCTCAAACGGGAGCTTGCGTTGCGCTACGGGCGGTTGTGAGCCGACGGCCGAACGACTGAGTTCCGGGTCAGGGCTAAGGCGCTCGCGTTGTCTGCCGACATACGGAGGCAGTTCCAACCCGAGGAGTAGTGCATGCCCACGACCGAGGCCAGTCACCTGAGACACGGCCAGAGCACCACCGATGAGTCCGGGCCACGTCGGGCATCGGCTGGCAGGCACAAGGGCAGCTCGATGGCTCAGGCCGGCGCGGTCATGGCCGGCGGCTTCGCCGTCGTCATTCCGGCTGTTGTCGGGTCGGTGCTGTGGGCGCACCACGCAGGCACGGCTCACCAGGGCACGCCGTGGGTGCCGATCCTGCTGCTGAACGCGGCAGCCCTGGGCCTGTTCGGGCTGGCCGCATGGCGGCTGGTCAAGGTCTTCACGGCACGGCTCGGCCGGCTGTCCGCCCAGCTGCAGGCGGTGGCCGACGGCGACTTGTCCGTCCGGATCAGCACGGGTGACACCGACGACATCGGGCGCACAGCCGACTCGGCAGCTGCCATCGTGGATCGTCTGCGCGACGCGCTGATCACCGTCAACCGCAGTGCTGTCATGCTCAACGCCGGCTGGCGTTCGGTCCTCGCGACCAGCGACCAGCTCTCCGACACCGCCGAGACCACCGCAGCCAGAGCGACTGCGGCCGCCGCCGGCGCTGAGCAGGTCTCCAACAACGTCCACCTGGTGGCCGCCGCGACCGAGGAGCTGGCCGCGACCATCCGCGAGGTGGCGGTTCATGCCTCCGAGGCTTCCCTCGTCGCCACCAGCGCGTCCGAGCAGGCGGTTCAGGCGAACCAGAGCGTGCTCGTCCTGGGCGAGTCGTCCCAGCGCGTCGGCCAGGTGGTCGAGCTGATCCAGTCGATCGCGGGTCAGACCCATCTGCTGGCGCTCAATGCCACCATCGAGGCGGCTCGCGCCGGCGAGGCCGGTCGCGGCTTCACGGTAGTGGCCAGTGAGGTCAAGGCGCTCGCCGGGGAGACCGCGCGGGCCACGGAGCGGGTCAGCCACTCCGTGACGGAGATCCAGGAAGGCTCGCACGACGCCGGCCGGGCGATCACCATGATCACTGCCACGATCGAGCGGGTCAGCGAGAACCAGAGCGCGATCGCGGCTGCCGTCGAGGAGCAGACCGCCGCGACCAACGAGATCGGCCGCGGTGCGGCCGAGGCTGCGCTCGGGTCGACCGACATCGCGCACAACATGAGCCAGCTGGCCAGCGGTGCTCGGGTGACGGCCTATGCCGGTGCCCAGTGCCGGTCCAGCGCCGCAGAGCTCGCGGAGATCACCGCGACCCTCGAGGACCTGGTCGGCCACTTCGACATGGACGCCGTCATGGCCTCGGTGGTCACCCTCGCAGACATCAAGGCGGCAGCGGCGGCCTACGTCGTCGACGGTGTCACGGTCGTGCGCAACACGGTGGCAGGCACCGGCCCGCTCGAGTTCGACTTCCAGGGCAGCTGGTGCCACTCGCTGGCCAACCGGGACTCCGACGGGACGAACTCGTACAGCAGCATGCCCGACGACTCTGCGACCCTGCGGTTCATCGGCACGCAGATCACGTTCTACGGTGCGCTCGACGTCAACCACGGCATCGCCGCGCTGTCCATCGACGGCGGCCCCGAGGTCTTTGTCGACGAGTACAGCGCGGTGCGTTCCGCCTCGAGCAAGCTGTGGACGAGTCCGCAGCTGCCTCACGGCGAGCACGTCTTCAAGTTCCGCGTCGTCGGGACGATGAATGAGGCATCTCGCTACAACTGGGCGACGGTCGAAAAGGTCGAGATCGTCTGACCCCCACAGTCATCGCCCGCCGCGCCTCCCGAGGGGTACGGCGGGCGATGTTCCATCTTCCAGCGCACGGCAGGACGTGGTTCCCGGCGGGTGACTAGCCGGTGGGGCCCTCCAGGGCGCAGAGCACCCCTGACCCGTCGGCGAACTCGACCCCCGGAAAGCTGAAGCTGCGCGAGACCTCGACGAATCCGAGCTTTCGGTGCAGTTCGAGGGAAGCGGGATTGCTGGCGCTGGCAAAGTAGAAAACTCGGCCGGTGCGAGGCCAGGCCCAAGTGAGCCGCGCAACCGTCAGTGCCTCCGCGACGCCTCTGCGCCGCCAACCGGGGCCGACTACCAGACCCATCAAGTAGTAGCCAGCGGGCGCCGCACTTTCGGGCGCATCTGCCGGTGGCTCGTGGAGAACAATCCTTGCGTAGCCGGCAATCACGCCGCCCACCTCTGCGACGAACAAGCTCTGGTGCTCGGCAGCGACGGTGCGTTCGAACATGCTGCGCCAGTTCTCCTGAATGCCGCCGTGGTGATCAAGGATGAGCTCGACACAGGCATCGACATCGCCGACCGCGGCCTCGCGTACGGCCAAGTTGTCCAAGGGGATGCGCCGCGCCGTTGGCTGGTAGACCGCAAAAGTTGCGGGATCCTCACGGGCTGGCCCCAACTTCGCGCGCAGCTCACCTTCGTTGGCTGCCAGCCAGTCCTGCGTCCGCAGGATGACGTCACCCACACCCTCGTCCCACATGCGCTGCCAGCCGCCGCCCCTGGATTCTGCGGCGTGCTTCATCACGTGCCACGACCGCTTGGACCGGCGTACGGCGACGTCGAAGAGCCGCTGACGCGCGTACGGGTCGAGGCCGTAAGCCGTCGCGTACAGCCGCATCCGTGCGCCGGAGTCGGCGTCGCGGAGCAGGGGATCGCGGTCCACCGGGTCGCGCAGCGGCGCCCAGTACATCAGCGTCGTGATCACGTCCAGCAACCGGGTCGTGGGCCCCGCCAGGTCGAAGTCGATCACGCCGATGAGCTGCTGATCGCGAAAGATCAGGTTCTCGGGCGTGAAATCGTTGTGCCCGATCACGTCGGCTACGTCGAAGGCGCTGGGCAGCCCGTCGATCTGCACCGGAGCCCAGAACTGCGCACCAGCAGGTAGTTTCAGGTCCAGCGGCGAATGATCGTGCAGCCGGCGTTGCAGCTCGGCGATCTGGACGAGCACCTCCGGCCCCACCGACCACGGCTCCATCGGTCGCCCGGCGGTGGTGCCCTCGAGGTAGGTCAGGATGTCCCGGCCCTGGCTGTCGATCCCGAGGTGGCGCGGCGACCCGGCGAAGCCGTCGGCCTCCAGGTGCAGCAGGTAGGCGGCGATCGCCGTGCTGTTCGGCCCTGCCGGACGTCGCACGGTGTCGCCGACCCGTACCAAGCCCTCGGTGACGTCGCCGCCGAGCAGCGGAATCTCGATGTCGTCAGCGCTACTGGTCACTGGTCCTCCCATGGATACAGCCTAAGCGTGCCCCGGCTAGTCTGGGCCGGTGCTTCTGCTCGCTTTCGACACCTCGACCCCGGCCGTCACCGTGGCGGTCCACGACGGTTCAGGCGTTGTCGCCGAGCTCACGGAGATCGGCGTCAACCGGCAGGGCGAGCTGCTCACGCCGGGGATCCAGCAGGTGCTCGCGATGGTGGCTGCGCGACCGAGTGACCTGACCCATGTGGTCGCGGGTACGGGACCGGGTCCGTTCACCGGGTTGCGGGTCGGGCTGGTCACCGCAAGGGCGCTCGGTGATGCCCTCGGCGTTGCGGTCAGCGGGGTGTGCAGTCTTGACGCAGTTGCCTTGCTGCACAAGGAATCCGCCGGCG
This sequence comes from uncultured Actinomycetota bacterium, assembly GCA_963797535.1. Taxonomy (GTDB): domain Bacteria; phylum Actinomycetota; class Actinomycetes; order JAWWOL01; family JAWWOL01; genus JAWWOL01. The sequence goes on along the minus strand of CAWCPQ010000001.1, from coordinate 2,268,803 downwards.
CGGGTGGCATTGTCGTCATGACCGATGCGCGTCGGCGCGAGGTCTACTGGGCCGGCTACACCCCGGAGGGCGTTCGCACCCACGGTCCCGGCGTCGGCCGGCCGGACGACCTGGTCGCCCAGCTGCCGACGCGGGCCGTGCTGGTGGGTGCTGGCGCGGTCCTCTACCGCGATCGCTTCCCGGACCACGTCGTACGCGAGGACCAGCAGTATCCGGCAGCCTCTGCCCTCGCGATCATCGCCGCGCGGCAGATCGCGGACGGGACTTCCGCCCCCGCCGACCCGCTCTACCTGCGCCGCCCCGACGCCGTGCCCCCGCCGCCGCGCAAGCAGGTGACGCCGGTATGACGGTGACCCTCGTACCCATGCGCTGGTGGCACATCGGCCGGTTGCTGCCGCTGGAGTCGGTGCTGTTCCCCGAGGAGCAGTGGACCGAGACGATGTTCTGGTCCGAGCTGGCCCAGGACAGCCGTCTCTACCTCGTCGCCGAGCGGCCGGGCGCGGACAGCCAGCCCCAGATCGTGGGCTACGCCGGGCTCTGCGCGTACGACGGCGAGGCGTACATCCAGACGATCGGCGTGATCCCCGAGGCGCAGGGCACCGGTATCGGCAGCATGCTGCTGACCGCGCTGCTCGAGGAGGCGGTGCGTCGCCACGACAACGTCGTGACCCTCGAGGTGCGCGCGGACAACCCGAGGGCCAGGGCGGTGTACGAACGGTTCGGCTTCCTGCCGATCGGCGTCCGCCGGCGCTACTACCAGCCGTCCAACACCGACGCGATCGTGATGCAGATGTCCGACGTAGCAGGGCATCTGGCCGCGCGAGCCGCCGCACGAGCCAAGGCCCACCAGTGACCTCGCCCCTCGTTCTCGGCATCGAAACCTCCTGCGACGAGACCGGCGTCGGCCTCGTACGCGGCCACGAGCTGCTCGTCGACCAGGTGGCGTCCAGCGTCGAGGAGCACGCCCGGTTCGGCGGCGTGGTGCCCGAGGTGGCCAGCCGCGCGCATCTCGAGGCGATGGTGCCCACGGTGCGGCGCGCGCTGGACCGCGCCGGTGTCACGATGGACCAGGTCGACGCGATCGCCGTGACCGCGGGACCGGGGCTGGCGGGTGCCCTCCTGGTCGGGGTCGCGGCCGCCAAGGCCTACGCGTTCGCTCTGGGCAAGCCGTTGTACGGGGTTAACCATCTCGCGGCCCACGTTGCCGTTGATCAGCTCGAGCACGGGCCGCTGCCCTCGCCCTGCATCGCGATGCTGGTCAGCGGCGGCCACTCGTCGCTGCTCGAGGTGCCCGACGTGACCGGTGTCGTCACCCAGCTCGGGCAGACCATCGACGACGCCGCAGGCGAGGCCTTCGACAAGGTAGCCAGGGTGCTGGGCCTGCCCTTCCCCGGCGGCCCGTACATCGACCGGGCGGCGAGGGAGGGCGACCCGACGGCGATGGACTTCCCACGGGCCACCGTCCGCGACCAGCCCTACTCGTTCTCCTTCTCCGGGCTCAAGACGGCCGTCGCCCGTTGGATCGAGAGCCGTGAACGGGCCGGCGAGCCGGTGCCCGTCAACGACGTCGCGGCGGCGTTCCAGGAGGCGGTGGTGGACGTCTTGACCCGCCGGGCGGTGCTCGCGTGCAAGGACAGAGGCATCGACCACCTCGTCATCGGCGGCGGCGTCGCGGCCAACTCCCGCTTGCGCGCCGTGGCCGAGGAACGCTGCGCCAAGGCCGGCATCGTGCTGCGTGTGCCGCGACCGGGCTTGTGCACGGACAACGGTGCGATGGTTGCCGCGCTCGGCGCCGAGATGGTCGCTCGCGGCGTCGATCCGTCCTCGCTCGACCTGGCCGCCGACTCCTCGCTGTCCCTGGTCACCGCATGACGTGGGCCCGGATGTGGGAGGCGACGGTGGCCGATGGCAAGTTCGACGACGCCGCGGAGTTCGTTCGCCGCTGCGTGACCGAGGCGAGCGACGATGACAGCTGTGCCGGCGCCGAGGCCTACGTCTCCTACGCGGCCACGTCCGAGGACATCGTGGACCGCATCGTGCTCATCACCCGCTGGCACGACCAGAGCGCGGCCCACGACTACGACGAACGGCCGCCGTTCGGCAAGCTGTTCACCCGTACCCACGCCTGGGTCTTCGAGCAGCTGTAGCCGGGTGCCGCAGGTTCGACGTACGCGCGGCGTGGTTCGTGAATGTGGCCGGACCGTCGGTGGGCGACGGTTTTCCCGCATCCACGTCGGGCGTGGGCGTGGCCCGGGTTGACGTACGCGCGGCGTGGTGCCCGTGAATGTGGCCGGACCGTCGGTGGGCGACGGTTTTCCCGCATCCACGTCGGGCATCCCGCCGGCTGGCACTCACCTTGACGGAGTGCTGACCAGCGGCCTAGTGTTCCACTGGCACTCAGCTCCATCGAGTGCTAGCAGACAGCGAACGGCCTGACCCCCGCGACGGCAGCCCGTTCCGGTCTGCACCCTGCGCTTTGCTCATTCCCGTACCGTCCAACTTCGCACGAGAAGGGGGAGGTCTATGACGACCACCGCCACCGACACCCGGGTTGGCATCAAGCCGCTCGAGGACCGCATCGTCATTCAGGTGCTCGAGGCCGAGCAGACCACGGCTTCCGGCATCGTGATCCCCGACACCGCCCAGGAGAAGCCCCAAGAGGGTCGCGTCCGGGCCGTCGGACCGGGTCGTTTCGAGGACGGCGCTCGCGTGCCGCTCGACGTCCAGGTCGGCGACAAGGTGCTGTTCAGCAAGTACGGCGGCACCGAGGTCAAGTTTGCCGGCGCCGAGTACCTCGTGCTGAGCGCGCGTGACGTGCTCGCCATCGTCGAGGACTAGGTTTTCGGACCCGCTTTCGACCGAATGCAGTAAGGACACGCCCCGGGCGGCCCGTACCCCGGGCTGCTGGGGCGTTTCCCTTTTCTCGAACAACCTCAGTCCCGAGAGGACAGCACACAGATGCCCAAGATCCTTGAATTCTCCGGGGACGCCCGCCAGTCGCTCGAGCGCGGCGTGGACGCCCTGGCCAACGCCGTCAAGGTGACGCTCGGCCCCAAGGGCCGCAACGTCGTCATCGACAAGAAGTTCGGCGCCCCGACGATCACCAACGACGGCGTGACCATCGCCCGTGAGATCGAGCTGACCAACCCGTACGAGAACATGGGCGCCCAGCTGGCCAAGGAGGTCGCCACCAAGACGAACGACGTCGCGGGTGACGGCACGACCACCGCGACCGTGCTGGCCCAGGCCATGGTCAAGGAAGGCCTGCGCAACGTCGCCGCCGGCGCTTCCCCGATCGGGCTGAAGAAGGGGATTGAAGCCGCAGTGGCTGCCGTCTCCGACGAGCTGCTCCGCGTCGCGAGCGAGGTGCAGACCCGCGAGGAGATCGCCCAGGTCGCGTCCATCTCCGCCCAGGACAAGGCGATCGGCGAGCTCATCGCCGAGGCGTTCGAGAAGGTCGGCAAGGACGGCGTCATCACCGTCGAAGAGGCCAACACGATGGGGCTCGAGCTCGAGTTCACCGAGGGCCTGCAGTTCGACAAGGGCTACATCTCGCCGTACTTCGTCACCGACCAGGAGCGGATGGAGGCCGTCTTCGACAACCCGTACGTGCTGATCACCGCTGGCAAGATCTCGTCCGTCTCCGACCTGCTGCCCGTGCTCGAGAAGGTCGTCGGCGCCGGCAAGTCGCTCGTGATCATCGCCGAGGACGTCGACGGCGAGGCGCTTTCGACCCTGGTGGTCAACAAGATCCGCGGCACCTTCAACGCCGTCGCGGTCAAGGCGCCCGGCTTCGGGGACCGCCGCAAGGCCATGCTCGAGGACATCGCGGTGCTCACCGGCGCCCAGGTCATCGCGCCCGAGGTCGGCCTCAAGCTCGACCAGGTTGGTCTCGAGGTTCTCGGCACCGCCCGTCGCATCACCGTCACCAAGGACGACACCACGTTCGTCGACGGTGGCGGCGACGGCGCTGCCATCGCCGACCGCGTTCGCCAGATCAAGGCCGAGATCGAGAACTCCGACTCGGACTGGGACCGCGAGAAGCTGCAGGAGCGGCTCGCCAAGCTCTCCGGCGGCGTCTGCGTCATCCGCGTGGGCGCGGCCACCGAGGTCGAGCTCAAGGAGCGCAAGCACCGTCTCGAGGACGCCATCTCGGCGACCCGCGCGGCCGTGGAGGAGGGCATCGTCTCCGGCGGTGGCTCCGCCCTGGTGCACGCCTCGGCTGTCCTCAACGACAACCTCGGCCTCACCGGCGACGAGGCCACTGGCGTCTCGATCGTCCGCAAGGCTGTCGACGAGCCGCTGCGCTGGATTGCCGAGAACGCCGGCAAGGAAGGCTATGTCGTGGTCCAGAAGGTCCGCGAGCTCGGCTTCGGCAACGGCTACAACGCCCAGACCGACGAGTACGGCGACCTGGTCGCCAGCGGTGTCGTCGACCCGGTCAAGGTCACCCGTTCCGCGGTCGTCAACGCCGCCTCGATCGCCGCGATGGTCCTGACCACCGACGCGCTCGTTGTCGACAAGCCCGAGGACGACGCTGACCAGCCCGCTGGTCACAGCCACGGTGGGCACGGCCACAGCCACTAGTAGCGCCACGAAAGGCCCGCCCGGACACCGTCCGGGCGGGCCTTCGTCATGCAGCGCGCCGCTGCACCCGTACGGCCCAGCACATCTCGCCGTTGGTTGCCGATAACCCCTGTGGCAAACGGTTGCCTGATCCCAAATGCATCGGGGGAGCTCGGATGATTCCACCTTCGGTCACGTGGGCGCAGGCCGGCGGGTTCGGTCGACCCGCTGCCACGCTGCCACCGGCTGGCCAGCCCGGCGCCTACCTTCGCCTGTTCCGCCCCTGCGACTGCGGCCACTCGTCGGCTTGGCACAGTGGGGCCTTCGGTGCGGAATGGCGCGCGGGTCAGCAGGTCAGGGGCGCCTGCGAGGCGGACAGCGGACGGCTTCCCTCCGCGTGTGGCTGCACCGCGTTCAGCGACTCGAACCGCAGCGCCTAGCTCTACCCGGCCGGCACTTCCGGCGAGGTTGTCACGCAGAACTCGTTGCCGTCCGGGTCGGCCATGGCGACCCGGTCGCGACCACCCGGCTCGAAGCCGATCCGCACGGCGCCGAGCGAGACGAGACGCTCGACCTCGGCCTCCTGATCACCGCCGGGGGGTGGCGTCAGGTCGAACCGGAGCCGGTTCCTCCCGGTCTTGGGGGGCACCGGCGGACCGCCCCAGGTGACCTTCGGACCGCCGTGGGGCGAGCGGATTGCCGTCTCCTGGTCCTGATCCCAGACCAACGGCCAGTCAAGCGCTGCGCTCCAGAAGTAGCCCACCGCTTGCGACCCGTCGCACGAGAGAGCGCCGACGAAGCCGCACTCCGCGAGGAACTTGTTGCCGGCCTCGATGACGCAGAACTCGTTGCCTTCGGGATCCGCGAGCACCACGTGTCCCTCATCGGGTCGCTGGCCGACGTCGATGTGCCGACCGCCCAGCTCGAGCGACCGCGCCACCGTCCGTTGCTGGTCCTCCGGTGAGCTGCTGGTCAGGTCGAAGTGCGCCTGGTTCTTGCTGGTCTTCTGCTGCTGGGTGGGCAAAAACCGGAGCCCGAACCCGGTGTCATCGCTGGGCAGCAGTGCGACGCCGGCCCGCGGGTCGTCGGCCTGTTGCCAGCCCAGGAGGGCGGACCAGAATTGCGCGAGACGCAGCGGGGCGTTCGCGTCGATGCACAGCGCTTCGATCTGACAGGTCATGTTGCCTCGTACGAGAACTTACAGCGGCTGCGACGTCATGTCGGCGACGCGATCCTCCGCACCCGTCGGCTGGGCGGGTACGGGCTTGGCCGCAGCCCCGCCGACGCGCCCGGAGTCCCTCGCCAGCAGGTCCTCGACGCTGCCCGGCCGCCCGTAGTACCAGCCCTGCCCATAGTCGACGCCGAGCGTCAGCAGGACGGCTGCGTCGGCTCCGGTCTCGATGCCCTCAGCGACGACCTTGGCGCTCATGCCGTGGCCGAAGTCGACCAGCGACTGGACCAGCGTCCGCAGGACCGGGTCGTTGCCGACCCCGTCGACCAGGGTGCGGTCGAGCTTCAGGACGTCGGGTCGGGTCAGGACGATGTGGCGCAACGACGAGAAGCCGGCGCCCACGTCATCGATGGCGAGGCGCATCCCGCGTTCTCTCAACGGCGCCAGCACCTGGCGCAGCGCGTCGTAGTCCTCGACCCGGTCGTGCTCGGACAGCTCGAGCAGGATCCGCTCCAGCGGCAGTGACCGGAAGAACGCGGCAGCTCCCGGACTCAGCAGCGTGGACGGCGAGATGTTCATCGCGACGTAGCCGGAGACCTGGCCCAGGTGTGCGGCGGCACCGGCCAGTGCGAGCAGCTCGAGCAGGTCGCCCTCCCCGATGCTGTGCGCCTCGGCGAAGCACACGTCAGGGGCCTTGTTCCACTCGCGAGGGAAGCGGCTCAACGCCTCGGCGCCGACCCGGATGCTGGTGGTCAGGTCGACGATGGGCTGCAGCACGACCACGGGACCGCCGGCGAGGATCACCGGCGACAGGCGCCCCGCGATCTCGTCCCGTTGCCGGCGCTCGCGCAGGCCCGGCTCGATGATGACCGCTGCGGCATGGGCGAGCACCTCCATCAGCGACTTGTCCCGCTTGCTCAAGCCCTTGTCCGAGGTCAGGCCTGCCGCGCAGAACGTGCCGTACATCGTTCCGTCGCTGAGCACCACCGGCACGGAGACGTAGCTGCGGATACGGGGCAGCCGCGCGGCCGGCAGCGCCATCGCCACCGGGAACGCCTTGACGTCCGGGATCACGGCCGGCAGCTTGCCGTCCAGGATCGCCTGGCAGAACGTCGTTTCCTGCTTTTGGGTCGCACCTTCCTTGAAGAGGAAGGGTACGGAGGACTCGACCACCTCGAGGTGCTGCGTGGTGCCGTCCATGCGGCTCAGGAAGGCAACGCTGATCTGCAACGACTCCTTGGCCGTCCGCAGCAGGTCAGCCACCTGTGACTCGGCGGCGGTACGTTGCCTTGGCACGCGGCCCCCTCCCAGCGGCGCGGCGGTTCGCACCCCTGTGAGTTATCGGGTTCGCGCGGCGGCGACTGGAGCGGCCGGATCAGTAGCCGGGGAAGACGGCGCGGAGGTCGTCGAGGTCGACCTCGGCCGACTCGAGTCGCACGCTCGGCGGGGTGCGCGGAGCGGTGAGCCGACCGGTCGCGAGTCGGATCCACGCCTCAGCCGGCAACGTCAGGGTGCCCGCAGCGTCGTCCGGCACGTCGACGACGGTGACCGCGTCAGCGATGCTCAGCCCGAACGACAGGTCCGGGCCGGTGGTCGTGACAACCAGGGTGACCGGACTGCTGAGGGCGTCGGCGTGCCCGATCCAGCCCAGCATGAAGACCGTCTGATCGATCAGGAGTGCGGCCTCGGTCTCGGTGAGGGTGGCCGCCGGGTCGAGTGACCAGCGCACGTCCCACGAGTGCAGGGCCGCCTCGTTCAACCGGAACTGCACCGGCACCTCGAGGCCGACCGGCTCGGGCAGGAAGCCCATGTCGACCCGGATCTCGTTGCGGATCGCGTCGTCGAGACCTTCGTACGCCGAGACCAGCGCCTCGTTCGCAGCTAGGAAGCCGGTCAGCCGGTCCTCGGGGCTCATGGCGTTCCAGCGGTCCCAGATCTCGGGGTTGGGAGCTGCCTCGATGCTCGGGTCCAGGCTGCTACGAAGGCCGTTGAGGGTGATCTCGGCCCCGCTCCCGAGGTGGCTCAGCACTTGCGAGATGTCCCATTCGGTGTCGGCCGAGGGACCGGTCAGTGCGTCGTGATCAAGATTCTTGACCAGTGTCGCGAGTACGTCGTGGTTGGCCCTGAGGGCAGCGATGAACGGGTCAGCGGGCGAGGTCATGGCTCTCCGAAGTTGTCCGGGTGCGGAATGCCAACCGTACAAAGCGAACGATCCTCAGCAGGCGGCGTTGCGGGCGAAGATCGCCTCCCGGTCCGACTCCGACATCCCGCCCCACACGCCGTACGGCTCCCGGACTGCCAGTGCGTGTGCAGCGCAGGCTGCCAGGACGGGGCAGCGTGGCGCAGACGGCCTTCGCGGCCCGTTCCCGGCTCAGCCGGCGCTGACCGCGCTGGCCGTCGGGGTGGAAGAACGCCTCCGTGCCCAGGCCCGAGCAGGCGGCCAGCTGCTGCCACTCCCAGTGCTCGGTGATCGGTCCGGGAAGTCGCGACAGGTCGCTCATGGCAGGTCCACCCTTTCTTTCGAGGCCGGGGTCAGAGGCCCGATGCAGCACGATATAACCGCTTCAGACATTGTTCAACCCGCTGCACAAGGGCGGTTGACCCCACAGCTCACCAAATAGTTCGCCGCAGGCCGGCTTCCGGTTGTGGTCCGCGGCGCGGAGCCGCATCATCGGCAGGGTGGTTCCTGCCGACTCGACCCCGCGCTACCCCGTATCGGCGGTTGCCCGCCGGCTGGGGGTCGCGCCGGCCACGCTCAGAACCTGGGACCGGCGGTACGGCCTCGGTCCCAGCGCGCACACGTTCGGTGCGCACCGGCGCTTCTCCGACGCCGATGTCGAGCGGCTGCAGGTGATGCGCCGGCTGACAGCGGCCGGGGTGCCGCCAGGGGATGCGGCGCGGCTGGTGCTGTCCGGCGCGAACGAGAGCACCGCCGAGACAACCGCGCCGGAACCGGTTCAACATCAAGCCGGTGGTGGCCGGGTCGTCGCCATGCCCGGCAGCAGCCCCGACGTCCGCGGGCTGGCGAGGGCCGCCATGTCGCTCGACGCAGCCACGGTCACCGCCACCATCCGGCGCTCGCTGCGGGAGCACGGTGTGCCGACGACCTGGCACGGGCTCGTGGCGCCGGTGCTGCACGGAGTCGGCGAACGCTGGGAGGCCACCGGCGAGGGGGTCGACGTCGAGCACCTGCTGGCCGAGAGCGCACTGGCAGCGTTGCGGTCATCGGCAACCCCGGAACCGCCCGGTCCGGCGCGGGTGCTGCTGGCGTGCGCCCCCGACGACTACCACGCGCTGCCGCTGCACATCCTGGCCGCCGCGTTGGCCGAGCGAGGAATCGCCAGCCGCAACCTGGGTGGCGCGGTGCCTCCCGACGCGCTCGCGGCGGCCGTGCTCCGGGTCGGGCCCGCCGTCGTCTTCCTCTGGTCGTCGTTGCGCACGACGGGCGACCCGGCACTGCTCGGGGACGTGCCGGCTACCTCCCCGCCCCCGTCGATCCTGCTCGGCGGCGCCGGCTGGTGGCTCGAGGATCTGCCGCCCAGAGCAGCGTTCAGCCGCGACGTCTCGGATGCGGTCGAGCTGGTCGAGCACCGGTTGGGTCTTTAGCCGACCGGCAACCCGGTCGACGTCGATACCCTCGCGACAACACCGGAGGCGGCGTGAACGTAGATGTCCAGGGCTCGGTCGATCTGGCGACCCTGCTGGCGACCGGCGAGCGCGCGGCCTTCCACGGCCGCCCCGCCGACGCCGTCAGCGTGCTCGAGCAGGCCGTCGTCCTTGCCCAGAAGCAGGGCCGCCGGGCAGAGGTGACCGCTGCTGCCTGGCTGTTGGGCGTTGCGCTGGGTGCTGGTGGCCGCTACGGCGGCGCGCTCATGGTGCTCGCGCCACTGATCGACGCGGGCGAGACGCCCGACCTGCCTGCTGACCAGCGGCTGTTCTCCGCCCTCGCCGCCGCGACCGTCGGTTCCGTCCATCGTCAGCTCGGTCGGCACGCTGCCGCTCGCGAGACGGACCTGCGCGGTCTGGCCCTGACCGACGGCACGGGCGAGGCCGCGTTCGACTGCCGGCTCGGCCTGGCGGCGGACGCGGTCGGACTGGGTGATCTCAGTGCCGCCAACACCGAGATGGCGGAGGCTGCCGCACTGGTTCCCGGACGGGACGACTGGTGGCGCCAACGGGTGCGGCTGGACTGGGTACGGGCCGAGGTGGCGCTGCTCGAGGGCGACATCGCGCAGGCGGTGGAGGCGGCCGAGGCCGCTGTGTCGGGTGCCGAGGAGGCGCGCGCGCCGCGGCACGTGGCCAAGGGCTTGCTGTTCCTCGGGGTCGCTCAGCTGCACGCCGGCAGCGACGGTGCCACGGTCACCCTGCGTCGGGCGGCCACCCTCGCCGAGGGCTTGGCCACGTTGCCCCTGATCTGGCCGTCCCGTGCCCTGCTCGGGGCCCTGCTCGCCGACACCGACCCGGACGAGAGCGACCGCAGCCTGGCCGCGGCTCGCAACGCCGTGCTCTCGATCGCTGGCGACCTGCCGCCGAACGTGCGGGAAGAGTGGCTGAACCGTCCCGATATCGCGGAGTTGCTGGGCGCTTGAGCCGACGGGAGCCGTGCGGATCTTGATTGATCCGGACTTTTCCGCCGGAACGCTCACGCTGGCCCGTTCGCGTGCCGATGCCAGTCGTGGAGACAAGCGTCGGTGGGGCGCACTGTGAGTCGGGAGGTGCGGGATGAGCGGCAGCGGGATGCGCCTCTGCGGGCTCTCGGCAGCCCGGGTCCGGCCATCCACCGACGAGCTCGACGGCCGCGCCGGCCGCCATCTGGATGGAGTCCTCTTGCTGCTGCCCGTCGCTTCGACCGGCTCGACCAGCACCGCCCGGGTTACCCGATGACGACCGTCCTGATCTGCGACGACCTGCGCCCGGTTCGCGAGGGCCTGCGCCGCAACGTCGCTGCAGTGCCGGGCGTCGACCGGGTCGAGACGGTCGACACGGGCGAAGAGCTGCTGCGGCGCTATCCCGTGGAACGCCCGGACCTGGTCCTGATGTCGCTGCAGCTGTCCGGTCTCGGTGCCTCGGAGGCCACCCGCCGCCTGGTTCGCAGCCACCCGGAGGCCAACGTCGTCGTGATGGCTCAGGGAGACGATCGCGACTCGGTCGTCCAGGCGATCGCCGGTGGCGCGCGCGGCTTCCTGCAGCGCGACGTGTCCACCGAGGAGCTGTGTGCCGCGGTCGCTCATGCGCTGGCCGGCGCCGACCTGCTCGTCGCCGGGATCCCGACCCCTCGGGCCGTTCGCGAACCCGCCCCGCTGGGCGTGCCGGACCTGACCGAGCGCGAGCTGCAGGTGCTGCGCGGCATGAGTGAGGGCAAGAGCAACGGCGAGATCGGCCGCGAGCTCTACCTGTCCGAGGACACGGTCAAGACCCACGCTCGGCGGCTGTTCCGCAAGCTCGGAGTCAACGACCGCGCCCAGGCGGTTGCCTTGGGCTTCCGGCGCGGTTTGGTCCATTAGGCCCAAGCGCGATCCGCATAATCCCCGTACTCTCGGAGCACCGAAAGGATGCTGTCGAGGGGACGGAGGTGGCAGGTGGATTCGCCTCACCCGCCCCTGCTCGCTCCCGCCGACCTCTCGATCGTCCCGCCTGTAACACCCGTCACGCCCTCCGCGATGCAAACCTCGGCAGAGGACGACGACGCAGCGGTGCTGAGTCGAGCCGTCTCCGGTGACCGCGAGGCCACCGAGGTGCTCCTCGCCCGGGTTCGTCCCTCCCTCGTGCGCTACTGCCGAGCCCGGCTCGGCCGCGCGCACGGTTCGTACGAGGCGGCGGACGACGTTGCCCAGGAGGTCCTGCTCGCCGTGCTGACCGCGCTGCCCCGTTACCGCGACGAAGGGCGGCCGTTCGCCGCTTTCGTGTACGGGGTGGCCGCGCACAAGATCGCCGACTATCACCGCGCCGCCGTCCGCCGGCCCATGCCGGTGGCCGACGTACCGGAGTCGGCCGACGTGGCCCTCGGCCCCGAGGCGCTCGCCATGCGCTCCGCCGACGCTGACACCGCGCGGGCGCTGCTCGACCTGCTGCCCGAGTCCCAGCGCGAGCTGCTGCTCCTGCGCGTTGCAGCGGGGCTCTCGGCTGAGGAGACGGGTGCGGTGCTCGGGATGAGCGCCGGCGCTGTACGCGTGGCCCAGCACCGGGCGCTGTCCAAGCTGCGCTCCCTCGCCGAGGGAGGTGCGCCATGAGCGAGTTCGACGACCGCGGCATCTGGGCGACCGACGTCCTGCTCGACGCGATTGCCGTCGGCGGCGCCGTCGAGGACGACTTCGCCCTCGAGCTGATGATGGCGCTGGTCGACGACGTCTCGCAGGACCTGCCCGACCTCGAGGTGGTCGCCCCCGCTCCGGTGGTGCCGGCTCGCACGTTCCGCCGGCTGCCGCGGCTGGCGCACCGCACCAGCGTCGCGGGCGCCGCAGTGATGGTGGTGCTGTCCACGGGCGGCATGGCTGCCGCCAGCGTCAAGGCCGGCCCGACCAGCCCGCTGTTCCCGCTGCGGAAGGGCGCTCACGGGACACTCCCAGCTCGACGGTTCTCAGCGGCAGGCGCTCGAGATCAAGCACCGGCTGCGCTCGGCCGAGGACTCCCTCGCGGCCGGCCGGCTGGCAGCGGCGAGGCGTGACGTCGACGACGCTGCCAAGCGCCTGCCCAAGGTGGCTCTTCGGGACGGGCGGCACGACCTGGCCGTACGGGTCGTCGCCGTGCGCAACGTCGTCGACGCTCGGTCTGCGCCTGCCGCTGCCCCGGTCGTCGTGCTGACGAGCATCGCGGCACAAACGCCGCCACTGGCCGGAGCAGCTGCGCACCCCCGCGTGGCGGCGCCCCCGCGGGCAGCTGCTCATGCGCCGAGGACCACGCCGCCAACGTACTGCAGCGGCCGCGCCGGCGGCGGTGACCACGACTCCCGTGGCGACGCCACCCGCAACGACGGCCCCGCCGTCGACCGCGCCCTCGACCACCGCACCGCCGACGTCGAGCCCGGCACCCGCCAGCGGCGGCCCCGTCACCACCGGCGGCGGCGGGGGTGGTGGCGCGCAGGCACCCGAGCCCACGTCCGGGCCGGAGGCTTCCGACACTCCCACGCCCTCGGCGACCCCCACGCCCTCGGACACTCCCACGACGGAGCCGTCCGCGAGCGCCACGCCTGCGGCATCGGACCCGCCTGTGGCGTCGGCCACACCCACGTCGGACCCGCCGGCGGCAGCCCCCGGCACACCGTCGGCGACGCCGACCGACAGCCCGGCGACGCCGGCCGACAGCCCGGCGGCGCCGTCCAGCGAGGCACCGCCCGGCTCGTAGCACTGCTCGCTCACGGCCCCGGGACGAGTCCGCCGGCCGGCAGGTCGAACAGGAAAGTCAGTCCTTGCCCACGTCGTCGGTCTCGCCGCCGGCGTCGAGCACCCCGTCGGCGAAGCCGCGGGCGTAGTCCCAGCTCACGTACTCGCTGGGGTCGGGGCTGAAGGCCGGCTCGTGCACCCGGGTCTGGCCCATGTCGAGCAGGTGGCGCAGGTTGCCACGCAGCAGCGCCCACGAGAAGTAGTGCGGCTCGTCGCAGTCGTCGCAGTCGACCACCAGGCCTCGTACACCGCGTGACTCGAGCAGCGCCTGGAAGACCTCGAGGTCCTCGAGGTCGGCCAGCACGTCCTCGCGCTCGGCGGGCGAGAGCGGCTCGAGTGCGTCGTCCTCGTCACCGAGGGCGGATGCCGGGTCGAGCGGGTCCCCGTGGAAGGGGTCGATGGGCTGGTCTTCGTACACCTGGCCACCGTACGCCCGGGTTGTCCGCAGGCGGGGGATGCCGTCTCAGGCTGTGGAGAGCCGCCCCGCGTTCGTTAGGCTGTGACCCCGGGTGTTTCTCGACAGGCTCCCCCGACAGTCGCGATCGGAAGGCAGCATGAATCCCCGCACCGGCCCTGACGGCGAGGACGACGTTTTCGTCCCCGAGCTGCCGGCGAAGTTTGCCCCGCTCGGTCTCACCTTCGACGACGTGCTGCTGCAGCCGGCCGTCTCCGACCAGCTGCCCAGCGACGTCGACACCTCCACCCGGCTGACCCGCAACATCACCCTGCAGACTCCGCTGGTGTCCTCCGCCATGGACACGGTCACCGAGGGCCGGATGGCCATCGCGATGGCCAGGCAGGGCGGGGTGGGCGTGCTCCACCGCAACCTCTCGCCCGAGGACCAGGCCGAGCAGGTCGACATCGTCAAGCGCTCCGAGGCCGGCATGGTGACCCAGCCGGTCACCTGCACCGCCGACACGACGATCAGCGACGCCAACGTGCTCATGGGCCGCTACCGCATCTCCGGCCTGCCGGTGGTCGACGGCGCCGGCACCCTGATCGGCATCGTGACCAACCGCGACATCCGGTTCGAGACCGACTTCTCCCGTCTGGTCGGCGCGGTCATGACCGGGATGCCGCTGGTGACCGCGCGCGAGGGCATCAGCCGTGACGACGCGATGGCGCTGCTCATGCGGCACAAGGTCGAGAAGCTGCCGCTGGTCGACGAGTCCGGGCGGTTGCGCGGACTGATCACGGTCAAGGACTTCACCAAGTCCACGCAGTACCCCCTGGCCACCAAGGACGCCAACGGCCGGCTGGTCGTGGGCGCTGCCGTGGGTGTCGATGGCGCGTACGAGCGGGCCCAGCTGCTGATCGACGCCGGAGCCGACTTCATCGTGGTCGACACCGCGCACGGCCATCACCGCGGCGTCTACGACATGGTCGCCAAGCTCAAGGCCGACGCCAGGGTCGAGATCATCGGCGGCAACGTCGCGACCAGGGCTGGTGCGCAGGCGCTCATCGACGCCGGTGTCGACGCGATCAAGGTGGGCGTCGGACCCGGCTCCATCTGCACGACCCGCGTGGTGGCCGGCGTCGGCGTACCCCAGATCTCGGCGATCTACGACTGCTCGCTCGCGGCCCGTCCGGCGGGAGTACCCCTGATCGGCGACGGCGGCATGCAGTACTCCGGCGACGTCGCCAAGGCCATCGCCGCAGGTGCCGACAGCGTCATGCTCGGCTCGCTGCTGGCCGGCTGCGAGGAGTCGCCCGGCGAGCTGATCTTCGTCAACGGCAAGCAGTTCAAGTCCTACCGCGGCATGGGCTCGCTCGGCGCGATCAAGTCTCGCGGCTCCGGCGTCAGCTACTCCAAGGACCGCTACTTCCAGCAGGACGTCTCCACCGAGGACAAGTTCGTGCCGGAGGGCGTCGAGGGGCAGGTGCCGTTCCGCGGTCCGCTGTCCGCCGTCGCCCACCAGCTGGTCGGGGGTCTGCGTCAGGCGATGTTCTACTGCGGCGCCCGTACGATCTCCGAGCTGCAGCAGGCCACGTTCGTCCGCATCACCGCAGCGGGTCTCAAGGAGAGCCACCCGCACGACATCCAGATGACGACCGAGGCACCGAACTACCACGGCCGCTAGCGCCGGGAACAGGACGACAACAACGTGGCCGACGTCGAGATCGGACGAGGCAAGACGGCGCGACGGGGCTACGGGTTCGACGACATCGCCGTCGTGCCGAGCCGCCGCACTCGCGACCCCGAGGACGTCTCGGTGGCGTGGCAGATCGATGCCTACCGGTTCGAGGTCCCGCTGGTGGTGGCCCCGATGGACAGTGTCGTCTCGCCGGCGACCGCCATCGAGATCGGCCGCCTCGGCGGGCTCGGAGTCCTTGACCTGGAGGGACTCTGGACCCGGTACGACGACCCGGAGCCGCTGCTCGAGGAGATCGCCTCGCTGTCGGCCGACGAGTCGACGGCACGACTCCAGCAGCTGTACGCCGAGCCGATCCGCGAGGAGCTGATCGTCGACCGGATCGCTCAGATCCGCGACGCAGGCGTCACCACAGCTGCGGCGCTCTCGCCGCAGCGCACGGCAGAGTTCCACAAGGCCGTGCTGCGGGCCGGGGTCGACCTGTTCGTGATCCGCGGCTCGGTGGTCTCGGCCGAGCACGTGTCGACACAGGCGACCCCGCTCAACCTCAAGCAGTTCATCTACGAGCTCGACGTCCCGGTCATCGTGGGCGGCTGCGCCACCTACCAGGCCGCACTGCACCTGATGCGTACGGGCGCGGCGGGTGTCCTCGTCGGCGTCGGTGGCGGCCCTTCGCACACGACCCGCAAGGTGCTGGGCATCGGAGTTCCCATGGCCACAGCGGTTTCCGACGTCGCGTCGGCCCGCCGCGACTACATGGACGAGTCCGGTGGCCGCTACGTGCACGTCATCTGCGACGGCGGCATGGCCAACGGCGGTGACATCGCCAAGGCGGTCGCCTGCGGTGCGGACGCGGTGATGATCGGCATGCCGTTGGCACGGGCCACCGAGGCGCCGGGCCGCGGCTGGCACTGGGGTGCCGAGTCCCGTCATGCGACCCTGCCGCGTGGCGCCAGGGTGCACCTGGGCAGCCTGGGCAGCCTCGAGCAGATCCTGTTCGGCCCGTCACACGTGACCGACGGCACGATGAACATCGTCGGTGCTCTGCGCCGCTCCATGGCGACGACCGGATACTCCGACCTCAAGGAGTTCCAGCGGGTCGAGATCGTGGTCAACCCCGCGCGGGACTAGGGGGTTCTCGTTGTCCACCCAGCCCGTAGCCCCGCCGGTTGTTGACGCTGACTGGCTGGCGCAGGCGGCCGGAGACGTGGTGCTCGCCGACGTGCGGTGGTACATGGACGGTCGGTCGGGCCGCGAGGCGTACGAGCGCGGACATCTGCCCGGCGCCGTCTTCGTCGACCTCGACGAGTGGCTCGCGGCACCCCCGTCCGCTGCCGCGGGCAGGCACCCACTGCCCGACCCGGAGGTGTTCGCGACCGGGATGTCCCGGATCGGCATCAGCAACACCACGACCGTGATCGCCTACGACGACGCCGGGGGAGTCATCGCTGCACGGCTGGTCTGGATGCTGCGGACGCTGGGTGGCAATGCGGCTCTGCTGGACGGTGGGCTGACCGCGTACGACGGCGTCCTAGAGACCGGAACGCGCCACGCCGCATCGACCGAATTCTCCGCGATCCCTTGGCCCGCAAGCATTCTCGCGACGATGGAAGATGTTTCCGCGGCGGTTATGGCTGGTGTGCCGGTGATCGACGCCCGTCCAGCCGAACGGTTCCGCGGCGACTCGGAGGTCGTCGACGCTCGTCCCGGTCACATCCCCGGCGCCCGCAGTGTGCCGTGCCGGGACAACGTCGATGCGAGCGGGCGGTTCCTCCCAGTGCCCGTGCTGCGCGAAACCTTCGCGTCAGCCGGCATTGTCGACGGCGGCCCGGTCATCGCCTATTGCGGGTCGGGCGTGACGGCGTGCCACAACTTGCTCGCGCTCGAGCTGGCCGGTCTCGGGACGGGCCGGCTCTACCCCGGCTCGTGGTCGCAGTGGGCTGCGACCGACCGCCCCGCGGCTACTGGTAGCTGATGAAGTCCGGCGGCGGGTTGAGGGCCATGACCTCCGCCGGCTGGAACAGGTTCTTGTCCTCGGTGAGGAAGAGCTTGAAACCGTTGAAGAATGGCGGCTTGACCTTGAGCAGGTTGTAGCCGAACAGCTTGTCGTTGCGATTGCCGTGCCCGTCGAAGTGCCACACGATGGCCAGGGCCTTGCGCGGCTTGACCAGTGACTTGTCCGTGATCATCTTCTGGAAGAAGTGGTGCAGGACAACGACCTTCTGCGGCAGGCCGTGGCTGACGGTCAGCTTGGACAGGTAGGCCGTCACCGAGTTGATCTCGGCGGCGCTGACGTGACCGAACACCTTGCCGGGGACCTGGCCGGGAGCCATCCTCCACTCGCTGTCGAGACCGACGCCGACGTCGGGCTGCAGCAAGAACGACTGGTACCGCTTGACCACTTCCAGGAAGTTCTGGGTGCCGGGCTGGATATCGAGGATCAGCAGCTCGCCGTGCTTGCGCGCCGCGTCCAGGTAGGGCTGGATCTGCTCCGGGCTGCTGTCGTGGCTGTAGTTGCCGTCGTGACCGGCGTAGCCGTCGACGAGCGTCGCAATGAGCTCCATCGCCGGCAGGGCGGGGCGCTTCGGAGTGTTCCACTCCTTCGCCTTGGCCGCGACGGCCACTGCGGCCTCGTCCGGCGTGTAGTGGCCCAGCACGCCGAGTGCCTTGGACTGCCCGTTGCCGTAGTAGGCGATCACGCGGTACTTCGGCAGCACCTGGCGCCCGCCGAAGGGCAGCTGCACCAGCTTGGGGCCGGGCGGCTTGGTCTTGGTGGGCGTGGGGCTCGGGGAGGGGCTCGAGCTGGTCACCGGTGACGAGGTCTTGGTCGCGTTCGGCGAGCCATGGCTCGTGCACGCCGTCAGCCCGAGAAGGGAGACGGTCAGCAGGGCGGCCAGCCGGCCGAAGTGTAGGCGCACGGAGGATAAGGTACGGCCTATTGGGCTCAGAGCAAGCATCAGGACCCAGCAGTTGGGCTCACAGCGGCACCTCGACGGCGATCTCGCCGCCCAGTGCGGCCCCGTCGGCGAGGGCCAGGTGATCCCCGCTCCAGAAGTTGCCGGGGTCGTACGAGTGGCGGGCTTGGGTCGTGTCCAGGAGGCCCATTGCGTCGTACGTCAGCGCGACAACCTCGGCGCAGTAAGCACTTTCGAGAGTCGTGCCGTCATCGTCGGCTCGGGACGACCGCGGAAACGGCGCATGCCCGACCACCCACCGGCTCGCCAGCCGGGCCATGCTCGGGAAGGGCGTGCCGTCCAGCCGGGCCACCGTGCGCAGGACCGCCTCTTCCTGAGAACGGGAGACCGTCGGCTCGAGCTGTCGCAGCCACGCCCGCTGCCCGTACCTCGTCGCCCACACGCTCACCGCGGCCCGCAGGTCGTGCAGCTGTACGCCACGCTGGTGCTTGCCGCTCCACACGTCGGTGAGGCTCCGGCCCAGCTCCGCGTGCCACATCAACGCGGGCAGGTCGTCCAGCGCGACCGTCATGCCAACGTGATTTACCGGGGCATTTGTGGTCATCTGGATCGCGCGGTCCGCAGGCGTACGCCCGCGGAACAGCCAGAGGTCCCCGGTGCGGGCGATGTCCAGCGCCTCGTCCAGGGACAACGACGGAGGCGGCGTCGGTGTACGGGACATGACCCGTAGCCTAGGCGCATGGGCTCGTGGAAGACGTGGGGCACGTGGGGCAAGGTGATCGGGCTCGCCGGAGTTCTCGGCGTGGTGGCCACTGGCGCGGTCGTGGCGCGCGACCAGCGCAAGCGGGGCGCCTACACCCCCGATGAGGTGCGACAGCGGCTGCACGAACGGCTGGCCGAGCTCGGCGACTAGCGTTACCGCTCCACCACGCGGGCGACCATGGCGGCGCGGGTGGATACGCCCAGCTTGGCGAAGATGCGGCGCAAGTGGGTCGACACCGTCCAGCCGCTGATGTCGAGCACGTTGGCAATCATCTTGTTCGTGTAGCCCCTCGCCACCATCCGGGCGATCTCGCGTTCGCGTGGGCTCAGGCAGTCCGCCGCCGACGGGTGAACAGGGCACAGCAGACAGCGGACGCCGTCGACCGTTCGGTCGAGCAGGGCATCGCTGGCCGGGGTGTCGACCTCGGCTCTCGCGATGAGCGCTCTGAGCAGGACATCGGTCGGAACCCGCGACAGCAGGTTGGGTGTGCTGGAGAGCTCCCGGCGGTCCTGATGGATGAAAACGGGAGCTCGGGTCAAAGTCGTGCTCATCATCGTCCCCTTTGGCGCGCCATCGTGTTGACCCCCCGAAGAGCCAATCAGCAGCACGGAACCTGCTCAGCATTGACCAACCCGAGCCGACTGTCACCCCTTCGGGGCCAAACCCGCTGGTAGATAGGCACTATTGCTCAGTGTTCGGGCCGTCGGCCTCAGTGAAATGCCCCGGGTGATCGACCAGCGGCCGCCGGATACCATGGGTCGACCCTCTCCCGGCACCCGGAGCACCTGTGACGTCTGTGACCGATCCCTCGTACGACACCGTTCTGGTCGTCGACTTCGGCGCGCAGTACGCGCAGCTCATCGCTCGGCGGGTGCGCGAGTGCAGCGTCTACAGCGAAGTCGTCCCGTGGTCCATGCCGCTCGAGGAGATGCTGGCCAAGCGGCCGAAGGCGATCATCCTGTCCGGTGGACCCAGCTCGGTCTACGCCGAGGGCGCTCCGCAGGTCGACCGGGCGTTGTTCGAGACCGGCGTCCCCACGTTCGGCATCTGCTACGGCTTCCAGGCGATGGCTGCGGCCTTGGGTGGCACGGTCGCCCGCACCGGCACAGCAGAGTTCGGGCGGACCCCGCTCACCGTCGTCGGCGGCGGCACCTTGTTCGCCGGGCTCCCGCTCCAGGCATCGGTGTGGATGTCCCACAACGACGCGGTTTCCGCTGCGCCACAAGGGTTCTCGGTCACAGCAACCACCAGTCAAACGCCGATCGCCGCTTTTGAAAATGCCGATGCCGGTCTGTACGGGGTCCAGTTCCACCCGGAGGTCCTGCACACCGAGCGTGGCCTCGAGGTGCTCAAGCACTTCCTCTACCAGGGCGCCCACTGCCGGCCCACCTGGACCATGGTCAACATCGTCGACGAGCAGGTCGAGCGGATCCGCGCGCAGGTGGGCACGGGTCGCGCCGTCTGCGGCCTGTCCGGCGGCGTTGACTCCGCCGTCGCTGCCGCACTTGTCCAGCGCGCCATCGGGGACAAGCTCACCTGCGTCTTCGTCGACCACGGCCTGCTGCGCAAGGGCGAGGCCGAGCAGGTCGAGCGTGACTTCGTGGCGTCCACCGGCGTACAGCTCAAGGTGGTCGACGCCTCCAAGCGCTTCCTCGACGCGCTGGCGGGCGTGACCGACCCGGAGACCAAGCGCAAGGCGATCGGCCGCGAGTTCATCCGGGTGTTCGAGGAAGCCGCCCGCGAGGTGATCGCGGAGGCCGACGCCCATGGCGAGACCGTCGAGTTCCTCGTCCAGGGCACGCTCTACCCCGACGTGGTCGAGTCCGGTGGCGGCGAGGGCGCGGCCAACATCAAGAGCCACCACAACGTCGGTGGCCTGCCGGACGACCTGCAGTTCGGTCTGGTCGAGCCGCTGCGGCTGCTGTTCAAGGACGAGGTGCGCAAGGTGGGCCTCGAGCTGGGGCTGCCCGAGCCCATCGTCTGGCGCCAGCCGTTCCCCGGCCCCGGTCTCGGCATCCGGATCATCGGCGAGGTCACCCACGATCGGCTCGAGCTGCTGCGAGAGGCCGACGCGATCGCCCGCGAGGAGCTGTCCAGGGCCGGGCTCGACCGAGACATCTGGCAATGCCCGGTCGTGCTGCTGGCCGAGGTGCGCTCGGTCGGCGTGCAGGGCGACGAGCGGACCTACGGCCACCCGATCGTGCTGCGGCCGGTCTCCTCGGAGGACGCGATGACCGCGGACTGGGCCAGGGTCCCGTACGACGTCCTCGCGCACATCTCCAACCGGATCACCAACGAGGTCCGCGAGGTCAACCGGGTCGTGCTCGACGTCACGAGCAAGCCGCCGGGCACCATCGAGTGGGAGTAGCAAGCTTCGCTACCGGACAAGGATTGTTGATCTTGTTTCCGGGCAGACAGTGCGCATGGCACTCATCCTCTGGCTCATCGCAGTAGTCATCGCAATCGCCGGCATCATCGCCCTGTTCAATGGCGCGATCCTGTGGGGCATCATCCTGCTGGTCGTGGCCTGCGCCGTCGGCCCCGGCGGCTGGTCGATCTTCCGAGGGCGCGGCGCCGGGGTCTGACCCTCCCCGGGCTTGTCCCGTGGCAAAGACCTGCCAAGATGATCCGCATGGGACTCATCTTGTGGTTTGCCGCAGCGTTCATCGCCATTCTCGGACTCGCCGTGCTCTTCAGCGGCCACGTGCTGTGGGGACTGGTGATCCTGGTGCTCGCCGCGGGCGTCGGGCCCGGCGGCTGGACCTTCTTCAAGGGTCACGACCGGCTCTGACCGAGCCGGATGGAGGACACTGAAGTCATGACCACCTCAGCAGACGGCAGTGCCAAGCCCGCTTCGGACGCCGAGCAGGAAGACCAGAAGGCGAAGTTCCGCGCCGCGCTGGACAAGAAGCACGGGTCAACCGGAGCCAATGCGACGCCGCACACTCCCGGCAGCTCGGCGGTGCCGACCAGCAACGACAAGCGGACCCGGCAGTTCCGGCGCAAGTCCGGCGGCTGAGCCGGGAGTCGAAGCGGGCTAGGGCAGCACGAGGGTGGGGCCGCAGGAGACGGTGCGGGTCACGCCGGGCAGCTTCTGCAGCGCGCCGAGGGCTGCGCCTCCGTCACCGTCGAGGGCGATCACGAGGTCGTACGGGCCGGTGACCGCGTCAGCGAAGAAGACCCCCGGCAGCACGACGGCGGCCTCCGCGATCTCGACCGCACGGCCGACGTCGGTCTGGACCAACACATAGGACCGTGCCATCGAGCAACCTCCTGGATGCAGAAAACGCGTCACAGGCGGCACGACAGTGGACCGCGACAATGCGCCGGGCGGGGAACCGGTCCGGTTCAGCCAGAGTACCTGATCCCGGAATTGTTACCACCGACGTTCCCTGCGGGTGAACATTGCAGCAACGCGGTGTTGCCGAAGGTTGTTGAGCGCGCACCTTGTCGGCCGGCCAAAGCGCGAGTTACGTTGAGGCATGTCGATCTCCGCATGCCTTGAGGCCTTCTGGCCGAGCCGGCGGGTCGACCTCTTTGACGGCCTCTGTTGCCGCTAACCGTTCGGCCGGTGGCCTGAACCGCGCACCCAGATCCATCCGTCCCCACATCCAGCCCGTCAGCGACCTCGTGACCGGGCGTTCCCGTCTTTGTCGAACTCGCCCATTTCCTCGCCAACCGAAAGGCAGACCGTGAGCAACGGCTGGAGCTTCGAGACCAAGCAGATTCACGCCGGCCAGGTGCCGGACGAGGCCACCCGATCGCGGGCCCTCCCCATCTACCAGACGACCTCCTACACCTTCCGGGACAGCGACCACGCAGGTGCGCTGTTCGGGCTCGCCGAGACCGGCAACATCTACACCCGGATCATGAACCCGACGCAGTCGGTCGTGGAGGAGCGCATCGCGGCGCTCGAGGGTGGCATCGCGGCCCTGCTCGTGAGCAGCGGCCAGGCCGCGGAGACGCTGGCGATCCTGAACATCGTCGAGGCCGGCGACCACCTGGTCTCCAGCCCGAGCCTGTACGGGGGCACGTACAACCTGTTCCACTACACGCTGCCCAAGCTCGGTGTGCAGGTCTCGTTCGTCGACCACCCCGAGGACCTCGAGTCCTGGCAGGCGGCCGTGCAGCCGAACACCAAGGCTTTCTTCGCTGAGACCATCGCCAACCCGCGCGGCGACATCCTGGACATCGAGGGTGTTGCTGGCGTCGCCCACGCAGCCGGCGTGCCGCTGATCGTCGACAACACGGTGGCGACGCCCTACCTGATCCGGCCGTTCGAGTGGGGCGCCGACATCGTCGTGCACTCGGCGACGAAGTATCTCGGCGGCCATGGCACCGCGATCGCCGGCGCGATCGTCGACGGTGGAAAGTTTGACTGGGCCGCCAACGCCGAGCGGTTCCCTGGTCTGACCACTCCCGACCCGAGCTATCACGGCGTGGTCTACACCGAGGCGCTCGGCGCGGCCGCCTACATCGCGAAGGCTCGCGTGCAGCTGCTGCGCGACCTCGGTCCGGCAGTCAGTCCGTTCAACGCTTTCCTTATTGCGCAGGGGATCGAGACGCTGTCGCTGCGGATCGAGCGTCACGTTGCCAACGCCCAGCGGGTGGCGGAGTGGCTGACCGAGCGGCCCGAGGTCGAGTCGGTCGCCTACTCCGGCCTGCCGTCCTCGCCTTGGTTCGAGCGGGCTCAGAAGTACGCTCCGCGCGGTCCCGGCGCCGTGCTCTCGTTCGAGATCGTGGGTGGCCGGGAGGCCGGGCGCGCCTTCGTGGATGCGCTCGAGCTGCACAGTCACGTGGCCAACATCGGCGACGTGCGCTCGCTGGTGATCCACCCGGCGTCGACGACCCACTCGCAGCTCACGCCCGAGGAGCAGCTGCTGTCCGGCGTGACGCCGGGGCTGATCCGGCTGGCGGTCGGTCTCGAGGGCATCGAGGACATCCTGGCCGACCTCGAGGCCGGCTTCGCCGCGTCCAAGTCGAGCTGAGTGGCCCGCCTGACATGACGAACAGCCCAGCGCTGCCTGCGTCGGGTGCGTGGCGACCGGGCGATCCGCCCGGTCGCCGCCAGTTCGTCGACCTCGGGCCGCTCTCGCTCGAGCTGGGCGGTGAGCTGCCGTCGGTGACCCTGGCGTACGAGACCTGGGGCACGCTCGCCGACGACGGCTCGAACGCGGTGCTCGTCCTGCACGCCCTCACCGGCGACTCGCACGTCACCGGCCCGGCCGGGGATGGTCACCGTACGGCCGGGTGGTGGGACGCCCTGATCGGCGAAGGTCGGGCGATCGACACCGCCCGCTGGTTCGTGGTTGCAGCCAACGTGCTGGGTGGGTGTCAGGGCAGCACCGGTCCGGCGTCGCTCGCCGAGGACGGAAACCCGTGGGGGTCGAGGTTTCCGCGCATCACCGTCGCCGACCAGGTTGCCGCAGAGGTCGCCCTGGCTGACCGGCTCGGCATCGTTCGCTGGGCCAGCCTGATCGGCGGTTCGATGGGTGGCATGCGCGCGATCGAGTGGTCTGTCCGGCACCCCGACCGGGTCGGCTCGGCCCTGTTTCTCGCCGTCGGGGCAGCCGCCTCCGCCGACCAGATCGGTACTCAGGGCACCCAGATTGCCGCCATCACCGGCGATCCCGCCTGGCGCGGCGGCGACTACCATGACGCTGGCCCCGGAAACGGGCCGTCGACGGGTCTCGGCATCGCCCGCCGGATCGCCCACCTCACCTATCGCAGCAGCGTCGAGCTCGAGGCGAGGTTCGGCAACTCGCCGCAGGACGGCGAGGACCCCCTCGGCGATGGTCGCTATGCCGTGCAGTCCTACCTCGACCACCACGCGACCAAGCTGGCCCGCCGCTTCGACGCCGGCAGCTATGTCGCACTGACGGATGCGATGAACACCTGGGACGTCGGCCGCGGACGCGGAGGTGTTGCCGCCGCGTTGGCTGCCAGCACCACGCCGGTTGTGGTCGCCGGCATCGACTCGGACCGGCTCTACCCGCTGGACCAGCAGCGCGAGCTCGCCGAAGGGCTCGGCGGCACGGTGGGCGGGTTGCGCGTCGTCAGGTCGGCTTACGGGCATGACGGCTTCCTGATCGAGGTCGACCAGGTGGCTGACCTCGTACGCGAGGTGCTGGCCCTGTCAGCGACAGCCGATCAGGCCGTCTCCATCCGGTAGAACCCCTCGGCGAGCCGGCCCTCTGGCAGTCCGCCTGCCTCGGCCTGCCGGGAGAGCCACATGCGGAGCATGGGCTCGAGGTTGTCCACGTTCGGCAGCTGCGAGGCGTGGCACAGCAGCGCGTTCCGCTTCAGCTCGAAGACGTCGGTGACGTCGACAAAGTGGTTGGGCTGCTCGCGTCCCATCACCCAGACCTCAGGCGCGGAGAATGCCTCGTAGCCCTCTTCGAGCAGCTCGGGGTGGGCGAACGGGTTGCGGGCGTCCGGGTAGACCGCGCGCAGGGCGGCCTCGCCGGCGGCCATGTGATCGGGGTGGCTCACCCCGATCCGTTGCCAGTGCCGCTCGGGACTTTGGGTCAGGACCACGTCCGGCTTGACCCGGCGGATCTGCCGGCTGATGTCACGACGCAGCTCCTGGGTGATCTCCAGCCTGCCGTCGGGGTAGCCGAGATAGGTCACGTCGTGCACGCCGAGCACCTCGCCGGCTGCCCGCTGCTCCGCCTGGCGGATGCCGGCGATCTCGCTGCGCGGGACAGCGGGGTCGAATCCGCCGGCGTCGCCGTCGGTGCAGATGCAGTACGACACCTCGACGCCCGCCTTGCTGAACAGCGCGATCGTCCCCCCGGAGCCGAAATCGACGTCGTCGGGATGGGCGGTGACGACGAGGACCCGCTTGATCGCGTCTGGCTCCAGCACTGATGCTCCCGTACGACGAAGGGGTGGTTAGTCGCTGCAACTCCACCGTAGCGGTAGCGCATTCCGGCGGTGACGGCCTCAGCGGGTGATCCGCACTGTCGTCGTGCCTCCGGAGCCGGAGGCCTCGTCGTAGTTCCCTCCCGTCACGAGGTTGTAGTAGCCCGGTGCGGCCGAGGCGGGCACGTGGATGATCGACACCGGCGCAGTGGTGTACGGCGGTTCGACGGCGACCAACGTCGCCCGGTAGTGGTGTGCGGCCCCTTCGGCCTTCGCGGCATCGACTGTCGTGTACGGCCCGACCAGCTCGGCGGTCAGATTTACGGGGTGGGTGATCGGCGGGTCGGGCTTGATCCAGTGCACGCGGAACGTGGACCCGGGGTGAGCGGGCTGGGTCACGTCGGCGATGCTGCAGCAGGTGTAGGAGCCGCCCACGGACCGGCCGTCGATCGCAGCGGGAGCGGAGGTTGCCGAAGCCGTGGGTTGAGTGCCGCCGGGAGCGTCCGGGGCCGGATCCGTGGAACGGGACAGGACTGCCGTCGCGACGATGACCACAACCACGGCCAGGCCCGCAGGGATGGCGATCAGGCGCTGCCGACGGCGCCGCGTGGCACCGAGTCTTGCCGCGCTGGCCAAGGACTGTGGGTCGAGCCGGGGTGCGTTGTCCGCGACCTCCTCGAGCAGGTCGTTGATCTGTCGCGCCGTCATGGCGTCACCCCGTTCGTCGGGTCGAGCAGCTCCGGCGCGATCTGCCGCAGCCGGGCAAGGGCGTGGTGGCTCTGTGACTTCACGGTGCCCACGGAACAGCCGAGCGTCGCAGCGGTCTCGGCCTCCGTCTTGTCCTCGTAGTACCTCAGCAGGAGCACGGCGCGTTGTCTCGGCGGGAGTTGCCGCAGGGCGTCCTCGATAGCCATCGTCTGACCGACATCTCCTGCTGCGTCGCCCATCTCGACCATCTCGGGCAGCTCGGCGACTGTGTCCTCGCGGAGGATCCGTCGGCGTCGGGCTCTGCCGGCAGCGGCGTTGAGGATGACCTTGCGGGCGTACCCTTCCGGGTTGCTGTCCCTGAGCCGTGGCCATCGGCTGGCGACTTCGAGCAGCGCCTGCTGGACCAGGTCCTCGGCCAGCCGGTCGTCGTACACGAGCAGGTAGGCGTAGCGGGTCAGGGCCTGCGCTCGTGCGTGTACGAAGGGGTCGAACCCGTGGTACCGGTCCCTGCCCATGGTTCCCCGATTCGTCCGCGTGCCGGATGCCTCACAACAGGGTCAATGCTCCAGGGGTCCGGAAGGTTGTACGGTTCAGCCATGGTCATGGTCACACCGCCAGTGACGATATTCGGGTTCATACTCGGGTCATGGGGATTGACGTTCGCAGTCGAGGATTCCGGTTCGCCGTTGTCTACGTCCTGGCTGCCGCGTCGCTCGCCACGGCTGCCCAGGTGAGCGACGACCCCCGCTACTACCTCGCGGCGCTGCTGCTGACGATTCCGTCGGGAGTCGTGGCGATCGTCGGCGTCTATGTCGTCTACGGCATCGTCGTGCAGCTCGTGACCGCGGTGTCCTCGGGCTTGACCGGCGACCAGATCAGCGACCGCACGTTCACGCTGACCGGGCCGGTCAACGTGGCGCTGTTCGCACTGGCCGCGGTCGGCAATGTGCTGTTGCTCCGCGCGTTGGTGCGGCGCCGGCGCCGACTTGCGGCTCCGCGATGACGTCAGGGCTGCTCGACGTCACCGTCGGGCCACGGGCACGAAACCCCTGGCCGGCAAGGATTGTCGCTGCTCTGGTGGTCGTCGGCATCGTGATGCTCGCGGTGTTCGGAGGCTGGTGGCTGACCCATGACCGGGCACTGACCGGCGGCGGTTCCATCGGTTCGGGGCCGGCGCCGGTGGGCGACACCATCTACGCCGACCTGGGCGTCTACCCGGCGCCCGGTGAGAAGTCGAAGATCACGATCGACATCAGCAGCCTGCGCCTCCGGACGACGGTCAACACCGCTGGCGCCAGCGTTGCTGTCGTTTACTGCGCGATGACGCCGAGCGGCGGGGTGGGCGTAGTGGGCTCGGCGGACATCAAGAAAGAGTGCTCGTCCTTGACCCCGTTCACGTCGGGCTCGATCATGCTCGGTCGGCAGCCCCTGCTCGTGGCCATCACCCCTAAGCACGCAGGAACCGTGGTGGTCGACGGTGTGGACATCCACTACCGGCATGGACTCCGGTACGGCAGCCAGCACGTCGGACCGATGCTCACGACGACGACGCGATAGCCGCCTCGACCGGCGCCGGGAAGTGCTCGCGCAGGGTGAAGGCGTACGGCGTGGGCCCGTTGGCGCGCAGGTGCAGCACCCGTTCCTCGGCCTCGTCGGTGGTCGGCTGATGGCCCTCGGGCACCCACCAGCAGGCGAGGGTGGACTCGACCATGGGCTTGAAGTACTGGCGCCGCTGGCGTAGCACCGCGCGGTGCGCGTCGCTGTAGACGTAGGCGGTCAGATGCTCCATGTCGGTCCACACGGACATGTTCACGATGACGCCGACGCTGTCACCGATGTCCCAGCCGAAAGCCTCGATGTCGGTGGCGCTTCCGCCGTCACCCTGCAGCCGCCAGACGAACCCCGGTGCCGAGTCGGCAGCAGCGTTGACTGGCTCGAGCGCGGCCACGAATCCCGCCAGCTGCGGGTCGTCCAGGCTCGCCACGAGCCGTCCGTGGTTGACCTGCGCAAGGTGATACGTCATGTCCCGATACTGCCAGATGGACGGCGGCTCAGTCGGACGCGTCCGCTTCCGCCGCCTCGTCGACCGGGCGCGGCGAGCGCTTGAGAACGCCCGAGGCGACAAGACCGATCACGCCGAGGAGCACGAGGATGGCCGGCAGCACGAGGTTCCAGTGATCATTGAAGGCGTCGTCACCGCCGATCAGGTAGACCAGTCCCACCACGGCGAAGACTAAGCCCGCGATGACCCCGGCGGTGTCCCGGCGTTGCACCATCACCGTCCCCTGCACTGGCTCAGCCATGACGCACCTCCGCATTGCCGGCACCGAGATGGATCAGGACCCGTACACCGGTCGCCGCCGTGGTCCAGCCGGGGGTGACCACGGTCTGCCGGGTCGGATTCTCCTTGTACTGCAGGCCGAACGCGATGAACTCGCCCAGGCCGACGTAGCCGTTCGCGGACGCGGGAACGTTGTCGGGCACAATGACCACCACCTTGCCGGCACCCATGCGCACCCGCACG
Organism: uncultured Actinomycetota bacterium; assembly: GCA_963797535.1. GTDB lineage: Bacteria > Actinomycetota > Actinomycetes > JAWWOL01 > JAWWOL01 > JAWWOL01. Next base: position 2,239,820 of record CAWCPQ010000001.1, on the reverse strand, counting down.
GTCGTGCCGACGAGACCGGGTCCCACCTGGCGGAGGTCGAGCGTCGCGTTGCCAGCGGCCAGCTTGTACTCGTACGGGATGGCACTGGTGGATGTCGGACGCCAGACTCGGTTGCCCACCGAGGTGCCCCAGTTGCTCTGAATGGCGCTGCCGAGCATGAGGAACACGGTCATGACGGCGCCGAGCGAGAGCGCCCAGCGCGACCGTGCGCGCCAGGCCGTGGCGACGAGGCCGATGCCGAGTGCGGCCAGTCCGACGGCGGTCGCCTTGAGCACGGACGTGTCGTAGGCGCCGGCCCGGCCGATGAGCAGGTACAGGCCGGACACCAGGACGGCGACGCTGATCAGTGCACTGTTCAGCGTGCGTGGCCGAGGCCTCGGCTGCGCCGCGACCGGCTGCTGCCAGGGCTGCTCGGCCGGTCGGGGCTCGGTCGTGTACGACGGCGTGGAGTAGCTCGGCGGCATCGGCGCCCGCACCCCAGCGGAGAAGGCCGCGCTGGGCGGGACGACGGCGCCCGGCGGCGGGCTGAACGCGTACTCCTGCCCTGGTGGAGAGGCCGGTGCCGGCCCGCTCGTGGCCGGAGTCTGGCGCAGGTGGCCGCGCGTGGTCAGCGCCACGACAGCCGCCACGATGAGGACGACCACCACCGAGGTGGAGTGGTAGCCGGCGAGGACCACCAGCACGGCGAGGGCCACCAGGGTCCAGCCCAGGGCGGTGCGCTGCGCGTGGGTCAGCCGGCGGAAGTCCGGGATGATCCGGGAGGACACCAGCGGCTGGCCGGTCGCCTCGTCCGGGATGAACAGGTAGCCGATCAGGTAGCCGATGACGCCGATGCCGCCGAACAGGGTCAGCACGGCGAACGTCACCCGGAAGATCACCGGGTCGACGTCGAGCCAGCGCCCGAGTCCACCCGCGACACCTGCCACGACACGGTCATCCCGCGACCGCAGCAAGGGCCGCGGCGGCGGAGGGGTCTGGGGTTCCGACGGGGATGTGGTCATGGCTCCATCCTGGGCAGCCAGCCGCCGTGCGGGTACCGGGGATGACCCTGACCGGTCCCTGATCTGTGGGCGGTCAGTCCTTGAGGTAGGGCGCCAGCAGGCTGAGGTCGGCCGGGCTGAGCCGGTCGCCCACGGTGGCCGCCTGGTGCCAGTACGGGTAGGCGAGCGGCGGCCGGCTGACCTCGTCGATCCGGTCGAACTCGGCCGGAGCCAGCGTCAGGTTGGCGGCGGCCAGGTTGTCGGCCAGCTGTGCCTGTGTACGGGCGCCGACGATCACCGACGTGACCCCTGGCTTGGCCAGCAGGTAGGCCAGGGTCACCTGGGCCGCCGAGACCCCGTGCGCCTCCGCAACCTCGACCAGGACGTCGACGATGTCGTGCAGCAGGCCCTCGTCGTAGACCGGCGGCTCGCCCCAGTCGGACAGGTGCCGCGACCCGGCCGGCGGCTCGACGCCCCGGCGGTACTTGCCGGACAGCAGCCCGCCGGCCAGCGGGCTCCAGACCAGGATGCCGAGGCCCTGGTCGATGCTCAGCGGCACCAGCTCGTTCTCGGCGTCCCGCGCCTGCGGGGTGTAGTGGATCTGCTGACTGACGAATCGCGGCAGGTGCTCGCGCTCGGCGACCCCCAAGGCCTTCATCACATGCCAGGCCGAGAAGTTGGAGCAGCCGGCGTAGCGGATCTTTCCTTGCTGCACAAGGGTTTCCAGTGCCCCGAGAGTCTCCTCGAGCGGCGTCCTGCCGTCCCACTGGTGCACCTGATAGAGGTCGATGTGGTCGACGTCGAGCCGGCGCAGGCTGGCCTCGCAGGCCGCGATCAGGTGATGGCGGGACAGGCCCTGGTCGTTGGGTCCGTCGCCGGTCGCGAACCGGGCCTTGGTCGCGAGCACGACCCGGTCTCGGCGGCCTTTGAGGGCCTGGCCGACGATCTCCTCCGACGCTCCGCCGGAGTAGGCGTCAGCGGTGTCGACCAGGTCGACACCGGCGTCGAGGCACAGGTCGATCTGGGCCCTGGCCTCGTCCACCCCGTTGGTTCCGACGACCGCGAACTTGCCGCCGCCACCGAAGCCCATGGTCCCCAGGCCGATGGCTGAAACTCGAAGTCCCGACCTGCCGAGGTAGCGGTGTTCCATGACCAACCCCTTCGCTGATCCGTACGGTCCGGTGCCCCCGTGCGGACAGCCTAGGGTCAGCCGGTCGTGATCGCGAACTGGGTGAACGTCGCCGTCAGCGGCGTGCTGTTGCCGGTGTTGGAGACCAGGATGCCGGCCTTGGCGGACCGGGAGAACCAGCTGCTGACGTCGGCGGGGTACTCGAAGGTGGGGCCGATCTGGGTCAGCGTGCCGCCGTTGAGGCTGTACCAGACGCTCAGCTGGTCGAGCGGGTAGCCGTGCACCTTGTCCGTGTCGTTGGCCGCCAGGATCGGGTCCGGCAGGTTGGCGTTGCCCTTGATCACCAGCTGCAGGGTGCTCGACGAGGTGAGCCCCGGCGGCGACGCGGAGGAGATCGTGCCGCCCGTGCCGTTCTGGACGTAGAACAGGGTCAAGCCTGGACTGCCGTTGTGCTCGGCCTCGATCTTGATGAAGTTGTTCGTGTCCGGGCCGAAGAACGCGGCGATCTGGCTGTAGTTCTGGGTCAGCTGGTCGGTCGACCCCTTGATGGTCGTGCTGACCGTGAACGCTCCGCGGGAGGCGTCGAAGGTCTGCTCCAGCGCGTTCTGCTGGTTGCCCGTCGCCAGCTGGCCGCCGCTGCTGGTCAGCTGTAGGCCGCCGTTTCCGAAGGCGATGTTGCCGGCGTTGCACGCCGAGGAGTTGCCAGCGGCGTTGGCCAGCACACCATCGAAGCCGGTCACGCTGCAGTCGCTGCCGACAGAGCCGCCGGCCGCAAGGTTGACGGTGTCGTTGCTGCCCGACAGCACGCGTCCCTGGCCGGTGGCCGGCTTGGCGTTGCGGAGCAGCAGCACGATGTCCTGGTAGTCGTTGTTCTTGTACGCGGGTACGCGACTGATGTCGATCGCCACGAGGTAGGTGTTGGGGATCAACGTCCGGCCGGGGCCGTAGGCCTGCAGGATGCGTACGTCGTGCAGGTGGTGGGGTACGGCCAGCGGGGTGTTGGCCTTCGAGTTGCCGACGTTGAGCGAGTCGTCGGAGAAGTTGACGTCGGAGAACTGGCCGCTGAACAGACCGAAGACTCCGCCCGGGTTGCCGGCAGTCGGGTCGAACGTCGTGCCGCCCAGGACGCTCGGCAGCAGCCTTTGGTTCTGGTTGTAGACGGTGGTGGTCCCGGACAGCGTGTCGGCCGGGAACTGCCACAACATGTGGCAGCTGGAGTTACAGGTCGACTTGACCGCCGTCATGGCCGCGCCCTTGGCGTACCACCCGGTGTCCGCGTAGGGCCCGCTGGTCGTGGGCGAGCCGTAGTGGGCGACCGGGACGAGACTGACCGGCTGGCCGCTGTCGGCTGCGGTGAAGTACGGCGAGATGATCTCGTCGCCACCGAGCAGCCGGGACGGGCCGAGGAAGCGGCGGTCGTAGCCGTTGCTGACCGTGGAGGTGTAGCCCAGGCCCTGCAGGACCTGGTCGATGACCGGCTCGTCGTTGCCGCCGACGTAGCAGGAGATGACGCCGGACAACGCTGCCGAGCCGGCGGGGTGAGCGGGGTCGTTGGTTGCGTAGCTCAGCGTCGCGTTGCGGTTGATGGTGCCGATCGCGGTGGGTGCTGCCGCGGTGGGGCAGCCGGTCGGGTCGGCCGGGTGGAACGTCACGCTGACTGTCGCCTGGCCGCCGCTGGGGATGGACAGCGACGTGTTCTGTCCCGGCGTCAGCGCATAGCTGCCGGCGTCGGGGCCGGAGATGGCGATGTTGCTCACGACGAGTGTGCCGTCGCCGTTGTTCGTGAAGGTGAACGCCCTGAGGGTGTTGCCCCCGCTGATGCCGCGTACGGCAGAGAAGACGAGTCGCGGTGTCGACTGCGCCAGCACTGCGCTGTCCGAGGAGACGCTCAGGTTGGCCGACCCGGAGCTCGCGTTGTCGGTCCAGGAGGTGGACTTCACGGCCGCGGTGTTGTTGGCGACGTCCTTGGCCACGAAGGTGACGGTGTGGCTGCCGGTAGCCGCCACCCCGAAGGTTGCTGTGGCGCTGCCGCCGCTCGGGCTCAGACTCGTGGGAGCGCCGCCGTCGAGCGTGTAGCTCGCGGACGCGACGCCGGAGCCGCCGGTGTCCGTCGCGGTGACGGTGACACTCACCGGGCCGGTGTAGGTGTTGGCCGACGTCAGGTCGCCCGTCACCGTGATCGTCGTCTTGGGCGCCGTGGTGTCGGCCGTGGTGACGGTCTGGCTCCAGGACACCTGGGTGTTTGTGTACAGGCCGTCAGCGTCGGTCACCGTGACAGCGAGCACGTGAGCGCCGGCCGTCGTGATGGTGATCGGCGTCTGGGCGTTGTAGGGCGTGGTGGCCGCGTTGTCGAGGCTGTAGGTGATGGACGCCACCGTCGTGCCGGCGCCGGGAGCTGCGAGGACCGTCGCGCTGACGCTGCCGTTGTACGCAGCCAGCGGAGCGGCTCCGTTGAGCTTGACGGACACGGTGGGCGGGTTGTGCCCCGGCTGGATCGGGGGCTTGACCGTGACCGACATGGCTTTGCTGGTGCCTTGGGCGATGGTCGTGGACCAGGGCTTGCGCACTCGGAGCTGGTGCTTGCCCGGGGCCAGGACCCGGCTGAAGGCGAACGTCGACTTCGAGGACAGCGCAGCGGTGGCCAGCGACTTCCAGGCCGTTCCCTGCAGCTCTTCGAGCACCACGGTGCCCGTAGCCTTCGCGACGGTGCCGGTGACCTTGATGGCTGCGCCGGACGCGACGGAGGTGGGCGCCGTTGCGGAAACCTTGAAGGCCGTTTTGGTCGCGTAGACATGGACGGTCCTGCTGACGAGCGTCTTCACGCTGCCAGCCCCCGGCCGGGTGACGCGATAGATCGTGGTGCCCACGGTCGTGGTCGCCCGCAGGGCGAAGCCGTAGGTGCCGGCTGCGCTGGTCGTCTTGTGGGTGAGCTGCTTCCACTGACCGCCGACGTAGCGCTGCAAAGTGACGACGCCGGGACCGCGGGGCACCGCCTTGCCGGTCAGGTAGAACACCGAGTGGGTCAACGCGGTGGCGGGAGTGGCCGCCGCGGTCAGGGCAGGCGTGGGCGCGGCACCGAGAGCAGGCGCAGCACCGGATCCGAGCGAGAGTCCGGTCACGGCGGCGCAGATCGCGGCGACGAGCGCGCGGAGCGGACGGCGATCGATGCGAACCGACGTACTGATGGTGACCCCCCACGATGGTGAACTGACAGTGCCGCGCAAATACCCTTCGTAACCAGCCCTACACCCCCGGCAGGCGGTCACGCTGAACCCGAGCAACAACACTCGAGCATCGTGACTCTGCGTGAAGTCTAGAACATTGAGCGCCCGAACGGGTGACCCGATCGGGTAATGCCTTTGAGTGATGCAGCCACTACATTTAGTAATCCCTACTCCCTCGAGTCCCGCATCGTGGGTCAGGCGATACGGTCCCGGCATGGGGTACGACGCGGAGGCGGGTCCGGTTCAGTCCTCGAGCCCGTCACCGAAAGTGTTCGTCAACGGTCACGTCCGAACTTTCGACGCCGCGCTGCCCAGCGTTACAGCCCTGGCCGTACGGCAGGGCAGGATCGTTGCCGTCGGTGATCGCAGTGCCGCGGTGGCGGCCGCCGGCAGTGGCGCCGAAGTCGTTGATCTCGCGGGCGGCCTGCTCGTACCCGGACTGCGCGACTCCCACATCCACCCGATGCTCGGCGGCCTCGACCAGCTGGCTTGTGATCTGACGGCTGCACCGCCGACGGTCGAGGGGTACGTCGACCGTGTCGCCGACTACGCCACGGACAATCCCGGCCGACACTGGCTCTCGGGTGGGGGCTGGGCGATGACTGCGTTTCCGGGTGGGCTGCCGACAGCAGCGATGCTCGACCCGGTGACCGGGAGCCGGCCGTGCTACCTGGTGATCCGGGATCGCCACGGCGCCTGGGTCAACACCGCGGCGCTGCGCCTGGCGGGCATCACGGCCGGCACCCCCGACCCCGAGGACGGTCGGATCGAGCGCTACCCCGACGGCTCACCCACCGGGCTTCTGCATGAGGGAGCGACCCGCCTGGTGTCCGACCTGATGCCCGTACCCGATCTCGGGCACTGTGTACGGGCGTTGCTTCGCGCACAGGAGTACCTGCACTCGCTCGGTTTTACCGGCTGGCACGACGCGATCATCGGGGACTACCTCGGCTATCCCGATGCCTATGACGCCTATCGTCGCGCCGATGCCACGGGCGAGCTGACGGCGAGTGTCACGGGCGCGCTGTGGTGGGACCGCGGGCGAGGTCTCGAGCAGATCCCGGCGATGGTAGCCCGCCGCGCAGAATCCTTGCAGGGCAAGCGATTTCGGGCGACCGCGGTCAAGATCATGGTGGACGGGATCGTGGAGAACGGTACGGCGGCGCTGCTGTCGCCTTACCTCGGCGGGCACCTGTGTGGTTCGGGCAAGCAGTTCGTCGGGCCCGAGGACCTGCTGTCGGCGGTTGCTTCCCTTGATGCTGAAGGCTTTCAGGTGCACATGCACGCCATCGGCGACGCCGCCGTGCGAATGGCGCTGGACGCGATCGAGGCGCTGCCGGATCCGGGGCGACTACGCCACCAGCTGGCGCATCTGCAGGTCGTCGATCCGTCCGACGTGCCCCGGTTCGGTGCTCTCGGCGCCGTGGCCAACGTGCAGATGCTGTGGGCCTGTCTGGATGAGCAGATGGTGGCGCTGGCGGCGCCGGCGCTGGGCGGGGCACGGGTCGGCACCCAGTACCCGTTCGCCTCGTTGCTCCGCGGCGGCGCCGTGCTGGGCGCCGGCAGCGACTGGCCGGTGAGCACGGCGAATCCCTTCGCCCAGATCGCGGTCGGCGTCAATCGAAGTGTGCCCGGCAGTCCGGCGAGTGCGGCGTTCCTGCCGGAGGAGCGGCTTTCCCTTGACGCCGCCCTCGCGGCGTTCACCGTCGGGGCCGCCACGGCTGACCATCGCGACCCCGAGCGTGGAGTGTTGCGGGTTGGAGCACGGGCGGACCTGACCGTCTTCGACCGGGACCCGTACGCGATCGACTCTGCCGAGCTGTCAACGGTTGTGGCGACGCGAACGTACGTCGATGGGCAGAGTGTCTATTCCTTGTAGAGCGGTGACGTTACCCGGGTCCGCCGCTGCGGTCCTGGCCCGGCGCCGCTCAGGGACTGCGCCAGCTGGAACCTGCTGGCGATGCCGTACTCCTGCTTCCTTTCGTGACGGGCCGCGGCCGCGCTCCCGTAGGTCTGCACCGCCACAGCTGATCCGCCGATGATCAGCTCGGTGACGCGTGGATCGCTGTCGTGCTTGGTCCGCAGCATCGCGAGCAGTGAGGTGGTCAGAGCCCGTACCCGGTCCGGATGCTCCTGTGACGAGCCGCTGCTCGCTGAGGCGCCCCGCGTCCCGTTCACTGACCGCCCCCGCCGCCGAAGTCATCTCGTTCTCGCGTCGCGGATCCTATCCCAGCCGGGTCCCTTACGATGTCCGGATGTCTGTCACTGACGTCGTGGCCAGCGCGGCCGACGTGCCCGAGCTCCCCCCGGTCACCGCGACCACCTTGCGTGAGCGGCTCGTCCCGCCGTTTCTCGGCAGCCGGTGGGCTGGCTGGGCTGGGCCGATCGGCGTCACGATCCTGGGCTTCATACTGCGGGTCTGGGGCGCCGGCTCCCCGCACGACATTCTTTTCGACGAGATCTACTACGTCCACGATGCCGGCACGATGCACACCAATGGCGTCGAGCTCGACCCGCACACCGGCGACACCTCCGGCGAATACGTAGTCCACCCGCCGCTCGGCAAGTGGATGATCTCGCTGGGCTATTACTTCTTCCATTTCCAGCAAAGCGCGTACAACCCGGCTTCTTTGCACAACTCCAAGATCCCGCCGTACACCTACACCGGGTCGTTCGCTTGGCGCTTCGCCTCCGTGGTGTTCGGCAGCCTCGCGATTCTCTTTCTCGCTCGCACCGCCCGGCGGATGACGCGGTCCAACTTGCTCGGCACGATCGCCGGTCTGCTGCTCGCGATGGACGGCCTCGAGTTCGTTCAAAGTCGCATGGCCCTGCTCGACATCTTTCTGATGTTCTGGATCGTGGTTGCGTTCGCCTGTCTGGTAAGGGACCGGGACGCCGTACGAGAAAAGCTGGCTGACGCGATCGATCGGGGCGATCTGCCGGGGGGACGGGTCTTTTCCGGTACGGGCTGGCGTCCGTGGCTGTTGCTGACTGGACTGTTTACCGGGGCGGCCTGCGCGACCAAGTGGGACGCGGTGTGGTTCCTGCCGGCCTTCGCCCTGCTGGCGGTGGTGTGGGAGGTGGGCGCGCGCCGGACCGCCGGAGATCGGCCGTGGGGCCCGACGCTGCGTCAGGCCTGGTGGCGAATTCCGGCCTGGATGGGCGCTGTGCCCGTCATCCTCTACACCGCAACCTGGACCGGTTGGTTTCTGTCGGACAGCAAGTACGCCTATGAGCGCGGCACGTTCGTCCGGCCTGGCCAGGGCACGTTCGCCAGGGCGTGGGCCGTCTTCCACGGCTGGATCAAGTACCACGTCGATGCGTTCGAATTTGCCCGCACCCTCTATTCGTCGCACCCATGGTCCTCGAGGCCGGTCTCCTGGCTGTTCATGACCCGACCGGTGCTCTACTACGCAACCACGCCCAAACGCGGGCAGGCCGGCTGCCATGCTGATTCCTGTGTACGCCAGGTCATCGGTGTCGGCACCCCTGCCATCTGGCTGCCGGGAGTGCTCGCGCTCATCGCGGTGGTCTGGTGGGCAGCTGCCCGCCGTGACTGGCGGGCGTCCGCGATCGTGGTCGGCTTTGCCGCGAGCTTCCTGCCCTGGCTCCCCTTCGCTGCCTACTTCCCCGGTACGGGCTCGCGCTCACGCACGATGTTCTACTTCTACGAGCTGGCAGGGCTGCCGTTCGTGATCCTGGCGATCACGATGTGCCTCGGCTTCGTCCTGGGGACCGAGGGCGCCACGTTCAGGCGACGATTAACGGGATCGACCGCGGTCGGCATCTACGTCGCGCTGGTCGTGCTCAACTTCTGGTTCCTCTACCCGGTGCTGACCGGCGGCACGATCAGCAACCACGCGTGGGCGATTCGGATGCTCTTCCCGAGCTGGCGATAGCCGGGAAACGGGTGAGTGCGTCTCACCTGTTCGAACGTATGTTCGACAAGTGGGGGATTGTTGGGTAGGGTCGCCTCATGTGCAGCGCGGCGGACCTCGAGAGCATCGACGACCTTGACTGGGTGCAAGTCCCGTCGTGGTTGGACGCTGTCGACGCCGGCGATGTGCTCGGGGACGCGGATCTGCTGCCGCCGCCGCCTGACGGGGAGCTGTTCGCCCCGTTGAGCGTGGGGCAGGTGCTGGGCGTGGTGGAGCTGGCCGGGCCGGGGCCGGAGGCGATCCGGTTGCTGGCCTCGCTGTCGGGCCGGGTGCTCTCCGGTGATCAGCGGCTCAGCGTGGTCCAGCTGATGCAGGCGCAGGTGGCGTGGGTGGCCGGTGCGGAGCAGCAGTCGATCGTGGACCTGGTCGGGCCGGCCGCCCCGCCGGCGGTGCCGGCGGACGCGCCGCTGGAGGACCCGGCGGTGCTGGCGGCCCGTAAGGCGGCGCTGGCCGAGGAGTTCTGGCCGGTGGAGCTGGCACCGGCGTTGCACACCTCGGTCGATCAGGCCAAGGCGCGGATCGCCCGGGCGCGGTTGCTCGCGGGTGAGTGGAAGGTGTTGGGGGACCGGCTGCGGGCCGGGACGTTGGACCCGTACCGGGTGTGGCTGATCACCGAGACGCTGTCCGCGCTGCCGGACCCGGCCCGGGCGGCGCAGGTGCTGGCGGCGGTGCTGCCCGGCGCGGCGGAGCAGACCCCGACCGCGTTGAAGCGGGCGCTGCGCAAAGCCGCCCGGCAAGCCGACCCGGACTGGGGGGTCCGGTCGTTCGCGAAAGCCCGGAAGTCCCGGCGGGTCGGGTTCGACCTGACCGGGGATGACGGGCTGGTCCGGATGTGGGCGTTCCTGCCACCGGTGGAAGGCCTCGCGGTCAAGGAACACCTGGACGCCGCCGCCAAGGTCACGAGCGCCGACCCGGAGGATCACCGGTGCGCCGACGAGCGGATGGCGGACGCCCTGATCGCCGCCGTGCTCGGCTCCACCGCGGTGACCCGACCGTGCCGCTGACCCCGAAGGTCCGGTTGAACGTGCTGGTGCCGCTGCCGACCCTGCTCGGCCTGCGGGAGGACACCGCGTGAGCTTCTCGGGTACGGCGACCTGCCGGCCGGGGTGGCCCGGGAGCTGGCCGCGGACGCGGACTGGCAACGCTGGGTGCACGACCCGGTCAGCGGGCACCTGCTCGACCAAGGCGGCTACGACTACCGGGTCAAGCCGGTGCTGGAACGGTTCCTGGTCGGCCGGGACCGCTACTGCCGGTTCCCCGGCTCGGCACGCACAGCCGAGAGCAGCGACCTCGAGCACAACGAGGCCTTCGACCTCACCGGCAACGGCGACGGTGGGTCCACCTCGGCGGCGAACATGTGCTGTGTGTCCCGCACCCCGCACCGGGCCAAAACCCACGGCGACTTCAAACTCCGACACCACCCCGACGGCACCATCACCTGGACCACCCCGCTCGGGCGGACCTACACCACCCACCCCTGGGACTACCGACCCGACAGCGACAAGCGGCAACAAAACAGCGGACACGAGCACGACACCGGTCCGCCGGACGGGAGCCCGGAACACCCACCCGACGACGTGGCACGGGAGTGACGCAGGGGAGTGACGAACGGGGGAGACGAACGGGAGAGACGCAGGCCCGGGTGACGGACGGTCGGCTGCGGGTCGACTCGATCCCGTTCCGCTACGTCTGGCCGTCCGAGCTCGACCTGATGGCACGCCTGGCAGGGATGTCGCTCGCTCCGCGAACGATGGGGAGGCTGGCGCCGGGACCCGTTCACGAGCGAGAGCCGCAGCCACGTCTCCATATGGCAGAAGCCAATGGACCGGTAGGTCTAGCCCTCGTCCGTGTTGTCCCTGGCCATCGCCGGAGCCAAGGTGTAGTCGGTCAGCCCCACGACGTTCCCCCACGGGTCGGCAACCTCGACCACCCAGCCGGTACGCAGCTGCCGCGGCGCTTCGATCGGCTCGGCGCCGCGGTCGCGCAGCGTCGCCTCGGCCGCCCGGGCGTCGGGCACCTCCAACCACAGTCGGGGCGTGGTCAGCGGCGGCCCCGGCACGAGATCGGGATCGAGGCGGATCAGCAGCCCCGGCTCCTCGGAGCCCAGCTTGTACCCGACAATTCCGGCTTCCGCGAAGGCGAACGCCTCCGTGAGACCGAGCACGTCGGTATAGAAGCGTCGTGCCAGCAGCACATCGCCGACCGCGAAGAGCACGTTGTCGACGCCGAGGATGTCCATCAGGCCTCCACAGACTGGGGTCAATCTCGGGGCAAACCCTGAGCAGGTCCGCCCGCCGCGTGTGTGACCATCAACGTATGACAACCCGGAGCCCGCTGCCCGCGCCTCGGCGCTACTACCGCAGCGATGACGGGCGACTCATTGCGGGCGTCGCGGGCGGACTCGCGGAGCACCTCGGCGTGTCCGTGACCCTGGTTCGCGCTGCGTTCGTCCTGCTCGCCGTCACCGGCGGGGCCGGCCTTGTCATGTACGCCGCGTTCTGGGCCCTCGTACCCCAGCGTCAGACCGGTGCACCTGCTCGCCGGGCCGATCGCAGCCAGCTGCTGGGCTTCCTGCTGCTGGGCATCGGCGGCGCGTGGCTGGCTGGCCGCCTCGGACTCGGGCTGGGTCCGGCAACGTCCTGGCCAGTGTTCGTCGCTGCCGCCGGTGGGGCGCTCATCTGGCGGCAGGCCGATGTGTCGCAGCGGGGACGCTGGCTGTCCTCGGCTCGGACCAGCTGGAAGCCGGTCGCGGCCAGCTCGACCGCTGACCTGGTACGCGTGGTGGCCGGGTCCGCGTTGCTGCTGGCCGGCCTGGTTGGCTTCCTGCTCTCCCACGGAGCGCTGTCCCAGGGCCGCAACGTACTTCTGGCCGGCGCGGCCGTGGTGGCAGGGGTAGCCGTCGTCGCGGGACCGTGGCTGATCGGCATGGCCAGCGATCTCGCCGCCGAGCGCCGCGAGCGGATCCGTACCCAGGAGCGGGCGGAGCTGGCGGCCAGAGTTCACGACTCCGTCCTGCACACCCTGGCTTTGATCCAGCGGCACGCAGACGACCCGCGCGAGGTTGGCCGGCTGGCCAGGGCCCAGGAACGGGACCTGCGGTCGTGGCTCTACCGTCCCGGCACGCCCGCACCGTCCGACCGTCTCGGCGCGGCGATCGAGCAGGCGGCCGGCGAGGTCGAGGACACCTACGGTGTCTCCGTCGACACCGTCGTGGTGGGTGATGCTGTCCTGGACGAGGCGCTGTCGGGCATGGTGCAGGCCGCGCGCGAAGCCATGGTCAACTCGGCAAAATCGTCTGGTACGCAAGCAATGTCGGTCTACGTCGAGGTCGAGGGCGACAAGGCGTCAGCATTCGTACGGGATCGTGGGCGGGGTTTTGATCTCGACGCGGTGGCCCCCGACCGCTGGGGCATTCGTCAGTCGATCGTCGGTCGCATGCAGCGTTTCGGTGGCACAGCGGAGATCAACACGGCTCCGGGCGAGGGCACCGAGGTGGTGCTCACCGTGCCGTTGGGCAAGGCGTCATGACGCTCCCCAGGATCGTCGTCGTGGACGACCACCGGTTGTTCCGGGCCGGCGTACAGGCGGAGCTGGCCGGCCTCGTCGAGGTCGTCGGTGAGGCCGAGGATGCGCCCACAGCGGTGACGGTCGTTCGCGCGACAGTGCCCGACGTCGTACTCCTCGACGTGCATCTGCCCGGCGGCGGTGGACGGTTCGTGCTCGAGTCCCTGCGTGACGAGCTGCCATCCGTGCGGTTCCTCGCACTGTCTGTGTCCGATGCGGCGGAGGACGTGATCGGTGTCATCCGCGCCGGTGCTAGGGGTTACGTGACCAAGACCATCTCGGGCCCCGATCTCGCCGACGCGGTGCTTCGCGTGGCCGATGGCGACGTTGTGTTCTCGCCACGCCTTGCTGGCTTTGTCTTGGACGCCTTTGCTGCCGTACCAAGCAGTCCGGTCGCTGCCGCTGACGTCCCCGATGAGTCCGACGACCTTGATGTGCTCACGCCGAGGGAGCGCGAGGTGCTGCGCCTCATCGCCCGCGGCTACGCGTACAAGGAGATCGGGCGGCAGCTGTTCATCTCGGTCAAGACCGTAGAGACCCATGTCTCGGCGGTGCTCCGCAAGCTGCAGCTGTCCAACCGCTACGAGCTGTCGCGATGGGCCACTGACCGGCGGCTGATCTAGGGCTGGGGCAGAGCCCCAGCGAGGGTTTCGACCCGGACGCTCGACACGAGCTTGCCGATCCGGTCGAGGAACTCGCGCGTGTGGGGTTGTTGCTCGTGCTCGGCGTGCGCCTCGCTGTCGCGATAGACCTCGTAGAAGATGCGGGCCAGGGGCTCGCCGGTGACGGTGTACGGGTCGTAGGTCAGCGTGCCCGCCCTCCCGTTCGCGGATGACCGGGACGGTGGACGCCACCAGCGCGTCGAAAGCCTCGGCGCTCGCGGTGTCGGGCAGGTCGAAACGCACCAGCAGTGTGAACATGGTCCAACGCTAGCCCGGCGCCGGACTGCCGGACGCGCGGTAGGTCGCGGCGAGCAGCGCCATCGCCTGGTCCATGTCGATTCCCAGTCGCCGCAGTCGTTCGACATACTCCGTGGTCGCCGCGTAGGCCTGGCGCTGGGTCTGGTCTGACGCAGCAGCAACGAAAGTGCCGTGCCTGCCGCGGGTCTCGAGCACCTCGTCGTGCTCGAGCTCCCGATAGGCGCGTGCCACGGTGTTCGGCGCGAGACCAAGGTCCACAGCGAGCCGTCGTACGGTCGGGAGCCGCGCCCCCGGCGGCAGGGTCCCGCTGCGGACCTCCTGCACGATGGCCAGCCGGACCTGTTCGAACGGCGGGATGGGCGAGCTCGGGTCGACGACGATCATGCCGGGACCGATTCCTCCGGCGCCGGCCACAACCGGCGGCGGTAACGAGCGCTCGTATCACCGGTCAGCGCCAGCACGATCACCGCACCGACGAGCGTGAAGCCCACCACCGCGCCGCCGTAGAGCACGTTGAGCGAGATCGTCAGCAGCAGGACGCCGAACAAGGTCGCGGCCGAGTGCAGCTCGTCCAGCTGTATGGCGCGAATCGCGTCGTCCCACTGCAGCTGCAGCGGCGACGTGGCCGGTTGGGGCAGCGAGACGAGCCGTCGGCTGATCGCCTCGACGAGGATGAGGGCGATCAGGCTGGCGGCCACGATCACGAGCGTCTGCGCATCGCCAAGGGATGTCTTGTTCGCCTGGTGCGACTGGGTTTTCCAGACGTAGGCCGCCACACAGGGTACGGCCAGGCCAAGGATGACCCGGCTCGTCCAGACGCTGAGCGGGCGCACGTAGTCCGCGACCGACGGGGTGCTGAGCCGGGCGACCCGCGGTCCTCGGAGACGTTGGCGACGTGTGACTTCCCAGCACAGCAGGGCGGCGAGCGTGAGCGGCCGGGCGGCGATGCCGATCACGATCATGACGACGAAGCTGATCGGGAACCACGAGGCCTCGGACTTGGTCTCGGCGCTGGACCACACGAGGTAGGGCAGTGCCGCCATCCAGATCATCCCGCTGCCGAGTACGGCGGCGTGCTCCCTGCGCAGGAGTCGGCGAGCGGCGCCACAGTCGTAGGCGGACTGGACCGGCAGCTCGGCGACCGAGGCGGCAGTCGCGATGATCGCCGCCTCGCGCTCCGGTCGCACCAAGCGGGTCAGCCGCCATCCGGTGATCAGGAGGACGATGACCTCGGCGATCAGAACTTTCGCCAGCATCGCCAGCTCCCCCAATGTGTCAAGTGTTGTAGCAACTGTATTGGCACAATGAGGGCAGACGCCACCCGTTGTCAACAGGTGGGCGTGGGCGGTCCCGGAGCCGGGCGTTCGAACGTAGGATCGAACCTACGATGAGCACCCTGTTTGATGACGACCTTCCGCTGCCCGAGCCGCCGCCGTCCCCCGACGACCAGCCGGGACCGCGTCGGCCGGCGATCGACGTGGACGCGCTGCTCGAAGGGCTCAACCCCCAGCAACGTGCAGCCGTCGTGCACGAGGGCTCGCCGGTGCTCGTCGTAGCCGGAGCGGGGTCGGGCAAGACCCGAGTGCTGACCTCCCGCATCGCCTACCTGCTGGCCGTACGAAAAGTGAGCCCCGGCGCGATCCTGGCCATCACCTTCACCAACAAGGCCGCCGGCGAGATGCGCGAGCGGGTGGCCGCGATCGTCGGTCCCAGGGCCCGGCGGATGTGGGTGATGACCTTCCACTCGGCGTGCGTCCGCATCCTGCGCGAGCAGCACGCCAAGCTGGGCTTTTCCTCGACGTTCTCGATCTACGACCAGTCCGACTCCCAGCGGTTGGTGGCCCAGGTCCTGCGGGCTCGTGACCTCGATCCCAAGCGCTACCCGCCGCGCCAGGTGGCCGCCCAGATCAGCAACCTGAAGAACGAGCTGGTCGACTTCGACACCTACCGCTCGGGCGCCGCCAACCACACCGAGCGCGAGCTGGCCGAGATCTACACCGCCTACCAGACCGCGCTCCAGCAGGCCAACGCGTTCGACTTCGACGACCTGATCATGACGACTGTCCATTTGCTGCAGGGGTTTCCGGACGTCGCCGAGCACTACCGGCGCCGATTCCGTCACGTCATGGTCGATGAGTACCAAGACACCAACCACGCCCAGTACGTTCTCGTACGGGAGCTGGTCGGTGGCGCGGTCAAGCACCGCGAACGTCGCACGGTTGACGGCGACCTGGTGCGCTCGGGCACCACGCCGGGCGGCCCCGAGGTCCCGCCGGCCGAGCTGTGCGTCGTCGGTGACGCCGACCAGGCGATCTACGCGTTCCGTGGCGCGACGATCCGCAACATCCTCGAGTTCGAGGCCGACTATCCCGACGCACGAACGATTCTGCTCGAGCAGAACTACCGTTCGACCCAGACCATCCTGACCGCGGCCAACGCAGTCATCTCTCGCAACCCGGACCGCAAACCGAAGAACCTGTGGTCCGACGCTGGCGCCGGCACGTCGATCGTCGGCTACGTCGCCGACAACGAGCACGACGAGGCCGCGTTCGTCGCCAGCGAGGTGGACAAGCTCGGCGACGACCACAAGGTGGCGCCGGGCGATGTGGCGATCTTCTACCGCACCAACGCGCAGAGCCGGGTCTTTGAAGAGGTGTTCATCCGGGTTGGTCTGCCCTACAAGGTCGTCGGCGGTGTGCGCTTCTACGAGCGTCGGGAGGTACGAGATCTGCTGGCCTACTTGAGGATTTTGGCCAACCCCACCGACACGGTGTCACTGCGCCGCATCCTCAACGTGCCCAAGCGCGGCATCGGTGACCGGGCCGAGGCTGTCGTCGAGGCCCTGGCCGAACGGCGCAAGATCCCGTTCGTCGAGGCGCTCGCGATCGCCGACCAGGCGCCGGGCATCGCCTCTCGCTCGGTCAACGCGATCGCCGAGTTCGTCGCGCTGGTCGACGGTCTCCGGGCGTTGGTCATCGGCGGTCAGGGGCCGGCTGCCGTACTCGAGGAGATCCTGTCGAAGTCCGGCTACCTCTCCGAGCTGCAGGCGTCCGAGGACATGCAGGACGAGAGCCGGATCGAGAACCTGCAGGAGCTCGTCGCCGTCGCCCGCGAGTTCGAGGAGTCCAACCCTGCGGGCACGGTCGCCGAGTTCCTCGAGCGGGTGGCTCTGGTGGCCGACGCCGACCAGATCCCGGACGCCGACGGCTCGGGCGGTGTGGTGACGATGATGACCCTGCACACGGCGAAAGGCCTTGAGTTTCCGGTGGTTTTCCTCACCGGGCTCGAGGACGGCGTCTTCCCGCACTTGCGCACGCTGGGCGATCCCAAGGAGCTCGAGGAGGAGCGCCGGCTCGCCTACGTCGGCATCACCAGGGCCCGCCAGCGGCTCTACCTGTCCCGCGCGACGGTGCGTTCTTCCTGGGGTGCTCCGCAGTGGAACCCGCCCTCGCGCTTCCTTGACGAGGTGCCGGCCGACCTCGTCGACTGGCGCCGCACCGAGGCCACCTCGCGGACCCAGCCGGCGCAAGCCTCCGTGGCGCGCAAGGTGGAGAATGGCGGCTTCTCGTTCGGCTCCGGCCAGCGTCGTAAGGCGATGCCCACGCTGGTGGCGGGTGACCGGGTGAGTCACGACGCGTTCGGGCTTGGCACCGTGGTGGCGATCGCCGGCAAGCCCGACGACCCCGAAGTGCGGATCGACTTCAACGGGGTCGGCGTCAAAAGGTTCCTGCTTCGCTACTCCCCACCGATCGAGAAGCTCTGACCTACTCGGTCAGGTAGGCCTTTGCTTGCTCGAGCAGATCCTCGGACCAGGTCAGCGACTCGTCGGCCAGGTCGTCGATGACACCGTTCAGCCAGTCCAGCTCGGCGGTCGCGACGGCCAGCTGGTACTCCGTCTCGAGCATGGTCACCCGCGGCAATGATGCGCCCGGCCCGGCTAGCTCGCCCCTGAGCCGTTCGACGACGTCGGCGGCAGCAGTCGCCCGTTTCGTCAACACTGCCAGGGCAGGTGACGGTCCGAGCAACATGATCGACGACAGCGCGGCCGGGAAGTCGGGGAACTCGTTGCGCACCGTGGACAGCATGTCCTCGAGCCAGCGCAGGCAGGTCTCGCGGCCCGCGTCGGTGATCTCGTACACCGTGCGCTCCGGATATTGCTGGTCGCGCTCGGTGTGCCGTACGGCCACCAGGCCGGCCTCGGTGAGCCGGTTGATCGTCTTGTAGAGGTTGGCCCGTTGGCCGACATTGACGACCTGGTCCTTGCCCCACTCCTTGATCAGCCGCTGGATGCCGTACGGATGCAGCGGGCCCAGGTGCAACAGGCTCAGCACGGTCAGGGCGAGCGGCGAGCTGCGGGGCGTGTCCACGGCGGAAGTCTAGCCCGAGCGGCTTGACAGAGACTAGTTCCTCAGAGACTATTGCAACACGCACTAGACAACGGGAGACCAGATGATGACCACCTCCGAGCAGCCGGTTGCGATCCGCGCTCACCGCCGAACGGTCAAGAACCTCGGCGCCTGGACCACGAGTCGTCGCTTCGATGTACGGGCCTCACACGCCTCTGTCGTGCTCGACCTGCTCCTGCCGGAGCTCGATCCGGGCGAGATCGTGCTCGATCTCGACCTCGACCACGCGATGGTCAAGCTGCTGGTGCCCGACGGTGCCGTCATCGACGACGGCGACCTGCGCCGGGTCGGCCGCGGCCGGGTCAAGGACTGGACGGGTACGGCCGCACCGGGAGGCCGGGTGATCCGGCTGACCGGCGAGCTACGCCGCAGCGAGGTTCGCGTCCACCGCGGAGGCATCGCGATCGTCGGCCTTGTCCTGGCTGGTAAGCGCCGCGAGGTGCAGCAGGCGGAGCGGGCCGGTCGCCTGAGCGGCGGCCCGTCGTGACGGCGCTGATCGAGGCGGCCAACCTGACCGTCCGCTTCGGTGAGGTGACGGCGCTCGATGGGCTCACCGTGAGCGCCCCTGCCGGTCAGGTGCTGGCCGTTCTGGGCCGCAACGGCGCCGGCAAGTCGACCTTCGTACGGACGACCGCGACGTTGCTCCAGCCCGACGAGGGCCGGCTGCTCGTCTACGGGATCGATGTCCACGCTGATCCGATGGCCGTACGCCGTGACATCGGCCTGGCCGGTCAGTTCGCGGCGGTCGAGCCGGCGATGACCGGGCGGGAGAACCTGCTGATGACCGCTCGACTGTTCGGGCACGGACGCCGTGCGGCGCGACAGGCAGCCGAGACGGTGATCGAACAGCTGAGCCTGGGCGAGGTCGCCGATCGCCGCAGCAGCACCTATTCCGGCGGCCAGCGTCGCCGGCTCGACCTCGGCGCCAGCCTGGTGGGAGCACCGCGGCTGCTACTGCTGGACGAGCCCACCACCGGGCTCGACCCGACCAGCCGCCGCGAGGTGTGGGACGCCGTTCGGCAGCTGGTCGACAGTGGTACGGACGTGCTGCTGACCACGCACTACCTCGAGGAGGCGGACGCGCTGGCGGATCAGGTGCTCGTGATCGACCGGGGCCGGGTCGTCGCGGAGGGACCGATCGGCGACATCAAAGCCGGCGGTGGCAGCGACGTTCTCGACGTCCTGGTCGCGGATACCCACCGGCTCGCCGCAGCCGCACGTGTGCTCGAGGCGGCGGCTGGCGGCGTCAGCCGGGTCGACCCGACGGCGCGGCGGGTCAGTGCTGCCACCTCCGGCGGCACGCAGGCGCTGGCCGCCGCTGTACGAGGTCTCGACGCAGCCGGCATCGAGGTCGAGGAGATCGGCCTGCGCCGGCCAACGCTCGACGAGGTCTTCGCCCGGCTGACCGACGCACAGGAGAGGAACGCAGCATGACGGTCACCATCGAACGACCCGCCTCCGGTCCCGGACTGGGCGCCGCCGTCGGCCAGGTCGGCACTCGCGCGCTGCGCAAGTACTTCCGCACCCCCGGCCTGTTCGTCATGGGGATGGTCCAGGCCGGCCTGTTCCTGTTCTGCTTCCGGTACGTCTTCGGCGGCGCCATCGACACCGGGGGAGTCAGCTACGTCGACTACCTGGTGCCCGGCTACGTCGCCACGATCGTGCTGTTCACCGGCGGCGGCATCGCCGTTGCGGTCGCGGAAGATCACGAGCAGGGCTTCACCGACCGGCTGCTGTCACTGCCCGTCCCTCGACCCGCGTTGGTGCTCGGCCGCGCGGCGGCGGACTTCCTCACCAACGCGTGGTCGATCCTGTTCACCGTCGCGCTGGGGTTCGCCTTCGGCTTCCGGTTGCACACCGGCTGGGCCGACGGCCTCGCCGCGCTCGGACTGTGCCTCGTCTACAGCGCGGTGTTCACCGCGGTGTTCATCGTGGTCGGCCTGTTCTCGCCCAATGTTCAAGCGGCACAAGGGATGTCGACCATCGCGTTCATCCTGGCGTTCCTGTCCAGCACGTACGTACCCGTCGACTCGATGCCCGGCTGGCTGCAGCCGTTCGCGGCCAACCAGCCGGTGACCCCGATGGTCGACGCCGTTCGCTCGGTGCTGCAGGGCGGCCACAGCGACGTGCTGCTCGCGCTGGTCTGGTCGGTCGGGCTCATCCTCGTGTTCACCCCGATCGCGGTTGTCCGCTACCGCAGGGCCTGAGCGAGTCACACCGACGCCTCGATACCCAGGTCGGCGAGAATGCCTGCAGCTGTGACGTCCCCTTCGCTGTAATCGGTGGGGACGTCGGCACCAGCGGCGAGGAGGATCCGTACGACCCGTGGGTAGTCGCCGTGCCTGACCTCGTCGATGGGCAGCGACATCGGACCGCCCTGCGGGTCGTGACAGTGACGCGAGCCATGCAGCGCCGCGCCGACAGGGGAGCCGTCGGGCCAGCTCAGAGCGGCTCCCGCATCCACCAGCACCTGCACCACGTCGGCGTACCCGCGCCACGCCGCAGACCCGAGAGCCGGCCCCGGGTTGCTCACAGACACAGCGTCGGGGGACAGACCGGCAGCCAGCAGACTGCGAACGAGGTCGGCGTCCCCGAGCTGTACCGCGTCGTTCAGCAGATCGGCATCGGGTTCGGCATCGGGTTCGGCATCGTCGGTGGCGACGACGACCGCGTCCGCACCTCGTTCGACCAGCAGCTCGGCGACGTCGGGACGACCGGTGCGGATGGCCAGCAGGACCGACGTCTGCGAGACCGGTGTTCCTGCGTTGAGCAGTGAATCGATCAGGGCGAGTGGCCGCCGGTTGCGGATCGCCTTGTCCAGGTGGGAGATGGACGGACGTGCCCCATGCGCGAGCAGCAGCTCGACCATGGGGGTGCGGTCGAAGTCGAGGGCCCGGCCGAGGCAGTACGTCACCTTGCGCAGCGCCGTGCCGGCCTCCAGCAGCAGCCGCGCGCAGGTGGTGTCGGCGAACTCGACCGCGTGGTAGAGCGTCTCGCCGATCGCTTCGGGATCGCTCAGCGTCTCGTCCGGGTCTGCGCCTGCGGCCAGCAGCAGCCCGGTCAGCTCGGCATTGTTGGCGATACCTGCAGCCCCGTACAGCGGCACCTGGAGGTAGTCGTTGTGGAGCCACGAAGCGTTGGGGTCGGCGCCCTCGGCGAGCAGCAAACCGGCCACCTCGACGATGTCATTCGCCCGCTCGCCGCGCAGCAGCCGCGAGAAGCAGGCGTAGAGCAGCGGCGTCCAGTGCAGGGGCGCCAGCCGGTCATCCACAGCGGCGGGGGCGAGCAGTCTGCGGACGGTCTTCGCCTCGCCGCAGACACACGCGGTGACCAGGTCGTACGAGGCGAGCGCTGGCTCTTCGTCGAGAAGTAGCCGGGCGAGCCGAGGGTCGTCGGAGCAGGCGGACCGGACGAGCAGTGCCGAGCGTGCCGCGAGGTCGAGTGCCCGGGTCTCGGCGAACGCTTTCAACCTGGGCCACGAGGCGAAACCGTACGAGTTCGCTATCGCGAACTGGGCCTCGGACAGGCTGGCGAACTCGCCAGAACTCTTGCGGTGTTTGGCTTCGTCGCGCAGGTGGCGCAGATCGGGACGCGGGGGCAGGTCAGGCATCGCAGGACTCCTCTCGGCGAGCCGGGGGTCCGCGCACCGGGCCGAGCAGGAGTGGGCTGGCTGGCGTTGGCACAACTCAGGGGGCTTGCAGCCCTGCCCGCGGACCGGGGGCGTCCTGAAACGCCTGGCCTGAGTCTAGCCCCGGTCAGTAGTCCGGGTCGTCCTCGGCAGGGAAGTCGATCCGCTCCGAGACGATGACGTCGGTCGGAGCGTCGTACGGGGCGTCCGTACCGTCCTTCCAGTCCTGGATCCAGGCGCTGGCCCGCAGGAACATCCCGATCAGCAGGAAGATCAGGCCGCCGTACAACGAGATGTAGCTGATGGCGGTGATGAGCCCCACGGTGTGCTTGTTGGTCGACGTGGGGTACCAGATCGCCAGTGCCGCATAGATCAGCCAGAGGAACAGCCCGAACGCGAGCATGCGGCTGGTCTGGAGCGGTTCGGGTCGGCGGTTCATGCCCACGATGATGCCCTATCCGCGCTGGGCGCGTCGGCGGGAAACTGTCCGACGGTCGAGGTAGACCTTGGTCATGTCCAAGACGCAGCCAGCCGAGGTCCCGTCGGAGCAGCCGGCCGCCGTGCTGCTGTTCCAGCGGCGCGACGAGCAGGTTGAGCCGCGGGTGCAGCGCGCGGTCCGCCGGGCGGTGCAGGAGCGTCTCGTGGTGGCGATCGACTACGTCGACAGCGAGGGCAACGGCACCCGCCGCGAGGTCGAGCCATCGGGCCTGGTCCGCGGTACGGACGGGTGGTACCTCGTGGGCTGGTGCAGGCTTCGCGGCGACGGTCGCGCGTTCCGGCTCGACCGGATCAGCCACGCCGAGGTGACGGCCATGCCCGCGGTGCCTCGCGTGATCCGCGATCTCGTCCCCGACGTCCCACCCGGCCCCGCTCGACGGTGACCCGATAGGCTCGACGATGGCGTCATCCAAAGTCGAGATCACGAGGCGGTCGGCGTGGACCTGTTCGAGCACCAAGCCAAGGAGCTGTTCGGCTCGTACGGGGTTCCCGTACCCACTGGCCGCGTAGCCGCCACCGTCGACCAAGCCTTCGAGGCCGCGACGCAGATCGGCGGCCGGGTCGTGGTCAAGGCCCAGGTCAAGGCCGGCGGTCGCGGCAAGGCCGGTGGCGTCAAGGTCGCAGCCGACCCCGACGAGGCAGCGGCCCGTGCCGGCGACATCCTGGGCATGACGATCAAGGACCTCGTCGTGCACAAGGTGCTGATCGAGCCGGCCAGCGATATTCGCGAGGAGTACTACGTCTCCTTCCTGCTCGACCGCTCCAACCGCTCGTTCCTGGCCATGTGCTCGGTCGAGGGCGGCATGGACATCGAAGAGGTCGCGGTCAGCAAGCCCGAGGCGCTGGCCAAGGTCTCGATCGACCCGCTCGAGGGCGTCGACCTGGCCAAGGGCCGCGCCATCGCCGCGGCCGGCGGGCTGCCCGAGGCGATTCTCGACCGGACCGCCGAGGTGCTGGTCAAGCTGTGGGACGCCTTCGTCAAGGGTGACGCGACGCTGGTCGAGGTCAACCCGCTGATCCTCAACGGCGCTGGTGAGATCGTCGCTGTCGACGGCAAGGTGACGCTCGACGACAACGCTTCTTACCGGCACCCGGAGTTCGCTGAGTTCGCCGACCCGGGCGCCGACGACCCGCTGGAGCAGAAGGCCAAGGAGCGCGACCTCAACTACGTCAAGCTCGACGGTGAAGTCGGCATCATCGGCAACGGCGCGGGGCTCGTCATGAGCACGCTCGACGTGGTGGCCTACGCCGGCGAGGAGTTCGGCGGCGTCAAGCCGGCCAACTTCCTCGACATCGGTGGTGGCGCCTCGGCCGAGGTGATGGCCGCCGGCCTCGACATCGTCCTGTCCGACCCGGCGGTCAAGTCGGTGTTCGTCAATGTATTCGGCGGCATCACGGCGTGCGACGAGGTCGCCAACGGCATCGTCCAGGCGCTGGCCCTGCTGGCCGAGCAGGGCGAGTTCCTCGACAAGCCTTTGGTCGTACGACTGGACGGCAACAACGCCGACGAGGGGCGCGCGATCCTCGACGCAGCAGGCAATCCGCTCATTCAACGGGTCGACACGATGGACGGAGCCGCGCGTCTCGCGGCCGAGCTCGCCGCAAAGGGGAACTGACAATGGCGATCTGGCTGACGGCGCAGAGCCGCATCCTCGTCCAGAACATGACCGGCCGCGAGGGCAGCAAGCACACCCGCCGCATGATCGCTGCCGGCGCCACCGTCGTCGCCGGCGTCAACCCCGGCAAGGGTGGCCAGGAGTTCGAGGGCCTGCCGCTGTTCAACACCGTCGGCGAGGCGATGGCCGCGACCGGTGCTGACGTATCCGTCGTCTTCGTACCCCCGAAGGGCGTCAAGTCCGCAGCCACGGATGCCATTGATGCCGGCATCCCGTTGCTGGTGATCATCACCGAGGGCGTGCCGGTCCACGACACCACCGAGGTCTGGGCCTACGCCACCAGCAAGGGCAATGCCACCCGGATCATCGGGCCGAACTGTCCCGGCATCGCGTCACCGGGTGCGTCCAACGCCGGCATCATCCCGGCCGACATCACCCCGCCAGGGCGCATCGGTCTGGTCAGCAAGAGCGGCACGCTGACCTACCAGATGATGTACGAGCTGCGCGAGTTCGGCTTCTCCAGCTGCGTCGGCATCGGCGGCGACCCGGTCATCGGCACGACCCACATCGATGCGCTGCAGGCGTTCCAGGACGACCCCGACACCGACCTGATCGTGATGATCGGCGAGATCGGCGGCGACGCCGAGGAGCGCGCGGCTGCCTATATCGAAGCCAACCTGACCAAGCCGGTCGTCGGCTATGTGGCCGGGTTCACCGCGCCCGAGGGCAAGACCATGGGCCACGCCGGCGCCATCGTGTCCGGCTCCTCGGGCACAGCCGAGGCCAAGCAGGCTGCGCTGGAGAAGGCAGGCGTACGGGTCGGGCGCACGCCGAGCGAGACTGCTCGCCTTGCGTCGGAGATCATGCGCGCTCTGTAACCAGGCGAACGTGTTGCGTAGTGGTGCTTGATAACTCAGCGCGATGAGACGAGCATGCGCAAACACGTTCTGTTACCTAAGACCTGGGGGTTCGCGCTATGACTGCCGTTGATGATCTGAAGGCTCTCGATCGCCTGGAGCAAGTGGTCCTGGGCGCGGGCGTTGTCGCGTTCATCGTCTCGTTCTTCCCGTTCTACGGCGCCTCCTTCAGCGGGGGCGGAATCAGCGTGAGCTCGACCATCACCGCCTGGCACAGCTACGGCTTCTTGGGCATGCTGCTGGTCCTCGCCGCCACCGCGATCGCGGCTGTACGACTGTTCTCGCCCAAGACACTGGAGAGCCTGCCGGTCGGCGGTGCCTTGTTGACGTTCGGACTGAGCGCCCTCGGCGCCTTTCTGGTGATCCTGCGCGGGTTCACCTACAAGACCGCCAGCGCGCCCGGTGGCTCGGTCGGGGTCAAGTGGGGTGGCTACCTGCTGATGATCGTGCTGATCGTCCAGGCCGTTGCAGCCTTCATGGTGTTCCGGAAGTCCGAGGAGGTCCTGCCCGACTTCAAGGCGATGTCGGCCAACCGGGCCAGCACCGCCCCGGCTGCTCCGCCCGCTGCGACCTACCCGCCGTCGACCAACACCGGGGTCAGCGAACCGGTGATAACCGAGCACCCGGTCGAACCGCCGGCGCCGACGGTCTGACCGACGCCAGCCTGAACAGCCAACGCCCGGCCCCGCAACCGCGGGACCGGGCGTTGGGCTGTGGCGCGGCTGTCGGTCAGGGGAAGAAGACCTCGGCGATCTTGGCGACCTTCCCGGTGGCGTTGTAGTAGAGGTTGACCGGCAGGGTCTGTCCCGGGTGCGAGTCCAGCCAGGTCTTCAGGGCGGCGGCGCTGGACGGCTTGGGGCCGACGTCACCGCTGAGGTTGCTGCTGCCGGTCACGACGACATCGGGAGCCAGCGGCTGTCGGCGGATCAGCTTGTTGTCGTTGACGATGAAGTAGTCGTCCTCCACCTGCTGGCCGTGGGCCTTTGCCGCGCTCTCCGCCGCCGCGCCGGTGTAGAGAGTCGCCCGGTCGAACGTGATGTAGGTGAGCGGACCCACGGTGACCATCCCGGTGACGTAACCGAAGTCGGCTGTCGGTACCCCCGGCGTCGGACTGCCCGTGGGGCTGGGGGTCGGGCTGGGGGACGTCGTGGTCGGCGTCGGTGTCGGGGTCGGGGTGAGCGCCTTGGTCGTGGTGGGTTTGGCTGCGGTTGCCGACGGCACCTCCGACGGTGCGCTGGACGCAGCGTCCGACGGCGCGTCCGAGGGAGTGCTCGGAGGAGCTGATGCTGCCGACGGCGGGGCCGAGCTCAGGCTCACGGAGGGGGTGGGCGTGGCGACCGCGCCGTTGTCGCCGCTGTCCCTGCCGCCGAACCAGTAGCCGAGGCTGCCGATGATCACGAGCGCCACGATCGCGGCAACGGCGATCAGCCACTTGTTGATCCCGCCCCCCGGCGGGACGGGGTCCGAGTAGCTGTAGTCGGGGTCCCCACCTGAGCCGCTGCCGCCCGAGCCGTAGCCACCCGAGCCGTAGCCGCCCGACGGGGGAGGCGGTGGCGGCGTCGGCGGCCGATTCGGGGGTTGTGCGCTCATGCTGATCTCCTCGACACGGGGACGCCGGTGATTTTCGGGCCGCCCGGGTGGCGCGTCGAATCCAGGGCTAGCCCGCCTTGGCTGACACAGTAGACGGGTGATCGACCTCGAGGACCGCAGTACGGTTGTGGCGCAGGCGCCCGTGCCGTACGGGCGTCGTGCCACCCTGGCCGCTGCCATGGCTTCGGGTGCCTGGGCGGCCGCCATGGGTCTGGCGATCACGACCGTGGTGGTCCTGGCGGCGTGGGCCTCTTCGGGTTCCGCCCTCGGCGCGGCCGGAGCCCTGCGCATCGCAGCGTCGGCGTGGCTGCTCAGCATGCACGTCGGTCTCTCGATCGGGCCGCTGCCCTCGATCCACCTCGGCATCGTGCCGCTCGGCCTGCTGCTGGTCCCGGCCCTGCTGCTGTACCGGGCCGGACAGTCCGTCGCCCGCACGGTCGGCATCCACGGCTGGCGCGACGGCTGGCTGGGGATCGGTGGAATGGCAGCGTCCTACGCCGCGATCGCCGGCATCGTGGCCGGAATGACGACCTCGGCGGAGGTCCGACCGGCGCCGCTGCAGAGTCTCCTGGCGCCATGGGCGATGGCCATGGTGTTCGGTTCGCTGGGCGCGATGCGCGAGGACCGGCTCGGCCGTCGGTTCCTGCGGACGCTGCCGCCCACGGTCGTTGCCTGCTTGCGGGCCGGTACGGCAGTGGTGATCGCGCAGCTCGCTGCAGCCGCGGTGCTGGTCGTCGGCATGCTGCTGGCCCATCTCGACCTGGCCACGCGGCTCGGCTCCTCGCTGCACGCCGGCAGTGTCGGCGGAGCCACGCTGCTGCTGCTCAATGCTGTGCTGCTGGTGACGGCGATCGTCTGGGCCCTGGCCTACCTCGTCGGCACCGGGTTCTCGATCGGTACCCACACCGGCGTCTCCCCGTTCGCCCATCATCTGGGAGCCGTACCGGACCTGCCCATCCTTGCTGCGGTGCCGTCCGGCCCCAGTCCGGGCTGGGCGCCGATGTTGATCGCGATTCCGGTGCTGACCGGGGCGTTCGCCGGCTGGTGGATGTGCGCCCGCACCCGTGAGCTGCGCTGGTGGCAGGTCCCGCTGGCCGGCCTCGGCATCGGTGTGGTCGCCGGGATCCTGGTCGCTGCCTTGACCGGGATGTCGGGTGGGCCGGCCGGCAACGGCCGGCTGGTCACGATCGGCCCGTCGGCGTGGCAGGCGGGTCTGGCAGTGGCCGTCGAGGTCGGCGCGGCCGCCGCCCTTTTTGCGCTCGTTCGCCGGGCCGCTGGCCCGTTCAGCGGGGCGCCGAGGCGAGTGATGGGCCGCGCGCGGGGCATCATCGTCGGCTCAGGCGACATGGAGCTCGATCTCGACCTCGACGAGGCTGCTCAAGCAATTCCCGATCCGCCGACCCGACCGGCTCCGATTCCGCCGCCGCCACCACACAAGGGATAGTCGATGACTCAACAACCGCAGAATTCAGAGAAGACCTTTCTGGCCGCGCTCTTCGACTTCAGTCTGACTACCTTCGTCGCGCTGCGATTCCTGAAAGTCATCTACATCATCGTGACCGTCCTGATCGCGATCGCGATGGTCGGTGTGTTCATCGGGCTCGTGTCCGAGGGCACCCCCGGCATCATCGCGGCGATCATCCTGGTCCCGCTGACGGCGTTGGTCTACCTCATCGTGGTCCGGGTCTCCATCGAGATCATCGCTGTGCTGTTCCGGATCGGTGAGAGCACGGCCGCGATCGCAGCGCACCTGGCCCCCGACACGGTCGTCGGTCTCGGCACACCGGGCGGGTACGCGGAGACCGCATTGCCTGCAGTGCCAGCACCGGCGGTCAGCCCTGGCGGACCGGTTCCGCCGGCGCCCCCCGTGACGCCGACGACCGGCTACCCCTCCGTGCCCCCGCCTTCTCCGTGACCGGGCGGACAGCGTTCTAGCGCTTGACCACCACGGTCCCGACGATCTTGTCGGAGAACGTCTGGCGCTTGGCGTCCCAGATCGGCCAGAAGTAGCCGATGAAGCAAGCCAGCGTGTCGACGACGTGCAGTAGGCCACGGACGATGCACATCGGGCCGGAGAGGAACTGGCCGTCTGCCTCCTTGACCAGGTAGGTCCCCATGACGCTCTTGCCCACGGTCTGTCCGGTTCTGGCTTCGCGAAGCCAGTTCCAGATCCAGATCCCCAAGCCGACGAGGGACGCGACAGTGAAGAGCGCGCCCGACTTGATTGACAGGGCGATAACTTCGAGAATCCAGGCCGGAATGGCGGCCAGGAAGATGTCGATGAGGAAGCCGCCGGCCCTGGTGGGCCACAGGACCAGGGTGCCCTGGTATGCCACGCCCGGCTGGCCGTACGGTGCCTGGCCGTACGGCGCCTGCCCGTACGGTGCCGGCTGCTGTCCATACTGCGGCGCCCCGTAGGCGGGCGGCTGGCCGTAGCCTCCTCCGGGCGGGGGTGGCGGGTTCTGGGCCGGGTCGTACGGGTTCTCGGGCGTGGTCATCGGCGCTCCTTGTGAGGTGATTGCGTCAGTGATGGTCCAGAACGGCTACAGCAGACCGAACCGGGCCAGCTGCCAGCACTCGCTGGCGAGCAGGACCGTCCCGCCGAGCAACACCCTGTACGTGGGCGGCAGTGCGCGCCAGTACCGCACGGCGCGTCGTCCCCACGGAAATCCGGCCAATATCAACCCGATGGCACCCAGCACGACCAGCGGATTGGCTCCCAGCGCCTGGGGCAGGTGACCTCGGCCGACGTCGACCGCCGCCGTCGTCCCTCCGCAGAACGGGCACGGAAGCCCCGTGGTCGCCCGGAGCAGGCAGATCGTGTGCGGACGACCGGGGACTCGGACGGCCGCGAGCGCCAGGGCAGCCGCTGCCATGATGGCGAGTCGGCGCACGGGTACGAGGACGGGCGTCAGCACGCGCGCAGCGTATCGCCTGCTATACCGATGAGGCGATACGCCGAGCAGCGGTCTCGGCGGCGAGGTGTGAGGAGTTCCTGCGCGCATGGCTGTCGACGTGGTGATCTTCGACCTGGGCGGAGTCCTCGCCGACTTCAATGGCGCCGTCGCCATGCAGCGGATGGCCGGGATCAGTGATCCGGCCGAGTTCTGGCAGCGCTGGCTGAGCTCGCCCTACGTACGACGGTTCGAGCGCGGTCAGTGCACCCCGGAGGAGTTCGGCGCCGGCATGGTGGCGGAGTGGGGTTTCGACCTGTCCGGTGAGGCGTACCTCGATGCGTTCGACAGCTGGCTGGACGACCCGTACCCCGGCGCCGACGAGCTGGTCGCGGCCGCGGGCGCTCGCGCGACGATTGCTTGTCTCAGCAACATGAATCCGGTGCACTGGGAGCGAAAGGTCTCCCACTGGCCGATGATGGCGCGCTTCGACAAGGTCTTCCTGTCCCAACAGCTGGGCATGGTCAAGCCCGATCCGGAGATCTTCGCGCACGTGCTGGCCGAGCTGGGAACCGAACCGGGCGCCGTGGTCTTCCTCGACGACAACGAGATCAACGTGCGAGCAGCTCGTGAGGCCGGCATCGTCGCGGTCGTCACCAAGGGCGTCGAAGCGGCGACCGCAGCCCTTGCCGAGCTCGGTGTTCTCGATGGCTAGGGTGGGGGCCATGGCAGTCCGGCTCGTCGTCCTCGTCTCCGGGTCGGGGACCAATCTGCAGGCGCTGCTCGACTCGTGCGCGGATTCGTCGTACGGCTGCGCGGTTGTCGCTGTCGGCTCGGACAAGCCCGACGTCGGGGGCCTGGTTCGGGCCGAGGCCGTCGGTGTCGAGACATTTGTCGTCCCCTTCGCCGACTACCCGGACCGGCAGCAGTGGGACGAAGCGCTGGCCGATGCGATCGCGAAGTACGAGCCCGATCTCGTGGTCCTCGCGGGCTTTATGCGCATCGTCGGCGCGCCCGTGCTCCAGCGTTTTCCCGACCGGCTGGTCAACACCCATCCCGCCCTGCTGCCCTCGTTTCCGGGCGCTCACGCCGTTCGGGACGCGATCGCGTACGGGGTCAAGGTCACCGGCGTCACGGTGCACCTCGTCGATGCCGGCATGGACACCGGGCCGATCGTGGCGCAGGCTTCCGTCGCTGTTGCCGACGACGACGACGAGGCCACCCTGCACGAACGCATCAAGACCGTGGAGCGCGCTCTGCTCGTCGACGCCGTGGGCCGTCTCGCCCGTGGCGGCCACCGTATCGAAGGAAGAAAGGTCATCCTGCCGTGAGCAGTGACACCAATGCCGCGACCGAGCTGCGCATCCCGATCCGCCGTGCGCTCGTCAGTGTCTACGACAAGACCGGTCTCGAGGACCTCGGCAAGGCCCTGATCGACGCCGGCGTCGAGATCGTGTCGACCGGCTCGACCGCTGGTCGGCTGGCAGCGGCCGGCTTCGCGGTGACACCCGTCGAGGCGCTGACCGGCTTCCCGGAGTGCCTCGACGGCAGGGTCAAGACGCTGCACCCGCGGGTGCACGCCGGGGTGCTGGCCGACCTGCGCAACCCCGACCACGAGCGCCAGCTGGCCGACCTCGAGATCGCGCCGTTCCAGCTGGTGGTGGTCAACCTCTACCCGTTCGAGGCCACGGTCGCGAGCGGTGCGACGCCGGACGAGTGCGTCGAGCAGATCGACATCGGCGGCCCGTCGATGGTGCGCGCGGCGGCCAAGAACCACGCCAACGTCGCTGTCGTCGTGGCGCCGTCCGGCTACGACGATGTTCTGGAGGCCCTGCGCAGTGGGGGCTTTACGCTCGCCCAGCGCCAGTCGCTCGCGGGCTCGGCCTACCAGCACACGGCCTCGTACGACGTCGCCGTCGCCAGCTGGTTCGGCTCGGTGCTGGCGCCCACCGACGTCGTCGACGGTGCCCCCACCGGCTTCCCGTCCTGGGTCGGGCAGACCTATCAGCGTGCCGACGTGCTGCGGTACGGGGAAAACCCGCACCAGTCCGCCGCGCTCTATGTCCGGCCCGGCGTCGACGGCCTGGCCACCGCCGAGCAGCTGCACGGCAAGCAGATGTCCTACAACAACTATCTCGACACCAACGCCGCCCTGCGGGCCGCGTACGACTTCAGCACGCCGACCGTCGCCATCATCAAGCACGCCAATCCTTGTGGCATTGCAACGGCCGCGACGGTGGCCGAGGCACACGTCCTGGCCAACGCTTGTGACCCTGCAAGTGCCTTCGGTGGCGTGATCGCGGTCAACCGTGAGGTCAGCGTCGCGATGGCGGAGCAGGTCGCCGACATCTTCACCGAGGTGATCGTCGCTCCGTCGTACGAGGCGGGCGCGGTCGAGATTCTCGCCGGCAAGCCGTCGATCCGGGTGCTCCGGACCACGGCTACCGGATCGATGGACCCGGAGTTCCGGCAGATCTGCGGTGGACTTCTGCTGCAGCGCTCGGACCGGATCGAGGAGAGCGGCGACACCGGCGACGGGTGGACTCTGGTGACCGGTACGGCGGCTGATGCCGAGACGCTGGCCGACCTCGAGTTTGCCTGGCGCGCCTGCAGAGCGGTCAAGTCCAACGCGATCCTGCTCGCCTCCGGCGGCGCGACCGTCGGCATCGGCATGGGCCAGGTCAGCCGGGTCGACTCGTGCAAGCTCGCGGTGATGCGTGCCGGTGACCGGGCCGCCGGGTCCGTGGCCGCGAGCGACGCGTTCTTCCCGTTCCCGGACGGGCTCGAGGTGCTTCTCGAGGCCGGGGTCAAGGCTGTGGTCTCGCCGGGTGGGTCCGTACGCGACGCCCTCGCGATCGAGGCGGCCGAGAAGGCCGGCGTGACGCTCTACTTCACCGGCGTGCGGCACTTTTTCCACTGATCCGACGAGGCGGATGGCAGAGTGGGCGTCATGACGGCTCAGGTGCTCGACGGCAAGGCGACCCTCTCGGCGATCAAGGACGACCTCAAACAGCGGGTCGCCGCGCTCGCCGAGCGCGGGATCAACCCCGGCCTCGGCACACTGCTGGTCGGCGACGACGCTCCGAGTCATTCCTACGTCCGGTCCAAGCACCGCGACTGCGCCGAGATCGGCATGCACAGCATCCAGCGCGAGCTGCCGGCAACCGCTTCGCAGCAGGACGTCGAGGCCGTCGTACGGGAGCTCAACGCCGACCCGGCCTGCACCGGTTACATCGTCCAGCTGCCGCTGCCGAAGGGGATCGACCAGAACCGCGTCCTCGAGCTGGTCGACCCGGAGAAGGACGCCGACGGCCTGCACCCGACCAACCTGGGCCGCCTCGTCCTCGGCCAGCCGGCACCGCTGCCGTGCACCCCGCGCGGCTGCGTCGAGCTGCTGCGCCGGCATGGGGTCGAGCTCAACGGGGCCGAGGTCGTCGTCATCGGCCGCGGGATCACGGTCGGACGGTCGCTGGGACTGCTGCTGACCCGGCGTACCGAGAACGCCACGGTTACCTTGTGCCACACCGGAACCCGTGACCTCGCCAAGCATGTGCGCGAGGCCGACATCGTCATCGCAGCTGCCGGCGTGCCGCATCTGGTCACCGCCGACATGGTCAAGCCGGGCGCGGCCGTCCTCGACGTCGGCGTGAGCCGGGCCGTCGTCGACGGAGCTTCCGTGCTGCTCGGCGACATCGACCCGGCCGTCGCCGAGGTCGCGGGCTGGCTGTCGCCCAACCCCGGTGGCGTCGGCCCGATGACCAGAGCGATGCTGATGACCAACGTGGTCGAGGCCGCAGAACGGTCAGCCTGAGCTAACCGGCCCGACGGACTCGTTCGTCGTCGTTGGCCGGCAGCGGACGCACGATGCCGGCGGCGATGATCTCGTTGGCCAGTCGCGCGCGACGGTTCAGGCCTTCGGGGACCCGGAACTTCGCGTACAGCCGCAAGCAGGTGCTGCTTGACCGCTGCCTCGGTGACGACCAGCGCCTCAGCGATCTCCCGCGCCGTGGCCGGAGCCACGAAGGCGTCCTCCTGCAGCGCTGGCCGGCACAGCTCCGTGAGCACCTCCAGCTCGCGGCGGGTCAGCTCCGGTACGGCCGAGCGGCGTAGGTCGGTCGCGTCGTCACGCAGCTCTGCGGCCGATCCCAGCCCGCCCAGGCGGCAGCGCGCGGCGCCGAAGGACACCACGTCGCCGTCGGCGAGCACTCGCCGGCCGACCGGACGCCCGTTGACCCTGGTCCCGTTGCTGGACAGACCGAGATCGCTCACGTAGACAAAGCCGCCGCGTCGGACGAGCTCGGCGTGCAGACGGGAGACGCTCGGGTCGTTCAGGTGGACGTCGACGCCAGGTCCGCGGCCGATCGTCGTGACGTCCGTGTGCAGCGCAAACATCGTCCCCGTGTCTTCGATGCGCAGGTACGGCGCCGCCACAGTGAACCTCCTTGAATCGTTCGGCTACCGGGGTCACTGGCCCGGAGGACAGCCCCGTGTGGCTTTCGGGGTACCCCGGTCGGGAGTGAGCAACCCCACACCTGCCCAAAACGGGGCCGCCGGAGTTGGTACCGCCTCCCGACGGACCTAGACTCGAAACATCTCCGGAAGGACAACCATGGCTGACACGCCGTCTCGTGGGCTCGCCGATGTCGTGGCGGCCTCGACAGCGATTTCCGACATCGACGGCAAAGCCGGCAAGCTCTTCTACCGCGGCTACGACATTCACGACCTCGGCGGCCACATCAGCTTCGAGGAGTGCGTCCACCTGCTCCAGCGCGGCTCCCTGCCGACGCAGGCGCAGCTCGACGAGATAACAGCAGAGCTGGCAGCCGGCCGGGGTTTGGGCCCCACTGTCCGGAGCGTGCTGCCGCTGATCGCCGGCAAGGCCAGCCCGATGGAGGCGCTGCGCACGCTGCTCTCGGCGAGCAGTGTCGACGACCCGGACAAGGACTCGAACAGCCCCGAGGCCAACTCCCGCAAGGCGGTCCGGCTCGTGGCGCAGATGCCGGTGCTCGTGGCCGGCTACCACGCGGCTCGTACGGGCGGCACCGTCCCCGACGCCGACCCGGCCCTGGGCACAGCTGGCAACTTCCTGCTCCAGATCACCGGCAAGACGCCCAGCCCGACCCACGCTGCCGCGTTCGACGAGTGCCTGGTGCTGCACGCGGACCACACGATGAACGCCTCGACGTTCGCGGCTCGGGTGTGCGCCGCAACCCTGTCCGACATGCACTCGGCGGTCACCGCAGCCATCGCGACGCTGAAGGGCCCGCTGCACGGCGGCGCCAACGAGCAGGTGATGAAGACCCTCGAGTCCATCCCCGACGGCGTTGCCGGTGTCGACGCGGACGTGACCGCCCGGCTTGGCCGCGGCGAGAAGCTGATGGGCTTCGGTCACCGGGTCTACCGCACCGAGGACCCAAGGGCGACCCACCTGCGCCGGCTGTCCGCCCAGCTCGCCGCCGAGACCGGCGACTCGCAGTACTACGACATGTCGATCGCGATGGAGCAGACGGTCCTCAAGGTCAAGGGCCTCTACCCCAACGTCGACTTCTTCGCCGCCAGCGTCTACCACGCCCTCGGCATCCCGACCGACCTGTTCACCCCGGTCTTCGCGATCTCGCGGATGTCCGGCTGGACCGCCCACGTGATCGAGCAGCACGCGGACAACCGCTTGATCCGGCCTGACAGCGAGTACATCGGCGAACGCGATCAGCATTGGGTCCCGATCGGCGACCGGTGACCACCCAGCCGCAGGGCCCCGCCGACGGACCGGTTCGCCGCCCGTTCGGTGAGCTGCCGACGGCGCTGGTGCTGTTCATCGCCGGCGGTGGGCTGATCGCGGTCGGGCTGGACCACTGGCGCCGGGGCATCTTCCTGATCGGCCTCGCGGCTCTTGTCGCTGCGGTGTTCAGGCTCCTTCTCCGTACGCGGGACGCCGGACTGCTCGCCGTACGCAGCAGAGTGTTCGACGTGGTCGCCCTGATCAGCATGGGCACCGCGATCTTGATCCTCACCAGGGCGGTGCCCTCCGGTTAGGGAGGGACGCGCCCGTTCGATAGCCTCCACCCGTACTTTCCGTAGCACCGATGACCTGGGAGAACCCGCATGGCTGGCACGACCCACCGCGTGACACTGGTGCCCGGCGACGGCACCGGCCCCGAGCTGACCGAGGCCACCCGCCGCGTCCTCGAGGCCGCAGCCGCAACCTCGGGCTCGTCCTTCGACTGGGACGTGCAGCAGGCCGGCGTCGACATCATGGAGGAGGCGGGCACCCCGCTTCCGCAGGCGACGCTGGACTCGATCCGCAAGAACAAGGTCGCCATCAAGGGCCCGATCACCACCCCGATCGGCAAGGGCTTCCGCTCGGTCAACGTCGCGTTGCGCGGTGAGCTCGAGCTGTTCGCGTGCCTGCGGCCGTGCAAGACCTACCCGGGCGTGCGCAGCCGGTTCGACAACGTCGACATCACGATCGTGCGCGAGAACACCGAGGACCTCTACGCCGGCATCGAGTACGAGAGCGGCACGCCCGAGGCCGACGCCGTCATCGACTATCTCAACACCCTGCAGACCAAGCAGATCCGGGCCAAGTCCGGCATCTCGATCAAGCCGATCAGCGAGTTCGGCTCCGAGCGGATCATCCGCTACGCGTTCGAGTACGCCCGCAGCGCCGGCCGCAAGCGGGTCCACTGCATCCAGAAGTCCAACATCATGAAGTTCTCCGACGGTCTGTTCCTGTCGGTGTTCCGCGAGGTGGCCAAGGACTTCCCCGAGATCGAGCCGTGGGAGAACCTCGTCGACGCCACCTGCATGGGCCTCGTACAACGGCCCGACGAGTGGGACGTCCTCGTGCTGCCCAACCTCTACGGCGACATCCTGTCCGACCTGACCGCAGGCATGATCGGTGGTCTGGGCGTCGCGCCGGGCGCCAACATCGGCACCGACAGCGCGGTCTTCGAGGCCACGCACGGCAGCGCGCCGAAGTACAAGGGCCAGAACAAGGTCAACCCGACCGCGATGATCCTGTCCGGCAAGCTGATGCTCGAGTATCTCGGCGAGGCCGAGGCCGCTGCCAAGCTCGAGGCGGCTGTCGCGTCCGTCATCGCCGCCGGCAAGAGCGTCACCTACGACATGAAGCCGGACCGTTCCGACCCGACCGCCGTCGGCACCGCTGAGTACGCGGACGCGATCATTGACGTTCTCCAGGGTGGGCAGGCATGAGCCGCGAGGGAAAGGTCACGGTCGTTGGTTCGGGCTTCTACGGCTCGACCACGGCACAGCGACTCGCCGAGTTCGACATCTTCGACGAGGTCGTGCTGACCGACATCATCGAGGGCAAGCCGCAGGGCATCGCCCTCGACATCAGCCAGAGCCGCTCGATCGAGGGCTTCGAGACCAAGGTCAGCGGCATCACCACCGGCATCGACGGTTCCGGCTACGAGGGCACCGCCGACTCCGACATCGTGGTGATCACCGCCGGCCTGCCGCGCAAGCCGGGCATGAGCCGGATGGACCTGATCGAGACCAACGCCAAGATCGTGCGTGGCGTGGCCGAGAACATCGCGAAGTTCTCGCCCAACGCGGTCATCGTCGTGGTGTCCAACCCGCTCGACGAGATGACCGCGCTGACGTCCAACGTGACCGGCTTCCCCAAGGGCCGGGTCGTCGGTCAGGCCGGCATGCTCGACACCGCGCGGTTCAAGCAGAAGGTCGCCGACCAGCTGGGCGTTCCGACCTCGAGCGTCGAGGCGATCACCCTCGGCAGCCACGGCGACACCATGGTGCCGGTGCCGTCGATGGTGACCGTCGACGACAAGCCGCTGCACGAGGTGCTCGACTCCGAGACCGTCGCCGAGCTGGTCAAGCAGACCCGCGAGGGTGGCGCCGAGATCGTCGCGCTGCTCAAGACCGGGTCGGCCTACTACGCCCCGTCGGCAGCGGCCGCGCGCATGGTCAAGGCAATCCACGAGGACGCCGGCGAGGTGCTGCCCGTGTGCGCGTGGGTCGACGGCGAGTACGGCATCGCGGGTGTCTACCTCGGCGTACCAGGGCGACTGGGCGCCGGCGGGGTGACCGAGGTGGTCGAGCTGCCGCTCGATGAGGCCGAGCTGGCGGACCTCAGGAATGCCGCGGAGGCCGTACGCGCAAAGCAGAAGGACGTCGAGTCCCTGTAGCCGCGCCAGGCAGTTCGAACCTCCCTGTCGCGCGAGGCGGCTCGGTGCCACCATGAGGGTCAGGTGAAACCCTCGACGTGGAGGTTGGCATGACTCGCTTGGTGCGCTTGCTCGTACGTCTGGCCGCTGGCTCGGCCCTCGCCCTGCCGCTGATCACCGCCGCTCCCGCCGAGGCAGTGACCATCCCCACCGTGGTGGCGGTCCGCGCTGCCCACCACCCCGGCTACGACCGGTTCGTCCTGCAGTTCAGCGGCGGGCTGCCGACGGTCAGGGCGGCCTGGAAGACCCGGATCATCCAACCGCAGACCGGTCGGCCGGTGGCGCTCGCCGGGCACGCGTTCGCGCTGGTCTCGATGACGCCTGCGCAGGGCCACACCAACGCCGGCCGCGTGACGCTGCCTCGCCGGATCACGTTCGGCCTGCCCAACCTGAGGTCGCTCGTGGTGACAGAGGACTTCGAGGCGCACGTCAGCATCGGTCTCGGCATGCAGCGGCACACGTCGTTGCACATCTTTCGGCTGACCTCACCCAGCCGCGTGGTCATCGACGTCGGCACGTAGCAGGCACGCCTGCGCTTGGTTGCCGCGCCCGTTGCCTAGACTTTCGTCATGGCCGTATG
The DNA here is from genome assembly GCA_963797535.1 of uncultured Actinomycetota bacterium. Lineage (GTDB taxonomy): Bacteria > Actinomycetota > Actinomycetes > JAWWOL01 > JAWWOL01 > JAWWOL01. Next base: position 2,201,729 of record CAWCPQ010000001.1, on the reverse strand, counting down.
GATCTACGTGGCGATCGTCCTCGGCCTGATCCTGGTCGAGGCGCTGTTCGTGGCATCGGAGATGGCGCTGGTCTCGCTGCGCGAGAGCCAGGTCAACGCGATCGGTGATCGCAGCAACAAGGGCGCGCGGGTCAAGCACCTCGTCGCCAACCCCAACCGGTTCCTGTCCGCAGTGCAGCTCGGTGTGACCCTGACGGCGCTGCTGTCCTCCGCCTTCGGCGAGGTGACGCTGGTCGACTCCGCCACCAAGGCGCTGGTCAACGCGGGCCTGTCCCACGGGACCGCCAAAGTCATCGCCTTCGCGGGCGTACTCCTCGTCATCACCTACCTCACCCTCGTCGTCGGCGAGCTGGCCCCGAAACGGATGGCGCTGCAACGGGCTGAGGGCATCGCGACGAGGGTGGCCGGCTTCATCGACCGGTTCGCCGCCATCACCCGGCCGGTGATCTGGTTCCTGTCCAAGTCGACCGACGTCATCGTCCGCCTGCTCGGGGGTGACCCCGGCGCGAACCGCGAGGCGATCACGGAGGAGGAGCTGCGCGACCTGGTCGCGGCCCACGAGTCGCTGTCCACCGACGAGCGCCGGCTCATCGACGAGGTCTTCGCCGCGGGGGAGCGGGCCGTTCGCGAGGTGATGGTGCCCCGTACCGAGGTCGACTTCCTCGCCGGTCGGCTCACCGTGGCCGAGGCCGCGGCGCTCACCCGGTCCTCGCCGCACTCGCGCTACCCCGTCTTCGGCACCTCCCACGACGACGTGATCGGCTTTCTGCACGTACGCGACCTGTTCGCCGCGGACGCAGACCGCGTGCGCACGGTGGCCGAGGTCGTCCGCGAGGTCGCCACGCTGCCGGCCACGAAGAAGGTGCTCTCGGCGCTGTCGGAGATGCGCCGCGCCGGCACTCACATCGCGATCGTGGTCGACGAGTACGGCGGCACTGCGGGCATCGTCACTCTCGAGGACCTGATCGAGGAGGTGATCGGCGACATCCGGGACGAGTACGACGTCGCCGGCCCGATGGCGCAGCGGCTGCTCACCGGCGAGATGGAGGTCGACGGGCTGCTCAACCTGCCCGACTTCGAGGAGCTCACCGGGATCGAGCTGGACGAGGGCCCGTACGAGACGGCAGCCGGCTACGTGATGGCAATGCTCGGCCACGTGCCGACCATCGGCGAGTACGTGACCGTCGAGTCAGCGCGGCTGACCGTCTCGGGCCTGGACGGACGGCGGGTGGCCAAGCTGCGGGTGACGCCGTTGAACCCGCCGGCCGAGGAGGAAGAAACCGATGGGGAGACCGACGAGGCGCTGAGTCGACAGCAATGAGGTGGACGGGTGCAGCACAATGGTCGGCATGACTGCGCCACTCCTGCCGGGCCCGCCCCGCCCCCGCGTCCTGTCCGGCATCCAGCCGACGAGCGACTCGTTCCATCTCGGCAACTACCTCGGCGCCCTCCGGCACTGGGTTGCTCTCCAGGACGACAACGAGGCGTTCTACTGCGTCGTCGACCTGCACGCGATCACGGTCGAGTTCCCGGCCCCGGCGGAGATGCGCCAACGGACCCGTGCGGCCGCGGCTCAGCTGCTGGCCATCGGCATCGACCCGACCCGGTCGAGCCTGTTCATCCAGAGCCACGTGCCCGAGCACACCGAGCTGGCGTGGGTGCTGAACAGCCTGACCGGTTTCGGCGAGGCCAGCCGGATGACCCAGTTCAAGGACAAGTCCGGCCGGGCGATGAACGTCAGCGTGGGCTTGTTCACCTACCCGATCCTGATGGCTGCCGACGTCCTGCTCTACCGGGCGGACAAGGTGCCGGTCGGTGAGGACCAGCGCCAGCACCTCGAGCTCACCCGTGACCTCGCGAGCCGGTTCAACGCTCGCTTCGGCGAGACTTTCGTGGTGCCGGAGCCGCACATCGTGAAGGACACCGCCAAGATCCTCGACCTGCAGGTCCCGACGGCGAAGATGAGCAAGTCGCTGCCGCCGGCCGGTGCCATCGACCTGCTCGGCGACCCCAAGGTGATCGGCAAGCGGCTGCGCTCGGCCGTCACCGACTCCGACATGACGATCCGGTACGACCCCGCCGAGAAGCCCGGCGTGAGCAACCTGCTGACGATCTACTCGGCACTGAGCGGGACCTCGATCCCCGACCTGGAGTCGGCCTACGCAGGCAAGGGCTACGGCGACCTGAAGAAGGATCTCGCCGAGGTGGTCGTGACCTGGCTCGAGCCGATCCAGGAAGCCACTCGCGGCTACCTCGACGATCCGGACACGCTCGACGACGTCCTCGCCGATGGCGCCAAGCGGGCGCGTGCCGTCGCCGCGAACACCATGACCGCCGTACGCGACCGGGTCGGTTTCCTGCCGGCGAAGGGCTGACAGCGGTGACCGGACCGGCACGGTTGTTCGGGGTGGCGATCAACATCCCTGAACCGTTCAACGCCGAGCTGTCCAAGTGGCGGCACGAGCTGGGCGACCCGCAGGCGTCCGCGATCCCGCCGCACGTGACGCTGCTGCCGCCGACGCCACTGTCCGAGGCGCTGCTGCCCGAGGTCGAGGAGCACCTGCGGGCGATCGCCGAGGAGGAGGAGCCGTTCGACATCCAGCTGGCGGCCTCGGCCAGCTTTCGACCGGTCTCGCCCGTCGTGTTCGTGCCGCTGATCGAAGGAGCCGCCGGGTGCGCCCGGATCGAGGGCCGGGTCCGCTCCGGCCTGCTGGCTCGCGACCTCGTCTTCGACTACCACCCGCACGTGACGGTCTGCCACGACATGCCGGATGACGTCCTGGACCGGGCCGAGGCCGAGCTGACCTCGTACGAAGCCCGGTTCCTCGTCTGGGGCTTCAGCCTGTTCGAGCAGGGGCCCGACGCGGTGTGGCGGCCGCAGCGCGACTTCCCCTTCGGCCGGCCGCTGCCCGGCCCGGCAACGCCCGACACGGTCTAGGTCGTCGCCGTGAAGAACCCGATCACCCAGGCGCAGGAGCTCTACTACCGCCGCGCCGACCGGCTTCGCGCTCGATGGGGCTGGCTGGACCACCTGGCCCGCGCGGGCGTGCGCTACAACGAGCTGTTCGGCAACCGGATCGCGGCCGGGCTCACCTACTACTCCTTCCTGTCGATCTTCCCGCTGCTCGCCGTGACGTTCGCCTTCATCAGCTATCTGCTCACCGTCAACCAGAAGCTGGCCGACGCGGTCAACCAGGCCCTGTACGACAACTTCCCCACCCTGGTCGGTTCGAGCGGCGCAGACATCCAGCAGTTCGCCGCGTCCAAGGCTGAGGCCGGTGTCATCGGCCTGATCCTGCTGCTGATCACCGGCATGGCCTGGCTCACCAACGTGCGTGCGGGCCTGCGCACGATGTGGGGCCAGCCGGTGCCAGCGCGCAACTTCATGCTGCGCAAGGTGGACGACTTCGCCCTGCTGATCGCCATCGGGTTCACGTTGCTGCTCAGCATCGCGGTCGCGGCCATCGGCACCGGGTTCACAGCCGAGCTGCTCAGCTGGCTCAACCTGCCCACCGCGCTCGTGTCCGACCTGATCACCAAGGCGGTCGCGATCCTGGCCGGGCTGCTCATCGACATGGCCCTGTTCGTCCTGCTGTTCTCCGGCCTCTCCGGGTGGCGGCCGCGGCACCGGGCGCTCGAGGGCGCGCTGATGGCCAGCGCCGGCTTCGAGGTGCTCAAGCTGGCCGGCGCGCTGCTGCTGACCCGAACGATCAGCAACCCGGTGTACGCGACGTTCGCGGTCGCGGTCGGCTTCCTGGTCTGGATGTATCTCGTCCACCGGGTCGTGCTGTTCTCGGCGTCGTGGACGGTCACCGGCGCTGGCAACGACGGGCCGACCGATCCGCCGTCCAAGCGGTGGCGTCGGCCGAAGATCGAGGTCGACAAGCCGTCGCCTGCGGCCGCTGAGGCCTGACTACGGCTCGGGCGTCTGCAGCCGGGTCAGCTTTCGGCGGCGGCGTTGCAGCGTCGTCAACAGGCTCGAGGCCGCGATGACCAGGACCAGGGCTGCAACCAGGGGCAGCACGATCGAGGAGGTCGACGTCGTGGTCTTGTTCAGGTCGTTGCTGGCGGCCACCGCCTTGATCGACGACGTCGGCGCCGCCGCGGAAGCTGACGAGCCACCGACGGAGGTCGCGGTCCCGGCCCCCGCCTTCGCTGAGCTGGGCACGACCGGCTGGTCGGGGGAGACGAGCTGACCCACCGGCTGGACCTTGCCCAGGGCGGCGAAGCCCCAGTCGAGCAGCGCCGCGTCCTCGCGCCAGACCTGCGGGCCAACCGTCGAGTGCATCAGCGTGGCGATCAGGGTGTGGCCGTTGCGGGTCGCTGCGCCGATGAACGTCGCCTGCGCAGCCACGGTGTAGCCGTTCTTGACCCCGATCGCGCCGTCGTAGTTGGCGAGCAGGTGGTCGTGGGTGATCAGGGTCTGCGCCTGTCCGTGCGGCATCGTCCACTGCGCGTGCCGGGTCCCGACATAGCCGCGGAAGTCCGGCATGCTCAGGCCCTCCCTGGCGATCAGGGCCAGGTCGTACGCAGAGGATCGTTCGCTCGGGGTGTCGAGTCCGCTCGGTGTGCCGGCCACCGTGTCGTAGGCCTTGAGGTACTTGGCCTCGGCGTTCATCGCCGCGACGGTCTTGCCCATGCCGCCGTACGCGCCGGCGAGGGTGTTGGCCGCGTCGTTGCCCGACACCACGAGCATGCCGGTGAGCAGCATCTTGACCCGGTAGGCGACGCCGGCGACGACGGGTACGCAGGTGCACTCGGCGTTGAGGTCCTTGTACTTCGCGACGTAGATCTGGCACGGGTCCATCCGCGGGATCAGCGTCACTGCCGTCAGCGTCTTGAGCGTGCTCGCCGGGCGGTAGCGGCCGTGCGCGTCCTTGGCCGCGAGCACCTCGCCGGTGTCGGCGTCGGCGATGACCCAGCTCGCCGCGGTGATGTCGGGGGTGTGCGGCACCCCGGCGGCCGTGTGCACCGCGACGCCCTCGTTGCCGAGCAGCGGGCCGCCGACCGGGCCGGCGGGCTTGGTGGTCGGCTGCGAGGTGGGCGGCCCGGTCAGCGACGGGCTGGGGTGGGTGGCCGCCTTGGCCGGGCACGGCTGCGCAAGCGGTCCCTTGAACGGGGAGACCACCGGTTTGGGGGTCGACGACGTCGGTGTCGAGGTCGGCGTGGCGGCGAGGGCAGCGCCGGCCTGGCCGAGGGCCAGCGACGCGCCGAGAGTGAGCACCAGCGACACCCGTACGGCAGCACTCAGCGGGCGGTTCTGGGCAGGCGGGAGGGTGCTGGCGGAAAGAGAACATCGTCGGTCAGGGTACACAGGCTCACTGAGCGTTTGCCTCAGGTTCGCCGACCCGGCTGACACTTGCTGTGATCCTGGCGACACTCCTGCCGCGCGGCCCGGCGCGACTCGTAAGGTGTCCAGTGGGAGACTTGGGCCCGTCCCGCCGGGATCGCGGCGGAGCAATGTGAGGGAAAGAGGGCTCTTCGGCATGGCCGCCAGCACCGTCACCACCAGCAGCAGCGGCGTCAATCCCCGCGGCGGGCCTCCGCAGCGGACCTTGCGCACCGACCGCTACTGGGTGCAGCCAGCGATCACGGCCTTCGTCCTGCTCCTGTTCGTCGTCTACTCGACGTGGCGCGCCTTCGAGGGTGCCCACTTCTCGACCGGCGCGCAGCACCGCAACTACATCTCGCCCTTCTACTCCCCGTGCCTCGCGGCGAGCTGCCCGTCCGACGTCCGCTGGGCCAGCCTGCCCATCGGCTCCTGGCTGTCGCCGGCGCTGCTGATCCTGATCATCCCGCTCGGCTTCCGGCTCACCTGCTACTACTACCGCAAGGCCTACTACCGCGCGTTCTGGCTGTCGCCCCCCGCCTGCGCTGTCGGTGAGCCGCACAAGAGCTACAGCGGTGAGACCAAGTTTCCGCTGATCATGAACAACATCCACCGGTTGTTCCTCTACTTCGCCACCGTGTTCAACGTGATCTTGACCTTCGACGCGTTCTACGCGTTCTTCGGTTTCGACGGCCGGTCGTTCGGCATGGGCCTCGGCACGGTGGTGCTGCTGGCCAACGCGACCCTGCTCTGGCTCTACACGCTGTCCTGCCACTCCTGCCGGCACCTCGTCGGCGGCCGGATCAACCACTTCTCCAAGCACCCGATCCGCTACAAGGCATGGACGCTCGCCTCCAAGCTCAACCACCGGCACATGCTGTTCGCCTGGATGAGCCTGGTCGGGGTCGCGGCCACCGACTTCTACATCCGCCTGATCGCTACCGGCGCCTTCCACGACCCGAGGTTCTTCTAAATGCCTGAGTACGAGAATCACGACTACGACGTCGTCGTCGTCGGTGCCGGTGGTGCCGGCATCCGTGCCGCGATCGAGGCCTCCCGCCAGGGCGCCAAGACCGCGTTGCTCGGCAAGTCCCTGCTCGGCAAGGCGCACACGGTCATGGCCGAGGGCGGCATCGCCGCCGCCATGGGCAACGTCTACGACGAGGACAACTGGAAGGTCCACTTCCGCGACACCATGCGCGGCGGCAAGATGCTCAACAACTGGCGCATGGCCCAGCTGCACGCGCAGGAGGCGCCCGACCGGGTCCTCGAGCTCGAGGAGTGGGGCGCGCTGTTCGACCGTACGACGGACGGCCGCATCCTCCAGCGCGACTTCGGTGGCCACCGCTACGCCCGGCTGGCACACGTCGGTGACCGTACCGGCCTGGAGATGATCCGCACCCTGCAGAACCACGCGATCCACCAGGGCATCGACGTGTTCATGGAGTGCAAGGTTGTCCGGCTGCTGACCGACAGCGGTGCGATCTCCGGCGCCCTGGCCTACTGGCGCGAGTCGGGCAAGTTCGTCACGTTCAACACCAAGTCGGTTGTGCTGGCGACCGGCGGCATCGGCAAGGCGTGGAAGGTCACGTCCAACTCCTGGGAGTACACCGGCGACGGTCAGGCGCTGGCGCTGTGGGCCGGAGCCGACCTGATCGACATGGAGTTCGTCCAGTTCCACCCGACCGGCATGGTCTGGCCGCCTTCCGTGCGCGGCATCCTCGTCACCGAGGGCGTCCGCGGCGACGGCGGCACCCTGCGCAACGCCGACGGCAAGCGGTTCATGTTCGACTACGTGCCCGAGGTGTTCCGGGCCGAGACCGCCGAGACCGAGGCTGAGGCCGACGCTTGGTACGACGACCACGCCAACAACCGGCGCACCCCCGACCTGCTGCCTCGCGACGAGGTGGCTCGGGCGATCAACACCGAGGTCAAGGCGGGCCGTGGGTCGCCGCACGGTGGCGCCTTCCTCGACATCGCCAGCCGCCGCGATGCGGCCTACATCAAGCGGCGGCTGCCCTCGATGTACCACCAGTTCAAGCAGCTGGCCGACGTCGACATCACCGCGACGCCGATGGAGGTCGGGCCGACCTGTCATTACGCGATGGGCGGCGTACGGGTGGACCCCGACACCGCTGCCGCGACCATTCCCGGTCTCTACGCCGCTGGCGAGGCCGCCGCCGGGATGCACGGAGCCAACCGGCTCGGCGGCAACTCCCTGGGCGACCTGCTGGTCTTCGGCCGGCGTGCCGGTCTGGCAGCTGCCGAGTACGCCAAGGGCCTGGACAAGGCGCCGGTCGTGGACCGGGCCGAGGTCGACCACTGGGTGGGCAAGGCGCTGGAGCCGTTCGAGCGGGACGGCGGTGACAACCCGTACACGATCCACATGGAGCTGCAGGACACCATGCAGGACAACGTGGGCATCATCCGGACCGAGTCCGAGATGGTGACAGCGCTGGCCAAGATCGAGGAGCTCAAGGAGCGGTCCAAGAAGGTCCGGGTCGAGGGGCACGTGCAGTACAACCCCGGCTGGAACCTTGCGACCGACCTGCCGTCGCTGCTCACCGTGGCTGAGGCCGCGACACGACATGCCTTGCTGCGTAAGGAAAGTCGGGGCGGTCACACCCGCGACGACTTCCCCAAGCCGGACAAGGAGCACTGGGCAACGGTCAACGTGCGGTCGCGGTTGGCTGCCGATGGCGAAGGCGTTGTGATTGACGAGATCCCGTTGCCGCAGATGCCGGCCGAGCTGGCCGCGCTGTTCGAGGAGGCCAAGTAATGGCTCACACCGCCAACCTGCGCGTCTGGCGTGGCGACGGGGAGACCGGCGAGTTCGTCGACTACCAGGTGCAGGCCGAGGAGGGTGAGGTCGTCCTCGACATCATCCACCGGTTGCAGGCGACCCAGGCCGGCGACCTGGCCGTGCGCTGGAACTGCAAGGCCGGCAAGTGCGGCTCCTGCAGCGCCGAGATCAACGGCAAGCCCCGCCTGCTGTGCATGACTCGGATGAACTTGTTCGAGGAGGGCGAGACGATCACGGTCGCGCCGATGAAGACCTTCCCGCTGATCCGCGACCTGGTCACCGACGTCTCGTTCAACTACGAGGTGGCCAAGCGGATCCCCGAGGTCGACCTCGAGCCCGCTGGTGCCGACGGCACCCGGCGGATGTTCCAGGAGGACATCAACCGGCTGCAGGAGTACCGCAAGTGCATCGAGTGCTTCATGTGCCAGAACGTCTGCCACGTCATCCGTGACCACGACGAAAATAAGCCGGCATTTGCTGGCCCCAGGTTCTTCCTGAAGTACGCCGAGCTCGACATGCACCCGCTGGCGCGCAACGAGGGCGCCAAGGCCGCCAAGGAAGAAGGCGGCCTCGGCCTGTGCAACATCACCAAGTGCTGCACCGAGGTGTGTCCGGAAGACATTCACATCACGGACAACGCCATCATCCCGCTGAAGGAGCGTTCCGTGGACTCGCTGTGGGATCCGCTGTTCAAGCGACAGCGAGCCAAGAAGGCTGCTGAGGCCGCCGCCGCGGCCTCCGCCAAGGCGAGCGGTACCGATCACTAGTGTTCGCCAAAATCATGGCCCCGCTGTACTACGCCGTCGCCTGGGTCATCGACACGATCCACTCCGGGCTGTCCGTGTTCACCGACGCGTCCTGGACCTGGGGGCTGTCGATCATCCTGCTCACGGTGCTGATGCGCATCGTGCTGTTCCCGCTGTTCATGAAGCAGATCCGCAGCCAGCGCGAGATGCAGCTGCTGCAGCCCAAGCTGGCGGCGCTCAAGGAGCAGTATCCCGGCGACCGGGCCAAGCAGAGTGAAATGCAGATGCAGATCTTCAAGGACCACGGGGTCAACCCGTTTGCCGGCTGTCTGCCCCTGCTGATCCAGCTGCCGGTGTTCTTCGCGCTGTTCGGTGTTCTCCACAAGTTCACCGTCGGCAAGGACGGCAGCTATCACGCCTACGCAGGCCTGAGCTCTGCCACGGTCAAGGAGATCGCTCAGTCCAAGTTCCTCGGCGTCCCGCTCGCTGCCGCGTTCAAGTCCAGCAACAAGGTTCTGCTCGAGCTGCACGGCCACCCTCAGACCGTGCACCGGGTCACCATGGTCATGATCATCCTGATGGTGGCCGTCGGCCTGATCAGCAGCGTGCAGATGATGAGCCGCAACAAGGCCATGGGCACCCAGAGCTCCGGTGGACAGGAGGGAACGCAGAAGGCCCTGCTGTACGGCATTCCGGTGCTGTTCGGCTACCTCGGTCTTGCGTTCCCCATGGGTGTCCTTCTCTACTGGCTGACCACCAACATCTGGACGTTCGGCCAACAGAGCGTGATGCTCAAGCGCATGGGTGATGATCCCGAAGCGCTGGTCGCCGGCGGGCCCGGGATCAAGGGGGACCCGCCCCCCTCCTCGGCGGGCGAGCTGCTGCCCGAGTAGTACGGTCGGAACATGCTTGATCTACAGGACATCCGCCGGGCTCCCAAGGTGCTGCTGCACGACCACCTCGACGGTGGGCTGCGCCCCCGTACGGTGATCGAGCTTGCCCGGGAGCACGGCTACGACGGCCTGCCCACGTACGACGTGGAAGAGCTCGCGACCTGGTTCACCGCTGGCGCCAACCGCAAGAACCTCGAGCTCTACCTCGAGGGGTTCGAGCACACGGTCGCTGTGATGCAGGACCGAGACGCGTTGGTACGGGTGGCCTCCGAGTGTGCGCAGGATCTTGCGGCGGACGGCGTCGTCTACGCCGAGGTGCGCTTCGCGCCGGAGCTGCACGTCGCGCGGGGGCTTTCCTTGGCCGAGGTGGTGCGCGCCGTGCTCGACGGGTTCGCGCTGGGCTCGGTCGCGTCTGCCGCTGACGGCCAGCCGATCGTGATGAAGGCGCTGCTGACGGCGATGCGCACAGCTGCTCGATCGCTCGAGATTGCCGAGCTGGCAGTCGATTTCCGCGACGAGGGCGTCGTCGGGTTCGACATCGCCGGACGTGAGGCCGGCTTTCCGCCGACCCGGCACCTCGACGCCTTTCAGCACGTACAGCGCGAGAGCTTCCGGTTCACCATCCATGCCGGCGAGGCGTTCGGACTGCCGTCGATCTGGGAGGCGCTGCAGTACTGCAACGCTGACCGGCTCGGCCACGGCGTCCGCATCGTCGACGACATCCACGTTGACGCCGATGGCGTGCCGCGCCTGGGCAGGTTGGCCTCGTACGTCAGGGATCTGCGCGTGCCGCTGGAGATGTGCCCCACGTCCAACGTCAACACCGGCGCCGCGCGGACGTTGGCCGAGCATCCGATCAAGCTGCTGCACGACCTGCGGTTCCGGGTCACGGTCAACACCGACAACCGGCTGATGAGCGGGGTGTCGATGTCGAGCGAGATGGCTGCCCTGGTCGAGACGTTCGGCTACGGCTGGGCGGATCTCGAGTGGTTCACCCTCAACGCGATGAAGAGCGGATTCGCTCCCTTCGACGAGCGGCTGTCGATCATCAACGGGCGGATCAAGCCGGGGTACGCCGTCCTGCGCGGCTGACTCGCCCAGAGCCCCTTTTGCGTTCCCGCCCTCGCGTTGATCTAGGACTTTCCGGGCTCATTTCGCAGGAATGCCACCGAAATCTCCAAGATCGACGGGCTCATCGGCGGACCGGATCGCTCAAGGTGCTCCCCGCCGGTAGCCGACAACCTAAGCGGTCAGATCGGCCGGTCTGGGGGAGCACCTTGTCCTGCGAGAACGTATGAACATCGGTGGAAGCCGGCGCAGCGCACCATCGGCTCCGCCCATCCCGGCTCCCCCGCCACCACCCTCGGCGTACGGCATCGATATGCAGGCGCACGTGTCTGCCTCCTCCGTACCCGCGGCACCGGCTGTCGGCGCGCCGACTTTCCCGCCTCCGACGAACGACTACGCGGGTCCCGCGCGCCGCGTTCGCACCGCCGCAGTCCCAGTTCGGCGTACCGCAGTCCCAGTTCGGCACACCGCAGTCGACCTTTGGTACCCCGCAGTCGACCTTCGGCGCGCCCGCTCCCGGCTGGGCACCGGCACCGGCGCCCCGGACGGGCCGCCAGAAAGTCGCGGGTCTCGTACTCGGGGCATTCGCGGTGCTGGCCGCGTTCGGCTTCGGTCTTCGGGCCTATGACCACGTGACGGCCCACCACGTCGGCGCGCTCCCCGCGACGCTCGACAGTCTTACCCTCGACACCGATCCGCAGATTCAAGCCGCCATGGAAGCTGCCAAGGCCAAGGTGGCCAGCGACTACGACATGCGCGCGATCAAGAACTGGCAGGTGGGGGTCTACCAGTCCAACCGGCCACAGCTGATCGCGGAGATCGGCGACGTGCCGGGTTCGATGACTCACCAGCGGGACCAGTTCATGCAGGCGTTCGCCGGAGCCGCCTCGTCCGGGCAGGGCGTGGCGATCGCGCCCGTCGACGCCGGGCCGAAGGGTGGCTCGGTTCAGTGCGGCGTGTCGCCGAGCGGGATGGCGGTGTGCGTCTGGGTCGACAAGGGCACCCTCGGCGCCGTCTTCGTCCAGGGCTCGACGGCACAGGACGCGCAGGCCTACCTGAACGAATTGCGGGACGCGACCGAGCACTGAGCTACGTCGACCGGCCCGCACGCCTGCGCGGGCGGAACCACTCCCGTACGTCGTACAGGGTGAGTGGCGGTCCGGTGCGCAGGCGCAACGAAGTCCAGACTGCCAGCACGGCGATGGTGGCGAACGCTCCCGCCCACGGGCGTGGCAGATGGGACCCGCGTGGATCGATCAGCACGGACCCGGCGATGGCGAGCAGCAGCACCCCGGCGAGGCGCAGCCACACCAGGGCCGAGTTCACGTAGTCACTGCGCAGCTGCAGGCGAATCGATTCCGGCAGCGTGCGATTGCGGTAGAGCTTCGTCCCCATCGTGAGGGCGGCTACGAACAGGAGCGTCAGTGTCCCGTACACAGCCAGGGCCAGCGCGTGGGCATGCGTGGCACGCAACAGCCGGCCACCGTTGAAGAATATGGACAGCTTCCCAGCCAGGCCGAGGCCGGCGAGACCGATGGGGCCGAACTTGGTCAGCCGCTGGCGGGCCCGGTTGTCGGTCGGGTCGAGTTTGCCTGCGGCTACGTAAGTGTGGCCCGCCTCGGCATGGCGGTGGGACTTACGCAGGATGTCGCCGAGCAGCAGCAAGAGGTCCGTGTCGTGGGGGTCCAAGGCGAGCCCGGCCCGCGCGTACCCTTCCGCAGCCTGCCGATGGCGCCGCCCGCTGCGTGACTCGGCCAGAGCCGCGGCGTAGAAGGCCGTCGGCGCCTGCGCGTTGATCCGGAGAGCCTGCGCGCCGGCTGCTCGCGCGCGGCCTCGGTGGCCGAGGCCGTGTCTGAGCCAGCACTGCACGAGGATCAGCTGGGCGCTGACCGACAGCGGGTCGAGCGCGGCAGCGCGTTGCGCAGTGCGCAGCGCCTTGCGGAAGTGGTTGGTGGCGAGCTGCGCGTACCCGATCATTACGTAGGCATGTGCCTCCTGCGGATCGTGCCGGAGGCTCTCCTTGGCCGCCCGCTCCGCCTCAATGGGCCGCTGCGTGGCGAGCAGGCAGCGGGCGAGCAGAAAGTGAGCGTCTCCCGTGGTCTCCGGGGCTGCCAGCGCGGGGGACAGGCAGTCGATCGCCTCGGTCCAGCGACCCAGGTCAGCCAGCTGTTCGGCGCGTGCCAGGGTCAGCTCGGGCGTGTCCAATGCGCTCCTCCGACCCTGACGACCCGGCAAGTCTCGACCAGTCAGCGCCGTCACTTGACGCTTCGCCAGGGTTGTTGGCGCGAGGACGCCTTCTATGCCTGATTCACGCCAACAACTCCGCGAAAGGTACGTCAGGCGGGCGGGGCATCGCCGAGGCCGGTGAGGATGCCGGCGAGGAGGTCGCCGACGCGCGTCGCCGATGCTTGCCCGGCCTCGAGCACCTCGAGGTGGTTGAGCGGCTGGCCGGTGACGCCGGCAGCGAGGTTGGTGACGAGGGACAGTCCGAGCACCTCGACGCCGGCGGCGCGCGCCGCGATGGCCTCCAGCGCCGTGGACATGCCGACGAGGTCCGCGCCGATCGTGCGCAGGTAGCGGATCTCGGCCGGGGTCTCGAAGTGCGGCCCCGGCAGCGCCGCGTAGACGCCCTCGGCCAGCGAAGGGTCGACGGTACGGGCGACCTCGCGCAGCCGGGCGCTGTAAAGATCAGTGAGGTCAACGAAAGTAGCCCCGACCAGCGGGGACCGGGCGGTTAGGTTGAGGTGGTCGGAGATCAGCACCGGCTGGCCGACTGCTAGCCCGTCGCGCAGGCCACCGGCGGCGTTCGTGAGCAGCAGGGTACGGACTCCCGAGGCCGCTGCGGTGCGCACCCCGTGCACGACCGGGTCGACACCCCGGCCCTCGTACAAGTGAGTGCGGCCAAGGAAAACGAGCACGTGCTGGCTGCCGATGAGCACGGACAGGACGCGTCCGACGTGGCCGGCTACGACCGGCGCAGAGAAACCGGGCAACGCCTCGAGCTCCACCTCGGCAACCACGGTGCCTGCGGCGACGATGCGATCGGCGGCTCCGGCCCAGCCCGAGCCGAGGACGACGGCGACGTCGTGCGCAGCAACCCCGGTCAGCTCGGCCAGCGTGGCGGCGGCGGCATCGGCTTCAACGGTCATCGCTGCGCCTCTAACGCTCGTCGATGCTGCGGCACGGCCGGCCGCGCAGATCGCGTACATAGTCGTCCGGCGCGCCTGCCCGTTCAGCCGCTTCGGCGATGATGCCGAGGTAGCGAGCGCTCGGCATGCCGCCCTCGTAGGCATTGAGCACGTAGGTGAAGGCCAACGGCTCACCGTCGAGGGTCTGCACCCGCAACCGGATCTTGCGGTAGAGCTCCAGGTCGACGCCCTCCCACCGGTCGAGCTCAACCGCGTCCTCGGCCGTCAGGTCGTACGTCATCACGAACACCTGCGAGCCGACGTCCTCGACCAGGGTGCACAGGGCGCCCTCCCAGCCGATGTCGTCACCGCCGCCGAACGTGAGGCGCCAGCCGACCAACCAGCCCGCGCCGACAGCGGGGGAGTGCGGACAACGCGTTCGCATCTGGTCGGGGTTGAGGTTCGAGCCGTAGGCGGCATAGACGGCCATGGTGCAAGCCTAGTGGAGAATGGGACCGGCCTACTGGAGGCGTGACCGCCTGTTTCGCCTGACCCGAGGAGTGCCGTGACCCGGATCGCCATCGTCGGTGGAGGGCCAGCCGGCTATGAGGCTGCCCTCGTAGCCGCACAGCTCGGCGCCGAGGTGACCGTCGTCGACAGCGACGGGCTCGGCGGGGCCTGCGTTCTCGCCGACTGCGTGCCCAGCAAGACCCTCATCGCGACCTCGGCGTCGATGACGTCGATCGTCGAGGCCGCCGAGCTCGGGGTACGGGTGCCCGGTGGCAGCGGCGCAGCCGTCGTCGACCTGCCGGCGGCTAACGCCAGGGTCAAGTCCCTCGCCAGGGCGCAGTCCGACGACATCGGTGCTCGGCTGGCCCGCGAGGGTATCGAGGTCATCGAGGGCACGGCCCGCTTCCTCGGCCCACAGCGGCTGGCGATCCGTACCAACGACGGCGGCGAGCAGGGCCTCGGCGCGGACGCCGTCCTGATCGCGACGGGCGCGCACCCGCGCGTGCTGCCCGGCATCACCCCGGACGGCGAGCGCATCCTGTCCTGGCGGCAGGTCTACGACCTCGACCGACTCCCGGAGTCCTTGGTAGTCATCGGATCCGGCGTCACCGGAGCAGAGTTCGCCTCCGCCTACCAGGAGCTCGGCTCGCAAGTGACCCTCGTCTCCAGCCGCGACCGCGTGCTACCCGGCGAGGACGTCGATGCCGCCCTGCTGCTCGAGTCGGTGTTCGCCGCCCGCGGCATGACCGTGCTCAAACGCTCGCGCGCGCAGTCCGTCTCCCGCACCGCCGACGGCGTGCTCGTCACTCTCGAGGACGGCCGCACGGTCGAGGGATCGCACGCCCTGCTCGCGGTCGGATCCGTTCCCAACACCGACGGGCTCGGTCTCGCCCAGATCGGCGTCACGCTGGATGCCGGTGGCTTCGTCAAGGTGGACCGGGTCTCGCGTACGACGGTTCCCGGCGTCTACGCGGCCGGTGACTGTACGGGCGTGTTGCTGCTCGCGTCGGTGGCAGCCATGCAGGGCCGCATCGCGATGTGGCACACCCTGGGCGAGGCGGTCAGCCCGCTGAGCCTGTCGACGGTCGCGGCCAACGTCTTTACCAACCCGGAGATCGCGATGGTCGGTGTTGGCCAGACCGCCGTCGAGGCCGGCATCGTCCAGGCGCACACGGTCACCTTGCCGCTGGCCACCAACGCGAGGGCCAAGATGCAGGGCATCGAGGACGGGTTCATCAAGCTGTTCAGCCGGCCGGGTACGGGCACGGTGCTCGGCGGCGTCGTCGTCGCTCCCAGGGCGAGCGAGCTAATTCTCGCTGTTTCCCTTGCGGTGCAGCACAACTTGACCGTTGACCAGTTCGCGCAGACGTTCGCGATCTATCCGTCGCTGTCCGGCAGCCTCACCGAAGCCGCCCGTCAGCTGATGGTCAACGCACCGGGCTGAGCCTCAGCTGCCGCAGGTGGGCAGTCCGGCAGCGACGTACGCTGCGCTGACCTTGGTGCTGCGGGTGTTGACCTTGATCAGCAGCGGGGCCGCGGCCTTGGTGTTGCCGGCCCTGAGATACTTGACCGCCTGCAGGCCGACCTTGTCCAGCGCCGCGTGCTGCGCGTAGACCGCTGCCAGCTTTGCCTTGGCCGCGGGCGGTGCCGGGAGCGCCCGGATCCCCTTGATGGCGGCGCTCTGGTAGGCCAGGACCCTGCGCAGGTAGACCGCCTGCGCCTTGGCGCCGTGGGGGTAGTCGCCGAGCTTGGCGGTGTGCGCGTTCAACGTCGCGCACACGCTGGCACCCTCGGTCGCGAAGGTCGCCGCCTGGCTCACGTGCGGCGGCTTGCCGATGGCGACGCCGGTCTTGGCCGTCGGAGCAGACGCTGCGGGCTTGAGCATCATCCAGCCAGCCCCGAGGATGACCACGACCAGCACCGCGCCGAGCACCTGGTGCAACGGCTTGATCCTGGGCCGGAGGGGAGCCTCGCCGGGGGGTGCGACCGGCGGCCTGGAGGTCATCGTCATGGTCTCGGTCTCGGTCTTTTGTCGGATTTCTTGAGCCGTGGCCGGTTGCGTAGGGTCGGCGAATGACGTCTTCGCCGTTCGCCGACCTGATCCGTCCACCGCTGTCCGAGCCGGCGCTGAACCGGGCCCTCGTCCGGGATCCGGTGGCGCTGTGGCACGGGCTCCGGGTGCTGACGTCGACCGGATCGACCAACGCTGACGTGGCGGCGGCTGCCAGGTCCGGACATCCCGAGGGCCTGGTCGTCGTGGCCGAGAGCCAGGAGCAGGGCAGGGGGCGGCTGGATCGTTCCTGGGTGTCGCCGCCGCGGGCCGGCCTCACGTTCTCCCTGCTGTTCCGTCCATCGGTGGACCCGGCACGGTTCCCCCTGCTCACGCTGCTCGTGGCGAGCGCGACCGCGTACGCCGTCATCGACCGCACCGACGTCGTCGTGCGGGTCAAGTGGCCGAACGACCTGGTGGTCGAGGACCGCAAGCTGGCCGGACTGCTCGCCGAGGTGGTCGGCGACGCGGTGGTGATCGGCATCGGGCTCAACGTCTCGACCAGCCGGGACGAGCTGCCCCGCGACGATGCGACCTCGTTGGCGCTGGAACGTGGCCGAGGCCCGGAGCCGGTCGACCGCGGTCCGCTGCTGCTGGCGGTGCTGCGAGCCGTGGGCGCCGCCTACCGCGCCTGGGTCGCCGCGGACGGGTCCGCCGATCTGGTGCTCGGCCCGTACCGTGCGCTGTCGGCCACGATCGGCAGGCCGGTCCGCGCCGAGCTTCCGGACGGGCGGGTGATCGAGGGTACGGCGGTCGACGTGGGTGCCGGTGGGCAGCTGGTCATCGACAACGGCGAGGGTCGGCACGAGGTCACAGCAGCGGACGTCCTCCACCTTCGCCCGACCTGAGCGTGCCACGATGCCCAGGACGGTCCGGGGCGCGAAAGGAAAGTAAGCAATGGTCAAGGACAGCGAGCTGCTTGCTGACGACGAGGAACTCGTGGTCGACACCCATCCGCACTGGAAGGCGTTGATCGTTCCGGCGATCGTGCTGCCGGTCGTGGTGGGGCTTGGCTGCTGGGCGTTCTTCGCGATGTTCGACTTCAGCGGCCGCAAGTACGCTCAGCTCGCTGTGGCGGTGCTCGCGCTGGCCGTGATCGTCTGGGCCTGTCTGTTCCCGTGGCTGCGCTGGCGGACCACCAGGTTCATCGTCACCAGTCGCCGAGTGGTCATCCGCAGCGGCGTCATCACCCGTACCGGGCGCGACATCCCGCTGACCAGGGTGAACGACGTCACCTACACCCACGGGCTGATCGACCGGTTGCTGGGCTGCGGCACCCTGCTGATCGAGTCGGGGGGCGAGCGGGGTCAGCTCGTCGTGAGTGACGTGCCCCATGTCGCCACGATTCAGCGGCACCTCTCCGACCTGGTGGAAGAGGCGAACGCGGTTCGGCCGGGCGGCGGGGACGACGCGGAGTAACGACGCTGGATCCCTGACACTGTTCCGCTATGTCACGATTCGTCAGCAAATCCGTGATGGTAGTTGGTCCTCGAGATCGCTGTCCGAACTTGTCCGGTTGCTCTTAGTATGTGCGCCATGACGGCTGTCCTTGTCGCGGAGCATGACGCCGGGGTCTCCACCCCGTTGTCCGCGGCGCTGCGTGCGCACGGCTACCAGGTGACGCTGGCGAAGGACGGCCCCAGCCTGCTGCGTTCCGCCAAGGCGGGCTTCGCCGGCCTCGTCGTCCTCGACGCCCGGCTGCCCGACGGAGCCGGCGGCGGCGGCCTCGAGGTCTGCCGAGCCCTGCGGGTCCAGGCCGCCGACCTGCCCGTGATCATGGTCTCCGCCAGCGACGGTGAGGACGAGATCGTGCTGAGCCTCGACGCCGGCGCGGACGACGTCGTGACCTGGCCGCTGCGCGAGGACGAGGCGATGGCCCGGATCCGGGCCCTGCTGCGCCGCACTCGCCCGGACCCGGTCGAGGTCAACCATGTCAAGGTCGACCCGGCGTCGCGGCGGGTCTGGCTGCACGGCGAAGAGATCCCGCTGACCAGCAAGGAGTTCGACCTGCTGCGGGTCCTCGTTCGCGAGGCCGGCTCGGTCGTGACCCGCGACAACCTGATGCGGGAGGTCTGGGACGCCAACTGGTGGGGCTCGACCAAGACGCTGGACATGCACGTGTCCTGGCTGCGCCGCAAGCTCGGTGACAATGCCGGCCGCCGCAACTACATCGCCACCGTACGCGGCGTCGGCTTCCGGTTCGAGCTGGACTGAGCGCCTACTCGATCGTACGGAGCGCAGCCTCGAACGGCGTCGCCTCGTACCCGCTGGGGGAGATGAACACCCAGCGCTTGAACGACCAGAACCGCCACAGCATCGCCAGCGGCAGCCCGATCAAGTAGGACGAGATGTTGTCGGCGAGCTTGCTGTCGTAGCCCAGCAGGTAGTGCGAGACGTACAAGCAGGCGAGCGAGATGGCGAGGCCGACTGCTGACAGCAGCAGGAACAGGGGCAGCTCGCGGCCCAGGCTCGTTCGGCCGGTGTGCCGCCAGGTCCAGTGCCGATTCATGAAGTACGACGAGATCGCCGCCACGGTCGTGGAAAGGGCCCTGGCGGTCAGCGTCTTGTTCTCGAGCACGGTGAACAGCAGCAGGTTGAACAGCGCGATGTCGAGGAAGAAGTTGAAGGCGCCGACGACGCCGAACTTCCCGATTTCGTGCAGCAGGTGTTGAAAGGTTCCGTAGAGTTCACGGACCTTGCTCGAAAGAGACACGACGCCGAGTCTATCGGTGGCCGCGCGAGACGGTGTCACGTTCTCATCTGCGCAGCCACCCACGCCCCTCTTTGACTCAGCTGCCGAATACCTGGAACTCCCACAACGAATACCCGTGCCCAGTAGTTCTCGCCGTGCCGTAGAGCCGTACCTAGCGCCGGTGCCCGTGACGTTGAGCGTCCGGGTGCCACCGGTGCCGGTGGTCGTGCTGTAGATCGTCGTCCAGGTGGCCGCGTCGTTGGACGTCCGGATCTGGAACGCCTTGCCGGCCGGAGAGAAGCGGAAAACCCTGCTGCGCATGGGAATTGCTCCTGCTCTGTCGGGGCGTCGCAGGTGGCCGCCGTGAGGCTACAAGTCATGAACTAAGTGGTCAATGGGATGAAGTGACCCGATTTGTCCATTCAGGCGATGCCGATGCGGCGCCCGGTGATCGCCGTCGGCCTGATGACCACGACGGTGTGCCGGTCGTCCCCGATCCACGGTGGCCTGAGCGTGCTCGCCTGATGGTCCTGATCGCCGGCTTCGATGGACAGCGTCGCCTGACCGTGGCACAGGACGCTCCAGCCGAGACGGTAGTGCTCGTCAAAGTCGTCGACCTCGAAACTGACAAGGCGCCGGCCCCTGGCCACCTCGGCAAGGCGCGAGGTCGCACTGGTTTGAACGACGATCTCGGTTCCCATCAGAGTGAAGTTGACCGGCAGGACGACAGGGGGGCCGTTGACGACGAACGCCACCCGGCCAACCGGCACGGAGCCCATCAGCAGGTGGCACTCCTGTGCTGTCAGCTTGGTCACGGCGTGCTTGCGGGGCTCCGGCCCGACGCTTTCCGTCGGCCGGTTGCGGGAAAGGCTGAGCTCGGGGTCCAGCGCCGACTCGCCGTACAGGTGCTCGACAGTCGTGTGCAGTGCGTCAGCCAGCCGGCGCAGCGCGCTGGCAGAAGGGCGGCCGTCCTGCTCCTCGACGTACGCGAGATACGCGGCGGACATGCCGGCACGATGGGCCACGGACTCGCGCTCGAGCCCGAGCGACGTGCGCCGGGCGGCAACGCGATGCCCGACCGTTGAGGTGACGGCCTCGGCCCCCGCCTCCAGCCGGGGTCTCACGGCAGTACAGCCACGGGGCACAGCGCGTGACGGACGCAGTGCGTGCTGACGGATCCGAGCAGCAAACCAGCGACAGCGCCCCTTCCGCGGCTGCCGACGACGAGCAGGTCCGCGTGCCGGCTCGCCTCGACGAGTACCCCAGCGGCGGAGCCGTCGACGAAGCGCACGTTGACCGTGACATCGTCCGGCTCCGCGAGCTTGACGACGTCGATGAGCGCTCGCTCCTGCGACTCGCGCCAGTCCCCGACATCCACGTAGCCGAAGGCCATCGCGGGAACCCAGGCCATGATGGCCGTGACCTCTGCGCCGGTGACCCTGGCCATCGAGATGGCCCACTCCAGGGCGGCTACGGACTCGGGGGATGCGTCCACCCCGACCACAATGTCCTTGATCCCGGTGTGAACCCGGGCGGCCTCAGTGCTCATGATGACCTCCTGAGACCAATCTCGTACGGGTCTCGGTGAGGACACAGAGTCAAAGGTCCCGTCACCGTGGGACAGTCGTCGCATGAGTGATGACGTCGCAACTCTGCGGATCTTCCTGCTCGACGACCACGAGGTGGTTCGGCGGGGAGTCAAGGACCTGCTGGAGTCCGAGCCGGGCTGGACCGTCGTCGGCGAGGCATCGACAGCGGCGGAGGCCCTCGCCAGGGTGCCGGCGCTGCGCCCGCAGGTCGCCGTCCTGGACGTGCGGCTGCCCGACGGCGACGGTGTTTCGGTCTGTCGTGAGCTGCGGTCGCAGATGCCCGAGCTGGCCTGCTTGATGCTCACCTCGTTCTCCGACGACGAGGCGCTGTTCGACGCGATCATGGCCGGCGCCTCCGGCTATGTCCTGAAGGAGATTCGCGGTTCGGACCTGATCGGCGCCGTGCGCACGGTCGCCGCCGGTGGGTCACTGCTCGATCCCAAGGCGACCGCTCGGGTGCTCGAGCGTTTGCGCACCCCGGTCGCGCAGGCGGATCCGCTGGAGGCGTTGACCGATCAGGAGCGGCGAATCCTCGAGCTGATCGGGGAGGGCCTGACCAACCGGCAGATCGGCGAGCGCATGTTCCTGGCTGAGAAGACGGTCAAGAACTACGTGTCCGCCGTCCTCGGCAAGCTCGGCCTGCAACGGCGCACCCAAGTCGCCGTCCTCGCGACCGAGCTGCGTGGTCAGGACCCCCGCAGCTAGGTGCGGGTGCCAGGACTGCCGTCAGGACGAGGCGTCGGCGAGCCGGGTCAGGAACGACTGGACGGCTTCGCGGGAGCTGAAGATCGGCGCGCTGCCTGCTGAGCCAGGGAGCACCTTGACGTCCCACTCGGTGTCGCCTCGAACGAGGATGGCCCCCGAGGCTTGCCCGGCCTCGCCTGCGACCGCGTGCTTTCCGCCCACGGTGGCGCTGCCGGTTGTCGAGTGTGGCCCGGTGCTCCACTCGACGGCTACCACGCCGCCGCCAGCGGTGGCGATGAAGCTGGCCGCGGCGCCACGGTGCACCCGGGTGGTCGTGTCCACCGCGATGTCCGTGCGCTGCAGGGTGAATCCGTTGCCCAGCAGAGCCTTCGCTGCCTGCACGCGGGCTTTGTCGGCCGCGTTGAGCTTGCCAGGAAGGATCGTGGTCGCGCTCGTGGGGCCGATGCTCCTGGTGTGCTTGCCGCCCCCCGAGAGCACGGACGACTTTGCCTTGTCCACGGTGGCGGTGTCGGCGGCCTTGGAACCGCCGCCGCTGCCGGCTCCGACGGCTCGCCGCCGCCGGACTGGTCCCGTACCAGGGCAATTGCGGGGACGCAGACGGCACCGGCCACCGCCACGGCCGTCAGCCCACCGGCGAGCCGCTGGTGGCGCAGCTTGGTCCCGCGACGCCTGGCTCGAGCAGCCAGATCGACCGACGGGCGCGGGTCGCCCACGAGGACGGCCAGCGAGTCGTGCAGGCTCTCTGCGGTCGGATCGGACATGTTCTGCTCCTCATTCATGGATGGCGGCCACTTCGCGTGACCGGCGCAAGTTCGCGAGCGCTTTGGCTCGGTGGCTCTTGACGGTGTTGACCGTGCAGTCGAGCGCTTCGGCAATGTGTGCGTCCGGAAGGTCCTCGTAGTAGCTGAGGACGATGACGACCCGCTGCCGGGGCGGCAGCTCCCGCAGGGCCAGTCCCAGCGAGATGCGGGTCGCGACCGCGTCGGTGGCGTCCGTGCCGGGGTCCGGCTCCTCGGCGCCGAGGTCGACCAGGTGGAGCCTGCGCCGACGGCGGACAGAGATGTGCTGGTTGACGATGACGCGGCGTACGTAGCCCTCGACGCTGCCCAGCGACGACACCCTGCGCCAGCGGACGAAGCATCGGGCGAGGCTCTCCTGCAGCAGGTCTTCTGCCTCGGGGACGGAACCGGTCAGGGCCACGCAGAGCCGGAGCAGGGCGGTCCCTCGTACGGCGACGAAGTCGTCGAAGTCGACCCTGGTGCTTGGTTGAGCCGGCTTCATCACGTCGTCCACACCCGTATCAACGCCTGCGCGGCCCGCCCCGGGTCACCGTCAGCTCGAGGTTTCCTTGAGCGGGACCCGCCAGTGCAGCTCCGTGCCGCCGCCGTCGGGCGTCGAGGTGCTGAAGCTGCCGCCCAGCCGCTGCGCCCGCTCGTCGAGATTCGCCAGCCCGCTTCGGCGCCCGTCGGGCGGTAGACCCACGCCGTTGTCCCGAACCGACACCGTCAGACTTTCCGGTGGTCCACTTCTGATGTTGACGTCGACGACGACCGCGGTGGCACGAGAATGCTTGACCACGTTGGACAGTCCCTCGCGGAGAACTGCGATGAGCTGGTCGGCGAGCTCGGGTGCAACGTTGGTGTCGATGAGGCCGCCCACCCGCAGTGACGGCTTCCAGCCGAGGTGGTCCGTGGCTGCGTCGACGACCTCGAGGATCCGCCCACGCACGGTGGTGGCGGCCCCGGTGGGTGATTGCAGCGCGTAGATCGTGGACCGGATCTCTTTGATGGTCAGGTCGAGGTCGTCGACCGCGGTGTGGACGCGCTGGGTCGCCTGTGCCGGTCGGTCGTCGATCATGCGGATGGCACTCTCCAGCTGCAGGCCGGTGGCGAACAGTCGCTGGATGACCAGGTCGTGCAGGTCTCTGGCGATCCGGTCCCGGTCCTCGAGCACCATCAACCGCTCGCTTGCTCGCCGGTGCTCGGCGATCTCGATGGCGACAGCCGCCTGAGCCGCGAACGCGGTGAGGGTCTCGAGGCTGCCCGGAAGGAACCGCTCGGACCCGCCCCGGCCGACGATGAGCACGCCGTCGACGCGGCCCTGGGTCGCGAGCGGTGCCATCAGGCCGTGGTTGAACCGGTGCCCGGAGACGTCGAGCTGAGGCAGCTCACGTGGTTGCCCCGCCGTAAACGCCGCAGCGATTCGCTCACTCACGAGGGGCAGCCCGACGTGGCCAGCAGCTTCTGCCCCGCTGGCCGCCTGCACCACCAGCTGTCCGTCACCTGCGGGCAGTGCCAGCACCGCGAACTCGGTACGCAGCACGTTCTTGGCGCCGTCGGCGACCAGCGTCAGGACGTCGCTGCTCTCGCTGCCGCTGAGAAGAGCGGTCGCGATGGTGCCGCTGGCCTCGAGCCAGCGCTCGCGACGTCGCGACTCGTCGTACAGCCTCGCGTTGGCGATCGTGAGTCCGGCCGCCGCAGCCAGGGCTGTGACCGTCGCCTCGTCGTCAGCCCCGAAGGGGGCGCCGTTGCGCTTCTCGGTCAGGTAGAGGTTGCCGAAGACCGTCTCGCCGACCCGGACAGGTACGCCGAGAAACGTGTGCATCGGCGGGTGGTTGGGGGGAAATCCGTGCGAGTGCGGGTGTCGGGTCAGGTCGTCCAGCCGCAGCGGGGCGGGGTCGCGGATCAGCTCGCCGAGAATGCCCTCGCCGGTCGGGAACGGGCCGATCGCCCGGATCGCCTCGTCGTCGATGCCGACGGTGATGAACTGGCTCAGCCCGTGGCCGTCGGGAGCGATGACGCCCAGAGCCGCGTACCGCGCGTCGACCAGAGACGCTGCCGCTTCGACAATCCGCAGCAGGACAGCCTGCAGGTCGAGCCCGGCGCCGATGGCTACCACGGCGTTGAGCAGCTGCTGGCGCCGGTCCGGTCCCGGGTCGCTCATCGGCCCTCCGGGGTGTCTTCTGACGGTCGGAATCGGGACTTTGTGCCCTGACTCCGCGGGCTATCCTCGGGTCAGGCTCGATGGACGGCGTTCCCGCCCGAGTTGCAGGAGATGATCTCATGTCGGTTGACGGCGTAGAAGCGATGGTCCGGGCCGCACAGCTCGCTCCGAGTATCCACAACAGCCAACCGTGGCGGTTCGAGGTCAGCCCCGACCGACTCGAGATTTTTGCCGACTTTTCCAGGGCGACCCCTGCCACTGACCCAGTGGGCCGGTGGGTGCACCTGGCCTGCGGTGCGGCCGCGCTCAACGCAGCCGTCGCCGCGAGCGCGCTGGGACTCAGGCGCACGGTCACGCTGCTGCCGGACCGGGCTCGGCCGTCCTTGATGGCCGTGATCTCCGTGGACGGCACGAGCCCGCCCACCGCGCACAGTGTGGAGGACGTGGCGCTGGCCAAGGCAGTTCCCGAGCGACACACGGTGCGGACCGCCTTCGGCCCGATGGAGGTCGGACCGGCCGTCGTTGATCGGCTCCGCGCCGCGGCTGAGCGCGAAGGCGCATGGCTGCACGTGGTTCGCGACCCGAAGGACATCGTCGAGCTGACCGTCCTCACCGAGCGCGCCGAGGCCGCCGAGGCCGCCGACGAGCGCTACCGGGAGGAGCTGCGAGCCTGGATGCGGGCCGAGGGTGCTGCCACCGAGGACGGGATCCCGGCTGGTGCCGTTCCCGATGCCGGCTCGTACGGACGAGGCACTCCCGTACCCCTGCGGGACTTCCGGGGCGACGGACCCGTGGTGACGCATTCCGGCGAGCCCCCGGAGGTTGAGCACCCGCTGCTGGCTGTCGTCGGCACCGATGGAGACCATCACGTGGACTGGTTGCGGGCAGGCATGGCCATGCAACGGCTGTGGCTGACGCTCACCGCCGCCGGGCTGGTCGCTTCGCCCATCAGCCAGGCCCTCGATCACGCGGGTCCCAGGGCCCTCCTCGCCCGGCTCGTCGGCCTGGACAACGGTCACCCGCAGATGTTGCTCCGGATCGGCCACGGGCGGGCCGGCGAGTTCTCCGGGCGTCGCAACCTTGCTGACGTCTTGGCCCATCGCTGACGCCCGAATTCGGGCGTCAGCTGTGATTGTGCCGCTGTGACAACATTGCCATGAGTGCCGATGACGACCGAGGGAACTCGATGCAGCGCGAGCAGCTTGTCACCGCCCTGACCGACCTCACCGACGCCGAGCTCGAATGTGTGGATGCGTGGTGGCGCGCGGCCAACTACCTCACGGTGGGGCAGATCTACCTTGGCGCCAATCCCTTGCTACGCAGGGCTTTGACGGCCGACGACATCAAACCCCGGCTGCTCGGTCACTGGGGCACGAGCCCTGGCCTGTCCTTCATGTACGCGCACCTCTCGCGCCTGATCCGGATCACCGGGCAGGAGTCCGTATTTCTCACCGGACCGGGTCACGGCGGGCCAGCCTTGGTGGCGGCGAGCTGGCTGGAAGGCAGCTATTCGGAGGCCTACCCGGCAATTACGCGGGATACCGAAGGGCTTCGCCGACTGTTTCGCCAATTTTCATCTCCTGGCGGCATTCCGTCACATGTCTCCGTGACGACGCCCGGTTCCATCCACGAGGGCGGCGAGCTCGGCTACGTCCTGGTCCATGCCTTCGGCGCGGTCATGGACAATCCGGACCTGCTGGCGCTGGCCGTCGTCGGCGACGGGGAGGCGGAGACCGGTCCGCTCGAGGGCGCCTGGAAGGGCATCAGCTTCCTCAATCCCGAGCATGACGGGGCAGTGCTCCCGGTGCTGCATCTCAACGGTGCCAAGATCTCCGGGCCGACAGTGCTCGCTCGCAAGGATCCGGCCGAGGTGCGCGCACTGCTCGAGGGCCACGGCTACCACGTGCTCGAGGTGTCGGGAGACGACCTGCCCGGCATGCACCACCGGTTTGCTGCGACGCTCGCGTCGGCCTGGGGTGAGATCCGAGCGATCCAGGCTGCCGCAAGGTCGGGCGAGTGGGACGGCACCCGCCCTCGGTGGCCGATGATCATCCTGCGGTCACCGAAGGGCTGGACCGGTCCGGACGTGGTCGACGGCGTCCAGATGCAGGGCACGTTCCGGGCTCACCAGGTGCCGCTGGCCGGGGTCAGGGAGAACCCGGAGCACCTGCTGCTGCTGGAGAACTGGCTCCGCTCCTACCGGCCCGATGAGCTCTTCGACGCCGACGGTGCGCCGACCGAGCTCGTACGGGCGGCCTGCCCGACCGGCGACCTGCGGATGAGCGCCACCCCCCACGCCAACGGCGGCCTGCTCACGAAGGACCTCAACCTGCCGGACTTCCGGGACTACGCGATCGACGTGCCGTCGCCGGCGACAGCTCGGGCGGAGTCGACGCGCAGGCTCGGGGAGATGCTGCGCGACGTCTATCGGGACAACCCCGAGACGTTCCGGCTGTTTTGTCCCGACGAGACCAACAGCAACCGCCTCGGTGCCGTGTTCGAGACGTCCGACCGGGCCTGGATGGAGCGGGTCGAGCCGGGCGACGATCACCTGTCGCGCTCCGGCCGGGTCATGGAGGTGCTCTCCGAGCACAACTGTCACGGCTGGCTCGAGGGCTACACCCTGACCGGCAGGCATGGGATGTTCGCGACGTACGAGGCATTCGCGATGGTGAGCGCGTCACAGACCGTGCAGCACGCCAAGTGGCTCGAGGAGGCGGAGCACCTCTCCTGGCGAGCCAAGGTCCCCAGCCTGAACATCCTGCTGACCTCGACAGCGTGGCGCAACGACCACAACGGGTTCAGCCACCAGGGTCCAGGCCTGATCACGACCGTGCTGACCCAACGGGGGTCCGTGGCTCGCATCTACCTGCCCCCGGACGCGAACACCCTGCTGTCCGTGGCGGATCACTGCCTGCGTTCTCGCTCGTACGTCAACCTGATCGTGATCGACAAGCAGCCGCAGCTGCAGTTCCTGACGATGGACGAGGCCGAGCATCACTGCACGGTCGGGGCGGGCATCTGGCAGTGGGCCGGCAACGACGACGGCACCCGTGATCCTGATGTGGTTCTTGCGTGCGCCGGCGACGTGGTCACCATGGAGACCGTCGCGGCCGCTCAGATCCTGACCTCCCGGCTGCCCAACTTCCAGGTGCGCGTGGTCAACGTCGTGGACCTGATGTCACTGATCCGCCGGCGGGACCACCCGCACGGCATGGACGAGACGCTGTTCCGCGAGCTGTTCACGGACGACGTCGACGTGGTGTTCTCCTTCCACGGATTTCCCGGCGCCATCCACCAGCTGGTGCACGGTCGCCCGGAAGCCGATCGCTTCCATGTCCGCGGGTTCATCGAGCAAGGGACCACGACCACCCCGTTCGACATGACGGTGAAGAACCAGGCATCACGCTTCCACCTGGTCATGGATGCGCTGAACAACGCGAGGCGCACCCCGCAGGGAGCGAGCGAGCTGAAGGCATGGTGCCAGGCCAAGCTGGTCGAGCACGACGCCTACGTGCGGACCAACCTCGAGGACCTGCCCGAGGTGCGTGACTGGGTCCTGCCGGCCCGCTGATCACTCAGGGCGGCCCGGGACATAGGGAGCCGGAGGCCCCGGCCCATCGGGACTTTTGGCCCTGATCGCCGACCCGTGCTGGGAGCAGTCTGGACCCAGCGCCCCACCACTTCGGGAAGGCCAGACTGTCGGCCAGTGGCCGGCCTGAATGAGGAGAAGCCATGCGCCGCAAGACTCTCGACGTGCTGCTGACAACGGCGGGCCTCGTTGTCGCCGGAGTGCTGTTGATCGCCGGCGGCCTGTTGCTGTGGGGTCACAACTTCGCCAGCTCGCAGGTCCACACCCAGCTCGCTGCTCAGCAAATCTTCTTCCCCGCCAAGGGAAGTGCTGGCCTGGACCAGCCGCAGATTCAGCCCTACCTGGAGAAGTACGCCGGCCAGCAGCTGGTGAACGGTCCTCAGGCCAAGGCGTTCGCCGACCACTACATCGCCGTCCACCTCAAGGAGTCCGGTGGCGGCAAGACCTACGCCCAGCTGAGTGCTGCAGCGATGGCCGCCCCGAACGACACCAAGCTTGCCGGACAGGTGGCGACGGCGTTCAAGGGTGAGACGCTGCGCGGGATGCTGCTCAACGCCTACGCGTTCGACACGATGGGTCGGCTGGCCCTGATCGGTGCCTTCGTCGCCTTCGCCGGGTCCGCGATCATGCTGGCCCTGTCCTTCCTCGGCTTCGCTCACCTGCGCAAGGTCGACCCGGACGTGATCGTCCTGGAGGGCAAGCGCGCAAAGACTCAGGTCTGATCAGCTCGCACGGACAGCCGCGCCCGGTCCAGTGGACCGGGCGCGGCTTTGCTGTTACTTGAGTCCGGAGGTCGCAACCGAACGGATGAAGAACCGTTGTGCGACAAGGAAAGCCACGAGCACCGGCAGCAGGCTCATCAGCGAGGCGGCCATCAGCACCGGCCACCTGGTGAAGTGCGAGCCCTGGAGGGAGGCTAGCCCGAGCTGAAGCGTCATGTGGGACGGCGTCTGGATGACGATGAGCGGCCAGAGGAAGTCGTTCCACACGTTGAGGAAGGTCAGCACCGCCAAGGTCGCCAGCGGCGGTCCCATGAGCGGCAGCACGATCTGGGACAGGGTGCGCAGTCGACCGGCACCGTCGACTCTTGCCGCATCCTCGAGCTCGGTCGGCATGGTGAGGAAGAACTGTCGGAGCAGAAAGACGCCGAACGGGGTCGCCAGGTTGGGCAGCGCTAGCGCTGCAAGGGTGTCGACCAGGCCCAGGTGCTTCATGATCAGGAGGGTCGGGATCATGACCACCTGGAATGGCACCATCAGGGTCGCCAGCATCAGCACGAAAGCGACGTTGTTGGCGAAGAACCGGATCCGGGCGAACGCGTAGCCGGCGAGGCTGCAGAAGACCAGGTTGGAGACCACGCAGGCCACCGACACGATGGTGGTGTTGAACAGCCATCGGCCGAACGGGGCGCTGTTCCAGGCCTCGCGGTAGTTCTGCCAATGCAGGCCGGACGGGAACTGCGGCGGGAAGTGCCGGCTCTCGGCCAGAGTCGACACTGACGTCAGCAGCATCCAGATCAGGGGCACCAGCATGATCAGTGCCACCGGCGCGAGCAGGAGGTGCCAAGGGCTCGGACGGCGATGGCGACGGCGTGGAGCTCGTACGGCTGCGGTGGTCATTGGTCGGACCACCTGCGGGAGACGCGGAGCTCGATCAGGGTGATGACCAGGATGGCGAGGAACAGCACGTAGGCGATGGCCGCTGCGTAGCCGCCGTGGAAGAACTGGAAAGCCTGCTGGTACAGGTAGTAGACGACGACGGTGGTCGAGTGAACCGGTCCGCCCTTCGTCGTCACGTAGATCTCGTCGAAGAGCTGCAGCGCGTTGATGGTCAGCCAGATCACGAGAAACGTGGTCGCGGGGGCGAGCTGGGGCACCTGGACCCGCCAGAACGACCGCCACGCCGAGCAGCCGTCGAGCTGAGCGGCCTCGATCAGCTCGCGTGGGATCGACTGCAGGGCAGCGAGATAGATGATCACGCCGAAGCCGAGCCAGCCCCAC
Organism: uncultured Actinomycetota bacterium; assembly: GCA_963797535.1. Classification (GTDB taxonomy): domain Bacteria; phylum Actinomycetota; class Actinomycetes; order JAWWOL01; family JAWWOL01; genus JAWWOL01. Next base: position 2,171,681 of record CAWCPQ010000001.1, on the reverse strand, counting down.
ACCGTCATCGAGAGGATGGCGTACAGCGCCTGGTTGGGATCGGTGAAGAACCCCTGCGAGGAGATGCCGGCTTTGGACAGGCCGCTGTTCACCAGGCCGTAGTCGGGGTCGAGCAGCAGGTTGAAGATGAACGCCGTGGCGACCGTCGAGATGACGACCGGTACGAACACCGCAGTGCGGTAGAAGTACATGAAGCGGAGCTTGCGGTTCAGCGCGGCTGCCAGCAGCAACGAGCCGAGGATCGTGATGGGGACGAAACAGGCGCAGTAGATCAGGGTGCGGCGTACCGAGTCGGCGAACAGCGGGTCCGAAGCGAGGCGCCGGTAGTTGGCCGTACCGGTCCACTGGCTGTTGCCGCTGAGGTCGTTCTCCTGGAAGGACAGGATGAAAGACCACACCACCGGCACGAGGCCGAAGGCGGCGATCAGCAGCAGCGCGGGTGAGGCGAACGCCCATCCGGCGGCGTGCTCCGACCGGCCGTTGCGGGGCCGCCGCCCCCGAGCGCGTTGGTCCGCGGGCCGCTCGACCAGAACGCCTGCTGTCACGGCGACTCCGCGAAGATGGTCTTGACGTCCTTGGCCGATCCGTCGAGCGCCGCCTGCGGCGTGCTCTTGCCGATCAGCGCGGCCTGCACGGCCTGGCCCATGGACGCGGAGATCTCCGGGTACTGCGTGATGTTGGGCCGCGACTGGGTCACGTTGGACATGTTCTCAACAAACGTCTTGTCACCGGGGTACTTCGCCAGGTAGTCGGCGAACTTCGGGTCCTTCGCCTCGGAAGCGCGAACCGGAAGGTCTCCGGTGTCGATGGCGAACTGCAGGTGGACGCTTGGCGACAGCAGCCATTGCAGGAAGGCCGTGGCCGTGGCCACCCGCTTGGAGCCGTTGTTGAAGACCATCCAGTTGTCGGGTCCGGAGATGCTGGCGTGGTTGGTGCCGTCGCCCGGCAGCACCTGGACCCCGTACGAGACCGTGCTGTTGATGGAGGACAGGTCCCACGGCCCGGTCCAGAGCATCGCGATCTTGCCGGAGTTGAACAGGTTGAGGTAGTTGCCGTTGCCGCTGTCCAGGTAGACGGACTTGTCCTTGACCGCCATGTCCTGGAGGAAGGTCAGAGCCTTCACGCCCGCGGGGGAGTTGTAGGCGGCTGCTTTACCGGTGCTGTCGAGCAGCTGGCCGCCGCTTTGCCACAGCAGCGCGTCGTAGCGCCAGACCGTGTCCTCACTGGCGTCGTTGACGTAGGCCCAGCCGTACTGCTTGCTCGAGGCGTTGGTCAGCTTCTTGGCAGCAGCGCGGAAGTCGTCCCGCGTCCAGGTGGCCGTCGGGTAGGCGACACCAGCAGCGTCGAACAGCTTCTTGTTGTAGACCAGGGCGAGGTTGTCCACCAGCGCCGGCAGGCCGACGATCTTGCCATCGACGGTCGCGGACTGACGCTCGCCGGGGAAGAAGTCGCTCCAGTTCCAGGAGGGATCCTTGACCGTCTCGGTGAGGTCGACCGTCTGCTTCTTGGTGACCAGCGAGGTGGCGGAAGAGCCGTACTCGTAGGCGATGTCGGGGTACTTGCCAGCGGCGAGCGCCGCGTTGGTCTTCTGCAGGGCACTGTCATTGCCGCCGTCGAACACCACGGTGACCTTGCGGCTCGGGTTGTCGGCGTTCCACTGGGCAGCGAGCTTGTTGAAGGCAGCAGCCTCCACATCGGTGTAGCCGTGCCAGATGGTGATCGGTGCGGCTGAGCTGCCGGAGCTCCCGCTGTGCGAGGAGCCGCACCCGGCCGCAGTCGCGACAACGGCTACGGCCAGGACTGCTGACATTCTGCTGCGCATTTTCATCGGGCACTTCCCGCCGGCTCGAGGATGACAGCTCTGCTCAGGTTGCGTGGGGTGTCCGGATCGAGGCCGTCCCTGCTGGCCAAGCCAAGGGCCAGCAGGTGTACGGCGACCAGGCGCACCATGGGATCGACGTCGTCGGCGGCAACGGTGGCGCCGAGCGCTCCTACCTCGTCAGCGAGCCCGGAGTCGTCCCGGCCGAGCCACCAGACCGCTGTGCCCGGCTCGGCCAGTGCGATCGGGCCGTGCCGGTACTCCATCGCGGGGTAGCTCTCGGTGGCGGCCAGCGCGGCTTCGCGCAGCTTGAGGGCGGCTTCGTGGGCCAGTCCCACTGTCCAGCCACGACCGAGGAAGACGAATCGATGGCAGGCCAGCTCGGGCGTGACCGGGTCGAGGTCGTCGAGGGTCGGGGTCAAGGCCAGCAGTGACTCTGCCTGCGCAGCAACGGATGCCATGTCGTGCCCGTACGCCTGGCGGAACATCGCGAGCACCGCGGTGGCGAACCGGGTCTGGACGACGGAGCGCTCGTCGGCGAAACCGAGCACCACGGTGTCACTGGCCGCGTCGAGCACCGGTCCGGCAGCGACCGCGGCGATCGCCACGCTCGGCGTACCCGGCGCCAGCTCGAGGAGCGCCCGAGCGACCTCGGTGGTGCTGCCGGAGCGCGAGATGGCGACGACCCGGTCGTAGCCGCGGTCCAACGGGGCCTCCGAGGCAGCGAAGGCGTCGCTTTGCCCGTGCCCGGTGCTCTCGCGCAAGGAGGCCACGGCCTGAGCCACGAACCAGGAGGTGCCGCAGCCGATGAAGGCAACTCGCTCCCCGTCGGGCACCGCCGTGCGGCAGGTTTCGGCGAGGTCAGCGGCGAGGCGCCACACCGCCGGCTGGCTGTGAACTTCATCGAAGGTGATCTGCATGAGGGTGACCCTAGAGTGCAGAGATGAGCAACGCAAGACCCCAAACGAACAAACTCGCGCAGAAATGTTGCAGTCTTGTGTACGGGCACGAAGAGCCACGATAAGGTCGCCGCCATGACCCGTGTGCTCGTCGTCGGCGACCTGAACCCCGATCTGCTGCTCACCGGTGACGTGGTCCCGAGGTTCGGCCAGGAGGAGCAGCTGCTCGAGGGCGCTGATCTCCTGCTCGGCGGCTCGGCTGCCATCACTGCCAGCGGGCTGGCCCGCCTCGGCATCGACACCGCCATGGTGGCCCTCGTCGGCGACGACGTGTTCGGGCGGGACGTAACTGCGCGCTTGGCCGGACGGGGCGTGGACGTGTCGCGAGTGCGGGTACATCCAACGTTGCCCACCGGTCTCACCGTCGTGCTCGACCAGGCCGACGACCGGGCGATGCTGACCAGGGTTGGCACGATCGCGGCTCTCGCGGCCGACGACGTCCTGGCCGACGGGCTCGACGGCATCGAATACCTGCATGTGGGCTCGTTCTTTCTGCAGCCGGCGCTGCGGCCGGGTCTGCCCGGCTTGTTCCGGGCGGCGCGCGAGGCTGGTCTCACGACGTCGCTCGACACTAATTGGGACCCGACCGGTGCCTGGGAAGGATTGGCCGAACTGTTACCACTTGTTGATCTGCTGCTGGTCAACGCTGCCGAGCTCAGGGCTCTCGCTGCTGTCAGCAGGGGTCGGCGGATCGAGGATCCGGCCGAGGCCGCAGAGGTCCTCACGGCTCACGGCACCACCGTCGTGCTCAAGGACGGTGTCAGGGGCGGCCGGGTCTGGACCCCGGACGGCTCTTGGTCGGCGCCGGGGTTGGCCGTTGACCTCGTCGATGCCGTGGGCGCCGGCGACTCGTTCAACGCCGGCTTCCTGGCCGGGACCGTACGGGGACACGCGCCGGCGGAGGCACTGCGATGGGCCGTCGGCTGCGGAAGCCTCAGCGTCCGCGCGGCGGGTGGCACTGCCGCGCAGCCAACGACGGACGAGCTGCTGGCGGCGCTGGCCCGACCGGGGTCCTGCTAGCCGGCGGCCGCCGGTGCCCGCAGGCTGCGCAGGGCGTCGGTGACGACGGCTGCCATGGCGTCGCGTGCGGGGGCGAGGTAGCGGCGAGGATCGACGAGCCCGGCGTCCTGCGCGAGCTGAGCCCGCACCGCCGCGGTGTAGGCCACGTTCAGTGCCGTTCCGATGTTGACCTTGACGATGCCGGCGGCGACCGCGGCCGCGAGCGTGCGTGCCGGAACCCCGGAAGAACCGTGGAGCACCAGGGGAACTCGTACTGCTGTGCGTAACCGGGCGATCAGCTCGAGATCGAGGACGGCCGTCGTTGCGGTCATGGCGTGCGAGCTGCCCACGGCAACCGCAAGCCCGTCGACACCGGTCGCGGCCACGAAGGCCTCCGCCTCGTCCGGGTCGGTACGCGCACCGGGTGCGTGCGCGTCGAGCGGCGGCGCTCCGTCCTTGCCCCCGACCTGGCCGAGCTCGGCCTCGACCCAGAGCCCGAGACGGGCGGCCCTGGCCACGGTTCGCCTGGTCATGGCGAGGTTGTCCTCGTAGGACAGCGCGCTCGCGTCCACCATGACGGACCCGAACGACCAGGGCATCAGCTGGTCGAGCAGGGCGAGATCCTTGACGTGGTCGAGGTGCATGGCGACGTCGACGCCTGCGCTGCGTGACGCAGCGACGCAGGCCTGGGCCAACGGTGCCAGCGCGCCGTTGTGAAAGCGCAGCGCGTTCTCGCTCACCTGCAGGATGACCGGGCGGTTGGCTTGCTCCGCGCCGGCGATGACAGCCTCGATGTGCTCGAGGCAGATCACGTTGAACGCTGCAAGACCGTCGCCGTGGGCCTCGGCCGCCTCGATCGAGGGCGGCTGTCGGGACGAGCGGCATCAGACGGCCCCGCGCAGGGCCGGCGGCAGCAGGTCGCCATGAGCCGCGACCAGGTCGTCGCACAAGGCCCAGATCTGAGGCGCCGTCAGCGTTGCCGACGTGTTGGGGTCGACGAGCGCGGCGCGTCGGATCATGGCCGGGTCACCGTCGATCGCTGCCCGGACGGTCAGCTCGCCGACGGAGCAGAACGGCCGGTTGATGGCGGCGAGGTGGGCCGGCAGCGCACCCATCGGCTGCGGCGTGACACCGTCCACGTCGACGGTGCAGGGCACCTCGACGCAGTAGCCCTCCGGCAGGTTGGTGACCAGGCCGCGGTTGGCGACGTTGCCGACGATGGTGCGGGTCGTGCCGGTCTCCATGGAGTGGATGACCAGCGGCGCGTACTCGGTTGCCTCGCGCACAAGCGGAAGTCGTTGTCCCGCAGCGAGAGCGGCCCTGGTCTCGGCGTAGGTCGCGAGGTTGGCCTCGCTGATCCGGACGTACTCCCCGACCGGGATCCGCAGACGTTCGATCTCCTCGTCGTGGCGGAGGTAGAAGGCGACGTACTCGGAGGAGTGCTCGCTGGTCTCCGTCGGGAAGTAGCCGAGACGCTGGTAGAGGTCGAAGCGCACCCGCCGCGTGAGCTCCGGATCACGCTCAATTGCCTTGTCCAGCAAGGGATACAAGCTCTCGCCGTTGCGGGACCAGTCGAGCAGCCAGGCTTGGTGATTGACGCCAGCGCTCGTGTAGGAGACCTCGTCGAGCGGGACGTCGATGATGCGGCACAGGTCGTGCACGGTCCAGTAGACCGAGTGGCACAGGCCGACCGCCTTGAGGGACGGATGAGCCTCGGCGAGGTAGGCGATGTTCATCGCCATCGGGTTGGTGTAGTTGAGCAGCCAAGCGTCCGGGGCGATCTCGAGCATGTCGCGGGCGATGCCGTCGAGCACCGGGAAGGTGCGCAGACCGCGGAAGATCCCACCGATGCCGAGGGTGTCACCGATGGTCTGGCGCAGACCGTACTTTGCCGGGATCTCGAAGTCGCGAACCGTGGCGGCGTGCATGCCGACCTGGACGCAGTTGATCACGTACGTGGCGCCCTCGAGGGCGCGCCGCCGGTCCAGGCTGCTGACGATCGTGGGGGAGGCACCGAGCTGGTCGGCGGTGTCCTTGGCGATCGCGACCGCTGTCTCCAGTCGCTCCGGGTCGATGTCGTGCAGCGACAGCCGCAGCTCGCCCAGGTCGGGCAACGACAGCAGGTCGATGAGCAGCTCGCGGGTGAACTCGACGCTGCCCGCGCCGATGAAGGTGACCGTCGCCATGCCGTCATCTTGCCTGGATTGGCGCACTCGCGCAAGAGTGCGCGCGATTCGTGATCGTATCTGCGCGTTTGACAAGCCGAATGGCGAGTCTCCGCTCGTTTCGGCCGGTCGAGGTGAAACAATCGCCGGCATGCCTTCTCCGACGTCGCAGATGCGCCGAGCCGACCGTACGTCGGCCATCCTTGACCAGCTCTCCGCCACCGGATCGGTGGACGTCGCCGACCTTGCCGAGCGGTTCGGGGTGTCGCAGGCGACCTTGCGCAGGGACCTGCAGATCCTCGAGGAGCAGCGGTTGCTCCGTCGCACCCACGGCGGTGCGCTGGCTCAGGACGTCCTGTACGAGCTGCCGGTGCGTTACCGGCACGCCCAGCACCGGGAGCAGAAGCGCAGGATCGCTGCCGAGGTGGTCAAGCGGATTCCCGAGGGTCCGACGGCGGTCGGGCTGACCGGGGGCACCACGACGAGCGAGGTCGCCCGCCTGCTGGTGGAGCGCACCGACCTCACCGTGGTGACGAACGCGCTCAACATCGCAGCCGAGCTGGCCCTGCGACCGCGGCTCAAGCTCGTGGTCACGGGCGGAGTGAGCCGCTCGCAGTCCTACGAGCTGGTGGGGCCCTGGGCCGAGCACACCCTGCGCGGGGTCAATGTGGGACTGGCCGTCATCGGCGTCGACGGGATCAGCGCCGACGGCGGGCTGACCACGCACGACGAGGTCGAGGCCCACACCAACGCCACCTTGATCGAACGGGCGGCGACGACCGTGGTCGTGGCCGACGGGTCCAAGGTGGGCCGAGTCCTGCTGGCCCGCATCGCGGGCATCGCCGACGTCGATGAGCTCGTCACCGACGACTCGGTCGATCCCGGCGCACTGCAGGCGTTGCGCGCAGCAGGCCTGAAGGTCACCGTGGTGTGACCTTGCGCGAATGCGCATCGCTCGGATAGCGTGCTGCGCGTCCCGGTGAGCCCTACCGACGGCCGTTCTCCGGTCGCCGGGCCCCTACGCCAGAGAAGCACCTCGAGGCGGGGCAGCCGCAGGAGAGCGTCATGTCCGCAGCCGTGTCCCGTTGTGCAACCCTCGTCGCGCAGGTGGCGGTCGGCGTCCTGGTGCTGTCGTCGTCGGTGGCGTCGATCCCGTCGGCGTCCGCCTCGGGCGTCGCCCTGCCCCCGGTCAATGGCCGCTTCGACTACCAGATCGGCGGGGCGTACGCACCGAGGCCGTCGGTGGTCACCGTCGACCGGGACCGGCACGCCGCACCGGCACGCGGCAAGTACAACATCTGCTACGTCAACGTCTTCCAGACGCAGGCAGAGGAGGCCGGGTGGTGGAAGGCCCACCACTCCAACCTCGTCCTGAGGAAGGCGAACGGGGCGTACGTGGGTGATCCCGACTGGCCGGGTGAGCTCCTGCTCGACACCTCGACGGCAGCCAAGCGGGCCGGCATCGCGGCGATCGAGGACCGGTGGATCGACGGTTGCGCGAAGTCGGGCTTCCGGGCGGTGGAGCCCGACAACCTGGACTCGTACACCCGTTCCGGTGGTCGGCTGAACAAGAGCGAGAACGTCGCACTGGCAGCACTTCTGGCCGCGCGAGCTCACCACCGCGGCCTTGCCTTCGCACAGAAGAACGACACCGACATCACCGCGAAGGACAAGGCGAAGGTCGGGTTCGACTTCGCCATCGCCGAGGAGTGCGGCTACTACCGCGAGTGCGCGGCGTACACGAGGCTGTACGGGAAGCACGTCGTCGAGATCGAGTACACCGACAACGGCAGGGCCGCGTACACCAAGGCGTGCAAGGCCCGTGGGGCCGCACTGGCGATCATCTACCGCGATCGGGACGTCGTGCCCAGGGGTGCCGACGGCTACCACTACGAGTCCTGCTGATGGCGATCCTGACCGTCACGCTCAACCCGGCGTGGGACGTGACCTATCAGGTCGATCGGCTGGAGCAGGGCGACACCCACCGGGTCGTCCCCATGAGTCTGCTGCCGGGGGGCAAGGGCCTCAACGTGAGTGGTGTGCTGACCGTTATGGGGGTCGCTTCATTGGCCACCGGTCTGGCAGCTGGCAACGACGCTGCAGAGTTCACTAGTGCGCTGGCGGTTCCCTCGGCCTTCTATGCCTGTCCGGCAGGCAATCTCGGCGTGCGCCGAACAGTCTCGGTCGTTGAGCAGGGGGCGGGCCGGGCCACGGTGCTGTGCGAACCGGGACCGACGGCTGGCATCGACTGGCCGGCGGTGCGTGCGCACGTGACGTCGCTGATTGACGAGTGCGAGGTCGTGGTGCTGTGCGGGTCGCTGCCACCGGCGCTGCCGGTCACGGCCTACGCCGAGCTGGTCGCGTACGCCGCCAGCCGCGGTGTCCGTACGGTGGTCGACGCCTCCGGCCCGGCGCTGATGGCCGCCGCGGCAGAGGGCGCCGACGTGGTCAAGCCCAACCTCGACGAGCTGCGGTCCGCGACCGGGACCGATGACTTGGAGCTGGGAGCGATGCGGCTGCTCGACGCCGGGGCCCGCAGGGTGGTGGTCTCCGCCGGCGCCGAGGGTCTGCGCGGCTTCGACGACGGCTCGCACTGGCAGGCGACGGCGCCCGAGCTGACGCCGGTCAACGCCACGGGAGCAGGTGACGCTGCGTGCGCAGCCCTCGCAGTGGGCGTCGCGCAAGGCGAGGACTGGCCCGAGCTGCTGCGCCGGGCGATCGCCTGGTCCGCTGCTGCCGTGCTCCATCCCGTTGCCGGAACGCTTGACCCCACCGTCGCTGCCCGACTCGAGGGCGTGGCTGTCGAGCGCCTGCGACCACCGGCTGCCCGCGCGAGGCTAGGATGACGGCGCCGGAAACGACCTGAGGGAGCGCTGCCGTGACCGACCCGATCACCGGGCTGCCCGTGGTCGGCATGGTCGGCGGCGGTCAGCTGGCCCGCATGACCCAGCAGGCGGCGATCGCGCTGGGGGTGCGGCTGCGGGTGCTCGCGGACACTGTCGACGACTCGGCCGCGCTGGTCACCAGGGACGCGTTCATCGGCGACTACCGCGCGTACGACGACCTGGCCGCGTTTGCCGTCGGCTGCGACGTGATCACGTTCGACCATGAGCACGTGCCGCTGACGCACCTGACCAAGCTGTCCGCCGACGGCGTCGCGGTGCACCCGTCGCCGGCTGCGCTGCCGTTCGTGCAGGACAAGATCCGGATGCGCGAACGCCTCGGCGGACTCGGCATCCCGATACCGGCGTGGACCCACGTGTCCAGGGCCTCCGACATCGTGGTCTTCGGGGACGAGCAGGGCTGGCCGGTCGTGGTCAAGACGGCGTCCGGTGGCTACGACGGCAAGGGGGTCTGGTTCCCGGCTACCGCCGTTGAGGCTGTTGATCTTTTCGATCGGATCGGCGCGTCCGGCCGGGTCTACGTCGAGGCCAGGGTGCAGTTCGACCGCGAGCTGTCGGCGATGGTGGGTCGGTCGGTGTCCGGGGAGATGCGGGTGTGGCCGGTCGTCGAGACCGTACAGACCGATGGCGTGTGCACCGAGGTGCTGGCGCCGGCACCAGGGCTCGACCCACGGCTGGTGGCCGAGGCGCAGACGATCGCACGGTCCATCGCGGAGGACCTCGACGTGGTCGGGGTGATGGCGGTCGAGCTGTTCGAGGCGGGTGGCCTGCTGCTGGTCAACGAGCTGGCGATGCGGCCGCACAACTCGGGGCACTGGACGATCGAGGGCGCGCGGACGTCGCAGTTCGAGCAGCACCTGCGTGCCGTCCTCGGCTGGCCGCTGGGGGAGACGACGCTGGCTGGCCCGGCTACGGCGATGGCCAACGTGCTCGGCGGTTCCGGGCCATCGGCCGAGGATCTTGCCGGCCGGTTGCCGCAGGTGATGGCGCTGGACCCCGGCGTGCACGTCCATCTGTACGGCAAGGGGGTGCGCGCCGGCCGCAAGATCGGCCACATCAGCGTCGTGGGCGACGATGTCGTCGAGAACCGTCGGCGGGCCCGCGCCGCCGCCGACCTGTTGCGAGGAGACCCGGCATGACGGTGGTCGGCGTGATCATGGGCAGCGACTCCGACTGGCCGACGATGTCCGGGGCGGCCGAGGCGCTGGCCGAGTTCGACGTCCCGTACGAGGTGCACGTGGTCTCGGCGCACCGGATGCCGCGCGAGATGCTGGCTTACGCCTCTGCCGCCGCCGGCCGGGGGCTTCGGGTCATCATCGCCGGCGCCGGCGGGGCCGCTCACCTCCCCGGCATGGTCGCGTCGATGACTCCGCTGCCGGTGATCGGAGTGCCCGTACCGCTGAAGCATCTCGACGGCATGGACTCGCTGCTGTCGATCGTCCAGATGCCAGCAGGGGTGCCGGTGGCGACGGTGTCCATCGGCGGCGCGCGCAACGCCGGGCTGCTGGCGGTACGGATCCTGGCGTCGGCCGACCCTGCGCTTCTCACGCGGATGTCGGAGTTCCAGGAGGCGCTGGCGCAGACTGCGCGCGACAAGGATGCGGCGCTGCAGGAACGGCTATAGCACCGGTGCGGGAGCATCGCCGCGCAGGCGGTGCAGGACCTCGCCGGCTCTGGGTACGACGAGGGTGTCCGGGTCCGTGGCCCACTCGTCCGGGTCGATCGTGAGCGGGTCGAGGTAACCGACGTTGTGGGCGGCGCAGCGTTCGGCTGAGATGCCGGTGGCAAGGACGACGGAGATGCGAGGGTGCTCACCGGTCGCCTCGTCCCACGAACCGCCGCCGCGCAGGTGGGTGCTGTGGGCCAGGACGCCGCCGGGGTAGTGGCTGAAGGTGTCCCACTGGCCGGTGAAGTAGTCCCTGGTGTGGTAGCCGATCTCGGCGAGCAGGTCGCCGTGGGTCTCGCTGAAGTCCTTCACATGAGGGGCGTAGATGACGAGGGTGCCACCGTCGGCGACGACCGGCTCGAGCTTGTACATCCCCTTGGCAGCGGTCCAGATGTCCTCGTACATAAGGGGAATCACCGCAAGGACCCGCGAGTAGGTGCGATCGAGGTAGCGGACGTGGGTGTGCGCTGAGATCTCGGCGGCGTCGGCCCAGGCGGCCTCCGGGGTCCCGTACGAGATGCTGAGCAGGCCGTTGTGCACCACCATCGCGAAGCAGAGTCGCGGCTTGGGGACCAGCGATGCTGCGCGGTCGATCAGTGCCCGGACCGGTGTGGTGCCGCGCGTGCCGATGATCTCGTACGACGTGATCAGGGCGCCGAGCCAGTGCGACAGGTCGATGATCTCGGGGCCGGCGACGCCGGGGAAGAGATACTTGTTGCCGCCGGAGAAGCCGACCACCTCGTGCGGGAAGACCGGGCCGGCGATCAGGACGACGTCGTGCTCGACGACGGCGCGGTTGACCCGCACGTCGACGTCCTGCGCCAGGCGGCCGCCGCTGATCCTGGCGACCTCGCCGGCGCTGATCACGCCGAGGGACACGAACGTCGCCGGGTCGGACCACGCGTGGTTCAGGACCCGTACCCCGTCGGCTTCGAGGTCCTCGAGCGGCACGCCGATCAGCCGTTCCAGCTGGGACGGGTCGAGCGGCTGGTGGGTGCCCAGGGCGACCAGGATCGTCAGCCGGGCGCCGAGCTCGGCAAGGGCTGCTGCGTACGGCTGCGACGACCAGGGGTACGGGGGCGCTGCGGGTGCCATCGGGGATGAGCAGGAGCACGGACTTGCCGCCGAGGTCCTCACCGCGCAGCGCGTCAGCGATGAAACGACTCGCCACGGAGTCGCTCAGCAGCGCGTCGGGTCCACCCAGCCGCCGTACTGTATCGGTCACCCCGCACACGATAGGACGGTTCGGCGAAGTGCGACCCCTGACGCTCGATGACGATCGGTTGTTCCCGGCCGAACCGGCTGCCAGGGCTGCTGCCCGTCGGATCTTCGCTGCCGTTCGTGGTCTGCCGCTGGTCAGCATGCACGGTCACGTCGACGCGGCGATGCTGGCCCACAACCCGCCGTTCCCGGACCCCGCCCAGCTGCTGGTGGTGCCGGACCACTACGTGACCCGGATGCTCGTCTCCCAGGGTGTGCCGATGCAGGCGCTCGTCGGTGGCGACTCGCGCGAGATCTGGCGCCGGTTCTGCTCGGGCTGGCACCTTTTTCGCGGGACGCCGAGCCGGTTGTGGCTCGAGCACGAGCTGGTGTCGGTGTTCGGGCTGACAGTGACGCCTTCCGTTGAGACCGCTGACGAGCTGTACGACCAGCTGGTGGCCGTGCTCGCTCGGCCGGAGTTTCGGCCGCGGGCGCTGTTCGAACGGTTCAACCTGGAGATCCTGGCGACGACCGACTCGCCGTTGAGCGACCTTGCCGACCACCTGTCCATCATCGAGTCCGGCTGGCCCGGCGTTGTGGTTCCGACCTTCCGGCCCGATGCGCTGGTGCACCTGCATCACCCGTACTGGCTGGACGGCATCACCGAGCTGGCAGCGGTGTCAGGGATCTCGACGGCGTCGTACGGCGGTTACATCGCGGCGCTCGAGCAGCGCCGGGCGCAGTTCCTGGGCATGGGTGCGCGGGCGACGGACCATGGGCACCTCACTGCTGACACTCAGCCGCTGGAGGTCGCCGACGCCTCGCGGATCTATGCCGCCGGGCTGGCGGGGACGGCAACTGTTCAGCAGGAACAGGCGTTCTCGGCACACATGTTGTTCGAGATGGCCCGGATGAGCCGAGACGACGGCCTGGTCATGCAGATCCATCCCGGCGTGCAGCGCGACTACGACCCGTTCGTCGCGTCGCGGCTCGGAGGCGACAGAGGGTTCGACATCCCGGTGCCAGTCGACTTCGTACGCGGGCTGCGGCCTTTGCTCAACGCGTTCGGCCGCGACCCGCAGTTTCGGTGCATCGTGTTCACCATCGACGAGAGCGCCTACTCGCGCGAGCTGGCCCCTTTGGCCGGCGCCTACCCGTCGATGCGCCTGGGAGCGCCGTGGTGGTTCCTCGACTCGCCCTCGGCGATGCTGCGCTTCCGTGAGAGCGTCACCGAGACCGCAGGTTTCTACAACACGAGCGGTTTCGTCGATGACACACGGGCTTTCGCCTCGATTCCGGCGCGGCACGACGTTGCCCGCAGGGTGGACAGCGGCTTCCTCGCCGAGCTCGTGGTACGGGGCCAGCTGGGCATGGACGAGGCCATCGAGACGGCCGTCGATCTTGCGGTGACGATCCCGCGGACGGCCTACGAACCTCGCACGTAGCAAGGCCGACTCAGGCGGAGGTGGCGCACGTGCGCAAGGTCGTCGTGTACGAGCTGTTGTCCCTGGACGGTGTCGTTGTCAGCTGGGCGATCCGACCGCCGAGGCCGCGGCCTTCGCGCCGTACCGAGTCAGCGTGTCGAAGTGTCCGCCCACCAGGCCGCGAAACTCAGCATCGTCTGCGAGGTCACCAAAGACCTCGGAGACTCCAAGCATGCCGGCCAACGGACCGTCGGGGCCCGATGCGGCCAGCCGCATCCGATCGGCGAGCGGATCATCGACGCTGATCGCGGAACCGTCTGCGGCCGGACCGCCTGCCATGCAGTGCATCCAGGCGGCAACGCACAAAGTCGCGGCAACGGGACTGGCGCCGCTGGCCAGCCGCTCACGAATGGGCTCCAGCATCCGGATCGGGATCTTCTGGCTGCCGTCCATCGCGACCTGAGTGAGGCGATGGCGTAGCGCGGTGTTGTTGAACCGGGCCACCAGCTGCTCTCGATATGCCGGCAGGTCGAATCCCGACGGCACCTCCAGCGTCGGTGTCATGTCGTCGACCATCAGTCGCTCCACTACGCCGGCGATGTCCGGATCCCTTACGGCGTCGGCAATGTAGTCGTGGCCGGCGAGCATCCCGAGGTAGGCCATCGTCGAGTGGCTGCCGTTGAGCAGCCGGAGCTTCATCCGCTCGTACGGCTCGACGTGATCGGTCATCGTCGCGCCGGCGAGCTGCCAGGCCGGCCGACCTGCGGCAAAACTGTCCTCGATCACCCACTGGGCGAACGGTTCCGTCGCCACGATGCCCTCATCGACCAGCCCCAACAGCTCGAGCGTCTCGGCTCGGTCAGCCGCAGTGGTCGCCGGGACGATGCGATCGACCATCGACGACGGAAATGCCACGTTGGCGTCGATCCAGTCCGCCAGGCCGGGGTCGTCCAGCAGTGCGCAATAGTCGAGCACGACGCGTCGCAGCACCGCACCGTTGCCCGAGAGGTTGTCGCAGGAGAGCAGCGAGATCGGTCCCACGTCCGCTGATCGTCGCGCCCGGAGGCCCCTGACCAGCTGGCCCACCACGGTCACTGGATCACGACCGGCCACATCGGCGACGACGTCGGGGTCGTCACGTCGCAGTCCCCTCGTCGACGGGTCGTGCCGGTAGCCCTTCTCGGTGACGGTCAGGGTCACCAGCCGGACCCGCGCATCGGCGAGCCGGGCGGCCAGGGCCGCCGGGTCCCCGCCGGCGAAGAGCAGGTCCCGCGCCGTGCCCACCACCTGCGGACGGGCCTCGTCACCGTCGCGGACGAGCACGGTGTAGAGGCCGTCCTGCGGACCGAGCTGTTCGAGCACCGACCGGCTGCGCTGGGTCACGCCGCAGTAGCCCCAGGCCGTCTCCCCGGACAGTGCCATCGCGCGCTCGGTGAACACGAGTCCGTGCGCCCTGACGAAAGCGCCCAGCCCCAGGTGGACGATGCCCACCTCGAGCCCGCGCGGGTCCACGGCCGGGCGGATGGCCGCGTCCACCCGGTGCAGGTTGGCGAGTGACAGTCGATCGGACATGCCCACATCCTGCCGTACGTCGAGCGGATGTGGATTTACCGGTGAGAAACATCGCGGCACTCGGTCTGACACACGTCGGCGATTGACTCAGTCTCGACCCGCTGCAGAGGCGGGGCGCGTCTAGGGTTCCGCTGCCTTCTCGTACGAGGTGGGCTGGTCCGAGAGACGCAGGTGCCACTTCGGTGGTGCTCCACGGCGGGATAAAAGCCCGGGAGACCTGAGCGGTCCGACTCGTCGGGCCTCGGTCCTCGTGGGAGCTTGTCGTGCCGTCCGACCCAACGCCGCACGCCACTTACGACCTGCCGGGTGGCGCAGCCATCTCGCTGGTGGTCCCCGCCCACGACGTGGTTCGGCTGACCACCTTGGGCAGTGGTGGCAACGCGAGCATGCTGATCTTCGCCGCGCGGAGCCCGTACGAGCGGCTGAACGTCCCGGACACGCTCAAGGCTCAGATGTCGGCCCGGATCACCCCGCCGATGGTGCTGATGTCCCACCTGGGCAAGGCGTTGTGCTCGGTCACCGGCTCCTCGCTGGACTGGCACGACGCGATCACCGGGCACAGTACGGATGACCAGGTACGGGAGAGGTTCGGCGAGTCGTCCTACGGAGTCGACCGCAACGAGTGGCGACTGAGCGCGCGCAGGGGATTGCTGAACGAGCTCTGGAAGCACGACCTTGGCGAGCGTGACCTGCACGCCACGGTGAACTGGTTCACCAAGGTCGTGCCCGCCGACGACGAGCGGGGGACGTTGACCTTCGTCACCGACCACGCCACGGCCGGCGACTGGGTCGAGCTGCGGGCCGAGCAGGACGTCCTGATCATCCTGTCCACCTCGATGCATCCCATGGACCCCTCGACGGAATGGCTGCCGCGCGGGTTGCGGATCGAGGTCCGTCACGGCGAGGCGCCGCCGGACGACGACCCTTCGCGCCTGTTCCGCGCCGAGTCCGCACGGTCGCTCGCGATGGCTGAGGGCGTGACCGCATGATCTTCGACGTCACCGTTGAGGCAGGCGACGGCTGGACCGGCGAGGTCCCGGCCGGCGGACGGCTGCGCATCATCGACCTGCACGGCAACCAAGCCGTCGACACCTTGTTCTACGACGCCCACGACTACACCAATCGCTACAGCGCCGTGGACACCGTACGGGAGCAGAAGTCGGTCTACCTCACGACAGGCTCTCCTTTGCTGACAGCCAATCTCGATGTCCTCGCCACCATCACCGAGGACACCTGCGGCCGCCACGACACTATCGGCGGCGCCTGCGCCCAGGAGAGCAACGTCGTCCGGTACGGGTTCCACACCCGGCACCAGCACGCCTGCCGGGTCACGTTCATGCGTCAGGTCCGGGAATGGGGACGTGGTCTGGACGGCCGGGACCTCACCCACAACATCAACTTCTTCATGAACGTACCGGTCGACTCGGCCGGCGGTCTGCAGTTCGCCGACGGCGTCTCCGCACCGGGCAAATACCTCGAGCTGCGGGCCGAGCGCGACATCTTGGTCGTCGTCAGCAACTGCCCCCAGCTCAACAACCCTTGCAACGGTTACAACCCCACCGCGGTGCAGCTGCAGGGATGGTCGGCATGACAGCGCTCGCCGAGCCTCGGACCGAGGTCTCGACCGGCGGCATCGAGGTCGTCGTCGCCGGTACCCAGACCACCGTCCAGGACCTGGGCGGTCGCCGCGGTCTGTGGGGCGTCGGCGTTCCGCCGTCGGGCGCCTGGGACGACCTGTCCTTCGCGCTCGCCAACCTCGCCGTCGGCAATGCCTCGGACGCCGCCGGCCTCGAGGCAGTTCTGCGCGGCCCCAAGCTCCGCTTTGTCATGCGCACCGTCGTCGCTGTCACGGGTGCGGTTGCCGCGGCGAACATCGACGGTGTTCCGCTGGCACCCGGCGTTGCCACCGTGGTGGAGGCAGGTCAGCTGCTCGACCTCGGTGCCGCCGCGGCGCCGGGTCTGCGCCAGTACCTCGCCGTACAAGGCGGTCTCGACGTCCCGGTCGCATTGGGCAGCCGGGCGACCTTCCTGCTCGGCAAGTTCGGCGGCTTCGAGGGGCGCGCGGTGAAGAAGGGCGACGTCCTACCCGTGGGCGCGTCCGATGGGCCCTTCGACGTCATGGATGTACGGCCGCTGCTGCCGGTGCTGTCGGGGGAGTGGCGGGTCCGCGTGATGCCGGGTCCGCACGGCGCACCCGAGTACCTCACCGACGAGGGCGTTGACGAGCTGTTCGCCGCCGAGTGGAAGCTCGACCACCGGTCCGACCGAACGGGCATCCGCCTGGTCGGCCCCACTCCCGGCTGGGCGCGCGGCGATGGTGGCGAGGCCGGCCTGCACCCGAGCAACATTCACGACAGCGCCTACCCCGTGGGCGGCATGATGCTCTCCGGCGGCACTCCCGTCGTCGTCGGCCCCGACGGGCCCAGCCTCGGCGGCTTCGTCGTACCAGCAGTCGTTGTCCGGGCCGACCGGTGGATGTTCGCCCAGGCGAGGCCAGGCGACACCGTACGACTCGTTCCGGTCAGCCCCGAGCAGGCCGAGCAGGCCAACCGCGATCGCTCCCTGCTCCTGAGCGAGGCCAAGCCAGCCGAGGCCATCTCCTCCGTCGCCGGCGTCTCCTACCGCCCGCAGCCGCTCGCCGTCGTACCGGCTCGCGGCGACTGCCCCGAGCTCACCGTACGGCGAGCCGGCGACCATCACGTCCTGGTCGAGGCCGGACCGCCACTGCTCGACCTGGCCGTACGGCTGCGCATCCACCTGCTGGCGATGGCACTCGGGGCCAAGGCGCTCACCGGCGTCATCGACCTGGTCGAGGGAGTCCGGTCAGTGCTGATCGGTGTTGACGAGAAGCGTTTGCCGCTAGGGGATCTGGCGGCGCAGGTCGTGTCCTGCTGGTCGTCCCTGCCCCCGCTGGACGAGGTGGAGCTGCCGGTACGCGAGGTGGTCCTGCCGATCGCGCTCGACGACCCGCTCGTGCACGAGGCGATGATCCGCTACCAGCAGACCGTCCGGCCGGACGCGCCGTGGTGCCCGGACAACGTCGAGTTCATTCGCCGGGTCAACGGTTTGGCGACAAGGGACGAGGTCTTCGACATCGTCGCAGCCGCTTCCTACCTGGTCGTCGGCCTCGGTGATGTCTACCTCGGTGCCCCCGTCGCCGTACCCCTGGACCCACGACACCGGCTGGTCACGACGAAGTACGACCCGGCCCGCACCTGGACCCCCGCCAACGCTGTCGGCATCGGTGGCATCTATCTGTGCGTGTACGGGATGGAAGGCCCCGGCGGCTACCAGCTGCTCGGCCGCACCGTCCCGGTCTGGCGGTACGACGGGTCGGAGATCGAGCCGCCGTGGCTGCTGCGCATGTTCGACCGACTCAGGTTCAAGCCGGTGTCGGCCGAGGAGCTGGCGCAGGCTCGGGCCGACATTGCCGCAGGCACAGCCATTCTGGAAACTCGCCCGGCTACGCTGTGCCTAAAGGATCTTCAGAATGCCGGACTCGATCCGGACACTGCGGCCTTTACCGCACAACGCCAGCAAGCTTTTTCGGAGGAGCGGGCACGTTGGGCCGAAGCCAAGAAGGCAGCCGAGTGAGCACCCCGCAACCAGTGTGGATCCGTCGCCTCGAACCGGCAGAGGTCGTAGAGCTCACCCGGGACGTCGCCCCCGGTGGTCCGCTCGAGGGAGTCACGTTCGGGGTCAAGGACAACATCGACGTGGCTGGCGTTGCCTCCACGGCTGCCTTCCCGCAGCTTGCGGACGCGCCGGCCAAGGCGTCAGCCTTTGCCGTCCAGCGGCTGATCGACGCCGGCGCGGTTCCCGTGGGCAAGACCAACATGGACCAGTTCGCCACCGGCCTTGTCGGCACCCGGTCCCCGTACGGTGTCTGCCACAGCGTCGACTCCGACCTGCACGTCTCCGGCGGCAGCAGCTCCGGCTCCGGGGTCGCCGTCGCACTGGGTGAGGCCGATCTGTCGCTGGGCACGGACACGGCCGGCTCCGGCAGGGTCCCGGCTGCCTTCAACGGCATCGTCGGGCTCAAGGCAACGAAAGGCCTGATCTCCACCTCGGGCGTCCTCCCCGCGTGCCGGTCGCTCGACTGCGTCACCGCCTTCACTCGTACGGTGGCGGAGGCCCGCTCCGCGTTCGACGTTCTTTCGGCCTTCGACCCTACTGATGCCTGGGCGCGACCGATGCCGGCGGCGGCACCGACTGGCGTCGCTCGTGACATGCGCGTCATTGCCGTACCCGCAGGCGATCTCGACCTTGACCCGGTCCACCGCGAAGCCTGGGAACAGGCGCTCCTGCACGCCCGCACCGTCGCCGACCGGGTGGTCCCGGTCGATGTTTCCGCCTTTCTCGAGGCCGCCGGGCTGCTCTACGGCGGCCCCTGGGTGGCCGAGCGCTACCTCGCCTTCGGTGAGCACCTCGAGGAAGACGTCGAAGGCCTGGACCCGGTCGTCCAGTCCATCGTGGCGGCCGGACGCAGCGTCACCGGGGTGTCGGTCTTCCAGGCGCTCGACCGGCTGGCAACCCTGCGCCGGCTGACGGAACCGATCTGGGCGGATGTCGACGCCCTGCTGATGCCGGTGACGCCGACGCACCCGACCCTGGCCGACGTCGCCGCCGACCCGGTGGGCGTCAACTCGCGGCTCGGCACCTACACCAACTTCGTCAACCTGCTCGACCTGTGTGCGATCGCCGTTCCCTCGGGACGCCGCAGTGACGGACTCCCGTTCGGCACCCAGCTCATCGCACCGGCTTTTGCCGACCGCCCATTGCTCGACCTCGCCTCACGCTGGTGCGCAGAACCGCTGCCGGCCAGGACATCCACCCCGGGCACGGTCGAGGTCGCGGTCGTCGGCGCACACCTGTCCGGCATGGCCCTCAATCCCCAGCTGGTCGCGCTCGGCGGCATCCTGGTACGGCGGGCCCGGACCAGTGCTGCCTACCGGCTGTTCCGGTTGCCGGGACCGGGTGTTGCCCGCCCCGGCTTGGTGCGCACGGG
Source organism: uncultured Actinomycetota bacterium (assembly GCA_963797535.1). GTDB lineage: Bacteria > Actinomycetota > Actinomycetes > JAWWOL01 > JAWWOL01 > JAWWOL01. Next base: position 2,151,966 of record CAWCPQ010000001.1, on the reverse strand, counting down.
AGACGGCCCGGCCGACGGCCTGCCGGTGGAGGTGTGGGAGCTGTCCCTGCAGGCATACGCGTCTCTCCAGGCGATCGTCCCGGCACCGTTGAGCTTCGGCCGGCTCGAGCTCGCCGGTGGTGAGACCGTCGCCGGTTTCCTGGCAGAGGCTTACGCTGTCGCCGGTGCCGAGGACATCACAGCTCACGGTGGTTGGCGACGCTACGCAGCGAGCCTCTGAGCCGCGCGCGGGACCAATCGCCCCGCCAGTGGTAGAACCGACGTCATGACGACTCTCAGCGACGAGGTAGACCCGTTCATCAGCGAGCGAGTGATCGAGATCCGCAACAGCTTCGGGGTGCTGGGTCTCCGCCAGGCAGCCGAGCTGATCGCTGTGGAGATCTCGCTGTACGAGGGTGCCACCGAGGCTCTGGCCGAAGGGCTGTCCGAGGACTGAGCCGGGTCTCAGCCGGCAGCCTCGCGTAGCAGCGCCGCGAAGGTCGCTGGCGCCTGCAGATGGATGGCGTGCCCAACGCCGGGGATCGTCCGGCCGGGGATCCCCAGCGCTGCGGTCAGCTTGGCCTCGACCTCGTGCCGGATCGGCGGCGACTCTGCGCCGGCTGTCAGCAGTACGGCACCGGCCCCGTCCGCCGGGGCTGCCGGTTCGTAGCCGCGGAACATGGCAAGGTCGCGGCCGACCATCGCGTCGTCGGCTGGCCCGTCGCTGGGTCGCCACAACGGCCCGTACAACGTCTCGGCAAATCGCGTGACTCCGCCGTCGGCGTAGGCTGCGGCGACCGCTGCAAGCAGTCCCGGGACCAAAGAGCCGGCGGCAGGTTCGTGCAGCACCGCCGAGTGAAACCCAACCCCACGGGTCGCGAGAGCCAGCCCCAACGTCGCGCCGCCACTGACGCCCCCGATCACAGCACCGTCACAGAAGTCGGCGAGGAAGTCGAGCTCACGGGCGAGGTTACCGGTGCACGGCCGGTCCGGCGCGACCACCTCGAAGTCCGGAAGGGCGGCGGTGACGGCCGCCCAAATCCGAGCGGTTGTGGCAGCTCCGTGGATCAGAACAATGCGCATAGTCCTGAGTGTCCCAGTTTTGGGACAACCGGACATGTTCCGGCAACGCAGGAATTCGGAACGTAACAGGACGGTGATGATCTTGGTACCCCGCGACGGCTAGCGTCCTCGTCGTGGACACAGAGCCGTATACAGAACCGTCGCCGGAGGCGTATCCGGCGGAGGTCAGGGTGGGGCTCCGGCGCGACGAGGTCTATGGCGAGCTGAGGAAGCGACTCATGCTCGGGCAGTTCGGACTGCGGTCGCGGTTGGTCGAGGAGCGGCTGGCAACTCTGCTCGGCGTGTCCAGAACCCCTGTCAGAGAGGCACTTTTGCGATTGGCGAGCGAAGGGCTGGTCGCGAAGTTCGAGGGCGGCTACTTCGTGGTCCAGCCCGACCTCACCCAGCTGCGTGACCTCTACGACCTCCGCATCACGTTGGAGCTCCGTGGACTGACCAGAGTTCTCGCAGCCGGAACGCACCACGACGGCGAGCTGCTGGAGCCGCTACGCGACCAGTGGGCGGCCATGAAAACCCACCAGCCCGACCCCGATCCGATGTTCGTCACGATCGACGAGAGTTTTCACGTGACGTTGCTCCGCTCGACCGGCAACGAGGTTCTGACCGACAGCCTCCAGCAGGTCAACGCCCGAATCCGCGCCGTGCGGATGTACGACTTCCTCACTGACGAGCGAATTGAACGGACCATCGCCGAGCACCTCGGCATTGTCGAGCAGGTCCTGCTCGGCGACGTCGAGAATGCCCTGCGCAGCCTGCAGACCCACGTAGGAGAGTCCATGGAGGTCGTCGAAAGACGAGCGGCGCGCGCCATCATGCAGATGGCCCTGCAAAGGAGCGCGTCATGAAGACCGAGCCGCTGCTGGAAGTCACCGGCATCACCAAGAAGTTCGGCACGTTGATCGCCAACAACGACGTCAGCTTTACCGTGATGCCAGGGGAAGTGCACGCCCTGCTGGGTGAAAATGGCGCCGGAAAAAGCACGCTGATGAAGGTGCTTTTCGGTGTCTATCAGGCCGACGAGGGCCAGATCCAGCGCGACGGCAGAGAGGTCAACATCTCCTCGCCGGCCGTGGCCCGCGAGCTCGGGCTGGGCATGGTCTTCCAGGACCTCCGCCTGGTGCCGGCCTTGTCCGTACGGGAAAATGTCGAGCTCTATCTGGGCAAGTCGGCCAAGGGCCTGAGCCGCAACGACCTGCGCGACAAGATCAGCGCGATGGGGGACAAGTACGGGCTGCAGGTCAACCCGACCGCCAAGGTCGCAGATCTCTCGATCGGCGAGTGGCAGCGGGTCGAGCTGGTCAAGGTGCTGCTCGGTGGCGCTCGGGTGCTGATCCTGGACGAGCCGACGAGTGTGCTCACCCCGCAAGAGGTGGACGGTCTGTTCGCGATGGTCAACCGCCTCCGAGATGACGGCGTTGGCATCGTCATCATCACGCACAAGATGCGCGAGGTGCGCGAGATTGCCGACCGGGTAACGGTTCTGCGCGGTGGGCGAGTTGTCCTGTCCGGTCGGGAAGCGTCGACCATCTCCGACGACGAGCTCGTCACTTCCATGGTCGGGGACACCGTCACGCCGGCAAGAAATGAGCACGCCGGCGTCCGGGTCGCGACCAAGCCGATCATCGAGACCAAAGGTCTCCGGCTGGCGGCGGTGGGCGAGGGTTCCGGACTACGCGGTGTCGACCTGCAGCTCTATCCCGGTGAGATCCTCGGCGTGGCAGGCGTTGCCGGCAACGGGCAGCGCGAGCTAGCCGACCTGATGAGCGGCATGGTGGTCGCTGACGGCGGGGAGCTGCTGCTCAACGGCGAGGTGGTGCCGACCGGTGAGCCGAGAGCGTTCAGGGCCGCCGGCATCATGGCGGTGCCCGGCGACCCGCTGCGTGAATTCGTCGTACCCGGCCTGACTATCGGTGAGCACGCGGCTCTGTGGGCCTCGACCGGCGGCAAGCGCAAGCTCGACTTCGACGTCAAGGGTCAAGCGGCCATCCTGCAGGAGCGGGGCAAGACGGCCGGCCTCAAGCTGGCGACCTCCGACCGCAGACTCGACCAGCTCTCGGGCGGCAACATCCAGCGGGTGCTGCTGGCGCTCGCGCTGGCCAGCCCGCCGACAGTCCTGGTCGTGTCCTATCCCACCCGTGGCCTGGACGTTCTGACCACGGAGCGGACCCGCGAGCTCATGCTCGCCGCGAGGGATGCCGGATCGGCCGTGCTGCTCGTGTCCGAAGATCTCGACGAGCTGCTCGCCCTCAGCGACCGGATTGCCGTACTGGCTCACGGATCCCTTACCGGCACGCTCGAGCGCAATGACGCCGACCGTCGTGTCATCGGCACCCTCATGACGGGAGAGGCAGCATGAGCCTCATCAGCAACCCTGGACCGGGAGCCGAGGCCCCGGCGGTCGAGGACGAGCAACCACCGGTACCGCTGCCGACGCCACCGGAACCGGAGGAGAGCAAGAGCCGGGACTGGGTGCACACGGGGGTCACCGTCGGTGCCTATGTCGCCGCCCTCGTGGCGTTCGGCTTGCTGGCAGCGATCAAGGGCGCCGACCCGTTCAGCGTCTTCCACTCGATGTTCACCTCGACCTTCGCCGACTGGGACTCGATCCAGCAGACGCTGCTGCGGTCGATCCCGATCATGCTGGCTGCCCTGGCCGTAGCGGTGCCGGCTCGAGCCGGACTGGTCAACGTCGGTGGAGAGGGCCAGATCATCATGGGCGCCGTGGCGGCGACCGGCGTGGGCGTCGCCATCGGCGCGCACGTACCCGGCCCGTTCAGCTGGCTGGCCATGTCGCTTGCCGGGATCGTCGCGGGGGCGATCTGGGCAGGCATCGCAGGTGTCCTGAGATCGACCCTGAACGCGAACGAGTCCGTGGTGACGTTGCTGCTCAACTTCATCGCGAACGACATCATGCTGTACCTCATCTACCAGCCCTGGAAGGACCCGAACGGGTCCGGCCAGCCCCAGAGCAAGCCGCTGGACCACAGTGCGGTGCTTCCCAAGATCTTCGGGAGCACCCTCAACCTCGGCCTGATCATTGCTTTGCTCGTCGCACTCGGTGTCTGGTACCTGCTCAAGCGGACCGGGTGGGGCTTCGCGCTGCGGGTGGTCGGTGGCAACCCCACGGCAGCACGCAGGTCCGGGCTTCCGGTCAAGTCCCTGCTGATCAGCTCGATGCTCGTCGGTGGCGCGCTCGCCGGCCTCGGTGGAGCTCTCAACCTGGCTGGCGTCGAGGCCCAGCTGCGGCCGGGCATCACGATCACCTTCGGCTACATCGGCTTCCTGGCAAGCTATCTCGCCCGCCACGACCCTTGGAAGGTCGTGCTTGTCTCCATCGTCTTCAGTGCGATTGCCCTCAGCGGCAACCGGCTGCAGCTCGACGACGGGCTCGACGGCCAGATCGTCAACGTCCTGCTGGGCGCGATTGTCCTGGCGCCGCTCATCCTCGCTAAGTATGGAAAGAGGTCGGCATGAATGCGGTCGAACAGGCGCTGATGCTCGGCGTCGACTCCGGAACGGCCATTCTCCTGCCGAGCCTCGGTGAGCTGATCGGCGAGCGTGCCGGCGTCATCAACCTGGGCATCGAGGGTTGCATGCTCTCGGGTGCACTCACGGCCTTCGTCGTCGCCAGCAACACCGGCTCGACCTGGTTGGGAGTCGCGGCGGGCCTTCTCGCCGGAGCAATCTGCGGACTGCTCCACGCGTGGATGACGGTGCGCCGAGGCGCCGACCAGCTGGCCAGCGGCCTGGTCATCTGGTTCCTCGCGCTCGGCATCACCTCGGTGTTCGGCTCCGGCTACACCGACGTCATCGTCAGCGGGCTCGAGCCGGTCGCCATCCCGGGCCTGAGCAGCATTCCGTGGATCGGCCCGATCCTGTTCAACCACGACATTCTCGTCTACGTCGGCTATGCGCTCGTACCCATCGTCTGGTACGTGCTCTGGCGAACCAGGGTGGGACTGTCGGTGCGCGCCGTCGGTGAGCGGCCCGAGGTGGTGGCAGCCGCTGGCGGTCGCCCCCAGCTCTTTCAGATGTCCGCCGTCACGTTGGGCGCCGGCCTCGCCGGTGTCGGTGGCGCGCAGCTGTCGCTCAGCCTCGGTAACTGGACCAACAACATGACCGCCGGATACGGCTTCGTAGCAGTGGCGGTCGTGCTCTTTGCGGCTTGGCGTCCCCTCGGGGTGCTGGCCGGCTCCTACCTGTTCGGCGTGGCACTCGCCAGCGCGTCCGTCCTGCAGGCCCACGGCGTCGGAGTCAACCAGTACCTGCTCGACGCCATGCCCTATCTCGTCACCCTTGCCGCCCTGGTCGTCCTGGCCAGGCGCGGCTCCAAGATGGCGCCCGAAGCTTTGGTACGGGCGCTGTCGCATACCACTTAGCTCGCTCTCTTCAGCAAAGACGCTGGCACCACGGCATTCCCGTACCCGCAATGCACTACCCGACTGCCCCCATCCGGAAGGACAGCTATGCCGTTCCCACGCAGTGCCCGCGTCTCGAGGACCATGCTGGCGGTGGTGCCCATCGCCGCGGCATCCCTCCTGCTCTCCGCCTGTGGCAGTGACAGCAAGAAGGACACGGCGGCTACCAGCACCACCGGCGGTGCGGCCGCTTCGACGGTCTCCACCCCCAAGATCACCGTTGGATTCCTGATGGTCGGGTCGAAGAAGGACTACGGCTACAACGAGGCGGTCTACGACGGCAGCCAGGCCGTGGCCAAGAACATGCCGAACGTCAAGGTGATCACGGCGGACAACGTCGCCGAGAGCAACGCGGTGACCTCCGCGATGGACTCGATGGTCAGCCAGGGCGCCAAGGTCATCTTCGCCAGCAGCTACGGCTACTACCCGTACGCGCTGAAGTTCGCGCAGGCCCACCCGGACGTGGTCGTGCTGCACCAGGGTGGCTACGACAAGGACCCGCTGCCGGCCAACTTCGGCACCTACTGGGGCCAGGCGTTCGAGCCGGTGTCGCTCGGCGGCATGGCGGCCGGTGGTACGTCGAAGACCGGAAAGCTCGGCTATGTCTACGCTTTCCCGATCCCGCAGACGATCGCGAACATCGACGCCTTCGAGCTCGGCGCCCAGTCGGTCAACCCGAAGGCACAGACCTACCTGGTCAACACCTCCAACTGGTGCGACCCGGTCAAGCAGTCGCAGGCGGCGGCTGCTCTGCTCAGCCAGGGCGTCGACGTGCTGACTCAGCACCAGGACTGCCAGGGCACGGTCATCAACGCTGCAAAGAAGGCCGGCAAGTACGTCGTCGGCTACCACTACAACGCGCAGAGCCTCGACCCGTCCGGCTGGCTCACCGGCTCGGCCTGGGACTGGGCCCCGGTCTACCAGAAGATCATCGCTGAGGCAGCAGCCGGAACGTTCAAGGGCAGCCCGTACAACGCGAACTGGGTCGGCGACTTCGCCCACAACAACAACCCGCTCACCCTGGCACCGATCGGCAGCTCGGTCTCTGCTGACCTGAAGACCAAGATCCTCGCGGAGGAGACGGCTCTCAAGCAGCCAGGCGCCTCCGTCTTCAAGGGACCAGTCGTCTGCCAGGACGGCACCGTGCTCTACGCGGCGGGCACCACGCCGACCTACGACCAGATCAACAGCATCAACTGTCTGGTCAAGGGTGTCGTGGGGACCCTGCCGAAGTCATGACCGAGCCCTACCCCTGGCCGTACGACGGTCAACTGGTTCCGGCGCGGCTGGCGATGCTCCTCGTCGCCGGCCCGCCGGTCCCCGGTGGCCATCCGGAGCTCGAGGCAGCGGCTGAGATGGCCCGGATCGTCTGTGCTGCAGGCGGTCTGGTCATCGAGGTCCTGACCACCGAGCCACGCCCGAGCCGTACGGGGGCGGTCGCGGCAGCGCAGCCGGGTACCGTCGCGAGCGTCACGGGCGTGGCACCGGCAGCGTCCGTCACCTCCGCCGGCTGGGACGGTTTCTACGGCAGCCCGCTCGACGCCGTCCTTCGTCGCCTCGGCAGGGACCACCTGCTGCTGACCGGCTGGTGGCTCGAGACCGGCGTGCACTCGACCCTGCGCAGCGCGAACGACATGGGCTACGAGTGCCTCACGTTGGTCGACTGCTGCGTCCCGCTCGACGACGCGACCGCGCGAGGTGCGGTCTCCAGCATCCAGATGTCCGGCGGCATCTTCGGGGCCACCGGATCCTCGGCCGACGTTCTTTCCCTCCTCCCAGTTCTGGAGAGCACGCGATGACAGCTGACACGGTCACTTACGGCACAGTGGACGCCAAGCCCTACCCTTGGCCGTACGACGGTGGGTTCACGGCCGAGAACACGGCGCTGATCTGCATCGACTGGCAGGTCGACTTCTGCGGCCCCGGCGGATATGTGGACGCCATGGGCTACGACCTCAACCTGACCAGGGCAGGACTCGGGCCGACGGCCAAGCTCCTGGCCGCCATGCGAGAGCGTGGCTTTCTGGTGATCCACACCCGTGAAGGGCATCGGCCGGACCTGACCGACCTGCCGCCGAACAAGCTGTGGCGCTCGCAGCGGATCGGCGCCGGCATCGGAGACTCCGGTCCGTGCGGGCGCATTCTCGTCCGCGGCGAGCCGGGTTGGGAGATCGTGCCCGAGGTCGAGCCGGTCGCCGGTGAAATCATCATCGACAAGCCGGGCAAGGGCGCGTTCTACGCCACGGACCTCGACCTCGTGCTCCGGACCCACGGCATCACGCACATCATCCTGACCGGCATCACCACGGATGTGTGTGTCCACACGACGATGCGTGAGGCCAACGACCGCGGCTACGAGTGCCTGATCCTGTCCGACTGCACCGGTGCCACCGATCCGGCCAACCACGAGGCGGCGCTGCACATGGTCACCATGCAGGGCGGCGTCTTCGGTGCGGTCGCGTCCTCGGAGCAGCTGCTCGACTCGCTGTAGGCACCGGGCCGGAAGGTGCGGGGTTGCGCACGCTCGTCGAGCAGATTCAGCGTGCCGATCCCCGCACTTGTCGCGCCCAGGTGAAAGTGAATCTGGTCCCGGTAACCGGGACGATGTTCACTTTCACTTCCGCGTCGTTAGCGTCAACGGGCTCAGCCGGTGCAGGGCACCGGGTCGAACGGCTCGGGCTGGTTGGGCAGCACGGCTGTTGGCGCCTTTGTGGATCCTGTGCTCGCGGAGCTCGACGAGCCCGACGACGCGCTGGGCGCATCCGCGCTCCTCGTCGCGCCGGTAGTCGGAGTCGGCTTCGACGTGGTGGGTGTGGCCTTGGGCGCGGACTGCGCCGCGTCGTACCACGCCTTGATCGTCGCGGTGTCCGACTCGTTCTGCAGGATCTCGAAGTCCTGACCGTCGATCCGCTCGGTCTTCGTCGGCAGGCTGAAGGTCTGCATCGTCGAGGCGTCGAAACCGGCGAAGGCGGCGGCAAGGTTGATCAGCTCGGACCCGCTCACCTGGTTGTCGATCTTGAGCCGGTCGTGGCTGGTGAAGGTGTCGATGACCGCCTTGGCCGTCAGCGGGTTGGACAGGCTGGCCTTGACCGTGTGCGCGGCCATGACCCTGGTCATGATCTGCTCGCGCCGCTCCCGGCCGTTCTCCCAGGTCGGGTCGTAGGTCCACTTGCCGTCCTTGAGGTACTTCAGCTCACGCGACCTGGAGATCGCCAGGGCCTCGGCGCCGGTGACCTTCTGGCAGCCGGTGGTCTCGACGTCGAGGCCGGCGTTCTTGTCCTTGATCGGGTACGGGAAATCCAGCTTGATCCCGCCGACGGCGTCGATGATGCCCTTGAAGCCGGCCAGGTCGAGCACCGCCCAGTGGTTGATGGGGATGCCGAGCGACTGCTCGATCGTCGCCACCGTGTTGTCCGGCCCCAGCGAGTAGGCGGAGTTGAGCTTGGCGATCCGGTCCTTGCCGGTGACGGTGACCCGGCTGTCCCTGGGGATCGACAGCAGCGAGACCCGCGAGGTCTGGGGGTTGATCCGGGCCAGGATGATCGTGTCGCTGCAGTGGCAGGCATCCGCGTTCGTGCCGTACATGGTTCCGGTGCCGGTGCGGCTGTCCGTGCCGAGGATCAGCATGGTGAACGGCTGCCCGGTCTTCGGCTTGGTGTCGAGGTGGCCGGGGCCCTTGACGACCGGCGCGCCGGGCACGACGTCGCTGTTGCTGGCCTGCACCGAGTTGAGGGTCCGGTTGAGCCACCACTCGCTGCCGCCGACGGTGACCAGCACGAGTGCCGCCACGGCGGTCACGGCGATCGAGCCGTGGCGCAGACGGCGCCGCCGCGAAGCCCTGGCGATGCGGGTCGGGCCGTTGGCCCACGGCTTCATCCTGAGCCGGCTGTCGGTGTGGGCAGCATCCATCGCCCTGGCGAGGCGAGCCTCGAGGTCGTCGTCGGGCGTGCTCATCTGGTGGTCCCTTCAAGGGCGTGGCCGACCCGGTCGAGCTCCTCGCGCAGCGCCCGCATGGCGCGGGAGGACTGGCTCTTGACGGTGCCGGCGGAACAACCGAGGGTTCGGGCGATCTCGGCCTCGGACAGGTCGTCGTAGTAGCGCAGGACGATCACGGCTCGTTGCCGTGGTGGCAGCACGCGCAGCGCGCGCAGGACCAGGTCGACGTCGTCGTACGAGCCGGGGATGCCCGACGTCGACGGCAGGGCCAGGTCGTCCGGCAGGTGCGCTTCTCGCCGGCGACGGCGCCAGAGGCTGGTGTGCCCATTGACCATCGCTCTACGCACGTAGGCGTGCGGCTCGTCCGGATTGAGGTGCTTCCAGCGCCGGTAGGTCGTCACGAGCGCCGCTTGGACCAGGTCCTCACCGCGGTACGGATCACCGGTGAGCACGTAGCCGAAGCGCAGCAGACCGGGAAGTGCGGCGGCCATGAACTCGGCGAAGCTGTCCTCGGGCAGCGCGGAACCAGGGTCACGGGGTGATGACGTCACATAAGTTCAACGCGCGAACAGGGTGCCGGGTTGTCACGTCACCCTAGGTTTCTGCCCTCAGCCGTGCCTGCAGGCGGGGCAGCTCGATCGCCGGGCAGCGATCCATGACCATGTCGAGGCCCGCCGTGACGGTGCGGTCGTAGGCTTCGTCGTCGATGATCTCGAGCTGGAACCAGACGCCCTTGGCGCCGATCTGCACCGCCTCATCGGCGAACCGGCCCGCTTGCGAGGCACGCCGGAACACGTCGACGACATCAACCGGGAAGGGGATCTCGGCCAGGGTGCGATAGCTGCGCTGGCCGAACACCTCCACGTCCCTTGGATAGACCGGGACGATGCGCTTTCCTTGCTGCATAAGGTATTTCGCTACGCCGTAGGCCGGACGCTCCGGCGTGTTGCCGAGGCCGACGATCGCCCAGGTCTCGTACGAGAGCAACCTCCGGATCACTTCCTCCGGGTGGCCATTGCTTTCCATGTGACCATTGTTGCTCGCGTGACTACAGCAGGGCCTCGTACCGCGAGCGAAGCAGGCCCAGGTCCCGGCGACGCTGCTCGTAGGTCGCACCCAGCATCAGCAGCAGGGCCCCGGCCGTACCGATCTCGATCCACCGCGGGATGAGCGGCTCGTAGGGTGCCAGCAGCCGCAAGCCGGTGAGGAGCAGTGTCGCGCTGCCGAACAGCAACGGTGCCCGGAGCCGGTGCTGAGCGCCCACGATCACCACGGCTGTCGCCAGGCCGGCCAGCAGCAGCGGCCGGTCCAGGTTCGCGCCGGCGAGGGCGTACGCCAGGCTCGGCAGCAGCAGCAGGGCCAGCCCCGGCCCGTACGCGGTCAGCGACGCGGTCGACGGCTGGGTCCGGCGCTTGGTGTAGCCCACGACGAGGGCCACGGCGGCGATCGGGTCCACGTACGGCTCCGGCGAGGTCACCCCGGCGACGGCCAGCCAGGTCCAGGTCGCGGCTGCGATGAGCACGGCACCGGCCGGCCACCAGGCGCGACGACCCGGACTCGTCGCGGCGGCGAGCACGGTCACGCCGGCGATGGCGAGGACCCAGCCGGCCTCGACGGGCTGTCCCGCGCACGCTCGGAGCGCCATGAGCGCCGCCAGGGCACACACCGCTTCGACGACGGCCGCGTCGGGCCGGCGAGTGCTCAGCCGGGTGGCGGCGAGAGCCAGCAGGGCGGCAACGAGGGCGACGACGAGCCCGGTCCTGGCCGCGGTCACGCCGTTGTCGGCACAGCCGGCCGCGGCGGCGCCGAGCAGGCAGGCGGTGGTGGTGCCTGCGGCGGCCGCTCGCCAGGCGAGCCCGACCTCGGCCGCGTGCATTCGGTTGTCAGAGGCAGCTGCCACAGTCCCGTACAGCAGCGCCAGTGCGCCGAGGGTCGGTGCGAGCCAGCCGGACCGGGTCGAGGCTTCGCCCATCGCGGCCAGCGCCGGGGCGGCGGAGCCCATGGCAAGGAGCGCGGCCACGGCACGAAGGTCGGCGTCCTGTGTGGTCGAGGCCAGCCAGCCGGCAAGGGCGAGAGTGGCTGCCACTGCGGCAATGCAGGTTGCGGTGGCAACGGCCGCCGTCGCTCCCTGGGCGAACGGCAACCAGGTCATTGACGCGATCGCGAGACCAGCCGCCGCGGGGGCGATCCGGCGTCGACCCGGCCGGGACGCGACCGCTGCCGCAGACCCGGCGACGGCCAGCAGGGTCCACGACGCCCAGCTGGCACTGGCGGTCGAAAGGACCAGGCCAGCAAGGGCGAGCACTGCCGCGCACCCTTCCACGACCGGTGTGATGGACGAGGTGGCGCCGGGCCGTACGAGCAGAGCCGCTGCGGCTGCAAACGCGACGAGCGCGACGGCCAGCCCCAGTGCCGGATCGGGCGCACCGGCGACGTGGGCCACTGCCGGCGCGGCCAGGCCCGCTGACAGCACGGCACCTCCTGCCCAGTACTCGCGGTACGGGACCTGCGCCGATGCGAGTACGCCGAATGCTGCCGCCATCGTGGCGCCCACCACAACGGTTGCTGCGGGGAGTGCTAGCGACCAGCACGCTGTGAGGGTGGCCAGGCTCAGGGCGAAGCCGGTTCCGGCAGTGCCGGCCAGCGCGTTCCGATCAGCGCTCAGGGCCGTCGCGGCGGCGGTGCTGCAGGTGAGTACCAGGGTGATGCCGAGCCCGGTGGCGTAGGCGCCGCCCAGCTGCGGCACGGCAATGACTCCGGCGGTCAGCGCAAGCGAGCCGGCCAGGATGTGGCCCGCCGCCCGGCGGGACAGGAACGGCGCGACAGCAGCCGCGACCAGCGCTGCCACAGCCAAGGTCAGGACAGTGCCGGCCCCGGCGCCGGCCTGTTCGCTGACGAGTCGGGACGGCGTCAGGGCAGCGGCGGTGTCCCACGGCTGAGCGACCCAGCCCAGCTGACCGAGCAGGGTGCTGGCGACGGAGGGCAGCTCGACCAGCGTCGCCGCGGCCGCGACCGAAGCGCCGGCCAGCAGCGGTCCCGTACGCCAGGCGTCGGGGAGAAGCGAGGCTCCGAGCGTCACCGCGAGTGCCGCCGAGGTGAGGACGACCGGCCACCACGAGCTGATCAGCACAGCTTCGGACGGCACGGCGAGGGCGCAGATGACAGCCAGGGCGCTCGCCGCAGAGCTGCCGGTACGCAGGGGCAGGTGGTCGGCTGCGGTCCACGCAGCCAGTCCGGCCGCCGCGGCCAGGATCGCCAGCGAGGTCACGAGCAGCGGCACGGCTGCATCCACGGGGCCGGCAACGACCGGCCATGCACCGGTGATGAATCCAACGGTCCAGGTGACGCCGCCCGCCGCCATCCAGCACGCGCGCAGGTCGGTGCCCGTCCGTCCGGTCGCGCCGCGCAGCTGCAGGGCCGCGAGGCCGACTGCCGCTGCAAGGGCGTCGAGGCTGACCAGCGCCGATCGCTGGGCCGAGGTGAGGTCGCCCGTGGCGAGAATCATCAACGGCAGCAGGACAAGTATTGCTGCGGCGAACACGGGGACCCGTACGCCGGCTGCCCTTCCGAAGGCGGCCGCTGCCATCGCCAGCACGATTACGGCAATCGACCAGTAGGCGCGGGGCGCCGAGTCGGGGAGAACGAGAGAGCGGAACGCGAGGGCGTCGAACAGCCCGAGACCTACGGCTACGCCGGCCACGGCCTCGGCGGTGGCGGTGAGCCCCCGGCGTACGAGCACCCGAGCGCCGAAGCCCGCACCGGCAGTGACGGCGATGAGGATGCAGCCGCGCACCTCGGCACCGAGGTGCTGCCAGGACACGAGCGTGAAGATGGCGGCGGACAGGACGACGAGCAGTGCACCCAGCCACAACAACAGGTTCTGCACCCGGCGAGGAGTCCACTCGGGCCGAGCGGCAACGGGGGCAGTCGGTGCGGGTGCCCGACGAGGCGCCGGTGCCAGCGCGGAGAAGGCCCACGCGGGGGCGAGCGGCGGAGCGGGAACCGGCGGCGGGAAGCCGTTGTCCTCGCGGTGGGCGGACGCAACGGCGGGGGCGGTCTCGCTGATGGCGACCACCAAGCGGACGTGCTCGGCCCACAGGGCCTGGCGCTCGGTGCGCAGGCCGGCGATGCGACCGTCGAGGCCGGCGATGCGCTGGTCGACCTGCCACAGCGCCGCGGCCGCCGGCCCGGTCAACGGCAGGGCGCATCCGGGACAGGTGGGGCCACCGGTGAGCGGGGCCGAGCAACGTGGGCAGGGCGTGAGCATGAACGTCCTCCGGAAGGGTTCGGTGACGTCACTGTGTGGGCACGGTGAGGCGCGCGGCAATGCTTCACAGCCGGGTTGAGTACGCATTTGAGGAGTCCTACTCAGACCCGCTGCGCCGTACGGGCCAACCACGCCCCGCGACCATTAAGGTTCGAGGCGAAGGTGGCTGGTGTGCCACCCGTCGTCGATCAGGGAGGGGCTGCGGTGCCGCACGGCGAGGAGACGACACTGCGCGGCCCTGACGACGGTGGTGCCGAGCAGGCGGCCGAGCGTGCGGAGCTCGCCGAGGAGCGGGCCGAGCAGGCCGAGGAGCGAGCCGAGCAGGCCGAAGCGGGGGCCGAGCAGGCTGAAGCGGGGGCCGAGCAGGCTGAGGCGGGCTCCGTGGCCGCGGAGCGGGGTGCCCGGGCCGCTGAGCATGGTGCCCTGGCCGCAGAGGCGGCGGAGGAACAGCTGCTGGAGAAGTTCGTCGATGACGGTGACCCGCTGCTCGACCCGACCATGCACGAGATCGTGGCCGAGGTGTCCGAGAACAACCCGTTCGGTGTGGCCGGCCCGCCGCTGAACACCAGAGGTCCGTTCTGGATCGCCATCAGCGCCACGTGGGGCGTCCTGCTGGTCCTGCTCGCCGCCGAGTCGATCATCAAGGCGCAGGGCGTCCTCATCCTCATCGCCGTGTCGGCGTTCCTGGCGATCGGGCTCAACCCGATGGTCGAATGGCTGCAACGGCGAGGGATCGGCAGGGGCGGCTCGGTCGCCTTGATTTCCCTGGGCTTCCTGCTCTTCTTCGCCGGCGCCGGAATTGCCGTGGCGCAGCCGATCGCTGCCCAGAGCTCCCAGCTGACCAAGGGACTGCCGGCCGAGGCCGAGCACCTGCGCGACACCAACAAGACGTTCCGCGACCTGGACCGCCGCTTTCACCTCGTGGACAAGGTCAGGACGGCGACCAACGACAGCCGGATCAAGTCCAGGGTGACCAACGGTGTCATCGGTGCCGCCGGTGAGGCTCTGAGCGCCGTGTTCAAGTTCTTCACCGTCTTGATCCTCACGCTCTACTTCCTGGCCAACTACCCGACCCTGAAGCGATCGGCCTGGCGAATAGCCCCGCGGTCTCGAAGACCGCGCGTCGGTCTGCTGGGCGACGAGATCCTGCGTCGCGTCGGTGGCTACGTGCTGGGCAACCTGGTGACGTCGATCGTGATCGGCGTCGTCACGTTCGCGTTCCTGCTCATCATCGGGGTGCCCAACGCGGCTCCGATCGCCTTGTTCGTCGCGATCTTCGACGTCGTGCCGCTGGTTGGTGCCACGATCGCCGGCATCGTCACGGTGATCATCGCGCTCTTCCACTCGGTGCCCGCCGGCATCGCCACCGCCATCTTCTACGTGCTCTACCAGCAGTTCGAGAACTACGTCCTGGTGCCGCGAGTGATGAAGAAGACGGTCGACGTGTCGCCGCTGACGACGATCGTCGCGGCACTGCTCGGTGGTGCGCTGCTGGGCATCGTCGGTGCGCTCGTCGCGATTCCGGTCGCTGCTGCCGTACAGCTCATCCTCGCCGAGGTGTTCGTGCCCCGCCAGGACAGTCGCTGAGCGCTACTCCCGCGCCGCAGCAAGCACACTGGCGACCATGGCTGCGGCCGCCATGGCAAGGAGGGCCGTCATCCACGGCAGGAGCTGAGACCGGAAATGGTGTACGGGATCCGTCTGCAGAGCATGGGTCGAGTGCAGCAGCGGCGACCACGGGACGATGAGGCCGAGGACGCACACGCCGACGATCGTGAGCGCTGCGAGGCCGGGTGCTTGGATGATCGGCCGGGCGACGACGGCACCGAGGCCGATGCCCGCCGCGCCGAACGCCAGGTGGATGACGACGCCGCCAACGACGTCGCCAACGTCGCGCACATGGGCGTGGTTGGCCAGCGCTGCCCAGCCGACCGCAACGGCCACGAACGCGAGCCCGGCGAGCGCAGCAGAACCCAGCAACGCCAGCTGTACGCGTACCGGACCACCCGCCGCTGCGGCTGAGACTTGGCGGACAGCATCGTCCTCCACGCTGAAGATCTGCCGCGTCAACCACGCCAGCACAGGGACGAGCACCAGCGCGCTCACGCCGAACGCCGGTACGGCCGGCCCTGCGTCGGACTGGTAAAGGAAACCGAGGAAAGCAAGGTAGGTCAGGAAGGGCGCGACCCAGCGCTGAGATCCGATGAGGTCTGCGAGCTGGTAGCGGATCAGCGCGGTCATCGGCTGGCCGCAGGCTGTACCGAGCAGACCGACCAACCGGCACGCAACGCCTCCACCAGGAGCTGGTCGCTGTCGCCCGCGTCCACCTCGAGCCGGAGCGATGTCCCGGCCACGCTCGAGGACACGACACCCGGCCGACGAGAGAGCTCGTCCGCGCCGAACCCGCCGGTCAGGACGATGAGCACTCGGGGGCCCACGTCATGATCGGTTGGCGTCACCTCGGACACGCTGCCGCCGGCGACGAACCAGCTCGCGGTCGGGCGGACGGCTGTTGCTCGCTGGACGTGGTCGGTGAGGATCACGACGGCGCCCGCCTCGGCCTGGCGCTGCACCTCAGCAGTCAGGACTGTCTGGGCCTCCCCGTCCAGGCCGGTCCACGCCTCGTCCAGCACCAGCAGTCCAGGCGGCCCCGTGAGAGCTTGGGCGAGGGCGACCTTCTGGCAGGAGCCCTTGCTGAGCTCGGTCATAGGCTCGTCGGCCCAGCCGGATCCGCCCAGTGCCGCGAGAAGCTCCAGTGCCTGGTCCGGTCGCGTACCCCGAATCGCGGCCAGGTGGTGCAGGTAGCCGCGCGGGGTGAAGCGCACGGTGGCGGGAAATCGCTCGGGGACGAAGCCGACGGTCGCCGGGCGCCCGGAGACCTTCCCGGCCGAGGGTGAGCTGACGCCGGCGATGATCCGCAGCAGGGTGCTCTTGCCGCCACCGTTGGCACCCTTGACGTGGATGACCGCCCCCGGCCGGGCAGCGAGGTCGACGTCCCGGAGCACTGTCGGCCCACGTCGGGAGTAGCGCTTGCTGACGTCGGTGAGGCACAAGGCTGAAGTCACCTGCGGAGCCTCTCACGAACAGCCGGTGCGGCTCGGATCATCCGGAAGCGGATCATCCGGCATCGACCTATGCTGGACGCGTGACTACCAAACCTCCGCAACGCACCGAACGCGACCTGACCGGGCTCCTCAACCGGGCTGGCCACCTGATGTCGATCCAGCTTGCGGCGGCGTTGGAGGAGGTCGGGCTGACGGCGCGCATGCAGTGCGTTCTCGTCCACGCGGCGGGCCACGACCGCACCCAGGTCGAGCTGGCGGAGCTCGCCGATCTCGACAAGACCACGATGGTCGCGACGGCCGACGAGCTCGAGCGGCTGGGCTATGCCGAGCGGATACCGTCGCCGACCGACCGCCGGGCCCGGATCATCCGGGTGACCAAGTCGGGCCAAGCCGCGGCCGTACGGGGCCAGCGCATCGTGGACCGCGTGCATGCAGACGCGCTGGCCGGGTTCTCGGACAAGGAACGGGCGACCCTGATCGACGCTCTGGCCGTGCTGGGCGAGGCCGACCCGTCGGTCACGGCCGAGCCGCTCACGGCGGTTCGCCGGCGGCGCACCTGAGCAGATGGTCCTGTAGTAGATAGTTCAATAGCGGATTATCTGTTACGGTAGTTTCCTGATCGTTGTCTCAGGGAGCCGCCATGACCCGCGTCGAGCCCCAGCCCACCCTGGCCCCACCCCACCCGCTGTTGCGTCAGGGTGCATCCCGCACCGCAGCGTTGTTCACGTTGTGCGCCATGCAGCTGATGATCATCCTCGACGGCACGATCGTGACCGTCGCCCTGCCGACCATTCAGGGCAGCCTCGGCTTCTCGGCCTCTGGCCTCGCCTGGGTGGTCAACGGCTACCTCGTTGCCTTTGCCGGGCTGTTGCTGCTCGCTGGCCGGATGGGCGACTTGTTCGGCACAGCAAGAGTTTTCACGCTTGGCGTCATCATCTTCACGGTCGCATCGCTGCTTTGCGGGCTGGCGCAGACGCCGACCGAGCTGCTTGCCGGCCGTGGCTTGCAGGGCGTCGGTGGCGCGTTCGCAGCAGCGGTGATCCTCGGCATGATCGTGCGCCTCTACTCCGACGCCGAAGGTCGTGCAAGGGGCATCGCTGTCTATAGCGGCGTCTCGGCTGCAGGTGCGGCGATCGGACTGATCTGCGGCGGCGTGCTGACGCAAACCCTTGGCTGGCAGGCAGACTTTATGGTCAACGTCCCGATAGGCCTGTTGGCAGTCCTGACCGCCAGCACGCTGTTCTCCGACGACCGTGTCGATGGCGAGAAGCCTCCGGCCGACTATCTCGGCGGTGTCCTGGTGACTGCGGGACTGTGCTTCGGGGTGCTGACCATCCTGCGGGCGTCCGAGGTCGGCTGGGCCTCCCGTACGACAGCGGTCACGGCCTTCGTTGCCCTCATCTCGCTCATGGCGTTCGTGGCGTGGCAGGCCCGTACGGCGTCACCGTTGTTGCCCCTGCGGGTTTTTCGGCAGCGGCAGCCGACGGTGGGCAACATCGCCAGCGTCTTCGTGTTCGCGGCCGGGTTCGGCTTCCAGTACCTCACCGCGCTGTATCTCCAGCGCATCCTGGGGCTGGACGCGCTGCAGACCGGACTCGCCTTCCTGCCCGTACCGATCCTGATCGGCGTGCTCTCCATGAGTGCCACGCCGAAGTTGATCTCGCAGTGGGGGATTCGGACGGTGCTGGTGTGCGGGCTGGGACTGCTGGCCGCCGCACTGGTGCTGCTCAGCCGGGTGCCCACCGATGGCAGCTACGTCGTCGACGTCCTGCCGGCACTGCTGTTGTCGGGGGTGGCGATGGCGCTGGCCCTGCCGGGAGCGACCGTGGCCGCGATGTCCACTCCCGACCCGGCCGACGCCGGCCTCGCCTCGGGGCTGGCCAACACGATGCAGCAGGGCGGCGCGGCCGTCGGTCTGGCGGTGGTTGCCAGCGTGGCGGCAGCCCGTACCGCTGCACAGTCGGGCGGGAGCCACCTGGCTGCGTCTGCGAAACGGCTACAGCCTGGGGTACGAGGTGGCGGCCGGGTTCGTGATCGCCGCCTTGCTGGTCGCCTCGGCGCTGGAGGCTAGGGCCGGCCGAGTGCGCGGTAGGTCCAGCCGGCATCGCGCCACAGGTCGGGGTCGAGGGCGTTCCGGCCGTCGACAATCCGCTTGTGCCGTACCGAACCCTCCAGAGCGCTGGGAGCCATGTCCCGGAACTCGCGCCACTCGGTGAGGTGGCACACGACGTCGGCGTCGGCGGCTGCTGCCACGGCGCTCTCGGCGAGGGCCAGCTGCGGGTAACGCAGCGCGACGTTCTCCATGGCTGCCGGGTCGTAGAGCAGGACGTCGGCACCCGAGCGCTGCATGCTGACCGCGACGTCGAGCGCCGGTGAGTCGCGGATGTCGTCGGAGTTGGGCTTGAAGGCGGCGCCGAGCACGGCGACCTTGACGCCCCGGAAGTTGCCACCGACGACCTCGCGGGTGAGGTCGACCATCCGGGCCCTGCGACGCAGGTTGATAGCGTCGACCTCCTTGAGGAACGACAGCGCCTGGTCGACGCCGAGCTCACCGGCGCGGGCCATGAACGCGCGGATGTCCTTGGGCAGGCAACCCCCACCGAAGCCGAGGCCGGCGTGGAGGAAGCGACCGCCGATACGGGTGTCGTGCGACAGCGCCTCGGACAGCTTCTTGACGTCACCGTGGACGGTCTCGCACACCTCGGCCATCGCGTTGATGAACGAGATCTTGGTGGCGAGGAAGGCGTTGGCGGCGACCTTGACCAGCTGGGCGGTGGCCAGGTCGGTGATGACGACCGGGGTCGGGATGTCGATCACTGGGGCGAAGACCTCGCGCAGGATCCGTTCGGCCCGCTCGGAGGCGACACCGAACACCATGCGGTCGGGGGTCAGGGTGTCCTCGACGGCGAAGCCCTCGCGCAGGAACTCGGGGTTCCAGCACAGCTCGACAGTGACGCCGTCCGGAGCAGAGGCCGCGATCTCCGCGGTGAGCCGCTCAGCAGTGCCGACCGGGACGGTGGACTTGCCCACGAGCAGGTCACCGTCGGACACGTACGGCAGGATGCCGTGGGTGACCGCGTTGACGTAGGTCATGTCCGCCGCGTACTCGCCCTTCTTCTGCGGGGTGCCCACACAGATGAAGTGCACGTCGCCGAAGCGCCCGGCCTCCTCGTAGGAGGTGGTGAAGCGCAGCCGGCCGTTCTCGATGTTCTTACGCAGC
Organism: uncultured Actinomycetota bacterium; assembly: GCA_963797535.1. Classification (GTDB taxonomy): domain Bacteria; phylum Actinomycetota; class Actinomycetes; order JAWWOL01; family JAWWOL01; genus JAWWOL01. The sequence goes on along the minus strand of CAWCPQ010000001.1, from coordinate 2,131,998 downwards.
AGGGGTTCCAGGCCTGGCTCGAAGAACGGCACCTCGCCGTTGCTGAGCTTGGCGATCTTTGCGGGATCGACGTCCATGCCGAGGACCTCGTAGCCCATCTCGGCCATGCAGACTGCGTGCGTGGCCCCGAGGTAGCCGGTGCCCAGAACGCTCAGACGGTGCGCCACAAGTTGCCTTTCGACGGCCGGAAGAACCGTCCCATCGTACCGGTGCCCTGTTACGGGCTGTGAGCACGGGCCTTGCAGATCGCCGGATGTGGGTCGTGGCTCGCCTGTCGCAACTGCCGCTTGGTGACCCTGGAGGGTGACGGAGCGCTGAGTGCGATGCTCGCTATGGCGGGCAAGACCCTCAGCGCTCCGTACGGACCTACGTCGGTCAGGGCCGGATCTTGACCACCTGGCCGGTCGGAGCGCCCGGCCCTGCCGGCGTCGCCGTCATGATCGACCAGTTGGAGACGTAGATGTTGCCGGCGTGGTCGGCGGCGAACCCGCTCGGGAAGAACAGCTTCCCGGCGCCGATGACCGTACGCTGGCCGCGCGGCGTGATCTTGACGATGTCGCCAGCGGGGTTGCCGGTCGGTCCGGGGTTGAACCCGTTGGACTGGAACTCGACGGCGTAGAAGTTGCCCTTTGAGTCGAAGCCGCAGCCGTTGACCGGGTTGAAGCCGCTACGCCACACCGACCAGTGCCCTGTCCGGGGTACGTACTTGTACACGTTGCCGCCGCCCGGCGCAGTGCCTGGCGCGAGGACTCCGACGTAGACGTTGTGGTCCGGCCCGATGGCGACGCAGGTCGGAACCGAGTTGGACGCGCCGAGGTTCGGGAAGTAGGCGACCTGCTTGACGGCGCCGTTGTCACTGACCGCGTCCAGGGTGTTGCTCGCGGCATCGGCGACATAAGTCGTGCCACCGAGAACCGCGAGCGCGTTCGGATCGGCGTCGGGGAACTCCGTGTTGAGGTCCTGGTGGATCGCTGACCACGTGTAGTCGGCGTCGCCCGGGTCGGCCAGCACCTTGAACAGGTGCGGAGTCACGGTGGCTGTACGGCCGAGCTCTCGCCGTGCGGCTGCGCTGTTCTCCGCGGTGAGGGAGCTGCCGTGGGGGATGGACGCGAGCAGGCCGAGCACCGACTCGTTGAACACGATCCGTACACCGAGCTTGGTCGGGGTCACGGCCGCGATGCCCACCGAGGCGACGCCGCCCGGCAGGTCGGACATCGAGATCAAGTTGTGCAGCACCGGCCACGCTGCGCCGTGCGAGATGATGTCGAGCGAACCGGTCTTGCCTACGCACAGCGGGCCGCCCTCAGGACCGAGCGCTCCGGTCGGGCAGTCCGTACCGCCGTGACCCGCCTCGGCGAGGTAGAGCTTGTTGTGCGACCAGGCGAGGCCGCGCGGGTTGTCGAGGCCGCTCGCCAGGACGGTGAAGGTCGGCACTGACGCGGGGTGGGCGACCTTGGACTGGGCGGCGGAGGCGCTCAGCTGCAGCGGGCCGACCACTGCGAGCACTGCAGCGGCTGTCGCGGCGGTAACACGTGACGTCTTCGTCAACATGGGGTGCCTTTCGACGTTGGGGAAATGGCCGCGCGATGTGACGGCCGGCACCCGCATCCGTACCAGACCTGTCAGCGAACACACAAGGGTCAGACAGGAAACACCTGACCGACCGCTGCCCGGCCCAGTGAGAGCTCCTTCGACGATCGTTGTCCAGCGGGCGAACCTTGCGCGGTCCCGGTTCGTCTTCAAGAAGTGACCAACGAACCCGAGGATCCGACGGACACTGGTCGGATGCCTCGCCACCGCGCCGACGACCCCTCCGCGAGGACGCGGCCGGGGCGTGTCGTGATCGTGGTGACCGCTGCCTCCGTGGCACTGCTGGCGGTGACGGCGGCGTTGGCCTCCAGCCATCGGGGCTCCGGATCCAAGGGGCTGTCGTCGGTGACAACGCCGTCGGCGTCCCCACTCACTCCGGCGCCGAAGAACGCCGGTCCGACCAACGTGTACGCGCTGCCAGCGGCCGCCGTACAACCCGAGCCGTGCCCGGTGCCCACAAAGCCGCACCGCAGCACGACGCCGCCCCCGCCGACCAAGCCGCCGAAGCCGATGATCACGCTGGACCGGATCCCCAAGCCGTGGCCGATCCCCGCGCACACGCCGGCGCTGGCCGCGATCTCCGGCAAGGGGATGTGGCTGACGACCTGGAAGACCACGAAGGTCGACGTCCCGACAGTGATTGCCAAGGCCAAGGCTGCCGGGCTGACGTCGCTGTGGGTGCGTACCGGCGGGTCGAAGCAGGGCTACTACGGTGACCCGCTGCTGACCAAGCTGCTCCCGGCCGCGCACGCCGCTGGGCTCAAGGTCATTGCCTGGGACTTCCCGGCGATGTCCAACCCGGCGCGGGACGCGATCCGGGCAAGGGCCGCACTGAAGTTCACCGTCGACGGCCAGAAGATCGACGGGTTCAGCCCGGACATCGAGACCATCAACGAGGGAACGTTCAACAACCCGCGCCGAGTCTCCTACTACCTGTCGCTGGTACGGCGGGCCGCCCGCGACCGGCCCGTCGTCGCGACGGTCATGCGGCCGACGGCTGAGCAACTGGCGTCGTTCCCGTACCAGACGATGGCGCCCTACATCGATGCGTATGCGCCGATGGACTACTGGTCGTGTCAGGAGCCGGGCGACCTGACGGTGCGCTCGATCCAGGCGCTGGCGAAGTTCGGCAAGCCGGTCACGGTGATCGGGCAGGCCTACGACATGGCGGGAGACGGTGGGCGGCACGGTGTGCCGACCGCTGCCGAGACCTGGCGGTTCCTGGACAGCGCCAAACGGGCCGGCGCCATCGGTGCGAGCCTCTGGACGTACGAGGAGTCCGGCCCGGCGCAGTGGGACCCGCTGTCGAAATATGCCTGGTAGCACGGCATTCGGGTGAACCCGGTAACTGGGACCGGATAGTCCTTCAGGCCGCTGATCTCAATGCCGACTGAGAGTCATCAGACGGCCATCAGTGGGGAATTCCTTGTTCCGGTACGGGCTTGCGCGGCGCGCCATGTCGGTGGCAGCTGTCTCCTCGATGGTCCTGGCCGGTGTCCTGTCCGCCACGGCGGCGCGGGCTGTCATCCCGTTGCACACCGCGCAGCTCGCGCTGACCGGTGTCTCGGCGTTCGTGGTCGACGATGCCCACGACCATCTGCTGTTCGGCAGCGGCGGAGCTCAGAACGGCGTCCTGGTCACCACTCTGGCGGGGGCCTCGGTCACGACCTTGATCACCACGGCGCCGATCGACGACATCACGCTCGCCCCGGACGGGACCTACGGCTACGCCGCCAGCATACAACCTGGACAAGATCTACCAGATCGACCTGGCGTCGTTGACCGTGACGCAGACGTTCTCCATGCCGGCCGACACCTGCCCGGACTCGGTCGCCTTCGTGTCCAGCACGGACGTGGCCTTCGGCTACGCCTGCGACGGGCAGTGGGGCGGCGTCGGAGTGCTCAACCCGGTCGACGGGGCGGTCCACAGCGTCGCCGCCTTCCACGGCACCACCGCTGGCTACAACCCGATCGTGCGGGCGATCCCCGGCACGACGCAGGTCGTCGCCGTGGACCACAACTTGTCCGAGACTGCCGCAGCGGTGCTCGAGACGGCCAGCGGCACGCCCGTCCAGCTGCGTGACACCAGCAGCCAGGCCTACGGTCTCGCCGAGTGCTATAACCTCAACGACATCGCGGTCAGCCCGGACGGCACCAACTTCTGACCGCATGCGGATCGCCGAACCGTCAGACGGAGTACAGCCTCGCCGACTTTTCGCCGGTGGCCTCCTACGCGACGAACGCCTTACCCGACCGCCGCCGCCTACTCGCCGGACGGCACCCTCGTCGCGGCCGGCATGGACGGCTCTCCAACTCGGACGTCGCCCTGTTCAACCACGATGACGCGAAGCAGGTCTACGCGCTCGACTACGCCAGGGCCAGATCGCGGGTGCCACGACGCCCGCGGGTGGGGTGCAGTTCTCCTCGGACAGCTCGACGCTCTACGCCTTGTCCGTGGACGACAACGTCACGCCGCACAAGGTCAAGCTGCTCACCCTTCCGACGATCGACAACGGCACGCTTCCTCCCGTCGTGCCGCCGGTCCGGGTGACCACGGTGGTCACGCTGTCGGTGCCGCCGATGACGCATCACGTGGGCAAGTCGATCACCTACTCCGGCAGGCTGATCGCTGCGCACAACGCCTCGGTGGCCGGTGCCGCGCTGACGTTCCGTACCGTCGTGGGCGGCGTCACCTCGACCGGCCAGGTCGCGGTCAGCGCCACCGGTGCCTACCAGTTCTCGCTGACCCCGAGCCGGGTTGGCACGATGACGACCTCGGTGGCCTACGGCGGGGACAAGACCCATTTCGGCAGCCGGGTCACGCTCAACACCTCAGTGGTGCGTGCCGCTCCCACGGTCAAGTTCGCAGCCAAACGTCTCCACGGCACGGTCTACGCGCTCACGGTGCACCTCGCCGGCTGGTACGGCCTGCACTCCGTACGGATCCTGGACGGCAAGCACGTGGTTGCCGCAGGCAAGGTCAACGCCGCAGGCGTGCTGGTCGTGAACTACCAACGACGCGCCAAGGTCACCCTGGTCGCCTCCTACTCGGGCGACGGGTACAACGCACCGGTCCACGCGAGCATCAAGATCCCGTAGGCCGCTCTCGGGTATTGCATTGCGTGACGGTCCCGGTACTCTGAGCGTCCAGTCCATGGGCAGCTGGCGCTCACCAGGGGGAACAGGTGTCGCGAGCTCGTTCGCTCGTCCGGTCCGCAGCCGTCATCGCCAGCGCCACGATGGTCCTCAGCGGGACGTTGGCCGGAGCCGGAGCCAGGGCAGCCACGCCCGTGAAGGTCAAGGACGTCGTGCTGGCCGTGCCGGTCGTCCAGGCCTTCGTCGTCGACAGTGCGCACGGCCACCTCTTGTTCGGCAGCGGCAACTACGCCAAGGGCGTACTGGTCACGAATACCGCGGGTAAGAAGCTCGCCACGCTCGCGGCTGCTGGCGGGATCGACGACCTCAGCATCTCGCCGGACCACAGGTACGCCTTTGCGGCAAGCGTGGTTCGCCGGTCGATCTACCAGATCGACCTGGCCAAGCTCGCCGTAACGAAGACCGTCAAATTGCCGGCCGGGGACTGTCCGGACTCGGTGGCCGACGTGTCGTCGACGATCGTGGCCTTTGGCTTCACGTGTGACCACTACTGGGGCGGAGTGGGCGTTCTCAATCTCGTCACCGGCGTCGTTCACGTGGGTGGCAACATGGCCTTCACGTCAGCTTTCGTGCGAGCGATTCCCGGTGGGACTCGGGTTCTGGTGGGCAACCGTGGGGGAAGCGGTGCTGCTGTTGGCGTCTTCAACACCGCGACCGGTGCTCCCGTGTCCGTGCGGGGTGTCAAGGCCCAGCCGGCGTACGGGATCGCGGGCTGCTCGTTCGCGAGTGAGTTCGCCGTGAGTCCCGACGGCTCAAAGTTCCTGGCGGCCTGCCAGCAGGGCAACAGTCCTCGGGAGTACTCGATGAAAGACTTCCGACAGGTCGCCATCTACCACACCGGGCTGACGGCGAACGCTGTCGCCTACTCTCCAGACGGCGTTCACGTAGCCAGCGGCGAAAATGGCGTTTACGACGTGTCGTTGTTCCGTCGCAGCACCCACGCGCTCGCCTACGCCTACAGCTACTCCGACGATTTCCTTCCGATCCAGACGCCTGCCGCCGGCGTGGCCTTCTCCAGCAACGGCTCCACGCTCTACGCCTTGGAGGAGGACGACACCGTGTTGCCGGTCAAGACTCACCTGATGACCTTTCCGGCACGGTCCGTCCCCTACATTCGCCCCGTCGTGCACTCGAAATTGAGTATGGCGGCTCCCGCCACAGCCAAGACGGGAGCTGAGTTCGTCGTCCATGGCGTGCTGTCCTTCGGGCCCGGCATGCATCCGAACGAACAGCTTCTGACGGTGCACGTCGTCCAGGGCAAGGAGCTGGTGATCCGCAAGCTCTGGGTCGACGCCCATGGCCGCTACTCGCTCAGACTCGTGTCGAGCTACGCGGGCGCGCTGATGGTCTCGGCGAGGTATGCCGGGGATGTCAGGCACACGAGCAGCACCAGCCACATCAGCATCGCGATCGTGTAGGCCACACCCGGCTGACCCTGGACGGGCAACCCTGACTGCCCCGGCAGCCCTGGCACCCCTGCCGTTAGCCGCCGAAGACTAGGGTCGATGGCGGCAGGTAGGGCACCCGGTGGAGGTAGACGTGCAGATCCAGGAGACCGACGAGTGGCAGGCGCTGAGCAAGCACTTCGCCGAGGTGCGCGACGTGCACCTTCGGGACCTGTTCGCCCAGGACGCTGATCGGGGCACCTCGCTCACGGCTGACGCTGTCGACGTACACCTGGACTACTCCAAGCACCGGGTCACCGACGAGACGCTGCGCCTGCTGGTGGCGCTCGCGACCAAAGCCGGTGTCAGCCAACGCGCCGCAGCGATGTTCGCCGGCGAGCACATCAACAACACCGAGGACCGCGCGGTCCTGCACGTCGCGCTGCGGATGCCCCGCGACACCACCCTTGAGGTTGATGGCGTCGACGTCGTCGCCGAGGTGCACTCGGTGCTCGACAAGATGGCCGGCTTCAGCGACAAGGTCCGTTCGGGCGAGTGGGTGGGCACGACCGGCAAGCGGATCCGCAACGTCGTCAACATCGGCATCGGCGGCTCCGACCTCGGGCCGGCGATGGCGTACGAGGCACTGAAGGCCTTCAGCCAGCGCGACCTGAGCTTCCGCTTCGTCTCCAACGTCGACGGCACCGACATCGCCGAGGCGACCCGCGACCTCGACGCGGCGGAGACGCTGTTCATCGTCGTGTCCAAGACCTTCACCACTCAGGAGACGCTGGCCAACGCCACGTCTGCCCGCGAGTGGTTGCAAGGTCAGCTCGGCGCCGACGCTGACGTGGCCAAGCACTTCGTCGCCGTCTCCACCAACGCCGAGAAGGTCAGCGCCTTCGGCATCTCCACCGACAACATGTTCCCGATCTGGGACTGGGTGGGCGGGCGCTACTCGTACACCTCGGCCGTCGGTCTGTCGCTGATGGTGGCGATCGGCCCGGACGGGTTCCGCGAGATGCTCGACGGTTTCCACCGGATGGACGAGCACTTCCGCACGGCGCCGTACGAGGCCAACCTGCCGGTGCTGATGGGCCTGATCGGCCTTTGGTACAACGACTTCTTCGGCGCCGAGACCCTCGCGGTGCTGCCGTACAGCCAGTACCTGAACCGGTTCTCCTCCTACCTGCAGCAGCTGGACATGGAGAGCAACGGCAAGCGGGTCGACCGCGAGGGCGTGCCGGTGCAGGTGCAGACCGGGCCGGTCGTCTGGGGCCAGCCGGGCACCAACGGCCAGCACGCGTTCTATCAGCTGATCCACCAGGGCACCAAGCTGATCCCGGCCGACTTCATCGGGGTGATCAAGCCCGAGATCCCCGTTGGTCAGCACCAGGACCTGCTGTTCTCCAACTTCCTCGCCCAGACCGAGGCTCTGGCTTTCGGCAAGACCCCGGACGAGGTCGCAGCCGAGGGCGTCGCGCCCGAGCTGGTGTCGGCAAAGACCTTCCCCGGCAACCACCCGACCACCTCGATCGTCGTCGACCGGCTCACGCCCAGCACGCTGGGGCAGCTGGTCGCGCTGTACGAGCACAAGGTCTTCACCCAGGGCGTCATCTGGGGCCTGAACAGCTTTGACCAGTGGGGTGTCGAACTCGGTAAGGCGCTCGCCAACCGCATCGTGCCGGAACTGACGTCGGACTCCGAGCTCAAGCACGACAGCTCGACCAACGCGCTCATCGCGCGTTACCGCGCCGGGCGGATCTGAGAGCTCACAGCAGCGTCGCTGTGACTTTCTCTGCTGCCACGCGCTTCTCGAGCAGGCTGTGGTCGAGGTTGCGGCACAGCACCACGGAGCCGTCCGCAGCCAAGGGACCGAGCAGTCCCCGTACGACGGACTCGACACTGGTGAAGTCCGACGTGGTCAGCACTCGCGTGCCCGGCTCCAGGCCGAGGACCTCGCCCGCGGCCACCAAGGCCTCGCCGGAGAGCACGCCGCCCTCGACCGCGAAGGCGGGATCGCCTGGCAGCACGGGGTTGTAGGGCGCGAAACGGTCGCCGTACGTAGGAACCTCGAGGGCATAGTCCAGCACGCCGGCCGGGAGCCCAACCACCGGGCGGGCAAACGGCAGCAGCGACAACGCCACGACTTCGCGGGCACCGGTCGTCCCGCGAGCAGCCGCCACGGTGTCGGCAGCCGTGAACGCCAAGTCGGCCGGCTCGAGCGTCGAAAGTCCCGTAGCAGCAACCAGTCCGGCGGACCAGCAGGCGGTCAGGATCACTGCCGTCTGCCAGTGGCCGGGGAGCATCACCGCGACACGTTCACCCGGTTCGGCCGACAGCCCGTCCTGCAGCAGGTTGGCGGTCTTGGACACCCAGTTGGCGAACGTCGCGACGGACAGCTCAACCCGCTCACCGGTCGCGTCGTCGTAGAACGTGATGAACGGCCGAGCCCCGTCGCGTCGCAGCGCCGACCCGAGAAGCCCTGCTGGCGTTGAGGTCTGCGGCATCAGGGGGCGCAGGTGGCCTGCGCTGCCGTCGGAGCCTTGGCAACGACAGCAGCAGCGCCCTTGGCCGGCGCGGTGGTCTTCTTGGGCGCCGTCGTCTGCTTGCCCATCGTGACCGACACGACCGACGTGAAGTTGTCGCCCAGCACGAGCGAGAGCGTCCGGCCGAGGGAGGTGTCCAGCTTGGTGACCGCACCGGGTACGGAGGCGGCCAGCGTCCGGGCAGAGTCGGCGTAACCCGTCCCGTAGTAGACGACCGTCTTCGGCGTCGCCTTGGCGTTGCCGGACGTCGTCGTGGTGAAGCCCCTGGCGTGCAACGACTGTGCGGTCTGTACGGCCAGGTGAGCGCGACCGGTGCCGTTGGAGACCCGTACCCGGATCGCCGTGGGCTTGACGATCAGCGGCGCGGACGGCTTCTTCGGCGCAGCGGTCGTCTTCTTGACCGTCGGCTGCCCGGTGTTGTCCTTCATTGCCGCGAACAGGGTCGGCAGCTTGGCCGTGTCCAGCGCCACAACACTCTGACCAGCGATGCGGGCAGAGCTGTTCAGGATGGGAACTTGCAGGAACGTCACATGCTGCGGGTCGATGCTGCGCAGCCGGGTGGCGAACGTCTTCATCTGCTGGATCCCGAAGCCGGAGTCGGTCGTCATCGACTTGGCCGCCGCCCTGGCGAACTTGTACAGCTTGGGCGGGTTGGTCAGGGTGCCGGCCGAGAGGACCTTGTGGAGCACGACGGACAGGAAGTACTGCTGGTCGGCGATCCGGTCGATGTCGCCGCCGGGGAGGCCCTTGCGATCCCGTACGAAAGCGAGCGCAGCGTCGCCCTTGATCACGTGCGGCGCTCCGGCGGTGAGGTAGTCGCCGCTGTCCTTGTCGTGCCGGGTCGTCCTGACGCACACGGTGATGCCGCCGAGCGCGTTGACCATGTTCTTGAAGCCGGTGAAGTCGATCTGTACGACGTGGTTCACCCGGATGCCTGACAGCTTCTCCAGCGTGGCGACCAGCAGCGCCGAGCCGCCTTCCGCGAAAGCGGAGTTGAGCTTGGCCTGGTGCTGCGGGTGGTGAGCGCCCTTGCTGTCGGTCCAGGCGGGGATGGTGACCCACGAGTCGCGGGGGAACGAGATGATCGACGCCTTGGCCGGTCCGGACGGGATGTGCACCAGCATCATCGTGTCCGACCGCTGGGTCGTTCCCGTGTTGTCCTTGCTGCCGGCAGCCGCCTGATAGACGGCATTGGCGCCGGCCCTGGTGTCGGAACCGACCAGGAGAAAGTTCTGGGCCTTGGCGTCCTTCGCCGGGCGGTGGATGCCGTTCTTGGCCAGCGCGTCGAACGCGTTGATGTGCGCGATGTTGCCGAAGATGCTGTTGTAGATCACCCAGAGGCCACCGGCCGCAAGCAGGACGGCCACGGAGGTGACGGCGGCGACCCAACCGGCGATGCGCTGGCCGCGGGTGCGCTTGGCGACCGTACGTGACGGCGCGGACCAGGGAGTCGAGCCGCCCGGCTGCGCGCCGGGACCCCGAGGGTTGAGCTCCGGGGGCAGCTCGCCGTAGCCAGGCGGTGTGTCGCTCACGGTGTGCAGTTCCTCCGGATCGAGCGGCGTCCAGGGTCAGGTCGAGCAGACGGCGCCGCGTACGTACAACAAGACGCCTTGACGCCGGTCACGGTTGTCACCGGCGTCCGATTGGTGGTGATCTGCCGCATTGTCGGTCGACTCAGCGTAGTGGCGGCAATGTGGCAAATCCGTGAAGCCACGCCCAACCACGCTGAGCCGAAACCGCGGCACACGCTCGACTGCTAGCCTTCCCGGCTATGAAGGCACTGGTTCTGGCCGGCGGCGCCGGGACCCGGTTGCGGCCCATCACGCACACCTCGGCCAAGCAGCTGGTCCCCGTAGCGAACAAGCCGATCCTGTTCTACGGCCTCGAGGCCATCCGCGACGCGGGCATCACCGAGGTCGGCATCATCGTCGGCGACACCGCCGAGGAGATCATGGCCGCCGTCGGGGACGGCTCCGACCTCGGCATCGACGCGACGTACATCCGCCAGGACGCCCCGCGCGGCCTGGCCCACGCCGTGCTGGTCGCCCACGACTTCCTCGGCGACGAGCCGTTCGTCATGTACCTCGGCGACAACCTGATCATCGGCGGCATCAGCGGCCTGGTCGAGGAGTTCGCCCGCGACCGCCCCGACGCCCAGGTCCTGCTCACTCAGGTGCCCGACCCGTCGCAGTTCGGCGTTGCCGAGCTCGGCCCCGACGGCAGCATCTCCCGCCTCGTCGAGAAGCCCAAGGAGCCGCGCAGCGACCTCGCCCTGGTCGGCGTCTACATGTTCGGGCCGAAGATTCACGAGGCCGTACGCGACATCGTGCCGAGCGCCCGCGGCGAGCTCGAGATCACCGACGCGATCCAGTGGCTCGTCGACCACGGCCTCGAGGTCCGCCCGCACATGGTCACCGGCTACTGGAAGGACACCGGCCGGCTCGAGGACATGCTCGAGACCAACCGCAAGGTGCTCGAGAGCTTCGAGCCCGCCGTACGCGGCAAGGTCGACGAGACGAGCCGGATCGTGGGTCGGGTCGTCATCGAGGAAGGCGCCGAGGTGATCCGCTCGACCGTACGGGGACCGGCGGTCATCGGCCGCAACACCCGCATCGTCGACACCTACGTCGGGCCGTTCACCTCGATCTACCACGACTGCGTGATCGAGGACACCGAGATCGAGCACTCGATGGTCCTCGAGCACTCCGTCGTCCACGGGGTCGGCCGGATCGAGGACTCGCTGATCGGCCGCTACGTCGTCATGGAGCCGTCGGCTGAGCTGCCTCGCGCGCATCGGCTGATGGTCGGTGACCACAGCAGGATCTCCATCGCCACGTGATCGAGCGCGGCCATCGGCGTGGTGTTGCGCTCCTGGTGGGATTCTGGACCCTGATCTACTCGGTCTTCGCCGTTGCCAGGCACCACGTCTTCGAGACCACCGCGTACGACCTCGGCATCTTCTTCGAGGCACTGCGCGGCTGGGCGCACCTGGGCTGGCCGATCGTCCCGGTCAAGGGCGTGCACGACCACCTCGGCGCCGGCTTCAACCTGCTCGGCGACCACTTCCACCCCGCCCTGGCCCTGCTCGCGCCGACCTACTGGATCTGGCCGCACCCGGAGACCCTGCTCGTCGACCAGGTCCTGCTGATCGCGGCCTCGGCCATCCCGGTCTGGGTCTTCGTCAACCGGCTGCTCGGCGCCCGCGCCGCCTACTTCTGGACCACCGGCTACCTCACCTACTGGGGGCTTCAGGAAGCCGTCGCGTTCGACTTCCACGAGGTAGCCATCGCGGTGCCGCTGATTGCGTTTGCGATCGAGCGGGTGCAGGCGCGCAAGCTGCCGGCAGCCACCGTTGCGGTGCTGATGTTGCTGCTGGTCAAGGAAGATCTCGCGCTGCTGGTCGCGTTCTTCGGCGTCTACTTCGCGGTCAAGGGCAGTCGGGCTCTGGGTGCTGCGATCGCCGCGAGCGGGGTCGTCGGCTACGTCATCGTGACCAGGGTGATGCTGCCGCACTTTGCCGGCGGCCACAGCTTCATGTACTGGACCTACGACAGCCTCGGCCCCAACCTGCCGTCGGCGCTCGGCTTCATGCTGCGGCACCCGTTCCGTACCGTGCAGCTGTTCTTCACGCCGGCGGTCAAGTGGCACACGTTGCTCTGGATCTTCGTGCCGTTCGGCTTTCTGACCCTCGGCTCGTCGACGCTGATCCTGCTGCTGCCCCTGCTCGCCGAGCGCTTCTTCTCCTCCGGCTCGCAGTACTGGGTCGTCGGCTACCACTACACGGCAACCGCTGCCCCCATCGTGGCGATGGGCGCCGCCGAGGGACTGCACCGGCTACTTCCCTTGCTGCGAAAGGATTCTGTACGGGCCGGCGTCGCGAAGTGGGTGCCGATCGCCGTCGCGACCGCGGGTGTGGCCCTCATCGCCTACTTCCCGCTGCACGAGCTCTTCCTGCCGCGGCTGTGGAACACCGGTGGCCGGGTTGCAGCCGCTCACGCCGCCGTCAGCAGGGTGCCCCGAGGGGTGACCGTCGAGGCTTCCGACCGGCTGCAGCCGCACCTGGTCGACCACACCAACGCGTTGCTGCTCGACGGTGAGGAGCACGGCTCCTCCTGGATCGTCGCTGACGTGGGCAAGCCCGACTGGCCGATCAGCGACGTGACCGACCAGCAGGCCTACGTCACCAAGCGGCTGGCCGAGGGTTGGCGGCTCGTCTTCTCCCGCGACGGCTACGTCGTCCTGGCCGCTCCCGGCGCGCGGTCGTAGTCAGGCGACCGTTCGCGGGGTTGAATGCTGACGTGTCCGCGCCGAGTCCCGCTGTCGTCGAGTCGGGCGTGATATCCGCAGAAGTGCGGACAAAGCCGACGGCGTACGGCGTGCTCGGAGTCCTACCGGCACTCGTCTGCTCCGCCTGGGTCGCCGCCGGAGTCGGTCTCCTGCTGGTGGACCAGTTCCGGCCGTGGTTCGCCGTCCCGCTCGCGGTGCTGCTGCTGGCACTGATGGTCCGGCTGGTCCCGACGCGATTGTGGCGAGCACCGACCGGGCCCGGCTGGGCACTCGCCCTCACCATGGCCGTGGTCGTGGCGGCCGGTCTCTGGGCTGCCCTGCACAGCTCGGAGAACCTGGTCGTGCGCCGGGACCCCGGGCCGTACGGGCTGATCGCCGCGTGGGTGGCCCAGCACGGGACGATGACGATGCCCACGGACGCTGCCGTGTTCGGCAACAACCCGCACATCCTGTTCGCGACGCCGGCCTTCTATCCCCACGGCAGCAGCGTGCAGCCGCAGTTCATGTCGGGGCTGCCCGTAGCCCTGGCCCCGGCGCACTGGATCGGCGGAATCCCCTGGCTGCTCAGGGCGAATGTCGTCATCGGCTGTTTCGCGCTGTTGTCCTTTGCCGGGTTCGTCGCACGGGCGATCGGGCCCCTCGCGGCGCCGTTCGCCACCGCCGTGCTGGCCGTCGCGTATCCCGAGACGCACGCGTTTCGCTCCCCGTACAGCGAGCCACTCACTCAGCTGCTGGTGTTCGGCGGCCTGTGCCTGCTGTGGGACGCGAGCCACCGGGAGGACCGCCGGTCGCGTGGGGTCGCGGTGGCGGGCGCCGTGCTCGGGCTGACCGCGGCGGTGCGCATCGACGCACTGGCCGACCTGCTGCCCCTGGCCGTCGTTGTCGTCGTGTACGCGGTCGCCCGCCGCGGCAGGGACGCTGCCGCTCTCACGGTGGGGCTGGCCATCGGGGTGGCGGTGGCACTGGCCGACGGGCTGCGTCTGCACAGCGCCTACTTGCACGACACTCGGTCCCAGCTGCGACTGGTCGGCCTGGGCTTCGTCGCCGTGGTGATCGGTGTTGCCGTCGCGATCCCGCTCGGCCGCTGGCTCGCGGATCGCAGGGCCTGGCAGAGGCTGAGCGAGCGCACACGGCAGACGATCGGCATCGCCGCGGCCCTGGTGCTGCCGATGCTGGTGCTGTTCGCCTGGTTCGTCCGGCCCGACCTGCCGAAGCCCCACTCGCTGGCCGGCGACGGCACGGCGCCGGAGGTGGGCCGGCTGCAACAGCTGCAGCACCTGCCGATCGACCCGCACCGGACCTACGCCGAGCAGTCCCTGCACTGGATGGGGTGGTGGGTCGGCCTGCCTGCCATCCTGCTGGCAGCCGTCGGCGCCGGGCTGATCGTGCGCCGGTGGCTCTCCGGCCGGGACGGCGCCCTGCTGCCGCTGGTGGGGCTCGGCGTGTCGGTGGCTGCTCTCGTCTTCTGGCGCCCGTCGATCACGCCCGACCACCCGTGGGCGGATCGCCGGTTCGTGCCGATCGTGCTGCCTGCACTCGTGCTGCTCGCGACCTGGTCCATCGCTCGAGTCGCTGGGAGCAAGCGTTGGCGACTCGCCACCCCGGTCCTTGCGCTTGCTGTGCTCCTCCCGACGGTGATCACGACCTGGCCGCTCGCCGACACCCGTACCGAGACCGGGCAGGTCGCAGCGGTGAACGCTCTGTGCGCCGCCCTGCCCGAGGATGCTGCCGTGCTGTTCGTCGATACCGACACCGCTTTCCGGTGGGCCCCGGCGGTGCGCGAGGAGTGCGGCGTACCCGCCGGGTTCGTTCCCGCTGGCGCGCTCGGCAGCGTTGTCGCGCTGGGCGAGGTCCGGTCCGCCGCGCACGGCCAGGGCCGCACGCTGTACTTGGTCGGCGGGTCCGCGGACCAGCTCTCGGGTCACGCGCCGCAGCACGTCGTCGATCTCACCTACCCCGTCGACGACCGAAACCTGGTGGCCAAGCCCAGCACCCTCGACAGCGAGCACACCGACGTGTGGGTGGCGCGGGTGTCGTAGCCGGCGATGTCTAACCCGCGGGCGAGACGTCCGGGATGATCTCGGCCCAGACCGTCTTGCCGTTGCTCGTCGCATCGGCGCCCCAGCGGCTGGAGAGCCGGTCGACCAGGAAGAGACCGCGGCCGCTTTCCTCGAGAGCGTTGGCGTGGCGGGGACGCACCGGCCGCTGGGATCCGTCGCTGACCTCGGCCCGTACCCCACCCGGGGTGTTCTTGAGCGCCGCCAGCCGGACGGTGATCTCGGTTCCGGCGTGACGCACGGCGTTGGCGACCAGCTCGGTCACCACCAGCTCGGCGTCGGCGCAGACGACGGACGCGCCCCACCGGCGGCAGGCGGTCAGCACCAGCAGTCTCGCCTCGGAGGCCGACTGGGCTTCGGCCGGGAGGACGGCGATCAGCCGGGTGCCTTCGTCAATCACGGGGTGCGGCAGATTCGTTGCGAGCACTCTGCCGGGTTGACTGGCAATGACGAATCCTCCGTTTGGGAAGCGGGGCTGTGGGCTCTGTACCCGCATATCGGGAAACCTCCCTTACTTTGCCGAGGTTTCTTCGGACGTTTCTCCACCGAGCGTCGCGGGACCCATCCGGGCTGGTGATCGGGCAGAATCACAGGTCAGCGGGGACCGACTACCGGAGGGCGAACGCCATGCGAGTGCTCGTCACCGGAGGCGCCGGGTTCATCGGCTCGCACTACGTCCGTACGTTGCTCGGCGGGGGTTACGACGGCGTCGAGGTCGAGCGGGTGACCGTCTTCGACAAGCTCACCTACGCCGGCAACCTGGCCAACCTCGAGCCGGTGGCGGCAGACCAGCGCTATGCGTTCGTCCATGGCGACATCGTCGACGCAGCGGCGCTGGACGCCGCACTGCCCGGCCACGACGTGGTCGTCAACTTTGCCGCCGAGACCCACGTCGACCGTTCGATCACCGGTGCCGCCGACTTCGTGGTGACCAATGTTCTCGGCACCCAGACCTTGCTCGAGGCCTGCCTGCGGCACCGCGTCCCGCGGGTTGTGCACGTGTCCACTGACGAGGTCTACGGGTCGATCGCCGAGGGCGCGTGGACCGAGGACTGGCCGCTGGAGCCCAACTCGCCGTACAGCGCCGCCAAGGCCGGCGGCGACCTGATCGCTCGCTCCTACGCGCGCACCTACGGACTCAACGTCACGATCACCCGCTGCAGCAACAACTACGGTCCGTACCAGTTCCCGGAGAAGGTCGTCCCGCTGTTCGTGACCAACCTGCTCGACGGGGGAACCGTGCCGTTGTACGGGGACGGGCTCAACATCCGCGACTGGCTGCACGTCGACGACCACTGCCGGGGCATCCAGCTGGCGCTGACGAAGGGCTCCGCCGGCGAGATCTACAACATCGGCGGAGGGCTCGAGCTGACCAACCGTGAGCTCACCGAGCGGCTGCTGGCGGCGCTGGGTGCCGACTGGTCGCGGGTGGTGCCGGTGGAGGACCGCAAGGGGCACGATCGGCGCTACGCGATCGACGACACCAAGCTGCGGGGGCTCGGCTACGCACCACGCACGTCGTTCGAGGACGGCCTGGCCGCCACCGTCGCGTGGTACCGCGACAACCGGCAGTGGTGGGAGCCGCTCAAGATCAAAGCTGCGCTCGCGTGACCAAGTGGCTGGTGACGGGGGCCGCCGGCCAGCTGGGGTCCGACCTGGTGACGGTGCTGCGCAGCTCGGGTGACGAGGTGGTCGGATTGACCAGGGCCGACCTCGACATCGCCGACGAGCGGGCGGTGCGTCGGACCGTCGACGAGATCTGGCCGGACGTGGTGGTCAACGCTGCTGCCTACACCGCTGTCGACGCAGCCGAGACCGACGAGGAGGAGGCCTACCGGATCAACGGGCTGGCGCCGGGCGTCCTCGCGACCGCTACGGCCGGCCGGGCCAGGTTGCTGCACATCTCGACCGACTACGTCTTCGACGGCACCGCGACCTCGCCGTACAACGAGGACGCCCTGCCGGAGCCGCGGTCCGCGTACGGCAGAACCAAGCTGGCGGGGGAGCAGGCGGCGTTGAGCAGCCACCCGGACGTTTTCGTGGTGCGGACGTCCTGGGTGTACGGCGCGGGCGGCGCCAACTTCGTGACGACGATGATCGAGCTGGAGCCGCAACGCGAGACGATCTCGGTCGTCGACGACCAGCACGGCTCGCCGACCTGGTCCCGGGACCTGGCGATCGGTCTCGCCACGCTGGGACGTTCCTCAGCCGTTCCCGGCATCTATCACTGCACCAACGCCGGCGAGACCACGTGGTTCGAGCTCGCTCGCGCCGTGTTCGCGGAGCTGGGCGCGGATCCGGAGCGGGTGCGACCGACCTCGACGGACGCTTTCCCGCGCCCGGCGCCGCGTCCTGCCTACTCCGTGCTCGGGTCCCAGCGCTGGCGCTCGGCTGGCCTGCCGCCGCTGCGCCCCTGGCGGGAGGCGCTGAGCGAAGCGATGGTCGCGATCAGGTCGTGAGGTGCCGGCTCAGCCGAGACCCAGCGCCCGGCTGAGTGCTGCCGGGTCGAAGAGCACCGTTGAGTCCAGCGCCTTGCCGTCCAGCTTGAGCGTCGGCGTGCCGGTGACGCCGTCCTTCGACGCCCGTTCGTCGACCGATCGCGCCCAGGCTGCGTAGGTCTGCTGGGTCACGGCGGAGGTGTAGGCGGCATCAGTGAGTCCCACACCAGCACCGAGTCGGATCAGGTCGTCGACGGTGAAGCCGCCGGTGCGCTCCTTGGGCTGGTGGGCGAACAGGGCAGCTCGCAGCTCGGCGAACTTGCCCTGGTTGGCCGCGGCGCCCAGCGCGGCGACGGCCCGTACCGACTCCGGGCCGAGGAAGCTCATCATCCGGTATTCGACGCTGACCTTCCCTTCGGCGACGGCTTTGGCCAGGACGGCGCCGCTGGTCTTCTCGAACTCGTTGCAAACTGGGCACTGCGGATCCTCGTACGCGATCACATGGTGGGGTGCGTCGGCATTGCCCACGACGATTCCGCCGGCCGCGGTTGCAGTGGGCGGGAGGACCAGAGTGCCTGCTGCTGCGGAAGAGTGGCCTGCGGTGACGCCAACGATCGCCAGCACGGCGATGAGTCCGGCGGCGATCGCGCAATGAACGCGACGCCGGCCGGCGGCCGCGGCCCGTTCGGCCGCGGCGCGACTGACGGCCACCCGGTGGGCTCGTTCAGCAGTCCTGCCCTCGCCGGCCGGCGGTACGGCTGCTGGCGGGTTCGGGTCGAGTGCCCAACGGCTGCGTGGGATCAGCGTCACAGCGACGGCAACCGCCAGCAGCAGCAGGTCGCGGATGATCTCTCCCGCGTAGTGCGGGTCGGCCGTGACGCCACCGCCGCCGAAGCAGCCGCAGTCGATCTGCAGCCCGCGCGCGGCTGCGCTGACGATGCCGCCGACGAACATCGCCATCAGCAGCGTTGCTGCTGCGCCGGCGACACGCAGACCGAAGCCGATGAGCAGGAGCACCGCCACCGCGAGCTCGACCCACGGGAGCGCATGTCCGAACGGAGCGGCCAGCGAGTCGGGCAGGATGCGGTAGGCGCGGACGGCGCGGACGGTGCCGGCAGGGTCGCCGATCTTGGTGAGCGCGGCGTAGCCGAGGACGCCGGCCAGGATCAGGCGGCCGATGAGGGAGACCCAGCCGGGCCAGGCCGGGGTGGAGACAGCGTGCGGGGACGGACGAGTGCTGACCGATGTGGTCACGGGGATGCTCCAAGGGGGACGGGCCGCGAAGGCCCGGTCGCCTCAGGCGGCGCAGGCCCCTCGCGTAACGGGAAGGGTGGCGTGCAACGAACGGACCAGTCCCGTGAGGGGTGGTCCTCGGCGTTGCACCTCTCCCGTGACATGGCGACCCCCGGCGTCGATCCGCCGAGGTGGCCTACGGGTGCTGGTGCCCGTAGGCGTGCTGGCGGAGAAGCCGAGTAGCTGCAGCAGTGCGGACAGGTTGGGCAGAACCGCGTACAAGACTGCGGTCAGCGCCTGAGCAAGATCGAGAAAAGCCTTGTGCATCAGGCGCAGCGGGACAGCGATCAGGAGCACGACCACCAGCTGGACGATCAGGAGCAACCAGCCGGCGTTGGCGGTCAGCGAGGCCAGCACCCCGTGCCCGGCAGACGCAGTGGACGGGCAGCAGAACAGGCCCGAGGCGCCGCTGTGGGCTACGTGGCCCGTGGCCGCGTACAGCAGAAACGCGTGCCCGGCCAGCTGGGCGCCGATCACCGAGGCGGCGAAGGCTGGCAGTCGAACTCGGCTGGCCGTCATCGGCCAGAACAGTGCGGCCAGTGCGACCATCGCCAGGAGGAGCGCGGGCCGACCGGGGGCCGGCCCGTCACTGTCGGCGCGCAGGACCATGGCCGACGCGACGGTCACGACCGAGGCCAGCCAGGCCGCCCCAGCGCGCAGCACGAACGTGGTGTCGTTCATGCTGCCTCCTCTGCCGACGTGTCTCCCCATCATCGTCGCTGACGGATCTCTCCTTGACCACCGACTCGGACATCTCCCTCAGCTGGCGCTTCCGCTCAACTCAAACCGACCGGGAGACTGGCGCATGATATGAACTGTCCATGCTCGAACGGGTGGCCGCTCCCGCCGTGCGGACCTGGCCGTTTGCCGGACGCCACCGCGAGCTCGCTGCGTTCGATGCTGCCGTCGACGACGAGGCCTGCCTGGGATTCTCGATCCGGGGCGACGCAGGCACCGGTAAGACCGCGCTGGCCAGCGCGTGCCTCGACGCGGTCATCCTGCGGGGTCTTCCGTACGTGCGCGTCGATGCCACCGAGACGTCAGCCGCCGTACCGCTGGCGGCCATCTCGCACCTGCTGCCTCCGGCGCTGGCCAGTGCCGACCCGATCACCCTGTTCGCCGCCATTCGCGGTCGGCTCGAGACCCGGCTGGCGGATGCCGGCGCTGAACGTATGGTCGTCTTCGTTGACGACATCTCGCTGCTGGACCCGACCTCGCTGGCCCTGATCGCAACGGTGGCCAACAGTCCGCGGCTGTTCCTGATGACGACGAACAGGAGTGACCGACCCGAGCCCGATCTCGTCACCTCGCTGTGGCGCACGGGCCGTGCCGTGACCATCGACCTCACGGCCTTCGACCGCGACCAGCTCACCCTGATCCTGCATGTCGTGCTGCAGGGCCCCGTCTCCGGTGGTGCGGCTGCGGCCCTGTGGCAGGCAAGCGTCGGAAATCCCTTGTTTCTCAGGGAGATTGTTCTCGACGCCGTGCACCGCGGGGCGTTGGAGGAGATCGACGGGGTGTGGCAGCAGACGGGGCGGCTGGACCCCGGACCGCGGCTGCTCGACTTCGTCGAAGCGCGGGTGCGCGACCTCGACCCGCAGACGAGGGGTGTCCTGCACCGCGTCGCGCTGTGTGGGCCGTTGCCGCTGTCGCGGGTGCTTGACCTCCTCGACCACGACGCCCTGGCGGACCTCGAGGAGCGAGGTCTGGTATCCATTCACACCGACGGTTCCGTCCTGCAGGTGGACGTTGCCCATCCCATTCATCGACAGGCGCTGCGGCGCTTGCTGCCAGTCGCCCGCCGGACCGTGCTGCTGCTCGACGAGGCGACCAGGGTCGAGACCGGAGATGTGATCGGGGATGCGGACGTCACCAGGTTGGTCTCCTGGCGGCTCGAGGCCGGAGCCCCCGTGGACGCCCGGCTGCTTTTGAGGGCGGCTCGAATGGCGCGTTTCGCGTACGACTTCGTCACCGTCGAGAGACTGACCGTCGGCGGGGAAGAGCTCGAGACGATCTCCTTGCGCTGCGAGGCGCTGTACATGCTGAATCGGCATGCTGAGGCAGAAGCCCTGGCATTACGGGTGATTGCGGAGTCAGCGGCGGATTCGCACCTGCGGGGCCGGCTGGTGGCGACGGCGATGATGGTGCTGTTCTCGGGCGAGGCACGCTACGACGACGCGGTGCTCCTTGGTCAGCGCGAGGTCGCCGCCCAAACCTCGGCAGCGGCTGAGGCCCGGGCCATGCTCGCCAGCATTGCCGGCTTCGCGGGCGACATCACGCTGGCCCGCAGCATCGACCTGCCCGCCGCGGCGAACGTCCGAATGGCCGTGTACGCCGGCATCCTGGCCGTTCTCGTGTCGGTGGCCGAAGGCAGGCCCGATGACGCTCTTGCTGCCGCTGACGCCGGCTCCAACGCCCTAGCAGATCTCGGCCCCGACGCGGTCGGGCTGCCCCATCCGCTTCTGTTCGACAGTCTTCGCATGGCCGCCCTGGTGGAGTCGGGGCGACTAGGTGAGGCCGACACCCTTGCCCGCGCGGTTGTCGGTGGGGGATCCGTTGGCCGGGGACAGGTCGCTCATGCCCGCCTCACGTCGCACCTAGCCGTCAGTGAGTTGCGACGCGGCCAAGCGGAAGCGGCGCTGGCGCTTGCTCGCGAGGCGGTCTCCTCTGGTCGCAACGACGGCATTGCCCATGGCCGGCTGCTGGGACTCGCCGTGATGGTGCAGGCCCATGTCATGCTGCGATCGCCGGCCGCGGCCGCCAGGTCGATGCAGCGGTTGCGCGACCTGCCTGCCGACGGCGGGCGCTACTCCTCCGTACCCAGGGCAAACGCGTGGCTGCTCGCCGGGGCAGGAGAGCTGGGCAACGCACGGCTGTGCCTGGTCAGTGCTGCCGATGAGTTCGAGCAGCTCGGTCAGCCGGCGGTTGCCGTGAGCTTGTTGTCCGAGGCCGTTCGATTCGGCTGTCGCGGGCTCAGCGCCCGCATGGTTGCCCTTGGCGCAGGGGAGGGCAATCCTCTTGCTGCTACGCAGATCGCGCACGCAGTTGCCGATGACGCCGGCGACATCGACGGACTCGTTGCGGCTGCCGGCGAGTACGCCGAGCTGGGGCTCGTCCTGCACGAAGCCGAGTGTCTGACCAGGGCGGCGGCCGTCTGCAGCACGTCCGGGGAGAGCCGGCGCGGACGTGCGCTCGGAGTTCGAGCGGCCGCGGCGGCCGCGGTGTGCGGCAATGTCTGGTCGCCGGGGCTGGTGACCGTCCAGGCCGAGGTTCCGCTCACTGCCCGCGAACATGAGATCGCCGTGCTGGCAGCCGCCGGACACACGAGTCAGTCGATCGCGGCCGAGCTGTTCCTGTCGGTCCGTACGGTGAGCAACCACCTGCAGAGCGTCTACTCCAAGACCGGTGCCAGCGGGCGGGCGGAGCTGTCGGCGTTGATGGACCTGTCCGGTACGAGCTGACTCAGCGCACCGTCGTACTTGCCGAGCGCGCACCGGAGAGCATCAGCTCGGCCAGCAACCGGTAGGCGGCCTGCCACGCCTGCTCGGTCTCGCGAGTCCAATCCGGGCCGGAAACCTCTGCCAGTGCGGCAATCAGGGCCGTTCCGGCCTGCTCGTAGTGTGCCGTGGTAACGCCGTAGCCGACATGGCGGCGTCCGTTCTCACGGCTGGCAGGCTCCAGGACCGTCCACTGACGCAACGACCGAATGAGGTAGCCGAGCATCGTCGTGAACTTCTCGCCCTGGGCAACCATGTCGACGGGAAACATGTCCCGAGTTTCCGGTGCCGCGTCGAACAGGTTGCGGTAGAACACGCTCGCCAGGGTGTCCATGCGTCCCTGGAGGGCGGCCACATTGGCCTCGACAGCGGCGATCTCTTCCGGCGACATCGATATCTCTCTCTTTCGGAGCAGGACCCCATGATGCCCTGTTGCCGGCCCCGGTCACTGAGTAGGCCGTACTCAAGCCCGGCCGGGGACCTGCCGGCGGGCGCGGAACGCCGCGACGTTCGCCCGGTTGCCGCAGCCCGAGTCGCAGAACCGGCGGGAGCGGTTCTTGGACAGGTCGACGATGACCCGCTGGCAGTCGGCGCCTGCGCACACCCGCAACCGGTCCATCTCGCCCATCCGGATCACGTCGATCATCGCCATCCCTGTCTCGACCACCATCCGGTCGGTCAGCGGGCGCGTCCAGTGCAGTCGCGTGCAGGTGGTAACCCCAGTCGCCGTGCCGGACGAGCTGAGGCAGCGCCTTGGCGTCGACCAGCATCTCGTTGGTCATCGTCACGGCTTCGTCCTCGTTCACCGACCACAGCCGGGCGAGCCGAGGGCGCAGCCCGCGCACCGCCCTCAGCTCGGCCTCGTCGCCGGACCGGGCACCGGTCCACTGCCAGGTGTCGAGGAACTCGTCCAGGCTTGCAGCGTCCGGCAGCCCCTCGACCGCGCCGTCGGCGATGCCGGGAGTCGTGTTGACCAACGCGGCGGTGCCGGCGAGCGCCATCTCGGTGTCATGGGCAAAAACCACGTTGACTCCTTTCACGCTCCCACGTAGTGTCATGAGCATAAGTCTTTTAAGTGCTTACAGCGAGAGGGAGCGGTGATGGCGCGCGTCAGGTCGGGCTCGAGCGGAGCAGGGCTGGCCGTTGCCGTTGCGTCAGCCGCGATGTTCGGCACCTCCGGATCGTTCGCCACGTCGCTGATCGACGCGGGCTGGAGCCCGGGGGCTGCCGTCACCACCCGTATCAGCATCGCCGCACTCGTCCTCCTCGTCCCGGCCGTGTTCCAGCTGCGCCGGGTCTGGCCACAGCTGCGGGCCGGCGGCCGACCGCTCCTGCTGCACACCGCAAAGCTGGTCTCGGTGTACGGGCTCGTCGCCATCGCCGGCTGCCAGCTGTTCTACTTCCACGCCGTGCAACGGCTGTCCGTCGGCGTCGCCCTGCTGATGGAGTATCTCGGCATCATCCTGGTCGTCGGCTGGCTCTGGCTGCGCCACGGTCACCGACCGCGCCGACTCACGGTGCTCGGCTCGATCGGCGCACTCGTCGGGCTGGCCCTCGTCCTCGACCTGACCGGCAGCCAGCACGTCGACTTCGTGGGCATCCTGTGGGGTCTGGGCGCTGCCGTCGGGCTGGCCGTCTACTTCGTGCTCTCGGCCCGTGAGGACTCGCCGCTGCCGCCGATCGCGATGGCCTGCGGCGGGATGCTTGTCGGCGCCGTCACCTTCCTCTTGCTGGGACTGGTCCGCATACTCCCGATGCATGCGACGTTCGGCCAAGTCAGCTTCTCCGGCCATCACACGTCCTGGCTGGTGCCGGTGCTCGGGTTGTCGGTCGTGGCCGGCGCCTTCGCCTACGTCACCGGCATCGTGGCCGCGCGGCTGCTCGGTGCCAAGCTGTCGTCGTTCGTCGGGCTGACCGAGGTGCTGTTCGCGGTGCTGTTCGCCTGGCTGCTGCTCGGTCAGCTGCCCACGGGCAGCCAGCTGCTCGGCGGCTTGTTCATCATCGCCGGCGTGACCCTCGTCCGCGTCGACGAGCTGGGCGAGAGCACCACCGACGACCTCGACGAGCTGCTCCCCGCTCCCACCGGCCGCCTCGACCTGGTGCCGGCCGGGGACTGACCGCCTCGGCCCCGGGTTGCGGTGCCGCCATGGCTGGCGCATGCTCCGGCCATGAGAAGCGGCCGCAACGGTGCGGGCAGCAGCGGTGACCCGAACAGGGACGAGTCACGCGAGATCGAGGTCAGCACGCCGCAAGGCGTTGCCGCCGCGGCCCCGGAGACCATGGCCCACGAGGCCGAGGACCACCCCGGCCGTCGGCGCGGGCTGATCGGGCTGGCCCTGGTGGCCATCGCGGCGTCCTTGTTCGTCTCGATCGTGGTGCCCAAGCAGCGTGCGGCCGAGCAGCGCCACGAGCGGGCCTCGTACGACCGGTTGCTCAGCTTGTCGGCGCAGGGCGAGGCGTCGATCGAGCGGGCGGTGTCGCAGACTCGCGACGTGGCGCAGTACGCCGAACCGCTGCTGAACTCGTCGCTGACCTCACCGGCGACCCGGACCATGCTGTACCAGCAGGTGCGTGCCGCCGCCGCCGCGAGCCGCAACGACATCGAGGCCGAGCGGCAGACCCTGGCGGCTGCGCCCGCGTCGGGCAAGCTGCGGGTGGCGCGGGACGCAACCCTCGCCTACCTGAACGAGTGGTCCGCGCTGTTCCAGCGTGCAGCCAGTGGCAGCGGCCCGGCCGAGGGCACGACGGAGGACCTTCAGGTACGCCGGCTGGCAGCACAGGACGCTCTGGAACGGGCTGCGCCGGACCGCGAACGCGAGGCTCTGGCCGGCCGAGTCCTCGGGACTTTCTCGAGCTGACACGCCCGGATTGGCTAAGGATCATGCCTGTTTGGGTCAAGAGTGACACCAGAGGCGACGACTTTGAGGCAGGGTAGTCCCCGACGGTGCGCGCCACGGCGCCCGTGTCCTCGCCCTGACCCCGGGAGAACATTCACGTGCGGCGTCCGTTGTCGGTCCTGCTCAGCGTCGCGCTGATCCCGGCTGCAGTTGTCGTCCCCGTGCTCAGCAGCACTGCCGCGCAGGCCCACCCGGTGGCCCCGCACGTGGTCTCCATGCCCATCCTGGCGGCCCAGCCGGCGAAGGCCTCGCTGCTGCAGACCGGAGAGCGGCCCACCACGGCGTTCTCCACTGTCGGCGCCTCCTGGGACGCCTCGGCCGGCGCCTCTGCGGTCCAGGTTCGGGTACGGGCGGCGTCCGGCCACCAGTGGTCGGCCTGGACCACCCTCGAGGCCTCGGACTCGGGGCCGGACCCCGGCACCGCGGACGCGAAGGCGGCCGGCCGCCGGGTCGCCTCCGAGCCGCTGTGGGCAGGGCCGTCGGACGGCGTGCAGACCCGCATCGTGGCAACCGACGGGACCCCTGTACGCGTACCCGCGCACTTGACGGTCGAGCTGGTCGATCCGGGCACGAGCGCAGCCGATGCCGACGTCGACGCCTCGCCGACGATCGGCGCGACCGGCGCGGAGGCCGCGACCGGGCAGCCCAAGATCTACACCAGGGCCCAGTGGGGTGCCGACGAGTCGATCCGGCTGCACGAGTGTCCCGGCGGCCCGACCTACTCCTCGACGATCAAGATCGGTTTCGTGCACCACACGGTGTCCAGCAACGACTACTCGGCCGCCCAGGTGCCGGCGATGATCCGCAGCTTCTACGCCTACCACGTGCTCGGCAACGGCTGGTGCGACATCGGCTACAACTTCCTCGTCGACCGGTTCGGCCGGCTCTGGGAGGGTCGCTACGGCGGCATCGACAGGGCCGTCATCGGCTCGCACACCGGCGGCTTCAACCGCAACTCGTTCGCGGTCTCCATGATCGGCACCTTCACCTCGTTGACGCCGAACTCCTCGATGCAGCAGTCGATCGCCAAGCTGATGGCCTGGAAGCTCGGCCGCTACTACCGCAACCCGCAGGGCACCGACTCCCTCGTCTACGCCGGCGGCCAGTACCGCTTCTGCGGTTCCAAGGAGTGTCCGGTCGGCTCGAGCGTCAAGCTCAACGTGGTCTCCGGCCACAGGGACGCCGACCTGGGGCACACCGAGTGTCCCGGCGCTGCCGGTGAGGCGACGCTGCCGACGGTACGAAAGCTGACGCTGACCGCCATGGCCGCCGGCCTGGTGGCGCCGACGATGAGCGCGACCACGCGGCGCTACGGCGACGGGGGTGCCTTCACCATCGGTGCGAGCGCCCTCGCGAAGCAGACCTGGGCACTGTCGGTCATCTCGCCGGCGGGGGCTGTCGTGCGCAGCGTGACCGGCGCCGTGGCACGGGGCGGCCACCTGTCCGCCTCATGGAACGGGAAGACGACCGCTGGCAAGGAAGCCGCGTCCGGCCCGTACACCCTCAGGCTGACCAGCTCGAGCACGACCGGCACCGCTGTGCCGTACACCGGCCACGTGACGCTGAAGGCTCCGGTGGAGCTGGCCGGTGCGGCTCAGGTGGGCTACGGCGCGACGGCCAAGGTCAGCGGGGCGACGTACGCCCACGCGTCGGTCACGATCCTGCAGGCGCCGCAGGGATCGAGCACGTACGCACCCGTCGCGACCGTGACGTCGTCCGCGACCGGCGCGTTCTCCTGGGCCTACCCCGCGACGACCGGCACGGCGACCTACGCCAAGGTCGGCAGCTTCGTCAGCTCCACGGTCACCATGCGGGTCGGGCCAACCATCGCCGGTCCCCGCCAGGTGCTGCCGGGGGCAACGGTCGGGCTGAGCGGCACCGCGCCGCCGGGGTCGGACGTCCAGGTCTTCCGTGCCGAGGGCTCGGCGGCGCCGTTCCTGTCGGCAACAGTGACCGCGTCGCCCACCGGCGCCTGGAAGTCCGCGTACACCGCGGACAGGGCCTACTCCTGGTACGCCGTCGCGAACGGGCTGCGATCCTCGACCGGTTCGACGGCCATCACCCCGCCGCCGAAGCTGACCGGGCCCAGCCACGTCAACCTGCACGGGACGGTCGTGCTCACCGGTACCGCTCCGGCCGGGATGCCCGTACAGATCTGGCGCCGGCAGCGGCTGCACACCGCCTACGCGTTGTCCGCAACGGTCACCGCCGGCAGCAAGGGGACGTTCAGCTGGAGCTACGTCGCAGGCGACGACTTCCGTTGGTACGCAAAGACTCTGGCCGGTCATTCGACGCCCGGCCTGACCCAGATCGGGGTGTCGGCGACCGGCCCCTCGGTGGTCGACCAGGGTCGGCTGGCGACCCTCACCGGCACCACGCTGCCCAAGCAGAAGGTCGAGATCTGGCAGGCCCCTGGCGGCTCCTCCGGCTTCGTGAAGGCCGCGACCGTGACCGCCCGGACGGACGGCACCTGGTCCTGGGCCTACACCGTCACCGCCACCCGTCGGTCGTACGCGCTTGCCAGGGACTGGCGCTCCGCCACGGTCACGACGCTGCTGGCCGGGCCGCCGACGGTCAGCGGGCCGGCCACCGCCACGTACAACGCGGTCGTCCATGTCACCGGAAAGGCCACGCCGGGGGACACGGTCACGCTGTGGCTGCACCGTCGGGGCAGCACCGGCTACCACGGTGGTGACTCGGCGATCGCTGCCGCCAACGGCACCTGGTCGATGAGCTTCCGGGCCGGCGACGACTACCGGTGGTACGTCACGTCGGTCTCGGGCAAGTCGCGTGGAATGCTCACGGCGGTCAGGCCGAGCATCGGTGCGCCGGCCAGCGCGACGCGTGGGACCCGGGTGACGGTTCGTGGCTACGCGCTGCCCGGCCAGCAGGTCCATGTCTGGTTCCGACACGCCGGAGCGACGGCGTGGACCCTGGGCCGGACGCTGCCGGTCAACGCTGCCGGACGCTGGACGACGTCGTTCGTGCTCACGGTCACCATCAGCTGGTACGCGGAGTCGCGCGGTCTGCGCTCAGGCGTCGGGACCACGTACGCCCACTGAGCGGGCGCCGGTCCGGCAGCCCCCGTACGGGGTATTCTGCGATGCCGTCCGATCCTTCGGCGTCCGCCGTCCGTCTGCCGTACATGGGAGTTCCCCGTCATGACCAGTCCTGCCCTCGTCGAGGCCGTCGCGCCGCCTGAGGGGGCACAGGTGCAGGTCACCGTCGTGCTGCCTTGCTACAACGAGGTCGGCCACGTCGAGGCCGAGATCGTCCGGATCACCAAGGCGATGGACGCGAGTGGCTACGTCTACGACCTCGACGTCTACGACGACATGTCCAGCGACGGCACCCGTGACCTGCTCGCCAAGCTGGCGCCGAGCTATCCCCGGATGCGCTACCTGCCGCGCCACCGCAACGGCGGCTCCGGCACCATCCGCCGGATCGGCACGCAGAACGCCCGCGGCGAGTACGTGGTGTGGACCGACGCCGACATGACCTACCCCAACGAGCGCATCCCCGAGTTCGTGGCGCTGCTCGAGAACGACGAGTCGATCGACCAGGTCGTCGGTGCGCGCACGTCGGAGGAGGGCACGTACAAGTTCCTGCGCGTCCCCGCCAAGTGGGTCATCCGCAAGATCGCGTCCTACCTGACCGCTACCCAGATCCCTGACCTCAACTCAGGGCTGCGCGCGTTCCGCCGCTCGGTGTCGCTGCCCTACCTGCGACTGCTGCCGCCCGGCTTCTCCTGCGTCACGACGTTGACGGTGTCGTTCCTGTCGAACAACCACGACGTGTCCGTACGTCCCGATCACCGTACGAGAAGCGGGCCGGCGTCTCCAAGTTCCACTTCACCAAGGACGCCTACCGCTACATCCTGCAGGTCCTGCGGATGGTGATGTACTTCAACCCGATCAAGGTCCTGATGCCGTTGGCGTTGTGGATCATGGGCCTGGGCTTCGTCAAGCTGATCATCGACGTGATCATCCACGGCGGGCGGGTGACCGGGTCGACCGTGCTGGCGATCATCATCGGGTTCCAGGTCGCGGCGCTCGCGCTGATCGGCGACCTGATCGTGAAGTCCCGCGGGGACTAGCGCGCTTCGACGTCCGGCAGGTCGTCCCACTCGCGGAGCAGGACACGGTCTTCGAGACCGATCCGCACGCCGACGGCGATGACCCCGATCAGCAGCATCGGCAACCCGGCCATCGCGACGATGATGCTCAGCCCGACGAAGGTGCTGTCCGGGCCGCCATCCAGACCGCTCGTGCTGGTTAGGCCGGCGTACAGCAGCGCCATGGCAAGCCCGGTCAGCAACGCGCCCCACACCAGCGGTCGCGAGGCCGAGGCTGCCGGCCGATAGAGCGTGGTCGCGCGTGGGGCATCGGGTGGTACTGGCGCGGCAGCGTCGGTCATCGGATCCCCCGGTTTGTGATTGGCTGACAGAA
Organism: uncultured Actinomycetota bacterium; assembly: GCA_963797535.1. Lineage (GTDB taxonomy): Bacteria > Actinomycetota > Actinomycetes > JAWWOL01 > JAWWOL01 > JAWWOL01. Next base: position 2,102,401 of record CAWCPQ010000001.1, on the reverse strand, counting down.
GTGTGCCAGAACGCCGGAGCCGGGCGGGGAACTGCTGAGATTTGAGTCGTACCGGCGAGCGTCCGACTAGTCGAGCGCCGAGTCGATCTCGCTGACGAGCAGCTCGGTGGGCGCGTTGTGCACCGCGGGGATGGAGCCGAGCTTGCCGGCCTGGAAGTCCTCGAACGCCTGCGCGATCTCGCTCTTGGTATTCATGACGAACGGGCCCATGAACGCGATCGGCTCGCGGATCGGCAGGCCGCCGAGCAGCAGCACCTCCATCGCGGGATGCCGGGCGTCCTGCTTGGGGTCGGCGGCCAGGGTGATGGCGTCGCCGTGACCGAAGACCGCGAGCTGACCGGACGCCAGCGGCTGGGCCTCGACGCCGACGGAGCCGCTGCCGGCGAGCACGTACGCCAGTGCGTTGAAGTCCTGACGCCACGGCAGGGACAGCTGGGCTCCGGGGCTGATGGTCGCGTGAATCATCACGATCGGGGTGTACGTCGACCCTGGTCCCTGCGTCTCGCCGACCTCGCCGGCGATGACGCGCACGAGCACCCCGCCGTCGGCCGAGGCGACCAGGGCGGTGTCCCGGGCGTGCAGGTCCTGGTAGCGCGGCGGCACCCATTTCTGCGCCTTGGGCAGGTTGACCCACAGCTGCAGACCGTGGAACAAGCCACCGCTGGCGACCAGGTGCTCCGGCGGCGTCTCGATGTGCAGAATGCCTGCGCCAGCGGTCATCCACTGCGTCGCGCCGTCGCTGATCGTGCCGCCGCCGCCGTTGGAGTCGTTGTGGATCAGGACGCCGTCGATCATGTACGTCACGGTCTCGAAGCCGCGGTGCGGATGCCACGGCGTGCCCAGGGGCTCGCCCGGCCCGTACTCGACCTCGCCCATCTGGTCGAGGTGGATGAACGGGTCGAGGTCGCGCAGGTCGACACCGTGGAAGGCGCGTCGTACCGGGAATCCCTCGCCCTCGAAGCCGCGCGGCGACGTCGTCACCGACCGCACCGGACGCTGCGCGGTCGTGAGCGGATCCGGCAGCGGAATCCTGGGCAGCGCGGTGATGTCGTCGACGGTCACAGCAGGCATCGCGCACCTCCGGGGAGACAGTTTCGTACGAAACTACCCCCTCGGCTCAGGGGACCGTCGTCATGGTTCGGGCGGTGGGTCGGGCGGCCGGTCCTCCGGGTCTCGGTAGTCGTGCGGCCGGGTGCGGTAGACGCGGCCCAACGGGGTCTGCCAGCGGATGACCGCGTTGTCCTCGGCGGTCGCCGTGAAGCCGCCGTGGGTCTTGGCCCGGTGGTTGTGGCGGCCGAGCTTGCCGAGGTTGGCGTAGGACGTGCTGCCGCCGTGGTCCGCGTTGGATCCTCGGCCGAACGGCTTGATGTGGTCGTCGTCAGCGTTCTCGGCGCTCCGGTTGCTGCCGGGGAAGCGGCACCGACGGTCGCGGGCGGTGACCAGCTCGTGCAGCTCCGGGCTGGGCGTGTAGTGCTTGGTTCCGAGGTCGATGAGGTGTCCGTCGGCCGGCTCGAACACGAACCGCTGGAACTCCGCGTCCTTGGCCAGCAGGCGGGCGATGGGGGCTGGCACCGGGCCGAACCCGACCAGCTCGCCGAGGTTTTCCCGTAACCCCAGCAGGACCGGCAGGCTCATCGTGAGCTGGACCCGCACCTTGGGCGCAAGCGGTGTGCTCGGGTCGCCCGGCTTGGTGCCCAGCACGCAGCCGGCGAGGGCATCAGCCATCCGGGCGTCCTTGCCCCGACCGTCGAAGTCCTTGCGCCCACCCGCTGCGGCGTTGAGGTGCCGTTGCACAGCGAGCGCCACCACAGGTTCGAAGTAGGCGTGCATGCCGATCAGCCCGTCGGCGTTGCCGTCGTCGAACACGACTCGCCGCCCGGCAATCGAGTCGAGCCACGCCTTGGCAGCCTCGGCCGCGTTGACCTCGAGGATCGCGCGCTTGATCCGGTGCTTCAGTGACGCTGGCTGGCCGTTGGGCGCCTTCGGGAGGATCAGCGCCTCCGCCGCTGCGGCCACCTCGTCCGGCAGGCTCTGCAGCGCGTGCGCGATGAGCTGGGCACGGTAGGGGCTGATCGTCCCGGCCCGCAGGAGATCGCCGGTCGCGGCCAAGAGCGCGCCAGGGGCGAGGATGCGGGCGGTGTTGACCTTGTCGCGGGCGAAGTCCTGGCCGCAGTCCAGCGCCGCCGCGAGTTCCAGAGCGGCCGGATCGACGAACGTCACGTCTGCCGCCGCGTCCGGTGATGGCGCGGGGCCGGCGCACGCGGCGACCGCTGCCGACTCCTGGCCGGAGACCCAGTTGATCAGCGGCTGCCACAGCTGGGCCACCGTCAGCCACTGGTCGGCGCTCAGCGACCGCACGGTCAGCGAGGACAGCAGGGCCACGGCTTCGGCACCTGGTGGCAGCGAGGCGACCAGCAGAAGCACGTCCGCAACGTCGGCCTCGGTCGCGCCGGCATCGGAGGAGTAGCGGTCGCCGGGGTGGGCGTCGGCGGCATCGGGGCGGTCGTCGGCTCGGGCGTCGTCGGCCTCGTAGAGGTCGTCCGGATCGATCAGCTGCTCGGGATCGGGCTCGTTGAAGAACACCCGGGCCCGCGACAACGACCAGCCGGAGAGGTCTCCGTGGGTGTCGTCGAAGCGGCTGCCGTCCATGCCTGTGACGCTATCGGTGGCCACCGACAGAAAACGCACTGATGCGAGCCGTACCAGAAATTGATCTCAGAAAATTTCGAGATCCCTTGTGCCGCAAGGGTTTTCGCTCTGCTACCTCGGCGGGCGGCGGAGTCAGGACTCCGGCAGCTCGGCCCAGACGATGGTCCACGGGAACGGCTTGGACACCGCGCGCACGGTCGCGACCCTGGAGACGAACTTCACGAACTGCGAGGTCGACCAGTGGTTGAGGTGGCCCGGTGTGTTGCCCAGGTCCTTGACGTAGCGACCGGTCACGAGGTTGCAGCTGCGGAAGATCGGCTCGCGCGGAACGGACAGCACCAGGTGCCGTGAGGAGACCCTGGCCAGCTCGCGGAGCCCGGCCTCGGGGTCGCGCAGGTGCTCGAGCACCTCGACGCAGACCAGCAGGTCGAACTGGTTGTCGTTGAACGGCATCTGCTCGGCGTCCGCGTGCAGGTAGAACGGGCCCGGCCGGCTGCGCCACTCCTCGCGCAGTCCGGCGTCGGGCAGGTCGATGCCGACCGCCGAGCCGTACCGGGTGAACAGCTTCTGGCTGATGACGCCTTCGCCGGCGCCGACCTCGAGCGGGGTGGTCGACGGGTGCCGGGCGTGTGCGGTCTGCTCGATGATGCCGTCGAGACGCGCGACCCACCGCTCGGTGAGGTAGCGGATCGCGGGGTTCTTGGCGGTGTACTTCTTGGTGTGGTTACCGATGACGACGCCCGGCGTCTCCTGGGACTGCTGCGGCACTGACGTCATCTCGCGGGGCTCCCAAAGGTCCGGGCACGGGCAGGTACTGGCTGGTTAGGTTAGCGCAACTGTCCATTACGCTGGCCCTGTGCGAATTCCGCCGTGGCTGTGGCGTGCGCTGCGAATCGGGTTCGTCGTCCTGGCGGTCGGCTTCCTGGTAGCAGCGCTGATCGACCAGTGGCACGTGGTTCAGGACGGCTGGCACGAGCTCTCGCTGGCGTCGCTCGCTCTCGCGTTCGCCGCCGTGATGGTCGGCCTGTTCTTCAGTGCCCTGGCCTGGCGAGCGCTGCTGGCCGACCTCGGCCAGCATGGTGCCCGTCTCGGGCACCATCCGGGTGTTCTTCGTCGGCCAGCTCGGCAAGTACGTCCCTGGTGCGGTGTGGCCGATCGTGGCGCAGATGGAGCTGGGCAAGGCGTACGGACTGTCCAAGCGTCCGGTGGGCACCGTCGCGCTGCTGTGCATGGTGCTCAACGTGGCCACCGGCGTCCTGGTCGCGGTCGTGCTGCTGCCGTTCGCCAGCCCGTCGGCGCTGCACCACTACGGCTGGGTCATCGCGGTCCTGCCGATCGGCCTGGTCCTGCTGCACCCCAAGATCCTCAACCCGGTGATCAACAAGGTGTTCACGCTCGCCCACCGCGAGCCGCTCGAGCAGCCGCTGACCATGCGCGGCATCGTCACCGCGACCGGCTGGACGCTGCTGATGTGGGCGGCCTACGGCGTGCAGATCTGGGTCCTGGCGGCCGGCTTGCACGCGTCGGGGGCCGCATCGCTGCAGGCGCTGTCGGTCGGAGCGTTCGCCCTGGCGTGGACGGCCGGGTTCCTGTTCGTGATCACGCCGGCTGGCGCCGGCGTACGCGAAGCGGTGCTGATCCTCGCACTCACGGCAGTGCTCCATCACAAGGAGCTGGTGGCCCTCGCTGCCGTCTCCCGCCTGCTCATGACCGTGGGCGACCTGGCGTGGGGCAGCATCGGCGGCCTGATCCGGGTGAAACGTTCACGGCACTGTTGTTCACGACCTGCCCCCGGGGACGCTCGTTCGCGACTAGGCTTAGTCTTCGTGCCCCATGTCCGCAGCGCCTTCTCCCGTACGACGGCGATGGCTGCTGTCACGGCGCTGGCGGGCGCAGCTGTCGTCCTCGCGCCCACGACGGCCAGCGCCAACTCCTCGCTCAACGAGTCCTACCTGGTCCCGGCCAGCCGGATCCTGACCATCGACGGCCACGGCTGGGGACACGGCGAGGGCATGTCGCAGGAGGGCGCCAAGCGTGCAGCCCAGCTCGGTGTTCCCGCTACCGGGATCCTCGGCTTCTACTACCCCGGCGCCAAGATCGACGGCGCCGGTAATCCGAATATCCGGGTCGCCCTGACCGGCGTCGCCGACGGCCCGACGGCCAAGGGCTACCAGCCGCCGAGCGCCAGCCGCTACCAGTGCTCCGACAAGACCGTCCTGGCGACCTACTGCACGCTCAGCGTCGTCCAGCGCGCCGGCATCGTGGTCACGGACTCCGCGACCGGCAAGCACCCCGACAAGACCACGGGGGTCGACGAGTGGGGCGTGCTCACCGCCAAGGACGGGCTGCACCTGCGGATGCACACCAAGGCCGGCTGGGCAGACGCGACCATCGCAGGCAAGAAGGCCCTGGGCGGCCCGATCACGTTCACCGGCCCGAGCCTGATCCGGGTCGACTGGGGCGGCGACGTCTTCCGCGACTACCGGACCAAGGTCTCGGCCGTACGGACCTTTGCCGGCACCGCGACCGTGCCCAGCCGGATGATGCGCGCTGGCGACGATGAGCTTGGACGACTACATCCGCGGCGTGGTCTACGAGGAGTCGCCGGCGTCCTGGCCGCTGCAGGAGCTCGAGGCTCAGGCCGTCGCGGCCCGCTCCTACGCTGACAACCTGCGCCTGGAGAAGAAGTCGGTCTACGACATCTGCGACTCCACCTGGTGCCAGGTCTTCGGCGGCACCCAGTCGGTGATCCACGGCAAGACCACCTGGCTGGAGCCGCCGGCGGGCAAGCCGGCAACCGACCCGGTCGCGCAGACGGCCGACACGATCCTGGTGAGCGGGACGACCCCGCTGTTCGCCCAATACTCCGCCTCCAACGGCGGGTGGACGGCTGGTGGCGACCCGACCTACGGGCCGGTGCGGGCCGACCCGTGGGACGCGACCAGCGGTGACCCTTTCCACAGCTGGACCACCTCACTCGACGTCACCGGCCTCCAGTCGCAGTACGGCTTCAAGCGGCTCGACGTCTTCACCGTGACCGCCAGGGACGGCACCAAGGCACCCTACGGCGGCCGGGTGCGGGCGGTCCGCCTCGACGGCATCGACGCCAAGGGCAAGGCCAGGGCGGTCACGATCACCAGTCAGTCCGCGCTGCGCTTCGGCATGCGCTCGACCTTCTGGAAGCCACGCCTGACCGCGCCCACGATCTCGTTGCCAGCGGTGTGGGGGCGCACCCACACCGTGCAGGCCACCGGCAAGGCGTCGCCCGGCGCCGCCGTCCAGGTCTGGTTCCACCGCCAGAACACCGCCGTCTACACCTTGCGACGCACGCTCGTAGCCGGCGCTGACGGCACCTGGAAGACCACGTTCGCCGTCGACGTCGACTACCGGGTGTACGGCGTCTCGCAGGGCCTGGCCGGCACTCCGGCTCTGATCAAGGCTGTCGGCACCACGTTGCAGGGGCCGGCCTCAGGTGGCTGGCGCCGTGCCGTTCCAGCTCACCGGCGCGGCCGAGCCCGGCGCCGACGTCGTCCTCACACTGCACCGCGCCGACGTCACGGGGTTCGTCCCGTCGGTGACCGTACGCGCCGACCGAAACGGGCGTTGGAAGGCAACCGTGACAGCCAGCGTCAACACGCGCTACCTGGCCACCTCGGCCGGGCACGCATCGCCCACCCTGCTCGTTGGGGTGAAGTGAGAGGCTGGTGAACGGCTACCATGTTCACAGCAAACCCGACGTTGCGCCGTCCCCTGCAGTGGGTAGCGTCATCAGCAGGGTGAAGGCGGTATAAGCCGCGGTTGCCAGTCCGGTCCTATATAGTTCCGGCATTCAGGGGTCGTGACAGGAGTCGTAAATGCTTGCTTATCTGGACAGCAGCTCAGCCAGCGCGGTCACCTCGGCTGTCGTCGCCGGTGCGGCTGGCGTTGCCGTCGTAGCCAAGACGCAGTGGAGGAAGGTTACCTCCCCCTTCCGCAAGAAGGAAGACGAGGCTGCGGCGACCACCACCGCTGCTGACACGTCCTGGGACACGCCTGGTAGCGAGGGCTAAGTGCTGTTGCACTCCTCCCGCCGACCGTTCCACCCCGTGCGTTCGACCGGCGTGGTTTCCTCATGACCGCCTCGATCGAGCCGGCGTCGTTCCGCGACCCGTCGAGCACGGTTTTCTACGCAGACGGCGATGTCTACCGCGGCCTGGGCGACGTCGCCGCCGGTGACTGGAAGTCGCTGGCCGACACTGCCTTCTTCCCGCGTGCCGTGAAGGAGGGCCGGGTCGTCGGCACCGAGCAGGTGGACGCCCAGGCCCTCGGTATCCAGCTGCCCAAGCCGTGGCCGGTCGTGCTCAAGCACGAGCGCATCCCGTTCATCAGCTACCCGTACGAGTGGACGTTCTCCCAGCTCAGGGATGCCGCCATCCTGCACCTCGAGCTGCTCGCCCAGGCCCTCGACGAGGGCCTGACGATGAAGGACGGCTACGCCTACAACGTGCAGTGGCGCGGCGCTCAGCCGACGTTCATCGACGTGCCCTCGTTCGAGCGCTCCACCGGCGGTCCCTGGGCCGGTTACCGGCAGTTCTGCCAGACCTTCCTGTTCCCGCTGATGATCCAGGCGCACCGGGACATCCCGTTCCGGCCCTGGCTGCGCGGTCAGATCGACGGCATCGAGCCGCGTCAGGCCCGCGCCATGTTCAGCGGCCGCGACGCCGTACGCAAGGGCGTGCTCAAGCACGTCATGCTGCACTCCGCGCTGGACAGCAAGATGTCCGGCAACAAGGCCGGCAGCGAGGCGACCAAGGCCGAGTTGTCCGACGCGGGATTCTCCACCGAGCTCACCAAGGCGACGGTCAAGGCGATCCTCAAGACGGTCAAGGACCTGAAGTACAAGGCGGCTGACTCGCACTGGGAGACCTACCAGAGCACCAGCACCTACACCGACGCCGAGCGCGAGGTGAAGGCGGCCTTCGTCGACTCCTCGCTCGCCGCCTGGGCTGGCGACGGCAAGCTGGGGCTGGCCTGGGACATGGGCTGCAACGACGGCACCTACTCGCGGATCGCCGCCAAGTACGCCGACAGCGTCGTGGCCGTCGACGGTGACGAGCAGACGATCGACTCGCTCTACCGCGCCCTCAAGCAGGAGCGCAACAAGAAGATCCTGCCGCTGGTCATGAACCTCACCGACCCGTCGCCCGGCATCGGCTGGCGTGGCGGCGAGCGGCTCCCGTTCGAGACCCGCCGCAAGCCCGACGCGATCTTGTGCCTTGCGCTCGTGCACCACCTGGCGCTGACGGCCAACGTCCCGCTGCCGCAGATCCTCGACTGGTACGCGGCCTTCGGCTCCCGCCTGGTCATCGAGTGGGTGGACCCGACCGACCCGATGGGCAAGCGTCTGCTCTCGCTCAAGCCGGCCGGCACCTTCCCCGACTACCGGGCCGAGGTGTTCGAGCGGCTGCTCGAGGAGCGTTTCGTGATCGACCGCCGCGAGCAGCTCGCGTCGGGCACCCGCACCCTGTACGCCGCGACGCCCCGTGTCTGACGACGGGCTGACGAAAGCCGATCCGGGTGATCACCCGGAAGGTTCCTCCGACACCTTGGCCGACACGCGGTCCGAGGTGACGGGGGAGCCCGGCGACGCCGTGACAGCTGAGACTGCCGAGACGTCCGACGGGACTTCCGCGCCGGACGAAGCCGAAAAGGGTGGCTACTGGTCCCGCTACGGCGGGCGCGACCTGCTCGAGCTGTTCGTGCTCACCGGGTTCGCCATCGCCCAGCCGCTGCTGTCCGCGACCGGCAAGGCACCCGAGTTCTTCTCGTACCGCCGGCTGAGCTCGATGTCGATGATCGAGTACATCCTGCTGGTGGTCTTCGCGCCGACCCTCGTCCTGTGGGGCGTCGAGCGCGTGGTGGCGCTGGTCTCCAGGACGGCCGAGCGCTGGCTGCACTTCGGTTTCATGGCCGCCCTGCTCACCGCGATCGTGATCGAGGTGGGCAAGGGCAGAGGGGTGCCGTACGGGATTGTCCTCGGCCTGCTGGCGATCGCCGCTGGCATCGGCCTGACCGTGCTCATCGTGCGCAGCGCGACGATGCGCCTCTACCTGCGCTACGCCTCACCAGCGCCGCTGGTCTTTGCACTGCTGTTCGTGACCACCTCGCCGTCGGGTGCCATCGTGCGACAGGCCGTGGGTGGCAGCGGTCCGGCCCAAGTGGCAGTCAGTGTCCCCGCCGCGGGAGAGGCCGGCGGCGGCAGCAGCACCAGCGCCACTGCCCCGACGCCAGCGTCGCAGAGCTCGATCCAGATGGCCCCCGCCGGGGTCAAGACCGCCGCCCACCCGCCGGTCGTCATGATCTTCTTCGACGAGTTCCCGCTGCGCAGCCTGCTCAAGCCGGACGGCACGGTCAACGCCGCGCTGTTCCCCAACTTCGCGTGGCTGTCCAAGAACACCAACTGGATGCGCAACGCCACCGGCGTCAGCGGCTTCACGCCCTACGCCGTTCCGGCCATGCTGCGCGGCAAGTTCCCGGCCAAGGCGCTGCCGCCGGTCTACTCCAGCTACAAGGACAACCTGCTCGCCGAGCTCTCCGGCACGTACAACGTGTCGGCGATGGAGACGATCACCGCGCTGTGCCCGCCCTCGATGTGCAAGACCTCGACCAAGGTCGTGCAGAAGACCGGGCTCGAGCCGACCCTGTCCGACAGCGCGAAAGAGCTGAGGAAGCTCATCTCGCCGTGGAAGGACAAGAGCGACCCGACCACGGAGTTCGCCGACTCGGGTACGGCGGACGTGACGGACACGGCGGCGGCTTCGAGCTCGACCGACAAGGCGGCGTCTAAGTGCACGACGACGACCTGCCTGTTCCCGCACCTCGCCGACGACCAGCCGTCGCGGGTCGCGACGTTCATCAAGACGTTGACCCCGCCGCCGGCCAAGACCAAGCCGACCTTCAAGTTCCTGCACGTCCTGCTCCCGCACGGACCGTGGCGCTACAACGAGAGCGGCCGCCCCTACCCCTACCCGCCGGCTGTCGGCCCCGGCCACGCCGACAACGGCGGCTGGGTCAAGTCGGCTTGGCCGGTCCAGGTCAACCTCGCCCGCGAGATGATGCAGCTGTCCTACGCCGACAAGCTGCTCGGCGGCGTGCTCACCAAGCTGCGGGCCGAGAAGCTGATGGACAAGACGCTGCTGGTGGTCACGGCTGACCACGGCGAGGGCTTCGTCCCCGGTGACCAGGCTCGGACCCTGGATGCTGCCACAGCGGCTGACCTGGCCTGGGTGCCGATGTTCCTGAAGATGCCGGGCCAGGTGAAGGGCAAGCTGGACCAGCGCAACTGGACCCACGTCGACCTCACCGCGACCCTGGCCGACGCGCTGCACGTCAAGCTGCCGCAGAAGCTCGACGGTCAGTCGGCGCTCAAGGCACCGCGCACCACCACGGTCAAGTACTGGTTCAACACCCCTGGCAAGAGGCTGGTGATCCCCGATCCGGTCGGGGCCTACCAGAAGGTGATCAAGGGCTACGGCGGAGTGCTCGGGCAACGCCAAGAGCGCTGCTGACCTCTACAAGCTCGGCCCGCGCCCGGATCTGCTGGGCCACAAGCGTCACCGCGGTCCACAAGGGCAGCAACAGCTCGTTGACCTTGTCCATGAACTCCAAGATCTCCTCCACCGCCGCCGCCGTCACGTCGAACAGCGGAGTCCCCACGTTGATCTGGGGTCACCTCAACGGCAAGAGCGGCAATGTCAACGTGGCGATCGCGATCAACGGCGTGATCGGCGCCATCGGCCCGACCTACGCCGAGAAGGGCGCGCCGCTGTCCATCGAGGACATCGTTCCCGCGTCGCTGTGGCACAACGGATCCAACTCGATTACCGCCTACGTCGTCACCGGCAGGGGCGCCTCCACCCAGTTCCACCTGATCCACAAGAGCTAAACCCACTTCGTTCCGCTCGCACCGGGTGGGGGCCCGAACCGGGCTTGGACCCACTCGGCAGAGAGGTCTCGCATGTCCAGCGCTGAGGACGAGCTCGTTCGTCCTGCGCCCGAGGCGACCGACCCCCCGGTCGAGCCGATCCCCGTACGGCGGACCCGCGGCTGGCCGGGCATCGTCGCAGCCCTGCCCATGGCGCTGGCGGCGGCGGTCGCCGCGCTGACCGTGGTGGCGGCGATCTGTCTGATCAACGACTCCTACCGTCCGGCGCTGGTGCTGCCGATCGGCCTGCCGCTCGCGGCGATCGCCGGCGGTGTCGTGCTGTGGCTGGCCCCCGCGCGCGCCGCCCGTACCCTGTGGCCCAACCTGCTGGCGCTGGCCGGCGTCGTGGTCATGGTGTGGTTCAACGTGCGGTACGGCGCCCAGGACATCGTGGTCACCCGTGACCCCGGCACCTACACCGTCACCGCCCAGTGGCTGGCACACCACAGCAGCGCCCGGATCCCCACCCAGAGCAGCGTCTTCGGCGACTTCACCGCTGGCACGTCGACCTCGCTCGGTTTCGGCGAGACCAACGCCACGACGGTGCAGTCGCAGTACCCCAACGCGGCGCCGATGCTGGTCGCGATGGTCGGCTGGCTCAGCGACACCTGGATGCTGCGGTTCGCGCCGTTCATCGGCGGCGCGGCCCTGCTGGCGTTCTTCGCCCTTGCGCGCGGCGTGGTCCGCGAGTGGTGGGCACTCGGGGCCATGACCCTGCTCGCGGTGTCCCTGCCGATGCTGCACTTCAGCCGGGCGGTGTACAGCGAGCCGACGACGATGCTGTTCCTGCTCGGCGGCATGGCGCTGCTGTTCGTCTGCCACGAGCGGCCGAGCGTGCCCCTGCACATCGTGACCGGGCTGACCGGCGGGGCCGCCGGACTGGCCCGGATCGACGGTGGCATCTTCCTGATCGCCGCCGCCGGCTACAGCGTGATGCAGCTGGCGCAGGCCCAGCCGGGGCGCCGAGGCAGGACCGGGGTCGAGGTGGCGGCGCTGCTGCTGAGCGCGCTGATCCCGTACGGGATCGGCATGCGGCTTACCGCAAACCTCAGCTCGCTGTACTGGCAAGGGCATCGGTACGAGTCCTACCTGCCGGGCATCGCGGCCGCGGTGGTGATGCTGGCTGGCGCCGCCGTTTTGTTCGTGGCCTGGACCAGGGCCGACTGGCATGAGAACGCGGTGCGTTGGGGTGGGCGGCTGTCGTCGGTCGGAGCTGTGCTGTTCATCGTGGTCGCCGTCGTCGGTGCGACCCGCCCGCTGTGGTTCACCTTCCACCAGTACATCGGGCCGACGTACACCAACTAGATCAAGTACTGGCAGACCCTCGAGCACCAGCCCCTCGACGGCACCCGCAGCTATGCGGAGTACAGCCTCAACTGGATGTCCTGGTACCTCAGCCTCGTCGTCGTGGTGGCCGGCGTGCTCGGGATCGCCTGGCTGATAAGGCGTTTCGGTCGTACGGGCCGCCCGCCGCTGCTCGGTTTCCTCCTGGTCTTCGTCTCGTACGCGCTGATCTCGTTGGCCAGGCCGGACATCACACCGGACCAGATCTGGTCGATCCGCCGGTTCCTTCCCGTGGTGATGCCCGGCCTGCTGATCGGCGCTGCCTACTTCGGCTCCCGGCTGTGGCGGTTCGGCCGTCGCGGCCAGGCAGCCATCGCGGTGCTGGCGGTGGCGGCGCTCGGACTGACCCTGAACACCTCCAGGCACTTGGCGACGGTGCCGGAAGGGTTCGGCCAGCTCGACGAGATCCACACCGTCTGCGACAACGTGCCGGACGACGCGGCGGTGCTGCTGACCGGTGGCGATCTCGTGTCCGGCTACGTGATGACCGTGCGGTCCTGGTGCGGTGTGCCGACGAAGGCGGTGTTCGCGAGCTCCGACCAGCCGCTGACCCCCGACGTCCTGTCGAGCATCCGGGCCAGTGCGGCGGCGGCGGGCAAGCAGCTCTACGTGCTCACCAGCAACCCGAAGGCGCTGCCGCCGGGGCAGAGCCCGGCACCGGCCCAGCTGCCGATCATGAGCCGGCTGACCACGAGGTTCTGGAAGCCGTCCCTGATCCACCCCGCCAACGATGTCCTGCCCATCACCCGCACGATGTACCTGGCCAAGGTGGCGCCGGACGGTACGGTGACTGCGCCGGACGGTCAGCGCACGTTGGACGCCGTCGGTTGATGCGATTGAAGAGGACGGTCATGACCAACGCCGGCGACACCCTGTCGCGCCATGCCCCCGCGGACGCGCCCATCGTGGACAGCCGCCCTGCTGCGGTCGTCGCCGCCATCCCGGTCGCGCTGTGCGCGGCGATGGCGGGGCTGACCATCGTCGGGGCACTATGCATGCTGGCCGGCGCGTTCAAGCCCGCTGTGGTGCTGCCGCTCGGCCTCGTCGCCGGGGGTGCAGCCGCGTGGGTGATCCTGCGCCGGCTGCCGCCGACGCCGTCCCGTACTCTGCTGCCCAACCTGCTGGCCATCGGCGGTGCTCTGCTCACCGTCGCCTTCAACCTGAAGTACTCCGCCCAGGAGATCTGGGTCTTCCGCGACCCCTCTACCTACGCGCTGACCGGTGAGTGGCTGGCCCACCACGCCAGCCCGTGGATCCACGCGCAGCCAGAGGTGTTCGGCAACGTCAAGGGCGTCAGCGACGGCTCCCTCGGCTTCGCCTCCGTCGGCCACGGGGTTCGTGCAGAGCCAGTATCCGGACGCCGCGCCGATGCTGGTGGCGATCGGCGGCTGGTTGAGTGACGCGTGGCTGCTGCGGGTCGCCCCGCTGATCGGCGGCGTCGCCCTGCTCGGGTTCTACGCGCTGGCCCGAGAGGTCGTACGCGAGTGGTGGGCGCTCGGCGCGACCGCGCTGCTGGCGATCTCCCTGCCGATGATCAACTTCAGCCGTGCGGTCTACAGCGAGCCGACCGCGATGGTATTCCTGCTCGGCGCCCTGGCGCTGCTGTTCCTGTGCGACGCCAGAGGCGGCGTGCCGCTGCACCTGGTGACCGGTCTCACGCATCGGGGCCACGGAGATCGCCCGGCTCGACGGCGGCCTCTACCTGCGTCGCCATCGCCGGCTACGGCGTAATGCGCCTAGCCAGGGCGCAGGTCCGGCGGACGGCCGTCCGTGAGGTGGCAGCCCTGGCCGGCGGCGCGGTAGCGACGTTCTGCCTGGGCGTGGTGATGACCCGTCACCTGAGCCCGCTGTACTGGGCGCAGCACGACAAGGAGACCGTCGGGCTGCTCGCCCCGGCCGTCATCACGGGCCTGGTCGGTGCCGTAGTCATCTGGATCTCGTGGGGGCCGTCCGGCCGGCGGGAGCAGGCCCTCGCGCTCGTACCTCGGATGGCATGGGGCGTGGCCGGGCTGATCGTCTTCGCCGCCATCATCGGTGCGTCGAGGCCGTTGTGGCTGACCTCGCACCACCTGATCGCCGCCTCGTTCACGGCCTCCGAGGCGGCGCTGCAGAAGGCTGACCACTTGAAGATCGACGGCACGCGGGACTACGCCGAGAACTCGCTGACCTGGATCGGCTGGTACTACGGCATTGTCGTCGTCGTCGCCGGTGTGCTGGGTTCGGCGTGGCTGGTGCTGCGCTTCGGCCGAACGGGGCGCCCGGCATTGCTCGGATTCCTGCTCGTGTTCCTCGGCTCGGCCGTACTGTTCCTGATCTACCCCAACATCGCGCCGGACCAGATCTGGGTGATGCGGCGTTACCTGCCGATCGTGATCCCCGGCTTCCTGATCGCGGCGAGCTATCTCGGCTACCGGCTGATGCGGTACGGGTGGGCGGCTCGGGTCGGCGCTGCGGTGATGGTCCTCGCGAGCTTCGCCATCGCGATCCAGACCTCGTCCCACCTGGCTCGGGTCCGCCAGGCCGTACCCGAGCTGGCCGAGGTGCAGAACCTCTGTGCCAACCTCCCCGACAACGCCGCGGTGCTGGTGGTCGGCGGGCTCAGCGGGCCTTACCCGATGACGCTGCGGTCGTACTGCCGGGTGCCGGTTGCCCAGTCGCCCACGGCTGACGCTGCGACGCTGGCGGAGGTGCGCAAGAACGCTGCCGCGCACGGCAAGGAGCTCATGGTGCTGGCCAACGCGACCGACGACCTGCCGGCCGGGAGCACGGTGTCGCCGGTGTCGAAGCTCACGATCGAGCAGTGGAACACCGTGCTGGAGCGGGCTGCGCACGCCTCGGGCCACCCGGTGCGCTCGATGTACCTCGGCGCGGTCAACCCCGACGGCACGGTCACCACGCCGAGCGGACAGCACGTCCTGACGAACTGAGCGCTGGAGCGGGGACGCTCAGCGCGGCGTGGTCGCCGTGACGGAGTACTCCTGGGCGCCGAAGAGCACGTCGTTGAGCTTGGTCAGCGCAACGTTGATGCCCCCGACCCACGCGGGTGCCTCCGGGTCGGTGATCAGCGGCAGGTGGTAGTCGCTGGCCGGTTCGTAGAACGCCAGCCGGACGTCGCGGAAGCCGGCACCCTCGCACAGGAAGCTCAGCAGCGACGGGTGCAGCGGCCGGACGTGGGTCGGGTCGAGGATGTAGCTGTTGCCGAGCACGATCAGCGACGCCGGGTTGGGCGTCTCGGCGATGAAGACGCCGCCCGGCTTGAGCCGGGTGACCGACAGCTCGAGCAGCTTGATCAACGGGTCGAGCTCGAGGTGCTCGACCAGGTGGGTGGCGATGATGGCGCCGAGGGAGCCCGGGCGGCTGCTCGGCCAGGAACGCGAGGCCGTCCTGGAGCCGGACGTCGAGGCCCTGGTCGCGCGCCTCGGCGACCATCGACGGATCGGTGTCGACGCCGATCGCCTGGACGCCGCGCTCGGTCAGCAGCGCGACCAGCTCGGCCCGGCCGCAGCCGATGTCGACCACCGGCGGGTTGTCGGCCAGCACCTCGCCGTAGCGCTTCTGGAGACTGGCGAGCACCGCGGCCGGGTCGCCGCGGAACCGGCGCTCGAAGCCGACGTAGTCGAACGAGGCCGAGGACGGTGCGGGACTGCCGGGAGCCGAGGTGGGCGGGGTCGCGGTCGCTGCACCCTCGGCCGCAGCCGGCCGCGACGCGTCGGAGGCGAGGGTGCGCAGCCGGCGGTCGATGCCGTTGACCCGCTCGCGCAGCTCGGCCAGCCGCACGCCGGCGCCTTCGAGACCCGTCGCGGGCGCGATCGCCATGCCCAGGTCCTCGAGCTGCTCGACGACGGAGAGCACCTGGCCCTTGAGCAGCTCGAGGTTGACCGTCGAGGCGTGGCTCTCGAGCCGGATGGCCTCCTCGTCCATCCGAATGCGTCTGCACTGCCCTGAGCTGGTTCTCGAGCTGGGCGATGCGGGTGAGGGCTTGGTCGGTGGCCTCGATGTTGGGCTGGATCACCGGAGCGACGCCACGGGCGATCAACCGCCGGGCCTCGCGTCTTGCCGCGGGAGCTCAGCCGGTGGGCAAGCTCGCGCGGACCGGAGACGGAGCCACGCGGGGGTTCGGGTGCAGCAGCCGGCGCGGGGGTGAGCTCGTCAGTGCGCTCACGCCCGAGGTCCGCGGGGAGTGACACCCGGTCTCCTTCTCTGTCGAGGTCCCGATGATCCTACGGTCTGACGGGGGTCAGCCGGTGTACGTGAACGCGTACGACGCCTCGGCCAGTCGGGTGCGCACGTGGGCGTCGGCAGGGGTGCCGAGCAGACGCAGCGCGAGCTCGACCGTCGGCAGCGGTGGTGCCGGAGACGGCGGTGTGCGCGGCCACAGCCGGAGCCGGTCGGCCAGCGCCACGGCTGCGCGGTCGACGTCGAGGCTCTCGATCCGCCGGTAGCCCTGCCAGGACAGGCGAGCCGCCTCGACCGGGTCGTGCGCGAGCTCGACCGCTGCGGCTGTACGGGCCTTGCGGGTCGCGGCGACCAGCACCTGACCCGGCGCTCGGAGCCCGAGCGCGTCTGCGGCGGCTCTGCTCGTCACCGTGGGCGCTCCCCAGACGAGGGACCGCACCAGCCAGTCGACGTTGGTCACGCTCACCGCTGCGGCTACGCCCAGTGCGGTCTCGGCCAGCTCGTCGCTGATGGGCACGAGGGCGTCCGCCGGCCCGTACAGCCAGCCGTCGGCCTGCCACTCGAGGATCGCGTCGGGCGCCAGGCTGCGGCCCTTGCGCAGCCGCTCCCGGACGAAGGGCGACATTGGACGCCGATTGCCGAGGTGGTGGCCGGTCGGTGCCGGCATCCCGCGCTTTCCCGCCGCGTCGATCAGGGCGAGGTCGTCGGAGATCACGACGTCGGCCGTCGCGAAGGCGGGGGTGGCGAGGTCCTCGGGACGGGCCCACAGCGCGAACGGCACGCCCGCCGGTGCCAGGTGCAGCCCCTCGGCTGTGGCCAGGACCGCGGCCGGAGTGCCCGCGGCTGGGTCCAGCGCTGTGGGCAGGCACCACTCGTACAGCGCAAGAAGCAGGGGCAGGGCGGCGGCCGGCGGCCGCCTGGTGAGCGCCAGCCCCAGCATCGGCAGCGAGGTCTCGCTGTGGCCGCTCATCCGGCGAGCAGGGTCTCGACGACGGGCCGCCAGGACATGTCCACGACCCGCTCGCGGCCTGCGGCGCCCATCCGGGCGGCTCGGGCCGGGTCGGCCGCGAGGGTGTCGATCGCTGCGCCGATTGCTGTGGGGGAACCGTCGGTGATGAACCCGTTGACGCCGTCCTCGACCCACTCGAGCACGCCGCCGGAGTCCGCAGCCGTGATGACCGGCTTGCCGGCCTTGAACGCCTGCAACGTCACGTAGCCGTAGTCCTCGTCCGACGGCGGGTAGATCACGGCGAGGCAGTTCGCGTAGAGCTCGATCAGCCGCTCGTCGCTGACGAACCCGGCCAGCTCGAGCCGCGCACTCACCCCCGTGCTGGCGGCCAGGGCCGTCAGCTCGTCCTGCATCGAACCGCGCCCGGAGATGACGCCGCGGACGGAGTCCCGGCAGTGCGCCAGTGACTCGACGGTCAGCTGGGGGCGTTTGTTGTGCTCCAGCCGGGTCGGGCTGAAGACGTAGTCACCGAACTCGCCCTCGTGCAGCTGGTCGTGCAGCGGGGCCGGGTGGTAGAGCGGGGTGCCGGTGAGGCCGTTGTACGTGGCCAGCCGGTCGGCCACGACCTGCGACGTGGTGTAGATGCTCGTGGACTCCTCGAGCGCCCGGTTGTCCCACTCGGTCAGCAGCCGCTGCGTCTCCAGCGAGATATCGTCCAGGTCGAAGTCGGACCAGCCCGCATCCGCGGCGTCGTAGGCGCCCCGGTGCTGGTGCGGCAGCCACGTCACCTTGTGCGGGTGCTTGGCGTAGTAGGACGGGAAGTTGGTCGCGATCAGCAGGTCGCAGTCCAACGGCACCATGCGCCACGCGAGCGCGGCATCGAAGAGCCGGCCCTTCTCCCAGCCCACCGGAAGGCGGACCTGCTCGGCACGGTGACCCTCGGCGCGGATCGCGGCGACGAGGTTCTCCATGTGCAGCTCGAGGCCGCCGCGTACGAACGGCACCTGCGCGCTGGCGACGATCACGTCCAAGGTGTCGACCTTCCTGTGCCGGCTCTCCTCGGTTACCCGCCTAGGGACCGTGGGGCCGTACTATATCGGTGGCGGATGCGAGCCACGTCCCTCCGGCTGGAGGCTGTCAGCGTGCTCGTGGCTCCACGCCGCCGTCCTTGCCGCCCAGCAGAGGGACCTTCTTGTCCACCGAAGCCCCCGCAAGACCTGCAGCCGATGAACCGAACAGCCATGCCCACGGCGAGTCCTGGGTCGAGCAGCTGCCGATGCAGCGGGTCCACGCTCCGAGCAACTTCTTCCTGGGCTTCTGGCCGACGGTCGTCGAGGTCTGGCAGTACCGCCAGCTGCTCGGCCAGCTCACCCGCAAAGAGCTCAAGGTCAAGTACAAGGACAGCGTCCTGGGCTTCATGTGGACCCTGATCCGCCCGCTGCTGACCCTGCTCGTCTACACCATCGCCATCGGTGGCTTCCTGGGCAACAGCAAGTCCATCCCGCTGTTCGGTGTCTACCTGTTCACCGGTCTGCTGTGCTGGACGCTGTTCACCGACATCATCGGCGGCTGCACCGGGTCGATCGTCGGCAACGCCGGCCTGGTCAAGAAGGTCTACTTCCCGCGCGAGCTCTTCCCGCTGTCGGTCATCGGAGCGGCCGCGATCAACTTCCTGCTGCAGTGCGTCGTGCTCATCGGGGCCTACGCGGTCACCGGGCACTGGCCGCAGCCCGACGACCTGCTCCTGGTGCCGCTGGCCTCCTGGTCCTGCTGGTGTTCGGCACCGCGCTGGGTCTGATCCTCGCCGCCACCAACGTCTATCTGCGCGACGTGCAGTACCTCGTCGAGGTCGGCCTGCTGTTCTGGTTCTGGATGACGCCCATCGTCTACCCCTGGACCAAGGTCCAGCGACAACCTGCACAACTACCAGTGGCTGTTCAAGATCTACCTGGCCAACCCCATGTGCAACATCGTGCTGGCCTTCCAGCGAGCCCTGTGGCCGGGCGGCGAGATGACCATCCACGGCCCCCCACCGCTCGACGCACCGATCCACGGCAGTCTCTACATCTACCCCGGCAACCTGTACGGCCGGCTCGGCATCCTGCTGGTCATCTGCATGGGCCTGGTGTGGCTGGCCCAGCGGGTCTTTGCCCACTCCCAGGGCAACTTCGCGCAGGAGCTCTGAGGTGAGCACCCCGATCATCCGCGTCTCCGACGTGTCGAAAAAGTTCAACATCCACAAGGACAAGAGCCTCAAAGAGCGGCTCGTCAACGCTGGCCGGTCCAAGAAGCACGCCGAAGCGTTCTAGGCGCTCAAGGACATCTCGTTCGAGCTCGAGGCCGGCAAGACGCTCGGCCTGATCGGCCACAACGGCTCCGGCAAGTCGACCCTGCTCAAGGTCATCGGCGGCATCCTCACCCCCAACAGCGGCTTCGTCGAGCGTCGGGGGCGGCTGGCTGCGCTGCTCGAGCTCGGTGCCGGCTTCCACGGCGACCTGACCGGCCGCGAGAACGTCTACCTCAACGCCTCGATCCTCGGTCTGACCCGCAAGCAGACCGAGCAGTACTTCGACGAGATCGTCGACTTCTCCGGCATCGAGCAGTTCATCGACACCCAGGTCAAGTTCTACTCCAGCGGCATGTACGTCCGGCTGGCGTTCTCGGTCGCGGTCCACGTCGACCCGGAGATCCTGCTGATCGACGAGGTGCTCGTCGGTCGGTGACGAGCCGTTCCAGCGCAAGTGCCTGGACAAGATCCGATCGTTCCAGCGCGACGGTCGCACCATCGTGTTCGTGACCCACGGTCTGGACATCGTTCGGTCCCTGTGCGACCGCGCGATCATGCTCGACACCGGCAGGATGACCATCGACGGCACCCCCAACGAGGTGCTGCGGGCCTTCCGCGACCAGTACAGCGTGGAGAACCTTCCGGAGGACGAGCAAGGTGACCGCCGGCTCGAGATCACCGGCGTTCGGGTCAAGGACGCCGGCGGAGCCGCGCGTGACCGGTTCGTGCCGGGGGACAACCTGGTGATCGAGGTCGACATCGAGGCGCACGCCGGTGCCGAGGACTGGGGCGCCGGCATCGCGATCCACAACCGGGACGACCTGCTCGTCTACGGCACCAACACCTACGTCCAGGAGATGACGCTCGCGCCGTTCACGTCCGGGCACCGTCGCGTTCGTTTCGCGTTCGACGACATCGCCTTGGCCGAGGGGCAGTACTACTGCACCGTGGCGGTCCACCCGAAAGCCGGGCCGGAGTTCCACCGGCTCGAGCGCAAGGCCGCGTTCCGCGTCTACACCAATGCCAATGACGAGGGCCTTCTCTACCTGACCCCCAAGATCGAGGTGCTGGACACGTGACCGACACTCCGCAGCGCAGTGCAGAGGTCGTACGGGAGGGCCGGATCGGCTTCGTCCCCGCCAGGTTCGGCGAGGGCATGGTCGGTGGCGCCGAGATCGTCCTGCACCAGATGGCCAAGCGGCTGCAGGACCGCGGCTGGGACGTCGAGATCCTCACTACCACCGCGATGAACCACCACACCTGGGAGAGCGAGCTGCCGGCGGGGAGCACCGTCTCCGACGACGGGCTCACCGTCCACCGGTTCCCGGCGGTGTTCGTGCAGACCGAGGAGCGGCAGCGGCTCGAGGGCGCGATCATGGCCGGCCACCCGGTCTCGATCGCGGACCAGCAACGTTGGATCAACTTGCGGCATGCGCTCGCCCGAGCTGTTCCACCACCTGCTCGACCACGCTGACGACTACCGTGCGCTGATCTTCACGCCCTACCCCACCTGGCTGGCCTTCGCCTGCTCCCAGCTGCTGCCCGAGCGCAGCGTGCTCTGGACGTGCCTGCACGACGAGCCGTACGCCTACCTCGAGCTGTTCCAGCCGATGTTCACCGGCGTTGCCGGGTTGCTGCTGCAGACCGAGCCGGAGCACGAGCTGGCGCACCGCATCGCCGAGCTGAGCCCGCACGCGGTTGTCGGCTGCGGTGTCGAGATCCCGCAAAGTTATGACCCGGACGGCTTCCGCAAGCGTTACGGCATCGAGGGACGGTTCCTGCTCTACGCCGGCCGGCGCGAGGGTGCCAAGGGCTGGGAGACGCTGCTCGACCAGCTGGCAAGGGCGACTGCCCGCCGCGACCTCCCGTTCACCCTGGTGACGATGGGCGGCGGCGACGTCAACCCGCCGGAGTGGTTCAAGGACAAGGTGATCGACGTCGGCTTCCTGTCCGACGAGGAGCGGGACAACGCTTTCGCTGCCGCTGATGCTTACCTCCAGCCATCCCAGTTCGAGGCCTTCTCCCGGACGGTCATGGAAGCCTGGCTGGCCGGCACCATCGTCATCGCCAACGGCGCCTCCGAGGTCGTCGCCGACCACTGCGCGCGGTCTGGGGCCGGCTTGGTCTACCAGGACGAGCTCGAGCTCGAAGAGGCGCTGGTCTTCGTGTCCGAGGCGCCGGAGGCGGCCGCGGACATCGCGTCGGCCGGTCGTGCCTACGTCCTCGACAACTACCGGTGGGAGGTCGTGCTCGACAAGGTCGAGGACGCCCTGGTCCACTGGACCGCGAGCTGAGGAGCCCGATGCGGATCTTGATGGTGTCGTTCTACCCTCCCCTCCGGGACGGGATTGCGGCCTACGCCCTGCAGCAGGTCGGCGCCCTGCGCGCAGAGGGTCACGACGTCGAGGTCCTCTCGCCCGGCCCTTCCGCGGCGCACCACCACCTCGACTTCAGCGGCCTGCGCGGCATCGGCGCGCTGGCCAAGCGGGTGCGCGCCTACGACAAGGTCATCATCCAGTTCCACCCGGACCTGTTCTACCCCCACCCGACGACCCCCGACCGGCACGCTGCTGTCAGCGCCTCGCTGCTGGCGATGGCCAAGGCTGCCCGCGACCTCGAGATCGTCGTGCACGAGATCGACTATCGGACCGGCCGCCGCAAGGGCGTGGATGCCTTTGCTGCCAGGGCTTTCTGGCGTCAGGTCAACACCATCTCGTTGCACACCGAGGCTGAACGGCAGGACTTCATCACCTCGTACGGGGTCAAGCCCGAGCGGGTCAAGGTGGTCGAGCACGGGGCGTCCTTCGTCAAGCACACGCGTGCTGACCGGGTGACCGCACGGCGCACGCTGGGCATCGCGCCCGAGGCCTTCGTGTTCCTGTCCATCGGATTTATCCAGCCCCACAAGGGATTCGACCGCGCCGTAAAGGCCTTCGAAGGTCTTGCCGAGCACGGCTGCGAGCTCTACGTCGTCGGCTCCGTCCGGGTCGACGACCCCGGGTTCGCGTCCTACCTGGGCGAGCTCGAAGGCTTGGTCGACGGCACACCGGGGACGTTCCTGCGGACCGGCTTCGTGAGTGACGAGCTGTTCGACCGCTGGATCGTGGCGTGCGACGTGGTCGTGCTTCCCTACCGCCAGATCTGGAGCTCCTCCGTGCTCGAGCGGGCGATGCTGTTCGACAAGCAGGTCCTGGTCACGGCCGTGGGGGCGCTGGCCAACCAGGTCGGCGACCGGCCGTTGGTGACCCTCGTCGACGGTGACGCCGGTCTCAAGGCGGGCATGCGCATGCTGATCGGCCAGGAGAGCGAGGTCGAGGTCGAGGCCGCAGCGTGGCTCGCCGGCGCTGGCGCCGAGGGCGAGCCGATGCGGAACCGGGTCCAGGAGGAATTGGTCGCCAGGGCGCGGCTGCGCCGTGGCGGGCGGGCTGCCGTCAGCCTCCGGGATGACGAGACCAGCCGTGACGCGGCCGTGTCGGCGAGCCGGCGCAGTGCGGCCCTGCGACGGCTGCCTCCGCTCGCGCCCCCGCCGGCGATCTCGGGCCGGCGTGGCGCGTCGATGGTCAAGCGGCTGGTCCGCCGCGCCACGGCGTGGGAGATCGACCCGGTCATCCACCAGGTCAACGCGCTGCGCGACGCAGCCGTACAGGCGATCGAGGAGCCCACGCCCAACCGCTGACCCGGGTTGTTGGCGCGAGGCCGCTTCTAGCGCGTCTCACGCCAACAGCTCCAGCGACGCGAGCAGCTGGCGCACCCTGGCATCGATGTCGTCGACGATCGTGCGCACGGTGGCCAGGTCGAGACCCTTGGGGTCCTCGACCTCCCAGTCCTCGTAGCGCTTGCCGGGGAACACCGGGCAGGTCTCGCCGCAGCCCATCGTGATCACGACGTCCGCTGTCTCGACCAGCCCGTACTCGAGCAGCGTCGGGGTCTCGGCGGCGACGGACAGCCCCCGCTCGGCGAGCACGGCCGCCACCGCCGGGTTGACTGTCCCGCTGGGTTCGGACCCGGCCGACAGGACGGTGACGTCCGGGCCGGCGTAGTGCTCGGCCAGCAGGCGCGCGGCCACGGAACGGCCGGAGTTGTGGATGCAGGCAAACAGGATGACGGTCACGCGACTTCCTCTGCAGGGATGGGTTTCAGGGCGACGACGGCACCGACTGCGAGCACGCAGCCGAGCACCTGCATGACGACGAACATCGGAACTGACGATGGTGCGATGCCCGCGAAGGAGTTCGAGAACATGCGTGCCACGGTGACGGCCGGGTTGGCGAAGGACGTGGAGGACGTGAACCAGTAGGCGGCGAGGATGTAGGCGCCGACGGCGTAGGCAATCTGCTGGGACCGGCCGGCACGGGCGAGCTGGCAGATGACGAGGATGAGCCCGAAGGTCGCGACCACCTCGCCCAGCCAGATGCCGGCACCGGAGCGTTGATGCGTGGACACGGAGATGGCAGGAAGGCCGAACATGACGTTGGCCATGACCGCGCCGCCGACGCCCCCCAGGACCTGAGCCGAGACCAGAACCGCGGCCTCGGCCGTCGTGATCGTTCCGTCGACCCGCTCCACCAGGGTCACCAGCGGGTTGAAGGCCGCGGAAACCGGCTGGAGCGCGAGGATCAGCGCGATGAGCACGCCCGCCGTGACGAGGCTGTTCTCGAGCAGCTGGAGACCGACCTGATGGGGCGAGAGCTGGACGGCTGCGATGCCCGACCCGATCACGGCGGCAACGAGAAACGCGGTGCCGAGCAGCTCCGCCAGCGCTCGGCGCAGGACTACCGGCATCCGCATCCGTTGCTGCGCGGGCTGTCGCCGCAGCAATCGGCCTTCGCTGCCGGAGCGCAGCAGGTCGCGAGGGTGGCGTGGGAGCAGCAAGAGGCCGACGGCTTGACTGCGCGGACGATGGCTCCGTGCAGCCCCGGCGCAGTCTCGTGGGTGAAGTCGACCGAGACCTCGGTGAATCCCGCGGTGGTGAGCCCGTCGACGTACTCCGCACGGCTGAGCGCACCGGCGATGCAACCCACGTAGGAGCCGCGCTCGGCCCGGTCGGCGGGGCTGAGGTGGTCCTCGGCCACGACGTCGGAGATGCCGATGCGCCCGCCAGGCGCGAGCACCCGGAACATCTCGGCCAGCACCGCCGGCTTGTCCGTGGACAGGTTGACCACACAGTTGGAGATCACGACGTCGACACTGGAGTCCGGCAGCGGCAGGTCCTCGATGGTGCCCTTGAGGAACGCGACATTGGTGGCGCCGGCCTGGGTCGCGTTGTTCCTGGCGAGGGACAGCATCTCGTCGGTCATGTCGACCCCGTAGGCGAAACCGGTCGGGCCGACTCTGCTGGCGGACAGGAGCACGTCGATGCCGCCACCGGACCCGAGGTCGAGCACCCGCTCGCCCTCGCGCAGCTCGGCGACGGCGGTCGGGTTGCCGCAGCCGAGGCTCGCCGCCACAGCGTCGGCCGGCAGCTCGCCCTGCTGCCCCTCGGTGTAGAGGCCAGCGCCGAAAACCGGGTCGGCCCCGCCGCCACCGCAGCAGGACGCATGGGGTGAGGCATCGACCAGGTCGAGGGCGTTGCTGCCCCTGCTGGTCACTGCCGTTGCCGCAGCGGCGTAGCGCTCGCGGACCTGCTCTCGTAGGTCGGACTCGCTCATCCCGTGCTCCTCATATTGATGCTTGTCGATACGTTGAGCCTTGTCGATGTATCGAAGTTTGTCAATGGGAGTGGCACACTGTCCTGCATGACCACCGTGCTGCCGATCGTCGAGGACCTCGATGCCTGCTGCAGCCCCGTCAACGCGGGGGCGCTCGACCAGGCAGCTGCCGAGCGGCTCGCACGGATCTTCCGCTCGCTCGCGGACCCGACCAGGGTCCGGCTGCTGTCGATCATCGCTGCCGACCCGGCCGGCGAGGCCTGCGTGTGCAATCTGACCGCCCCGGTCGGGCTCTCCCAGCCGACGGTCTCGCACCACCTCAAGCAGCTGGTCGAAGCGGGTCTGGTCAGCCGCGAGCAGCGGGGCAAGTGGGCCTACTACCGCGTGGTGCAGCCGGCACTCGACGCTCTCGCGGACGCCCTGCGGCCCTGAGGTCAGGGCTTGCGCAGCGGGAAGATGTCGACCTCGCCGGTGTGGATCGGCTTCTCGTGCAGCAGCCGGCTGAGCGTGGCCACGGCGTGGGCCTGTGCTCCGGCCGGACCGACGACGACCGCGCTGGCCTTGGTCGAGAGGGTCGCGAGGTCGCCGAGGTAGTCCGCGTCCGTGGGCTGGGGCGTGCGGAGGTCGTGCGGGTGGACCAGTCGGTTGAGCGCCGGAGTGGCGGCGCCGTAGCTGCCGGCGCCCTTGTAGCCCGCCACCACACCCCAGGCGCCGACCAGCTTGTAGCGCATCCCGCCGAGCGCCTGCCAGCGCATGGCGGTGGCGTCGACCGTGTTGGGCCACGGCAGCACAGCGATCGTCGACCCCTCCGGCAGGCCAGGCAGCAGCTGCCCCGAGGCAAAGGCCGGCGGCTCGTGGAGTCGGGTGATTCGTGCACTCGGCCAGGGAAAGACGAACAGCACGGTCAGCGCTACGAGGACGTTGGTCCAGCGTCGTACGGCGGTGCCGCCGGTCACCGATGAGTCCCAGGCGGCGCCGGCGAGCAGGGCTGCGAACAGCACCACGTACAAGGAGAACCGGACGACGAGCAGGCTCTCCAGCACGGGCAGCCGGGCGACGATCCGGCCGGGACCGGGGACGTGGGTGTCGAAGCCGCCGATCCGGACCGTCCAGCCCAGGGTGAGCACGGCAGCCACGAACAGCGGGGTCCAGCACCACTGCAGGTTTGTCTTACGGATCCGGCGCCGGCTTGCGATCAGCAGGACGATGATCGGCAAGCCGATGTAGCCGGTGATCTCGTCATAGTTGTTGACCTGGATCCGGTGCATCATCCCTGCAGAGGTGATCTTGCCGAGCAGGGCCTGTCGTGTCGGCGTGATCGACGTCAGCAGGTCGGCGGACCACTGGCCCACCGGGACCCCCGATGTGAGGTGGCCGGCGCCGAAGAACTGCAGGTAGAGCGCCGGTGTGGCGAGCGGGATCACGATGAGCATCGCCCAACCGGCGGCCTTGAGCAGGCGTCGGGCCGCGGCGAGGACGTCCTCCCACGGACGGCGGACAGCGAGGATCAGGCAGGCGCCCAGCGCGACCACCGCTGACGTGGCCAGGATCTCCTCGCTCACCCACACCTGGGCGACGGCGGCGGCGCCCAGCAGCAGCCCGCCGCGACGCGGGTTGACCGCTCCGGTGACGAGCCGGTAGAGCAAAACGGCGACCAGCGGCGGGAACACCGCCATGGACAGGTGCAGGTGGCCGCTGGAGTTCTGGGCGATGTCGTAGGTGGAGAAGCCGTACAGGAGGCCGACCAGGAACGACGTGCGGGCGCGCAGGCCGAACAGCCGGGCCGCGCCGAAGGCCGACCACGCCGACAGCGCCGGCGCGAGGATCTGCAGGACGTTGACCGAGACGACCGGGCCGAGGGTCTCCGTGACCGGTGCCATGAGCAGGCCCAGCAGCGGCACCGAGGTGTTCCACATCGCGTTGAGCCCGGCGGGGGCGTTGAGCCAGGTCGTGATGAAGGGGGAGTGGCCGTGCGCGATGGCGTACGGGGTCCAGCCCAGCCACCAGGTGAACAGCGACGTGTCGGGGCCGCCCATCTGCGCCGAGCCGATGTGCCGGAACAGCGGCCAGTACAGCCAGATCGACAGCGCAGTAAACACGAACGGCGCTGCGATGCCGGCCCGGTGACGGCGCACGAAGCGCATGGGCCTGCCCTGAGCCTGCTCGGGGCTGACCTGTTCGTCCCGTACTTGGTCCAACGACATCCGGCTGACTTTATCGTGAGCGGCCGCCCCGTGGGGGCTGTCCGGGACGGTACGAGGGTCAGGATCGGCGCGTGGTCCTGTCGGATCCTTGGCCGGCGTCGGGCAGCGCTGGCACCTGCAGCCGGAAGGTCGTTCCGTCCGGGCCGGTCCGCAGCAGGGTCAGCGAGCCGTTGTGCCTGGCTGCCACACCCGCGGCGAGCGACAGCCCCAGCCCGTAGCTGCGACGGCCAGCCCGCTGTGCTCCGCTGTGAAAGCGCTCGAAGACGCGGTCCGCCGAGTCGGGATCGAGCCCGGAGCCAGTGTCCGCCACATCGATGACGCAGTCGTCGCCCTGACGGAACGCGGTCAGCGTCACGGAACCGCCCGGAGGTGTGTGCGCCATGGCGTTGTCCAGCAGCGCCGTCAGCGCACGTCGGACGGCCA
Organism: uncultured Actinomycetota bacterium; assembly: GCA_963797535.1. Classification (GTDB taxonomy): domain Bacteria; phylum Actinomycetota; class Actinomycetes; order JAWWOL01; family JAWWOL01; genus JAWWOL01. Next base: position 2,074,758 of record CAWCPQ010000001.1, on the reverse strand, counting down.
CCTGGTTGCCGACGATCAGGGGCGTGGGTCCGTAGTCCCTGGTCGCGGTCACCGTGATCTCGAGCCCCGCCGCGTACGCGCCAGCACTGTCGGCGAGGTCCGCGGTCACCTCGCTCAGGTTGACGGGGGCGGAGTCGGTGGTCGTCGCCCCTTCGGCAGCCAGGAGCAGGTCGTCGACGATGGCCACCATGCGCTCGGTGTCGCGTACGACGCCCGCACTGTCAGCGATAGCCGTCGGTGCGGCGTGGCTGCGCCTGAGGTCGCGAGCGAGCAGCTGTGCCCTGGTGCTGAGCAACGTCAGCGGCGTGCGCAGCTCATGGCTGGCGTCCGCGACGAAGTCCCGTTGCAGGGCCAGTGCTTGGGCCAGTGGTTGGACTGCCCGCCGCCCCATGACGGAGCCGATCACGGCGGCCAGCACGAGGCCGAAGATGCTCGCTGTCAGCAGCGCTGCGATCAGGTGCTGCCACTCGCGGTGCTGCGACGTCAGGTCCAGAGCCGCTTGTACGACAGTGGTTCCACGGACGGCGGTCCTGACCCGGAACTCGCGGTCGCCCACCTGCAGGTCGCGAACGATCGGCGTCCGCGAGGCGGCGACCCGGTCCAGGTCGGCCGTCAAGGGCAGTGGGGCCGGTCGCCCCGGCGTCGCCTGCGTCCGACCGGCCTTGCGGATCGCGAGCCAGGTGCTCGCCGGCGGATCGCCCACGTCGTCGGCACTGGCGGTTGCCTGCCGTAGCAGCGAAGCGGTCTCTGCTTTCTGCTGGTGCAGCGCAGCGAAGACGGCCAGCCCGGACAGGGCAACGACGACGAGCGCTACCAGCGCGGCACTCTGCCACGCGATGCGCCTGGCGGTTCGGCGAACGAGAGCCGCGTCGCCACCACCCAGGTCGCGGCTCATGTCGAACCCAGCTGATAGCCGATCCCGCGAACGGTCCGGATGACGCCTCGGCCGAGCTTGCGCCTGCAGTAGTGGACGTAGGTGTCCACCGCCACGTCGCTCTCTGCGTCCGTGAACACCTGGTCCAGCAGCTCGGCCCTGGTGAAGACCCGTTGCGGTCTGCGGGCGAGCAGCGCCAGCAGGAGCGCCTCTCGCTCGGACAGGCTGATGCCCGTACCGTCGGCCGAGGAGCGTTCCCGTACGAGTCGAGCCTCGACGTCGAGCACCCTGGTACCGAGGCTCAGCACCCCTGCCGATTCCTGGTGCCGGCGCAGGAGGGCGCGCATTCTGGCCAGTAGCTCGTCGAGGTCGAACGGCTTGGTCAGGTAGTCCTCCGCCCCGGCGTCCAGGCCTTCGATCCGGTCGGCCACGCTGCCACGGGCCGACAGGATGAGCGCCGGCGTCGTCACGCCTTTGCCACGGAGCTTGCCCAACAGGTCGAGACCCTCGATGGCCGGGAGCCCTCGGTCGACCAGCAGTGCGTCGAACGGGCGCGTGAGTCCCAGGTGCAGTGCCCGCTGGCCGTCGGGGGCGTGGGTGACGTCGTAGCCCTCGGCCGAGAGCAGGCGTTCGAGCATCGCGGCCAGCTCGCGGTCGTCCTCGACCAGGAGAATGCTCGGCTCCTGACTCATCCGTTCAGTCTCCGAAGCGCTGATGTGTAGGCGGTAAGGGTTGCCTCGGCGCAGCGACGCCAGGTGAACTCCCGCGCCCTGGCTGCCCTGGCGGCTCGTTCGCGCTCGGTCGTGCCGGCGGAGGCCTCGACCAGGGCCCCTGCCAGCCCGTCGACGTCGTCCGGGTCGACGATCGGGGCGAGCCCGGCCGAGATCTCCCGCAGCGCCGGCACGTCACCCGCGATGACCGGGGTGCCGGTGGCGAAGGCCTCCAGCAGCGGCAGGCCGAAGCCTTCGTACCGCGAGGGCAGGGCGAGCGCGACGGCTCCGGCGACCAGCGATCGCAGCTGCTCATGGGGCAGGTAGCCGGTGCTGATAACGCCGTCGTGCAAGGTGACCGCGTCGCCCCACCCGGGCGGTCCGACGAGCACAAGCGCTGGTACGTCAGGGTTGTCGGTACGGGCGATGTGGTGCGCCTTCAGCAGGTTGACGAGGTTCTTGCGCGGTTCCAGGCTGCCGACGAAGACCAGGTAACGCTCCGGCAGGCCGTGCTCGGCCAGCCATTGGTCCCCCGCCGGTTTCGCCTCGTACCAGTGCTCGGCCACCCCGAGCGGAGTCGCGACGATCCGGTCGTGGGCAACGTCGTAGAACTCGGCGACCTCGTCGGCGATGGCTCGAGTGGGAGTCGTGACGATCACCCGCGGGTCGCGCAGGGCCTTGGGTACGAGGCGCCGGTAGCGCAGGCTGGCATCGCTGACAACCTCGGGCAGCGTCTCGTAAGCGAGGTCGTGGATGGTCAGCACTCCGGCGGCCCGGCGCCGAGGCGGCAGCACGAAGTTGGTGCCGTGAAACAGATCGGTCCGCCCGGACAGCAGCTCGACCGGCGGCGCGCTGGTGTGCAGCCACGCCGACTGCAGCAGCCGTGCCGGAGCCGGTCGCGCGGCCACGTCGACGCCTGGCGGCGGATGCAGCTCGTCGCGCCCGCGGAAGGTGAACGCGGTCAGGGTGATCCGCGGCGGATCCGCGAGCGTGAGCAACCCGTCGACCAGACCGGCGACGTAGTGGCCAACCCCGGTGCGCGGACCGATCAGCGGGGTGGCATCCAGGGCGACTCTCATTGCGGCGCATCCTGCCACACTGTTGGCCATGCGACTGGCGATCATCCTCGAGCAGTGTCTGTCGCCGGTCCCCGGCGGCACCGGTCGCTACAGCCGCGAGCTTGCGGCGTCCCTGGCCAGCGAGGCCGAGGCCGAGGACGTGATCACCGGGTGGACGGCCTACCACCGCGACGTCGGGCCGGCCAGGGTTCCGGGCGTAGCCGGCCCGGTACGCCTGGCCATGCCTCGGCGTCCGCTGGTCGCCGCGTGGCAGCAAGGCCGCGGTCCCCGTCCGAGCGACTGCGACGTCGTGCACGCGCCCACGCTGTTCGCCCCGCCGCGCGGCCGGCGACCCCTCGTCGTCACGATTCATGACGCGGTGCCGTGGTCGCTGCCGGCGACGCTGACCCCGCGCGGCGTCGAGTGGCACCGGGCGATGGCCGTGCGAGTTGCCCGTACCGCCGATGCCGTGGTCGTTCCCACGCAGGCGGTCGCGGACGCCTTGGCCGACCTGCTGCCGTTGGGCGACCGGGTCCGGGTGATCGGTGAGGGCGTCAGCACCGATCTCGCCCTGCCGGAGGATGCCGACGCGAGGGCCGCCACGCTGGGGCTGCCGGCGGACGGGTTCCTGTTCACGTTCGCGACGCTCGAGCCGCGCAAAGGCCTGGACGTCCTGATCAACGCGCTGTCCCGGCCGGAGGCGCCGGACCTGCCGCTGCTGGTCGCCGGGCAGCCGGGGTGGGGTGGTGTCGACCCGCTCACGCAGGCCCATGCCGTGGGCTTGGAGGAGGGCAGGGTACGGGTGCTCGGGCGGGTGTCCGACGCCGATCTGGCCGTGCTGCTCGCGCGGGCGACGGTCACGGTGGTGCCCTCGCGGGCTGAGGGTTTCGGGTTGGCCGTCCTGGAGGCGATGGCCGCTGGCACGCCGGTCGTGACCAGCGACGATCCCGCGCTGGTCGAGGTCGGTGGTGGGGCTCCTGTGGTCGTTCCGGTGGGCGACGAGGCGGCGCTCGCGGATGCGCTGTCCCTGGTCGCGGGTGACGCGGTACGCCGTGCGGCGATGGTCGAGGCGGGGTACGCCAGGGCCGGCGCGTACACCTGGGCCGGTGCGGCTCGGGCTACCTGGAAGCTCTACCGCGAGCTCGGCTGAGGGCCTTCATCTGCTCCTCAGGTGAAGGATGTGAACTAGGGCGAGTCCCGCCGACCGCAGACGGACGCATCGGCGTACCCTGCATGACAGGGCCGACCGGCCCGGTTGTCTGCGGCCCGGGGGCCGGCCCGACCTTCTGCAGCTCGTGAGGAGTGCGACCGTGGTGCGCGTGCTGGTCGACGCAACTGCCGTCCCGGCGGACAGGGGCGGCGTTGGCCGCTACGTCGACGGTCTGATCGCCGCTCTGGGCGCAGCAGACGCCGATCTCGCCGTGGTCTGCCAGCGGTCGGACTCGGAGCGCTACTCGCGTCTGGCATCGAGCGCCACGATCGTTCCCGGTCCGGCCGCCATCGCCCACCGGCCGGCTCGCCTGGCGTGGGAGCAGACCGGCTTGCCGCTGGTCGCGAGCCAGGTCAAGGCCGACGTGGTGCACTCGCCGCACTACACGATGCCGCTGCGGGTCGGCCGTCCCGTCGTCGTCACGGTCCACGACGCCACCTTCTTCACCTCACCCGAGGTGCACACGGCGGTCAAGGGCACCTTCTTCCGGTCCGCCACGCGCACCGCGCTGCGCCGGGCGAGTCGGGTCATCGTGCCGTCCAAGGCGACCAGGGACGAGCTGATCCGGGTCCTCGACGCCGACCCGACGGCGATCGACGTGGCCTACCACGGTGTCGACACCGAGCTGTTCCACCCGCCGTCCGCAGCCGAACGGGACCGGGTGACCGCCCGCCTCGGCCTGCACGGGCAGGCGTACGTCGCCTTCCTGGGCACGCTCGAGCCGCGCAAGAACGTGCCCGCGCTCATCCGCGGCTGGACCGAGGCGGTCAAGGACCGGGAGACGCCGCCAGCCCTCGTGCTCGCCGGCGGCAGCGGCTGGGACGACGACGTCGACAACGCGGTCGCGGCGGTGCCCGCGCACCTGCGGGTCGTCCGTCCCGGCTACCTCCGTTTCGCGGACCTGCCCGGCTACCTCGGCGCGGCTCGGGTCGTGGCCTACCCCTCCTACGGCGAGGGTTTCGGCCTGCCCGTGCTCGAGGCGATGGCATGCAGGGTGCCGGTCCTGACCACGCCGCGGCTGTCGCTGCCCGAGGTCGGCGGCGACGCGGTCGCCTACACCGAGCCGGACGACACTGCGATCGCCGCGTCGCTGGCCGCGCTGCTCGACGACGAACCGCGGCGCGACCAGCTCGCCGAGGCCGGCTACCTGCGGTCGAAGGAGTTCACCTGGGCGGCGAGTGCCGAAGCTCACCTCGCGTCCTACGCGCGCGCAGCTCGGTGAACGACCCGTACGGTCCAGGTGACGTTGAGACTCCGTCGCCCGGTGACGTCGACCTGCGCGTCGTCATCGTCACCTACTCGCCCGGCGAGCACCTCGGTTCGTTCCTGAAGTCGCTCGAGGTGGCGACCAGCGCGCCGTACGAGGTCGTGCTCGCGGACAACGGCTCGACCGACGGCGCTCCCGAGAAGGCGGCGGCGGCCGAGGGCACCCATCGGATCACTCTGGTGCCCACCGGCGGCAACCTCGGCTACGGGGCTGCTGCCAACATCGGCGCCCGCGGGGCCACCCAGGACTGGCTCCTGGTCGCCAACCCCGACGTGATCTGGGACACGGGAGCGTTGGATGAGCTGCTCGCAGCCGCCAAACGCTGGCCCAGGGCGGCGGCGCTGGGGCCCGGCATCCGTACGCCGGACAACGAGCTCTATCCCTCCGCCCGCGGCTTCCCGTCGCTGGGCCGGGGGACCGCGCACGCCCTGCTCGGCTGGATCTGGCCGAGCAACCCGTGGACCGCGTCCTACCGGCGCGAGCGTGGAGTGGCCGAGGAGCGGGCGATCGACGGCTGGCTGTCCGGGTCCTGTCTGTTGCTGCGCCGGGACGTCTTCGAGGCGATCGGCGGCTTCGACACCGACTACTTCATGTACTTCGAGGACACCGACCTGTGCGAGCGGTTGCTGCACGCGGGCTGGCAGAACGTCTACGTTCCGTCCGCCAGGGTCACTCACGAAGGCGGGCATGCCACCGAGACCAGCGCCGGCCGCTCGCCGGTGATGCTTCGGGCCCACCACCGCAGTGCCTATCGCTACCTGTCCCGCAAGTACTCCGGTCCGAAGTGGGCGCCGGTACGGCTCCTGCTGGCCGCCGGCCTGCTCGCACGCTACGCGTTCGCCAGGCTGGTGCCCGCCATCGGCGCCGGGGCCAAGCCGACCCGATCCGCGGACGCGCTGCCGGGCTGACCCAGCGACCCCCGTACGATCGGTTCGGACACAGTGGACGAGCACGGAGGACTGACCGATCGACGCGATCCTGCTGGTGGGTGGCCAGGGAACCCGGCTGCGGCCGCTGACCTCAACCACGCCCAAGCCGATGCTGCCGGCCGCCGGAGTGCCGTTCATTCACCACCAGCTGGCGCAGGCCAAGGCCGCCGGCATCGACCACGTGATCCTGGCGACCTCGTACAAGGCTGAGGTCTTCGAGGCTCACTTCGGCGACGGATCGGCGCTCGGGATCGACCTGGAGTACGTCACCGAGACCGAGCCGCTCGGCACCGGCGGTGGCATCCGCAACGTCGCCTCCCAGCTGCGCGGCGGCCCCGACGACCCGGTTGTGATCTTCAACGGCGACGTGCTGTCCGGGCACGACATCACGGCACAGCTGGCCCTGCACGCGTCAGCATCGGCCGCCGTCACGCTCTACCTCACCGAGGTCGAGGACCCGCGTGCGTTCGGCTGCGTGACCACCGACGCCGACGGCCGGGTCACGGCCTTCCTCGAGAAAGACCCGCACCCGGTCACCAACCGGATCAACGCCGGCTGCTACGTCTTCCGTCGCTCGGTGATCGACGCCATCCCGGTCGGCCGCCCGGTCTCCGTCGAACGCGAGACGTTCCCCGGTCTGCTGTCCGCCGGTGAGGTCGTCGTCGGGTTCGTCGACACGTCCTACTGGCTCGACCTGGGTACGCCGGCCGCTTTCGTCAAGGGGTCGTGCGACCTGGTGACCGGCCTGGCACCGTCGCCCGCGGTGGCATCGCCGGCGGAGTTCCTCGTACTCGATGGGGCTTCGGTTGCGCCGGACGCTACTTTGTCTGCTGGCGCGGCAATCGGGGCTGGCGCTGTGGTTGAGGCCGGCGCAGTCGTGACCCGGAGTGTGGTGTTCGACGGAGCCCACATCGGTGCCGGCGCTGTCGTCGAGGCCTCGGTGATCGGGGTCGACGCCGTCATCGGCGCCGGCACTGTCATCCGCCACGCGGTCATCGGCGACGGCGCCCGCGTCGGCGCCCACAACGAGCTGCTCAACGGAGTGCGGGTGTGGACCGGCGCCGTCCTGGGTGACTGCGCAGTGCGGTTCTCCACCGACGGCTAGCCCAGCTGGATCAAGCCTTCGTGGTCACCACGACGCAGCAGTGGTCGGGGCTCGGGCGCAGCTCGGCTGAGAGCTCGTCGCTGAAGCCCAGGCCGTCGAGGTAGCCCTCGGCCAGCGCGTGGTTGATGCCGCAGACGAGGTCGCAGTTCGTGTCGCGGAGGCGGTCGAACGGGCAGTTGCGCAGGACCGTCTGGGTGGCCTCGGTGCGAGGCTGGTAGCCGAGGTGGTCCAGCAGCCGCAGCACCGTTGACTGACGCCCGCGCTCCGTGCGCACGGGCCTGGCGCTGCGATGCTGCAGCCCGACGACCTCGCCGAGGCGCCGAGCGACCCTCGTACTTGCTGTGGCCAGAGGTTCGGCCGGCTGCTGCTCGTTGGCTGCCGAGAGCAGCACCTGCGCGACCAGCTCGTAGTGCCGGGCCGGGACACTTGCGCTGATCTCGCGTCGGCTCGCGGTGTACCGCTGGGCCGGCCGGCCCCGGCGGCCGCTCTCGGGGGTGGTGACCTCCACGAACCCGGCCTCGACCAGCTTGTTCAGGTGGAAGGCGCACAGGGTGCGCCCGATCTCGAGCGCCTCCGAGGCCTCGGTCAGCGAGACCGATTCGGTGCTGGCGGCGAGGAACTCGTACACACGGCGCCGCTGCGGCTCCATGAGCACGCCCAGCGCCTCGACCTCTTCCGCGACTCCCACGCTCGGAGTCTATCTCTTTTTGCCTACAACCGTTGACGTATCTTTCGAACTGCATTACAACAAGAGACGTTGTAAGTAATCGTCAACGAGCAGAGGAGCAGGTCATGTGCCGAGAGTGCGGATGCGAGACGTCGAGCAACACCGACAACGACAAGGACGCGGGCGAGCAGTGAGTCCGACCGATCCGCTGGTCCTGCCGAGCGAGGGCACGATCGCCAAGGTCGAGGTGGACGGTGAAGCCGTTGCCGTGGCCATGGTCGACGGCATCCTCCACGCGGTGGACGACACCTGTACCCACGCGGGCTGCTCCTTGTCCGACGGGGACGTCGAAGGTGACACCGTCGTGTGTCCGTGCCACTTCGGCACCTTCGACCTGCGCACGGGTGCGGTCGTGTCGGGGCCGCCCGAGCGGCCGGTGGGCGTCTGGAAGGTCGACGTGGTCGACGGTCGGCTGGAGCTGAGCCGATGAACAGCGCCGGAGCCGTGATCGTGGGCGCCAGCCTGGCCGGCGCCCACACGGCTCTGGCGCTGCGCCGGGCGGGTTTCGCTGCGCCGGTGACTCTCATCGGCGCTGAGGCCCAGCTGCCGTACGAGCGACCGGAGCTCAGCAAGAGATTCCTCGTCGGTTCGGTCCAGTCGGACGAGCTTCTCGTTGCGGGGCAGCAGGAGTACGACGACGCCGGCATTGGGCTGCGCCTCGGTGCGACTGCTGTCGGCGTCGACCTCGACCATCGCCGCGTGCTTCTCGGCGACGGTGACAGCGTCGCGTACGACTCGCTGGTGCTGGCTACCGGCAGCGCCAATCTCCGACCGGCAGTTCCCGGCATCGACTTGCCGGGGGTCCACCAGCTGCGCACGCTCGACGATGCTCAGTCGTTGGCCTCGGCCGCGGCAGGTGCGCGAAACGCGGTCGTGGTCGGGATGGGGTTCATCGGCTGCGAGGTGATGGCCTCGCTGCGCGAGCTGGGGCTGGACGTCACCGGCGTCGACACGGAGGCGGGACCGTTGTGGCGCGTACTTGGAGCCGAGCTCAGTGCGCTGGTGCGAGGTTGGCACGAGGAACGCGGGGTCACCATCCTGCCCGGCGTCGGTGTCGCAGCCGTCACAGGAAAGCGTTCCGTCGAGGGCGTGGTGCTGAGTGATGGTCGCGTCCTGGACGCCGATCTGGTCGTCGTTGGCGTGGGCGCCAGACCCGCCGTCGAATGGCTGCACGACGTGCCCCTGCACCTGGCCGCGGGTGGCGTCGGCGTCGACTCTGCGCTGCGGACCAGTGCTGAGAATGTATACGCAGCAGGCGATCTCGCCGCTGTCTGGGACGGGAGCACCGGTCGTCACGTTCGGGTGGAGCACTACATGTCGGCCATCGCCCAGGGGCGTCGTTGTGCACTTGCCATCGTCGGAATTGACCCGCCGAGTGCTGAACCCAGCTGGTTCTGGACCACGCAGTACGGCCATCACCTGCAGTACGCGGGCCAGCACGGCCCGGACGATCACCTCGTCCAGCGGGGCGACCCGTTCGCCGCCTATTTCCTGCGGGACAGGGTGCTTCGGGCCGTCGTCACTGTCGACAACGGCCGGGAGTTTCGGCGTGGGATGAAGTTGATCGGCCGCAGCGATGTCGATCCGGCGGACTACCTGCCGTCGGTGACGATGCGGTCCTGAGGCGTCCTGGCACTCGGCACCTGCGGCTGCGCCGGTTCGTACGTCGGCTCGGCGTCGAGAAGCTCCCGCATCTGCTCAGCGTCGATCGGTCGGGAGAACAGGTAGCCCTGGGCGTGGTCGCATCCCATACCGGCCAGCAGGGCGAGCTGCTCCCCGGTCTCCAGGCCCTCGGCCACCGTGGTGATGCCGAGGGCTCGAGCCATGGCGGTGACGGCCCCGACGATGACGAGGTCTCCCTCGGTGTCGTTGAGTCCACTGACGAAGCTGCGGTCGACCTTGAGGATGTGGACCGGGAACCTGCGCAGGTGCGCGAGGGAGGAGTAGCCCGTACCGAAGTCGTCGAGCGCGATCTGCACCCCGAGCGCGATCAGGCCGGCGAAAGTCTGCGGTACGACGTCACTTTCCTCGAGCAGCGCAGTCTCGGTGATCTCGAGGCAGAGGGTGGCCGGGTCGAGCCGGTGGCGGTGGATCGCGTCGGCCACCACCTGCACCAAGCCTGGCGAGGCGAGCTGCTTGGCGGAGACGTTGACGGCCATGGTCACCGGGGGGTGGCCGCTGCGGCCGGACCACGCGGCGAGCTGTCGGCAGGCCGTCTCGATCACCCACGCACCCAGGTCGATCATGAACGACGACTGCTCGGCGACCTCGAGGAACGACGCCGGATGCAACAGCCCACGGGTCGGGTGCTGCCAGCGGATGAGGGCTTCGACGCCCACACAGCTCTGGTCGGCCAGCCGGAGCACGGGTTGGTAGTGCAGCACGAACTCGTCGCGTTCGAGCGCCTCCTGCAGCTCGCCCAGCAGGCTCGCCCTGGCGAGCGCCCGGTCGCGCAGGCCGGCGTCGAAGAACCGGTAGCAGCCTCCGCCTTGGTGCTTCGCCTGGTACATCGCGGCATCCGCGTCAGCGACCAGCCGTTCGGCGTCGTCGACGCCGAGGGTGCCGGCGGTTCCGGTCACGATGCCGATGCTGGCGCGGATCGGCAACGTCCGGCCGCGGTAGACCAGCGGCTCTGCGAGCGCGTCGCTGACCCTGGCCGCGATGATCGCGATGTCCTCGTCGCTGGTCAGGCCCTCGCACAGCACGACGAACTCGTCGCCGCCGAAGCGGGCAACGGTGTCCGAGCGGCGCGCGGCGTCGCGTACCCGTTGGCCGACCTGCGTGAGGTACCAGTCGCCAGCCGCGTGACCGAGGGTGTCGTTGACGCTCTTGAACCGGTCGAGGTCGAGGAACAGCATGCCGATCAGCCCGTTCTCCCGCTGGAGGCGGAGCAGGGCCTGCGACACCCGGTCGAGAAACAGCGCGCGGTTGGCCAGGCCGGTCAGCGGATCGTGGCCGGCCTGGAAGGCCAGCGCCTCCTCGGCCCGCTTGCGGTCGGTGAAGTCGCGTACGGCCACCAGGACCCCACCGACGGATCCGTCCGCTTGCAGCTCCGGCACCATCCGGGCCTGGAACCAGCGGGCTCTGGCGTCGACGTGAGCGACGTACTCGAGCTCGGTCCCGGTGCCGGTCTCGAAGACCTGGCGCAGCGAGCGCTCCCACTCCTCGTGCTCCGGCGGGTGACCGATCTCGCGGCTGGTCAGGCCGAGGACGTCGTCGTGGGTCAGCCCGAGCGAGGCCTCGGCTGCGGGGTTGACGTAGACGTGGCGCAGCTCGCGGTCGAACCGCATCATGCCGTCCGGGGAGCCGTCGAGGACGTTCTTGAGCTCCTCCTGCACCTGCTCGAGCTTGGTCGAGCGGTCGGCGAGCAGCCGTTCGGCCATCACCCTGGCGGTGTCGTTGCGCGAGATGCCCCAGGTGCCGATGATGTCGCCGTCAGGGGAGCGCAGCGGCAGCTTGGTCGAGTTGACCCAGCTGTCGGCGCGGTCGGGCCAGGTCTCGCGCTCACTGATGTTGATCAGGCCGGTCCCGGTGCGGATGATCTCCTGCTCGTCAGCCGCGGCCTTGCGGGCGTGCTCAGGGCCGAACCAGTCGGCGTCCGAGGTGCCGACCATCTCCTCCGGGCTGGCCCCGAGCCACGCAGCGTGGCTGGCACTCACCCGCAGGAACCTGCTGTCGAGGTCCTTGAAGTAGAACCGGTCGTTCGAGTCGTGGAGCAGGCAGCTCATCAGGAACGCGTCGAGGGTCTGCTCGCGGGCAACGTCGGAGGGGTCGACAGTCATGACGTCCCGTTCCTCGTGCGCGGCCCGGTTGGCCGTCGACCTCACCCTGAACTGTCGGCACCACCCGCGAATTGATGAGGGCTATCTCCGCGCGGCCGGAACCGGCTGGCCGGGCGCCTCAGACCTCGTCGCTGTGACGGTGGCGGGCCAGGCGCTGCTCGGCAGCGGTGTCGGCGTCCACCATCATCTCGACCAGCTCGGTGAAACCGACCTTGGGCTCCCAGCCGAGCTGCTCCTTTGCCTTGGTCGGGTCGCCGATGAGCAGGTCGACCTCGGCCGGGCGGAAGAAGCGCGGGTCCTGCACGACGTGCGTCTCCCAGTCGTCGATGCCGACCCTGGCGAACGCAACCTCGAGCAGCTCGCGGATGGAGTGCGTCTCGCCGGTGGCGATCACGTAGTCGTCGGGCTGGCCCTGTTGGAGCATCCGCCACATCGCGTCGACGTAGTCTCCGGCGAAGCCCCAGTCGCGACGGGCCTCGAGGTTGCCCAGCGCGACGTTTTCCTGCAGCCCGAGTGCGATCCGGGCCACGGCCCTGGTCACCTTGCGGGTGACGAACTCGAGCCCTCGACGCGGGGACTCGTGGTTGAACAGGATGCCGGAGCAGGCGTAGGCGTTGTAGGACTCGCGGTAGTTGACGGTCATGTAGTGGCCGAAGGTCTTGGCGACGCCGTACGGGGAGCGCGGGTGGAACGCGGTGGTCTCGACCTGGGGCACTTCGCGGACCTTGCCGAACATCTCCGAGCTCGAGGCCTGGTAGAAGCGCACCTTGCTCATGTCGTTCTGGGTGTGGATCCGGATGGCCTCCAGCATCCGCAGCACGCCCATGCCGGTGATCTCGCCGGTCAGCTCGGCCTGTTTCCAGGACAGCCCGACGAACGAGATCGCCCCGAGGTTGTAAACCTCGTCCGGCTGGGCGACCTCGAGGGCGCCGATCAGCGACGGCAGGTCGCGAAGGTCGCCCTCGACCATCTGGACCGAGGGAATGATCTCCTCGACGGTGGACAGCTTGGGGTTGTTCTGGCCGCGTACGAGACCGAAGACCTCGTAACCCTTGGCGGCCAGCAGCTCGCCGAGGTAGAGGCCGTCCTGGCCGGTGATGCCGGTGATGAGGGCGCGGGGCACAGTGTCTCCAGGGCTCGGGATCGCGTCACGGCGAAGGTAACGGTCCGCCGAACGGGTGGCTGCTGCGGGTGCCGTCAGGCGCCGGTGGGCGTCGGGGCGCCGCTCGGCGGGTGGTTGTCGATGAAGGAGCTGATGGCCTTGCCGTTGATCCCGGCGCAGAACTGGGTGTGGCCCCAGGCGGTCAGCGCTACCTTCTTGCCGGCAGGGAAAGCGCCGCGCTTGGTGTCCCACGGGGCGACGATGAACTTGCCGCTCTGGGCGACGACGGCGCCCTTGTCGCCGACGTAGGTCAGCTGGTCGAGCTGCTTCTGCGGCAGCGCCGGGTCGTACCACAGCACGGTGTAGCCGTTCTGCAGGTTGCGCACCAGCGTCTCGGGGGCCGGGCCGGAGCCGGGCGCGTAGTAGGTCGTGCTGCTCGGCGCGCCGGTGGCGAAGGACTTGCCGGAGGACGGCGGCACGTTCTTGTACTTCACGACAGTGGCCTTGCCGGCCTTGTCCTTGGCGGGCACGGTGCCCTTGGCCTCGACCTTGGGGGACGTGACGGCGGCGCAGTCCGCGGCCTTGGCCGAGACGCCGAGCGCCGTCAGCGCGCGGTCGCCGATCGGCGTCGGCTTGGTCTGCTCCCGAATCACGACGATGGCGATCAGCAGGACGCCGACACCGAGCGCGGCGCCAGCGAGCAGCCAGCTCTTGCGCTTCTCGGCCTTGTGGGCGGCCAGCTTGGCGGCCTCCTGCTCACGGCGTGCCGCCTTGGCGGCACGTTTCGCGTCCATCTTCTTGGTCGGCATGATTTCTCTCGCTCGAGGAGGAACGGGCGGGCTGGTCGCGCGGGTGCGAGTGTACGTGGACTGGCCGAGGGCGACCTGTTAGTCGGCCGAACACGACACACTGATGGACATGACCCCCATCCCCGCCGAGGCCGCCGCCGCGGGCCCGGAGCTGGTCTGGTCACCCGGCTACCCGCTGAGCCTCCGCTCGACGCTGGGGCCACTGCGTCGCGGGTCCGGCGATCCGACGCAGCTCGTCGACAGCCACGGCCAGTGGTGGCGCGCCTGCCGCACCCCGGACGGCCCCGGCACTCTACTGCTGGCACAGGCAGGAGACGAGATCCGCTGCCGCGCCTGGGGTCCCGGCGCCCGCTGGCTGCTGGCCGGGGTGCCGGAGCTGCTCGGTGTACGGGATGACCCCACAGCCTTCGTCGCTCACCATGACTTCGTGGCCGAGGCGCACCGTCGCCATCCCGGCATGCGGGTCACCCGTACCCGACTGGTCATGGAGGCCTTGGTCCCTGCGATCCTCGAGCAGCTGGTCACCGGCACCGAGGCCAAGCGGTCCTGGCGTGAGCTGGTCCGGCGGTTCGGGGAGCCGGCGCCCGGACCGGCCCCGGTCGGCCTGACCGTGATGCCCGAGCCCGCGACCTGGGTGCGCCTGCCCGACTGGGAGTGGCACCGGGCCGGCGTCGACGGCCGGCGCCGGCAGACGTTGATCGCCGCCGCCAGGGTCGCTCCGGCTCTGGAGCGAACGGTGGAGCTGCCACCGGTCGAGGCGAAGAGGCTGCTGCGTACGGTGCCGGGCATCGGGGTCTGGACGGCGGCAGAGGTGTCCAGCCGGGCGTACGGGGACGTGGACGCGGTGTCCGTGGGCGACTTCCATCTGGCGGCGACCATCGGCTGGGCGCTGCTGGGCCGGCCGGTGGACGACCACGAGATGCTGCAGCTGCTCGAGCCCTACCGGCCGCAACGGCTGCGGGCGATCGTCCTGATCCTGGCCGCTGGCCCTGGCAAGCCCCGGTTCGCGCCGCGCTACTCGCCGCGGGACAACCGGCGGCGCTGAGTCAGTCGCCGGCGGACTTGACGGGGCAGTTCTGGAACTGCACCGAGCCGAGGTCCTCGAACAGCGGCAGCGAGGTGACGATCGGGCCGCGGGAGCCGGTCACGGTCACATTGGCCCCGACCGGCACCGGCTGAGGACAGGCGTCCGGCAGCTCGAAGCGCATCACCACCACGATGGACTTGCCCGGCTTGATGGCCACCCCCGCCGGGATCCTGGGGGTGCCCACGTCGGTGACGCAGCCTCCGGTACGGACGAACAGCTCGGTGGCGCGCAAGCCGGCCGTCGGCGTGCGGGGCGTAATGCTCACGACCCGCTCGGTCTCGGCCGTCGGGTTCAGCAGGACAAAGCTGACCGCGAGGCTGGTCAGGGTGGGTCGGGTGGCCGGGCAGACCGCGACCGAGCGCACAGGTCCGGCCGGACCGGACGGGACGACGACCACGGCTGACGTGGCCGCAAAGGCAGGGTCGGGCACCGGGGTGGGGGTGCCCGCGGCACTGGGCGGTGGTGTCGGAGCCGGTGTCGTCACGGCGCCGAGGGTGGGCAGTGGGCGCGGGCTCGCCTTGCTGGCCGGGTGATGCCGGCCGAGCATCGACACCAGTGCCACGACCACGGCGACGGCGATGACGAGGTACCAGCCGTACGAGGGACCGCCCTCACTCTCGTTGCCGTGCTCCACCTCGTCGTGGCTCATGCGTCATGGTCACCCGGGACGGACGCCACGTCGAGCCGGGAGCTACCAGCTTTGCTGCATCCCGCCGTCGATGGTGAGGTCCGAGCCCGTGGTGTTGCCCGACCGGTCGCTGGCGAGGAACGCCACGGCAGCTGCGACCTCCTCCGGCTGGGTGAACCTGCCGGTGACCATCTCGGTGGCCGCGCCCGCTGCGATCTCGGCAGGGGTCTTTCCGCTGGCCGCCGCGAACGTCTCGGCCACACCGCCCGTACCCAGCCAGAGCGCCGTGGCGACCGGGCCGGGACTGACGGTGTTGAAGCGGATGCCACGGGCGCCGAACTCCTTGCTCATCGACTTGGAGAAGTTGGCCAAGCCGGCCTTCGCCGCCGAGTAGTCGACGACCGCGGGGTCGGCGAGGGTGGAGTTGACCGAGCTCACGCTGACGACCGAGCCCTTGCCGGCACCGATCATGAGCGGCAGGACCGCTCTGGTCATCCGTACGGTGGCCAGCAGGTTGAGGTTCAGCGACGACTGCCACATCTCGTCGGTCACCGCGAGAAATCCATGGGTACGGGCCGGGGCGGAGCCCACGTTGTTGACGAGAATGTCGACGACGTCGCCTGCCGCGGAAACGAGCGCCTGCGCGGCCTCCGGCAGCGAGAGGTCGGCCTCGACGAAGCGCACCGAGCCCGCAGCGACCAGCTCGTCGATCTCGGGCGTCGACGCGCGCGCTGCTGCGATGACGAGGGCGCCCTCGTCGACCAGCGCTCGCACGACGGCGAGGCCGATGCCTCGGCTGGCTCCGGTCACGATGGCGGTACGGCCCTGCAGGTGAAGATCCATTCCCCGAGCCTATGCTGCCGCGGGCGTGCGCTGCGCCACCCGGTCCGCGGCGATGACGGCGAGCAGGACGGCGGTCGTGAGGCCGGCGAGGACGAGGGCGGTCACGGAGGTCGCCAGCACGCCGATCAGTGCCAGTGCGAAGATCGCGACCAGCCGGCTCCAGGGGACGACCCGCCACACGACCACCTTGAAGGCGGCGAGGCCGGCCAGGTAGAGCGCGGTGCCGCCGAGGATGAGCCACGCCGTGGAGGGCTCGGCATCGACGCCGGGGTGCGACAGCAGGACCTCGTCGGCGGCCGCGGTGGCGATGATGCCGGCGATCATGATCGGGTGGATGAAGTGGTAGGCGGATCGGCCGAGCCGGCCGGGGTCGGCCGAGTGCCCGATCACGACCATCCCCTCCCTGGCGGTGCGGTCGAAGTAGAGCCACCAGAATGCCGCTGCACCAAGGAAGGCCAGGACGAACGCCGTCGCCTGCTCGGTGCTGACCGACTCGACCTGGCTCAGCGTTCCTCCGATCAGCACGACCGACTCGCCCAGCGCGATCAGCAGGAAGGCCTGGCACCGCTCGGCGAAGTGACCGCCGTCGAGCGTCCAGTCCGACGTTGCCGACCGGCCGAGCCCCGGCGTCCAGTAGCCGGCCCAGCCCCCGAGCAGGTCGATCACGACGACGAGGATCCAGCAGAACGCTCGTGCGTGCCCGTGGACGAGGCCGCCGGTGACGGCCAGCGCGCCCGTGACGGCCACCCAGCACAGGATGCGCTCAAAGCTGCGCTGCAGCGCCCCGCGCAGGCCGGCGACGGCGAAGACCGAGCGGCCGATCTGGCTGACGGCGTAGGCGATGCCCACCGTGAGGCCGCGCCCGGCAAAGGCTTCCGGCAGCGCGAAGGCGAGCACGAGGCTGATCAGGGTGAGGACGAGCAGCATCACCCGTACCGGGATCTGGTCGGGGTCCAGCCAGTTGGTGACCCAGGTCGTGTAGACCCAGGCCAACCACACCATCCCGAGCAGCAGCACCGTCTGCAGTGCGCCGACGACCGAGAGGTGGGCCAGCAGGTAGTGCGAGAGCTGGGTGACCGCGAAGACGTAGACGAGGTCGAAGAACAGCTCGACGTTGGTGACCCTGGCCGGCGCGTCGCTGTCCCTCGCCCAAGGCCCGGTTGTCGTCACTCCGGGAGTCTACTTTTGCCGCGGCGGGGTACCCCGGTGATCACAGGGGAGGAGCCGCTGGTGTCGGAATTTGATGACGACCGCCTGGTCGCCCTACTGCGCGAGTACATCGGCTCGGTGGACGCGTTGGACGACGTCGTGCCTCGGGACGAGCCGCGGCTGACGCTGGAGCTGGCGGAGCACAAGAGCCTGGCCGGGATGGCCGTACGGCGGCGGCTGCTCGAGCTGGGGTGGACCCCCCCATCGAGGCGGCCCGGTACAGCGGAGCCGTCGGAAGGTCGGGCGCCGGCTGCGGGTGAGGACGTCGACGTGGCGACGGACGGCGGCTAGTCCGGGGGCGCAGACCGCTGGCCAGCAGGCCGAAGCCGCGGTTCTGGCCCTGCACGGTCAGGCCAGCGAGCCGTCGAGCTCCTCGAGGTCGGCGGCCGAGAGCACGAGGTCGGTGGCTGCGAGGTTCTCCTCGAGGTGTGCGACTTTGCTGGTGCCGGGGATCGGCAGCATGACCGGCGACCGCTGGAGCAGCCAGGCAAGGGCGACCGTGGTGGCGGAGGTGTGCAGTCGTGCGGCGACCGACGCGACCACCGCCTCGCCGCCGACTTTGCCCATCGCCAAAGGAAAGTAGGGCAGGTAGGCGATCCCGAGCTCTGTGCACCTGTTGACGACCGGGTCGTCGCTGCGCTCGCCGACGCTGTAGAGGTTGGACACGGTCACGACCTCGATCGCGGTCAGGGCGTGGTTGAGCTGCTCGAGGCTCACGTTGCTCAGCCCGATCCGTTGGATCTTGCCCTCGTCGCGCAACGCGATCAGCGTCGCCAGCATGTCCTCGTACGCCGCCCCGCCCGCCATCCAGCGCAGGTGGGTGACCGGGATCGACTCCAGGCCCAGCAGGGCGAGATCGCGTTCGCAGCCTGCCCGGAGCTCGGCCGAGGACGTGGCGACGTACCAGCTCTTGTCCGCACGGCGAGCCGCGCCGAGCTTGGTGACCAGCACCAGGTCGCCAGGGTAGGGCGCGAGGGCTGCCCGGATGAGGCGGTGCGCTGCCTCGGGTCCGTAGTACCAGGCAGAGTCGATGACGCGCACGCCGGAGTCGACGGCTCGGCGCAGCACCCGGACGGCTTCGGCCTCGTCGGCGGGCGGGCCGAAGATGCCGGGGCCGGTCAAGCGCATGGCCCCGTAGCCGAACCGAGGGACGCTGAGGTCACCGATCGCGACGGTGCCGGCGGCATTGATGGCCATGCCAGCCACCCTACGTGGGTGTCCGAATGGCACCCGAAACCGCCCACTGCGCCCGGTTCTTCGGTGCCGCGACGCGCCGCGTACCGAAGAATCTCCTGGCAAATACCACCGAACCGGTTGACGAACGGGGACCAACGCGCGTGTAATTTCACTCGTGTCATTCATTTGAGTCCTGAGCCACCGCAACCGCGGGGTGTCCGGGGCTCAGCACATCGCACATCGTCCGGCCGCGAGCCGGGCGAGCGCGAGGGTCGTAGGAGGCGCTGTGAGCGAGCCCAATACTGTTGATCTTCAGGTGTTGGTCGATCCGATGACCGAGGAGACGTCCTGGCAGGAGCGTGCCCTGTGCGCTCAGACCGACCCGGAGTCGTTCTTTCCCGAGAAGGGTGGGTCGACCCGGGAGGCCAAGCGCATCTGCATCTCGTGCGACGTCAAGGACGACTGCCTGGAGTACGCGCTGGCCAACGACGAGCGTTTCGGCATCTGGGGCGGGCTGTCCGAGCGTGAGCGGCGCCGGCTGAAGAGACTCGCTGGCTAGCCCCTGGACAGTCCGGGCAGTCGGTGTGCGCGAGGAGGGGGTTCAGCAGCGTCGCGTACTCTAGGCCGCCAACCGCCGTCGAACCCCCTCGGACCGGATGCCCTCCAGAACAGTGCGCCCCGCGTTTCCGCGCCACCTGGTCACCGCAGTGCTCGTCTCCCACGACGGTGAGCGGTGGCTGCGGCGCAGTCTTGCTGCGCTCGAGTCCCAAACCCGACCTGCGCAGCGAGCCGTGGCGGTCGACACCGGCAGCCACGACGCGAGCGTACGGATCCTCGCGGCGGGCCTGGGCGCGAGCCGCATCGTGCACGCCGACCGGGACACCGGTTTCGGCGCCGCCATCCAGCTCGGGCTCGAGGCCTACAACGGCGCGCCGATGCCTCCCAACGGTCCGCGCGCCGGCGACGGCGACCCGGTCGAGTGGGTCTGGATCCTGCACGACGACTGCGCCCCCGACCCGACCTGCCTCGAGGCGCTGCTGGCGAGGGCTGACCAGTCGCCCTACCTCGCTGTCCTCGGGGCAAAGGCGCGCGGCTGGGACCAGCCCCGGCTGCTGCTCGAGGTGGGGCTGACCACCGACGGCGCCGGACATCGGCACACCGGCCTCGAGCGGCGCGAGGTCGACCAGGGCCAGCACGACTCCGTCCGCGAGGTGCTGGCGGTCGGCAGCGCGGGGATGCTCGTCCGGCGCGACGTCTGGGACGCCCTCGGGGGGTTCGACCCGCGGCTGGCACTGTTCCGGGACGATCTCGACTTCGGCTGGCGGGCCAACCTCGCCGGGCACGGGGTCGAGGTGGTCACCGACGCGGTCGTGCACCACGCGCAGGCAGCGGCGGCTGGCAACCGTCGGCTGGCAGCGACCACCGACTTCCCGCGCCGGGTCGATCGCCGCAACGCCATGTTCACGGTGCTTGCCAACGCATCGCCGTTCGGTCTGTTGATCGGCTTGCCCAGGCTCGCGATCGCCACGGTGTTTCGCGCGATCCTGTTCCTCCTGACCCGCCGCCCGATGCTGGCCTTGGACGAGATCGCCGCCTACGTGCGGCTGCTGGCCGGCACCGGAGCGCTGTTCTCGGCACGCAAGGCCCGGGCGTCGACGCTGGCCGTACCCAGACGCTCGCTGCGTCCGCTCATGGCCAAGCCTGGTGCTCGGCTGCGGGCCGTCAGCGACCACATCGGCGATTGGCTGACCGCGGGTCGGGGCAACCGCGGCCTGGTCGTCACACCGGTCGCGCAGGCGATCGAGACCGGGCCCTCGACAGAGGACGATGACGACCTGCCCAGCTCGGGCATCGACTGGCGTCGGGTGCTGCTGGCGCCGGGGTTGCTGGCCTTCCTCGGCCTCACGGCACTGGCCCTGATCGCTGAGCGCTCGCTGATCGGTGGCGCGGGCCTGCTGTCCGGTGGGCGGCTGCTGCCAGCGCCCGGCGGCGCGTCAGACGTGTGGAGCACCTACCTGGCTGGGTTCCACCCGGTAGCGGTGGGCAGCACCTCCACCGCGCCCGCCTACCTTCCGGTCCTTGCCGCGATCTCGGTGGTGTTCCTGGGCAAGGCCTGGCTCGCGGTTGACGTGCTGCTGCTCGGCTGTGTCCCGCTCGCCGGTCTGACCGCCTACACCTCGACCCGCGGCTACCTCGAGTCACGTGCCGTCCGGGCCTACGCCGCCGTCACCTACGCCCTGTTGCCGATCGGCATCATGGCCGTCGCGGGCGGCCGGCTCGGGATCGCGGTCGCGTTCGTCGCGCTGCCGCTGCTGCTGCGCGCTGTGACCCACGCCTTCACTGCCGCGACCAGAAGGGGCGGCTGGCGCCACGCCTGGTGGGCCGGGCTGGTGCTCGCGATCGCGACGGCGTTCGCTCCCGACCTGCTGCCAGCTGCCGCGCTGTCCGTCGTCGCCGTCGCGGTACTGAGCTCGGTACGCCGCCCGGTCTACGTGGTCCGGTTCCTGCTGGTCGGACTGATCGTGCTGGCGGTGCCGGTGCTGCTGCAGGTCCCGTGGACCGGCCGGGTCTGGGAGTCGCCGGGCTGGCTGGTCAGGGGTACGGGCCGGGTCGCGCCGCTGGTCGACCTGCCACACCCTCGCCCATCGGACCTGCTGTTCGTCTGGCCCGGCGGTGTGGGGGTCACCGCCTGGTGGCTCACGTTCGGCCTGCTCGTCGCGGCTTTCAGCGTCCTGGTTCGCAAGGACCGGGTGCTCACCGGGCTGTCCGCCTGGGCTCTGGTCGGTTGTGGCCTGGTGGTCGGCATCATCGCCAGCCACACCGTTGCCGACGTCGACGGGGTACGGGCGCTGGGCTGGCCCGGCGCGGCGGCGGCCATGATCGGTGCCGGGCTGGTGGTTGCGACGGCTCTGGGCGCCGACGGTGCGCTGCCGCGACTCGCCGGTGCGTCGTTCGGTCTGCGGCAGCCGATCGCCGCCACCGTGGCCGTGCTGGCCCTGACCGCCCCGCTGCTGGCAGGGGTGGCGTGGCTGGCCAGTGGCGCGCCGGCCAAGGTGGGCCTGGCCAGGCATGCTTCGACCGTCCTGCCGGATTTCATCGCCGGCAACCTGGGCGGCAGCTCGGGACTTCGGGCGCTCGTGCTGCGCTCGATCCCGGACCGCGTCTCGTACACCGTGATCCAGGACGCCCACGGCCTGACGCTGGACGAGGCCGAGCTGTCCATCTCCGCTGAGCAGCGGACCGCACTTGACCAGCTGGTCCAGGCGCTGTCCGGTGGCTCGGGCGACGCGGCCGCGGAGCTCGGCAGCTACGCGATCGGCTACGTGGCAGCGGTGTCGCCGACCCACTCCCTCGCCCAGGCGCTGAACACGACGGTCGGGCTGGCCAAGCTGCCGTCGTTGTCGACCACGCAGGTGTGGAAGGTCAGCTCCGCCGTCGGCCGGCTGTCGATCCGGCCACCGTCCGGCGATCTCTCGCCGTCCACGGTGCTCCCGAGCACGCCAGCGGGCGCCGACACGAATGTTCCGGCCGGCGCCGACGGCCGGAGCCTCGTGCTGGCCAACGCCGCTGGCCACCGCTGGCAGGCCACGGTCAACGGACATGACCTGACCCCCACGGTGGTCGACGGATGGGCGCAGGGCTTCGAGCTGCCGGCGGCGGGAGGACACCTCGTCCTGCGCTACGACGCCTCGTCCCGGCACGTCTGGCTGGCCCTCGAGCTGATCGCGCTGCTGGTGGTGCTCGTACTGGCTGCTCCGTCAGTGCGCGCCGACGACGGGCCGCCGGTACGGCCGTCGGACGAGCTGGAGGATCTCGACGACCTCGAGCCGCCGACCGCGGACGACGTCGAGGGGCCGGACGAGCCGCTGTACGAGATCGAGGCCGAGGAGGTCGAGGCCGGGGTCGAGGTTGGGGAGGTCGAGGCGGTCGCCGAGGTGGCCGAGGGGGCGCCGGTCGCCGAGGTGGCCGAGGTGCCGGCGCCGGTCGAGCCGGTCGAGCCGGCGCTGCAGGAGGCGCAGGAGGCCCCGGTCGTGGTGCCGGTCAAGCAGGCACCGCGGCGTCGTACCAGGGCAAAGCCGGTTCCGGAGGTGGCGGAGGCGGCCGAGCCGGTGGCCGAGGCGCCGGAGGTGGTCGAGGTGGTCGAGCCGGCCGAGCCGGTCGCACAGGAGGCTCCGGTCGTGGCGCCGGTCAAGCGGGCGCCGCGGCGTCGTACCAGAGCAAAGCCGGTCCCGATGCCTGAGCCTGAGCCTGAGACCTTGCCAGAGATGCCAGGGACCTTGCCGGCGCCCGCGCCCGAGGGGACTGAGTCATGATCCGGCCTGTCGCCGTGCTGGGCGCTGTCGTTGGGACGCTGGTGATCGCCCTTGGTACGGCTGACGCCACCGCTGGGCGGCCGCACCCGCCGGCTTCGGCGCTGACTCCCGGCTCGGTCACGACCGTTCGCCAGGCGACCGTCGTGTGCCCTGAAGTTATTGGCGGCGACGGCCGCGGAGTCACCTGGGTGCGCGCGGCGGGCACCAGCGACGTCAAGCCCCCGAAGATCACGGCGACGACCGTGACCGACAACGCCAAGGACTTCGCTCCCGCGGACAAGTCGCTGGGGCTGCTCCCGTACGGCACCTCGTTCGGCGGCCGGGTCGACGACGGCTCGCGCGCGCTGGCGTTCACCGCGACCGGAACGTCGGCTGCTGGGCTCGCGGGTGTGCAGGTCACCCGAGCGACGGGTGGCGTCAACCGCAGCCTGGCCGCCACCGGTTGCGCGACTCCTGGCACTCAGTTCAGCTTCGTCGGCGGCTCCACGCAGGTGGGCGACGAGCTGCGGCTGGTGCTGACCAACATCGACGACTCCGTGGCCTCGGTCGACGTCAACCTGCTCGGACCCGCGGGACCGGTCAGCACGCCGGGCAGCAACGGGCTGCTGGTCGAGCCGCACTCGAGGCTGGCGCTCGACCTGGCCAAGCTCGGGCCCGGCCAGCCGCAGCTGACCACGCTGGTGACGGCGGTGACCGGTCGTGTGGCGGCGGCCGTCCTGACCACGCATCGGGAAGGCGACATCGCCAAGGGCGAGGAGTGGATCCCGGACTCCGGCCCGTCCTCGCGCCGTTCGGTCGTACCGGGTCTGGTCTCGGACGCCACCCGGCAGACTCTTGTCCTGGCCAACCCCGGCGCCGACGCCGCCAACGTCTCACTCCAGCTCGTGACGAAGTCGGGCACGGTCGTACCGACCAACGCCAACGCGCTGGTCGTGCCGCCGACGTCCGTGTTCTCCGTTGACGTCACCCCTGCTTTGAAGGGCCACTCCGGCGCGCTCATCGTCACCGCGGACACGCCAGTGCTCGCCGGTGTCTCGCAGGAGTTTGCCTCCACCGAGGCTCAGCCCGCAGACATCTCGTGGTCCGGGCAGACGGGGAGCCTGACCAGCGCTGCCGTCCTGCCGGTCGTGCCGATCGACGCGGCAGCCAAGCGCGACGTCTTCCTCTACCTGTCGGCGGTCCGTGGGGCTGTCACGGTCACCATCACTGCGACGGGTGCTGCCAGCGGTCCCGTACAGCTGCAGGTGCCCGCTGCCTCGACGGTCACCGCCGACCTCGCAAAGCTGCTGCAGGTCAAGAGCGGAAACCTCAGCGTGACGATCACCCCCGACGGGTCGAGTCAGCCGGTGACCGTCTCGGCGGTGTTCCGCGAAAAGGCGACTCAGGGCGACCTGGTGTCCCAGGTTGGCGTCGTGTCGGTGTCGGGTGTCATCGTCCTGCCGTCGGTCGAGGAGGACCCGACTGTCGCCGGCGTGCACCCTGGCGAGGCTCCGCCCTCGGTCGAGCCGTAGCCCTACTCCGGCTCGCCGCCGTCCACCACGTCGGGGTCGAGGCCGAGGTAGTCCGCGATCTGCTCCACCACCACGTCGTGGATGAGATCGGCGAGGTCCAACGGGTTGCGGCAGCGGAGCTCCATGGGTCGCCGGTAGATGACGATCCGGGCCGGGCGTCGCCGCTCGGCCGGCTCCAGCCGGGCCAGGGGCACGTCGTCCAGACCTCCGTCGACTAGCACGACGACGTCGTCGCCCGACGTCGGCGGCACCTCCTCGACGCCGAACTCCAAGCCCGCCAGCTCGGTCCTCCAGTGCGCCTCGACGTGCTCGACCGCATCGAGCACGAGGTCGTCGAAGATCTCGCTCCTCGACCGGGCCGCCGGAAGTGTCGGCGGCATCAGCGGGCTGCGCAGCCCGCGGCCGTGCCGGTCCCTGGCAACGGACTGCGGCTGTGGTTGCTCGTTCACGCGCGAAAGCCTAGCCCGTGGTGACGGCGGTGATGTCCCACGACTCGGCGCCACCGTCGTTGTGGATCGTGCCGCTCAGGTGCAGGTTGGTGAACGACCCGGTCCCCGGCCCGACCAGCAGGGTGTAGGTGGCGACGGCACCGCAGAGGGTTCCCGTACCGGACAGGGTGGCCTTGGCGCCGTCGGAGCCGGTGAGGGTTCCGACAGTGTCCGCCGGCTCACACCCGCTCGGGACTGACCGCTTCTGGTCTCCTGAGATCACGGTACGGGCGAGGGTCACCCTGCCCAGCGGAGCGATCGTCGTCGTTCCCGTACCGGAGAAGCAGTTGGCCAACGTGTGCGGTGGGGCGCAGACGACCGAGGTGAAGGCGGAATCGGCAAAGGTGACGTGCTGTGCGGGTGTCCCGACCGGCGCTGCCGCGGGGGAATGCGAGCCACATGCACTGGTGGCACTCAGGAGTACGGCAGCGAAGGCGAACCGGCGTGCGGACATGGGTGCCCCCAGTTGGTCTCGGCGCTGTTCGAGGCCGCCGGGTGGCGCCACTGCCGAAGACTGACATTGGTCTAGTCCAATGTCAACAGTGACCCGGGCGCTGACGGCGTCAGTAGCGCTGCGTGATGAGGGCTCCGAGCGGGTTGTGGCGCATCTCCGCAGGCAGGGTCTTGTCCAGCTCCTGCGGGAACACGGTGATCAGGTGCTCCTTTGCCCGGCCGCACGCGGGACCGATCGGGCGGTTGACGTAGACCGTCAGCGACCACAGCGGCCGGTGGTTCATCTTGATCTGGTACGGGGCGAGGGTCGTGTCGTAGTGCTTCTGTTGGACAGGGGTCGGGTAGGGCTGGCCCTCCTGGCCGTGCCGGTAGCCGGCCCAGCCGAACCTCTCGCAGGCAGCCCAGGCCGCGGTGACCTTGGCGTGCCCCTGGCCCTTCGACCGCGAGACCAGGTGCCAGGCCAAAGAGACCTGCTGGTACGGGATTGTCACCGACGGCCCGTCGGTGACCCCGTTGCACACGAGCGAGTCCTGGAACAGCACGGCACTCGCGCCCGTCGAGGCGTCAATCGCTCGCACCTGGTACGGGCTCACCGTGGGCTGCGCGTCGTCGGCGCAGCCGTAGTCCGTCGGCGAGATCAGGATCCAGGCCACCCGCGCCTGGTAGGTCGGGACCGGCCCGAGGCTCGGGATCCTCGAGTTGACCGACTTGTCGACCATCAGCGCGTGTCTCACGTCGGTGCGCAGCGTCAGCGTCGCCAGCGCCAGCCGGCCGGTGCCGGGTGTGAGGTTGTCGATGCCGAGGGCGGACGCCAGCTCGCAGCCGGCCTGGAGGAAGCTGACCTTGGGGGAGTAGCCGGCCGGCGGCGGGGCTGCGACCAGGTCGTTGCCAGCCAACGCGAACGCCGTCGTGACCGCGTGACCGGTGATCGCGCCGGTGGCTGCGCCCTTTGGCGTCGTGCCGAGGCGCCCGTTCGACGTCGCGTGCGAGCTGGCACAGGAGGTCAGCTGCAGCGTTGCGGCGTGTGCCGGTGCCGTGGGCCCGACCAGGCTCGCTGCCACGACGGCGACGACGGCTGAGGTTGCGTGTACGACAGAGTGGATTCTCATGGTGCTTGGACGTTAGACCCAGCTCCGCGGTTCCAGGGTCAGGGCAGCGACTCCGGTCAGGGGCTGCTGATCGTCACTCGCGTGAAGGTGGCGGTGATGGCAGTAGGGGAGCCGCTGTTGGACACGAGGACGCCGGTCTTGCCAGCAACGGCGAACCACGTCGACGCATTCGCGGGCGACTTGGCGGTGCCGACCTGGACCGGCGCCGCGCCGTTGAGGCTGTAGTAGACCGTCAGGTGGTGGCTTCTCGCCCGGATGATCAGGTCCACGGTGGTGGCCGACGTCAGCGCTGGCAGGGAAATCGTGTCCACCACTCCGGCCACCGAGCTTTCGCGGTAGAACATCGTGAGATGGGGCGCCCCCGGGCCGTTGTGCTCGGCCTCCACCTTGACGAAGTTGTTCTGGTCCGGCCCGAAGAACGCTCCGGCCTGCTGGTAGTTGGCCGTGAGCTGGTTGATCGGCCCCCGCATCCGCGCCGTCACAGTGAAGTCCTTGCTGGCGTTGAACGTTCGGTAGAGCGCATTCTGCTGGTCATCGTTGGCGAGCTGGCCGCTCGTGCTCGTCAGCTGCAGTCCGCCTGGTACGAAAGCAATCTTGCTCGGCAGGCACTGGTTGCCGGCGGTGTTGGGGAGCACGGAGGTGAAGCCCGTGACGTGACAGGCCGCACTCACCGTCCCCCCGGCCGCGAGGTTGACAACCGTCGTCGGCGGCTTCGCCGGCGGTGGTGTCGCAACGGGGATGGCGGTGACGAAGTCGATCTTGGTGTTCTTGCCTCCGGCCGGGGACAGGGTCAGGCGTCCGGTGGTGACTCGCACCGGCTTGGTGACCGTGAAGAAGTGGTGCGCAGTGGTCGGTTTGAACCCGCCGACGAGTACGACCTGGTGCGCGGTGCGCGGTTGGGCGACAACCCGGTTCAGGGAGTTGATGGCGGCGGCGTCGCCGACGGCGACCGTGACCTTGTAGACCCCGTTCGGTACGGCGGCCTGCCACTGCGCCGGGGTCGTACGGGCGGGTCCAGCCTGCATCTGCATGAAGGTGGCGTACCGGCGGTCCGGCGCATGCCCGGTCGTCCGTCTGACGCCGTTGCTGGTAAGAGCAAAACCCCTGCTGTTACTGGCCTTTTCCCAGCCGAACCCGCGAGCCGACGAGAAGGCCTGGCCGTGGTCGAGCACGTAGCCCCTCGGGGGCAGCGTCGTACGCGTGCCGAAGTCGACGTGGAGGACAGATCGGGAGACGGCCTTGGCCGCCGATGTGTTCGTCAGCCAAGCCGAGGCGGCGATTAGCGGTACCGCCACGAGCAGCCCGGCGGTCAGCAGCCGGCCCTTCACGATGAGGTCGCAGGTGACTGCACCAGCCCGGACCAGGACCAGTGCGGCATGGCCAGGCTGCCCGGCACCTGCGCGTCCGGCTCGGAGTAGAGGAGCACATCGTCGACGGCCCAGACCATGTAGTCGCGCAGGGCAGCCCGAAACTCCGGGTCGGCCGGGAGGCCGGCATCGTCGGCTGCGGCCACGAAGCACTCGACGAAACGGCGGCCGAGGTCGCTCATGTCGCCGTTGCCGGCGTGCATGACCAGCATCGCTGACTGGTCGCTCATGGTCTGCGAGAAGTCCGCCGGGCCACCCATCACCTCGGCCCAGTAGGCAGCGAGGCGTTCAATGTGATCGGGGTTGCCGTCGGGGTGCGAGAACGGGTGGTTCAGTTCCGGGTCGGCGAGGCACCGGGCATGGTGCGCTGTGGCGAGCGCCCGGAAGGCCGGGGCACCGCCAGCGAACTCGTACAGACTGGGGCGCACCAGCCGAAGGTAGCACTCGTTCGACCGCGAGCCGATCGGGACCGACCCGCTATCCGGTCGCCCTCGACGAGAAGCACTGGCCCGCTTGAAGAGTTCACTTCAGGACGGGCGAGTCAGAGGTCGGTCGAGCCGTCGATCTGCTCGCGCAGGATGTCGGCGTGCCCCGCGTGCCGTGCGGTCTCTTCGATCATGTGCACGGTGATCCGGCGCAGGGACGCCCGCGAGTCCTCGCCCGGGTTGGCGATGGCGGCCAGGGTCGAGAGGTCGGGGGTGGCGCTGATGATGTCGTCGCTGCGTGCGCAGGCAGCCCGGTAGGCGAGCACGACCTCGCTGGACGGCGTGCTGGCCGGCACCTCCATCGACTCGTTCGGCGAGATGTCCGCACCGAGGAAGACCAGCTGGAACCAGTGCTCCTCGACCCCGGTCAGATGCTGCACGATGCCGATCAGGTTGGTGCCGGAGATCACGCCGGACAGGCGCAGCTGGTCCTCGGCCAGCCCCGCCGTCGTACGGACGAGGGCGTCGCGCATCTTGTTCAGGAAGCGCAGCAGGATGTCCACCTCGCGCTCGCCGGCCGCGACTACAGGGGTGAGGTCCGCCATGCCGAGACTCTAAATCGGCGGACCGCCCCGGAAAAGTCGGGACGTTTCGGGGGGCAGTATTTGCCGAGGTTTGAGCGTAGGCTGAGCGCGTCGTCGCGGCTGAGCCGGTTGGGCTCCGCGCGGCCGGAGGCAGATGTGGCCGTATCCGAGGCTCGGGGCGCACGGTTTCGTACTGCCCCGCCCCGGACGTCGGTGGTCTACCGGCTCGCGATCGCCGCCTTACGTCCAGTGGTGTCCTGGTGGGGCAGGCTCGAGGTGACCGGCGCCGACCTGATTCCCCGTACCGGGCCGGTGCTCATCGTGGTCAACCACGACAGCGGCTGGGACCCGCCGATCATCGGTGTGGCGGCCGGCCGACGCCGGATCACGGCGCTGGCCCGGTCGTCGCTGTGGAAGCCGCGGCTGCTCGGCTGGGCAATGGACCGGATGGGGCAGATCCCGGTCGACCGCGAGGCAGGCGGCGGCCCGGCACTGGCCGCGGCGATCGCGGCGCTGCGCTCCGGGGAGTGCGTCGGGCTGTTTCCCGAGGGCATGATCTCGCGCGGTCGGACCCTGCCCGCGCGGTCCGGGGCTGGGCGGCTGGCGCAGCAGGTGCCGGACGCGGTGATCGTCTGTGCCGCGATCACCGGATCGACCGTCCTCGCGCAGTTTCCGATGCGGCCGCGGCTGCGGGTCGAGTTCTTCACGCCGGTCGGCCAGCCGGGGCCGGAGGAGACGCCGCACGAGCTGTCGGCTCGTCTCGTCGCCGAGATCCGCGCGATCGCCCCGCCGGCAGGGTGACGTGACCGTCTCCCGCACCTCGCCCGAGCCTGTGACGCAGCGCCACGCGCCGCAGCTGGCAGCAGTTCCGGACGCCGCCGAGCTCAAACCCCGGTTGCGCGGATGGTTGCATCTCGGCCTGTTCGAGGTGTCGCTGGTCGCCGGCACCCTGCTCATCGTGGCCGCTCGCGGGCCGAGGGCTGCCACGGCGACGGCCATCTACGCGGTCAGCGTCAGCGCGATGTTCGGCGCCAGCTCGCTCTACCACCGCGGCAACTGGACCACCACGGTCAAGCTGCGCCTGCAGCGGCTCGACCACGCGATGATCTTCGTGCTGTTCGCCGGGTCGGCCACACCGTTCTTCCTGCTGGCGGTGCCGGGGTCGTACGGGCTGATCTGCCTGATCGTGCTGTGGTCGCTGGCCGCCGTGGCCGCCTGCGTACACCTGCTGCGGATGCATGCGCCGGACTGGGTCCTGGCGATCGCCCTCACGACACTCAGCGTCGGGTGCGCTTTCGCCTTGCCCGGCGTCTGGCAGCACGTCGGTGTCGCAGCCAGCGTGCTCGTCGTCGCCGGCGGTCTGCTCTACGCCGTGGGCGCGCTGTCGTTCCAGCGGCATTTCCCGAACCCGTGGCCGGGGGTGTTCGGCTACCACGAGGTGTTCCACACCTACGTGGGAGCCGCAGCAGCCTGTCACTACGTCGCGGTGGCCCTGCTCGTGCTCGGCTCCGTCGCCGGCGCCGCCTGAGGTGCTGTCCGGGCGTAGCCGCGGTGGTCCGGCCAGCATCGGCCCACACCCGGCCCCGGCGCGATCAGTGGTGCACGGCGCACCGTAAACGGGCGTCATTCGGTACGCCGCGCACCGGTGATCACCGGCAGCGACGGCCGCGACACGCCCACCCGCCCCGGCGCGATCAGTGGTGCACGGTGCACCGTAACCGGGCGTCATTCGGTACGCCGCGCACCGGTGATCACCGGCAGCCCCGGCCCACCCCCACCCGCCCCGGCGCGATCTGTGGTGCACGGCGCACCGTAAACGGGCGTCATTCGGTACGCCGCGCACCGGTGATCACCGGCAGCGAGGCCGCGACACGAGGCCGCGTTGGTGGCCCGGTTCTGGCAGGCAGAAGGTCGACCGGCTAGGTTTCCGCTGTGAGCCCCATTCGGCGTTGTTCCCGTACGGCCTGCGGCAAGCCTGCCCTGGCCACGCTGACCTATGTCTACGCCGACTCGACCGCCGTCGTCGGGCCGCTCGCGACCTATGCCGAGCCGCACTGCTACGACCTGTGCCCCGAGCACGCGCACCGGCTCACCGCGCCGCGCGGCTGGGAGGTCGTCCGGCTCGAGGTGGACGACGCCTCGATGGCGCCGTCACTCGACGATCTCGAGGCGCTCGCCAACGCCGTACGCGAAGCCGGTCGTCCGACGGAGCCCCGGACCGGGGCCGTCCGGCAGGGACCGCCACCGCCGTTGCCGCCCGGTCAGGGTCAGCAGGGCCGGCGCGGGCACCTGCGGGTTCTGCGCGACCTCTGAGTCCAGCGGGCGATTTCGCCCGCTTTGGTACGGACACGCCGTCGAGCTCAAGGAATTTCGGGTCGATGCCGAAGTCGTCTGCGTCCGCAACCATTCACCCGTTCGGAGTCATCGACATGGCACGTACGCCCGCTGCTTTCGCTCCCTCCTCCGACACCCTGGCCACGAGCGGTCTTGCTGTACGGGTGCCCCGCCAGCGGACCGTGTCCCCGGTGCCCACGACCCCGTCGTCACTGGTCAAGCTGGCCGACTCGCAGCGCCCGAAGTGCCCCTCGTGCTCCTCACCGCGGCTCACGGAGATCGCGATGACCCTGACCGACGGCTCCCCGGTGCAGTTCACCTCCTGCCGGCACTGCGAGTACCGCGCCTGGACCGAGTTCGGCCAGGAGCTCGCTGTCGACTCCGTTCTGAGCAAGGCCACCAAGATTCGCTGACCGGCTCACCGGTAGGCTCGCGTCGTCACGACGAGCGAGCCCGGGAGCACCAGCTGATGCAGGACCTGTCAAAGATCATCAAGGCGTATGACGTCCGCGGTGTGGTCCCGGACGAGTTCGACGCCGAGGTGGCCGGGGCAGTTGGCGCGGCGTTCGCCCGGTTCACCGGGGCGCCGGTGATCGTCATGGCCCACGACATGCGCGAGTCCAGCGGCCCGTTGTGCGCGGCGTTCGCCGAGGGCGCGACCAGTCAGGGTGCCGACGTGATCGACGCGGGTCTGGGCTCGACGGACCTGCTCTACTTCGCCGCCGGGTCCCTCGACATCCCCGGCGCAATGTTCACCGCCAGCCACAACCCGGCCAAGTACAACGGGATCAAGCTGTGCAAGGCCGGCGCGGCTCCCGTGGGCCAGGAAAGCGGTCTGGCGGAGATCCGGGCGATGATCGAGGACGGCATCCCCTCGTACGACGGGCCGGCTGGCACTGTCACGACCCGCGACCTGGTCACGGAGTACGCCGACTACCTCAACAAGCTCGTCGACCTGTCCGGCATCCGCTCGCTCAAGGTGGCCGTCGACGCCGGCAACGGGATGGGCGGCTACACCGTCCCGAGGGTCTTCGCCGGGCTCCCGCTCGACGTGGTGCCGATGTACTTCGAGCTCGACGGCACGTTCCCCAACCACGAGGCCAACCCGATCGACCCGGAGAACCTGCGCGACCTGCAGGCCAAGGTCCGCGAGGTCGGGGCCGACGTGGGGCTGGCCTTCGACGGCGACGCCGACCGCTGCTTCGTCGTCGACGAGCGGGGCGACATCGTCTCGCCTTCGGTCATCACGGCACTCGTCGCCTGCCGCGAGCTCGCCAAGGAGCCCGGCTCCACGGTGATCCACAACCTGATCACGTCGCAGGCCGTACCGGAGATCGTGCTCGAGCACGGCGGTGTTCCCGTACGCACCCGGGTCGGTCACTCGTTCATCAAGGGCACGATGGCCGAGACCGGCGCCATCTTCGGCGGCGAGCACAGCGGCCACTTCTACTTCCGCGACTTCTGGAAAGCCGACTCCGGCATGCTCGCGGCGCTGCACGTGCTGGCGGCGCTGGGCGAGCAGGACGGCACGCTGTCGGAGCTGCTCGCGCAGTACGGCCGCTACGCTTCGTCCGGCGAGATCAACAGCGAGGTCGCCGACCAGGCCGCCAAGGTCGCCGAGATCCGATCCGTCTACGCGGGCGAGGGTGTCGAGATCGACACGCTGGACGGGCTGACCGTACGGTTGTCACCGACGTCCTGGTTCAACGTCCGCGCCTCCAACACCGAACCCCTGCTGCGCCTCAACGTCGAGGCGGCCGACGAGGCCGCCATGGCGGCGTTGCGCGACGAGCTGCTCGCCCTGATCCGCAGCTGATCCTTCCTCGCCAGCCCCTGGAGCCCTGATGAATCTCGACCCCGCCCTGATCGCCATCCTCGCCTGCCCGGACTGCCGTTCGTCGCTGCGCGTGGACGACGCAGCGGGTGAGCTGGTCTGCACCGGTTGTGGGCTGGCCTACCCGGTGCGCGACGACATCCCGGTGCTGCTGGTCGACGAAGCCCGCCGTCCGCCGGCGGATGCACCTTCCGCGTGACCGGTCGTACGGGATGAGCCCGCGGATGCCCCTCGACCAGGGCATTCTCGACGACGTCGAGGCGCTCGAGACCGCGGACACCGGGTCGATGCTGCTCGCGACCGCAACCTCGGCCGCCCAGGTCCGTGAGGCTGCTACTGCCTGCGCCGACGCCGGACTGCACCGGATCGCCGGGGAGGGCAGGCCGCGAGCCGTCGTCGTCCTCGGGTCCGGCACCGCTGCCCTGGCCGGCGACCTGCTGGCCACGCTGGCAGCGCCCGGCAGTCCGACCCCGGTTCTCGTCGTACGCGGCAACGAGCTGCCGGCCTGGGTCGGCGCTGCCGACCTCGCCATCGCTGTCTCTGCCTCCGGCCGGGCCGCGGAAACCTTGGCGGCTACCGACGAGGCGATCCGCCGAGGCGCCCGCCTGGTCACCGTCTCGGCTGAGGGTTCGCCGCTGGACCTGCGTGGTGAGCAGGCGAGCGCGCCGCACGTCGTCGTGCCCGGCGACCGACCCGCCCGCGCCAGTCTCTGGTCGATGGCCGTACCAGTCCTGCTGGCCGCAGATGCCTTGGGAATGTTGAGTGTTCCAGCCGACGCGATCGAGGCGACGGCTGAGGTCCTGGTCCGTTACGCCGAGCGATGCCGGCCCTCGTACGAGAGCTTCCTCAACCCGGCCAAGACCTTCGCCGTCGACCTGGCCGGCACCCTGCCGCTGGTGTGGGGCACCCCGCCCGTCGGCGGACTGGCAGCGAGCCGACTCGCCGCACAGCTGACCCGCAACGCGAAAGTGCCTGCCCTGCCGGGAGTTTTGCCCGAGGCGCTGCACACAGTGCTCGGCTGCTTCGACGGCGTCTTCGGCTCAGGGCTGCCGGTCACCCGGCCGATCGACCCGCTCGAGGCGCTGTTCCGCGACCGCGGAGACGACGCGGACGAGGACAGCGAGCCCCAGCTCAAGCTGGTCCTGCTCAGGGACAACCGCGAGCTGCCCGCGATCGCGGCGCGTGCCGACGCCGCGGCCGCCCTCGCGCAGGAGCGGGGCATCGCCGTGACGTCGCTGCTGGCCGAGGGCGACAGCCCGCTCGAGCGGTTTGCCTCGCTGGTAGCGCTGGGCGACTACGCCTCGGTCTACCTCGCCCTGCTCGAGGGCGTTGACCCCTCCGACGACGGGGCAGCCTCCCAGCTCGCTGCGCGCCTGGCGCCGTGAGCCGTACCCGATGATCCGGACCACATGAGCGCCGAGGGCAGCACCAGGGCGATCGTCGCCGCACTCGCCGCCAACCTCGGCATCGCGGTCAGCAAGTTCGTGGCGTTCGCGATCACCGGCTCGTCGTCGATGCTGGCAGAGGGGGTGCACTCGGTCGTCGACTCCGGCAACCAGGTGCTGCTGCTCATCGGCGGAAAGCGGTCGAAACGTGCCCCCACCGCGGACCATCCGTTCGGCTACGGTCCCGACCGGTTCTTCTACGCCTTCGTCGTCGCGCTGGTGCTGTTCACGCTCGGATCGCTGTTCGCCCTGTACGAGGGCATCGAGAAGATTCTGCATCCGCACCCGCTGGAAAGCCCGGCAGTGGCGATCGGCGTCCTCCTCGTGGCGCTAGTGCTGGAGTCGTTGTCGTTCCGTACGGCGATGCGCGAGGCGCGGCACATCCGTACCGGAGGCTCGTGGTTCGACTTCATCAAGGACACCAAGAACCCAGAGCTACCAGTGGTTCTGCTCGAGGACAGCGGTGCGTTGGTCGGTCTGGGGCTGGCCATGGTCGGCGTCGTTCTCAGCGAGGTCACCGGCAACTCGCGCTGGGACGGCATCGCGACGGTGGGGATCGGTGTCCTGCTCGGTTTCATCGCCGTGGTGCTCGCGTTCAAGATGAAGAGCCTGCTCATCGGCGAGGGCGCCTCGCCGAGCAACCTCGTCATCATCAATCAGGCGCTGCTGGACGACCCGATGCTGCGCCGCGTGATCCACATCAAGACGCTCTACCTCGGGCCGGAGGAGATGTTGGTCGCGGCCAAGATCGCCGTCGACCCCGAGGCGACGCTGGCTGACGTGGCCGCGCGGATCGATGCCGCGGAGGCAAGGGTGCGGGCCAAGGTGCCGGTGGCCAGGGTGATCTACATCGAGCCCGACGTGGACCACGCCGTCGGCTGAGTCCGGTGCAAGGTTGACACAAGTCTGCTAACCTCGTGGTCGATGACGACCACCGCAGGCCTCACCATCCAGGAAGCAGCCGAGATCACCGGCTGGTCCGCCCGCATGCTCCGCTACATCGAGAGCGCCGGGCTGGTCGAGCCTGACAGGTCCGTGTCCGGGTATCGGTTGTACGGTCCCGGCCATCTGCAGCGCTTGCGCACGCTCAAAGACCTGCTGGCGACGTACGACATCGGCCTGTCCGACGTCGGCTTCGCTGCCCGGCTGCAGGCCGAGCCCGAACTGCGTACCGCGGTCGAGAGCTGGCTGACCAGCCAGCCCGAGCGCCCCGAGGACGTCCCCGCCGACAGCTGGTTGCGGTGGGAGCAGGCCAAGCACCAAAGGCTTCTTTCGACCGACCAGCTATCCCATTTCACCAAGGAGATTGCATGACTGCCGACTTCAAGGTCGCCGACCTCACGCTGGCCACCTTTGGCCGCAAGGAGATTCAGCTCGCCGAGCACGAGATGCCCGGCCTGATGGCGATGCGCGCCGAGTACGGCCAGAGCAAGCCGCTCACCGGTGCCCGCATCACCGGCTCCCTGCACATGACCATCCAGACCGCCGTACTCATCGAGACTCTCGTCGAGCTCGGTGCCCAGGTGCGTTGGGTGAGCTGCAACATCTTCTCGACCCAGGACCACGCAGCTGCCGCTGTCGCGGTCGGCCCGAACGGCACCATCGACAACCCCGCCGGTGTCCCGGTCTTCGCCTGGAAGGGCGAGACGCTGGAGGAGTACTGGTGGTGCACCGAGCAGGTCATCAACTGGCCCGGCGGTGGCGGCCCCAACATGATCCTCGACGACGGTGGCGACGTGACCCTGCTCGTCCACAAGGGCGTCGAGTACGAGCTCGCCGGCGCGGTGCCCTCGACCGACGAGAACGACTCCGACGAGTGGAAGGTCGTGCTCGACACGCTCCGCCGCTCGCTGACGTCCGACCCGCAGCGGTTCACCAAGATTGCCGCCGAGATCAAGGGCGTCACCGAAGAGACCACCACCGGCGTCATGCGGCTGTACGAGTTCGAGAAGGCCGGCACGCTGCTGTTCCCGGCGATCAACGTCAACGACTCGGTCACCAAGAGCAAGTTCGACAACCTCTACGGTGTCCGCCACTCGCTGATCGACGGCATCAACCGCGGCACCGACGTCATGATCGGCGGCAAGGTTGCCGTCGTGCTCGGCTACGGCGACGTGGGCAAGGGTTGCGCTGAGTCGCTGCGCGGCCAGGGCGCCCGGGTCATCATCACCGAGGTCGACCCGATCTGCGCGCTGCAGGCGTCCATGAACGGCTACCAGGTGGCCACCCTCGACGACGTCGTCGAGACCGCCGACATCTTCATCACGGCCACCGGCAACAAGGACATCATCATGGCCGCTGACATGGCCCGGATGAAGCACCAGGCGATCGTCGGCAACATCGGCCACTTCGACAACGAGATCGACATGGCCGGCCTGGCCAAGCTGCCCGGTGTCACCCGGATCAACGTCAAGCCGCAGGTCGACGAGTGGAGCTTCGCCGACGGGCACTCGATCATCGTGCTGTCCGAGGGCCGCCTGCTCAACCTGGGCAACGCGACCGGTCACCCGTCGTTCGTGATGTCGAACAGCTTCACCAACCAGACCATCGCGCAGGTCGAGCTGTTCACCAAGACCGACCAGTACCCGCTCGGCGTCTACGTGCTGCCGAAGCACCTCGACGAGAAGGTCGCCCGGCTGCACCTCGACGCGCTGGGCGTCAAGCTCACCACGCTCACCAAGCAGCAGGCCGAGTACATCGGCGTCTCCGTCGATGGCCCGTACAAGCCGGACGCCTACCGTTACTAGGGTTCGCGAGTAGTTTGAACAGGGCGGTACGGGACCTCTCGCCAGGTCCCGTACCGCCCTTGCTCATTTCTTCGAGGAGGGCGCGACGTGCAGGACTTCGACGTGGCCGACCTCGGTCTGGCCGCTGAGGGCCGTCAGCGGATCGACTTCGCCGACCGCACGATGCCCGTGCTCGCGGCGATCCGGCGCCGGTTCAGCGCTGACAAGCCGCTCGCCGGCGTACGCATCGCCGCTTGTCTGCACGTGACCGCTGAGACCGCCAACCTCGTACGGACCCTGGTGGCCGGCGGAGCGCAGGTGACGCTGGCCGCGTCCAACCCGCTGTCCACCCAGGACGACACCGCCGCCGCCCTCGTGCACGAGGGGGTTGCCGTCTTCGCCCGTTCGGGGGTCGACCTGGCTGCTTACTACGCGCACATCGAGTCGGCTTTGACGATCGAGCCCGACCTGGTGCTCGACGACGGCTGCGACCTCGTCAACATGCTGCACACGACCCGTACCGACCTGGCCCATAGGGTCCGGGCCGGCTGCGAGGAGACGACCACCGGAGTGATCCGGCTGCGCGAGATGGCGCGGGCCGGCATCCTCAAGTTTCCGGTGGTCGCCGTCAACGACACACCGGCAAAACGCTTGCTGGACAACAGGTATGGCACCGGCCAGTCGACGTTCGACGCCATCCTGCGTTCGACCAACACCCTGATCGCCGGCCGCGTGGTCGTGGTGGCGGGGTACGGGTCCTGCGGCCAGGGCGTGGCGTCTCGTGCGCGTGGCCTGGGCGCCCAGGTGGTCGTGACCGAGGTCGACCCGATCAGGGCGCTGGACGCGACGATGGACGGCTTCCGGGTGCTGCCGATGGCCGAAGCGGCGCCGCTGGGCAACGTGTTCATCACCGTGACCGGCAACCGCGACGTCATCCGCGGCGAGCACCTCGAGGTGATGCGGGACGGTGCGATCCTGGCCAACGCAGGGCATTTCGACGTGGAGGTCGACGTGCGAGCCCTGCACGACCTGGCCGACGAGCGGCACCGGATCCGCCCGCACACCGACGAGTTCACCTTGCCGGACGGGCGAAAGCTGCTGCTGCTGGCCGAGGGTCGCGTGGTCAATCTTGCTGCTGCCGAAGGACATCCGGCGGCGGTGATGGATGTCGCGTTCGCCGATCAGGCCCTGACCACCGAGTGGCTGGTCGGAGCAGCTGCCGGCCTCGCACCCGCGGTCTACGACGTGCCCCCGGAGATTGACGCCAGGGTTGCGACGTTGACCCTGGCGTCGATCGGGGTGTCCATCGACAGCCTCAGCCCGGACCAGCAGGTCTACCTGCGCTCCTGGCAGTACGGGTCCTGAGCGTGCCGTCGGGTACCTACCGCTACGCCGATGGCCGGACCGAACGGTTCACCACGGTGGATGCGCCCGCCGGCTGGTCGTACGTGGGTGAGCGTTCGGACGGGGTTGCGGTCTCTTTGACCGTCGACTCCCGTTGGCGGCCGGTACGGTGCGAGATCGCGACGCAGCGTTGGCGGGTGCGCGGGGGGTCGCTCGGCCGTGAGCTGATGTGGGTACGGTCAGCTGCCGACGGCGTTGCTCCGGCGGAGGATGCTGCCGAGGCAGCCGGGTTCCTGGGGGAGTCGCCTGCGTTCTTCGTGGTCCTGGCGCGGCTCCTTTCCCTGCCCATCAAGGGTTCCGCGTGGCTTCGGTTAGTCGCCGTGTGGGAGCCGTTGCTCGCTCCGCTGATGGTCGAACGCGGGTGGACGCTCGAGGACGTCGACGATCACGAGACGCCTTCGGGACCGCTGGTCGTAGAGCGCTACCGCATCGACGACCGGGCGACCGGTGAGCACGTGATGCTGCACCTGGCCGGCGACGTCGTACTCGAAGGTCCCGGCGTCTCCCTCGACGAACTCGACTCCCCGCCCAACCAGCCGGCCCGCCGCCCTGGCTGACGGGCAGCCGTGGTCCTGCCCCGCCCGGCCCGCGCTTCGGCCGTGGATGCGGGAAAACCGTCGTCTGGCGACGGTTCGCCCACTTTCACGTCGGCCTGGTGGGTGGCGTGGTCCTGCCGAGTCGCTTGGGACGGTGCCCACACGGCAGACCCTTGTCGTCGCTGTGCCTCCTTCCGCTGTGCTCTGCCGCTGCAGCGGCGGGCCCTGGCTCGAGCGACGCTGAACCTCACGACGCGGCTAGTGTGGGCCGAGCGCCCGAACAAGCCCCGGAATTCGTTGCACAGCAAAGGAAGTCATGTCCTCAGAGGTGATCGATCCCGATGTCGTCCGCGCCGCCCTCGTCGAAGCCTGTCCCGGCATTCGGGTCGACGGCCTTCGGCAGTTGCACGCCGGCTACACCAGCAGGCAGTGGGTCGCCGACACCGATGAAGGGCGGCTGCTGGTCAAGACGCCGATCCGGCAGACCGACCCGGAGCACCTGCGGGCTTTGATCGCCACCACGCGTCGCGCGGCCGACGGTGGGGTTCCCGTCGTCCGATTCCGATCGTTCCTGCCCCGGAGTACGGCGTTCGCGGCTCCCCTGCTCGTACAAGAGTTCCAGGACGGGCAGCTCGCCGACGAGGCCTGGGCAGACGATGGACGTCGACCAGCGCCTGGTGTTCTCGGCCGATCTGGGTCACCTGGTGGGGCGAGTGCATCGTTGCTCCGGCGAGTGGTTCGGCGACGTGCTGGGCAAGCACACTTTCCCTGACGTAAGGGCCTTTCTGCGCGCGTCGGCCGACTCTCAGCTCGCGCAGGCACCGGAGGACTTTGTCTCGGTGGGGCGCGACCGGTTGGCAGCCGCTTTCCACGAGGCGATCGACGCAGTTGTGCTGGACGTGTCCCCGTCGCTGACCCACGGTGACCTGTGGCGGCCCAACTTCGTCATGCGCGATGGCCGGATTGCTTGCCTGCTCGACTTCGAGCACGGTCGTTACGCAGATCGCTTCCTCGACTTCGGCAAGCTCGACGAGCACATCTTCGCCACATTCCCCGAGGGCCGCGCAGTTTTCCTCGAGGCGTACGCCAACGTGATTCCACTGCCCGAGGACTGGGATGCTCGCGTACGACTCGGCAACGCCTTGCACGCCCTCACGATGAGCGTCTACTTCCTGCGCTGGACGCCGGAGTTCGCGCCGGAGTATGTGCAGCAGCTGGAGGAGTGGCTCGGAGAGCCGACGACAGGACAGCCGCTGAGCGTATGACCACCAATGTCGTCGGCCGCCCAACCTCGGGCGGGCTTTCCGGCATTGTGTGGTTGTGAGACGACACGGGGGCGACGACGAGGCGGCGTTTCGGGCGTTCGCGGCGGCGGAGATGTCCGGGCTGCTGCGGCCGGCGTACTACCTGACCGGCGACTGGGACGACGCCCAGGAGCTGGTGCAGGCATCCCTGGTGAAGATGTACCTCGCCTGGAAGCGGCTGCCCGCCGACGTGGACCACCACCTCTACCTGCGCAAGATCCTCGTGAACACGTTTCGTGCCGACCTGCGCAAAGGGTGGCGGCGCAAGGAAGTCGTGTCCGTCGAGGTAGGTGGCGAGGCCGCGTACGACGTCGACCTGCCGGAGGAACGCGACTACCAGCGGCGGCTCCTGCTGGCGCTTCCGCCGCAACAGCGGGCCGTGGTGGTGCTGCGCTACCTCCAGGACCTCAGCGTTCGGCAGACCGCCGACTGCCTCGGCGTCACCGAAGGCACCGTGAAGAGCCAGACCTCGGACGCGCTGAAGTCCCTGCGAACCATGATCGCCAAAGAGGGGAGCGAGCGGTGACTGACGCCGACATCGAGGAGCTGCTTGCGCCGGCGCTGACCAGGGCCGTTCCCGCCGGTGGCGTTCAGCCTCGACGACGTGGTGCACCGGGGGCACGTCGTACGCCGCCGACGGACGTTCGCCGCTGTGGCAACGGTTGTTGTCGTCGCGGCCATCGTCGTGGTCGGTCTCACCGTGCTACGGCCGGACATGGAGCCGACTCCGGCTGCACCCCCGCTGAGCCGTGCCGAACAGCAGACGACTGCCAGGCTGGACGACCTGTTGTCGGTGATCGCCGTTGCCGCAGCAGCGCAACCGGATCGGGAAGGTCGCTGGACTTCCGCCGGCCCAGGACCCGCCGGCGGGCCCGAGCGTGCACCGGGTCGAGTGGTTCCAGGTGGCGATGCAACCGTCGGAGCTCAACAGCTGGATCACGGCGCATGGGTGGCCCGGCGGGGTCTGGGACCTGGGATCGACCACGGATGCGACGATGGGCAGCTTTTTGCTGACCACCTCATCGCAGGTGCAGAACGTCGACTTTCCCGATCCCATCGTCGGCATCTCACTGACCGGGCGACACGGCGGCAGTGCTGTCCGGGTCGATGCCTGGCAGCGCCCGTACCTGACGCCCGACCGGGCCGCCGACACGCTGCTCGACTGACGTTGTCTCGGCGGTGTCCGTGACTCGTGACGGGCACCGGCCGGAGGAGTTGAGCGGGTCCACGCTGACCGCGCTGACTGCGGCACTGAACCGCCTCCCGGTGGCGATCAGCCCGGACGATGCGCTGTGCGGGACCAGCGGCGCCGTGTCGGTCGTCGTCCGTGATGGCTCCCGTACGGTGACGTTCGGCTACCTTCCCGACTGCCCCTCGATGACGGTGAAGGTCGACGGCGAGCGCCGGCCGGACCTGGCGGCGTACGACCCTCGGCTGCTCGCGGCAGTCTTGACGGCGACCAGGGGCAGGTCATGACAGTGACGGGCATTCCCGGAAGGTGGAGGATGGCAGCGGTCCCCCGAGGAACGCCGCCCTTCAGGCGGTAACCGGGTTCCGCGAAGGCGGCAGCGGTGCAGGCAGGATCGGTCCTGGTCGGCAGGGAACCAGAACTCGGGCGGATCGCGCAGTTCGTCAGCGAGTGCTCGCTTGGCCCTGGCTCGTTCGTCCTTGACGGAGCCGCGGGGATCGGGAAGACCGCGATCTGGAGTGCAGCGGTTGCGTCGGCCAGGGCAGCCAACGTCGACGTACGGACCTGCCTGAGCGGTGAGGCGGACGCCGGCTGGACGTTCGCCGGGCTGGGCGACCTGCTCGACGGGATCAGCCCCGCCACGATCGAAGAGCTGCCGGAGGTCCAGCAACGGGCCTTGGCAGCAGCGATGCTCACGTCGGAGTCGTCGACGGGGGCATCGGTGGATCGCGTCATCGCGGTGGCGGTCCTCGGTCTGCTCCGCGCGCTGGCGCGTTCCGGGCCGGTGCTGCTGGCGATCGACGACGTGCAGTGGCTCGATGCCGGTACGCGACGGGTCCTGACGTTCGCCCTTCGCCGTCTGGAGGAGGAACCGGTACGACTGCTGACCTCCTGTCGGACCGGACCCAGCGGGGATCCGCTCGAGGGAGCCGATCTCGGGCTCCCCGGTGAGCGTCTCCTCGTCGGGCCGATGAACGTGAGCACCGTCGCCAGAGTCCTCCAGGTGCGGCTTGCCATGACCCTGTCGCGGCCGACGCTCACCCGGCTGCATCAAGCAACCGGTGGCAACCCGATGGTGTGCCTCGAGATGGCCAGGGCCCTGCAACGCCGCGGTCGTGAACCCGAGGCGGACGAGGCACTTCCGGTGCCGGCCGACCTGCGGACCCTGGTCACGGAACGGCTGCGCGGGCTGAGCCCCGCCGCCCGTCGCCTGCTGTTGACGACCGCGGCCATGGCACAGCCCACCCGCGATTCCGTGACTGCGGCAACGAGCGGGCGAGGCGACCCTGGCTCCGCGCTGACCGAGGTCCTGGACGCCGGCGTCCTCGAGCTGGACGGCGAACGGTTGCGGTTCACCCACCCGCTGCTGGCGTCCATCCCGTACGCCGACCTGCCCCCGA
The DNA here is from genome assembly GCA_963797535.1 of uncultured Actinomycetota bacterium. GTDB lineage: Bacteria > Actinomycetota > Actinomycetes > JAWWOL01 > JAWWOL01 > JAWWOL01. The sequence continues at coordinate 2,031,820 of CAWCPQ010000001.1, read as the reverse complement.
CGCAGCGGCGGCAGCTGCATGCGCACCTGGCCGGGGTGGTCACCGATCCGGAGGAGCATGCCCGGCACGCGGCGCTCGGCTCGGCCGGACCGGACCCCGTGGTGGCACTGGCTCTCGACCGCGCCGGACGTTACGCCCGCAGCCGCGGCAGCATCGACGCTGCAGTCGAGCTGGCCGAGCTGGCGGTGAGCCGCACCCCCGGCAGTGACGGTGCCGAGCTGCTCCGACGGCGGGTGGACGTCGCGGAGTACGTGTTTCGGATGGGCGATCTGGCCAGGGCGCGAAGCCTGCTGAACGAGGCTCTTGCCGTCGCGCCGGCTGGGCCCGAGCGGGTTCAAGGCCTGCTGCTGCTGGCCATGATCATGTCGTGGGAGGACGGCGACGAACAGGTGGCGGCAGTCTGCGAGCAGGCGATCGCCGAGGCAGGCGAGGATCGGCTGCTGCTCGCCCGGTGTCACGCGACTTTCGCCGAGACCGGCCCGAGCGGGCCGGCGTTGGACCTGATGCACGCGCAGACAGCCGTACGGCTCCTGGAGGGCATCACGGACCCGCCGGCCGACCTGCTGTCCAACGCCTTGACCAACGTCGCGCTGCACGGTTTGCGACTCGGCAACGGCTTGGCGGTGGAGGTCCTCGAACGGGCGGAGGCGTTGCAGACCGTCGATGACCGGCCGAGCATCTTCGAGCGCGCGGCGATGGGACTCGGGATGGGTCTCAAGCACATCGACCGCTTTGACGATTCGCGCATGTGGCTGCATTCCTTGCACACCAGTGCTATTGACGAGGGCGACGAGAGCGCGCTGCCCATGCTGCTCGGTCAGCTGGCGCTGCTCGAGTGCTGGGCCGGGGCGTACGAGCTGGCGCTCGCCTACGCCGTGCGCGGTCGGGCCATTGCCGAGCAAGTCGGCATCAAGCTGCCCGCGTTGACGTCGGCCCACGTCCTCGTCCTCGCCCACCTCGGCCGTACCACCGAAGCCCGCACGAGAGGTGAGGCCGACCGCGACTCCGACGCGGCAGCCGGCTACCTGTCCGCAGCCCCGCTGCATCTGCGCAGCCTGGGTTTCGTCGAGCTCAGTGACGGCCATCCGGAGCTCGCGGCGGAACGATTCCTGCTGGCGCTGAGCCTGGCCGCCGGGATCGGCACCACCGAGCCGGCGATGATGCGGCTGCATCCCGACGCCGTCACAGCCCTGGTTGCTACGGGAAGCATCGACGAGGCGGAGCGGCTGACGAGCGAGCTGGACGCGAGCAGTCGGCTGCTCGGACTGCCCTGGGCTACGGCGATGGCCGGCCGGTGTCACGGACTGCTGCAGGCCCACGCCGGCGACCTGACCACCGCCGTCGCCACGCTGGAGGGAGCGCTCGTTGTGCATGAGCGGCTGCCGATGCCGTTCGAGACGGCGCGGACTCGGCTCCTGCTGGGGACGGTCCTGCGCCGCGGCGGACAGCGCAGTGCCGCGCGCCGGGAGCTCGGTCTGGCGCTGGCGGAGTTCGTCCGACTGGGAACGCCGATCCAGGCGGAGCAGGCGAGGGAGGCGTTGTCGAGGCTCGGCGGCCCGACCGGGACCGCGGCGGGCCTGACCACCGCGGAGACACGGGTCGCGGACCTGGTGGCGGCCGGCCGAACCAACCGTGAGGTCGCCGAGACGCTGTTCATGAGTGTTCGTACGGTTGAGAGCCATCTGAGCCGGATCTACACCAAGCTCGGCGTGCGATCGCGCACGGAGCTGTCCCGGCGACTGCGGCTATCGTGAAGGCGTGACCCACACTCTGCTGCTCATCCGGCACGCCAAGGCGGTGCGCGACGGGGTGCCCGACGAGCTGAGGCAGCTTGCTCCTCGGGGCCTTCGCGATGCCGCCGCCGTGGGCGTGTGGATCAGCGCTCGGGGTCTCGTACCGGATCTGGCCGTGGTTTCCCCGGCCACTCGAACGGTCGAGACCTGGCACATGATCGCTGGCGAGCTCGGGGCCGAGCCGGGTTTCGTGACCGACGAGCGCATCTACGACGACCGGATTCAGTCGATGCTGGCCGTACTCACCGAACTGGCCGAGGACGCGACGACCGTCGCCATGGTGGGCCACAACCCGTCGATGCACGGGCTGGCGATGGCGCTGGACGACGGGCACGGTCCGGCGGATGCGCGCGCGGGGGTGGCTGAGGCGTTCCCCACCTCTGCTGTGGCGGTGCTGGACGTCCCCGGCACCTGGGCGCAGCTGGCCAGGGGAACTGCCAGCCTGCGCGAGTTCGCCGTACCCAGAGGCTGATTCACCCTCGAAGTTGCGTAGTTCCACGGACGCGCCCGACCGCAGCCGCGCCCTAGCGTCCGACGGGTGGAGAACACCGGGACAGGGATGGCGTCGACCTACTTGGTCGAGCGCTACCTGACGGCGGACGCGGCCACCCATCTGCCCGACGCGGTTGTCCGGCTGGTGAGTGCTTGCCGGGACTCCGGGCTGGCCGGTGCCGGCACGGTGCGCTACCTGCACTCGACCTACCTTCCCTCGGAGGAGACGTGCTTCTGCGTCTTCCAGGCGGCTAGCCCCGAGGCCGTACGGGCCGTGAATCTCGCGGCCGACTTTGCCGTCGACAGGATCACAGACGCCCTGGTCATGTACGAGGCGAGCCCGACGATTCCATCTCCGCAGGCCACTTCATCCAGGGAGCCCACATGACCGGAGTCGGACGTCACGGCCGAATTGCTCGCATTGTCGGTACAGCAGGCGTGCTCGCACTGACGGTGGCCGGGTGCGGGGGAGGCTCCGCCTCCCCGGCGGCACTACCGAAGTCGGCCGGCGCAGCTGCTATCTCTTCATCCCAAGGATCCGCGATCACCAAGGCAGCGGCGGTCAAAGCCACCGGAGGAGGGGACTTCTGCAAGGCGATCGCGGCCTCCATCAGCCACCCGCCGGCCCCGGCCGACACCGACAAAGCCATCGCGGACCAAGTTGCCTTGATTCGTAAGGAAGAACAGCAGGCGGTGCACCTCGCACCTGCGTCGATCAAGTCGGACGTCGTTCTGCTGCTGATGGCCAGTGACAAGGTCTGGACCGCTCTCGACAAGGTGCACTACGACTACGCGAAGCTGACGCCGGCGGACATGGCAGCGCTGGGCGATCCTGCGACGGTTGCTGCCGAACATCGCCTCACCGTCTACATGACCAACACCTGCGGCATCACGGCTGGCGCGCCCACAACCAAGTAGCGCCAAGGGATCTCGCTCACTACACAATTCCGCGCACAATCGCTCGAAGGGGACACCGTGAAGACCAGCAGAATGCCCGTGAGTCATCCACGCCGACTGATCGCTGGGGCGACGGTGACAGTTCTCGCCACGGCAACAGCGCTAGCCGGAACGGCGCACGCGGCCCGGGCCGTGCACAAGCCGGCTCCTGTCTCGCCCTGGACCAAGCTGTCGACGGGTGCCGGCGTCAGCACGGTGACCCAGCCCCGGGTGGTCCGTTGGGGTACCAAGCTCCTCGTCGTCTGGAACCAGCAGACGCCCGCCGACTTCAGCATCATCAAGAGCCGGATCCTCGGCTCCAACGGCAAGCCGCTGGGTCCCATCTCCAACGTGGTCAACTGGTTGTCGGCGTCCAACGACCCCGATCCGGTGCTGATTGGCGGAGTACCAACGGTCGTCTTCGGTGGCCAGCGCACCGTGAACAGCTTGGATCCCTACTACGGCGAGCTGGCCTATGCCAGGGCCGGCGATGCCACGCACTGGGCGCTCGGCGCCGGCTCGCTGTCGCAGAACACGTCCGCGTACGGTGACTACGGCTTCGGGGTCGTCGATGTGGGCCACGGGCACCCGGTGACGGCGGGCGCGTACAGCAGCAGCAACCGGGTCACCGTCCACGACGGTTTCGACGCCGCAGCTCCGGCAGCTCACCCCGACCACGACACGACGGGCACCGGTGACGCCGAACAGGTCAACGTCGCGCGGGACACCAAGACCGGCGCAGCGTACGCGCTGTGGTACTCGGGCGACACACACGCTGCGTACGAAGGAATCCACTCTGCGAAGATCTGGCCGGCCATCGGTCCGGTGAGCGCGCCGGCGCCCCTGTCGACCATCAGCTTTGAAGGCGCTAGGGCGTCGGTCAACCCGAGCCAGGACGTCTCGGTCACCAGCCGCGTCGGCGGGGGTGTGTGGGCGGCGTACGCCTCCGGCTACCCGTTGCCCCAGAAGCTCGTGCTCTGGCACGTCGGGACGGCACACACGGTGGCCCTGCACACATCCGGCGACATCCAGTACACCGGCATCAGCGCAGCGCCCGGCGGTCGGCTGTGGGTCTGGTGGGTTCAGAACCAGACGTTGTATGCGGCCCGCACCAATCCCTCGGTGACGAAGTTCGGCGTGATCCGGGCCGTGCGGTCGCCAGCGACGCCCGGCCAGTCGCCGACCCGCACCGGCGGAGACGGTTCGCGCGGACCGCTCGACGCCGTCATCAACGTCATCGGAAAGGACAAGGACGGCTCCGGCAACCCGGAGGCCGAGATCTTCAGCACCCGCATTCTCGAGGGGCTGAAGGTGACGGTCGCACCGGGCAAGATCTCCTACGTCCACGGCGGAAGGCTCACGGTCAAGGTCACCGACGCCGGCGTAGCGGTCGCGGGAGCAGCGGTGCGCGTCGGCAACGTGATCAAGCACACCAACGCCCATGGCCTCGTCACCTTCGCCATCGCCAAGAAGTCCGGCAAGGGAGCTCACCTCGTGAGCGCCGGCCTGGCCGGCTGGTATCCCGGCAGGGCGTCGTTCCGGGTCGGCTGAGGACCGTCGCTAGGAGGGTACGGGGAACCCGCCGGGGCCGGGGGCCGGCGGGCCCTGCGGCGGCGCCGAAGCGGGCGTCCCGTACCCCGTTGGCTGCCCACCCATGACCGGTGGCGGCAGTGGCGCAGCCGGGCCGGTCGGGCGGTGGGCACGCAGCTCTTCGCGGCGCCGCCGTTCGGCCAGGACGGCCGTGAGGAAGGCCCAGCCCGGCGTCCCTGGCGGCGGCGGTGGCGAGGTCAAAGCCGCGACCTGCGCCGCCAGCTGGCCCCCGACGCGTTCGCGGGCAGCCGGGTCGAGCTGCGGTGCGCGGGCCAGGAACTGGCGGATGCCCATGCCGAGCGAGTCGGGGATGCGGGACAGGTCGACCGTTGCGGCCCAGCCAGCGAGCGGCGGCGGCATCATCACCGGGGCCAGGTTCTGCTGGGGCACTCGCTCGAGGACGACGATCGTGCCGCCGACCATGTCCCCGAGCCGCTTGGCCCGCTCCGAACCCATGCTGGTCAGGATCGCGCAGACCCCCAACGTGATGCCGGGCTTCTCCAGCAGCACGCCAACACCCTCGCGCATGAGCACCGCGGTGAACGATGCCGGGCCACCGTCGTCGCGGAGCACCCGCAGACCCATGACCATCTTTCCGATGGTGCGGCCGTGGAAGAGCATGGTCGTGAACACCGGGTAGCCGACGAGCACCGCGAGGAACAGCAGCAGGACGAAGGTCCCCTGCAGGTCGGAGTCGAGGTTCAACGGCAGCGCTGCGAAGCCCAGGGCGAGTCCGAAGAACAGCACGGACTCGAGGATCAGGTCGATGAAGACGGCCAACGTCCGCGACCCGAGCCGCGCCACGGGCAGCTCGAGGGTCACGGCCTCACCGGTCACGTGGGTGCCCGGCGCCGAGTAGCCGTACGTCATGCGCGCCCCTCCGTTGAGATGCGGTCCCCGCGCCCCGCCTGAGCGATAGTCTGCCTGCAGCCGGTTCGATCGTCCCGGAAAGGGGGTGCGGCGTGGACGTCGATGCGTTCGTCGCCGCCCGTACCCCGCAGTGGAACCGGCTCGGCGAGCTGAACCGCCGTGCCCGCCGGCCCCGCCGGATGAGCGGGGAGGAGATCGACGAGCTGGTGCTGCTCTACCAGCGCACCGCCACCGATCTTTCGGTCGTACGGTCGGCCACGCCCGATCCGAGCCTGATCAGCAAGCTGTCCCGGCTGGTCGCCGAGTCGCGCAGCGCCGTCACCGGGTCCCGTGGCAATGCCTGGACGCATCTGCGGCACTTCGTTGTCGTGCGGTTCCCCGCCGAGCTGTACCGACTGTGGCGTTGGTGGGTGTCCGTCGGCGTGATCTTCCTCGTCATCGCGCTCGCGTTGGGAGCGTGGATCGCCACCCACCCGCACGTCCAGGCTCAGCTCGCCCCGCCGGGCGTGGTGCGCCAGCTCGTGGACCACGACTTCAAGAACTACTACTCCGATCACCCCGCCCACGATTTCGCCTTCCACGTCTGGATCAACAACGCATGGGTCGCGGCGTTGTCGCTCATCACCGGTGTGTTTCTCGGCATCCCGACGTTCTTTCTGATGCTGAACAACGCGATCAACGTCGGCATTGACGGTGGCTACATGGTTGCGGCCGGCCACGGCGGCGAGTTCTTCGGTCTGATCCTGCCGCACGGGACGCTCGAGCTGACTGCGTTGTTCATCTCGGCCGGTGTGGGCTTCAAGCTGGGCTGGACGGTGATTGACCCCGGCCCTCGTACGAGAGCCGACGCGCTCGCCGCCGAGGGCCGCGCCGCCGGGTCGGTCGTGCTGGGCCTGATCGGCGTGCTGTGCGTCTCGGGCATTCTCGAGGGCTTCGTCACCCCGGCGCCGTTCCCGACCTGGCTCCGGATTGCGATCGGCGTGACGGTGTGGTGCGCCTTCATGGCCTACATCATCGTGCTGGGTGGCCGTGCGGTCCGTGCCGGCGAGACCGGTGACGTCTCCCTCGAGCTCCGGGCTCAGCTGGCACCCGTCGCCGGCTGAGGCGCTGCCAGACCCGAACGCCCGACCTCGGCCAGCTCCTGCCACAGATGTGCCGCAGCCTCGGCGCCCTTGTACAGCATCGACAGCGTCACCTTCTCGTTGGGCGCGTGGATCTGGTCGTCCGGCAGACCGACCCCGAGAAAGACCATGGGAGCACCGAGGATTCCGACGATGGCGGCCTCGGGCCCGGAGCCGCCTTCGCGGCTCGGCAGCATGATGTCGGCGTCGAAGGCCCGGCACACGGCCCGCGACAATGCTTGGTACGCAGGGGTTGTGATGTCGACGAGGCAGGCGGCAGCGCCATCGCCCTCCCACTCGACGGTGGCGATGATGCCCGGCGGCGTGTGGTCGGCGATGAAGCGGTCGACGAGGCCCCTGATCCGCTCCGGCACCTGGTTGGCAACCAGCCGGAACGACACCTTGGCGAAGGCGTCGCTGGGCACGATTGTCTTGCCGCCGTCGCCCTGGTAGCCGCCGCCGATCCCGTTTACCTCAGCCGTGGGCCGTGCCCCGATCCGTTCCAACGTGCCGAACCCAGCCTCGCCCACCAGAGCCCGAGACTGGCTGGTGGCCAAGAACTCTTGGGCATCGAAGGGCACCTGAGCAAACAGCTGCTGCTCCTCGACGGTCAGCTCGAGCACGTCGTCGTAGAAGCCCTCGACCCTTATCCGGCCATTCTCGTCGTGCAGCGCTGCGACCAGCCGGGCGATCCCGGTGGCCGGGTTGGGCACTGCACCGCCGAACACGCCGGAGTGCAGGTCGAGGTCGGGGCCGTGGAACCCGACGGTGCACAGCACCAGGCCGCGCATCCCGGTCACGGCACTCGGGACGTCCTCGGCCAGCATGCCGCTGTCCGTGACGACGACCACGTCGCAGTCGAGGGCAGCCCGGTGGTCCAGCATCAGCTGCTCGAAGTTCGGTGAGCCCGACTCCTCCTCGCCCTCGATCAGAAACTTCAGGTGCACCGCCGGGGACGTGCGCCCCGTCGCGGCGAGGTGAGCCCGTACCCCCAGCAGGTGGAAGAGCAGCTGCCCCTTGTCGTCGGAGGCACCGCGCGCCCGCAGCACGTCGCCGTCGATGGTCGGGTCGAACGGACCGGTGTGCCACAGCTCGAGCGGATCCACCGGCTGGACGTCGTGGTGGCCGTAGACCAGGACGGTCGGCGCAGCCGGGTCCGAGGACGGCCACTCGGCAAAGACCGCCGGCAGCCCGTCCGGGATCTCCCAGACCTCCACGACCGGGAATCCGGTACGGCGGAAGGCCTCGGCCAGCCACCGGGCACTCGTCTCCACGTCGGCGTGGTGCACCGGCTGAGCGCTGATCCCCTCGATCCGCAGGAACGCGTCAAGGTCGGCGAGCAGGTCGCCGCGATGCTCTGTCACGAACGAGCGCACGTCGGATGTCATGGGTTCACGCTAGCGCTCGGGCATCATGGTGGCGTGATTGAGCAGACCGAGACCCAGATCCTCGTGCAAGTTGTCGTCGACGTGTCGGCCACCGCCATGTTCGCCGTGCTCGCCGACCCGGCTCGGCACAGCGAGATCGACGGGTCGGGCATGCTGCGGGGCGCGGTTGACGCCGCGCCGATCACCGAGGTCGGGCAAGTGTTCACGATGCAGATGCACGACCCGGTGAGGGGCGACTACCGGACGGTGAACGAGGTGCTGACGTTCGAGCCGGACCGGGTGATCGCCTGGGCCACCGCCGACGAGGGCGAGCCACCCACCGGGGTGCGCTGGCGCTGGCAGCTGACGCCCAACGAGCGCGGGCGTACGACCGTCGTCCACACCTACGACTGGACCAACGTCAGCGAGGCCGACACCGCCGCCAGAGCCGCGCTGCCGCGGGTGCCGGCACACGCGCTGCGCCGCAGCATCACCCTGCTGGTCGCGGCCGCCGCGAGCTGACCGCGCTCGTGCCTCCACCGAACGGGTCGATGCCCCGGAGGGAGAAGTCGAGCAGCTGTACGGGGTGGTAGAGCGGCAGCGGCGGCTGGAGGTATCGGCCGATCTGGATCAGGCAGCCGGGGTTGGCGGTCGCGATGGCATCCGCCCCGACACTGCGGATGTTGTCCACCTTGCGCTTGCCCAGCTGCTCAGCGGTCTCTGGCTCGACCAGGTTGTAGATGCCGGCTGAGCCGCAGCAGATGTCCCACTCGGGGATGTCGACCGTTTCCAGGCCCGGAATCGTGGCCAGGACCGCGCGCGGCTGGGTGCGGATGCTCTGGGCATGCGCGAGGTGACAGGCGTCGTGGTAGGCGAGTCTCGCCGGCACGGGATGGCGTGGTGCCACTGGCCCCAGCTCGTCGAGGAGCTCGGTGATGTCGCGAACCTTGGCGGAGAACGCCGCCGCCCGCTGCGCGTACAGGGGGTCGTCGCGCAGCAGGTGGCCGTAGTCCTTCATCGTCGCACCGCAGCCGGCGACGTTGACCGCGATCCGCTCGACGTCGACGCCCTCGAAGCAGTCGATCAGGGCCCTGGCCCGGTCGAGCGCCTCGGGTTCGCGCCCGGCGTGCAGGGAAAGCGCCCCGCAGCAGCGTTGACCGGCGGGCGCGTAGACCTCGCAGCCTTCCGCGGCCAGGACCCGAACCGTGGCGGAGTTGACCTCGGAGAAGAACACTTGCTGCGCGCAGCCGGTCAGCAGGGCGACGCGCTGCCGAACCGGCGACGCCGGTGGGGTGTGCTCCGGGACTCTGACGGTCAGGTCGTGCAGCCGAACCGGCGGTAGCAGGGCTTCCATCGCCTGCAGCCGAACCGGCAACCGGCGTAGCAACCCGGACGCCCTCACCAGAGGGCGAAGCAGTCGTTGGTAGACCACCCCGACAAGAGCAGCCACCCGCAGCCGGTTGGGGTAGGGAAAGACGGCGAAGACCGCTCCTCGGAACAGCCGGTCCGCCCTGGTACGCGGATGGTTGCGCTCGAGCTGGGGTCGGACTGCCTCGATGAGTGCACCGTACTGGACCCCACTCGGACAGGCCGTCACGCAGGACAAGCAGCCGAGGCAGGAGTCGAAGTGCTCGGTGAAGGCATCGTCCATCGGCACGGTGCCCTCATCGCCGGCCTTCATCAGGTAGATGCGACCGCGCGGGGACTCCATCTCCTCGCCCGAGAGCAGGTAGGTGGGGCAGGCCGGCAGGCAGAAGCCGCAATGGACGCAGTCGGAGATGAGGTCCTTCGATGGCGGCCGCACGCTGTCGAAGATGCTGTTCGCTGCATCGGGGACCTCGGTCACTGTCGGACTCCCATCCTCAGTACCAGCCGCGAAATCTGCCGGGGGCACAACGCTTGTCGGGGTCGAGCTGTCCCTGGATGGCGCGCATCAGCGCGACGTCCGCCGGGGGAGGCCCCATGGGGTCCAGAGCTGCGTCGACCTCGGCTGGTCGATCGCGCAGTGACACGGAAGCGCCAGCCTTCAGCAGCGACTGCCGGAGCTCGTCGATGAAGGCGGCCTGGGACGGGACCGTCCCTGTCACGGCGACGTTCAGCAGCCCGAGCAAGATGCTGCTCGACAGGCGGAGGTGGACGTTGTGGGTGACAGCAAGCCTGATGGCTTGGTCGATGGCCTCCGCCAGCCGGCTGGGCAGGATGGCGATGCCAACGACGGACTCTTGTGCGCCCGGCTCGGTCTTCTCGGCATGCTTGCGCCACTGCTCCTCCGCATCGGGGACGGTCAGCGGAACCGCTGCCAGTCCCAGCTCGGCAAGCACCTGCTGGACCCTGTGCAGCCCGGCCGCCGTTGCCGTTGACCTGGAGTCCAGCCGCACGAGCAGGGTCTCGTCGCAGTCTCCCGAGCCGGCACCCGGCTGCCTGCTCCACTCCACCGCGCTGAGCTGCAGACCCGACGTGGCCAGGGCCAGCCCGGCCCGTACGGCGTCCTTCGGACTTGCCTCGGCCACCACCGTCGCCGAGGAAACCGGCAACGGGTGCAGTCGAAGGATGACTTCGCCAATGAGGCCAAGGGTTCCGAACGACCCGAAGAACAATTTCGTGAGGTCGTAGCCGGCGACATTCTTGATCACGTGGCTGCCGGTGTGGACGACGCTGCCGTCGGCGAGCACGAGCGTTGCACCGATGGCGAGGTCGCGCATGCTCCCGTACTGCAGTCGGCGAGGGCCGGCTTCTCCTGTCGCCAGCAGGCCGCCGATGGTGGCTCCGAGCGACTCCGTCGGTGGGTCGATGGCGAGCCACTGTCCCGCACCCGCCAGGACTCTCTGCAGGTCGGCCAGGCGCATGCCCGCCTGCACGGACGCCGTCAGGTCGCCGGGATGGTGGGTGAGCATGGATGCCATCGAACCCGTGCTGACGGTGAGGTCTGCCGGATCCGGAGTGCCGGCCCAGCCGGACTTGGTGCCCGATCCGGCGAAGCTCAGCCGGGCGTGCTGCGCTGACGCGCCGCGCAGGACCTCCGCTGCCTCGGCCACATCGAGGGGGTGGACGATCGCCGTCATCCGCGGCCGATGTCGCCGGTCGTCTCCAACGGGTGGGGACGATAGGGGCCACGTCGCTCACCACACAGGCGGGGGGTGGGAAGCACCTTGCCGGGGTTGCACAAGCCTTGCGGGTCAAGGGCGGTACGCAAGGACTGCATCGCGAGCAGATCGGTCTCGGTGAACATGGCCGGCATCGAGCAGGCCTTGTCCGCGCCGATGCCGTGCTCGCCGCTCAGGGACCCGCCGACCTCGACGCACAGCTCGGCGATGGCGCCGGCGAGGTGCTCAGCCGCCTCGGCCTGCCCCGGCTCCCCGGCGCTGTACAGCACCAAGGGGTGCAGATTGCCGTCCCCTGCGTGGAAGACGTTGGCGACTCGCAGCTGTGCGTCGTCGGCCAGCCGGCTGATTCTGCTGAGAACCTCGGCCAGCCGGGTACGGGGGATCACGCCATCCTGGACGAAGTAGTCGGGACTGATCCGGCCCATGGCCGCAAAGGCCGACTTGCGGCCCTTCCAGATCAGTGCCCGCGCGGCCGGGTCCTCAGCCACCCGGATGGCGGTCGCCCCGCTGTCCCAGCACAGTCGTTCGGCCGCCCGGAAGTCCGCATCGCAGTCCGCGTCGAAGCCGTCCATCTCGACGATGAGCACGGCCTCGGCGTCCAACGAGAAGCCTGCGGCCGTTGCCCGCTCGACCGCGGAGATGGCGAGTCTGTCGAGCATCTCGACCGCCGCCGGGATGATCCCAGCCGCGACGATGGCGCTGACTGCACTGGCTGCCTCTGCTGCGGAGGCGAAGTCGGCGACAAGGGTGCGGACCGACTCCGGTCGCGGCAGCAGCCGCACGGTCACCTCTGTGACAATTCCGAGAGTGCCCTCCGACCCGACGACGAGCCCGAGCAGGTCCGGGCCGTTCAGCCGTGGCGCGTCGCCACCCAGAGCGACGATCTCGCCCGTGGGGGTGACGAGGGTGCAACCGAGCACGTGGTGGGTGGTGAACCCGTACTTCAGGCAGTGGGCGCCGCCGCTGTTCTCGGCCACGTTGCCGCCCACCGTGCACACGATCTGGCTCGAGGGATCGGGGGCGAAGTACAGGCCGAAAGGTGCTGCCAGCACGGAGATCCGAGCGTTGGTGACACCCGGCTGAACAGTCATGCGAAAGTTGCCGGCGTCGATCGACACGACGTCTTTCATCTTGGCCAATCCGATGACGATGCCGCCGGCAACCGGCAGGGCGCCCCCGGACAGGCCGGTTCCGGCGCCGCGCGGAACGAAGGGCACCCCGGCACGGACGCAGACCTTGACGACTGCGGCGACCTGCTCCGTCGTCGTGGGCAGGATGACGGCTGCCGGAGTGACCCGATAGCCGGTCAGGCCGTCGCACTCGTACGTCCGCAGGTTCGCAGCGCCGGTGAGCACGCTGCCGGGACCGACCACCCCGGCGAGCTCGTCCAGAAAGGCAGCCGTCACGCCGGTCATCGTGGTGGTCATCCAGTGACCCGCTGGCCGCCGGTGTAGCAGTTCATCGTCTCCCCGCGCAGGAAGCCGACCAGGGTGATGCCCGAATCCTTCGCGAGGTCCACCGCGAGGCTGGAGGGGGCGGACACCGCTGCAATTACTGGGATCCCGGCCATCAGTGCCTTCTGCGTGAGCTCGAACGACAGCCGGCCCGAGACCAGGAGGACATGTCCTCGCAGCGGCAGCTGCCCCTCCCGGACGGCCCAGCCCACGACCTTGTCGACCGCGTTGTGCCTGCCGACGTCCTCGCGCAGCACCCGCAGCTCGCCAGTGGTGGTGAACAAGCCCGCCGCATGCAGGCCGCCCGTACGGTCGAAGACGCGTTGGGCCTCCCGCAACGACTCGGGGAGGCGGGAAAGGGTGGTTGTCGACACGGTGCAGTCGTCGGCGGCGACGGGCCATCGGGTGCGGGTGCTGATGGCCTCGATGCTCGCCTTGCCGCAGACCCCGCACGAGCTGGTGGTGTAGAAGTTGCGCTCGAGGGACAGCGCCGGCAAGGCGACGCCATCGGCCAGCGTCACGTCGACGACGTTGTACGTGTTCTCGCCGTCCACCGTTGCCCCGGCGCAGTAACGGATCGCACTGATGTCCTCGGTGGCTGCGGTGACCCCCTCGGTGGTGAGGAAACCGGTCACCAGGTCGAAGTCGTCGCCGGGGGTGCGCATCGTGACCGACAGCGGACGGCCGGCCACCCGGATCTCGAGCGGCTCCTCGACCACGAGGGTGTCCGGCCGGGAAGTCCTGGTGCCGCCGTCGATCCGTTCGACCCGCCAACGCGTCGTCACCCTGCCCACGCCGACCACCTCCCGCTCCGTCGTCCAGCCTGTGCCAGCGGCGACCTTGCTGCAAGCCGGCCTAGAGTCGCAGCCATGGATGCGATCGTGCTGGCCGGGGGCAGCGGTCGGCGCATGGGTGGCGTCGACAAGCCCTCGCTGCTCGTCGGCGGCCGTACGTTGCTCGACCGGGTCATCGCGGCCTGCGCCGGCGCTGCGACGGTCGTCGTGGTCGGGACGCAGCGCGAGACGCAGCGCCCGGTGCGGTTCACCCGCGAAACCCCGCCCGGCGGCGGTCCGGTCGCCGCCCTCGCTGCCGGGTTGCCGCTGGTCGGTGATGGCCTGGTCGCGGTGCTGGCGGCGGATCTTCCGTTTCTCACCGAGGGGACGCTGCGGTTGCTCGCCGCCAAGGTGACGCCTGCGTGCGACGGTTCTCTGCTGGTGGACGAGACCGGCCGGGACCAGTTGCTGGCAGGCGTGTGGTGGTCGGCCTCGTTGCGTCGGCTGATCGCAGCCGCCGGCCCACCCGAGGGCCTGGGGCTCGGTCGCGTCCTGTCGGGGCTGACTGTCGTACGGGTGCCGCCGCGGGAGCTCGTTGACCTGAGCGGCCGGCAACCATGGCGGGACTGTGACACCCCCGAAGACCTGCAGCGAGCAGAGGAGCTGGCGTGAGCGTTCTGGAGGAGTGGCTGGTCGAGGCCTCGGCCCTGGTCGGTCTCGACGAGTCGACGGGCACCGAGCACCGGGACCTGGTGCTGGACCTGGCCAGGGAGGTCGCACACGGGGTCGCCCGCCCCGCGGCGCCGCTGACCACCTTTCTGCTCGGCCTCGCCGCCGGCCGTGCCGGCGGCGGCTCCGCTGACATCCAGCGAATCGCTGCCGAGCTGACCAGCGCCGCAGCGGCTTGGACGGCGGCCCATGGCGGGCCGGAGCCGCGTACCGGACCTCAGGGCTGATCCCTGGCAGCATCGAGTCGCTCGCGTTGCGGCTGGAGCGTGTACTGCGGGTCGTCCGCCGAGTCGAGGCCGGCCTGGAAGATGCCGAACCGGGTGCAGACCGAGGCCGCGACCAGGGCCGTGCCCGCCACCGCCGCCACCCGCCGGTTGCGGCCGCCGACGGCAGCGAGGGCTGCGCCGCCGACCGCGAGAGCGCGCGAGACCTTGAGCAGCCGGGCGCCCTTGCCGTTGCGATAAGGCTGCGACACCAGGCCGTGGCTCTCGAGGCGACGACCGGCGACCAGCTCCGCCGCGACCCCCAAAACCGCCAGCCGGCGTACGGGCAGGGTCTCGGAGACCGGAGCGGTGACCAGCCCGACGCCGGAGGCCGCCATCACTGCCGAGCCGACGAACACGAAAGGCAGCTCGCGGAACGCCTCGTGCCAGGCGGGCACCGCGGTGTCGGCGATGAGGACCCCGGTGTACGACGCCACGACCGGTCCGATGCCGGCTGCGATGACCGTGGCTGTGCGGCCAACCCCGGGAAACACCCCGCCGACGGCGGTCAGGGCCGCGACTCCGGCGAACGGGGAGTAGGCCGCGAGGACCCAGGAGCCCATGCTCATCGGTGACGTGGGCTTGAACACCCGAAGCATGTTGTAGAACCGCTCGGGCCGGCCGAGGTCGTTCACCAGCAAGCCGCCGGAGACGCCCAGGGCCGCCAGCGCCGTCACCTTGGCCGACCGGGCCAGCACCGGCCGACCGGTCAGCTCCGCACCAGCGCCCAGCACGGACGACGCCCCCGCGAGGCCGCCGGTGAACAGGTAGCCAGCGATGTCTCGAGCCGACCACACCGGACGGTTGAGGACCGGGCGCCCGTAGTAGGAGACCGGCTCGACCGGCGGCACCATCAGCTCCTCGCCACCGCGCCGCCTGCGCCGGCGGCCGGGGCGCAAGCGCTCGGTAGTGCCGTGGGCGCCGATCATGGCTTCCCGGCCCGGCCGCCCGCCGACCTGCCCGTCCTTCGTGACGTCGGTCATGGCCGCCGCCCGGCGAAGCAGAATGCCGCTGCAGCAAGGAGTCCGGCTGCCGCTGCGCCGGCGTGACGCCACATCGACGCGAGGTCTCGCGTGGTCACGACCGGGTCCGGCGGGAGCCCGTACACCTCGGGTTCGTCGAGCAGCAGGAAGAACGCGCCGTCGCCACCGACGCCGTCCGTGGGGCTCTCGCCGTAGAGCCGCGCGTCGTGCACCCCGCCCTCGTGCAGCTGCTCGAGCCGCAGGGCTGCGCGCTCGCGCAGCTCGTCGAGCGGCCCGAACTGGATCGACTCGGTTGGACAGGCTTTGGCGCAGGCCGGCTCCTGGCCCTCGCCGAGCCGGTCGTAGCACAGCGTGCACTTCCACACCTTGCCGTCGTCCTCGCGCTTGTCGATGACGCCGTACGGACAGGCGGGAACGCAGTAGCCGCAACCGTTGCAGATGTCCTGCTGCACCACCACAGTGCCGAACTCGGTACGGAACAGCGCACCGGTCGGGCAGACGTCGAGGCAGGCGGCGTGGGTACAGTGCTTGCAAACGTCCGAGGCCATCAACCAGCGGAACTCGGTCGCCTGCTCGCTGCCGAGCTCGTCGCCGGGTCTCTGCAGCCCTGGCATGCCGAGGTCGACCGGAGGCGTCGCCGGAGCGGCGGCCGGAGCCCGCAAGCCGGAGAAGTTGCTGCCGAGCGCTTTTGGCTGCTCGATGAACTTCACGTGCCGCCAGGTGTCGGCGCCGAGACTGACCGTGTTGTCGTAGGACATCCCGGTGAAGTTGATGCCGTCCTCGGGGATGGCGTTCCACTCCTTGCAAGCGACTTCGCAGGCCTTGCAACCGATGCAGATGCTGGTGTCGGTGAAGAAGCCCATCCGGGGCGGGGCGTCGACATGGCCGGCATCTCGTGCGACGTCGCTCATGTCATGCCTCCTGGCCGGTCGCGGCCGTGATGCCGGCTCGCTGCTGGTAGTCCTCGACGAAACGCACCCGTGCGGCTCCTCTCGGCCGGCGACCCGGCTGGATGTCCGCCGCGAGAGCCTTGACCTCCTGGATCGACACGTTGGGGTCGAGAGAGATCGACGACAGCTCGTTGAACGCGTCGCCGCGGGTCAGCCCGTTGGGCCCCCAGTGGTAAGGCATGCCGATCTGGTGCATGACCCGACCGCCGACCCGCAACGGAGACATCCGGTCGGTGACCAGGACCCGGGCCTCGATCGCTCCACGCGCGGTGATGATGGTGGCCCAGCCGGCGTTCTCCAGGCGACGCTCTGCGGCGAGCTCCGGCGACACCTCGACGAACATCGCCGGTTGCAGCTCTGCCAGGTAGGGCAGCCACCGCGACATGCCCCCGGCGGTGAAGTGCTCCGTCACCCGGTAGGTCGTCACGACGTAGGGATAGACGTTGGAGCCGGGCTCGTCGCCGCTCGGCGCGTACCGGTTGTGCTTGCTCTCCACCGCCTTGCGGACCGGGTTGCTCTGCTGGCCGTAGAGCAGGTTGTCGAACGGGGACTCCTGCGGCTCGTAGTGCGCCGGCAGCGGGCCGTCGACAAGTCCCACCGGGGTGTAGAGCCAGCCCTTGCCGTCGGACTGCAGGATGAACGGGTCGATGCCGCTGATCGCGTCGACGCCCTTCGCGTCGTCGTCCGGGCGGTAGTGCGGGGACTTGGTCGCTGGGAAGTCGGCCACGTCGTGGCCGGTCCACTTCTGCTCGTCCTCGTCCCACCAGACCAGCGCTTTCCTGGCGCTCCAGGGCTTTCCGTCCGGGTCAGCGCTGGCCCTGCTGTAGAGCGTGCGTCGGTTCAGCGGCCAGGCCCAGCCCCACTCCGGCGACACCCATGACTGCTGCTTGGCCGGCTTACGCCTGGCCGCCTGGTTGACCCCGTCCTTGTAGACCCCGCAGTAGATCCAGCAGCCGCACGAGGTGGAACCGTCAGCCTTGAGCTCCTCGTACGTCGACAGGGGCCGGCCGTCGGCGTCCCAGCCGTTGACCTCCGCCAGCACCGCCTCACCGATCGGCTCGTCCCGGGATCCCTGTGTCGGGTAGTCCCAGGTGAGGTCGAGCACCGGGCGGTCGCGCTCGTCGGTCGAGCCGGCCAGCCGGGCCCGGATCCGCTTGCCCAGGTGGAACATGAACCATAGGTCGCTGCGCGCGTCGCCTTCGGGCTCGACCGCCGCGTGCCGCCACTGGAGCAGCCGGTTGGTGTTGGTGAAGCTGCCCGCCTTCTCGGTGTGCGCGGCGGCCGGGAAGAAGAAGACCTCAGTCCCGATCTCCTCGGTGCGCAGCTCGCCGCTCTCGATCTCCGGCCCGTCCTTCCACCAGGTCGCGCTCTCGATCAGCGAGAAGTCGCGTACGACCAACCACTCGAGGTTGGCCATGCCCAGGCGTTGCATCTTGGTGTTGGCGGATCCGACGGCAGGGTTCTCCCCCATGAGGAAGTAGCCCTTGCACTCACCTTTGAGCTGCAGCTGCACCGTCTCGTAGGTGCTGTGCGACCCGGTGAGCCGGGGCAGGTAGTCGAAGGCGTAGTCGTTCTGCTCGGTGGCGTGCTCGCCCCACCAAGCCTTCAGCAGGCTGATGAGGTACTTGTCCAGGTTGGCCCAGTAGCCCTTGTCGGCGCTGTCCCCCTCGATGAACGAGCGCAGCGTTTCGTCCAGATGTGCGTGTGGCATGGGGATGTAGCCCGGCAACATGTCGAACAGGGTCGGGATGTCGCTCGAGCCCTGGATCGAGGCGTGACCGCGCAGGGCCAGGATGCCGCCGCCCGGCCGGCCGATGTTGCCCAGCAGCAGCTGCAGGATGGATGCGGCGCGAATGTACTGCACACCGACGGTGTGCTGGGTCCAGCCGACCGCGTACGCGAACGCCGTCGTGCGGTCCGGACCCGAGTTGGCCGTGATCGCCTCCGCCACCCTCTCGAACTGCGCGACCGGCACACCGCAGATCTGCTCGACCATCTCAGGGGTGTAGCGGGAGTAGTGCCGGCGCAGCACTTGGAACACCGTACGAGGGTCCTGCAGCGTCGGGTCGGTGTCCGGGGTCTCGCTCGGCCCGGGACCGCCGTGACCGGATGCCTCCGCGCGGTGGGCGTCCGCGACGCTCTTTCCGCCGCCGGTACGGGAGTCGTACTGCGAGTCGCGGGAGCCCGAGGCCGCCGTAGCCTGGACGCCGGAGTACTGCCAGGAGTTGGTGTCGTAGACGCCGCCCTCCCGGTCGAGGCCGGAGAACACCCCGTCGAGATCTTCGGTGTCCTGGAAGTCCTCGCTCACCAGCGTGGCGGCGTTGGTGTAGTTGACGACGTAGTCGCGGAAGTACTTCTCGTTCTCCAGGACGTAACGGATCAGGCCGCCGAGCCAGGCGATGTCGGTGCCCGCCCGGATGGGTACGAAGACGTCGGCCAGGGCGCTGGTGCGGCTGAACCTCGGGTCGACGTGGATCACCGTGGCGCCACGGGCTTTGGCCTCCATGACCCACTGGAAGCCGACCGGGTGCGCCTCGGCAAAGTTGGAACCCTCGATCACGATGCAGTCGGAGTTCTGCAGGTCCTGCATGTACGTCGTACCGCCGCCGCGACCGAACGACGTGCCCAGCCCCGCGACGGTCGAGCTGTGGCAGACCCGAGCCTGGTTCTCGACCTGCACGACGCCCAGCGCAGTCAGCAGCTTCTTGATGAGGTAGTTCTCCTCGTTGTCCAGCGTCGCCCCGCCGAGGCTCGCGATGCCGAGAGTGCGGCGCACCCGGTCACCGTCGTCGGTGTCCCAGGTGAACGTCTCGGCGCGGGTCTTCAGCACCCGGTCGGCGACCATGTCCATCGCTGTCTCGAGGTCGATGGCCTCCCACTCGGTCGCGTACGGCCTGCGGTAGAGCGCCTGGTGCCCGCGTGCCTCGCCGGTGGTCAGCTGGAGGCTGGCAGAGCCCTTGGGGCACAGGCGGCCGCGGCTGATCGGGCTGTCCGGGTCGCCCTCGATCTGGACGACCTTGTCGTCCTTGACGTAGACGTTCTGGCCGCAGCCCACCGCGCAGTAGGGGCAGATCGACTTGACCACCCGGTCGGCCTCGGTGTTGCGCGAGGTCAGGTTGACCGTGGTCCTGGACATGACAGCCTCGCCGCGGCCGAGCGGGTCCGATCCGGTCAGCTGCCGGTAGACCGGCCAGCCCTCGAGGAAGGTCTTGACGCCCACGTCATCGCTCCGACAGGTCGCGTTCGGCCCGCCGCTTGATCCAGGCCAGCACCTCTGGCCTGACCGTCGGGTTGGCGTGCGCGGGGTTGGACAGGTTCTGGGTGCTCTCGGCGAGCATCCCCGGTCGCGAGCGCTCCTCAGGGGTGAGCGCCATGCTGCCGTCGGCCGGGAGACCGGTCGCGATCATGTACGCCTGCCCCGGCGTGACGCCCAGCTCCGCCCCGGCCTGCTCGTACGTCCGGCCGCCATCGATCAGACCCAGCACCTGCGCGCGTGTGACCACGGGTGGCACCTTCCCACGTCGTGGCCGGTCATGCACCGGCTAGCCGACGGCTTGGTCGCTCGGTTCCTGGAGCGCCTCGCGGGCGAGTCGGGGGCCGGGCTTGGGCCGTCGCGGCTCGCGAACTCCGCCGTAGCCGCCGCCGCGCTGGACCCACAGCGTCACGGTCGCCCCGGCAGCCACCCTGGCGCCGGCCTCCGGGGCCTGGTCGGTGACGACACCACTCGTCCCCAGCGGTTCACCGTCGGGATCGGCCGAGGAGGCGACCAGGCCCAGGTCGAGCAGGGTCTTGCGCGCCTCGGGTGTCGGCATGCCGACCACATTGGGCACGGCCACCGAGGAACGTCGCCGCAGCTCGTGGACAGCCAGCTCGACCGCCGCCGTGGCGGGCCCTGGCCCGGCCACGTCGTCGAGGTCACGCCAGCGCTCCCAGGCCGACTGGCGGGTCACCCCCAGCTGGGTCGCGATCTCGGCCCACGACCTGCCGTGCCGGCGAGCCGCGCGTACGGCGACCAGTTCGGCCTGGTCGAGCAGCAGCCGCAGCTTGCCGACGTCGCACAAAGCATCGAGCGCAGCGGCGCCGTCGTCCTGGTGCCAGTCCTTCAGCCGGTCCCAGGCGCGCTTCCCGGCTTGCCAGGGATCATCGCGCTTGCTCATGGTCGTCAGGCTACCCTGACGGCCCGACCCCGTCACCCCACGTCAGGCCGCGTCGCGGCGCGCCACCAGATGGATCTGCGCCCCCAGCCGGCGGTACGGCTCACGCAGACCCGCCTCGTACTCCACCGCCAGGAGGGCTTCCAGCTCGTCCTTCCCCGGCGCCGGCGCATCTGCCTCTGTGGTGTCGGTGAACAGGCGGACCCCGTACCAGCCCGCGACCCGGAGCCAGGCCTCAACTGAGCTGACCACGTCCTGCAGCCGGTCCGCGCGGGCGTGCACGCCGAGCTCGTTGAGGTAGCCGTGACGGACAGCAGCCCAGGCGGGGCCACCCGCTCGGCGAGAGTCCGCAGGCACCAGGCCGGGTTCGCCAGGTACATCAGCAGCCCGTGGGCGCAGACGGCGTCGTACTCACCTGCACCGCACAGCGGGTCAGAGCCGGCCTGCCGCCTTGAGCTCGAGGTAGGCGTCGGCAACGGCAGGGGCGAACGTTGCCGGCGGCTCGTCGACCACCTCGACTCCGCGGTGTCTGAGCAGCGCTGAGATCTGGCCGCGCGCTGCCTGCGCCTGCTCGGCGGCGGCAGCGGCGTAGACGGCGCTGGCGGTGCCGCGCCCTTCGCGCATCTGCGTCAGGCCGGGGTCGGCGACGGCGCAGACCAGCAGAGTATGCCGACGCAGCAGGGGTTCCAGCGCGGGGATCAGGCCCTCTCGTACGGCGGCGGGCTCGAGTCCGGTCATCAGCACGACCAGGCAGCGCTGACGAGCCTCGGCCAGCACGGCGGCCACGAGGTCGCGGTAGTCAGCCTCCACCAGCGCCGGCTCCAGCGGGGTGACGGCGGCGACGACCTCTGGCAGGGCATCACCGGCGGAGGACCGGCGCACCCGGGCCTTGACCGAGCGGTCGAAGGCGATCAGGCCGATCCGGTCACCGGCCCGACCGGCCAGGGCGGTCAGCAGGAGGGTCGCGTCGATGGAGGCGTCGAGCCGGGGCATGTCACCGACCCGTCCCGCCGACACCCGGCTGGTATCGAGCACGACCAGGATCCGCCGGTCGCGCTCGGGCCGCCAGGTGCGCACGGCCACGCCGCCGCCGCGCGCCGTCGCCCGCCAGTCGATGGAGCGCACGTCGTCCCCGGGGACGTACTCACGCAGCGAGTCGAACTCGGTTCCCTGCCCGCGCACCCTGGCCGCGACGAGCCCGTCCAGCTGGCGCAGCCGTGCCAGGCGTTCCGGCAGGAAGATCCGGCTGGTAAAGGGCGGGAGGACGCGAACTCGCCACGGTACGGACTGCCAGCCCTGTCGTCCGGCGAGGCCGAGCGGGCCGATCGAACGGGTGGTGACCCGGTCCGCCCACCGGTCGCCGCGGCGGGTGGGAACGAGCACACCAACGAGTCGTCGCCGTTCGCCTGCCGGGACTGTGACCCGGTGGGTGCGGGGCAGGACGCCGGCGCTGGGCGGCCAGGCGTCGCGGACGATCGCGCGCACGGTCCGCCGTCCCGCGTTGTCGATGACGAGGTCGACCTTGATCGGTTCGCCGAGGCGCCCGGTCACCGGTCCCGTACGGGAAAACTTCAGTGCGCCGGTGCTTCCAGCCAGCAACGTGTCCACCGCAACGGCGAGCAGCAGCAGCAGGGTCAGCCACAGTCCCGTGGCGCCGCCGGCCGGCCAGGCGAAGACGATCACCACGAAGATCGCGGCGACCAACGGCGTCCGGCCGGTGAGGGACATCAGGCGGCGGTCATGGCTAGCGCGGAACCGGGACTGTGGCCAGGACGCCGTCCAGGACGCCGTCGGTGGTGACGCCCTCGAGCTGGGCCTCGGGTCGCAGCGCGATCCGGTGTCGCAGCGTCGGCCGGGTCAGTGCCTTCACGTCGTCTGGGGTCACGTAGTCCCGGCCGGACAGCCACGCCCACGCCTTGGCGGTGTTGAGGATTGCTGTCGCGCCGCGGGGCGAGGCGCCGAGGGAGAGCGACGGTGAGGTTCGGGTCGCGCGGCACACATCGACGATGTAGGCCATGACTTCCGGCCGTACGGCGACCCGGCTGACGGCGGCACGCGCGACGTCGAGCTCGGCCGCACCGGCCACGGGAGTGACGCCGGCAGCGACCAGGTTTCGCGGATCGAATCCGCCGTGATGCCTGGCGAGTACGGCAATCTCGTCGTCCCTGCCGGGCAACGGCACCGTCAGCTTGACGAGGAACCGGTCGAGCTGCGCCTCAGGCAGCGGGTAGGTGCCCTCGTACTCGATCGGGTTCTGGGTCGCGATGACGACGAACGGGTCGGGCAGCGGCAGCGGCTGCCCGTCGACGCTGACCTGGCGCTCTTCCATTGCCTCGAGCAGGGACGCCTGGGTCTTCGGGGGCGTCCGGTTGATCTCGTCGGCCAGCAGCAAGTTGGTGAAAACCGGACCCTTGCGGAACTCGAACTCCGCGGTGCGGCCGTCGTAGACGAGCGACCCGGTGACGTCGCCCGGCATCAGGTCCGGGGTGAACTGCACCCGGGTCATGTCGAGCGTCAGCGACTGCGCGATTGCCCGTACCAGAAGGGTCTTGGCCACACCAGGGACGCCTTCGAGGAGTACGTGACCTCGGCACAGCAGTGCGATCACCAGCCCGGTGACGGTGGCGTCCTGACCGACGACAGCCTTGCCGACCTCGGCGCGAAGCCGGATCAGCGCCTCGCGCGCACCCTCGGCGGCCGCCCGGTCTCCCGCCGATGGCGGCGCAGGTGGGGGAGTTGAGGGCAGGAAGGAGCCAGGGGTCTCGGTCACGATCGGCGTACCTCCGCTTCGAGGGCGTCCAGCTGGTCAGCCAGAGTGACCAGGGCTCGGTCGTCCTCCGGTTCGGCACCGTACAGCAGTGCGGTGACATCGGTGGGGTGGCGCTGGGTTCGGGCCACGATCGCGTCGACCATCGCGGAGGTGCCCTCGTCGCGGCGGATGCCGAGCCGCGGCGCCATGCGGGCCAGGGCAGCGGCGCGCATCGCGTTGGCCGCGCGGCTTCGCGCCCTGGCCGCGTGGTAGAGCCGGCCCTGGCCCTCGACGGTCTCGGAGGCGCGCACCACCACCGGCAGCGGTTCGTGGACGACCCGGCCGAGGCGGCGAGCCCGCCACAGCATCAGCAGCCCGATCGCGATGAACAGCTGCAGCTTGGCGTCGCCGACCCGTTCCGGCAGCAGCTCGCCGAGGGTCTTGGTACCGGTGGCCCTGATCGGTCCCGGCACCAACCAGACGACGTTGGGGTGGCTGCCGAGGAGGCCGAGGCCGAGCGCTGCGTTGCCCTGCGAACCGAGGTGCTCGTTGCTCAGGGTGGCCGCCGAGCCGAGGTCGATGATGCTGCCACCGGTGAGGAGTGCCTGCTGGTACAGGGTTCCCACGTAGCAGCTGACCCCCCTCGCCGTCCCGGTCTGCAGAAAGCTGTCGCCGCCGGCGACGACAGCTCCTGCCACCGTGGCCGCGGGCTGGGCGCAGTCGAGCTGGCGGGTCCGCAGGTCGACCGTCCCGCCGATCCTCAGGCCGGGCTGCACGTCGTCCAGCGTCTCGAGGTCCGGTCTGATCAGGACCAGGGTGTTGCCGGCTGGCAGGTGGCTCAGCGGCGTGAGGTCCTCACCCTCACGTGCCGGATCGGCCACGACCACCGTCGTGGCGGATCCGGTCGAGGCCGACCGGTTGGCCCGCCCGATCGCAGCGTCGACCGAGTTCACCCGTACGACGGACACGCCGCGGTCGGTGAGCAGGGTCGCCAGCGCCCTGGCGCCCTCGGGGCTGTACGAGCGTGGGTCCATGGTGCCGCCGGTGGAGGCGCTGCGAGTGGTCAGCAAGGCGATGCCGGCGACGACGATCAGCCCACCGAGGATCATCAACGGCCCGCGGGATCCACGAAGGTAGTTGCGGCCGCTGCTGGACCGCACGGGCAGGGGCGCGTCGGCCAGGTCGGAGTCCGG
Source organism: uncultured Actinomycetota bacterium (assembly GCA_963797535.1). Lineage (GTDB taxonomy): Bacteria > Actinomycetota > Actinomycetes > JAWWOL01 > JAWWOL01 > JAWWOL01. The sequence goes on along the minus strand of CAWCPQ010000001.1, from coordinate 2,007,299 downwards.
CAGCAGCGGCGGGGCCGTGGTCACGAGGCCGCCGGTGCGACGTCCGTCAGCCGGACCGGCCGGGTGTCCCGTACGGCGTCGTCGATCTCGGTGAGCCGGCGGTAGTCCTCGCTGGTGGCCACGGCGTTGCCGTACCAGATGGCGGAGAACCGGTCGGCGGCCTCGCGCAGCATCGCGGCGCACGACGGCAAGGACCGGCCACCCTCGGCCGCCAGCTCGGCCGCGGTACGGCCGGCTCGCGGATCGAGCAGGGCCCGTGCCTCGAGGTCGCGGGCGATGGCGCGGAGCCGTTCGCGGACCGCCTTGTCCCAGCTGCCCTGCTGGGCGAAGGAGGCGGCGAGCTTGCGATGGTCATCGGCCGTCGACTCGGAGTCGATGGCGAAAGCCCCGCCGCGACTGCGCGAGTTGCGGGCGCTCGGGCCGATTCGCCAGATGGCCAGCCCGACGACGACAGCGATTGCACCGAGCAGCACCACCAGGCCGATCGACCCGCCGGTGTGCGAGGCGGCGGCTGTCCAGACCCGCGCGATCTCCCTCAGTAGCCAGCGCAGCGGCCTGGACCACCACGGCGGTTCCGCGCTGGCGTACTGCCGCTTCGACAGCTCATGGCGGGCTGCGTCCTGAGCCCCTTGACGGGTGACGGGGGGCAGGGCAGCGGCGAGCAGCACCGACGGGCCGGACATGTCAGAACGACGGTGCGGTGCCGAGTGAGGACTGCTCGCCGGCGGCCTGCTGCAGCTGGACGTCGAGCGCTTCGGCCCTGATCCGCCGGTCGACGTAGAGCAGGGTGGTCATGCCGGCGATGAACGGTGCCGTGAGCGTGGTGATCAGGACTGCGACGACGGCGCTGATGATGATGCTCGTCGCGCTGAGGTGGACCGTCGCGGTGTCCGAGTTGAAGCTGAACGCCTGCTGCACGGTGAAGATGGCGCTGACGGCCGAGAGCGCTGCTGTGAGCAGGCCCGCGATGATGTAGGCGAGGATGCGGATGCCGAGCACCCGCCAGAAGCTCGGCAGCGCCAGCCGCCAGCTGCGCCGCAGGGCTTCGAACGTCCCTGTCCGTTCGAGCACCAGCGCCGGGATCGCCAGCGCCCACACCGTCCAGAGGAACACTCCCGGAAGGATGCAGAGGAAGAGGCCCAGCACCGGCACGATGCCGACGATGAGGCTCACCCCGAGCAGCCGCCACGCCCTCGGCCGCACTCGCGCCCAGGCCGAGACGGCGCTGGTGTTCTTGCCCAGGATGCTGTCGCTGACGACGAGGCACAGCACCCCGGTGAGCAGGGCACCGAGGACGGCCGTGATGGTCACCGTGACACCGAAGCCGGCGAAGACCGTGCCGACATCGCTGCTGAAGCTGAGGCTCGAGGTGCCGTCGGCCCCGGGCGTTTCCTCGCGGAACAGGTTGGGCGCCGTCGTCAGCGTGCCGGACACCGCCTTCCACAGCAGGATCAGCGCCTGCTGGGCGCAGGCGACCGCGGCTGCCACTCCGAGCGTCGCCTTGGGATGGCGCCGGATGGTGGTGAACGCGCCGTCGAGGATCTCGCCGACGGACAGCGGTCGCAGCGGGATGATGCCCGGCTTGGGGGCCGCCACGGCGTACGGCTGCGCGAACCCGCCGGGATAGCCGCCCGGGTAGCCGCCGGGGTAGCCGTACTGCGGCGGCGGCTGCCCGTACATCGGCGGTGGCTGCCCGTACATCGGCGGTCGGCTGCGCCGTAAGACGGTGGCTGGCCCGGCGGATGGGTCGGCGGCGGTGGGATGTCGGAGCGGGACGGGTCGGACTCGCCCCCGCCCGGTGCGGACCAGCTGGGTGGCTCGCTCATGCATCCCCCTCGAAGTGCGGTCCCGACATGGTGCCACGAGCCGCGTCGTCCCAACGCCCACCTCGCCGCCTGCGGTCGAGGTCCGTCAGGGTGCGATGATTCGGAGGTGGACTATCGAAGCCCTTCCCCCAAGCTGTGGAGCGCCCGTCAGCTGTTGCTGGCACTGATCGCCGTGCCGGTGACGGTCGGGCTGACCCTGTTGTTCTGGCTGACGGTCAGCAGCACCGCCGGCATCATCACAGCGGTCGTGTGCCTGGTGCTGGCGGCCATCGAGTGGTCGCTGCTGCGTGGCCGATACCGGTCATGGGGCTACGCGGAGCGTGCGGAGGACCTGCTGATTCGCCGCGGGTTCCTGTTCCGCCGGCTGTCCGTGGTCCCGTACGGCCGGATGCAGTTCGTCGACGTGACCGCCGGCCCGGTCGAGCGCGCCTTCGGGCTGTCGACGGTCAAGCTGCACACGGCCGCGGCCGCCACCGACGCCAAGGTGCCGGGGCTGGCGACCGCCGAGGCCGAGCGACTGCGCGACCGGCTGGCGTCGCTCGGCGAAGCCCAGGCGTCGGGCCTGTGAGTGCTGCGCCGCACGCACGTCCCGACGCCGCCGCCGGGCCGCTGCCGGGTGCCGTACGAGGTGAGTGGTCCCGGCTGCACCCGCTGTCGCCGATCGTGCGGACGAGTCAGGCTCTGGTCGGCCTGTTCCTGCTGATCGGCCTGCGCCAGGTCGGCTCCGACGGCAACCACGTCGTCAACTGGGCCATCGACGGCGCTGTGCTGACGCTGGCGATCGCCGGCGCGGTCGTGTCGTGGGCTGTCACCCGATGGCGGGTCGTCGGCACCGAGCTGCAGATCAACACCGGCCTGTTTCGGCGTCAGTCGATCCGGGTGCCACTGACCCGGGTGCAGTCCATCGACGTGGTGCGCCCGCTGCTCGGCAGGGCACTCGGGATGTCCGAGCTGCGGGTCGAGGTGGCCGGCCACGGATCGGGGCGGTCCAAGCTGGCCTACCTGCACGACGATGAGGCCATTCGGGTACGAGCCCGGTTGCTCGCCGTCGCCCACGGGCTGCACGAGGACACCCCCGAGCCGGCCCAACGACCGTTGTGGCAGGTGAGCAACCAGCGGCTGATGACCGCGATCGCCCTCGGGCCGGCCCTGATCGGGTTGATCATGCTGGTCGTCCTCGTCGTGCTGCTGCTGACTGCCCCGCCCAAGGCCAGCGGCGGCATCCTCGGCATCTTCCTGCCGGTCCTGGTGATCTTCGGTACGAGCGTCAAGCGCCAGCTCAACAACGAGTTCTCGTTCTTCGTCGCCGAGGCGCCCGACGGCTTGCGGCTGCACAGCGGGCTGACGCAGACCAGGGCGGAGACCATCCCGTACGGGCGGGTGCAGGCGGTCCGCTGGGTACAGCCGCTGCTGTGGCGCCCGTTCGGCTGGGTGCGGCTCGAGATCGACGTGGCGAGGCAGCGGCAGCGCGACCGGGACGAGCGCGAGAGCGGCCAGCTGGTTCGGGCGGTGATGCCCGTGGGCACGCCCGCGGATGCCCAGATGCTGCTCGGCCGGATCTTTCCGGGCGCCGACATCGTGCCGCCGGACGCCTCGGCGCGGCCGCCACGCCGCGCCCGCTGGCGGGTGCCGCTGTCCTACTGGTCGTTGCAGGCGTGGAACGACGAGGTCTACCTGCGTACCCGTACCGGCCGGACCCGCCCGGCGACGGTCATCCTGCCCCTGGAGAAGGTGCAGTCGCTGCGCCACGTCCAAGGTCCCTACCAGCGTCGGTTGCGGCTGGCCACGGTCTACGCCGACACGGCCGGCCGGCACTGGAAGGCAGCAGCGGTCTGTCGCGACGCCGGCGAGGCCGAGCGGTTGCTCGAGCACCTGACCGAGGCCTCGCGGGAGGCCCGCAAGGCCGGTCGGCTGCGCTCCCGGCTCGACGTACGCACGCCCCAGCCGCCCTCGATCCCGCCGCCTCCGAGTGGTCCGCCCCCGGGCGCTTCCTGAACGTTAGTTGTAGCGTCCGGGCCTTCGGACCCCGAAACGCCTGATCAGGTGTCACCATGGGGGCGTGAGAGGTCGCGTACTTGTCGTCGATGACGACCAAGCTCTGTCGGAAATGCTGGGCATCGTGCTGCGAGGAGAGGGCTTCGAGCCCTTCTTCGTCGAGGACGGCGACAAAGCCATTGCCATGTTCCGGGAGTGCAAGCCGGACCTGGTGCTGCTCGACATCATGCTGCCGGGCACCGACGGGATCGAGGTCTGCCGGCAGATCCGGGCCGAGTCCGGCGTACCCATCGTGATGCTGACGGCGCGTGCTGACACCCTCGACGTGGTGGTCGGTCTCGAGTCCGGCGCAGACGACTACGTGATGAAGCCGTTCAAGTCCAAGGAGCTGGTCGCACGGGTACGAGCCCGGCTGCGCCGCAAGGACGACACGGCACCGGAGCTGCTCGCCATCGGCGAGGTGACGATCGACGTCGCAGGGCACACCATCGTCCGTGACGGTGAACCCATCGCTTTGACCCCGCTCGAGTTCGACCTGCTGGTGGCGTTGGCTCGCAAGCCGTCGCGGGTGTTCACCCGCGAGATGCTGCTCGAGCAGGTCTGGGGCTATCGGCACGCTGCCGACACCCGGCTGGTCAACGTGCACGTCCAGCGCCTGCGGGCCAAGGTCGAGCGCGATCCCGAGAAGCCGCAGGTGGTCGTCACCGTCCGGGGGGTCGGCTACAAGGCCGGTCCGCCCTGACCGAGTTCCGCCGCAGGTTTCGCCGCTCCCTGTGGCGCGCAACGATGGTGCCGGGTCGGGTCTACCGCAAGGCTCTCGACCGGCGCCGGCGCTCGCTCCAGCTGCGGGTCGTGGCCACCACGCTCGTCGCTTCTGCGGTCGTGGTGATGCTGGTCGGGCTGGTGGTCGCCTCGCAGGTGCGCGAGTCGATCCTCGACGCCAAGGTCGCCTCGTCGCTCGAGCAGGCCAGCCTGACGCTTCGGGACGTCGACACTGCGGTCAGCTCGTCGCACGCGTCCGGCATCATGACGCTCAACACGGCGCTCGACACGGCGGTCAAGGCTGCGAACAAGACCGGTCGCGGTCGCTACTACGTCGCACTCGCCGGCACCGGGAACGCCGTGCTCGCCGGCGTCTCCGACAGCACGCTGAACATCCCGGTCACGATCAGTCCCAAGCTGGCGGCCTCGGTCAACGCCAAGAACCCCGGTGTACGGGCCTGGCAGTACACCCGGATCCAGTACCAAGCTCGCGGCCCCGAGAGCGGTCTCGTGGTCGCTCAGTACGACGCGGCCGCCAGCTCGGTGCTGGCCAGCAACGCGGAGTACCGGCTCTTCCTGATCTTCCCGCTGCGCACGGAGGCCCGCGCCCTCAACAAGGTGCAGCAGTGGCTGCTGCTCGGTGGCGGCTGCCTCATCCTGCTCTTCGCCGGCATCGCGTGGCTGGTGACCCGGCAGATCGTCCAGCCGGTGCGGCACACCGCCAACATCGCTGAGATGCTGGCCGCCGGTCGGCTGCAGGAACGGCTCGCGATCAGGGGTACGGACGAGCTGGCCACTCTCGGCATCTCCTTCAACAAGATGGCCGACAGCCTGCAGCGCCAGATCCGCGAGCTCGAGGACCTGTCCAGGGTGCAGCGACGATTCGTCTCCGACGTCTCGCACGAGCTGCGCACCCCGTTGACGACCGTACGGATGGCTGCCGACGTGCTGCACGCTGCCCGTGCCGACTTCCCGCCAGCGGTGGCCCGGTCGGCGGAGCTGCTGCAGCACGAGCTGGACCGGTTCGAGGCGCTGCTCGTGGACCTGCTCGAGATCAGCCGCCACGACGCCAGGGCGGCAGTGCTCGAGGCCGACTCCGTCGACGTCACCGATCTGGTCGCCTCGTTGGTGGACTTGTCCCGCAACCATGCGGAGCGGACGGGCTGCACCCTTGTGACCGACCTGCCCGAGGCGCCGGTTCTTGCCGAGGTGGACGCCAGGCGGATCCAGCGGGTCGTGCGCAACCTGGTCAACAACGCGTTGGAGCACGGCGAGAGGCAGCCGGTGCTGGTCACCGTGCGAGCCGACGCTGACGCCGTGGCGATCTCCGTACGCGATCACGGCGTGGGGCTGCGTCCCGGCGAGAGCACGCTCGTGTTCAACCGGTTCTGGCGTGCCGATGCCGCCAGGGCTCGCTCGTCCGGTGGCACCGGCCTCGGCCTGGCCATCGCCTTGGAGGATGCCCGCTTGCACGGCGGCTGGCTGCAGGCGTGGGGCGAACCCGGCCGGGGTGCCAACTTCCGGCTGACCCTGCCGCGTCGGGCCGGCGAGGCGCTGCGCAGCTCGCCGTTGCCGCTCGAGCCGGAGGACGCCAGGGTCGAGGCTGCGGAGTCCGAGCAGAAGTCCACGAGTCATCAGCCGGCGCGTCCTGCGATGCTGCCGGTCCCCGGACGAGGTGCCGCTCAGCCCGGCCCGGCCGACCCGAGCTCGCCGACGCCGCCGTCCACGGAGGTGCTCCGTGGCTAGGCGTCGACTCGCCGCTGCCGGCCTCGCGACCGTCGCGGCGCTGCTGCTCAGCGCCTGCTCCGGGGTGCCCGAGGCGGGTCCGGTGACCAAGGTCGCGCCCGTCAGCGCCCCCGACGCCGGCGGCGACGACACCCGCCAGCAGGCGCACGGGCCGGCCGCGGGTGAGGGTCCGGCTCAGCTGGTGTCCGACTTCATCCTGGCGATGCGTGCCGGCGACCCCGAGGTGATGAAGCAGTTCCTGACTCCGGAGTACGGGCCGCAGTGGCTGGCCACCGCACCCGACAGCACCACGGTGTTCTACGACGACGGGGCGCCGACCCCGCTCGGCGGCAAGTCACCCGACACCTATCGGGTGAAGTACAAGGCGTCCGGCGTGATCGACGAGAGCAACAGCTACAGCCGGATCTCCCAACTGACGCCCGTCGACTACACGGTGACCAAGCAGCCCAACGGTGAGCAGCTGATCTCGAACATCTCGCAGAAGGGGCTGTTCGTCGTCGACGTCGGACTGTCCGACTTACGTCGGCCGGTCCACGTCTACTTCCCGAGCCACCGGTCGTCCAACGCCAACATTCCACGGCTGGTGCCGGACACGGTGTTCCTGCCCGTACCCAGCAAGCAGGGCAGCGCCTTGGGTGCGACGGACGTGTTGAGCCAGCTGCTCAGCGGTCCCACCGACTGGACCTCACCGGGCGTCTACGTGACGACCGAGGTCGGTTCGCCGGTCACGCTGATCGGGGTGCAGCCGGTGCCGGCGACCGGACTCACGATCGTCAACCTGTCGGGCAGTGCCGCACAGATCAAACCCAGCTACCTCGCCACGCTCAAAGCGCAGATCGCTTACACGCTGGCCGATCTCGGCACGAGAGGCCCGATTCAGCTCGAGGCTGCCGGGACGCACCTGGGCGACGAGTACAGCCTTGTCCAAGCTTGATCAGGGCTACGACCCGGACGGGCACAGTGTGACCTCGCCGCTGTACTACGTGTCCCACGATGCGCTGCTCGAGGCCAGGACCTCGGACTCGGCGACCGGCCCGATCCCCGGGGTCGTGCCAGCGCCGGACAAGAAGGCTACGGTGCTGGCGCACGTCAACGGCGTGCAGCAGATCGCCGTGGCCGGCCCCTCGGGACAGCCCGGCGTCGGGAGCCAGGCGGTCGCCGGCGTACGAGTCAAGGACGGTGTCGCCACCCTGCAGATGGGGGTGCTCGGCGACCAGTCGGTCAACCCGTGGACGACGGTTGCCGTCCCCGGCGCCATCAAGCTGAGCACACCGTCGTTCGACCCGGATGGTCAGGCAGCGTGGACCGTCGCCACGACGACTACGGGCACGCAGCTCTACCGGGTGAACCTGGGCGGCGCGGCGCTCGGTGCCGTCGAGGCGATCAAGGTCACCGATGACCATGGCGGCGTGGTCAGGCGAGTGACCGGCTTCCGGATCTCCACTGACGGGACCCGCGCGGCGGTCATCGCCGAGGACGGGCAGACCTTTGCCGGCATCGTCGACCAGCAGTCGACGCCCCGGCCCGCGGCCGCCGGCCAGGCCCCCACCGTGTTCAAGGTCCTCGGGCTGCGGCCAGTGATCACCGTGGCCGCCCACACGCGTGACGTCGAGGTCTACTGGGCCGACCGGTTCAATCTTGGCGTCGTCGTCCACGACGACCGTCCCAACCAGCCCATTGACACCCCGCTGTTCACGGTGTCGGCCGACGGCTACACGGTCGGCCCGGACGGGTTCGGTGTCGACTCGATCCCGGTCGCCTCAGCACCCACGGACGCGGTCCAGTTCGCCCACGCCCCCAACCACCTGTGGGTTGCTTCCGTGCGGGGTGACATGACCCGTCAGCCGGCACCGGACCCGCTGGCCAGCAACGAGAGCGGCGTGGACACCCGCGACTGGGACGAGCTCGGCTCCGGCAGCTGGCCGACCTACTCCGGCTGAGGGTTCGGCCGCGTTTTCCCCGGGGCGAGATCTCGTCCACAGGCGGCTGCCTGCCTCTCGGCGATGCCCGGCACCCTCGGCAGGCTGCTTCGTGTGCTGCTCCTCGATCTGCTGCTGCCGTGTGCGTGTGTCGCCTGCGGGGCCGAGCGCGGACCGGTCTGCCGCGGCTGTGCCGGTCTGCTCTGGAGGCCGCAGCGGCGCGACCCGACGCCGCGGCCGACGGGTCTGCCGCCGGTGTGGGCGGCGGCCGCCTACGAGGGGGTGATGCAGAGGCTGGTGCTTGCCTACAAGCAGGACGGCTGCTGGCCGGCCATGCCGGTGCTGGCCTCGGCGCTGGCGGCAGCGCTGCTCGCCAGCGGCGCGCACGGCCCGGTCCTCGTCGTTCCCGTCCCCACGTCGGCTGCCGCCCGCAGGCGACGAGGTCACCATCATGTGCTGGGTCTGGCCAGGCGGGCATGTCGCGATCCGGTCGTACGAGCGGCCGGGTTTCGCGCCGTGTCGCTGCTCGAGCCGGCCAGGGTGGTGGCCGACCAGCGCGGGCTCACGGCTCGGGACCGGCGGCGCAACCTGGCCGGCTCGATGGTCTGCCGCAGCGTTCGCCCGGCGCTGGCCGGGCTGCCCTGCGTGGTGGTCGATGACGTCGTCACGACCGGTTCGACGGCTGCTGAAGCGGCCAGGGTGCTGACCGCGAGCGGGTTTCCCGTGCTGGCTGTTGCTGCCCTGGCAGCGACCCGGAGGCAACCCGCTGTGCCCGGGTTTGCGCAGACCCTCGCCACCGCCGACGATCGGGACTAGCGTCAGATCATGGCGCCCGCCCGGGTCCGTGGTTGCGTTGGATCGGTGGTTCCGGCTGGCTCGCGCCGACCGGTTCGATCGGTCCGGCTAGCCGATGCCAGCCGCAGGCCAAACGGTCCACGTAAGGCGACTTCTTGTCGACCGATCACGGTGCGGCTTAGGAGTAAGTCCTGCCCCGCCGGCGGTCCCTATGTCCGCCGGGCCGGGAGAAGGCTAGTAGTGGCCACTTCGACATCCGTCGGCCGCGAACTCCTCCGCAGGCGAATGTGGGGACGAAGACCAGGTCGGCCGGGCGGGCGTCATTTCTCGCATCCCTCGGTCGGCCCAGGGGGAGAGGAGCCGTCGGGGCACTCTTCCCGCCGCAGGAACGTCCTGTAGGCACAGCATTCGCTTCTCGTCCTGGAGGTAACGCGTGGAGATTGTGGTCACCGGCCGTCATGTGGATGTCGTCGAGCGCTTCCGTCAGCACGCTGAGGACAAGCTGTCGAAGATGGAGAAGTTCGACCACAAGGTGATTCGACTGGAGGTGGAGATCAGCAAGGAGCGCAACCCGCGCCAGGCCGATCTGTGCGACCGAGTTGAGTTGACCTGCCGGTCCAAGGGACCGGTGATCCGAGCCGAGGCATCAGCCCACAATCCGTACGCGGCCCTCGATCTCGCATGCACCAAGCTCGAGCACCGGCTGCGCCGCCTCGCCGACCGTCGCCGGGTGCACCACGGTCTGCGCACGCCGCGCTCCGTGCGCACCAACGCTGCCCCGCCGGAGCAGGATCTGCCGGCCGCACTGGCCGATGCGGATCATGCCGCGGCTGCCCACAACGGCAGCGCGATCATCGCCGTACCCGCGTCGGCAACGCCGGGACTCGACTCGCTGAACGGACACGCGCAGCACGACGGCGAGGCCGAGCCGTTGATCGTGCGCGAGAAGCAGCACCGCGCCGATCCGATGACACTCGACCAGGCGCTGTTCGAGATGGAGCTGGTGGGGCACGACTTCTACCTGTTCTGCGACAAGGAAACCGAGCTGCCGAGCGTCGTCTACCGACGTCACGCGTACGACTACGGCGTGATCCGGCTGGAGACCACCCGCTAATGGGGGCGGTCTCACCGTGCCGCAGGCGATTAGTTGTGATTTCGCCCCACAAGTCGCAAGTCATGCCATCATCGATTGACGGGCTCCCGATTTGTGCGGGAACTTCCTGGTTCGGTGCAACGGGGGCACCTCGTGCGCTGGGCTTTGACGCCCTAACGCCTGAGTACGGGAGTGTGCAGTGACCGGCCAATCGCCTGAAATCATCGTGCCCGAGGCGACTTTCGCCGAGCCGATCCGGGTGCTGGTGGTGGACGACCATGCCCTGTTCCGGCGGGGTCTCGAGATGGTCCTCGAGCAGGAGCCGGACATCGAGGTCGTCGGCGAGGCCAGCGACGGCAAGGAAGCCGTCGAGCAGGCCGCTGAGACTGCGCCGGACGTCGTTCTCATGGACGTCCGCATGCCGCGCCAGGGCGGCATCGACGCCTGCACGGCGATCAAGGACGCGGTTCCCAGCGCCAAGATCATCATGCTGACCATCAGCGACGAGGAGGCCGACCTCTACGACGCGATCAAGGCCGGCGCGATGGGCTATCTGCTCAAGGAGATCTCCATCGAGGAGGTTGCCAGCGCGATCCGGGCCGTGCACGGTGGCCAGTCGCTGATCTCCCCCTCGATGGCGTCCAAGCTGCTCAACGAGTTCGCCTCGATGATCAAGCGCACCGACGAGCGTCAGCAGGTGCCGACGCCGCGGCTGACCGATCGCGAGATGGAGGTCCTGCGACTCGTCGCCAAGGGCCTCAACAACCGCGACATCGCCAAGCAGCTGTTCATCAGCGAGAACACCGTCAAGAACCACATCCGCAACATCCTCGAGAAGCTCCAGCTGCACTCCCGGATGGAAGCCGTCGTCTACGCCGTACGGGAGAAGTTGCTCGAGATCACCTGATAGGCCAGCCTGGTTGCTGACCTGTCGGACTCGACCCCGGAGCGCAGACCGCTGTCCATGACTGGGCGACGCTATGGCCCGTTCTCCTTCGCTGATGTGCGACTGTTCGCGATCGGAGTCTTGACCTGCCTGCTGGCGGGACTGACCAAGTTCCTGAACTTCGGCGAGGTCACGGCGTTCCTGTGTGCCGGAGTCGCTGTGGCCGTGCTCGCGCTCCTGGTCGGGGTGGCCGTCGACCAGATCGCCGAGCGGCTCGGGGCCGGCGCGACCGGCGTCCTGCAAAGTGCGCTGGGCAACCTGCCCGAGCTGTTCATCAGCATCTTCGCGTTGCGCGCCGGACTGATCACCGTCGTGCAGTCGGCGATCGTGGGTTCGATCCTGGCCAACGTGCTGCTCGTTCTCGGTCTTGCCTTCGTCGTCGGCGGACGGCGCAACGGACCGCAGAAGTTCAGTACCGACCGGGCGCTGATGATCACCACCTCGATGGTGCTGGCGGTGGGCGCGCTCGTCGTGCCCAGCCTCGCGTCCTACGTCCACACCCCTGCGGCTGCGCACGAGCAGGCGCTGTCGACGGTCACTGCTGTCGTGCTGCTGGTGGTGTTCGTGCTGTCGGTGCCGGCGTCGTTGAGCCGTGGCGGTGACGCGGGTGGTGCCGACCAGGATGGTGCCGGTGACCAGGAGCAGGGCCGGAGCAAGAGCAGGAGCAGGGCCGCTGGCCGGTGTGGATCGCCATCGTGCTGCTGGCAGTCACCGGGTTGCTGGCGGCCCTGGTGTCGGCCTGGTTCGTGGACGCGCTGACGCCGGCGATGGCCACCCTGCACATCAGCGATGCGTTTGCCGGCCTCGTGATCGTCGCGATCGCCGGCAACGCCGTGGAGAACGTGGTCGGCATCCAGCTCGCCGCCCGCAACCAGGCCGACCATGCGCTGTCGGTCATCCTGAACAGCCCGCTGCAGATCGCGTTGGTGCTCGCGCCCGTGTTGGTGCTTATCAGTCCGCTGATCGGGGGGGTCACCTTCACGCTGGTGTTCCCGCCGCTGCTGATCGTCGCCCTGGTGATCGCCACCGTGATCACCGCGGTGGTCACCCTCGACGGCGAGTCGAACTGGCTCGAGGGTTCGGCCCTGATCGGGCTCTACGTGGTGATCGCGACCAGCTTCTGGTGGGGCTGACCGCGATCACCAATCGGCAGGCACTCAGCCGGTGCCCTTCGGCTTGCGTGCCCGCCGTGCCGCCGGCTTGGCCTTCGGCTGGGCCTCGGGCAACAGGTCGGCGAAGCCGGACAGCAGCCGCGGCGAGGGCCCATCCGAGGCGCCGGACTCGCTGAGCGCGGACAACCTGCGGGTCGCCTCGGTCAGGTGGTAGGCACCGCCGCCGAGCGCGACCCACTTGCCCACCTCGGTGTTGAGGACCAGTCCCGCCGCCTCGTTGTCGGCCGCGTTGACCGGGTACTCCACGAAGACGTCTGCCTCCGTCGTCACCCCGACCGGTACGCCCTGCGCCGACCAGGTGACCGCGAGTCCGATCCGGTAGGCACCGGGCCGCGGGAACGCGAGGCCCTCGGAGCTCCAGAACACCCGGTGGGTGCTGGAGATCGAGTCGCCGGCAGCGAGTGCTGCCAGGCGGGTCTGCTCGCAGGCGATGACGTACGGGCGGAACGGCCGTTGGGTACCCCACGGGTCGGTGATCGTCATCGAGGCGTAGAGGCCCTCGAGGCTGACGTCGTTGGGCACCACGAGCTCGTCGTCGGTGCCGTTGGTCAGGGTCCAGGACAGCTCGATCGGCTGACCGAGCACGACGTTGGTCGTGGGCCCGGTCAGTGTGAGCGACAGCTCGGAGTCGGCGAACTCGTGCCGGTCGGCTGCCTGCAGGACGGGGCTGCCGAACCAGGAGGCGAAGGGCCAGCCGCCGGGGCGGATCACCGGGTCGGGCATGTGGTTGAGGTGGTGCCGGACATTGGTGTTGACCGCAAGGTTGATCTGGTCGGGGAAGACGCCGGGGGCACCCGTGGCCGGTCCGCCCAGGACGTCGGCGACGCTGGGCGTTGTGGTCATGATCGAGTTGTCCGCCGCCGTCTCCTGCTCCTGGTGGATCTGGTTGAACGTGTGGGTGATCTCGTGCGTCGCGCTGCGCAGGAACGCTCGGGCCACGTTGCGCTGCTCCTGGTTGGCTGCGGCACCGAAGTTGCTGGAGTCGCTGGTCGGGTAGCCGTCGTCGGAGAAGCTCGCGCAGCCCTCCCTGGGGACGCCGATGGTGTCGTACATGACGCCGCGGCCGCAGCCGAGCTGGGCCGGCACCACCATCAGGTGGACGTGCCAGTCCTTGTCGAGGTCGGTCGTCGGCTTGCGGTTGGCGGTCATCAGGTTGTGCAGGTCCCCGGAGGACCAGCACGCGGTGGCAGTGACTCCGGCCGGAACCGGGACGTTGCTCTGGTCCTTGACCACCGACAGCTGCCAGCCGTGCTTGGCGTAGATCGTGTCGAAGTACTCCGTACCGCCGGAACCATTGGGTACGGGCTCGGGCCGAACAGCGCCGGCGAGGGTGTCTATCTCGACGCTCGCCCTGCGGAAGAATCGGGACACCCAGTCGAGGCTGATGCTGCCGCGGTCTACTCCGCCGACGACCCATCGGCCGGTGTACGAGGGGCCGCCCGCTGGCGACGGGGTCGCGGACAACGAGAGGTTCATCGTCACCGTACGACTCGCCGAGCCGGGGAAGGAGCCGGTGAAGGATCCGCCGGTGGGCTGGGTGTAGTCGAACTGCTCGGCGACGATGGTGACAGTGCAGGCGCCGGTCTTGGCCACGATGGTCGGCCCGGTGATGCTGGTCACCTTGAGGTAGGAGGAGTAGGCGCCGCGCGCGAAGATTGGAATGCGCGGGCGCAAGTGCAGTGGTCGCAGGCGAACCGGACCCTTGGACACCAGGACCGCCGTCGACGGGGCGTCGTGCAGGCCGAGCACCGGTCCGGCAATTGGACCAGCAATTGGACCGGTGACGGGACCCGGCACTTCGGGACCGGGATCGGGGATCGGGTTGAACACCGGCCCCTGGACCGGAACCGGTGGCAGCAGCAGCGACTTGCGGTAGAGGTCTCCGCTGGCGATGAGGTTGTCCGGACCGCCGTCCGGTGCCGAGCGGTCGACCCGCAGGGTGCCCTCGAAGCTGACCAGGACGCTGTGGCTCGGCTGGTAGTGGATCACGTAGCAGCCGGCTCGCATTGCCTTGCAGAACGTGAACGGGAGCGGTCGCTTGGTGACGACGGCCTTGTCCTCCGCAGCGTCCACGTCGTCGTTGACATCGGTGATCGTGATGCGGTGCGCGAGCGGCACCTGCGCCCTCACCAGCGATGGAGTCGATGGCACGCCGCCGCTGACACCGCGTGCCGCGGGGCCGGAACCGATTGTTTTGTTGCAGCCCTCACACATGATTGTTGCCCCCTGAAAAAGAAGTGGTGTTGTGGAGAAGCGGGTCAGCCCGTGGGCGGACTCGAAGGAGTTCGGCGATAGCCGAAGGCGCAGCCGTCAGGATCTGTGACCGACAGGTGCTCGCCCTCGAGCCGGATCTCGTACGAGACCAGCGCATCGGTTGCCGTTGTCAGGACGAGTCGGGTCTCGGACTCGAGCCGGTAGCTGCCGGCGTCCCACCAGATGAAGCCCTGCCCGGTTCCCCTGGTACCGCGGAAGGTGCCCGTGGAGAAGGTCAGCTGATCCGGGTACTTGTCAGCGCACGATCCCGACTCGGCCTTGTGCCACGTGCCGACCAGGTCCGTCATCGCCGTGCTCCGCTCGTCGGTGGCGCGTCGTGGTCATCGCCGGCTCCCCGGCGGGGAGTTGATCGAAACAGAGCGCGCTGCCTCACCGGAAATACATCACGTCGGCGACGATGGTCCCCTGTCTACGCCCATTGCTGTGGCAGGCGCAACCGTCGCTGTCCTCGTCGTCGTTGGCCGTCCGTTGAGACTCTGGTGGGCCATAGACCCCCACACGCTCAACGGCCTCCGGATACTTCGCCTACTCGCAGGCCAAGTAGTCGCAAAGTCACGGCTGATGGGAACCGCTGACCCCTTTCCGACGTCCAATCCGCAGCGCCAGCCAGTCGGGAGCGGCTCGATGACAGTGGGCATGAGAATCGCAGCGAGCGTGCTCATCCTGCCCGCACTCCTGACAGCCTGTGGTGGCACTGCCAACAAGGTGGTGCAACCCACCGCTGCCACGCCATCGGTGCACTTCGTCTCGCCACCACCGCTCGCCACCTCAACCTGTGGCACCGATGGCGTGGTCGCGGTGACGGCATCCTCGTACATCCCGCTGCTGGACTGTCTCGGCAGCACTCTGGCGCCGCCACCGGTGATCCGGCTCCGGGTCGGCGGCGCGCTGAGGGTGGCGGGCTTCGCGTGGCCGGCGGCCGGATCCCTTCGGAGCGACGGCGCCGTCCTGCACATCGACGGGACTACGGTCGTGGCCGCGGCCCCTGGCAAGGCCACGGTGTCGGAGACGGGCGTTCCCTGCTCCACCGACACGGCAACCCAGCCAGCGACGTGTCCGCTCCTGACCGTGCTGGTGTCATGACGACTCAGCAGCAGCCGTAAGCCACTCCCGCGTCGCGCCATCCGCCGGCAGAAACGTCTCGATCGCCAGTTCACTCGCGGCCACGTCGAGCGGCGTCCCGAACGTGGCCACCGTGCTGTACAGCCGCAATGGTTGCCCGTCGATCAGCAGTTCCAGCGGCAAGGCGAACGTCGCTCCGGCCGTACGGTCCACGTCGCCCCCACCGGTGGGATAGCCCTCGATCTCGGCCAACAGCTCATCGAGATCGTGCGACGGGGCGACGTCAGCATGACGTCGAACCTGCCGTACGAGATGCGCTCGCCACGCGGGCAAGTTCGTGATGTAGCGGGAAAGTCCACGGGGATGCAACGTCGCCCGTACGACATTGACCGGCGGGTCGAGCAGGTCGGCGTCGACCAGGGTGAGCAACCGATCGACGGCGGCATTGCTTGCTACCACGTCGAAGTGCGCGTCGAGCACGAGCGCCGGCCACGGGTCATGCGCTGCAAGAGCGAGGTCGAGAGTCTCGAGCAACCGCTGCGTCGCCGCCATGTCCCGGCGGCAGTCCTCGTAGGCCGGCGCATGTCCGGCCCCCAGCAGGATCTGGTTGCGATCGCCGAGCGGCACGTCGAGGGACTCGCTCAGCCGCAGCACCATGTCCCGCGAAGGTCGTGAGCGGCCGGTCTCGACGTAGGACAGGTGCCGGGTCGACGTGCCGGCAAGTAGGGCGAGGTCCAGCTGGCTCAGCCGCCGACGCTCTCGCCACTCGCGCAGCATCGCGCCGGCACGATTGTCGGCCGTGGTCGATGTCATGGCAGCCACGCTATGCCCGGCCAGCATGCCCGGCCATGACCTGCGAGGTCATCGACGCGACGCGCCTGCCTCACCGACGGTTGATGTGCCGGAGCACGAAGGCCCGGCGTCCTCGACCTTCCTGGAGCACCCCGTGAACCAGCCCACAATCAGCAGGTGGACCCTGCCGGTGGTCCTCGCCGGCACCTTCATGACCATGCTCGACTTCTTCATCGTCAACGTGGCGGTGCCCGACACCCAACGCGAGCTTCATGCCAGCGGTGCAGCCGTGCAGCTGATCGTGGCCGGCTACGGACTCGCCCTGGCCGCACTGCTCATCACCGGCGGCCGCCTGGGCGACATCCACGGTCGCCGCCGCATGTTCCTGTTCGGCCTCGGCCTGTTCACGGCCACCTCTGCGATCTGCGGGCTCGCCCCCAACACCGAGGTACTCATCGCCGGGCGGCTGCTGCAGGGAGTCGCCGCGGCGCTGCTGACCCCGCAGACCCTCGCCATCATCAACTCGAGCTACACCGGCCCGGCCAGGTCCAAAGCCTTCGCGGCGTACGGCCTGACGCTGGGCGCTGCCGGCGTCTTCGGTCAGGTCATCGGCGGCCTGCTGATCGAGGCCGATATCGCCGGGCTGGGCTGGCGCAGCGTCTACCTGGTGAACCTGCCGGTTGGCCTGGCAGCGCTCGCGGCGACGCCTCGTTTCGTACCTGAGTCCAGGGTGCCGAACCCGACCCGGCTTGATCTTCCCGGTGTCGCCCTGATCGCGTCGGCCCTGCTCGCTCTGGTGCTGCCGCTCGTCCTCGGCCGCGAGCAG
This sequence comes from uncultured Actinomycetota bacterium, assembly GCA_963797535.1. Taxonomy (GTDB): domain Bacteria; phylum Actinomycetota; class Actinomycetes; order JAWWOL01; family JAWWOL01; genus JAWWOL01. Next base: position 1,990,091 of record CAWCPQ010000001.1, on the reverse strand, counting down.
GGTTGGCCCGAGTGGACCGTGCTCTCGCTGATCGCGTCTCCGGTCCTGCTCGGCGGGTTTGCCTGGTACGAAGGACATCTGGCACGATCCGGCGGCGTCCCGCTGATCGACGTCACTGCCATGAACGACCGCGGCTACACCGGCGGACTGGCTGTGGCTCTGGTCTTCTGCATCGGCCAGGCCTCCTTCTTCCTGGTGCTGTCGCTCTACCTGCAGGAGGGGCGCGGCATGTCAGCACTCGGCTCGGGACTCGTCACGGCGGTGGTCGGCCTCGGCTTCTTCGCTGCGCTGGTCACCGGCCGGGCCATCGCCGAGCGCTGGGGCAGGCAGGCACTCGCCATCGGGGCTGCGGAGGTCGCAGGCGGCTACCTGCTCATCTCCGCCGGCGCCGAGCACATCGGAGTCGACGGCAGCCTCTGGTGGCTCGCCCCCGGCCTGCTCATCGCCGGCTTCGGGATGGGTCTTGTCCTGTCGCCACTCGCGGAGACGGTGCTGGCCAGGGTCCGCCCGCAGCACTCGGCGTCCGCCTCCGGCGTACTGTCCACGGCTCTGGACGTGGGGGGAGCGCTCGGCGTCGCCATCATCGGCTCCGTCTACCTCTCGCGTACGGGAGCAGGCGCCGCGAGCGGTCACGCCTTCGCCGCTGCCCTGGTCTGGACGGCTCTGGCCGCCGCCGGCGCCGGCCTGCTCGTGCAGCTGCTGCCGAGCCGTCCCCGGGTCAGCGTGGTGTAGACGCACAGGAACGGTCTCGAGAGCTGGACCGTTTGCCCCTCGTACGGCCTACGATGGGCGGGGTCGGCCCTGTGTGCCGGTCCGACGAGCCACCTCCATACTGCCCGGTCACCCCCGGGTGCCAAGAACTGCTGGGAGCCCGACGAGTGGTACTCGACAAGTTGCTGCGCATCGGCGAAGGCCGCATCCTGCGCAAGCTGCAGTCCATCGCGGACCAGGTCAACGCGCTCGAAGAGGACTTCGTCGGCCTGACCGACGCCGAGCTTCGTGCACTGACGGACACCTACCGGCAGCGCTACGAGGACGGCGAGTCCCTCGACGACCTCATGCCGGAGGCGTTCGCGACGACCCGCGAGGCGGCCAAGCGCACGCTCGGCCAGCGGCACTTCGACGTCCAGCTCATGGGCGGCGCCGCGCTGCACCTCGGCAACATCGCGGAGATGAAGACCGGTGAGGGCAAGACGCTGGTCGGCACGCTCCCGGCCTACCTCAACGGGCTGTCCGGCAAGGGCGTCCACATCGTCACCGTCAACGACTACCTCGCCCGTCGTGACTCCGAGTGGATGGGCCGCGTACACCGGTTCCTCGGCCTGTCCGTCGGTGTGATCGTCGCCAACGAGCAGCCAGCGCAGCGCCGCGATTCTTACGCCTGCGACATCACCTACGGCACCAACAACGAGTTCGGCTTCGACTACCTGCGCGACAACATGGCCTGGTCGGCCGACGAGCTGGTCCAGCGCGGTCACAACTTCGCCATCGTCGACGAGGTCGACTCCATCCTCATCGACGAGGCCCGTACCCCGCTGATCATCAGCGGCCCGGCCGACCTCGCCACCAAGTGGTACGTCGAGTTCGCCCGGATCATGAAGCGGCTCGAGCGCGAGGTCGACTACGAGGTCGACGAGAAGAAGCGCACCATCGCCGTGCTCGAGGCCGGCGTCGCCAAGATCGAGGACCAGCTCGGCATCGACAACCTGTACGAGTCGGTCAACACGCCGCTGGTCGGCTACGTCAACAACGCGATCAAGGCCAAGGAGCTCTACAAGCGGGACAAGGACTACGTCGTCATGGACGGCGAGGTGCTGATCGTCGACGACTTCACCGGTCGACTGCTCGCCGGCCGACGCTACTCCGAGGGCATGCACCAGGCGATCGAGGCGAAGGAGGGCGTCGAGATCAAGCAGGAGAACCAGACGCTCGCCACGATCACCTTGCAGAACTACTTCCGGCTCTACGACAAGCTCGGCGGCATGACCGGCACCGCGTCCACCGAGGCGGCGGAGTTCGACCAGATCTACAAGCTCGGCGTCGTGCCGATCCCGACCAACCGCACCCCGCAGCGCGACGACCAGAAGGACGCGGTCTACAAGACCGAGCTGGCCAAGTTCGAGGCCGTCGTCGACGACATCGTCGAGCGGCACGAGCACGGGCAACCGATCCTCGTCGGCACCACCAGCGTCGAGAAGTCCGAGCTGCTGTCGAGCATGCTGCTGCGCAAGGGCGTACCCCACGAGGTGCTGAACGCGAAGTACCACGAGAAGGAAGCCCAGATCATCGCCCAGGCCGGGCGCAAGGGCGCGGTCACCGTCGCCACCAACATGGCCGGTCGTGGCACCGACATCATGCTCGGCGGCAACCCGGAGTTCACCGCTGCCCAGCAGCTGCGCGACCGCGGTCTGTCCCCCGTCGACGAGCGCGAGGAGTACGAGGCGGCCTGGCCGGACGAGCTCGACAAGGCGACCGCAGCCGTCGCGGCCGAGCACGACGAGGTCCTCGACGCCGGCGGGCTCTACGTCCTCGGTACCGAGCGGCACGAGTCCCGCCGCATCGACAACCAGCTGCGCGGTCGTTCCGGCCGACAGGGCGACCCGGGCGAGAGCCGGTTCTACCTGTCGCTGCAGGACGACCTGATGCGCCTGTTCAACGCGACCGCCGTCGAGCGGATCATGGACACGCTCAACCTGCCGGACGACGTACCGATCGAGTCCAAGATGGTCAGCCGGGCGATCCGGTCCGCGCAGACCCAGATCGAGCAGCAGAACTTCGAGATCCGCAAGAACGTGCTCAAGTACGACGAGGTGCTCAACAAGCAGCGCACCGTCATCTACGACGAGCGCCGCCAGATCCTGCACGGCGAGGACCTGCACGAGTCGATCGCGAACATGGTCTCCGACGCGGTCACCGGCTACGTCGACGCTGCCACCGCCGAGGGCTACCCGGAGGACTGGGACCTCGACCAGCTCTGGACCGCGCTCAAGACGCTCTACCCGATCTCGATCAGCGTCGAGGACATCTCGCCCGAGCGGCACGATCTCGACCGTGACCAGCTGGTCGCGGCCCTGACCGAGAACGCCGCCGAGGCCTACGCCGCTCGCGAGGAGTCGCTCGGCTCCGAGGTCATGCGCGAGCTCGAGCGCCGCGTGCTGCTCTCGGTGCTCGACCGCAAGTGGCGCGAGCACCTCTACGAGATGGACTACATGCAGGAGGGCATCGGCCTGCGCGCGATGGCCCAGCGTGACCCGCTCGTGGAGTACCAGCGCGAAGCCTTCACGATGTTCCAGGTGATGCTCGAGGGCATCAAGGAGGAGTCGGTCGGGTTCCTGTTCAACCTCGAGGTCGAAGTCAGCGCGTTCGAGCCCACCGAGGGCGAGACCTTCGAGGGCGAGCAAGCCGCTCAGCAGGTGTTCTCGGCTCCGGCCGAGCCGCTGCCGACCGAGCTGGTCGAGGAGCCCGAGCCCGACCTCGCTGGTGACTCCGTCGCCGCGGCGCTGCCGACCAAGGCCGGTTCCCGCCGTCCCGTGCGCTCCGTCGCCGACGTGCTGCCCAAGGAGCTGTCGGCCGCGCGCCGGCAGACCAACCTGTCCTACTCTGCGCCGACCATCGACGGTGACGGCGGAGTTGCCCGGTCCTCGGGCACGACGCCGATGAGCGGTCCCTCGTCGGCGACGGCCGCCGGCGAGCCCGGTGTCAACAACGCCGGGCAGGCCACCGGCAGCGACCCCAGCCGCAACGGGCCCTGCCCCTGCGGCTCCGGCCGCAAGTACAAGCGCTGCCACGGCGACCCGCGCAACCAGCAGGTCTAGCGCTCCGAAACCTTTTCGAGAGCAGCTTCCCGAACAACTCTGCCCAGGTTGTGCGCTGCAGAGGCGTTCATCGCAGTGTCCGAAAATGTGTCGGTTTGCCAGGGTATTGACCCGGTGTGGGCTCCCCCTTATCGTCGGAAAGTCTCGGCAGCCTGCCGATACATTTTCGAAACCCAGGGGTCAAAGGAGTCCTCGATGAAGCTCCTCCGTCTCACCACGGTCGCCGCCGTGGCCACCGCCTCGGTTCTCAGCATTGCCGGCACCGCCACCGCGGTCTCCGTCAATCACGACCGGCACGGCGGTTCCGTCCACGTACCGGCTGACTCGTTGCGCGCTCTTGCTGCCAAGGTCGGGCTGCGCATCGGCAGCGCTGTGATCCCGTTCGACCTGGACACCCCGGCCTACAACACGGTGCTCGCCCAGCAGTTCTCGGCCGTCACACCCGGCAATGAGATGAAGTGGCAGGTCGTGGAACCCACCAGGGGCAGCTATGACTGGTCAGCTGCTGATCGGCTCGTCTCGTACGCGCACAAGCACCACCAGCTCGTCCGTGGTCATGTGCTGCTCTGGCACAACCAGCTGCCCGACTGGCTGACCACCGGCGTCGGCAACGGCACCATCTCCGACGCGCAGCTGAGGAGCTTGCTGCACAAGCACGTCACCGACGAGGTGACCCACTTCAAGGGCAAGATCTGGCAGTGGGACGTCGCCAACGAGTTCTTCACCGACGCCAACCCGTCGACGCTCAATCCGAACGACTTCTGGATCCAGCACCTCGGTCAAGGCGTCATCGCTGACGCCTTCCGGTGGGCGCACGCCGCTGACCCGAAGGCGATCCTGGTCTACAACGACTACAACATCGCCGGTGAGGATGGCTCCAACGCCAAGAGCGACGCCGCCTACGCGTTCGTGAAGTCCCTCATCGCGCAGCACGTCCCGATCGGCGCTGTCGGCGACCAGGGCCACCTGGACACCCAGTACGGCTTCCCGACGCTCATGAAGTCCGACCTGCAGCGCTACGCCCGGCTGGGCCTGAAGGTCGCGATCACCGAGGCTGACGTCCGCACCTTCGTCGAGACCACGGACAACAAGCAGACCCCGACGGACAACCTGGCCTTGTTCGCGCAGCCGTACGAGTTCGACCAGATGCTCAAGGCGTGCCTGGCCGTGCGCAGCTGCATCTCCTTCACCGTCTGGGGATTCGGCGACGCAGACTCCTGGGTTCCGGGCTTCTTCACCGGAGAGGGCTACGCCACGTTGTACGACACCGACCTCAATCCCAAGCCGGCGTTCTTTGCACTGCAGCAGGACCTGAAGCTGGCCGCATACGGTGCACCGCACCGGACGGGGGTCGGTGCCCGCTAGTCGTTGCTGGAACGCTTCGGCCGTACCAGCTCCTCGGCCAGCAGGTCCATGAGCAGGGCGTCGTGCCATCCTCGGCCATCGGCGTCCTGCTCCTGCTGCCGGGCGATGCCGACCGGCTTGAAGCCGACGGAGGCGTAGCACCGGATCGCCGCTTCGTTGTCAGCGGCCGGGTCGATGGACAGCCGATGATGCCCACGGTCGTCGATCAGGTGCGCGGCCAAGGTCGCGACGGCGTCCCGCCCGATACCGCGGTTGTGCAGTGCGGGGTCGACCAGGATGTCGATCGCCGCCTCGCGGTAGTGCGGCTCGCTCTCCTCGACGTACTGGATGAAGCCGACCACCGCGTTGTCGCAGACGATGGCGAACTTCGCGCAGTCCTCGTCGTCGAACGGCCAGTCCGGCTCGAGCGTCACGTCGTACCAACGGAAGGCAACCTCAGGGGTACGCCGGATGCGGCGCAGCGCTTCGACGTGCTCGGGTGCGAGCGGCTCCAACGTCACTCGCACGCCGTGCAGCAGCATGGGGCTGAGGCTATCCCGCTCAGCCGATGTGCTCACCCGATCTGCAGAGCCGTGCACTGCCAGCGGCCGTTGACTCCCTCCAGCCGCAGCGCGATTGCCGCCATCCGCTCGCCGCGACGAACAACGGCCGACACCTCGGCCACGCCCCGGCCCGGTTCGAAGACCCGCACCGAGCGCACACTGGCCCGGTTGCCGGTGCCGGAAGCCCCGGTGCCGCGCAGCGTCGACGCGAAGTGCCGTTCGAGCCGGTCGTAGACGACGCCGGACAGGTACGGCGCGAGATGGGTGAGCGGTCGCTGCCCGGCGCAGGCCTCCGACAGCACCTGCACGAGCCGGGCACCGTACGCCCTGGCCGGCGGCAGCGGGGAGTCCGACCGGGCCGGCGGCGCCTCCGGCAGGGCCGTTGGCCGGACGTCGGACTTCGCCGTTGTCTTCGCGACCGGCTTGCGCCGGGGTTGAGGAGCCGGCTCGGCCGACGGTTCGCTTCGGCCACCGGTGAGCAGTCGAAGCGCCGGCACCGTCGCTGCCGAGGTCGGGAGCGGCAGCGCAAGGGCGAGCGAACCGTCGGTCATCGCCGTGCTCGCGCCCGGCTCGTCGTCGTACGGCGGCTCGAAGCTACGCGTGCCGTGCAGCGACAGGTCGGTGGCGGTGGACATGAGCTCTCCTCGAGATGGTGGGCGGGTGGGTCAGGGGCTGGGCGGGGTGAGCAGTTGGCCGGGCTGCAGGAGGCCGGGATCCGGTCCGATGACGCCACGGTTGGCCTGGTACCACTGGTGCCACGAGCGCTCGATCCGCTCCGGGCTCGCGTCGCGAGGCAGCGCCCTGGCGGCGATCGCCCACAGCGAGTCGCCGACGCGGACGGTGACGGCTGCGGCTGTGCGGGAAGCGGGTGTACGGGCAGCGGCCGGCTGGTGGGTCAGCAGGCTCAGGCCCCTCGCCGGGTCCGCGACCGGCCGGTCGAGCGAGACCGCCGGTCCGGCCGGCACGATGACCGTGCGCATCGGCGCCGCTGGTCGGTCGAGCCCGCTGGGCAGCCGGACGGACAGCTCTGCCGCAGCCGGCCGTTGCACCTGTGCTGCCTGCGCGACCCCGGCGGTGCTGGCCAGCACGGTTGTGGCTCCGACCAGCACCTCTGCCAGCCGTCGCATCGCGAACGGTGCCAGCCGGGACAGCGCCCTGGCCGCGCACCGGCCGGTCGCTCCCGGCAGACGGGCGAGCACGGTGAACGTCATCGTCAGCGCCAGCCAGCCGGTCAGCGCGCACAGGGTCAGGGCGAGGACGAGCGGCAGGGATCGGTCAGGCGAGGTGCGTGCGAGCGCGGTCCCGAGCCCACTCGGGCGTACTCCCGGCAGCCAGGCCGAACGCAACAGCAGTCCCGAGACCAGCAGGCAGCCCACGGCGACCAGCCAGCCGCGAAGCACGCTCTTGGGCACGTTTGGTCTCCGATACGTTGCGTTTGCTTGTGTTTGCTTTGTAGTGCCTTCATTTAGATCCGTCAAGATGCGATTGAACCGACTGTGGGCTGCGCGAGCGCAATGCGAGCCGGTCAGCGCAGGTTCGACCGGTCGTTGTGAGCGTTGCGTGATGACGATCGGGGCCGCGGGCGCGATCATGGCGACCAACAGATGCCACCTAGCAGCGAGGAAACGCCCCGATGTCCATCACCGAATCCGGCACCGTACGGACCACTGCCGTTCCCCAGGGCATTTGGCAGGCGACCCTGTTCGTGGGTCTGGTCACCCTCGTCATCGGCGTCATCGTCAGCTTCAACCCGACCGGGTCGCTCAAGCTGGTGGCGGTGCTGGTCGGCGTCATGTGCGTGCTGTCCGGCGTGTTCAACCTGGTCCGGGTCTTCGACGCCGACGAGCCGCACCGGGTCTGGCTCGGCATCGCCGGCCTGGTCTGGATCGTGGTCGGCGTCATCATGATTCGCGACCTCAACCTGACGCTGTCGATCATCGGCCTCATCATCGGCCTGGTGTGGATCGTGCAGGGCATCGCGGCCCTGATCGCCGGCATCTCCGGCGGCTCACGCGAGGGCCGCTGGTTCTGGATCATCTTCGGCCTGATCAGCCTGGTTGCCGGCATCGTCCTGGTCAGCGTCCCGGTCAACTCGCTGACGGCGCTCGCCGTGCTTCTCGGCATCTGGTTCATCGTCATCGGCCTGATCGAGATCGCCGGCGCCTTCATGCTGCGCAGCTCGATGAAGCAGGCGAGTGCGTAGCCACCTGCCGTCCGCCCGATGAGCTGGCAGGAGCTCTTCGCCGACCTCGAGGCACAGTTCGACGCGGCGCAGGCAGCGGAGCTCGCTGCCGAGGTCGCGGACCGAACCCGTCGTGAGGCGGCGCGGCTGCGCCTGACCGATCGGCTGGCCGGAGCGTCCGGCGGCGAGGTCGCCGTCGACGTCCTCGGCGCCGGTGCCGTGCGCGGTCGGCTGACCTCGTCCGGCGTGGACTGGCTGCTGCTCGAGGAGGCCACGGGCGCCGAGGTGCTCGTACCCGAAGAAGCAGTGATCTCGGTACGGGGACTGACCGCGTGGTCCCGGTCACCCGGCAGTGCAGGCGTCGTTGCCGGAAAGCTGGACCTGCGCTACGCCTTGCGCGGTGTGGCCCGCAACCGGGCCGGCGTCACCGCGGTGCTGCGTGACGGGAGCTCGGTGAGCGGCACCATCGACCGGGTCGGCCTGGACTTCTTCGAGCTGGCGGAGCACCCGGTGGGGGAGGCCCGCAGGGCTAGCGCTGTGCGCGACAGCCGGGCGATCCGATTGAGTGCTCTGGCGCTGCTGCGCTCCTGGTGAAAGCCTGAAAGTGAATCCAGTCGCGGTTCCGACAATGGATTCACATCCATCCGGGATCGACCACTGCCGTACCGGCGATCAGCTCAGCTCGGGCGTCTCGCCCTCGCGGCTCAGCGGGTGGGTCTCGACGAACTCGCGGGTCTCCTTGTAGAGCTGGGCGATGTAGTCCTCCAGCTTGCTTGCTTCGACCCGCCACTGGCCGCGGCCGCCGATCTTGATCGCGTCGAGGTCGCCGTTTCGGACCAGCGCGTAGACCTGCGACGAGGAGATGTTGAGCACCTCGGCAACGTCAGCCAGCTGCAGGAACCGCGGTCCGGCCGGACTCGGCACCATCGTGTTCAGCGTCCCTCCACCTGGTCGTTACACCTGCGCGATCTCGACTCGCAGCGGCAAGTCTGCCATCAACGACGCAATCCGCCCTGTCCTTGTCCACAGGGCGCTGGGCCATTCGGGTGACCTGTGGACGGAGCTCTGGTGTCCGCGGCGCTCCTGCGGCACCATGGCGCCTCCACGTCGAGTGGGTCAGGGGACGAACGGGGGACACACGGGTGTACGACATGGCATCGCCGCCGGCCAGCCGGCTGGCCCTGCCGCGGTGGTTCGACACCCGCATGGTCATGGGCATCCTGCTGGTGCTCGGTTCGGTGGTGATCGGCGCCAAGGTGTTCTCCGCGGCCGACGCAACAACCTCCGTGTGGGCCGCCGCCCGCGACCTGCCCGCCGGTGCGAGGCTGCAGAAGTCGGACCTGCACGCGGTCAAGGTGCGCCTCGACGACGGCCGCAGCTATGTGTCAGCGGCAGGTGCGGCCCCGGCCGGCTACGTCCTCACTCGACCGGTGGGAGCCGGAGAGCTGTTGCCCAGCAAGGCTTTCATCGATCCGGCCAAGGCCGCTGATCCATCACTGGCCCGCCGCGAGGTCACCGTCCCAGTGCGGCAGGACCATTGGCCGGCCGACCTGCGGGTGTCCGAGGTGGTCGACGTCTACGCGACACCGACCAAGACCGCCGGCACCACTGCGCCGGCCCCCGCCCGCATCCTGACCGGCGTCACGGTCGGGTCCGTGCCGAGCCACAGCAAGGACGTCTTCGGCAGCACCGGCCAGGCCGTCGGCTCGGTCACTCTGCTCGTCCGTGACGACCAGGTGACCGGGTTGGTCGCCGCCGTCGAGACCTCGCAGATCGATCTCGTACGGGTGCCCTCCACCCTCACGGTGGCGGTCAAGTGAGGCTGCCGGTCGTCACCGCCGTCGTTGATGCCCGGTGGGAGGCCGGCCTCGTCTCGGCGTTCGAGCGCACCGAGCACAACATCAGTGTCGTGCGACGCTGCGTCGACCTGGCCGACCTGCTCGCGACCGCCGCCACCGGCACGGCCAGGGCTGCCCTGCTCTCGGCCGACCTGCGCCGCCTCGACCGCGATGCGCTGGCCCGGCTCGCGGCCGCGCACATCGCCGTCGTCGGGCTGGTGCCACCGGGCGATGAGAACGCTGACCGGCGACTGCGCCAGCTCGGCGTGCGCTTCGTCCTGCCGGCCGACGCCGCCCCCGAGGTGATCTCGGCTGCCGTGGCCGAGGCGGTCGCGCTGCTCGACGACGAGCCGGGCTCGGGGCTCGCCGATCCACTGCAGATGCTGCCGTTGGAGCCGCGGGTCGTGCCGGCCAGCGGACTCGAGGTCGCGCCGGGCACCGGGCGGGTGATCGCGGTCTGGGGTCCGACCGGGGCCCCCGGCCGTACGACGGTCGCGGTCACCCTGGCCAGCGAGCTGGCTGCTGCCGGCCAGCCGACGCTGCTCATCGACGCCGACGTCTACGGCGGTGTCGTGTCCCAGCTGCTCGGCCTGCTCGAGGAGGCGCCGGGACTTGCGGCCGCCGCGAGACTGGCCAACAACGGCAGCCTCGACGTGGCATCGCTGGCCGGGCTGTGCCGTCAGGTGGGGCCACAGCTGCGGGTCCTGACCGGCATCACCAGGGCTGATCGCTGGCCGGAGCTGCGCACGGGGGCGATCGAGGTGGTGCTCGCGCTGGCCCGCAGTCTCGCCGCCGTGGTCGTGGTCGACGTCGGTTTCTGCCTCGAGCAGGACGAGGAGCTGTCCTACGACACCACCGCTCCCCGGCGCAACGGCGCGACCCTGGCGGTGCTGGAGCAGTCCGAGGTGGTGGTCGCCGTTGCCAGCGCCGATCCGGTGGGCCTGCAGCGCTTCGTCCGAGGTTTCGGTGACCTGCGCGAGCTGCTCGGCGGGATCGAGCCGGTCGTCGTCGTCAACAAGGTGCGGCCCCGCGTCGTCCCCGGCGACGCCGTCGCCGAGATCGCCGCGGCGCTGTCCAGGTACGTCGGCGTTCCGAGAATCCACCCGGTGCCGTACGACAGGACAGCCCTCGACGCGGCACTGGCCAACGGTCGCAGCCTCACGGAGAGCGCGCCCGGTTCGCCGGCCCGCAAAGCCCTCGCCGGGCTGGCCCGCGAGCTCGGCGGAGCCGCTGGCGGACGCCGAAACCGGGGCCAGGGCAGGGGTCGTCGGGCTGTTCGCTGACGCCCGTGCGGTTTTCCGGGCCCTCGCCCCGGTAACCTTCGGCACATGCCTGACATGCCAGCGATCGCCAAACCCGACGTGCCCGTGATCCTGCTGTCGCACCGCGCCCCGGTCACCTTCAGCCGCGAGAACGACGAACGCACCGCCAGCCGAGGTGCCGGCGGGCTGGTCAGCGCGTTGATGGGACTCGCATCCGGGCTCGACGACTCGGTCTGGGTGTGCGCCGCGACGGGCGACGAGGACCGCGCTGTCGTCGAGCAGTACGGCGACAAGGGCCAGGCGTCGGTCGAGGTCAGCCTGTTCCCTGCCCCTGGTCTCGCGACGGAGATGGAAACAGACGCTGACACCCGTACAACGACCTTGCGTCTGCTGGCGCTCGACCCCGAGCGGCACGAGCAGTTCTATGCCCAGATCGCCAACCCGTTGCTGTGGTTCGTCCAGCACGGCCTGTACGGCCGGGCGTCGGAGCCGGACCTGGGCAAGACCGAGCACGACGCCTTCACTCACGGCTACGTCGCCGTCAACGACGCGTTTGCCGACGCGGTCGCCGACGAAGTCGAGGCCCGCGGCGGCCGCGCCCTGGTCATGCTGCACGACTACCACTACTACCTGGTCGGCGCGCGGGTCCGCGAGCGCTGCCCGGACGTGACGATGTCGCACTTCGTCCACATCCCGTGGCCCGGACCCAACGAGTGGACCGTGCTGCCGCCGGTGATGCGCGACCCGATCCTGCGCGGACTGCTGGGCAACGACGTCGTCGCCTTCCACACCGAGCGGTTCGCCCGCAACTTCCTGCTCTGCATCCAGGAGCTGCTCGGCTACGTCGTCAACTGGGACGACCTGACCGTCCGGGTCGGCGGACGCACCGTCGCCGCCCGCTACTACCCGATCAGCATCCAGACCGAGTCCTTGGAAGAGCTGGCCGGCTCCGACGAGGTCGGCGAGCACCGTGCGACGCTGACCGAACGGTTCCTCGAGGGGGACCGGCAGCTGATCCTGCGCGTGGACCGTACCGATCCGAGCAAGAACATCGTGCGCGGGTTCAAGGCGTTCGACACCATGCTGACCGACCATCCCGAGCTCAAGGACCGGGTCGTGTTCTTTGCGATGCTGCAACCCAGTCGCCAGGACGTGCCGCAGTACCAGCAGTACATCGCGGCGATCGGCGCAGTCGTCGCCGAGGTCAACGCGCGGCACGGCGGCCATGGCTGGGAACCGATCCAGCTGCGGATGGAGGACGACTTCGCGCTGGCCGTCGCCGCGTACCAGATCTGCGACGTCCTCGTCGTCAACGCCCTCGCCGACGGCATGAACCTGGTCGCCAAGGAAGCTGTCCTGGTCAACCAGCGCAACGGCGTCCTGGCGCTGAGCGAGAACACCGGCGCCTACCAGGAGCTCGGCTCGGTCGCCGTCCGCCTCTACCCGTTCGACATCCAGCAGCAGGCGGACGCGATGTACGAGGCACTGACGATGCCGGCCGGGGAGCGCCGCGACCGCCTGCACGCGGCGGCGGAGATCGTTCGCCGCAACGACGTTGCCAAGTGGATGGACGAGCAGCTCGCCGACCTCGTCAGCAAGGACGACTAGCCACGGCGACGGATGGCGGCGGGATGAGCCAACGGCGGGAGCCCGCTGCTGCGTTCGGACCCCTGCCGCAGCCCTTGTGTGGGGGATCATGGGGGTATGCGGATCTACGTGGCGGCGACTCTCCCGCTGCTCGCCCACGCTCGTGAGCTGCGGCAGGTGGCCGACGCGGCTGCCCGTGCGTTCGCCGTCACGCCGGCGCTGCGGGAGTGGTACGTCGAGGGTGACCTCGACGAGCTGGAGTACGCCGCCATGGCCGCAGCCGCTCGGGAGTCGCTCAACCTGCTGGCAGACGACGCCACCGCGCTGCGCCGAAGGGTCGTCCTGGCTGCAGACGTCCCTGATGCCTGGGTCACCCCGTCGCCCGACTCCGGGCGGGCCCGGTTGAGCGTGGTGACGCCCGTACCCTGGTCTGCGCTGGCATCGATCCACGTCGATGGCTACGAGGCTGAGCCGGCGGTGGCCGCGGCGGCCGATGCCACGAAATTGGCGGCGGGCGGTAACCAGGACGCCCAGTTCATCGTTGACAATGCCGAGGATGAATCTCTGCTTTGGTACGCCGTGCAGGAGGCCGATGATCTTCTGGCGGGGGTGGCGGGTGGGGTGGCAAAACCGGTCGTCGGAGAGTGAGCATGAGATTGAGGACAGCATGCAGGCAGCGCCTGCCCATTTGCAGAGGATGATGGTCTTAATGGACGTACACGCGCTGACTGTTCCTGGGGGGAACTGATGGCAACGCCGACTCTCGTCACCCGTTCGGTCAACAAGGCCACCTACCTGATCCAGCACAAGGTGCTGATCGGCGTCGAGCCGGTCTGGCGCTACGTGCTCAACTCGGGGCCGACCAGGGACTACCGCAAGAACTCCAACGGGCTGAGCCCGGAGGGTGCTCGCGTACTCCGCGACCTCAACCGCGACGGTTGCGCTCAGTCGACCCTCGAGGCGCTCACCGGCGACGCGACGCTGCTCGGCAGGTTGCAGGACGCGGCCTACGCCCTCGAGTCCGCCCGCTCCGAGGAGGTCGAGGCGGCCGCCAAGGCGCTGGAGACGGTCAACGACCTGGGTGACGGCAACACCAAGCCTTACCTGGTGCAGTACCTCGACGCCGACCGACCCGTCGTCGAGCCGGAGGGCCTGCTCGCGACCACCGCGCTCGAGCCGGGCATCAAGGGCATCGCCGACGGCTACTACGGAATGCGGGTGCGCGTCGCCGACATCAACATCTGGCGCAACCTGCCGAGCCAGCATGCGCCGGTCGCGTCCCAGCTCTGGCACCGGGACCAGCCGGACGACCACCTCGTCCTGAAGATGTTCGTCTACCTCGAGGACGTCACCGACGGTGCCGGCCCGCTGGCCTACGTCAAGGGCACCCACGGTAAGGGCGACCGCAAGTGGCGTCCTCGCACGACCCTGCACGACGGTCACAACCAGCGCTCGCGCGACGAGGACATGAGCCGTGAGGTCCCCGAGGCCCGCCGGCCAAGGTTCACCGGACCTGCTGGCACGGTGATCCTTGCCGACACTCTCGGCTGGCACAAGGGCGGACAGGCGACCACGAGCCGTCGGCTGCTCCTCCAGGTGCTTTTCGCCTCGCAGGCGGCGACCACTCACCGCCAGCTCGGTGTGCCGCCCGGCGTCGAGCTCGACAAGGTGACCAAGGACCTCGCCTACGACAAGAGCACCGTCTCCGTCTGAGCTTGGCGGACCCCCGGCGCGGGCACAGCCAGGCTGTGAGCTCACTTCCGCTACCCCGAAACGAGCCGGCGTTCGACTACGCGCCGGGGTCCGCGCGGCGGGAATCCTTGCAGTCGACGCTCGCCGAGATGGCCTCGACGGCTGTCGACCTGACCATGACCATCGGCGGGGCGCAGCGTCCCGGCGGTGGTGAGGCGCTTCGGGTCGTACAACCACACGCTCGGTACGAGGTGCTCGGCACCATGCGCAACGCCACCCGTGCCGATGCCGCCGATGCCATCGCCGCCGCGCTCGCGGCGGCACCGGACTGGGCGGCGACCCCGTACGACGAGCGTGCCGCGGTGCTGCTGAAGGCAGCCGACCTGCTGGCCGGACCCTGGCGGGACCGGCTCAATGCGGCGACGATGCTCGGCCAGTCCAAGACCCCGCAGCAGGCCGAGATCGACGCGGCCTGCGAGCTGATCGACTTCCTGAGGTTCAACGTGACGTTCGGCCGTCGGGTGCTCGAGGAGCAGCCGGCCAGCTCGCCCGGCGTCTGGAACCGGATGGACCACCGCCCGCTCGAGGGCTTCGTCTACGCCATCACGCCGTTCAACTTCACCGCGATCGCCGGCAACCTTCCGCTGGCGCCGGCACTGATGGGCAACGTCGTCGTGTGGAAGCCGGCTCCGACCCAGCAGCTGGCGGCGCACCTGACCATGCGCCTGCTCGAGGCGGCTGGGCTGCCGCCGGGCGTGCTCAACCTGGTCACCGGAGACGGCATCGCTGTCTCCGAGGTCGCACTCGCACACCCAGCCCTCGCCGGCATCCACTTCACCGGTTCCACCGCGGTCTTCCAGCGGCTCTGGCGCGGCGTCGCCGACAACATCGCCTCCTACCGGTGCTATCCGCGGCTGGTGGGGGAGACCGGCGGCAAGGACTTCGTGATCGCCCACCCCTCGGCCGACCCGGCGGTGCTGCGGACCGCCATCGTCCGGGGGGCTTTCGAGTACCAGGGCCAGAAGTGTTCCGCCGCCTCCAGGGCTTATCTGCCCCGGTCACTGTGGCAGGCGATGGGCGATGACCTCGTGGCCGAGACCGAGTCGCTGGCGATGGGCGACGTCCGCGATTTCTCGAACTTCCTCGGCGCTGTCATCGACGAACGCGCCTTCGGTCGACTGTCGTCGGTGCTGGAGCGGGCTGCCAATGATCCAGGGCTCCAGGTGGTCGCCGGTGGTAGCTGTGACGATCGCGAGGGCTGGTTCGTCCGGCCGACGATCGTGCGAACGACCGACCCCACCCACGAGATGCTCAGGACGGAGCACTTCGGGCCGCTGCTCACGCTCTTCGTCTACGACGACGCGGACTTCGACGCGGTGCTCGCGCAGGCGGCCGACGTTGCCCCGTACGCGCTGACCGGCTCGATCGTGGCGCAGGATCGCACCGCCATCTCGACAGCAACGACGGTCCTGCGCAACTCCGCCGGCAACTTCTACGTCAACGACAAGCCGACCGGTGCCGTTGTGGGGCAGCAACCGTTTGGCGGCGGGCGGGCCAGCGGTACGAACGACAAGGCCGGCAGCTACCTCAACCTGGTCCGCTGGGTCTCGCCCCGTGTCATCAAGGAGACGTTCGACCCGCCGACGGACTACCGCTACCCGCACATGGGATGAGCCGGTTGGTTTCCATCTCCTTCGGTACGGCCAGGGTGTCGGCAGAAAGTCAAGAGACCGGCTCGGACTGTCCGCAGCCTCTCCGGACCGGCGTGAAGGCGCCCGGCATGCTGAACATCACGTTCGGCGAAGGCTCGGCCAGCGAGGCCGCCGTACGGGATGGCTCGGTGGCCCTCGGGCCGTGTGCCCCTCATTTCGAGCGGGACAAGTGAGCGAGTCTGCCGACGGGCTGTTCTCGGTCGGGCCGGCCAGGCGCAATCCCGACAAGCCCAACCGCTACGCGGACAGCACCCGGCTGGCCCTCGGCCCCGAGGGCATCGTGGTCACCGGCCTCCGTGGCGAGCGCGTGGTCCTGCCGGTGGCGTTGCGCGGAGTGGCCGGTCAGCACGGTGTTGCCAGCATCATCTGGAGCAGGGCACGCGTGGCGGACAAGGCCGGCACCAGGTTCGTCGAGCACATCGAGTTGCTGAACCGGGAACGAATGGTCCTGTGCCGGCTGCCCGCGGACGGATGGGAACAAGACGACGTGAGCTCTTTCGCTAGCAGATCGGGAGTGCCCTTCACCGTGGAAACGGTGTCCGACACCGGCGCGTACCGCAAGACCTACTTGCTGGCGCCGGGCGCAACGGAATTGAGCACGATGACCCGTCTGAGCGTCGTACTGGCTGTGGCTGGGGTGCTGGTCCTTGTTCTGGGGATCTTCGCCCTGCTGGTCGCACTGGCCACCTAGCTGGGGCGGTCGGACTGAGCGGAACGCGGTGGGCGACGAGCCGGTCGTTGACGGCTTGGCAGGTCGACTGGCACTCGGCCGACGGCGCTGAGCAGCCAGCTAGGCCTTACCAAACTCCAGCGCGGCCACCCGACGGCTCGCCTCGCCGAGCGGGTTGTCGAAGCCGGCGTCGCCGTAGCCGCAGAACGTCAGCGTCACGAGCGCCGGCGAATGGGGCACCGGCACCTCGTAGCGCAGCCAGACCTCTGCGCTGACCTTCTCCGGCGGATCCTCCTCGACCAGCGCCGGGTTGCGCGCCTGCTCGAGCAGCCTGTCCGCCCTGGCCTCGGTCTCGGCCGACTTCACCTGGCGGGGGCGGTCCTCGGCCGCGATCGCGGTCAGCAGGGCCCAGCTGACGTCGCCCGAGCGCAGGTCTCTGGCAAGGCGCAGGTAACGGGGCAGCGTTGGCGAGCTCAGCACGGCCGGCTCCGCGCAGTGGGTGGTCGCGATCTCGTCCAGCGTCGGCCCCGGGCTGCGGGGATCCACCCAGCTGGGCTGCTCAGCCGGTTCCTCGATGGTGATGGTGAGACCGATGACGGCGAACTCGTTGACCTGGAAGGCACGGGCCAGCACGTCGCCGTCCGCCGTTGCGGAGCTAGCGGCCAGCATCCGCAGAACCAGCCGAGCACGTTCGTCCTCGTCCTCGATCCAGCCCTCGGCCTCGATCATCGCCGGACCCATCGCCAGCTCGACGATGCCCGGCCACTCCTGCGGCGGGAGCACCCGTCCGGCCGGGTCCTGGAGCATGGTCCAGTCCGGGATCAGCTCGAGCAGCAGCCGGCGGCTCCGGTGCAGGCCCCCACGATGCGGTAGCGGAACCGGAACGGTACGGAAGTAGTCGTCGTCCATGGCCCGCAGCATAGGTCGGGCCACCAACCCTGGCCCAACCTTTGTCCGGCATGCTCATGGACAACGCCCCGGGGCTCACCCATGGATCGGGGGATGGCCGGCTCCGGACTCCGCTCGGGGCCGGCCAATCCCCCTCAGGCTTCCCGAGCGGCAAATCTCAGCGTTCCGCCCGCCGTACCCTCGCGTTGGCCCAGATCGCCCGTGGATCGTTCGGGCTGAGGAAGGACACGGCGGCTTCCTGGACGGCCAGGTCGTACGGCAGACGTTCAGCGAGCGCCAGGGATCCCGACGACAGGGCGACCTCGCGTACGGCGACGTCGATGACGTCGCGCCATTCGCGGATGCCGGGCGCGTCGCTCTCCGGCAGCAAAGAACCGTTGTAGAGCAAGGAAACTTTGGCTTGGTCCCCGTCTCGGAGCGCGTCGCGCAACCGGGCCACGTCGACGATGACGTCGTCGTCCAGGGAGTAGCGCCGGGTGGTCACCGCGCCGCCGAGCAGAGACCGCAGGTGTGAGACGTCGGCCTTGGTGGTCACCATCGACACCGACCGGTCGCCGTGCAGCAGGTCGTGCAGCCGCTCGGGCGACAGCCCCTCGCCGGCCAGGGCGAGCAGGGTCAGCACCTCGGCCTGCCGCAGGGCCAATGGCACGACCCTTCCGTCGCGGCGCACCTCGCGGCTGCCCAGGACCCGGATGTCGGTGCTGGCACTGGCCAGCGCCGCACGGTGCACCGAGCGGGCATCGGCATCGAGCACCGCCTGCGCGGCCTTCGCGAGCGCTCGTACCGCCGCCAGCGCCATCGGGTGCGCGCGGTCCCAGGTCGAGGACAGGTCGAGCACGCCGAGCGGCCGGCCGTTGACCGGGTCGCGCAGCGGCGCGGCGAAGCAGCACCAGCCATGGATCATCGCCGCGTAGTGCTCGGCACTGAAGACGTGCGCCGGCCGGTCGTGGTCGAGTGCGAGCGCCAGAGCGTTGGTGCCCACGCTGTCCTCGTTCCACAGGCCACCGGGGGCGAAGTTGACTGTCTCGGCCCGGCGGCGCATGTGCCGGCTGCCGGCCGTCCAGACCAGCCGGCCGCTGTCATCCATCACCGCAGCCACGAACCCGCGATCCTCAGCCAGCTCGCGGATCTCGTCATCGATCGCCTCGATGGCTGGCCGCAGCGGGCTGTCCCGCCAGAGGTCGACCGGGTCGATGGACTCGTCGACGGGTGCCGCGAGCAGGTGGACCGACGTGCGGCGGACCGACCGCTCCCAGGAGGCTCGAACCTCGTCGCGAATCAGGTCCTCGCGGGAGCCCTCGAGGATCTCCGCACCGAACCTGCGCCGCCATGCGTGTTCGACCCGTCGCCGGTTTTGACGCAGGTCGGTCACTCACGCTCCCCTCGAGGCTTCTCCCGTTGAGTGTGCCTCTGCAGGGACGATCTGTCAGCCTTCAACGGGTGGGTGGGCCGCCCCGATTTGCGGCATTTCCGTAACGGGCTGGCCCGCGCTCGTTCCGGCCGGCAGCCGGATCTCCAGCGGGGGTGGTGGGACGGCGGAAGCAGGTGCCACGGGTGACGGTCTCAGCAGTGACACCGGAGGCTTGACCTGTACCTCGAACGGCAGGTCGAGTGGCTTGCTGGCGGGTGGCAACGCGACCGCGTCCAGGGAGAGGGTCGCGGTCAGCTTGCCGGTTCCGCCGTCGATCTCGGTGATGCAGCCGTTGACCACCACGGCCCGGAGACCGGTCAGGTCGAGACCGATGTCCAGCCGTACGGGTAGGGCGGAGACCCGCTGCCCGTCGAGGCTGATGTCGAGCGTCGCCTCCCTGCGGGCGTCGTAGTGCTGCTGGGCGATGTCGACAACCGCCCGGCTCCCTGGCTCGCGGTGGGTACGCTCGGCCGCTTCGACCAAGTCGTCGCACGTCCGCCAGGCAGCGGTAGCGAGGTGGGTCAGGTCGATGTCGAGCAACGTGGACAGACACTCCGTGACCTGTCGATGGGTCAGCTCGCGCACCGCGGGCCGACTGCCGGCGAGCGCCGTCTTCAGTGACTTCTTCACCCTCTTGTCCAGCGAGCGATCTTTGACGGCCAGGCGCGTCATGGTTGCGGTCCTTCCGTGGTCGGTCCGTTGGTACGCAGCCGAAGGTGCACGGAGTGCACTCTCGAGTTGTGCACCCCGGTGAGCCGGGGCGGGTCGCCCGGGTGAGTGCGCAGCCGCACCTGGACGGTCGGCATTGCCCCGCGACCGGGACGCCGGGTGATCACCCTGCCGGTGCCCGCGACGAGTACGAGGCCGAGGGCGGCGACGCCACCGGTCTGCGGCGGCGACAGCGGCCAGGTCACGCCCGTGTGACCGGGCCGGGGCCGGGATGTTGCGGACGCCGCGGATGATCTCCCTGACGACGAGCCCGAGGACGACCGGGCGGCTGCCGTCGCCGCTGCAGACGACGGGGCCGCTGCCGACGCCGACAAGGCCGAAGCCGAAGGGGTTGCCGAAGCCGACGCGGGAGGCGGAACGGAACTCGGCTTGGCGGCACTCTTGGTGACAGTGAGCGTCCGCGTGCCCGAGAACGCGGCCTTGACGCAGTCAGGGATGCACGCACGTACTTCAGGATCGGGGACGGTCAGGTCAGCCGGCACCGTGAACGTCGCGGTCAATATCCCCTTGGTGACGGAGCAGTCGGCGGCGGTGGGCTGCCCAGCGACGGAGACCGTGCACGGCTGTGTGTTGAGAGCCGGCGGTACGTCGGGCAGGAAGACCTGTACCCGGGTGCCCGGTGGAGCGGCAGTTGGTCTGAGCACCAGCGCCGGGGGTGTGACGACGGCGACGGCAGCGGCCAGTCCGCCGGTAGCCAGCAGCGCCGAGCCGATCACGGCCATCACCCCCACTCACGAGGACAGAGCCGTGAGCCGGTTCGCTGATACGCCGGTCGGTCAGGGGCCGGGACGACCGGTCAGGACGCGTACTTGTGGTGGCCGAAGAAGGACCGGGCGATGATCAGGTCGGCCACCGCCTGCGGCACCATCTGCTCCCACTCATGGTCCCCGCCGGCGATCCGCTTGAGCACGTCGCGGCTCAGGATCGGCAGGTAGTCCTCGCGGAAGTTGTCGAGGTTGACGAAGCTGCCGCGGCGGGCGAGGTAGTCGAACAGTGGCTGCAGCTCCGGCTTCACCGTGAGGTCGTCGACAGTCAGGATCTCGCCGGTGTCCATCTTGCGCATCGGGTAGACGTAGAGCTTGAGGTCGTTCTTGAACAGCCGGCCGAAGCTCTCGAGGATGCCGCCGGGCCGTTGCACGTGGTTGGCCTCGTCGAACATGTCGATGAGTGACGGCACGCCCATGACGATGCCGATCCGGCCGGTCGTCCGTGCCTGCAGGTAGGCGGCGAGACGGTTGTACTCGAAGTAGTCCGAGATCAGCACGGTCATGCCGCAGGCGGCGAGCAGGTCGGCGCGGGCGAGGAAGTCGCGACGGTCGACCTCGGAGCCGCCGGCCAGCAGGTTGGCCATCGTCAGCTCGGTAAGGGCGAGCACCGGCATGTCGCTCAAGCCGGGATCGGCAGTGAACTTCGCCATGGCGCAGTCGAGCATGTCGATGTTGACGACCGTCGGCGGCCGGAAGCTGCCGCGCTCGACCAGGACGTGGTGCTTGCGCAGCACCTCCGACGGCTGAAGCACTTCGCCGTCGGGGCCGAACATGGCCACGCCGCTCAGCCCGAGCTGGACCAGCTTGAGCGCCATGAGCCGGTTGTCCACCCGCCGGAACTCGATGCCCTTGAACTGGATCATGTCGATCTCGATCCGGCCGGTGGACAGCCGGTCGAGCAGGGTGGCGACGAGCGCGTCCGGCTCGTGCCGCTCGAAGAACGCCGCGTGCAGAAGGTTGACGCCGACGATGCCGAGCGCTTCCTGCTGAAGGTCGGCGCCTTCGTCGAGCATCCGCACGTGCACGACGATCTGGTTCGCGTCGTCGAACGGGTGGGCTTGGAACCGTACGCCCATCCAGCCGTGACACTCGTTGCCGCCCTTGTAGCTGCGGGCGACCACGGTGTCGGCGAAGGCGAAGAAGCAGGTGTTGTCGCCGCGGCTCTCGCCGAGGCGGTCGACGTTGAGGTCGAACTCGTGGTCGAGCATCGCCTCGAGCCGGCCGAGGGAGACGTAGCGTTCCGACTTGCCGTAGACCGCGTCGCTGACCTCCATGTCGTAGGCCGACATGGACTTGGCGATGGTGCCGGCGGCGCCACCGGCACGGAAGAACCAACGGGCAACTTCCTGACCGGCGCCGATCTCGGCAACCGTTCCGTACCACCGGGGGTCGAGGTTGATCCGCAACGCCTTCTGCAGCGTGTCCGTACCAATTTCGACGTGCTCCATAGGGACCACCGTTCTGTACGAGTCACCCGGGCAGCCACATCATCGCGTGCCGCGTGGCTTTGACCAAGGCTGGTTCATGTCTCCGTGGGACGGGTGCGCACGGCGACACGGGAAAGGTAGTCAGCGTTAACAATCGTGAAACCTCCGGGTCCAAACCCGCGCCTACGTTTACGGGGACCGACGCGGACACCTATGCCGCCAGTCCGCCTCACCTTGACCGCGGGAACGCAAGGAGTGACACATGAGTGGAAGTAGCGCTCGTCTGCAAGCCATCGACGCGGTGAAGGCATATTCGCCACCCGCCACCTCGTTCGACATCACCGAGGGTCCTGGCGAGGTCTTTGGCTCGAACGTCTTCAGCAAGGCGGTCATGCAGAAGCGGCTGCCGAAGAACGTCTTCAAGTCGGTCATGGCGACGATCGAGCACTCGGCGACCCTCGACCCGGCGGTTGCCGACGTGGTTGCCTCCGCCATGAAGGACTGGGCGATGGAGAAGGGCGCGACCCACTACGCCCACGTCTTCTACCCGCTGACCGGCTTTACGGCTGAGAAGCACGACAGCTTCCTCGAGCCCGGTGGCGACGGCCTGGCGATCGCGGAGTTCGCCGGCAAGACCCTGACCCAGGGCGAGCCCGATGCGTCCAGCTTCCCCAACGGCGGCCTGCGCTCCACCTTCGAGGCCCGCGGCTACACCGGCTGGGACGTCACCAGCCCCGCGTACGTGCTCGAGAACTCCAACGGCAACACGTTGTGCATCCCCACGGTCTTCGTCTCGATGACCGGCGACGCGCTCGACCACAAGACGCCGTTGCTGCGCTCGCAGCAGGCCATGGCCGTCCAGGCCCGGCGGGTGCTCAAGCATTTCGGCCACGAGCAGCCGGACGCCGTCGTGTCCTTCTGCGGCGCCGAGCAGGAGTACTTCCTGATCGATCGCAGCTTCTTCTTCGCCCGCCCCGACCTGCTCAACTCCGGCCGGACCCTGTTCGGTGCCAAGCCGCCGAAGGGCCAGGAGTTCGACGACCACTACTTCGGCGCCATTCCGGACCGGGTCCTCGGCTACATGCTCGACACCGAGCGTGAGCTGTTCAAGCTGGGCATCCCGGCCAAGACCCGGCACAACGAGGTCGCACCCGGCCAGTTCGAGCTCGCGCCGATGTTCGAGCGCTCCAACGTCGCGGCCGACCACCAGCAGCTGCTGATGGTCACGCTCAAGAAGCAGGCGCAGAAGCACGGCATGGAGTGCCTGTTCCACGAGAAGCCGTTCGAGGGCATCAACGGCTCCGGCAAGCACGTCAACTTCTCGCTCGGCAACGCGAGCGAGGGCAACCTGCTGCTGCCGGGTGACACGCCGCACGACAACGCCCAGTTCCTCGTCTTCTGCGCAGCGGTCATCCGTTCGGTGCACAAGTACGGCGGACTGCTGCGGGCGTCCGTCGCCTCGGCGACCAACGACCACCGCCTGGGTGCCAACGAGGCCCCGCCTGCGATCATCTCGATCTTCCTGGGCGACCAGCTCATGGACGTCTTCGACCAGATCGCCAAGGGCGGTGCCACCTCATCCAAGGAGAAGGGCACCTTGCGGATCGGCGTCGACACGCTGCCCGTGCTCCCGACCGACCCCGGTGACCGCAACCGCACCAGCCCGTTCGCCTTCACCGGCAACCGGTTCGAGTTCCGTGCCCCCGGCTCGCTGCAGTCCGTCGCCGGGCCGATGGTCACGATCAACACGATCCTGGCCGAGGCGCTGCAGTTCATCGCCGACGAGCTCGACTCACTGATCGCGGACGGCACCGAGTTCAACGTCGCCGTGCAGAAGGTGCTCGAGGAGATCATCACCGTTCACGGTGGCGCGGTCTTCAACGGCGACGGCTACTCCGACGAGTGGCAGGTCGAGGCGGCCGCCCGCGGCTTGCCGAACCTCAAGACCACGCTGGACGCCCTGCCCGAGCTCATCTCGGACGAGGCGCTCGAGCTGTTCAGCAAGTACAACGTCTTCAGCCACCGTGAGATGCACAGTCGCTACGAGATCGCACTCGAGCAGTACGCGTTGAGCATCGGTGTCGAGGCTCGGCTCACCCTCGAGATCGGCACGACCTCGATCCTGCCGTCCGCGATGCGCTACCAGACCGAGGTTGCCGCCAACTATGCGACCTTGCTGGCTGCTGGCATTACCGGCGACCGCTCCGCGCTGGACACCATCTCGGAGCACGTGACTGCGCTCGGATCGGCGTTGAAGACATTGCGCTCCGAGCTGGCTCACGACCACGACACGCCTCTCGCCGAGGCGGAGCACGCGCAGGGTGGTCTGCTCCCGGCGATGGCGTCCGTACGCGCGGCAGCCGACGAGCTCGAGCACCTGGTGGCCGACGACCTGTGGCCGCTGCCGACCTACCAGGAGATGCTGTTCATCCTGTAGCTGCGCCAGTGTGAGTTGTCACGGCCGACCCTTACCCGTCCGAAAGGGCGGGAAGGGTCGGCCGTACTCATGTGCGGGCTTCGTCGACGTGGGGAGGTGGCCAGCGGTGGACCAGCGCACGGACGCGACCGGTCTGAGCGGGCACATCATTGTCTGCGGCCTCGACGGCATCGGGATCACGATCGTCGACCAGCTGCACCGCGGTGGCCAGCAGGTTGTCGTCCTCAGCGAGTTCGCGACGCCGGTCCAGCTGACAGCAGTAGGCCAGTGGACCGACGAGGTCATTTCGCCGCGGGGCAGCCTCGAGCAGACCTTGGCCGCCGCCGGCATTGGCACCGCCAGCGCCATCGTCTGCGTGGTTGCCAAGGACCTGCGCAACGTCCAGATCGCTTTGCAGGCAAGGCACATGAACCCCGCGATCCGGGTGGTCTCCCAGCTGGGCAATGTTGCCGTACGCAGGGCGATGGCCGTCGACAATGGTCCCGGCGCGGTGATCGACGGAGCTACGCTCGCTGCTCCCTCCATCGTCGAGGCCTGCCTCGGCCAGCGCATGCACGAGATGCAGATCGCCACCAAAACTTTCGTAGCCGCAACGGTTCCGGTAGCTGATGGCACGCTGCGCCACGTGTTCGGTGACCTCGCGCCCGTCGCGGTGACCAGGCCGCCCGGATTCGGCGAGACGCACTCGACCGTCTTCCCCTGCCCCGGCCGGGATTTCCAAACGCAGCCGGGCGACTTCGCCACTGTGCTCGGCACGCCGGAGGAGCTGTCCGCGCGCGACATCGTCTTCGTCCCGCAGACGCAGCGCAGCGCCTTCAAGGAGGGTGGCTGGCTGCGCCGCTGGACGAGCACGGTGCGCGCCGCCATGGGCGAGTTCGACACCGGTCTCTACCGCGCGCTGATCGGCCTGCTGTTCCTGGTCACCTGCTCGACCGTGCTGCTGTCCCTGCTCTACCGAAAGCCCGGTATGAGTCCGCTCGACGCCCTCTACTTCAGCGTCGAGACGGTGACGACGGTGGGCTACGGCGACTTCAGCTTCTCCGGCCAGGAATGGTTTCTCCGGCTGTGGGCCATCCTGATGATGCTGTGCGGGATCGCCATCATCACCATCATGATGGCCTACGTTGCCGACTTCCTGATCAGCCGACGGCTCAACCACTCGATCGGCAAGCGCCGCGCCCGGCGTATGACCGACCACGTGATCGTGGTCGGTCTCGGCGCCTTCGGTCTCCAGGTCGCGTCGCGGCTGATCGCGGCCGGCAAGCAGGTTGTCGTGATCGAGCGCGACGAACGAAACCGGTTCCTGTCCGAGGCCAACGACCTCAACCTGCCGATCATCTTCGGAGACGCCACCTCGAGCGCAACGCTCGAGAGCGCCCGGTTGCGGGACGCGGCCGCCATCGCGATCTTGACCAGCGACGACATGGTCAACATCGAGACCGGCATCGCGGTCAGGGACATGCTGGACGACCGCTGGACCGCCGGGTCGATTCCGGTCGTGATGCGGGTCTTCGACCAGTCCCTGTCCCGTACGATCGCGGCCCGGTTCGGTTTCGAGAACATCCAGTCGATCGAGGCCATCACGGCACCCTGGTTCGTGGCTGCCGCACTCGGCCTCGAGGTGCTGGGTGCGTTCTCGGTCGCCGGGCACCCGTTCACCATCGGCAGGCTCAACATCGCAGCCGGCGGCGCTCTCGACGGCGTGGCCATGCAGGGCCTGTCCGCCAACACCAGGGTCATCGCACTCCATCGCTACAGCACCGGCGTGCTCGAGCACCCGCCGCGTCGGGGCACTCAGTTCCAGGCCGGCGACACCGCCTACATCATCGGACCGAACGACGAGCTGATCGGGGTGCTGCGCCGCGCCACGTCGGGCACCGGGCCGCCGGTCGGGACGACCGAGCGGGTGCCGGTCCAAGGCTCCTGACCCTGCCCGGCAGGGACGGGTTTCGTCCGGTGCTGGTGGTGCAAGACTGATGGAGATGAGTGATCATGAGCAGCTGAGTTCCGGCTGGGTCCTCGTCGTGCCGGACGACGACTCCGTGCCGTCCGACCTGCGGGGGCGTTCTGTCGCCGCGAGCGTTCCCGGTTGCGTCCACACGGACCTGCTCGCCGCCGGTCTGATCCCGGACCCGCTGGTGGGCAGCAACGAGGCGCTGCTCGGATGGATCGGCGAGACCGACTGGACCTTCCGTACGACCTTCGACGGCGGGCTCGGAGAGTTCGAACGAGCCGACCTGGTCTGCGAGGGTCTCGACACCGTGGCCGGCCTGACCCTGAACGGCGCTGCGCTCGGGGAGACCCGGAACATGCACCGGTCGTATCGCTTCGACGTCACTACTTTGCTGCAGCAGCAGGACAATCGGCTCGTCATCGACTTTGCCTCCGCCGTGCGCTACGCCGAGGCGGAGCGAGACCGGTTGGGTGACCGGCCGGGGCCCTACGACGCTCCGTTCGCGTTCATCCGCAAGATGGCCTGCAACTTCGGCTGGGACTGGGGCCCGTCGCTGGTGACTGCTGGCATCTGGCGCGAGATCTCGGTGCATCGCTGGAGCACGGCACGTCTTGCCTCGGTGCGGCCGGTGGTGACCGTTTCACCCGACGGCGCGGGTACGGTCACCGTTCACGTCGAGGTGGAACGACTCAGTGCGGACGCAGACCTCACGCTCACCCTGGACGTGCCGGGCCACGGGCGCGTGGAACACCTGGTGGAACAGGGAACGTCGACTGCTGTGGTGTCGATCGACGTGCCTGACGTCCGGCTCTGGTGGCCGAGAGGTCATGGCGAACAGCCGCTGTACGAGGTAGTCGTCACCCTCGAGGTGTTCGGCCGCGAGCTCGACACCTGGCGACGCCGGGTGGGCTTTCGCACTGTTGAGCTCGACACCACGCCCGACGAGGCCGGTGTCCCGTTCCGGATCAAGGTCAACGGTCAGCTGATCCTCGTACGAGGCGTCAACTGGATCCCGAACGACGTGTTCGTCACGCGGGTCGACCGTGACGCCTATGCCGAGCGGCTGGACGATGCGTGTGCCGCCGGGGTCAACCTGGTCCGGGTCTGGGGCGGCGGTCTGTACGAGACCGAGGACTTCTATGACGTCGCCGACGAGCGTGGACTGCTGGTGTGGCAGGACTTCCTGTTCGCCTGCGCTGCCTATCCCGAGGAGTCGCCGCTGGCCGAGGAGGTGGTTGCGGAGGCGCGAGAGGTGGTCGTACGGCTCGCTTCGCACCCGAGCCTGGCGCTGTGGAACGGCAACAACGAGAACATCTGGGGCTACTGGGACTGGGGGTGGCAGGAGCAGCTGCAGGGTCGCAGCTGGGGGGCCGGCTACTACTTTGACGTGCTGCCAGGCATTGTGGCCGAGCTGGACCCTACGCGGCCCTACTGGCCGGGCAGCCCCTACTCCGGTGACCCGGCGATCCCGCCGAACGACCCGACCAGGGGTCCGATCCACGTCTGGAACGTGTGGAACGACGTGGACTACACCAGCTACCGCGATGTCTCGCCGCGGTTCGTGGCTGAGTTCGGCTACCAGGCGCCGCCGACGATGGCGACCCTGCGCCGGGCGCTCGAACCGGCCGACCTCACGCCCTACTCCGAGGCGATGCTGGTCCACCAGAAGGCCAAGGACGGCAACCACAAGCTCGAGAGCGGGCTGGTCGAGCACTTCGTCGTCCCCGAGAGCTTCGACGACTGGCACTACCTGACGCAGGTCAACCAGGCGCGGGCCATGCAGGTCGGGATCGAGCACTTCCGGTCCCAGTTCCCCTGGTGCACAGGCACTGTCGTCTGGCAGCTCAACGACTGCTGGCCCGTCGTGAGCTGGGCGGCAATCGATGGCGACGGCCGCCGCAAGCCGCTGTGGTACGCCTTGCGGGATGCTTACCACGACCGGCTCGCGACCGTACAGCCGCGAGCTGACGGCCTCGTCGTGGCCCTGTCCAACGACACCGAGCTGCCGTGGCGGGGTGCCCTGACCGCACAACGGCGCAGCTTCTCCGGCACGCTGCTCGCGACGGTCAGTGTGCTGTTCGAGGTCGAGGCCCGCGGCGCTGCCGAGATCGGCCTGCCCGAGGACCTGGTCGCTGTCGGCGAGCCGTCGTCGGAGGTTCTCGTCGTGCGCGCCGGCGGCCCGCAGGCATGGTGGTTCTTCGAGCGCGACCACGCACTCGCCTACGCGCCGACGTCCTACGACGTTTCGACGGCTGCGGTCCCCGGCGGCACAGCGGTGACCGTCACGGCCCGCGTGCTCCTGCGCGACGTGTGCCTGTTCGCCGACCGCCTTGACCCGGACGCGGTCGTCGACCGAGCCCTGGTCACTCTGCTGCCGGGGGAGTCGGTCACGTTCAATGTTCAGCACGACACGGCGATCGAAGCTGTGCGTCTGACATCACCGCCGGTTCTTCGGTGCGTCAACGACATCCTCGGGTCAGGCGCCCCCGGCCTCGGCGGCTGACACCACCAGCCAGGCCACCTCGGGATGCTGGATGTCCGAGTGGGCACCGGCAAAGGACGACTGTTTGACGTCGCTGATGACCGACGAGCTGTCGGTGCGGTAGAACGTCCCGGCCACCATCTCGTACGGTTTCCCGGCTTCGAGCAACGAGATGTCGCCCTTGGGCGTGACCGCCTGAAACCCGTCGGAGCCCATGCCGCCCCACCGATCGAGGGCGTTGGACTCGGCTTCGTCGTCCTCGCGGGCCAGCAATGAGGCCTTGGGATACCACTTGCCGACCGCCCAGTCGTACGGCGTGAACGTAGCAGCCAGCGGACCGTGCACCCGGTCGTTGATGCCGTGCAGCTTGCCGGCGAAACCGAACGGGTTTCCCTGCGCCCCGCCGAAGGACCAGTGCGAAAAGGCCCCTTGTACCAGGCACAGTGACCCGACCGGGCTCTGCTCCGCGGTGGGGATGCCGTTCAGGGAGAACGCGACCAGGCGGGCGCCGAAACTGTGCCCGATCAGGTGGACACGGGTGCCGGGCGAGGCGGTGTGCAGCTTGACGAGCAGCGGCCCGAGCCCCTTCTGGCCGACCGAGCCGGCCCGGCTCTTCATCTCGTAGTAGGAGCCCACGCGCAGCGCGTCCTTCGCTCCGTTCCAGACCTTGCCGAAGATGTCGCCGATCCCCTCGGCGGCACCGGCAGGCGGCGCAGACCCGACCCCGTCCGACAGCGCCTGGTAGGCCGCGGTCGGGTCGCTGGACTGCAGCAGCTTGGTCTCGCCGGAGTCCTCCGGCTGGGCCGGCGCGGTTGTGACCAGCTTTTGCAGCAGGCCGTGGAACTCATCCACCCTCGCCTGCTGCTTGTCGGCGGGTTCTCCGGCCGCGACGCCTGCTGTGCCGGCGTCGATCAGCGCACCCAGCTTGTGCACGGTTGCGGCGTCGGTGCCCCCGAACGACGGTGCGAGTGACGTGGCGATCTGCCCGCCGGTGAGCGCGGCGTCCGCGGCGCCCGGCTGTCCGGCCTCGACGGCGGCGGCCACTGCGCCGTCGTGGTCCGGCGGGTCGGGGAACCACAGTGACGGCCAGTAGATGCCGACGAAACCGATGACGCCGAGGGAGGTCCGCCCGTCGGCCGCGTCGGCGATCAGCGGGAACATGCCCGGCTGCGAGGCATCGCCGGGCTTTCCCTCGTACAGATGCTTGGCGCCGTCGCTGGACGTGCCCCAGCCGTGGCTCATGACGAACAGGTTGTCGACCTTGGCCGCGGACAGCTCAGCCAGAAAGGCATCAGCGGTGGTGCCGGTGAGCTTTCCGTGCTGGTCGAAGGTGAGGCTCCAGCTCGGGTGACCCTGGATGGTTTCCATGACGGTCCTTTCGCTGTGCGAGGTGAGGAGTCAGGCGTTGGACAGCATGCGCATCAGGTCGACCAGCCCGGCCCCTTGGGCGTAGCGCTCGCGGCCCAGATCGGTCGCGTTGCGGGTGACCATGTCCTTGACGGCCCAGGGCTTTCCGATGTACTCCGGCCGCGCCGAAAGGAACGCCGCGATCACCCCGGAGACGTGCGGCGCGGCCATCGAGGTGCCGGACTGCTCGGCGTAGGTGAGCAGCCGGTCCTTGCCGGTGAGTCCATCGAGCCCGGCACTCGTACGGAGCAAACCCGTTGCTGCAGAGGAGATCCACTCGCCGGGGGCGACGACGTCGGGTTTGGATCGGCCGTCCAGCGTCGGGCCCTTGCCCGAGGTCCACGAGATGCCGAACGTGTGCGGCGCCTCGCGATGGGTCGAACCGACGGCGATGCACTGCTCAGCATGGGCCGGCTCGGTGATGCTGCCGAGCAGCGCCTGCGTGGACGTCGAGTCCTGGGTCATCGAGTGACCGCCGTTTCCGGAGGAGATGACGACCACCACCCCGGACTGGACCAGCTGGTTGACCGCCTGGGACAGCGGCGACTGGCCGGCGGCGTAGTGCGACGGGTCCCACTGGCAGCCGAGGCTGAGGTTGACGCCGTGGATGCGCAGCAGCCCCGGATCGACGTTGACCTGTGTGCGGATGTAGTCCAGCGCTGCGATGACGGCAGAGGACGAGGTGATGTGCGAGCCGAGGGCGTCCCGGCGGATCACCTTGAGGCTGACCAGCTCGCACTGGGGCGCCATCCCCGACAGCTCGCCGACCCTGCCCCGCTGCACATAGCCGGAGTCCGTCGGCTCGACGGAGGCTGCGACATGGGCCGTGGCCCCGGCGGGGGTTGCGCCGGCGATGATGCCGGCGACGTGGGTGCCGTGGCCGAACTCGTCCGTCAGCGGCGAGGACGGGTCGGCCGGAACGTTGCCCGGCAGCTGCACCAGGCCGGTGAAGTCGCGGTGCAGACCAGCAGTGTGGACGGGCTTTCCCCGTACCGCGCCGGATTCCTTGGCCAGCTCGAGGCTGCTGAAGTGGGGGTGCTTGCCGTCGATGCCGGAGTCGATGACGGCCCAGACCACACCATGACCGAGGGCGTTGTACGAGCGCCATCCGGCGTCCGCCTTGACCGTCGGCGCCGACCGGTCGATCTGGGCGTCGAGGACGTAGTCCGGCCACGCCTTGAAGATCGTCGGCACCCGGTCGGGGTCGGCGGCCGAGGGTGCGTCCGTGGACACCAGCGTCTGCAGCTGGCGCCGGGTGAGCACGCCCTGCAGCAGCTTGCTCGTGACCCGCTGCAGCCCGGCCGGCAGTGGCTCGGCGCCGGGCACCGCGGCCGGCGCCGCGGCACCGCGACGGGCTCGCGGCTTCGGTCCGTGCGCGCGCCAGTGGGCGATGAACGCCTCCGTGGCCGCGGGGAGGCCACCGGGGTAGAGCACGTTGAGCTCGAAGAGGACGGCCACGGGCGGTTCGGCCGGGCGCCGGGCGCCACTCGTCGCCGGCTCGGACTCCGGCAGCTTGAGGTCGCCGATGATCCGCGACTGGTAGTGCCTGCCGTCCTTGAGTGCCATCGACCGGGCCCCGTTCCGCAGTAGCGCGCCGGGGCTGCCGGCCCCGACTGCCGCTCGCCAGATCCTAGTCGCGGCCGGCCAGCCTCGGTCAAGCGCGGTCAGGCGCCGAGCACCGCTCCGTGCGTGGCTGCCAGCACCTCGGCTTCGGCGCGCAGCTGAGCGGCGATGTCCTTGAACGGGTCGAGCGCGGGGTTGACGCCCACCAGGGTGAACTCGGTCTCGACGATGCTGAGCTGGAGACCCCAGACATCCTCGAGGATCCGCCGGATCCAGGCGGTGGAGTGGTCCCAGCCCTCGCGCGGTGTGCCGGGACCATAGGCGCCGCCACGCACCACCACGAGCTCGGCCGGCTTGTCCTTGAGCACAGGCGCGCTGCCGGAGGCCATGCGTGGGTCGGTGACGACCAGGTCGACGTAGGTCTTGAAGTGCTGGGAAACGCCGAAGTTGTAGAGCGGGACGGCGAACAGCAGGGCATCGGCCCCGATCAGCTCGTCGACCAGCGTCGCCGCGAGCTCGGTCGCCTTGCGGTGCTCGTCGGTGAGCTTCTCGGTGGGCAGGTAGGGAGCGTTGACGGCCAGTGCCCAGTAGCTGGAGGGGATCGGCTCGGAGCCGAGGTGGCGGCGAACGATCCGATCCTCGGGGTGGCCGGCGCGCCACGAGTCCTCGACCAGGTCGGCGATCTCGCGGCTGACGGAACCTTCGGTGCGGATGCTGGCGTCGAGACGGAACAGGGTCATGGCAGTGCTCCCGCGGGGTCAGGGCGTTCACAGTGAGCGGCACTTGCAGATACTTAGTCGCTAGTAATTTCCTAGTAACCACTCCGACCGTAGCACGGTAGACTGCTGTCATGGCAACAACCGGGATAGAGCACGAGCCGGCGCTGTGCGACGCAGCGCTTACTCAGGTGTTCGACTTCCTCGGTAAGCGGTGGAACGGCGTGATCCTCGGTTCGCTGCAGTCCGGACCGGTCGGCTTCTCCACCCTGTCCCGCAGTGTCGGCGGCATCAGCGACTCGGTGCTGTCCGAGCGGTTGACCGGGCTCTCCAAAATCGGGCTGGTCATTCGTACGGTCTCGGCCGGCCCGCCGGTGTCGGTTGCCTACGAGCTCTCGCCGAGCGGCCAGGCACTGATGCCGGCGCTCGCCGCACTGACCAACTGGGCCAAGGACAACCTCGAGGCGCCCTAGGCCTTCACCTCGGGCCGCTGGTTCAGCCAGCGGCCCGTGCCGCCGCTCCGTGCTGAACGTGATCGCGCGCCGCTCGGGCGGCGAGACTGGCGTCGCCCGCCTCGATCGCGTCGACGATCCGGCTGTGCTCCTCCCAGGCGTCACTGGCCGGGCGGCGTACCGCTGAGGCGTAGACCCAGTCCACCTTGAACCGGATCTGCCGCATGACCAGCGCCAGGCTCTCGTTGCCGGCGGCCCGTGCGAGCACGGAGTGGAAGCGCCCGTGCAAGATCGCCGAAGCAGCCTTGTCCGCCGCAGCACTGGTCAGTCGACCCTGCTCCACGATGTAGCGCAGCTCATCGATGTCCGTCGCGCTGCGACGGACCGCGGCAAGCTCCGACGCCATGGCCTCGAGCCCACTCTGGACCTCCAGCAGGTCGGAAGCCTGCTGCTCGGTGAGGGTGGCGACGAAGGTGCCGAAGTACGGCCGCATCGTGAGGAAGCCCTCCGCCGCGAGGACACGCAGTGCCTCCCGTACGGACATGCGCGAGACCTTGAAGTCTGCGGCGACCTGCTCCTCGGTGATCCGCTCACCGCAGGCGTAGTGGCCGTCGATGATGCGCTGCCTGACCGCGGCGCAGATCGCGTCAGCCACCGGTACGCCTTCTGTCTCGGCAGGAGGCTGGGACTGCGTCATGGCAGAGTCACGACGCGAGCATAACCGGCTGGTGAGGGCCGGTGCCTGCTCCGGTAGTGCCTGGAAACGTATACGATCGATGCAATTGACGGCGCTGAAATGTTCTGGAAATAGTTGAGGACAACCATGGGCTTCATGTCGATCCCCATGCGTACTCGCGTCCTACCCGCCCTCCTGGCCAGCGTCGCGCTGGTCGCCGCGGGCTGCAGCTCCGGCTCGAGCAAGAGCGCGTCCACCCCCTCGTCGGGCGGCGCGACGAGTGCCGCCGCGACGTCGGCGAAAGCCGCTCCGACCGCGCTGCACATCCCGTTCTACGACGACATGGGCGTGCCGGACCCGGACATCTTCT
Organism: uncultured Actinomycetota bacterium; assembly: GCA_963797535.1. Lineage (GTDB taxonomy): Bacteria > Actinomycetota > Actinomycetes > JAWWOL01 > JAWWOL01 > JAWWOL01. The sequence goes on along the minus strand of CAWCPQ010000001.1, from coordinate 1,956,126 downwards.
ACGGTGCCGAGGGTCTCATGGTCACCAACGGGGTCTACGACAACCTGCTGCAGTACGGCCAGGACTCGACCAAGGTGATCGCCGACGTCGCCGAGCTGCCCAAGGTCTCGACTGACGGGTTGACCTACACATTCACGCTGCACCAAGGGATCTTGTTCCACGACGGGACCCCGCTGGACTCCAAGGCTGTCGCCGCGAGCTTCGCCAGGCGGACCGCGCTCAACCAGGGGCCCGCCTACATGTTGGCCCAGGTCAAGTCCGTGGAGACTCCGGACGCGACGACCCTCATCGTCCACCTCAAGACTCCGGTCAGCGCCTTCCTGGACTACCTCGCATCTCCGTGGGGACCGAAGATCCTGAGCCCAACCGCGATCAAGGCGCACACGGTGGGCGACGACCACGCGCAGAAGTGGCTGTCGACCCACGACGCCGGCAGTGGCCCGTACGAGATCACGTCGTTCGTCTCCGGGCAGAAGTACGTGCTCACCCGGAACGACAAATACTGGGGCACCAAGGCAATTGTCCCCGAGGTGGACATCTCGATTGTATCCAGTGCGTCGACCCAGGAACTGCTGCTCGAAAAGGGTCAGCTGGACATGATCACGCACGGCCTGCCCACCAAGGCCCTCGCTGACCTGGCCACCAAGAAGGGCGTCGCGGTCCACTCCTATCCCTCGACGTTGAAGAACATGCTGTTCATCAACCCGAACAAGGGCGCCTTTACCGCTGTCGCCGCTCGTGAGGCTTTGCAGCAGACGCTGGACAAGAAGACGCTGACGCGGGAGGTGTTCGGCGCGACCGGAACGCCCTCGACCCAGCTCTACCCGCCGAACGAGCTGCCCGCCTCGTCCACCACGTCGGTCGTCCCGTACGACCCCTCGGTGCTCAAGGCCATGGTGGCCAGCCTGCCCACCAAGAAGGTCGACATCGGCTACGACACCAGCGATCCGCGCAACCAGGAGATGGCCAACTTCTTGCAGCTGGCACTGCAGTCCGACGGTCTCGACGCCACGACCAGGGCCATCCCGATCGCCCAGGTCTTCGCCATCTCGACGCACCTGGACACCGCACCGACGATCCTGATCCAGGTCACGCCGCCAGATGCGGCCCACCCGGACACCGATGCCCGGATCTACATGAGCTCGACCGGCGGTGCCAACTACATGGTGTGCAAGGACCCGGCAGCGGACAAGGAGCTCGACGCCGGACTTGCCTCGACCACCGAGGCCGGCGTCATCCAGCACTACGGCGCGGCTGGCAACCTGCTGGTGAAGAACGGTTGCTTCATCGACATCGCCGACGTGCAGGACTCGATCGTCACCAGGTCCAACCTGACCGGTCTGGTGCACGTCCCGGCGATGCCCTGGAGCCTCAAGCTGGCTACCATCAGCAATGGCTAGTCAGGGTGTGCGGCGGGTAGTTCCCATCACGTTCGGCTGGGAAGAGCTGCCCGAGACCATCTCACTCCATCAAGGCGACCCGACCGTTCGCTACCGCGAGCCGGTGCCGGGCGTGCTGGTCCAGCTCGACGGCGGGTGGCTGCTGCTCGACACCGGTTTCAACGTGCCGCTGGTACGCGATCCCTTTCTCCGTCAGCGTTTCCACGGTACGGGGAGCGGCATCCACGCCGAGCTGCTGGCCGACGACCGCGACTCGCTCGAGGTCGCGTTCGACACGGTCGGCATCAGTCCGGACGACGTCACGGTCGTGGCAGTGAGCCACCTGCACAACGACCACGCCGGCGGCTTGCGCTGGTTCACCGGGCGTTGTCCCGTACACCTGCAGCGGGCCGAGCTGGAGTACGGGCTTTCGGTGCCGACCCCCGACGGGGACGGTCCGGAGAAGCACGGGTTCTTCCGGATCGACTTCGACGACCCGGCGATCAAGTGGGTGCTGGCCGACGCCGACGTCGAGATCGCACCCGGCGTCACTGCGGTGATGACCCCCGGCCACACGCCGGGACACCAGAGCTTCGTCATCGACCTCGACGATGTCGCCGCAGAAGCCTACGGGGCCAGCGGTTTCGTGCTCGCCTTCGACGCAGCTGACCTGCAGCGCAACATCGATGAGGAGATCGCACCCGGTGGCATGGTGACGAAGACGCCCGAGCGAGGCGTGGAGTCGATCCGCCGGCTGAAGTCGATCGCCGCCGAGCGCGGCTACCAGCTGGTGCCGGGTCATGACCCGCTGGCCTGGCCGGCGTTCACCGAGCAGCTGGGCGTGACCGGTCCGTGAGCCGCCGGGTGATCGTGGTCGGCAATCTGACGGTCGACGACGTCGTACGGGCCGATGGGTCGACCTCGATGGCCCAGCCGGGCGGCAATGCGGTCTATGCCGCGGTGGGCGCGCGGCTGTGGAACCCGGTCGTCGGGGTGGTGACCCGTGCCGGAGCGGGCTTGCCGATGGACCTGTTGCCGAGCCTTCGCCGGCTGGGCATTGACCTGGACGGGGTGGTCGCGACCACGGCACCGGCCAGCCGGGCCTGGTTGCTGTACGAGGACGACGGTTCCCGGACGTTCGTGGATCGCTCGGTGGCCTCCGAGGACGATCGCTGGGTCGAGCCGGCGGATGTCCCTGGCGAGTGGCTCGCGGACTCGCCGGTAGTGCACATAGCGCCGATGCCGATCGTCGTCGCACGTGACATTGCCTGGCAGATAAGGAGAGTCTCGCCGTCAGCCGTCGTGATCGTCGATCCGCACGAGGACTGGCCATCCGGTGAGGCTGCGCTGACGGAGCTGGCCGGGCTGATCGACGTCTTCGCGCCCAGCCGCGACGAGCTTGCCCTGCTGACCGAGTCGACCGATGTTGAGGCGGCCGCTCGCTCTTTGCATGAGCTCGGCTTCCCTGCGGTCGTGGTCAAGCTGGGCGCCGAGGGAGCACTGGTCCTGGACTCGACCGGCGTGCGGACAATCCCTGCCCCCACGGCCAACCCGGTCGACGTGACCGGGGCCGGAGACACGTTCTGCGGCGCGCTGGCCGGGTCGCTGGCTCTTGGCGACGGGCTGGACGAGGCGGTCCGGCGGGCTGCCCACACGGCTGCCTGGTCGATCGAGCTGAAGGGCTCGCTGGCCCTCGGCTCGATGTCGCATCGAACAGCACTGTCCCGGCTGGACGGCGATGCTCCCCGGACCGTACGGACAGTGGCCGTGCTCGGCTCTGCCCGGCTCGGTCGTGAGGACCCGCGCTGGGAGGAGGCCAGAGCCCTCGGCGCGGCGCTGGGAGCCGGTGGCTGGACCGTGATGACCGGTGGCTACGGCGGTTTGATGGCGGCAACGGCCCAAGGCGCTGCCGAGGCCGGCGCGACCGTGGTTGGGCTGCCGATGACCGGCTGGGTCGGTCTCGAGCCGAGCATCCACGTCTCCGAGCTGCGCTGGAGTGCCGACTACTCCGAGCGGCTGGGCCACATCCTGGGTGCCGACGTGGTCATCGCGCTGCCCGGTGGCATCGGCACTCTGGCCGAGGCGACGGTGGTGTGGTCGGCGCTGCAGACCGAGCCGGGAGCAGCGCGGCTGCTGCTGTACGGGCAGGGTTGGGCCAACCTGGTCGAGGCCTTCGCTGCCGAGCTGGTCGTCGGTGCCGAGGACCTGCTGCTGGCACCGGTGGCGCTCACCGTCGAGGAGGCATTCGCCCTGACGGAGCAGGCCTACCTCAACGTCTCGACCGATGCCGCGCCCAGGGGCTGAGGTGGACGAGGAGGTCGATCTGGTCATTGCCGGCGCGAGTCTCGTCGCGACCGTCGACGCTGCGGGTACGGAGATCGCTGGCGGCTGGGTCTCCGTACGCGATGGTCTGATCGAGGCGGTGGGTGGGCCGGGGGACGAGCCGACTGCTCGACGACGGATCGACGCGGCCGGCTGCCTGGTCACACCGGGACTGATCAACACCCACGGGCACATGTGGCAGAACCTGACCCGCAGCTTTGCGCCGATGACGGCAACCGACTTTCTCGGCTGGCTCGGCGTTCTCTACCCGATCTGGGCGCAGGTCACCGACGAGGACGTCTACCTGTCGACCAGGGTGGCCATGGCCGAGCTGGCGCTGGGCGGATGCTCGACGACCGCCGACCATCTCTACCTGCAGCGGCCGGGCACGCCGAGCTTGTTCGACGCCCAGATGGTGGCGGCGCAGGAGTCCGGCCTGCGGATGCACGCCACGCGCGGCTCGGTGAACCGCGGCCAGCGGCACGGAAGCCCGATGCCGGACGAGATGCTGGAGGACAGGGACGACGTGCTTGCCGACTGCGTCAGGGTGGTCGCCCGCTATCACGACCGGTCGGCGACGTCGTCCCTGCAGGTGGCGCTCGGCCCACACTCGGTCTTCGGCGCGACCAACGACCTGATGTCCTCCGTCGCGGAGCTGGCCGAACAGCTCGATGTACGGCTGCACACGCATCTGTCGGGTGATCGCGAGGACGAGCCCTACTGCCTGCAGCTGCACGGGATGCGCCCCGTCGACTGGCTCGAGTCGGTGGGCTACCTGAGCAGTCGCACCTGGGTCGCCCATGCGCTGTTCCCCAATGCTGACGAGGTTGCCCGGCTCGGTGCGGCTGGGGTGGGCGTCGCCCACTGCGCGACGCCGACCCTGCTGATGGGGGTCGGCCTTGCGCCGGTAGCTGAGCTGCTCGACGCAGGTGTGCCCGTCGGGATCGGGGTCGACGGCTCGTCCAACTCCGATGCGGCGTCGATGTGGCTGGAAGCGCGAATGGTCCTGGTTGCCAACCGTTTCCGGTCCGGCCCGGCGGCTTTCAACGCCCGGCGCGTCTTGGAGATGGCCACCCGCAACGGTGCAGCGTGTCTCGGTCGTACGGGAGAGCTCGGCGAGCTCTCACCGGGAGCCAACGCGGACATCGCGGTGTGGCCGGTGGAGGGGCTGCAGTGGTCGGGCGCGGTGTCCGACCCGGTCGAGGCGTGGCTGCGGTGCGGTCCCTCGGCACCCAAGCACCTGGTCGTCGGTGGAGAGTCCCGAGTGACGGACGGCCGGCTCGTCATGGACGACCTGCCCGACCTGCTCCGACGACACTCCACGGCCGCGCGGCGTCTGCAGTCACTGTGATCCGCACCATCCGCGGTGCGCGAACCGTTGCGCGTCCGGACGGCTGTGACCTGACTCTCGCCGATGGCATGGTGACGGCCGTGGGTGCCTCGTCGAAGGCCGGACACGGGTTTGAGGCTGCGGGCCGAGTGGTGGTTCCAGCCCTCGTCGACGCTCATGTCCACCTCGACAAGGCGTTCCTGCTGCCGGAATCGCCCGAGCCGCACCTCGAGTCTGCCTTGAAGTCGGTCGCCGTGGCGAGGACCTCGATGACGGCAGCCGACGTGGAGCGAATTGCGCGTCGAGCCGTGGATGCCTTGGTGCGCAACGGAACCACGGCTGCCCGCGCCCAGGTAGAGCTCGATCCGGTGGTCGGCCTCGACCTGCTGACGATGCACCAGCAGCTGGCCGGGGACGTCGCCGGACGTCTGTCACTGCAGCTGGTCGCGTTCCCGCAAGCGGGGCTGGAAGCGCCGGGCATGCCGCACCTGCTGCGGGAGGCGATGGCGCAGGGTGCGCAGGTCGTGGGTGGGTGCCCGTACCTCGATGCTGACCCGGTGCAGCATCTCGACACGGTGTTCGCAACCGCCGAACGATGGCGGGCGCCGATCGACCTGCACCTGGACTTCAACGACGACGCCAGCGGGTCGTTGATCCCGCTCGTGGTGGAGCGGACGAAGGCACACGGGATGTCCGGCCGGGTGACGATCGGTCACGTCACCGCGCTGGCGGCGATGAGCACGTACGATCAGCTGGTTGCCCTGGAAAGCCTTGCTGGTGCTGGCATCTCGCTGGTGGTGCTGCCCGCGACCGACCTCTATCTCGTCGGTCATGGTGAACCGGGGGTGCGTAGCGTCGCCCCTTTCGAACGGGCGATGGCTGCGGGTGTCCGCACCGCGATCGGCAACAACAACATCGCCAACGCTTTCGCCCCGTTCGGCAACGCCAGCCTGCTCCAGGCGGCCTGGCTGGCAGGGCTCACCCGACGAACGGCGGGCGCTCAGGCCAGGGCCGACCTGCTCGCGGCCATCACGTCGGAGCCGGCCGCGATCCTGGACCTGCCATCGCACGGGACCGAGGTCGGCGACGTGGCGGACCTCGCGGTGCTCGAGTGCGACGACGTCGGCCTTGCCGTGCTGCAGGCACCAGCTGTCTCGGCGACGTTCAAGCGTGGACGACTGCTCGAACCGTGGGTGCCGCGAGCGGTCAGCTGATAGCGCCTCGCAAGAGGCTGACGCCGGAGTGCTTGGCGCCATTGGCGGGCGTCTGCAGACTCACGTCGATGGTGTCGAATCCGACTGCTTTCGTGGCCGGCAGCGGGTAGGTCATCTTCCCGGTCACGCTCGGCGAGACGACGCCGACGGCAAACGTGCGACCGGTACGGGTGTCCAGCAACCAGACTTCGTAGTGGTCGCCCGGCGGTGGACGGTCGAGTCCGGAGAGCGTCACCAGCATCGACTGGTCCTCGCCCTGGCCGACCATCTGAGCCGCCCCGGAGGCGCTGCTGGGTAGCTGCCCAACGGCTGCGAGGAGCACCTTGGCTGCTGGAGTCGACGTGCTGCCGTGCTCGATGCCGATGACGATGCCGGTGACGAGGGCCACGACGGCAGCCACCGCTCCAACGAGGACGCGGCCGTTCAGCCAGTGCCGGGTTGCCTGCTGTGCAGGAACAGGCGGCACTTCCGGTGCTCGTTTCGGCGGCTCCAGAGTGCCGCCGGACCGGTCGAGGCGCAGCGGCGGAATCTCGGACGGCTCCACGGGGGGATAGCGCCGGGCATCGCGCAGCTCGGCGATCAGAGCGGTGGTGTCGACCAGCTCGTCGAGGCAGGCGCGGCAGCCGCGTACATGATCGAGGTCGGCTGGGCGCTGTGCCGGCGGGGTCTCTCCACTGATCAGAGCCGGGAGGTCCACGTGGCTCGTTTCGTCGCTCACATCGTCCTCCCCTCGAGCTGGCGGCCCAGTGCCTTGAGCCCCCGAGCGGCTCTGGCCTTGACCGTACCGAGCGGAGCGCTGATCCAGTCCGCGACCTGCGGCAGGCTGAGGTCGTCGAAGTAGACCAGTACCAGGACTTGGCGTTGTTCCGGGCTGAGCTGGGCCATGGCCTGGCGGATCTCCTGCGACCGGCCGAAGCGGTCAGCCAGGTCCTCGACCTCGGCGGTGCTCTCGGGCACCTGATCCACCGGTTCGTCGGGTCGGCGGGCGCGCAGCTGGTCCATGGCTCGGTGCTTGGCGATGCCCATGACCCAGCCGCCCAGCGGCCGGGCCGGGTCGTACTGATGCCGCGAGCGCCACACGTCGAGGAACGTCCGCTGCAGCACGTCCTCGGCATCCGCCGGCGGCAGCACGCGGCGCAGGTAGCCGAGAACGGTGGGTGCCAACAGCTGGTAGGCGTCCTCGATGGCCGTCTCGTCGGTGCCAAGGCGAGCGGCGACATCAGTCAGCAGCATGCCGGTGTCCATCTCCACGTGTGTGCTGCGGTCTGGAATGCCCCCGCGGTTGCACTCTCGTCGATGCAACCGGCCGGCGCATCTTGAACGCAGTAGGCGCAGAGGACCGACGCCGGGTCGGTCACCCCAAGGAGGAACCGAACATGCGCACCTCACGACGCTTCGCGACTGCTGCCGTAGCCCTGACCGCGACGGGCGCCCTGATCGTTCCCGTGGTCACTACCACCGCCTTCGGGGCCACCCCCTCGGTCGGTGTACCCGCGGGCACCGTCCGGGTGGTACCGGTGGGCGGTACGACGATGCTCAAGCTCAATCCGGCGACCGCTGCGGCGCTGACCAGCCACCACATCAGCGTCGCCCCGGCGAGTGAGACCAAGGTCGGCGCCTCGGGGCTCGAGTTCCCGATCGTCGGCGGCTGGGTCAACCCGATGACGCTGAGCGGCTCGATCAGCCACGACGGTGGTCTGACGTTCAGGGCAGGTGGGAAGTCCCTCACGATCCGCGACTTCACGCTGAACACGGGATCGCACCGGCTGTCGGCCTGGGTCGACCAGGTGGGCGCGCGGATCCCCGTACTGGATGTCGGTCTCACGAAGGCCAAGGTCAGCGCCTCCAAGATCCGGTTGGGCGTCTCGAACGTGTCCGTGACGCTGGACTCAGTTGCCGCGAAGGCGCTGAACGCCTACTTCGGCACCAAGCTGTTCTCGACCGGGCTTCCGATCGGCACCGTACGGCTCAGCGCCGCCATCCACATCGTGCGCACTACCTGATCAGCGGGCCGACCGCAGAACCAGCACGGAACGAGGAGCAAGGGTGATGCTGCCGCCGGTGATCTTGGTGCCGGCGGCAGCGGCCGTGACCGTGTCGATCTCGATGTCCCAGGACGTCGCGTGGTCAAGAACCGGCAAGACCGCCTCGACCGGTTCCCAGTAGCTGTTGATCGCGACGAGCAGGTCGTCGTCCGTCTCCGGCTTGCCGTCGTCGTCGAGGTCGGGGGAGGCGTAGCCGTCCAAGTAGGCAACGATCGCCTTTGCCCAGGAGGCGTTCCAGTCGTCGGGGGTCATTGGCTGACCCGCCGGGGTGAACCACTGCAGGTCGTGGCTGCCGGCGAACGCCGCCCTGCGTAGCACGGGATGTGCTTTGCGGAAAGCGATGAGTCGCGTGGTGAAGGCGAGCAGGTCGGCGTCGACCGCTGACCAGTCGTACCACGAGATGGGGTTGTCCTGGCAGTAGGCGTTGTTGTTGCCGTTCTGGGTGCGGCCGAGCTCGTCCCCGCCGAGCAGCATGGGAACGCCACGGGAAAGCAGCAGCGTGGCTAGCAAGGCACGGGACTGGCTCTCGCGCAAGCTGTTGACGGCCGGGTCGGCGGTTGGCCCCTCGACGCCGCAGTTCCAGGACATGTTGCCGTCGGTGCCGTCGTTGTTGTGCTCGCCGTTGGCCTCGTTGTGCTTGTCGTCGTAGGAAACGAGGTCGCGCAGGGTGAATCCGTCGTGCGTGGTCAGGATGTTGATCGATGCCGTGGGTCGACGACGACTGGTTCCGTACAGGTCGTACGAGCCGGCAAAGCGGGTGGCCAGGTCGGGCAGATGACCATCGCCGCCGCGCCAGAAATCCCTGGTGGTGTCGCGAAACTTGCCATTCCACTCACTCCACCCTGGCGGGAACTTGCCCACGTCGTAGCTGTCGAGCTGGGAGACGTCCCAGGGCTCGGCGATCAGCTTGACCTGCGACAGTGTGGGGTCTTGATGGACGACATCGAGGAAGGCGGACATCAGGCTGAACGATCCCTCGCGACGGGCCAGCGTCGGCGCGAGGTCGAACCGGAAACCGTCGACGTGCCCGGCGGTGACCCAGTAGCGCAGCGAGTCCATCACCAGGCGCAGGCAGTCCTGTTCGGTGGTGTCGAGACTGTTGCCGCAACCGGTGGAGTCGTAGTAGGTCGCGAGATCTCCTGGTACGAGGCGATAGTAGGCGGAGTTGTCCAGCCCGCGCAGGCACAGGGTGGGACCGTCGGCACCGGCTTCGACAGTGTGGTTGTAGACCACGTCGAGCAGCACCTCGAGACCGGCCGCGTGCACCGCCTTGACCATGGCCTGAAACTCCGCGAGCTGACCGCCGACGGTGCCAGCGCGGACAGCAGCGGAGTAGGCAGCATGCGGGGCGAAGTAGCCGAGAGTGTCGTAGCCCCAGTAGTTCTCGAGACCTTCGCTGGTCAATCGCGCGTTGCTCAAGGACTGGTGCACTGGCAGTAGCTCGATCGCTGTGACGCCGAGGTCGGTCAGGTGCTTGAGCACTGCGGGATGGGCGAGCCCGGCGTAGGTGCCGCGGTGCGCCTCGGGCACGTCGGGGTGGGCGGCGGTGAGGCCCTTGACGTGCGTCTCGTAGATGACCGAGTCGGCGTACGGGATCCTCGGCGGTTGGTCGTTGCCCCAGTCGAAGGCGGTGTCGATGACGACCGACTTCGGCACGGAGGAGGCCGAGTCCTGGTCATTGTCGCCGTCGAGGGCGTCGCTCCAGGTGACGGCACCGTCCACAGCACGGGCGTACGGGTCGAGCAGCAGCTTGGCCGGATTGAACCGGTGGCCGTTGGCTGGCTCGTAGGGACCGGCGACCCGGTAGCCGTACCGCTGTCCCGGCCCGACGTCGGGGACGAACCCGTGCCACACCGCGCCGTCGACCGACGGCATCGGCAGCCGCTCCTCGACCCCGGACTCGCTGAACAGGCACAGCGTCACAGCGCTGGCGTTCTCGGACGTGACCGCGAACTGCGTTCCCCCTGCCCGAGGGAAGGCGCCAGGGGCAGGAGTTCCGGACACGCCGGGCAGTATCACGCTCATGCGAACAGCCTTGCCTATCGGTCCGGCGCGAGCAAGCCGTCCCGTAGGGTGGCCTGACCGGGCTGGAGCGAAGGGTGGGTGGCGCACGGATGTTCAACCAGCTCACCCAGCTCGTGTCCGAAGCATCGTTGTGGGCCTACGGCGTGGTCATGCTGTTCGCCCTTCTCGACGCGATCATCCCGGTGGTGCCGAGCGAGGCGACGGTCATCACGGCCGGAGTGGTGGCGGCCAACGGCAAGCTCTCGCTCCCACTCGTCATCCTCGCGGCGGCCGCCGGTGCCTGGGCCGGCGACAACATCGCCTACTACCTCGGCTATCGGTTCGGCGACCGGGCCAAGGCGCGGTTCTTCCGCAGTGAGAAGGCCAGGGGCCGGCTGGACTGGACCGAGCGGCAGCTCGACCAGCGTGGCGGCGAGCTGATCATCGTTGGCCGGTTCATCCCTGGCGGTCGGACGGCGGTCGCACTGTCGGCGGGGCTGACGCGCTACTACTGGCCCAAGTTCGCGGTGTTCGACGCGGTGGCCGGACTGATCTGGGCTGTCTATGCGGCGGGGCTGGGCTACCTCGGCGGCAAGGCCTTCAAGGAGTCGCCCTGGAAGGGTCTCGTGCTGGCCTTCGTCATCGCCTTCGCGGTGGGCGGTGTGATCGAGGGTGTGCGCTGGTTGCGCAGGCGGCGCAAGGCCAGCCGAGCCGCGGCGAGCGCGTGAACGGTCGCACGAATGTGCGGCTACCGGCTGGGTGAGGGTCGGATGAGACTCCGTGGGGAGAGGCATTGCGCATGCCTCGACCCCGATCGGAGGAACGACATGGCCGAGATAGCTGTCACCAAGCTCGCTACGGCACGCGGCGGCGCGAACGGAACCATCACCCGCATCGTCATTCATGACGAAGAGGTCGCGGTGGGCGTGAGCTCGGCAGCCCAGGTGGCGAGCTTTTTCGCCGAGCCAACGACTGGGACCTCGGCGCACTATGTCGTCGACGCGGACTCGATTGAGCACTGCGTGGCGGAGGACGTGGTTGCCTTCCACGCGCCGCCGAACCACGGCTCCATCGGGATCGAGCACGACGGCTTCGCCAAGTTCACGGCGGAGGACTGGGCCAAGCCGGGATCGGTCGCCACGCTGGCCCGGTCGGCGGCGCTCGTCGCGGAGATTTGCCAGCGCCGCGGGATCCCGATCACGTTCCTGTCGTCGGACGACCTGATCGCAGGCAAGTCCGGCATCACCACGCACGCCAACGTCACGGCCGCGTTCAAGAAGTCGGACCACACCGACCCCGGAGCGCACTTCCCAATGGACGCCTACCTGGACCAGGTCCGTAAAGCCATGTCGGGTGGCGGGACCGTGGACCTCACCGCGGCCGAGAAGTCGCCGCTGCTGGCCGAGGGCGCCGATGGCTCGAAGGTGGCGGACATCCAGCGCGCGCTGAACCACGCCGGCAACAGCCTCGACGTGGACAGCGACTTCGGACCGAAGACCGAGACGGCGCTACGGGCATTCCAGCAGCAGCAGGGCCTGACCGTCACCGGCACCACGACGCCCGAGACCTGGGCTGCGCTGCGCAAGGTCGCGCACCCTGCACCGGCCACGAACTGACCGGGGTGTCATCTGCGTAGGATTCACGCAGTGCACGCCACCGGCAGAACAGGGCGGATCTGTCTTGGGAACTCCCAGCAGCTGCTCCATGCTCGGACTGGCGATGGTCGTTGTCCTGACAGCCTCGGCCTGCGCTTCGGCGTCGGCGAAGCCTGCGGCCGGGGTGTCGCCACCAAGGCCCGCAGCCACCAGCGTGGCGCACGTTTCTCCCGCTGCGACTGTCCCCACGCCAACCGCCTGCAGCGCAGCCGCCCAAAAGCTGTTGGGTGAATACGGTGACACGCATACCTCGTACCAGGTGAATACCACCGCCATCGTCGCCGACCGATGGTTCACGACCCTTGACGGGCCCAAGGGGTCGGCTCCCGATGACCATTGGCAGTCGTTGCCACCGTCCACGCCAGTGGAAATCTGCCTGGGTATCGGAGGCTACGAGAATCTCGTGAGGTCGGGTCCGCCAGGGTCGACCCAGAGCGAGACCGGGTACGTTGCGCTCACTGTCGTCGACGGTGCGGCGACTCTCCTGTTTGCCGGGCCGTCCTACGCGGAGATGGCGGCCTTCCCGCTTCCGGGCGTCGCCCACGCGGATCTGCCGTCCTTCCCTCCTCCCACCCCGGCGGCCTCGGCGACGCCGTGAGCATCGTGGTAACTGGTCCCGGTCAGCACCGGCAGGACTTCACACGCTGACCGGGCCTCGGGCCTTGATAGGCCAAACGGGTGACTTTTCCACAGGCCGGTGGTCTAAGGCTTGAGTGAGAAGTGCATGTCGGGTTAGCCTGCCGACTCGTCGCGAGCGCGACCGGGGATGAGTGCGGGTTAAGACCCGACGGGGGTTCGGTGAACGCGAGCACGGTGGTTGAGGACGAGGTGCGCGAGCTCGTCCGGCGACGTGGGATCGACCCGACCAACGAGCCGCAGGCTGTCCGTCGGCTGATCGATGAAGTCATAGCGGAGTACGAGGAACGCGGCCTCGACGGCGCGCTGCCGCCGTTGGAGGACCGGCTTCACACGGCGCGGGTCATCTACGACTCGGTAGCCGGGTTCGGTCCGTTGCAGCGGTTGCTCGAGGACCCGACGATCGAGGAGATTTGGATAAACGGCCCCGGCCGGGTGTTCATCGCTCGCCGTGGGCGCAGCGAGCTGACCACGATCATTCTCACCGACGCCGAGGTCCGTGACCTGGTCGAGAAGATGCTGAAGACCTCCGGCCGCCGGGTCGATCTCTCGACCCCGTTCGTCGACGCGATGCTGCCCGACGGCAGCCGTCTCCACGTGGTGATCCCGGACATCACCCGAGTTCATTGGTCTGTGAACATTCGCAAGTTCGTCCTCACTGCGGCGGCCCTGGACGAGCTGGTGGCATTGGAGACGATGACCCGGCCCGCGGCTGACTTCCTCGAAGCCGCCGTAGGTGCGGGCCTTAACATCATCGTCGCCGGAGGAACTCAGGCCGGGAAAACGACCTTGCTCAACTGCCTGGCTGCTGCGATCCCTGCCCGCGAGCGGGTGGTGAGCTGCGAGGAAGTTTTCGAGCTCAAGGTGCCGCTGCCCGACGTAGTTTCGATGCAGACCCGGCAGGCCAACCTCGAAGGCACCGGAGAGGTACGCCTGCGCCGGCTGGTCAAGGAAGCCCTGCGCATGCGACCCGACCGCATCATCGTCGGCGAGGTGCGTCAGGAAGAGTGCCTGGACCTGCTGATCGCCTTGAACAGTGGATTGCCCGGCATGTGCACGATCCACGCCAACTCGGCCAGGGAAGCCATCACCAAGATGTGCACGCTGCCGTTGCTGGCGGGCGAGAACGTCAGCCACAACTTCGTCGTACCAACGGTTGCCGCCAGTGTCGACCTCGTGGTTCACGTTGCTCGCGACGTGCACGGGCATCGCAAGCTGCGCGAGATCGTCGCCGTACCAGGCAGAGTTGAAGGTGATGTCGTCGAGACGGCCGACATCTTCCACACCGTTGACGGTCGCCTTGCCCGTGCCGACGGCTGGCCGCCGCACCAGGACCGGTTCGAGGCGGCTGGCTACGACCTGGCCCGGTTGTTGCGGCCCTACTCCGAGTTCGACGCCTTCGAGCAGGTCTGATGGGCCTCGTCATCGGCCTGATGTTCGGACTCGGCACCTTGCTGATCTGGCGAGCCGCCACCGTCGCGCCGACGCCGAAGAGGAAGGTCGAGTCGCGTTGGCGGGTCGAGCTCGGCGACCTGATCGCCCAGGCCGGCGTCGAGTCGGTCACCCCCACCCAGATCGTTGCCGCGTGCGTGGGCATCGGCCTGTTCGTCTTTCTGGCCATCCTCGTGGTAAGCCTCTCGCCCACGATTGCCTTGTGCTTCGGCGTTTTTGGAGCCTGGTCACCCCTCGCACTGCTGCGATGGCGTCAGCGCCAACGCGGCACCGAGCTGCGCGATGTCTGGCCGGAGGTCGTCGACAACCTCGCATCTGCGGTACGGGCCGGGTTGTCGCTGCCGGAGGCCATTGCCCAGATCGGGGTACGAGGCCCCGAGGTGCTGCGGGCGCCGTTCGTCCGCTTCGGTGAGGACTACCGGATGTCCGGCCGGTTCGACGAGTCCATCGACCGGTTGAAGGCAACATTGGCCGACCCGGTGGGGGACCGGATCATCGAGTCGGTCCGCATGGCCCGTGAGGTCGGCGGCAGTGACCTCGGCCGGCTCCTGCGCACGCTGTCGTCCTTCCTGCGCGAGGATGCCCGTACCAGAGCCGAGCTCGAGACCCGTCAGGGCTGGACTGTCAACGCGGCGAGGCTGGCCTTGGCGGCACCCTGGCTGATGCTCGGCCTGCTGGCGCTGCGGCCGGAGGCTGTCCGCGCCTACAACAGCGCAACGGGTGCCTTCGTTCTGCTCATTGGCGCGGCCCTGTCGTTCGTCGCCTACCGGGTGATGATTCGTATCGCGAGGCTCCCCACCGAGGCCAGGGTGCTGCGATGACGCCCGCTGCTGCTGGCGCGGTTCTCGGTGCTTGCACCGCAGCCGGTGTCGTGCTGGCCGTACGGTCTGCGCCGCCGTTTCGCCGGCCACGTCTTGAAAGCCGGCTGGGGCCCTACGTCAACGACACCGCGCGGCCGTCCCGTTTGATCACCGCAACCCGTGTGGTCACGCCATTTCCGACGATCGAACGGTTGTTGCGGCCGGTCCTCGGGGATGCAGTCAAGCTGATCGAGCGAGTGCTGGGCGGTGCGGGTTCGGTCAAGCGGCGGATCGAGCAGGCCGGTCTGTCGATGACCGTGGAGGAGTTCCGGGTCGAGCAGGTCATCTGGGGAGCCGCTGGCCTGCTGATCGGCATAGGGCTGATGCTGGTGCTCATTGCGCGCTCGGCGCACCCCTCGCCTTTGCCGTTGTTGCTGCTCTGCCTGGTGGCGACCGTCACCGGAGTGCTGTCCCGTGACCGCTGGCTGACCCACCAGGTGCGCTCGCGCGAGGAGCGGATGACGGCCGAGTTCCCAACGGTGGCAGAGCTTCTGGCCCTCGCAGTGTCCGCCGGCGAGAGCCCGGTCGGCGCGCTGGAACGGGTGACCCGGCTCAGTGGCGGCGAGCTCGCTCGGGAGCTGGGCAAGGCCCTCGACGACGCGCGCGGAGGCATGCCACTGGTGGCTGCGCTGGACGCGGTTGCTGCCCGGACAACCCTGCCAGCCTTGGCTCGCTTCGTGGACGGGATTGCTGTCGCTGTCGAGCGTGGCACGCCCCTGGCCGAGGTGCTGCGGGCCCAGGCGGTCGACGTCCGCGAGAGCGGAAAGCGCGCGCTGATGGACGCGAGCGGCAAGAAGGAGATCGCGATGATGATTCCGGTCGTCTTTCTGATCCTGCCGGTCACTGTGCTGTTCCTGCTTTTCCCAGGCCTGTACGGCCTCAATTTCGGCGTGCCCTGACCATCGCCCGCTTTTCGCCCCGACCGCACAACTCAATGAACAGGAGAAACGAAGATGCCGCTCCGCAACAAGGTGCGACACCTCATGACCGCGGCCTACGTCCGCATCACCACCCCCGGGAACGACGAGGGCGACGTTCCCGGCTGGGTGCTCATCACGCTCATGACCGCTGGCCTGGTCGCCGTTCTGTGGACCGCGGCAGGGGACAAGCTCGGCAACCTGCTGAACCAAGCACTCGACAGTGTCTCTCCGAAGTGACCGAGGGCGACGACGGCGCAGCCCCCGTTGACTTCGTGCTGCTCGCCGGACTCTTGACCCTGCTGTTCCTGATGGTTGTCCAGCTCGGCGTGGCGCTGCACGTCCGAAACGTGCTGTCGTCCGCTGCGGCTGAAGGTGCCCGGTACGGGGCCAACGCCGACCTCAGCGACCACTCCGGCGCTGCGGCCGAGCAGACCAGGGCGATCATCAGCACAGAGCTCGCTGGTCGATTTGCCGCCGGCGTCAAGGCAAGCGTTGTCGATGTCGGGGGAGTGCCTGCAGTCGAGGTCGATGTGTCCGCGCCGTTGCCGTTGATCGGCATGTGGGGCAGCGCCCGTACCGTGCACGTCCGGGGTCATGCGTTGCAGGAGGGCGGGTGACGGACGATGACGAGGGCACGGCCATCATCGAGTTCATCTGGCTCGGCCTACTCCTGATGATCCCGCTCGCCTATCTGGTGATCAGCCTCTTTGCCGTACAGCGCACGGCTTTTGCCGTCTCCGCAGCCACTCGAGCTGCCGGCAGGGCGTGGGTCAGCGCTCCCGCGGGATCCGATCGCGGTCAGCGAGCGCTGCTGGCCGCGCGGCTCGCGGGGCACGACCAGGGTGTCGACTTCGCCGATGACGCGCTGAGGTTCTCGTGTGACAACTCGTGCTGCCCCGGTACGGGCACCCTGCACGTGCGCCTCACCGTCGACGCTGTCCTGCCGGGGTTGGCGGCGCTGGACCGAAAGCTGGCCCGCATCCCGATCACCGGCAGCCACGACGAAGTCGTCGACCGGTTCGCAGTAGCGCCGGACACCTGCCCATGAGTCGCGACCACACCCGCGACGAGGGGTCGATGATCCCGCTGATTGCGTTCTACTTCCTCGTCGCGGCGACCCTGATCATGGTCGTGGCCGACGCGTCCAAGTTCTACCTTGCCCGGCGGTCGTTGCAGAGCGCCGCTGACGGTGCTGCGCTTGCGTCGGCGCAGCGGGTGTCGGGCCACGGGCTGTACACCGGCACCGAACGAGGCAATCTGCTGCTCGACGGCAACATCTGCCAAGCAGTGGACGACTATGCCAGCGCCAACCAGCTGGCAACGCATTTCGACAGCCTGGCCATGACCGGGTATCCCGACGACGAGACCGGCGAGTGCACGGCCACTGGAGCCGACCGGGTGACCGTCGTCGCCCGCGACACCGTTCGGCTGCCGCTGGTCAGCATCCTCGGCGTAGTCGACCGAAAGTTCGCAGATGGCGTGCCGCTCACCGTCACCGCCCATGCGGCGCTGCGCTGCGACACCTGCTGACCCGCACACTGGCGGTCGGGGGCTTGACCGCCCCTAGGTAGAGTACGACTATGGGCGTTATGCGGAGCCCTCGGATGACGATTCCCACCCAGCGGGTGCTGCGTGCCCTGCTCGCCGAGCCGTCCCGGGAGCGCTACGGGGTGGAGATCGGCGCGGAGGCGGGCCTGCCCAGTGGCACCATCCACCCGATCCTGGCCCGGCTGGAGGGGGTGCGTTGGATCGAGTCGCGGTGGGAGAGCATCGATCCCCGGGAGCAGGGCCGGCCGGCGCGCCGCTACTACCGGCTGACGGCTTCGGGGGTGGAGCTGGCCCGGCAGGCACTGGCCGGCGCCTACTCCGGGCGCCGGGCGACCTCCCAACCGATTCCGCTGCGGGATCAACCGTGAGCACGGTCGAGCACGACCGCGGGGACGCTCCGACAGCGGCCGCGTTCTGGCCGTCGCGGACGGTGTGCCTGGCCGCCCGGTGCCTGCCGAAGGGCACCGTGCGGGACCGCTATCGGGCCGAGTTCCTGGCCGAGCTGCCCGGCCTGAGCAACCGGCAGCAGATCAGGCACGCCGCCGGCGTGCTCGCCCACGCCGGCGCCCTGTGCGTGGCCCTGACCAGGAACGAAACGCCCGCCAAGGAGGAGACCACCATGGAAACTCACACCGTCAGTCGCCTGGTCCTGTGCGGACTGAACCTTCATCACGAGTGGGAGTGGCACGCGACCGAGGACGGCAATCGCTATCGCCAGTGCTACCGCTGCGGCAAGGACGACGACGAAGTTAATCAGCGTCCCCGAGGCGACGGAAAGAGAATGCCCCCCCGCGCTGGGCATTTAGGGTGAAGCCGCACGTCGCACACGCCCCGATCGCGTCATTGTCGAGGCCGTGCGGCAGGAGGGCGCCTCGACCTGCTGATCGACTTCGCAGAGAATCGGGACCATGCCCGCCGATGCCGAGCCGTCGTACGTCTCCACCGGCGAGCTGCCGCTGCTGCCCCTCGTCGAGGCTCTGGTCAACCAGGCCCACGAGCGCTTCCGTGGCAACACCGAGGGCCACAACTCCACCGCCTACCCCGCGCTGGAAGCCGTACCCAGCAGTCTGTACGGGCTGGCGCTGACCGACGTCACCGGAAACTCGGTCACGGCCGGTGATGCCGAGGTCCCGTTCACCGTCATGAGCGTCTCCAAGCCGTTCGTGTTCGCCCTGATGTGCCAGCACTTCGGCGCCGACGTGGTGCGCGAGCGGATCGGCGTCAACGCCACCGGGCTGCCGTTCAACTCTGTCCAAGCCGTGGAGCAGAGCCTCGACGGCCGCACCAACCCGATGGTCAACTCCGGTGCGATCGCGACGTCGAGCATGGCGCCGGGCGAGACCGTCGAGCAGCGGTGGCAGTTCCTGCTGGACGGGCTGTCCGCTTTCGTCGGACATCCGCTGACCATCGACGAGGAGCTGCACGACGCGGCGATCGAGACCAACCACCGCAACCGCACCATTGCCGCTGTTCTCGACACCCGGCAGCGGCTCTACTGCGACCCGGTCGAGGCGGTCGAGCTCTACACCCGGCAGTGCTGCCTCGCCGTCACGGCGGCGGACCTCGCGGTGATGGGGGCGACGCTCGCCGACGGCGGGGTCAACCCGATCACCGGCCAGCGCGTGGTCGATGCCGACATCTGCCGGCGAACGCTCGCGGTGATGACCACAGCCGGGTTGTACGAGGCCTCGGGGGACTGGCTGTTCGAGGTCGGGCTGCCCGGCAAGAGCGGCATCAGCGGCGGCATCGTCGTCGTCTCGCCGGGCAAGGGCGCCCTGGGCGTGTTCGCGCCGCCGCTGGACGCCAGCGGGAACAGCGTCAAGGGCACCCTGGCCGCAACGTTCCTGTCCCACGCGCTCGGCCTGGACATCTTCGCCTCGCAGGCCCACTGAAGGCACCAGCGCGCCGCTCGAACACGCGTTCGACAGCGAGGTAGTCTCAGGGCATGACGATGACGACATTCCAGCCTTCGCTGCTGGATGCCGTCGCCGGCCTCGGTCCCGCCCGGCTCGGCGACGGCACCCAGCGCACCACGCTCAGCCACGGCGCGTGGGTCGACCTGCACCCCGGCTGGTTGCACGGCGCCGACGCGCTCTACGAACGACTGCTGACTGCGGTGCCGTGGCATGCCGAGCGACGACCGATGTACGACCGGGTGGTCGACGTCCCTCGGCTGCTCAGCTTCTACGACGAGGGCCAGCCGCTTCCGGACCCGGTGCTGGTCGAGGCAAAGGCTGCGCTGGACGACTACTACTTCCCCGAGCTGGGTGAGCCGTTCCGTACCGCAGGGCTGTGCCTCTACCGCGACGGTCGCGACAGCGTCGCCTGGCACGGTGACACGATCGGGCGCGGCAGCACCCACGACACCATGGTCGCGATCATCTCGGTCGGTTCACCGCGGGCCTTGCTGCTGCGACCACGGGGTGGCGGTGAGACCGTCCGGCACGAGCTCGGTCACGGCGACCTGATCGTGATGGGCGGCAGCTGCCAGCGGACCTGGGAGCACGCGGTGCCCAAGACGGCGCGCCCGGTCGGTCCCCGGATCAGCATCCAGTTCCGCACCCGCGGGGTCCGCTGACCCGCCGCCGGTCAGGCGGCCCGGAACAGCCGTACGTCGCCGTTGCCGGTACGGGCACGGACGTTGAGCGTCGGCGCGTCCGGCGCCGGCCGATCCTCGACGGGCAGCTCGGAACGCACCTGCCCCGACCCTGAGGTCACGTCCAGGTGTGCGGCGGAGCCGGCTGGAAGTCCGATGCTGATCGGGCCGCTCCCGCTCGCGACGTCGACGTCGCCGTGGATCGCAGCCAGCCGGGCGCCGCCGGAGCCGCTGCGCGCACGCACCGAGCCGCGCGCCTCGTCCACCTCGAGCGCTCCGTTGCCGCAGGCGTACACCAGCGGGCCATCGATGACGCCGAACCAGGTCCGGCCCGAGCCGGACTGGACCTTGACCGCTCCGCTGACCCTGGCCGTGCGAGTGTCGGCGTGGCCGATGCGCAGCTGCAGGTCGCCGTCCACATGATCGAGTGAGACGGCGCCGGACCCGGTGGCGACGTCGGCGCCACCACAACGCCCGGTGATCGTGATCGCGGCCTTGTGCGTAGCGATCTTGACCGCGCGTGCCGACCGGGACCGTGACGATGACGTCGACAGCCCCGGGTGGGCGGATCAGGCGACCGGCGAGGTCGGCGAGGCTGTTCTCTCGCGGCGCTTCGACGGTCAGGGTCCGCCCCGACAGCTCGACCTTGAAACGACCGGCCAGCTCCTCCGCACCCGGTCCGGGCACCAGCTCGACGCCGGCGCTGGTGGTGTCGTCGACGGTCCGTACCTGGACCGATCCGCGGCCCAGCTGAACCGACAGATTGATCGGGGCGGTCAGCGGAAATGTGGTGCTGCTCTGCGTGGTCATGTCCGTCTCCTAGGAGTTGATCCAGCCGGTGATGTGGTAGTTGTCCTGCTTGCGCCCGCGCGAGCGGGAGGGTCTCCGCGGTGTCCGGCGCGCCTCCGGCGGGCCGCAGTGGCAGCGGCCCGGACCAGCCAGGTGTTGACCGAGACGCCGTCCCGCTCTGCCGCGGCGTCGATCTCGCCCTTGAGCGCGTCGGGCAGCCGCAGCGAGATGCGTGCGGTGGCCTCGCCCTCGGTGCTCGGGTCGGGCTGGGCCGCTTCGACGGCCGCGAACCGGACGTCGAGGGCCACCTCGTCGCCGTCCAGGCGCGCGGCGACCGTTGGTGCGCCGGGATGGTCGAGCAGCGCAGCGGTGATCTCGTCGGCAACGTCGGAGATGGCGGCGAACAGCGCCAGTCGCACCGCTGGGACAGCGGCGACGGTCAGCGCGGCCGCGACCTCACGGGTCCGGTCGTCGCCCAGGGCAGCCGCCGCGGCGAGCTGGCCCTGGACCTGGCTGAGGTAGGTGTCGAGTTCCATGCAGTCACCATAACATCATGGTGATGTCATGGCAATGTCAAAATGACAGCAGGGGTTACCGGGGCGTGGTCTCGCTCGGCACGAAGGCCGGCCCGTGGCCGGGCACGATCCGGACAACCCCGAGGTCGAGGACTCGGGATCGGTTGGCGGTCAACGCTGCTGCGTCGGTCGCGTACGGGTCTTCAACCGGCCCGTCCGCGCTCCACCACAGGTGCGTGCAGGCGACGAGCCCCTCGTCGGTCCGTACCAACGTCGTGATGTCCTGCGGCGTGTGGCCCGGCGTCTCGATCAGCTGCACCGACGGGCTGACCTGACGGCCCTCGGCCGGCTGGTCGTCCCACTGGTCGCCGCGGTAGATCGCCCACACGTCGTGCACTCGGGCGTTCGGGAACAGCGCGATGTGGAAGGTGTGGTCGGGGTGGTGGTGGCTCAGCACCACGTCCGTGACGGCCTCGGCCGGGACTCCGGCAGCGGCCAGCGGGTCAAGGATCAGGCCGGGCGATCGCACCATGCCAGGGTCGACGACGACGAGCGCGTCGCCGTCCCGTACGAAAATCACCGTGGAGGCGACGCCGGAGTCGTCGGCGTAGCCATCGTGCAGGACAGTGAGCTCAGCAGTCATGTCCGGATCGTAGCGGCAGCCGCGGAACGGGCCGGCACCGTCACCGCCGACGAGCGGACCCCCGTGGAGGCTCGCCGACGGTGACGTCCTCGTCATCGTGACTTTTGCCGAGGTTTCACGCAAGGGGGGTTGCCCTGGGGCGTCACGGCGGACTGTCGCCGGTCGGCGGCGGCCGGACCGACTACCCTCGCCTGTGTGCCCGTCGACCCCAGTGAAGCGCTGAAAGCTCTCGAGTCCACCCTGTCCAGCATCGAGGCTGTCCTCGACCTGCCCAAGATGCGCGAGGACCTGGCCGAGCTCGAGCAGCAGGCTGCCGACCCGGAGCTGTGGACCGACCAGGAGCGGGCCCAGCAGGTGACCAGCCGGATGTCGCACATCCGCGCCGACCTCGAGCGGGTCGCCACGCTGCGCCGCCGGCTCGAGGACGCCGGTGTCATGTTCGAGCTGGCCGCCGACGAGCACGACCAGGAGACGCTCGACGAGGCCGACGAGGAGCTGAACAAGCTCAGCGGCGACATCGCCAGTCTCGAGGTCCGCACCCTGCTCTCGGGGGAGTACGACGCTCGCGAGGCTCTCGTCACGATCAACTCACAGGCCGGCGGCGTCGACGCGGCGGACTGGGCCGAGATGCTGCTGCGCATGTACGGCCGCTGGGCGGAGCGGCACAACTACCCGCTCGAGGTCTACGACACGTCCTACGCCGAGGAAGCCGGCATCAAGTCGGTCACGTTCCAGGTCAAGGTGCCCTACGCGTACGGGACGCTCCTCGGCGAGCACGGCGTACACCGTCTGGTCCGGATCAGCCCGTTCGACAACCAAGCTCGTCGGCAGACCTCGTTCGCCGGCGTCGACGTGACCCCGGTGGTCGAGGTCAGCGACCACGTCGAGATCCCCGACGACGAGATCCGGGTCGACGTCTACCGCTCGTCCGGGCCGGGTGGACAGGGCGTCAACACGACCGACTCCGCGGTACGGATCACCCACATCCCGTCCGGCATCGTGGTCAGCTGCCAGAACGAGCGCTCCCAGATCCAGAACCGCGCGTCGGCGATGATGGTGCTCGCCGCCAAGCTGCTCGAGCGCCAGAGGCAGCTCGATGCCGCCAAGATGAACGAGATCCGCGGCGAGGCGACCACGAGCTGGGGCAACCAGATCCGCAACTACGTGCTGCACCCGTACCAGATGGTCAAGGACCTGCGCACGGGTCAGGAGACCGGCAACGTCAGCGGGGTGCTCGACGGCGAGATCGACGAGCTGATTGAGGCCACGATCCGCTGGCGTCGCCAGCAGGAGTCCGCGTAACCCCTAGCCGTGAACCCGGCTGTAGAGCATGACCAGCAGCACGGCTAGCGAGGCGACGATGAGAATCGTCTGTGGGCTCAGGCCGTGGTTGCGGGAGTGCAGCGATGCGTGCGCGGCGCGACAGGTGGGGCATCGGCCCTCGTCGACGGGCCCGGCGCAGTTGGCACACACGAGGTGTTCGCAGGACATGA
This sequence comes from uncultured Actinomycetota bacterium, assembly GCA_963797535.1. GTDB lineage: Bacteria > Actinomycetota > Actinomycetes > JAWWOL01 > JAWWOL01 > JAWWOL01. The sequence goes on along the minus strand of CAWCPQ010000001.1, from coordinate 1,932,725 downwards.
CGCCTCCCTTCGGCCCGGTCGATGGTGCTGTCGTCAGCAATCTCGGCAGAACAATTCTTCCCCCTGAGCATCCTCCAGATCGGCCGTGTGTGCCATGGGGACCCGGATTGCGCCGTTAGACTGACCCGGATTCACCCATTAGGCCGTTGCCCGTACGAGCCGAGGTTCAGTTGTGATTACGTTCGAACGCGTGTCGAAGTCCTACCCGAAGTCGGTGCGTCCGGCCCTCAACGACGTTTCCGTCGAGGTGGGCAAGGGAGAGTTCCTCTTCCTCGTCGGCGCCTCCGGCTCGGGTAAGTCGACATTCCTGCGCCTCGTGCTGCGCGAGGACCGGCCCAGCTCCGGCGTCGTGCAGGTGGCTGGCAAGGACCTGTCCCGCCTTGCCAACTGGAAGGTGCCCCAGCTGCGCCGTCAGATCGGCACCGTCTTCCAGGACTTCCGCCTGCTGCCGAACAAGAACGTCTCCGAGAACGTCGCGTTCGCCCTCGACGTGATCGGCAAGCCGCGGCACACGATCGCCAAGGTCGTCCCCGAGGTGCTCGACCTGGTCGGCCTCACCGGCAAGGAAGAACGCATGCCGACCGAGCTCTCCGGCGGCGAGCAGCAGCGGGTGGCGATCGCACGCGCCTTCGTCAACCGCCCGATGATCTTGATCGCGGACGAGCCAACCGGAAACCTCGACCCCACTACGAGCGTTGGCATCATGAAGCTGCTCGACCGGATCAACCGCACCGGCACCACCGTGATCATGGCGACCCACGACGCGGCCATCGTCGACTCGATGCGCCGCCGAGTGGTCGAGCTTGAGAACGGCGTCATCGTCCGGGACCAGAGCCGCGGGGTCTACGGCTACAGCCGTTGACCTGTGCGGCCCACCACGCCCTGACGGCCAAACCTACTTAGGACACCATGCGCGCACAGTTCGTTGCTTCCGAGATGCTCATTGGCCTGCGCCGCAACATCACGATGATCCTGTCGGTGGTGCTCGCGGTCGCGGTGTCGCTGTTCCTCGTGGGCTTCGCGCTGCTCGTACGCGATCAGGTCGACCGGGCCAAGGGCTACTGGTACGACAAGGTGCAGGTTTCGGTCTTCCTCTGCTACCACGTGGTCAGCCCGCGCTGCCCGACGCCGGCGACGGAGGGCCAGATCGACGCGATCCGGACCACCCTGCTCGGCCTGCCGCAGGTGGCTGCCCAGCCGTTGGGTGTGCAGTTCGAGTCGCACGAGGAGGCCGCGAAGCGCGCGCAGGAGCTGTTCAAGGAGAGCCCTGCCCTCGCGGCGCAGTCGACGCCCGAGAACATCCCGGAGTCGTTCCGGGTCAAGCTCAAGGACCCGAGCCAGAGTGCGATCGTCGTGAGCGCGGTGTCGGGCATGCCCGGCGTCGACAACGCCTACGACCAGCGCAAGGCGTTCCAGCGGTTGTTCAGCCTCATGCACCGGATCCAGAGCGGCGCGGGGCTGGTGGCCATCTTGGTCGCGATCGCCGCCGTCCTCATGATCGTCAACACCACCCGGCTGGCGTTCTTCGGGCGCCGCCGCGAGGTGGGCATCATGCGCCTCGTCGGCGCGTCCAACACCTACATCCAGCTGCCGTTCATGCTCGAGGGCATGCTCGCGGGGGTGATCGGAGCGCTCGGCGCCTTCGTCATGCTGCTGACCCTGCGGTCCTACATGTTTGACGCGTTCGCCAAGTTCCTCAACGCCGGCCTGGGCACCGACGACGTCGTCAGCAAGCTGCCCTGGCTGCTGCTCACCGGCGCCCTGCTGCCCCTGATCGCCTCCTGGGCCACCCTGCGCCGATACATGCGGATCTGATCCGGGTTCCCCACAGGCGGCAAATTTACAGCCGCTGGCCGCGTGCGGTACGTATGCTCGGCAGCATGTTCCGTGGGTTTTCCTCCGCTGCGCGACGGCGCGGGCTGGTGCGCGGCGTCGCCGTGGCCGCTGCCGCCGTGCTGCTGTTCGGCGCGGGCGCGGTCGTCTCACGGCTGACCGCAGGGCCGAATCGCAGCCCGCAGGCGGCCCCGGCGCCCACGTCCTCGGCGTCAGGCGACGGCCAGCTCGATGCCGTACGCGATCGCATCGCCGGCTCGGCGGTCGGCAAGGTCGACAAGGACACGCTCGACAAAGCAGCGGTGCAGGGCATGCTCGGCGCGCTGCACGACAAGTGGTCCAACTACCTCACGCCCGCGCAGTACGCCGGGTTCCAGCGCAACCTCGACGGCAGCTTCAGCGGGGTCGGGCTGTGGCTGCGCCAGGGCACGAGGAGCCTGGTCATCGCGACGGTCCAGCCGGCCTCGCCAGCACAAGCGGCCGGCATCCGCAGCGGCGAGCCGTTGGCCTCCATCAACGGTCGCAGCACAGCGTCGATGAGCGTTGCCTCAGCCGTTGCCGCCCTGCGCGGGGCGGCGGGCAGCGCCGTCGTCGTTCACGTCGGCTCGGGCCCGTCGACCCGAGCCCTGCGCCTGATCCGGCGCGCCCTGCCCAACGACGACGTCACGGTCGACAAGCTCAACTCCAGGGTCGGCCGCATCACCGTCGGCGCGTTCACCAGGGGCGTGGGGCACAAGGTTCGCGACGGGCTGGCTCGGCTGCGGGCCCAGCACGTGACCGGTGTCGTGCTCGACCTGCGCGACGACCCCGGCGGCCTGCTCGACGAGGCGGTCGAGGCGGCGTCGGCGTTGCTGCCGGTCGGCACCCCGGTGGTGTCCTACGTCGACAGCAGCGGCAAGCAGACCGTGCTCAAGGCCAGCGGCAGTCCCGACTCGGTGACTCCGGTCGCCGTGCTCGTCGACGGTGCGACGGCCAGCGCCGCCGAGATCCTCGCCGGTGCCCTCCAGGACAACCAGCGCGCCGTCATCGTCGGCAGCCGGACGTTCGGCAAGGGCACCGTACAAGAGCCGATGCCGCTGCCCGACGGCTCCGCGATCGAGCTGACCGTGGCCAACTACCGCACACCGAGCGGCCGCTCGCTGGACGGGATCGGGCTCGACCCCGACATCGAGGTCGCCGTCGCCGCCGGGGACAAGGCCGCCGAGAGCCGCGCGGTCGAGGTGCTGAGCGGTTTGCTCGCTGACGCAGGGACGGGCGGGCACGGCTGATGTCGAAGGAGACCGGCACCAAGCTGATCGCGCAGAACAAGAAGGCGCGGCACGACTACGCCATCACCGACACCTACGAGGCAGGCATCGTGCTGACCGGCACCGAAGTCAAGAGCCTGCGCGCTGGGCGGGCGTCGTTGATCGACAGCTACGCCAACATCAAGGACGGCGAGGCGTGGTTGCACGGCGTCCACATCCCGGAGTACACCGAGGGCACCTGGAACAACCACACTCCGCGCCGGGTGCGCAAGCTGCTGCTGCACCGCGACGAGATCGCCCGGCTGATCGGCAAGACCCGTGAGGGCGGCCAGACCCTGATCCCGCTGTCGCTGTACTTCAAGGACGGCAAGGCCAAGGTGGAGATCGCCCTGGCCAAGGGCAAGAAGGAGTACGACAAGCGGCAGACCATCGCCGAGCGCGACGCCAACCGCGAGGTGGTGCGCTCGATGGGACGTCGGGCCAAGGGAATGCGTTGACCGAGGCTGTTGGGGGAGGCGCGGTGAGGTCGCGGTCGTGGGTGGCAGTGATGCTGCTGTGCGTCGGAGCGGGTGTCGCCGGCTGCGGCAACTCCTCGCCCAAGGCCGATCCGGTGGCTCAGCAGTTCGTCGCGGCTGTGCAGAACGCCGACTACGCGACGGCGGCCAAGCTCGCCGCCACCGACGGCGCAACGCTGGGGACCCCGTACCAACAGCTGTTGGCAGCCCTGCATGCGCAGAAGGTCGCGATCTCGGTCGACCCGGCGACCGTCGACGCGTCCAAGAAGACGGCCACGGCGACCTTCCACACCACCGTGACGCCCGAGGGTTACGCGCCGTGGACCTGGGACGGGACCCTGCCGTTGGTACGGGTCGGCAAGACGTGGCAGGTGAAGTGGACCCCCGCCGTGGTGCAGCCCAAGCTCGTCGCTGGCGAGAAGTTCGCGGTGACCACGTCGTTCGGCAGCCGGCAACGAGCGCCCGTTCTCGGTGCCGGCAAGTCCAAGCTGGTCGGCACCGGCAACGTCTACTACGTGGCGATGCGTCCGGCCCGGATGGTCGATCCCAAGGCTGAGATTGCCGCGCTGGCAAGGCTTTTGAAGCCGTACGGCATCACGGCGTCCGACCTGCAGGCCGACTTTGCCGCCGGCTCTGCCAAGACCGACCAGTCCTACCCGATCATCACCCTGCGCGAGTCCGACTTCGACAAGATCGGGCCTCAGCTCTACGCGCTGGCCGGTGTCCCCTTTACGAAGGCCAAGGCATCACTGGCGCCGACGCCGACGTTCGCCCACGCGTTGCTCGGCCGGGTCGGACCAGTCACCGCTGAGGACCTCAAGACCCTGGGGCCGGACTACAACGCGTCGTCGCTGGTCGGCCGGTCGGGGATCGAGAAGCAGTACGAGACCCGGCTCGCCGGCACCCCGGACACCGCCATCGTGCTGCAGAACCCAGCCGGCAAAACCGTCACCACGTTGAAGACTTTCCCTGGTACGGCGGGAAAGGCGGTCACGCTGACCATCGATCCCAAGGTGCAGGCTGCCGCAGAGAAGGCGCTCGGCACGGTGGACTCGCCGAAGGGTTATGTCACCGCGCTGGTCGCGATCCAACCCTCCACCGGCAAGGTGCTGGCCGTGGCCAACCGGCCGTCGACGTCGAGCTTTGACGCGGCGCTGGAGGGCAGGCTGCCGCCAGGGTCGACGTTCAAGGTCGTCTCGAGTGCCGGTCTGCTCGCCTCCGGGGTCACGCCGGACACCCCGGTGCCGTGCACGTCCGCAATCACGGTCGGCGGCGAGACGTTCCACAACTTCCAGGGCGAGTCGGTGGCCGGCACTGTGCCCTTCAGCAAGGACTTCGCGATCTCCTGCAACACCGCCTTCATCTCACTGTCCAACAAGCTGGCCGAGGGCCGACTGGGCGACGCGGCGAGCGAGTTCGGCCTCGGCGGGTCGTGGCAGCTGGGAGTCAAGGCCAACACCGGCAGCGTGCCGTCGGCCAAGGACGCCGCCGAGGTCGCCGCATCCACGATCGGTCAGGGCCAGATCGCGGTGAGCCCGCTGGACATGGCGATGGTGGCGGCGACCGTCCAGAACGGAACCTGGCGCGCGCCACAGCTGGTGCTCGACCCGGCGCCCCCGGCGGCGCCGAGTCCGAAATCGCTGCCCGGTGGGGTCGTCGACTCGTTGCGGGGCCTGATGGCCGGAGTGGTGACCAACGGCACCGGAGCCGCAGCGTTCAAGAACTTCCCCGGACCGCCGGTCTCCGGCAAGACCGGCACCGCGGAGACCGCGGACAAGTCGCTTACCGACGCGTGGTTCATCGGTTACCGCGGTGATCTCGCGTTCGCGGTCGTGGTGCAGAACGGCGGCATCGGTGGTCAGGTGGCCGCGCCGATCGCTGCGAAGTTCCTGACCAACCTGAACTGACCGCAGAATCCCTCTGGGACAATTCTCTCGACGTTGAGTCGAGGTGTAGTACAGGCCGTAACAGCGCTCGACGGTCTCAGCCTCACGCTGAGGTGGAGGCCTTCAGGGCCCGCAGGCACAGCGAACCGAGCCAGCCGAGGCCGCTCAGCGCTGCCATTCGCTGCAGGAGCCCACCGTACGGCCGCAGCGCCTGTTGTTGGCTGAACCCCGCCGTGGCGCCCACGAATCCGACCAACATGGCGGCCGCCGAGCCTGCGGAGTAGGCGGCGCGGGCCGGATCGGTACGGACCGCGCGCGCTGCTTCGGTCAGCTGGGCGAGCGGCAGGCCGAGGAAGATCGGGATGGCCGAGGCGACGTGGACGGTGTTGTGAGGAGTGGACGGTTCCGGCGTGGTCGCGCCGGGCGGGTAGTCGTTCACCGGGTCGGTGTCATAGATGCCGGACAGGATCAGGCAGGTGCCGGCGGTGGCCACGGTTGCGGCCGCGAACCGGTTGTGGCTGCGCCACAAGCCGGCTGCGCCGAGCAGGAACAGCTTGCCGGTGGCGATGAAGTTGGCCCGCTGGACCCAGCCCCGCGGGCCCAGGGACAGTGAGCTCATCGGGTGCACGGCAGGGTGGTAGTCGACGCGGCGGGCACCCTCGACGGTGGCGGTGGTCAGGAACAGCGGGCCGGCTGCGACACCGCAGCGCAGCAGGGTCCTGGTCAACGCGGCCGATCGCGTCCCGGAGCCGGTCATGGCGCCAGCAGGTGTTCGCGGACCTCGGCCCGGTTGATCTGCAGTGCGTCGAGCAGCTCCGCGGCCGGGTCGGGCGGGGTCAGGGTGAGCAGGCCGAGCAGGACGTGGCGACCCAGCAGCGGCTTGGCGGTGCTGTCGAAGCGCAGCCCGACGAAGATGTTGCGGACGCCGGGCGTGACCCGGATGCGGGCTCGGGTGACGGTGCGCGGTCCAGGGTCAACGGCATCGATGCCGACGGACGCCAGAGCCGCATTGTCCAATGATTGCAGCGCATCTCGAGCTTCGACGAGAGTGACGCCCAGTGCGCGGGCGGTGTCGGAGTCCGGGTCGACGAGCACCGCGAGAACGAAGTGCTCGGTGCCGACCCGGGTGTCACCTCGGCGCTGGGCCTCGGCACTGGCGTCGCGAAAGACCTTGCCCATCGCGGCTCGTTGCTTGGTTCCGAACATCAGGCTGACTCACTTCCCGTACTTGGCGTGGACTGACTGTCGAGTGATCCCGAGCGCGTCGCCGATCTGCTGCCAGGACCAGCCTTGGCTGCGGGCGAGCGCGACCTGGTTGGCCTCGACCCGCTCGGCGAGCCGACGCAGGGCGAGGACAGCCCGAAGTCCGGTGGCCGGGTCCTCGGAGGCGATGGCGCTGGAGAGGGTGTCGAGATCCATCTGTCAGTTTTAACTGACACGCGCCATCGTTGTCAAATCAAACTGACAAACCGTGGGCAACAAAAACGGCCCCCTCGAAGGCGAGGGGGCCGGAGCGGTCGGGTCGAGCGGTGGTGGTTACTCCTGGCCGAAGGTGTCCGGGTCGAGACGGCGGATCGAGTCGGACAACGCGGTGGCGAGATCGTTGGGCACGGGCGACGGGCGGCCCTCGGCAAGATCGCCGGTCAGGCGGCGAAGGGCCTCGTCGCGGGGCAGAGCCTCGAGCGCGTCCAGCAGGGGGTAGTCGACCTGATCGGCCTGCTCGTAACCTTCGCGCAACAGAGCCTGGTAGACGGTCTCGGCCTGGTTGTGACGAGCCTCAGCAACATACAGATTGAGCGCGGGATTACCCGTGGTCGCCTCTGCGATGCTCATGACGGTCTCCCCTCGATCGTCCGGGTCCTTAGATTACCCGCACACGAGCACGTTGTCGTGGGAGGGTCGCGCGTCCAGTGGGTAACTCACAGAAGACACCCGGGTGAACGGTGACCTGGTTGTGGGCACTCGCGTACTCAGCGTGACGAGGCTAAGATCAGGGGTAGCAACTAGCCCATCAAGGGGGTGAACGGTTTCGACTCCGGACGTCGAGACAGGGGAAGCGGGCCGAGGAAACCAGGGGCGAACTCGTTAACCATCCGCTGGAACAAAAATATAAGCGCCGACAACAACGCGCTCGCTCTCGCTGCCTGACCGGTAGCAGAGCCGTCAGCCTGAGGGTGCTTCCGCTTCAGGGCCTGGCGTCGCTAGGAGGCTTACCGCTCACCACGGCTGCGGTGGTGAGCGGGACAAGAAACAGCAGCTATGACCCGGCCGGCCGGCCTGTGTGACCGGACGGGTCGAGAAACAACCGCAGGCTACGCCCGAAGAAGCCCTGTTGAGCCGCCGGAGGACCCGGGTTCGATTCCCGGCACCTCCACCAACCAAGCGACCGACCAGCACCATCACAGCTCGGCGAGCGCCCCGGACTCTCGGTCCGGGGCGCTTCTCGTTGCCGGATCTGGTCCACATTCCTTGTGAATGCGGGGAAACCGTCGCCAGGCGACACTCTGCCCACATTCACGAACGGGCCGGGCGGAACTACGGCGTACGCCGGCGCAGGGTGGCCGCGCCGCCGATGAGGAGTGCGACCGTGAAGCCGAGGAGTACGGCCATGTCGCGCCACACGTCGGCGGTGACGCTGGCGTGCACCGTCAGCTGCTTCATCGCGTCGATGGCGTACGTCAGGGGCAGCAGCGCGGAAATCGCCTCCAGCGGCTGAGGCATCGACGAGGTCGGCGCCACGATCCCGCACAGCAGGAGCTGCGGTAGCAGGATCGCCGGCAGGAACTGCACCGCCTGGAACTCCGTCTTCGCGAACGCGCTCACGAACAGGCCGAGGCTGGTGCCGAGCAGCGCGTTGAGGACGCAGATCACGACCACGGCGCCCACCGGAGCCGCGATCGTCAGCCCGAACACGCCGAAGGTGAACGCGCAGCTGATGGTGGCCTGCAGGATCGCAGCGGCACCGAACGCCAGCCCGTACCCTCCGAGGAAGTCGACCTTGTTCATCGGCGTCGTCATCAGCCGCTCGAGGGTGCCGCCGGTGCGTTCGCGCAGGGTCGCGATCGACGTCACCAGGAACATCACCAGCAGCGGGAAGATGCCGAGCAGCAGCGCACCCCACTGGTCGAACACTCCTGGCTGGCCGCTGAGCACCCACGCGAGCAGGCCGATCAGCGCGACGGGGGCGGCGAGCAGCAGCCCGATGGTGCGCGGGTCGTGCCGCAGCTGACGGAGTACGCGGCCCGCGGTGGCCACGAGGATGCGAGGGTGAGAGACCCGGATGTCAGCCATCGGCGCGGTCCTCGTCCTGCTCGCTGTCCGACTCGACCAGGGCCAGGAACGCGTCCGTGATGTTGCCGGTCGCGGTCTGCGCGAGCAGTGCCTCCAGCGTCGCGTCAGCCAGCAGCCGCCCGTCGCGCATCATCAGGATCCGGTCGCACTCGCTGGCCTCATCCATCACGTGGCTCGAGATCAGCAAGGTCACCCCGCTTGCAGCGAGGCGCCGAAATCTTTGCCACAAGTCCTTACGGAGTACGGGATCCAGGCCCACGGTGGGCTCGTCGAGGATCAGCATCCGAGGCTCGGCGAGCAATGCTGCAGCGAGCGACACCCGGTTGCGCTGGCCGCCGGACAGCGACCCGACCAGCCGGTCCCGCTGGGCCGCGAGGTCCACGTCCGCGAGTACCTCGTCGGCACGTTCCCGGCTGGCACCGCCGACGGCCGCGAAGTAGCGCAAGTTCTCCATGACGGTGAGGTCGACGTAGACCGAGGCCTCCTGGGTCATGTAGCCAACCTGCGTGCGCAGCGACGATGACCCTGCGGGGTCCCCGAGCAACGTGATCTCCCCGGTGACCCCGAGCTGTACGCCCACGAGGGCGCGCATCAACGTCGACTTGCCGCACCCGCTCGGACCCAGCAGACCCACGATCTCGCCTGGCTGAACGTCGAACCGGAGGTCCCTGACGACCAGCCGGCCGCCACGTTCGACGTCGAGGCCTCGTACGTGGATGGCAGCGTCAGGCACGCTCGTCCTTCCTCACCGAAGTGGCCGTCTCTCGCGCGCTCGTTCGACTCAGTGTGCCGAGTTTGAGACGATCATCACCACAGCGGTGACCTGACGTGGGATGGCGAGGTGAACGTGTCGTTCCTGCAGGCCGTGCCAGGGGTGCGCGCCGTGGCGAGCTATCAACGGCCGTGGTTGGCCAAGGACATCGTCGCCGGTGTCGTCCTGACAACGCTGCTGGTGCCGCAGGGCATGGCCTACGCCGAGCTGGCCGGGTTGCCGGCGATCACCGGGCTTTACACGTCGATCATGTGTTTGCTGGGGTACGCGGCTCTGGGCCCGTCCCGCATCCTCGTTCTCGGCCCCGACTCCTCGCTCGGGCCGATGATCGCGGCGACCATCCTGCCGCTCGTCGGCGCCGGCGGTGACCCCGAGAAGGCAATCGCGATCGCGTCGCTGCTGGCGCTCTGCGTCGCAGCCATCATGATCCTGGCGGCCGTCGCCAAGCTGGGCTTCATCGCGGACCTGCTGTCCAAGCCGACGATGATCGGCTACATGAACGGCCTGGCCGTGACCATCCTGGTCGGCCAGCTGCCCAAGCTGTTCGGCTTCAAAGTCAGCGCCGACAACCTCATCGGGGAGATCATCGGATTTGTTGAAGGTCTCGCCGACGGCAAGGCGGTCGGCGCCGCTGCTGCGGTCGGCATCGCTGGCATCGTCTTGATCCTGGTGCTCCAGCGTTGGCTGCCCAAGGTCCCGGCCATCCTGATCATGGTGGTGCTCTCGATTGCCGCCGCGGTGGTCTTCAACCTGGGGGAGCACGGCGTGAGCCTGGTGGGTGTGCTGCCCAAGGGTTTCCCGCCGCTGACGATCCCCCGAGTTCCCTGGTCGGACGTCGGCCCGATCCTGACCGGCGCCGCCGGCATCGCACTCGTGTCCCTGGCCGACACGATCTCCACCGCGTCGTCGTTCGCCGCCCGGGCGGGCGATGAGGTCCACGGCAACCAGGAAATGGTCGGCATCGGCACCGCCAACCTCGCCGCGGGCCTGTTCCAGGGGTTCCCGGTCAGCACCAGCGGTTCGCGCACCGCGGTGGCGGAGCGCTCCGGCGCCAAGACCCAGCTGGCCGGTGTCGTCGGCGCCGTCCTCATCACGGTCATGATCGTGCTGATCCCCGGCCTGTTCCGCAACCTGCCGCAACCGGCCCTCGCCGCGATCGTCATCACCGCAGCGCTCTCCCTCGCCGACATTCCCGGCACGGTACGGCTGTGGCGGCAGGGCAAGGTCGAATGCCTGCTCTCGATCACGGCCTTCCTCGGCGTCGCCCTGCTCGGTGTCCTCACCGGCATCCTCATTGCCGTGGGCCTGTCGATCCTCAACGTCTTCCGGCGCGCCTGGTGGCCGTACCAGACCAAGCTCGGACGAGTCGACTCGATGGGCGGCTTCCACGACCTGCGCTCCTACCCTGACGCGCAGCAGCTGCCGGGGCTCGTCGTCGTGCGTTTCGACGCCCCGCTGATCTTTGCCAACGCGAAGGCGTTCCGAGCGGCCGTGATGCATGTGGCCAGCGAGTCCCCGAAGCCGCGGTGGATCCTGGTCGCCGCCGAACCGATCACCGACGTCGACACAACAGCAGCGGATCAGCTCGAGGACCTCGACGAGGAGCTGAACCAGCAGCACATCAGCCTGGTGTTCGCCGAGCTGAAGGATCCGGTCCGTCGCAAGATCGAGAAGTACGGTCTGACCCGTACGATCGACCCGACCCACTTCTATCCGACCGTCGATGCGGCTGTCGAGGCATTCCGTGCCGAGACCGGCGCGCACTGGGAAGCCACGGCCCGAGCGGAGGACTAGGCAATGGCAGACAACGAAATCGGGATTGCGGCCGACCCGAAGGCACGCTGGCTGGCCCGGTTGACGTTCTTGCTTGCGCTCGCGTTGGTGGTCGTGCTCTTCGTCGGCGGGTCCAGGAGCATCGGGGTGTTCCTCGTTGCCCTCGCCGGGCTGTGCGTCCTGCTCGTGGCGGGCGTGGTACTTCCTGAGCCGACGTGGCCTGAGCCGGTTCCTGGCGGCAGCCGCGGTTGTCGCGGTGCCGGTGGTCATTGCTGTCGTGTTTGTCGCCTCACGCCTGGTCTGGGAGATCGTGGTCGTGCTGCTGCTGGCCGCTGGCACGTTCTTCGCCGGTCGGGCGGCCCTGCTTCGCGCAACGCCTCCGGAAAGAGGCCCCGAGAAGCGCACTGCCGCCACCGGTGCGGCCGTACGTGATCATGAACCCACGCTCCGGCGGCGGCAAGGTGGGCAAGTTCGACCTGGTGGCCAAGGCAACCCAGCTCGGAGCCACGGTCGCGCTGATCGATGGCCCCGGCCAGGTGGACGTCGCTGCGATGGCACAGGCCGCCGTCGCCGATGGCGCGGACCTGCTCGGAGTAGCCGGGGGCGACGGCACTCAGGCCCTGGTCGCCGGGATTGCCGCTGACCACGACCTGCCGTTCCTGGTGATCTCGGCCGGGACCCGCAACCACTTTGCCATGGACCTCGGGCTTGATCGTGAGCACCCCGACCAGGGGCTGGAGGCCTTCACCGACGGGGTCGAGCTCGTGCTCGATCTCGGTGTGGTCGGCGGCCGCACCTTCGTGAACAACGCATCGTTCGGTGCCTATGCAGCGATCGTGCAGAGTCCTGCCTACCGCGACGACAAGCGCGGAACCACCCTGCAGATGTTGCCGGACCTGCTGACCGGTCACGCCGGCCCCCGGCTCACGGTCACCATCGACGGTGGCGAGACCATCGAAGGACCGAACGCCATCCTGATCAGCAACAACGCCTACGAGCTGGGCGATCCGGCTGGCCTCGGCCGCAGGAATCGGATCGACCTCGGCCTGCTCGGCGTCGTCTCCATCACGGTGGACAGCGCCGCTGCCGCGGCTGCGCTGCTGAAGGGCCGGCACGCCAGCGGCCTGCGCACCCTGACCGCTCACGAGGTGGTCATCGATGCGGACACGGACGAGATCGCGGTCGGCATCGATGGCGAGTCGGTCCTGCTGCCCACGCCCGTGCACTGCCTGATCCGACCCGGCGCACTGCGGGTTCGCGTACCCCATGATCGACTCGACCGGCCGGTGCTCTCTCCCGGTGGCAAGCTCGCCGTCCTGCAGCAGCAGGCGTTGAGCACCGGTCGAAAGGCTCGCGACGCAGCCGTGCAGCCCTAGCCGTACCCGCAGTGCTCAGCCCTTGCGCGGCGGGAACACGATCGTCACCTTGAGCCCGGGCGCGAGCACCACCGTCGCCGGCGGGATCGCGCTCGTAGCGTAGATGGGGTCGACCGCTGATCCCGGAGCATCGACGCCGAACACGGCGGTGATGGTGTAGAGGTCCGGCCGCAACGCCACGATGCCGAGGAAGGCGTTGCCGCTCGAGTCGGTGGTGCGCACCGCCGTCACGGTCTGCTTGGTCACTGCGCCCTTGAGGGTGAACAGCACCGCGCGCTGCGGCATCGCCTGCCCGGCACTGGTCAACGTCGCGACCATGCCGGTGTCAATGTTGTAGACCGGCGCTGCGCTGGTGTTCGGCGGTGCCACCGTGCCACCAGGGTTCACCCGCAGTGCGGGTAGCTTCGGTGCGCCGCCGATCGCGAACACCTTCTTGGTGCTGCTCAGCGCCAACGCTGTCGGTGCCTTGGTCACGCTGAACGCGGCGCTGCGGGCCGAGGACGACTGGTAGCCGGGGGCGCCGTCGTAGGCGGCGTTGAGGCGCACGCTGCCGGGATAGCCGAGCATCCGGATCGTCGCAGACGCATGGCCGTTCGCCGCGATGGTGGCGGGAATGGCTCCCTGGCCGCCGACGTCGAAGGTGACCGTGCTGCCGGCCGGCGCCCCGACGAGGGTCGCGCCGACCGTGAGGTTGGTGCCGTACGCGACACTCGCCGGCACCGCGTCGAGGTTGATCGAGGTCGGGGCAGCGGTTGTCGAGCTCAGGCCGACGGCAACGCCGGGGGTGTAGTAGGCGCCGAGATTGTTGTCGACGCCCACGACGCCGACGCCGTTGACGCCCTGCGCCATGAACCGCACGTCACCGGGATTTTGGCCGGACGGCAAGGTCAGGGTGGCCGACCACAGCGTGGAGTCGGTCGGGTCCTGCTTGAGGTCGATCGAAGCCCAGGCGCCGTGGTACGGGCCGGCCTCGCCGGTGTAGGTCGTCCAGACCTGCTGGATACCGGCGGACGGGTCACCCGTGACGTGAGCAGAGATCGTCACGTCGTTGCCGCTCACCTTGCTGCTGACCTGGGAGATCGAGGGTGCCTGGGCCAGCGCCGGGGTGTTGCCGCCGTACTTCTTGGTGTTGCTGCTGTAGAACAGCCGCAGCCCGATGTCGCTGTAGGTGCGCTGGGTGTTGGTGGAGGCGGAGTCGGACTTGTACTGCGCCGGGGTAAGGATCACGTTGGTCCGACCCGTGCCTCCGGTGCCACCGATCGCGTCGAAGTAGTTGACGCTGAACAGGTTCTGCGGGAAGTAGGACGGCGAGGAGAACGACGTGTGCAACCCGTTCTGCTCGGTCGTCGGTGCGCCGGTGAGCGGAGTGATGCCGCCCTGGTCGGTGTAGGTGCCGCTGCGGAAGCCGACGCCGCGAAGGGACTGGTCGTTGGTGCTGGTCGCCGGCAGGAACTGCTCCGGCAGCGCCGGCAGTGCCGGCTGGGTCAGGACGTCGCCGGCCTTGCCGCTGAGCCAGGTGTACGACTGCCCGGTGACCACCGCACCGTTGAGGCCCAGCACCGGACGGTTGTTCGACGACGTCGGCGTGGGCACCGTCAGGTCCGTCGACTGCAGGCCGAGTGTCGAGCCGGGGGTGCCCGAGTCGACGTCCTGCGGGTTGACCGTCGAGCCGGCGGTTGTGCCGCCGGTGCGGGCACCCGGCAGGTCGATTCCGGTCATCGGCAGGCCGTACATCGCGGACTCGATGATGGCCTTCTGGTCGATCCCGCCGACCGTGGACAGCGACTCGAGGTAGTCCTGCTTCGCCTTGACCAGGGCCTGGCCGATGGCCACCGGTGTGCCGACCGAGCCGGCCTGCAGCTCGCTCGCCAGCATCGTGTAAATCTTGGCGCTGTAAGCAAGGAAGTTGGTGTCGGCGTACTGGTATCCCGTGCCAGCAATAAGAATTGCCTTCTGCTGTGCCATTTCCTGGGCCCAGTCGAGACCGAGCGTGAGCCCCGGCACGCCTTCGCCGTCGACGATGTTGTAGCCCGAGTGGCAACCGGCACTGAACACCAGGCTGTTGGTGAAGGTGCCGGGGTGGGCCGCGACGTCGGTCGTGACCAGCTGGCTCGAGTAGTCGGCTGCGAGAGCGGAGTTGGCGCTGAAGTGACCGGCCAGGAACACCACGTCGTGGTGCGCGGAGAACAACGAGTTGGCCAGGTCGGTCGCGGTCCACGACGTGGTGCGGCTCGGGCCGGAGGCGCCGGTGACCGTGGTCGGGGGGATGCCCTGGTTGGTGATCAGCTGGTCGTTACGCGCGGTGCTTCCCAGACCGGCCTTCAGCGTCGTCTCGACCGTGTCGGCCGCCCCGGTGAGGAAGTCGTAGCCGGTGACCAGCGACGACTTCGGCGTCGGCAGGGTCTGGTTGGTCAGGCCGAGGAACTGCTGCACCTGGCCGTCGATCTCGGCGGGAGTCTCCACCAGGCGTCCGACAGCGAGGTCGGGTACGGGCAGCACGCTTCCCTTGATGGTCAGGTCTTTCAGCGTGCCGTAGGCGTCCTGCCCGAGCACGTTGTTGGACTGCAGGCTGGCCTGCGACGGGCTGGTGCCGAGCACCGGCGGGACGTAGCCGTTCTCCGGCCCGAGGCCCGCGGTGTCGGCGTAGCGGAAGAACGGGATCACCGAGTCGCCGCCGATGATGGCGACGTACTTGAGGGTGCCGTTGGTGTCACGATAGCTGTTGACGATGTCGCGGATCGCCTGTGCCACAAGGTTCTTGGCGTACGGGCAGCTCGCGTTGGCGTCGGCCTGGGCGTTGAGGTCGCGCAGCTTCTTGCTCTGGCTCACGTCGACGACGGTGCCGCCGGTCGCGGCGGCCAGCTTGGCGAGGTCCGTACCCAGTCCTGCGGTGGTGAGGTTGAGTCGCGTGCTGTCGGTCAGGATCACCGTCTTGGCCGCTCCCGGCGTGCCGGCCAGCGTCGCGTCGTCCGGGAACGAGTTCAGCGTGATGCCGGTGCAGGGGCCGCCGGTGACGCCGAGGTCGAGCCGGAACGGAGTGGAGGAGAAGGCGCCGTTGCGGCCGGCAACGCGCAGGTAGAAGTTGCCGGTGTTGTTCCACGTCGCCGCGCTGATGGTCTCCGACGCGGTGCCGTCGAGCGCGGAGATCCCGATCAGGCTGCGGGTCTGCGCGTTGGAGAAGGCCTGCAGGAACGCGTCGGAGGGCGAGTAGATCGACGGCGAGTAAATCGACGGCGAGTAGATCGACGGTGAGTAGATGGAGGGCGAGTAAATGGACGGCGAGTAGATCGACGGTGAGTAAATGGACGGCGAGTAGATCGACGGTGAGTAAATCGACGGTGAGTAAATCGAGGGTGAATAGATCGACGGGGAGTATATGGACGGTGAGTAAATCGATGGCGAGTAGATCGACGGTGAGTAGGCGTTGCCGGACTGCTCGGCTCCCAGGGTGTTCAGGTCGGTCGTTGACGTCGGCGCGCTGAAGGCAGCACCGATGTCGGTGTAGAGCGTCAGGTCATAGTTCTGCGCCAGCTGGCTGAGGTCGACCTTGACCTGGCTGCTCGGCACGACCGGGAACTTGAACCAACGCGCCTCGCCAGCCGTGGCAAGCACGCCGGTCGTGCCTGCTGTGGTCAGGGGAGCCGCGTTTGGCCACGAGGTGTTCTGGCCAACGGCGTCGGCGTCGGTGTAGGCGATCGACGGAACCGCGTAGAAGGTCTGCGTGTCGGTCGCGGAGCCTTGGGTGGCGTCCGGCGAGCCGACCGTCACGGTGTTGTCCAGCGTCAGCGGCGGCGCGCCCGAGGCGACGGTCACCAGCGCCGGCATCGCCACGTCAGCAAGCGTGTCGTCGAGGCCGGCCGGCGCGTGCTTGCAGGTCACGGTCTGGTCGGTGATGGCGCAGGTCCAGCCGGCGCCGCCGAGCCCGGTTGACTGCGGCGTCAGGCCGGCCGGGAAGGTGTCGGTCATCGTGATGGTGCGGGTCTCGTCCATGTCCTGCACCGCTGCGGTCGCGGTGTAGGTCACGGTCTGGCCGTTGTGGGCGTTGCCGCCGCTGTTGTCGGTGAGCGACACGGCCAGCTGGGGCGGCGTGCCGTTCAGGGTGCGGACCTTGGCGTTGGCAATCGTGTGGAAGTCGGTCGAGGAGCCCGTGCTGGCGGACCACCCGAAGCTCAGCTGCTGCGGCACGCCTTGGGCGTTGACCCAGCTCGGGTCGGGCACATAGCTCGTCGCGTTGGGAAGCAGTCCGGACTCGGTGACGGGCCCGGCGGCCCCGGCCGGGTTGGCCTGCACCACCCAGGACCGCGCGGGTACGGGAAAGCCGCCGGCGGCGGTCCGGGCGGTGCCGGTCGGGTTGATGGCAACCTCAACCGGGATCGCGGCTGCCGTAGTGCTGTCCAACGGGGCGGCAGCAGCGGTGCTGAGCAGGCAGTACCCGCTCACGTCGTTGCCCGGCCCGCGGACGGTGAGAGCCTGCGGTGAGAATGGCGCCGACTCACCGCAGGACGCGGGCGCAAAGCTCGCCTTCGTGTAGTTGCCCCAGACGTCGAGGCCGATGCCGAGATAGGCGTGGGTCAAGCCGGGCGTTGCCGGACTCGTGGTCGTATCAGCGGAGTAGCCCAGGTGGCCGCCCGCAGGACCCAGGGTCAGGGGAGAAGCGTTGGCGTTGTTGGGGTCCGAGGCGGCGAGGAAGAACACGATCCCGTCGGCGCCCGTACCGGAGTACTGATAGCTGTCGAAGCTGACGTCGAGCCCGAGGGAGGACGGGACGCTCGAGGTGTAGGCAACGCCGCCCTCCCGATTCGTGGCTGCCCTTGTCAGCTGAAGACCGGCGGCGGTGTTGGTGGCACCGCAGCCGGGGATCGGGGCGGCCGCCGCGTCAGTGGAGGCGGTCAGGCAAGCGTCGTTGACGGGCGAGCCGGTCGATGCCGCCGGCAGGACCCAGTTGGGCGATGACGTCGTAGCACTGGTGAACGGCTCGTCAATGAGCGACGCGGTGGCTGCGTGGGCAGCGGGTGCGATCGAGACGAGGGCAACGGTGGCCAAGGCGACCGACCCGACACTGATCGAGGCGATGGGGCGGGCAAGGCGCATGGAGGACTCCGGCCGGTCGGCGCACACACGGTCGACTAGGCCCGAGAACCCCGTCGCAAGTATTTGGATCTTGGCAATAATGCGACAGAATGCATTGCGGACGCAATCGGCGTCACTCGTTCGGCGTACCTAATGCGCCCAAATCAAGACAGATGTGACGAACCAATTCGGCAATCCGGTCGAGATTTGATGACGCACCGTAATCAATTGCCGCCTGCGCGTAATCACCGAGGTTTTGTCTTGCCGGGGCGAGGGCTTCCTCCAGCAGTTCGGCGGGCGCGGGCGAACGCGGAGCGGACAGCTCTGCCCGCATCGCGTCAGCCGCCCCGAGCAGCCGAAGGGCGTCGCGCTGCTGCCCGGTGTCCATCGCCAGAAAGGCGACATCTTCGACGAGCAGGGCAATGGACCAGCGGTCGTTGTGGTCGAGGTAGGCCTGCAGTGCGGCAGCAAAGGCCGCGCCGGACCGGGCGTAGTGGGCCAGCCCGCGCTGGGCGATGCCGTCATTGTGCTGCCCGACCGCGACGATCCAGAGGTCACCGACGGCCTCGGCCAGCCGCACGGATTCGCGGATGTGCACGGCGGCTCTTTGATAGTCGTGCTGGAGCAGCGCAATCATGCCCAGGTTGTTGTGGGACACCGACATTGCCCACGGATCGCCGACCGACTCCCGCACCTCGAGGGCTTGTTCGTTGAGCCGGCGGGCGTCGTCGTACTCACCCAGCTGCTCGGCGACCACCGCGAGATTGCTCAGCAGCGCACCTACCTTGGGCTGATCGCCGAGCTCCGCCCGGATTTCCAGGCTGGCGCGGTAGTGAGCCCTGGCCGCGTCGAAATCGCTTTGCTGGGACGCCAGGGTGCCGAGCAGGTGGAGCACGTTGGCCAGGCCGGCCCGGTCGGCCAGCTCGGTGAACACCTGGTCGGCCGCCAGCAGCAGATCTCGAGCAGGTTCGAACCGGCCGAGCTTTCGGGCAACCTCAGCCCGGTCGGCCCGGGCGGTCGCCCAGCCGAGACGGTTGTCCTCGGCGGAGTAGAGCTCGGCCGCCTGCACGTAGGCGGCGTCGGCCTCGACCCAGTGACCCACCACTTCCAGCACCTTGCCGAGGCGCAGCAGCAAGCCGGCTCGTTCGGCGCCCTCGACCAGCCGGATAGCTCGGCCGAAGTAGTCGACGGCCGCGTCGTTCGCGTAGCGTTCCTGGGCCGCAAAACCGGCTCGTACCAGGTAGTCCCGCCGCTTGCCGACGTCCGTTCCGTGGGTGGCGTGGAAGGCGAGCAGGTCGACGGAGGTTTCGGTTCGCTCGTTGGTCTCGAACCACGACAGCACCCGGTCGTGCAGGCCCGACCGCTGGACGAACGGGAGTGACTCGTACGCGACTTGCTGGGTGGTGATGTTGCGGAACGCATAGCCGGACTCTTGCTGCTCGGGCACGATCAGCGAGGCCCGGCGCAACGTTCGCAGCTGCTTGCCCACCTCGGGCTCGGTGCCGAGCTCCGGATAGCTGCCCGCCACGACTCCGGTCGAGAACCGGGTCCCGACGACGCTCGCCACCTTGATGGTGCGACGCGGCGACTCGGGCAGGGCATCGATCCGGGCCAGCTGCAGACTGCGCAGGCTGGTGGGGAGCCCGAGCTCGAGCTCGGGGTCGAGCCTGCTGTCGGCACTCCGTTCCAGCAGGAAGTTGACCAGCTCCTCCAGGTGGAACGGATTGCCGCCGGCCAGGGCGATCACCCGGTCCAGGGCCGGTCCCGGCAACGGTCTGGTGTCACGGGCCGCGACCTGGTTGACCGCCAGCTCGCGACTCGTCGCCTCGTCCAGCTCGTCCAACGACATCCGGTGGACGCGGCTGAGTGACGCCAGCGGCAGGTCGGCAGCGGGGTCGGTGTCGTCGGCGACGTCCGCCGGCCGCTGGGCCAGCAGCATGAGCAGCGGCATGCGCGGCACGAATCGACCCACGGCCTCGACGAGGTCCTGGGACAGCCCGTCCACGTTCTCTGCCGAGTCGATCAGCAGCGCGATGGGCCCGGTCGCCGCGCTGGACTCGAACAGCTCGACGACGAGGGACTCGAGCGATGTCTTGCGCAGCCGGGCATCGAAGGACGCCGTCAGTGCGGTGTCGGGAATCGCGAGGCCGAGCAGGGTGCCCAGCAAGGGGAGCCGCTGGAGCCGTTGCGGGTTCGCGGTCCCGAGCACCTCGGTCAGCCTGGCGACGGTGGCGTCGAGTCCTGCTTCGGCATCGATGCCCCACGCCTGTCGGCAGATCTGCCCCCAGATGTCGTAGCTGGTCCTGGCACCGTAGGACTGGGCGTCGGCGCCGTACACCCGAACACCCTGCTCGCCCAGCCAGCGGCCGGTCTCGCTGAGCAACCGGCTCTTGCCGACGCCGCCGGGCCCGGTGACGACGGCGACTCGGCCGGTGCCTTCCACGCTATCGACCGCGAGCTCGCGCAACGTCCTCAGCTCGGTCTCCCGGCCGAGGAAACGACCGCCGCCGGTCGCCGCCGGACGCTGTCCGGTGCGGCGCCCTTTGAGCTGGGACGCGACCACCTCGACCGACTTGCCGGCTACCCGCAGGGTCACCGGTGGCTCCCAGTCGAAGTCGTGGCTCGCCGTGCGGCGCACCTCGGCCGACACGTAGATGCCGCCGGCGGGCGCGGCACTCATCAGCCGTGCGGCCAGGTTGACGGCGTCGCCGAGGCAGCAGAAGGTGCGCCGCTCGGCATGGCCGTAGGTGCCGCTGCGCAGCTGCCCGGCGGCGATGCCGATCTGCAGACCCTTGGCAGCAGTCGTCACACCCAGCGCGATCAGCTCGAGCGCGGCTGCGCACGCCCTGGCACCGTCGTTCTCGTGGGCCACGGGCGCACCGAACACGGCGTAGAGGTAGGCACCCTTGTCGCCGATCGTCAGCTGCAGGACATTGCCGCCGTAGGAGTCGACGATCTGCTGGGCCCGGCTGACCAGCACGTCGAGCTTGCCGACCGCCTCCGGATCCTCGTCGAAGTCGATGCCGCCGAAGCGCAGGAACAGGGGTACGCCAGGGCGCAGCTCGGCCAGGAACTCTCCCTGTCCGGCGCTCATCCGCTCGAACACCCTGGGCAGCAGCCACTTTCGCACTTCCTGCTCGGGCAACGTCGGCAGCGGCGGCCGCGGCTGGGGCAGCGTCGGCGGCAGGCTCAGTCCCTCGACGATCCCCACCTCACCGTTCGGTCCTCGGAGCTCGGTGACGTTGACTCGCCCACCGAGCGCCGCCAGGGTGCTGCTGTCGACGACTACTTCTCCCTTGCGGGCAAGGTGCTCGGCTTCGGCCAGCGTGTCCATCAGGGCGCCGGCCAGCACGTCGATCAGCTGGATGGTGTGGACACCGACGACGAACCGCCGGGCCGGTCCCACCGCGACAGCGACCTTGAGCCCCAGGCGTACCGAGCGCCCCCCCGGCGTCGTCCGCTCCCCGACTTCGGTCATCAGCCGTTGCATGGCCAGTGCGCACGCCACCGCCTGCGAGCCGTCGTCCCCGTCGATCCAGGCGGTCACGGCGTCACCGCTGAAGTAGATGACGTCGCCGCCGTGACGGTCGAGCTCGGCGAGCAGCGGATCGATGATGGCGCCGAGTGCCGCGGTGAGTTCCTCGGCTCCTCGCTGCGGTCCCAGCTCGGTGACCAGTGCCTCGGTCAGCGGGGTGAACCCGGAGATGTCCGCGAAGAGTGCGGCACCACGGACCCGGTCGGGCAGGTCGCGTCCTTCGGCCAGTGCCCGCCGGCGGTCTCCGGGCAGGTAGGCCTGCGGATTGTCCGCCTGCACGCCACCCGGCACCGTGACCTGCTTCCCAAGATCGACCAGAGCGCATTCTTCCACGGCACGGCCGAAACACCGCTGGCTGGACACCGCTTGTACCGCACTCCACACTGAAGGAGTGGCGAGCATGGACAGTCAGAGCAACGGCCGGGATCTGCTTTCGTTGAGTACCGACCTTCCCCTGGTGGAAGTTGCGGCCGGCGAGGTGCTGGTCACGCAGGGCACACCCGCGCCCGCCATCTATGTGCTCGTCGAGGGCAGCATGGTGATCGAACGTGACGGCGAAGCCTTCGCCTCCGTCGACCATCCCGGTGCCATGTTCGGAGAGATGTCCACCGTGATGGCCCAGGCGGCCACCGCGACCGTACGAGCGGCTGCACCGTCGACGTTGCGGGTGGCCTCCGATCCGCACGAATTCCTCGCCCGGCCCGGTGTCGCGCTCGCCGTGCTGCGACTCACGGCCACCCGGCTGGATTCGATGACCCGTTATCTCGCCGATGTGACGGGCGCAGTTCGGCCACATGGAGAACCACCTCGGCATGGTGGACGGAGTGCTGGAGACGCTGCTGCACCATCAGGCGCCGGCCGTGGTTCCCGGCTCTGCGCGCGACCCCGAGGGCTAACGTCCGGCGGAGACTCCGGTCCGCAGGTCGAGGTGATCGAACTCGCCAGACCCCGACCAGTCCGCGGTGTCGGCCTCGGTGTCGATGACGATGTGCGCGGGGATCCTGGTACGAAGGTGGCCAGCGTTGAACGCCCAGGTCGTCCCGATTTTCCCGTACCAGCTGCCGCCCTCGACCCACGGTGACTGGTGAATGTGCCCGCACATCACCAGATCCGGCGCGTACTGCGCAATCCAGTCGGCGAGATCCTGGTCGGGGAAGGACCGCCTGCCGTCCGAGCACAGCGGCGTCCCTGCCGGCGGTGCGTGGTAGACCCAGACCCAGCGTTGCGGTCGGTCCTCCGCCGCGGCAGCGAGCTGGGCGTCCACCATCGCCCTGGTCACCGGGCCGTCCCACCAGGGGCACATCGTGAAGCGAATGCCTTCCAGGTCGACCGACTGCCCGTCGGTGTGCAGCGCCCCGGCGCGCGGCCGGCGCAGCCAGGCGCTGATCTGCTCGCCGTGCTCACCGGGTCCGTCCAAGTCGTGGTTGCCCGACACGGCAAGGACTGTCGTCAGATCGGACAAGCGCTGCAGATAGTTCTCGAGCACGACAATCTGGGCGTGTACGGGCACGGGGTTGCCCACGTCGAGCAAGTCGCCCGCGAGGATGAGCGCGTCGTAGTCGCCGCTGACCTCGCACAACCAGTCGAGGGACTGCAAGCGGTAGTGCACGTCCGAGGCCACGAGAATCCGCACGGGGCACAGCATGACCGATCATGGCCGTGGTTGACGAGAGTTCACCTGGAGGTCACCTGCCGTTGGCCCGCGTCGGTCGGGGTCAACGGTCCGTCACCTTAGGCTGCTGAGGTGTCACAGAATCGCGCCGGCCGTCGCCCGGGACTGGGCCAGGCGCGACAAGTCATCGCGTCGGTCGCGGTGTCCGGTTTCGGCACCTGGAGCTACAACGTCGGCATTGCGGTCTACGCCTACGACCGCACGCATTCGGCGACCTGGGTGGCGATCGTCACCGTCGGGCGTTACCTGCCGGCCCTGGTCCTCACCTGGCTGGCCCACTCCCTGATCGACCGTCTCCCTCGACGAACCGTCGCGATGGCGGCTGACCTGGGCTGTGCCCTGGTCATGGTGGTGCTGGCCTTCGTGTGCTGGCTCGACGCCTCGCTGTGGCTGATCACCGTCGTCGCCGCGGTGAGCTCCACGCTGGCCAGGGTCCAGGCCGCTGCGGTGATGTCGCTCGTGGCGGACATCGTGGTGGAGTCCGAGCTGGCCAGGGCAGCGCGCCTGGCTGGAGCGGCAGAGGCAGTGGCCACCGCTACCGGCGCTGCCGCAGCTTCCCTGGTCTTGCTGCGGTTCTCGCCGCAGAGCTTGTTCCTGGTCAACGCCGTGACCTTTGTCGTCAGTGCACTGCTCATCGCGGCGGTGCGGTCGGCGCGGCGGACGCCCGGTCGCGCCGACCCATCGTCGTCGGTGTCGACGGGATCCGTTGGTGTTGCGGTGTTTTGGCCGCTCCAGGCTGCGCGCACAATTGCCGCGTACATCTACGGCGTCGACATCGTGATCCTTACCGTTGTCGCGGCTCGTCAGTTCTCGGCGGGATCGGGTACGGGTGGCTACGGCTGGCTGCTCGCTGCCACCGGCCTGGGTGGGCTGCTGGCCGTGACGCCGCTGCGCAGTCGGTTGAGCCGACTGCCCACGGCGGCGCTGCTCACAGGCGGGACGCTCGCGTACGCCCTGCCGTTGATGGTCTTCGCGCTGGGACCGCCGGCGCCGGCCGGGATCGCCACCCAGATCTTCCGCGGCGCTGCCAGCGTGCTCGTCACCTCTGCTGCTGTTGCCGGGCTGCAGCGGTCGGTGCCGTCCTCGATGTCGGGTCGGGTGTTCAGCACCACACAATCCCTGGTGCTGCTGGGGACCTGTGCGGGTGCGATCAGCACGCCGCTCTTGCTGGGGTTGACAGGTTTCAACAAGACCTTGGTGATCACTGCCCTTGCCTCGAGCGTGGCCGCAGCCGCGCTGTATCCCTTCCTGTCCCGGTTCGAGCGGCAAGAGGCGTCGCTGCTGCAGGCTCTGGACCCGCGGTTGTCCGTACTCCGTGGACTGCAGCTGCTGCGGGACGCGAGCCGGGCCACGCTCTACGACCTCGTCGACTCCATCGTCGAGGTCGAGGCCGAGGCCGGGACAGCGCTGGTCAAGCAGGGCGAGCCGTCGGATGCGCTCTACGTGCTGGTGAGCGGCGCGGTCGAGGTCACGGCGTGGCACCCGGACGGTCCCGCGCTGCTACGGAGACTCGAGGCGACGGACTACTTCGGCGAGATCGGGCTGCTTCGCGGGCGGCCCAGGACGTCCACGGTCACCGCACTCGGGCAGTGCAGCCTCTGGCGGATCCCGGCCGAGGCGTTTCTGGCCGGCGTTGCCGAAGCCGGTGAGTCCGGCGCGTTGAGCGACACCATCCGGGTGCGGTACGCGACCCAGCCGGTGCTGCAACCGCGCTAGTCGGCTGGGGTTGACTGCGGCAGTACGCCAACCCGGGGTGCCGCGCGACGGCGTGGCTTGGCATCGGTGGTGTGAGAGTGAATCCATTGCCGGAATCCGCGCAGGGATTCACTTTCATGCCCCGAAGGAGGGCTTCTCCGGGGTTACGCCGCCCGGTCAGCTGGGGTTGAGCGGCCACTCCGGGGGCGGCGCGGGCAGGTCGAGCGTCTCACCCTGGCGGGCGATGATGACCGGCATCGGTGCGTCCAGAGTTGCCGCGAGCTTGTCCAGCTCGGCGTCGGTGCGCACGGGCGAGTGGTGGAACAGCACCAGGACCTTCGCATCGGCCTCGGTGGCCAGCCGGATCGCCTCGTCCACGGTGGAATGGCCGTACGTGTCGGCGGTCGCCCGCTCCGACTCGTAGAACTGTGCATCGTGGATCAGCACGTCCACCCCGGCAACGAGGGCGCGAGTCTCGTCGCTGCAGCCCTGGATCGGCCCGTGGTCCGGCAGGTAGGCCACGGAACCCGACGAGTCGGTCACCCGGTAGCCAAAGGTTCGGCCGCCCTTGTGCGCCAAGTCGACCGCCGTCACGGTGAATCCGTTGATCCGGTAGTCGCCGGTCTCGATCGCATGGAAGGACCAGGCACCGTTGAGACCGCCCGGCTCGATCGGGAAGGACGGCGGAGACATCGTCCGGGTCAGCAGCTCGCGCCCGGACTCGCCGAGCTGAGCCGGGATGTAGAGGTCGACGACGCTCGCGTGCCGGTCGCCTGCGGCAAAGAACGGCAGGCCCTGGACGTGGTCCCAGTGCAGGTGACTGAGCAGGATGGAGCCGCGAAACGCCTGCGTCGACAGCCGTCCGGTCAGGTCACGCAGCCCGGTCCCCGCATCGAGGACGAGCGTGGGATCGGTTGCCCCATCGGGAATCACGGCGACGCACGACGTGTGTCCCCCGTACCGGACATAGTCAGGTCCCGGCGCTGCCGTGGATCCACGCACGCCCAGCATGACCAGCTTCACGCCGCCACCCTCCCGATCGGTCGCCGCAACGATAGCGACTTTGCCGCCACAACCGGCAGGCGGACGCTGCTGTAACAGCCAGGAAATCTCGTGGTGGTTCCATTGCGGGAAATTCAGGAGGAGTGCCGATGCCGAAGGACCGCGCCGCAGGGGTCTTCGACCCGGACCAGCCAGCGCTCGGCGGTCCGATCGACGACCTGTTGCGCGAGGTGGATGCCGAGCTCCGTCTGATCTTCGACGGGCAGCTCGCCACCTACATTCCCGAGCTGGCGGTGGCCGACCCGAAGAAGTTCTCGGTGTCATTGGCGACCGTGGACGGGGTGCACTACTCCGCGGGCGACTCGGACACGAGCTTCACCATCCAGTCAGTGGCCAAACCGTTCGTGTACGCGCTCGCGCTGGCCGACGCGGCCTGGACGCCGTGATGGCTCGGGTCGGGGTCGAACCGACGGGTGACCCGTTCAACTCCATCACCGTCGACGAGCGGACCGGGCGGCCGTTCAACCCGATGGTCAATGCCGGCGCCATCCTGACCGCGTCACTGGTCGACGGGCCTTCCCCCGACGAGCAGTTCGAGCGGATCCGCAGCGGCTTGTCCGCGTTCGCCGGGCGGCAGCTCGGCGTGGACGAGCGGGTGTTCCGGTCCGAGCGCGAGACCGGCGACCGCAACCGGGCCATCGCCTACCTGATGCGCCAGGTGGGCGCGCTGACCATGGGCGTCGACGACGCGCTCGACGTCTACTTCCGGCAGTGCGCCATCGAGGTGACCACCGTCGACCTGGCGATGATGGCGGCCACCCTGTCCAACGGTGGCGTCAACCCCGTGACCGGCGCCGTCGCGATGCAGCGCGACCACGTCGAACGCGTGCTGACCGTGATGTCCACCTGCGGCATGTACGACTACGCCGGCGAGTGGCTGTTCCGGGTCGGGCTGCCGGCCAAGAGTGGCGTCTCCGGTGGCATCGTCGCCGTACTGCCGGGGCAGCTCGGTCTCGCTGTGACCGTGACTCGCGCGGACGACAGCGGAGCGCCCCTCGGGAAGGCGCCCCGCTGTCGAGTCCGTCGACTCAGCGATACTTCTCGGTCGAGTGCAGGCAGCTCACGGCCATGTTGAAGTCCTTGAACGTGCCCATCGAGTTGTGCTTCCACATCCAGGCGTGCAGCTCGTAGAACGCCGGCAGGCCATAGCGGTTCCCCGCCGGGATGAGGGCGAACTTGTGCCCGTACAGCGACGGCGGCGCCTTGTGCTTGGTGTTCCAGCCCTTGGCGAACACGACGTACTCCGCGGCGACCAGGTGCAGCTTGCCCTTCTTGTCCGGGGCGTAGACCAGGGCCTCGGGCTTGGACGCGACCACCGTCGAGTCGCCGACCAGCTTGCCGTTGACGTAGTGCACGCCCATGCCGCCCATCTTGTCGGCGATGCACTCAACGCCCTTGGCGTCCTTGAGCAGGCCGTACCCCGCAGCCTTGGCCTTGGTGAGGGAGGTGAACTTGTTGTTGACCGCCTTGGTGTGTGCGAGCTGCTTGGCGTAGATCTTCCCCTGCGCTGGCGTTGTCGCGTGGGCCGAGAGGCCGACAGTTGCGAAGCCGCAGATGGCGGTCGCTGTCGCGGCGCCGATGGCGAGAATGGACTTGAACATCGCGGGTTTCCCCTCCTAGCTGTAGAAGTAAGGGTCGAGCGCGGTGACCGGGGTGATCCGGTCCACCGCTTCCGGACCGGGGCCGTCGTACACGCAGAACCTAGGAGCGGGCCCCGCAGGAGGGCATCGGTTCAACAGCCCATGTTGGGCCGGGCGACTACCGAGATTGCGGTACGAGGCGTGCGGCCGTCTTCCGCAGGATGGTCGCCACGTGGTGGTCGACGGTGCGGCGGCACAGAACCAATCGTAGGCCTCATCCACTCCAGGGGAAGTTCCCGACGCCGTATGGACGCCAGTCCCCGGTTGGCCCTTGGTCGCGTTCGTCGTCGTACTTGCCGCAGCGGAAGCATCGGAGAGAGCGCTGGCCGTCCTCGAGCACGTACCACCGCCACTCGTGATGCAGGTTTAACCGGCACAGGAGCAGACGGCTAACGGTCCGAGCTGGCATGGGGATTTCCTCCTTGCCCAGTGTTTCGTGGCCCGTCACGGCGACGCACAGCGCTCCGGCGTGGGCGAGCACGCCGGCGGCGTGCCTGACCTGCTGCCGGTTGCTCAGGCCGGGCAGCTCGGCCAGGAACTCGGCCCGATAGCGGTCCCGCACGGTGCCCTTCGGCAGGCACCGGGCGGCCAAGCACACCGTCCGCGACGGCCAGAACGCGGCCGCCGTCGCAGCGTCCCCGCGGTCGCGCTCGACCTTGCTCACGGTTGATCCCGCAGCGGAATCGGTTGGGAGGTCGCAGGCTTTCCGGAGTAGGCGCCGGCCAGGGCCTGCCGGGCCAGCTCCACCCCCGAAGCCGTCAGCCGGTAGTAGCGGCGCGCCGGCCGGCCCTGCTCCCGGGGATCGATGCTCTCCCACCGCGACTCGATCCACCGCACCCCCTCCAGCCGGGCCAGGATCGGGTGAATGGTGCCACTGGGCAGGCCCGCCTCCGCGCCGATCTCCACCCCGTAAAGCTCCCGGGACGGCTCTGCGAGCAGAGCACGCAGCACCCGCTGGGTGGGAATCGTCATCCGTGGGCTCCGCATAACGCCCATAGTTGTACTCTACCTAGGGGCGGTCAAGCCCTTCTTTTGGGTCCGGCCGTGGACTCGCGCACGGTGAGCTCGGTTGCCAGCTCCATCCGCTGGGTGTGCATTCGCTGACCCTCGACCAAGCCCCACAACATCTCAGCAGCGACACGGCCCATGTCGGTGAGCGGCTGTCGAACGGTGGTGAGTGGCGGTGACAGCCACCGTGCCACTGGCAGGTCGTCGAAACCGACCACGCTGAGGTCGCGGGGGATCAGCAGCCCGCGCTGCCGCGCTGCCTCGTACACCCCGAGCGCCATCTGGTCGCTGCCGGCAAAGATGGCCGTGGGCGGCTCGTCGAGGTCGAGAAGCTCTGCGGCGCAGCGGAAACCGCCCTCGTGCTGAAAGTCCCCGTACCGCACGAGCTCGGGCAGGTAGGCGACCCCTGCTCGCTCGAGCGCGTAACGGTATCCGTCGACCCTCGCCCGGCTGCACAGGAACGGGTCCGGCCCGGAGATGACCGCGATGCGCCGGTGACCAAGCCCGAGCAGGTGGTCCGTGGCCGCGATGCCACCGGCCCAGTTGGTGGCTCCGACGCTGGGCACCTCAGGGCCGGGCGCGTTGACCGGGTCGATCACCACCAGCGGCATGTCCTTGGTGTGCAGCTGGCGCCACTGGTCAACCGTCACCTCCGAGGTCACCAGGATCACCCCGTCGGTGTCGTGGCCCACCACGGTGCTGGTCCAGCTGGCCGGCCGGGCGTCGCTGTGCCTTACGGCGGAGACGACGACCCCGCGGCCCCGCTCGGAGGACAGGTCCTCGACCCCGCGCAGGATCTGGATCGCCCAGGGGCTGTCCAGCTGGTTGAAGACCAGGTCGACCAGTCCGGCCCGTCCGGCTCGGCGACGGCCTGGCGGCAGATAGCTGTGCTGCTGCAGCAGGGTCTGGATGCGGGCTCGGGTCTCCGGCGCAACGTCGGAGCGGCCGTTGACCACCTTGGACACCGTGGGAAGTGAGACTCCAGCAGCAGCCGCGATGGAGGCCAGCGTGGCCCGGGAGTGCTGGTCAGCCACCGGGCCGCCCTTCCGTGTGAACGTTCTCGACCGTGGTTCGCAAATGTATCGGAGACCGCAGCCGATGCCAAGCCGAGCCTCAATTTGTTGCCGTTCCAGCGTAAATCGATACCGACCTGGTAACAGGTCGGTATCGGTGTATTGACAGGGCTCGCGGCCGCTCCTACGTTGACGCCGCACTCCCGACCGATTTCGAAATGTTTTCGACACCAGGAAGGTGGGACGGCTCCATGGCAACACGTTCCGGATCGACCACGAGCGTCAGAGGGAGGCTGTTGCCCGGACTCGCGCTGCTCACGACGTCGGCGGCCCTGCTGACGGCCTGTGGCGGCAGCAGCGGTTCGACGGCTGCAACCGCGCCCACCTCGTCCGCCGGTGGCTCGAGCGCCGCGGCTCCCGCCACCTCTGCCGGCTCGGCTGCGGCAACCTCCGGTGGAACCGCCTCCTCGGCGGCACCGGCCACCTCCGCAGCCACCGCTGGCAAGCCCGTCACCCTGACCTGGTGGCACAACGCGACGACCGACCCCGGCAAGTCCTACTTCCAGGGCATCGCCAACGAGTACACCAAGGCGCACCCGAACGTCACCATCAAGATCCTGCCGATCCAGAACGAGCAGCTCGACACCAAGCTGTCGCTGGGTCTCGAGTCGGGCGACCCGCCGAGCATCATCCAGACCAACGGCGGCGGCAAGCTCAAGAGCTACGTCAAGGCCGGCAAGATTCAGGACCTTACCGCCGCGACCAAGCCTTGGATCAGTTCGATCGGGGCCACCGGTAGCGGTTGGCAGGTCGACAACAAGGTCTACGGCATCCCGTTCAGCAGCGGCGTCGTCGGCTTCTGGTACAACAAGGACAAGTTCGCCAAGGCCGGCATCACCACGCCGCCCACCACCTGGACCGACTTGATCGCCGATGTGGGCAAGCTCAAGGCCGCCGGAATCACCCCGATCGCCATCGGTGCCAAGGACAAGTGGCCGGTCGCGTTCTACTGGGACTACCTGGCTATTCGCGAGTGCGCTAAGGCGGTGCTGCAGACGGCAGCGTCGACGAGCAAGGTCGATGACCCCTGCTGGACCAAGGCGGGCGTCGACTTCCAGCAGCTGATCAACGCCAAGCCGTTCCAGACCGGCTTCCTCGGCACCCCCGCGCAGACCGGTGCCGGCAGCTCGGCCGGCCTCGTGGCCAACAACAAGGCCGCCATGGAGCTCATGGGGCACTGGGACCCAGGTGTCTTCAGCGGTCTGACGTCCAACAAGGACTTCGAGAAGAACATCGGCTGGTTCCCGTTCCCGAACCTGCCGGGTGCGCCGGGCGTCCAGGGTGCTGCCCTCGGTGGCGGTGACGGATTCTCCTGCACGTACAAGGCTCCGCCGGAGTGCGCACAGTTCCTGCAGTTCGTCATGAGCAAGGGCAACCAGACCCAGCTCGGCTCGACCGGCTTCGGCCTGCCGACCGTGGCGGGCGCCGAGGTCGGGCTCAAGGACCCCAACCTGATTGACCTGCTGAAGTTCCGCAACAGTGCACCGTTCGTGCAGAACTACCTCGACACCACCCTCGGTGTCGATGTCGGTAACGCACTGAACGACGCCGTCGTGGGCATGCTGGCCGGCACCACCAAGCCGGAAGGTGTCGCGAAGGCGGTTAAAGATGCGGCAGCCTCTCAGTGACTTCCGCTGAGGCTGCCACCACTGGAGCCACGGCTGGCCGCGCCGAAAAGGCGCGGCCAGCCGCTCCGCGGCGACGCCGAGTTGGGCGGGGGCGCAAGGCTGGCGAGCTGGTCCTGTTCATCGGGCCAGCGTTCGTGCTCTACACAGCCTTTGCCCTCGCTCCGATCGTCCTCGCGTTCTACTACAGCTTCTACCACTGGGACGGCATCGCCCCGCTCACGGACTTCATCGGCCTTGACAACTACCGGAGAGCGTTCCACGACCCGGTGTTCCTCGAGTCGATCCGGCACAACTTCTACATCCTGTTCCTGTCGCTGGCGGTCCAGCTGCCGATCGCGCTGGGCGTGGCGTCCCTGCTCAACCTGAAGCTGCGCGGGCGGACCTTGCTGCGCACCATCTTCTTCGCCCCGTACGTGCTCTCCGAGGTGATCACCGCGGTGATCTGGCAGCTGATGCTGCAGCCCGGTGCCCTGGCCGACAGTGTGCTGAGCCACCTCGGGCTCAGCAGCCTCATCCAAGGCTGGCTGTCCGATCCAAGCATCGCGCTGTGGACGCTGTTCGTGGTTGCGACCTGGAAGTACATCGGGTTCGGCATCATCCTGCTGCTTGCTGGCTTGCAA
Source organism: uncultured Actinomycetota bacterium (assembly GCA_963797535.1). GTDB lineage: Bacteria > Actinomycetota > Actinomycetes > JAWWOL01 > JAWWOL01 > JAWWOL01. Next base: position 1,901,029 of record CAWCPQ010000001.1, on the reverse strand, counting down.
GGCATCCCGGCGGAGCTCACGGAGGCGGCGGAGGTCGACGGCGCGTCGCGATGGGCGGTCTTCCGGCACATCAAGCTGCCATTGCTCGGGCCGACGATCCGGATCTGGGCCTTCCTGTCGATCATCGGGTCGCTGCAGCTGTTCGACCTGGTCTACATCCTGACCGGTGGGGGTCCGATCAACTCCACCAACACCATGGTCGTCTACATGACCGACCACGGTTTCCACCGCTTCCAGTTCGGCTACGGCAGCGCCATCGCCATCGTCTTGTTCCTGCTCTCGTTCGTCATTTCCGTTGCGTACCAACGGTTCGCGCTCCGGCGTGACACTGAGGGCGCCCTGACCACCGCTGCGAGATGAAGCCATGACCACCATGACCGCACTGAGGGTCCAAAGCCGTCCGCCGCGTCGACGTCGCAGCTCGCGCCACGGCAACCACCTGGTCGCGTACGTCATTGCCATCGTGCTGGCCGCAACGGTGATCGTGCCGGTTCTCTACGTCGTCATCGGTGGTTTCCGGACCACGGCTCAGCTCAACTCCAGCCCGGTCGCGCTGCCATCGCCCTGGGTGCTCGAGAACTACACGTTCGTGCTGACCTCTGGGGCATTCTGGCGTCAGGTGTTCAACAGCACGGTGGTCGCCGCCCTGGTGACCGCAGTGACGGTGGGTTTGGGATCGGGCGCGGCCTACGGCCTGTCCCGCTACCGGTTCCGCGGCAGCGGCCTTTTGTTCGGCTTCTTCACCCTCGGTCTGCTGTTCCCCATCGGCGTCGGCATTCTGCCGCTCTACCTGCTGATCCGGCACCTCGGACTGCTCGACACCCCGTTCGGCGTGATGCTGCCTGAGGCAGCCTTCCTGCTGCCGGTCACCATCGTGATCCTGCGCCCGTTCATGGCAGCCATCCCGACCGAGATCGAAGACGCGGCGATGATGGATGGCTGTACAAAGGTGGGCTTCTTCTGGCGGATCATGGTGCCGCTGGCGAAGCCCGCCATGACGACGGTCGCCATCCTGGCTTTCGTCACCAGCTGGAACAACTTCATCGTGCCGCTGGTGCTGCTGAACGACCCCAACCAGTGGACGCTGCCTCTCGGCACGGCCACCTTCTCCCAGCAGTACACCCAGGACACCGCCAAGATCCTGGCGTTCACTGCCTTGTCGATGATTCCGGCGCTGACCTTTTTCGTCCTGGCCGAGCGGTGGATCATCGGCGGCCTCTCCGGCGCAGTCAAGGGCTAGCCTTCCTTACTCGTCCATCAAGAAACGGATGACCTGTCATGTCCCTTGCCTTCCCCGATGCGCCCCAGCCATGGCGTGACGTCAACCTCACCCCCGAGCAGCGGGCCGACGACTTGCTTGGCCGGCTCACTCTGGAGGAGAAAGTTGCGCAGCTGTACGGGATCTGGGTCGGTGCCGACGACACGGCCAACGAGGTCGCCCCGCACGAGCACGACATGAGCGACGCCCCCGTTGACTGGAACGACCAGATCAAGGCGGGGCTCGGCCAGATCACTCGGCCGTTCGGAACAGCGCCGGTTGACCCGGCGCTCGGCGCGAGGGCGCTGGCCCGGCTGCAGCAGGACGTGATCGCCGCGTCGCCGCACGGGATCCCGGCCTTGGCGCATGACGAGTGCCTGGCCGGCTTCACCACGTGGGGCGCGACCATCTACCCGGTTCCGTTGGCGTGGGGCGCGACGTTCGACCCGGCTCTCGTTGAGGAGATGGGGCGGCGCATCGGTGAGTCAATGCGCTCGGTAGGGGTCCACCAGGGTCTGGCGCCGGTTCTCGACGTCACCCGCGACTACCGCTGGGGCCGGGTCGAGGAAACGATCGGTGAGGATCCCTACCTCATCGGCGTGGTCGGGACCGCTTACGTGCGCGGGCTCGAGAGTGCCGGCATCGTCGCCACCCTCAAGCACTTCGCTGGCTACTCCGGGTCCAAGGGCGGCAGGAACCATGCGCCCGTGTCAGCCGGTCCCCGTGAGATGGCCGACGTGTTCCTGGCGCCGTTCGAGATGGCGATCCGCGACGGAGGCGCCCGATCAGTGATGCACTCGTACGCCGAGGTCGACGGTGTGCCGCCGGCCGGCAACCCGGCGTTGCTCACCGGCTTGCTGCGGGAGGCATGGGGCTTCACCGGAACGGTGGTCGCTGACTACTTCGGCATCTCGTTCCTCGAGCAGCCGCACGGTGTCGCTGCCAACAAGGCCGAGGCTGCCTCGCTGGCTCTCGCATCAGGGGTGGACGTCGAGCTGCCCACCGTCCGCTGCTATGGCGAGCCGCTGTTGTCCGCCCTGCGGGACGGACTGGTGGAAGAGACCTACGTCGACCGGGCGGTGCGTCGCGTGCTCGTACAGAAGGCGCAGCTCGGCCTGCTCGACCCCGACTGGTCACCGGTGCCCCCGGCACTGACGACCCTGAGCGGCTCGCTGGACGATGTGGACAAAGGCGCGGTCAGTCTCGACACCGATGCCGATCGGGCTCTTGCGCTGGAGGTCGCGGAGAAGTCGGTTGTGCTGCTCCGCAACAACAAGGTGCTCCCGCTCGCCCCCGAGGCCCGCATCGCTGTCATCGGTCCGAGGGCCGACGACCCGTTGGCGATGATGGGCTGCTACTCGTTCCCGAGCCACGTCCTGATCCATCACCCCGAGGTGCCGCTCGGCCAGTCCGTCCCCACCCTGGTCGAGGCACTGCGGTCCGAGCTGCCGGCAGCGGCGATCACCTTCACCGAGGGGTGCGAGGTCTCCACTGCTGACACCACGGGCATCGCTGCGGCCGTCGAGGCAGCTCTTGACTCGGACGTCGTGGTGGTGGCCTTGGGCGACAGAGCTGCCCTGTTCGGCCGCGGCACCTCCGGTGAGGGGTGCGACGCCCTCGATCTCGAGCTGCCGGGCGTCCAGGGTCAGCTGCTCGATGCCTTGCTGGACACCGGAAAACCGGTCGTGCTGGTGCTCATCACCGGCCGGCCCTACGCCCTCGGTCGCTACGTCGATCGCGTCGCGGGCATCGTGCAGGCCTTCTTCCCCGGTGAGGAAGGGGGACAGGCGCTGGCCGGGATCCTGTCCGGACGAGTAGCGCCCACCGGTCGGCTGCCGCTGAGCATCCCTCGCGATCCCGGTGGCCAGCCCAGCACCTACCTGGCCCCAGCGCTCGGCCACCGCAGCGACGTGAGCAGCACTGACCCGACGCCGCTCTACCCGTTCGGCTTCGGGCTGTCGTCGACGACCTTCGACTGGGATCAGCCGACCGTCGAGGGGCTGGTTGCCGATGCCGCCGGACGCTACGCGATCCCTACGGACGGCGTGCTGACGGTGGCGCTGACGGTACGGAACACCGGTGACGTTGCCGGCGCGGAGGTGGTTCAGGTCTACCTGCACGACCCGGTGGCGCAGGTCACCCGTCCCGTCGTCCGGCTCATCGGCTTTGCTCGGGTAGAGCTTGCTCCTGGCCAGCAGCGGCGGGTCAGCCTCACCTTTGCCGCCGACCTCTCCGCCTTCACCGGCGTCCACGGCAAGAAGGTCGTCGAACCCGGTGAGCTGGAGCTGCGCATCGGTACCTCCAGCGGAGACATCCGCGAGGTTGTTAAGGTGCACCTCACCGGGCCGATCCGGGAAGTGGACGGAACGCGCGCCTTGACGTCGGTTGTGGCGCTCGAACCCTGAGCGAAGAGCTGCCTCCATGTTTCTCGACCTGCCCCTTGATGAGCTGCGCTCGGTGCGTTCCCGGACCGTCGAACCGGCGGACTTCGACGAGTTCTGGGCGTCCACGCTCGCCGAGTCGCGGGCTGCCAGCTGGCCGGCGACGATCGTCCCGTACGACGCGGGGCTGCGCACGGTTGACGTCTTCGACGTGCGCTTCGCCGGCTTCGGCGGAGAGCCGGTGGCAGCCTGGCTGATCGTGCCGACCGGCATCACCCCAGCTGTCACGGTGGTCCAGTACCTCGGCTACAGCCTCGGCCGCGGCTTTCCAACCGACCACCTGATGGTGCCCTCGGCCGGCCATGCCCTGCTGGTCATGGACAGTCGCGGTCAGGGCTGGTTCCCCGAGTCGACCGGTGACACGTACGACACCGCGACCATGCCGCCTCAGCGACCGGGCCTGATGACCCGCGGTATCGACTCGCCGGGCAACCACTACTACCGCCGGCTGTTCACCGACGCGGCGCTGGCTGTCGACGTGGTCCGCGGCCACGAGCTGTTGCGCGACACCAGGATCGTGGTGCACGGGATCAGCCAGGGCGGCGGCATCGCGCTCGCGGTCTCCGGGCTCGCACCGGGACTCGCCGGCGTGATGTCCGACGTGCCGTTCCTCTGCGACTACCGGCGGGCCGTGGAGATCACCGACGCCTACCCCTACCGCGAGATCAGCGACTACCTGCAGGGGTTCCGCGACCGGGTCGACCAGACCTTCGCCACCTTGGCCTACTTCGACGCCACTTCCTTCGTCGCCAGGGCGACTGCTCCAGCACTGTTCTCTGTCGCGCTCATGGACGAGACCTGCCCGCCGTCGACCGTCTTCGCGGCCTACAACGCCTATGCAGCAGGCAAAGACATTGCTGTGTACGAGTTCAACGGACACGAGGGCGGCGGCCCCTACCACCGCCGTCGTCAGCTGAGGCACCTCGAAACCGTGGCCGCCGCGCTACTCGGCTGACCAGCCCAGCGCCGGACCGAGCCGACCGGCGATGTCGGTCAGGATCTGCACGTAGTCCTCGTGGTCAAAGCTGAACGGCAGCGCGAAGACGACCTCGTCGACCTCGCGGAACCCTTCGTGGGCGTACAACCGGTCGGCGATCTGCTCCGACGTGCCCACGAGGTCGCGAGCGAACATCATGCGCGCGGGGCCTTGCGGCGTCGAGGTCCGCGGCGTTCTTGCCTCCACGTAATGCTCGTACTTTGCCTGCTGGGCAGCGGAGGCGCTGTCGGTCGGAATGACGACCAGACCCTGGGAGACGCGAGCACGGTCGCCGTCAGGGTGGTGCGCGCGGAAGGCCCGGATGTGCGAGAGCTGGACCTCGGCGAAGCTCTCGGACTCCTCGGCTCGGACCACGTTGCTGGTGAGGAGGTTCATCCGGTGCTCGCCGGCCCACTGGGCCGAACGCAGGCTGGCACCGCCGTACCAGAGTCGCTCGCGCAGCGTCGGTGAGTGGGGCTCGACCCGGTCGGAGAACACCTCGATGCCCTCGACGCCGCTGAATGCCGAAGCGGCGTTGCCACCGATGAAGCCGAGCAGTCGTTCGACCCGCTCGTAGCTGAAGTCCTCGATGTCGGCGGTGTCCGGATACAGCGACTCCTTCACCCGCTCGTAGTGCATGGGGGGTCCGACGCTGATGCCGGGGTTGAGCCGGCCGCCGGACAGGATGTCCACGGTCGCCAGGTCCTCGGCCAGCCGTAGCGGGTTCTCCCAGCCGAGGGGAATGACGGCAGTGCCGAGCTCGATCCGGCTGGTTCGTTGTGTTGCCGCGGCCAGGATCGCGACGGGGGACGAGATGCCGTACTGCAAGTGCCGGTGACGCACCCAAGCGCTGTCGAACCCGAGCTGCTCACCCAGCTGGATGATCGACAGGGTCGACTCGTGACCCGGTCCCGGATTGTCGCCGTCGAACAGGCCGATCGTGAGAAATCCCAGTCGTTTCAGGGGTTTTCCGGGCACTGGCACCGCTGTGCTCCCAGTTGTCTAGGTCGCGATCAGGTAGACGCTCTGCCCGATCAGCCACAGGCCGACGATAAGGGAAATGGCCACGATGGCCTGGTCCGTGTGCGTGTCGATCCAGGTCCTTGCGCTGGCCAGGAACGCCTGCGTCCGCTCCGGCCTCACCCAGGCGTAGATCTCAATCGTCAGGTAGCTGGCCGTGGACACGAGGCAGAACACGACCAGGGCGAGGTAGTCCTGCCACGACTTCAGCTCGGCATTCACGATGATTGCGACCCCGGCCATGATGAGGCCCCATGGCTGGACGAGAATGCCCAGAGCGGCGGCGTACCAGGCGGACATGTGGTCGATGCCGGTCTGCCACTTGGGCACCTTCTTCGGCGGTTTGGGTTTGCCCAGTCGTCGCCACCGCCGAGCGCCCACCGTCACCAGCACCGCGCCGAGCAGGAGCTTGGCGACCAGCACGGCGATTGATGGTGCGGTGTCCGACTGGGGTGCCTGGTTGCCGGTGAGTACCAGCGTCAGGGAAACCACCACGGCCAGCGAGAGCAGCCAGCCGGCGATGAACGCTGCGCCCTTGCGCACGCCGTTGGTGGATGCGAGCACCAGCAGGAAGGCGGTGAGGGGGATCGGCTCGAGGCTGATCGCGAGGCCGATGACCAGCAGCGAAAGGATCAGCACGAGCGGTCCCTCCTCAAGCAGGTCGCCCCTGTGGCCGACTGCTGAAGTTACCGCACCCGCACGGTCAACCGCGCAGGGTAGGCACCTTCCCACGCCAGCCGGCCCTGGCGACCGGGCACTCGCGATGCGCCCGTGCCCTCGAGCAGTGCCGTTGCCATGGCTGGCAGCTGGGTGCGCACGACGTGCTCGCCGAAGCAGGCGTGCATGCCGTGGCCGAAGTGCAGGTAGTCGGCTCTGGCCCTGGTGGGGACGAACGTCGCCGGATCCGGCACCGCCCGCTCGTCGAACATGGCGGACTGGGTGCCGACGATCACCTTGCTGCCACGACGGATCGTGACCTCGCCGCCGCCTTCGAGCCCGAGGACCTGGTCGGCGTTCGTCTCGCGCAGCAGGGCCCAGGTCTGCGGCCGAAACCGCAAGGCCTCGATCAGGTAGCCGCCGAGGAGCTGCTGATCGCCGTCCCGAGCCGCCACGCGAGCGGCGAGCAGCGTCGGCGGGCGTCTCAGCAGCTCCTCGAGCGAGACAGCGAACGCCTTGGACACGGTGGGCAGCCAGCCGGAGATGACGCCGATCAGGTTGTGCCGGATGGCGATGTCGTGCAGGCCGCCCGGATCGGGCTGGGCGCGAAGCAGCCGCGTCAGCACATCGTCGGGGACTTCCTGCCCGGACTGCAGCAGGGCCTTGCGCGCTGCCACCACGTCATCGATGTACGTGCGCATGTCTGCAGCGTCACCCATAGCCGTCCGGTGCACTGCTGGGTTGTCGAAAGCGTTGAGGAAGATGTCCTGGAAGATCGTGCGCGACCAGCGGGCCAGCGTTCCCGGCTCCGGCGACCGGACGCCGAGACAGCTCGCGATCAGGTCCTCGGTGACCGGCTCGGCGAGGCCCCGTACGACGTCGATCTCCTGGCCGGCAGCCGCCACGCGTGACCTGGCCAGCCCTCGTGCGAGCTCGCCGATCGCGCCGAGGTCCTCGGGACGAAACGCGGCCCTCATCGCAGCGTGGTCGTGCTCGTAGAGCGCGTTGTCGGGCAGGCCGAGGAAGAACGGACCGGTGATCGCCATCATCTTCCTGTTGTACGAGGGAACTCCGTACCCATCGGCGTTGTCCAGTACGGCGCGCACCTCTGCCGCACGTGCGACGACGGCGTACCTGCCCACGAGGAGCACCGGCCGGAAACGGCGGAGCAGGGCGAAGATCCAGCGTGAGTTCGATCCGACGACGTCGCTCAGCGGGCGTCGGACGGCCACGTCAACCGACCAGGCCGTCGGCCAGAACGCCGAGTGCGGTGATGCTCGGGACGAACAGGTACTCGCCGCCGCGCATCGTGACGAAGTCGGAGTCCGGCCCGATCAGGTAGGGCGGATCGCCCTGGACGGTCATCTTGCCCTTTCCCTCTCCACTGCCTCGTTGCAGGAAGTCCTTGTCGTGACCGAGGCCGAAGATGTTGCCGTCCTCCATCCACTGGGTCTGCACGCCCTCGAACTGGCGGGAGATGCTGGCCACGAAACAGACGAAGATCAGGCCGCGTTCCTGCCCGTCGTCGTCGGTGACGCCTGCCGGCAACGGCGGCCCGTACGGCATCCCTCTGCGGATCATTCGGTGCCGGAACGTCAAGGTGCCCTCGTAGCCCAGGGCGTCCCGCGGGTTGCTCCGTCTGACGTGCGACCCGATCGGGCAGCGTCGTCCGTCTGGGTCGTCGTGATAGCGAAAGTCGTTGTCCGGCAAGCCATCCGGCGTACGGCCGCCGTCGGGGGAGTCGGGTGAGAGCACGAGCGCGGCACCGGACTGCCAGCGTCCGACAATCTTGGCGGCGACCACCGCTTCACTGCGGCCGTGAGCGGGATCGGCGGCGTCGCGCACCATGGACCTGAATGCGGCGACGTCCTGCTTGAGCTTGCGCCACACCATGTAGGTCCCGTGCTTGCCCAGCGGATCGGCGGGCGCCGACGGCGGCGGCTGCGTGGGGTAGGGCAGGCTCGCCTCGTCGTCGTAGCCCAGGATGAACTCGCCGAGGGCCAGTGCGCGCCACTGGTCATGTGCCTCGGGAGTGCCGCCACCGCGGGCCTTCTGCTCGTTGATCCCCGCCACGGCCGGCTGGGCAAGACCGTCGGCGTAGCCGAAATGCTCGCGTACGGTCGGCAGCATCTCGGCGTGTTCCTCGTGCACCACGCTCATGCCGGACTCGGCCAGGTGCAGCTCGACCAGCCGGTCGGTGAGCTCGTCGTGCGTGATGGCGTTGACGACGAGCAGCAGGTGGGCAGTGCCGACGCCGAGCCCTGCTTCCCAGTGCTCCGGGCCGTGTTGGCGAACGTCGCCCAGATCGCTTGCCCGTGCGGCCATGCCGGCAAGGAACTCGTCGGAGAACGTGGTCAGGACGCCGTCCGGCACGCCGATCGCGGTCAACCCGTCCTTGGTGAAGGCGACGTTGATGTGGGTACGGGGCTTGTCGCCTTCCCACCGTTCGGCAGTGGTCACCTGGTCGACGATGCCGCGCAGCCAGGTCCGTGCCGCATCGGCGTCGTTCACCTGGAGGAACAGGTAGGTGGTGCAGCAGTAGTCGTTGCCGTACGCCTGCAGGATGTCGCCCTGGATGTCGGCGAGATCGGCCGTCATGGCGAAAACTCGGCCAGGAAGCGGCTGCGGATCTCCTCGTTGGGCCGGCCCTGCGTCGCGAGGATGAGCTGGACCAGCCGGTTGCGTACGTCCAGGCTGCGCTTTACGTCGGCCACAGTTGCTTCAGGGTAGGCACTGTAGAAGAAACCAGTGTCGATCATGTTGTGCGTGAGGTAGGCCTTCAGCGCCGCGCCGGACGCGGGGTTGGGGCAGCCGATGCAGCATGACCAGATGGCAGCTGCCGGCTCGGCCATGAACTGCACGACGTCGTTGAGGTAGTCGTCGACCTGACCGTCCAGGTTGCTGGTGAACAGCAGGTAGCGGCACTGCAGCGTGTCGGGCTTGAGCTGCCCCTTGCCCTGCTGGAAATCGCCGACGATGACCCAGCGGGCAAAATGCGTGGCACTCACCGACACCAGGGGACTTCCCGTCGCGCTCAGGCCGCGGAGGTAGTCGCTCAGCTCCTTCTCGCGCTCGGGACGGATCGGCGTGAGAATCATCAGAGCTGTTGCCTGGCCGGCAGAGTTGGAGTTCACAACGACTTCTGGACTCGGGTGAGGAAGCCGGTCCAAGCCGTCCCGAAGTCCTCTGCTGTCATGCCCCGCGCTGCGTTGACCAGTGCGGTGACTTCGTCGTCGAGCATGAGCGCGCTGGTGATCATTGTTGCTGTCGCCTCCGGGTAGGCCGAGTAGAAGTGCTCGGCCTCGATCTCGTTCGCACGGATGTAGGCCTTGAACGGCGGGGTCGGGAGCGCCCCCGGGTAGCCGTAGGAGTTGCGCCAGAAGGCCCCCATCCCGCGGGTGAGGATGTAGGAGAACGCGTCGATGTACTCCTCCCACCCGCCGTTGAAGTTGCTCTCGAAGAACAGGTGCGGGTAGTTCAACGCCTCGACCGGCTGGGGAGCCCCGTTGTGCGGCATCTCGCGGACGATCGTCCACCGGGCGAAATGGATGAACGACAGTCGCCGCAGCTGGGTCAGCACCACCGGAAACCAGCGCGCGAGGTGGAACACGACGGTGAGCCACGCCCGTCCCCACCACCGCATGGTGCTGAACACGGTGATCGCAATCGCAGAGCCGTCAGTGTTGCGGCTGCCGGTACCGGTCGCAGTCGTGGATCCGGCCACTGCGCTCATGTGTCCCCCCAACCGATGTGCACCTTTCGGCACGATATCGGCTGACTGATGCCCGGTCCATACCGATCGGGCCCTTCACCGTCCGGGCGTGGGCCGCTGCTCCAGCGCAGCCAGGTCGATGAGGGCGTCCGGCCGGGGCGCCGGGTTGGCAGCGCGACCGACGTCGTCGCTCGGGTGCGCCGGCCGCCAGTTCAGCGCGAGCATCAGCTGCACCCGCCGAAGCGGGTCGGTCATCGCGTCGCCGAACAGCTCCTGCAGCTGCGCCAAGCGGTAGCGAACGGTCTGTCGGTGCACATGCAGCTCGGCGGCCATCGCGCCACGGTCGCCCATGTGCCGCAGCCACGATGCGAGGGTCTCCTCGAGCCGGCGCCGGGTGGGCACCGGCAAACCGGCGAGCGGCTTGAGCACCTGCACCTGCAGCGCCGCCAGCAGCCGGTCGTCCTGGTGCACGATGACCGCGTCGAGGTGCTCGTCGAGGAACACCGGGTCATCCGTGAGCACGCCGTCGTGCCGCAGGCGCAGGGCGATCCGGGTCATCCGCAACGACCCCGGCAGCTTGGCCGGAGCCACCGTCGGCCCGACGACGGCAGCGGACCCGGCCAGCAGCTCGGCCAGCCGTCGCCGGCGACCAGGGGCCGCCGGATCGCTGAGGATCACCCCGTACCCGTCGGCACGTTTGATCGGCAGCCAGCCCTCGCCGCTGCCCCGTGTGACCGCGTCCAGGGCGGCCGCGTTGTCGCCGTCGACGAGCACGACAGCAGCCGTCAGCGGCAGCACGAAGCCCGCGCGGAACGAGGCTTCCTCGACGGCCCTGTGGTCACCCCTGCCGGTGAGCAACAGGTCGGCCAGGTCGGCCCTGGCCCGCTCGCGCCCCGCAGCAGCCTCTGAGTGCTCGGCGGCGTAGCCGTCAGCCGAGGCGGTCGACAGCTTGTCGACGAAGCCGAACACGGAGTCGGCGAGGACGGCCAGGTCGGCGGCACCGACGCCCTCCTCGACCGCCCGCCGCGAGATCTGCCGCCAGGCTGCCCTGGCACCGGTCTGGTAGGCGGAAAGGAGGTAGGCGAGCCGATTGCCTTGCCGCCACTGGGCTCGTCCGATCTCCTCGAACACCGCGCTCAGCACGTCCTGGTCGCCCTCGCCGCGGTATCCGGCGTGCGTACGTTCGGTCTCGTGCAGGATGTGGTCCAGCGCCACCGGGGCCGCGGCCTCCACCTCTGCCCGATGCTCCAGCAGGAACGCCGCGTACTCCGGCCAGCCATCGCGGAGCAGCTCGGTGGCCTCGTCGAGGACGTCGGGGAGAGTGCGGGCCAGCAGCGGCAGCAAGGTGGAAAGCCGGTCGCCATCCCGGTCCTGCGCCCAGTTCGCCGTCATCGGGCGGCGCCGAGGCGCAGGCTCACCAGCCTGGCCAGACTTCGACCGATCACCGCCGCGCTCTTCGCACCGGCAGCTTCGAGACGCGGTGCCAAACGGCTCACTCCGTACGCGATCACGGGGCAGCTCCTTTCGTACAAGCGCTCGCGAGCGCCGTATGCCCCGGATTCGGCGGCGGAGTCCTCCGGGGGCGAGGGAATTTCAGATCAAGGCAGCGGGGGTGCTCACCTCGTCCGGTTCGAGCAACGCGCGCAGCTGCTCCGCCGACGACTCCCAGGTCCAGGACTCGCGCACCCACAGGTGGCCGAGCCGGCCCATGCGGCGGGCGATGCCGCGGTTGTCGAGCAGGCCGACGACCGCGGTCGCCAGCTGGTCGGGAACCGCGTCGACGAGCAGCCCGGTCCGCCCGTCCAGGACGGAGTCCGCACTGCCCCCGGACCGGCCCACGACCACGGGAAGCCCCGCGGCGGAGCCCTCGAGCGTGGTCAGTCCCAGGCCTTCGGTCTGCAGGCCGTGCCGGTCGTCGCGGCTCGGAGCGACGAGGACGTGGGAGCGGCTGAGCACGTGCACCAGCTGATCCTCCGGCAGGCATCCGACAAATTCCACCGAATTGACCGGCATCGGGGCTGCGAGGCTGCGCAGTCGCTTCTCGTACGGGCCGGTGCCCACGATCGTCAGAACCGCGTCGGGGTGCGCCGCCAGCACCTGCGGCCAGGCTCGGAGCAGGTTGTCCTGGCCCTTGCGGCGTACGAGGCGACCGACGACGACGACCCGCGGCCGCAGTCCTTCGCGGTCCGCCTCGCAGGCAGCGCCGAAGGTCTCGACATCGACGCCGCCCACCAATCGGCGCAGCGGCAGCGTTCCGGTGACCTGCGCCAGCTCTGCACGCGCGTACGAGGTGAGGTAGGTCGCGGCGTCGAGCCAGCCGGCCATCTCGCGCATCGCCCCCCTGGTGGGAGCGGCTCGCAGCCAGCCCAGCTCCTGGCCGTGCGTCGAGGCGACGACCCTGCGGACACCTGCGCGGCGCAGGCTCGGCGCGAACAGCCCGATCGGCGCAGCCGCCGGGATCCACGCGACGTCGCTGCCGTGCTCGCGCACGATGCGGCGAAGGTCCAGGCTCAGTCGGTAGCCGCCGCGGCGGATGACCGGGAACGGCAGCGTGGCGTCATAGCGCTTCGCCCCCTCGGCGGCGGGCGCCACGACAACCACTCGGTCGGCTGGCAACCGGCTCACCAGCTCGCGAGTGAAGCGCTGGACACCGCCCCGAGCCGGTGGGAAGTGTCCGGTCAGGACCAGCGTGCGCGGGACGGCCATGTCAGCGCCCGCAGTCGGCGAGGGTCAGGGCGTCCGGGACCGGCTCCTGCGGCTCATCGGGGCCGAACAGCACCGGTGAATGAGCCAGGACGGTGACCCCGATGACGGCACACGTTCCCCCCAGGGCAATACCCAGCAGCCGACCGGGTGCCGCCGGCAGGTGCTCACCGAAGCCGATCACCGCGATCAAGTAGCCCACCACCGGGTTGGCCACGATCATGGCGGTCGTCGCGGCTGCCAGCCGCCCGGCGGCGAACGCCAGCTGCTGGATCACGAGGCCGGTGCCGGTCGCCAGGGCGAGGGCATATCCCGGCCAGTCCCGAGCCGTGCCACCGACCCCGTTGGCCAGGTCGGTGGTGGTGAGCTTGACCAGGGCGGCGCTGCTGCCGAAGGCGACGCCAGCCGCCGTCGCCAGCGCCGTCACGCGCACCGGCCCCGGCGAGCGCCCAGCGATCAGGACAAGGACGGCCACCGTCAGTGCCACCAGCAGGAACAGCAGGGCGGACGGGCGGTCGTCGGAGTCGCCGGCGGCGCTGCCCCGTACGGCGATGACAGCCACCAGCCCGGCGCACACGAGCAGCCCGCCGGTGTACTCCCTGGGCCCGGCCTTCGCGCCGCCGTAGACCGTCGACAGCGGGATCGCGAACAACAGGGTGGTCACCTGCAGGGTCTGGACCACTGCGACCGAGCCCAGGTGCAGGGCTGCGGCCTGGATGAACAGGGCTACCGTCCCGATCGCCCAGCCGGCGAACCACCGCCGGTTGCGGATCAGCCGGCGCATCGTGGCGAACGCTCCGGTACGGCTCGCGCGCGCGTCGAGGCTGGCGGCCCGTTGCTCGAAGAAGTCGGAGAAGGCATACAGGAGGGCCGCCATCAGCGCAAGCGGGATGACGACCACGAGCATCGGCGCTCTCCCTTCTCTCTCCTCCACGACTGCCCGCGGAACATGACGGCAAATCGGGGTAGAACTAATCCATGTTGACCCGTGGCCGCCGTAGTTCGCCACCCTCGACGGCCGACCTGGCCGGCGAGGTTGCGGTCGTCACGGGTGCCACCGGCGGCATCGGGCGTGCGCTGTCCGGGGCCCTCGCCGACCACGGGGTCCTCGTCGTGGCGGTCGGCCGCAACCCGGTGCAGCTCGCCGAGGTCGTGGCCCGTACCCGAGGCACAGCCGTGGAGTGTGACCTGCGCGAGCCGGGCAGCGCTGAACGGGTGCTGGCGCAGGCAACGGAGGCGTACGGACGGGTCGACATCGTGGTCGCCAACGCCGGGATCGGGTTCGCGGGCGACGTCCCCTCGATGACAGCGGAGTCGGTCGCGGAACTGGTCGAGCTCAACGTCATCGCACCGCTGCAGCTTGCCAGGGCAAGTCTCGGGCCGATGCTCGAGCGTGGCTCCGGCCGGCTGCTGTTCGTGACCTCGATCGCCGGTGCACTCGGGGTTCCAGGCGAAGCCGTCTACTCCGCCACCAAGGCGGCGACCGAGATGTTCGCCGACGTTCTGCGCGAGGAGGTCAGAGGTACGGGCGTCACGGTTTCGACTCTGGTGCCGGGAGTGGTCAACACCGAATTCTTCCAGCGCCGAGGCTTGCCGTACGACCGAGCCTTCCCTCGCCCGATGCCGCCGGCCAGAGTCGCCAGAGCCGCGGTGCAGCTGCTGGTTGACGGGCGCCGCCGCCGGGTTGTTCCCGCGTGGCTGGCCGTGCCGATCCGGCTGCGCTCGGCGGCCCCCGCGCTCTACCGCGCGCTCGAACGCCGCTTCGGCTGACCGACTCACCGCCCCGCAGCGGCCCGGACCGACTCCCGGAGCGAACCCATGGTGGCCAGGACAGCTGTCGGCTCGTAGCCGCAGTGAGCCATGCAGTTGGCACACTTGTCGTTGCGCCCGCGGCCGTACGAGGACCAGTCGGTGTCCTCGACCAGCTCCTTGTAGGTCTTCGCGTAGCCGTCGTCGAGCAGGTAGCACGGGCGCTGCCAGCCGAGCAGGGAGTAGGACGGGATGCCCCAGGCCGTGCACTCCAGCTCGCGCTTTCCCTCGAGGAAGTCGAGGAAGACCGGCGAGTGGTTGAGTCGCCACCGGCGTCGGCGGCCGTCGGCAAAGGCCTTGCGGAACAGCTCCCTGGTCTGCTCGACTCCGAGCCAGTGCTCCTGGTCCGGCGCCTTCTCGTAGGCAAACCCTGGTGAGATCTGCATGTTGTCGATGTGCAGCTCGTCGTTGAGGTAGTCGAGAACCTCGATGACGTCCTGCGGGCCGTCGGTGTCAAAGAACGTGGTGTTGGTGTTGACCCGGAACCCCGCATCCTGAGCCAGCTTGATGGCAGCGACGGCCTGATCGAAGACGCCCTCCTTGGCCACCGACTCGTCGTGCCGCTCGCGCAAGCCGTCGATGTGCACCATCCAGGCGAAGTTTCGGTGGGGCTTGAACTTGTGCAGATGCTTGGGCAGCAGCACGGCGTTGGTGCACAGGAAGACGATCTTGTTGCGGTCGAGCAGCTGTCGCACGATCTCGTCGATCTGTGGATGCATCAGCGGCTCCCCGCCGGCGATCGACACCATGGGCGCGCCGCTCTCCTCGATCGCCGCGATCGCTTGGTGCACCGGCATTCGCTGCTTGAGCAGGGAAGCCGGCTGCGCGATCTTTCCGCAGCCGGCGCACTTGAGGTTGCACGCGAACAGCGGCTCGAGCTCGACGAGCAGCGGAAACTTGTCGGCTCGCTGCACCTTCTTCTTGATCAGGTAGGTGCCGAGACGGACGGACTGGCGAAGGGGCATGGACACGGGTCAGGTCACTTCCCTCGGGAGGGTGAATTGAATGTCCTCGACGGCAGCCACCGTCTCCTGGCTGTGTACGGAGCCCAGGCCGCGGAGGCACTGCACAAGCTCGTCCACCAGCACCGGTGGGGCTGACGCGCCTGCTGTGATGCCGATCCGGCGCACCCCCGCAAGCCAGCGCAGGTCGACGTGCGAGGCGTCGTCGACCAGGTGAGCCACGGTGCCTTCGCGTTCGGCCACCTCCACCAGCCGGCGGGAGTTGGACGAGTTGGGGGAGCCGATGACCAGGACGAGATCACAACGACGAGCGATCCCTCGTACGGCCGCCTGCCGGTTGGTCGTCGCGTAGCAGATGTCGTCCGTGCGGGGTGAGCTCAAAGCCGGGAACCGTTCGCGCAGGATGCCAGCGATCTGCTCGGCCTCGTCGACGGCCAGCGTCGTCTGCATCACGTAGGCGACCCGGCCGGGGTCCGGCGGCGCTACTTCTGCTGCCTGTTCGGCGTTCTCGACCAGGAGTACGTTGCCTGGAGCCTCGCCAACGGTTCCCTCCACCTCTTCGTGGTTGCGGTGGCCGATGACGAAGACGGTGTCCCCGTAGCCTGAGTAGCGGCGCACCTCGTTGTGCACCTTGGCGACCAGGGGGCAGGTGGCGTCGATGACGTCGAGGTGACGACGTTCGGCCTGGTCGCGGACGGCTGGCGAGACGCCGTGCGCCGCGAACACCAGTCGCGCGCCGTCGGGCACTTCGTCGACCTCGTCCACGAACACCGCGCCGCGTTGCTGCAGATCCCTTACCACGTGGGCATTGTGCACGATCTGACGGCGGACGTAGATGGGCTTCTCGTACCGTTCCAGCGCCCTCTCCACGATGTCGATGGCTCGCTCGACACCGGCACAGAATGACCTCGGCCCGGCAAGCAGGACCTCGCGGTCCGCTGTGGCCGCGACCCACTCGAGCATCGCTGGCGCCGCCAGGCGGAGGTTGCGCAGCGCTTTCACGCCGCGCGCGGGGGTTCCGGGGCGCAGGAGCGGGAGGCGTTGCGTGTCGACGACAGCACGGACAACAGCGAAGGGCCGGCCGGTGGCCAGATCGGCGAACGCTCCGGACTCCATGTCGATCGCCAGGATCCCCTGTTCTGCAAGGGTTGTACGGTCGTGGACGATCGTGCTGCTGGCGGCAACCGGGCCCAGGTGTACTGCCAGCCCTCGACGACGAAGCGCCGCTGCCAGCAGGGCTGCCGAGGGTACGGGCGTCCTGCGGGCGCCGTCGACGACCTCGCTCGCGACCACGAGGTCGCCGGGCTCGATGCCGGCCGCGACGCCGCCAGCGAGACCGGCGGTGAGTATTGCTCCCGTGCCGAGACGATCCGCGTGCCGACGGACGCGGACCGCCCCCATGCCGGCGTGCACGAGCCGGGTCGGTCGGAGCGCGCCGGTGAGTGCCAGCCGCTCGATCAGCAGGGCTGTCGCGACGACCGGCTGACGCGACGTCATCGTGTCCCCCGGTAGCGACCCAGCGCGCTGAGCGGAAACACCTGCCGGTAGAGGTGGTAGTTGATGTAGAAGTCGCCGGGAAAGCCCGTGCCCGTGAACTGTGGTTCGTCCCAGCTTCCGTCCTCGTGCTGCCGGTCGACCAGCCAGGCGATGCCTCGCTCGATCGCTGTCGCGTCACCGACCGCAGCCATGAGGCCCAAC
Organism: uncultured Actinomycetota bacterium; assembly: GCA_963797535.1. Classification (GTDB taxonomy): domain Bacteria; phylum Actinomycetota; class Actinomycetes; order JAWWOL01; family JAWWOL01; genus JAWWOL01. The sequence continues at coordinate 1,883,793 of CAWCPQ010000001.1, read as the reverse complement.
AGGGCCCAAGCGGTCTGCGACGGCGTCGAGGCGCCGCGCCCTTTCCAGGACGGGTCCCGGTAGGAGCGGAGGTCCTCGCCCCAGCCGCCGTCGTGGCCCTGGTGCTGCTCCAGCCACTGCGCTCCGCGAAGGACAGCCGGGTGATGCCGACCGACGCCTGCCGCCATCAGGGCTGGCAGCACTGCGCCGGTCCCGTACACATAGTTGGCGCCCCAGCGACCGAACCACGACCCGTCCGGCTCCTGCGCGTCGAGTAGCCACTGCACGCCGCGGACCAGCGGCTGCGACCCCGTGCCGGCGTGGGCAAGCATCTCCACGACATGCGCGGTCACGTCGGCAGACGGTGGGTCGACGACCTCGCCGAAGTCGCAGAAGGGCAGCAGGTTCGGCAGCCGGCTGGTGTTGTCGGCGTCGAAGGCGCCCCAGCCGCCGTCGGCTGACTGCATGCCGACCACCCAGTCGATGCCGCGTCTGACGCTCGGGTCACCGCTGCGCCTGGTCCGGCCGAGTGCCAGCAGCACCTCGGCAGCGTCGTCGGTGTCGGGGTAGCCGTCGTTGGCGAACTCGAACGCCCAGCCGCCCGGAGCGAGCGTCGGGCGGCGTACGGACCAGTCGCCGGTGACGGTGATCTCCTCGCCGACCAGCCAGTCCGAGGCCCGGCGCACGGAGCCATCCTCGGCGGAGACGTCGGCGTCGAGCAGCGCCGTCAGCGCCAGGGCGGTGTCCCACACCGGCGACTGGCACGCCTCGAGCCGTCGTACGGTGCCGTTCGGCGTCTGTTCGCGGACGACAAAGCCCTCGAGGCCGTCGATCCCGGCTCTGACGCACGGGTGGTCGAGCGGGTAGCCGAGCAGGTGCAGGGCCAGCAGCGAGTAGACCCACGGCGGCTGGATCCCGCCCCAGGACCCGTCAGCCTCCTGGTGGGCGACGACCCACTCCGCTGCCCTGCGCATGGCGTGGCGCCGCAGCGGGCGCAACGGGTGCCTGGCATAGGCGGCCAGCACTCGGTCCAGCAGCGCGAACGCACCGGCGGCGGAGAACGGCTTCGTCGCGGAAGTCGCTACCTGCCCAGACCGCAGCTCGTCGATGCCGAAGCCGAGCGGACGGGAGGGGCGAAGAGTGGACACAACGGTGAGTGGCACGATCGTTTGCCTTGCCCAGCAGGCAAAGTCGTAGATGTTGAGCGGCACCCGACGAGGCAGCAGGATCAGCTCCGGCGGTAGGGTGGGCAGAGCGTCCCAGCCCCAGAGGCCGAACAGCGCCAACCAGATGCGGGTGAAGACCCGTGAGCGCTCGACCCCGCCGGCGGTGCCAATGAAGCCGGCTGCCGCAGTCATGTGCGGAGCGTCGGGCAGGTCGCCGGCCAGTCGCAGCGCCACCCAGGCCTCGACGCTGGTGGAGACGTCGCCGGGACCGCCGTAGAACGTGGCCCAGCTGCCGTCGTCACGTTGTTTCGACCTGATCCAACGGGCGGTCTCGTCAGCCACGTCATCGGTCAGGATGCCGAGGAACTCCCTGAGCAGCAGGTCTTCTGCCTCGATGGTGACGTTGGTCTCGAGCTCACCCTTCCACCAGCCGGCGGGGTCCTGGGTTCGGCGCAGGTAGCCGACGGCAGCGTCGATCGCCGGGCCGACGTCGGTCTCCGCACGTGCCGTGGACGGGTGGTGGGCGGCAACAGTCATCAGTGCCGCCTCGCCACGATGAACTCGCCGATGGCCGACAGCTCGTCGCGCACCTCGGTCGGGATGCCGGCAGTGGTGAGCAGCTCGACCCCGTCGCGCACCCGGCGTTCGGCCTCCTGCTCGGCCCAGGCGCGGCCCCCGCCGACCTCGACCAGCGCGGCGATCAGGCTGAGTCGCGCTTCGTTCTCGCAGTCGCCGTCGGCCAGCCACGCCCGCAGCTCCGCCGACACGTGGTCGCCCCGGCTGAGGGCGTAGCTGACCGGCAGCGAGTTCTTGCGGGAACGCAGGTCGGACAGCACCGGCTTGCCGGTCACGTCGGGGTCGCCCCAGATCCCGAGGACGTCGTCCACGAGCTGGAAAGCCAGTCCGAGCTGCATCCCGAAGTCACTGAGCGCCCGGACCAGCCGGTCCGGCGCGCCCGCGAGCACGGCGCCGATGGCGCAGCTGGCGGCGATCAGCGCCCCGGTCTTTCCCGCGGCCATCTCGAGGCACTGGTCGAGCGTCACGTCCGCCCTGCCCTCGAAATGGACGTCCTCGACCTGGCCGCGGATGAGGCGCTGGGTCGACCCGGCCAGCAGCCGCGAGGCCGCCGGGCCGGTGTCGCCGGGGATCTCGAGCAGCACCTGGTGGGCGAGGGTGAGCATCGCGTCGCCGACCAGGATCGCGCTCGGCGGACCCCACAGCGCCCACACCGTCGGCCGGTGCCTGCGGGACAGGTCCCCGTCCATCAAGTCGTCGTGCAGCAGGGAGAAGTTGTGCACCAGCTCGACCGCAACGGCTCCGGGCACGGCCACGTCGGCGTCCGCGCCGGCCGCCCGGGCCGAGAGCAGGGCCAGCGCCGGGCGCAGCGACTTGCCCCCGCCGCCGCTCTCCGGCCGGCCGTCGGCACCGGTCCACCCCAGGTGGTACGAGGCACGGGCCCTGGTCTGCGGATCCAGCGCATCCAACGCCCGGCGAAGCGCTGGCTGCACCAGCTGCTGGGTCTCGGACAGGGCTACCGGGAAGGCGATGGTCACGCGGATACTCCCTCGGTCGTGCTCGTGATGAGCGCGTTGCGCCGGGGACCGCCGAGGGCACGAGCGGCCGCGTTGCCGCTGCGTACCGCTCCCTCCATCGTCGCGGGCCAGCCGGTGTCGGTCCATGCGCCGGCCAGCAGCAGGCCCGGCAGCGAGGTCTCCGGGCCGGGACGCAGCGACTGGCTGCCCGGCGAGGGACGGAAGGTTGCTTCCCGCTCACGGGTGATGAACCAGTCGGTCATCGGCGTCGAGCGGGTCCGTGGCAGTACGGTGCCGAGCGCATCGAGTACCCGGTCGCGAAGGTCGGCAGCCGGCACGTCGATCAAGGCATCGGCTGCGGAGATGGGCACGGTGATGGCTTGCCCGCCGGTCAGGCCGACCCGGTCGGTGCAGTCGAACACCCACGGAATCACCGAGCCGAGGACGGCGGTGTAGCGCTCGTCCATCACCCGGTCCGCGAAAGTGAAGTTTGCGTTGACGATCGCTGCGGTGCCGAGCGTCGCCGACCAGCCCGCCGGCAGCGAGGTGGCGCCCTCCGGCAGCAGGGACTCGGCCGCCGCGGGCGGCACGGCGAGTACGACGGCATCAGCACTCAGCTCCTCGCCGTCGCGCAGCAGCACCGACCAGCCGTCGCTGACCGGCGAGATCGCCTCGACCTTGGCATTGCGACGAACTGTCCCGCCGATGCGCCCCAGCTCGGCTGCCGCCGGATCACCGTGCAGCTGCTGCAACGGCACCTCCGACCAGCCCAGGTCGCCGGCATCGGTGTCGGTGAGCAGTCCGATCTGAAACACAGTGGCAGCAAGGGAAAGTGACGCGTCGTCGGCCCGGGCGTTGAGGGTGGCAACGCCGATCAGGTCCCAGACCGCTGCCACCGTACGGGCGTCTTGTCCGTGCGAGCGCAGCCAGTCACCGAAGCTGGTGTCGTCCACGCTCTCCCGGTCCACGTTGGTCATCGCCCGCATGGCAACGGCGAGTCGCACCCGCTGGCGTGGGGACAACGCCCGGTAGCGAAGCAGCGCCGGCGCCAGGTGCAGCGGTGCCGGCAGGTTGTTGCGGCGCAGCCGGTGGTGCCTGCCGGTGACGGAGTCGACGATGGGTACGTCCAAGCGTTCCTGCAGCCGCACCAGCCGGGACACGCCCAGGCGTGCCAGCAGCTCACGGTAAGCCGTGCAGCACCGCAGGAACACGTGCTGCCCGTTGTCCACCAGGAGGTCGCCGCGGGCGAAGGAGTAGGTCTGGCCGCCAAGGCGGGGCTTTGCCTCGAGCAGCGTCACGTCCCAGCCGTTGTCGGCGCAGCGCAGCGCTGTGGTCAAGCCGGCCAGGCCGCCCCCGATGACCACGACGCCGGCCCTGGTCATGCCGCTCGCCCTGCCATCGCCCTAGCAGCGACGCGCGTCTTTTCCCAGCCCGACAAGGAAAGTCGGTGCTCGTACGACGGTCGGGGATCGTGCTCGATCCGGTCGAGGAGCGCCCGGTAGATGCCGGCCATCGCAGCGCAGCAGGCCGCGCTACGCCGGTCGAGCAACGGCAGCAGCCGCAGACCGTCGTCGTACCAGGCGGATGCGCGGGCCGCCGCGTCCCGGATCAGGGCGTCGAGCGCGCCGTCGCAGTCGTCGAGCCGTCCGTCGCCGGTCAGCCGGAGGTCGACCCCGAACCGCTCGAGGTCCTCGGCGGGCAGATAGACCCGGCCGAGCACCAGGTCCTCGCGCACGTCGCGGAGGATGTTGGTCTGCTGCAAGGCGACCCCGAGTGCATTGGCGTAGGCGGGCGCACGCCACTCCTCGCTGCCGCCGAAGATGCTGAGCGACAGCCGTCCGATCGACCCGGCGACGCAGGTGCAGTAGGTCACGAGCTCGTCGAACGTGGCGTAGCGCCGACCGACCACGTCCATCTCGACCCCGTCGATCAGCTCGCCGAAAGCCCCGAGCGGCAAGGGAAAACGACGTGCGGCGTCGTGTACGGCTGCCATGACCGGGTCGGAGTTGTCCCGACGGGACAGCGACGCTCGCACGTCCGCGAGAGCGGTGAGCTTCTCGGGTACTGGCAGGCTGCCGTCGCCGATGTCATCGATTCGGCGGGCGAGGGCGTAGACCGCGCTCAGGGCCGAACGCTTGCCCGCCGGCAGCAGCCGAATCCCGTAGTAGAAGTTCCGCGCCTCCGACTTGGTGATCGCCTCGCACTCGGCGTAGGCATCGGTCAGCGCGGCTGTCATCGTGACCCTCCGGACAGGAGCAGCACGGCGCGGGCCACGGTGTCGCGCCGACGGGGGTGCGGTGCTCCGGCCAGGACGTCGAAGTCGGCGCGACGCAGAGCGCGTACCGTTGCGCGTCCTCCCGCGACGTAGCCGGCGACCGCGATCCTGGCCCAGCCGTGCAGGAGCCGGAGAAGGTCAGTTCCGCTGTCCAGCAGCAGTTCTGCGCGCATGGTCTCGGCCAGGAGGGCTCTGCGCAGGGCCGGGGAGGTGTGGGCGGAGTCGAGCTCTCGGTCCTGAGCGCCATGTGCGCGCAACGTCTCGCGCGGGAGATAGACCCGGCCGATCGCCCGGTCCTCGGCGACGTCCTGCCAGAACTCCAGCAGCTGCAGCGCGGTGCACACGTCGTCGGACAGTGCCCTGGTTCGCGGAGTCGAGGCGCCGAACACGTCCAGGACCAGGCGCCCGACCGGGTTGGCCGACAGTGTGCAGTAGTCGGCCAGCGCGGTGAAAGTCTCGTACTCGTGGATCTCCTGGTCCTGCAGGTTTGCCCGCACCAGCCGGTCGAACGGCTCGATGCTGAGCGCGACCTCGCGAACCGTCGGGACCAGCTGCTGGAGCACGGGCGAGGTCGGCCGGCCCGTGCTCCAGACCAGGTCAAGGTCCCTGCGGAACGCCAGCAACAGCGCGCCACGGTCGCCGTTGGCCTGGTCACCAAGGTTGTCGATCACCCTGGCGACGTCGTAGATCGAACCAAGGTGGCGCCGGGTGCGTACTGGTAGCAGGCGCAGCGCGACCGGGAAGTTCTCTGCCCGCTCGAGGCCGCGCAGCACCGCAGGCGGCGTGGTGTACGCCGTCAGAGCCGTGGATCCGGCACCCTCGCGCATTACTCCATGCTCTGTCGCGGATAGCGCTGCGTCCGCGCAGCAATGCAACATCAAAGCGCCCGCTCTTTGTCACGCGCGTACAAATCCCGGGACTCAGGAGAACGGGCTGTTACGGCAGTGTTGTCGCTGTGTCAGGGGCCAGCGCGGCGAGCACCTCCGACATCGCAGCGGCGAGGTCGTCGGCCGGGACCACGGCGGGGTCGGTGCTGATGCCGACGCACAGCACGCCGTTCCAGCTGAGCCCGCCGACCGCGATCGGCGCCCGCGGCGCGAGCGGCAGCAGTGGGTAGGCGGCCTGCAGCCGCGCGCCGAGCAGGTAGAGCTGGGTCGGCGGCCCCGGCATGTCGGAGACGATGGCGGAGAAGTAGCGGTGGCCGTAGACCGTACGGGAGAACCAGGCGTGCAGCCCGGCGGGAAACACGGCGCCGGTAGCGAGCATCACGAAGCGCGAGGCCATCGCCCGGCTCGGGCTGGCGAGCCGGCCAGTCCTGCTGGCGATCTCGGCCAGCCGCTCGCTCTCGGCGCCTGGAGCCACCGGCAGGTCGACCATGACCGCGGCCGTCACGTTGCCCTCGGCGGCGGTCGCGGGGTCGCGCATCATCAGGGGCACGGCCGTCCTGACCTCGTCTCGTACGGGCACCATCGCGCGCCCGAGCCCCCCGGCCACAGCCGCCAGCACGACATCGGTCGTACGCACACCGTGCCCCCTGGCCGTGGTGCGCAGGGTCCGCAGCGGCAGCTCGACCGTCGCGAAGGAGCGGTTGCTCGTGTCGCCGCCCGGCAACGGGTCGCGTGCGCTGCCGTCGCGGGCCAGCTGGGCGATGCCGGTGACCACGCCGGTGACAGCCGCCCAGCCCTTGGTCCGGCGCACCGGAGGAGCGTGGCGCTGATCCAGCGGAGGCGTCAGCAGCCGCAGTGCCTGCGCCACGGTGCCGATGCCGTCGGCTACTACGTGGTGAACGATGAGGACCACACCCGCGGTGCCCTCGTCGATGCCGTGCACGGTCACCAGCCGCCACAGTGGCCGGTCCCGTGGCAGCGGCGTTGCCGCAAGCTCGGCGACCAGCCGGTGGAACGCGTCGAGCCCACCCGGCCGGCCCTCGGGGCCGGTGAGGTCGACGAGGGGAACGTGCCACTCCCAGTCGACGTGGTCTGCCTGTCGCCACACGGGTCGCCGCCAGCGACGCAGGCCGAGCACCTGGCAGAACCGCGGTAGCGCGCCCAGCTGTTCGCGCACCCGTTCCGCCACCTCCTCGCGGCTCGGTGGCACCCCGCCTCGCGTGGACAGGTCCAGCAGGACGACCCCGCCGACGTGCTGGGGAGCTGTCGGACGTTCCACGTACAGGAAGAAGGCGTCAGCGGCCGCCACCTTGCGGGCCGACTCGGCCGGGATCAGCCGGACGCACGCAAGCACCAGCACTACCGCTGCCACCCCGTCGAACAGGAAGTGGTTCGCCGTTGCGAGGATCACCCACAAGGTCAGCAGCACGTGCAGGCCGCTGACCGCCTGGATCCGCCGGGTGCTCGAGATCTCCGCGAGAACCACGCTGACCCACAGCGCCCAGCCGAAGTGCAGCGAGGGCATGGCGGCCAGCTGGTTGGCGTGCCCGACCAGGGGCGAGCCCCACGAACCCCAGGTGTGCCCGCTGCTGACGGTGTCGACGAATCCCTGTTCCGGCATCAGCCGCGGTGGAGCGAGCGGGTAGATCGCGAAGCAGGCGATGGCCACGAGGTTGAGCCAGATGAAGGTGGTGCGCGCCCATGCGTAGAGCTCCGGCCGCTTGTGCCACAGCCACAGCAGGAGCGCGAACGCACTGATGACGTACGTGATGGCGTACTCGTAGTTGGCGAGGACCCGCAGGACCTGGTGCGGCGCCAGCCACTGGTTGAGGCTCAGCTCCGGGTCGAGGTGGAGCCTGCGCTCGAGGTCGAGGATGTCGGTCGCGTGGCGGTGGGCTGCGGCCGTACGACCGGACCAGTCGATGCCGGTGACGACGAGGTAGACGGCAAAGACCGCCAGACCGCGAGCGAGCTCACCCAGCGGCCGCGGGCGTGCTGGCATGGGGGCGAGGTCCTCGTCCATGGCTGGTGGACTGCCCCATGGCGGCGACCGTATTCCGGTGCGGCGAAAATTCGATCAGGCGACGGCGGGGGTCCTGGCCAACCGGATGTCGTCGGAGGCCAGCCCGCGCCGGCCGAGCAGGAAGCAGGCACCGATGCTCAGGGCGAGCAGGACCGGGCTGACCAGAGCACGCGAGAGCATGCCGTAGTCGACGCTGAGGTGCAGGAAGCTGTACGAGATGCAGGCGTCGAGCAGGCGGGTCGCGCCCCAGAAGAGGCCGACGTTGCGGAACATCCGGCGCACCCGCGGCCGGTCGATCAGGTGAGCCGGCAGGTCCATGAAGTCCTTGGCGAGGGTCAGGGTCAGCGGCCGGCCGGCCAGCGACGTACCCACGAAGATGGACGCCATGACCAGTGAGCCGATCACCGGCTGGAGCAGGTAGACGAAGGCGCTTCCGGTGGCGAGCGACAGGCAGCAGCGCGCGGTCAGCAGCCCACCGGTGAGCAGCAGCGTGCCGGGCAGGCGACCCTTTTCCCGCCAGCGGACCAGCAGCACCAGCCAGGACCAGCTCAGGGCTGCGATCAGCGCGGACAGCAGGCCGCGGGTGTGCAGCAGGCAAGCCATCAGCAGCCAGGGGACGATCATGCTCTCGACGGCGAGCCGGGCGGCCGTGCGGACAGTCGGGCGCAGCGGTGGCAGGTACATCACCAGGTGGTTCGGGTGCCCATCCTTGTGGATCACCGGGTTAGCCTCCGGCATCTGTGCGACCCCTTCACCATCGCATGGCACACGGTGTGCCGGGGCGCGATGTCAAGGAAAATATCGACCAGACCTGAGCCGCCCTTAAGAATTCAGGTCGCCGAGCGAACCTGTGCGAGGCGGTCCACGAGGAAGGCACGCTCAACCTCGTTGTCGTTGAGTGCCAAGGCTTCCTCGTACGCCGCGGCGGCTTCGGGCCACCGACCGAGCCGGCGGAGAAAGTCCGCGCGGGCGGAGCTGAGGTAGCCGTACGCTGCCAGGCTCGGCTCGTCCAGCAGCCCTGACATCGCTGTCAGTCCGGCCTGAGGGCCGTCGCGCATCCCCACCGCCACGGCACGGTTGAGCCGGACCACGGGGGAGGGCCACAGCTCGAGCAGCACGTCGTAGAGGCCGATGATCTCGGACCAGTCGGTGTCCTGCCAGGTGGGAGCCTCCGCGTGCACGGCGGCGATCGCGGCCTGCACGGCGTAGCGCGCCGGGGGCGCCTGGCCGAGCGTGGCCGAGAGCAGGTCGAGGCCCTCGTCGATGCGGGCACGGTCCCAGCGGGAGCGGTCCTGGTCCGCGAGCAGGGTCAAGGTGCCATCGGGTCCGGTCCGGGTGTCGCGGCGGGCGTCGACCAGCAGGATCAGGGCGAGCAGGCCGCCGGCCTCGGTGTTCCCCGGCATGAGCTGGTGCAGCATTCGGGCCAGGTCGACGGCCGCGTCCGTCAGGTCGGTGCGGACCAAGTGGTCGCCGATTGGCGCCGTGTAGCCGGTCGTGAAGACGAGATGGACGACCTCCAGCACGGCGTCGAGCCGCTCGGGTAGGTCGGCCGGCTGGGGTACGCGGTAGGGGATGCGAGCCGCGGTGATCTTCTTCTTGGCCCTGGTGATGCGGGCGGCCATGGTCGACTCCTGGACCAGGAAGGCCCGTGCCACCTCGGCCGTCGACAGCCCGCACAGCAGCCGCAGGGTCAGTGCCACCCGGGAGTCGCGTGCCAGGGCGGGGTGGCAGCAGGTGAAGATAAGCCGCAGCCGGTCGTCGTCGATCGGATGCACGACGTCGACGGGCGGCTGGGACTCCGCAGGGCTGTCCAGGACCAGCAGCGGCATCACTCGTGTGAGCACGGCGTCGCGACGGATCAGGTCACGGGCGCGGTTGCGGGCGACCGTGGTCAGCCACGCAACCGGCCGGTCGGGGACGCCGGACCGCGGCCAGGCGGTGAGCGCCTTCGCGTACGCGTCCTGCGTGCATTCCTCGGCCAGGTCCAGGTTGCGGCTCAGGTGGGCAGTGGACGCCAGCACCTTGGCCCACCCGTCCCGGTGGGCCGAGGCGAGGGCGTCGCGGACGACGTCCGGGTCGGTGCTCAGCCGTGGTCCACAAGGGGCCGGACCTCGACACCGCTGTGGCCGGCCTTGGTCTCGGGGATCAGCCAGGCCAGGCGAATTGCCTCGTCGAGGTCGGCGGCCTCGATCAGGTAGAAGCCGCCGAGAACTTCCTTGGTCTCCTGGAACGGGCCGTCGGTGGTGCTCGGCCGGCCATCGCCGTCCAGGCGCAGGGTCGTTGCGGTGTCGGGTTCCGCCAGCTCGCCGCCGAGGATGACCGCGGGTCCGGCCGCGTCGATGAAGGCTCGGTGTCCCTCGCCGTTGGTCTCGCGCCACTCCTCGGTGGCCGCGCTCCAGACCTTCTCGTCGCCGTAGATCAGTGCCAGGTACTTCGCCATCTGCAGGTCCGATCGTGTGGGGCCGGGTTGGCCCGTTCACTGTTATGACGATCCGGGTGCGCCGCAATCGACAGCATCGTAGGAGTACCTCAACCGCGTTCGGCTCGCCAGTGTGCAGGTGCTGCCCCGAGCTCGCGCTTGAACGCCCGGCTGAACGACTCCTCCGACCGGTAGCCGACCCGCAGCCCGATCTCTCGTACGCCAAGGCTGGTCGTGCGCAGCAGCCCGGAGGCGAGGCGGAGCCGCCACTCGGTGAGGTAGCGGATCGGTGGCCGGCCGAGGAACTTGACGAACCGGTCGACCAGGACCGTCTTGGAGGAGGCGACGGAGGTGGCGAGCTCGCCGACGGTCCAGTTTCTTGCCGGATCCTCGTGCATCAGCGATAAAGCCTGTCCTACCAACGGATCTCGCAGGGCCGCCAGCCAACCGGTCAGTTCTGCATCGGGGCTGGAGGTGAGGTAGAGGCGGAGAACTTCGGTGAACAGCAGCTCGGGCAGGCGTTGGCTCATGCCCGTGCTGGCTTCACGCGGTGAGGGCGACGACAGCGCGTACTCCACGCTCGCGGTGACCCAGGCAGCTGCTGGACCGGTGGGCCGCACGACGAAGAGCGACGGCAGTGCCCGCAGGACCGGGTCGAAGAGTACGGCGTCGCCGCGCAGGTAGCCGCAGACGACGAGAGTGATGTCGCCGTCGCCGCCGTACTGGACGTGGGGGAACTCCGTCCATGGCCGCGGCGGCAACAAGGTAGTGATCGAGATCGGATCGGCCGGCTCGACCGACCCCCAGGAGTGCGCGTCGCCGTACGGGAGGACGACGACGTCGCCGCGGGCCAGCTGATGCCGGATGCCGTCCTCGAGGGCGATCCAGCAGCGGCCGTCGGCGACGATGTGGAACATGACGAGACTGCCGTCGCCGGCGGGGAGCGCCCCCTCCATCTCGAGGGTTGGCGGTGAGGTGTAGCACCAGGGCGAGCTGAAGTCGGACCGGAAGAAGATCGCGCCGGTGAGCCGTACCAGGTCCAGAACCTGTGGCACGACGTCGAACGGGTCCCGGCCGCTGGTTGTTGGAAGATCCGGAGTCTCGGTCAACAGCGGCGGCGTCTCGGTCATGGTTGGTCCGTAGCCACGGGCTGATAGTAGACCGAGGCCGCCACAGTGGCGGCAAACGAAAAGGAGCAAAGAATGCCGAACTTCATGGATGTTCACGACGGATTCGTCGGAGTCACCAAGGAGCAGCTCGAGGCGGCTCACCGCCTGGACCTCGACATCCAGGCCGAGGAGGGAGTCGACTTCGTCAAGGCGTGGCTGGATCCGGTGTCGGGCAAGGTTTTCTGCCTCTCCACCGGTCCCGACAAGGCGGCGGTTCAGCGGATCCACGAGCGGGCAGGGCACCCGACCGACCAGGTCTACGAGCTCGCTGCCGAGGTCTAGGGGGCTGCGATCACCTTGAAGGTGATGACCTCGCTGAAGTTGGTCCCGTCGATCTGGATCCCGTAGCAGCCAGGGCTCTGCATCCGGATACCGCTCGGCGGCGTGCGCACGTACTTGATGCCGTCCTCCGCCGCGTACCCGAGGTCCGGGTAGGCATTGGTGTCCGGGGAACCGGCGAACGTCGTTCCGACCGCGTCGAGGTAATGGTCGAAACGGAGCTGGCCGGTGCCGTCGAGTCGGGCACCGCGGAAGAGTACGGGCCCCATGTAGCTGGGAGAGATCCGCCAGATCGCTTTGGTACCAGGCCAACCCGTACCGGCGTAGGAGTTGTCGGACTGCGGGCTGAAGTTGACCGGGATCGGGCTGGCGTCGGCCAGCGCGACCGGTCCCGTACTGATCGCCTTGAACGCGCCGACGAATCCACCGCCGGACGGGTAGGTCTTGCTCGGAGAGACCGGGCAGCCTGCGCCGGCGGCCACCACCGGCAGGTGCAGCGGGCGGTAGAGAGACGCTGGCAAGCCGTTCTTGGTGGTCGCGGGTTTGGTCCCGTGCGCGTTGGTGGCAGGGGCTGCCGACTTCGAGCCGGGCGTCGACGCCGGCGACTTGGAGCCTTCGGCGTTGACGATGACAGCACCGACGGCGACCACCCCGACGACGGCGAGGGATCCGGCGGCCAGGTGCCGGCGGTGGCGGAGTTTGGCCCGGTGATGGACGGACGCGAGGCGCGCCGGCACGTCGGGTGCTTCGGGGACGATCCCGTGCAGAACCTTGATGATGTCTTCGTCGCTGACCTGGCTCATGGTGTCTTTCCTTGGTGGATGGAGGCGGCGAGGCCGGAGCGGCGCAGGGCGTCGAGGCCCTTGGCTGCCTGGCTCTTGACGGTGCCCTCGGAGCAGCCGAGGGCTTCGGCGACGTCACGTTCGGACAGGTCGCAGTAGTAGCGGAGTACGACAACCGCGCGTTGTCGGCGGGGGAGTCGTTGCAGGGCGTCGAGCATGCTCCGGCGCAGGTCGACGGTGGCGAAGTCATCTCGCCCAGCCGCTTGCTCGGGCAGCGCCGAGGTCGGCACCTCACCGCGCCAGCGACGTCGCCAGCCGGTGACGTAGGTGGTCACGAGCACGCGTCTGGCATACGCGTCGGCGTTGCCGTCGCGCCGGATCCGGCCCCACGACAGGTAGACCTTGACCAGCGCGGTCTGCAACAGGTCCTCGGCCAGCTGCCAGTCGCCGGTCAGCAGCCAGGCTGCTTGGAGCAGCGGCCGTGAACGACCTCTGACAAAGTCATCGAAGTCACTGCGATCCATGTCGGCGCCTCCCTTCGGCAGGTGAGACGACCCGGAGCCGAGGTTTCGTTGCCTTGATGTTCGGGTTGATCCGACTACCCGAACCAACGGGCGATGCGGCTCGTTCCGAACTCCGTCTTGTCCGCGGCGAGATCGGCAGAAGGGCCAACCAGGGCGCCCACCGGACTCTGGCCGCTACGGAAGGTCACGTCCACCTTGGCCACCAGGTTGTGCCCGATCTCGAGGTAGCACATCCCGTGGCCGTCGTACTCGGCCTCTGTCGGCTCGCCGCGCAGCGTTGCGGCGATGCGTTCGGCGACGACAACCGCTTGCCCTTCGGAGAAGACGCCGGCCCTGGGAGTGCCGACGCTGGTCACGTCGCCGACTGCGTAGACCCCCTCGAACGCAGTCTCCAGGGTCAATGAGTTGACCGGGATCCAGCCGTCGACGGCCAGTCCGGACGCGAGGACTGCCTCCGGAGCGCGGTGGACGGGGACGCCGAGGAACAGGTCGTACGGCATCTCGCTGCCGTCGCTGAGCAGGGCGACCTTGCGCTCGGCGTCGAGTCCGCGGACGAGAAGCCCCGGATGCCAGGAGATGTCGTGCTCGGCGAAGGCCGCGAGGACGGCGTCGGAGGCTGCGGGGGAGGGCGGGATCGGTACGGCCATCGGCATGACCAGCGATACGCTCGACTGCTCGCGCAGGCCACGGCCGACGAGGAAGTCGTGGGTCAGCAGCGCAGCCTCGCTCGGCGCCGGCGGACACTTGAACGGGGTCGAGGTCACGCCGACAACCACGCGACCGCCGGCAAACTCGGCGAGAACGTCGCGCAGCGCGAACGCCCCCGCCTCGCTGTAGAACTCGTGTCCGCCCTCGACCAGACCTGGCGTCGCCGATGGGTGCAGGTCGGCGCCGAGGGCGACCACGAGGATGTCCCCCTCGAAGGTCCCGGCGCTGGTCTCCACGCGCTTCGCGACCGGGTCGATGGCCGTCACCCTGGCGTTGACGAATTGCACGCCCGGCTTGACCAGATCGCTGTACGGGTGGAGCACCGTCGCCGCGTCGAGTCGACCGAACATCACGTCCAGCTTGGAGAAGCCGAACACGAAGCCCTCGCTGTCGTCGATCAGCACCACGTCGAGGGCAGCACCGAACTCGTCGGACAGCCGTGTGGTCAGTTCCAGCCCACCGAAACCCGCGCCCAGGACCAGGATCCGCATGGCCGGAGCATATCGCCGCCGGTTGGTGACGTCCCCCGCGATGCGCTCACTCCCGTTGCAGGTCTTCCGGCGGCCCGGTGTCCTGCTCGTGTCCGCTGTTTTGTTGCCGCTTGTCGCTGTCGGGTCGGTAGTCCCAGGGGTGGGTGGTGTAGGTCCGCCCGAGCGGGGTGGTCCAGGTGATGGTGCCGTCGGGGTGGTGTCGGAGCTTGAAGTCGCCGTGGGTTTTGGCCCGGTGCGGGGTGCGGGACACACAGCACATGTTCGCCGCCGAGGTGGACCCACCGGCGCCGTTGCCGGTGAGGTCGAAGGCCTCGTTGTGCTCGAGGTCGCTGCTTTCGGCTGTGCGTGCTGAGCCGGGGAACCGGCAGTAGCGGTCCCGGCCGACCAGGAACCGTTCCAGCACCGCTTTGACCCGGTAGTCGTAGCCGCCCTGGTCGAGCAGGTGCCCGCTGACCGGGTCGTGCACCCAGCGTTGCCAGTCCGCGTCCGCGGCCAGCTCCCGGGCCACCCCGGCCGGCAGGTCCCCGTACCCGAGAAGCTCGCCGGTGTCCTCCCGCAGGCCGAGCAGGGTCGGCAGCGGCACCAGCACGTTCAACCGGACCTTCGGCGTCAGCGGGACAGTCGGGTCACCGAGGGTCGAGCCGAGCACGGCGGCGATCAGGGCGTCCGCCGTCCGCTCGTCGGCGCACCGGCGATCCTCCGGGTCGGCGCGCGTGACCTTGGCGGCGGCGTCCAGGTGCTGCTTGACCGCGAGGCCTTCCACCGGTGGCAGGAACGCCCACATCCGGACCAGCCCGTCATCACCGGTCAGGTCGAACCCGACCCGCCGCGACTTCCGGGCTTTCGCGAACGTCCGGACCCCCCAGTCCGGGTCGGCTTGCCTGGCGGCTTTGCGCAGCGCCCGCTTCAACCGCGGTCGGGGTCTGCGCCGCCGCGCCGGGCAGCACCGCCGCCAGCACCTGCGCCGCCCGGGCCGGGTCCGGCAGCGCGGACAGCGTCTCGGTGATCAGCCACACCCGGTACGGGTCCAACGTCCCGGCCCGCAACCGGTCCCCCAACACCTTCCACTCACCCGCGAGCAACCGGGCCCGGGCGATCCGCGCCTTGGCCTGATCGACCGAGGTGTGCAACGCCGGTGCCAGCTCCACCGGCCAGAACTCCTCGGCCAGCGCCGCCTTACGGGCCGCCAGCACCGCCGGGTCCTCCAGCGGCGCGTCCGCCGGCACCGCCGGCGGGGCGGCCGGCCCGACCAGGTCCACGATCGACTGCTGCTCCGCACCGGCCACCCACGCCACCTGCGCCTGCATCAGCTGGACCACGCTGAGCCGCTGATCACCGGAGAGCACCCGGCCCGACAGCGAGGCCAGCAACCGGATCGCCTCCGGACCCGGCCCGGCCAGCTCGACCACCGCGCAGCAACGCTCCGCCACCGCTCAACGGGGCGAACAGCGCCCGGCGTCAGCGCGGCAGCGCCCACTGCTCCGGGCACTCGGCAGCACATCCGCCGTCGTCGACAGCGTCCAACCACGACGGGGACTTGCCACCCAG
This sequence comes from uncultured Actinomycetota bacterium, assembly GCA_963797535.1. Lineage (GTDB taxonomy): Bacteria > Actinomycetota > Actinomycetes > JAWWOL01 > JAWWOL01 > JAWWOL01. The sequence goes on along the minus strand of CAWCPQ010000001.1, from coordinate 1,868,011 downwards.
CCCAGGTCGCCGACGTCCTCGAGGTCCGCCGCGCTGCACATGAGGCGACCCTACCCAACAATCCCCCACTTGTCGAACATATGTTCGAACAGTGGACAACCGTAGGCTGAGCAGCATGACCGATACGACCCGCGACGGCCGAACGATCACGGTGGCCGACGATCCATCCGAGTCCGCGTTCACGGCGACCGTCGACGGAGAGATCGTGGGCCGGGCGGTCTACCGGCTCAAGGACGACGTGGTCGTCTTCACCCACACCGAGACGGCGCCATCGATGCAGGGCCAGGGAATCGCCAACGTGTTGGCCGGCCGCGCCCTCGACGCGGTGGCTGCCAGCGGACGCAAGCTCGTACCGCAATGCCCCTTCATCTCGGCCTACATCCGGCGGCATCCGGAGTACGCGGACCTGATCGACCCAGCGCACCTGTAGCCGGGAAGTTCTCGCCGGGTAGGTTCGTTGGTGGTGCCCCACAAGGCCGACCGGTGATCGCGAGGAGGTGGTGTCGATGACGGATGTCGACGCCGCGCCCTTCGAGGGCCGCAGCACCTGGGCGCACCGGATCGAGTCGCCGCTGCGAAACTTCATCCGGACGGAGTCGGGCAGCGCGGCGATTCTCGCGGGCGCGACGATCCTGGCGTTGATCTGGGCCAACATCGACCTGGCCTCCTACGACAAGGTCTGGGAGACCCACCTCACTATCGCCGTCGGCCAGTGGGAGATCTCGCAGTCCGTGCGCGAGTGGGTCAACAACGGCCTGATGACCTTCTTCTTCTTCGTGGTCGGCCTCGAGGCCCGCCGCGAGTTCGACCTCGGCGAGCTGCGCGAACGGCGTCGGGTGGTCCTGCCGCTGATGGCCGGTGTCGGCGGCATGGTCGTGCCCGTCCTGATCTACCTCGCGATCAACTCCGGCCACTCCTCGACCCACGGCTGGGGCACGGCGATGTCGACCGACACCGCGTTCGCCCTGGGGCTGCTGGCGCTGGTCGGTCGTGGGCTGCCCGATCGGGTCCGGATCTTCCTGCTCACCGTTGTCGTGGTCGACGACCTGGTGGCGCTGCTGGTCATCACGTTCTTCTACAGCAGCGACGTCCAGCCCGTACCGCTGATCGTCGCCGGCGTCATCATGTCGATCCTGGTCGCAGCCATCTTCCTCAAGGTGAGGTTTGGCCTTTTCTACCTGCTCGGAGGCACGGCCGCCTGGGTCGCCGTCTACGAGTCGGGTATCGATCCGGTGGCTGTCGGTCTGGCGATGGGCCTGCTCACCTGGGCCTACTCGCCCGTGCGCGATGACCTGGAGAAGGCAACCGGGCTGTTCCGGTTGTTCCGCGAGCAGCCGACGCCCGAGCTGGCCAGAGCTGCATCTGCCGGGCTCGCCGCCACCCTGTCGCCCAACGACCTGCTGCAGCAGCGGTTTCACCCGTGGACGAGCTACGTCATCGTCCCGCTCTTCGCCTTGGCCAACGCCGGCATCGCGATCAACGGGTCCTTCCTGTCCAGCGCCTACACCTCGCCGATCACTATCGGCATCATCGTGGGGTACGTGGTCGGAAAGCCCGTCGGCGTCGTCACCTTTTCCTGGGTAGTGACCAAGCTCAGCGGAGGTCGACTGCGTCCACCGGTCGGCTGGGCGTCGATCACTGGCGGCGGTGCGATCGCCGGCATCGGCTTCACCGTCTCCATCCTGATCGCCACGCTGGCCTTCCACGGTGACCAGCTCGAGGAGGCAAAGCTCGGCGTCCTCACCGCTGCTCTGATCGCATCGTTGCTGGCCTTCGCGATCTTCTGGGCCACCTCGATGCTGCCGGTGGTCACCCGCAACCGGATCATCCTCGGCGACTCGGAGTCGATCATCGACCTGGCAGTGCCGGTGGACCCGGAACGCGACCACATCCGCGGGCCGCTCGAGTCGCTGGTGACGATCGTGGAGTACGGCGACTTCGAGTGCCCCTACTGTGGCCAGGCCGAGCCGGTCGTACGGGAGCTGTTGTCGGAGTACGTCGATATCCGGTACGTGTGGCGACACCTTCCGCTGACCGACGTGCACCCGCGTGCTCTCGTGGCCGCCGAAGCCGCCGAGATTGCCGGCGCCCACGGCAAGTTCTGGGAGATGCACGACGTGCTGCTCGCCAACCAGGACAGCCTGCGCCCGGATGATCTCGTACGCCACGCCCAGTCGATCGGGCTCGACGGCGACAAGTTCCTGGCAGAGCTGAAGAAGCACGGCCGCCGCCGACGTGTCGACGAGGACCTGGACTCCGCCAGTCTCAGTGGGGTGTCCGGCACACCCACCTTCTTCATCAACGGTGAGCGTCACTATGGCGCTTACGACATCGACGCACTCAGCACCGCCGTACGCACGGCAAAGGCTCACGCTTTCGTACGACAGTCCGTGGACAGCTAGCCAGGGGAGAAGGAGCGCATGGCAGACGAAACCTCAGCACGGCCGGTCATCGTCTCCGTTGACGACGACCCGGCAGTGGGCCGCGCCCTCGCCCGCGATCTGCGCCGACAGTACGGCGAGCGCTACCGGATCGTGCGGGCCGAGTCGGGTGACGACGCGCTGGAGACCCTGCGCGAGCTCACCGTGCGGGGCGAGCAGGTGGCCCTGCTGCTGGCCGATCACCGCATGCCCGCCATGACCGGGGTGGAGTTCCTCGAGCAGGCGATGGACATTGCGCCGCACGCGAAGCGGGTGCTGCTGACCGCCTACGCCGACACGGACGCGGCCATCCGTGCGATCAACGACATCGACCTCGACCGCTACCTGCTCAAGCCGTGGGACCCGCCGGAGGAAAAGCTTTACCCGCCGCTGGACGAGCTGCTGGCCGAGTGGACCCGCTCGGCGGTCCCGACTTTCAGCGGCATCACGCTGATCGGGCACCAGTGGTCGGCAGAAACCCAGCAGGCCAAAGAGTTTTTGGCCCGCAACCAGATCCCCTACCGCCACCTCGACCTTCGTGCGGACCCGGCCCGACGACTGTTACGGGCGGCGAATCTCGAGGAGGATTCAAGCGCCCTGCCGGTGGCCTTCATGCCGGACGGCCTGGTGCTGCGCTGCGCCACACCCCACGACCTGGCCAACGCTGTCGGCCTTGCGACCACCGCCGGTAGTCCCTTCTACGACGTGGTCGTCATCGGTGGCGGCCCCGCCGGTCTCGGTTCGGCGGTCTACGCCGCGAGTGAGGGCCTGCGCACGCTGCTGGTCGAGCAGGCGGCTACCGGCGGGCAGGCCGGCCAGAGCAGTCGGATCGAGAACTATCTCGGGTTCCCCAACGGGTTGTCCGGTGCCGAGCTGGCCCAGCGCGCCCGCGACCAGGCCGTACGGTTCGAGGTGGAGATCCTGACGACCGCGGTGTGCAACCGGGTCGAGGCCAAGGGCGAGGGACGCGTCGTGTGTTTCGGCGACGGCAGCGAGGTCACCGCCCATGCTGTCGTCCTCGCCACCGGGGTCTCGTACAACAAGCTCCAGGCGCCGGGGCTGGCCGAGCTCTCGGGGCGCGGGGTCTACTACGGGGCGGCCGCGCACGAGGCGGCCAACGCCAGGGGTGAGGACGTCTACATCGTCGGAGCAGCCAACTCTGCCGGCCAGGCAGCACTCTTCTTCTCGCGCTACGCCAAACGCGTCTTCATGGTCGTACGCGGCAAGGACATCCGCGCGTCCATGTCCGAGTACCTCGTGGCCCGGATCGAGGCCGACCCGGTGATCGAGGTGCTGACGTGCACCGAGGTGGCCGCCGGCGAGGGCGACGAGCACCTCGAGCGCCTCACGCTCAGGGACAATGCGGCCGGAACCACCCGTACCGTTGATGCCGGCTGGTTGTTCGTGTTCATCGGAGCGCTGCCTCAGACGGAGTGGCTCGGCGACGCAGTTCTGCGTGACAGCAAGGGTTTCGTCCTCACCGGACCCGATCTGCTGGACGATGAGCAGCGACCGCCGCAGGGCTGGCCACTCGCGCGCGACCCTTACCTGCTCGAGTCCTCGGTGCCGGGCGTGTTCGTTGCCGGCGACGTCCGGGCGGACTCGGTCAAGCGGGTCGCGTCCGCAGTCGGCGAGGGCGCGCTCGCCGTGACCTTGATCCATCGCTACCTGTCGGAGGCGACATGATCGTCACAGTGGACGAGATGCGAACGCTCTTCCTGTTCGAAAAGCTGCCAGACGAGCAGCTGGCCTGGCTGTCCGAACGCACCGCCCGCCGCACGTTCGACGCTGGCGCGCAGGTGTTCCGTGAGGGTGACCCGGCCATCTACCTCGTGGTGCTGCTCGAGGGCAAAGTTCGCTTGCTGCGCAAGGTAAACGGCGAGGACGTCCTCATCAACGAGACGGACTACCGCGGCGCCTACGGTGGCGCGACCAGGGCCTACATCCAGGAGCCGGACCAGCGCTACGCCAACTCGATGCAGGCGGTCGTGCCGAGCAGCTTTCTCTGCCTGAACGCTGAAGACTTCTCGGAGTACATGCGCACCTATGCGCCGATGTCCGTACACCTGCTCGACGGCCTCTACCTCGGCATGCGCAACGGCGAGGGTGCCGTACGCGAGCGGGAGCACCTGGCCCGCCTCGGAGAGCTGTCAGCCAACCTGGGCCACGAGCTCAACAACCCGGCGGCTGCGGCATCGCGGGCGACCAGCCAGCTGCGCAAACGAGTGTCGGACATGCGCAACAAGCTGGCGGTCATCGCCGACGGTCACGTGTCGCCCGAGCAGATGCACCGGCTGGTGGAGTTCCAGCAGGACATCGTCGACAAGCTCGCCGTCGACACCGAGACCCGCACGTCCCTGGCGGAGGCCGACCTCGAGGATGCGCTGACCGACCGGCTCGACGAGCTCGGGGTGTACGGGGGACTCGACCTGGCGCCGATCTTCGCCTCGGCCGGCCTCAGCGTCGACTGGCTCGACGGTGTGGTCAGCTCGTTGGGGGAGTCCGAGCGCGACGGCGCCCTGCGCTGGCTCGCGTACACCCTCGAGTCCGAGCAGCTCATGGACGAGATCGAGGACGCCACCGGCCGGATCAGCGCCCTGGTCAACGCGGTCAAGAACTACTCCTACATGGACACCGCATCGGTCCAGGAGATCAATGTCCTGGTCGGCCTCGACAGCACCGTGGTCATGCTCGGGCACAAGCTGGCCGCCGTCACGATCGTCAAGGACTATGCCGACGATGCACCCCACATCCCGGCCTACCCCGCCGAGCTCAACCAGGTGTGGACCAACCTGATCGACAACGCGGTCCAAGCCATGGGCGCACGCGGGACCCTGACCCTGCGCACCAGGGTGGACGGCGACTCCCTGGTCGTCGAGATCGGCGACGACGGACCAGGGATCCCCGAGGACGTGCAGCCCCGGGTCTGGGAGGCGTTCTTCACGACCAAGGGGCCGGGCGAGGGCAGCGGGCTCGGACTCGAGACCGCCAGGCGCATCGTCGAGCGCCGCCATCACGGCGAGATCGGGTTCGCCACCGGACCGGACGGGACGACGTTCACGGTGCGGCTGCCGCTGCAGCAACGGCTGGACTAGCGTCACCGACCTGCGGCGGGCACCTGCTCGTCGTACAGGCTCGAGCTCGCTGACCTGGCCGCTGCAGGCACCTGGCTGTCGTAGACGCTCCCGCCGGCAATGAGCGACGGGCGATCGGACGCGTCCACGATCCAAGCGAGCAGATCCCCCGAGTCGATGTCCGCGCTGGGCACTTTCGCCGAGGTCGGTACAGCCATCGTGACGAGCAGCGCCAACGTGACCGGCAGGACAACGAGCTGCGAACGAGTGATGTGAGTCATGGCAATCTCCCGGATTCAGCCCTCCGACGGAGGGATCGCCATCACGTTGGGACCGGTGGGTATCACCCAGGGGGGCGACGGGGTATCACGTCGGTATCACGCCCATTACGGCCACATCTCCACTGCGGACCATGGGCATCGCTGTACTGGGCCCCACTGAGATCGATGGCTCTGCCGCGTTGCTCAGCCGTCGGGATCGGGTGGTCCTCACCGCCCTCTCGCTGCAGCCCGGCGCGGCGCTCACAGCGGATCAGCTCGCCGACGCCCTGTGGGGAGACGAGCCGCCGGCGTCCTGGCCCAAGGTCGTGCAGGGCGCGGTGATGCGGTTGCGGCGTCGGTTGGGGCGGGACGCGATCGAGACCTCCAGCGCGGGCTACCGGTTGGCAGTCGGGCCCGACGACGTTGACGTTTCGGTCTTCGAACGGCTCGTGGCCCGTGGGCGGCACTTCTCCACCGTGCACGAGCCACAGCGTGCCGCCACATCGTTTGAGACGGCATTGGCTCTCTGGCGGGGCACGCCGTTTCTTGAGCTGGAGTCGTGGGATCCGGCCACCGCCGACCGCGAGCGCTTGTACGAGATCCGTCGCGCAGTCGAGGAGGATCTCGTCGAAGCCGGGCTGGACTGCGGGCGACCGCTGGAGGCGGTGGCTGCCGCCGGGGCGCTGGTAGCCCGCGAAGGCCTCCGCGAACGACGTTGGTCCCTGCTGGCGCTGGCGTTGTACCGTGCCGGCCGCCAACCCGAGGCCCTCGACGTGATCCGCCGGGCGCGATTGACGTTGCGCGACGAGCTCGGGCTCGACCCGGGCCTCGAGCTGGTGGCGCTGGAGCGGGCCATCCTTCAGCAGGACCCGGCCCTGGACGGGGTCGCTGCCGGGCCGGGGAAGCACCGGCGAGACCTGCCCGTACCAGGGGCTGCGCCCCTTCGACGCCGACACCGCCGAGTTCTTCTTTGGTCGTGAGGCGGAGGTGGAGACCTGCCTCGAACGGCTGGCCGCGTTCCCCGTGCTGGTCGTCGCGGGACCGTCCGGGTGTGGCAAGTCCTCCTTGGTGCGCGCCGGTCTCGTGCCGCTGTTGCAGGGATCCGGGCAGCGCGTGCATGTGCTCAGGTCGGGGCCGCGGGCGGCTTCCGAGCTCACGGCCGCACTCGTGGGTTCGGCGACGGTGCAGGTCGTTGTCGTCGATCAGCTCGAGGAGCTGTTCGTGGCGGAAGCAGGGGACCAGGAGGTCGCCCGGTTCCTCGACCTGCTGGCCGGCCTTGCGAGCTCCGGCACCCGGGTTCTGGTCACGGTGCGGGCCGACCAGCTCGGTGGTGTGGCGGCGAGCCCGAAGTTCGCCCGACTGATGGAAGCCGGTCTCCTCCTGCTCACTCCACCCGACGAGGACGAGCTCCGGCGGGCCATCGAGGAGCCAGCGCGCCAGGCCGGGCTGCTGCTCGAAGCCGGCCTGGTGGACCTTCTGATCCGGGACACCCTTGAAGCGCCCGGCGGCCTGCCGCTGCTCTCGCATGCACTCCTGGCGACGTGGGAGCAGCGTGAACGCAACGTCCTGACTGTCGAGGGCTACGACAGCACCGGCGGCATCCGGGGAGCGGTCGCGCTGTCGGCCGAGCGGCTGTACGACTCCCTCTCGCCGAAGGACCGGGAGGGCTTGCGCACCGTGCTGCTCCGGATGGTGGCGCCGCTGCCGTCCGGGGAGCCGATCGCGGCCGCTGTGCCCACCCGGGTGTTCTCCGGCAGTGCGGAGGGACCGCGGCTGCTGGATCTGCTCGTCCGGGCCCGGCTGGTCACCGTTGCTGCACAGACCGCCACGTTGGCGCACGAGGCGCTGGTGCACGCGTGGCCCCGGCTGCTGTCGTGGCTCGAGGAGGACCTGGACGGTCAGCGCATCATCCGTCACCTCCAACTCGCCGCCGACGGCTGGGAGGCTTTGGGGCGGCCTCCGGACGAGCTCTACCGCGGCGGCCGCCTGCAGGCGGCGCTCGACTGGCGCCGGGAGTCATTGCCGGCACTGGCCAAAGCGGAAGAGGAGTTTCTCGACGCCTCGCAGGCACGCGAAGAGGCTGAGCGTCAGCGGCAGGAAGAGCAGTTGCACCTCCAGGTACGGCGGAACCGGCAGCTGCGTTTCGCGGTGGTCGGTGTCGCCTGTCTGCTGGTCGTCGCACTCGTCGCGGGCTCGCTGGCGGTCGTGAACGCCCACGGAGCCGGTCGTTCTGCGGCCAGGGCCAGGCTGTCCGCGGCCAGGGCCAGGCTGTCCGCGACCGAGTCACAGGCCGCAGGACTGGCCTCGGCTGCGCTCGTCGAGCCGCGCTCCGACACGGCCCTTCTGCTGTCCCGTCAGGCACTAGCTCTTGCGGACACCCCGGCTACCCGCGGCGGCCTGCTGGGCAACCTCATTCGGCAGAACGGTCTCGCCCGGATCAGCCGGCCCGGAGTGCGGCCCTTGACCAACATCCGAGCCAACACCGTGAGTGCCAACGGGCGCCATCTGGTCATGAACAGCTTGGACGGTGTCTTCCTGGTCGACCTAGCCGTCAAGGGCTCCACCGCTGCGATTCAGCTCGCGGGAACAGACGACCCCGTCCTCCCCGGCCCGGTAGCCCAGCCCGGCCTCGGTACCGGTCTCGCCGCTTACGTGGCAGGTTTCGTCAACGGTGGCCGGAATGCGCTCGTCTCGAGGACGAGGGGCTCCATCCGGGAGCCTCAGGGCCGGGAGATGGTCGCCTTCAACGCTGCTAGCGGCCAGCAGGTCGGCGCCGCGCAGCCGTTGCCGGGGTCTCTGTCGACCCATTCCCGGTTCGACCGCCCCCAGGTCTCACCGGACGGGCGGACCTTGCTCTCCGTCGTCAACCGGACCGTACGGGTGTGGCATCGCACCAGCTCCGGGTGGGTCGGGCCCGAGACCGTCCCTTTGCCGGCTCTGCCCCCGTCGCTGCCTGACTGGGACTACCTCCGCCAGGTGTCGTTCAGCGCCGACGGCGCAAGGGCCGTCGTCCAGCTCGAGATCCTGGGGCGCCCGTTCAACGCCCCGCAGCACCCGGCGGTCGTCGTCGACACCAGCTCACCACCTCGCATACTCGGGTCGGCCATCCTGCCGTCTGGGCAGCACCCGTGGACTCACGGCGGTCGCGCTGTCGCCTGACGGGTCGACCCTGGCCATCGGTGACCACGACGGGTGGGTCGAGCTGCGCGACCTCTCCGCTGCCCATCGGCCGGCAAAGCGGATTGCCGGGTCCTCAGCCGTCTCAGCGCTGGGCTGGTCGGCGGACGGCGGCTCGATCGTCGTGGGGCACGACGACGGCTCACTGGCCGTGTACGCGGCGCGACTGCTCCAGGTCGTGGCCCGTTTCGGCGGTCTCGGAGCGGCGGTCTGGTTCACCGCTTTCGTCGGCTCGAGTGGCCGGCTGGTGAGCCAGGACGAGACCGGTGCGATCGCGGCGTACTCCCTCGACGGGAGTGATCAGCTGATCCAGACCGTGCCCACCGGGCGCGCGAGCGCAGTGGCTGTCGGGCCGAGCGGGAGTGTCGTTGCTCTCGGCCGCGAGGATGGCTGGGTTGCCGTGTACGACCAGAACGATCCGACGAGACAGCTGCTGAGCCTCTCGCTGGGTCCGTACCCGGAACGAGACCTGACCGACGACCCGGCCGCGCACCGCACCGTCTCGGCGCTGGCCATCACCGCTGACGGATCCACGATCATCGCCGGCGACCGGGTCGGGCACCTCAAGATGTGGTCGCTCAGAGACGGCCGGCTGCTCTGGCGGCGAACTGACCTACCGACCTCGTCCCTCGCCGTCTCCCCCGATGGGACTCGTCTGGCGACCTCCGGTTTCCGGCAAGAGCCGACCGATCGAAACGCTGACGGGAGGTCGATCGCTCACCGCATTCACGCTGTGGGACCTCAAGACCCGAACAGCCTTGGTCACGGACGACTTCCGCTCCGACGTCAACTTCGACGCGGATGCGCGGCTCGCTCCACCCAAGCCCCTGGCGCTGTCGTTCTCCCCGGACTCGACGCTTGTCGCTGCGGGTTTTACCGGCGACCCGAAGTTCCCGACCGTCGTCTACGACGCTGCGCGCGGCCGCCGCGTTGCGTCGCTTCCTGCCGACGCTGAGTCCCGGCTTGGTCGCAGCTGGTCTCCACTCCGCAGCGATGCGTTGGCAACTGACCCAGTCGCTCGCGTACCGGCCCTATTACCGTAGAGCCCATGTGCCGACTCCTGGGCTGGGTGAGCGACGTCCCTCGCCCCCTTGCTGACCTGATCACCCTCGAGGAGCTGGCGGAGTTCACCGAGCTGTCTCGCGTACACGCGGACGGCTGGGGGATTGCCTGGTACGACGCGAATGCAACGCTGCAGACGTTGCGCTCCCAGAACGCGGCCCACGGCGACGACGAGTACGCCAGGACGGTCGCCAACATCGCCAGCACCGCCGCGATCCTGCACCTGCGCTGGGCGACGCCGGGCATTCCCGTACAACCCGGTAACACCCATCCGTTCGTCCACGACTCCTACGCCTTCGCCCACAACGGCTCGATCTGGACCAGGGACGGCCTGCTCGAGCTGCTCGACACCGTCCCGGACCTGAGCGGTGACACCGACAGCGAGCTCTACCTGCTGGCCCTGCTGCAGCGGGTGCGTGAGTACGGCTTCGACGCCGGCCTGCGATCGACCATCACCGACATCACGGCCGAGCTGACCCCGAGCAGTCTCAACGCGATGCTGCTGGGAGACGGCAGCTTGACCGCTTTGTGCTGCAACATCGGCGACGCGGGTTGCCCCGCTGTGGCCCCTCCGAACGCCCCGGCCGAGGACCTGCCCGGCTACTACGACCTGCGCTACCGGACCCTCGACGGGGCAACGGTTGTGTCTTCCAGCGGGTGGGCCGACGACCTCGGCTGGAAACGGCTCGAGAACGGCACGGCCATGGTCCTGCCCGCCGGGGGAGGGCCAGCCCGCTCGGTCTCGATCGGCCGCTATCCCGAGGCCGCCGCTGAGCGCGCAACAAAAAAGCGAATGGGCGGCGAGTTGTAACTCAGATGTAACCGATCCTGCCGATGATGACTCCATGGCAGGGACGCTGCAGGTCCGGGTCGGGTGCGACTTTCAGTTCAACGCGCCCGCGCAGGCCGCTGCCGTCTTCCAGGTCGAGCCGACCAGGGACGCCCGGCACCGGCTGATCTCCGAGACGCTGACGACCACGCCGGCCCAGCCGCGCTGGTCCTACCAGGACAGCTTCGGCAACACCTGCTCGCGGCTGATGATGCCGGAAGGTCCGTTCGAGCTCAGCTACGACGCGGTCGTCGAGGTCCCCGACGCGATCGACGACATCGACATGGACGCCCGTGAGATGCCGATCGACGCGGTGCCGGACACGGTCCTGATGTACCTCCTGCCCAGCCGGTTCTGCGTCTCCGACGTCATGGCCAACACGGCTTGGGAGATGTTCGGTGCGTTGCCGCCGGGATGGCGCAGGGTTCAGGCCATCGTCGACGCGGTCAACGGCCACCTCACCTTCGGGTACGGGACCAGCAGCCCCACTCTCACCTCGCAGGAAGCCTTCGACCAGGCCAAGGGCGTCTGCCGCGACTTCGCCCACGTGGCCATCACGTTCTGCCGTGCCCTCAACATCCCGGCCCGCTACGTGTTCGGCTACCTCCCCGACATCGACGTACCGATCGACCCTGCGCCGATGGACTTCTGTGCGTGGATGGAGGTCTGGCTCGACGGTCGCTGGTGGACGTTCGACCCCCGCAACAACCAGCACCGCAAGGGCCGGGTCGTCATCGGTCGTGGACGCGACGCGGTCGACGTGGCCATGGTGACCACCTACGGCTTCGCCCGGCTGGACGAGATGACCGTGGTCGCGGAGCCGGCAGTATGAACCAGGAAGAGCGGGCGCTGCTCGCGAACCGACCCGAGACCGACGCGTTGATGTCCGCAGAGGTCGTGCGATACCGGCTGCGCCAGCGTTTCGCCTACACCTACGAGGGTCACGCGTACGACCTGCGGCACCGCCTGGTCGTCGTACCCCCGAGTGTTCACGGTGACCAGCGGCTGCGTCTGGGCAGTGTCGAGGTGACCAGCCCCGACGCCGAAGTGGTGTGGCGGGCGGACGAGGACGGCAACCGGACGACGACGGTACGGCTGGCTGTTGTGCCGGAGTCGGTCGAGATGCTCGTGTCGGTCATGGTCGAGCGCGGCGGGGAGAGCGAGCTGCTGTCCTCGAGCGTGCTGCGCGACACCCGGATGCTGCGCCCGACCCGGCTGACCCAGCCGGACGAACGTCTCCGCTCACTGGCCCGTGAGCACGCGGTGGCCGATGCCGAGGAAACGGCCGAGCGGATCTGCGAGCTCGTACCCTCTCTGGTCGCCTACAACTACGGCATCACCACCATCGACACGACCGCAGCCGAGGCGCTGGCCGGCGGGGTCGGGGTCTGCCAGGACCAAGCGCACGTCATGATCTCGATGTGCCGCTCGGTCGGGGTACGCGCGCGGTACGTGTCCGGCCACCTGATCGGCCAGGGCGGCACCCACGCCTGGGTCGAGATCCTCGTGCCGGACGGTCTGGGGGCCAGGGCCATCGCGTTCGACCCGTGCCACGGCCGACGTGCCGACCGGCGGTACGTGACCATCGCGACCGGCAGGGACTACCGCGACGTGGCGCCGACGTCGGGCTCGTACAGCGGCAATGCCCGCGGCGAGCTGAGCACCACTCGTGCGCTGTCAGCGGAGATTGTGGCCTGAGCCGCGAGTCACAGCAGACCGCAAGGTGGCATGCAGGTCCGGAACAGGGTCACGGGCGAGATTAGGGCATCAAGCCGATCCGCTCCCAGCCTTGGAGGTCGTGATGAGCACCAGCCTCGATTCGGTCCAGGACCTGCCCGTCAGCGTGGCGTTCGCCCGCGAGCTGCGGGCTCAGGTTCGTCGGGCCTCGCTGGCACTGGAAGTCGCGGCGTGCAACGGCGAGGACGTCATGGAGCACCCGGCCTGGGGTCGCATCGCGGAGCTGCTGGACATCGCCCGCCGGGAGAACGTCGAGATCTAGGAGCTCGGCTGCTCGATCAGCTGGGCGATGTAGAGCGGCTCACCGAGCTGCTCGAGCAGCGCGAGCTGGGTCTCCAGATAGTCGACGTGGTGCTCCTCGTCGGCCAGGATCGTCTCGAACAGCTTGGCGCTGGTGATGTCGGAGACGCTGCGCATGTACTCAGCGCCACGGCGCAGCCGGTCGATGGCCGCGACCTCGATCGTCATGTCGGCCTCGAACATCTGCTTGGGGGTCTGGCCGATCTTCAGCGGGAACAGCCGCTGGAAGTTGGGCAGGCCCTCGAGGAACAGGATCCGGTCGGTCAGGACTTCGGCGTGCGTCATCTCTTCGATGGACTCGGCCCTGGTGTGAGCTGCCAGCTTGGTCCAGCCGAAGTTGTCCTGCATCTTCGAGTGCAGGAAGTACTGGTTGATAGCCGTGAGCTCGGCGCTCAGCTGCTCGTTCAGGAACTCGATGACCCGCTCGTCGCCTCGCATGGACGTGATGCTAACAGCGAGGGCCGGTGACTCAGGCGCTGAGGCGCTCGGCGAAGGCAGCGACGCGCGGGCAGGTCAGGTCGATCGCGTGCTCGCTGCGCATCGGGCAGGTGCGCTCGATCACGGCCTCGATCGTCTCGTGGCAGGTGCCGCAGCTGCCGCCGGCGTCGGTTGCCTCGGTGACAGCGTCAACCGTGTCGGCGCCGGCCAGAGCGGCGAGGGCGACCTCGTCCTCGGTCACCGCGTGACAGATGCAGGCGTACACAACGCTCCTCGTACTGAAACGGACTGCTGAACGAATTAGGTTAGCCTAACCTCCCGATGGCGTCGAGCCAATGGCCCATCCGGGTGATATCGACGCTCCCGTCCGGGTCAGGTCTCCAGCGCTGCGACCAGCCGCCGCAGCGGTTCGACCGCCGCTGCGAGTGCTTCCTGGTCGGCGTCGTCGAGCTGGGTCAGCGCGTCCGCGAGCAGCGCGTCGCGGTAGCCGCGCCAGCGCCGTAGCCGGTGAAGCGCGAGCGCGGACACGTGCAGCCGGCCGACCCGCTTGTCCCCGGCGTCGGCCGTGCGGGTGAGCAGGCCGGCGTCGGAGAGCTGGCGGACCAGGCCGCTCACGGTGTTCGGCGCCACGCCCAGGTGCGTCGCTGCTTCGTTGACCGGCAGGTCGCCGTGATCGGCCAGCAGGCGCAGCAGGTCCAGCTGGGCGGTGGAGAGCTGGTCGTACGGCCAGTCCCTGCGCACCCCGGCCCGCAGGCCTCGCCGCAGCCGCCCGGACAGCTCGGCCAGCTCGGCCGCCGAACCGACGGCGGACGGATGTTCACTCGGAGTTCCCACCATGCCGAACATTTAACTCTGTAACCGAGGTATTTTTAACTCTGAGTCCGAGTTATCTGCCCCGAGAGGAAGTCGCGATCGCCGACCAGGTAGGCGCGCTGTGGAACCGGGTGCTGGTCGAGCCGGCTCGCCCGGAGGTCGTGCGTGCCAGCCGCGGTGCACCGTGGCTGGTGGTCGGCACGGTCTGCATCGGGGCCTTCATGGGCCAGCTCGACGCCAGCATCGTCACTCTGGCCCTGCCGACGCTGAAGCAGGAGTTCAGCACCTCGCTGGCGTCCGTCGAGTGGGTCGCTCTGTCCTACCTCGTCGTTCTCGTCGCGACCGTCACCGCCGTCGGCCGGCTCGGGGACGTGGTCGGACGCAAGCTGCTCTACACGTACGGCTTCGCCCTGTTCACCCTCGCCACGGTGGGCTGCGGACTGTCGCCGTCGCTCGGCGTGCTGATCGGCTGCCGGGTCGTCCAGGCCCTGGGCGCCGCGATGCTGCAGGCCAACAGCGTTGCCCTGATCTACACCTCTTTACCGCAGCGGCACCGGGTGAGTGGCCTCGGCATCCAGGGTGCCGCCCAGGCCCTCGGACTGGCGCTCGGGCCGCCGGTCGGCGGGCTGCTGATCGCCGCCGGCGGCTGGCGCTGGGTCTTCTTCGCCACGGTCCCGGCCGGCGTGATCGGCACTGTCGCCGGTTGGTACCTCCTGCCGCGCACCCGCAACCGGGCCCGGCCCGAGGCGTTCGACTGGCTCGGCCTCGCCGTTTTCGCCCCGACGGTGCTGCTCCTGCTCGTCGGCCTGTCGTACGGGGGGCCCGGCGGGGTCGCCCTGGTGGCAGCCAGCTTCCTCGGCATCGCGGCAGTCGTGGTGGTCGAGCGGCGGGCCACCTCGGCGATGCTGCCGCCGGCGCTGTTCGCCCAGCGGGCCTTCGCCTCCAGCATCACCGCGAGCCTGCTGTCCTACCTCGCCCTGTTCGGCCTGCTGTTCGCGACACCTTTCTACTGTGAGGAGAGCCTGCACCTGTCGGCGGCGGAGACCGGCCTGCTGCTGGCGTGTCTCCCGGTCGCGCTGGGGCTCACGGCACCGGTGGCGGGCGCGGCGGCCGACCGGCTGGGCGGCCGTTGGTTTGCGGTTGCCGGGATGGCGATCTGTGCCTGCGCGACGGTACTGGCGGCGGTCGTGCGCCCCGACCCGACCGGGCTGGCCGTGCTGCTCCTGATGGCCGGTGTCGGCTTCGGCGTGTTCACCCCGGCCAACAACTCGGCTGTCATGAGCGCCGCCGACTCCCGACACGCCGGTCAGGTGGGTGGCGTGCTCAACATGACGCGCGGCCTGGGCACTGCGCTGGGGGTCGCGGTCACCGGACTCGCTTTTTCCCTCGCCGGCGGCGGCGAGGCCGCGCACGGGTTCCGTACCGCGTGCTGGTTGCTCGCCCTCCTCGCGGCAGTCGGCGCTGCCCTGCTGGCATCGTCTCGGCCGGGATCGTCCGCTTCCGGTCGGTAGCCTGAACCGATGTCCGGCAAACGACGGTCCTTCTTCACCCTGCTCATCGCGCTGGGCATCCTCGTCGTGGTCCTGGGTGGGTTCGCTGCTGTCCTCGTGATGCTGCGGCCGAGTCCCGAGGTGATCGCGACCTGCCGCGCCGGCACGTACGAGATGGACCCGGTGCAGGCGGAGAACGCCGCGCTGATCGCGTCCGTCGCCCAGAAGCGCGACCTGCCGCCGCGTGCCGTGACGGTGGCGATCGCCGTGGCGATGCAGGAGTCTCGCCTGCGCAACCTCGACCACGGTGACCGCGACTCGCTGGGGCTCTTCCAGCAGCGGCCGTCGCAGGGGTGGGGCACCGAGGCGCAGGTGCAGGACCCGTTGTACGCGGCGGGGGCGTTCTTCTCGCACCTGGTCAAGGTCAAGGGCTGGCAGGACCTCGCCGTCACGGTGGCCGGGCAGAAGGTGCAACGCAGCGGCCGACCCAACGCGTACGCCCAGTGGGAGCCGCGGGCAACCGCGATGGCGCAGGCACTGACCGGGCAGGTTCCGGCCGGGATGTCCTGCCAGTACGCCAAGTCAGACATCGCGGTGCCGGCGAGCGGGCTGTCGACGACCATGGAAAGCGACGCGGCGAAGGCGCTCGGCGGCCCGGTCCTCGGCGTCGACCTGGCGCCCGAACGCGGCTGGCTGGCCGTCACCTGGCTGATGTCGCGGGCCGCCGACTACCAGATCGCGGGGCTGACCTACGCCGGGCACACCTGGGACGCCCGTACCGGCAAGTGGTCCGCGGCCGACACCAACACCCCGCGGATCGAGGTCGAGCGCACCCGCGCCAAGAGCTGACCGGCTAGCGGCAATGATGATGAGTCCGAGACCTTCGCTAGGAGCACTAGGAGCAATGCCTTGACCGCATACGTCGCCGCTGACGACCGGTACTCGTCCATGACCTATCGCCGCACGGGCCGCAGCGGCCTGGTGCTGCCCGCCGTCTCGCTCGGCCTGTGGCACAACTTCGGTGACGACAAGCCCTTCGACACCCAGCGCGACATCCTGCGCCGCGCGTTCGACATGGGCATCACGCACTTCGACCTGGCCAACAACTACGGGCCGCCTTACGGCAGCGCCGAGACCAACTTCGGCCGGCACTTCAAGGAAGACTTCACCGGCTACCGCGACGAGCTGATCATCTCGTCGAAGGCCGGCTACGACATGTGGCCGGGCCCGTACGGCGACGGCGGTTCACGCAAGTACCTCGTCGCCAGCCTCGACCAGTCCCTGCAGCGGATGGGGCTGGACTACGTCGACATCTTCTACAGCCACCGCTTCGACCCGGACACCCCGCTCGAGGAGACCCTGGGCGCGCTCGACTCGATCGTGCGCGCAGGCAAGGCGCTCTACGTCGGCATCTCCTCCTACTCCGGCACGCGCACGACCGAGGCCGTACGGATCCTGCGCGAGCTCGGCACGCCGCTGCTGATCCACCAGCCCTCGTACTCCATGCTCAACCGATGGGTCGAGGAGGACCTGCTCGACGTCCTCGGCAACGAGGGAATCGGCTGCATCGCGTTCTCGCCGCTGGCCCAGGGCATGCTCACGGATCGCTACCTCAGCGGAATCCCCGCCGACTCGCGGGCTGCGCTGGGCCACTTCCTCAAGCCCGAGATGATCGACCGCAACATCACCCACGTGCGCGCCCTCAACGAGCTCGCCAAGCGCCGAGGGCAGACCCTGGCTCAGTTGGCGTTGGCCTGGGTGCTGCGGCACGAGATGGTGACCTCGGTGCTCATCGGCGCCTCGAGTGTCCGGCAGCTCGAGAACAATGTCGGTGCGCTGGCCAACCTCGAGTTCAGCGACGACGAGCTGGCCGAGATCGACCGCTACGCCGTCGAGGGCGGCATCGACCTGTGGCGCGGGGTCAGCTCGTCCTGACGTCGGGCCGCCACCGCGCGACATAGTCCGGTACGGGCCGGCCCCCGGCGACCTCGGGGGCCGGCTCGGGGGCGGTGGTGATCGTCGTCAGCGGCACCACCCCGGCCCAGTAGCCCAGTGCGAGGTCCGCCTCGTCGTCCTCCGGGGGCCCGGCGCTGACCTTGGCCGAGGCCTCGTCCAGGGGCAGCCGCAGCACGGTGGTGGCCTTGAGCTCCTGCAACGACGGCTGGCGTACGGAGTCCCAGTGGCCCGGCGCCAGCCGTTCGCTGAGCAGCCGCAACGCCTCGGTCTTGTCCTCGTCCGCCACGGCCGTCGCGGTGCCGAGAATCACGACGCAGCGGTAGTTCATCGACGAGTTGAAGACCGAGCGGGCGAAGACCATGCCGTCGAGCAGGGTCACGGTCAGGCAGATCGGGGCCCCGGCGGCCGCACTCTTGAAGGCCCGGCTGGCGGTCGATCCGTGCAGAAGCACGTCATCGCCGACCCTGGCGTAGCCCACCGGAAGGACGAACGGTGCTCCGGCGTCCACGACACCCAGGTGAGCGACCAGGCCAGCGTCCAGAATATGGTGAATTGTCCCCCGGTCGTACGCGGCGAGGTCGGGCTGGCGACGGACCCTGGAGCGGGGGCTGCTGGGCTGCTGGGAAGCGGGCTCACTCATGATCGAATCCTAGGCGACGGGTCTGCCGGGCGGTGCGGCTTGGCATGAAATGCCCGCTTCGTCAACCCCGTGGTCCGGCAATTGTGGATGACCGGAAAGTCGGGGTGTTGTGTAAGGAAGGGGTTTGGTGAAGCACGTTTGTGCGATAGAGTTCCCTGCAATCGGATCGTGACCTGCTGCCACACGGTGAGCGACGTATCCGTACCGCCGAATCTTCACCGAACCGGGGACCCAGGTCCTTCAGGGGCGAATCGACTCGCATGCTCTGTGTGAGTTGTAGGGCGCATCTTCCCGCCCGAGCCCGTCAGCTAACCCGGTAGGCGGTCTGTGGAAGAAGGAGCCGACTGTCTGTGGTTCGCCCACGACTGACTCGTGTCCTGATCGCACCTGTTGCGCTGTCAACGATCGCTGCTGGGCTGGTTCTCGTCCCGACCATGTCCAGCGCCGGAGCCAGCACATCGGAAAAGATTGCGTCCGCCCGCGTCCAGCTGGCAAAGCTGGAGACCCGGGCGTCGATCGCCAACGAGAACTACGACGCCGGCCGGATCGCGCTGGCCAATGCCAACCGTGACGCCAAGGCCAAGCAGGCCAAGGCAGCCGCCTCCGCCGCTCGCCTGAGCAAGGCCAAGGCAGCCGTTGCCGCCATCGCGAGCGCTGCCTACTCCCAGGGCGCCACCGGCGACACCACGTTGCTCTACCAGGGCAGCGACCCGGCCGGTTTCGTCGACCGGGCCGCGATCGTCGACTCGCTGTCCCGCAGCGACGTGAGCGTGCTGGCCTCGGTCCACTCCGCCCAGCTCGACGCGGACAGCACCGCCAAGGCCGCCGCTCAGGCCGTCGCCAAGGCCAACGCCGCGGTCAAGAAGCTCGCCTCCGAGAAGGCCCTGGTCGAGAGCGCAGCCAAGGCCGAGAACACCTTGCTCGACAACCTCATCGTCCAGCGTCAGGCCGAGATTCGGGCCGCGCAGATCGCTCTGGCCAAGGCCATCAAGGCCAAGCGCGCCGCTGACATCCGTCGCTACGAGCTGGCCCGCGCCGCAGCCATCCAGGCCAGGAACGACCTGCAGCGCCGACGTGACGCCCAGCGCCGCGCGACCCACACCTTCAGCAGCGACTCCGGCAGCGGTGGTGACAGCAGCGGCAGCGGTTCCGGCAGCAGCGGTTCCGGCAGCAGCGGCTCCGGCAGCAGTGGCTCCGGCAGCAGTGGTTCCGGTAGCAGTGGCTCCGGCAGCAGTGGCTCCGGCAACGGCGGCTCCATCGGCAGCGGCAGCAGTGGCTCCGGCAACGGCGGTTCGAGCGGTGGCTCGGGCAACGGCGGCTCCGGTTCCGGCAACTCGGGCAGCATCGGCGGCTCCAGCGGTGGCAGCAGCGCCGCAGCGACGGCCGTGCACTGGGCCTACAACGAGATCGGCAAGTCCTACGTCTACGGTGCCGGTGGTCCCAACCACTTCGACTGCTCGGGCCTGACCGCCTACGTCTACGCCAGGGCCGGCATCTTCCTGCCGCACAGCTCGGCCGCGCAGTACGGCTCCGGTCGCCACGTCAGCCGCAGCGAGCTGCGTCCCGGCGACCTGGTGTTCTTCGGCAGCCCGATCCACCACGTCGGCATCTACGTCGGCAACGGCGACATGATCAACGCTCCCCAGACCGGCGAGAACGTCAGGACCGCCAGCATCGGACGCGGCGACTACGCGGGTGCGGTTCGCGTCAGCGGCTGATCCTGCCGTCGCGGCGCCGGTCGGCACCGTGAAGGTTCTTGATCGGGTCGAGACGCCGCGCGGTGAGCTGGTGCTGCGCGGCGACGGCGAGCACTACGAGGTCATCAGCAACGGCGTGTTCTTGATGGACACCCGCGATGGCGCTTCCGAGCGGCTGCTGGTGCGAGCGGCCCTGGAGCGTCACGCCCAGCCGTACACCGTGCTCGTTGGCGGTCTGGGCGTCGGCTTCTCCCTCGTCGAGGCGTTGGCGGATGCTCGGGTTCGCCGGGTTGTCGTCGTCGAGCGCGAAGCCGCTCTGATCTCCTGGCACCGGTCGTGGCTGGCGCCGTACAGTGCGGGCGGTCTGGACGACCCTCGCAGCGACATCGTCTGCGCCGACCTGGTGGACTGGCTGCGAGACGCGGCTCCGGCTTCGCTGGACGTCGCCTGCCTCGACACGGACAACGGCCCGGACTGGCTCGTCACGCCCGGCAATGCCGCGCTCTACGACGCTGAGGGCCTGCAGCGGCTGAGCGTTGCGCTGACCCCCGGTGGGATCGCTGCCTTCTGGAGCGCGAACGCGTCGTCCGGCATTCGCCGAGCTGCTGTCCACCGTGTTCGCCACCGTGCAGGTGCTGACCCAGCCGTCGGCCAACGCCCCGCGTGGGGAGCCGGACGTGGTGTTCCTGGCCAGCTCTCGCGGGTAGGGCCCGGCGGCACACGCTGAGCCGTTCGGCTCATCGGCTCGCGACGCTGACCGCCGAAACGGACAGGGAGCGATGCCGGTCCGGTCGGTAGCGCGTGAGCGAGGGGAGGGGCATGAGCGACAGCTACGGCTATTTCGCTCCGGCGGTCGCTGACCGTCCGATCCCGCCGCCTCCGCCGTACCCCCCGGCTCAACCTCCGCTGACGCCGCCGCCTCCGCCGATCGGCAGCTACAACGCGGGGATGACCCTGTCGCCGGGTGGCCGCGTTGCCGTGTCCGACGCGGACTTCGACGAGCAGCTGATGATGCACGGCGCGACGATGACGTCGTACGCGAACATGGGGAAGTCGTCCCGGCCGGGCTACTACCCCGTCGCCGGCCGGATGGGCTGGGGCGAACGCTTCTGGGCCGGCGTCGACCTGGCGAAGACGTGCTGGACCGTCCTCAGGGACGAGCCGATGCTGCTGGTCGTACCTCTGATGACCTTGCTGGCCAGTGTCATCGTCATCGTGCCGCTGCTGCTGCTCTCCGGCGGTCCGGCCGACCCCCAGGCCGACCGGGTGCTGGCGGGCATCCAGGCGGTCGCCGTGGGACTGGTCGTCGCCGTGCTGGGCAATCTCGGCTCGGCCGTCGTGGTGTCTGCAGCGACGACCAGGCTCGAAGGCCTTCGCCCGGATCTCGGCACCAGCTGGAAGGCCACCATGGCCCGGCTGCCGCAGCTGACCGGGCTCGCGGTGATCATGGTTGCCGAGCGCGCCATCACCGGTGCGCTGCGCGAGACGCCGTGGGGCCGCTTCCTCGCCGACCTTCTCGACCGGTCGTGGGACTTCGCCTCGTTCCTGTCGATCCCGGTCATCCTGTTCGAGGGTGCGCAGCCGTTCGGTGCCGTGAAGCGCTCGGGCGAGCTCGTCATCAGCCGCTGGGGCACCCAGCTCACCGCCCGCGGCGTGCTGCACCTCGCGGTCTTCGTCTGTGCATTGCCGCTGCTGCTGGCGATGGTGCTCCTCGGCTGGCTGTTCTCGCCGGTCGTCGCGATGGTGATGTTCGTGGTCTGGCTGCTGCTGGTGGTCGCGGTGTCGACGGCGCTCAACGGCATCCTCTCGGCCGCGATGTATCGCTTCGCCGTCACCGGCCTCGTCGTTCCCGGTTTCCGTGAAGCCGACATGTGGCGGATGTTCAGCCGGGCCACCTGATCCGAGGCAGGCGTCCCGTACGGGACACCGCCTCACCCGAGCCGAGGGGCCGGCCATCCGTGGGGGGTGGCCGGCCCTTCGTACGTCGTGCGGTCGTTCAGGCCGTCCGCGGGACGGGCGAGTCCGCGCCGGGCGCCGCCGATGTCAGTCCGCTCAACGAGGCAGAGGCCTTGTTTCGTACGGCGGACAGCGGCGAGGCGACATCCTCCAGCGACTTGCGTTCGGCGTCGACGCCGAGGATCGCCGCCACGACTCCGCCGATCATCATGACCCCGGCGCCGATCAAGTAGCCGATGAACAGCTTGAAGTGGTCCTTGCCGTCGCCGATCAGCTGGCCGTAGAGCCAGGGGCCGAAGGCCCCGAAGGTCTGGGCGATGGCGAAGAACACGGCGATCGCCTTGGCCCGTACCTCGAGCGGGAAGATCTCGCTCACGGTCAGGTAGGCGGCGCTCGCACCGGCCGAGGCGAAGAAGAAGATCACGCACCACCAGATGGTCTGCGTCACAGCGTTGAGGGCGCCTGCCTCGAACAGGAATGCGCTGATCGCCAGCAAGATGCCCGACAGCAGGTAGGTGCCGGAGATCATTTTCCGCCGACCGACGCTGTCGAAGAATCGGCCGATTGTCAGCGGGCCGATCAAGTTGCCCAGCGCGAAGAACATGAAGTAGTACGCCGTATTGCTGCTCGGCACGTTGTAGATCTTGGTGAGCACCAACGCGTAGGTGAAGAAGATCGCGTTGTAAAGAAATGACTGCGTGATCATCAGGGTGGCGCCCAGGATCGAACGAGACGGGTAGACCCTGAACAGGGTGCGCGCGAGGGCGAAGAAGCCGATATCGGTCGCGGGCGTGATCTCGATCGCCTTGGACTCGTCGACCTCGTCGAGGGTTCCGCCGCCCTCCGTCGCCATCTTCTCGATCTCGGCGACGGCGGCATCGGCCTCGTCGGCCCGACCGTGCATGAGCAGCCAGCGCGGGCTCTCCGGAAGGTTCTTGCGGACGAACAGGATGACGAAGCCGAGCGCGGGGCCGATCAGGAAGGCGACGCGCCAAGCAGTGGCAGCGGGGAGGTTGTTGACGACGAGCAGGGTGAGCACGGAGGCGATGAAGGCACCGGCCCAGTAGGTGCCGTTGACTGCGATATCAACCCGGCCACGGAATCTCGCCGGGATCAGTTCGTCGATCGCTGAGTTGATCGCGGCGTACTCCCCACCGATGCCCATGCCGGCGATGAAGCGGGTGGCGTTGAGGTAGATGACCCAGCCGGTGCCGGTGCCGGCCGTGAGCGCGGTGAGAAAGCCGCCGAACAGGTAGACGCCGAGGGTGATCATGAACAGGTTCTTGCGGCCCCACTTGTCGGACATCCGGCCGAAGAACAGCGCGCCGGCCACCTCGCCAAGCAGATAGATGGTGCCGACCGAGAACGCGACCGATCCGGAGGACAACCCCAGCGCGTCCGGCTGGCTGATGATATTGGTGACGTTGCCCGCAATGGTGATCTCGAGACCATCGAGAATCCAGGCAACTCCCAAAGCGATGATCAGGCGGGTGTGGAATCGCGACCAACCCATGCGGTCAATTCGGGCCGGAACAAGAGAGCGGATGGGCGACGTCGGTGTCGCCTGAGGGTTGGTCGCGATTGTGCTCGCCATAGCGCGCCTCCTGGAAAGGTGGCGGCTCTATACCCGTACTCATACGACGGTTACACGTCTGAATTGCCCTGTTTATGGGCCTGTTTGTAGGGGAATCAGTCGGAGTCGCCGTCGTTCCAGGCGTCTCCGTCGGCGTCGCGCTCCATCATCCAGCGTTCGGTGGCACTGCGCGGCTGCGGCGGTGCCTCCGGCTGAGGGTGGGGGTCGGTGCCCGCCGCGGTGCTCGCCCGGCTGGTGGGGATCTTCGCGAGCAGCTTGAACCCCAGGTTGACCACTTCGTCACCGGCCGACTTGACCAGGTTGACCAGCGGGTCCTGCGACTCGTCGATGCCGCGCTTGTACGACTTGGCAGACGCCTTGACCTCGTCGGTGAACGAGGCCTGCGGGTCGTCGGCGCGCCTCGGGTAGGTGCCGGACAGGATCGTCGCCACCGCTCCGTCGTCGACCCAGCGCTTGAGCTCGGCCGCTCTCAGCACGGTGAACGGGTGCCGCTGCCCTTCGAGGCTGAGCAGCTTGAGCACACCGTCGCGCAGGTCACCCGATGCGTCGTACTCTGCCGCCTGATCAAGGAAAGCAGCCGGATCCATGGCGTACAGCCGGGCACCGCCGGCGAGCTTCATCAGCGAACGCAGCCCCGCGTCGAAGTCCTGACAGCCGAGCAGGCCGGCTCGGTCCGCGGACAGCTCGGACTTGCGCGCCCACTCCTCGAGTGCTGCGATCACGGCGCGCAGACCGAGGTAGCCGACGCTGAGCCACATCGCGCGGGTGGACAGCCTCAGCACGTGGTAGAGCATCGAGCGGTAGAGCGCGTGGCCGGACAGGACGTGGCCAAGTTCGTGGGCCAGCACGAAGCGCAGCTCGTCCGGCTCCATCAGGTCGAGCAGCGCTGTGCTCACCACGATGAACGGCGCGTCCATGCCCATGGCCACGGCGCGCACCTCTGAGCTGCGTTCGATGAACAGGTCGGGCGTCACCGGCAGGTCGAAGATCTCGACCAGCTCGACGTACATCGCGTGAATGTCGGCGAACTGCCGCTCGCTGACCTTGACCGCGGACGCGAGATAGGTGAGGCGGTGGCTGCGCTCATGGATCAAGCCGGACAGCGCCTTGAGGACCGTGTCGAAGCCGGGCACCGCTCGAAGCGCGACCAACGCCGAACGGTCGGCCGGGTGCTCGTACGCCCGCGAGCTGATGCCCGGCAGGGAGACGCGCGGAGTGGTCGAAGGGCTCGCGTCCGTCATGACGTCCTTCCGTCGCGGTGATGACGGGGCTCACGGTACGCCGGTTGCGCCAGCGGGGTGCCCGTTGCTGCAACCGCCTACCGTGGGCTTGAACAGGCGCCAGCCGTCAGGCATGCGGGCCATCAGTGAGCAGTGCGGCGACTGACCCTTGACCGCGTAGACCACGGTGCCCGGCAGCAGAAACGTGGCGTCGTGGTCCCTCAGCTGCGCAACCTGCCCGTAGGTGTCGCTCCAGATGCTGGCCGTGCAGCGGACCTTGAACTGCGCCACCCCTCGGTGTGCCGATGTTGTTCCGTGCTGGCCGTTGTCACCCACATAGTTCAGCCCGTTTGCCACCACGACCTCGCCGTAGTCGACCGATGCGCCCATCCCCTTCGGCTGGGGTTGAGGGCTCGGGCAGATGCCGTACGAGCCGGTCACCGTCGCGGAGGGCCGGGTGGAGGTTCGTGCCGCCGGGCTGCTCGCGTTGTGGCAGCCGGCGACCAGGACCAGCCCGAGTGCGCCAAGGGTGAGTGGTACGGCGTTCATGTCCCGTTGGACGCGGTGGGTCCCGCCCCGGTTCCCGGCAGGAGCAGGTAGCCGTCGCGAATCAGGTCGCGTACGAGGGGCACGACATTGTCGCGGAGATCGTCGGCGTCGAGGTCGTAGGCCGGTGCCAGGACCGCGAGCAGCTCGCCCAGCTGAACGTGCCCCGTGCACCCGGCCACCAGCAGCGCCCCGAAATCGTCGATGGCAGCACGGCGTCGCAGCCCGTGCTCCTGCAGCAAGGTCTGCGACCTGACCTCCCAGCCGTCGCCGGGCGCTGCGCGCTGCTCAAGACGGACGTCATCGGCCGCCTCGACGGCGGTGTGCAGCAACGCCTCGTCGGAGAGATCGCGCAGCCTGGCCGCGCGGGCGAGCCATGCGCCCAGGGTGGGTGCCAGCGGTTGCGCAACCGGCTGGGGATGGTTCTCGACCGAGACGATGGGGCGCTCGCTTCCGTTGCGGCGCAGGGAGATCAGTCCGAAGCCGATCGCCTCGACCTCGTGCGCGGCGAACCATTCGAGCCACTCGTCGAAGAGCCGGTCGTACGCGTCCCCGTCGTTGTCACCGGAGTCCCGCAACCACAGCGCCGCGTACTCCGCCGGGTCCTGCAGCTCACGTTGTACGACGAGCGCGTCGCAGCCGGTCCCCGCAAGCCAGCCCTCGAGCCGTTCGACCCAGTCGAAGTCCCGGACGTGCAACCAGTTGGCCAGCAGCTGGGCCGTTCCGCCCTCGGTCAGGTGGCCGGGCACGTTGCTGACGATGCGACGGCACACCTCGTCGCCGGGCAGGCCGCTGTCGCGGTAGAGGAACCGACCCGCGGGAGCCACGACGAACGGTGGGTTCGACACGACGAGGTCGAACCGCCGGCCGTCCACCGGCGCGAACAGATCGCCCTCGAGCAGCTCCCAGCCGGGCACCGCGGACAGTGCGGCCGTCATGCGGGCGAGCTGGAGAGCACGCGGGTTGCGGTCGGTCGCCGTGACCGACCCGGCGTGGTCGGACAGGTGCAGGGCCTGGACGCCGGAACCGGTACCCAGGTCGAGCGCCGCACCCACCGGGTCCCGTACCGTGGCCTGCGCCAACGTCACCGAGGCACCGCCGACCCCGAGCACGTGGTTGCGCCCGACCGGTCCCTTCGACCCCGTCCGCCCACCGTCAGCGCCCACGTCGGAGACGACGAACCAGCCGGCTCCCGGCTCGCCGTACGGACGGACGTCCAGCCCGGCCCGCAACGCATCGCCGTCCGGGACCAGCAGGCCCATCGCTACTGCCCGGTCCAGCGGCAAGGGGGCCAGGGCGGCGGCGCAGCGTGGTGTTGGCACGGCGGCGCCGAGCAGGAAGAGCCGGACCAACACGGACAGCGCGGACAGATCGCGCGTCGCCCGCATCGCAGGCGCCGGATCACCGTTCGCGAGCGCTGCGTGCGCTTGTGGGGAAAGCGCTACCGGGACACCGTCAACCGTGTACCCTGCGGCAAGCAACGCTTGTCGGAGCCGACGCAGATCGTCGCTCTCCTGCGTTGCGGGGGATGGGTTCGGCATGGTCACCACTGTGCCGGACCCGAGTTCGTTTCGCGGAGTCGGGGCCGTGGAAATGAGCGTTTGGAGTAGTGCCTGCACTGGCACGGAGCCGGTGCACGAAGGGGGAATCCATGTCGGACAACGGTTTCGAGGGCAGCGCCGGCGACCAGGGCGCCACGCCCGAGCGCGCGAGTGGTGGATTCACGCCACCCACCGCGCCACCCAGCGGTTCGCCCACCGGCGCGCCAGCGACCCCGCCGGCCACGCCACCAGCCACGCCCCCTTCGACACCGTACGACGCCGGCCTCGGCACCGCGTCCCCAGCCTTTGACGTCACGCCGGGCTCCGATGACGTCATCGGTGTGGATGAGCCGGCCAAGAGCCGCAGGGCTCCGGTCCTCCTGGCCATGGTCGCGGTCATCGCGCTGGTCCTCGCCGGGGGCATCTTCGCCTTCGCCAAGTCCAACACCTCGTCCGGCTCGTCGCTGGCCAAGCAGGTGCCCGCGACCAGCTATGCCTTCGTCGAGCTCGACCTCAAGCAGGCCAACGCCGCTGGGGTCTACAGCTATCTCGCGCACTTTCCCGGCCTGCCGATCAACAAGGCCAACGGGTCCAAGGCCAACCTGCGCGACGTGCTGCTCAGCTCGGTGTTCAAGGACTCCGACAGCATCGACTACGCCAAGGACGTGCAGCCCTGGTTGGGAAACGCGGCTGCTGTGGCGGCCTTCCGAGGTGCGACCGGCACCGTGGCGCCGCTCGTCGTGATCGCCACGACGGACTCGGCCAAGGCCAAGACCGGGCTCGATGACATCAAGAAGACCAACCCCGACTTCGTGTACGAGATCGTGGACGGCAACGTCCTGATCAGCGAGCACCAGGCCGACCTCGACGCGGCACAGGCGCAGACGAAGACGGCGTCGCTGCCGTCCACCGGCACCTACTCCGACGACATCGCCACGTTGCCCAGCGGCAGCGTCCTGACCGGGTGGGCCGATCTTGCGAAGATCGGCGCGGCGGTGAAGTCCCAGATGGCCAAGTCCTGCCTCAACGCCGGGGTAGCCGGTCTGGGATCCACCTGCGACCTGTTCAGCACGTACAGCCGGCTCGGCCTTCTCGGCGGCCTCGGCTCCGGCACCGGTATCACCGGCAGCGGCCGCGTGGTCATGGGCGTGACCATGTCGGACACAGTGGCCAAGCTGACGGTCCGCTCCCTCGGACAGACGTCCAAGGCTGTCACCGGCACGATCGGCGACGAGATCACCCACCTGCCAGCCGACACCACCGGCGCGATCGCGTTCGGCGACGTCTCCGGGGCAATCAACGGCGGGCTCAAGTCGCTGGGAGGCCTGGCCGGCCTGGGCCTGGCGGCGACGGACGGTGTGAGCGTGGGTCAGGATTCAGCATCGTCGTCGGCGATGGCCGTTCCCTTGCCGAGCGGTGCCGCCGAGAGTGCCATGCCTGCGCTGCCGTCCGCTGTTGCGTCGCTCGAGGCCAGCGAGCCTTCGGCTGACCCTGGCACCGGCATGACGACACTGGGCGGTGACAGCTTGCTCGGCGATCCGGTCAAGCAGATCGAGTCCGGCTTCGCTGCGGCAACCGGGCTGAAGTTCCCCGGCGACCTGGTGTCGATCCTCGGTGACCACGCGGTCGTGGCTGTGGGCGACGTCCCGCTGTCGGCCAGCAAGATCAAGGACCTTCAGGTCGGCGTCCGCAGCCACCCGAAGGACCCCGCCAAGGCCGCGCTGCTCGTACACACCCTGACCCAGCACCTGGAGCAGGTCAACATTCCCTACCAGCTGGGCACCAAGACCGCCGACGGTGACGTCATTGTTGCCAGCAGCCAGGAGTACGCCAACCAGCTGGCGGCTAAGGGTGGGCTCGGCGACAACGCCCAGTTCAAGTCTGCGATGGGTGACCTGAGCAACGCGCACTTCGCCGCCTACGTCGACGTGTCGAAGTTCACCGGGGTGCTGGCCGCGACCAAGGAGAAGGCGCTGAGCGGGTTCAAGGCCGTCGGCATCACCGTGACCTCCGACGGCAGCGACCAGATCCTCACCATGACGCTCGTCGCCGGCTGAGCCGTGGCCGGGGGACCGCGCATGGCATGCTCGGCTCATGACCACGCAGCAGCCATTGTCGTTTCCCCGGCACTCCGCCCGGACCCAGCGGTTCACGCTCGGCCAGCCGCGCTCGGTTGCCGTCGCCGAGGACGGGTCGCGGGTCGTGTTCCTGCGGTCCGCCGGCGGCGCCGACCCGGCTAACGCCCTGTGGGTGTTCGACGTCCCGGCGGGCGCCGAACGACTCGTCGCCGACGCCACGGTGCTGCTGGGGGCGGACGAGGGCGAGCTGCCTGCCGAGGAGAAGGCTCGCCGCGAACGACTGCGCGAGGGGGCAGGTGGCATCGTTGCCTACGCCATGGACCCTGCCGGCACGGTGGCCTCGTTTGCCTTGTCCGGCAGGCTTTTCGTCGCTGATCTGATCTCCGGCGAGGTCGTCGAGCTGACCCCGGCGGGTCCGGTCATCGACCCGCGCGTCGACCCGTCGGGCAGCCGGGTGGCCTACGTCACCGATGGTGCACTGCACGTTGTCGGCAGGGTGGGCGGCGCTTCGGTCGAGCTCGTGGGTGAGTCCGACGATCAGGTGACGTGGGGCCTCGCGGAGTTCATCGCCGCTGAGGAGATGGGTCGGATGCGGGGCTACTGGTGGGCTCCCGACGGCCAGCGCCTCGTGGTCGCCAGGGTGGACGACTCACCCGTACAGCGATGGCACATTGCCGACCCGGCCAACCCCGACCGTCCGGCGCAGGACGTCGGCTATCCCGCGGCCGGCACCAACAACGCTGCGGTGACGGCTTGGGTCGTCGACCTCGCCGGCAATCGAGTCGAGATTGCCTGGGACACAAGCGATCTGCCCTATCTGGTGACCGCCGGTTGGCCGCGCGGTCGCTCACCGTTCGTTGTTGTGCAAAGCCGCGACCAGCGACGACTGCTGGTCCTCGAGGTGGACGCCGAGACTGGCGCGACCACAGTGGTACGGGAGGACGCCGACCCGGTCTGGGTCGACATCTGCAGTGGCGTACCCGCCTGGCTCGGCGACGGCCGGCTGGTCTGGCTTACCGACCTCGACGACACCCGCCGGCTGCTGGTCGGCGGCGAACCGGTGACGCCCGACGGCCTGCAGGTTTCGGCGGTGCTGGGGGTGGGCGAGGACTGGGTGCTCATCGAGGCGTCTGCCGAGCCGGTCGAGAGCCACGTCTGGCGTTGGACGCAGGCAGGACTCGAGCAGCTGACCAGTGACGTCGGCGTGCATCGCGCCGTCGCAGGCGGCGACGTTCTCGCCGTGGCCTCCGCGACCCTCGACCGGGTCGGCAGTCGCTGGGCGATCAGTGCCGCAGGCAAGCCGGTGACCGAGCTCGCCTCCTACGCCGACAGCCCCGCCGTCCAGCCGGCCCCGACGCTGCTGCGCGCCGGGGCCCGCGAGCTCAGGACAGCGCTGCTGCTGCCATCGGACGAGGTACGCCCGACCGGGCCGCTGCCGGTGCTGATGGATCCGTACGGTGGCCCGCACGCCCAGCGGGTGCTGGCCGCGCGTGGAGCCTTCCTGTCGTCGCAATGGCTGGCCGACCAGGGATTTGCGGTCATCGTGGCCGATGGTCGGGGGACCCCGGGACGCGGCCGGGCATGGGACCGCACCGTCGCCTTCGACCTCGCCACGCCCGCGCTCGAGGACCAGATCGACGCGCTGCACGGCGTGGCGGAGCACTATCCCGGCGAGCTCGACCTCGACCGGGTGGCGATCCGCGGCTGGTCCTTTGGCGGTTACCTCGCCGCGCTGGCGGTGCTGCGCCGGCCGGACGTGTTCCACGCGGCCGTCGCCGGTGCTCCCGTGACGGACTGGCGCTTGTACGACACGCACTACACCGAGCGCTACCTCGGGCACCCCGACGAGTCGCCGGAGGCGTACACCCGCAGCTCCTTGCTCGAGGACGCCCACCTGCTCGAGCGGCCGCTGATGCTGGTGCACGGCCTCGCCGACGACAACGTGGTGGTGGCGCACACGCTGCGGCTGTCCTCAGCGCTGCTCGCCGCCGGGCGTGCGCACACCGTGCTGCCGCTGTCGGGCGTGACCCACATGACGCCGCAGGAAGTGGTGGCCGAGAACCTGCTGCTGCTGCAGGTCGCGTTCCTGGTCGAGGCGCTCAGCTAGGCTCGGCGATCCGCTCGGCCTTGTCCATCGCGGCGCCCTCCTCGGGCGTCGGCGCGGAGCCGCCGAGCGCAGCTGGCATCCACCAGTCGTCACCCTCGATCGGCTCCATCGGGCTGCGCAGCTGAGCCTCGGCGACGCAGGGCCTTGACCGCGTCCGAGAGCCGGGTTGTGACCGAGCCCAGGCTCTCGCCGTCCTGAGCCACGATCGGGGCCCGCCGACCACGACATTGACCCGGACATGTCGCTTGAACGTGGGCTTGCGGTGCTTGGTCCAGATCCGCTGGCCGCCCCAGATCCCGATCGGGATCAGCGGGGTGCCCGGAGTCGATGGCCATCCGGCCGGCACCGTTCTTGAGCTGTTTAACCGTGAACGAGAGGCTGATGGTTGCCTCGGGAAACAGGCCGACCACCTCGCCGTCCGCCAGCTTGGTGAGTGCCTGCTTGTACGAGGCCGCGCCGGCTTCCCGGTCGACCGAGATGTGGCCCATGCCCCGCATCAGCGGGCCGGCCAGCCAGTGGGCGAAGATCTCCTTCTTGGCCATGAACCGGGTCAGTCGCTTCGACTTCAGCCCCGCCGCGCCGACGATGATGAAGTCGAGGTAGCTGACGTGGTTGCTGGCGAGGATCGCCCCGCCGGTACGCGGGATGTTCTCAGCCCCGTCGATCGTCATCCTCAGGTCCAGGGCACGGAACGCGACCAGCGCCGCGGCGATCACGGGTCGGTACACCAGCTCAGCCATGCCGTCAGGTTAGCCGAGCGGTTCGTGGACGTGGACGCCTGTGCGACGATGGCTCGTGACCAGCCCCACGACCGAGCGCGGCGCCGTGACGGAAGCGGCCGAAGAGGTCGATGCCGAGCGACCCTGGGTCACCATCGTGTGGAACGACCCGGTCAACCTGATGACGTACGTGACCTACATCCTGCAGAAGCTGTTCGGCTACAGCCTCGAGAAGGCGACGCAGCTGATGTTGCAGGTCCACCACGAGGGGAGGGCCGTCGTGTCCGCCGGGTCTCGTGAGGAAATGGAACGCGACTGCACCAGGCTGCACGCCGCTGGCCTGTGGGCCACCCTGGCCAAGGACTGACGTGGGTTCGCGCGGCGGCTTTGTCCGTACCGACAAGGGTTTTGAGATCGCGCTCGACCCCGCCATCGCGTTCGCCGTCCGGCGCTGCGCACGCGAGGTGCAGGAGCTGATCGCGAGCGAGCCGGCCGTCGAGGGACTCGCGGGGGTCGGGCCGGACGAGGAGAACATCGTCGACGAGGTCGGCGGCTTCAGCGACCTGCAGGGCATGTTGGCCTCGGGCACGCTGGCGGGGCTGGCCGGACTCGGCGGGGAGGTGCCCCCGCTGTCCGACGACCCGGCGCTCGCCCGGCTGTTCCCCGCGGCGTACGAGGACGAGGATCAGGCGGAGGAGTACCGCCGGTTCACCTACGCGGAGCTGCACGCGGCCAAGATTGCCGGCCTCGAGCGGATGAGCACCCAGCTCGGTGCCGCGCCCCACATCGTGCTCGACGAGGAGTCGGCCGAGGTGTGGCTGGCGGCGCTGAACGACGTGCGCCTGGTCCTGGGCTCGCAGATCGGCATCGAGGAGGACAACGGCGACGAGTTCGACGACCTCGCGCCGGACGACCCGACGGCGATCGCGTACGAGCTCTACGTGGTCCTGACCATGCTGCAGGAGTCCCTGGTCGAGGCGCTGGCCGGCTGGTGAGCCGTTAGTCTTTTGAGCGTGTTGACCATCGACCGCGCCACCTACGACGCCATCATCGCCCACGCCTGGCGGGACCATCCCGACGAGGCGTGCGGGATCGTCGCCGGGCCGGAGGGCTCCGACCGGCCGGAGCGGTTCATCCCGATGCTCAACGCGGCCCGCTCGCCCACGTTCTACGAGTTCGACTCCGGCGACCTGCTGCGGCTCTACCGCGAGCTGGACGACCGCGACGAGGAGCCGGTGATCGTCTACCACTCGCACACGGCGACCGAGGCGCACCCGTCCCGTACCGACATCTCCTACGCCTCGGAGCCGAACGCCCACTACGTGCTCGTCTCGACCCGTGACCCCGACGTGGTGGAGTTTCGGTCGTTCCGCATCGTGGACGCTACGGTGACGGAGGAAGACGTCCGGGTTGTGGACTCGTACCCCCTACCGGAATGAAGCTTCGGCCCCTGCCGTTCTACGAACCTGCCCGCACTGTCGCTCATAGGAGACGTACCACCATGGCCGTTGAGGTCCGCATCCCGACCATCCTGCGCCCCCTGACCGGCAACCAGAAGCAGGTCCAGGGCGAGGGCGACACGCTCGACGCGCTGTTCGTCGACCTCGAGGCGCAGTTCACCGGCCTGCGGGCGCGGCTGATCGACGACGACGGTGCGCTGCGCCGGTTCGTCAACGTCTACCTGAACGACGAGGACGTGCGCTTCCTCGGTGGGCTCGAGACCCAGCTGAACAGCGGCGACACCGTGACGATCCTTCCGGCCGTTGCGGGTGGATGAGCGGGCGGGCGACTAGACATGCGCTTCGACTCGTTGCTGGACTCGCTCGGAGGCACCCCGCTGGTCGGGCTGCCGAGGCTCTCGCCGTCCGCCAGACGTCCGGCTCTGGGCCAAGCTCGAGGACAAGAACCCCACCGGGTCGGTCAAGGACCGCGCCGCGTTCTACATGATCTCGGCCGCCGAGAAGGAGGGCCGGCTCAAGCCCGGCTCGACGATCCTCGAGCCGACGTCGGGCAACACCGGCATCTCGCTGGCGATGGTGGCCAAGCTGCGCGGCTACCGGCTGATCTGCGTGATGCCCGAGAACACCTCGATCGAGCGCCGACAGCTGCTCGAGATGTACGGCGCCGAGATCATCTCCTCGCCGGCCGTGGGCGGCTCCAACATGGCGGTGGCGCGGGCCAAGCAGATCGCCGCCGAGCACCCCGACTGGGTGATGCTCTACCAGTACGGCAACCCGGCGAACGCGCTGGCGCACTACGAGACGACCGGGCCCGAGATCCTCGCCGACCTGCCGACCATCACGCACTTCGTCGCCGGACTCGGGACCACCGGCACGCTGATGGGTACGGGGCGTTTCCTCAAGGAGCGTGTGCCCGGCATCACGATCGTGGCCGCCGAGCCGCGGTACGGCGAGCTGGTCTACGGGCTGCGCAACATCGACGAGGGCTTCGTGCCCGAGCTGTACGACCCGTCGATCCTGGACTCGCGGTTCTCGGTGGACGCCCGCGAGGCGCTGCGCCGGACCCGTCAGCTGGTCGAGGAGGAAGGCATCTTCGCCGGCATCTCCACGGGCGCGATCCTGCACGCCGCGATGGCCCAGGCCGGGCGTGCTGCGGCGGCCGGCGAGCGTGCTGACATCGTGCTGGTCGTGTGCGACGGCGGCTGGAAGTACCTGTCGACCGGTGCGTACGGCGGCACGCTCGAGCAGGCCGAGGCCGCTATCGAGGGCCAGCTCTGGGCGTAGCCGCCCCGTTTTGCGTCACCCGTCGGCGTAACCCCGCCGAACGATGGACTTGTTTGGGGACTCCAGTACCGGCTTGGGTCCATGCTTCGGCGGGGTTTCTCGCTCCGGCCGCCAGCCGCACGACTGCAGAAACTGGCGCAGCAGGCCCATGACCGTGGCCGGCTCACTGCGCAGCGCAAAGGCGGGCAGGTAGATCAGCGATGTGCCGGTGGAGCGGATCTCGGCGTCCCGGCGTAGGTCACGCCACCAGTTCCGAACCTCCATGTGGAAGCCGCCCAAAATCTCGGCGCCAGCGTCGTAGTCATCCCAGTAGAGGTCGACCAGTCGCGGCCTGCCGTCGACGACGATCGAGGCCTGGCGTCGCGGCTCGGGTATTCCTTCGCTTCGGATCAGCCGCATGGCCAACAGCTCTGCGATGGACTGGCTGCCGCCGCTGATGTCCGCCAGCGCCTCCAGCAGCTCGCGGCGGTGGCGCAAGTGCCGGTCGGCGGTCAGGCGCAGGACCAGCGCCTCCGTCGTGACCAAACGCTGTTGGACGCCAGCGGCCAGGATGGCGCAGGCGTCGTCGCTGCGCAGCTTGCCCACGGCCAGCTCGACCAGGGCTCGGTCAATACGCACTCGCCTCGGCATCCGGTCCGGTACGAGTTCCGTCGGGTTCAGCGTGCTGCTGCGGTGCACGACGATTCCAGGGGTTGTTCGTTGACGTTGGTGGCTCGGGACGCATACGTGAACGCGTGAGTCGGCGTAGCCGCGCAGGCCACCCAGCTCCGCGGCAGTGGCGGCGCTGAGCGCGGCCTCCTCGCCGGCCCACAGCAGGGTCGCCCACTGGCGTTGACGAGGCGTGGGCGGCCCGGAGTGCAGCACGATCACGCCACGCAGAGGCGACTGCCAGCGCCCCGTTCGCACCCGCCAGCGCACCTGGTCGTACGACATCCCGGCCGCGATCAGCTGGCGCACCAAAATCACGTCGTCCTGCTGGCTCCACGTTTCCATGGCATGGACGGTGCCGGTCCGCAGCGGCCAATGCGAGGCGAATGTGCCGGCTGTGGATGAGCGGCTGCCGCTCGTACCTGAAACCCCGCCGCAGGATGGACCCGGAACGGGATCAGCGTCCCTGTCCGGGTCCATCCTGCGGCAGGGTTGCCACGGTTCGTGGCTTGCCCGCGGGGATAGGCTGACGGGCATGGACGACGCGCCGATCGGCATCTTCGACTCCGGAGTGGGCGGACTGACCGTTGCCCGCGCCGTGATCGATCAGATGCCGCACGAGCGGGTGCTCTACCTCGGCGACACCGCGCGGACGCCGTACGGGCCGCGGCCGATCCCGGAGATCCGGGCGTTTGCTCTCGAGTGCCTCGACCAGCTCGTGGCGGACGGGGTCAAGATGCTCGTCATCGCCTGCAACAGTGCCAGCGCCGCCATGCTGACCGACGCCAGGGAACGGTACGCGATCCCGGTGATCGAGGTGATCCAGCCGGCGGTACGCAGGGCGACGCTGGCAACCCGCTCGGGACGCGTCGGCGTGATCGGCACCATGGCGACGATCAGCAGTGGCGCGTACGAGAAATCCTTCGGCGATGGCGTCGAGGTCACCAGCGCGGCCTGCCCGAGGTTCGTCGACTTCGTCGAGCGGGGCGCCACCTTTGGCCGGCAGCTGCTCGGCCTCGCCCAGGTCTACCTCCAGCCGCTGATCGAGGCCGACGTCGACACCCTCGTCCTCGGCTGCACGCACTACCCGCTGCTCGCGGGCGTGATCGCCGGCGTCATGGGCGACGGTGTAACGCTGATCAGCAGCGCCGACGAGACCGCCAAGGATGTCTACAGAATCCTTGCTGCACAGGGGATCGAGCGCGACGAGAGCCGTGCTGACCCCGAGCACGTGTTCCTGGCCACGGGTGACCCCGACCGGTTCACCCGGCTGGCACGCCGGTTCCTCGGACCTGAACCGGGTCACGTACGACAGGCGGTACTCACATGAAGCTCACGATTGTCGGATGCTCGGGAACCATGCCCGGAGCCGACGGCCCTGCGTCCGCCTATCTGCTGGAGTCGCAGGGTTTTCGGCTCCTCGTCGACTGTGGCAACGGTGCGAGCGGTGCGCTGCAGCAGTACGTCGGGTTGCTCGACCTCGACGCGGTCGTCATCACCCACATCCACGCCGATCACTGTCTCGACCTCGTCGTCTACTCCTACGCCAGGCGTTACGGCGTCGGCAGCCCGAAGCCGCTTCCGGTGTACGGGCCGCGAGGGCTTCAGGATCGGCTGATCCAGGCCTTCGACGCACCGCCGGAAGATCGTCTCGACGGAGTCTACGAATTCCGCACGCTGGCGGAGGGACGCCGTACGATCGGGCCGTTCGAGATCGATCTGGCCTACATGAACCATCCGGTGGAGACCTTCGGGCTGCGGGTGATGGCCGACGGTGCGAGCCTCGCCTACAGTGCCGACACGGGCGAGTGTCCCGCGCTCATCGACCTGGCCCGCAATGCCGACCTCCTTTTGTGCGAAGCCGCTTTCGCTGACGTGCTCGGCAATCCCGATGCGCTGCACCTCAACGGACGTCAGGCGGGGGAGCACGCGGCGAAGGCGAACGCCAAGCGGCTCGTGCTGACCCACATTCCGCCTTGGATCGACGAGAAGACCAACTACGATGACGCCCGCCGGGCCTTTGACGGACCCGTCGAGCTCGCCAGACCGGGTGCTACGTACGACCTCTCGGTAGTCTCGTCGGACATCCCCTAGGAGGCCTTCTCGTGTCACGCCCCGATGGTCGCGCCAATGACCAGCTTCGTACGGTCAGCATCACTCGCGGGTGGCTGGACCACGCCGAGGGCTCGGTGCTGATCGAGTACGGCAAGACCCGGGTGCTCATCGCCGCCAGTGTCACGCAAGGAGTTCCTCGCTGGCGCAAGGGATCCGGCCTCGGCTGGATCACGGCGGAGTACGCGATGCTCCCGCGCGCGACCCATGATCGCAGCGACCGCGAGTCGGTCAAAGGCAAGATCGGCGGCCGCACGCACGAGATCAGCCGTCTGGTTGGCCGCAGCCTGCGTGCCGCGATCGACCTGAAGGCGCTGGGCGAGAACACGATCGTGCTCGACTGCGACGTGCTGCAGGCCGACGGCGGGACCCGTACCGCTGCTATCACTGGTGCCTACGTTGCCCTCAGCGATGCGTGCGAGTGGCTGCGTGCCAAGGGATCTCTGGCGGGCGCGCAACCGCTCGTCCGGTCCGTGTCGGCCATCAGCGTCGGCATCATCGACGGTGAGCCGCGTCTCGACCTCTGCTACGAGGAGGACGTCAAGGCCGAGACCGACATGAACGTCGTGTGCACCGGTGACGGCGAGTTCATCGAGGTGCAGGGCACTGCCGAGGGCGCGCCGTTCAACCGCAAGGAGCTTGACTCGCTCCTCGACCTGGCGGCGTACGGGTGCCTCGACCTCAGCCGTTTGCAGGCCGAGGCGACTGCGACGCCGCTGCCCATCCGTACCGGCGAGAGGCCGACCGCGCTGTGAAACGCCTGGTCCTGGCGAGCCGTAACCCCGGCAAGGTGATCGAGCTGCGCCGGATCCTCGAGGCCTCCGGGGTTTATGTCGACCTGCTCGGTATGGAGGAGTTCCCCGACGTTCCCGACGTTGCCGAGACCGGCTCGACGTTCATGGAGAATGCGCTGCTCAAGGCGAGGGCAGTGTACGAGGCGACCGGCCTGGTCTCCGTCGCCGACGACTCGGGGCTCACCGTCGACGCGCTGAAAGGCATGCCCGGCATTCTCTCGGCACGGTGGGCTGGGCGGCACGGAGACGACCGGGCCAACCTCGACCTGGTTCTCGCCCAGATCAAGGACGTCCCCGATGAGGGCCGTGGTGCTGCGTTCGTCTGTGCCGCCGCTGCGGTCGGCCGGTCCGACTATGTGTTCGCTGAGGGCTCCATCGAGGGCAGGCTGACGCGAGAACCTCGTGGTGCCAACGGTTTCGGCTACGATCCCATCTTCGTTCCGCGCGGTCACCACCGTACGACAGCTGAAATGTCAGCCGACGAGAAGGACGCAATCAGCCATCGGGGTGAGGCCTTCCGGGCGATTGCGCCGATGCTTTCCGCACTTCTCGACGTGTCGTGACTCAGCGGTTCTCGATCTCTCGGTACCAGTTGCGCCAGACCAGTCGGTAGACCCTCGTGACCTTGGGAATTGAGCGCAGGCCGGGGATGAAGGGCACGAAGACGAAGACCAGGGTCAGTACCATCATCAGGCCCCACACCAAGGCGTCGGCGTTGCCCGAGGTGGAGAACGGTTTCACTTGGTACCAGAAGGTGTAGAGCCACAGCCAGGCCTGACCGGGGTAGTTGCCCGTCTCGTTCATCATGCCCCACTGGTCGCCGCCGAGGTGCTGCGCGCGGGTGAGTGACTCGAGGTAGGCGCCGTCGGCCAGGAAGAGCAGCGGCTTGGTGTAGTCGGTCTGGTAGAAGTGGCCCTGTGACAGCAGTGCGCCGTCCAGGCCGCCGGACTTGGCCAGGGCGAGCAGCCCGGCCAACATCACCGGCACCGGACCATAGTCGCCGCTCGCCACCTTGGCCGGGTCGCCGTCCGGGGCCTTGGCAACGGCGTCGTCGTAGGCCGAAGCCCATGCCTGCCGCTGCGCAGCCGTCGCGCCGTTCCACTGTGCGAGCGCTGCCTGCAGGTCGCCGCCTGCCGGGGCGGCCTGCAGCGGGCGGAGCACGAAGTCGGTGGCCGGGTCGACCGGGATCGTCACGCCGGGCCAGTTCTGCGGAGCCACCGGCCCGATCTTCTGTGCGGCGCTCTTGTCGTGCGTGTACGGGGCTCCGTACGTTGCGGTGCCGCTGGAGCCGTCGAGCTCGGTGGCCGCTGTCGCCACGAAGTCCGCGGGCGCAGCGGTGGCCCACTGCTGCAGTGTGACCTGCTTGTCGTCCGGGGACGAGAACACCGCTGCCAGGACCGCCGTCAGCAGCGACACGACGACGAGGGCGACCACGAACTCCTTGACCAGGTCGTACGGGCGGGTGGGACCGGTCCAGTGCGCCGCGTCCGGGTCCGCGACCTTGGCTGCGTCCACGACGGTCATGGCTGCACCTCGGCGGCTGCGGCGGACGCCACACGGGCGGCGACGCCGTCAGCGGGGAAGGGCGGTACGACACCTCGCCGGCGGACCAGGAGCACGTGGACGACGGTGAGGACGCCGATGACCAGAGGCAGCAGGACGATGTGCCACATCAACATCTGTCCGAAGTCGAGCACGTTGAAGTAGGCGCCCACGCCGACGGAGTTGAGGCCGTCCTTGGCCTGGGTCGAGATCCACTGCGAGTCGAGGTTCTGCTGCGTCAGGTAACCGGTGAAGGCTGCGCCGATGGAGGTCAGGAAGGCCACCGCTCCGGTGATCCAGGTCATCGCCCGCTTCCCCCGCCAGGCAGCCATGAAGAACTTGCCCCACAGGTGGATGACCATGAAGGCCATGAACAGCTCCACGCTCCACAGGTGGGTGCTGTTCATGTAGTGGCCGACGCTCGAGGTGTGCCACCAGGTGGGGCCCTTGATGGACAGGATCGTGCCGGTGCCGATCACCACGATGAGGGCTGCGACCGTCAGCACCCCGAAGACGTAGATCCAGGAGGCGACATAGGCGGGCTGCCGGTCGGGGAGCAGCTCCTCGGGCGGGAAGTTCTCCACCGTGCGCCGGCGCAACCAACCGGTCCAGCCGTCGGTAGCGGCGGGGGCGCTCACTTTCGCCGCCGGTTACCGGGGAACGGGAGCAGCAGGGCAGCCACAAAGAGCAAGACCATGAGGACGATGACCACCAGGTTGGCCACTGAGATCTGGACGACGCCCCAGTGCAGGTAGCGACCAGGACCGTTCAGCCCCATGGCCAGAAGTTGTGGAATGGCTCGGCTCATGAAGACCCCTCAGCGTCGTTGCGCCCATCACGCTCTGACAGCCTCAGGATGGCGCGCGGAGACACGTCGCCCCAGAGTCGAAGGTCCTCATAACATTTGCTTAGAAACAGCGAGCCCGGCCGCTGGTCCGACCGGTCAGCTGACGAAGTCAGCGACGATCGATGGCAGCAACGGCGAGGCGAAGATGTCGTAGTGAGTCGTGTGGGGCAGTACGGCCAACGTGTTTGCCGGCGCGCCCGACCCGTCCCATCCCGCGTCCCGTTGACCGCCGCCGAGCAGGCCGTAGAACTCCGCGACGTGATCGATGCCGATACTGTCGCCGTCCGCGTACACGAGCATCGTCCGCATCGGCAGTGCGCTGACCTCGGCCGTCCAGTCGTACGGGCTCACGCAGCAGGTCCCCGGTCTTGTCCATCAGGGCTGGAAAGTCCTCGACGCGTGGAGCAACTGCCTCGTAGGCGGCGTACATCGGCGACTGCTTCATCATGTCGAAGCCGCCCCGGTTGATGGCGTCCATGCCCTGCCGGACCTCCGGGTACCAGCCGTCCCGCCTGCACGGGATGGAGACCAGCGCGACGCGGCGGAACAGCGCCGGGTGCTGGATCGCGGCTCGAAGGCTGCTCGTGCCGCCGAGTGAGTAGCCGAGCAGGTCCGCCTGGTCGACGCCGAGATGCCCGACCAGGGCTGCAATGTCGTCCCCGAAGCCGTTCCAGCTGAACGGTCGGTCGATGTCGGCGGTGTGTCCGTGGCCTTGCAGCTCCACAGCGATCACGCGCCGATCGACGGCCAGCGTTTCCAGCAGGTCGCCGAACATGGACGCGACGCCGAAACCGCCGTGGGTGACAATCAGCGGCGTGCCGCCGACGCCTCTGGACTCCCAGTACAGCTCGAGTCCGTTGACTGGCGCATATCCGCTGGTGATCGGCACGGCTCTCCCTCGTCAGCGTTCGGCCCTGTCTCGACCGGCAGTCCCTCGCGGATCCAGCCGTCCAGCCCGCCGGGCATCTCCTTCACCGTACGCCCGAGCTCGGCGAACTTCAGTGCTCCGCGCGTGGAGGCGTTGCAGTGCGGTCCGTTGCAGTAGGTGATCACCAGGGCATCCGGCGGCAGCAGCGATCCGACCGTCTCCGCGGTGATCCGGCGGTGCGGGATGTTCACGGCGCCGGGCAGGTGACCGGCCTCGTACAGCTGCCGACTGCGACAGTCCACGACCACGAAACCGGTTGCTCCCGCGGCAATGTCGGCTCCGACGTCGGAACAGTCCGCTTCGTACGCCAGTCGGCCGGCGAAGTGGGCTGCGGCCGCGGAGGGTCGGGCGGCCCTGTGCTCGAGGACGTTCGATCGAATCTGCATGAACTCAGCCTGCGCCAGCGCGGATCGCAGGTGTGAGTGTCCTGAACGACGCGCTTCGCTAAGATTCGGACATGTGCAGCCTTCGCCCGCACCGGGTCGTCGCCCTCGCCTACCCCGGCATGGCGACCTTCGAGCTCGGTGTCGTGGTCGAGGTGTTCGCCCTCGACCGACCGGAGCTCGATGTCCCGAACTGGTACCGGCTCGAGGTCTGTGCGGTCACTCCGGGTCCGCAGCCGGCCGTCGGCGGCATCAGCATCGAGGTGCAGCACGGGCTGGAGATCCTCGGCGAGGCCGACACGGTGATCGTGCCGGGGTGGCCGGTCCACGACCCCGTGCCGCAGGTGCTGAGCGATGCGGTGGCGGCCGTCTATGCACGTGGAGGCCGGGTCGTCTCGATCTGCTCGGGTGCTTTCGTGCTGGCCGCGGCCGGGCTGCTCGATGGCCGAAGGGCTGCAACGCACTGGCGCTACGCCGACCTGCTGGCTGCCGGCTACCCGCAGGTGCAGGTGGACCGCGACGTTCTCTACGTCGACGACGGCCACCTGCTGACGTCGGCCGGATCGGCTGCTGGCATTGATCTTTGTCTTCACCTGGTCCGCAAGGATCACGGCGCGGCCGTCGCCAACCAGGTGGCTCGACGGTTGGTGATGGCTCCCCACCGTGAGGGAGGGCAGGCGCAGTACGTCGTACAGCCCGTTGCCCATGACGACGACACCCGG
Source organism: uncultured Actinomycetota bacterium (assembly GCA_963797535.1). Classification (GTDB taxonomy): domain Bacteria; phylum Actinomycetota; class Actinomycetes; order JAWWOL01; family JAWWOL01; genus JAWWOL01. The sequence continues at coordinate 1,825,637 of CAWCPQ010000001.1, read as the reverse complement.
ATCCACGACGTCATCGCGTGGCTGGGCGACAATCTCGCCAGCCAGTCGACGGTTGCGGAGCTGGCTGCGCGCGCGCATCTGTCCGAGCGGCAGTTCACTCGGCGGTTCCGCGATGTCACGGGAGAGAGCCCGCACGAGTGGGTGATCGGTCAACGGATTGCCGCCAGCCTGCCCCTGCTCGAGGCTGGCGACGACCCGGTGGACCGGATCGCAACCTCGGTGGGATTCCTGACAGCTGTGACCTTCCGGCACCACTTTCGGTTGAGGCTGCAGACGTCGCCCTCGGCCTACCGAAGGGCCTTTCGCGGCTGAGGCGAGCCGTCAGCGGCCAGGATGGTTTCGAGCAGGCCGGGAAACCGCTCGTCCAGCTCGGCGTCGCGCAGGGCCGTCCAGCGGTGCTTGCCGACCTCGCGCTGCGACACGACTCCAGCCTCGCGGAGCACTCGGAAGTGGTGCGTCAGGGTCGACGGGGCGACGGTGACCGGAAAGGTGCCGCAGGCGCGCTCGCCGCCCTCCCGCAGGGTACGGACGATGGTGAGTCGGGTCGGGTCAGCGAGGGCGTGCAGGACGTCGACCAGCGCGACGTCGTCCAGGTTGGGGTGGACCAACGTCGGTCGGCGACTGGACACGTCGACTGCTCCTTTCGACATCCATCGAACAATGGGCTACCGTCACCACTGTACGACGTTCATCGAAAGGATGACGACCATGGTGGTCGCACGTGCCGTTGTCTTCAGTGCCCCGGCCGCCGACACCTCGGCGACCAGCGTGGCCGAGATCGTCGTACCAGCACCACTTCCCGGCCAGCTGCTGATCGACGTGATGTTCGCCGGGATCAACTTCAAGGACGTCATGGCCAGGCGTGGCGATGCTGCCTACGTGCGGGAGTGGCCGTACGTGCCAGGGATCGAGGTGGCCGGCACCGTCCGTGCGCTGGGTGACGGTGTCTCCGGGTTCGACGTCGGCCAACGCGTCGCGGCGTACATGAATCAGGGCGGCTTGGCCGACGTCGCGGTTGCCGAAGCCTCGTTGACCGTACCGTTGCCGTACGGGCTTGACCCGGCCCTGGCGGCATCGGCCCCTGTCGGGCTGACGACGGCCGTCCTGCTGCTGGATCGGTTGGGTCGGTTGCGAGCCGGTGAGTCACTCCTGGTTCACAGTGCTGCGGGAGCGGTGGGACAGGCCATTGCCCAGCTGGCTCGGCTCCGAGGGTCCGGGGAGCTGCTGGCCGTCGTAGGTGCTTCGACCCGGTTGGCCGCGGCGGAGCGGGCCGGTTACGACCGGGCGTTCGTACGGGGCCCGGAGCTGGCCGAGAGCGTTCGCGAGCACACGGGCGGTCGTGGGGTCGACCTGATCCTCGATCCGCAGGGCACCGCCATGCTGGCCGCAGATGTCGAGATCGTCGCGCCCGCAGGAAGAATCGTGCTGTTCGGCAATGCCGGCGGAGAAGCCCTGGAACCGCTGCCCCCGACCGGGCGGCTCTACGCAGGTAACCTCTCGATCACCGGCCTCAGCCTCGCGGCACTGTCAGCTGCCGCGCCGGAACTTCTCACGGCGGCCCTGAGTCAGGCGATCGGACACCTGGCTCGCGGCGACCTGAAGCCGGAGGTGGTGCTCGTCGACGGCCTCGATGCCGCTCCGGAAGCCCAGCAGGCGCTGGCCGAGAGTCGGGCGGGAGGCAAGCAGGTCATTCGTCTGTAGAGATCCGTTGTAAGTGGACGTGCGTCACTGCCGACGAGCTGAGCTGCTGGATGCACTGGTACTGCTCAGGAATTGTGTCGAGGTTGTCGAACAGTCGCTCGCCGTTACCGAGCAGGACCGGCACTACGACCAGGTGCAGGTCGTCGACCAGGCCGGCCCGCAGGTATTGCTGGACTGCTGCCGCTCCGCCGCCCAACCGGACGTCAGCGCCTCCGGCCGCCTCGGTGGCTCGTCGGAGCGCCTCCTCAATTCCGTCGTGGACGAAGTGAAATGTCGTGCCACCAGCCATGGTGACGGGAGCTCGCGGGTGGTGGGTCAGGACAAAGACGGGGTGGTGGAAGGGCGGGTCCTCGCCCCACCAGCCGGTCCAGGCGTCGTCCGGCCAAGGGCCACGAATGGGGCCGAACATGTTGCGACCCATGATGGTCGCGCCCACACCCTCGTCGCCGCGGACCACAAGCTCGTCGTCGAGTCCGTCGCTGCCCCCGTCGAGGCCGAGCATCCGGCGTCCCGAGCGGGTCGCGAACATCCACTCGTGCAGCAGCTCGCCGCGTTCGCCGAGGGGGTTGTCGAGGCTCTGATGGGGCCCGGCAACGTAGCCGTCGAGCGAGATGGCAAGGTTGTGAACGCGCAGTCTGGGCAAGGGATCTCCCGTGGTCAGGGTCTTGAGGGGCCGTCGTCGGGCTGGGCTGTCAGCACCTGTTCAAGCCGGTCCAGGCTGTCGGACCAGAAGCCGCGGTAGAAGCTCAGCCAGTCATCGGCCGCCGCCAGCGCCGCGGGCTCGAGATGACAGACCCGTTGTCGCCCCCGCGTCGTCTGCCGTACCAGCCCAGCAGCAGCCAGCACCTGAATGTGCTTGGACACCCCGGCGAGGGACATGTGGAAGGGCAGGGCAAGGTCGCTGACCGTCTGGTCGCCCTCGGCCAGCCGGCGCACCATCGCCCGTCGGGTCGGGTCGCCCAGGGCTCGAAAGATGGTGTCCAGGCTGTCCGCCGGAGCCGCGGTCATGCAGCGGCTCCGACCCGGAACCGAGGGTCGGTGACCTGCAGCGCCACGTCCCTGCCGCCGAGCACAGAGCCAGTGTTGTCGATGATCTCCGTGGACATGGCACACAGGACCCTGCCCGATTGCTCAACCATGTAGTTGAGTCTTGCTTCGCCGTCCCGCATTGTCAAACGACCGGTTGAGGATTGCCGAAATCGGGCGTGTAGCAGGATGGCTGCCATGACGACGCCGTACGGGGCCTGGCCCTCGCCGTTGACCGCAGCCGTCGTGACCGCCGGCACGGTGGCCCTGTCCTGGCCGACACTGGTCGGCAACGAGGTGTGGTGGACCGAGGGCCGGCCGGCGGAGGGTGGCCGCAGCGTCGTGGTCAGGCGCCTTGCGGACGGTCGGATCGAGGACGTGCTCCCCGGCCCGTGGAACGCGAGAACGAGGATCCACGAGTACGGCGGAAGGGCTTGGACCGTTGCCAACGGTGACCTGGTCTTTGCCGAGTTCACCGACCAGCGGTTGTGGCGGCTGACCCCCGGCAGCGAGCCGGTTGCGCTGACGCCGGAGCCGGTGGAGCCAGCAGGCGCGCGGTACGGGGACCTCACCGTCGTCGGCGACGAGGTGTGGTGCATCCGCGAGCTGCACGCCGGCGGAGCCGTCTCGAGGGCCGTCGTCGCGGTGCCGCTCGACGGTTCCGCGGACGTACGAGAACTCCTGACCGGCAGCGATTTCCTGGCCTACCCGCGGGTGTCGCCGGACGGTGACCACCTGGCAGTGATCGCGTGGAACCACCCGCGGATGCCGTGGGACGGCACCGAGCTGTGGGTTGCCCCGATTGCGGACGGCAAGGTTGGACCGGCACGGACAATCCTTGGTGGTACGGCAGAGTCGGTGCTGCAGCCGCAGTGGATCGACGCAGATTCCCTCGTAGCGATCACCGACCGCACCGGCTGGTGGAACCTGGTCCGGGTCGGGCTTTCCGGTGCCGTGACGGCGATCAGCGACATTGCCGAGGAGATCGGCGGACCGCTGTGGGTGCTGGGACCTGCGTGGTACGCCCGGCTCGACGACGGTAGCTACTTCGTCTCGCCTGCTTCCGGTCCCGCATTCGTGAACGACGGGGCACTCCGGAGGCTGGAGGCCGACTTCAGTGCAGTGCAGCCGTCGATGGCCACCGACGGCCAACGCGTTGTCGGCGTGGCGACCTCCCCGTCCGCGCCTGCGGCGATCGTGATCATTGCAGCGGACGGCTCGTACGAGGTCGTGCACGACAGCGGCACCCTGCCGGTCGCCGCCGACTGGCTGCCGCTGCCGCAACGGCGGACGTTCCCCAGTGCTGACGGACGGGTCGTGCACGCCGTCGTCTGGCCGCCGACGTCGCCCGTCGCGCAGGCACCGGCAGGGGAGCTGCCGCCCTACGTCGTCTTCGTCCACGGCGGCCCCACAGCGCAGACCTCGGCGTCGATCGACCTGCAGAAGGCCTACTTCACCAGCCGAGGCATCGGAATCATCGACGTCGACTACGGCGGCTCGACCGGCTACGGGCGGACCTACCGCCAGGAGCTGAACGGCCGGTGGGGCATCGTCGACGTCGAGGACTGCGTGGCTGCCGTGCGCGGCCTCGTCGACGAGGGCCTTGCCGACGGCGCGCGGCTCGCTATCCGTGGTGGCAGCGCAGGCGGGTGGACCGTGCTGGCGGCGCTGACGGGCACCGACGCCTTCGCCGCCGGTGTCTCCTACTTCGGCGTCGCCGACCTGCTAGCGCTCGCCAGGGACACTCATGACTTCGAGTCGCGCTACCTCGACGGCCTGATCGGTCCACTCCCGCAGGCACTGCCGGTGTACGAGGAACGGTCGCCGCTCAACCGGGTCGAGGGCCTGTCCTGTCCGGTGCTCCTGCTGCAGGGCGCCGACGACAAGGTCGTGCCACCGTCGCAGGCGGAGATGTTCCGGGATGCCATGGTGCGCAAGGCAATCCCGCACGCCTACGTGCTTTTCGAGGGCGAAGGCCACGGCTTCCGAAAGGCCGAGAACATCGTCGCAGCCCTCGAGGCCGAGCTCTCGTTCTACGGCCAGGTGCTCGGCTTCGAGCCGCCGGACGTGCCCCAGCTGCCACTGACCGGCTAACCGAGTCGCCGTGGCACGTTCCGGCGGGTCATGGCCTCGACGTCCTGCCGGCGCCGCGGGAAGGCGGCGATCAGGTCGTCGGGTTCGGCACCCTCGAAGTCAGTCGGTGCGAAACCGGGCGACATGGTGCAGCCGAACAGCGCCCACTCGCCACGGAGAAGGCGCGCCCCCATCCAAAAACCCGCCGGTACGACGGCGAACGGCACCTGCCCACCGCGCAGGTCCGTACCCAGGACGATCGTCGTGTCCGACCGGTCCGGGCCCAGCAGGATCAGCTCGATCGGGTCGCCGGCGTAGAGGTGCCAGAGCTCGTCGGTGGGCAGCCGGTGGAAGTCGGAGAATGAGTCCGGGCCGGGCTCGAGCAGGCAGACGATGGCGGTCGACAGTGGCCGGCCGTCCGCCAACAGGGTGCTGCTGGCGTAGAACCGGCGGAACGCAATCAGCTCGGCGCCGAGCGGCTCGAGGCCGAGCAAGGTGACAACCTCGGCGGCCGTCAGGCGCTCGGTCATTGGTGGCTCCGGTGGGTGCGAGAGGAGGGACTTGAACCCTCACGTCCGAAGACACTGGATCCTAAGTCCAGCGCGTCTGCCATTCCGCCACTCTCGCCCGGCTACCAGTGTGCCCGACTACAGCCCCAGCTCCTTGCGGATTTTGGCGACGTGCCCGGTCGCCTTGACGTTGTACTGCGCCTGCTCGAGGTTTCCGTCGGGATCCACGACGAAGGTCGAGCGCAGAACGCCGATGTAGGTGCGGCCGTAGTTCTTCTTCTCGCCCCACGTCCCGTAGGCGGTCAGCACCGTGTGCTCGGGGTCGGACAGGAGCGGGAAGTTGAGTCCCTGGTCGTCGCGGAACTTGACCAGTGCTGCCGGCTTGTCGGGCGAGATGCCGAGGACGGCGATGCCAGCGGCGGAAAGCGACGACAGCGAGTCGCGGAAGTCGCACGCCTGCGTGGTGCAGCCGGGGGTCGACGCAGCCGGGTAGAAGTAGACAACGACGCGCTGGCCGCGGTAGGACGACAGGGATACGGCATTGCCATCGGCGTCCGGCAGCGTGAAGTCGGGGGCCGGGTCACCGGGTTGCAGGCGAAACGGTTCAGTCGTCGTCATGCGTTGACCGTACCCAATCGGGTACGCCGCGTCGTGGCGGGGCATGATCAGTACGGGACGTACCGAAGTCGAGATCGGGAGACGAGCATGCAGCGCGAACCGGCAGAGATCGAGCGCGAGATCGAGCTGACCAGGGTCTACCTGGCCGACACGGTCGATGCGATCGCCAACAAGGTGAGCCCCAAGGCGGTCGCCGGCCGCACCGCGACCCGGCTCAAGGACAGGTTCCACGGCCTCAGCACCCGGAGCAGCGAGACCTTCACGATCGAGACCACCGACGGTGAGGGCGAGACCTTCGTGGTCCACCGCAAGCTGCGGCTCGACCGCGTGGGCATGGCGGCCGGGGCTGTCCTCAGCGTGGTGACCCTCGTGGTCGTTGCGGCGGTCCGCCGACGCTAGGGGTGCCTGACCGCGCCGCTGCTCCTGGACACCTCGAGCGAGGACTCGTTCACTGCGACGAAGGCGCTGGCGGGGATGGCCTTGAGCTGGTCGAGAACCACTGAGGGCCAACGGTTGTCGGCCGTCCCCTGGAAGTACCAGTTGGATCCGTTGTCGGCCAGGATCATCCCGTAGTGCTGCATCGCCCGGATGATCACCTTGGTCGCCGGGTTGAGTCCGGTGGAGTTGTACTTCGCAGAGAGCCGGAACCTGGCTCCCATCGGCGGGTAGTTGTGGTTGCTGACGCTGCCGGCTTGGTGCTGCGCCGGCCACAGGAAGGTGCGGTCGGTAACGGCAGCCGTGAACCGGATGGCGTGATCGACCTTGCCGCTCTTGACCTCGTCGTAGGACAGCAGGCCGGGCATGATCGGCAGCCCGGCAGCGTCTGCGGAGGTCCACCCCGACGGCCGCAGCTTGTCCGACGTCAGCGACCAGATCGCGCCGGAGCCCGCTGTCCAGCCGGAGGACTTCTTGCGAGTGTTCCAGGTCTCGTAGAGCTTGCAGGTGGTCGCGTCGACGACGATGGCGTGCATGTCGCCGCCGGAGTTGGCGCCGCCCTCGATCTTGGTGTCGCTGCCCAGCGGGTACGGCCCCTTGTCGCTCTCGCTCGGGTAGGCGAACTTCACCGAGACCTTGGCGTGCGTGCCCTTGACCACCGTGATCGGGATGCCGTACGGGACCGGCTGCTCGCCGTACGAGGGCCCGAAGTCGGGGTGCAGCCGCCGTGCCGTGCCACCCATGTGGGCGATCCACGCCTTGGAGTGCGTGTTGACCGGCAGCTTGTAGATGTCCGCGTGCCAGATGTTGTCCGCGGGAAAGCGGGGGCAGTGTGTGCCGGGCACGTTGTTGATCTTGGGTGCCGTCGTGGCCGAGGCGCCGGAGGCCGTCAGCGCAACCACGGCGCCCCCGGCGCACAGCAGCGCGGGGACCCGGAGGCGGGCACGGTGGATCAATGGCATGCGTCAGTGATCGGCATCTGAGGGGGCTGCTGATAGAGCCATTCGGGCATAGGGTCGAGCCTATGCTGCCTCGCGACCTTGGTCTTGTACGCGTACCCGGCGCTCCCACGCTCTCGCCGGACGGTCGGTGGGCCGTCCTCGCGGTGACGAGACCGGACCTCGAGGCCGATGACTACCGGTCGCAGCTGTGGCGGGTCGACTTGTCCGGCTCGGTCCAGCCGGTCCAGCTGACGTTCGGGGACAAGGACAGCGAGCCGGCCTGGTCGCCCGACGGTCGCTGGATCGCGTTCCTGCGCGGCGGCGAGGACAGTCCGTCGCAGCTGTTCCTGATGGCCGCCGATGGTGGTGAGCCACGGCCTCTGCCCGAACATCCGTTGGGGGCTGACCGGCCCGTCTGGTCACCTGACTCGACTCGGATTGCTTACGCAGCAAGGATTCCGGAGCCGGGGCGATACGAACAGGGTAAGGATGCCAAGCCGGCCGGCCATGAGCCGCCGCGGCGGATCACCACCGTGCGCTATCGCTTCGACGGGGTCGGGTTCATGGTTGACCGACCCAAGCAGGTGTGGGTGCTCGAACCACACGCCGATGGCGCCGAGCCGGTGCAGGTCACGAAAGACGACTTCGGTCATCACACGCCGGTCTGGCTCGCCGACGGGAGCGGCCTGCTGCTGACACCGGCGCACGACGATCGGCAGGACTCGCTTGCCAACGAGGTCTACATCGTGCCGGCTGACGGCGGGGCGCTGCGCCCGCTGACGTCCGGGGAGCTGATTGCCGGCGAGGCCGTACAGAGCCCCGACGGAACCGTCCTGGTTCAGGGACTGGACGAGCTCGACGAGGCCGGCCGCACACCGGGGATCTTCGCCGTGCGGCCAGCAGCCGCGCCGCTGCGGCTGACTGACCGCGAGACCTGCGAGCTGACCGAGACTGCAGGCGGGCCAAGCATTTCCGCGACGCCGGGAGGTCTGTTGGCGGTGTCGGCGCGGCGTGGAACCGTAGCGCTGGTCCGGGTCCCGTACGACGGCGGCGAGCCCGAGGTGCTGACTCCCCATGGTCAGCAGGTGAAGTCGTACGCGGTCGCTGGCGACGTGATCGTCGCTGTCCTCGCGACACCGGGGTCCATGGGCGAGGTCTACGTCCACACCGACCACGGGTGGCAGCAGCGCACCAGTTTCGGCACAGCACTGACAGAGGGCACGACTGTTCTGCCGATGCACGAGCTGACCTGCACGTCCGCCGACGGTTACCCCGTACACGGCTGGCTGGTCCGGCCGCAGGGCGACGGCCCGCACCCGGTGCTTCTCGTCATCCACGGCGGCCCGTTCACGCAGTTCGGCTACACCCTGTTCGACGAGGCTCAGGTCTACGCGTCGGCCGGATATGCCGTCGTGCTGGGCAATCCACGCGGATCGTCCGGCTACGGCGAGGCACATGGCCGCGCCATCATCGGCGACATGGGCAACCTCGACCGGGCCGACCTGATGGCCCTGCTCGACCGGGCGCTGGAGGAGCCGGGCCTCGACCGCTCGAGGGTCGGCGTGATGGGTGGTTCGTACGGCGGTTACATGTCCGCGTGGCTCGCGGCGCACGAGCGGTCGGCGAGATTCAAGGCGGCGATCGTCGAACGGGCGCTCACGGCATGGGACAGCTTCGAGGGTACGAGCGACATCGGCTGGATCTTTGGCGACATCTACGTCGGGCGAGAGCGGGACAAGCTGATCGACCAGTCGCCGCTGGCCCACGCGGACCTGATCGACCTGCCGGTGCTGATCATCCACTCGGAGCAGGACTGGCGCTGCCCGCTCGAGCAGGCGCAGCGACTGTTCGTCAAGCTGCGCCGCAACGGAACCCCGGCCGAGATGCTGATCTTCCCGGGAGAGGGGCACGAGCTGTCGCGGTCGGGGTTGCCGAGCCACCGGCTGGCCCGCTTCGACGCGATCCTGGAATGGTGGGCCCGGACGCTCTAGCCCTGTGCACGTGTGCCGATGAGGCTGTCGTGGAGTGAGTGGAGCAGCTGCGCCGGCGAGTCCCAGACCTCGGCGGCGCCGGCGAGCCGCAGCTCGTCCGCGGCCCAGCCACCGGTCATCACCGCGATGCACGGGACGCCGGCTTGCGCGGCGGACTCGATGTCCCATTTGGTGTCGCCGACCATGACCGTGTCCTCCGGGCGCAGTGCCGCCCGGCGGAGTGCGGTGTTTGTCAGGTCAGGCGCCGGCTTGGAGGTTTGCACGTCGTCCCCTGTTGTGGCGTGATCGATGGCATCGTCGGCCTGAAGCGCCTTGCGGATCCGTTCGAGCTGGCTGCTGCCGGCACTGGTGACGAGGGCGACAGTCAAGCCCAGGCGGCTGCAGGCCCGAAGCAGCTCCGCCGCTCCTTCAAATGGCTGCACCTGCTCGAGATAGGGCGCGTAGTAGTGATCATGACCGATGCGGATGTCGGCGTCCTCGTGCCCGATCAGGTGCGGGAGCAGGGTGTCGGCCCCCATCCCGATGGCACGGTGGATGTCCCGCATCGGGACCCGCAGACCGGCGTCCCGGAACGCCTGCGACCACGCGATGGTGTGCTGGTAGCTCGTGTCGACCAGCGTGCCGTCGAGGTCGAACAGGATGCCCCTCAAGTGTCTGCGCGTGCCTGGCATGAGGGCCCACTACCCGTCGTACACCACCGCACACAGCCGTGACCGGCCGCCGTGGCCAGCGGGTCCGGCGTCAGTCCAGGGGAGGCTGGGTGTGCGGGCTGTTGGGGGATGTCCACCGAAAGGCCAGCATGGCGACATCATCTTCGGCCTGCCCGGAGGTGAGCTCGTCGAGCAGGTGCGACAACATCTGGTCGAGGTCGGGCACTGGTCCGGCTGCCGCGGCCGCGAGTCGTTCGAGGCCGACGTCGATGCTCTCCCCGCGGCGCTCGACCAGCCCGTCGGTGAACGCGAGGAACGTCGAGCCTTCCGTCATGACGATGGTCGTCGCCTCGTAGCTGCAAGGCGTGATCCCCAGCGGCAGCCCGGACTTCGTCGGTGCGAACTCCGGGTGGTCACCCGAGATCAGCAGCGGGTCGAAGTGACCAGCGCTGGCGAGAGTGAGGGTTCGCGCTTCGGTGTCGCCGACACCGACGATGACGGTGGCGAAGTGACCGTCCACCTCCAGGTCGAGCTGGCGCGAGCACATCTCCAGGACATGGTCGGGGGAGTGGCCCTCGATCAGGTAGGCACGCATGGTGAACCGAAGTCGCGCCATGACCGTGGCGGCGCTGATTCCTCGGCCCGACACGTCGCCCACCACGAAGCCGAAGCGGGTGTCGTCCAAGGCGATCAAGCTGTACCAGTCACCGCCGATGTCGACACCCTCGGCACCCGCGGCGTAGCGGCTGGCCACCTGCAAGCCGCGGATCGCCGGGTTGTACGCGGGCAGCAGCGCCTGCTGGAGTCCGTAGGCAATAGACCGTTGCTGGCCGTACTGTGCATCGAGCTTGGCGTAGAGGTCGGTGATCGTCCGTTCCGACTGCTCGGCGTCGCTGCGCCGGCTGACCAGTTGGTAGGTCGTCGCGCCGGCCACGCAAGTGATCAGGATTCCGCCGAGCAGCAGGATCCAGGGCAGGTCGCGGCCGAAGCTGCCGCCGAGCGGGCCTTTCGCTTCGGTGACCAGGGTGATTGAGGAGTTGCCGAACGGGATGACTTCCCTCGCCGTCTGCCCGGTCAGCGGCAGCCGCGAGGGTGCAACGTCGGTGGTGGCGAGATTGGCTGCTGCTGTGCTGGTGCCCAGGTAGGTGGCGAAGTGCAGGTCGGCGAAGGCAGAACCGCGCTCTACCTCCACCTGCCGGTTGGGCGGGATCGCCCGTTCGGCGTACACGAGGAAGCGTCGGTCGTGGGCGGTCGGCACGAGGTAACCGACCCGTTGCACGCCCGCGGTGCCGATCGGTGTCACGAGGAAGGTGGGGCTGCTCTGCGCCTGCTTGATGAGGGCGGCCGCCTGCGGCGACGTGGGGGTGAGGACCGTGTCCGCGCCGACGCTCGTGACCCGCGTCGGGGCGGCTCCGTCATGGGCCTGCCACAGCTCGACCGCAGCGAACGGGGCGCCCTTGCCCGTCAGGGAGGAGACCGCCGTGCGGAAGTGCGCTGCGTCCCCGTCGGTCCCTGCTGCGACCTCCGCAGCCGCTCGGAGCGGGTCGGTCAGGGCGAGGGCGGAGGAGGCGATCACCGCAGCAGCCTGGCTCGTCTGCACCTGCAGAAGCCGATGCTCGTTTCGACGGTCGATCGTCCAGGACACTGTCGACACCGCAGCGGTCACCAACAGGCCGAGGGCAACGACCGCCACGACCTGCGGCGCCCACCGACGACGCTCGCCATGGGACTCGGGCCCGACGGTTGCAGGCCCTTTGTGTGCCCTCCGGACGCGGCTGCTGGCGGGGTTGTCGCGAGCGATCTGCCCCGCCATGCTCCTCCATCGTCGACACCGTCGGGAGCAGAGTATGTCCCGATCTTGTCGAGGCGTCCACGCGGCGTACGGGTGGAGCAGCACCTTCGTTCGGCCGTCCATGGCGTGCTCAAGTTCGGAGCGGCCCATCTTCGACCGGCCCCGAATGTTCAGCCGCTTTGCTTGCTCGTACAGTTCGGCACGCGTCGTCGGCTGGTCGCTGCCGGTCCGTTTACGCGCGGCCGACGTCGCGTCATTTCCCTACCATGAGTCGGTAACCGATCACGCGTGCTCGTGAGCAGAATCTGGTTCCGCTGGCTCGCCAGCAACAGTTCGTTCATGTGCCGCGAACTGCCTTGCCTGTGCTGCCATGGCCCGAGCCGATTCGGAGAGACGGCTCGGCCCCTCGGCGAGGTTGTCGTGGACCCGTGCCACCTCGTCCTCGGTGTCGGCGACAAGGGCTGCCAGGTCGCGAACCCGCTTCTGCATCCCGGCCTCATCCGCCGCTCCGGTGGGATTGCTCATGGTCGCGGCTTACCCGCAAGTGTCGATCAGGAACGTGCGCGCCCTTGATTGAGGCCGCGTCGATGGCCGGCAACGTCGTCAACCGGGCGTGCGCTGACGTGTGTAGGGGAGCCGTTCGCGGGCACAGGGACGTCGACCCGGCCCTGCAACCGTTGGGAGCACGACATTTCGCGGTCAGCGCACGCTTCCAGTTTGACCGTCGGAGTGATCATCCCGGCGCGGGACGAGGCGGCTCACCTGCCCGCGTGCCTGGAGTCCGTCGAGCTGGCCGCCAGAGAATCCGGCCGACCGACAACAGTGGTTGTGGTGCTGGACAGCTGCCGCGACGACTCGGCAGCCGTCGTGGCGCGCAGCAAGGTGCAGGTCACCACCGTGAGCATCGAGGCGGGCTCGGTCGGTGTCGCCAGGGGGGTGGGTGCCGCACACTTGTTGGCACATAACGGAAGCAGGGATCTGTGGCTGGCCACCACGGACGCGGATTCCACGGTGAGCCGACATTGGTTGAGCCGCCAGCTGCGGCATGCGAGTTCCGGTGCGGACGTCGTGGCCGGCACAGTTGTCGTCGCGTCCTGGACCGGGTGGGGCGCCGAGCGGCGCAGGTCGTACGAGGACTCCTACGCGCTGCAGCTCGAGCCCGACGGCCACGGTCACGTGCACGGTGCGAACCTCGGCATCCGTGCCACGACTTACCAGCGGATCGGTGGGTTTCCGCCTGTCGCGCGTGACGAGGACGTGTCGCTGGTGCGTGCGGCTCGAGAGGCAGGAGCCGTGATCGCGTGGGCAACCGATTTGCCGGTCCGGACTTCTGCGCGAGCTGACGGCCGGGCGCCCTCGGGATTCGCCGAGACTTTGCAGAGGTTCCTGCCAGCATCCCTCGTCGAGGCGTAGCAAGCCGTTGGGAGGGCAGGACTGAGCCATGCCGCAGCTGACCGCATTGGACAGGGTCGAGGAACTTTCTGCGCTCGACCCGCTGGCACGCACCCTCACCACGGCTTTCGGCAAGGTGGTCCGGCCCACGTGGGTCAAGGATTTGCTGCACGGCGTCTGGCTGGGCCACCCGCTGCACCCCGTGCTGGTTCAGGTCCCGGTCGGTGCCTGGACCTCTGCCGCAGTGCTCGACGCCCTGCCCGGAACGGGAACCGCGCCGGACCAGCTGATCGCCGTCGGCCTGCTGGGTCTGGTGCCCGCTGTGGCCACGGGCTGGACCGACTGGACGGACCTGCACGAGCAGCAGCAACGGGTCGGGCTTGTCCATGCCGCTTCGAATGCCACGGCCGGCACGCTGTATCTCCTTTCCTTGGTGGCCAGGCGATCGGGGCACCGAGGCGCTGGCCGCATGCTCGGCTGGGCGGGTCTGGCGACGGCCGGGCTCGGCAGCTATCTCGGCGGCCACCTCGCCTACCGTCAGGCGGCCGGCGTCAACCACGCTGAGTTCGTACCTCACCTGGTCAAGCCTGGTTGGCACGACGCCGGTTCCTTCGACGACCTCCCGGAGGGCACGCCCACTACCCGGCGACTCGGCGACGTCAACCTGCTCGTTGTCCGGCACGGCGACAGCGCCGATGTCCTCGCAAACCGGTGCGCGCACCTCGACGGCCCGTTGGCGCAAGGTGACCTGACGGTTCAGGGCGGTGAGAACTGTGTCGTCTGTCCGTGGCACGGCAGCACTTTCCGGCTTCGGGACGGTGCCGTCGTCCATGGCCCGGCCACGGCCCCGCAGCCCGTCTTCCGCAGCAAGGTCGACAACGGCCGGCTCAAGGTGCTTCTCGATGGGGCCGGTTGAGGTCGGGCCGGCTCCCATCCGACCTGCCGCTGCCGGGGTCGGGTCGCACCCATGAGCGCTGGGCAGCGTTCGCGACGCTGGCCGCCCACGATCTTGTGGCCGCACGACTCGCGGAGGGCGACGCTGACGCACGAGCCATCCTGGCCGAGCTGGGCGGCCAGCATCCCGGTCCCGATGAACGCTGGGCGGTGTGGGCGGCGCGGCCGCCGGGACAGCGGCTGAGCGCGCTGCTGACCGCGCACGGATGGCGCATCCGCGGCCGGATGCCCTACTGCTCGGGCGCTTCGACGGTCGATGCCGCCCTCGTCGTGGCCGACGCCGAGGACGGCACCCGGTTGTTCTCGGTGCGAACGACGTCGCCAGGGCTTACCCCGGTCGCGGGAACCTGGCACGCGGTCGGCATGGCGGCGAGCGACAGCCTCGACGTGAGCTTCGACAATGCCCCTGCCGAGCCGGTCGGGGCTCCGGGGAGCTATGTCGACCGGCCGGGCTTCTGGTTCGGCGGTATGGGGGTCGCCGCCTGTTGGTACGGCGGCGCTGTCGGCGTTGCTCGTACCCTGGCCAACGCCGCGAAGGACACAGACCTCGGCAGCCCCGCGCTCGTCCACCTGGGTGCGATCGACGTCCTGCTGAATACGGCAGCCACGATGCTCGATGCGGCCGCAACGGCCGTGGATGTCGACCCGTACGACACGAAGGGCACGGCCGAGCCGACCGCCCAGCGGCTGCGGGCGCTGGTGGCTGACACTGCCGCAGAGGTGATGGATCGGGTCGGCCGAGCCCTGGGCGCGGGGCCGTTGTGCCACGACCCGGATCACGCGGTGCGGGTCGCCGACCTGACGGTCTACATCCGTCAGCACCACGGCGAGCGTGACCTCGAGGTGATCGGCCGCGACGTCGCCAAGAACGGCTCGACCTGGTGACCCGGATCGAGGGCCCTGGTACGCCGGAGCAGCTGTGGGCCGCCTGGCCCGCGCCCGGCACCTGGCCCCGATTCGATCCAGCCGCGATTCGCCGAGCCGTCGTGGTAGCCCCGCACCCCGACGACGAGGTACTCGGTGCAGGTGGGACCCTCGCTCTGCTGGCCGATCGTGATGTGCCCGTCATCGTTGTGGCGGTGACCGACGGCGAGGCCTCTCACCCCGGCCGCAACGACACCGGCTTGGGCCGCAGGCGTACGGCGGAGTCCCTGTCAGCCCTCGCCGACCTGGGGTTGCCGGGCACGGTGAGGCACCGTCTCGGAGTGCCGGACGGGGACGTGGCCACGTGGGAGACCACCGTCGCGGCAGCTCTGGCTGGCATCGTCCGGGCGGGCGACCACGTCTTTGCCACCTGGCGACGCGATGGTCACCCTGACCACGAGAGCGTCGGTAGGGCCGCCGCCATTGCCTGCACCGGGGTGAAGGCAACCTTGCTGGAGTACCCGGTGTGGGCGTGGCACTGGGCGCACATCGACGATCCTCGTGTCCCGTGGCACCGCGCAGCCGTCGTCGATCTTGCGCCGTGCGCCGTCGCGGCGAAACGGCGTGCACTGGCTCGGTTCGTGAGTCAGATCGAGCCACTCGGTCCGGAGCCGGACGGAGCCGCGATCCTCCCGCCGCACGTGATCGCCCGGTTCCACCGCGGCTACGAGGTGCTCCTGACCTCATGATCGACGCTTTAGTTCTGTCCCACAGGTTTACTCCTGTCCCACCACAGGCATAGCCTGGCGCAGTCCCCGTCATTCGTACGGGGGCCGTGCGTGGTCCGCCGAGTCCTGCCGCCTCGCACGCCTTTGCCAGGCAGGAGTGGGGGACCCACCGCCGTCCGTACCAGGGACGCGGATCGGACCCGTACCACACGGTCCTTGGGGTCAAGCCGCGATCAGCGGCCGGGCAGCTCCGCCCGAACCCGACAGCTCACCTCGCAGGCGTTGGAGAGCTGATGAGTACTCCTGTGCGCGGCAAGGCCCTGAAGCTGCTCGCCCTGACCGCATTGACTGCCACCCTTGGAATCCCCTGCACCGCGTCGGCCGCGTCGGCTTCCTCATTGCCGGCAGGCGTTGCCCATCGCTCCACCTTGGAACGCGGCGACCACGGGCCCGCCGTCGCCTGGCTGCAGAAGGATCTTCGTGTCAAGGCTGGCAGTGCCCTGGGCACCTTCGGGCCGCTGACCCTCAGGGCGGTGACCCATTTTCAGCGGGCCCATCACCTCGCAGCCGATGGTGTTGTCGGACCGCGGACCTGGCACGTCCTGCTCACGCTGCGTGCCAAGCACCGGAGCGCTGCGGCGGCCTCGCTGGGGTGGGTGTGCCCGGTCGGCACGAAGCACTACGTGTCCAACAGCTTCGGGGCACCGCGGCCGGGTGGGCGCCGGCACCAGGGCGACGACGTGCTCGCCCCGCGCTACTCGCCGATCTACGCGGTCGGGGCCGGGACGATCGTCAAGGCGGCAACCGGTCATCTCGCCGGGCTCGAGATCATCCTGCGCAGCGTCCATGGCAACGAGTTCTTCTACGCGCACGAGACGGTCAACCTGGTGCACGCCGGCCAGCGCGTCCACGCCGGCCAGCTGATCGCCAAGGTGGGCAACACCGGTGATGCCGCCGGGGGCCCGACCCACCTGCACTTCGAGTACTGGCCGCAGGGCGGCAAGGCGGTGAACCCGTACCGGCCGCTGAAGTTCGCGTGCGGCTGAACCTCGACCTGAGGTGCACAGTTAGGCGGTGCCGTCAGCACTCAGCGCTGGCGGGCGAGCGAGTCCCCGGTGCCACTCGCGGCGGGCGACCAGCCCGACGGTCAGTGCGACGACCAGCAGACCCGCCACGATGAGCCACTCGGCAGATCCGTCATGGTGGTCCGGGTCCCAGCCGGTCAGCTCGATCCAGTCGCGCCAGAAGAGGGTCACGACGCCGAGCAGGCCTGCCACGGCAGCGATCACCGCTTCGACGTAGAGACGTGCGCGCTGCTGAGGACCTGGTTGCACTGGATGTCCCATGCCCACTCCCGTCCTCCGGACCGGTTATCGGCCGAAATCGTGTCACCGGCAGCACCTGTGGGGCAATAGCGCACGAATCGCTGCCCTCGAGGAGCACGAAAAGGGGACAGAACGGCTCTGGGTTGGGCATTGCTCGCAACTCTGACTCGGGAGTAGGTTCACGACAATCCACTTGATCCGCTGACTGCCGCCGCATTCCGCGGCCGGCATGGGGGAGTCATGATCCGCGCTGACCAGCAGCCCCCGGCGCGGATGACGCCGGTATGAGCCCGCGTAAGCCGCGTCTGCCACCGGTGTCGGTGGTCAAGCCCACCACCCCGGTCCGAGTGCCCGTGAAGCCGGTCAAACCACAGCCGCCGATCACTGCCGTCCCGACCGCGCCGATCGTTGTGGGGCCGACGGTTCCGGTCACGGCACCCCCCATCTCCGTTGTGGTGCCGCCGGTGTCGGTGCTCCAGCCGGTGTCCCAGATTCCCGGTCTGGTGACCGGCGCGCCCGCGGTTGTCAGCAGCCTGCTGCTCAACAACGCGCTGCAGAACGCCAAGATCGACGAGGCGACTCGGGCCCTGATCACCAAGAGCCTGGCCGGAATCCTGCCGGGGCAGGTGCTCGCTCCGGGCGGGACCGCCGCTCCGCGGGCCGTAGGGCCGAGCGACCTGCAGCAGCTGATTCCCGGCGCCGTCGTCTCCGCTGCCGGGCTCGACCCGACGACCACGTCCTCGCCCCCGCCGGCGCTGCTGTGGGAGGACGCCGGCAACCGGCTGCTCGTCCAGCTGGCCGGTGTCAAGGCCGCTATCGGTGACGGCTTCATCGAGCTGGCGATCCCGGTGAGCTGCGACCAGGCGCCCTCCGCCGACGTAACGGTCACCTTCGTGACCGGCACCCCGACCAACCCGTCGGGCGGCGTCACGACGACCGAGGACCACCCGCGTGGCCCGGCCGTCATCGTCGAGACCTGGCACGAGCCACTGATCGCGTTCGCCTGGCAGGTGGTGCTGATCGCCACAGCCGCGCTCTCCGGGGCAGTCGGCACCGATGCCTCCGGCAGGGCGCTCATCACCAGCGATCTGGCGATCTCCAAGGAGTCTCTGTCCGTGCTGCCGATGGCCCAGCACGCCTTCTTGCAAGTCAACGCGCTGCCATGACCGGGCTGCCGACGCTCGACCCCGAGATCGCTGATCTCGGGCTGGCGATCGGTCTGTTCACTCCCGGGACCTCGGGCGGTGTCGAGCTGGACAGCACCTGGTTCGACAACCCGGGGGAACGGGTCTCCGGCGTGCTCGCGACCGACGACCGCCGATCCGCCCTCATCCGTTTCGCCGATGCCGTCATGGCCGACGGTCAGGACACCGAGCGGGACGGGATAACCCTGCTGCCCTTGTTCAACCTGCGCCAGCTGGCCAACGACGACACCTTGCCGGACCTGGTCGTACAAGCGTCGCTCGACGCCCGGCCGGCCGGTTACGTCGAGGTCGGCCTGGCCGCATCGTTCGCCACCGTCGATCCGATCACCTCCACCAGCGTCGTCATCCCGCTCTACCGAGCGGCCAAGGCCGGGCAGACGGTCGCTCAGCCTTTTGCCCTGCTCGCCGGCGGCAGGGTTCAGGTCTCGGTCGACCTCACGTTGGACACCGCCCCGCCAGCGGTCGACGCGTTCGGCTTGGCCGGCCTCGCGGTGTCCGTGGACACGGCCCTCAGCGGCACCCCCTCGCCGAGCTTTACCTTGCAGCTCAAGGGTTTGCACCTCCCCGGCGCTGCCGACGCCTCGGACATCCAGGTCGGCGGGCCGGGGGTCGACATCTCCGACGCCCTGCTGTCCCTGGTCCTTGGTCTGGTACGCCAGGGGGCTGAGTCGCTGAGTGGTCCGGCTGCCGACGAGGTCGGCGCAGTGCTCGACCTGCTGGGCCTCGGTGGTGCCGCGGGCATCCCGCCGCTACCCGTACCGGATCTGCTCGAGCACGGCGTCTCGGCCCTCCTGGACTGGTTCACGGCCTTGATGGGCAGCGAGACTGCGCGGGCTGCCTGGATGGACGCACTGCGGGTCATGCTCGGCGGGACGATGGACTCCGGCATGGTGTCGGTCCCGATCGGGACCGGGCCGGTGTCGGCCCTGATCGGGCTCGCCGTCTCGACCGGCCCCGGCGGCCATCTGCGGGTCACGCCGCAGATCGGCCTCAAGGTCGCCACCGACGTAGCGGGGGCGATCTCGCTGGGGGCCGAAGCGAGCGCCGACCTGTTCACCATCGACGTGGCGACCGGCTCGATCGACCCCGTACCCACCGCGTCGTTCGCCCTGACAGCGACCGGGAACGGTACGGGGAACGCGGCCAAGCTCCTGCACACGGCGCCGCTCGACGTCGGCGCACTGCGGCTCGGCCTGACCGTGGTCGCCGGCCATCCGCAGGCGCTGATCCAGCTGGACGACGTGGACCTCGAGGGAAACCACCACGACGTCCTCGATCTCTCCAGCCCCGACGCCGTGGTCGCGGCGGCCGGACAGCTCGCCGGTGACCTCGTCTCAGCGGCGCTCGACGCGCTCGGGGACGCTGGTGCCGAGCTGAAGGCTCTGCTCGGGCTCGATCCGCCGGCGGGCGTGCCGGCCCTCGACGCAGCACTGCTGCTGACCAACCCGCTCGGCACGTTGCAGGCGTGGTGGCACGACCTGCTGACGACCCACTCCGCTGACGTACCAACGGTTTTGGCCCACCTACGCAACCTGGTGGCAGGCACCGGACAGGTGGTGCTGCCGGTCCTCGGCACCGGCACTGCCGCAGACCCGTGGTCGGTCCCCGTCGCCAGCAAGTTCAGCATCGACTGCTGGCTGGACGGCTCGGTTCTCACCGTCGCCCCGACCGTTTCCCTGCGCACCGGCGACCTGGCGGGTGGGTGCACCACGGTCATGACCAGCATCCGGGCCGAGCTGATGAGCATCGACCTGTCGGCCGGTCACGTGACGTTCATGGCCGGGGTCGACTTCGACGTCCGGATCCGCGACACCGGCAACACCGAGGCCACACTGTCGCTGGGGCCGGTCGCCCTCGTCGCCGACTACATCGGCCTGCACGCGGGCTGGACCCCGGCCACCGGCTTCGGAGTCGAGTTCCGGGCGCCGAACCCGGCCGTGATCAGCGGCGCGGACCGGGTCGCCCTGGTGCTGCCGACGGTCGACGGCTCGGGCCACCTGTCCGTACCCCCGGCGTCCTGGGGTTCCGTCGAGTCCCTGATCGCCGTGCTGGCCACGAGTACGGGTCGCGGTTGGCTGGCCGACCTCGTCGACCTGGCCGGCTGGACGATCGAGGGTGGGTCGGCGCTGCTGTCCCTCGCCGACCTCGTCGCGACGCCCGGACCCGCCCTGCTCGACTGGCTGACTGCCCTCACCACCGACGGCGAGCTCGTCGCCGCGGCAACGGCAGCGCTGGCGCACCTTGTCGGCGGCAGCTCCTCCGGTCTCGGTGGCGTCCTCACCGGGTCCGGCACCCCCGACGACCCCTGGCTGGTCGGGCTGGGAGCCGTCCCGGGGCTGCCGTCGATCGCGGTGCACCTCGGTCCCTCGGGTCCGGTCGCCGCTCCGGCCAGGGCCGGCAGCTCGCTGCAGAACTGGCGCCCGGGTACGGACGGACTGCCCTCAGCCGGCCTGGCACAGGCACTGATCGACGAAGGCGGCGCGGATCCCGAGGTCCAGCTGCTGGCGGCCGGCCGGAACGCTTTGGCCACCGGGCTGGACGCTCTCGCCGGCCGCTGGACCGGCACCGACGGGCTGGTCGGCCCGCCGCAGGCAGCGATCGCGGGTCTGACGACGGTGCTGCTGCCCGACCTCGACGCGAGCGGGTTGCCGTCCCTCGACCTGGCATCACTGCTGCCCGGCGGACTTCCCGCCGACGCGGTCGTCGTACGGGTCGCCGTTTCGCGGGTCCCCACCGGCCCGACGAACGACCTGCCCTGGACGCCGGCCCAAGGGCGGCTGCTCGACCTCACCGCTCCGGCGCTGGCACCGACGTCATTCAGCGTCACGACCCCGGCGGCCGGCGAGTGGGTGGTGGCGCTCGCGCCGAGGGCTGACACGTCGCTCGGGGTCACCGATCCGACCGGGGTGCTCGGGCAGGCCGCCCGGTTGCAGCAGGTGCTCGGCCAGCTCGCCCCCGCCGGGCCGCTGGTGCTCGTCGCGCTCGGTGGAGCCGGGCACGCAGCCCGCTACGCCGCTGATGCGGTCCCGGGGGTGACCGCCCTGGTCACGCTGGGCAGCCCGTGGAGCGCCGCCGCCTTTGACAGTGCGCGCACCGGAGCGCCGGGAGATGCCGTACGGCTGCTGCGGGCCTTGCTGCCGGCGGTCGACCCGCTCGAGCCCGACGACGCCGACCTGGCCAGGGGGCGGGCGCTGGTCGGCGGTTTCATGGCGGCGGCGCGCGGTGGCTTCACGGTGGCGGACATCGAGGCGCCGCGCCCCGATCTGGCGGTGCGCTCGGGACTGACCGCGGTAGCGGCGTTCGGCGTGCTCGGCGCGCCCGCGGTGCAGCGGGCGATCACGGCGGTGTTCGCGGCGGGTCTCGCCGGCCGGGCCAGGGGAAGGGCGGCAGCCGCGGCCGCACCGCCGACCAGCCTCGAGATCGGCGTACAGCTGCCGATTTCCCTCGCCGCGCCGCCCGGTGGTCACGGCGTCACCCTGGTCGGCCAGGCGATGCTGGGGCTGACGAGCATCACGGCCGGCAGCAGCACGCACCCGGCCCCGGTCGTGGCGGCAACCCCGCGGCTGCGTCTCGACCTCGACGTTGCGCACACCGACCTGTGGCTGGTCGGCGGCCCTGGGACGACGCCGGTCGGAGGAGCCCTGCCACTCGAGCTGCGTCGACTGCACCTGCGGGCCGAGATCGCCTTGCACGACGGGGAATCCTCGGTCTCACTGCTCGTGGGCGAAGGTGCCGCGCTCGGGGCGGACTGGGCGACGCTGCTGGTGTCACCGTCCTCGCTCGCCACCGGCGAGCTCGAGACCAGCCCGCTCCTGCCGGAGGCTCAGGCTCTCCTCGGAGCACTCATGACGACGCTGACGGCCGAGGCCACGGCGAGCCCGGCCGGGATGCTGCTCTCGTTGCTCCGGGCTGTCGGTGTTTGCCGGACGGACGGTGCGCTGGTCCCCGACGCCCTGACCCAGCTGTTGCACGACCCGAGTGGCCAGCTCGCCGTACCGGCAGTCCGTGACGCGGTCATCGCGGCTCTGGCCGGCCTCATCCCCGGCGTCACGACGTCCGGCTCCGCTGTGCACCTCGCAGCCGGGCCGCTCGCCGTGACCGCCGATGTAGCCGCCCGGACGATCGGCTTCACCGCGGCCGTGACCGACGGGCTGGTCGCCTTTACCGCCGGCGCGTCGTTCACTTCCGTTGGTACGCCGACGTTCCAGCTCTCTCTCGGCGATCCGACCACCGACGCCTTCGCGCTGGGAGTTCTCTCCGGTCCGTTCCGGGTCGAGGTGCTGCGCGGAGGCGGGGTGCCCGCGATTCCGGTCTGGCCGACCCTCGACGTCGATGCGCTGGCCGCGCTGGCCATCGCCGCGATTCCGGCAGAGGCGCTGCGCCTGGTGCTCGAAGGCCTGCGTGGCATCGACTACGGGCTCGGTACCACGCTGGACGACCTGACGTCCGCGCTCGGGATGCTCGGGCCGCCCGACGGAGACGGCAACCGAGCGGTACGGGCTCCGGTGCTGCTGTTCGAGGATCCCGGCAGGTGGTTCGCGGGGGCCGGGGTTCTGTCCGTGGTCGAGGGCGGGCCGTTCGACGTCAACAAGACCATCGACCTGCTCGAGGCGCTGAAGCCGTTCGTCGGCTTGACCGGCACGCCGAGGGGTGTCTGGCCAGTGGTGGACGGGCTGTCGGTCACCGTCGCGCCGTCATCCCTCGGCCCTACGGCTTCGATCGCCGTCGATGCCACGACCTGGTTGGCCGGCGCAGCTGGCCGGGCGCCGTTCGCGGCCGGGCTGACCGCTGGCATCACCCTTGCCGGGTCCGGTCCACCGCGGCCGTCGGTCGAGGTGTTTCTCGGCGTACCCGACGGTCCGGCGGGCACGTCGACGCCTCAGCATCGCAGCGCCGCGCACCTGCTCGTCGACGCAACCGGCGTACGGCTGCTGCTGCGCCCGGCCGCCGGGGCGGACATCGAGATCTTCCCGCACCCGGCCGGACTGGGCTCGTTGCTGGCTGCGGGCGCGACCGCCGTACTCCCGACAGCGCTGAACGCGCTGGCGGACCTGTCCGGAGATGCGACCCGGCTGGAGATCGCCGCGCTGGTCTCCGCTGCAGGACGCGGGCTGGGCCTAGCGTCGTCGGCGACCCCTGCCGTCTTCGACAAGAGTTCCCTGAACGCGCTCGCTGCCGATCCGGCCGGCTATCTCGAGAGTCGCGTAGGCACCTTGATCACCGAGCTGGTTGTGGCGCTGGATCCCTTGCTGCGTCAGGTTTTGAGCGTCACGACGCCGGTGGCGACGGTCTCCGGCGCGGGGGTGCTGACAGTCACCTTCCGCACGGCCGTACTCACGGTTCACCCGGCGCCGCTGTCCGTCTCCCTCGACGTCTCGGCGTCGGGCATCCCGGTCGTCGGCACGGTCAGCCTGGGCATGGCAGCCGACGCGACCGGCCTCACCGGCTGGTCCGCCGAAGTCGGGCCGGCGGCGATCGACATCGACGGACCGGTGATCCGGCCGTTCGTGAGTGCCGGCTCGGCTGCCGGGACGGGATGGTTCGCCGAGCTCGGGCTGGGCCTGACCGACGACCTGCCCTCTGCCACCGGCCATCGCGACCTGATGGCTCGATGGCGCGAGGCCGATGCGGCGCTGTCCGTCCTCGCGACGACGCGCACCGGGCCGAGCGCGGTGACCGAGGACGTGTCGCCGGAAGGCGTCGCTCTGGCCGCCATCTCCGCAGTGCTCGACCTGGTCGGTGGCTGGGTGCTGGGGGTCGACGAGGTCAAGACCCTGCTGCAAAAGTCCTTTGGCACCAAGACGGTCGGCTTTGTCCTGCAAGACTCCGTCCTGGACAAGACGGCCCCGGTCAACGCCCCACGACTGCAGCCCGATGTGCTTGACGGCTGGCCGGGAAAGCTGTTCACCGTCGCGCTGCAGCTCGCGGCCGCGGCGCCGACCGTCACTGTCGAGGGATTCGCCTTCGGGCTCGCCAAGAGCTCGTCGAACGTTCTCGGGATCTCGTTGTCCACGGCCGACTCCGCCACCATCGATCTCACCTCCGGTGGCGAGATGTCGCTGGCACTCGAGGTCGACGCGTCCTGGATCGATCCGCCCAGCGGGCCGCCCCCGTCGCCGGGCATCGTGCTCAACGTGCTGACCGTCAGCGGCCCGCCGGCCAGTCCGGCCTTCGCGGTGACGCCCGGCATCGAGGTCAACGGGGTGGGACTGCGGCTGGGTAAGACCACCGGACCGTTGATCGATGCAGGGCTCAAGCTCGACACCGTCGCCGTGCACCTGTTCGGCAGCGTGCAGCTCAACTCCGCGATGGAACCGGCGTTCGCCGGTGGCATTGACCTCGAGCTCGGCGGGCTGGCCGTTCCGCTCGGCGCCGGCGGCGGCAACAACGCCGTGGCACAAGGCATCATGAGCGACGCCGGCGGCAGTGGTTCCCCGCCGCGGCCCAAGTTCAGCCCGGCGATCTCCGTCCAGGACCACGGCGACGGCGTCGAGGTGAGCCTCAGGGCGGGATCGGGGGACGGGCCGTGGTTCCTGCCGATCCAGCGAGCGTTCGGTCCGGTCTATCTCGACCAGGTCGGCCTCGGCGTTGCCTACCAGAACGGCGTGACACCGCGGCAGCTCCAGATGATCAGTCTCTACCTCGACGGGCAAGTCTCCCTGCTCGGGCTGACGGCGGCGGTCGACAAGCTGCGGATCGGTTTCCACGTCGGTCAGCCCTTCTTTGCCGGCTCGTCATGGGAAGTTGACGTCGCCGGGTTCGCCATCTCCAGCTCGATCGGCGGTCTGACGCTCGCCGGTGGCCTGCTCAAGTTCGACCTCACCTCGCCGCTGAGTGGCGTGGAGTACCTGGGAATGCTGAAGATCGGCTACAGCGTCTACGGCCTGTCCCTCTACGGCGGCTACGCCCACCCGACCACCTCCAGCGGCGCGGAGTTCGCATCGTTCTTCTGCTTCGGCGTGCTGCACGCCCCCATCGGCGGTGTGCCGGCATTCTTCATCACCGGCATCGGGGTCGGGTTCGGCATCAACCGCGAGCTGAAAGCGCCGACCATCGACCAGGTCAACACCCACCCGTTCATGGTGGCGCTGCGCGCGTCGGGACCGGTGCCGGAACCCATGCAACAGCTGCAGGACATGCGGGCGCTGGTGCCACCGGCGCAGGGCGAGTACTGGGTCGCGGCCGGTATCAGCTTCACGTCGTTCGTCCTGATCAACGGCGAGATCCTGGTGACCATCCAGTTCGGGGACGGGCTCGAGATCGCCATCCTCGGTCTCGCCCGCGCCCAGCTGCCGACAGCCGACTTCGCCCTGGTGTCGATCGAGCTCGCCCTGCTGGCGCGGTTCTCGTCCAAGGAAGGGCTGCTGCTGGTCCAGGCGCAGCTGACCGAGAACTCTTGGCTGCTCGAGAAGTCCGTACGGCTGACCGGGGGGTTTGCCTTCGCCACGTGGTGGAAGGGCCCCAACGCCGGGCCAGTTCGTCATCACCGTCGGCGGCTACCACCCGCGGTTCCACCACGACGGCTACCCGGTGGTCCCGCGGGTAGGGCTGAACTGGTCGCCGATCGACAACATCAGCATCGTGGGCGGCGTCTACTTCGCCTTGTGCTCCGAGGCCATCATGGCTGGCGTTGGCATCGAGGTGGCAGCCCACTTCGGTCCGGCGCACGCGCGCCTTGCCATCGGCGGCGACGCGATCGTCTTCTTCGACCCGTTCTGGTTCGACGTCGATGTCTACGCCGAGGTCGACGTCGGGATCCGGATCTGGGTGCTGTTCGGCACCATCGACATCGAGCTGTCCTTCGGCGTCTCGGTCGAGGTCACCGGCCCGCCGATCTTTGTCACCGGACACTTCAGCGTCTGCGGCTTCGAGGTGCCGTTCGAGTTCGGCGACCAGGGCGATCCCGCCGACAACGCCCTGGACGCGGCGGCCTTCGCCACGAAGTACCTGCGGGCCGGGGCCGACGCGCAAGTCGTGCAGGTGGCGATCACCAGAGGCTCTGCGGTTGCGGGAAAGTCGAGCGCTCCCGGTGGCGGCCAGGACAAGCCACCCGACGGCAGTATCGACCATCCGCTGCGGGTCGTGCCGGAGTTCAGCCTCACCTACGTCACGACCGCCCCCACCGAGAACGTCGTGCTGGCCGGTCCCGGCGGGCCGAAGTCGATTGCGATCTCCACACCGGGACTGGGCGTGGCCCCGATGTACTCGGCCACCCTGGACAGCACTCTCACGGTCACGCTCGCGCGGCCCGACAGCGCAACGTTCGAGGTCGATGACGTCACCCTCACCGCGCGGTCGGCTTCCGCGTTCCCGAAGGGGGTCTGGGGTCCGGCCCCCAACCCGAAGGCGCCGACCGTGCCCGCTGGGGAGACCATCGGCGCCTGCGACGGCCTCAACATCGACACGGTGCTGCCCGACCAGAGTGGCGCGCCGCCGATCGACTACCACCAGATCGAGCTGCCGCTGGGCGGCCGCAAACCGCTGCCGTTCATCACCAACAAGGTGCTGAGCGACAAGCGGGTGACCGACGCCGCGGCACTCGTCAACGCCGCCAAGGTGCTGACATCGGGAAGCCCGGACACCGCTGAACGGTTCTCCCGCGCCGCCCGGATGATGGCGGCTGCCGGCGGCGGGCGCTCAACCGTCGCTGCGCTGCGCGGCGACCGCTCGGCCGCGCCCTCGTTCGGTTCCCTGGCAGACGATCTCGTGCTCACGCCCGCAGCGGTCTCGCCTACGGTGACCCCAGTCGTCGTCGACCGGACACCTCCGGTGGCGCGGCGGTTCGCACCGCTGGTCAAGTCGATCGTCGGCGTGCCCCTGTCCCTGACCCTCGACCGGCCGGGGGTCACGACCGTCGCCGATGCCGGCAGCGCAGTTGCAGGGGTGACACCGACGCTGGCTTCCGTACGAGCTGCCAATGCTTCGAGGACGCAGGCAGTTCTGACGGTGGTCCCGCGCGCAGCGGCCCCGGTCGGGAAGTCGATCGGGGCGGTCGGCGTCGTCCCCGTCACCCGGCTGGCCTCGGGTCCGTTGGCGGCGGTGGCCAACGCCCGGCCGACCCCCGCGGCCGCGGCCCGGATGGCGGGGCTGTCGGGCGGGCTGGTCGGTCCCGGCGCAACCGGCGACGCGACCGGCGGGGGAGCGGTGGTCCACGACGGCGAGCTGGTCGTGATCACCGTCGCGAGCCGGCCCCTGGGCGAGACGCTCGACACGCTGTCGGTGTCCGGTGGGCCAACCCGGGTGCTGTGCCTGGCCGCGGGCGGCCGTGCGATCGAGGACCAAGTGCTCCAGCCCGGCAACGCACCGGGGACGGTCGAGCTGCCGCGGGAGACCGAGCGCGTCGCCGTGGTCGGCATCGGCAGCACTCCGGCTGCCGGCGGCACGATTCCCGGTTGGTGCGCCGGGCTCTCCTTGCCCTCGATCGGCTGGGGTGCTGCCCTGGCCGGTGGCGCGGTCGTCACGGCTCAGGCGACGCGGATCAGCGACAACCGCGAGCGAGCCGACGGCGGCTGGGTGGTGACCGCGGAGCTTGCCACCGCGGCGCAGGTCGTGACCGTGTTCACCGACCCGGTGGACGTGGTCGCGATCGTCATCGACGACTACCTCGGCGGGGACGCGGCGGCCGCCGTCTCGATGCGACTGCTCGACGCGACCCGCCAGCTCGACGAGGCCGGAGGACCGCGGCCGCCGGAGGTGATGGTGGTGGGCGTCCGCTCGATCCTGCTGTACGCGGTGACCACGACCGGCCCGGAGCCGGGTGTCCTGGTCGACGGCTGCGGCGGTGGGCAGCTCGCCGGCGTGCTGGGCGGCACCGGTGGCATCGACTCGATGGCTGCCGCGCTGGCGGTCACCGGGGTCGAGGCGTCGGTGCAGCAGCCCTTGGTCGGTGGACCGGGCCAGCGCCAGGTCGCGGTCGCCCTCGGCGACGGACCGATCCCGGCGCCCGTGGTGCCTGCGGATACGAAGCCTCGTACGGCGAAGCCTCGTACGGCGAAGCCTCGTACGGCGAAAAAGACCACCGGGAGCCCGAAGTCGCGGAGGCGCACATGACCAGCCCCGGGTTCTTCGAGATCTATCCCGACGCCCGCCCGGCGCTGCCCGCCGGCCTGTACACGACGACCACCCATCAGCAGCTGACGGCTGCGCCTCCGCACGGCGGCGCCGGGGACATCCACGTCGACGACACGGCGTTCTACGTCCACATCGACTCGCCGCGCTACACGATGCCGCCGGACCAGATCCTGTCGACGTTCCCGCCAGCCGGCTCCCAGGGTGACTGGCGCGAGCGGCTCCCGCAGATCGTGCTCAAACGCCGCACGCTGCCATGGGAACGCAACCCTGGCCCGCTGACCGCACCGCCGGCCGTGGGGCCGCCATCTCCGGACCCGGACCCGGCGACAGCTCCGCCGTGGCTGGCTCTGGTCGTGCTCGCCGAGGGTGAGGGCCGGCTGTCCACCGGAGTCGACGTCGCCCAGTGCGTGACCAGCGACGTCAATCTCGGCCCGGATGCCGATGTGCCGCAGGGGAAGTACCTCGAGGTCAGCTCGGACGTGGTGGAGAAAGTCTTCCCTTGCCTCGACGAGCTGCAGCTGCTCTGCCACGTCCGCAAGGTGGACTTGAGCGATACCGAGCTGGCGCTCGGCGACGACGACGGCTACCTCGCCGTGGTGCTGTCGAACCGGCTGCCGCAGCCCGCGCCGCCCACCGAGCCGGGCGGTGACCCGCAGCCGCTCAAGTACACCGCCTATCTCGTCAACCTGGAACGCCAGCTGCCCAAGCTGCTGCCGACCGAGCCCGTACCCGTTTTCCAGTTCAACGCTCTCGAGGTCAATGCCCTGGTAAATCAGGCATTTCTTGCCCCCGCACCCAACGCCACGGTTGACCAGCTGGCGATGGGACTCGGTGCTGCCACCGCCACGATGTTCGCTTTCGACGCCAACGACAGCAACGACCGGGTTGCCGGCACCTCGGCGAGGACCGAGCTGGCACCGTACGCGCCGGCTACCGGGCTGACCCGCCAGGCGTCGGCGTGGGCAACCGGTCCGGTGAAGTCCGCCGCTCAGGTGTCGTCCGACGTGGCCGTCGCGTCGGAGTACAAGTTCGGCGTGATCGACGGGATCAACCTGGTGCTCGCCAAGAGCTACCGGTTCCCGGTCCTGGTGTCCTGGGACTTCATCTGCACCGGCACCGGCGGGTTCGAGCGGCTGATGAACGACCTCGACGTCGGGCTGCTCGGCACGTCCGAACCGGGACCGCCGCCGATGCCCGAGGTCGCTGCCACCGGCCATGTCGCGCTGTCGCACCGGACCAGGCTCGGCGAGGCCGCGCGGTCCTGGTACCGCGGCCCGCTCAGCCCCCAGCCCACGGTACGGACGATGCCCACCGATGGCGTGCTGCCTCTGGCACACACCGGCGACCAGCTGCGCAAGGTCGTACCCGATGGTCGCGAGGACATCTCGCTCGCAGCCATGTTCGAGATCGGCAGGCTGCTTGCGCTGTCCAAGCCGACCCTTGTTGCGTCACTGATGGACTGGCGCCGTGAGCTGTTCGGAGCAGCCAGGGCCCGAGAGCTCACGGAGCTGTTGGCTGGCGGGCTGTTCGAGGGGTTCGCCGTCTCAGCCGTCGGCGGTCGCAACGCGCTGGAGGACCTGATCCGGTCGACCATCCTCGGCGGCTACGTCGGGCTGGAGCCGGGCAAGCTCGCTCCGGGGGCGCAGCAGATCACCCAGTCCAGAGTGCCGGCCGAGCTGGCTAGCCTCAGCCCGAGTGCCGTGATCGCTGGTCTGGGCGCGGACCCCGGTGCGGTCGCGGAGGTGACGAAGGAGTTTGGTCTCGAGGGCCTCGGGGTGATGCCGGTCACGGCGGCGCAGAGCCCGACTGTTGCTGCTTCCCAAGACCAGCAGGCAATGTCGCGGTTGCAGGCCCGGTTGTCGACGCGAGTGGACGAGCTGACCCTGAGTGCGCTGAAGATCGACCCGGCTGGTCTCGGTGACGAGGACCGCCCGGCCACCCGGAGTCGCCGCAAGGACAGTCTCGACCGGCTGATCGATGCCGCATCGCCGAAAGCGCCTGCCAAGCAAGGGAAACGTCGATGATCAAGATCGAGTCGGGCGTTTACTTCCAGGCCCTGCAGAACACGTCGAGCACCCTGTCCACGACCATCGGGCAGCTCGCCGCCAGCACCGGGGTCGAGGACGGCATTCCGCCCGACGGCGTCGTGCCGGCCGACATCGTGCGGGCGCTGGCCAGGCTGAGGCTGCTCGAGGGCGTGCCGTTCGGCTACCTGGTCGCCGACGCGGAGCTGACGCCGGTGGAGACCATCAGGTTCTTCTACATCGACCGCAACTCAACCGACGCACTTGTCCAGGGTGTGCTGAGCGTCGGCACCGTCAATTCGGCGGACCGCGCCCAGCTGGCCGAGCTCTACGGCATCGTTCGTGACGAGGTCGACAAGGCTGAACGGCTGGTCCGGGCGAAGGACTCCGACGCGCCGGCACTCGACGCGGCGGGACGGCCGATCGGTGCCGGCGGCCCGATCACCGGCTTCGTCCTGCGCTCGCGGCTGGTGTCCGGCTGGCCGGGGCTGCACGTACGGGCGTACTCGAAGGACGACGTTCCCGACAACAAGACCATCCCCGACATGGACACGAGCCCCGACCGGGTTCGCCTGCTGCGTATGGAAAGGCTGGCCCCAGCCGTCCTGCTGGTCCTCTTCGACGGCGTCCCCGCGGTCGTGCACCTGGAGGAACCCCGGTCCGGCATCCAGTTCGGGGTACGGCTCGACGCGGTGGACGACCCGACGAAGCAAACCGCTGTCCTGGCCGTACGCGACGTTGCTCACCCCAACAACGGGCCGCTCATGGTCGGGGGCAAGCCCCGGACCGTGCCGGTGCCCTTCCGTTCGGGATCTCCCGGAGTCATCAACATGAAGGCGCTCAACACCGCGCTGCTGGCGGTGCCCGGCACCAACATGGGGGCGAGCATCGACTCGGCCGAGTTCGCGATGCAGATGCTGCGCTTCCCGCTGCGGCAGGTGTTCGGTGACACCACCGTGGCCGAGCACTTTGACGCGTTCAACGCGACCGTGCAGATCGCGACGCTGACCCAGCGGTTCGATCTCGCCCAGCTGGTGTTGCGGCCATGACCCAGTTCAGTCCCGACGAGATCCGCAAGGCCGCCCTCACGCCGCGTTGGGCTGCGCTGACCCAGCTGGACGCGGTCTCGGCCGACCTGCACAACTTCGACCAGTTCCTCGTACGGGAGCCGCGACTGCTCGTTCCGGTGGACGTGGAAGCCCTGGTAGTCAAGGCGGGTGTCAACGACACCGAACCGATGGTCACCTTGCCGTTCAGGGCGACCGAGGACCTGCCTCCGCTCGACGTGCACGACAAGGGGGGTCCTCGGCCGGCCGGTGTCCACCTGCTGTGGTCAGTCCCTGCTGCGCTCGGGCGCGGCACCCTCGTCGACGATCCGCAAGCGCCCGGTGACGCCACCAGACGTCTGCTGGACCTGCCGGTGCTGCCGGACCGTTGGGTGGTGCTCCGGCTCGCGGTTCCGGCAGGAGCACTCGCGCCGCTTGTCACCGGCTGGGTGATCGAGGCGGACGCGGCGACGGTGACGCCGTTGACCGACTGGCCGGCCGTACGGACCAACACCGTCACCGTCGGCACCCCCGTACCGCTGGCACAGCTCAACATGCACGTCGGTGGGGCGTCGTGGGCGCAGTGCTACGACTCCGCCGCCGGTCGGCTGTCGCTGCACGACCCGCTGACCGATCTCGCCGGGATGGAGCTCGAGGGTGACTCGATCGCCTACCAGGTCGCCGGTTGGTGGTCGAGCAGCACCGACGACCCGATGGACGGGGTCGGCACCGAGATCGCTTACACCCAAAAGCTGGCCCAGCTGGGCTGGAACGACCCCGACCACCCGAGTCCCGACACCACACGACGCGATCAGGCGGAGAGCCGCTCAGCGGTGAGCAAGGCCTTCGGGTTGGCGTCGCCGAGCCGCTACAGCCAGGCGTTGTCCCTTGGTACCGGCCAGTCGGACGCGAAGTCGATCGCCTCCGGAATGGTCACCGCCACGGCCAAGGAACTCAACCCGGCGATGAGTGGGTTCCTGCACGAAACCGTTGCTGCTGCGGCACTTCCGCCGTCACCGACCCGATCGACGTTGCTGCACGGTCGCCTGCACGGCGTGCCGCTGGCCGGGGCACTGGCACCGGAGAACAAGCCGGCCGCCGACGCGCTGCGGGTGGTGGTTGGCTCGACGATGCCCGACCTGGCCGCCGCGCTGTCGGTGTCGGCGACCGGGGTTGGCGCCGCGTCCGAGGACGCCCGGCGCTCGGCCGAACGACTGTTGGCGCTGTTTTCCGCCGGCCTCACGATGCGGCTCGACGACGCCAATGTGTGGGCGGACGTGGAGGAGTACGAGCACGCGCACGGGTTCGGCTCGCTTCCCGGTGGGGTCGAGGGTGTCGACCGTTTCGTCGACAAGCCCGCCGCAGCAACGGATCCCGGCTCCGGGTTCCGGCCGGGGGTCGTAGCAGGCACTCCCGCTGTCCGGGCCGAGGTCGCCGCGACGGTGCTCTGGAGCGCGACGGAGCGGCCACGGGTCACTCGGGAGCTTTCCTTGCAGAAGGCCTCATCCCAGCCGCGTGCGTTCGACGGTCGCCATCAGTCGGTGCCCCCGCCTGCTCCTGCGCCCGTCGTCCGCGAGGTGCCGCGTGCTGCTCCCCGGTTCCACTACCCTGCCGCGCCGGTCCTGGCGGTCAGTGGTGGTGGCCGCAAGCTGTCAGCGGTCGAGCGCGAGGAGGCCGACGGCAAGCTGATGTGCCGTCTCTCGGACCAGACCAGCCAAGGTCATGACGGGATCCTTGCCGCGAGCGAGCTGCTGTCCACGATCGCTAGCGCCGCAGTCCCCGACGAGGTGCTCGACCTGGCACGGGAGACGCTGGCCGAGGACCCCTACCTCAGCGGCTGGCGGACGAGGGTCGCCGCGGCCAACCACGGCTTCGCACCGGACGTGCTGACCGCGCGGTTCACGGCGGAGTCAGCGGTCGCCTATTCCTACTACGCGGCCGACAACGCCCGGATCTCCGGCTACACAGGGGTTCCCGTCGACTCGGCCGCCAGCAGACAGCGCGCCACCGAGGGTTTGCTGCGGCTCTCCGTCTCGCAGGGCACCTGGGCCCACCCCGAAGGTGTGAGCATGTGGGGTCAGCCCTGGCGGCCGATGTTTTGCGACTGGGAGGTCAGTCTGGCTCTGGGCGGCTTCCCCGGCTGGGACCTCGACGGCACCGACCTTGAGCCCGCCGACGGCCAGTCGCTGCCGGACACGGTCGTGCTGTCCGGCCGCAGCCCGCTGGTCCTCGGGGTCGCCGGGACGCTGTCGGCTGCGATCGACCGCTGGTTGACTGAGGAGCGTCAACGCGACCTCGGTGGCCACGGCCTCGCCGACCCGCAGACCGAGTCCGCCCTGGCCGGGCTCCGGGACAGCTTGGCGCAGCTCGACCTGATGTCGATCGCCCTGGACGGTGTACGGGAACAGCTGCTGGGCCTGAGCTATGACCGTGGCCTGGTGCACACCGACGCCAATGCGCTGCCCGACGGCACCCGCAGGGCCGTGGCCGTGGCCCTGCCGCGGTTGCTCGAGGCCGGGAGGATGAGCGTGACTTCGGCCCGGCTGGTGGATGCCTTCGGCCGGCTGCTCGACCTGCCGCTGGACGCACTGCTCGTACCGGCCAGAGTGGCCGACACCGATCCCGGCACCGTGCGGCTACGGCCGCGGATCACGACGCCGTCGCGTTGGCACTTCGACCTCGTCGATGCGACCTCGACCAGTGTCGATGCCGCGCTCGGCAACATCGACCAAGCCGACCCGAGCCGGCAGGTCAACCCCGTCGCGGGCTTTCTGCTGCCGGACCACATGGACGACTCGCTCGAGGTGTTCGCGGCCGACGGCACGCCGTTGGGCGAGCTGTTGCACGACGCGTTCAGTGACGCGGTCTCGTGGGAGATCGCACCGGGACGTACGGACGTCGCCCCGGCTGCGGGTCCGACGGAGGATCCCGACGTCACCCACCACCGGATCGGCTGGATCGCCGCGGGGCTGGTGGCGGCCGACGCGACAGCGCGGCAGGGCACGCCGGACCGCAAGGAGACCGAGTCGGCGCTGTCCGCGCTGCTGCGGGCGATCGACACCACGCTGTGGACGGTCGACCCGTTCGGCTCGCTCGGTCGCTCGCACATCGCCGGCCTCGTGGGTCGCCCGATCGCCGTCGTGGCAGCACGTTTGTCGCTCGAGGCCTACTCCGACGTCGAGGACCGGGTGTACGGGGACGACGCGTTGCGCACCGGCCGGCAGGCGTCTTTGGCCGGGCTGGCCGCGCTGGAGCTGCCGGTACGGCTCGGTGAGGTCACCCGCTCCGACGACGGCCTGCTCGGCTACTTCATCGACGACGACTACAGCCATTTTCACCTGGTGGACAAGGTGATCGCGGCCGAGGCACTGCCCAGCGGCCGCTGCCGTGGAGTGTTGGCCGTAGACCCTCCCGAACCCGGTGTGACGCAGCCGATCGACCACCCGTACATCGACGACTCGGGGGTCCTGCGGATTCACCCCGGCCAGACCGTGCGGCTCACCCTGCTGATGCACCCCGGCGGCAAGGTCTACCTCACGTCGGGCATCCTGCCGCGCACCTC
This sequence comes from uncultured Actinomycetota bacterium, assembly GCA_963797535.1. Lineage (GTDB taxonomy): Bacteria > Actinomycetota > Actinomycetes > JAWWOL01 > JAWWOL01 > JAWWOL01. The sequence goes on along the minus strand of CAWCPQ010000001.1, from coordinate 1,790,730 downwards.
GCAGGCACTCACCCGGCAGTGGGTGGATCCCGGCCTGTCGGTGCTCGCCCCGTCGCTGCGCTGCGGTCCCTTGCTCATCGACGCCGACAAGGTGCGGCTGCCCAAGGTCGCGTCGTTCCCGGCCGAGCAGCTGTTCACCCACCGCGACACGCCGGCGACGTGGAAGGACGACCCGATCCTGGCCGCCACGTCGTCGGCACTCCTGCCGGACACGCAGCCCGAGGTGCAGGAGGGCTGGGTGCGCATCGCTCCCAACCCGCCCACGCCGCCGAGCGGTACGGGGAGCTGATCATGAGCCGCTACGACTGGCCGCGCACGCCCAAAAGGCCCGACGCACCAGCACTCCGGGCCGAGCACAAGTCCCGGCTGAGGCCGGCGGCAGACCCCGCCACACTGCCTGCCGTACCGGCTCAGTCGGCTCGGCGGCGCACCGCGAGCCGAGCCGTCGCTGTCGCGCACGATGCCCCTGCGGGTACGCAGAACCTGTGGTTCCCGATCGGCCCGTCGGCGATGACCAAGGGTCAGGCAGGCGGTGACCCCAACGTTGCCGGGCGCATCCGCGACCTCGAGGTCGAGCCGGTCGCCGGGCAGCGGCTCTACGCCGCCTCCGCATCGGGTGGCGTGTGGTTCTCCCGCAACGCGGGCACCGACTGGGCTCCGCTCGACGACTTCGCGATGACGACTCACCGGGAGCATGTCGGGCTCGTGGCCAACTCCCTTGCCTGTGGCGCAATCCACGTGATCTGGGGCGGCCAGGCCGACGGTTCGGCCGACGAGGTCTGGGTCGGGACCGGCGAGCTCGGCGGCGGCGCGTCCGAGCTGCCCGGTGGCCAGGTCGCGGGAGTCGGCTTCCTGCACCGCACCGGAGGAGCTTGGTCGCTGGTCAAGGGTGACCTGCCAGGCACCGGCGTGGACACCCTGCGCGGCCAGACCGTCTTCCGGATCACCGGTGACCCGACGACGCTGACCCAGCTGGTGGCGGCGACCAGCAATGGTGTGTACGTGCTTCCGCCCGGCGGCTCGTGGACGCAGGTGCCGGGCTGGCCGGGGCAGGACGACATCCTCCACCACCGGCCGCTGGACGTGGTCGTGACAAGGGGCGGTGGAAAGCTGCGGGTCTGGGTTGCCGTGCGCAGCGGGCTTTTCGTCGCCGACTGCGCCCCTGGGCAGCCGCTGGCCGCGGCCAGCATGACGTTCACCCCGGTGACCCTCGGCAACGTCTCGCGCAGCACTCGGATCGCCCTGGCCGCGAGCGCGGACGGCGCCACGGTCTACGTTCTGGGCCGGCGGCCCAAGACGGCGGCGGAGACCCGCAAGACGCCGGCAGCCCACCTGTGGTCGGTCAACGCGGCCGCAGCCACGGTGCCCGCCTCCGCCACCGAGCAGCCCGGCGTCGTGCCCGTCGACCTGTTCATGTCAGCGGACGACCAGTCGGACTACGACATGGCGATCTGCACCCATCCGACGAAGCCGGGCCGGATCTACGTCGGTGGTGCAACGGTCGCCACCGGCACCGGCTGGAACGCCGCGATCTACCGGTGCGAGACCTCCGTCGTGCCGCCGACCGCAACGCCCATCGGTGAAGGCGTGCACGCGGATGTCCACGTGCTCAAGGTCGGGCCGGCGCTGACCGGTGCACCCAAGAACGACTTCTGGGTCGGCTGCGATGGTGGCCTGTTCACGTCCGCGACCGACGGCGACGCCGGCACCTTCCTGCCGCGCAACGACGGGTTGGCCGTACTGGAAGCAGGTTTTGTCGCGAGCCATCCGAGCAACCCCGGCATCGTTGCCGCCGGGTTCCAGGACAACGGCACCGGCATCCGCATCGGTGACACCGTCTGGCGCGAGCAGTTCAAGGGCGACGGTGGCGGTCTGGTGTGGGACCCCGACCTCGGGCTGCCGGCCAAGTCGAGGTTCATGGCGCAGTACACCTACGCCAGCTGGCAGGCGACCGACGGGACGCTGACCCAGCCGGTGCTCAGGCACTCGGGTGCCGCGGCGGCGGCACTGACCGGCTCGGAGAGCGACGAGAGCACGACCGGTCAGTTCTACATGGGAGCCGACGCGGTCTCGACCGGCCCTGGCGAGACCCACGTCATCCTCGGGACCGACCGGGTCTGGTACTCCCGGCTGTGGGGGGCGCTGGTGCCCGATGGCTCCGGCGGAACGCAGAGCAGCTGGGTGACCTTGCCGACCGGATCCGACCCTCGGGCGTCGGCCAACCCGAACCGCACTCAGGATGTGCTGAAGCCCCAGCTGACTGCCGACGGCTCGACCTGCAGCTCGGACCCGCCGTCGCTGCCCTCGGGCATCATCGCGGTGAAGTTCGCGATGCCCAACCCGACGGCCACCGCCTCGCTGATCCGCGTGCTCGCGCTCTACCCCGGTGGCCTGGTGTGGCTCACCGGTTCGCGGCCGCTGGCGAGCACCGGACCGTACACCTGGACGGTGCCGACCAAGGACGCCCCGGTGCCGACGCAGGCTTTTCGCGCGCCGAAGGACAGCGAGAAGACCGCGTACGACGCAGGAAACGCGCTGACGTTCCTGCCGGCGCCGGGCATCGTCTCGGACTTCGCCGTGCACGATCCGAACCGCGGCCCACTCGGTTCCTGCTACGTCACCACGACGGGGCTCAGCGACTTCGCGCCCGGCACCCCCGGCGCGCGGGTGGACACGCTCTGGTTCTTCGACGGCACCAGCGACTGGATTCCGTGCGGCCTTCGTACGGACAACCCGACCGGCCACTGGACGGGTGACCGGGTCTCGGCGCCGGCCCTCGGCGTCGTCGTCGACTCCCACGACGGCGACCGGTCGACCGTCTACGTCGCGACGAGTGTCGGCGTGGTCAAGGGGGTGCTCACGATCGGCGGTGGTCCCTCGTACGCCTGGGAGTGGTCCCAGTTCGTCAATGGTCTGCCGGAGGCAGCCGTTCAGGACCTGTCGGTGCACAGCTACGGCAGCAGCCGCCTGCTGCGGGCAGCACTGCAGGCCCGCGGCGTGTGGGAGACCGACCTCGCGACGCCAACGGTGACGCCACTGACCTACCTGCGCGCCTACCCGTCCGACACCCGGCGGATCCTGCCGACGCCGCTGACCGGGCCAACCGTGGTGGGGGAGGCGACGCCGCCGCGCTGGGATGCCAGCCCTGACATCGTGCTCGACGTCTCGGGTGCGCCGCTGGCGCCGCAGACCGAGTCGTCCCTGCTCAACCTCCCCAGCGCTGGGGCGCCCCTTGCGGGGGTGGCGCTGCAGCTGTCCAACCGGACTCCGCGGATCTATGTGCTCGTCCATCATCGGTGGAGCGCACCGGCCGAGATTGCCGATGTACGAGTCACTCTGCTGCGACATGCCCTGCCGGCCAACGGAATCGTGCCGCTCGGCGGACTGTGGCCGGTCCTGGTCGCGGCGGCCGCGGCTCCGACCCCGCCGGCCGTGCTGCCCGATGGCTGGTCGGTTGCCTCGGACCAGTTCTGGCAGAGTCCCTCCGCGCCGGTCGATGCCCGGATGCCGAGAGCCGCGACGTTCACTTGCGACTTCTCCGGTGCGGCGAACCCTGCTGGCACCCGGATGGTGCTGCTCGCGGTCGTCGCGAGCGCGTCCAACCCGATCAGCTCGAACGATCTCGCGATGGTGCCTGCGCCCGTTGCCACCACCGTCGACCAGCTGGTGAGTGCCTCCCCGCACGTCGCCGCCATGACGATCCAGCTGGCTTAGCCCTGGTGGTCAGGACTTTGCGGTGTAGTGCAGGTGCACCACACCGTTGACGAACCGGTGCTCGTCGACCAGCTCCAGGTGTACGAGGGCGTCGTCGGGCAGCGCCTGGTTTCCCCCGCCCACGATGATCGGATTGAGGAACAGGTGGTAGTCGTCGACCAAGCCGGCCCGGATGGCTGCTGCCGCCAGGTGAGGGCCGCCGATGCTGAGGTCCCGGTCGGCCGAGGCCTTCAGCTCTCGTACAACCTCCGGGTTGAAGTCGCGCTCGAGTCGAGTCCCCGGGCTGGAAACCCTTGGCAGGGCGGCGGAGTAGACGATCTTGTCCGCCGCCTGCCAGATCCGGGCATAGTCCGCGGTGACCGTGTCGCCCTCGGTGGGAGCCGTCGCCCAGTAGACCATCACCTCGTACATCCGGCGCCCGTACAGGTAGGTCCCGATGCCGCGTTCCTGGTTGTTGACGAACGCGTGGACCTGCTCGTCCGGCGCTGCCCAGTCGAAGTTGTCACGCTTGTCGGCCACATACCCGTCGAGGGACGTGATGACCGAGTAGATCAGCTTGGCCATGGAGCCGAGCCTAGACCTTGGGCTGGGAGAACCGAAGCTGGTTGCCGAACGGGTCCCGACAACCGAAGTCGCGTACACCGTAGGGCTGGTCGATCGGTTCCTGCGTGATCTCGGCCCCCGCGGCAACGACACCCTCGAAGGCTGCGTCCAGGTCGGGGGTGTTGAAGATGACGCTGTTCATCGCGCCCTTGCGCATGAGGTCCAGGACGGCATCTCGCTCGCTGGCGACCGGCCCGAGGGGTGGCAGCAGCACGAGGGTCACGTCGGGCTGGTCGGGAGATCCGACCGACAGCCAGCGCATGTCCTCGAACTGCACGTCGGCGCGGACGGGAAGCCCGAGCACGCCGCTGTAGAACTCGAGTGCCTTGTCCTGGTCGTCGACGGTCAGAAACGCGTGAGAAAGTTTGAGGTCCATGGCGCCAAGGCTAGGCCGTGCGGTTCTCGTTGGCTTCTCCGATCCTGCTCAAGTTGCGGAGGCCGCCCGAGTCGCACAAAGGTGCCACTTGACCGGCGCTCCCGTCGGGCTCACCCTCGAAGTGGACTGGGGGTTTCATGATGACTGCATCCGTGCGGGTGAAGGATTTTCAGCCGAGCATCAACGGTTTCCACTTCTCGAACAGCTGGCCGTCCGAGCCGGACATCAGCATTCCGTTCCTCGGCCGGTCGATCAAGATCGGCGACGCGTCCAAGGGTCTGTGCGGGGGCATGGCCTATGCCGTGCGCGACTACTTCGAGGACTCGACTCCGATCCCCGAGACCGGGACCAACCCTGAGCTGCACTCCCCGCTCTACAACTTCATCGTCCGGCGGCTCTTCGACAGCTTTGACATCCCGGCGGGGGTGGCGGAGTACATGGAGTGGCAGCTGCCGACCCGCAACCAGTTCCACGACACGGCCAAGGGCGAGTGGCCCAAGATCAAGGAGGGGCTCGACGCCGGCCAGCTCGTGACCCTCGGTCTGATCCGCACCCGCTCGTTCTCGCCAGCGGCGCTGGGCAAGAACCACCAGGTGCTGGCCTACGGCTACGACCTCGACGACGCAGAGGGAGTGACCCTGCAGCTGTACGACCCCAACCACGCCGGCAACGACAAGGTCACTCTGGCCTTCAGCGCCGCGCATCCCGCGACGCAGGAGGGGCTTGCCTACGACAAGGGGGCTGGTGCGGTGCCCAAGACGTCGGGGGAGTTCACCTACGGCGCGTTCGTCGCGACCTATCGCCACGTCTCGCCAGGACAGCTGTCCGCGACGGTCGCGTAGGGCGTGTCCTGTCCGCTCGTACGGACAGGGCGGGCGAAGATGGCGAGATGTCCGGCGACCGGTTCCTGCGCATCCACAGCCCCGAGTTCCAGGCCATGGCCGAGCGCGTGCTGCTGGTCACGGAGCTCACCTCACGGCTCAACGTGCTGCGGTTCAACGATGAGGCCGGCAAGGCCGCACTGCTCGCGCAGATCCTGGGCCGGCCGCTGCCGCCCAGGGTGACGATCTACCCGCCGTTCTACACCGACCACGGGCTGAACCTGCACCTGGCCGAACGCGTGTTCATCAACCAGGGCTGCACGTTCCTGGACTACGCGGGTATCCGGCTCGGCGAGGGCGTGATGGTCGGACCCAAGGTTACGTTCATCACCAGCGGCCACCCGGTCGATCCGGCCGAGCGCAGGGTGTACCTCACCGGCGAGCCGATCGACGTGGCGGACAACGTGTGGATCGGCGCGGGCGCAACCATCCTGCCCGGCGTCAGCATCGGGCGCGACGCCGTGGTCGCAGCCGGAGCGGTCGTGGCCGACGACGTGCCGCCGGCGAGCCTAGTGGCTGGCCCGAAGGCCACCGTCCGGCGACGTTGGTGAGAGGTCATCGACCCGGTTGCGAGCGGGCCTCGTCATTGCCCTGACGTAGCAGCCGGGAACCTGCTCGGTGGCGCGGTGATCCCTTGCCCGGTAGGCACTCGGCGTCTCGCCGACGATCTCGGTGAACCGCGAGCTGAACGATCCCAGGGAGGTGAAGCCGACCGTGAGGCAGACGTCGGTGACGCTGAGGTCGCCGCGCCTGAGCAGCGCCTTGGCCCGTTCGACCCGGCGGGTCAGCAGATACGTGTACGGCGTCTCGCCGTAGGCAGCCCGGAACAGCCGGGAGAAGTGCGACGACGACATCAGGGCCTCGCGCGCCATGGCCGGCACGTCCAGCGGCTGGGCGTACTCGCGGTCCATGAAGTCGCGGGCCCGGCGCAGGTGGGCAAGGTCGTCGGCGTTCACCCTCTGAGCATAAGGCCGCCGACTTGTTCAGATCGCGACGCTACGCGGTGACTCGACCGGCACGGTCCGGCTCCGAGTGACCAGCGACCCCAGCACCGTGTGCAGGTCGGTGCCGTCCACCGGCCGGGAGTACCAGTAGCCCTGGCCAACGTCGCAGCCCAGGTCCAGCAGCCGCTGTGCCGTGGCGGCGTCCTCGACCCCCTCGGCGATCACCGTCATGCCGAACTCGTGGCCGAGGTCGGTGATGACCTTGACCAGGACGTCCGAGCCCGCCGCGAGGTCCTGGACGAAGGAACGGTCGATCTTCAACGTCTGTACGGGCAGGTCGCGCAGCTGGGAGATCGACGTGTTGCCGATGCCGAAGTCATCGAGGGCAACGGTGGCGCCCAGGGCCCTGAGCTGACGAAGGACGACGGCCGCTCTCACCGGGTCGGCCACGATGGCGCTCTCGGTGATCTCAAACTCGAGCAGCTCGGCCGGCACGTTGGTGTGGGTGAGGATCCGCCGGATGTCCGCCACCAGCTGAGGTTCGGCGAGGTTGAGGGCGGAAAGGTTGACCGCGACCGGGAGGTCCCAGCCGTCGACCAGCCACGCCTGCAGCTGGCGGCAGACCAGCTCGAGCACCCGCGCGGTCAGCAGATGCATGAGTCCGGTTGTCTCCGCGAGCGGGATGAACTCCCCTGGAGGCAGCATGCCGCGACGTGGATGACGCCAGCGCAGCAAGGCTTCAAGCCCGTTGACTTCGCCGGTCGCCAGGTCGACCTTGGGCTGGTAGTGCATCTGCAGCTGGTCGTGGGTGTCGAGGGCCAGCCGCAGGTCGCCGAGCAGCACCAGCTTTGCCGTCGAGGTCTCCTGGCCGTCGACGGTGCACGTGGACAGCCCCTGCCGGCTGGACTTCGCGACGTACATCGCCACGTCGGCCCGGCGCAGCAGCGAGACCTCGTCCCCGGCGTGGTCGGGCATCAGCGCGAGGCCGGCGCTGGTCTCCACGTGCAGCACGAGCTCGTCCAGGTCGTACGGTTCGGTGAACGCGGAGAGCAGCCGGCCGGCGACCTCCTGGGCGTCGGCAACCGAATTCACGTCGGGCAACAGGATCGCGAACTCGTCACCGCCGAGGCGGGCCACCGTGTCGCCCTCGCGCAGCAGTCCGCGCAGCCGGGCGGCGATCTGGACCAGCAGGTCGTCACCGCGGTCGTGACCGAGGGAGTCGTTGATCTCCTTGAACCGGTCGACGTCCAGCAGCAGCAGGCCGATGTGCTCGCCGGACTCCCGGCTGCGCTCGGCCGCCCGCTCCAGCCGCTCGGTGAACAACCGCCGGTTCGGCAGGCCGGTCAGCGGGTCGAGCAGCGCCAGCCTGGCGTTCTCCGACGCCGACGCGCGCAACCGGTGCGAGGCCTTCATGACGGTCCGGAAAAGCAGCAGCCAGAGCAAAACCAGTCCGCCGGCAATCAGCAGCGCCAGGTCGCGGAGCACCTTGGACACGGCCACCTCTGTCGGCCCGTAGTCCAGGATCACCTCGGCGGCACCGACCCGCTTGTCGGTCGTCCCCGAGGTGAGCGGGAGGTAGACGTCGAGCACCCGGCCGCCCGAGCTCGGCTGGCCGGTCGCCGAGTTCAGCTCCTTCTTGACGGCGGGTGCCGCGCGTCCCTCCGTGAGAGCGGTGTCGAGCTGGGTGCCGTTCGGGAAGCCGGCCCGGCTCTGGTCCCGGCTGTCGTACACGAGCTGGCTGCTGGCGTTCCACAGCCGCGCCGCGAGCAGTCCGCCGGTCGAGGTTCCGGGTGCATTGCGGCTCTGCGCGACGAACTGGTCCAGCTGCTGCTTCTCGGCGACCGGAAGCGTTGCTGAGGCGCCGAATGCGGAGTCGGGCACGTGCCCCACGACGCCCGAGTTCACATAGGCCTGGGCTGTGGCGACCGCCGACGACAGCGCCTGCCGTTGCATGACCTTGGCGACCGTCACCACCAGGGCGACGGCCAGCGTCACCATCGCCACGAGACTGACCATGGCGAAGGTGGCGGTCAATGAGCGGCGACGCATTGATCCCCCCGGACGCTGGTCAACGGTCCAGTGAGGACCTGTCCTGGAGTTCGGCACTCGCGGGGACCGCTTACACGCCCGACTGCGCTAGTGCCGGTGTGTGCACATTCACCCATCTGCCCCACTGGAGTACGGACCCGTCGCCGCTACGCGTGGTTCGCCGCGAAGTGGGCGGCGACCTGCGCGGCGGAGAGCTCGGAGGCGTAGACGGCGGCCTCGTCCAGGGTGCCGTTGAAGTGGAAGCGGGTCGGGGTCGTCGCACCCCAGCCGCTGACGTCGTCGTAGCCGACGCGCCAGTAGCCCGAGTAGCTGCCGCCGGTGGTCGTGCTCGACGCGCTGCCCACGGCCACGCCATCCACGTACAAGCTCATCCCGCCGGCGCCCAGCGTCGCGTCGGCCAGGTGCCAGCGGTCGTCGTTGTACGTGCCGGGGCTCACGACCGTCACCTTCGCCGCGGGCGCCACGCCGAACACCACGTGACCGGCGTCGTCGAGATAGAGCTGTCGGTCCGACTGCGCGCTCGCGCCAGTGGGTGAGCTGCCGAAGCCGATCAACCGGCCGCCTTGGAAGGAGCTCGTCCGGAACCAGACCTCGATGCTGAACGTGCCGGGTCCCGTACGCAGCGTCGGGTTGGAGACATAGCTGGTGGAACCGTCGAAGCCGGCTGCTGTTGCGGTGGAGCAGCGGATTGCTCCCGGCTGGCCCAAGCCGGTGGCGCCCCGGTAGCGGCCGTTGGCCCCGCTGACGGCGTTCACGGCTGTTCTGCCGCCGGTCTCGTCGAAGCGGTACCAGATCAAGGGGGAGTCAGCGCTGATGACCGAGGCGTACGAGCTGGGCGATCCGCAGAACGAACCGGTCGAGAACTGATTCGTGGGTACGGGTGCCACGGCCGCGTACACCGCAGTCGAGTCGTGCAGCGCGGCGGTGCCGGACAGGGTGATCGCGCCCACGATCACCAGCGTGGCGACCGTGACCCCGCTGGCGGCAGCCTTCTCGGCCGGTGCCGGGACCCGTCGGCGGCGCATGCTGTTGAGCTGGCTGCCGGCGAGGGCGAGCAGGGGCAGCGCGACGAACAGGAGCCGACCCTGTGGCGACTGGTAGAGCGCGAGCCAGTACCCGGCCCGGCTCAGCCTCTCCTTGAGGACGCCGACGACCGCGCTCGCCGGCGTAAGGGTCGCGTCGGGCGCGGCGTTGGCGTCGCCTTTGGTCTGGACGTAGACGCCGTCCGCGCGCTGATCCACCCGGACGATCCGGTGGGTGGTCAGGCCCGAACCGGCGCCCTCGTGGAAGGCGATGATCTGACCGGGCCGCAAGGGTTGTCGTCCGGGCGGCGCGACGATGACGGCGTCGCCGGCCCTGAACGTCGGCGTCATCGAGCCCGATACCACGGTGAGCACCTGGTTGCCGCGCGCATGGGCGAAGGCAAGCCCAGCGGCCGTGACCAGCGCGCACGCGATGATCACGCCGGTCACGATCCGGACCGCAATCGTCGCCCACCGGAGGGGCAACGAGCGGGTTGCCGAGTCCGCCGCGGATCTCAAAGCCGACTCCCCACCGCTACGCGTGCGCTGCTGACGATCCCGGGGTCAGGCGATCAGGGGTTGTTGGCGGTCTGCTCGCTGTCGAACTTCAGCGTGGCCGTGGTGGTGGCGTTCTGGTAGGGGTTGCCGGTCGACGTCGGGAGCGTCACCTGGACGCAGAGCGTCTCGCTGCCCGTGGGTGCGAGGACACGGTCGCCGGGGTCCTGGCCCTGCGCCGGGTTGCCGATGACCTTGGTGCCGACCACCGAGCCGAGAACGCCGGGGGTGTAGACCGTCGGGCCGTACGCGGTGAAGCCGGCAGTGGTGCAGGTGCCGGTGCCGGACTTGATGGTCATCTGCAGCTGGGCGGCGAGGAAGTTGTTGTCGGCCGCGTCCGTGGTGGACACGACCGAGTAGCGCTCCGACAGCGACCCGGTGTTGTCGACGTTGATCGGCGCAGTGACAGTGTCACCGGGGGCCATGTTGCCGAACGTGATCGCGGCGGTCGTCGGGCCGACGCCCAGCTTGACCGTACCGGTGGTGAAGGTGTTGGCGGTGATGCTCTTGGTGTCGGTGAAGAAGGCACCGGTCACCGCACTGGTCACGCCAACCAGGGCAACAGCGACGACGATCATCGCAAGAATCAAGCGGCGACGGTCGCCTCTGGGCTTCGCCGGCACGTCCGCTGTCATCGTCGACACATCGTCTCCCATGGATATCGCAACTTTCGGCCACGTCAGGCCCGGCCCTTTCCTGAACTATCGGGCGACAGCAATGTCCACTTGAGGGCCGGATTCAAGGCGTCGCACTGAACCGCCGACCTTCCGGGGCAGGGCTGCGATCTCGTGTGCCCGTTTCTCGGTTCCCTCTCCTGCGGGCGGATGATGTACGACGACGAACTGCTGCGGGAGTACGAGGCGCCGCGCGTGCTCAGTGCCCCGGCACGCGCGCGGCGCCGGCGTCTCATCGCTGCGCTGGTGATCATCGCGCTGGTCCTCGTGGGCGTCGGTCGCTGGACCCAGCAGGCGCTGTCCAGCGATGCCGGTGCAATTTCGGGCAGCGGCTTCATCACGGGCAGCGTTAATATTGCCGCGGGTAAGCCAAATGCCGTACTCAATGTGAGCAGAATGGCCCCTGGCGATTCCGTCTTTCACGTCATCAAGGTGGTCAATTCCGGCTCACTGCAATACCGCTATGCGGTGGTCGCGAACGGCACCGACCCCGACGGCAAGCGCCTCGACACCCAGCTGCAGATCGGTGCGTTCGTGGTGCCAAGGCTGGCCGACTGCGGCCGCGCGGGCACGCGCTCGGCGAGTCCCCTCGGCCGGATCCGGACGGTCACCGCGCTGTCCCCGGCCACCCAGCCACTGTTCGGCGACGTCGCGCGTGGGCAGCAGCCCGGCGACCAGGTGATGGCCGTCGACGACGTGCAGCTGCTCTGCATCGAGGCGCACCTGCCGGGCAGCACGGGCAACACCTTCGTCAGCGCGACCATGGCGCTGCGACTGGTCTTCTCGGCCGAGCAGACAGCCGGCAACTCGTGAAGGCCGCGCTGGCGTCGGGTAGGCGTCGTCTGGGTTCCGTGGCCCCTGTGATCGGCCGGTACGGCAAGCGGGTCTGCTTCTGGTCGGTGATCGGGATCTTCGTCGCGGTCATTGCGGGAACGTTCTCCCTGCCGCTGTGGTACCAGGCGCACGGTGAGCGGGTCATTGTGATCACCAACGACCTGCCCGGCTCGCCGTTCCACGAAGGCGACGCCATCATCGTCAACGAGGTGGTCGATCCATCCCTGCTCCGGATCGGGCAGGTGGTGACCTTCACCTACCACGACGAGAACACCGGTGCCGCCGAGCTGCTGACGCACCGGATCATCGGGTTCGTGTCACTACCGGAGACGACGGCCGACGGGAAGCCGAAGATCGACCCGTCCACCGGGGGTGGCCGGATCATCCGCTACATCCGCACCCGCGGCGACGGCAGTCGCCGAGCGGACGCCCAACTGACCGAGACCACGAAGATCAGGGGTGTCGTCCTCCAGGTGAAGCCGCACTGGGGTTCCTGGCTGACGTGGGCCCGTACCCCGATGGCATGGATCGTCCTGTTCGGAACACCACTGCTGATGCTGGCGATCGCCGAGGCGCGGTCATGGCGGCGCAAGCGGCCCAAGGTCGTACGCCGACCGGACCTGCCGGCGTTCGCCGAGAGCGACCTGGTTGCCTGATCCGTCGTCGATCCGTCGCCGGAGCCACGCGAGCACGGCCTCGCCCTGCGCGAGCTGGAAGGCGCGAACTGTCGGAAGGCCCGCTGGTGCGGGCAGCCGGGCATGATCAAGGAAGAACCCGGTCAGTCCGGCAAGGAACGCAGTGAGGTCGGCGGGCGGCAGTGAGGGCAGCCACCGGCGGATCAGCCCTTCCACGTCGTGGCCGCCGTAGATCTCCACATTCACCAGCAGCAGGACGGTGTCCAGCCAGCCAGCGCCACGGCGGGCCCACGGCCAGTCCACGATGACGACCGTCCCGTCCGGGCGGATCAGCAGGTTGTCAGCACGGATGTCGGCATGCACGAGGGTGTCGCCGGAGGTGATGCGCAGCCCGCGCTCGGCAAGCGCGCACAGGTCGTCCAGATGCGCCCTCGCCCACGGGTCCAGGGACGGCCACGGCCGTGCACGCAGGCTTTCCCAGCCACCAAAGTCATCGGCGAACGCCGCCGGCGCCAGCGGCACATCGTCGACGGGACAGGGCGTGAGTGCTTCGGCCAGGTCGGCCAACGTCGCGAGAGTCGTCTCAAGATCTTCCGCCAGCCACGGGGTCGTCGGCATCCTGCCCTCGACGTCCTCGAAGATCGCAGCAACCCATGTGCCGTCGTCGTACGCGCCGAGCAACCGCGGCGCCAGGGCCGTCGGCGGCAACGCCCCGGTGATCCGCACCTCGTCGCGATACAGGCGAAGGCTGAGCGGGTTCAGTGCGCTGGACACCGCCTTGACGAAGGCCCGCCGGCCGGACGTGGTCCGGACCCGGTCGGCGCAGCCAGGGGAGAAGCCGCCGCGCTGGGACGTCGCCTCGGCCACGGGTCCGCCGAGCACATCCTCGACGAACAGACGCACCTTCGGCGGGAGGTCGGCCCATCCGATCCGCTTTCCGACGGCTTCGATCACCGCGCCATCGTCTCCCACAACCTCCACCGTGTCCGGTGAGTTTCAGCCGGGCGAAATGTCTGACATCGTGGACGGGCGGCACACCGCCGCCGGCGACCAGGGGAGGCATCGTGACGAGCCTCGACAAGACGTTTACCGCTCCGCTGCAGAAGAGCCCCAGCCCTGGCGGCTGGACCTATCTCGTGATGCCTGGCTCGGCCGAGTTCTTCGGCACCCGCGGGCTGGTCAAGGTCAGGGGCACCATGGACGGACATCCGTTCCAGACCTCCTTCATGGCGCTCGGTGACGGCCGGCACAAGCTGCCGGTGAAGACGGACCTGCGTCAGGTCCTGGGCAAGGACGAGGGCGACGAGATCACCGTTCGGCTGACCGAGAGACTGGACGGCAAGTGACCTCTGCCGGTACGAGGCTCGATCGCAACACGGTGGACGAGGCAGGACGGCTGGAGCTCGAACGTGCGCTGACAGCAGCCGTCCGCGGCGACGTGCGCTTCGATGACGCGACTCGCGCGGTCTACGCGACCGACTCCTCCAACTACCGGCAGGTGCCGCTGGGGGTGGTGCTTCCGCGCGACCACGAGGACGTCGTCACGGTGCTCAGGCTTTGTGCCGACCACGACGCGGCCGTGGTAGGACGCGGGGCCGGCACCAGCCTGGCCGGCCAGGCCTGCAATGTTGCTGTCGTCGTCGATCTGAGTCGTTACCTCACGTCGATCATCGACATCGACCCGGTAGCGCGTACGGCCAGGGTCCAACCCGGCGTCGTGCTCGACGACCTTCGGAGGGCGGCGGAGGTTCACGGGCTGACATTCGGTCCCGACCCGGCGACCCATGCCTGGTGCACCCTCGGCGGCATGATCGGCAACAACTCCTGCGGCACCCACGCCCTTTTCGCCGGCAAGACGGTGGACAACGTCGAGAGTCTGCGCGTGGTGTCGTACGGAGGGGAGACCCTCGACGTCGGGTCCTACGATGATGCGGCCTACGCCGAGGTCGTGGCCGCGGGTGGACGACTCGCCTCGATCCTCGGTGGGCTGCGCGAGATCGGCCGGCGCAACGAAGCCCTGGTGGCCGAACGGTTCCCGGCCATCGACCGGCGAGTGAGCGGCTACAACCTCGACCAGGTGCTGCCGGGAAAGCCGCTGGACGTGGCGAAGCTGCTGGTGGGCACCGAGTCGACGTGCGTGCTGGTGACCGAGGCGACCCTGCGCCTCGTGGTCAGTCCGCCCGAACGCCGGCTGGTCGTTCTGGGCTATCCGGACATCTATCTGGCCGCCGACGCGGTGCCATCGCTGCTCGCACATCCGTTGCTGGGACTCGAGGGTTTCGACGTCACGCTCACCGACCAGATGCGCGCGCACGGTCTCCACACCGGCAGTCTCGAGGCGCTCCCGGCCGGTCGCGGCTGGCTGCTGGCCGAGCTGGGCGGGGACAGTGCAGCCGATGCTGATGCCCGTACCGACGCTTTCATCGCCGCCCTTCCTTCTGCCGTATCCCATGTCCGGGCCGATACTTTCCCTGACCAGCAGCGGTTCTGGGCCATTCGGGAGTCCGGCCTGGGTGCGACGGCGATCCGCACCGACGGCGCTCACAACAGTGAGGGCTGGGAGGACGCCGCGGTTGCACCGGAAAAGCTGGGCAAATATCTGCGGGGGATTTCGGCACTGTGGGACGAGTACGGATACAGCGGAGCGTGGTACGGACACTTCGGCCAGGGCTGCGTGCACACCCGCAACAACTTCGACCTGCACACCCCCGAGGGTCTCCGGGACTTTCGCTCGTTCATCGAGCGGGCAGCCGATCTCGTCGTTTCCCTTGGCGGCTCCATCTCGGGCGAGCACGGCGACGGCCAGGCCAGGGGCGAGCTGCTCGAGCGGATGTACGGGCCCGAGCTGGTGGATGCGTTCCGTCAGGTCAAGGCATTGTTCGACCCACGCGGCCGGATGAATCCCGGAAAGCTGGTCGATCCTTATCCTTTCGACACAAACCTGCGCCTAGGTTCCTCGTACCTGCAGAACAAGCAGCTGCTGCCCACGTTCTTTTCCTTCGGCAACGATGCGGGCTCGTTGCAGCACGCAGCCGAGCGGTGTGTCGGCGTCGGCCGCTGCCGGCGCGACGACACCGCCACGATGTGTCCCTCGTACCGCGTGACGCGGGACGAGGTGCACTCGACCAGGGGTCGGGCCAAGCTGCTGGTCGAGATGTTCCAGGGCGAGACGACTGCGGCAAGCTGGCGCAACGACGATGTCCGTGATGCGCTCGATCTTTGCCTGTCCTGCAAGGGATGTGCGGTCGACTGCCCCACGCACGTGGACATGGCGACGTACAAGGCGGAGTACCTCGCCCACTACTACCAGCGCCGGATCCGGCCACGGGTGATGTACGCGCTCGGGCTCATCCCGTGGGCTGCCAGGGTGGCGACTCGAGTGCCCCGCGTGGCCAACCGGGTCATCTCGATGCCTCTGGTTCGCCGCATCGTCGGCGTCACCACGCAGCGTCCGGCACCGCAGTTCGCGGCCACGAGCCTCCGACGGTCCAAGCCGGCCCGATCGAGGGCTGCCGTCGCCGACGCGACGGTGGTGGTGTGGCCGGACACCTTCACCGATGCCTACCGGCCGGCGGCAGCCTTGGACCTGATCGCCGTGCTGGAGAATTTCGGCGAGCGTGTTGTTCTGCCCGCGAACTGGGCATGCTGCGGTCGGCCGTTGTACGACATGGGCATGCTGGCGCTGGCCAGGCGGACCTTGACCGGTCTGCTGGACGTGCTCCAGCCCTGGATCGAGAGAGGCATTCCGGTGATCGTGCTCGAACCGTCCTGCCTCGCTGCCTTCCGTGACGAGCTGCCGGCTCTGCTGAGCGACGATCCGCGCGCAGGCGTACTCGCGTCCCTTGCTCGCAGCCCGGCCGAGCACCTGCTGGGACTGCTGCCCGAGGTGGTCGGCCCCGAGCCCGCCGAACGAGCGGTCGTCCACCCGCACTGCCATCAGCGGGCGCTGGGTGCCGCGGTGACCGCGGCGGATGTCGAGGTGCTTCGCCGGACCGGCCTGGACGTCACCACCCTCGACGCCGGATGTTGCGGGCTGGCCGGTTCGTTCGGCTTCGACTCCGAGCACGAGGCTCTGTCACGGGAGATCGGGGACCAGTGGGTGCCCAAAGTCCGTGCAGCGCTCGATGGTGACGCTCGGCTGGTCGTGGACGGTTTCAGCTGCACGATGCAGCTCGATCATCTCGGTGGGCCCGCGAGCGAACCGCTGCCCAGCCTCGTGCGTCGGCGGCTGGGGCTGTGAGCAAATGAGAAAATCCTTAGCCGCTCGGCTCGACCCGGACAAGGCTGGTGGCCTCCGACTGACCTTGTTCAGCGTGGCGGCCTTTCTGGTTCTCGTCCCGTTCGCGCTCGCACTGGTGGCTGTCACGGACCACTGGGGACCGTTGCAGCGCCTCGACCTCAACGTTGCCAACCGGCTCAACACCCAGGCGTTGTCGCATCCGTCGATGGTCACTTTCCTCAAGGACGTGTCCACCATTTTCAGTCCGACCACTTTCCGGATCCTCGCGGTGGTCGCCGCGGTGGTGCTGGCCGTACGGGGGGCGCGACGGCTGGCCTTGTGGCTGGTCGTCGCCGTGCTGCTCAGCGGCGTCCTCGACACCGCGATGAAGGAGGTCGTGAAAAGAGCGCGGCCGCACTTTGCCCACCCGGTCGATGTGCTGACCAGCTACAGCTTTCCGTCAGGGCACGCCCTCGGTTCCGTCGTAGGCGTCGGCGCCCTCCTGCTGGTGGGACTTCCGTTCGTCGCCCCCAGGTGGCGAAAGTGGTTGATAGCCCTGGGAATCCTGATCGTTCTGCTGGTGGGATACGCACGTGTCGGGCTGGGTGTGCACTACGTGAGTGACGTGTTTGGTGGCTGGATACTCGGCCTGGCATGGCTGGCCGTGACAGTGGCTGCCTTCCGCGCCTGGCAGCACGACCTCCGCGAGCCGGAGCGGCCGCTTTCGGCCGGTCTCGAAGCCCCCGACCAGGAGGCCGACGTCCGAGCCGCCTCGGAAGACGCCGGCTGAGGGACGACCCCTGGTCGCCGCGTCCTCGTCCAGTGGGCCGAACAAAACCGCTAGCGGTCCGGACCCGGCGTCGGTACCTTTCCCGTGACGATCTCAACCGGAACCGACCGAAGGAGGAGAGCCACGATGACTGTCGCCCCTGCGCTGCCCACTCGCCGCTGTGACTCGCCCACCCGCCTTCGGGTGTCGCCCGCGGGGCTTGCCGTCCGCTGACCGCAGGACCGTCGTGACGCGCCCCGTCACCTTCGGAGTCCCTCGTGTCATCAACGTTTGACCCTGATCTTCTCGCTCTGTATGGCTGGACCGACCGGGTTCTGGCTGCCTGGCAGTCATGGCTCGACGACGCCGGTGATGACGTCCACCATGCCCAACCAGCAAGGGTTGTACGCGTCGACCGCGGCCTGGTGACCGTCGTGGCTCCGTACGGCGAGGAACGACTGCCTGTTGCCGGGCGCCTGCGTCATCGGTTGCAGGGCGCTGTCGCCGTCGGCGACTGGGTTGCCGTTTGCGGCGGCGCGATCGTCGGGTGCCTGGATCGCCGGACGTCGTTGCGGCGCCGGGACACGGATGGGTCCTCGGGCAGTCAGGTTGTCGTCGCCAACATCGACGCGGTGCTCGTGGTCATACCTCTCACCGAGTCCGTTCGGATGCGCAGGCTTGAACGGTTCCTTGCGTTCGCCCGGTCGAGCGGCGCGGAACCCTTGCTGGCCCTCACAAAATGCGACCTGTGGCCCGACCTGGCTGAGGCGGTCCGTCGGACCAGAGCGGTCACCGGTGGTGTCCCGGTTCACGCAGTGTCCGCCCTGACCGGAGAAGGGATCGACGAGCTGCGGCAACGTCTGCTGCCGGGCGAGAGCGTGGCGCTGGTCGGGCCATCCGGCGCAGGCAAGTCGACTCTGGTCAACGCTCTCGGAGCAGACCATGAGTTGAGCACTGGCGTGATTCGGAACGACGGCAAGGGCAGGCACACGACCACGGCACGCGAAATGGTACGGCTCGGCAACGGCGCCTTGATGATCGACACCCCCGGCCTGCGAGCGCTGGCGTTGTGGGACGCCGAAGAAGGCGTCGCTTCGACGTACGCAGACGTCATCGAGCTGGCGTCGCGTTGTCGATTTCGGAACTGCAGCCACACCAGCGAGCCGGGCTGCGCTGTCAACGCGGCCGTGGCGGACGGAGTTCTCGAGGGGGAACGCGTCGATGGGCTCTCGAAGCTGCAACGGGAGCAGCAGCGGCTGGAAGCCAAGGTCGATGGAAGGCTGCGAGCAGAGCGAAACCGCGAGCTGCGCAAGGTTCATCGTGCGCTCCGGGACCAGCCGAGCCGCTGACGCAGCTGGGGCGGTGGTTCCGCCCGCTGCGGTCACCGAGGCCTACACCTGGCTGAGCGTCACGATCTCCGTCGCCGGCGCGGCCGCAGTCGCGGTGACGACGCTGGGCCGCCGTTACCTTTCGCGGGACCGGGCAGCGTCGCGGCCGGGTGGAGCAGTGGCTTCACCCGACCGCGCTGTCCGCTAGTTGCCCTTCACGTTCACGATCTGCCGCAACGTGTGCACGATCTCCACCAAGTCCTTGGCGTCCTCCATGACCACGTCGATCGGCTTGTACGCCTGCGGGTGCTCGTCGAGGAACTCGTTCGACTCGCCCCACGTGATCCCGTCCATGCGGGCGTCGAGGTCCTCCCGGCTGAACAACGCGCGGGCCACCGTACGGGAGTGGTTGCGGCCGGCCCCGTGCGGCGAGGAGCACAACGCTCCCCGATGGCCCTTTCCCCGTACCACGTAGGACAGATCGCCCATGGAGCCGGGGATGAGACCGAGAACGCCGACGTGCGCGTCGATCGCACCCTTGCGAGAAAGCCACACGTCCTTGCCCAGGTGCGTCTCCCTGGTCGTGTAGTTGTGGTGGCAGTTGACCTCGTCGAGGCGCTCCACCGGTCCGCCGACCCAGCCGCCGAACTCGTCAACCACGCGCGCCATCATCTCCTCGCGGTTGAGCAGCGCGAAGTGCTGTGCCCAGCGCAGTGCCTCGATGTAGCCCTCGAACTCGGGCTCGCCCTCAACCAGGTAGGCGAGATCCCTGTCAGGCAAGGGGATCCAGCGTCGCGCGCACTGCTCCTGCGCCACCTTGATCCACTTCATCGCCAGCTGGTTGCCGACGCCACGGCTGCCGGAGTGCAGGAACAGCCACACCCGGTCCTCCTCGTCGAGGGACACCTCGATGAAGTGGTTTCCGGACCCGAGCGTGCCGACCTGCAGCCGCCAGCTGCGGGCAATCGCATCCGCCTGCCCGACGCCGTCCATCGCCTCCAGCGCCGTGATCCGTGGCGCAGCGGTCTCGAGCACTCCGCCGTTGCGTCCACCTGCGGACAACGGGATCGCGGCCGAAATTGCTGCGTGCAGGGATCGCCGGTCGCTCGGAAGATCGGAGCGGAAGTACTGCGTCCGCACGGCCATCATCCCGCACCCGATGTCGACGCCCACCGCAGCCGGAATGATCGCGCCAAGGGTCGGGATCACCGAGCCGACGGTCGCGCCCTTGCCCAGGTGGGCGTCGGGCATCAGCGCGAGATGTGGCTGTACGAAAGGCATCGAGGCCGTTCGCTGCGCCTGCGCCAGTGCGTTGTCGTCAAGGATGGAGGCAAAGTTTGCTACTCGGTTCGTCACTGAGCGATGGTCTCATCCCGTACCAAATTGATTTTCCTGTTCGGGAAAGCGTGGCAGGTCTAGGCTCGGCTCAGTTCTTGCCACCACAAGGTCGTGCTCGGCAACCGAATCGAGGACTCGATGAACAAGTCCCTGCTCGCCGTGCTCAATGACAGCGAACGACTTCTGGTAGCGGAGACCGAGCCCGCTCAGCTGCGAGCGCTCGACGAGGACGGCCTGCTCGAGCTGCACGTGCGGGTGAGCCGGGCTCGCAAGAAGTACCTGGGTCTTTACCGTCGCGGTGCCAGCGCGAAGGTCGCGGCCAAGGGTGGACGTGGAATCGCGCGGCCGACCAACCGGGACGCGGCAACCAAGGCCGAAGCCTTCGAGGAGACGCTGTCCAGGGTGAGTCGTCGGCTCGCGGCCGTATCCAGGCAGGCAGCCGCCGAGCTGCGTGAGGAGCGCCTTGCCGCCGCCAGGGCTGCCAAGACCGGGCAGCGTGCCAAGACCGCTCTGGCACCGGCGAGGAAGTCAGCGGCGAGGAAGGCGCCGGCAAAGAAGGCCACAGCCAGGGCTGGCAAGGCACCGGCGGGCGACCGTGCACTGCGCTCGCCGGCGAGGGAGAAGGCCAGGGCCAGCACTCAGGCAGCGACGGGGCGCCGCCAGGCGAAGAAGGACAGCCGCTGAGGCCAGCTCCGCCCCGTGGATGCGGCGGGACCGTCGCCTGGCGACGGTTTACCCGCATTCACGCCACGGCCGGGCAGCTGCACACCTCGAGACACGCCGAAGGCGTCCCCTCCGTGGAGAGAACGCCTTCGGTCAGACATGGTGCGCCGCCAGGGACTTGAACCCCGAACCCGCGGATTAAGAGTCCGCTGCTCTGCCAATTGAGCTAGCGGCGCGCGTCGTTGATGCTAGCAGGAACCGGCTCGGTTGCCGAAACGGTTGCCGGTCGCACGGAACGCCAGGCGAGACTGATGAGCACGGTCAGCCCCACTGCGGCGAACAGACCGGCGAACCCGGCCACCACGTCGGAGACCCAGTGGTTGCCCGTCGCCACGACGAGGAACGACATCATGGCAACGTTGAAAGCGACCAGCCCACGCCACACCTTGGACCTCGTCGCACACCAGACCGCGTAGCAGGCCCAGGTCGCCCACGCCACGTGCAGCGAAGGGAACGATGCGAACGGGTTCTCCGCCGCTGTCATGCCGTGCGACCCGCCGCCGCCGAGAGTGTGCACGTTGGCGATGGTGTCGTAGATGCCGAGGCCGGGGATCAACCGTGGGGGAGCGCTCGGCCACCACCAGAAAACAGCCAGCGCGGCCAGCGAGACGATGAGCAGCGGAGTCCGTACCCGTACATAGA
This sequence comes from uncultured Actinomycetota bacterium, assembly GCA_963797535.1. Taxonomy (GTDB): domain Bacteria; phylum Actinomycetota; class Actinomycetes; order JAWWOL01; family JAWWOL01; genus JAWWOL01. Next base: position 1,769,424 of record CAWCPQ010000001.1, on the reverse strand, counting down.
TCTTGTGCTTGGCGAAGAAGATCCACAGCAGCGTCCCGGTGGGGACGATGAAGTGCATCAGGTCGTAGTAGAGGTTGCCGAGCACGATGACCGAGTGACCGCCGGAGACCCACCAGGCGTTCACCGACTTCTCGATGTCGATGCCCAGCGCTTGCTCGAAATGCAGGATCGACAGTCCGTTGTGCACGGCGAGGTCGCGCGGTGCCCGGTCGGCCACCCAGGAGTAGACCCAGTAGACGCCGAAGATCAGGCCCAGCTCGAGCCACCACGGGGTACGCAGGTGGTGGACGTCATCGTTCAGCTCAGGCATGGGAGGTTCCGGCTTCCCCGGCGAGCTCGTGGGCGCGTTGTTCGGTGGCATTGGCCAAGCCAACCACGCAGTAGACCGCCACCGCCGCGGCAATGACATCCACGACCACCCGCAGCGGGGTGATGGTGAGGTGCTCGTGCAGGAGGGGTACGGCGATCGCGATCGCCACCAGCGGCTCGACGAGCGACAGCGACGCGATGCCCGGCGCCATCCGGCCGGCCTGGAAGGCGTTCTGCGACAGCAGCAGCGCGGCCCCGCCGAAGGCGAGGAACCCGTACAGCTGCCAGTGGGTCAGCATGACGCCCCATCCGTTGTCGCTGAGCTGCCCCGTGCACACCTTGAGCAGCACCGACGAGCAACCCACCATGACACCCGCGGCGCATCCGAGCCATCCGGGCGCCGCCGACGGCCACAGCCGGGCCAGCAGGATCGACGCACCCGCCAGCACGACGACGCCGATGCCGTACGGCAGGAACTCCATGAGGCTGAAGTGCTGACGCCCGCCGTAGGTGTCGAGCATCACGACCAGGACGCCGAGCGCGATCGACACCCCGATGGCCAGCTGCAGCTCACGCGGGTGCGGCCACTGGCGCTCGACGGCCGCGGCGAGCACCACGGCCATGGCAACGCCGGTGACCAGCAGCGGCTGTACGAGCACCACCGAGCCCCAGGCGAGTGCGACTGCCTGCAGGAGCACGCCGAAGACGTCGGCCACCGCCCCGGCCAGCCACCAGGGCCGTACGACCAGCTTGAGCAGCAGGGTCGGCGACCCGACCTCCTCGGTCTTCACCTCGCCGGCTTCGCGGAACTGGGTGACGGAGGCGACGGCGTAGCAGAAGGCCGAGGCGAGAGCGGCCGCCACCGCGGCCCACGTCATCGTGCGACGAGACCGTGCTCGCGCAACGGACCCACCGTCCGGCCCGCGTCCTCGATCAGGTCGATCAGCCCGTCGAGGGCGCCGAGGGTGTTGCGCCACGAACCGGGTGCGGACGTGCAGTCGGAGTCGTGCAGCAGGACGGTGCCGCCGCCGCGCAGCGCCGGCTTGATCGTCGCCAGCACCCGCTCCGGCGTAGCCCGCGCCTCCCAGTCCCGGCCCCACGCGGTCCACAGCACAGGGGTGAGCCCGAGCTTGCGTCCCGCGGCGAGGTCACCTGCGGTCATCACGCCGTACGGCGGCCGGAACCACTGCGAGCGCAGGCCGGTCACGGAAGCGATCAGCTCGTCGGTACGCGCCAGCTCGTCGTAGACCTGTCCCGGCGGCACCCGGAGGTGGTTGCGGTGGGTCCAGCCGTGGATGGCGATCTCGTGGCCCTCGTCGACCATGCGGCGGGCGATGTCGGGGGCGCCGATCAGCATCTGCCCGAGCAGGAAGAAGGTCGCCTTGACACCACGTCGGGCCAGCGCGTCGAGGAAGGCCGGCGTCGAGGCGGGGTCCGGCCCGTCGTCGAACGTGAGGGCGACGTGGTCGGGCCACCCCTTGCCCGACAGTCCCGGCCAGACAGCGCGACGCAGCGGTGCGATGCCGGTGAGAGCAGGCGCCGCGTGCATTGCGGTGAGCACGGCTGCCGTGCCGAGCGCCGCCGTACCGAGGGGGAGCAGGACCGGTCGACGGCCCCCGCTCAACTCGGCTCCGACGCGGACGGCAGGGCAGACTCGGTGAGCCCGGCGGCCCGTGCCTCGCGCGCCACGGCGGCGATCGCGACGACCAGCTGGGCGTGGGTCATGTTGCGGCCGTCGATCAGGACGTAGTCGCCGCCGTCGAGCTCGAGGTTGACCCCGGTCGTCTTGACCACGTGGTTGGGCGCGATCAGCGACTCGTCCGACCAGCGGGCCTTGAACTGGTCCCGCGCGCCGATCCGGTGGTGGTCCGCGATGGCCACGATGTCGCCGTGGTGGCTCAGCGCCGCGCCGTTGGCTTCGGTACGGGTGCCCCGGCTCAGCCTGCCGGACGCGAGCAGCACCACCGGGACCCCGCGGTGGCGGGCGGCGAAGACCAGCGGGCCGTCCTGCTCGAACAGGTCGGCGTCGGCGGCCAGGGTCACGTTGGTGCTCAGGTCCTTGGCCCAGTGCGCGGCCACGCCGTCGGCCGGGCGGACAGCGACGTAGACGGAGGACTTGGAGGCACCCGGCTTGTACGTGCGCACGCCCGGAACGCCGGCAGCCGAGGCGACCGGCACGAGCTGGAGCCCGATGCCCGTGGCGAGCACGACGGCGGTCGAACCCTGGAGCACCCGGCGACGGACCCGGTGCGGCGTGGACGTCGGGCGCACCGGCGGCTGCGACGGTCCGCGGGCCGGTCGCGGCGGGCTGTGGCGGCCGATGGTCGAGCGAAGGCGACGCCGCGAGCGGTCGCGTACCGGATTGAGCGGCTCGGCGACCTCGATCTCGTCGACCGAGTCCTCCAGGAGCAGATCGGTCGGGCAGGAGCCGAACATCGCGTAGGCGGAGGTGACCAGCGAGGTGGCGCGCTCGGGGGTCAGCTGCTCGAGGGCCAGCGGCAAGGTGGGCACCGAGCAGCGCGTGGAAGGCGACACCCGCGTCGTCGAGCACCACGGAGTTGGCCGTGCCGTGACCGGGGATGCAGTTGCGGCTGACCACGGGGACGCCGCTGGCGAAAGCCTCGAGGCAGGTCATTCCGCCGGCGTTCTGGACCAGGACGTCGCTCGAGGCGACCAGCTCCGGCATCCAGTCGACCCAGCCGAGCGCGATGCAGCTGTGCATGGCGGTCAGCCGGCGCCTGAGCTCCTCGTTGCGCCCGCAGACGACCACCGGGGTGATGCCTGGCGCGTCGACCAGCTCGGTGACCGTGCCGACGACGTCGCCGACGCCCCAGGAGCCGGCGACGATCAGTGCCAGCCGGTTGCCGTCGGGGACGCCGAGCTTCTTGCGTACGAGCGCGCGCCGGCCGGGCGGCAGCGCGTGGAACTTGTCCGACGACCAGCGGCTCGACGACCTCGACCCTGGGGGCACCGAGCTCCTTGGCCAGTGCGGCGGTCTCCGTGTGCAGCGCCATGTGCAGGTCGATGTGCTTGTTGACCCACAGCGTGTGGACGGAGAAGTCGGTCAGGACCGTCGCGAGCGGCGTGGCCAGCACGCCCTGGTGGCGCAGCTGGCCGAGCGTCTGGCTGGCGAGCGGGTAGGTCGACACGATCAGCTGGTACGGGTGCTTGGCGATCTGCTTGGACAGCGGCCGCTTGGCGGTGGAGGTGTAGAAGGCGCACACCTTCTGCGCGAACGCGAACCGCTCGATCGTGGTGTAGAGCACCTGGTAGCTCTTGGGAGCGACCGACAGCTGCTTGCCGTAGAACCAGCGGACGAACCAGCCGGTGCCCGCGGGGAGGTAGGCGAGGTAGTCGACGACGTCGACCTCGACCCCGCGCGCCTCCATGCGCCGACGCAGCTCTTTCGCTGCCCCGTCGTGGCCGGCGCCCATGCTCGCGGAGACGACCAGAACCCGGTCGCCTGCACGTACCTCACCCAACAAGGGTTTGTCCTCTGCTCGTCCCGGGGAGACGGATTCGCCTTCACCCAGAGTCATCCTGGGTCTACGCAGCGCAACACCAGTCCCCCTCATGGGGACTCAGTCTACGAGAAACCGGGGTCAATCGGTGAGTAGCAGTGCCTAACTCAGCACATCCTTACGAAGAAAGTGCCGCCACGCCAGTCCGAAAAGTACCAGGCTGTAGGCCAATGAGTAGACCACGCCCCGCGTCATCGAGTCCCACACGACCGTCGGCCCGAGCGCATCCACCCAGGAGTACTGGTAGTGCGTCGGCAGCACCTCGCGGAGGCTGCCGAGCGCTGGCACGGCGTCGAGGATGTTCGAGACGATGACCAGCACGACCGCGCCGCCGACCGCACCGAGCGGAGCGTCGGTGTAGACGCCGAGCGTGAACGCGAGCGCGGAGACGAACAGCATGGTCACCGCGAGGTAGCCGATCACGATCAGCAGCCGTACGAGCGCCGTGCCGGTTGTCAGGCTGGATCCCAGCGGCGACCGGGCAGGTGCCCAGCCGAACGCCATCCAGCCCGCGAGCAGGGCCACCACCGTGAGCAGCACGATCGCGAACAGGCTGTAGGCCAGCGCGACGATCAGCTTCTGCTTGAGCAGCCGTGACCGGGGGATCGGCGCAGCGAGCAGGTAGCGCAGGCTCGACCAGCTCGCCTCGGAGGCCACGGTGTCGCCGGCGAACAGCGCGATGACGACGACCAGGAGGAACCCGGTCGCGGCGAACAGGGTGAACAACGTGAAGTTGGCTGCGCCGACGGTCGCGAGGTCGACCAGTCCGGGCGCCCCCTGGCCGGGGTCGTTGTTGCCGAGCTCGAACGCGAGGACCAGCAGAAACGGCAGCAGCACCATGAAGCCGAGGGCCAGCTGGGTGCGCCGGCGGCGCAGCTGGCGGACCACCTCGACCCGCAGCGGCAGCGTGCGATTCGGGTGGTAGGCCGCCGCGGCTCCCGTACGAGAGTCGATCGCCTCAGCCGGGGGAGCTCCCGCCAGCCCGCCATGAGTGCCTTGCGTGGTGACCGTCATTTCTGCTCCTGCCCGACAAGGGTGAGGAAGACCTCTTCCAGCCGCCGCTGCGGTGCCACACCGTCGACCCTGATGCCCGCTGCCACGAGGGCTGCGACCACATCGGCGGCCGGGGTGCCGTCGAGGTCGAGCACAACGCCGTCGAGAGACCGCGAGACCGTGGTGACACCGTTCATCGCGGTGGCGATCCGTACGGTGGCGTCCTCGTCGCTGACCGAGAACAACGTAGATCCGCCGCGGCCGACCAGCTCGGCCACGGTGCCCTGGGCGACCAGCCGCCCGCGGTCCATCACGACCACGTCGGTGCAGGTCTGCTCGACCTCGGCCAGCAGGTGGCTGGAGACGATGACGGTGCGCCCAGTCGCTGCATAGCGCTGCAGGACGTCGCGCATCTCCCGGATCTGGGGCGGGTCGAGGCCGTTGGTCGGCTCGTCCAGGACCAGCAGCTCGGGCAGGCCGAGCATGGCTTGCGCGATGCCGAGCCGTTGCTTCATGCCGTGGCTGTACGTACGCACCTTGCGGTGCACATCCTCGCCCAGGCCGGCAATCTCGAGCGCAATGTCGATGTGTGCCTCGTCGAGTGGCCGGCCGACAGCCCGCCAGTAGAGGAGGAGGTTGTCGATGCCGGTGAGGTGCGGCGGGAAACCGGGTCCTTCGACGAAGGCGCCCACCCGGCTGAGCACCGGTGCTCCGGGAGTGACCTTGTGTCCGAACAGCCGGATGTCGCCCTCGGTCGGCCGGATCAGCCCCATCAGCATCCGCAGCGTCGTGGTCTTGCCGGCGCCGTTGGGGCCGAGCAGGCCGAGCACCTGCCCCGGCTCGACCCGGAACGTCAGGTCGGACACCGCGCGGAAGCCGCCCTTGTAGGCCTTGCCGAGTCCCTCGATGACCAGCGGGATGTCGGCGAGGTCGGGATCAGCCGACGCGGCGATGAGCCGGCGGCCGCGGGTTCTGGCGACCAGCCAGACGATCAGCAGCACGACAATGCCTGCTACCAAAGCAATCCACAGTGCCGTGTCGCTGGTCGGGTTGAGCGCCACGACGTTGAGAACGGGCACGGTGAGGGTGTCACTGGCCAAGGAGATGTCGTACGACCGTGCGGTCTGCGGCAGTGCGAAGCCCTGATCCGTGGTCGAGATCACGACCCGCAGCCGATGGCCGTCAGTGATGTCGCGCGCGACGGCCGGCAGGGCGACCCGCACGGTGCGCCCGTCGAGTGGGCCCTGCAGCTGGATCGGGGACACGAGCTGTTGCGGGAGGGTCGGCTTCCCGTCGCCGGGTGGAACGTCGAGCAGGGAGGCGAAAAGTGTTGCGTCGGGTGCCTCGGAGCTCACGCGAAGATCGACGTACGAGGAACCGGTCAGCTTGAGGGTCTGGCTCACCGGCGCGGTCTCGAACGTCGCGACCTGGCCGGGCAAGTTGGACAGGTCGCCCAAGCCACCGGCACTTGCGACCGTGCCGAGGATCGACCCGAATCCGGGCAGCCCGCTCAACGCCGCAGGGCTGCCGCCGGCAGGGGCGATGACGGTCTGCTTCTTGCCGGTGAGGGTGAACGATTGCCTTGGTGTTGCGGCAATCTCGGTCACTCCGGGCAGTGCCGGGGCGACACGTACCGATGCCTTCGGGGCGGAGTCGGCGGCCGACAGCGTCGCGTTGGTGACCGTGACCTCGAACCGGGTGTTGGCCTTGCCTTCACCCTTGAGGTAGTGGTTGAACCAGTCGAGGGTGAGCCCCCGGATGCGGCTCGACTCGGACAGCCCACCGTCGTGGCCGCCGCCGTACCAGACCACCTTGACCGGCGTGCCGTGGGCGGCGATGCCCTTGGCGTTGGCGTCGCCCTCACTCAGCGGGAACAGCGAGTCGGCCTGACCCTGGATGATCATGGTCGGCGCTTTGATCCGATCGAGGATCCGGGCAGGGGAGCTGGCGGCCATCAGCTTGAGGATCTCGGGGGTGGGCCGGCCGATCGCCGCTGACCGCTGGTAGGCCGCGCAGTACTCGGCCGCGAAGTTGCCGCAGGTGGTGGGGGAGACGTTGGTGTCGCTGGATCCCGTACCGAAGAAGGCGGCTGCCCACTGCTTCTTGAAGACACCGGGCGTCGCGATCGGGTTGGTGTTCGCAGCGGAGGTCGGCGGCGTGGCCTGAGCAAACTGGGGGAACAGCGACTGGCCGAGCTCGTTCCAGGTGATCGCGGGCACGATCGCGTCGACCCGCTGGTCGTAGCCGGCTGCTTCCAGGGTCAGCGCGCCGCCGTAGGAGCCGCCGGCGATGCCGACGCGGGGGTCACCGGCCCTGTCCAGCTGTACGTGCGGGTTCTTGGCCAGCAGGTCGATCAGCCTGCTGGCGTCCTTGACCTCGTAGTCCGGCGAGTCGAGCGTGATCTGGCCGCCGGACTTGCCGAAGCCGCGCGCACTGTAGGTCAGCGCGACGTAGCCGTGCTGGGCGAGCTTGACGGCGTCCTTGGTCTCGTCGTCCTTGCTGCCGCCGAAACCGTGGGCCAGGATCACGGCCGGTGCCGGGCCCTCGAGGTTGTCGGGCACGAACAGCGTGGTGTCGAGCTGTACGGGCTTGCCGTCCGGGCTGGGCCCGACCGGCACCATCGCGACGGTGCGCGTGACGTCGGGGTCCTTGCCGGCGATGTTGGTGATGCCCACGGCAGCGACCACCACGATCACGGCGGCCGAGGCGAGTGCGACTGTCGTACGCCGGCGCACGGCGGTCGCCCCCTTGTCCTGAAGGTGGTTCTGAAGTCAGCGGATGTTCAGCCTATGTCCGGATTAAGAACACCGCATGCCCAGCTCAGCCCACTCACAGGTCGTGGTTGCGCCTCATCCGGTCATGGGCGGAAGCGGCGTCGAGCAGGTCAGGTTGCCCGACGTCGTGACCAGCCGCTCGATGGAGCCCGGCCGGCCGCGGGTGACCGCGAACGCCGAGTCCGATCAGGATCCGGCTTGGGACCGCTGTCACGGTCACGAGTTGATGCAGCCGTGGCCCGGGTAGACCGGCGGAATGGATGGATGGTCAGTGCCTCCCACGGGCGCTCAACGGTGGATCGCGCGGCACAGCTCGGCAGGGTCGCTGGTCCTCATGACACTCATTGCCCTGTGCCTCGCGCTTGGCGTCGCGGACCTTGCGACGGCCGGTGCGTCCGCCGCCGTTGGCTCGTTCGGCGGAGCGGCAGGCTTTGCTGTCGCGCTGATCACGGTCCGAAGGATTCCCAAGTTCGTGGACCGTTGGGACTCGCAGCACGAAACGACAGACTCCGGGTCATGACCCGTCGGACAGCGACCTATCTAAGCCGGCCAGGAGTTCGCCGGAGCGCCGCGCCGTGGATCCTGATGGTCGTGGTCGTTGCCGTGCTGACCTACCTGGTCAACGTCTGGCTCAGCGGGACCTGGGTAACCGAGACCGGGATCTTCCTAGCGGCGTTCGGCATCCTCTCGGCAGTTGGCATGTGGACCCGGTATCGAGGTTGATGCCGTAACCGAAGGCGACTCGCCCAGACTCTCGACTCACCGGGGTTGTCGGCCGGCGAGTCCGCCCGGCCGCTGTCGCAGTCACCGGTCGTTAGCCAGGATCCGACCGGTGCGAGGAGCCGCGTGCCGCGAGCACCACGAGCGTCGAGATGATGGCGGCGGCGGCGTACTGGGTCGGCGTGTTGCGCATGGCTGCCAGTGCGAAGGCCCCGATGGCAATGAGGCATGAGACACACCATGCGACCGCTGCGGGTAGTGCCGATTCAGGCACAGGAGACGCGCGCCGGCGGCGTGCCATCCAGTACTGGCTGGCGGCCAAGATCAACCCGAGCGGGATCGCGACGAATCCGTGGGCCCACCAGTGCTCGCGCGGGCGGTCGAGGATAGCGCCGGCCCACCATCCAACGGCGAAGACGCCAGCCAACAGCAGCCACTGGCGCGACCCACCGGCGCTCATCGTGGTTCCCCTCCTGATATCTGCCGTCATCATGTCCCGACGCTGCCGGCATAACACCGGTCAACACGTCGCAGACCGCCTCAGATGGCACGAGATCCCTGTATCGGTCGGCGATCGACACACGCACCACTCTCACGCCGGGGCGGCGCCGTTCGAGCGTCGGGCGATGAGCGACAGCCAGGAGTCGCGCCGGCCAGCGGTACGTTCGACCTCCACAACTTCCCAGCCCGTTCGCGCCATGACCGAACGCAGCTCCGGCTCACGCCAGTAAGTGAAGAACCGTTGTTGGTCAATCTTCTGGGTGGTCCACGCCCAGCCATCGCCCTCCTTGAGGGTGACTCCGAGGACGCCGCCCGAAACAACGGCCGACCGGCAACGACGAAGTGCGGCGTCGAACTGCACCCGGGTCAGGTGCAGCAGCACCGCGTCGGCGAGGATGCCTTGGTGTGGCCCGCCGAGGTCGTCCCAGCGAACGTCAAGCGTGAGGGCGTCGTGCCCGGCCGCGCGCAGCAAGTCAACAAACTCCTGCGAAGCGTCGGTGCGCTTCACCGGAATGCCGCGACTCTCAAGGTAGTCGGCGTCCCAACCCGGGCCGCTCCCGAGTTCCAGCACCGGGCCCGGCCGCGTCATATCCGCGAAGCGATCGAGGTAGGCCAACACGCTTGGGCCCGGCGGCCGACTCTCCTGGATATATATCGCCGCCGATGAACGATAGGCCGCGAGCGTCGCGTCCCCCGGATCGAACTCGGGCTCCGGGTAAGTCATGCGTACGATTTTACCGATCGGGCCAGTCGCCGCCGCGCTGATCCCACCGCGTCGGGTGAGCGGCGCGCTCCTTGACCTGATCACTGGAGCGGTCATCACCTCCCTTGGAATACCCCGTTGGCACGCGCCCTGATGGCGGGGGACGTCCGCACCACGCCCAGGACGAGGATTCGCGATCGGAACTCCAGGTCGGGCAGCTCAGGGGGAGTCGGTATGAGCCGTTCCAGCCGGTGGCAGGGCCTTCGCTCGCATCTTTGTCACCAGCACTGCTGACAAAGAGAGCGCCGCGACGGCGGTTGACAGGAGCGCCAGCAGTAGCTCGACCTTGGTAGACCGCAGGCTGTAGCCGACCCAGGCACTCATCGCTACCAAAGCCCAGATGCTCGCGCTGGCGACGAAGAGAACCTTGGAACTGGGGTCGTTCATGTCACCGGACTACCCCGAAGCCCGTACATCCACGCTGACACAGATGCCTGCGATCCAGCCCCTGTGGTGACGGAGTGCCCGGTTCATCAATCGACGATCGGCGAGGCTGCGTTTGCAGCGTTCGCCCTACCCGAAGCGTGCGTCGCTTCTCCTCCACAAGGTCGACCTCGTCTCAGTAGCGAATCTCAACCGGCCCATCCGCTGCTGCCGGAGGCCGCTGCCGCAGCCTTGTCGCGATGAGGAGCGCAGCCGTACCGGGCCGGCGTACGTTCCATGTCGCTCGGCTACTTGCTGAGCCCGGCGACCAGGTTGATAACAGAGGCGATGATCACCGTGCCGAACATGTAGGACAGCAAAGCGTGCCGTAGCGCCGTGGCTCGGATGGTTTTGGTGCTCAGGTCGGTATCGGAGACTTGGAAGGTCATGCCAAGGGTGAACGCCAGGTAGGCGAAGTCGCTGTACTGCGGGGGGTCGTCCTCGTTGAAGCTGATGCCGCCGTCAGGGCCGGTGTAGTAGAGCCGGGCGTAACGCAAGGTGAAGTTGGTGTGCACGACACCCCAGGCGGTTGCGACCGATAACACCGTGATCGCGGCCTGCCCGAATTTCCCGCCGGTCGCCGAGCTGGAGCTGCCGGACAGCAGCAACCCCACCGCGGCGAGGCTCGCCATGGCGGCGCAAATCACCACGGTGTCGGCCAGCTTGGTGCCGGGATCCTCGCGCAGGGCATCAGCGGCGGTCTGCCTCGCGTCCAACCGCCACACCGCATGCCACGTCCAGATCAGGTAGGTCAACGCTCCGATGATCCACCCGGCGAGGAGCCCTTGCCGCCACGTCCCCGGCAGGGATGCGGCCACCCCGACCAGGACGCCGACCACCAGGGCCGTGCCCAACTTCACCGCGGCCGACGCGCTTCGCGGGTCCCCTTGGGCGGGACGACGCTGAACCGCATCGGACACCGCGCCGCGCGAGGGCCCCTTTGCTGCCCGCCTCTGCGGTGCGACGGTCATACCGCCGTCACCGCCCAACGGGTCCGGTAGCGCGGGACCTCCGCCACGTGTTCTCCTCCGCCTGTGTGGAATCGGCTGTCGTCTTCCCGCGGGACGGCCGTTAACTCCCCGGCCACATCTCAGTCTCATCAGACCCGCGGCTGTGGCCGGATGTCACCCGGTCAGCGGGTGCGCTGGCCCCTGATGCCCGCCATGGCGCGGAAGCTGACGCCGGTCAGGAGCTCAGCTGGTCGGCTTGCCGGCCGCCCGCACGAATCGCCTTGCCAGCAAGGGATCGCTGACTCGCCATCGTGTCGAATCGAGGAGGAGGTCGCCGCCAGCTCATCAAGGATGCTCTATCGATGGATGCCGACGCCCGGCCGTCACGTGCAGGCGCGATAGTCGGCCGCCCAGGGATCGAGCGTGAAAATGCGAACGCCGGCGCGCCCGAAGCCGAGCTAGCAACTGGCCTTGTCCGACGTACTGACCGGGCCGGCAGCCAAACGGTGCTCAGCGACCTCATGAGACAAGCCGAACAGCGACGTGGCCATCTCCAAGGGGAGACCAATAAGTGGCTGGAACGTTGCCTCCCGGGGCTGGACGGGTTGGTTTCAGTGGAGTTACGTTCAGCAGCCTGGAAACGTTTTCGCTGCTGAACCTCTCGAAAGGGGCCCCTGGATGTCTCCCCTCAGCGACCTGGGCGATCACCCGAAGGGTCGCCGGCGCGTCAGCGCCGCGATCGTTGGCGTCGCCGCTCTCACCAGCGCAGTCTTCGCAAGCACCGGGGTCGCGGCCGCGAAGCCCACTCCGGTCGTTAACGCCGCGGCGCCGAACCTCGGCCCTAACACGGTGGTGTTCGACCCGAGCATGTCGACGGCCGACATCCAGACCCGGGTCGACGCGATCTTCGCGCAGCAGGACACCAACGAGATGGGCACGGCGCGTTACGCGCTGCTGTTCAAGCCGGGGACGTACGGCACAGCAGCAAACCCGCTGATCATCAGGGTCGGTTACTACACCGAGGTCGACGGCCTCGGGCAGGACCCCTCGGCTGTGACGATCAACGGCGCCGTCGCGGCGTTCGGCCACAACGGCAGCGGCGCCCTCGACACGTTCTGGCGCTCCGTCAGCAACCTGACCATCAACTTCCAGGGCATAGGTGACTGTCACACGTCGAACGAGATGTGGGCCGTGTCCCAGGCCGCGCCGATGCGCCGCGTGGATGTCAAGGGCTTCACGACGTTCATGCCGTACTGCGAGGACCCCAACTTCGCGAGCGGAGGGTTCGTCGCGGACTCCTTCCTCGAAGGAGGCGCACTCAACGGGTCACAGCAGCAGTTCTACGTCAGGAACAGCAACCTCGGTGGCGGCTGGTCCAACTTCGTGTGGAACCAGGTCTTCTCAGGGGACGTGAACGCACCTGCCCAGGACTTCGGCGGCGGCGACGCCTACACCACGCTCGCCACCACGCCGCTGAGCAAGGAGAAGCCGTACCTCTACATCGACTCGTCCGGCAACTGGGCGGTCTTTGTGCCGTCCGCGCAGCGGAACTCGGTCGGAACCACGTGGGCCAACGGCCACACGCCCGGCACCTCGCTCCCGCTGTCGAGCTTCTTCGTCGCGAAGCCCTCCGACTCGGTCCAAGCCATCAACAACGCGCTGTCCAAGGGGCAGAACCTGCTGCTGACCCCCGGCGTGTACGACGTTGCGCAGACCATCAAGGTCAAGCGTGCCGACACGGTCGTCCTCGGCCTCGGGATGGCGACGCTGACGGCGGAGAAGGGCGTCACGGCGCTGAGCACCGCTGACGTCGCGGGCATCGACATCGCTGGCCTCACGGTCGACGCCGGACCGGTGAACTCCTCGGTGCTCGTTCAGATCGGCACCAAGAACGGAAACAACGGCCGCCCGCACAGCGACCCGGCCCGTCCGGTTGCGCTGCAGGACGTGTTCTTCCGGATCGGCGGGCCACACGTAGGCAAGGCCGACGTCGCCCTCGAGGTCAACACGGACGGCGCCCTGCTCGACGACCTATGGGTCTGGCGTGCGGACCACGGCGTCGACGGCTCGGTCGGCTGGACGATCAACACCTCGAACACCGGGCTCGTAGTCAACGGTGACGACGTCACCGCGACCGGGTTGTTCGTCGAGCACTTCCAGAAGTACAACGTGATCTGGAACGGCAACGGCGGCACCGTCGTGTTCTTCCAGAACGAGCTGCCGTACGACGCCCCGAGCCAAGCTGCGTGGTCGCACGACGGCGTGCTCGGCTGGGCCGCGTTCAAGGTGGCCGACTCGGTCAACACGTTCCAGGGTTACGGCATGGGCAGTTACATCTTCACGAACAAGACGTCTGGACTGCACGCAACGCGGGCCTTCGAGACGCCCGTGAAGCCGGGTGTCCAGTTCCACGACCTGTTGACGATCGCACTCTCAAAGGCGACTCCGACGTTCGACTACGGCACGATCGACCACGTCATCAACGACACCGGTGGCTCCGTCAGCAGCAGCGTCAACCCGGACGTGGCTTCCCAGGTCGTCAGCTTCCCGTAACGAGCACCGCGCCCGAAGCCTCCAAGAAACGGGCAACCCCACTCGACCTGATGGGCCGGAGCCTTCGCTCCGGCCCATCAGCCGGACCTGCGCCATCGGCTGCCGCCACGCGACAGGTCACCGAGCCGCGGGCCTGCCCGCATTGGGTGCACCGGGCGAGTCATGCCGGTTCAAGCACACCAAAACGGCCGAAGCGGAGATCGCAGCAGGCGAAGGGAGGAACGGTAAAGCGCACGGGAGTGCCGGTGACCTGCGGAGCGGGGCTAGCGGCGGTGATGAAAAGCCAGCAGGGCTGCGAGGTAGCTGATGCCGGCGATGACGCAGAACCCGCCGTAGACGCCGGGGTTGCCGGTACGGCCGATCGAGACGAGCGCGCCGGCAAGCGCAGCGATGATCAGGACCAGCCCGGTGAACGCGGTGGCGTCGCGGTCCAGGCCCCGTTGCCGCTCGTCACCATCCCCGCGCAACAGCGCGGCGAGGTCGCCGGACCGCCCGGCCCACAGGTAGGCACCTGAGGCGAGGGCGACGTAGGCGGCCATCACCCCGATCGCCCAGCCGAGATCCCCGGCGGCCCAGGTGGCGCCGGCGACCGCTGCCCCGCCGACGACGAGCACACCGGCGGAGGCGGCACGGGACCCGCGCCGCGGGACTGGTGTCGTCATGGCAACTCCTCAGCTCGTGGTCAGGAAGACCTGCTCGACGGTGGAACGAAAGAACCGGGCGATAGCGAAGGCCAGCGGCAGCGAGGGCAGGTAGCGGCCGTTCTCAATGGAGTTGATCGTTTGCCGCGACACCCCGAGCGCGTCGCCGAGCTCAGCTTGTGACAGCTCCTGCACGAGACGCAGCTCGCGCACCCGGTTCTCCACCTGTCAAGGATGCTTGACACACTTCCTGCTTGTCAAGCATCCTTTCCATCAACAGAGTTTCGCGGCGGCAGAAGTCAGACGGCCGGTGCGACCAAAGCGGGGCAGTCTGCCGCCGACCCGGAGTACGACACCCCCGGACGGAACGCTCGCCCGCCGGCTGTCCGAACGACTGGGGTCCGCATCGCGGTCGAGCGAGCGGACAGCGCATTGCTAGGGACGGCCCGTCAGAAGATCCACCACCAGCCGCTCTCGCCGAGCCGTCACCGCTACCCCACTTCGCGGACTCGATCAAGGTCGTCGCTGGTCGTCTATGCTTCGCGAGAATTCGGCAACTCAGGTGCCAGCTCGGTCCTCCGTCGCAGCAAGTGGCGGCCTGGTCTGTTGGGACTGGCTGATAGCGGCGGCCGTGGAGGCTTCGAGCATGTCTATGGACGCGGTACCGACGCAGACGTCGATGGCAGGAGCCGGTTTCTACAACCGGCACTCAGCTGCCCAGGCGGCGGGAATCGACCAGATGCTCATGCTGCTCGAGCAGGCGGCCGGGGAAGTCGCGGTAGGCGAGGAAGTTCTTGTTCTCGCGGACTACGGGTCGTCGCAAGGCGCGTTGGGTATCGGGTGCCGCTGTTCCTCGGCGGCCACGACGACGTCGACAACCTCGAGCTGATCGACCTTGAGGTCTACTGGACGATCTGCGGACAGCTGCGGCGCCGCACGTCGCAACTGCCTGACTGAACGTCGATCGGGTAGGTGCGTGGGCCGCTTCGTCCGCGAGAATCCGGGCTTCCCGGGCTCGGCGACCTCGGCGCCTGTGCCAGTTACCGATCGGCCGTCGTACGTGTCACCTCCTATCGGTGTCGCAGCAGCCAGCGCCAGCGCGGCAGCTCGGTCACGACCGAGACGACCACGAGTATGCAGACGACTACGGCCGCCACCGGCGGCCAGATCAGCCACGACGAAACCACTGCTGCAGACATTTCGAGAACCACTAGGCCAACGGTCACATAGCCGGGGGCCGCAACCATGACTTTCGGCTTGTCGCCAGGGGTGGCAAAGATCGTCGGCAGACCGACGAGGAGCACTACAGACGCGATCGACAACAACGGTGAGACGCTGGCCAGCGCCCAAGGGGTCGCAACCCAGGCGACCAGTTCGACGGCGAATCGGAGGGTCGAGGCGAGACCAGGCTTATTGGGCGATGCCGCTGCCGCAGTGGCGGGGGCGGTGACCGGCGCATTGGACATCGACTCGCTCGACCTGCTCATTCTCGATCGGCTTCTTGAAGGCCACGTCAGAAGTCGGAAGTCAACCACGGTATTTCTGGGCGGGCCAGCGCAGTTCGCGGGCCCGGAAGTTGACCCGGTAGTCCGGAAAAGGCATGAGACGGCCCCTCACCCCATCGGCCGACCCGTCGTCGGCTGTGCGTGGACCAGCAGCGATCGCCGCTCAGGGATCGGGCAAACGCGGCTGTCGAACCGACCGTCGCCTCAGTGCTGGGTAGCCCGACGCTGGCCGATCGCTTGCACCTCGCGCCCGGACAGCGCAGGGTGGTGGAATGACGCAGCCCAGTCGATTCGCGATCTCGCTGGAGGCCCTGGAGCAGGGAGTACGGGTGCCGGTCGCCGAGCAGCTGGAGGAGCAGCCCGACGACACGGACCTGTACACGGAACAGCCGTGGAACGAAGACCGTCGCCAGGCGCGGCTCGCCGGCGGCGCCTGACGGCTCAGAGACCGGCCGATTGTCGATCCCTTGCTGGGATGGCGAGAAGGTAGCACGGGTGTTTTTTAGAGCCACCGGGGTTGTGCGCGTGGTGAGGCCGGCCGTGCCACTGAGCAACGCCTGAGCTCAGCGCGCGACCACCGTGGCCAAGTTGTCCCCGGCAAATACGTCATTCGAGGGCTCCAGCGTCCACCAGAACGGGTCCTGCCCCACTCGAGCGGGAGCCACCATCCGCATGGCGTAGGCGACGGTCTCCCCGGGTTGCACGACGGGGTGTGCGGCACAGTTGAGGCGATAGGAGCGGTGCAGGACCGCACCGGAGGAGACCGGTTTCCAGCCCTCGTCGTACGCCGGGCACGGGCTCAGCGCGATCGGCTTGGCCGTCGGATTCGTCACCGTCACGACGTACGAGAACGCCCGTCCTGCCGCCACCGTGGCGGGGAGATGCATCGTCGCCTTCAACGGATCGAGCGGGTACGCCGGTTGCGGCACGGTGACGTGCGGGGTGCCGAACCAGCTTGCCGAGAATGGACATCCGTCCGGGGGCACCTCGTAGTGACCGCCCGGCACGACAATGCTGACCGCCGACGTGTCCGGCAGTTCCACGGAGAACCGCGCGACGTACTTCTGGTTCATGAAGGCTGGGCATCTGTCGCTGAGCCACACGTTTGCCGTGGCGGACTGCCCGGGTTGCAAGTTCGCGACAGCGTCGAGTTGCCTTCCGAAGCCGGATGAGCCGGGTTTGGGCGTCACGCGATGAACAACGCCGCGCGTGTACGTGAACGCGACCGGCGTCCCGCCCAGAGTGCAGGGCGTGCGCGACCTGTTGGTGAACGTCAGGTCTTCGCTTGCCGTCCCCATTCCTACGCCCCAGCCGTTCGCTGAAGCGGATAGGTCGGCTGCTGAGCAGCGCCGGTAGAGGACCCGGTGGGTGACCGGGCGGTCGGCGTCCGGCGGGTACTGCGGCGTTGCCGGCCGGTCGAGCCAGGGCACGACTGCCGCCACCACGGTCGAGGGTGCTGTGCTCGGCGGGACTGAGGTCGAGGGGGTTGGTACCGGTACCCAAGTCGATGACGGCGCATCAGAGGGCGACGACGTGGGCGGTACGCCACCAACCCCCGACGAGGAGATGGTGGCCGGGGCCACGCCCGACGGTGATTGCGGCACCGACCCCGCCGCCGTGGAGTCTGCCGCTGCGCAGCCAGCCACACTCGCCAGGCCGAACGCACTTACCACGGTCATGTACCAGAGCCGCCTCATGACCCCGCTCCCTCGTCCACCCCGAGGACGCCGTGGGTCGCCGCAAGGTTCAGGTTCAGGCCAACCCAACACAGAACCGGCACGCGTAAAGGCCGCTGTCTTTCGGCCGGACCTGGGGATGCCGGACGATGATGGCGGGCGCACAACAAGACCACGTCTGCGAAGCGTCCCAGTCCCCGCCGATCCCTCACCGGACCGGTGCGGTCTGGGATGATTGACGCCATGACCGAGGCGATGCGGGCTGTCTGGGACGTCGAGGCGGATGTCTTCGACGACCAGCCAGATCACGGACTGCGGGACACGGTTGTTCGTACCGCTTGGTGGCAGCTGTTGGCCGGGGTGCTGCCCTGCGCGCCAGCACGTGTGCTGGACTTGGGCTCGGGCACGGGTTCGCTGGCCGTGCTGCTCGCGCACCACGGGTATGAAGTCCTGGGAGTCGACTTCGCTCCCCGGATGGTGGAGCGCGCGATCGCCAAGGCCACCGACCAAGGCGTATGCGTCAATTTCCGGCTGGGCGACGCGGCGGCCCCGCCGGTCGAGGGACTGTTCGACGCGCTCCTGGTGCGCCATGTGCTGTGGGCGCTGCCGGACCCGCGGGCGGCCCTGGATCGCTGGTTGCGCCTGCTGACGCCGACCGGCGTGCTTGTGCTGATCGAAGGGGTCTGGCACACCGGGGCCGGCATCGCTGCGAAGGACCTGCTCGCGCTCGCCGAACCGATGACACGAACGATGACGTGGCGGCGCCTCGACGATGAGCCCACCCTGTGGGGCGGGCCCGTCTCCGACGAGCGCTACGTCATCACCGCCCGCGCCTAACAGCAAAGCCCGGACAGGCGTGGACTACCCATCGAGCGATCCGGCACCGGACGGGGCGCGACGCGAGGCGGTCGGACCGGGCCGAGGTCAGTGGACGTGGACCAGGCCACTGCGGTAGGCGAAGATCGCTAGCTGGGCCCGGTCCCGGGCCCCGAGCTTGGACAGCAGGTGACCGACGTGGGTCTTCGCCGTACCGGTCGTGATGTGGAGGCGCTGCCCTATTTCGGCGTTGGAGAGTCCTTCGGCCACCAGCAGCAGCACGTCCCCCTCGCGGTCGGTGACGCCGAGATCGGCGAGCACCGGTGGCTGCTGGTCCTGGTGGGGGCGAGCGGTGAACTCCGCGATGAGTCGGCGGGTGATTCCCGGGGCGATGAGGGCGTCGCCCGCCGCAACAACGCGCACGGCGGTCAGTAGGTCCGACGGCGGGGCGTCCTTGAGCAGGAAGCCGCTGGCGCCAGCTCTGAGGGCGGCGTAGACGTACTCGTCGAGGTCGAACGTGGTGAGGATGAGCACGCAACTCTCGGTCGTTGCCGTGATTAGGCGGGTCGCCTCGATGCCATCCATCCCCGGCATCCGTACGTCCATCACCACCACGTCGGGCGCGAACTCCCGGGCTAGCGCCACAGCGGCAACCCCGTCAGCCGCATCACCGATCACGTCGAGATCGCTTGCAGTGCCGATGATCCCACACAGTCCGGCCCGTATGAGGGCCTGATCGTCGACAACCAGCACCCGGATGCTCACGTGGGGACCGGCAGTGTCGCGACCACGCGGAACCCGTGCCCGTCGGGGAGCGGACCCGCGTCAAGCTGGCCGGAGTAGAGCAAGACCCGCTCGCGCATTCCGACGAGGCCGTGTCCCCGGCCAGGCGCGACTACCGGGTTGACCGGTCCTCCCTCGTCGGTCACCTCGATCCGCAGCTGTTCGGGCTGGAAGTCGACGAGGACGTGAGCATGCGCAGCGCCGGCGTGGCGTGCGACGTTGGTGAGCGCCTCCTGGACGATGCGATAGGCCGTCAGCTCGAGACCGGGCGGCAGCTCTCTGGGCTCGCCGAGCACCTTCAGGTCTACCTCGGATCCGGCCGCGGATGCCTTGGCCACCAGGCCTTGCAGGTCCGCGAGGTGGGCGGCCGGGGTCAGTTCGGCCGGGCGATCAAGCGCGCCATCCTCGCGTAGGACGCCCAGCATGCCACGCATCTCGACCAGCACCTCACGGCCGGTGGTCTCGATGACGGCCAACGCCGCCTTGGCCCGGTCGGGCCGCTCGTCGAGCACCAGGTGCCCGTACGCCGCCTGCACCGTGATGACGCTCATGCTGTGTGCCAGCACGTCGTGCATCTCGCGGGCGATGCGCAGGCGTTCCTCCGTCACCTCGCGCCTGGCGTCGGCCAGCTCTGCTGCTGCCAGGTCCTCGCGATGCCGCAGGATGCCGTCGGTGTAGCGCCGCTGCCGGCCGACCGCGTACCCGACGGACCACGCAGCGATGACCGCGAAACCGAAAGGCGCGATGGCACCGCTGTGCTCGAAGTCCGGTAACGCGGTGGCGAACGGCCCTGTCATTGCGAAAGCCAGTGCAGCGGCAGCCGCACGCGTGCGTAGCCTCGCGGCGCACTGATAGCTGGCGTAGCAAAGGGGGACCAGGGCGACGAAACCGACGTCGTCTGCCGCTGGTGCCATCCAGGCCGCCACCAGGGCACAGCAGAGTCCGATCGAGGGATGCCTTCGGGCCAGCGCGATGGCGGCAGCACAGCCGGCGACCACGACGACGACGACCGCCGGCTCGGCCACCTTGGCGCCGAGCACGGTGGCCCCCACCAGCCCGTAGAACCCGGCGACCGTGCAGTCGACGAGCCACCAGTGGACTGCTCGCATCCGCTGGAAGAGCGGCGGCTGTGGTGCCTGCTCCCGGCTTTCCATCGACTCAGCGTAACCAGGACCGACCCTCGGCACATCAACCTGCAGACATAGGCCCGCAAGCCCGTGCGGCTGCGGCCGGCTCTGCCTGCGGGGCGACGACAAAGTGGCTCGGCGGCGACACGGTGGAGACCGCAATGTCCGTCGAGCCAGGGAGACAACCGTGCTCAGCGCACGATCACTGACCAAGAGGTACGGGGCCGTGCGGGCCGTCGATGACCTCTCCTTCGACGTCCTGCCCGGCCGGGTCACCGGTCTCCTCGGGCCCAACGGTGCCGGCAAGTCGACGACAATGCGGATGTTCCTCGGCCTCGACACCCCGACCTCCGGCGAAGCGCTGGTTTGCGGGCGTTCGTTCCGGTCTCTTCGGCATCCTTTGCGACAGGTGGGTGGCCTCCTCGAGGCTGGTGCCGTCCACCCCGGCCGGTCCGGGCGGATGCACCTGAGGTGGGTGGCGCAGACCCACGACCTGCCTTGGACACGGGTCGAGGAGGTACTGGAGCTGGTCGGCCTCACGTCGGCAGCTGCGCGCCGGGTCGGGATCTATTCGCTCGGCATGCGCCAGCGGCTGGGAATCGCGGTGGCTCTACTCGGGGACCCACCGGTCCTGCTCCTGGACGAGCCGGTGAACGGGCTGGATCCCGAGGGCATCGTCTGGGTCCGCCGGCTGGTCCGCTCGCTCGCCGCTGAAGGCCGGACGCTGCTGGTGTCCAGCCACCTGCTGAGCGAGATGGCGTTGGCCGCCGACCACGTGCTGATCCTCGGCAAGGGGCGGCTCGTCGCCGACCTGCCGCTCGAACAGCTGATCTCCCGGAGCGCGGCTCCCCGGGTGTTCCTGCGTACTCCGCGGGCCGCGGCGTTCGCGCAGTTCCTGGTCGCGCGCGGGGGGCGCGTCGAGGTCACCACCGGCGACACCCTGCTGATCCGCGACCTGACCCTGGAGGCGGTCGCCGACCTTGCTGCCGAGGCCCGCATTCCTGTTCGAGAGCTGACCGCACATCAGGTGTCCCTGGAAGAAGCGTTCCTCCAACTCACGGAGCAGGACGCCGAGTCTCCCGCCACAGCCCCTGGCCGGGGACCCCGGTGAGCGCCTACACGGGAGTCCTCAGGTCGGAGTGGACCAAGCTGCGCTCCGTTCGCTCGACCACCGTGACCCTCGGCGTGGGAGTGCTGCTGAGCATCCTGTTCGGTGCGCTGGCCGCGAAGTCCGCAGCGCACGAATGGCCAACCATGTCACCTGCCGAGCGGGCCGGCTTCGATCCGCTCATCGTCAGTCTGGACGGTGCTGCGTGGGCAGAGCTCGCGTTCGGAGTGCTGGGGGTGCTGGCGGTCAGTTCTGAGTACGGGACCGGGAACATCCGGACGACGTTGATGGCGGTTCCGCAGCGCCAGGTCGTGCTGGCGGCCAAGATGGCGGTGATGGGTGGCCTGGCGTTCGTGATGGGCGAGCTGGTCGCGTTCGGTTCATTCCTCGTTGGTCAGTGCCTCCTGTCCCAAGCCGGGATCGGTGTCAGCCTCCTCACCCCACACGTGCTCCAGTCCCTCGGGGCGGCCGGCGTCTATCTGCTGCTGCTGACCCTGGTCGGGATGTCGCTCGGCTCACTGATCAGGCACACGGCCGGGGCGGTCGCGGCGCTGTTCACATTGCTCTACCTTGCCTATGGGCTCGCCCGCGGACTGCAGGCCTGGAGCCACGTGCCTGACCGGTGGCTGCTGGTCAACATCGGCGACTCGCTGGCCCGGTTGTCCCCGACCCACGAGGCGAAGGTGCCGTCCTCCGGGGGCGCCTGGGCGGAGCTGGCTGTGTACGCAGTCGTGGCGGTCTCCCTCGCGATGTGGCGGTTCAGCCAAGATCCCTGAGCGAGTCGCCAACACCACACCTGAAAGGGCGCGCCTCCCAGGGCCTCCTTGCGAGCTGCATGCGGGCGTCGACGGACACAAACGCCGACGCAGGGTCTAGCCGCGAACCACCGCCGTTGCGACGGCATCCAATGACTGAGCACCCGTCTGGGGGACGATGGTCAGATGCTGCTTCTGGTGACGGGCGCGAGCGGGATGGGGAAGTCGACGGTCCGGCTGTTGGTAGAGCCCGAGCTGGGGCCAGCGGTGGAATGTGTGGAGCTCGCGCAGGTGCTCCCGCTGCGCGGCGCATCGTCGCTGTTGTGGCGTCAGCAGGCCACTGATGCCGCGGTCCGCCGCGCCGTCGAGCTCCAGCAGACCGGGCGGCATCTCCTGTTGGCCGGCGATCCGGTGCCCGCCGCCGAGGCGGTCGCGGCCCCCTCAGCCGTCGGGCTGCACGCGATCGGCGTGTGCCTACTCGATGCTTCGCCACAGGAGCAAGCCCGCCGGCTTGAACTTCGCGGAGACGACCCAGCTCTCCTGCACCGCCATCAGGCATTCGCCGACTGGATGCGCCAAACCGCACAGGATCCCCTACACCTGCCGGAGGTTGTGACCACTGACGGATGGGATCAAATGCGTTGGGAGCGACTGGAGCGCCTCGCCCCGGACTGGCACGTGACCGTGCTCGACACCACCGCGATGAGCCGTCACGAGGTTGCCGACGCCGTGGCGGGCTGGTGTCGACGCACACTCAACGGCGACACCAAGACCCTGCACGTCAACAGCTGACGGCCGCCGGTCGGATCGCCGTCCGCCTGGCGCCTTCCCGATCACCGTCGGCCCGCGACGCAGTCACGGATCGTCGTCCGGACATGTCAGGCGCTGTCCAACTTCGCAGCCATGATCGGCGCGATTGGGCCGTCGTGGGCATTGGGGGCCAGGCGCATCTGCTGACTGGGTGACATCCTGCCGAAGCCGCGTACGTCGGCCGGGTTTTGCCGTACTGTGCCGATCATGAGACCTGGGGGGATCGCGCGGGTTGCGGCTGGCTGCGCAGCGGTGTTGATGGCATTCACAGTGTCGAGTGCCTCGGCGAGCACGACGCCGACGAAGCCGAGCCCGCTCAAGGGCAACGCCTGGACCAAGGCTGAGGCCGTCCAGCGAGCCAACATCATGCTGGACCGCGTCCAGCTGCCCGGTCTGGTGCGTCAGCCGCCGCCCAAGTCGTACGGCATCGTCACCTTCGTGACCGATGGCCGGGATGTGCAGCAGCTTCGCTGGTTCAAGCTGGCCGGACATCGTGAGGCCGTCATCCACTACCTCAGGCTGCACCCGCCGCGTGGGTTCACACTGACCGACACCTTTCACTCACCGGCATGGCACACATCACCTGCTTCAACGGAGGGCTTCGCAGCCCCGAGCGACCGACCAAACAGTGACATGGAGCAACTGAGCTTCAGCGCAATAGAGGCCAAGCCCGGGCAGGTCGAGCTCGAAGTCGAGGCTCACGTCAAGTGGGTCCCGCCACGCTCTCGTGTTGAGGCGCTTCCTCGTAACGTCACCAAGGCGTCGGTCGATGTGGACGCGTACGACCGGCCGCTGCACCCGGGCTGGCCCCGGCATGTACGGCTCACCACCGCGAAGTATCACAAGCTGGCGGCCGGAATCAACGCCTTGCAGGCCAAGTCCGCCGGCGACGAGAGCTACTGCAGCGACTACATCCCGCGAGTGGGAGCACTGACCGTGACCTACGGCACCCACCGAGCCGTCTTCTCCCTCGATCTCGGAGACTGTTACGACATCCGGGTCACGGTGGACGGACACCAGCAGCCGACGCTGAAGGGGACCCCGGCCATCGGCGCCGAGTTCCGGTCCCTGTTCCATCCCTAACACCCGAGCGCCGGGTGCACCTCGCGATGGAACCGAAAACCTGCCCGCAACGCCGTACCGATCGGCGAGCGGAGCACCACCCCGCCCCTGACGAGCATCCCCGGCAGCGATGCCGGACTTGTCTCCGATGTCGGTCGGCGGCCGGCGTGGAAGCCTAGCTGCCGGCATGGACGCCCTGACGTTGTCGGCGGTTGCGACGCTGCTGACCATCGCGAGGCGATGGCCGTTACGGCGTGCACCGCCTCGCGGCACTCGGGGCTGAAACGGTTCAGTCTTCCTGTCCGACCTGCTGCTAACCTGTCCGTGAGACCAGCATTCCGGCTTCCGGGTGTCCACCATCGGTGGTGAACGTCAGCTTGCCGCACGGCACTAGAGGCGTGCACCGGGACGAGTCTGGGTTACGATTCAGCGTTTGCGCACCGCGGCCCCGCCGACCTGCCGGCGCTCCATAGGTCAGGCTTCATTCGCCCACGGAGCTTCGGGCTTCGACGCCAGGATTTGTGATTGTACTTGCTGCGCCAGCTTGGGCGGGAAGCGCAAGTCGGCGAGTGTGGGAAACAGCAACGCAACCGCTTTTCTGCGACGAAGATGCAGCACGAGTCCATAGTTATGAACTGCCGCAACCGGAATTTGCTCGGCGGTGACGTCCAATAATTGGCCCCATGGCCATGACAGCCCAGTGTCACGCTCGTCGCCAACCAGTCGAAGACCGGTGCCGTCCACCACCAGAAGCCGCTTGACCGTTAGGTCGTTTACGGCTACACGCGGAACAGTCCAGGCACCCTCCAACGCAGACGAGTCGACCACCGGCTGTAAACGATGACGTGCCTTTCGGTCAATCAAGGCGATAAACACTCCCAGACCCACCAGGGCTAGTAAGAGTTCTACGGCCGCCTTCGGTGGTCTGAATCCGAGAAGACCCGAGCCGACTGCACCCCTGCCAGCAGCAGGACAATCACCCAGACGAGCACAATCTTCAGCCGGGACGAACGAACGCGCCGTTCACGCACGCGACGGCCCCTGTAGGTATTCATCGCTACATCCGCCTTGATGAGCCTGCAGTGTCCCTTATCACGTGGCAGTTGTGACCCTCGATTCGAACGATTGCCAGTCACCGATCGCCAATCGGGAGGGCCTTTGAATCCGGGGTCAGTCCCCGCAGAACAGTGCGCCGGATGCGTTATGACTGTGGCACGCGGCGTCAGGCTGTCGCGAGCGTCGGCCGTAGCGGTCGATCGAGGAGTGCGCCAAGCTTGGAGACCTCTTTCTCGAGCGCGTTCCGTGGTGGTGTCCCGCACTCTTGGAACCAGGTCACGGCGATCTCGTCGTTCTTGGCCGTCCAGGTGCCGCTCACGACGCCGCCGGCAATCACCAGGTTCGCTTTGCGTGTGACGGGCGTGCGGCGGGCCGGAGGCACGATGTGTGGGTCCTTGGTCCCTGGGCCGATGACCCACTGGTCGTGCCCCGGCAGCAGTCGCACGGCATTCCGGGGTCGCGCCGCCATCAGTTCATCGATGTCCTCGGCGAGGACGTAAGCTGATTCGCCTTCGACATTGATCACCTCCAGCCGGTTGCCCAGAGCGGTCAGCCAGCTGTCCAAGCGCTTGCGGCCAGCGCTCAGGCCGTTGCCGAGCCAGTAATGAATATGGCTGGGCGTCGCTGGTCCGTAGGTGCGGAAGTACGACACGATGGCGTGCGGCCCCGCTTCATCGATGTCCCAGAGCCCGGTCCAGTGGCGGTTGTCGTCGAGCCTTTGGAAAGTTGGCTGCCCCGCGCGCGGTACCCCGAAGCTAATGTCGCCCTGCCAAGTGAGCGGCTTGATCAGCGTGTAGGCACCGTCGGCAAAGACGGGGCGCAAGTGCTGGTAGCGCGCCTTGCGGGTCACCACAGCACCCAGCTCTTGGACAGTCAGCGGGCGGCCCGCGAGTGCGTCGCGAACGGTCTCGCGGAAGGCAGGCCAATCCCCGGGCGTCAGCATGTAATGCTCTTGCCAACTGGGCAGCTCCCACTGTCGACCAGACGCCCGCAGCGCGAGGTAGGCGCCACCGTCCGCGACCGACAGGTAGTGCGTCGCGCCGCGGAAAGCGAACGACTTGATAATCTGCCCGTCTTCGAGCGCCCGAGTGAACTCCCCGGGCCGCGAGCGGGCGCCGCGTAGCCGCACGGCCAACTCGGCCAAACCCTCATCCATCGCTGGAACCGCGCCCAGCGCTCCCACTACACCCGCGACCGACTGGGTCCCGACTGGGTCCAGCAGGTGCCGCCGCATCCGCCACGCCAGTGCCTGCGACCACGTGATCGGCATCCTCCCAGGTTAACCGCAGACCCACCCGGCCCCATGTCCGCTCGGGACTGGGGTTCGGAGGCGGCTCAGAGGCGGCAACGACGTGACATCAGAGCCGGCAGCCTCCTCTGTACTCGCCCCGCGCTCAGCCGCCGGGTACGGACCGTCCAGCCCTCCTGCGTCCTCGACGCGGCTACTCGGTCTCTGCGGCGCTCCGTCAGCCGCGACACGTTCCGCGCGCGGTTGAGCCGGACGACTTCGATGAAGACGTCGCAACTGCGCACCAGACGCAATGCTCATGATGCGCTCAGCTTCCGCCGCCATGAAGATCGAGAGCAGCGTGCCAGCGCAGGCTTGTCGGTCCTTGAGGTCCGAGAAGCGCGCCGGACCAACCCGACCAGGAGTAACCCTTCATAGCCAGACGCTTTCCGTGAGCCGTAACCGGCACGGGTTCGCAGTGCCAGCAGGGGATCTATGAACGGTACGTGGACATCCGTCGCAGCGCCGCTGGACGACGATGCAGCCGTCGCCGTCGCTTTCCTGTCAGCTCTCGCAGGTTGGCCTTGGAGTCAAACCCGCTAGGGACGGCAGACCAGTCCAGGCGATAGTCAGGTGCGGTCCGGAGCTCCCGCAGCCGAAATGGGCCGGCGACCGAGCAGCGACACGACCTCCGCACATCCGTCAGGCGTCTGGTGAAGCGCGGCATCATTCCCTCCACCGGGTGTCCCGGCGGCCAAATGGTGAGTGGCGCACGGGAAAGCCGCATCTCTTCCCGACGGTGACACCACTGCCGCCCGTGACACGCGGTGCCGTCGTATTGATCCCCCAACCGTTGCGCGTGCGGCGCCTAGCGCTGCCGATGACGGCGTTGGTATCGAGACGAAATCGCCGGACCACGTGGCAGCACGGTAGGCCACCCTGACCAAGCGGCCCACAGTGACGGTGGCCAAAAGATCACGCACACCAACCCCAACGGAGCCCGCCATGAAAACCCTGATTCGCGCGACAGTAGCGATCATGCTGTTCCTGCCGCTGCTGGCAATGAGTCCGGCCAGCGCCGCGACCACCACCCACACCGGCACCATGCACCTGCTGCTGCTGCAGGACAACCCGAACATCAACGTCAGTCACGCCATCTCCACCGGCGTCATCCACGCTCGCGGCAAGGATGAATCGGGCGCCAAGAACACCGACAACATCACGTTCCCGGCGGGTACGATCAGGCTCCAGCAGCACGACACCAAAGAGCACCTACACTTCGACAAGACCACCTGCCTGTTCACGGCCAGCAACGTCGGCACCTTCAAGATCCTGGGTGGCACCAAGGCCTATGCGCACATCAAGGGCCACGGCACCGTCACGGTCCAGGTCTACGCGATCGGCTGCGACCAGTCCAAGGCGCCGATCTTCTTCCAGCTGACCATCAAGGCAGTCGGCAAGGTCAGCTACTAAAGGCGACCGCTCACCCGCACGCCCTCTCTGATCTCAGTGTGATGGATCCAGGCGAGGTCAGGCGGCGACCTCGGGAGCCATCACATTGAAATCAGACAGGGGCCATCTGCCGGCCCTCTTGCGCTGCAGGACGCAGGCGAACCGGCGGTGGATTGAGTGCCCACGAGGAACCGCAACCGGCACAGATCGGTGTGTCAGTCGCCGATCGTCGGCCGGCCAGGGTGCTTCAGCGCCGGACCGTCGCACCGACGTCGGTCCCAACCAGTGCAGATAGGTGCACACCCACGCCGAGACCCCGTCTGGCACCAGCCGGCGGGCAGTTCGCTACGAGGAGGACACGATGCCGAACACCGCTCGAGTGCTGCCCCACCTGACCTACCGCGGCCTACTGGCCGGGGCTGTCGCCTTCGGGCTCGGCGCCGTCGGCACGGTCGGCGTCGCGTCGGCGACAGGCCATCACGACCCCACCTACACCGGCTGCCTGTCCACGTCGGGCAGGATTTTTAACGTCGCCGTGGACGCCAACAAGGCGCCGGTGTGCGCGGCGAAAGACACCCCGATGAGCTGGAACTCAGTCGGTCCCCGCGGCGAGCCCGGACCCTCAGGGGCACCCGGACCCTCAGGGGCACCCGGACCCTCAGGCCCACCTGGCACGCCGGGGGCCCCCGGAACCCAAGGCATCCAAGGCGACCAGGGTCCCGCCGGCCCGGGCAGCGCAGCCTTCGGCACGTCAACCGGCCAGGCCACCTCGTACGCAGCGGGATGGTTGGGCTGCACGATCGGTCAGGTCATCCTCGTCGCCGGCACCCGGGCGATGGGCATGCCAGCCGACGGCCGACTGCTGCCGATCAACCAGAACCAGGAGCTCTTCTCGGTGCTGGGCACCACTTACGGCGGCAACGGGCTCACCAGCTTTGCACTGCCTGACCTGCGCGCCGCGGCACCCAACGGGATGACCTACACCCTGTGCGCGGTCGGGACATTCCCAGCCGTCAGCGGCTGACGCGGTAGGCACAGTTCCGACGACGGCACCTACCCGGCGCAACGTGCACCACCCCCGGCCCGGGTTCGGTCACCCAGGCACCGAGCCGTGCCGCGGCCCACGAGCCGCGAGCCCACACCGGGGCGGCGGCTCGAGGCATCACCGGTCCGCCCTGATGCGAAAGGCCACCCTGCAGGACGGAGCCGTGCACCGGTAGCCCGTCCGGGCGCCGGCGCCGCCGAACGGCTGTGGCCCGACCGCGTTAGGATCCCTGACAGTGATCAGCGGCTGACGCCAATCCGAGCTTCGATGGACGCGACTGCCGTGCTTCGAACCTCCGGCCACTTGGTGTCAGATCCTCGTTCGTTCAGGACCGAGTCTTCCTGGCGCCTTCGCGGGTCGAGGGGACGTTGTCGAAAGACTGACCCCAGCCCTGCGAATCACGGCCGCCGGCCCGCTCGATGGAACGCCAGAACAGCGCTTCCCGGTCTGCGGATCGACTCGTCAACCGCGATGGTGAGGGAGTGTGCTAGCGGCCAACCTGATCAGCGAGGACAAGTCGGTACTCGCCCGGCGTCGGCGTGACCTCGATCATCCGCAACGTAGGAAACTCCGAAACCGAGGGAGATCGAGTCATCTCGCATGATGCCCCAGGCGGAGCGTGTCGCAGTCGCCGATCGTCAGTCGGGGCGGCGAGATGCCGGCAGTGGGAGCTATCCCGCCTTGATGGGCGGCGTCCCGGCCAGCGTTCCGCGACCGTTGCGGCCTCTGACGCGAGGCCGACGGCTCTGCAGCGTTCGACCTTCCCGAGCGTCCTCCGCTAACGGACGCGGTCGCCCTGGTTCGAACCGGTGCCAGATCCGCACGTATACGGTCAGGCGCGCTGCGAGTCAGAAGGGGACGTCTGCGCCCGAGGCGTTCTGGTAGGTCAGGGCGCCCGGCACAGTGCCGGCCGGTGCGATGGCGAGGAAGTAGCGCCCGTGAGCGAGCACGCCGCTGAAGCGATGGACCTGGATGTCGATCGCGCCGGTGCCGGAGTAGGGCCTGATGGTGACCTTGACCGCGCCGGCGGGGATTGGACCGAACTCCACCTCGCTCCCGGCGGGACCCCCGGCGCCTCCGGTGCGTTCGACCTTGTCGAAGCCGCAGGCGGCGGTTTCAGCCCCGTCCGTCGAGGTGAACCGCATACACAGCGGTGACCAGTTCCGGGTGATCGACAACTTCCAGCTCTGACCCTGGTACGTGCCGCGCAGGGTTTCCGTTGAGTGGGCCCGGAGATAGGCGAACGAGAAGGCGGCGGCTGCCACCAGTGCTACACCGAGGAGCACGGTCGTCTTTCGGCGGGTCATGCGGGTACTACTCCTTCAAGGCACGGCCGGGCAGCCCGACGGCGGGTCGCCTCGGATGGTGTCCGGCGTGGCTTCCCTCGCACTCATCTTCACCTATCGGCGCACCTCGGGGTGTCATGAGCCACAGGCGGTGTCCGTCCCGCAGACCGAACCTCAACGGCGAGGACCGCCGTCCATCCTTTGGGCCATCGCCTTATGAACGCACGCCGTCCTCCCGAGGAAGCGCCAGGTGAGGGCTGAACCTCGGTGGCACGGCTCGACACGACCGCACGGGCTTCCCGAAACGCGCGCTTCCCGAGTGCCGACGCCAGTACATTGGGCGCCCGGTTCAGCCGCGATTGGTGGGGGTGGCATGGGCGATTTCTCAGCGCCGCCAGACGGCCCGTCCGGCGGCACGGGCTCCGCGCCCGGGAATGCGGCTCGGCCGGACACCACCTTGCTCTGGCTAGCCATCCTCTGCGCAGTGTGGTGCGGGCTTTCCGTTGGCTACGCCGTGAAATACTGGCTTGCGGCCGCGGCCTTTGACAAGGGACTCGCTGGCCGACCGGCCGGTGGTGCACTTCAGTGGTGAACCCATCGCGGCTTTGTTCGCGCTGGTGCTTCTCACGATGGCGTTGGTCGCGCTGGCACTCTGTGTGACGGCCTTGACTGCAGCGGCGCTCCGGCTCGGCCGCGTGGCCATCTGGGTGGTCACAGGCGTTGTCATCCTGGGCGCATGCGGTGGGATGTGGCTCCTGCTTCGTGGGCCAAACTATTCGTGTTCTCGGACCGTTGAGGGGCAGATGAGGGCCGCAGCTGTCGTCGCATTCACCGTCGCATCCTGCGCATTCGTGGCGGTTGTTATCTCGATTGTGTCGCGGTCCCGGTCCTCCGCGCGACGCTCGCAGTCCTGACCCGGAAGGTCGGTAGCGCCGCCATGCCAATGGACGCGCGCAACGCAGCACATCGGGACCCAACCTTTCAGGCGGTCGAACCGTCCTATTTCATCGAACCCGCGGTGAGTGCGGGGTGCCATGATGCGGAGGTGGGCGTGGAGTCGAGCTTCGAGGAGTTCGCTCATGCTCGCCTCGGGCACCTCCTCGGGTTCGGCTACCGGCTGACCGGAAACCGCCAGCAGGCCGAGGACTTGGTCCAGGAGGCCTTGGCCAGGACGGCTCAGCGCTGGCGCTCGGTGCGTCGGGGTGACCGGCCGGAAGTGTATGTCCAGACCGTGATGGCACGGTTGCACGTCGACCAGTGGCGGCGCAGCCGTCGGGAGATCCTCGGCGGGGCACCGCCGGAGGGCCGGGGGCGGGAACCTGACCGGGACGCGGCTATCGACGTGCGGCAGGCGCTGGAACAGCTGGCGCCACGGCAGCGGACGGTGCTGATCCTGCGGTACTACCTGGACTGGACCGAGGCGCAAGTCGCGGAGGCGATGGACTGCTCGGTGGGCACGGTGAAGTCGCAGACCAGTGACGCCTTTCACCGCATGCGCGGGATCCTCGGCGACGCCGAGCCGCAGGAAGGACTCCGCGGATGAGCGAAAATCTCGAGTCGATGCTTCGCGGCAGCCTCGACAGCGACGAGTGGCAGATCACCCCGGAGAGGGACGTTATCGCCGCAGCGGGCACCCAGGTCCGCAGGGTGCGACGACGCCGTCGGCTGGCCCTCGGTTCGGTGGTCGCCGTCGTCGCCGTCGTCGTTGCCGGAGGCGTGATCAAGGGATCCTCCGCTCGCCCGTCCCCGGCGGCGCCGAGCACCCCGACACCCCCTCCCTCTGCGGTGGCAAGTGGGGGCATCGTGCGTGCCGGTGACCTTGTCCGGGTGCAGGGCACCGTCTACCAGCCGCCGGGTGGGTCAGCCGAGCTGTGCGGCGTTCTGGATGTCATCGACACCTCCCCACCCGACGTCTCATGCGGGCAGCCTCTTGTGCTGTCCGAACTCAACAGACGCGCACTCACCGTCACATCCGGCGACGCGGGGGTGCCGGGTGTCCTCGGCAGCGCGATGTTCACCGGGATCTGGCATCCGGGGCGCCTCGATGTCCGTAGCCAGGTCGCTCCGGCACCGTCGGCGCCCGACACCACGTTCGAGGACTCGCTGAAGCATGTCCCGTGTGCCGCTCCGAAGGGCGGATGGAAAGCAGCACCCGGAGGTGCCATCAGCCCGGTCGACATGGGCGGAATCGAGCACTACAAGGCCAAGCACCCCGCCGACGTCCTCAGCATCGCCTTCTTCCACCCCGCCGGCGCCACGGTCATCGTCCTGGCCTCGGCTGACCGCTCGGCCGCTGTGGCCGCTCTCGGTGCGAAGTACGCAGGTCGACTGTGCGTTGTGCAGTCGCGCTGGACCAAGGCACAAGTGGCCGCGGTGCACGACGCAGTGCACAAACTCGGCATGGCCGACCCCGACGCTGGCCTGCTCAACGGCGGCACAACGGCCGGCCCCGATGGGCAGCTCGCGATCGGCGTCAGCGCGATCGCACGCGACCCGGCCGTAGATCGACTGTTACGACAAGCCCCTCAAGGCCTGATCCAATTCAGCGCGTTACTGCAACCTGCACGCTAGCGCCGCCCTGTCAGCCCAGCCACCGTCCCAAAGGCCGAACGTCGACCGGCACAACGTCGGCCGGCGACGCTTGCGCGGGTCGCCGCGTCTCGATCAGCGTCCCGTTCCGGTCACCGATCGGCTGGCGTTTCGATCTGCAGGTCTCTGTCGGGGGGACTCGCAGCTGTCGGCACGGCCGGGTCGTTGGAGGGCACGACGCGGCTGGGCCCGTACCACGGTTGACCCGTTGTTTGCCCGGCGTCGTCAGTCCAGGTGCAGCGCGGCGTCCGCTTCGGTTACCCGCCAGTCGGTGAAACGCACGGTCAGCCCCTCACGCTCGGGGGCGCAGCAGTACGGGCCGGCGGTAGCAGAAGCAGCCGGGAACGGCACCAGTCGGAACATTCGCCAACCGGCGTCCGTGCGGGCACGCAGCACCAGCGCGTCGCGCGCCCACGAGGCCCGAATCGTCACGACGTGGCCTGCCCACTCGGCGACCTCGCCCGTCGACCAGTCCGAGACGCCGTGCGTTACCACAGCCGCCAACTGGGGCACCCCGTCGCTGATCTCGACGCCGGCCTTGACCCAGGTGCGCTCGTTGACGCGCACCAGAAGCCCGGCCTGGTCGTACAACGTGTCGTAGTCGAGCAGGAACGACACTTCGACCGCTTGGCCCGGATGAAACGGTGCCAGTAGCGCGTGGCCGCTGTCGCGTTGGAAGCCGTAGTAGGTGCTCTGCCACAGGTCGCTGCCGCGCGCCGCTGTGACCAGCAGATCGTCACCATCGACGGACGCGATCGTAGGGTTGAGCCAGCTGCCCGAGTCCCACCGTGTGGCCATGACCGAGTGTAGGCAGGTCCTGGCGGAGCCGTTCCCGGGGCTGCTCGGCAGCCACTCGGCCAAATCCGGCGAGTCCTCGATTCGTTGGTCCGGCCGGAAAGGCGGACGCGGAAACGTCAACGGCGGTGTCGGGTTGAGTCCACGGAGGTGGTGTGGAACGGTCACCGGGTGATCCGCTGGTGCCAGGTCCTGCGCTGATCGCGGTCGTCAGCGGGGGTGTCCTCGGTCGCAGTACCACTCCGCGCAGGCAGCCATCTCCGCCGGGTGCGGCGCCAAGGACGGCGCGCCGTGCCGGGACCGGATTCTGGTACTGCGCGCCGTGTCAGTCGCGGATCCCGATCTCAGACGGCGATTCGTATCGAAGCGGGCCCTTCCGGGACGGCCCCAGCCGTACGGCGGCCGACGACCCGCCGCTGTGCCGGTCGAGGTTCGTCAGTGGGCGTTGGCCTCGCTGGGCTCGCGTCGCGGTCAGCGGGGTGTGACGATCCCTAGGCTGAGTTGGTTCTGGCAGGTGGTCAGCCCGTCGGGGATGGCCACGTTGACGGTGCCGACATCCAGGGTGATGTGCAGGCCGGTGACCTGCAGCCGCTCGGAGGCGCTGCAGGGCTTATCGGGGCCGAGTTCTGCGGAGGATGCGGAGTAGACCGGGACCGTGATGGCCGAGGTCCAGGCCTGGTTGACGTCCTGCGCCCTGGTCAGCGGGGTGGGTGAGAGCACGGTCGCGTCAAGAGGGGCTTGCTGGCGGTCCTGGTGCAGCGGGGTGACCGGGCCGCTGGCGGAGGAGTAGCCGATGGATCGACGAACTCCAGGTCAATTGTCGGTCCCAGTGCCCACGACCCGGTCACCTCCATTCCCGACTCGACTCGCCGTCTGAGATGGGGATCGGCTATCGGTGACGGGGAAGCGCCCACCCGGGCAGGCGGATGGCCGCCTGGAGGGCGCCCTGGACCGTACGACCGTGGGTGGCCATTTCGGATTTTTCCAGGAGTCGCCCTTCCGTCTCGCAGGAAGTGTCGGGCGCGCTACTCCGCAAGGTCTGCAGAGCCCTCCCGGTAGACCTTGGCCTGTGCGATCTTGCCGTCCGTCACCTCGAAGAACACGGCGATGTCCATGCGCCGCACCTCGCCGTCGAGGGTGAGCTGCTCGACCAGCTGCGCGGCCACACCGTCGCCGTCCACGAGGATGTTGGAGATCTCGAGCGACGGGTCCAAGGTCCACAGCCAAGGGTCAAACACGTCCTCTAGGGCCGCCCTGCCTTGAAACCGGCCAGTTCCGGTTCGCCAGACAGCGTCGGTGGCTAGCCCCTGCAGAAGCCCGGAAGTGTCATGCGCGTTGAAGGCACGGATGTGCTCGAGCACGACTGCCTCGGGATCCGACGGGTCAGCCACATCGGGTCGAGCCGATCGGTCCATGTGAACCAGTGTCGCAGGCGGCCAGTCCCAGTTCTCAGAGGCCACATGACGTCCCGGTCGTCGATCGTTGATTGAATTCGCTGGTTGACGGCTTGCGGGAGCGTCGTCCGGGCCGAGCGCGTGGTGGTCAGCGTGGGGCGCAGCCCTGCTCGGCCCCCGGGTGAGAAAGTCAACCCGATTCAGGTGCACCGAGCCGGCCGGCGGCAGCTCCACCGACGGCCAGATGGCGTTGGGCTGGCTTCGTGCTCGGGACCTCGACCGGTCCGTCCGTCGTCGTCGTCAGCCTGACGGCTTGACGCCTACCACGAGGAACTGCGGCGCCTGGGGCGGTTGCGCCGGGAAGCGCTGGTCGACGACGAGCTCGAGCCCGGAGGCGGTCAGCAGTTCAACGATCTGCTCGGGCTGGTACCGATGCGTCGTCCAGGCAACCGGAATGTCGCCGTAGCAGCTGGTGCGTGGGTGGTCACCGTCGCCGCGGTGCATCCCGATCATCAACTGGCCGCCCGGGCGCAGCGCGGCGGCCATCGTCGTGATCACCCTTGGCAGCCATTCGCGCGGCAAGTTGAACCACGACCACCAACCGAGCACACCACCCAATGACTCGGGCTCGGGACGCAGCTCCGTGACCGAGGCGACCTCGAACGCGACGTTGGGGAACTGCCGCCGCGCGTGGTCGATCATGCGCGGGGACAAGTCGATGCCCGACACGTCAACGCCTTTGCGGTGCAGGTAGTCCGAAATCCAGCCAGGCCCGCACCCGGCGTCGAGTACCGGGCCGACCGCACGTACCTGCTCGCCGAACGCGTCCAAAGCGGCCCTTAGCCACGGGCCGGGATCACCGATCATCTGCACGTAGTTGTCGGCCACGGCGTCGTAGGACGCGCGGACGGCTTCGAGGTCGGCGGGAGTGTTGTCTGTCACGGTCGGCGACCCTACTCACTTGGTCCGACAGCATCTGCGTCGACCTGTGGAGGTCCACTCGGGCTGTCAGCGGCGGCTGACCTGCCCACGGGTACACGTAGCGCTCGTCAACGGCCGCGCCTCACACATCCGCGCTCTTCCATCCCCCCGACAGCCGTTCGCAGCGATTGGCCAACCCGGTCGCCGTGACCAAGGTGACCTCTAGGTGCGGCTGGCGGCGCCGCTGCAGTGGCCCCTCGTGTCACACAAGCCCAGGCTCATCGGTACGGGGACGACTGCGCTGAGAGCCTGCATCACTTCAACGGTTCGCCGCCTTGCCAGCCGAGCAGCGGAAGTCCGCACGATCAGGCTCCGCGGTCGTGGACAGCCGTGAGCTTCCCCGCCCCAGGTCGTGAGTGGCCCTCGGTCAGAAGGCGCCGCACGCCCAGACCCTCGGCGTGCCGCATGTGGGCGCTCTTGCCCGTGGTCGGGGTGAACCCCAAAAGCCCGTTTCGCATCACAGGAGCCAGGCCGACCGCGACCAGCGCTCGCGTTAGTCCAGCAGCATCTGCTGGGTCACCAGTGCGACGGATCCGAGCACCTCGGCGCGTTCGGCTAAGGCGCCTGCGCGGACCGGGATGCCGCCGCTGCGCAGGGGTGTCACGCTCTGCTCAAGGGCTTCGGCGACGCCGGCCAGCAGCGACTCGCTCGAGGCAACAGCCTTGCCGCCGACGATGACCATGGCCGGGTCGAGCACGGTGCAAACGCCGCTGAGTGCCCGGCCCACGGCGCGTCCGGCGTCGGTGAACACCCGACGGGCGCCCGCGTCACCGCCCGCCGCCAGACGGGCTAGCTCACTCGTCGTCATGCCAGGACCGTGGCTCAGCGCGACGGCGTTGGTCAGCGCCCTGGCTCCGGCGACGGTCTCCAGGCAGCCGCGATGCCCACAGCGGCAGACCAACCCGTCGGGTACGACCGAGACATGGCCCAGCTCGCCGGCTCCACCCGTCGCTCCCTCGTACACCCGGCCACCGAGGACGAGACCGGCGCCCACCCCGTCCGACAGCATCACGTAGACGAAGTCGTCGACGCCCTGCCCGGCGCCGTAACGACGTTCGGCGATCGCGCCGAGGTTGGCGTCGTTGCCGACGGCGACCGGCAGCCCGGTCAGCTCGCCCAGAGCAGCCGCGACGTCGACGTGGCTCCAGTCCGGCAGGATCGGCGCACCCAGAGACGGCGCGGCCGAACCGACCGGTGCCGACATCGCCACACCGAGCCCGATCAGGCTCTCGCGGCGCAGACCTGCCTCGGCCAGCAGCGAGAGGGCCGACTGGCCGGCGAAGGCGAGCGCGTCGTCCGGCCGGTGGTCGACGTCAAGCTCGCGTACGGCCTCGACCAGCACGTCGCCGGCGAGGTCCGCCACCGCGACACGGACGTGGTCGTGGGCGAGGTGCACCCCGATGGCTCCGCCCGCGGCGGGGTTGAGCTGGAGCAGCGTCGCGGGTCGCCCTCCCGAGGTCGCGGCGCTCGCCCGCTCGGGCAGCTCCACGAGCACGGCGTCCTCGAGCAGCTGGCAGACCAGGGTCGAGACGGTGCTGCGCGAGAGCCCGGTCGTACGGGAGATGTCGCTGCGGCTCGCCCTCCCGCGCTGGCGAAGCACCTTGAGCACCCGCAGCCGGTTGCCTCGCCGCAGCCCCTCCAGTGATCCGGGCGACCTGTCCATGAGCAGCCACGATAGTGATCGTTTGTACGAGGCGCGACAAAAGGTCACAAAAATGTCGCCGGGTTGATCCTTGACCCGGACAAACCCGAGCCCATACGTTTCCGCCCGGACCCGCGACGTTTCGTCGGGTTTGCGTGCTCGTTACCTGTTCGTCCGTTTCTCCTGACAGGCCGTCCCGCGGCCGGATCGGATCGTCATGCGCAGATGGGCGTATTCGCTGACCGCGGTCAGCCTCGCCGTCACCGGCGCGGTCACGGGCGCTGGCCCGCTGACCAGTGCTGCACCCGCGGCCGCTGACATCTCCCTCCCGATCTACCTCGACCGGCACTACTCGCCGGTCGAACGTGCGACCGACCTGGTCTCGCGGCTGTCACTCGCCGAGAAGGCGCAGCAGATGGACAGCAGTCAGGCTCCGGCGATCCGCCGGCTCGGGGTCGCGGCATACGGCTGGTGGAACGAGGCGAACCACGGCATCAACGCCCTGACCACGACCCCGTCCGGCAACGCGACGACGCAGACGAACACCACGTCCTACCCGTCTGACCTGTCGATGGGCAGCACGTGGAACCCCAACCTGGTCTACCAGGAGGCCGGGAAGATCAGCGACGAGGCTCGGGAGATCGTCCCGAACAACACCGAAAACCTCGATTTCTACGCACCCACGGTCAACCTGTCACGCGACCCACGCTGGGGCCGCAACGACGAGTCGTGGAGTGAAGACCCGACGCTGACCGCCGACCTCGCGTCGCAGTACGTCGACGGACTCCAGGGCGAGACCCAGCAGGGCGTACTGTTGCCGTCCGCGAACGGCTACTACAAGGCGATCGCGACGCTCAAGCACTACGCCGCGAACAACAGCGAGGTCAACCGCCGCCAAGGCTCCTCGGACATGGACGAGCGCACGCTGCGTGAGTACTACACCGCGCAGTTCGCCAGCATCATCAAGCAGAGCAACCCCGGCTCGATCATGAGCTCCTACAACGAGGTCAACGGGACCCCGGCCGCGGCGAACGTGCACCTGATGGACACGCTGGCCCGCCAGACCTTCGGCTTCAAGGGCTACTTCACCAGTGACTGCGACGCGATCGAGGTCATCCAGAAAGACCACCACTGGCAGCCGGCGGGCGCCTCGACGCCCCTCGACCAATATGGCCGCACCGCCTACGCGAACTCTGCCGGTGAGGACCTCGACTGCAACGCCGGCTACTCCGACCAGTACAACTACGGGAACACCATCCCGACGGCGATCGCGCAGCAGATCACGACGCAGACCGGTACGTACAACTACGGCGACGTCGACACCTCGATCGTCCGGCTGTTCACCGCCCGCATCGAGACCGGCGAGTTCGACGCTCAGGACCAGGTCCCGTGGGTGGCGGCTGCTCGTGCCCGCGTCGCTCCCGGCACCTGGACCAGCAGTGAGGCCAACCACGCGGTCACCGAGACCCCGGCCCGGCTGAACCAGGCGAAGGCCTCGGCTGACCAGAGCATCGTGCTGCTGAACAACTCCAACACCACGAAGCAGAACGGCAGCACCGGCAAGCTCCTACCACTGAAGGTCCCGGCCTCCGGCGCGTACAAGGTGGCCGTGGTCGGTTACTACGCCAACCCCACCGGCGCACTGGTCCTGGGTGGCTACTCGAGCATCCAGTCGGCTTCCGGGCAGGCCAAGGAGGTCAGCGCCTACCAGGGGCTGAAGACCGCGATCCAGGCCAAGAACCCTGCCGCCACCGTCGACTTCCTGCCCGGTGTCACCGGCGGGACCACAGGTGCCACGCTGACTAAGATCGACGCTGCTTCCGTTGCTGCTTCAGCAAACTACGACGCTGTCGTAGTCGTTGTCGGCACTGACTCGAGCACGTCGGCGGAGGACCACGACCGCACCTCCCTCGACCTCCCGGGTGCCCAGGCCGCGCTTATCAGCCAGGTCGAGGCGGCCAACCCGAACACCGTCGTCTACATGGAGACGGTCGGCGAGGTCAACATCGCGCCGTTCCAGAGCACGTCACCGGCGCTGGTGTGGAGCTCGTACAACGGTGAGGAGCAGGGCACCGCGCTCGCCGATGTGCTGCTGGGCAAGGTCAACCCGAGCGGACACCTTCCCTTCACCTGGTACGCCAATGAGAGCCAGCTGCCGGCGATCACGGACTACAACATCCGTCCCACCAGCACGACCGACGGCCGCACGTACATGTATTTCACCGGCACCCCCAGCTATCCGTTCGGCTACGGCAAGAGCTACACCACCTTCGCCTACTCGCACATCACCGTCAGCAGCTCGCACGTGACCGCTGACGGCACCGTCAAGGTGTCGGCCAAGGTCACCAACAAGGGCGGCGTCTCCGGCGCTGAGGTGCCCCAGCTGTACGTCACGACGCCGTTCGAGCCTGCGTCCGCGCAGCGCCCGGTCAAGCGGCTCGAGGGGTTCCAGAAGGTCGCCCTCAAGCCGCGCCAGACCAAGACGGTCAACTTCTCGGTGCCCGCGGCCCAGCTGGCGTTCTTCGACGAGGCGTCCAACACAAACGTCGTCGACAACGGGACGTACGGCTTCCAGGTCGCGACGTCGGCTGCTGACGCCGACGTCAAGCTGCACGCCAACGTGCAGATCACCGGTGCAATCGGTGAGACGCCGTCCGTCCTGACCGCAAAGCCGATCGAGCTGGGCGACCAGAACGTCGGCATCTCGCAGCGGGTGATGTTCGACCAGAACACCACGATCCTGCCGCAGCTTACGGTCTCCATGAACGATGAGAAGCTGTTCGGCTACCAGACGAAGGGCCAGAGCACTCCGCTCCCGGCCGGTGCGACGGTGTCGTACACCTCCAACCGCAGCAGTGTGGTTGCGGTGCCGGCAAACGGAACTCTTCGTGCGGTCGGTGCCGGCATCGCGACGGTGACGGCCAAGGTGCGCTACCACGGCGGCTCGGCGACGACCTCGTTCACGGTCGACGTCTCGCCGCTGCAGTTCACCTCGGCCCCGTCGACGGTGTTCAAGGCTGGGAGCCACGGACACTTCGTTGTCGACGTCGGTGCCAAGCCCAAGGCGACGCTCAGCGAGGCCGGGGCTCTGCCGGCCGGCGTGACGTTCAAGGACAATGGCGACGACACGGCGACGATCTCGGGCATCGCTCCCACGACCACGGGTGCCTGGCCGATCGCCATCACCGCGCACAACGGCACGGTCGCGGACGCGACGCAGCAGTTCACCTTGTACGTCGGCACAGTGCCGGCCATCACGTCGGCGGCGGCTACGACCTTCGTCGAGGGCACGGCCGGTTCGTTCGGCGTGGTTACCACCGGCTACCCGACGGCGACGGTCACCGTGACCGGGGCCCTGCCGCCGGGTGTCACCCTGAAGTCGAACAGTGATGGCACGGCGACCCTGGCCGGCACTCCGGACGCGGGCAGCAAGGGCACGTACGCGTTGACGCTGACGGCCTCGAACGGGCTGGCGACGACGGCCACCCAGGCCTTCGTCCTGACCGTCCTTGCTCAGGCGCCCACCGCTACGACGGGCGTGCTCGCGGGCACGGTGCAGGAGACGTTCCACTTCGGGACGTTCACCTTCAGCTTCCCGTTGCCAGGGATCGCTGTGCACGTCGTGCAGGTCCGGCAGACCGCTGACGCGGTGCCGGCGGTGACCACGGCCGGCAACGGTTCGTACGAGTTCGACGCCGTCCCGTCGGGTGCCTACCAGGTGCAGTTCGTCGACCCCGCCGGAGCGTTCGTAACCCAGTGGTACAACGCCACTGATGCCGGATCTGCCAACCAGGCAGGTGCCTCGACGGTGACCGTCATCGCCGCCAAGGCGACGTTGGGCATCAACGCCTCACTGGCGGCCACTCCGGCCAGCTGACGCCCGTTCTCGGTACGGCGTGAGCCTGGCGTGGCCATACGGTCAGGTCGTCGTCTTCGTGGACATCGACGGGAATCGCTGGGACCTACTCGGTCCCCGGCCTGATCGCTGAGCCATCGTCATTCGGGTTGCCTCCGGTCGCCCCCGACCTGGGCCGCGCCGGTGGCGTCGATGTGAGGGCTGAGGGTCTGGGCAGTGACCGCGCTTGATTGGCGTCGATGGTCAGGGACGGACTCAACGGCGACGAGTCCGGGCCGAGCCCAGTGACGAGTCTGGGCATCGGGTGGCCCCGTCCACCTGACCCGCCTGCGCCGAACCGGATTGGCCACGCATATTTGGCTGCCTGGCCGCACGAGCTCGCTCTTGTCGATCTTCGTGCCGCGGAGGTCGGGTGGACCCGGTTCGCAGTCCGGGTTAGCTTGAGGCGTGGCGAAGGTCCCTGCGATGCGTCCGACGGGGGAATCAGTGGACAGCCTCCTGGCGGGTATCTCTGACGACCGTCGTCGGGCGGACGCGCTGGAGCTGCGCCGGGTATTGCAGGACGTCACTGGGGAGGCGCCACAGGTATGGGCGTCCCGCATCGTCGGCTTCGGCACGTACCGCTACGTGTACGACAGTGGTCATGAGGGCGACGCGC
Organism: uncultured Actinomycetota bacterium; assembly: GCA_963797535.1. Taxonomy (GTDB): domain Bacteria; phylum Actinomycetota; class Actinomycetes; order JAWWOL01; family JAWWOL01; genus JAWWOL01. Next base: position 1,727,652 of record CAWCPQ010000001.1, on the reverse strand, counting down.
CTGTCATCGGCTTCGCTGTACAGGCGAGCCGGTTCGCGATCTACCTGATCGGTGACTACGAAAGTCGTCATGCCACGGAGATGAGCAAGCTGGGAAGGTTCAAGACCGGTAAGGGCTGTCTGTACATCAGGCGGCTCTCCGATGTGGACATGGCGGTTCTGCGCAGGCTGCTGGATCGCAGTGCACGCGTACACCGCGGAGTGAATCGCGCCAACGAGGCAGTTGAGCCATGCCGGCCAGCCATTGAGCCTCCCTCGGCCGGTGTGCTCCGATAGCGGATCCCCTGCTGCGACGAGATTGTCTTGCCAGCAGTCGACCGCGAGCACGGCTTGGGCGATGGCGTTGGCGAGCTACGTCAGATGGCGCAGGTAGCTGTCGGGGTTGTTGAGGAAGTGTCGCCACGATGTCACGAGGTCGCTGCTGTCGTAGGCCACGGGGGTGATGCCGTGCTCGTCGAGTTGGTACAGGTGCGCTCCTGAGAGAGCGGCGAGGATGGGTGAGTGGGTGGCCAACAGGATCTGGCTGCCAGCGGCGAGCATGTCGTTCATGATCGTCAAGAGCATCAGGCAACTGTCGAAGGACAACGCGGACTCTGGCTCATCGAGGATGTAGAGACCGGGCTCAGCGACCATGCCGGCGAGGACCTGCAAGAACCCCTCGCCGTGGCTGCGGGTCAGCAGCGGACCATCGACCCGCTCGCTCCAGCGGCCGGGGTGGGTGAAGCCGTCGGCCTGGGCGTGGAGCCGCTCGGCCCGTAGGAACAGCCCGCCGGTCGGGCCGCCCCGGGTGAAGCTCAGCCGCAGGGAGCGGTGCAGGTCCGAGTCCTCCTCGGAGGGTGCAGCAACCGCCTGCTGCAGCCAGTCCTGACGGAACGCCGACATCCGCCGACCCCACGCCGCGGCTACCGCCTCCACGATGGTCGACTTGCCCGCGCCGTTCGGACCGATCAGCACCGTGGCACCGGGCCCGAGTTCCATTCCGTTGTCGAGGATCTGGCGCACCACCGGCACCGTGTAGGGCCACCGGCCAGGGTCGGCCTGGCCGCGGTCGATGGACAGCCCTGTGACCGGCACCCCAGGCTGTCGGCTACCGCTGGGTCGAGCCGCGTTCTGCATCCCGGTGTTATACCGCGCTTCACAGACGGTCCCGGCCCAGGAAAGGAACGACGGCCCGCAAAGATGCCGGGGACTAAGGGCCATCTCCCTCAAGCCAAGAAACAGGGCCGGGTGCAGAACGCAAATCCGCAATCTCTTCACCGGCGCCGTACCCGCCGGTGCTGAACAGGTGCATGACACAGATCGACCGCCCTGAGCGATGCTCAGCGCTAGGCGATGGTTGCCCCGCCGTCGACCGACAGCACGCTGGAGGTGACGAAGCCGGCGTTGATCAGGTAAAGGATTGCGTCGGCCACCTCGTCTGCACGCCCGACCCTGCCGACCGGCAGCTGGGCGGCGAGACTGCCGAGTTGCGCCTTGCGCTGGTCCTCGGGAATGAAGGACCACCAGGGTGTGTCGATCACGCCCGGCGACACCGCGTTCACCCGCACTGGTGCTAGTTCGGTGGCAAGGGGCGACACCATGCGCTCGATGGCCCCGTTGACCGCGGCGAGCAGCGCCGTTGTCGGCAGGGCAGCCCGCGCCGACGCAGCCGAGACCATCGTGATCGACCCGGTCACGTGCGCGTGCTGGATGGCGGCCAGGTAGCCGAACAGCTTCCCCTCGAACGCGGCGCGCACGTCCGCCGGTGTGATCTCATGTACGGGCTTCAGGCCGACCACCCCTGAGCTGAACGCGAGGACGAGGTGGTCGAACTTGCCTTCACGCGCGAAGAAGGCGGCGACGTCTGCATTCGAGGATCCATCGACCGGTTCCGCCCGAGCAGCGCGGGCACCGACGGCGGCGAGCCGGTCGGCGTTGCGGCCAGTGACGACAACCTCGGCGCCGGCGGCCGTCAGCTTTGCGGCCGTTGCCAGCCCGATGCCAGAACTGCCCCCCATGACGATGACTCGCATCTGTGCTCCTCCTGAGTATTTTCGAGGTGGTCCGTCTCGTATTTAGGTTAACAGGACGCTCCGTCTTGTAAAGTCGGTTGTATGGAAGAGCCGGTGCGCCGCGGCAGACCCCGCAGCGACGCCGCCCGGCGGGCGATCCTCGCGGCCGCAGAGGCGGAGCTGCGCGAGCGCGGGTACGCAGCGCTCACGGTCGACGGCATCGCGGCTAGGGCCGGTGTGGGCAAGCAGACGATCTACCGGTGGTGGGCGTCGAAGGCCGACGTTGTGCTCGAGGCGATGCTGGCATCGGCGGCCAGCCGAATCCCGATGCCGGATACCGGCACCCTCGAGCTCGATCTACGAGCTTTCCTCGTGGCGACTTTCCGCCAGCGCGACCAGCGGCCGCTCGTCCGCGGTCTCATGGCGCAGGCACTGCTCGACGCGCAGTTCGCCGAGAAGTTTCGGGAGCAGTTCCTGTTCGGGCGGCGGGCAGCGCTTCGGTCCGTCTTCGCTCGCGCCCGCGAGCGCGGGGAGCTGCCGGGTGACATCGACGTCGAGTTGCTCATCGACGTCGCCTTTGGCGTCCTGTGGTACCGGCTGCTGATAGGCCACGCGCCGCTGACAGCGGTCTCCGCAAGGCAAGTGACAGACTTGATCGTCCGCGTCGTAGGTTCGTACGCCGGCTCGACCACCAGCTAGCCGAGGTCCATCAGCCGCTCTGAAGGCGTAGGACGACCGAGTGGCGAGACTGATAAGCCGATCGGCATTGGCGCGGCGGAACCCGGCAAGAGGACGTTCGCTGCATGACCACGCACGCCGCGAGCATCAGCATCGACCACCACGAACGACGCGGCCACTTACCGGCGCGCAACTGACTTGGGTCGGCACGGCACGATGCGCCGCAGCTGCGAAGTTGGCGGCACGTACGTTTGGCTGCAGCCTTCCCCGTCCATACTCACCGCGGTCCCCGCCGTGCCCCCGCCGGGTCATCTCAGCCCGTGCCGGCCCCGGCGTCAAAGGACCGCCCATGTTACCCACCAAGCTCGCGTCGCTCGGCCGCCCGCGTGGGGCGCTCGTCGCGGCCGTGACCACCGTGCTGCTAGCAGCCGCCCTGCCCGCTGTGGCGCCGCAAGCCCGAGCGGGTGCACCGGTTGAGGCGAGCAACTACCTCGGTGACGCGACGCATGCCAACGTGATCAACGGCCTCGGGGTGAAGCCACCGCTCGCGGTCGCTTGGGCAACTGGGGGGAATCTCGGCTTCGTCGGTGGGGTCATCTTCGGTGGGGGCAACGCCTACGTAGCGTCCCGCATTGACCATGCCACCTTCATCACTGCCCTACGCAGCTCAGACGGCTCCATCCTGTGGGGTCCGCACAAGGTGTCGGACTACGGCAACTTCAATGGTGACGCGTACGAGAACGGCCGGGTGTTCGTCGTCGACTGGTACTGCCACGTCGTCGCCTACAACGCGCGCACCGGATCCAAGGACTGGGAGATCCCCGGCAACGGTGCCATCTGCGACTCCCCACCTGTCGCCTCCGGCGGCACCGTGTACATCGGGGAGCTCCAAGGCCCTGTGATGGCCTTCAACGAGACCACCGGAAAGCTGCGCTGGACCACCAGTCACGGCGGAGGGGACAACGCCACCCCCGCTATCAGTAACGGCCTGGCGGTGCTCGGCATGGCCGGCAACGCGGTCACCGCGCTGCGTACCGCTGACGGCAGCACCGCCTGGCAGTACCGCGACACCGAAAGCGGCGGCGGTCGGACCGCGGCGATCGCCGGCGGCAGGGTCTACGCCCGGACCAGCTACGGGCACACCATGCACATCCTGGACCTGGCCACCGGTGCCCAGCTGGGCACGATGCCCTCCGACGGCCCGCCGGCCATCGACTCGGCACGCGGGGTGATCATCACCCAGGTGCAGCCCAAGGCGAACTACGTCGGCTGCGACCCGTGCAACCTTGTCGCCCGCTCCCTCAGCACCGGGGCGGTGCTGTGGACGTTCACCGGCGACGGCGGACTGTCCGTGGCGCCGACCATCATCGACGGGGTCGTCTACACCGCGTCCTGGAACGGCAACATGTACGGGCTGAACGAGGCTACCGGCGCCCTGGTGTGGGGAGCCGACCTGCGGGCCAACGTCACTGCGAACGACGAAGGTGCCCGCCAGCCGGTCGCATTCATCGGCGCAGGCCACGGCATGGTGACGGTCAGCACCAGCGGCGGCGTCGTCGCGTTCCGCTCGAGCACCACCGCGAGGGTGGCCGCAGTGCAGTCCAGCTGGACCGGCTCCTACGGCGCGTGTTCATTCGACGGGACCCCGAACGGGAACGCCTGCACGTGGCCGTTCACTCAGATCGCGACCGGCCGCGACGTCCTGCACATCGCGTGGCAGAAAGGCTTCGGCGCGACCTTCACCGCTAAATTGATCAACTCCGCCGGAGGGACTGTCGCTGCCGCGATCTCCCGCCCCGGGGCCAGCGACCTGTACGTGACCACTCGCTCGCTGCCCGCAGGGACGCGGTACCGGGTGCAGATCGTGGACCACCTCCAGGCCAACCTGTTCTTCACCGTGCACATGTTCCAGGACCAACCCCGCGCCGGGATCACCTCGGTGAGCGGCGGACCGGCCACCCTGACCTTCGCCAAATCCCCCGTCGGCACCACCACGGGGAAAACCATCACCGTCACCAACACCGGCAGCACCGACGTCACCCTCGGCCGGCTGTCCTTGGCGAAAGGCAGCAGCAAAACCTTCACCCGCGGCTTCGACAGCTGTTCCAGGGCAACCCTGCCCCCGGGGTGGTCCTGCACCGCCAGGGTGAACTTCCGCGCCCGAGGTACGACGGCGGTCACCGGCAAGCTGGTCATCCCGACAACAGCCGGCCGGAAAACCATCGCGCTGCACGCCGGCAAAACCAGCCACTGACCGAAGCCCCACAACCGGAACTTCGCCTAGTGCAGACAAGCCGAGTCAAGCGTTACAGCGGCGTGGATCGGCGTTCCCATCCGGTACTGCTGCACGAGGTTGGTTCGTCCAACGGAACATGACGGGGAGCGCTACATGCCATGTGCCGGCCAACGACACACGCGCAGCCTGCCACTTGACCAATAGCCAATAAGCACGGCCACGACTCGACCTGCCAGCACCCGTCGCGGCTCCAACCTGCCAGGAAGATCTGCGCTCACGCTGCGGGGCGTGCCTGGATTGTGTCCACGGTTCTGGGCAGGAGCTTCGTGTACCGGCTCTGCGGTTTGGGCATCGGCAGGTTCCTCGGTGCGCTGATAGCTGATCGACTCATCCGGCGGTTCCTCGGTTCCAAGCACGGCGCCAGGTGATTCGCAGGCCTGATCCCACTCAACTATCGGTGCACGGGCGCGACGCCGGGCCTAGGGTGCTGGAGCTGGCGGCCGTGGGCGTTGACGTGGGTATTTTCCGTCAGCTTCGGGGGCCGATTGGGACCAATTCCGCACCGACAGCCGGGTTAGGCGCGGTGAAGCGGTCACACTAGCCGCCGGGTAGCCGATAGCAACACGCGCAAAGGCAGCACAGCGCGCCGCCATACCGGCGAGCAGTAGGCGGCAGCACATGCTGGCCATGACCACGGGAGACGCGCTAGTGAGTAACGACATCCGCACGGGTGGAGGCAGGGGCTTCCGCCTGGTGGCGTTACTCGCGGTGCTCGCTGTCCTTGCCGCCGTGCCCGCGATGCCCGCGTTCTGGCGGGGTGCGACGCACCTCAGGACCATCGGCAACGGCGGAAGCGAGCGGGGCGGCATCGTCACCGTCGAGCAGTGTTCGCGCCAGCTTGCCGTGACGTGGGTGTGTACCGGTCGGTACCAGGTGAATGACCCGCTGGCGCAGCCTTACCCTGACGTTGATGGTGTGACCGTCGTGAACGACACCCGACACCACCCAGCGGGAATGCAGCTGGGCGCCACGCTGCCCGCCGGTTCGCACGACGCGTACCTCTGGGGAGGAACTCAGCAGTTCCGGACCCTCGCGTTCTGGCTTGGCGTCCTGCTGTGCGCTGCGGCCGCACTGCTCACACTCCGGCGCCGGCGGCACCGACAGGTCGCTGCGGGTGTCCTCGTTGGCGGCATCGTGTTGCTGTTGGCCGCCCACCCTTACTGGTGACCGCGGAACTCCTGCCGCATCGTGCTTGGTCGTGGCTGAGAGCGGCGGCTGGAAGCCAACGGCGGCACCCCACTGGGAGGCACCGCCGCTCGTTCACGCCGCTGAACTGCGGAAATTCTTGGGGTGAGCGACGGGGCTTGAACCCGCGACCCCCGGGACCACAACCCGGTGCTCTACCAGCTGAGCTACGCCCACCAAGTGCACGCCTGTCGGCGCCGAGCAAGTGTAGCGAATGCTCAGGGGTGTTCCGTACCCGATTCCTCGGTACGGGCGGCGACGATCTCGGCGGCTGCCTTGGCGGCCGTGTCGGAGTCGGGGCCGGGCTGCGGGACGAACACGGTCGAGCGGTAGTAGCGCAGCTCCTCGATGCTCTCGCGGATGTCGGCGAGCGCCCTGTGGCCGCCGGTCTTCTCGGGGGAGGCGAAGTAGGCCCTGGGGTACCAGCGTCGGGCCAGCTCCTTGACGCTCGAGACGTCGACCATGCGGTAGTGCAGCCAGTCGTCGATCGCCGGCATCTGGAGGGCGAGGAAGCCGCGGTCGGTCGCGATGGAGTTGCCGCACAACGGCGCTTTGCGCTTCTCCTTGACGTGGATCTTGATGTAGTCGAGGACCTGGGCCTCGGCTTCCTCGACGGTGACCGTCGACGCTCGTACGGCCTCGGTGAGCCCGGACGTCGCGTGCATGTCCCGGACGAAGTCGATCATGCTGTCCAGCAGCGCGTCGTCGGCGTGGATGACGATGTCCACGCCCTCGTCGATGATGTTGAGCTCGGAGTCCGTGACGAGGGCTGCGATCTCGAGAAGCACGTCGTTCTTGAGGTCGAGGCCGGTCATCTCACAGTCGATCCACACCAGACGGTCATTCATTCGGTCAGCCTACTGGCGCGCGGGGTCCTTCGTACGCTCGAGAACCAGCGCGAGTGTGGGGCAGGCAGCCACCGCCCGCCGGGCGAGCGGCTCGAGGTCGCGCCCCAACGGGCGGGTGTCCACGATCGGGAAGCCCCACTCGTCGAGTGAGATCGCCTCGGGCAACAGCTCAGCGCACAGGCCGTGACCGTCGCGGGCCGCAGGTGAAGTTCGTGCGCGGGGAGAGCGAGACCAGGTACACGTGGTGTGGCACAACGGGTGGCGGACGCCGAGATCGAGACCGGCTGAACCCTCAGGGCGACGGCCGGTCGGCGAGTGCCCTGGCGACATCGAGGTCCTCTTCGTGCTGCAGGAACATCTCGGGGTCCTGGCTCTCCATGACCGACCGTGGCAGCGCCATGGTGACCACAGCACCACCTTCGGGCGAGTTGGCCGCAATCGCCCTGCCCCCGTGCTGCAGTGCCACCGTCTCGACGATCGCGAGACCGAGGCCGGTCCCGGCATAGCGCCGGTCCCGTCGGTGCTCGGCCTGCCAGAAGGGTTCGAACACGTGCGGCAGGCCGGCCTCCGGGATGCCCGGCCCGGTGTCGCTGACCCGGAGCTGTACGCCGTCCGCGCCGGCGAGGACCGAGACGTCGATGTGGTCCCCCGGCCGGGTGTGCTTGACCGCGTTGTCGAGCAGGGCGTCCAGGGCGGCGGTGATCCGCTCCTGGTCCAGCAGCAGTACGGGGGACGCGCACGCCACGTGCCACGTGCGCCTGCAGGTCACGGACCAGCGCCGTGCGGCGCCCAGCACCAGGTCGAGCGGGTCGACCTCCGTGGGGGCGAACGTGGCGGGGTTCTCCATGCGGGCGAGGGCCAGCAGTCCCTTGCTTATCAAGGCCATCCGGTCGAGCTCGGTGATCACGGTTCCGAGGTCGGACAGGTGCTGGGCATCGGTCAAGCTGCGCCGTACCAGCTCAACGTGTCCGCGGGCGACGGTCAACGGCGTCCGCAGCTCGTGCGAGGCCCGCCGGGTGAAGTCGAGCTCGCGTCGGCGCTGGGAGCGTTCCTCGACGGCGATCTCCTCCAGAGCCCGGCGCGCCGCCTGCCCTCGCCAGACGTGCCACATGGTGGCCAGGAAGACCGCTGCCATGAGCGGCACCTCGGCGATCTCCTCGGCGTCCACGTCGTGGTGCCCGATGAGGTAGAGGAGGATGCCGGCGGTGAGCAGCATCACCGCAGCCAGCGCGCTGAACGTTGCTGGGCGGGACCAGATGCGGAAGCCGCAGAACAGCGTGAAGGAGATCCAGATGAAGTGGAACGGCACCGTCGGGTAGTGCGGGAACAGGAACATCGCCCATGCATTGATCAGGACGAACGCGCACCAGAGGGCCTCCGGTAGTGCGTTACGCCGCGTGGAAGCTGTACCCGACATGTCGCACCGTCTCGATCGTGTTGACCGGAAGCTTGCTCCGAAGCCGACGGACGTAGACCTCCACCACGTTGGTGCCGGGGTCGAACGCGTAACCCCACACCTGGGTCAGCAGCTCCTCGCGGCTGCAAACGTCGCCGGCATGCGCCATCAGGTGCTGCAGCAGCAGGAACTCCCGCTGGCTCAAAGAGATGGCCACGCCGGGGCTGGTCAGTGCACGGCGGCGGAGGTCGAGGACGTAGGGCCCGGCCCGTACCTCGGTCTGTGCCACCTCGGTCGGCTGCTCGCGCATGCAGCTACGCACCCGGGCCAGCAGCTCTTCGACCGCGAACGGCTTGCCGATGAAGTCAGTGGCGCCCGCGTCCAGTGCTGCCACGCGGTTCCGAACGTCGTCCGCAGCGGACAGCATGATCACTCGCATAGTCGGGTTGACCGCCCGGACGGCTACCAGGACAGCCAGACCGTCCATCTCGGGCATGACCAGATCCAGGATCAGCAGGTCGTACGGTCGCCCGGCCAGAGCCTTGCTGACCGCGTCCGCACCGTCGCTCGCCACGGACACCTCAAGGCCCATGGACGCTAGGGCACGACCTACGAAAGCGACGACACCCGGTTCGTCGTCTGCCAGAAGCACGCGTGACACAAGCAACACCCCCAGCGCACCGGTTCGGAACCGCCGGGCGAACCCCGGCAGTCCCTGTGCGCAGTATGAAACCGCTGAGGGTGGTCTTGCCTAGTCCTTAGGGCCAACTTTCCCTAACGCTGTGTAGTTCTTTCTTCGCAATCTCGGACAAAAGTCTGCATCGGCGGTGCCGCCGGTGCTGTTGGCGCGCCGCCGCCGCGCGCTCGACATCAAGCTCAGCCGCGAATACTCATCGGTGCCCGCACCGGTACCGAGCTGCTCAGGCCAAACCGCTGAGGCAACGAGGGGTCGAGGAAGCGCACGATCGAGCTGATGGCTTTGCCGCGCGTCGCGACCATGACCACTCCGGTCGCGTCAGCGACGACGCTGCCGGGGCTGCCCAAATAGTGGGCGAAGCCCGGTTGTCCGTTGGCACGGACGGCGACCAGGCGGACCGGCCGGGGCCCGCGCCAGGCCTCGCTCGCCCGCAAGAACCCCTCAACGGCGGCTGGCCCCACGTACAGGTGCGGAGCAGGCGGCATCGCCAGCCATGCGTCGTCCGTGAGCAAGGCGAGGAGCCCCGCTATGTCGCCCGCGGTCAGGGCGCGGCCGAATGCGGTCGCCAGGGCATGGTCGTCCGCACGGGAGTGCCCCTTGCTGGTGTCGCGGACCCGGCCGACCCCGGCCCTGGCCCGTTGCAGCAGCCCCTTCGCCGAGGTGGGCGTGACATCGAGCAGGTCGCCGATCTCGGCGAGGCTGAAGCCGAGGACGTCGCCGAGGACGAGCGCGGCCGTCTGGCGAGGTGGCAGTCGCTGAAGTGCGATGACAAAGGCCAGCTCCACGCTTTCGCCGGTTTCGTACCGGACAGCCGGATCGTCCGCCAAGCCGAGCTGAACCGTCGCCGAACCGCCGTCGGGATAGGGCTGCAGCCAGCTGACCTCGGTTCGGCCGTTGGGCTCCGGCGGAGGAAATGGCGGGATGGGCACCGTCGGTGCTCGGCGCCGCCCGTCGCGAATCGCGTTGAGGCACCGGTTGGTCGCGATCCGGTAGAGCCAGGTCCGCATCGTCGCATCGCCGCGGAACCCGCTTCTCGACCGCCAAGCCGCGAACAGCGTCTCCTGCAGCAGATCATCGGCGTCACTGAGCGAGCCGAGCAGGTGGTAGCAGTGCACATGCAGTTCTCGGAGGTACGGGGCGACCCGCTCGCCGAACTCGTCGTCGACGTTGCCGCTGCCCCTCGTTCCCGGTTGCATCGCACCCCCGAGGCTGGGCCTGTTGTGTCGTGAACAGCGTAGGCCCACGACCGTTCCGAATGCTGCCGCCGTGGTGTCAGTACGGGTGTTCGAGCTCCAGCGAAGGGACCCCGAGATGACAGAACTCCGAACTCCTCCAGCACTGCGAGTGGCCCTGGCCTACCACGATGCGTGGGTGGCCCACGACTTCGACCGAGCCATGACGTTCATCTCCCCGCAGATCGTCTGTTCCGCGCCTGCCGGCGAGATCGTGGGTGCCGACGCCTTTCGCGCCTTCATGGAGCCGTTCTCACGCATCACTCGTGCCGCACACGTCATCGGCGCGTTCGGGGACGAGACGACAGCCGTTGTCCTGTACGACACGGAAACCGCACCGGTGCCGCATGCGCCGGGAGCTGAGCACCTACGGGTGAGCAGTGGCGTCATCACCGAGCTGACCCTCGTCTTCGACCGGCTGCCTTTCGCTGAGGCCCGTAAGGCGGCCGTGTAGTACCGCCAGCGGACGTCGTCACAACAGGTCGGCGTCGTGGGCCAGCAGGGCGATCTGTGTCCTGTTGGTCAGCTCGAGCTTGAGCAGGATGTGCGAGATGTGCGCCTTCACGGTCGCCGGTGTCATCGTCAGGGCCGTACCGACCTGGGTGTTCGTCAGCCCCTGCGCGACCGAGACGACGACGTCCAGCTCGCGCGGGGTGAGCTGGGCGAGCGCGTTCGCTGCCCGCTCGTGGGCCGCAGCCTGCCCGGTGACCCGGCTGATCAGCCGCCGGGTCACGTCCGGCGACAGGGTCGGGTCGCCGGCGGACGCTCGCCGGATCGCCTGGACGATGTCGGTCGGTGGGCTGTCCTTGAGCAGGAACCCGCTGGCACCGAGCCGCAGCGCCCGGAGCACGTTGTCGTCGGTGTCAAAGGTGGTCAGCACGATCACGTGCGGTGGCGCCGGCCGTTTCATCAGCCGGCCGACAGCGGTCAGACCGTCGACACCGGGCATGCGCAGGTCCATCAGTACGACGTCCGGCGCGTGGGTCGCGATCGCGTCCGGCACCGCGGCGCCGTCCGCTGCCATTCCCACGACGGCGAGATCCTCGGCACCGTCGAGCATCAGCGACAGGGCGGCGCGTACGAGCGGGTCGTCGTCGACGATCAGGACGCGGATCGTCACGTGGGCAGCCTCGCTGACAGCAGAAACTCGTCGCCGGTGAGCTGATGATCGAGCGTGCCGCCGGCCAGCCGCACCCGTTCGGTCAGGCCGACCAGGCCGGCACCGCTGCCGGGAAGACCTGGAAGTCCTTGTGCTGCAAGGGGATTGCGCAGCTCCACGATCAGCTGGTGATCTTTGCTGCCGTCGACCAGCACCCGTACCGGCTGTCCGGCCGCGTGCTTGCGGGCGTTGGTCAGACCTTCCTGAACCACGCGGTACGCAGTCCGGCCGGTGACCGTCGAGATCGGTTCCGGCAGTCTTTCCACGAGGCTGATCCGCTGTCCGGCAAGACGGGACTCGTCAACCAGGCGTGGGATGTCGGTGACGACGGGCTGCGGCCGCTGGTCGTCCCGGTCGTCGTCGCGCAGCACCGTGACGATCTCGCGCAGCTCGACGAGGGCCTCCCGTACACCGGCTCGGACAATGCCTGCTGCCTCGGTGATCTGCTCCGGCGAGGCGTCCGGCCGGTACTCCAAGGCGCCGGCATAGGTGGCAACAAGGGTGAGCCGGTGGGCCAGTACGTCGTGCATCTCGCGGGCGATCCGGGTGCGCTCGGCGACCCGAGCCTCGGCGACCCGACGGCCCTGCTCCTCCTCTGCCCGGCGGGCCCTGGCCTCGAGCGACTCCACCAGCTGCCGCCGTGCCTGCACCATCGCACCCCAGCCGAGGATGGCGGCGTAGGTCGCAATGACGAGGACGAGCCACCACCCGTAGGTGAGCCCGTCGTGGGGGCGCCAGGCACCCTCGATCGCCAACGCAGCCGCACCGGCCGCCGCGACGGCGAGAGCAACCTTGAACGGGCGGCGAAGCGCGACTGTCAGCGCGAACGCGGTGGCAGCCGGGATCGCCGCGGGCGAGAACGCAGCCATCGTGGAGAAGATCAACGCCGCAGTGACCGGGCGACGCAGCAGGAACGGCACCAGGGCTACTGCGACGACGGCCACCGTGATGTCCAAGGCGGTGCGACCATCCGGAGGCTCGGACACCAGCGTGGTGAGGGTGAGCAGCCCGACGCCAGCTGTGCACCAGAAAGCGGTGCGCCAGTAGACGCGGGGCTCGCAGAGTTCGTCGTCCATGGGGTCGAGGTTAGGACACGGACGCGAGCCCGGACACCGCCGAAAGTGGGGGGTGGCTGAGACTTCCGGGCGATGGCGCGACCGTCCTGCTCGAGCACTGTGCTGGACATGACAACAGACCGACAGGTTCACCTGTCCACCCGATCCCTGTCCCATCAAGCATGGGCCGTCGCGGAAGCAACAGCGCTGGCCCTCGTCATCTGGAGCGCCGCCGTGCTGGCCGGCGTGAGCCTCCGCGTTCAGAGTGGAAGCTCCACGCAGTCGGTCGGAGCCGCTGCCGTTGTTGCGGTCTCCGTACTTGCCGGGCTGGCCGGCTGGGCCCTGCTCGCGGCTCTGCAACGACTCGTCGGACGGCCTCGCCGTTGGTGGACGTCCACCGCCCTGGTGGTACTCGCGCTGTCGCTGCTCGGGCCGCTGGGCCAAGGTGTGGGTACGGCCGCGACGTGCACCTTGGTCGCGATGCATCTCGCGGTCGGCACCGTACTCATCCTGCAGTTGCCAGGGCGGCACTGAACCACGTCACACCACGTGCCTGCGGAGGCGCTATGGTCGCAGCCACGTCCCATCCAGGGGGAAGACATGACAAGTCAGCAAGAGCCAGCCGTCGAGCGACCGGCCGCCGGACCTGGTTCCGTCTACACCGTCGGTGACTCGGTCCCCCCGCCCCCGATCGAGCGGCGAGGGATTCCGCAGTGGCAGGTGCTGCTGGCCACGGGCATCGTGCTGTGGATCGTCGCGGGAATGATGCTGTCGGGCTATCACTCCAGCGTCCGGTCCGGCATCGCCGACGACAACCTGCTGGGCTGGGGTCTCGTCGTCGCCGCGGTCGGCTTCATCGTGCTTGTCCCTGGCCTCGTCGGCTGGGGCCTCATTGCCAGCGAGTTGTTCGAACGGCGGCCCGAGCAGCGGACCGAGACGCCGCCTGGCGACAGCTGAGGTTTGCGCGCCCGGCAGGGATCGAACCTGCGACCAACCGCTTAGAAGGCGGCTGCTCTATCCGCTGAGCTACGGGCGCCGAAGGTCCCCCGGCCAACCGGAACACCCGGGGCAACACGGTAGCCCGAACCGAGCCTGCCTGAGGTCAGGCCTCGCTGGCGCTCTCGAGCGAAGCGACCGGCTCGTGCTTCGAGAACAGATAGGTGTAGCTCAGGCCGGCGATCAAGGCGCCCACGATCGGCATGATGATGAACATCCAGAGCTGGTTGAAGGCGGCGCTGCCGGCGAACAGCCCCGGGCCGATCGAGCGGGCCGGGTTCACCGACGTGTTCGTGACCGGGATCGTGACCAGGTGGATCAGCGTCAGGCCGAGGCCGATCGCCAGCGGGGCGAAACCGCGGGGCGCTCGGGTGTCAGTGGCACCGAGAATGATGTAGACGAAGAACGCGGTCGTGACGATCTCGGCGATGATGCAGGCGAGCAGGTCGTAGTGGCCGGGCGAGCGAGATCCGTAGCCGTTGGTCGCGAATCCGGACGCGACCGCGCTGAAGCCCTTCTGCCCGTTCGCAATCGAGAGCAGCACCGCAGCGCCGGCGATGGCAGCCACCACCTGCGTGACGATGTAGGCGGGCAGGTCGCGCCACGCGAAGCGGCCGGCGGCGGCGAGGCCGATGCTCACGGCCGGGTTGAAGTGTCCGCCGGAGATGTGGCCGACCGCGTACGCCATCGTCATGACGGTGAGGCCGAACGCCAGGGCCACTCCCATGAAACCGATGCCGAGATGCACGTTGGTGCTGCTGAGGAAGCCGGACGCGAGCACTGCGGCACCGCAACCGGCGAACACCAGCCAGAAGGTGCCGAAGAACTCTGCCGCGAGTCGGTGCAGCATGCGGGGCTGAGGTGGCTCGGTGCTCGTTTTCGGCGACATGGGCACATCCTGTAACTGTTCAGCCGGGATTGCACCCTTTTGTTGCGGCGTGTCGGCGGTGGGCGCTCGTCCCGCGCGTCATCGGACGCCGCGGCTGCCTCGAACGTAAGGTCTGAGCGTGACGGAGACGACCGGAGCGGCTCTCAGTCCGCTGCTCGCCGCCCTCGGCCAGCTGCGGGCAGCCGTAGCCGCGGCGCCGTTGCGTACCGACGTGCCCTCAGCGGTCGTCGGGGGCCACCTGCGCCAGGAGCTGCTGTCGACCCTCGACGACCACGTGCTTGCCCGGCTGACCAAGCCGGCCACGCCCGTCCTTGTCGTCGTTGCCGGGCCGACCGGCGCGGGCAAGTCCACCCTCGTCAACTCCCTGGTACGGGCACCCGTGAGCCGCACCGGCGTCGTCCGGCCCACCACCAGGGCACCCGTGCTCGTGTGCCATCCCGACGACGAGCGGTGGTACCTCGAGGGTCGGCCGTTGTCGGGTCTGCGTCCGGTGCGTGAGGACACCGCTGACGTCGGGACGGTGCAGGTCGTCGCCTCGACCAGCGTCCCGGCCGGTGTCGCCATCGTTGACGCACCCGACGTCGACTCGGTCGCCGCTGACGACCGCGAGCTGGCCACACGGCTGCTCGCCGCCGCGGACGTCTGGCTGTTCGTGCTCACCGCCAACCGCTATGCCGATGCCGTGCCGTGGCAGCACCTGCTCACCGCGCGCGACCGGGGAGCCGTGCTCGTCGTCGTCCTCGACCGAGTGCCGGCGGCCGCCGCGACCGACGTGCACACGCACCTCAGCGAGATGCTCGCCTTCGCCGGGCTGGCCCAGGCGCCGGTGTTCACGGTGCGCGAGACGACTCTGAACGAGGGGCTGCTCGACGAGTTCGACGTGGTGACCCTGCGCGACTGGTTGCAGCGGGTCGCCGTCGACCCGGAAGTACGGGAGGCCATCGTCGCGCGCACCTTCTCCGGGTCGTTGCGTGCGTTGCCGGGGCGAGCGCGTGCGCTGGCGTCGGTCGTCCACTCCCACCAGGCGACCTCGAACGCTCTCGTGGACGACCTCGATGGCGTCTTTGCCGATGCACTAAGGGATCTCGCCGCAGGTCTTGCCTCCGGTGTCATCGTCACCGGTGAGCTGCTGCGACGGTGGCAGGAGTACGTCGCCGCCGGCGGCTTGGAGGCGCTGACCTCGCCCGAGCGAAAAGGGCTGTTCCGTCGGCGTCCCGGCAGCCCCAACGCGGCCGCACTCGGCGACGCGTTCGAGGACGCCTTGTCCGTCTACATGGGCATTCTCGTGTCGCGGTCGTTGGCCAAGCTGCGTCAGGTGTGGCCGTCGCGGGTGGGCGGCGCGGACATCGTCGCCGCGGTGGACTGGTCGCCGCGCACGGATCTGGTGATCGCAACGGTCGAGGTGCTGCGCGAGTGGGCCGGCGGCGGTGGCCCGGCGCTGTCGTTGTTCGCCGTCGGGGCAGCAGAGTCCTCCGCGCTGCTGGGGAACGAGACGGTGCGCGGACTGGTGCTGGACCCAGGCCTTGCCCGCCGAGTAGAGGTCTTGCGGGCCGATCTGCTGGAACGACTGCGTCTCGTGCTCGCAGCGGAACGCGATGCACTGGCTCTGGAGGCTGGTCTCACGGCGTCGTCCGGAGCCGAGCTCGCCGTGCTCGATGCCGCCAATGCGGTGGAACAGGCGTTGCCGTGACATCACCGCCGACCTCGTGGACAACGGCCACCCTGCCGGATCGCCTGGCAGCACTGGAACGCAGCCTGTCTCTCGCTGGCGACCGGCTCAGTGCTGCCGAGGCCGCGCCGGCCAGGTCGTTGCTCGAACGCGCACAGGCACGCCTCGGTCGCTCCGCCGTACACACCGTGGTCGCACTTGCCGGGGGTACGGGCAGCGGAAAGTCGTCGTTGTTCAACGCCCTCGTCGGGGTGCCGTTGTCGGCGGTGGGGGTTCGCCGGCCGCTGACTCAGGAAGTGATCGCCTGCGTCTGGGGCGAGGCCGGTCCAGCCGACCCCGCTGCTGCCGGACTGCTTGACTGGCTTGGAGTTTCACCAGCGGCAAGGCTGTCCCGAACGAGTTCGCTCGACCCCGGCCCGGACCCCGAGCTGGCTGGCCTGATCCTGCTGGACCTGCCGGACCACGACACGGTACGGACTCAGCAGATCAGTGTCGTCGACCGCGTGGTCGAGCACGCGGACCTGGTGATCTGGGTGGTCGACCCGCAGAAGTACGCGGACGCCGCACTGCATGAGCGCTACCTCGGCCAGCTCGGCGGACGTGACGCTGCGCTGGCTGTGGTGATGAACCAGCTCGATCGCATCGAGGCCAGCACGGCGTCGACGCTCGGAGCCGACCTGCGGCGGTTGCTGCAGGAGGACGGCCTCGGCGATGCGGCCGTGCTCGCGGCCTCGGCAGTGACCGGGGGAGGCCTCCCAGGGCTGAGATCCCTTGTGGTAGAGCGTGTTTCAGCCAGGCGAGCCGCTGTCGTCCGTCTGGAAACGGAGCTCTCGGGGGTGGCCGGCGACCTTCGTACGCTTATCGGCGCCGAACCTCGTCCCCCGACCGAGCAGCAGTCGAACGAGCTGACTGCTGCCGTCATCGCGGCCTGCGCAGGCAATGCGCTGACGGAGCAGCTGCTGGTTGAAGGGCGCCTGCGCGAGCCGGTTGTTGTCTCGGAGAACCACGTCGAACGTGCGGTCACCCGCCTGGTTGATTCGGTGTTCGCGCCCCTGCCGACGCATTGGCTGAGCTTTGCCGAACGCCTGGTCGACCCGCACTCGGTGTCGGTCGCCGTCGCTGCGGCGGTCGGCGGGCTCGACGTCAGCCGGGTGGGGCCATCCGGCCTTCGGCGCATCTTCATGCGGCGCGAACAGGTCGAGCGGCTTCGCCGAGATGGCGTGCGCGCGGCGGTGTGGCAGGCCGTGGCGGGTGTGCTGGCCGAGACTGTGGGCCGGCCCATCGCGGACGAGATTGCGGTTTGGGCACCGATCGCCAGGGCAGTGGACGCCTCCCGCTGATTTCCCCGGGCGGCGATTTCGTCCACAGGGCCAGGGAAGCCCCGGGCACCCAGCGGCCGTCGGCCGAGGGTGGACTCCGAGCAGCCGTACATGACGGCTCCCGGTCCGGAGGTTCCTCGCATGAACGACAACCAGTTCACCATCGCCGGCAACATCGTCCGGGATCCGGTGCTGAAGAAGGTGGGTGACAACAAGTCCGTCGTCAACTTTCGGGTCGCCGCGACGGCCCGGCGGTTCGACCCCAGCCTCAACGACTGGGTCAACCTGGACTCGATCTTCTTGACCGTCAACTGCTGGAACAAGCTGGCTGAACGGGTCAAGGCCTGCCTCAAGGGAGGCGACCCGGTGATCATCACCGGCCGGCTGCGGATGCGGACCTATGAGGTCGAGAGCGAGCGTCGCACGGTGTACGAGGTCGATGCCCAGCACGTGTCGCCCGACCTCAACCGGATCGCGGTCCAGCTGGTGCGGGTCAACCGGGGTTACGTCGACGGCCTGCCCGACTCGAGGCCGTTGCCCGACGGCGCGGACGGACTGCACGCGGACGGGTCGAGCGGGCCGCTGGTCCCCGACGTCGCCGCCTGAGCCCGCTCGCCGAGCCCACCGGGTGGGGTGGCCGCCGCGCTTGCCGCCTTCCGTAGTCTGGACGCATGGCTCAGTACATCTACCAGCTGCGTAAGGCGCGCAAGGCGCACGGCGACAAGGTCATCCTCGATGACGTGACGCTGGCGTTCCTGCCCGGCGCCAAGATCGGCGTGGTCGGCCCCAACGGCGCCGGCAAGTCGACCCTGCTCAAGATCATGGCCGGGCTCGACCACGCGTCGAACGGCGACGCGCTGCTCACCCCCGGCTACAGCGTGGGGATGCTGCTGCAGGAGCCGCCGCTCAACGACGACAAGGACGTGCTCGGCAACGTCGAGGAGGGCGTCGCCGAGACCAAGGCGCTCGTCGCTCGCTATGACGCGATCGCCGAGGAGATGGCGACGAACTACACCGACGAGCTGCTCGAGGAGATGGGCCAGCTGCAGGAGCAGCTCGACCACCGCAATGCGTGGGACCTCGACTCCCAGCTCGCGCAGGCGATGGACGCGCTCCGGCTGCCGCCGGGGGACGCCGACGTCACGCTGCTCTCGGGTGGCGAGCGCCGCCGGGTCGCCCTGTGCAAGCTGCTGCTGCAGCAGCCCGACCTGCTGCTGCTGGACGAGCCCACCAACCACCTCGACGCCGAGTCCGTGCAGTGGCTCGAGCAGCACCTGGCCGCCTACCCCGGCGCCGTGCTCGCCGTGACGCACGACCGCTACTTCCTCGACAACCTGGCCGAGTGGATTCTCGAGCTGGACCGCGGCCACGCCTACCCGTACGAGGGCAATTACACGACCTACCTCGACACCAAGCAGACCCGGATGAAGATCGAGGGCAACAAGGACGTCAAGCGGCAGAAGGAGATCCAGCGCGAGCTCGAGTGGGTGCGTTCCAGCCCGAAGGCCCGCCAGGCCAAGAGCAAGGCCCGCCTCAGCGCGTTCGAGGAACTGGTCGCGGCGTCGGAGAAGGCCCGTGCCGCCGACAGCGACACGATCCACATCCCGCCGGGCCCGCGCCTGGGTGGTGTGGTCATCGAGGTCGACAAGCTGGTCAAGGGCTTCGACGACCGGGTGCTGATCGACGGGCTGTCCTTCAGCCTCCCGCGCGGTGGCATCGTCGGCATCATCGGCCCGAACGGCGTCGGCAAGACCACGCTGTTCAAGACGATCGTCGGCTTCGAGCAGCCCGACTCCGGCACGGTCAAGATCGGTGAGTCGATCGCGATCTCCTACGTCGACCAGGCGCGCTCCGGGCTCGATCCGAAGAAGACGCTCTGGGAGGTCGTGTCCGACGGCCTCGACTACATGAAGGTCGGCAACGTCGAGCTCAACTCGCGGGCCTACGCGGCTTCGTTCGGCTTCCGTGGTCCGGACCAGCAAAAGCCGGTGGGCGTCCTGTCCGGAGGAGAGCGCAACCGGCTCAACCTCGCGATGACCCTCAAGGTTGGCGGCAACGTCCTGCTGCTCGACGAGCCGACGAACGACCTCGACGTGGAGACCCTGCGCTCGCTCGAGGACGCGCTCGAGGACTATCCCGGCTGCGCGGTGGTCATCAGCCACGACCGGTGGTTCCTGGACCGGATCGCGACCCACATCCTGGCCTGGGAAGGCACGGCCGACGAGCCGGCGCAGTGGTTCTGGTTCGAGGGCAACTACGCCGACTACGAGAAGAACAAGCTGGACCGGCTCGGCGTCGACGCTGCACGTCCGCACGCCGTGACCTACCGCAAGCTCAACCGGGACTGATCACGGCGACTGCAACCTGACGGCTCGGATCGGCTCCGCTTCGCCTACCTCAGGGATGCGTACTTCTACGGGTCCCTGGCGGGATCGAGTGTCGTACGGTTGCGGTTCCGGTACGTCGTCGTCGCAGCAGTGGGGAGTTCCGTGTCCGCCGAAGGCGAGGCTCCTCGTCGCGGTTCGGCTGCGTCGCCAGCGGCAGCAGCGTTAGCGGACGAGGCGCTGCGACTGATCGGCGTCGATGCCAGGGCAGCTGACGCGAAGGCACGGGAGGCCATCGAGGTGGCAGCCCTCGCCGGCGATCGGGTCACCCAGTCGATCGGCTGGAGAGCTCGTGGCATGTCGGCACGAGAACGGGAGGACCTGCAGCAGGCGGAAGAATTCTTGCGCAAAGCGATCACCGTCGGCTCCGGGACTGATCATCAGTGTGCGGCGCAGGCGCGGCTGACGTTGGCGAACGTCCTGGTTGAACGCGGTCGACTCGCTGCCGGGCGACGGCAGGCTCGCCTCGCGGTGACGCAGCTGTCCGGTGAGGAGCAGCCGAGGGCGCTCGTACAACTTGCCTTGATAGAGCAACGATCGGGATCAGCTGCTCGTGCACTGGCCAACTACGAGTTGGCGCTCGGCCCCTTGCGAAAATCACACGATCTGATCTGGGAAGCGCGGCTGCGCAACAACAGGGGGATCCTGTTCGCCTACCAGGGTCAGGGAGTGGCGGCCCAGCGCGATCTTCGCCGAGCTGCTCACCTGTACGAGGAGCTCGGCCAACAGGTTCTGGCCGCAGAAGCCCGGTGGAACCTGGGCTTTGCCGCCGGTCTGAGTGGCGACCTCGTGCTGGCGCTCGAACGCTTCGAGGTCGCAGGCGCGCAGCTGGACGCTGCTGGCCTCGTACGGGGCATGAGCTTCATGGACAAGTGTCAGGTGCTGCTGGCGGCCGGGCTGCTCGACGAGGCGAAGGCTGCGATCGACCAGGGACTCGAGCAGCTCTCCCGCGGGGATGTCGTCAGTGACGTGGCGGAAGCCTGGCTGATGCGTTCGGAAACCCTGTTGGCCTCGGGAGATGTGGCGGGAGCACTGTCGACCGCCCGCGATGCGCTGGATGCCTTTCAGCGGCAGGGTCGTCCCCGGTTCGCGCTGCTGGCCAGGTACGCGGTCCTGCGGTCCACGGCCACGGACGAGATGGCGCCCGAGTGGCGTGAGGGGGCTGCGCTCGAAGAGGCGCTGAGGAAGGCCGGGTGGCAGGAGGCAGCCACGGACGTCATGCTGATGTCGATCAAGCGGGATCTGTCCGCCCATTGCCCGCTCACAGCGGCCGCGCTGGCGAACGCCATGGCCGCAACGGCTTCCGGTCCGGTTCCTCTGCGAATGACGGCCTGGCACACGGTTGCGTTGGCTCGGCTGGCCAGCGGACACACGGCAGGAGCCTCGAGAGCGCTGCGAGCGGGCCTCGGGCTCCACGAACGCTATCGGGCGACGTTGTCGGCGACCGAGCTGCAGGTGCACGCGGGAGCTCGTGCGGGTGAGCTGGCGGAGACGGGGCTGCGACTTGCTCTCGCGTCCGGTGATCCGATCCGGGTCCTGTCCTGGGCCGAGCGGTGGCGCGCTGGGGGTCTGCTGGCCAGGCCGGTCAAACCTCCCAAGGACGAGGTGCTGGCTGCCCGGCTCACCGAGCTGCGGACGGTTGCGCTGGAGCTGCAGCAATCACGGTTCACCAGCGATGACACCAGTCGCCTGGAGCGGCGACAACGTGCCTTGGAGAAATCGGTTACCGAGCGAGCGCGCGCGGTGCGTGCTGATACCTTCCAGGCCCCACTGGCACGGGTCGAAGAGCTGTCGCAGGCCTTGAACGACGTTGCTCTGGTTGAGTTCGTACAAGTGAACGGCACGTTGCTAGCTGTGGCCGTCACGGCCGGAGCCTCAACGCTTCACGACCTGGGGCCGAAAGCTGACGTGCTCGAGCAGCTTGATGCTTTGCGCTTTGCACAGCGCCGCCTCGCCGCTGGCGGGTCGAACCGCGGCCTGCTTGCTGCGACCAACTCGGTCACTGACTCGGCACGGAGCCTCGACGAGCTGCTGCTCGTGCCCTTGCGAGAGCGAATCCTCGACCGGCCCCTGGTTGTCGTGCCAACGGGGGACATGCATGTGTTGCCGTGGGGCCTGCTGCCCTCTGCGTCGGAGCGGTCCGTCACAGTGGCGCCCTCGGCGTCCGTGTGGCTGGCGGCGCGAGAGCGGAGGAAGGTCCGCAGGGGCGATGTCGTCCTCGTCGCAGGGCCGGGACTGCCCGGCGCTCGCGACGAGATTGCCGCAGTGGCAAGGGTGTACGGAGGTAGCGCCCATATCTTCACCGACGAAGCTGCCTCGGTGGAGACGGTCATCAACGCTCTGCAGGGAGCGGGATACGCGCATCTCGCGGCGCACGGGCGGTTCCGCGCTGACAACCCGTTGCTTTCCAGCATCGAGCTCGAGGACGGTCCCATGACCGTCTACGACCTGGAGAACCTGGAATCGGCCCCGACGGTCGTGGTGCTGTCGGCCTGCGACTCCGGCTTGTCCGCCGTCCACCCTGGGGATGAGCTGATGGGACTTGTCGGCGCCCTCCTGCGGATGGGCACCCGAGCGCTCATCGCCACGACGTCCGCGGTGCCCGATGAGGTTGCCAGGGACTTGATGGTGGCGTTCCATCAGGCCCTTCAGGACGGCCTGCCGCCGGGCGAAGCACTCCTGCGAGCGCGGCGTGGTCTCGACGACGCTGCCCGGCTTCGCGCCGCCTCCGTTGTCTGTTTTGGAGCCGGCTAGCAGCTCGTGCAGCTCAGGTCGAGCTGCGGCTTGATGAAGAAGCCCAGCTGGGGTACGTGCTCCGTCGCCCTGGCGAGCACCTCGTGCGCGGCCTGCCTGGGAGTGAGGCCGGTCCCGTTCATGGCTGCAGCGATCGCGGCAGTCACGTGGGGCGCGGCAAAAGAAGTGCCCGACCAGCAGGCCCAGCCTTTGAGCTGCTCCAGGGTGCCGTCCTCGATCAGCCGCCACTCACCATTGACGTAGGTGCTGCGGATCTCGACCCCAGGTGCGCAGCAGTCGACCCAGTCGCCGAAATTGCTGAACGGCGCTTTGACCAGTGCCCCGTTGCGGTTGTCGACGGCGCCCACCGCGATGACGTGCTTGAAGGCCGCCGGCCAAAAGGGCCGGCCCTGGTTGTTGTTTCCTGCCGCGGCCACCAGCACCGACTCGGGATCGAGCTTGGCGAGAAAGGCCTCGAAAGCGACCGGGGGCATGTCGTCGTGGGTGTAGCCGCCGAGGGACGCGTTGACCAGTGCGCAGTTGGCCTTCGCCATGCCGAGCGTGATCATCGCGTCGTCGCCGAGCCCGGCCCGGTCGAGCACCTTTTCCGGGTCGATCCGCAGCCATGGAGCCAGCTGCATGATGATGCCGGCGACGAAGTTGCCGTGTCCGGCATCGTGCTCGAGCAGGTCGCCGCTGCTGTAGAGCGGGTCGACGTCGTCGCCTTCGGTCACGATGCGATCGAACAGCTCGGGATGCAGGCTGGCGAGGTCGGCTGAGATCCCGGTGTCCAGGGCCGCGACGGTCTGCGCGTTGGCATCGACCGCGCCCCACTTGCCCTCGACGGGGTCCGATGGTGAGGGTTCACCGCCGGGGCCGGCGTGATAGAGCGGCTCACCGCCGAACACATGGTTGGGGCCGACGCGAGGGACCCTGGATCCGTCCTCACGTACGGCACGAAGCCTCGTCACCAGCGCGGGGATGGACACACCCGTAACGGTGAAAACAGCAACCGGGATCTCGTACCGCCGGAACTGCTCGTTCAGCTCGGGGTGCTCGACTGCCTTGACCCGCTTGAGATCCTCGGCAATCAACGACACGTCCTCGGCGTGCACCAGCAGCTGGTGCGGACGGTAGAAGTAGCCGGGACCCTCGAGCACGTTGAACTTGCTGCGGTCACCCAGCACCGCCTTCCGGCGCTGCTCGTTGCAGATCTCCCGCTGTCCTTCTGAGAACATGTCAGACCTTCCCCGCGTTCGGATTTGTCCTGTGTCTACCACTGTGGCCGGATCCGGCCCATACCCCTGGGCATTGGGCACAGGCAGAGGGCCCGTCGCTCCCCCCGGGTGCGACGGGCCCTTCCCCCTTCTGTCATGAGCCGGCCGACCCCCGAAAGCCGTCCCACGTTGTGTGCCGGTGCTCCGGCGTCATCGCAACAGAGCACCGGTACGAGCTGCTGATACCTGCCGCGCCAACTTCCTTCGGCGCAGTCGGTAAGCCCTCGCCAGCAGGTCGTCCGCATCCCCCTCGGAGAGCAGCTGCGAGGTGGTGAGCGGGTCGACATGCTCAGCCGCGTACCGGGCGGAAGCTCGGCGCCGCGACGCTGCGGCTAGCGTGTTCCTCTGGATCTGCACGTGCTGTGCCATGTCGACCCCCTCGGTCCCTTTGCTTTCGTACGGCAGGACAGAGCGGTTCGGGATCTCGCTGATACGTCCTCGGTACGGGGACTTGAATCCGGTCGGCGGATCGGCAACGGTGAACCGGGGGTCGTGAGAGGTGGAACGGCGTGACGGACGACACCGTCGTCGAGGACCTGCACCGGGCAGCAGAGGGGGAGCAGGCAGCCTGGGACAGAATCGTCGACCGGTACAGCGGATTGGTCTGGTCCGTCGCGCGCAGCTACCGGCTCAGCGGGGATGACGCGGCTGACGTGAGTCAGACCACGTGGCTCCGGCTGGTCGAGCACCTCGGCCGCCTCCGCGAGCCGGAGCGCCTCGCCGCGTGGCTCGTGACCACGGCCAAGCGGGAGTGCCTGCGCGTCATCCGTAGCCGTAGCCGTGAACGCGTCCTCGATCTCGAGCGCCTCGACCGCACAGGCAACGACGACCCCCCGCTCGACGCCGGTCTGCTGGCGAGCGAGCGCAGCGCCCAGCTGATGGCAGGGCTCAGCCGGCTGGGCGACGGGTGTCAGCGGTTGCTGCGCGTGCTGATGGCATCGCCGCCGCCCAGCTATGACCTGGTCAGCGAGGCGCTGGCCATGCCGATCGGTTCGATCGGGCCCACCAGAGCGCGCTGTCTGGGCCAGCTTCGACGCCATCTTGCCGAAATCGGTATCACACAAACGGGTGGCGGCTCTGTCTAGGGTGAACTACTCAGACGAGCGGCTCGTGGGCGGACAGGCTCCTCGATGCACGGGAGGTGAACCGACATGACCGACGACATTGACCTGACGGCGCAGGAGGCCCCGGATGACCAGGGCGATGAGGCGTTGATGACGGAGCTTCGGGCGGCTGCCGCGACCCACGACGGCGTCCCCGCGGGCGTCGTCGATGCCGCGAAGGCCAGTTTCACCTGGCGGACCATCGACCGTGAGCTGGCCGAGCTGGCCGACCTCGCCTTCGACTCCAGCGTCGACGAGTCGCCGGTTCTCGTACGCGGACCAGCCCTGATCAGCGACGAGCAGATGCTCACGTTCGAGACGGAGCGGGTGAGCGTCGACCTCCAGGTCACGGCTAGCCGCGGACGACGTCGCCTGATCGGGCAGCTCGCCCCCGCCTGCGTCGCCGACGTCGAGGTGCGTTCGGCCACGGGAGTCGTGGCGCGGTTCACCACCGACGAGCTCGGCCGGGTGCCCGCCACCGAGGTGCCGGCCGGACCGTTCAGCCTGCACATCCTCATCGCGGGCGACGAGACGGCCGTTGTGACCGACTGGGTCACCATCTAGCCGTATCAAACCGGACCCGCCGCCGCTCTGTCCCTCGTTAGCCGGTCAGCTCGACCGGTATCGGGGGAGGGCAGTGCAATGAACGATGTAGCAGGTGAGCCGAACAAGGCAGAGCTGAGGTTGCGGGGCAGCTTCGGGCCGCTGATGGTGGCGGAGAACGAGTGGGCCACGAAGATTCTCGAGCTCGCCCAGTCGACGGCGTACGAGGAGGTCGACTGCGTCGGCCTGCAGCCGGACCAGTCGGCGCTGTACGCGACGATCGAGATCAAGCAGGAGAACGGGTACGGCGGAAGTCTCTGCACCGGCCCCGGCAACCGCGAGTACGTCCGCTTCTTCGCGGACTGGAACGGCGACGGCGACTTCGGCGACCCGGACGAGGACCTGGGTGTCGCTAGCGTCGCGGTGCACGACGTACCCGGTCCCAAGCCGCTGCACTACACCGTGGCGGTCACGATTCCCGAGCACCGTCGACTGTGCTTCCTCGCCGGGCCGGTCGCTGTTCGCGCCGTGCTGATGTACGGGACGATTCCGCCGGCCGGCAACCCCAACCCGCCGATTCACTGGGGAAACGTCCTCGACGCCCACGTGCAGCCGCTGACCCGGCACCTGGTGCTGCTCGACGTCCTGGAGAGTGCCAAGCTGGCGCTGCCGAAGCAGTTCCTGCCGCTGGTGGACAAGCAGGCCAGCATCGCCGCGCCGCAGCCGACCATCGCCGTCGAGTCGCTGGTGCAGACCTACGGCGACAAGGTGCCGCTGCACCGGACGCTCGCTTCACACCTGAACAGCACGGTGCAAGCCCTGACGACCAACGCGGGGCTGCAGACCTCGCTGTCCGACCAGTTCACCAGCGTTCTGTCCGAGAAGGCGCTCGAGAGCATCGACCTGTCCGCCGTCATCGGCGCCTACCTCGGTCTCGGCGGCAACACGCAGTACGAGGAGCTGCACTGCGTCGGCCTGTCACCCGATCTCAGCGCCGTCGTCGGAGTCGTGCGGATCAAGGAACCCAGTGGCTACTCCGGCGGCCTGTGCAGCACCGGAAGCGTCGAGTACGTCGCCTTCTGGGCCGACTGGGACGACAACGGTTCCTACGACAGCTATCTCGGTACGGCGACGGTCACCGTGCACGACGAGCCGGTGCCGGCCGACGGCCTCTCCTACGCGGTCTACCTCCCGGTCGACCTGGCGGCGCAGCAGCGGCCGTGCGACGCGGACCACACGGCCAAGATCCGCGGTGTCCTGTCCTGGAACACCCCGCCGTCGACGACGAACCCGTACACATCACCAACCTGGGGCAACGCGGTCGAGGCACTGGTCCAGCTGCCGGTGGGCGTGCCGGTCGTGGGGCAGGTGCCCTTCCTCAGCGTGGTGGGCTCCATGTCGGTGAACAACATCAACAGCGCCGGCTTCGCCAACGGGGTTGCCGTGGGTCCCGGCTTCACCGCGGTCAACGCGCCGTTCGCCGGCTCGGTGATGCTGGCCGGCCACATCTCCAACCCGCCGGACCTCAGCTCCGGCCAGTCCGCGCTCACTTACGGCCTGCGCTTCCGGCACGAGAGCGAGCCGGCCGGCACGCACCACGAGATCGCCAACGACTTCTGGGTCACCCTGTCCCACTACTCCGGCGGAGTGTGGACCCAGACCAACCACCTCCAGGTCGCGGATCCCGGCACCAAGCGCTTCACCTACCTGGAGGACCTGACCTCGAACGGCCCCAGCGGCGACCAGACGTTCGTCGAAGGGTTCCTGCTCGGCCAGTGGTTACCCTCGGGCGCCACTCCGGACGGTCGGTACGAGGTCTGGATGGTGGCGGAGATCAACGGGTCGCTGGTCGACTCCAACCACGTCTGGGTCCGCCTCGACAACACCAAACCCGTGGTCCACGTCGTCGGCTCGGCCGGGCACGTCTTCATCCCGCAGGGCGGCACCCTGACCGGCACCTTTGACGTGTTCGACCAGCACCTCGGCTCGTGGACGATGGGGGTTGCCCCGTCGTTCCCGAATGCGCCAGCGCCCAGCGGTGGCACGGCCAATGTGCCTGCTGGTACGCCATTCTCGCTGTCGACGGCGACTGCGGTGCCCAGTGGCTACGTCCTCGAGGTCACGGCCGTGGACCGGTCCATCGTCAACAGCGGCTCCATCGGCCAGTACGTCACCGTGCCCTTGGGCTTCTGCGTCGAGCAGCCGTAGCCGCTGCCGGGCCCGGTTGCTCACCGAGCAGCTCCACCAGCGCGCTCGCCGACACCTCGTCGATCACCAGCTCCGTGACGAGGCCGCCGGCGAGCGCGCCGCGCAGTCCGAGCAGCTTGTTCTCCCCTGCTACCACGCAGATCCGGTGCCGGACCTTGCGCAGCATCGCCAGGTCCGGGCCGCTGGCGCGCTCGTTCAGCGTGATGTCGTCGAAGCTGCCGTCGAGGCGGTAGAACACCGTCGCCACGTCACCGACCACCCCCGCCTGCTTGATGGCCGCGAAGTCCTTGCGCTCCAGGTATCCCGCGGAGTAGACGTGGCTGGGCACACCGCCCTCGACAGCGCCGATGCCGAACAGCACGACGTCCGCGCGCTGCTGCAGGTCGAGCACACGTCGGATGCTTCGTTCCCGCCACAGCGCCCGCTTGGTCTCGGCGTAGTCGAACAGCGTCGGCACCGGAAACTGCTGGACCCGCGCGCCGTACGCGGCAGCGAACCGGTGCACGATCTGGCTGGCGTAGTCGATGCCGATCGTCCTCGTGTTTCCGGCGCCGTTGAGCTGCACCACCTGGGCGTTCACCGTAGGTTTGGCCACCAGATGCTTGCTGACCGCATTGATGGTCGTGCCCCAGGCAATGCCCAGAATCATGTCCGAGTCGAACACCGTGTTGAGCAACCGTGCAGAGAAGCGGGCGACCTGCTCCAGCGTCTCGAGCTCGGACGCGGTCTCGGGCACGGGCACGACGTGAGCCGTGATGCCGTAGGCGGAGGCGATCCGCTGTTCGATCCCCGGCACCCGCTCGTGCGGTGTGTTCAGCCGGAACTCAATCAGGCCAGTGGCTTTCGCGTACGAGATCAGCCGCGAGACCGTTGACCGCGAGGTGCGCATCTCACGCGCGATGGCCTCCATCGTGAGGTCCTGGAAGTAGTACATCCGTACGGCGCGTACGGCGTCCTCGAGCTTGTGCTCGGTAGGGGACAGGTCCACCGACATGGGAGCTCCGATTTCGGCCGGCTGCACATCTGTGCAGAGGCTTTGCGCGAGTGTGCTGGCCCCGTAATCTTAGGCACGGAAGGGTGGGCGATGGCAGACTTCGTGGCCGCGATTGACCAAGGCACGACCAGCACCCGCCTCATGATCTTCGACCATGAGGCGCGGGTGGTCGGGCGGCACCAGCTCGAGCACGAGCAGGTGCTGCCTCGGGCCGGCTGGGTTGAGCACGACCCGGTCGAGATCCGTGAGCGGACCAGCGCGGTCATCCAGATCGCCCTGCGCCACGCAGGTCTGACAGCGTCCGACCTCGCAGCCGTGGGCATCACCAATCAGCGCGAGACCACCTTCGTGTGGAACCGCCGCACCGGCCAGCCCTACGCCAATGCCATCGTCTGGCAGGACACCCGCAACGCCCAGCAGGTCCGCGACCTCGACAGCGGCCCCGGCGGCCGGCTGGTTCGCGACCGCACCGGACTCGTTCCCGCGACCTACTTCTCGGCCGGAAAGCTGCGCTGGCTGCTGGACAACGTCGACGGTCTGCGCAGGGATGCCGAGCGAGGAGACGCGCTGTTCGGCACGTCGGACAGCTGGGTGCTGTGGAACCTCACCGGCGGACCCGACGGTGGCGTGCACAGCACGGACGTCACCAATGCCAGCCGCACGATGCTGATGAACCTCGACACCCTCGACTGGGACGACGAGCTGCTCGAGCTGTTCGGGGTGCCTAGCGGCCATGCTGCCGACGATTGCCTCGTCGTCCGTGACCGCGGGCTACGGCACGACGTCGGCCTCGGGTCCGTTCGGTGGCGAGGTGCCGGTGACCGCGGCGCTGGGCGACCAGCAGGCAGCCATGGTGGGCCAGCTCTGCTTCAGCGCCGGCGACGCGAAATGCACGTACGGCACGGGCAATTTCCTGCTCGTCAACACCGGCAGCAAGCGCATCGCGTCGCGCCGTCGGCCTGCTCACGACGGTCTGCTACCGCTTCGGCGACGAGCCGGCGGCCTACGCCCTCGAAGGATCGGTCGCCGTGACCGGCTCGGCGGTGCAGTGGCTGCGGGACCAGCTCGGCATCATCAGCGGCGCGGGCGAGATCGAGGCGCTGGCACGCCAGGTCGAGGACACCGGCGGCGTCTACTTCGTGCCCGCCTTCTCCGGCCTGTTCGCGCCGTACTGGCGCCCCGACGCTCGCGGCGTGATCGTCGGGCTCTCGCGCTACTCCAACAGCGCCCACCTCGCCAGGGCGACGCTCGAGTCCATCTGCTACCAGACCCGCGACGTCGCCGAGGCGATGGAGAGCGACTTCGGCGCGGCCGCTGCAGCAGCTCCGGGTCGACGGCGGCGTCACGGCCAACGAGCTGTGCATGCAGCTGCAGGCCGACATTCTCGGCATCCCGGTGAGCCGGCCGACGGTGCTCGAGACCACGGCGCTCGGAGCGGCCTACGCAGCCGGACTTGCTGTCGGCTTCTGGTCCGACCGCGACCGAGCTCGCCGGGCACTGGCACGAAGGCGGTCGCTGGGAACCTCGCGTGGGACGACGTTCGTCGCACTGAGGGACACCGCACAGTGGCGCAAGGCTGTCGACCGCACGCTGGACTGGAACGACGCAGCCGACGAAGGAGGCACCACGTGACAGCCTTCGCGCTCTCCCCTGAGCATCGGACGCAGGCCCTGCAGCAGCTGGCATCCCGTGAGGTCGACGTCCTGGTTGTCGGCGGTGGCATCGTCGGTGCTGGCTGCGCGCTCGACGCCGTGACCCGCGGCCTCAGCGTCGGTCTGGTCGAGGCGCGCGACTGGTCCAGCGGCACGTCCAGCCGGTCCAGCAAGCTCATCCACGGCGGCCTCCGCTATCTCGAGATGCTCGACTTCCGGCTGGTGCGCGAGGCGCTGAAGGAGCGGTCGCTGCTGCTGGACACGCTGGCCCCCCACCTCGTACACCCGGTGTCGTTCCTCTACCCGTTGCAGCACCGGGTGTGGGAGCGTTTCTACGCCGGCGCGGGAGTGCTGCTCTACGACGCCATGGCCAAGGTGGGCGGCCGCTCCCGTGGCGTGCCCCACCACCGGCACCTCTCGCGGCGCAAGGCACTGCAGCTGTTCCCGTCGATGCGTCCGGACTCGCTGGTGGGCGCACTGCAGTACTACGACGCGCAGACCGACGATGCCCGCTACACCACGACTGTCGTTCGTACTGCTGCGGAGTACGGGGCAGTGTGCGCCAACCGCACGCAGGTCATCGAATTCCTCCGCGACGGCGACCGAGTGGTCGGCGCCACCCTGCGCGATCTCGAGTCCGGTACCGAGTTCGAGGTGCACGCCCGCCAGGTCATCAACGCGACCGGCGTCTGGACCGACGACACGCAAGCCTTGCTGGACAAGGCAAGTCAGATCCACGTCCGAGCCTCCAAGGGCATCCACCTCGTGGTGCCGCGCGAGGCGATGGAAGGCAACAGCGGACTGATTCTGCGTACCGAGAAGTCGGTGCTGTTCGTGATTCCCTGGTCCTCCGATCGATGGATCATCGGCACGACCGACACCGACTGGGCACTGGACAAGGCGCACCCGGCGGCAAGTGCGACTGACATCGACTACCTGCTCGAGCACGTCAACAGCGTCCTGGTTCGGCCACTCACCCGCGCCGACGTCATCGGCGTCTACGCAGGGCTGCAGGCCGTTGCTTGCGGCAGAGTCCGAGCTTTCGTCCAAGCTGTCCCGTGAGCACACCGTGGCCTCGCCGGCACCGGGACTGGTCGTGGTCGCCGGGGGCAAGTACACGACCTACCGCGTGATGGCCGTCGATGCCGTGGACCTGGCCGTCGAGCAGCTGGGCGGGGACGTTGCGGCGTCGGTCACCGAAAGCGTGCCGCTCGTCGGGGCGGAGGGCTTCACCGCCCGATGGTCCCAGCGCGCCTCCCGCGCCGAGCTCGCAGGCTTGACCGTCGAACAGATGGAGCACCTGCTGCACCGCTACGGCACGCTCGTCACGGATCTGCTCGAAATCATCGCGGAGAACCCGTCCCTCGCTCGGCCGGTGGAGGGTGCGCCCGGCTATCTCTCAGTCGAGATTGTTTACGCAGCAAGCCATGAAGGCGCGATGCACCTCGACGACGTCCTGACCCGACGTACCCGGATCTCGATCGAGGTGCCTGACCGCGGCATCTCCGCCGCCCGGCCCGTCGCGGGTCTGATCGCTGCGACTCTTGGCTGGGACCAGGAGCGCATCGATCGCGAGGTCTCGGCCTACGCCAGCCGGGTGCAGGCGGAGCTGCTGTCGCAGGAGCAGCCGGACGACGCACTGGCCAACGTGGCCCGTACCGAGGCAGTCGAGGTCGTCCGCACGGTCTGACCGTCGCGTCAGGCCGCGCTGCGGGATGATCGTCCTCGTGCTCCCGTCGACGCTCCTGGAGACGCTCGCCGCGTGGGGTGGTCGACTCGCGGCCGCGGACCCCGTACATCAGCGCGCGCGGTTGGCCACCAGGGCAGCGGTCTCGTTGGGGCTCTCCATCGCCGTCATGAACGGTGTGACCTCGACCTGGGACCAGCCGGTGAGCATCGTGATGCTCGCCGGCATCATCTCCATCGTCACCGCGACCACCGTCAAGGACGGCCGACGGCTCGACGCGTTCGTGACGATCGCGCAGGCCGCTGGCATCAGCCTGGTCGTGGTGACGACCGCGGCTCTGCTCAGCCCCCATCCGACCGCCGCTGACCTGGCCTTCCTGGCGGTGATGGTCATCTCGGTCCTGCTGCGGCGGTACGGCGACCGGGGTTTCGCGCTGGGGCAGCTCGCCTTCATGACCTACTTCTTCTCCCTGTTCCTCAACGCCCGGATCCATCAGATCTTCTGGATGGGTCTCGCCGTCGTCGTGGGTGCGGGCTGCCACGGTCGTCGCCAGGTGCCTGCTGCTGCCGGACCGGCCGGCGTCGGACCTTCGCAGGGCGTTGCGGGCGCTCGAGGCGCGCATCGCCGACGTTGCAGACGAAGTCCGGCTGTGGCTTCGAGCGGCACCCTCGGAGATCACCTACCGAACTCGGCTGCTCGTACGTTCAGGGTCGCGCCTCGGAGAGGTGTCCCTGCTGATGGAGCGACTGCTCGAGTCATCTCAGGTCGCGGAGCTCGTCGATGACCCTGATGCGCTGCGGGGGTTGGTCTTTGACGTTGAGGCGGCGGCAGAGAATCTGTCCAGCGTGGTGCGCAGGGAAGGACCGGGGCTCTCGGAGCGGGCCAGGGCTCGTTACGCCGCGAGGGCTGGCCGGCTCGCCGTCGCGGCCAGGGCCGGACGTCCGGTACGGGTGGACCGCACGGCTGCCCTGGCCATGGTGGCGCGCGAGCAGCAGCCGCGCAGTGACGACGCGCCCGTCGTGGCTCGGGCCTTCGGCCGGGTGGAGACCGGCCTGGCCGACCTGTCCTCGGTGGTGGTCACCGGCCACTTGCTCGAGGGTTTCGCGCCCGTAGCCGCGGTGCCAGCAGCCAAGAGCCCGGACCCCACTCCGAGGGCCGGATCCGTGCAGCGGCCAGGGCTTTCGCTCCATGCGCGGACGGCGGTTCAGGTCGCAGTGGCGGGCGCGCTGGCCATCCTGGCAGGCAAGAGCCTCTCCCCGGTGCACTGGTTCTGGGCAGTGAGCGCGTCCTACGTCGTGTTCGTCAACACGAAGTATCGGGCTGCCACCGTCCGGAGGGCGTTCGGCAGGGTGGCCGGCACCGTGCTCGGTGTCGTTGCCGGACTTCTGCTCGGCAAGGCGGTCACCGGCGATCCGCACTTGGCCGTCGTACTGATCGTGCTGCTCATCTTCGCCGCCTACTGGCTGGTCAGCGTTTCTTACACGGCACTGGTGTTCTGCTTCACCCTCACCATCTCCGCGCTCTACTCCATCCTGGGCGTCCTGTCCTGGAGCCTGATGTCGCTACGGATCAAGGAAACAGTGGTCGGTGCCACGATTGGCGGCCTCGTGTCCGTACTTGTCCTCCCCCGCAGGGGAAGTGACGCGGTAAGCGAGGAGATCGACGCGATGCTGGAGGCTACCGGTGAGCTGCTCGATCGCATGGCCTCTGGCGACGAGGCGATGACGCTGCGAACCGAAGTTCGTCAGGTGGACCAAGCATTCCAGACCCTGCGGGCGACCATGGCGCCGACGGTAGCAGGGCTGCCCGGCCCGACACCGGACAACCTGCGCCGCCAGCTGTTGCACGTGGCCTCGATTCGCTACTGGGCAAGGACGTTGGCGATCCGTGCCCCCGGTGGCTTACCGATCGAGGATCTGGCCTCCGTGCGGTCCCACGTCGAGCAGGCGCGCAGGATCGTACGGGATGGTGCGACTGCACAGCTCACGGGCGACGACGCACCTCGCCACGACGACCCGGTCGGAGTGGCGCTGCGCAACCTCGACGACGCCGTGGCCGCACTGGTGGGCGAACGGGTCCGACCGTGAGTTATCTGCACAATGACCCGGTTCATTGTGGATGCAAGCACGGTTCTCGCTGAGGCGAACGGGACTGAACCGGTCGGCGCAGTGCCCACCGGTCCATTTGGGCGCACCGCTGAGTTAACACGCCGGAAACAAGATCAACAAGGACTCCTGCAGCGGCATCGGGTGACGGCGGCTAGTCACAGATGGCCATCCCGGCCACGAGTCCCGGCAGCCGGATGCTGAGCCGTACGGAGCCACCAACTGGGGGTTCCCGGCGTATCGATCGGCCTCGGCCCGCTGTCGACATCTTCTTCGTCCACCACTGACCGGTGGCCGGGGTCCCGTACCCAGGGCGAAGCGAGGCGACCATGACGGCTGTTGCAGTGACGAGCGAGGCTCGGCCATCGAGCGATGTCGACGACTTGATCGAGGCCCACCTGACCCTCGTGCGTCAGGTGCTGTCCAGCGTGGCGGGGCACTTCCCGCGGCACGCCGACCGCGAGGAGCTGGCGCAGGCTGCCCGTTTGGGTCTGGTCGAGGCCGCACACCGCTACGACGCCTCCCGTGGAGTCCCGTTCGAGCGCTGGGCCGCCGTACGCATCCGCGGCGCGATTCTCGACTCCGTACGGGCACTGGACTTCGCTCCCCGGACGCTGCGCAGTGCCCTTCGCCAGGCGGAGGCTGCCCGCTCCCAGCTCGAGGGAGAGCTGCGACGCACGCCGACGCCGCACGAGCACGCTGATCGGATGGGGATGTCGCTCGGAGAGCTGACGGCGCTGGAGGGACGGGCCCACCGTGCGCTCGTGGTGAGTCTCGACGCCGACTCCAGCCGCAACGGTGACGACAACGTCTGTCTGGCCTCGGTGCTGGTCGACCCGCAGCAGCCGAACCCGCTGGCGCTGCTGGAAGGAATCGAGCAGTCGAGCTACGTGCGTGACGCGCTGCTTGAGCTGCCCGAGCGGTTGCGCGACGTCGTCGTCAGCTATTTCCTCGAGGGCGAGGCGTCCTCGAGCATCGCAGCACGGTTGGGCGTGACCGAGAGCCGCGTGTCGCAGATGCGCTCGGAAGCCCTGGCAATGCTGAGGACTGCGATGAGCAGCGTCTATGACGACGAGTGCGAGCAGCCCGGCATCCGCGACCGCGCCTTCGCCGAGCAGGTCGCTCGGCGCTCGTCGTTCCAGTCCCGGATCAGCCTGCTCCGCCCGGCGGTCGCCTGACCGTCAGACCGCCTTGTCGGCCAGCGAGGTCCAGGTGCCGGCAGCGGTTGCCAGGATGACCACGCCGGCGATCCCGACCCCGGCCCTCGGGTCGAGCGTCGCTGCGACCGCCGCCACCATGCCGGTGATCGGGATCGTGCCCGGCAACGCCATGGTCCAGATGCCCATCACCCGACCGCGCATCGCCGGGTCGGAGCGCAGCTGCACCAACGTGTTGGCGCTGGCGATCAGCCAGATCGACAGGAAGCCGGCCAGCCCCATCCCGATGTAGGCGCCCGCGGCCACGGGAGTCATGGAGGTGGCCAGGATCGTCACTCCGGTCAGCAGCGCCAGGATCCGGATCAGGGGACCGGCCGGCTCGTGCTTGGCGCTGGCGGCCATCAGGGCTCCCGGCACGGCACCGAGGCCGAAGCAGGCCATCAGGGCACCAAAGCCACCGCCCCCGAGGTGCAGCACACGCTGGGCGAACAGCGGCATCGTCGTGCCCATGTTGAACACGAGTCCACCGGTCGCGGCGATCAGAATGCACGAGCGGATCTGCGGGTTTCGCGCGACCGCCGCGAGCCCGTCCCGTACCCGCACGTGCTCGCGCGGGGCCTTGACCTCCGCAGGCGTGACGGCGACCGGCTTGTTCCGGAGCAGAACCGTGAGGGTGGGGACGAAGGACAGTGTGTTGAGGAGGAAGCAGGCGGCCGTCCCGACGGTGGCGAGCAGCAAGCCACCCATGGCCGGCCCGAACACCCTGGCCGCGTTGAGCATCACCTCATACAGCCCGACCGCGCTGGCCAGCCTGGCCGGCCCGACCAGCTGGAAGACGTAGACCTGACGGGCAGGACCGTCGACGGACTGGACCAGGCCGTTGAGCGCGCCGAACACCATGATCATCCAGAGCTGGATGCTGCCGGTGCCGACCAGCACCGTCTGCGCGGCTCCGAACAGGATGAACAGGCTCTGGGTCACGATGAGCAACCGTCGGTGGTCGAAGCGGTCGACCACTCCGCCGGCCCATGCGCCGAGCAGCAGCGTCGGGCCCCAGGTGACCACCCCGAGGAAGCCGATGTCCAGCGCCCGGCCGGTCATCTGCAGGACCAGCCAGGACCCCGCGACAGCCTGCGTCATCGACCCCGACGCGGAGAACACCTGACACAGGAACCACTTGCGGTAGAGCGGGTCGCGGAGGGCGTACGCCGCGCGCCGCAATCTGTGGTCCGTATTTTGATCGGATTCGGCTAAATAGGTCAGGTCGTCTTCGGTCGTCGTCATGATGTGTCCATCGTACTTTGCCTGCAGACACTTGAAAAATCGAGGTTTCACCGTGGGTCGCTGGACAGGGTATTTGATTGGATTCAGTCATTCAGGCTAAGGTGTCAACCATGACGGATCTCCGACCGAGTCAGCAGCGCGTTGTCGAAGCCCTGGCCCAGCTCGGCGAGGCGAGCAGGTCCGAGCTTGCCCAGCGGCTCGGGCTGGCCAAGGGAACCCTTGCCGGTCTTGTCGTCGAGCTGGTGGACCTGGGCATCGTCATCGAGGCGCCACCGGCTGCACCAACGGGCGCCGGCCGGCCGGCGCGCGTCCTGACCCTCACCGGCCGGCCGAGGGCGGTCGGTGCGATGTCCTGGTCCTTCGGGCTGCTGAGCGTTGCCATCGTCACCCTGGCCGGCAGCCTGGTGGTCGTGCGGGAGCAGTCACTGGCTGCCGACCTCGACCGGAACACCATGCTCGATCGGGTGCACAGGTCCCTCGCCCGGTCCGCCAAGGAAGCCGGTTACACCGTCGATGGGCTGGTCGCTGTCGTGCTGGGCATCCCGGCTCCTTTTCAACGGGGCCAGGTGTTTGCGCGCCGGCATGCCAAGACTGCGGCATGGCTCGGCGCGGACCTGGTGGACGACCTGGAGCAACGGTTCGGGCTGCCGGCTTTCGTCGAGAACGACGCCAACCTGTCCGCGCTCGCCGAGCACGTTCATGGGGCGGGTCAGGGCAAGTCCCACGTCGTCGTGGTCAAGGTGGGCGGTCGTGGTGTCGGAGCGGGGTTGATCCTCGGTGGTCGCCTGCACCGGGGGACCACCGGTCTCGCCGGAGAGCTGGCGCACGTGCAGATGGTCGAGGACGGACCGCTGTGCTTCTGCGGTGGCCGCGGTTGCCTGACCCGGATCATCGGCACCGACCTGATCGACCTCGCCCAACCGGCCTACGACGAGCCACTCACGTTCGCGACGATCCTCGAGCTCGCCGCCGATGGTGACGTCGGGCTGCAGCGGCTGCTCGTCGATGTCGGTCGGACCATCGGCCGCCCGCTGGCCGACCTGTGCACCCTGCTCAACCCGGACCTGTTCATCCTCGACGGTGGCCTCGGTCCGGCGGGGCAGCACATCCTGGCCGGGATGGCGGAGGCGATCGAGCGCTACTCCAGGCCGGCGACGTCTGCCGTCGCGCAGGTCGTTCCGGGCACCGTCGCGGAGCACGCCGACCTGATCGGGGCGGCTGTGCTCGCCGGTCAGGCGACGACCAGCCGGTAGCCCATGCCGGGCTCGGTCAGCAGCGACACCGGGTGAGCCGGGTCGGGTTCGAGCTTACGGCGCAGCTGAGCCATGTAGACGCGCAGGTAGTTGGTCTCCGTGCCGTACGCCGGTCCCCAGACCTCGTGCAACAGGTGCAGGCCGGTGACCAGGCGACCGGGATTCTTGGCCAGCGTCTCGACGATCTGCCATTCCGTCGGCGTCAGCCGCACCCGTGAGCCGTCGAGCCGCGTCACCTGCTTCGACGCGAGATCCACGACGAAATCTGCCGTACGGACAAGGGGTTCCGCCTCACCGGGGGCCGACCTGCGGACGGCTGCGCGCAGTCTCGCGAGCAGCTCGTGCATGCCGAACGGCTTGGTCACGTAGTCGTCGGCGCCGGCGTCGAGGGCCGCCACCTTTTGCTCCTCCTGCTCCCTCGCGGACAGCACGATGATGGGTACGGGTGACCAGCCCCTGATGCCGCGGATCACTTCGACGCCGTCGATGTCCGGCAGCCCCAGGTCGAGAATCACCACAGCCGGGTGGGCGCTGGCGGCGGCGGCCAGACCCTCGGCGCCGGTTGCCGCCGTCACCACCTCGTAGTCGCGGGCGGTCAACGTGATCGCGAGCGCGCGCAGGATCGCGGGCTCGTCGTCCACGACCAGGATCCGGGTCATGGCGTGGTGGCCAGGGGAAGCCGGATCTGCATGGTGACGCCGCCGCCATCGGTGTCGAACGCCCGGATCGTGCCGCCCATCGCCTCGACGAAGCCCTTTGCCACGGCGAGCCCGAGGCCGACCCCGCCGGCTGACCGGTCGTCGAGGCGCTGGAACGCGTCGAAGATCCGCAGCTTGGCGTCTGCAGGGATGCCGGGACCGTGGTCGACCACCTCGACACTCACGCCGGTGCTGTCGGCCCTGGCGGTGAGGTAGGGCAGCCGGCCGGCGGGGGAGAACCGCACGGCGTTGCCCGCGACGTTGGCAAGTGCTCGTTCGAGCAGACCGGGGTCGGTGCCGACCAGCGGCAGGTCGTCCGGCAGGTCGAGCCGGACCTTGCCGGACAGTCCGCGCAGCGCGAGCGGTGCGACCTCGTCGAGCGAGGTCGGCCGGACCAGCGGATGAACCGACCCGGTCTGCAGCCGGCTGAGGTCGAGCAGGTTGCCGATCAGCGCGTCGAGCCGGTCTGCGCCTTCCTCGATCGTCGCGAGCAGGGCTTGCCGATCCTCCTCGGACAAGGTGATGTCGGTCTGCCGAAGGCTGCTCACGCTGGCCTTGACCGAGGCCAGCGGCGTACGCAGGTCGTGGCCGACGGCTGCCAGCAGCGCGGTCCGGATCCGGTTGCCTTCCTTGAGCGCCTCCGACTCCGCGGCCTGCTGGCGGAGCCGGTCGCGGTCCAGCGCGGCAGCAGCCTGGGCGGCGAAGCCGTCGATCAGCCTCGGCCCGGCGTTGCCCTGGTCGCCGCCGGTCAGTCGCAGGCGCAGGTTTGCCCGAACGGCGTAGGTCGTCGCCGTCCCGGCTGCCGGAGGACCTCCCGATGCGACGGTCACCCACTCGTCACCCGTGCGTTCGACGAGTTCGGCTGTCCCGCCAAGGGTTTGGCTCAACCGGGTCAGCACTGCGGTCGCCGAGTCCTCGCCGCTGAGCACGGTCTGTGCGAGCGACAGGAGTACGCCGGCCTCGTGCGAGCTGCGGGCAGCGGAGGCGGATCGCCGTGCCGCCAGGTGCACCGTCCCGCTCACGATGACGGCGACGGACACGAACAGCACCAGGGCGAGCAGGTTCTGCGGGGCGTCGACGGTCCAGGTGTGCAGCGGCGGGGTGAAAAACCAGTTGAGCAGCAGGCTCGCTGCGACAGCGGACAGCACAGCCGGGATCAGCCCGCCGACCAACGTGATCGCCACCAGGCAGACCAGGTAGATGAGGACCTCGTCGACCAGAGCGAGGTGGCTGCGGTTGGCTGCCATGACCACCGTCGCGAGGGGCAGCAGGACGACGGCGAGCAGCAGTCCGCCGATCTGGCGGCGCACGCTGATGGCCGTACCCAGCCTGATCCACGAGGTGACGGTGGTTCCGGCGGTGGGCACGAGGACCAGTGTGCCGCTAACTCTCGTCCCCGCTTGGACCGACCAGCTCGTAGAGCGGGTTGAGGATCGCCAGCCGGCCGCTGTCCGACCCGACCATGCCCTCGACGCGCAGCGTTACGCCGGGCTCGATGCCCTCGATCTTGCGCCGGCCGTAGAACATCACGACGATGCCGCCGCTGGAGTCGCACAGCTCTGCCCGCAGAGCAGGCACGCCGGAGATCGGGGTGACGCTGACGGTGCGGACCCGGCCCTGCACGGTGGCGCGTTCCCGCCACGTCACCGCCCCGAGCGGGGTCACGCCGTCCGGGGTCGGCTCCGCCAGCCGGTCGGGAGGCGTCGAGGCGGGGACGGGAGCCGTGACCGTCGACGGCACGGGCGCGCCGGAGATGTCGGCCAGGATCGCGGCCGCGCGTTCGACCCGAGGGGTCGGGATCACCGGAGCGGTGACGTCGAACGGGACGATGGTGGCTGCGACCCTGGGCAGCCGGCTGACCACCTCGGCGATGTGGTCGGCGGTGCGGTCGTGCAGCAGGCGACCGAGCAGCGGCGAGTAGGTGCGCCGCGGGAGCAGCAGGGTCACCTGGGTCGACGGGTCAGCCGTTGCCCGCGCGGCCAGCTCGAGCGCCGCCCGGCTCAACCGGCGGTCGGGGCACTCGATGACGTCGAGGCCGAGGTCGAGCCCCGGCTGGTCCGCCCAGGCCTCCTGTACCCGCCGGGCCTGGTCCGGGTCGACCACGAAGTGCACGGCACGGACGTCGTACGGCCGCAGGCTGCGGGCGTACTGCACGGCTCGCACCACCGCGAGGTCGACGGAGTCGATGAGCACGAGGACCACGTGCCGGCTGAAGTGTGCCTGCGTCGGCAGCCGTGGCGCGCTGGCCAGGGCCTGTGCCTCCAACGCGTACTGGTGCCGCAGCCGCAGCAGACCGGCAACCATCACCGGGAAGATGACCAGGACGAGCCAGGCGCCCTCGGTGAACTTGGTGACGGCGAAGATCACCACCACCACCGCGGAGACCGAGCCCGAGATGACGTTGATGGCAACGTTGGAACGCCAGCCGTCGCCCTTGTGCCGCCGGAAGTAGCGGGCCATCCCGAAGCCGGCCATCGTGAAGCCGGTGAAGACGCCGATGGCGTAGAACGCGATCAGCTTGTCGACGTGGGCATCCGTGCCGATCACGAGCAGCAGCGCACAGATGGCCAGGACCACGATGCCGTTGGAGAAGGCCAGCCGGTGCCCTCGCTTGGTGAGCCACCGCGGCAGGAACGAGTCCTCCGCAACAAAGCTGGTAAGGAACGGAAAGCCGGCAAACGGGGTGTTCGCGCCGGTGTAGAGGATCAGCATGGTGGCCATCTGCAGCATCAGGAAGGCCACGTGGGCAACGGGACTCGTGCCAAAGGCAGCCTTGGCGACCTGTGAGATGACGGTGGGGGTGCCGCTCTTGTACGGGACGGCGTGTGTCAGGTGCGCCATCCAGGACACGCCCGCGACCAGGGTGCCGAGGATCGCGCTCATGATGACGAGGGTGCGTCGCGCGTTGGGGCCTTCAGGGCGTTTGAAAGCGCCGACGCCGTTGGAGATGGCCTCGAGCCCGGTCAGCGACGAACCGCCGTTGGCGAAGGCTTTCAGCAGGATGTAGATGGCTCCCACCGCCAGGACCGGGTGGCCGCTTCCGAGCCGGAAAGCATTCGGGTCGCCGGTCGGGTAGGTGTAGACGTGCAGCGATCCGGTCACCTCTCGGATGAATCCAGCGGCCAGCATGAGAACCATGGAGACGACGAAGAAGTAGGTCGGGAACGCGAAAGCCCGTCCTGCCTCGCGGATGCCGCGCAGGTTGCCATAGAACAGCAGGACGATGACGGCGATGGTGATGGTCAGATTGAGGTGTAGGTCCGGGTTCTGCAGGGGTGGGAAGGCCGACAGCAACGCAGCGGTGCCGGCGGCGGCCTGGACGGCTACGGTGACGATGTAGTCGAGCATCAGC
Source organism: uncultured Actinomycetota bacterium (assembly GCA_963797535.1). Classification (GTDB taxonomy): domain Bacteria; phylum Actinomycetota; class Actinomycetes; order JAWWOL01; family JAWWOL01; genus JAWWOL01. The sequence goes on along the minus strand of CAWCPQ010000001.1, from coordinate 1,685,813 downwards.
GCGACGGCTGCGATCTGAGCGATGTTCGGCCCGAAGTTTTCCCTGGCCACGACGTAGGAACCGCCAGCCTTGGTGTAGATCATCACCACTTTGCGGTAGGACAACGTCACCACGACGAGCACGGCAAGCACGACCAGGGTCATCGGCATGATCAGGACGTACGAGGCCATGCCGAACATCGGCAGCAGGATGAGCAGGATCTCCTCGGTGCCGTAGGCGCTGGAGGAGATGCAGTCGCTGGACAGCACGCCCAGGGCGATCTTCTTGCTGAGTCTTTCGTGAACCAGCTGGTCGTTGGTCAGGGCGGGTCCCAGCAGCCGCCGCTTGAGTCGGTAGCTGGTGGACTCGGGGAGCAGCTCACCGACCGACAACCCTGACGGTGCCGTACCGGACAAGACGCTGACCATCGGTGCTCCCTGCTCGAACCTGACACCTTCCATTGAAGGCCGCGATCAGGCCGATCGGGGCTTGGCGGGTGTTAAGGAAACGTCAGGATTGCTGGCCGTCGGCACGGTTTGCCATCAAGGACTCATCAAGAACCCTTGGCAGCCAAGGGAACCGGCGCTGTTGTGGCGGCATGGAAACTTTCGTGTTCGTCCTGCTGACCGTGGTCGTCTTCGGTCTGCTCGGGCTGGTGGCCAAGGGGGTCGAGCGGCTGTGAGCGTCCAGGATGTGCTGGCCCTCGTCCTGTCCGTCGCGCTGGTCGGCTACCTTGTCGTGGCCCTGCTGTTCCCCGAGCGGTTCTGATGAGCGACGGCATGGCAGGATTCCTCCAAGCGCTTGCCCTGGTGGCCGCGCTGGCGGTGTGCTACCGCCCGCTGGGTGACTACATGGCTCGGTCGCTTTCGAGCGGGAAACACCTCCGGATCGAGAAGCTCGCCTACCGTCTGGTCGGGGTGGACCCGGACGCCGACCAGACCTGGCGGGCCTACCTGCGCGGCGTTCTCGCCTTCTCCGCCGTCTCGGTGCTCTTCCTGTACGCGTTCCAGCGCGTCCAGGGGCACCTCCCGCTGGCCCTCGGGTTCCCGGGGGTCAAGGCCGACCAGGCGTGGAACACGGCGGCCTCGTTCGTCACCAACACCAACTGGCAGTCCTACTCCGGCGAGTCGACGATGGGTCACCTCGTCCAGATGGCCGGCCTGGCGGTGCAGAACTTTGCCTCCGCCGCAGTTGGTGTGGCCGTCGCCGTAGCCCTCGTGCGTGGGTTCACCCGGTCCCGTACCGAGCGGATCGGCAACTTCTGGGTCGACCTCGTACGGATCAACGTCCGAGTCCTGCTGCCGTTGGCGGCCATCGGCACCGTCGTGCTCGTCTGCGCCGGCGTGGTGCAGAACCTGCACGACCCGCACACGGTGAACACCCTGGCCGGCGCGCACCAGGCCATCACCGGCGGTCCGGTAGCGAGCCAGGAGGCCATCAAGGAGCTCGGGACCAACGGCGGTGGCTTCTACAACGCCAACTCCGCCCACCCGTTCGAGAACCCGAACCCGTTCACGAACTGGTTGGAGATCTTCTTCCTGCTGCTGATTCCGTTCAGCCTGCCGCGCACGTTCGGCAAGCTGGTCAAGGACAACCGTCAGGGCTACGCCATCGTCGCGGTGATGGCCGTGATCTGGATCGCCAGCACCGTCGGGATCACCCACTTCGAGCTGGCCCACCAGGGGGCAGCGCCGATGGCGGCGCACGCGGCGATGGAGGGCAAGGAGGTGCGCAACGGAGTGCCCGCCAGCGCACTTTTCGCCAGCTCCACGACGCTGACCTCGACCGGGGCTGTCAACTCCTTCCACGACAGCTACACGCCGCTCGGCGGCGGTCTCACGATCGCGGACATGATGACCGGAGAGATCGCTCCCGGCGGCGTGGGCTCGGGGCTGTACGGGATCCTCGTCATCGCGATCGTCTCGGTGTTCGTCGCCGGGCTCATGGTGGGACGCACGCCGGAGTATCTCGGAAAGAAGATCCAGGCCAGGGAAATCAAGCTGGCGAGCCTCTACATCCTCGCAACACCAGCCTGTGTGCTCGTCGGTACGGGGTTGGCGATGGCCTTGCCCGGTGAAAGAGCGGCCATGCTCAATGCAGGCCCGCACGGCCTGTCGGAGGTGCTGTATGCGTTCACCTCGGCGGCCAACAACAACGGCTCCGCGTTCGCCGGCATCGGCGTCAACACGGTCTGGTACAACACGGCACTCGGCATCGTGATGCTGCTGGCCCGGTTCCTGCCCATCATCTTCGTCCTGGCACTGGCCGGATCGCTGGCCAGGCAGGCACCCGTGCCCGTGACGGCCGGCACGCTGCCGACCCACCGGCCGCAGTTTGTCGGCCTCGTCATCGGCGTGATCGTCATCGTCGTGGCTCTCACCTACTTCCCGGCCATCGCACTCGGCCCGCTCGCAGAAGGCGTGCACTGAGCATGAAAAGAACAGCAAGCACCCTGAGTACCCGGACTGTTGCGGCCGCTTTGCCGGACGCGATGGTCAAGCTCGACCCACGGGTGATGATCCGCAACCCGGTGATGTTCGTGGTCGAGGTCGGCTCAGTTCTGACGACCGGCCTGGCGATCGCTGATCCCTCGGTGTTCTCCTGGCTGATCACGATCTGGCTGTGGCTGACGGTCATCTTCGCCAACCTGGCCGAGGCCGTTGCCGAGGGCAGGGGAAAGGCCCAGGCCGAGACGCTGCGCAAGACCCGCACCGAGACGACAGCTCGCCGGCTGCCCGGCTGGCAGCTCGGCGACCCCGTCGACGGTGCTCTCGAGGAGGAAGTCTCGGCTGCCGGTCTGCAGCTCGGCGATCACGTGGTTGTCGAGGCGGGGCAAGTGATTCCGGGTGATGGCGACGTCGTCGAAGGCGTCGCGAGCGTCGACGAGTCGGCCATCACCGGCGAGTCCGCACCGGTCATCCGCGAGTCCGGCGGCGACCGGTCCAGCGTCACCGGTGGCACCAAGGTGCTGTCCGACCGGATCGTCGTACGCATCACGTCCAAGCCGGGCGAGACCTTTATCGACCGGATGATCGCGCTGGTCGAGGGGGCGAGCCGGCAGAAGACACCGAACGAGATCGCGCTCAACATCCTGCTGGCCGGCCTGACGATCATCTTCCTGCTGGCGGTCGCGACCCTGCAGCCGTTGGCGGTCTTCTCCGGCGCCGAGCAGCCGGTCATCATCCTGGTCGCCCTGCTGGTCTGCCTGATCCCCACTACCATCGGCGCGCTGTTGAGTGCGATCGGCATTGCTGGCATGGATCGCCTGGTGCAGCGCAACGTTCTGGCGATGAGTGGCCGCGCGGTGGAGGCCGCCGGTGACGTGAGCACGCTGCTGCTCGACAAGACCGGCACCATCACCCTCGGCAACCGGCAGGCCAGTCAGCTCGTCCCGGTGGGCAGGGTCAGCGACTTCGATCTTGCGGAGGCCTCGCGTTGGTCCAGCCTCGCGGACGAGACGCCAGAGGGGCGGTCGGTGGTCGCCCTCGCGGAAAGGCTGCAGCCTGACGCAGCGGGTGACCCTTCGGGGGAGTTCGTACCTTTCTCCGCTGCGACGCGGATGTCGGGCCTCGACTTCGACGGTGGCCGTCAGCTGCGCAAGGGCGCGACCGCCTCCGTCACGGCCTGGGTGCGCGAGCTCGGCGGCGACGTGCCTGCCGACACGACGCTGATCGCGGACGGCATCTCCGCCGGGGGAGGCACGCCCCTGGTGGTTGCGGAGCACTATGCCGGCACAGCAAGAGTTCTCGGCGTCATCCACCTCAAGGACGTGGTCAAGCCGGGCATGCGAGAGCGGTTTGACGAGCTGCGCCGGATGGGCATCCGTACGGTCATGATCACCGGCGACAACCCGCTCACCGCCAAGGCCATTGCCGACGAGGCAGGGGTCGACGACTTCCTGAGCGAGGCGACGCCCGAGGACAAGCTGGCGTTGATCCGCCGCGAGCAGGAGGGCGGCAACCTGGTGGCGATGACCGGTGACGGCACGAACGACGCGCCGGCCCTGGCCCAGGCGGACGTCGGGGTGGCGATGAACTCCGGGACGTCGGCAGCCAAGGAGGCCGGCAACATGGTGGACCTCGACTCCGACCCCACCAAGCTCATCGAGATCGTGGCCATCGGCAAGCAGTTGCTGATCACCAGGGGCAGTCTCACCACGTTCTCCATCGCCAACGATGTGGCGAAGTACTTCGCGATCATCCCGGCGATGTTCGTGATCGCGTTCCCCGGCCTGCACCGGCTCAACATCATGGGGCTGCACTCCCCGGAGTCAGCGATCTTGTCAGCCGTCATCTTCAACGCGCTCGTGATCATCGCGTTGATCCCCCTGGCGCTGCGCGGAGCCTCGTACACCCCGAGCTCCGCCAGCCGGATGCTCAGCCGCAACCTGCTGATCTACGGCCTCGGCGGACTCGTCGTCCCGTTCGTCGGCATCAAGCTCATCGATCTCGTTGTCCAGCTCATTCCCGGAATCCGGTGACCCCCATGAACGCCGTTCGCCCCTATCTCGCAGCCTTGCGCATGCTGCTCGTCCTGACCGTGGTCCTCGGCCTGGGCTACCCGCTGGTCGCCACCGGGCTGGCGCAGCTGTTGCGACCGGACCAGGCAGACGGTTCACTGGTGAGCAGCCGGCACGGAGTCGTCGGATCGAGTCTGCTCGGACAGAACTTCAATGACGCCAAGGGCAATCCGCTCGCGGAGTACTTCCAGCCTCGGCCGTCGGCCGCGGGCAAGGACGGCTACGACCCGACCAGCACCGGTGCGTCCAACCTGGGGCCGAACAACCCTGATCTGGTCAAGGCCATCAACGACCGGCGGACCGCGATCGCCAAGGCGGACGGCGTCGCCCCCGCGAGCGTCCCGGCGGACGCGGTGACGGCCTCTGGCTCCGGGCTCGACCCGGACATCAGCCCGGCCTACGCCTACGAGCAGGTCACCCGGGTTGCCGCAGCTCGTCACCTGCAGCCCGCCGTCGTACGGGAGCTGGTCCGAAAGCACGTGCAGCAAAGGACTCTCGGCTTCCTCGGCGAACCGCGGGTCAACGTGCTGGAGCTCAACCTCGCGCTGGACAAGGTCTAGCCATGTCCCGCGGCGAGCTGCGCGTCTACCTCGGGGCGGCTCCGGGAGTGGGCAAGACGTTCCGCATGCTCGGCGAGGGACAGCGGCGGGCCGGTCGGGGCAGCGACGTCGTCATCGGGCTGTTGGAGACACACGGCAGGGCTCAGACCGCCGCCGCAGCCGAGGGACTCGAGGTGGTTCCGCGCAAGCAAGTGTCCTACCGGGGCACCACTTTCGAGGAGATGGACGTCCAGGCGATCGTCGCCAGACATCCCCAGCTGGTCCTGGTCGACGAGCTCGCGCACACGAACATCCCTGGCGGGACGAACGAGAAGCGCTGGCAGGACGTGGTTGCGCTCCTCAATGCCGGCATCAACGTCATCACCACGGTCAACATCCAGCACCTGGAGTCGGTCAACGACGTCGTGGAGCGGATCACCGGAGTGCCGCAACGCGAGACGGTGCCCGACGCCGTCGTAAGGGCGGCAGCTCAGGTCGAGCTGGTCGACATGACGGCAGAAGCGCTTCGGCGACGACTCGCGCACGGCAACGTCTACGCGCCGGACAAGGTCGACGCCGCGCTGGCACAGTACTTCCGGGTGGGCAACCTGACCGCGCTGCGTGAGCTGGCGCTGCTCTGGCTGGCGGACAGTGTGGAGGAGGGGCTGCGGCGCTACCGCGTCGAGCACCATATCGAGACTGCCTGGGAGACAAGGGAACGCGTCGTCGTGGCGTTGGGCGGCGGGCCCGAGGGCGAGCAGCTGATCCGGCGGGCCGCACGGATTTCCGCCAGGGGAGGCGCCGAGCTGCTGGCGGTGCACGTGGCGAGGACGGACGGGCTGTCGGGCGCGGCGACCGGCGACCTGCCGGCGCAGCAGGCGCTGGTCGAGGCGTTCGGTGGTCGCTACACGGTCCTCGCCGGAGACGATCCTTCCGCGACGGTGCTCGCGTTCGCCAAGGCGGAGAACGCCACCCAGCTGGTCATCGGAGCCAGCCGGCGCACCTGGCTGCAACGCGTCCTCGGCGGCCTCGGCACGGCCGCGGGCATCGTCGACCGGTCCGGCCCGATCGATGTGCACATCGTCACGCACGCTTACGCCTCGCGTGGTCGGCCGCCGAGGTTGCACAGAGGCCTTTCGCGGCAACGTGAGCTGGTCGCAGCGGCGTTGGCGGTGGTTGGGCTGGTCGCTCTGACCTGGTTGCTCGTCGGCTTCCGGCACGGACTGACGCTTGCCTCGCTCGACCTGATCTACCTCGTACTGGTGGTCGGTGTCGCCCTGGTCGGCGGTCTGCGGCCGGCGGTCCTCGCGGCCGTGGCGTCCGGGGTGGTGCTGAACTACTACTTCACGCCGCCGGTGCACTCGTTCACCATCGCCGACCGTAACAACGCGCTCGCCATCGTGGTGTTCGTCGTCGTTGCCGTGTCCGTGAGCACCGTCGTTGATCTCGCCGCGACCAGGGCGGAGCAGTCGGCACGGAGCTCGGCCGAGGCTGAGATCCTCAGCTCGCTCGCCGTGACCGCGCTGACATCCCCGGAGCCCCTGTCCGCGCTCCTGGAGCGGGCCCGGCAGGTTTTCGGTGCTGCCTCCGTGACCTTGCAGGAACGGGATAGCGACGGCAACTGGTGCGACGTGGCCGGCGATCCTCCGGCTCTCGAGGGTCAACGAACGGAGGAACCGTCCGGTGAGGCTGGCAGGCTCCTCGTCGTCGGCCGTTCGCTGTCGGGCTCGGACGTACGGCTGCTGCGTGCATTCGCCGGGCACGTCGGGGCGGTCCGCCGAACCGAGCAGCTGCAGGCCGAGGCCGATGCCGCTCGTACGGCCGAAGCCGGTGACCGGGTGCGGACCGCGCTCCTGTCTGCCGTCGGTCACGACCTGCGGACACCGCTGGCGACGATCAAAGCGAGCGCGTCAACGTTGTTGGCAGAGGATCTGGCGCTGTCGGCTGGTGACCGCCGCGAGCTGCTGCTCGGGGTCCAGGGCGCTGCCGACCGGCTGACCGGGCTCGTCGGCAACCTGCTGGACATGAGCCGTCTCGCGACCGGCACGGTGACCCCGGTGCCCGCGGCCCTGCGGATCGACGCGGTCGTCGCGAGCGCCGTCGCCTCGCTCGGCCACGGTTCCGACGTCGATCGGATCCGGGTCGACCTTCGGGAACAGCTTCCGCTCGTACGTGCCGACTCGGCGCTCACTGAGCGCATCCTCGCCCTGGTCCTGGCCAACGCCCTGGCGTACGCGGCTCCGTCAGAGGTAGTGATCGGGGCGAGCTGCCTCGGCGACCGGATGGAGATCCGGGTGGCCGACCGCGGGCCGGGGCTGGACGACGCGACCAAGGAGCGCAGCTTTCAGCCGTTCCAACGGCTCGACGACGTTCCGAGGGGTACGGGCGTCGGCCTCGGCCTGGCCGTCGCTCGCGGCCTGGCGGAGGCGCAGGGTGGCGCCCTCGAGGCGGAGGACACCCCCGGTGGTGGCCTCACGGTCGTGCTGTCCCTGCCGGTCGCCGGCTGAGCGGCCGTGCGACAACCCGGACGGGAACCGGACACCCTGCGGCGTCCGGTCCCCGTCCGTCCCCTGATCGATCCCCGAGCCTCGATCCGGTCCCCGGAGCTATTTTGCGGTCGGCGTGCCGAAACCCCACTCGGCGACGTTGTACGGCGGACCGACGCTGGTGGCGTTGTCCCTGATGTTGACCGTTCCGTTGGTGTAGGCCAGGAAGGTCGGCTTCTGGTACAGCGGCATCACGTAGGCGTCCGCCGACAGCAACTTGTCGGCAGCGTTGACGTCGGCGGCGGCGACCGTGGTGCTGGTCTCGGCTACGGCCTTGTTCAGCAGGGCATCCACGGCGGGGTTGTGGTAGCCGCCGAAGTTGCTGCCGCTCGCGCCGAGCCAGAGCTGCTCGGCGCCCTGGTAGACAGCGGGAGTGGCCGTCCAAGCGAACACCACCACGTCGTAGTCCTTGCCGCCGGCGTGGGTCAGGGTCGCTCCGAGGTTGTCGGTCGACATCACGTTCATCGTGATCCCGATCTTCTTGACGTTGCGAGCGAACTCGGCGAGCTCGTCCTGGCGGATCCCGTTGCCGACGGCATAACGGGCGGTCAGCACGGGGAACGGCGTGCCGTCCGGCTCGATCAGCTTCCCGTCACGGATCTTGTAGCCGGCTCCGGTCAGCAGCGACGTGGCGGCTGCTACGTCGCCCGTACCCAAGCCGGAGGGGGTGTTGTTGACGTAGCCGTCCTGACCGGGGACGAACATGTGGTTGTCCACCGTCTTGACTCCGGGGTCGAACTGGCCGACGGTCCGCTTGATCAAGGCGGCCCGGTCCAGTGCGGTGAACATCGCCAGCCGGACTGTCTTGTCCTGCAGCGCCTTGTTGTGCAGGTTGAAGTCGAAGTGCTCCCAGACCAGGCCGGCACCGATGTGGTAGGTCACACCGTGCAGGCTCTTGACCGACGAGACCAGGTCGACCTCCGGCTGCGGATAGATCGCGTTGACCTCGCCGTTCTTCAGCGCCGGCACCTCCTGGGTGGAGTCGGTGATGATCCGGAAGACCAGGGTGGCGAAGCCGGGACCGGCCGCACCGAACCACCGCGGGTTGGGCACCTCGGTGACGGCGGTGTTGGGCTGGAACTTGCTGACGATGTACGGGCCACCTGACCAGGTAGGCACGGTCTTGCTGAAGTACGCCGTCGCCGCCGACAGCTCGGCCTTCGTCTCAGTGCCACCGTTCGCCTTCGCGATGTGGAACGGCAGGATCGGCCCGAACAGGCTCTTCCAGTCGGTGTACGGCGTGGAGAACACCACCGTCGCCGTCCGGCCGTTGTCGGAGGAGGTGATCGACTTGATGTTGTCGTAGCCGGAGGTGGTGGCCGGGTCGCAGTACGTCGGAGCCGAGGCGGCCGACGAGGTGGGCCCGCCGCAGGCAGCCGTGCTCTGCAGGCGCCAGGTCAGGATGAGGTCGTCGGCGGTCATCGGGACGCCGTCGCTCCAGACCGCTTTCGGGTTGAAGGTGTAGACGACCGTCTGCGGGGTGGTCGAGGTCACGGCGGCCGACGTGAAGTAGTCGGTCATCAGCTGGTAGGTCAGGTCCGGACTCGGCTGGAAGGCGTTCGGGTAGACCGAGTCGAGCGCCTCCTGGGTGTCGAACGTGGAACCGGCGCTGGTCAGCAGGTTCCAGTTGGAGATGTCCTTCTCGATCGTGTACGTGAACGTGCCGGTCCTCTTGCCCGTGACGGCGCCGCTGTTGCAGGTGCTGGGGGAGCTGGTGCACGCCACGATGTCGTGCGCCGGGCTGTCGTCCTTCGACGTCGCGGTCGATCCGGTCCCGGTCGATGTGTTGGACGTCGGTGCCGCGCTGTTGCTGCTGGAGCCGCTGCAGCCGGCGATGACCAGCGACAGGATCAGGACCACTAGTGCCGCCGAGGCGGGCCGTCGAGTCATGGGAGAACCTTCGGAAAGGTCCGGCCGGGTCGGCCGGAGGCAGGCGTCAACCAGCCACGAAGGGGTGGTGGTTGTGGGAAGAGGACGAGCGAGGTGACGGGGGAGGGCTAGACGGGACAGGTCGGCCGGTGGTGGCAGGCCGACGAGGGTGCGGAGCGGACGTCGCGGGCAGACGCGGTGACGATCGTCGGCGGGTTGGCTCGGGTCAGTGCCAGCTGTGCCCGCTGGGAAAGCAGCCGGTTGCAGACAGCCGAGCTGGTGACGCTGGCACAGGCCTGCTCGGGCTGACCACCGGCGAGGACCTCATGGCCGTCGCCGCCGGCGGAACCCGTTCGTACCAAGGGAACTGTGACCGCGACGGCGGCAGCCACGAGCAGTACAGCGAATCTGCGCTGACGGGTGCGACGGCGCTCGACCCCGACGGCGACCCGGTGGATCAAGTGGGGGCAGTCGGCGGTCCGAGCGCTCGCCTGCCTCATCTCGGCAGCGACGATCCGGAGCAGGTCCTCGCTCATCGGTCACCCACCGCGAGCCGAGGGTCCTCGAGTGAGCGCAGCTTGACCAGAGCCTTGGCGGTCTGACTCTTGATCGTGCCGACGGAGCAACCGAGGGTGCGAGCCGCAGCGACCTCGGTCAGGTCCTCGTGGAAGCGCAGCACCAGGACGGCCCGTTGCCGCGGCGAGAGGGTGTCGAGCAACCGGCTGAACGCGTCGCGCAGGTCGGTCGCCGCGTAGTCGTCCTCGGCGACGGCCACGTCGGGCAGCGGCATGGTGGGCTGCTCGCCCCGCCACGCCCGGCGCCACCACGCGGTGTAGAGGTTGACCATCACGGTGCGCACGTAGGAGTAGGGGTCGCCACCGGCGACGATGCGCTCCCATCGCGGCCACACCCTCTCCAACGAGGCCTGCACCAGGTCCTCAGCGGTGTACTGGTCACCGGTGAGCATGCGGGCAGTGCGCAGCAGCGAGTAGCGCTGGGCCAGGACGAACTCGTGGAAACCCTGCGGCTGCTGGTGCACTCCACCTCCAACTACGCGGAGCTGCGTAGAACCCACTGCTATCTAACAGCGGTCGGAGTCTGCTGAAGGTTGCCGCTACTCGAGGAAATCGTGCAGGGACGGCAGGAAGGCGCTGTCGGCCGCCGCGTAGGCGTGGTCGGCGCCCATCTTGGCCGCGATCAGCCTGAGCTCCTGGTCGACAGTCTCCACCTCCTCTTCTGGTCTGGCAGCCCGGCGCAGCTGGACCGCCGTGTCGCCCAGTGCCGCGGTGACCGAGATCACGCGCAGGCGCAGCGTCGGCAGGACGGCGCTGAGTCGTCCCCACTCCTCGCCGGCGCACATCAGCGCCGCTGCTCGCACCAGTGCGGCGTTGTCGCGACCGACCGGAGCAGGCTCCGCCAGCGCGTCCAGCTGCTCGGCCATGCGGTGCAGGTCGACCGCGGCTGCCGGGCCGGTGACGTGCGGGCGATGCCACTCCACCGTGTCCCGAACGAGGTTCCGGGCGTTGATCAGCAGCTGACGCGCCAGGTCGAGTCGGGCATCACGTTCCTCCAGCGCCGCGATGCTCATGAGCCGGCCGGCTCGGTCTGCTCGAGCCGGTCGAGGACCTCCGCGAGGGACACTGAGGTCGTACGGGACAACCGGCGTACGGCCGAGGCGTGGTCGTCGACCTGGCCGGCGAGGGTCCGCAGCGTGCAGCGGTGGTCGGCCAGCAACGCTCGCCACGGCGGATCGACCAGGTCGACCAGCACACCGAGCGTGAGCGCCTCGTCGGAAAGACCGCGCTCGGCGGCGATCCGGGAGATCAGCAGTGCCCGCTCCAGCTCGGCAGAGCGCACAGCAGCCGTGGCGTCGTCCACCTCTTCGGCGGCCCACGCCAGGTAGCGGCCCTCGCCGGAGACCAGCAGCGCGCGGAGCCCGACCAGCCGGTAGACCAGCAGGTCGAGCAGCTTGCGCTCCTGGCCGAGCAGCTCGACCAGCCGTTCCAGATCGTGCATCAAGGATGTCCTTCCCGCCGGTCCTATCGGCAGTTGCACGCGGAGATGAGCGCCGCAGCCAATTTGCCGCTCAGGTGCAACGGCATTCAGCCGATGGATGGGAGGCACGAACTGTCCTGACCGTCGCAGTGACGGTCAGGAGACCGAGGAGGCCCAGTGAACGAGATGGACGAGATCGTCCATGAGTTCCTCGTCGAGAGTCACGAAAATCTGGACCAGCTCGACCAGGATCTCGTCGCCCTGGAGCAGGAGCCCGACTCACGTCTCTTGCTGGGGAGCGTCTTTCGGACGATCCACACCATCAAGGGCACCAGCGGCTTTCTGGCTTTCGGCACGCTCGAGAAGCTGACCCACGTCGGCGAGGGGCTGCTCAGCCACCTGCGCGACGGGCGGATGGCACTCACTCCCGAGATCACCAGCGTGCTGCTCGAGCTCGTCGACGCGGTGCGCACCATCCTGCGCAACGTCGAGGCTGACGGCACCGAGGGCTCGGTCAACATCGGCCGGCTCGTGGCCAAGCTCACGGCGCTGCAAAACGGTGAGGCGCCGCAGCCCGATGGTCCCGCCGACGAGACCCCCGACGGGCCGCCGCTGTTCGGGCAGGCGCTCGTCGAGCAGGGCGTCGTCAGCCACGAGGACGTCACCCTGGCTGTCATGGAGCAGTCCGTCGGTGACCAGAGACTGCTGGGCGAGATCCTCGTCGAGCACGGCGCTGTCACTTCCGAGGACCTGTCGCAGGTGCTCGGGATGGGAGCTGACGGCCGCCGGTCGGTCGCCGACAGCAGCGTCCGGGTCGACGTCGACGTGCTCGACAACCTCATGCGCCTGGTCGGTGAGATGGTCCTGACCCGCAACCAGATCGCTGGCAAGGTCCTCGCGACCAACGACCAGTCGGTCACTCGCAACTGGCAGCGTCTCAACGTCATCTCCTCGGACCTGCAGCAGGGCGTGATGAAGGCGCGCATGCAGCCGATCGAGAACGTCTGGAGCAAGCTGCCCCGCATCGTGCGCGACCTGTCCGTGTTCGTGGGCAAGCAGGTCCGGCTCGAGATGGTCGGCGCCGAGACCGAGCTCGACCGCAGTGTCATCGAGGCGATCAAGGATCCGCTGACCCACCTCGTACGCAATGCCCTTGACCACGGCATCGAGTCGCCGGCGCTGCGTACGGCACGCGGCAAGCCGACGGAGGGACGCCTGATCCTGCGCGCCTTCCACGACGGCGGCCAGGTCAACCTCGAGATCAGCGACGACGGTGCCGGCATCGAGCCGGAAAAGATCGGCGCCAAGGCTGTCGAGCGTGGCCTGATCACGGTCGACCAGCTCACCGCCATGTCCGAGCGCGACATCGTCAACCTGATCTTCCTGCCCGGCTTCTCGACTGCCGAGCAGGTCACGAACATCTCCGGCCGCGGTGTCGGCATGGACGTGGTCAAGAGCAACATGGAACGGATCGGCGGCTCCGTCGACGTTCACGCGGTCCCGGGGGTTGGCACCACCTTCCGGATCAAGATCCCGCTGACGCTGGCGATCGTGTCGTCCATCGTCGTGGCCAGTGACGACCTGCGCCTGGCGATCCCGCAGGCCAGCCTGCTGGAGATCGTCCGGATCGAGGGCGACGAGCTGGCCACCAGGGTCGAGTACATCGCCGGGGCTCCTGTGTTCCGGCTGCGCGACAACCTGCTGCCGATGGTCTCCCTTCGGGAAGCCCTGGGCCAGCCGGCTGCCGAGACCGACGACCTTGGCTTGTTCATCGTGGTCCTGGGCAACCAGCACCGGCAGTACGGACTCGTGGTCGACCAGGTCGTCGACACAGAGGAGATCGTCGTACGGCCGCTGTCGTCCTACCTCAAGTCGATCTCGGAGTTCTCGGGCGTCACGATGCTCGCCGACGGACGGCTCGCGATGATCGTCGACGTCTGGGGCCTGGCGACGGCGAACCGGGTCGCCTCGGGCAACGCGGGTACGGTCACCGACCGCACGGACGACATCGACGAGACCGAGGACGGTCACTCGTTCCTCGTGGTCCGCGTCGATGCGGGCCGCCGTCTCGCCATCCCGATGGATGCCGTGGCCCGGCTCGAGGAGATCCCGCTGGTCAAGCTCGAGAAGGTGGGGGACCGCGAGGCGCTGCAGTACCGCGGTGGCATCCTGCCGATCGCCCGACTCGGTGCCCTGCTCTCCGGCGTCACCCAGCCACGCGAGCTCAACGAGACCCTGCAGGTGGTGGTCTACACCGAGAACGGCCGGAGCATCGGCCTCGTGGTCGAGGAGATTCTCGACATCGCGACCGAGGGCCTCGACGGCGATTTCCAGCTGACCGACATCGACGGGCCGCTGGTCGTCGGCACCACGGTCGTCCAGGAGCGGGTCATGGAGATGCTCGACGTCCGGCAGGCCATCCTCGCTGCCGACCCGCACTTCTACGAGTCCGACGAGCCCTCGGGAGCGACCTCATGAGCAAGCACAAGATCTCGACCTTCCGGGTCGACGGCGAGCTGTTCGGGGTCGACGCGATGCTGGTCCAGGAGGTCGGCCGCTACGCGCAGCTGACCGCCGTCCCGCTGGCGCCGCCAGCGGTCGCCGGCATCCTGAACCTGCGCGGAGAGGTAGTGACAGCGCTGGACCTGCGCCGGATGCTCGGCCGGCCCGACCGGGGTGAGACCGACAAGCCGATGAACGTCGTCCTGCGCAACGAGGGCGGCTCGATCAGCCTGCTCGTCGACGCGATCGAGTCGGTTGAAGACGTCGAGGACGACACGTTCGAGGAGATCCCCGACACCGTCACCGGTCACGCGCGTGAGTACCTCAGCGGCGCGTACAAGCTGCCGGAAGGACTCCTGCTCACGCTGGACGTCCCTCGGCTGCTCGATCCGAGACCCGCGAGATCGGCTTGATCGCGTTGGTCAGCCCGACCTGATACCTGCCTGACACTCACGTTTTCCCGTACGACGCCGACAACACATAGGTAACTACGCCAGACCGGGCGACTCCGGTCCGGACAAAGACAGGGACGGACATGCGCGCACTGGTACTCGACGACTCTCGTGCGATGCGGATGATTCTCGGCCGCATCCTGCGCGAGGTGGGTTTCGATGTGACGGAGGCCGCCGACGGTCGCGAGGGCTTGGACATGCTCACGCACATGGCCGTCCCCGACCTGGCACTCATCGACTGGAACATGCCAGTGATGGATGGGCTCACCTTCGTGAAGGAGGTACGGGCCATCGACGCCTACTCCAGCATGACGCTGATGATGGTCACCACCGAGAGCGAGCAGAGCCAGATCGTGCGGGCGCTCGCCGCGGGTGCCCACGAGTACGTCATCAAGCCCTTCACCAGCGAGGCGATCGTCGACAAGCTGAACCTTCTCGGCCTTGCGACTGTGTGACCATGACCACCATCAAGGTGCTCGTGGTGGACGACTCCGTCGTCGTACGGCGGATGGTTACCACTGCGCTGTCGACGGATCCGGACATCGAGGTCGTCGGCACGGCCTCGTCGGGGCGGCTCTGCCTCGAAAAGATCGACCAGCTGAACCCCGACCTGGTGTCGCTCGACATCGAGATGCCGGACATGGACGGCCTGCAGACGCTCAAGGAGCTGCGCCGTCGGCACCCCAAGCTGCCGGTCGTGATGTTCAGCTCGCTCACCGAGCGCGGCGCCGCGATCACCCTTGACGCGCTGACGTTCGGTGCCAACGACTACGTCTGCAAGCCGGCCAAGATGGCCTCCCCGGACGAGGCGATGGCCAACATTCGGGACCAGCTGCTGCCCAAGATCAAGGCGCTGACCATCGGTCGGGCCGGCAGGGCGGCGCTGTCCACCTCGACGACGCCGTCGCCCGTACCGCCTGCTGCCGTGCGCAAGCGGGTCGCTCCCACCGCGGCAAGCGGCGAGCCCACCGGCTCTGTCGACCTGATCGCCATCGGCGCCTCCACCGGCGGACCGGACGCGCTCGCGTCGATCCTGGTGCAGCTGCCGGCTGACTTCCCCGTACCGATCGTGATCGTCCAGCACATGCCGCCGCTGTTCACCCGGCTGTTCGCGCAACGGCTGCACACCAGTGCCGCCGTCACGGTGCGCGAGGCCAAGGACGGCGACCTCGTCGTTGCCGGCACCGTGCTGATCGCCCCCGGCGACTTTCACGTGTCGCTGCGGCGGGACGGCACCACCGTGCGGATCGTCACCCACCAGGAGGGCCCGGAGAACTGGGTCCGCCCGGCGGTCGACGTTCTCTTCCGTTCCGTGGCAGAGGTGTACGGCGAGCGCGCGCTCGGCGTCGTGCTGACCGGCATGGGCCAGGACGGCATCCGTGGCTGCGAGCGCATGAGCGAGGCAGGTGCACAGATCGTGGTTCAGGACGCAGCGACCTCGGTCGTGTGGGGGATGCCCGGCGCCGTGGCCAACGCGGGGCTCGCCCACCGGATCCTGCCGCTGTCCCGGGTCGCCGATCACCTGATGATGGTTGCCAACCGCTCCCGGAGCCTGACCGGCGCCCGCGCGACTGCTGTGTCTGGAGCCGGCCGATGACCGTTGGCGCAAGCGATTTCGACTACATCGCCCAGCTGGTGTGGCGCAGGTCCGCGATCGTCCTCGAACCCGGCAAGGAATACCTCGTCGAGTCTCGGCTGACCCCGCTGGTGCGGCGCACCGGCGGAGAGGCGATCTCGGACCTCGTCGCCCGGCTGCAGTCCCAGCCGGAGGATGCCTTGCACACTGAGGTCGTCGATGCCATGACCACCAACGAGACCTCGTGGTTTCGTGACCGGCTGCCGTTCGACGCGCTGGTCTCGCACCTACTGCCCGACCTGATGGCCAAGCGGGCCCGCGAGCGGCGGCTGACCATCTGGTCCGCAGGCTGCTCCAGCGGTCAGGAGCCGTACAGCATCGCGATGCTGCTCGCCAATGCCATGGCCATGCACCCCGGCTGGTCGGTCCAGATCCTGGCCACCGACCTGTCCGACGAGATGCTGGCGAAGGCGCAGCGCGGCAAGTACGGCCAGCTCGAGGTCAACCGCGGCCTGCCGGCCCAGCTGCTCGTGAACAACTTCGAGCGCGTGGGCATGGAGTGGGAGGTCAAACCGGCGATCCGGCAGATGGTCGAGTTCCGCTCGATGAACCTGGCCAGGCCGTTCGAGTCGGTGCCGTCGGCGGACGTCGTCTTCCTGCGCAACGTGTTGATCTACTTCGACACCGAGACCAAGAAGCAGGTCCTCAAGCGGGTGCGGTCGGTCCTGCGGCCGGACGGCTACCTGTTCCTTGGCGGTGCAGAGACCACGCTCAACGTCGACGAGGCGTATGAGCCCGTTCAGTTCGACCGTGCTACGTGCTATCGGGTACGCAGCGGAGAGGTACAGCGATGAGCGTCAGCATGGACAGTGGGATGACCCCCGGGGTCGAGGTGGTAAGCCCCGACGACGTGTGCATCATTGCCCAGGACGTGTGGGCCTCGTTCCTCTCCGTACAGCTCGAGCAGGTCGCGGTGGACGATGCCGCTCTGGCCGGCCGCCCGTCGGTGGTCGGCGCGGTTCGGGTGACCGACGCGTGGTTCGGGGCCGTCGTGCTCGAGCTCACGCCGAACCTGGCCAAGCAGGTGGCTGCGACGATGTTCGGCTCGGAGACGGAAGAGGTCACCGACGCTGAGGTGGTGGATGCGCTCGGCGAGCTGACCAACATGATTGGTGGCAACGTCAAGAGCCTGCTGCCCGCGCCGAGCCAGCTGTCGCTGCCGATGGTGAGCGACAGTGTCTGGCCCACAACGGTTCCGGGTTCAGTGCCGGTGTGCAGGGTTGCATTCGCCGTCGGTCCCGACAGCGTGCACATCAGCGTCTGGCAGTCCTAGTCACTCCATCCGGTTGATCATGGCGTACGCGGACTGGTGCAGGTAGGACCACAGCTCGCGGTCCTGGTCCTCCGGCAGGTGCAGCGTGTCCAGCGCGTCGCGCATGTGGCTCAGCCACGCGTCGCGTTCGGCCGGCCCGATCGGAAACGGCGCATGCCGCATCCGCAGCCGCGGATGTCCGCGCTGGTCGCTGTAGTCACGCGGCCCGCCCCAGTACTGCACGAGAAACATCCGGAACCGCTCCTGAGCCGGCGCCGAGGTCCTCCTCGGGGTAGAGGGGGCGCAGGAGCGGGTCCTGTGCGACGCCCGCGTAGAACGCCGACACGAGGCGGGTGAAGGTCTCCTCGCCACCGATGGCGTCATAGAAGCTGGGTTGTACGGGTTCGGTCACGTGTCTCATTGTCCCACCCGGTCAACTGCTCCTCTGGCGCTCCTTTCCCGTGTCGAAGAAGCGGTCCAAGTACGCCTTCGGCTTCAACTTGCTCCTGCGGACGAGCGAGAACACCTCGACGCCGTCGCCCGGCAGGTCGAACAGGTGGTAGGCCTGCGCCAACCCGACGTAACGGTCAGGGCCGTCGGTGATCGTCGCCGCGTATTCACGGACCTCGGCCTCAGCTCGCTCGATGGCCTCGTCGAAGGAGCCCGCCTGCCACAGGGTGATGCGCTCTTCGTAGGCCTTGCCCGCAAAACGCGGCGGCCATCCCGTGCGAAGGATGCACCGTACGGCGTACCACTCAGCGGTCCTCTCGTCTGGCATGGGTCCATCGTGCCAGCAGCGCGGCCTTCCTGCACCGCGATAAGCCAATCAAGCCCGGCATAAAATCGCTCAATTCGTGGAGGGTGCTTGAGTTCGCGCGTGTCGCTGACAGATTGCGTGGACAGCTCGCCACTCTTGTCGTCGAACGAACAAGTCCCCGCCGTAGGAAAGTTTCCTTGATTTGCAGGCACTTTTCGCTCGATCGACTTGTCTTACAGGTGCTGCTCAGGTAGACTTCGAACATGCGTTCGAGAGATGGCAGCCACGGTTTCGGCGACGACGAGTCGCTATTTACTGGTGCCGCGACGCGCGTGGTCGGATGACATTCTTTCCGACGGCTTCTTTGATTATCGTTGTGTGCCGCTGACCGTGGACGAGACGCTGCTCGAAATTGAGCTGACCGCCCCCGGTCCGGAGGCGATCCGGTTGCTCGACACCCTGTGCGACCGCCGGCTCGACGCCGGGCAGGCCCTTGCGGTCGCGGCGGCGTGGGAGCGGCAGGCGCGGTGGATGGCGCAGCGCCAGCACGCGGCCAACGTGGCGTTCGTCGACGCCGGCAGCCCGGCGACGGGCGGCTGGAAGGCCGCCGGAGCCAGGCCAAGCCGAGCGCGGTCAAGCCGAACTGGTCCGCGACCGGGAACGGGACCGGGCCGAGCAGTCCCGGATCTTCGAGCTGGCGCTGGCGATCGACTGCAACGACCAGCTGCTCACGGCACGGCTGGCCACCTCGCGGGCGTTGTGCACGACGCTGACCGCGACCGCGGCGATGCTGGAAGCCGGGGAGCTGTCGGAGTACCGGGCCCGGCGGATCTGCGAGAAGCTCGACGGCCTGGAACCCGCGGTGGCCCGGATCATCGAAGCGCGGGTGCTGCCGACGGCCGGGCAGATCCGGCTGTCCAGCCTGACGACCAAGCTGCGCAAGTGGGTGCTCGGCGCCCGTGGCGCCGATGCTGTCGCCGAACACCTGCAGGGCAACGCCAACCGGCGGGTCCGCGTCGAGTCCCAACCGTCCGAGGTCGGGCTGCTCGCCCTGCACGCCTACCTCCCACCGCGAGACCACGGTCGCCGTGCGGGAGGCGTTGGAGGCCAAGGCGGCGCAGTTCGCCACCGCGGACCGGGCCGACCGGGACCGGGCCACCCGGGCCGGGGCGCAGCCGGAGCCGCGGCGGAGCAAGGACCAGCGCCTCGCCGACGCCCTGGCCTGGTTCATCCTCGGCCCCGACGCCGATAACCCGGCCCGCCCGCAACGGCCGAAGATCGTGGTGCAGGTCACGATGAGCCTGCCCACCCTGCTGCACCTGCGGGACAACCCGGCCGAGCTGCCCGGCTACGGGCCGATCCCCGCCGACATCGCCCGCATGCTCGCCGCAGACGCCGACTGGCAACGCTTCGTCCACGAACCGGTCACCGGACACCTGCTCGACATCGGCGACGAGACCTACACCCAACCACCACCAATGCGACGGTTCACCAAAGCCCGCGACCTCCACGACCGGTTCCCCGGCTCCGCCCGATCCGCCCGCTTCGGCGACGGCGACCACGTCGAACCGTTCGTCCCCGGCAAGGGCGGCCGAACCGCATCAGCCAACATCGCGATGCTGTCCCGCACCGGCCACACCGCCAAAACCCACGGCGGCTGGACCTGCCACGGCGACGCCAACGGCATCCTCACCTGGACCAGCCCCCACGGCCGCACCTACCACACCGAACCCCACGACTACCGCGACGAACCCGAACCCCAACCCGACCCGAACCCGACGACCCGCCGCCGTTCTAGATGCAGCAGATCGCCGGCAGGTCGAACCAGCGCTCCGCATCAATCATCGTCCGACCCGCAAATGTGAACGCGCGCTGGAGCCGAGCAACAACCTCGTGCCTTTGGACGTTCGGGCCCGTCCGGGATAGAGGACCGAGTACCCCTGCGAAGGATCGAATCCAGCCCTCCCATCCTCGTCGGAACATCTCCATGGGTCTCCCATCGACCCGTTCGTTCGTCATTCGGCGTCGGTCTCAGCGTCGGGCTCGGCGCGCGGGGCCGTTGGGCTGGCGATGCCCTCCCGGTCGAAGGCGTCCTTGACCGCGTGCCGAATCGCCCGTCCCACCACGTCCTGCTGCCGCGCCACTGTCGCGACTGCCACTCGCAAGGTGAGGAACTTCTCCTCGTACGACTGCACTCCGAGCATCTTGGGCGGCTCGAGCACGAGATCGGCGTAGGCGGGATCCTCGGTGACCGAGGTCGCCGCAGCGAGGACGACTTCCTGGGCGCGCTCGATCGGCTGGGCATAGCTGACCGGAACGTCGACGACAGCGCGCGCGGAACCCTGGCTGTAGTTGCCAACCCTGCAGGATCTCGCCGTTGCGGAGGTACCAGATCGTGCCGTCAGCGTCGCGCACCTTGGTCGTACGCAGCCCGACGGCCTCGACGGTGCCGGAGGCCGTTCCGCCGTCGATGAAGTCACCGACGCCGTACTGGTCCTCGAGAATCATGAACATGCCGTTGAGGAAGTCCTTGACGAGGCTCTGCGCGCCGAAACCGAGGGCGATGCCGACAATGCCGGCGCCGGCGAGCAGCGGGGCGATGTTGAAGCCGAGCGACCCCAACACCATCACGAGGGCCACCATGAACACGACGAACGACAGCAGGCTGCGCAGCACCGAGCCGATGGTCTCGGCCCGCGCCCGGCGCCGCTCCGAGATGTCCGTGGGCTCGGCGTCGAACATCGCCCTGGCCTTCACGTGCACCTTGTGCAACGAGTGCGGCAGCCCGTCGGCCGTACTGGTCACCAGCCGGTTGATCAGCCGGTCGCCGAGGAATTTGATGACCAGCGCGAAGATGATGGTGAGCAGGATCCTGCCCCCAGACGACGTGAACCCGCACCAGTGGTGCGCGCTGTCGCAGGTCGTGACGGTGGTGGTTGCCGCAATGATCACGACAGGTCCAACCCGGTACGGGCAGCGGTGAAGGCCATCGTGTCGACCGACAGCTCCACCGAGCGACTCACCGATCGGGCGCCGTGGCCGACGTCGGCCTCACGCCGCAGCAGCACCGGGCGGTCGGAGCCAGTGGCGTGCTGCAGCGCTGCGCACAGCTTGCGCGCATGCATCGGATCCACCCTGGTGTCGCTGTCGAAGATGGTGAAAAGCACTGCTGGATAAGGGGTTCCGTCCACGACGTGGTGGTACGGCGAGTAGCCCAGGAGCCAGCCGAGCTGCTCGGGATCAGCCGCGGTCCCGTACTCGTCGGACCACAGCTGGCCGAGTCCCGACCCCTCGTACCGGACCATGTCCAGCAGCGGCGCCGAACACACCACCGCCGTGCACAGGTCGGGTCGCTGGGTCAGCGCTGCCCCGACCAGCAGGCCACCGTTGCTGCCCCCGGAGATCGCGATACGGTCGGCCGTCGTCCAGCCCTTGGCGATCAGCCACTCCGCTGCAGCGGCAAAGTCGTCGAAGACGTTCTGCTTGTCACCGCGTCGCCCGGCCCGGTGCCAGTCCTCGCCCTCCTCGGATCCTCCGCGCAGGCAGGCGATCGCGTAGACGCCGCCGGCCTCGACCCAGGCCAGGATGCCCGCCGAGTAGCCGGGCGTCATCGGGATGTTGAACCCGCCGTAGCCGTACAACGTCGTCGGTCGTGGGCGGTCAGGCGTCGCGGTCGGCGACACCACGAACATCCGTACCTCGGTGCCGTCCTTGGACCGGTAGGTGACGACCTGGCTGGAAACCGTCGGCACGTCGACCTGGCCGGGTGGGGACGCCCACAGCTCGAGGGTGTCCGCGACGGCGTCGTAGCGCAGGACGCACGACGGAGTGGCAAAGCCGGTCCAGCCCAGCCACGCCTCGGTGCCACCCTCCGGCCGGGCGCCGACACCGCCCATGGCGCCGACGCCGGGCAGCTGTACCGATCGCAGCAGCTCGCCAGTGCCGAGGTCGTGAACGGTGAGCTCCGATGCTGCGTGGCGGGTGTGCCCGACGAGCAGGACCGGAGCCGAAAGTCCCTGCCCGTCAAGGATTGCGAAGTCGTCGAGCACGGCCTCCGGGTCCTCCGGGATCAGCTCGCGCCAGGTCTCGTACGCCGGCGTGGTCGGGTCGGTGACGCACAGCCGTCCCCGCGGCGCATCGCGGTCGGTGTAGACGTAGAGCCGACCATCGTTGCCCACGTGGAGGCCGGTACTGGCATCGACGTCGACCTGAACCTCAACCAGGGCAGGGGTTTCCAGCACCCCGTCGCCTATGTCGGCCAGCCACACGTCGTTGCGAGGGGCGGTGCCGAGCGTGCGGGTGACGGTCAGCCAACGGCCGTCCCTGCTGACGGAGACGCCGTAGAAACCGGTCTTGTCCATGCCGTCTCCGAACACGACGACGTCCTCGTCGGCGGGCTTCCCCAGCTGGTGCAGGTAGACCCGGCGGTGGTACTGCGCCTCGTCCTCCGGCACCTCGTCCGCTGGCAGCCTGCGGACGTAGTAGAACGCCTCACCACCGGGCAGCCACGCCACGGGGGAGTAGCGGGTGCGCTCGATCGGCCCGTCGACAATCTCGCCGCTGTCCACGTCCAGGACAAGCAGCACGCTCTCCTCGTCGCCGCCGTTCGAGAGCTGGTAGGCCAGTCGTCGGCCTTCCTTGTCCGGCTGCCAGCTGTCGAGGGTGGTGGTCCCGCTGGGGTCCAGAGCCGCCGGGTCGATCAGGGTGCGCTCGCTGCCGTCCGGTTCCCGTACCAGAACTGCGGCGTGCTCCTGGCCAGGGTCGCGGCGAACGAAGAAGTAGCGTTGGCCCCGCCACGCCGGGCCCCCGATGACGCCGGTGCCGAGCAGCTCGGTCATCCGCTGCCTCAGGCGTTCCCGCCCCGGCAACGAGTCCAGGTAGGGCCTGGTGATCGCGTCCTGCTCGGACAGCCACGCCTTGGTCTGCGCGCTGTCCGGGTCCTCGAGCCAGCGGTACGGGTCAGCCACGGCATGACCGAAGAGGTCGTCGACGATGTCGAGGCGTTCGGCTCTCGGGTAGTCCATGGCGTCAGCCTAAAGACCGACGTGCCCCGGAGGCCTGCGCGACACAAGAACATCACAGTCATGGCAACGTGCGTGCGCAATCGTCTTCCGTCAGGTCTACTGATAGGGCAACCTCCGGCACGAGCCACGCGCCGGAGTTCGGCCGAGGAGGCCTGCTGTGCCCCACGCTCTGGTGCTGAACGCGTCGTTCGAGCCACTGTGCGTCGTGCCTGAACGGCGCGCGGTGCTGCTGGTCCTTGCGCACAAGGCGGTGGTCGTCGAGCCGGGCGACGGCCTCGTGCGCAGCGAGCGGCAGTCGCTCCCGATTCCCGCGGTCATTCGGCTGAGCCGATATGTCCGGGTTCCCTATCGTTCGGTCGTGCCGTTGACAAGACGTGCCGTGTTCGCCCGTGACGGCGGCCGGTGCGTCTACTGCGATGCCCCGGCGACCAGCCTCGACCATGTGGTGCCCAAGAGCCGGGGTGGTCCCCACACCTGGGACAACGTGGTCTCCGCCTGCCGCCGGTGCAACCACGTGAAGGCCGACCGCAACATCGCCGACCTCGGCTGGCGGTTGCGGCGTGCACCCCAGGTGCCCAACGGCGCTGCCTGGCGCATCGTGAGCACTGGCCGGATGGACCCGCGCTGGCGTCGCTACCTGGCCCTGGCCGAGGCTGTGGACGAGGCCGACCTGTTCGGCTGGGACGACGGCTCGGCCGAGTTCGTCGAGTCGGCGACTGCCTGAGCGCAGCCGGCTTTTCGACCTCGGGTAACGTGCCGACGTGACCGACTCCGCCGCTCTTGCAGCGCTCGCCGAGCACTACCGCGTCGCGACCGGCTACGACGACTGGGCCGCACGCCCGGTCGTGGTGCCGGACGACGTCGTCGCCGCCGTGCTGGTCGGCCTCGGCATCGACGTGAGCGACCCGGCCGAGACGCTGAGACGCGCGCTGGCTGCCGAGCCGGTCCTGTCGCCGACCGTCGTGGTCGATGCCGGCGCCGAGGGCTCGGTCGCGCTGACGGGTGACGCCAGCGATGCCCGGCTCGAGCTCGAGGACGGTGGCGTACGGACTCTGACGCTGGCGGGTCCGCGCGAGGTCCGGGTGCCGGCGGACGTGCCCGAGGGCTGGCACCGGCTCGTCGTCACCGTCGCTGGTGGCGAGGTGGCTGCCACGCTGCTCGCCGCGCCGACCCACCTGCCCGAGGTCGTCGAGGGCCGGGTCTGGGGCTGGCAGGCTCAGCTCTACCAGCTGCGTTCCCGTGGCTCCTGGGGGGTCGGGGACTTCGCCGACCTGTCGACCTTGTCGCACTGGAGTGGCGAGCAGGGGGCGGGGCTGGTGCTGGTCAACCCGCTGCACGCCGGGCCGCCGGTGCCGCCGATCGACCCGTCGCCCTACTCGCCCAGCAGCCGTCGGTTCCGGTCACCGCTCTACCTCCGACCGGAGCTCACCGTCGAGTACCGCAGTGCTCCTCCAGCCGTACGCGATCGGGTCGACGCGCTTGCTGCGACGGCTCACGCTGCCAACGCGGTCGACGACATCGACCGCGACACCAGCTGGGCAGCCAAGGAGCAGGCACTCTCCTTGCTGTTCGCGGAGCCGGCCGCCGCGGAGCGGGTCGCAGCACTGGACGAGTTCAGGGCCGAGCTGGGGGACGCGCTGCTCGGATTCGCGACCTACTGCGCCCTGGCAGAGGTGCACGGGGCCCGCTTTCCGGACTGGCCGGCCGAGCTGCGCGATCCCGAGTCGGCCGCGGTCGCAGCGGCGGCGAAGGAGCTCGCGGACCGGGTTCGCTGGCACTGCTGGCTCCAGCTGCTGTGCGACGAGCAGCTCGCCGCGGCGCAGGAGGCCGCCCATGCTGCGGGGATGCCGCTCGGCATCATCCACGACCTCGCCGTCGGGGTGACCGCGTACGGTGCCGACGCCTGGGCGCTGCAGGGCGTCCTGGCCGAGGGGCTCACCATCGGCGCACCGCCGGACTCGTTCAACCAGATGGGCCAGGAGTGGGGGCTGCCGCCGTGGCACCCGACCGCCCTGGCCGAGGTGGGCTACGCCCCGTTCCGCGACATGATCCGCTCGGTGCTGCGCCACGCCGGTGGCATTCGCATCGACCACGTGCTCGGGCTCTTCCGCCTCTGGTGCATCCCCAGCGGCGAGACCCCGGACCGGGGCTCCTACGTCTACTACGACTATCGGGCCCTGCTGGGGGTGCTGCTGCTCGAGGCGTCCCGCGCCGGGGCGGTCGTGGTCGGCGAGGACCTCGGCACCGTGGCCCACTACGTGGTCGACGAGCTGGCCGGCCGGGGCATTCTCGGCAGCGACATCCTGTGGTTCCAGCTGGGGCCCGAGCCGGGCACCGGCGACCAGAAGCCGATCCTGCCGGAGGACTGGCGGGCGTTGTCGATGTCGAGCCTGACCACCCACGACCTGCCGACGGCCGCCGGCTTCCTGACCGGGGAGCACGTACGAGTGCGGGAGCAGCTGGCCCTGCTCAGGAACCCGGCGCACGAGTGGTACGTGGCCGGGCGCGAGCGAGCTGAGTGGCTGCATGCCCTGCGGCACAACGGAATCCTGCCGCCCGATGACGGCCGGCCGGTGGCCGACAGCGACATCGTGCTCGGCCTCTACACCTGGCTCGGCCGGACGCCGGCCAAGCTGCTCGGGGCCTCGCTGAGCGATGTTGTCGGCGACCTGCGCCAGCCCAACCTGCCGGGGACGATCGACGAGTATCCCTCCTGGCGAAGGCCCGTGGCGGATGCGGACGGGCACCCGCTGCTGCTCGAGGACATCCTGACCGCGCCGATGGCCGCCCGGGTCGCACATCAGCTGGCCGGGTCCGATACGGTGGGCCCGTGAATCGTGGACTGATCCGACCTGCAGAGGGCCGCGTGAGAGCTCGCTTCGTACGCGTCGCGACTGTCGTGCTGTCAGCCCTCGTCCTGCCGCTGTTGACGGCGATGCCGGCTTGGGCCCGACTCGACGACGGCGAGGCGCCCACCCACACCGGCTGGGAGTTCGTCGTCGGCGTCTACATCTTCGTGCCGATCGGCTTCTTCCTGCTGCTCGCCGCGCTCACGTTCGGGCCGTCGAAGACGAGTCGGCCCCGCTACCGGCCCAGCCGTGAGTGGACTGCCGACGCGGTCTGGTTCAACGGTCCGGCCGAGCCGGCACGGGCGTTGGCATCGACGGCCCCGGCAGCCGTGAAGGGTGGTGGCGCAAGTGCCAGCTGGTGACGCCTTCAACGAGCACGACCTGCGCTCGATCGGTCGCGAGATTCGTGAGATCTCGGAGAAGGCCGAGGTGCTGTTCAGCGTCCTCGTTGCCGACCCGGACGAGGTTCCGGCGGCTGAGAACGGCTCCGACGTCCGTGCATTCGCTGAGCGGGCGCACGCCGCCATCGGCGACATGGCCAAGGACGCCGTACTCATCCTGGTTGCGCCCAACGCGCACCGGGTCGAGATCGTGATGGGCACGGGCTTGCGCGGGCGTCTCGGCGACCGCGACTGCGCCCTCGCCGCGCTGTCGATGACCAGTTCCTTCGCCGGCGGCGACCTGAGCGGCGGCATCCTTCAGGGCGTGCGCATGCTCGGTCAGCGGGTCGGCAAGCCGCAGCAGACGGGCAGCACGGTCTCGCCCGGCCGTTCGCTCAGCTCGCTGCTGCGTCCCTGATCCTGCCGCGCAGCGCGCGGGCGATGCTGTCCTTGCCCTCGAGCAACAGTCGCCGCAGAGCCGGCGGCACCTCGGTGCCCTCGAGGTAGGCGTCCGTACGGTCCAGCGTTGCCTGCTCGACGAGCATGGCGGGGTAGAGCCCCTCGACGATGTTGCCGGCGATCTCGTGCGTGCGGTTCGTCCACACGTCCATCAGGCAGGCGAAGTAGGGCTCGACGTAGGCCCGCAGCAGGTCGGGCTGCTCGGGCTGGGCGAAGCCCGCGATCGACGCGGCCTGCAGCGCGTTGGGCAGGTCGTTGCGCTCGACGACGGCCGCCCAGGTCGCCGCCTTGGCCTCGGCGGTGGGGATGGAGGCGCGTGCGGCGAAGGCGTGCCGTTCACCGGCAGCCGTTCCGTCCCGGTCGAGCTCGGCCTCGATCGCATCCTCACCGGCCCGGCCGCTGGCGACCAGGCGGCGCAGGAAGGCCCAGCGCAGCTCGGTGTCGACGCTGAGTCCCTCGATGGTCCGGCTGCCGTCAAGGAGCCCCGCGATCAGGTCGAGGTGGCGGTCTTCACGGCCGGCGGAGGCGAGGGTGCGGACCCAGGCCAGCTGCAGGTCGCTGCCCGGCGCGGCGGCATAGGTGGCAGCACTCGCGGCGTCGGCCAGGCGGTTCCAGCCGGCGGCGACGTGCTCCGGTGCCGTGTAGTAGGTCAGCGCTCCCTGGACCTGGCGCAGCAGTGCGGTGACCACGCCGATGTCGGCTTCGTTCGAGATGCCCGACAGCACCAGCGTGAGGTAGTCGCTCGCGGCCATCTCGGCGTCGCGGGTCATGTCCCACGCCGCGCTCCAGCACAGGGCGCGGGGCAGCGAGTCCGCGAACGTGCCGATGTCGGTCGTGATCGTCGCCAGCGACACCTCGTCGAGACGGATCTTGGCGTAGGTCAGGTCGTCGTCGTTGACCAGGACGACGTCGGGCCGGACCTCGCCGACGAGCTGGGGCACCTCGGTGCGGGCTCCGACGACGTCGATCTCGACCGTGCGTCGGCGTACGAGCCGGCCGTCAACGCGGTCGTAGAGCCCGACGCCGACCCGGTGCGAGCGCAAGGTGGGGTGGTCGGCCGGGGCTTCCTGGAGCACGGCGAAGGCGCCGAAAGTGCCGTCGGCGCGGACCTCGAACTGCGGGCGCAGGGTGTTGACGCCCGCGGTCTCGAGCCACTCCGCTGACCAGGCCGCCAGGTCTCGGCCGCTGGCCTGCTGGAGCTCCTGCAGCAGGTCCTGCAATGTGGTGTTTCCCCAGGCGTACGCGGCAAAGTAGCCCCGGATGGCGGAGAAGAACGCCTCGCGCCCGACGTAGGCCACCAGCTGCTTGAGTACGGAGGCACCCTTGGCGTAGGTGATGCCGTCGAAATTGACCTTGACGGCCTCGATGTCGACGATGTCGGACGCGATGGGGTGGGTGGAGGGCAGCTGGTCCTGGCGGTAGGCCCACGTCTTCTCGACGTTGGCGAACGTGGTCCACGCCGTCGTCCACCGGGTTGCCTCGCTCTGGCACAGGACGCTGGCGTAGGTCGCGAACGACTCGTTGAGCCACAGGTCGTCCCACCAGCGCATGGTGACGAGGTCGCCGAACCACATGTGCGCCATCTCGTGCAGCACGGTCTCGGCGCGCCGCTCGTAGGCGTAGTCGGTCACCTTCGAGCGGAAGACGTAGTCCTCGAGGAACGTGACCGCGCCCGCGTTCTCCATGGCGCCGGCGTTGAACTCCGGCACGAAAAGCTGGTCGTACTTGCCGAAGGGGTAAGGGAAGTCGAACAGCCCGTGGAAGAAGTCGAAGCCCTGCTTGGTCACCTCGAACAGTGAGTCGGCGTCGAGGAACTCGGCCAGCGAGGACCGGCAGAACAGGCCGAGCGGGATGGTCGTGCCGTCGGCGGAGGTGTAGGTGTCGAACACGGAGTAGTAAGGCCCGGCGACGAGCGCGGTGATGTAGGTCGACATCCGCTGGGTGACCGCGAACTCGTGGGTACGGACGCCCGCCGACGTGGCGTCGGAGACCGAGGCCGCCGACATGTTGGTGACAACCAGCCAGTCGGCCGGCGCGGTGACCGTGAAGGTGAACGTCGCCTTGAGGTCGGGTTGGTCGAAGCAGGCGTACATGCGGTGGGCGTCGAAGGTCTCGAACTGGGTGTAGAGGTAGACGCTCTTGTCGACCGGGTCGACGAAACGGTGCACCCCCTCTCCGGTGTTCATGTAGCCGCAGTCCGCGACCACCAGCAGCTCGTTGTCGGAGGCGAGGTTGGTCAGCTGGATGCGGTTGCCGTCGAAGACCTTGCCGATCTCGGCCTCGGACAGACTGACGCCGTTGAGCACGATCTCGTGCACCGCTTCAGCAGTCAGGTCGAGGTAGGAGCCGGCGCCGGGCTCGGCACAGGAGAACGCGACACTCGTCCGTGACCGGAAGGTCGTGGCACCGGTGGTCAGGTCGAGGGCTACGGCGTAGCCGCTCACGCTGAGCAGACGGGCGCGTCCCTGCGCCTCGTCCCGGGTCATGTTGTTCACCGTCACTGCTCCCGTCCAGGCTCCGCTGCGTACGAAAACCATGATGTCCCCCCGCGGGGTGTCGCAAGAGTCTTTCATGTCGTTGTTGCCGCACGCAGGAGACCGTGCACAACCCTGCGTAAATTTGTGTCGATTCGGCTCCGGTCGGCAGCGATTTCCGTGATCGGGAATCCTCCGCATCCGCAGCGAAGTTGTCAGTCTTATGACCCTTACGGCTGCCGAGACCCCGCAACCCGCCACTCGCCTCGATTTCTGGTTCGACCCGGTTTGTCCCTGGGCGTGGATCACGTCCCGTTGGGTGCTCGAGGCCGAAACCGTGCGAGACCTGGACGTCCATTGGCACGTCATGTCGCTGTCCGTGCTGAACAGCGGACGGGACGAGCTGCCCGAGACGTACAAGGCGTCGCTCGAGACCGCGTGGGGCCCGGTCCGGGTCTGTATCGCCGCCGCGGAAGAGTTCGGGCCCGAGGTTCTGCTGCCCCTCTACACAGCGCTGGGCACCCGCTTCCACCACGAAAAGCTGCCACGCGAGCGGGCAACCTACGTGGCTGCGCTCGCCGAGGCCGGTCTGCCGGAACGCCTTGCGGACGCTGCGGACACGCACGAGTTCGACGCACGTCTGGTCGAGAGCCACAACAGGGGCATGGAACCGGTCGGCATGGACGTCGGTACTCCTGTCATCCACACGCAGGGAACCGCCTTCTTCGGCCCGGTGGTCACCCCGATCCCGCGCGGTGAGGACGCTGGCCGGCTCTGGGACGGCATCGTGCAGGTCGCCAGCATTGACGGATTCTTCGAGCTCAAGCGCACCCGTACGCGTGATCCCATCTTCGACTGACGATCAGGGTGTCCCGACCTCGATAGTGGGCACAGGCCGCCCATGGTGGGGCACCGGCAACGGCTGGCGGTCTTCGCCACGGTTGCGGTCGTGGCGGTGATCGTGCTCGCACTGGACCTGGGCGACCACCGGTCAGCCGGTGGACTGGTCCTGCTCCTGCTGACCGTCGCGATGATCGCGTTGTATGTCAGCGAGCGCCATTCGGGCGACCCCGAGGACCGCGACGACGTCAGCATCCCGGCAGGGTCGGACGCGCACAAGTCCGAGTCCCGCTAGGGTCACCACCGGCTGCCGGTCGGCGGATGCAAGACTGTCGGCCATGCGGATCTATCTGGGCTCCGACCACGCTGGGTACGAGCTCAAGCAGCGGCTCGTCGAGCACCTCAGCGCCGCCGGGCACGAGCCGGTCGACTGCGGCCCGTTCGGCTACGACGCACAGGACGACTACCCGCCGTTCGTCCTGGCAGCAGCCGCCGCGACGGCCGCTGACGCGGGTTCCCTCGGTGTGGTCATCGGCGGGTCCGGCAACGGCGAGGCGATCGCCGCCAACAAGGTGCCCGGTGTACGCGCCGCGCTGGCCTGGACCAACGAGACCGCTCAGCTCGGCCGCCAGCACAACGACGCCAACGTCATCAGCATCGGCGCGCGAATGGTGAGCGAGGACGAGGCGGTCGGGTTCGTCGACCTGTTCCTCGCCACCCCCTTCAGCGGCGAGGAGCGGCACGCACGCCGGATCAGGATGCTGTCCGCCTACGAGGCCAGTGGCGAGCTGCCCCCCACCGCCTGAGCCTTCGGACTACCGGGGGCGGGACACGTCCCTAGCCCGCATGGCGCCGTTGGTTCCCACCTGGGAGCCGCCACCGCCGACCAGCCCACCGAGACCGCCCTGCCCGCCGTACCCCTCGCGTCGCTTGGGACGGTCAGCTCGCGCGGCGGTGTCGTCACCCGGCGGTGCCTTCGGCCGGCTCGTCGGGCTGCGGATCGGTGCTGTCCATCGGGATCCTTCCGGGCGCTGCCCGCGCAGGAGAACGGAGGTCTTCAGACTAGGCTGCGTTGAATCATGCGCTGGCTACCGGCCGCCGCCAGGCGGAACCCAGGATCGGCGGGGCGTCGGCCTGTCTCGGCCTGGGTCCAGTCCGCCCGCCGGCTCAAGGCCGAGCGAGCGTCGTTGTTCCTCCTGCTCGTCGGCATCGGCCTGATCGCGATCGCCTCGCTGCTGTTCGGCGCGAGTCGGGTCCCGATCACCGTGCTGCTGCTGCCGATCATGATCGGCGCGCTCACGCTGAGCGTGATCGGCATGCTCCTGCTGATGGTGTGCACGGGTGCCGTCGCGGTGCTCGAGGTGGGCCAGCTGGGCTTCACCACGTCGCGGGTGGTCGCCTTGATCACCATCGTCTTGTGCGCGATGTACGGGGTCTGGGTGGCCGGCGCACGACGGCGGGTCGGCGGCTTGGGACTGCGCGGCGAGTCGATGCTGCTCGAGCTGCGTGACGCCCTGCGCGAGCAGGGGCGGCTTCCGTCGTTGCCGCCTCAGTGGCAGCACGACATCGTGCTCGAGTCGGCCGGTGGATCGTCCTTCGGCGGAGACTTCGTCGTGTCCAACCTGTCCCACGACGGCTGCGTGCTCGAGATCGCGGTCGTCGATGTCTCCGGCAAGGGCATCGACGCGGGCACCAGGGCGCTGCTGTGCTCCGGGGCGCTGAGCGCGCTGCTCGGTGCCGTACCCCCGCGCGAGTTCCTGCCGGCAGCCAACGGCTATCTGATGCGCCAGGACTGGGATGAAGGTTTCGCGACCGCTGTCCACCTGGTGCTCGACCTCAGCACCGGCGAGTACACCGTCGAGAGCGCCGGCCACCCGCCCACGGTGCAGTTCGTCGCCGGCAGCGGCCGGTGGGAGGTCGCCGGCGTCGAGGGCACAGCGCTCGGTTTGATGGACGGGGTCTCGTACGACGTCTGGTACGGCCGGCTCGGGACCGGCGACGCCCTCATGCTCTACACCGACGGTGTGGTCGAGGTGCCCGGTCGTGATCTTGCTCTCGGCATCGACAAGCTGGTGGGCGAGGCCGAGCGCCTCATCGGGCAGGGCTTTGCCGGCAGCGCGCAACGCCTGCTGACAGCAATGGCCTCGGGGGCCAGCGACGACCGAGCAATGTTGGTGCTCTGGCGCCGCTGACCCACCGAGGTCAGGATTGTTGTGCGGTGATAACGGTGTCGGTCAGTCCCGCGCTGCTGCGGTGACCCGAGCCGCGAGAGCCAGCTGGACGGCGAGTCGGCGGTTTTCCTGGACTCCCGCGTTGTGGCCCACCACGGCGGCGATCTCGTCGACCTGGATCATGGCGTTGCCGCGCTGCAGGTAGACGGCGATGTGCCGCAGCTGGGTGGCCTCGCCGGCGACCTTGATCACGTCAACGGTGTGGTAGCCGTGCCAGCCACCGGTCACGTACCGGCCGTTCCAGGTGCGGCTGATCCTCAGCTTCGTCCCGCCGGAGGTGGTCGTGGCCACCTTGGGGCACTTGAGGTCGACGACACCGAGTCGCGCTACCGAACGGTGCGCTGCGACGGTGCTCGGGTAGACGCGGGTGGCGACGATCCACTGCGAGAACTTGCTCAGCGGTACGGAAGCAGCAGTGCTGTAGGCACCGATGGCCGCGCCGTAGTCGTGCAGGTCCAGGCGAAGTGACTTGTCGGCCAGCCCGCACGGGCTCAGGCCGGTCGGCTTGGCGACGCTGCTCTTGTGAAATCCGGTCACGTTGCCGGGCGGAATCGAGGCCGGGAGGGGGAGTGCTGTCGTGGCCTCGGCCAGGCTCACTCGTGGCGCTGCTGGCTTGGCCGGGGCGGTCGCTGCGGCCGCCGGTAGGGCGGTCGCGGCGGTCAAGGTGAGGGCTGCAGTCACGCTGAGCAGCCATACGGACGGTCGGGTCAGGTTGGCAGTCATTGCTTAAACGTTACCGACCGAACGTGAGGATACGGACGATTCGGATTTATCCGCGGCTGTTACCCTGCTCTCGCTCACCCTCTGGACGGAGGCCGGGCAGCCGAGTGTTTTCTTGCGTGCGCTCTGATCGGGGGCGTATATCTGGACCACACCTCGCCGGGGGGAGGCCGCCACGATGGTCAGCCAGATGACGCAGGCCACGCTGCACGCCTTCACCGCCGGGCTGTTCATGGGCGGCGTCCACTTCACCAAGTCCGACGCCGAGTACGCCAGCTATCGGGAGGCGATCACCGAGGCGTTCGGCGAGCTGGGCCTGGCCGCAGCGCTTCCGTTGCCCGAGGGCGCCGCTGACTACCCCACCTGGGCTGAGGCCGGGCTGCCGGCGGTCCTCGGCAACCTGAGTGACCTCCGCGCCAGGATTGGCGGCGATGCCACCGCGTTTCCGGTGTTCATCGTGTCCTTCTTCGGCGTGCGTGTGGTCGCGCAGGGCATCTTCGGCGACCCGATCGAAGGCTTGGACGACTACCCGATCCTGGTGGGGTCGCTCGACGATCTCGGCGTGACGGACAACGCGTTGCGCGATCTGAACGATCGCATCTCCAGCGCCTCGATGGCCGTCAGCGGCGACACCGTGTCCACCAGCTTCATCATGGACACGGCGCGGCTGTTCGCGGGAGGCGTCCTGACCCAGCTGGTGGACCAGAGCGACAACGCCGACCTGAAGGCGGTGATGCACGCCGGGTTCCTGGACCTGGGCGCTCAGATGCGGGAGCAGAACAAGGAGCTGGCAGCTCTCATCGAGGCTGGCAACGCGCAGATCCTGGCCCTGTTCGGTCAGCTGCAGCAGCAGCTGCTCGATGCCGGCCTGACCAAGGAGCAGGCCGAGGCGCTGACCGAAGGCGACCCCGGCACCTTCTGGGAACGGACCACCCGCTGGCTGGGGGGCGGCAGCGCCAGGGATGCGGCTGAGGCGGCGCTGTGGACGGCACTGGACTTCGTACCAGCGGGCTCGGCGGTCAAGCTCGGCCTGAAGCTGGTTGAGGCGGTTCGCAGCGCGACGAAGAAGGACGGCTGAATCGCACCGCGACGCCCGCGGTACGCGTACGTTGCGGAGGGACGGCGAAATTCGGCGGAGGGATGTCGCGGTGGACTCATCTGATGCTGGTCCCGCGGACACGGCGATGATGGGGATCGTCCACTCGGCTCTGCGTCGGGACCTGACCCGTACCTCCACCGCACTGAGCGCCGAGGCCCGACCGGGCGACGCTCAGCGCACGGCCATTGCCGGGCACCTCGGCTGGATGATGGACTTCCTCCACCGCCACCACGAGGGCGAGGACGCCGGACTGTGGCCCCTGGTCCGTACGCTCAACCCGTCCGCCGGCGACCTGCTCGACGAGATGGAAGCCGACCACGCCCGGATCGCGCCCGAGATGGAGGCGACGAGAGCGGCGAGCCAGCGCTACTCGGCCGACGACTCCGAGGACGCCCGCGAGGACGTGACCGGCGCACTGAGCTCGCTGCGTGCTGTCCTCGATCCGCATCTCGAGCGCGAGGAGAGCGAGATGATGCCGGTCGTGTCGGCAACGCTCACGAACGCGCAGTGGGAAAGCTTCAACCAGGAGCACTACGTCAAGCCCAAGTCCATGACCGAGCTCGGTCATGAGGGCCATTGGCTGATCGACAGCATCGACCCGGCCGGCTACCGGGTGGTGGTGGGCAACGTCCCGGCGGTGCCGCGGTTCATCCTCCTGCACGCGTTCGCCCGCCCGTACGCCCGAAGCTGTGCCGCCCGCTGGGGACCGGACGTCCCCGTCACTCCGCTTCGCGGGTAGTAGATGCTCAGGGCCACGAGGCCCGGCCGAGGAAAAAGGGGATGACGATGGGGTTGCGGCACCACGGACTGGACGGCCCGAAGTTTCAGATGCGCGAGAAGCTGTTGACGATCGGGGATGACTTCTGGATCGAGGACGACGACGGTCACAAGGTCTACAAGGTCAACGGCAAGGCAGCGAGACTGCGTGAGACCTTCATCCTCGAGGACCCGGACGGCCACGAGGTCTCCAAGATCCAGGAGAAGAAGCTCACCGTTCGCGACAAGATGACGATCGAGCGCGGCGCGACCAAGGCAACGGTGCACAAGCGGCTGATCGGCATCCGCGACCACTACATCATCGAGGTCGAGGGCGACAAGGATCTGAAGGCCCACGGCAACATCGTCGACCACGAGTACGAGATCGAGCGTGACGGCGACACCGTGGCCACCGTGTCGAAGAAGTGGTTCCGGGTGCGTGAGTCGTACGGCGTCCAGCTGGCCGAGGGTCAGGACGTCCCGCTCATGCTCGCTATCACGGTGTGCGTCGATGCGATGGCGCGCGGCTGAGCCGGCGAAAGCGCCTCGCCACGCCCTGCCTCAGTTGTGTAATGATGTAATCATTGTTGCGGCGGGTACGGGGAGATGACGAGCATGACTGGAGCCCTCCGAAGTGCCGTCCCTGTACGAATGGGCGGGCGGACCGGTAGCCATTCGCAGCCTCATCGACGCGTTCTACGACCGGGTCGAGAATGACGACCTGCTCAGCGGGCTGTTTCCTGGCGGGGTCAGTGAGCAGCACCGCGACCATGTGACCCGATGGTGGGTCGAGGTGCTGGGGGGACCGGCGGACTACACCAACTCACTGGGCGGCTACGAGAGGATGCTCGCCCATCATCGGGACCTCGCTATCACTGGTGACCAGCGCTTTCGGTTCGCATCCCTGATGAGCCTGGCGGCCGACGACGCCGGCTTGCCCGATGACCCGGAGTTCAGGGCCGCGTTCGTCAGCTATCTCGAGTGGGGGACCCGGTTGGCGATGCACAACTCGCAGCCGGGCGCTGCAACCGTGAAGCACGCTCCCGTACCTCGATGGGGTTGGGGCGTGGCACCTCCCTACCGGGCGTAGCGCAGTCCGGTTCGGGCTCGGCGGCCGCACCTGTTGCTCCCGGTGGCCGGGGCGGTATTGTCGGCGCACTTGCGTCCCACGAGTCCCAGTTTTGGAGAGGTGTCATGACCGAGAACCCCAATGACGGAGCTCCCGAGGTCAGCGCGGTTGCTGCCGCCGCATCCGACGGTGCCTACACACTGCTCGTCGCCGACTTCTCCGACACGGATACCGCGTGGCAGGCGTACGAAGCCCTGAAGGGCCTGGAGGACGGACGGCACGTCGAGATCGAGGGCGTCGTCGTCGTCAAGCGCGGCACCGACGGAAAGCTCGAGGTGCAGAAGGCGACCGACCACAGCACCAAGCACGGGCTGACCTGGGGCCTGGTGGGCGGTGCCGTTCTCGGCGTCATCTTCCCGCCGTCGATCCTGGGCAGTGCTGCGGTGCTCGGTGCCGGTGGTGCCGCCGTCGGCAAGGCGCGCGAGCTGCACCACAAGTCGGAGGTCGCTGACGAGCTGGGCGACGCGATCGCTCCCGGTCACTCCGGCATCGTGGCACTGGTGTCGGACCCGGGCGTCGTGAAGATCCGCGAGGCGCTGGCAGCTGCCGACGCGATCGTGGAGTCGACGGTCGACTCGGTCGTGGCGAAGGACGTCAAGGCTGCGGCCAAGGAGTCGGAAGCCGAGGCTGAGCCCAAGGAGTCGTGACCCGACTCGGCGGAGGCCTGCGGGTCTGCGTGGTCTAGGCGAGCATTGCGTCAGCTGACGAAGATGGCGCAGGGTCGGGCAGCCGCATCATCCTGAAGGAGTTCGCGAGGCCGCCGAGGCCGGCGAGAATCGGGATGAGCAGGGCAATCTGCAGGGCGAGGGGCCGCGCATCGGTGTTGATGCGGATGATCTCGGCCTGGACGTCCTTCGGCTGTCCGGCCAGCTGCTCTTCCAGCGCGGTGTTGCTCAGCAGTTCCGCGTCGTCCTCCAGAGCAGTCGAGACCTGCTGCTGCTCGCTGGTGGACAGGACCTTGCTGTCGTTCGCCATGTGCGTGAAGGCGAAGGACAGGGTCGCCATCATGATCGCGCCGGCGAACGCGAGGCCGAAGGACAGGCCGAAGGAGCCGGCTGCGGAGTTGACGCCGGCGGCTTCACTGACCCGCTCGTCGGAGATGGGGGACAGGGTGTAGTTGTTCAGCTGGGAGACCAGCAGACCCAACCCTGAGCCGGCGATGATCAGCGGGATGACCAAGGCCCAGCCGGACGAGGCTCGGGGCACGATCGGGATCAGGATCACCAGCCCCACCGTGAGGGCGAGGAAGCCGGCGCGAATCACACTGGCCGCCCGCCGTCTGCCTGCCCGTTTCGCGGCCAGCAGGGCGACGCCGAACATGGTCAGCGACAGCGGCGCCAGCGACAGGCCCGCCTCCATCGCGTTGTACTCGAGCACCATCTGCAGGTAGATCGGCAGCACGATCATCGTTCCGCCGAGAGCGATCTGCTGGAGAAGCTGCCCGGAGACCCCGAACCGGAAAAGCTTGGACCGGAACAGGTCGGGGTCGAGCAGGGTCACCTTTCCCTCGCGCTTTCGCCGGCGCAGCCAGTAGACAAGCCCGGCCAGTGAGGCCGCGCCGAGCAGCATGAGGGCGCCGACTGCCTCACCGCCCTCCTGCCAGACCAGGATGCCGAGGACCAGGCCGCCCATGCCGATCGCGGACAGGATGGAGCCGACGGTGTCCACCTGGCGAGGGCCGGTGTAGGGCACGTCCTGGACGAGCCTTCTCCCGGACAGCACGACGAGGATGACGACAACCTCGAGGCCGAAGGCAACCCGCCACGACATGTAGGTCGTGATGAAACCGCCCAGCAGCGGCCCGACCGCCGCAGCGACGGCCGCGGCCGCCCCCACCATGGCGTACACCTTCTTCTGTTCGACTCCCTCGAAGTTGCCGTGGATGAGTGACTGCATCGCTGGAAGGAGAAGCGAGGCGCCGATACCGCCGACGATGGCCCAGAAGATGATGACGGCCGTCAGGTTCTGGGCCAGGGTCATCGCGAGCGCGCCGACCGCGTACCCGCACAGGCCCAGCAGGTAGGCGCGCTTGCGGCCGATCAGGTCCCCGACCTTGCTCCCGATCAGGATGAACGCCGCCGAAACCAGCGCTTCCAGCGCGATCGCGGACTGGACACCGCTCACGGTGGTATCCAGGTCCTTGACCACTGCGGAGATCGACACGTTCATGATCGAGGTGTCGACGACCAGGACGAACATCGCCATCGACAGCAAGATGGCCAGTCGTCGGTCGAAGGAAGCCTCAGGGGCTGGCACTCCGACGTTCACTGTCTCGGTCACTGCTGGACCCACCAATCCGACGGAGATGACCTCGGATCGTACGCCGAACATGTGGCTCCGTCGGACCGTAGGGCCCGCTGTCCGTGATCACTGGTGCGGCGTGTACCGGATGGGGGCGGTTTTTGGTGCGTTGTGCACCAGTGATCACCCGGTACGGGATCACTGGTGCGGCGTGTACCGGATGGGGGCGGTTTTCGGTGCGTTGTGCACCAGTGATCACCCGGTACGGGATCACTGGTGCGGCGCGTCGCCGGAGCGGGCGACCGGCCCCCGCCTCTCCTTGCTAGAACGCAGGCCCAGCGTTGGCGAAGGCAGCGTCGAGACTCTTCGTCGAGACGATGTCCTTGCCGAGCGGGAAGAGCGAGACCGGGATCAGCTTGAAGTTCGCGAGGCCCAGCGGGATCCCGATGACGGTGATGCACAGGAGGGCTCCGGTGAGGGCATGGCCGATCGCAAGCCACATTCCCGACAAGAAGAACCAAAAGACATTGCCGATGAATGAGCCCGCACCCGCACCGGGTTTCTTGACCACGGTGCGCCCGAACGGCCAGAGCGCGAAGGTCCCGATGCGAAAGGACGCGATGCCGAACGGGATCCCGATGATGGTGATGCACCACACGACGCCGACGAGCACGTACAAGATGAACATCCACAGCCCGGCGAGCACCAGCCACAGCAGATTGAGAATCAGCCGCATGTGCACCTCGCGTCCGTCGTCGCTCGGCATCAGCGTCGGTGGCGCTGGGTGGAGCGGGTGACCGGGATCGAACCGGCATGGCCAGCTTGGAAGGCTGGGGCTCTACCATTGAGCTACACCCGCAGGAGACCGGACCAGCCTACCGGCCCCTGGCTGTTGTCGGTCCGAATTCGCCTACACTGGCGGCACGCCGCGGGGCGTAGCGTAGTGGCTAGCGCGCCTGCTTTGGGGGCAGGAGATCGGGAGTTCGAGTCTCCCCGCCCCGACTTCACTGAGACCGCGCCTGTCCGGCCTGCGTGATTTCACGTAACCTCGCGTGCCGGAACCGTCCCCCGTACCCCTGATTCCTGAGGTGAGCACCGTCGTGAAGAGCGCTGTCGAGAGCCTTTCCGAGACCTTGGTCAAGCTCACCGTCGAGGTTCCGTTCGACGAGCTCAAGCCGAGCATGGACGCCGCTTACCGCAAGGTGGGCCAGCAGGTCCGCATCCCCGGCTTCCGCCCCGGCAAGGTGCCCGCAGCGGTGCTCGACCAGCGGGTCGGCCGCGGGGTCGTTCTCGAGGAAGCCGTCAACGACGCGATCCCGCGCTTCTACAGCGACGCGGTGCGCGAGAACGAGCTGACCCCGCTCGGCCAGCCCGAGCTCGAGGTCACCGAGTTCAACGACCGCGAGGCGCTCATCTTCACCGCCCAGGTCGAGGTCAAGCCGACCATCGTGCTGCCGGAGTACGACAAGCTCACCATCACTGTCGACGACGCGACCGTCAGCGACGAGCAGGTCGACGAGCAGCTCGAGGCGATGCGCGAGCGCTTCGGCGCCCTCGTGGACGTCGAGCGCCCGGTCGAGACCGGCGACTACGTGATCCTCAACCTGTCCGCTGAGGTCGACGGCGAGACGCTGGCTGACGCCGGTGCCGAGGGCCTGTCCTACGAGGTCGGCGCTGGCAACCTGCTCGACGGCCTGGACGAGGCGCTCGTGGGTCTCGAGGCTGCAGCCACCACCACGTTCAGCACTGAGCTCGAGGCCGGCGAGCACGCCGGCAAGACCGCCGAGATCACCGCCACCGTCACCTCGGTCAAGACCAAGGACCTGCCGGAGCTCGACGAGAGCTTCGCCACGATGGCCAGCGAGTTCGACACCATCGACGAGCTGCGCGAGGACCTGCGCGCCCGGCTGGGCCGGGCCAACGCTGTCGAGCAGGGCACCCAGGCTCGCGACAAGGTGGTCGAGGACCTGCTTGCCGCGACCGAGGTCCCGCTGCCCGAGGCGTTGTACGAGTCCGAGCGCAGCTGGCGTCGGGACGCCATGACCGAGCAGCTGGCGCAGATGGGCATGACCCTCGACCGCTACCTCGAGGCGCAGGGCCAGACGGCTGAGGAGTTCGACGAGGAGCTGGCCGAGACCGCCGCCGACGCGGTCAAGGCGCAGTTCATCCTGGACGAGATCGCCAACAAGGAGTCGCTCGAGGTCTCCCAGAACGAGCTGGTCGAGGCGCTGCTGCGCCGCGCCCAGCAGCAGGGCGCCGACGTCCAGCAGTACGCCGACGAGCTGCAGCGCTCCGGCCAGATCAACTCGCTGTGGGCCGAGGTCCGCCGCGGCAAGGCACTGGCCCTGGTCCTCGGCAGCGCCACGATCGTGGACGCGTCCGGCAACCCGGTCGACCTGAGCAAGCTCGACGAGTTCGCGGCCCTGCGCCCGCACGACCAGGCGGCGCACGACCGTGGCGAGCACGAGCCCGGCTACATCGCCGCGCACGCTGGTGACCACGAGGGCCACGACCACGACGACCACGAGGGTCACAACCACTAGTCGTCACCTTGATCGCCCCGGTGGGCGTCATCGCCGGGGCCGACCGGGTGTTCTGCGTGCGCCGTCAGCGAACATCAACTCGCAGACGGAACACAGGCCCCCTCGTCGCGTTAGGGTCGGACGCACCGCCTCTCCGGAACCTCGGCAGGAGCGGTACGCACTTCCCGACCAGCATCGACGAGCGAGCAGGTGACAGTAGTGAGCGACTTCTCCAGCGTCCCCGGGAGTGCCTCCGGCATCAGCGTGCCCCCGTTCAACCCGACGGCACGGGCCGGCGCCGGCATGAACCTCAACGACTCCGTCTACGACCGGCTGATGCGCGAGCGCATCCTGTTCCTGGGCAGCCAGGTCGACGACGGCATCGCCAACCAGATCGCGGCCCAGATGCTGCTGCTCTCCGCCGAGGACCCGACCCGCGACATCTGGCTCTACATCAACTCGCCCGGTGGTTCGGTCACGGCCGGCATGGCGATCTACGACACGATGAACTTCATCCAGAACGACGTGCCGACGGTCGTCATGGGCCTCGCCGCGTCGATGGGGCAGTTCCTTCTCTGCGCGGGCACCAAGGGCAAGCGCTACGCCCTGCCGCACGCACGGGTGATGATGCACCAGCCGTCCGTCGGCATCGGCGGAACCG
The DNA here is from genome assembly GCA_963797535.1 of uncultured Actinomycetota bacterium. Taxonomy (GTDB): domain Bacteria; phylum Actinomycetota; class Actinomycetes; order JAWWOL01; family JAWWOL01; genus JAWWOL01. Next base: position 1,644,382 of record CAWCPQ010000001.1, on the reverse strand, counting down.
CCTCGGACATCGCCATCCAGGCCGAGCAGATCCTCTACACCAAGCGGACGATGATCGACCGGATCGCCTTCCACACCGGCCAGTCGTCCGAGCAGATCAACGCCGACTCCGACCGTGACCGCTGGTTCACGGCCGAGGAGGCCAAGGAGTACGGCTTCGTCGACCACGTGGTCAGCGGAGCCCAGCAGATCCCCAGCGGTGCCGGCACGCTGACGGGCGCGTGATGAGCGGCCTTATCTCCCCGAGGGAGTCACAGATGAGCTTCGAACCGTCAGCCACGTACACGATTCCGTACGTCATCGAGAGCACCAGCCGCGGCGAGCGGGTCATGAGCATCTACGACCGCCTGCTCAAGGAGCGGATCGTCTTCCTCGGCACCCCGATCGACGACGGCGTCGCCAACGTGATCATGGCCCAGCTGCTCCACCTCGAGTCCGAGGACCCGGACCGGGACATCAGCATCTACATCAACTCGCCCGGCGGCTCGTTCACCGCGCTGACCGCGATCTACGACACGATGCAGTTCATCCGGCCGGACGTGTCGACGATCTGCATGGGCCAGGCAGCCTCGGCCGCTGCGGTGATCCTCGCCGCTGGCACCAAGGGCAAGCGCTACGCCCTCAACCACGCCCGGATCCTGATCCACCAGCCGTACAGTGAGGGTGGCGGTCAGGCGAGCGACGTCGAGATCCAGGCTCGCGAGATCCTGCGCATGCGCAGCCAGCTCGAGGAGCTCCTCGCCGCCCACACCGGGCAGACGCAGGAGAAGGTCAAGAACGACATCGAGCGGGACAAGATCCTGACCGCTGCCGAGTGTGTCGAGTACGGCCTCATCGACGAGGTCATCAACAGTCGCAAGCTGCCCAACCAGAGCTAGCCGCCTTCACAGTCAGGTTGCGTCCCACGCCGGCCGACAACCTGACGGAGCAGCCGCCCTCGGCGCCGTATTGGCCAACCTGGTCCACATCCGGCGCCGTAGGCGGTAACGTCGTTGCAGTCGTCGTACCGGGAGCGCACTGCTCCCGCCGAGGGGTCTCCAGCAGACCGAAGACAAGGGATGTGGTCTCGCGGTGGCACGCATCGGTGACGGCGGTGACCTGCTCAAGTGCTCCTTCTGCGGCAAGAGCCAGAAGCAGGTGAAGAAGCTCATCGCGGGTCCGGGTGTCTACATCTGCGACGAGTGCATCGACCTGTGCAACGAGATCATCGAGGAGGAGCTCTCCGAGTCGGCTGAGCTCAAGTGGGACGAGCTGCCCAAGCCCAAGGAGATCTTCGAGTTCCTCGACGGCTACGTCATCGGCCAGGACTCGGCCAAGAAGACGCTGTCGGTGGCTGTCTACAACCACTACAAGCGGATCCAGGCCGGCGGCAAGGACAAGGACGCGGTCGAGCTGGCCAAGTCCAACATCCTGCTGCTGGGCCCGACCGGCTGTGGCAAGACGCTGCTGGCGCAGACCCTCGCCAAGATGCTCAACGTCCCGTTCGCCATCGCTGACGCCACGGCGCTGACCGAGGCCGGCTACGTCGGCGAGGACGTCGAGAACATCCTGCTCAAGCTGATCCAGGCCGCTGACTACGACGTCAAGAAGGCCGAGACCGGCATCATCTACATCGACGAGGTCGACAAGATCGCTCGCAAGAGCGAGAACCCGTCGATCACCCGCGACGTCTCCGGCGAGGGTGTCCAGCAGGCTCTGCTCAAGATCCTCGAGGGCACGACCGCTTCCGTACCGCCTCAGGGTGGTCGCAAGCACCCGCACCAGGAGTTCATCCAGATCGACACCACCAACGTGCTCTTCATCTGCGGTGGCGCCTTCGCCGGCCTCGACAAGATCATCGAGGGCCGGGTGGGCCGCAAGTCGGTCGGCTTCGGCGCGGTGCTGCACTCCAAGCACGAGGTCGACGCCAACGACGTCTTCGGCGAGGTCATGCCCGAGGACCTGCTCAAGTACGGCATGATCCCCGAGTTCATCGGCCGGCTGCCGGTCATCACCAGCGTCCACAACCTCGACAAGACCGCCCTGATCCGCATCCTCAACGAGCCGAAGAACGCGCTGGTGCGTCAGTACCGCAAGCTGTTCGAGCTCGACGGCGTCGAGCTCGAGTTCAGCGAGGACGCTCTTGAGGCGATCGCCGAGCAGGGCATCCTGCGCGGTACGGGTGCCCGTGGCCTGCGCGCGATCATGGAGGAGGTCCTGCTCTCGGTGATGTACGACATCCCGAGCCGCAAGGACGTCGCCCGCGTCGTCATCACCCGCGAGGTGGTCCTCGAGCACGTCAACCCGACCCTCGTACCCCGTGAGGTTCCCAAGCGCGAGCGGCGCGAGAAGACGGCCTAGTTCCTGGCCTCTCCTCGCTGAGATGTGCGGGGTACCGCCCACTCATTCGGCGGGTCGAGCGGGCCGTTGCCCTGCCACCGTGCTCGTACGGCCGGGCAAGTGCGGGGTACCGCCCACTGGTCGGCGGGTTGAGCGGGCCGTTTCCCCGCCGCCGCCTATCTCAGGACAACCCGCCGCCTCTGTTGAGCCATGCCCTGCCGGATGTCGTAAAGCAGCCGGTCCGGTGGTCCGGTCACGTCTTCCCAGGTGCAGCGGACGAGCGGCCATCCGGCCCCGAACAGGGCGTTCTGCCGGCGGCGGTCGTTCAGCAACGCCTCCGCGCTGCTGTGCGCCTCACGCCCATCGGCCTCAAGACCGAGCTGGATCGGACACCAGCAGATGTCCACCCGATAGATCACCCCGTCCACCTCGACCAGCACCTGTAGCTCGACCGGCCCGAGCCCAGCCTCGATCACGACCAGCCGAGCTCGCGACTCCAGCGGCGACTCGGCACGGCCGTCGGCCAGCTGCAGGGCTCGGAACCAGCGGGACCTCGGCTCCAGCCGCCACGGAGGTTCCAGGGCCAGCAGCCCATCGAGGGTCACCAGCCGCTGGTGCAGTGCCGAGTCGACCGCGGATAGCAGGGCCGGAAGCTCCAGCTGGTCGGCGAGCCCTCGTACGGCCAAGGGGGCGGACACCACCGGGAGCCCTTGCTGCGTGACGACCTGCGGTGCATCCCTGCGATGGACCCGAATGCCGCGAATCGCGCGGTCGCCGACACTGCGCGGCATGGTCACGTCGACGAGGTTGAGGGGGCCTACCCCCTGGATGCCGTGCAAGTAGGCTGCGGCGGCGTGACTCAGTACGGCGTCCGGCGGCGCGGCGAGCAGGGCAGCGCGGATCCGGGATCGGTGCGGATCAATCACCCGGGACCGTACGACGTAGACCTCACGATGCGGATGTAGCCATCGGCCGGTACGGACACGATGGCCGATCGCCGACTTGCTGGCCCCCAGATCGCGCAGACCGGCAAGGGTGATCGCGCCGTCCCGGCAGGCGCGGGCTACTGCTGCGTCGAGATCCATGACCGCGACGATGCCGCGTTCCGGCGATACCGGCTGGGGCTGTCCCCCGCCAGCCGATCAGTCCACAGGGCCGAGGTGTCGGTTGACAGCGACGGTGGCGGGGGTCGGACCGCTCAGCGGGCGCGGCCAGTGGGCCGTTCCCCGCACTCGCGCGGTGGTGGCGGGGGTCGGACCGCTCAGCGGGCAGGGCCAGTGGGCCGTACCCCGCACCCGTCGAAGCGAGGCGCGCCTAGCCGCCGGCCATCGCCCCGACCACGAGGTACGGCTCCCGCCCGTCGGCTACCTCGGCCGGCAGCGGCTCGTCCGGGTCGGTGTGGGACAGGTCCTCCTCGCAGGCGAAGAACCTGACGAACGGCCGGCGCACGCCAGTGGCCGGGTCGCGCATGGTGCCCCGCAGCATCGGGTAGCGCCGCTCGACCTCGTCGAGCACGGCCCGCTGGGTCGCCGGCGCCTCTACGGTGAGCTCGCGTTCGCAGTGCGCAAGCGCCCGCAGGTGGGCGGGCAGCCGGACCCGGATCATGACAGGGTCTGCACCTCGACCGACAGCACCGGCGGCAGGTCGCGGACGACGGCGTTCCAGTGGTCGCCGGAGTCGGCGGAGGCGTACACCTGCCCTCCGGTCGTACCGAAGTAGATCCCGCACTCGGGCAGCGTGTCCACGGCCATCGCGTCGCGCAGGACGTTGACGTAGCAGTGCTCCTGCGGCAGGCCGGCGGTCAGCGGCTCCCAGCTGTCGCCGCCGCCGCGGTTGCGGTAGACCCGCAGCCGGCCCTCGGGCGGGAAGTGGTGCGAGTCGCTGGTGATCGGCACCACGTAGACCGTCTCCGGCTCGTGGGCGTGCACAGCGACGGGGAAGCCGAAGTCGGTGGGCAGGTCGCCGCTGATCTCGTACCAGTGCCCGGCCGCGTCGTCGGACCGCATGACATCCCAGTGCTTCTGCATGAACAGCGTGTCGGGCCGGGACGGATGCATGGCCAGGTTGTGCACGCAGTGGCCGACCTTGGCCGCTGGTGAGGGGATTCCGTCCGAGAGCAGGCCCTGGTTGACCGGCCGCCAGGTCAGTCCGGCGTCGTCGGTGCGGAAGACCCCGGCCGCGGAGATCGCGACGTAGATGCGGTCGGGGTCGCGCGGGTCGAGCAGGATCGTGTGCAGGCACATGCCCCCCGCGCCGGGCTGCCACTCCGGACCCGAGCCGTGCTCGCGCAGTCCGCGCAGCTCCTCCCAGGTTTGGGCGCCGTCGGTCGACTTGAACAAGGCCGCGTCCTCGACCCCTGCGAAGACGGTGTCGGGGTCGGTTGGCGAAGGCTCGAGGTGCCACACCCGGCTGAACTTCCAGGGCTGCGGGGTGCCGTCGAAGGTCTGGTGCAGCCCCTCGGAGCTGGCGTAGCGGAAGTCGTTGCCGGCGGGTGTCCAGCTGCGGCCGCCGTCGTCGGAACGCTGGATCACCTGGCCGAACCAGCCGCTCGTCTGCGAGGCATAGAGCCGGTCCGGGTCGGCGGGGGAGCCGTTCAGGTGGTAGATCTCCCAGCCGGGGAAGTGCGGTCCGTCGACCTGCCAGCTCCGGCGACCCTCGTCGGAGGTGAGCACAAACGCACCCTTTCGGGTGCCCACGAGTACGCGTACACCGGTCATGTGGGGTAGACGCCTCCCAACGGTCATTCTCATCCCTGCTGGGCCCGGCCAATCCGCTGGCCGTGCTTCGTAGACTGACCCTATGACCAGCGCCACTGATAGCCCAGCCGCCGCATCGGACCTGTTGCCCCCTGACGCGTTGCCGACCGCTTTCGTACCGGCGGAGGTTGAGGGTCCGCTCTACCAGCGGTGGGTCGACCGCGGCTACTTCTCCGCCGACCCGGCCAGCGACAAGCCGGCGTTCTCCCTGGTCATCCCGCCGCCCAACGTGACCGGGTCGCTGCACATGGGGCACGCGTTCGAGCACACGCTGATGGACATCCTCACCCGGCGCAAGCGCATGCAGGGCTACGAGGCGTTGTGGCTGCCGGGCATGGATCACGCGGGCATCGCGACCCAGAACGTGGTGGAAAAGACGCTGGCCGGCGAGGGACTGAGCCGGCACGACCTCGGCCGGGTCGCGTTCCTCGAGCGGGTGTGGCAGTGGAAGGACGAGTCCGGCGGCATGATCCTCGGCCAGATGCGCCGGCTGGGGGACAGCGTCGACTGGAGCCGCGAGCGGTTCACGATGGACGAGGGACTCTCCCGTGCCGTACTCACCATCTTCAAGCGCCTCTACGACGACGGACTGATCTACCGCGCAGAGCGCATCATCAACTGGTGTCCGCGCGACCTCACGGCGTTGTCCGACATCGAGGTCGAGCACGCCGACGAGGACGGTGAGCTCGTCTCGATCCGGTACGGCGACGGTGCCGACTCGCTCGTCGTGGCCACCACCCGGGTCGAGACCATGCTCGGCGACACGGCTGTCGCGGTGCATCCCGACGACGAGCGTTACCGCCACCTGGTCGGTCGCGAGATCGAACTTCCCTTGGTGGGCCGGATGATTCGGGTCGTCGCCGACGAGCATGTCGACCCGGAGTTCGGCACCGGCGCGGTCAAGGTGACTCCTGCGCATGACCCCAACGACTTCGAGATCGGCCGCCGGCACGACCTCGAGATGATCACTGTGATGGACGACGACGCGGCGATCAGCCTCCCCGGACCGTGGCTGGGCATGGACCGGTTCGAGGCCCGCAGCGCGATCACCGAGGAGCTGCGCCGGCTCGGTCGGATCGTCGACGAGAAGCGCCCCTACGCCCACTCCGTCGGGCACTGTTCGCGCTGCGGCACGACGGTCGAGCCCCGGCTGTCGTTGCAGTGGTTCGTCAATGTGGCGCCGCTGGCCAAGGCTGCCGGCGACGCCGTTCGCAACGGCACGGTGACGATCCACCCAGAGTCTCAGGAGCCGCGCTGGTTTGCCTGGGTCGACAACATGCACGACTGGTGCATCAGCCGCCAGCTGTGGTGGGGCCACCGGATCCCGGTCTGGTACGGGCCGGACGGCGAGACCGTCGTGGTCGGCCCCGACGACGACATCCCGACCGGTGAGGGCTGGCGTCAGGACGAGGACGTGCTCGACACCTGGTTCTCCTCCGGCCTGTGGCCGTTCTCCACCCTGGGCTGGCCGGACAAGACGCCCGACCTCGAGAAGTTCTATCCCACAACGGTTCTCGTCACCGGCTACGACATCCTGTTCTTCTGGGTCGCCCGGATGATGATGTTCGGTCTGTACGCCATGGACGGCAATCCGGAAGGCGCTGAGCCGTTCCACACCGTGGCCCTGCACGGCATGGTGCGCGACGCCGGGGGCAAGAAGATGTCCAAGTCCTTCGGCAACGTGGTCGACCCGCTCGAGTGGATCGACCGCTACGGCGCCGACGCGCTGCGGTTCACCCTCGCCCGCGGCGCCAACCCGGGCACCGACGTCCCGATCTCCGAGGACTGGGTCCAGGGCAGCCGCAACTTTTGCACCAAGCTGTGGAACGCCACCCGGTTCGCGCTGATGCGCGGCGCCACGACCGACGGTGAGCTGCCGGCAGAGCTGAGCACGGCTGACCGGTGGATCCTGTCCCGGCTGGCGGCCGTGACAGCACAAGTTGATGGCCAGTACGAGAAATACGAGTTTGCCAAGGCCTGCGACCTGCTGTTCCACTTCGCGTGGGACGAGGTCTTCGACTGGTACGTCGAGCTGGTGAAGGCGCCGCTCGAAGCCGGCGGCCTCGCGGCTGAAGCCACCCGCCGCGTGCTCGGCGAGGTCATCGACAACCTGCTGCGCCTGCTCCACCCGGTGATGCCGTTCCTCACCGAACAGCTGTGGACCACGCTTACCGGCGGCGACTCCGTGGTCATCGCCGAGTGGCCCACCGCCGACCTCTCCCGCATCGACCCCAAGGCCGAGCAGGAGGTGGCGCTGCTGCAGTCGGTCATCACCGAGGTGCGCAGATTCCGTGCTGAGCAAGGGATCAAGCCCCGTACCCGACTTGCGGGCGTGCTGCAGTTCGATGACGCGAAGGCTGCCGCAGCCGTGCCCGGCTACCTGCCCCAGCTCGAGTCGTTGGCCGGTCTAGAGCCGGTCACCGTCGGCGATGCACCCGACGGATTCCAGGCCGTCGTCGTGCCGGGGGTCCGGGTCAGCATCGACACGTCGGGAGCGATCGACGTCGCCGCCGAACGGGCCCGGCTGGGCAAGCTGCTCGAGGCGGCACAGGGCGAGATCGGCTCGGCAGAGCGCAAGCTGGCCAACCCGCAGTTCGTCGAGAAGGCCGCGCCGCCGGCCGTCGCCAAGATCGAGGCGCGGTTGGCAGCAGCCCGAGCCGATGTCGTCCGGGTCACCGGTCAGCTCGACGCGCTGCCGGGCTCATGACCGAGACCCAGCCGGAGGCCGAGGCCGCGCTCTACGCCCGGTTGCCCCAGCGGATGGTGCCCGACCTCGAGCGCATCATCGACCTGGTCGACCTGCTCGGCTCGCCCCAGAAGGCGTTCCCGTCGATCCACGTCACCGGTACCAACGGCAAGACGAGCACCGTGCGCATGATCGACTCACTGCTGCGGGCCTTCGGGCTGCGTACGGGTCGCACCACCAGCCCGCACCTCGAGAGCATCCGGGAGCGGATCTGCCTCGACGGCGAGCCGTTGACCGAGGAGCAGTTCGCGGCGGCCTACGCCGAGGTGCTGCCCTACGCGCGCATCGTCGACTCCCGGCACGCCGATGACGTGACCTTCCACGAGATGCTCACGGCGATGGCGTTCGCGACCTTTGCCGACGCTCCCGTCGACGTCGCGGTGGTCGAGGTCGGCATGGGCGGCACCTGGGACGCGACCAACGTCATGGACGGAACCGTCGCCGTCGTCACGCCGATCGGGCTGGACCACACCGAGTGGCTCGGTGACACGATCGAGAAGATCGCGGGGGAGAAGGCCGGCATCATCAAGCCGGGCGCCACCCTGATCACCTCCATGCAGCCGGTCGAGGCAGCCACAGTGCTCGCCGCAAGGGCAGTCGAGGTCGGTGCAACGGTCGCCCGTGAGGGCTTCGAGTTCGGGCTGGTGTCCCGCCGTCAGGCGGTCGGCGGTCAGCTGCTCTCGTTGCAGGGACTCGGCGGGGTCTACGAGGACATCTTCCTCAACCTTCAAGGGCCGCATCAGGCTTCGAACGCGGCCACCGCCCTCGCGGCCGTCGAAGCGTTCCTCGGCGGCGGGACTAACGGTCAGCTCGACATTGACGCGGTCCGCGAGGGATTTGCCACGGCCGACTCTCCAGGACGGCTCGAGGTCGTCCGGCGCAACCCTACGGTGCTGCTCGATGGTGCCCACAACCCCGCCGGCGCCCACGCCCTGGCCACGGCCATCGTCGACGGCTTCGACTTCACCCGTCTGGTCGGGGTGCTCGGAGTGCTGGCCGACAAGGACGTCCGCGGCGTGCTCGAGGCGATGGAGCCCGTACTCAGCGCCATCGTCGTGACCCAGAACGCCTCGCCGCGTGCGATGCCGGCCGAGGAGCTCGGCGAGCTGGCCGACGAGATCTTCGGCCGCGACCGGGTCGAGGTTCGGCGCCGCCTGGACGACGCGATCACCTCGGCCATCGACATCGCTGAGGACGAGACCGAGTACGGCGGCGCCGGCGTGATCGTCTTCGGCTCGCTGGTCACGGTCGGCGAGGCCCGCACCCTGCTGAAGCGGCGATGACCTCCCCGAACCGGATCGAGGGCAACGCCGCCAACGCCGAGCTGCTGGCCTACCAGCGCAAGAGCCTGCGTGGCCTGCGCGGGATCGGCGCCGCCATCTTGATCCTCGAGGCGCTCGTGGTCGCACTGGCGATCCCGGTCCTGCTCAAGCAGGGCCACGGCGGCACCACCTGGCGGCACATCGCCGTCGCGGCCGTCATCGCCATCTCGGTGCTGCTCGTCGTCGCCGCTGCCGAGCTCAGAAGGCCGTGGGGGCCGCGGTTTGCGACCGTCATGCAGGGGCTCGGGCTCATCGCCGGGGCTTCGTCGTTCGCCCTGCTGTTCCTGATGGTGCTGTTCACCGGGATCTGGGTCTACTGGCTGTCGATGCTCCGTGGCCTCACCCGGGAGCAGGCCGCCGAACGGGCTGACGCGGCGGGAGCGGCGTGATCACGGGACGGTAGGCTCCGTCCTGCCCGCGACCACCACCGCAGCCGCCAGTGCCGCAGCCCGTCCAGAAGGAGCACCGTGACCGAGCGCACGCTCATCCTGATCAAGCCCGACGCCGTACGCCGCGGTCTGGCTGGTGAGGTGCTGAGCCGTTTCGAGCGCAAGGGTCTGGTGCTCGTCGCGATGGACCTGCGCACGATGGACGGGGCAATGGCGGACCGGCACTACGCCGATCACGTGGCGAAAGCCTGGTATCCGCCGTTGCGTGAATTCATGACGTCCGGCCCGTTGATCGCCGCTGTTCTCGAGGGCGACGAAGCGATCAACGTAGTTCGTACCCTCGTTGGTTCCACGGACGGCCGCGCTGCTGCTGCTGGCACCATCCGTGGCGATTTCTCCTTGTCCAACAGGGAAAATCTGGTGCACGCGTCCGACTCCACCGAGTCGGCCACACGCGAGATCGCCCTGTTCTTCCCGTAGCTCTACCCCGGGTTTTTACCCACTCTCATTCGATCCCCGTTACTATCGTGCTGCCGGCCTTCGCGGGTCCGGGCGCTGCCGGCTTTCACGGCACTTCTGGAAGGCACCGTTTACTTATGGCTCAAAGCCTCTCGTTCCTCGGCCGCGACATGGCGGTCGACCTCGGTACGGCCAACACCCTGGTCTACGTTCGCGGCAAGGGCATCGTGCTCAACGAGCCGTCCGTGGTGGCGATCAACACCAACACGGCGGCGATCCTTGCTGTCGGCACCGAAGCCAAGCGGATGATCGGTCGTACGCCCGGCAACATCGTCGCGATCCGGCCTCTGAAGGACGGCGTCATCGCCGACTTCGAGACCACGGAGCGCATGCTGCGCTACTTCATTCAAAAGGTCCACCGGAGGTCGAGACTTGCTCGGCCGAGAATCGTGGTCTGCGTGCCCTCCGGCATCACCGGGGTCGAGCAGCGCGCGGTCAAGGACGCGGCCTACGCCGCCGGTGCCCGCAAGGTCTACATCATCGAGGAGCCGATGGCTGCGGCGATCGGTTCCGGCCTGCCGGTCCACGAGCCCACGGGCAACATGGTCGTCGACATCGGCGGTGGCACGACCGAGGTCGCGGTCATCTCCCTCGGTGGCATCGTCACCAGCCAGTCCATCCGGGTCGGCGGCGACGAGCTCGACAACGCGATCGTGTCGTACGTGAAGAAGGAATACTCGCTGATGCTGGGCGAGCGCACGGCCGAGGAGATCAAGATGGCGATCGGCTCGGCGTTCCCGATGCCGGACGAGCCGCACGCCGAGATCCGCGGTCGGGACCTGGTCTCGGGCCTGCCCAAGACGATCGTGGTCAGCGCCGAGGAGATCCGCAAGGCGATCGAGGAGCCGGTCAACGCGATCGTCGACGCGGTCAAGACCACGCTCGACAAGTGCCCGCCCGAGCTGTCCGGCGACATCATGGACCGTGGCATCGTGCTCACCGGTGGCGGCGCGCTGCTGCGCGGCCTCGACGAGCGGCTGCGGCACGAGACCGGCATGCCGATCCACATCGCAGACAACCCGCTGAACTCCGTGGCCATGGGTTCGGGCAAGTTCGTCGAGGAGTTCGAGGTCTTGCAGTCCTTGCTCATCTCCGAGCCCCGGCACTGACCGCCGGCCCTGGCGGCCGGTTCGCCGGGACGTCATGAACCGCGAGCCACGCCGTCAGCGGACCTACTTCGTCCTGCTGATGGTGACGGCGTTCGCGCTGCTGACCATTGACTACCACTCCAATGGCAGCAGCTCGCCGTTGCATCCGCTGGAAAAGCTGGTGGCTGGCGTGGTCGGACCCGGCGAGAACGCGGTCAGCTCGCTGACCCGCCCGCTCAGCGACAAGATCCACTTCGGCAAGCAGCCGGACAAGGTCGCCGAGCTGCAGAAGCAGCTCGACGAGGCCAAGTCTTTGGCCGAGACGTCGCAGAACGACCATCGCATCGTGGCCCAGCTCGACGCGTTGCTGGGCTGGCCCCCGTACTACGCCCAGCGGATGAAGCCTGCCCGCGTCGTCTCCAGCGGTGACACACTGACCCAGGACGGGACGATCACGATCGACATCGGCACCCATGACGGTGTCCACGTCGACATGACCGTGGTGTCCGGTCTGGGGCTCATCGGCAACGTCGTACGGGCGGACAGCAGGACCTCGACGGTTCGCCTGCTCACCGACCCCGCCCTGCACGTGGTCGTGAACAACGGGCGTACCAACACCAAGGGTGTGGTCAGCGGTTCCGAGAACGGCCTGCTGTCGCTGACCCAGTTCAGCCAGACCTCGGACATCCATCCGGGCGATCAGCTGGTTACCCGGGGCTCCAAGGACAACCAACCGTACGTCCCGGACGTCCCAGTTGGCGTGGTTACCTCCGTCGACAACACTCCTGGTGCAGCCACGCACACGGCGGTCGTGCGTCCGTGGGCCAACTTCAACAACCTCGACCTGGTCGCCGTGATCTTCCCGCCGTCGCCGCTCAAGCTGCCGCGAGGCTTCCTGGTCCGGTTGCCGGCGATGGGACCGGCGCCGACTCCGACCCCCACAACCAGCCCGAGCTCAACCTCCAGCTCACCGTTAACGTCGGGCACGCCGACGTCCGGTGGCACGCCCAAGCCGGCCAAGAGTGGGACCACCCCCGGTGCGACCGGCTCCTCGTCCCCGCCCGTCACCCCCAAACCTTGATGAGCTGGAAGGCGGCGCTGCTGGCCGCCCTGTCGTTGTTCACTGCCCTGCTCCTGCAACGCAGTGCTCTGCCGCTGCTGTCGCTGCCCGGCGCAGCCCCTATCCCCACCGTGGTGCTGGTCGTGGCGTTCGCCCTGGTGAAGGGCCCGCTGGTCGGTTGCGTCATCGGCTTCTGTGCTGGACTCATGGCCGACCTCGCGCCGCCCGCCACCCACGGCGCCGGCCGCGAGGCGCTCGTCTACTGCTTCATCGGCTACGTGTGCGGCCTGTTCGCGGGTGAGGTCGACCGGTCAGCGATGGCCCCCATCGCCGTGGTCGCAGGTGCCTCGATTGTGGCCGTGCTCGGCAATGCCGTCATCGGCGTCATCTTCGGCGGCGAGCACCCGACCAGTTCCTCGTTGGCGCACATAGTGCCGGCAGTGGTCGTTTACGATGTACTCCTGGCCCCGTTCATCATCCCGGTGGTCGCCGTACTTGTTCGACGCCTCGATCCGGAGCCGCGTCGATGACCCGCCCCCCGAGCAGCGGAGTTCAGCTGTGAACGAGCGCTCTGCGGTTCGCCTGTTCACGCTGCGGGTGCTCGTCCTCACCTTGCTGCTGGCGCTGTTCGGCCGGCTCTGGTACCTCCAGGTGCTCGCCGGCGACCAGTACGCGCGCTCGGCCGAGACCACGCTGTCCCACGACATCATCACGACGGCGACCCGCGGCGAGATCCTCGATGACTGGGGGAGGCCGTACGCCGAGAACACCACCCAGCTCGTCGTGTCGGTCAACTGGCAACAGCTGCAGGCGCAGAAGGACAACGGCTACGGCGTCGAGAGCCGACTGGCCGACCTGCTGCACGAGGACGTGCGCTCGCTGATCTCCTCGATCACCCCGTGCACGTACAGCCACGGCGTGCGCAGTCCGGTCAACTGCTACACCGGCCTGCCCTACCAGCCGATCCCGGTGTCGGACAACGCGACCAGTGACCAGGCGTTCCAGATCCTCGAGCGCCAGGACGACTTCCCCGGCGTCACCGCGACCGTACAGAGCATCCGCAAGTACCTGCCGCAGGAGAACAGTCTCGCGGCCAACCTGATCGGCTACCTCGGCAAGGTCGACCAGACCGACAAGACCAAGAACCAGAGCTATCAGGCCGGTGCTTTGGTTGGTGCGTCCGGGATCGAGCAGCAGTACGAGTCCTTCCTGCGGGGTGTCGACGGCAAGAGGGTCGTCTCGCTGGACCGCAACGGCAATGAGGCAGCGGTCATCGGCGACACTGCCGAGCAGCCCGGCAACAACGTGGTCCTGAGCATCGATGCGGGTGTCCAGGGGTTGCTCGAGGGGGTGCTGGAGAAGGCGGTCAAGGACATCGCCCCCAACCAGAAGACGGTCGCCAACAACCTGGCATCCGGTCCGCACCACCCGAAGCAGGCGGCCGGAGTCGTGATCAACGCGCAGACCGGCGAGATCGTCGCGTCGGCCAGCTATCCCTCGTACAACCCGAAGATCTTCCAGTTCCCGCGCAGTGACGCTGACAACACGGCCATCGCCAACCTGAACAAGGCCTCGTCGCACCCGTTGCTCAACCAGGTGATCCAGGGCCAGTACGCGCCCGGTTCGACCTTCAAGCTGATCACGACGTCGGCGGAGCTGAACAGCGGCGAGGCCAACTGGACCTCGACCTACGATTGTCCGGGCTCGCTGCTCGTCGGCGGCAAGCTCAAGAATAACTCCGAGGGCGAGGCACTGGGTTCGATTAATCTGCGGACCACGATCGCCCAATCCTGTGACACCGTCTACTACAAGTTTGCCAACGACGACTACTACCCGGACTACAAGCGGGTGGTGAAGCAGCACACCCAGCCGGTTGAGGCGGTGACCAAGATGGCCAAGCAGTTCGGCCTCAACGCCGCGACTGGCGTCGATCTGCCGTCGGAGTCCAAGGGTCTGATCCAGACCTGGGACGAGGCGGCCAAGCTAGCGGTGTTCTATCACACCCAGGAGTGCCTGGGTGCGCACGGCGGCACCGACCCCAATGGCAAGCACGTCGCCCCGAACAAGGATAAAAGCCAGCGTGCGCAGGACGCAAAGGACTGCGCCGCCGGGCTCACCGGCCGCCTGACCCTTAACCCAGGCAACTACGCTGACGAGTACATCGGCCAGGGCACCGTGCTCGCGACGCCGCTGCAGATGGCAGTCGCCTACGCGGCCCTGGTCAACGGCGGCAAGGTCTACTCGCCCAAGGTGGCCAAGGCGATCGTTTCCCCCGCTGGCGCGCTCGTGAAGGCGATCAAGCCGCAGGTGCAGCGCACCCTGTCGGTCAAGCAGTCCGACCTGGACCAGATCAAGCAGGCGATGTACGACGTCAACATCTCGGGAACGGCGAAGGACGCTTTCAACGGCTTCCCGATGGACAAGGTGAAGGTCGGCGGCAAGACCGGCACGGCGCAGGTGGCTGCGAACGTCGGCGGCAAGAAGATCGATCACCGACACCTCGGTCTTCGCCTCCTTCGCCGGCACGCCCAACCAGCCCCCGCAGTACGTCTCGATCATCATCGTTCCGGACGCCGGCTACGGTGCGGCGGTTGCGGCGCCGGCCACCCGGCTGCTCTGGGACGGGATGTACGGCCTCGAGTGCAAGCCCAACGTGATGCCCAAGGGCCTGGCGACCGCGCTGCCGCAGTTCAGCAAGGACGGCAACATCGCCAAGAAGCCGCCGGGCATCGAGCCGGGATGCCCTGCTGCTGGGGCCAACGCGTCCACGTCGCCCACGCCGTCACCGGGCACGACCTCCGCCGGCACGACCACCACTCCGACCACCACACAGACGACTACGCCGGCTGGGTCGACCTCGACGCACCCGGTGACGCAGACCTCGTCAGCTCCGACGACCAAGGCGTCCCCGTCGGTCACCAAGACGACCACGCCGCCGGCCACCAAGACGTCGAACCCGCCGGCCGGAAAGTCCGCCAGTCCGCCAGCCGCGAAGACATCCACCCCGGCCAAGCACAGTCCCGGCACGACCGGGCTGGTGCCGCACAGTGTGAACATCGCCGGCTTTGCCCCCGCCGGCCGCTCACCACCAGGAGTCAGCGACAGCTCGTAACTCCCTCGATGTAAGGACCCGATGACCGACTGGCTTTCCCCCCGTACCTCGCCGGTTTCCTTGGGCGGCCGAAACTCCGGCCCGCACTCCAAGGTGCTGACGCGTGAGTCGCGCCTGCGCAAGTCCGACTGGATCCTGACCGCCGCGGTGGCGGGTCTGTGCATCCTGGGCGTGCTGCTGGTGTGGGGAGCCACCTACGTCACCTACAGCGGCGCGCACTCGAACTCGTACCTGAAGAAGGACCTGCTCAACCTGATCATCGGGATCGCGCTGGGGGTCGGCACCTCGCTGCTGGACTACCGCTCGCTGCGTGCCTACGCGCCGGTGGTCTACGTGGCCAGCATCCTGGGCCTGCTGGCCGTGCTCAGCCCGCTCGGCGCCACGATCAACGGCGCGAAGTCCTGGATCGTCGTTGGCGGCGGTTTCACCGTGCAGCCCGCAGAGTTCGCCAAGATCGCCCTGGTCGTTGGCCTGGCGATGTTCCTGGGGGAGAAGCGCGACACCAGCGACGTCCCGAGGGATGTCGACGTCTTTTCAGTGCTCTGCCTGGCCGTCATCCCGATCGGCCTGATCCTGCTCCAGCCCGACCTCGGCACCGCCGTCGTCCTGGGCTTCATGATCCTGGCCACCATTGCCGTGTCCGGTGCGCCGTTCCGCTGGATCGTCGGCCTCGTCCTTCTCGCGGTGCTCGGTGGCGTCGGCCTCGGCATGAGCGGCAAGCTGCACGGCTACCAAGCCGCCCGGATCACCGTCTTCGTCAACCCGAACGCGTCCGACAAGTTCTCCAAGATCGAGAAGGACGACCCCCAGCACTCCCAGATCGCCATCGGTTCCGGTGGCATCTTCGGCCAGGGGCTGCTGCACGGACCGTTGACCAACAAGCACTATGTGCACGGCACCGTGGACGACTTCATCTTCAGTGTCGCCGGTGAAGAGCTCGGGTTTGCCGGCTGCGTCGGCATTGTCTCCTTGCTCGGCGTCGTTCTGTGGCGAGCGTTCCGAATAGCCGTCAAGGCCGATGATGCCTTCGGCCGGCTGATCGCGGTGGCCATCATCGCGTGGTTCGCGTTCCAGGGATTCGAGAACATCGGCATGTGTCTGGGCATCATGCCGGTCACCGGACTGCCCCTGCCGTTCATCTCCTACGGCGGATCCTCGATGTTCGCCAACCTGATCGCGATCGGGTTGCTGCAGAACGTGCACATGCACTCCCAGTCCGCCTCGGTCTGACGCGGCCCTGGCCGACGAGGCGCAGCGTAGGGTGGACCAATGCCTGTCGAGTCCCTCTTCCCTCGCCTCGAGACCCTGCTGACGCGGGTTCAGAAGCCGATCCAGTACGTCGGCGGTGAGCTCAACTCCACCGTCAAGGACTGGGACTCCACCACGGTTCGCTGGTGCCTGATGTACCCCGACGCCTACGAGGTCGGCCTGCCCAACCAGGGCGTCATGATCTTGTACGAGGTGCTGAACGAGCTGCCCGACGTGCTGGCGGAGCGCACCTACGCGGTGTGGCCCGACCTCGAGGCCCTCATGCGTGAGCACCACGTGTCGCAGTTCACCGTCGACGCCCACCGCCCGGTCGGCGCGTTCGACATCTTCGGCATCAGCTTCAGCACCGAGCTGGGCTACACCAACATGCTCAACGCGCTCGACCTTGCCGGCATCCCGTTGGACGCCAAGGACCGCACCGACGAGCACCCCATCGTCCTGGTCGGCGGCCACTCCGCGTTCAACCCCGAGCCGATCGCCGATTTCATCGACGCTGCGGTCCTGGGTGACGGCGAGCAGGCCGTGCTCAACATCACCAACATCACCCGCGACTTCAAGGCGCAGGGGAGTCCCGGCGGTCGCGAGGAGCTGCTGTTCCGGCTAGCTCAGACCGGAAACGTCTACGTACCAAGGTTTTACGACGTCGACTACCTGCCGGACGGTCGGATCGCCAGGGTCGCGCCCAACCGCACCGGCGTCCCGTACCGCGTCGCCAAGCACACGGTCATGGACCTCGACGAGTGGCCCTACCCCAAGCAGGCGCTGGTGCCGCTGGCCGAGACGGTGCACGAGCGCTACAGCGTCGAGATCTTCCGGGGCTGCACCCGCGGTTGCCGGTTCTGCCAGGCCGGCATGATCACCCGTCCGGTCCGTGAGCGCTCGATCACCGGCATCGGGGAGATGGTGCTGCAGGGCGTCAAGGCGACCGGCTACCAGGAAGTCGGCCTGCTCAGCCTGTCCAGCGCCGACCACTCCGAGATCGGGGCGATCGCCAAGGGGCTGGCCGACCAGTACGAGGGCACCAACACCTCGTTGTCGCTGCCGAGCACCAGGGTCGACGCCTTCAACGTCGAGCTGGCCAGCGAGCTCAGCCGCAACGGTCGCCGCAGCGGCCTGACCTTCGCCCCCGAAGGTGGCAGCGAGCGCATGCGCAAGGTCATCAACAAGATGGTGACCGAGGACGACCTGATCCGAACCGTCACCACCGCCTATGCGGCCGGCTGGCGTCAGGTCAAGCTCTACTTCATGTGCGGGCTGCCGACAGAGACCGACGACGACGTGCTCCAGATCGCGACCCTCGCCGCCAGGGTGATCGAGGCCGGGCGCAAGGCGACCGGCAGCCGCGACGTCCGCTGCACGGTTTCCATCGGCGGCTTCGTGCCCAAGCCGCACACGCCGTTCCAGTGGGTGGCGCAGCTCGACCACGAGACGACCGACGCCCGGCTGCGCAAGCTGCGGGACGCGATCCGCAACGACCGCAGGTTCGGCAAGGCGATCGGCATGCGCTACCACGACGGACGTCCCGGCATCATCGAGGGACTGCTCAGCCGAGGCGACCGCCGGGTCGGCCAGGTCATCCGCCAGGTGTGGCGTGACGGCGGACGTTTCGACGGCTGGAGCGAGCACTTCTCGTACGACCGGTGGGTCGCCGCCTGCGACACCGTCTTCGCCGACCAGCCGGTCTCGCTGGACTGGTACACGATCCGCGAGCGCGAGCAGCACGAGGTGCTGCCCTGGGACCACCTCGACTCCGGCTTGGACCGCGAGTGGCTGTGGGAGGACTGGCTCGACTCTCAATCTGACGTCGAGGTTGAGGACTGCCGCTGGACCCCGTGCTTTGACTGCGGCGTGTGCCCGTCCATGGGCACCGAGATCCAGGTCGGCCCGACCGGCCGGACCCTGTTGCCGCTCACCCCTGTGCAGCACTAGTGGCCAGGACCCCGGACGGTCCGCCGCCGCCGGTGGCGGTGCAACGGCTGCGGATCCGCTACGCCAAGCGCGGCCGGCTGCGCTTCTCCAGCCATCGCGACTTCCAGCGTGCCTTCGAGCGGGCCATCCGCCGCTCCGGGGTGCCGATCGCGTTCTCGGCCGGCTTCAACCCCCACCCGAAGATCTCCTACGCCGGAGCCGCTCCGACCGGCACGGCCAGCGAGGCTGAGTACCTCGAGATCGCCGTGGTCGAGCACTGCAACCCGGATGCCGTCCGCAAGGCGCTCGACGAGTCGATGCCGACCGGCCTGGACGTGCTCGAAGTGGTCGAGGCCCGCGGCGGATCGCTGCCCGACCGGATCACCGGTTCGATCTGGCAGGTCGAGCTGCCCACGGTGTCACCGTCGGATGCCGAGAAGGCGGTGGAGGGCTTTCTCGCTCTTGACTCCGTCCCGGTCGAACGGGTGCTCAAAGACGGTCGGCGCCAGCTCGATGCCAGGGTCCCCGTCGTCTCGTTGACCGTGTCGGCCGGCCCTCCGGTTCATGATCAAAGCGACGCGCCGGAGCGATCAGACGAACTCGACACAGCCTCGTATGCGATACTTCGCATGGTGGTACGGCACGAAACACCGTCCGTACGACCCGACGACGTCCTGACCGGACTTCGTCAGGTGGCCGACCTGGTGCCGCCGGCATCCGAAGCTCGGGTGACTCGGCTGGCGCAGGGGTTGCTCGACGACGACGGCCTGGTCGCCGACCCGCTCGCGCCGGATCGTGAGGCGGTGGCCCACCCGGCCGCCGCGCCCGCGTAACGGCGTCAGCACCGCATCACCCTTGATCTTCCCGACGATCGCCGACCTGGCGGTGGCCGGAAAAAGCCCACAACTACTGGGCTCCTGAGCGGCCGCGTGATGCACGCGCCCGGGGGCCCGACGGGAGAACCGTCCGGATGCTCGACACCGAGCCGACCGGCGGCGGCACGAACGCCTCCGCTACGGCTGACACCACGTCCACCGACCCTTCGACTGCCACCGGCACCACGCCGCGACGCCGTCGAGCCACCCGCCCGGCGCAGGCCGCTGAGCCGGCCACGAGCGAGTCGACCCACGTCGACGCGCCTGCCGCTGAGACCCCGGCCGCGGACAAGCCCGCGCCGCGCCGTCGTCGCGCTGCCACCCGCCCGGCCGCTGCCCCGGCGCCGGACAGCGCACCCGAGGCTGCCGACGCCGACCAGCCGGTCGCCGCGGTGCCCGAGTCCGAGACGCCCGCAGCCCCGGCCAAGCGCACGCGTTCATCGCGCCGCCCGGCCAAGGCCGTGGCGGCTGAGGCTGAGACGCCGACGGAGGCCGCCACGCAGGCCACCGACCAGCCAGCCGCCGACATCGTCGAGGTCGCCGAGGTCATCGAGATCCCCGAGCCGGCCGCACCGCGCGGCCGTCGCAGGCGCAGCACCGCCGTGCAGTTCGCGCCGCCGGTCGACGAGTCCGCCGAGGCTCCGGTCGACGCCGCCGTCGAGAAGGCCGCCCTCCCACCGATCGGATCGCTGTTCCAGGCGCCCGACCCGGCCAACGCGACTCCCGCCCGTCGTCGCCGGTCGAGCCGGCCGGCTCCGGTCGAGGAAGCGCCGCTGCTGGACGCCAACGGCGATCCGATTCCCGACGAGCTGGCCGAAGAGCTGCTGGCCGACGCGACCGACGCGGTTGTGCTCGAGGCCGAGGCCTCGTTGTCGACCGAGGAGGTCGACGAGGAAGAGGCTCCCGAGGAGGACGGCTCGACCGGTTCCGCTTCCGGCCGTCGCCGTCGTCGTGGTCGTCGCGGCCGCGGCCGTGGCCGCCCCGACGACGCTGACCAGGCCGAGCCGAACGGCGAGGCCGAGGCCGAGGTTGCCGAGTCCGCTGAGGAAGCCCCCGCCGGGGACGACGAGACCGAGAGCGATGGTCGCGGTGGCACCCGCCGTCGGCGTCGCCGCCGCAGCCGCGGATCCGGCGAGGGCACCGAGCCCACCTTGGACGACCCGCCGAACACAGTGGTCCGCGTCCGCACCCCCCGTGGCCAGTCCTCGGGCGATGACGAGGTTCGCGGCCTGACCGGCTCCACCCGGCTCGAGGCCAAGCGCCAGCGTCGTCGTGAGGGCCGCGAGCAGGGAAAGCGCCGCCCGCCGGTGCTCACCGAGGCCGAGTTCCTCGCCCGCCGCGAGGCGGTCGACCGGGTCATGGTCGTACGCCAGACCGGCGACCGTACCCAGATCGCCGTGCTCGAGGACAACGTCCTGGTGGAGCACTACGTCACCAAGGCCAGCGCGACGTCGTACGCCGGCAACGTCTATCTCGGCAAGGTGCAGAACGTCCTGCCCAGCATGGAGGCGGCGTTCGTCGACATCGGCAAGGGCCGCAACGCTGTGCTTTACGCCGGTGAGGTCAACTACGACGCGAGTGGCATCGAGGGCCGCGCCCACCGGATCGAGCAGGCGCTCAAGCCCGGCCAGACGATCATGGTGCAGGTCACCAAGGACCCGATCGGCCACAAGGGCTCGCGGCTGACCAGCCAGATCTCGCTGCCCGGACGCTTCCTCGTCTACGTGCCGGACGGCCGGGTCACCGGCATCAGCCGCAAGCTGCCCGACGCCGAGCGCACCCGGCTCAAGGCGATCCTCAAGCGGGTCATGCCCGAGGACGCCGGTGTCATCGTCCGCACCGCTGCAGAGGGTGCCAGCGAGGAGGACCTCGAGCGCGACGTCGCCCGGCTGCACGCGCAGTGGGAGTCGATCCAGGCCGCGGCCGCCAACTCCGGCAGCTCGGCTCCGACCCTGCTCTACGCCGAGCCCGACCTCGTCGTACGCGTCATCCGGGACATCTTCAACGAGGACTTCCGCCAGCTGATCGTGCAGGGCGGCGACGAGTGGGAGACGGTCGAGAACTACGTCGCCCACCTGGCCCCCGACCTCGCGCCGCGGCTGACCCACTGGGTCGACAACCAGGACGTCTTCAGCGCCTACCGCATCGACGAGCAGCTGACCAAGGCGCTCGACCGCAAGGTCTGGCTGCCCAGCGGTGGATCGCTCGTGATCGACCGCACCGAGGCGATGGTCGTGGTCGACGTCAACACCGGCAAGTTCGTCGGCAAGGGCGGCAACCTCGAGGAGACCGTCACCAAGAACAACCTCGAAGCAGCAGAGGAAGTCGTACGCCAGCTGCGCCTGCGCGACCTCGGCGGCATCATCGTCATCGACTTCATCGACATGGTGCTCGAGAGCAACCGTGAGCTCGTGCTGCGTCGGCTGATGGAGTGCCTCGGCCGCGACCGGACCAAGCACCAGGTGGCCGAGGTCACCTCGCTCGGCCTGGTCCAGATGACCCGCAAGCGGGTCGGCCAGGGGCTGCTCGAGTCCTTCAGCGAGACCTGCCCCGAGTGCCAGGGCCGCGGCTTCATCGTGCACATGGACCAGGGCGCTCCCACCGTGCCCGACCACGGTGACGAAGCTCGCCGCGACGGCGCCGGCAACGGCGGCAACGGTGCCCGCGAGGGCAAGTCCGGCCGTGGCGGCAAGTCCGGCCGTGGCGCGCGCAGCGGTTCTGCCGCCGTGACCGTGGCCACCGTGCCGGACGAGGCACCTCGGGCCGCCGCTGCAGCGGCGATCGCAAAAATCGCCGCTGCGTCTGCTGCCCACGCGCACGAGCACGACCACGACGGCGACAACGGCCAGGTGGTGGACTCGGCCGAGCCGACCGAGTCCGCGCCGGACACCGACGCGGCACCGCAGCCCGAGGTAACCGACCAGCCGGCCCCCCGTTCGGGACGTCGCGGTCGTCGCGGTGCGTCGGCGCCGGCCGGTGCTCCCGCGTCGCTGGAGTCCGCCGTCGAAGCCGATGAGGCTCCCGCAGCTGCCGAGGCTCCCGCAGCTGCGGATGCCCCCGCTGACACTGCTGCCGACGAGGACGCCCCCGCTCCCCGTTCACGTCGGCGCCGCGGTGGCTCCGGCAAGGGTGGGGCGACGAAGGGGGAGACCCCCTCCGAGTCGTCCCCGGCTGAGTCGCCGGCCGAGTCGTTGCCGGTCGCGGCAGCCGTCGCCGGGCCCGCTGCCCGTCACGACACCCGCGCCGGCAGCAGCCGGCACCACCACCACAGCACCGCCCCGGCGACGGCGGGCGGCCTCCCGGCCCGCCGGACCTGCGGCGATTTCCCCGATTTCCCCCTGATCCGTTTGACCTTGCCCGCCCCGGGTCCGTACCCTGGGCAGGCGGTGCGCCCTCGGCGCATCTGCTCCCGCGTGCCTCCCGTACGGATGAGGCACGCACTTGTCCGGTAGCACGTCCGATAGCACGTTGATAGCAAGGAGTTCTGCGGTGTACGCGATCGTTCGCCAAGGCGGCAGGCAGCACAAGGTGGCCGTGGGCGACGTCCTCGAGGTCGACAAGGTCACGGACCTGGTTGGCAGCGAGCTGTCGCTGACCGCACTTCTGCTCGTTGACGGTGCTGACGTCACCGTGGACAAGAAGGCACTGGCGGCCGTGAAGGTCACCGCTGAGGTGGTCGACCACACCAAGGGCCCCAAGATCGAGATCCACAAGTACAAGAACAAGACCGGTTATCACAAGCGCCAGGGCCACCGTCAGCGGTTGACCGTCGTTCGCGTTACCGGCATCGAGACCGGGAAGTAGGCGCGACATGGCTCACAAAAAGGGTGCATCCTCCAGCCGCAACGGCCGTGACTCCAACGCTCAGCGCCTCGGCGTCAAGCGTTTCGGTGGCCAGCTCGTCAACGCCGGCGAGATCCTCGTCCGCCAGCGTGGCACGCACTTCCACCCCGGTGGCTTCGTCGGCCGTGGCGGCGACGACACGCTGTTCGCCCTGGTCGCCGGCCACGTCGAGTTCGGCACCCGCAGGGGTCGCCGGGTCGTCAACATCGTCCCCGACGAGGCCGTCGTCTAGCCCGACCGGACGTTGCAGCAACACCGAAGTGCTTGACGAGGGCGGTCCGGGTCAACCGGTCGCCCTCGTTTCATTGTGATAGGGAGCTGAGCTCGTGCCCACGTTCGTCGACAGGGTGGTGCTTCACCTCACCGCCGGAGACGGTGGCGACGGCTGCGCGTCCATCCATCGCGAGAAGTTCAAGCCGCTCGGCGGACCCGACGGCGGCAACGGCGGCCGGGGTGGCGACATCATCCTCGAGGTCGACCCGAGCGTGACCACGCTGATCGAGTACCACTTCTCGCCGCACCGCAAGGCCACCTCCGGCAAGGAGGGCCAGGGCAGCCACCGCACCGGCGCCGAGGGCAGCGACCTGCTGCTGCGGGTGCCCGAGGGCACCGTCATCCGCGACGTGGCGACCGACGAGGTCGTCGCCGACCTGATGGGGGCCGGCACCCGGCTGGTCATCGCCGCCGGTGGCCGTGGCGGACTCGGCAACGCGGCGCTGGCCTCGACCAAGCGCAAGGCCCCCGGCTTCGCCCTGCTCGGTGAGAACGGCGACCACCGCGACGTCATCCTCGAGCTCAAGTCGGTGGCTGACGTGGCCCTGGTCGGCTTCCCCAACGCCGGCAAGTCCTCGCTGATCGCTGCCATCTCGGCTGCCAAGCCCAAGATCGCCGACTACCCGTTCACCACCCTCGTACCCAACCTGGGGGTCGTGACGGCCGGCGAGGTGGTCTACACCGTCGCCGACGTGCCGGGTCTGATCCCCGGTGCCTCGCAGGGCAAGGGCCTCGGGCTGGAGTTCCTGCGCCACGTCGAGCGATGCTCGGTGCTGGCCCACGTGCTCGACTGCGCGACCGAGGACCCCGGCCGCGACCCGGTCAGTGACATCGACGCCATCGAGGACGAGCTGGCGCAGTACGGCGGCCTCGCCGACCGGCCGCGCCTCGTCGTGCTCAACAAGGTGGACGTGCCGGCCGCGCGCGAGCTGGCCGACATGGTCCGCCCGATGCTCGAGGAGCGGGGCATGGCGGTCTTCGAGATCTCCGCTGCGACCCACGAAGGCTTGCGGCCGTTGAACTTTGCCCTCGCCGAGCTGGTCGCTGCCGCCCGCGCTGCCGCCCCCGAAGCCGAGCGCACCCGCATCGTCCTGCGCCCCGAGCCGGTGGGCGGCCCCGAGTTCACGATCGAAGCCCTCGAGGAGGGCGGGTTCCTCGTACGAGGCAGCAAGCCCGAGCGCTGGATCCGGCAGACGGTGTTCTCCAACGACGAGGCGGTCGGCTACCTCGCCGACCGGCTGGCGAAGATCGGGATCGAGAAGGCGCTGGTCGACGCCGGCGCCGAGGCCGGCGCCGAGGTCACGATCGGCGAGGTCACCTTCGAGTGGCAGCCGTCGTTGGACGGCGGGGCCATGCCGGGCCCACGAGGCACCGACCGGCGGTTGGACGGGCTCGGGTGAGCGACTCCCGTCGGGTCGTGGTCAAGGTCGGCTCGTCGTCGCTGACGAGCGCCTCGGACGGACTGGACGGGGCGCGTCTCGACGCGCTCGTGGACGCGCTCGAGACCGAGCGGGCGCGCGGCGGTGAGGTCGTGCTGGTCTCCTCGGGTGCCATTGCCGCCGGGCTCGCGCCGCTGGGCTTCAGCAAACGACCGCGTGACCTCGCGACCCTGCAGGCTGCCGCCAGCGTCGGTCAGACCCAGCTGGTCGAGCGCTACGCCGTCTCGTTCGGCCGGTTCGGTCGTACGGTCGGACAGGTCCTGCTCACCGTCGACGATGTCGTACGCCGGGCGCACTACCGCAACGCTCAGCGCACCCTCGACAAGCTGCTCCAGCTCGGTGTCGTTCCGGTGATCAACGAGAACGACACAGTGGCCACCCACGAGATCCGCTTCGGCGACAACGACCGGCTCGCGGCGCTGGTCGCCCACCTGGTCCAGGCCGACCTGCTGGTGCTGCTGTCCGACGTCGACGGGCTCTACGACGGTGACCCGCGCCGAGGCGAGGCCCGGCTGATCCCCGAGATCCGCAACGAGGACGACCTCGCCCATGTCCGGGTCGGTGGCGTCGGTGCTGCCGGCGTCGGCACCGGTGGCATGTCCACCAAGGTCGACGCTGCCCGCATCGCCACGGCCGCCGGCGTACCCGTCATCCTCACCTCGGCAGCGCGGGCGGCGGAGGCGCTGGCCGGCGAGCCGGTCGGCACCCGGTTCGCCCCGACTGCCCGTCGAGCCCCCACCCGGCTGCTCTGGCTGGCCCATGCGTCGGAGCCCGCTGGACGGTTGCGGCTCGACGCCGGGGCGGTCGCTGCGGTCGTCGAACGCCGGTTGTCGCTGCTTCCGGCGGGCATCACCGGCGCCGAAGGGACGTTCGCTGCTGGCGATCCGGTGGACCTTATCGACGAAAACGGCCACACGAGGGCCCGCGGACTGGTCAACTACGACTCAGGGGAGTTGCCGGGCATGCTCGGCCGCTCGACCCGGGAGCTCGCTGCACGGCTGGGGCCGGCGTACGAGCGCGAAGTCGTGCACCGCGACGACATCGTGCTCCTGCCGTAGCCCGGGTCCGTTCGGTCGCTCCCACGGCAGCTGACAGCGGCGGGGCGGCACGGAGCGGAGCGGACAGAACGGTGACAGTGGAGACCCGGTTGTGGCACGTCACGCTGACGGTCGGTGGTTCGCGCGTGCCGGCGGACGAGGTGCGGGCGGCGCTGGAGCGGCTCTCCGCCGAGCAGCCGTTCCTGCTGTCGGGCCGCTACTCCGACGACTCTGCCGAGGTCCGCTACTGGGAAGAGGCCGAGAACTGCACCGACGCGTGTGCCCTGGCGCTGCGACTGTGGGGCGAGCATCGCGAGTCGGCCGGGTTGCCGCCGTGGCAGGTGACGGCACTCGAGGTGCTCGAGCAGGACGTCCAGGAGCGTCGTCATGCCGAGCAGCCGATGGGCGCCATGACCATCGCAGCCGTACACCCTGCTGGCGCGTGGCGCCGCATCTGACCGGCCGGCGCTGCGTCGTCTAGTCCGGCAGCGCGAGCCGGAGTGCTCGGTCGAGAGCGTCTGCAGCTGCTGCGACGACGTCCGGCGTCACGCCGACCTGCTCCCAGCTGCCGCCGGTGCCCGGGTCGACGGCCACGGCCACCGGGATCGTGGCCTCGAGGTGGGGGTGCACCCGAAATCCTTGCCGGGCGTGGGCTCCGCCACGGGTCTGCTCACCGACGACGGTCGCCCGACCGAGCCGTTGCAAGTCGTACGACAGCTGTTCGCCGCCGGAGAAGGTGGCCGTGCTGATGAGCACGAAGACCGGCTTGTCGGCACCGAACCTGGCTCCCGGCACGTGGGGGAGCGTCCACGACTGGGCGAGCCGGCCACGCTCGCGCAGCCCGGTCAGCTGGACCGGGTCCCGTCCGAACAGATAGCTGCACAGCCAGGCCACCATCGACGGGTCAGCCCCGAGGCAGCGCCGGAGATCGATGATCAGCACGTCGGCCGAGGCCACAAGGCTCATCGCGGACGTGACCGCCTCGCCGCTGATCGCGACCGGAAACAGGATCGGGTCCACGACGAGCAGCCCGACGTTGCCGGGCAGCCGCTCGACCCTCGCCATGCCGTCACCGGTCGAGGCAGCCCAGCGGGCCATGGCTGCGTACTCCTCGGAGTCGTCCCCCTCGGTTCTGTCGGGCAGCTCGTCGACGTGGTGCACCAGCCGCAGGTGCAGGTCGCGGTTGACCGACTGCAGGTCGGCAGTGACCGCTGCGGCAAACGACTCGAGATCGGTGTCGTAGCGCGCCCCGGCAAGGCCGTCCCGAAGGGCAGCGGTGATGGCAGGGGTGGCATCCCGGTCGACGTAGTGCTCGTCGAGCAGCTCGATGACTCTTCCCACCACAGTTGCAGTTTCAGCGTCGATCATGTGGTGAAGTCAAACACGTTGGCCGCTGGTACGTCGATCAGGGCCACGGCGTGCGCCACGCTCGTCACGTTGTTCAGGTGAGTGGAAGTGCTTGCTGCGCAGGCGTTTCCGACACCGGGACCCGCAGGTGCGGGCCGTTGTTGTTGGCGTTGTTGACGTCCCGGCCGACGACGTGGGGGACCAGCAACGGCTCCGGCATCTCAGCCAGCAGCTGACGCACCCGGTCGGTGTCGGTGAGCTCGGGGTCGAGCCAGGCGCCGAGCAGGTGATCGGGTACGACCACGGGGGAGCGGTCGTGGATGTGGCCCAGCGCGTCGGGCGCAGTGGTGGTCACGATGGTGAAGGTCCACAGCCACCGGGCCGGGTCGTCGGCAGACCTGGTCGGGTCGCGCCACATCTCGTACAGCCCGGCGAAGGCCAGCTCGCGGCCGGGGTCCTGCAGGAAGTTGGGCACCTTCTCCCCGTCGACCGCCTGCCACTCGTAGTAGCCGTCGGCTGGCACGACGAGGCGCCGCCGGGACAGGGCCACCCGGAACGCCGGTTTGTCGGCCAGGGTCTCGATCCGGGCGTTGATCATCTTTGAGCCGATCTTCGGCGTCTTGGCCCAGGACGGGACCAGCCCCCAGCGCATCGTCCTGAGCTGACGGGAGGCGCCGGTGCTCGCTGCGCCGGGCAGCGCTCGCTCGAGCACCACCCTGCTGTCCTGGGTGGGAGCGACGTTCCACGACGGCTCGGGCTGCGGGCCGACGACTTCCTCGACACCGAAACCCTCGATCAGGTCGATGTCGGATCGCGCGCTCGCGTACCTGCCGCACATGGCTCCATCGTGTCAGATCCCGTTGGTGTCGGTGACCTGCAGGTAGCGCACCGGCACCTGGCCGTGGGTGAAGAACTGCTTCATCTTCTTGCCGAACGCTTGCACGCGCGGGTTCTTCGAACCGGCTTCCGCGATGTAGCCGCCGCTGCCGAGCCCGTGCTTGTCGCCGGAGGGCCACGGCCCGGCGGTGCGGAACTTCACCAGCGTTCGGCCGGAGCCGCCGCGGCTGACCGACCCGAGCGTGCCCAACCCGGCCAGCGCGCCGAGCTTGGGGACCGGGTCGGAGACGTTCTCCAGGGCCAGGTAGGGGACGGGGACCGAGGACGCGAGCAGTGGTGACCCGGCAGTGACGACTCCGCTGATCGTCGCGTTGCCCACGCGGCCCCGTGCGCCGACGGCTTCCGCGACCATGCCGCCTTGGCTGTGGCCGACCAGAAGCACCTGCGATCCCGGTGGCAGGCCGGTCAGGATGCTGACGGCGCCTCGGATGTAGGCACTGTGCCCGGTGAGGGTGGCAAGGGCTCCCGGCAGGTCCGCGGCGGCGGAGTCCGCGCCAGCGGCGTCCTGCAGTCCGGGCAGGCACAGGATGTAACGCGGCGGGTGATCACTGACCCGCAGGAGCGCCATGGTCGAGGGGTGCCGTGCGTCGCTGACGCTGTCGACGACTCCGAGCAGTGCAGCGAGTCCGTCGGCGGGTGCGGCAGCAAGCGGCGGCATGGTTGCGGGGTCGATCTCGTGAACGGTCCCGTTGCCCTCGACCCATCGATCGGCCCGGTCCAGCACTGCCTCGCCGCCGCTGTCGAGCCACGCGGCCGGTCCGCGGACCGGACGAGACTGCCCCGTGAGCAGCGCGGTCAGGTTGACCATCTGGTGCAGGCGGTTCCAGGCCGCGAGCATCAGCAGGGCCCTCGCGGTGGGCAGCTCGTGATCTGCCCACCGCAAGGTGTCGACGGCGAGGTAGGCGGTGCCGGCCGCGCGGACCGCGACCGAGACCATGAGCAGCTCGGCTGCGGCATCCGGCAGCGACTGCGGGGTGCCCGGCAGGCACATCGACATCAGGTCGCCGGCGACCGGGACGCCGCCGAGGATCCCGTACGGGATCAAGCCGGGTAGGCCGGCCTCGGCTACGTCAGCTGCCAGCAGGAAGGCCGTGGCCCCGAGGGCCTCGGACATTCGTTGCAGCTCGTCGGCCGCGGTTTCGAGCCGGCGGTAGTCGACGAGGATTTCGCCGGTCATGCGAGCTCGCCGTGGACGAGGTGCGAGGCCAGGTCGCGCCAGAGCGGCGACCCGTGGTCCGGCAGCCGGTGGCGTACGGAGTCGTACAGTCCCTGCGCGGCACCGGATGTGTCGTGCAGTGCCCGCGTCGCGAGCCGGCCCAGCGCCCCTACCACCGCGTGCTCGAGGTGGTGCAGGATCGCGAGCTCGGCGCGCAGCTGGTCGGCCATGGCCTCGACCCTGGCGGCGTCTGCGGTCAGCCGGCAGGAGATCTCCAGGCACTGCGACCCCACATGGCGGGCGCTGGCTGAGAACGCACGCTGAGCCGGCCCGCGCCAGGACTCGTCGCACCCCAGCTGCTCGACCGAGGCGGCGATCCGGCCGATCTGCGCCGCGGCGGCACGGAGCCGGTCGCCGAGCCGGTCGAGGTGGTGCGGGCTGGCCAGCAGCGGCAGGTCCATGGTCGCGTCCCTTCGTACGGGGTGGGACGACCAGGTTTGCCAGGGAAGCTGCGCCGGGGACAGGCCGGACGACCGGACTGTGGAAGCAATCGCCGACTGTGGAAATGAAGCTCTGGACCTAGGATTGGCCTCATGAACAGGGTGATCTACCGCACCGCAACGACGTTCAACGGCTTCATCGCCGACGAGCACAACTCGCTCACGTGGTTGTTCGAGGTCGACGACAGCGAAGTCGAGGACAACGACGTCTTCATGGAACGGGTCGGGGTACTGGTCGAGGGATCCACGACGTACGAATGGGTGCTCGCCGAGGAAGACCTGCTGGCGCAGCCGCACAAGTGGCAGGAGTTCTACGGCGACCGTCCGACGTTCGTCTTCACCACCCGAGAGCTGCCTTGTCCGGAGGGTGCCGACGTCCGGTTCGTGAGCGGTGAGGTCGCGGCGGTGCTGGCCGAGATTGCCGCGGCCGCAGGGGAAGGAGACATCTGGGTCGTGGGTGGGGGAGAGCTCGTCGGGCAGTTCCTCGATGCCGGCGCCCTCGACGAGATCGTGCTCACGGTGGCACCGGTGTCGCTGGTCGGAGGTGCACCGCTGCTGCCGAGAAACCTGCGCAGCGCGCGGCTCCGGCTGCTGGACCTGCGCAAGCAAGGGCAGTTCGCCGAGCTGCGGTACGAGGTCCTGCCGCCCGCACCGTAGGAGACTGCACGCCTGAGCCGTGCCAAACTCGGCGTCGAACCCGGAACAGCATGAGGAGCAATGAGAGTGGACAGCGCAGACGGCGTACTGGAGGCGGCTCGACGGGCCAGGGCAGCGGCTCCTGCCCTTGCCACGGCTGGGCGTCAGCTCAAGGACGCCGCGCTGACCGCGATGGCCGATGCCCTGGTGGCGCAGACCGATCGCATCCTGGCTGCCAACGCGCAGGACGTCGAGGCGGCCAGGGCCGACGGGGTGGCCGACGCGATGCTCGACCGGTTGCGGCTGGACGAGGCCCGCATCGCGGGCATGGCCGAGGGCTTGCGCCAGCTGGTTGCACTGCCCGACCCGGTGGGCGATGTCGTGCGTGGGTGGACGTTGCCGAACGGCCTCGACGTCCAGCAGGTACGCGTGCCGATGGGGGTCGTCGGCATCATCTACGAGGCGCGGCCCAACGTCACCGTGGACGCCGCCGGCCTGTGCCTCAAGAGCGGCAATGCCGTGCTGCTGCGTGGATCTTCCTCCGCCCGCAGGTCCAACGTCGCCCTGGTCGACGTGCTGACCGAGGCCGGGGTGGCGGCTGGCCTGCCCTCCGCCGCGGTACAGCTCGTGCCCGGTGTCGACCGTGAGTCGGTCAAGCACCTGATGCGAGCCCGTGGCCTCGTCGACGTCCTGATCCCGCGCGGTGGCGCCGACCTGATCCGCACGGTCGTCGAGGAGTCCACGGTGCCGGTCATCGAGACCGGCGTGGGCAACTGCCACGTCTACGTCGACGCTGACGCCGACCTCGAGCAGGCGCTCGAGATCCTGCTCAACGCCAAGACCCAGCGGCCGAGCGTCTGCAACGCCGCAGAGACCTTGCTCGTCCACCGTGACATCGCGCCGGCGTTCCTGCCGTTGGCGCTCGCAGCGCTGCAGGGCGCCGGGGTGACCGTGCACGGCGACGCCGCGACCCTCTCGTACGACCGCAGTCTCAGCCCGGCGACCGACGACGACTGGGGTCGCGAGTACCTCAGCCTCGACCTCGCCGTTGCCGTCGTCGACGACCTCGACGAGGCGCTGCGACACATCCGGCACTGGGGTACCGGCCACACCGAGGCGATCGTCACCCGGTCCCAGCCGGCCGCGCGCCGGTTCAGTGCCGAGGTCGATGCCGCGGTGGTCATGGTCAACGCGTCCACCCGGTTCACCGACGGCGAGCAGTTCGGCTTCGGTGCCGAGATCGGCATCTCGACGCAGAAGCTGCACGCGCGCGGCCCGATGGGCCTGCGCGAGCTGACCACGACCAAGTACCTCGTGGTGGGGGACGGTCAGGTCCGCGGGTGACAGCACCGCTTCGGGTCGGAGTGATGGGAGGTACCTTCGACCCGATTCATCATGGCCACCTCGTGGCGGCCAGCGAGGTCGCGGCGCTGTTCGAGCTCGACGAGGTCGTTTTCGTGCCCACGGGCGACCCCTGGCAGAAGGCGGAGCGGCGGGTGTCGCCCGCCGAGGACCGCTACCTGATGACCGTGATCGCGACAGCCGCCAATCCTCGGTTCTCGGTCAGCCGGCTCGAGATCGACCGGCCCGGACCCACCTACACGGCGGACACGCTGCGTGACCTTCGGGCCCTGTACGGGCCGGACACTCAGCTCTTCTTCATCACCGGTGCCGATGCCCTCGGGCAGATCCTGACCTGGCACCGAGCTGAGGAGTTGTTCGAGCTGGCGCACTTCGTAGGCGTGACTCGCCCCGGTCACGCGTTGTCCGACCCTGGTCTTCCTCAAGGTCGCGTGAGTCTGGTCGAGGTACCGGCTATGGCCATCTCATCGACCGACTGCCGGGACCGGGTCAGCCGGTTACTCCCCGTGTGGTACCTCGTGCCGGACGGCGTCGTTCAGTACATCCAGAAGCGGGACCTCTACCGGGTGGGCGCGTGAGCAAGCACGGCGCCGAGCGCCGTTCCCGCCGCTTCCGGAGCGCTCCCGCCGCGCCTGCCGTTCCTTCCGCGCCCGCGACCGTGAGCCTGCCCGTACCTCCGCCGCCGCCGGTCACCGGTGCGGTCCTGCCGCCGCCCCCTGCCCCGCCGGGGACCGTGCGGACGATGACTCCCATCACCGCGCCCCCGCCCGTCGTGCCGCGACCGCAGGTCAGCCTGGTGCCGTCCGGGCGCGGCCAGCGCCGGGTCGAGCAGCGGGAGCAACGTCGCCGCCAGCGTCGCCGCATCTCGATCGTCGGCGGTGCCGTGGTGGGCGTCCTGGCTCTCGCGGCCGGCGTCTTCGTGGCCACCCACAGCGGTGGCAAGAAGGCGCCCGCGGCGCTGCCGCCGGGCACCCGTACCCAGCACACTGTGCTGCTGTCGATCGCTCCGGCAGGGGGTGCCGCGATCGAGAGCGTCCTGGTCGCCCATGACTCGGCTTCCGGTCAGGCCGCCGTGGTCCTCGTACCCTCCGACATCGTGACCGAGGTCGCCGGCCACGGCAGCATGCTCCTCGGCAACGCAGCAACCTTCGGAGCTGAGGTCCCCGGTCAGACCCTGTCCGACATGCTCAGCGTCACCGTCGACGGCGACTGGATCTTGTCACCGCAAGCGCTCGCGGCGTTGGTCGACCACGTCGGCGGCATCGTCGCCGACGTGCCGATCGACATCTCGTCCAAGGGCCAGATCGTGGTCGAGCACGGCAACGGCCAGCAGCTCACCGGGGCTCAGGCGGCAGCCCTGGCGACCTACATCGGCAACGACGAGCCGTCCGGCGCCCGGTTGGCGAGGTTCCAGACCGTATTCTCTGCGCTGGTGGCCAAGCTGGGTACGGACCCCAAGGCCGTGGCCGGCGTCATCGGTGCCTTGTCCAGCGGGTCGAGCATGGGCAGGAACAAAGTGGTGGTCTCTGCAGTGCTCGCCGGGTTCGCCGCTGACCTCAAGGGGCAGAACGCGGCCTTCACGACGCTGCCCACGACTGTTCTGGACACCGGGGACGCTTCCGAGAAGCTGGTCGTCGACGGCAAGCAGTCCGGGGCCATGGTCGAGCAGTACTTCAAGGGATCGGTGCCGGTCGGCCGCGTCGCTGGCCTGAACCGGGTGATCGTGCTGAACGGAACCGGTGCCCTCGGCCTCGGCCAGAGTGCGCGTGAGCGGCTGACCGAGCACGGTCTGGTCTTCATCCGGTCGGCCAACCAGCCCGGTTTCGGCTACAAGGCCAGGAACTCGGTCGTGCTGATCCCGGACACCACGCCCACCTCCCTGGCCTCGGGCCGGCGAGTGGCCGCGGCTCTCGGGCTGCCCACGACCGACATAGAGACCAGCCTGGTGGACACCAACGCCGCTGACGTCATCGTCATCATCGGCCGCGACTACAAGCACTGATCCGTGAGACGCTGGTAGGGACCCGTCCCCTGCAGCGAAGAGTTTCCTGTGACCGCAACACCCCGCGCCGTCGAGCTCGCCACCGCCGCAGCATCCGCTGCCGCCGAGAAGCTGGCCACCGACATCGTGATCCTCGACGTCAGTGAGCCGCTGGTCATCACCGACGCGTTCGTGCTGGCCTCGGCCGCCAACGACCGCCAGGTGCGTGCCATCGTCGACGAGGTCGAGGAGCGGCTGCGCGGGCTCGGGGCCAAGCCGTTGCGCCGCGAGGGACATCAGGAAGGCCGCTGGGTGCTGCTCGACTTCGGCGACATCGTCGTGCACGTCCAGCACGTCGAGGAGCGGGAGTTCTACCGCCTCGAGCGGCTCTGGAAGGACTGCCCGGTGATCGAGTTCGTCGATCCCGACCTGGCCCGCGCCGGAGCCGACTCCTGACCCGTCCGGGGCGCCGCATCCTGTTGTGGCGCCACGCCCGTACCCAGTGGAACGCTGACGGGCGGTTCCAGGGCCAGCTCGACTCGCCTTTGGACGACTCGGGGCTCGAGGCTCTGGCGGCTGCTGCTTCCGTGCTCGCCTCGCTGACCCCGACCCGGCTGGTGACGTCCTCCGCCGGCCGGGCTGTGGCCAGCAGCACCTATCTGACCAGGGCCACCGGCCTGAGCGCCCCGCCCGACGACCGCCTGCGCGAGATCCACCTCGGCGCTTGGCAGGGACTGACCCGCGAAGAGGCGGCAGAGCGGTTTCCCGCCGAGTACGAAGCGTGGCTGCAGGGCGAGGACATCCGCCGGGGCGACGGCGAGACCTATGCCGAAGTCGGTGTACGGGCGGCAGCCGCCTTGCTCGACGCGCTCGAGCCGGTTCCCGCCGGTGGGCTGCTGGTGGCGGTCACGCACGGCGGCACCGCTCGGGCCACGATCGGCACGCTGCTCGGCCTGCCCGCGTCGCACTGGTGGCGTTTCGCCCCGCTGGGCAACGCCCGGTGGTCGGTCCTGCTCGAGACCGACCGCGGCTACCGGCTGGCCGAGCACAACGCCGGCGTCACGGAGCCGTACACCGCGAGTATCGAGCCGGGGGACGACGCCCGGCCGATCGACACCGTCCAGTCTCCGGGACGCTGAGCCTGTTTCGGGTTCGACGGAACCGCTGATTGTGCATACTGTTGAGACCCGCTGAGGCCCTTTGGGACTTCAGCACGGGGCTGTGGCGCAGCTGGTAGCGCACCTGCATGGCATGCAGGGGGTCAGGAGTTCGAATCTCCTCAGCTCCACCGAGAAGGTGCAGGGTCACAGGGGTTCGGGGGCGTCAGGTCTCGTCCTCTGGAGGCGCAGCAGTATCGCGGTGGCCAGTAGGACACAGGTGCTGCCGAACAGCCAGCCACCGAGGACATCGGTCGGCCAATGCGCGCCAAGAAACACCCGCGAAAGACCTACCGCGGCGACCAGCACGGTCGTGGCAGCCGCGCTGAGCCTCCGTACCGCGCGGCCCGGCTGGAAGACCTGCCAACCGACCACGAGGACGACGGCCACGTAGGTCGAGGTCGCCCCCTGCGTGTGGCCGGACGGGAACGAGAAGCCGTGCGCCGACGTCAGAAGACCCGCGTCGGAAGGTCTGACGCGCTCCATCACGAGCTTGACGAGGCTGTTGAGCGTCGCGCTGCCAGCCACGGTTACGCCGAGCCAGACCGCAAGGCGGTACCGATGAGTGATGGCGCAGGCCAGGACGACGGCGGAGGTGAGCACGGTGAGCGTCACCGTGTTGCCCATCCAGGTGGCTCCCCTCGCCAGCACCTCGCACCACCGATGGCTCGTGGTAAATCGGTAAGCCCTGCCGGACCAGCGTTCGTCGAACGCGATGAGCCGGCTCCCTCCGGCGGCGACGCGAACCGCGAGCAGGAGGAAGGCCGCGCCGCACATGGCAGAAGCCGTCGCGAGGACGCGCACCGGACCGTCGCGACTCACGATCGAGGGCTCTCCGTCCCGGTGGCGATGCGCGACAGCATGGCGACAGTCTGACCGGACACTGTGGGAAGACGGTGATGACGGGGACGCGTCATCGTTCCGTGTCGCCGGCCAGCTGTGGTCCGTCCAGGTTGTACAAGGTTCTGCCCGTCGCGGTGTCCAGCGGCGCGCAAACTCTTTGACAACCGATTGGTTGACAAGGTGTCGCCGACAGAGTTTCCTGGTCGTCAACCGTTTGGTTTACGAAAGAGGTGGGCGGTGGACCAGCTCTCCCGGCTGTTCGCAGCGTTGGCCGACCCTACCCGGCGGGACATCGTGGCTCGCCTGGCGGCCGGTGACGAGACCGTGGGACAGCTGGCTGCGCCTTACGACATCAGCAAGCAAGCGGTCTCCAAGCACTTGCGGGTGCTCGAGGAGGCAGGCCTGGTCCAGCGCAACGAGGGGACCAGGCGGCAGCCGGTGCAGCTCGACGCACAGGTCCTCGACCTGATGACCAAGTGGATCGACCGCTACCAGCGCCAGGCCGAGGCTCGCTACCGACGCCTCGACCGGGTGCTTGCCGCGATGAACGACACCAACGCGACAAAGGAGGGCACTGCGTCATGACGACTGTCACCGAAGCGAGGATCGAGGCGGATCCGACACTGCCGATCATCCGTATCACCCGCAATTTCACTGCCACGTCGGAGCAGTTGTTCCGTGCACATACCGACCCCGAACTGTTCGCGCGATGGGTCGGTCCGAATGGCATGCGGACGCGAGATCGAACACTGGGACGCGCGACCGGGAGGCAGCTGGCGCTACCTGTCCGTACGGGACGGCCGGCACTTCGGATTCCATGGCTGCTTCCACGAGGTGCGACTCGATCGGATCGTGCAGACCTTCACCTACGACGCGCGATCCGGATGGCGTGGCGTTGGAGACGCTGTGGTTCGAGGACCTCGGCGACGGGCGCAGCCGGCTGCGGGCTCAGTCCTTGTGCGACAGCTTCGAAGCACGCGACGCGTGGCTGGCCAGCGGCATGGAGGTCGGGATCAATGACGGCTACGCCAAGCTGGACGTGATGGTGGCCGATGGTGCTGTCTGATCGACCTGCCGCGCGGCACCGTGAGATCGCCGCGACCTTCACCCGGAAAGTCCGGGGGACCGAGGACTGGGATGCGCCGGCACCGGTCGAGGGCTGGACGGCGCGGGACGTCGTCGGCCACCTCGTCGAGTGGCTGCCGAGCTTTCTGTCGGCAGGCGCAGGCGTCGATCTGCCGCGCGGTGCCGACGTCGCCATCGACCCGGTTGATGCGTGGCAGGTGCAGGCCGACGCGGTGCAGGCGCTGCTCGACGCTCCGGGCACGGCGTCGCGGAAGCTGGTCAACCCGTACATCGGCGAGCTGCCACTCGACGTGGCGATCGACCGGTTCTACACCGTCGACGTATTCATGCACACCTGGGACCTGGCTCGCGCCACCGGCCAGGACGATCGGCTCGACCCTGCCTTGTGCGCCGAACTACTGGCCGGCATGACAGCCGATCGAGGACGTCATCCGGTCGTCCGGACAGTACGGCCTGCAGGTAGCGGTGCCGGAGGACGCTGACGTCCAGGACCGGCTGATCGGGTTCATCGGCCGCGACCCGGGCTGGAGAGCGGGTGCCACGGGACACCGGGTGCGTTGACGCTGAGCCGATGAGTCGGATGCTGGTGCGGTGAGCTTCTACGCTGACCAGGTCCTCCCACGGCTCCTCGACGTGCTCATGCGCGGCGACGAGCTGACCGCCGTTCGTGCCAGAGTCGCGTCCGGCCTGTCCGGTGAGGTTCTTGAAGTCGGATTCGGCTCGGGGTTGAACGTCGCGCACTACCCACCCGCGGTCACCCGGTTGTTTGCCGTGGATCCTGCGACGGTCGGCCGCAAGCTCGCAGCGCCGCGCGTGGCTGCCCGTTCGCTGCCGATCACGTACATCGGGATCGATGGCGAGTCGCTGCCGTTGGCGGCCGGCAGCGTCGATCATGTGCTCACCACGTGGACGCTGTGCACCATCCCGGATGTCGATCAAGCCCTGCTGGAGATCAAGCGGGTTCTCCGGCCTGGCGGGTCCCTGCACTTCGTCGAGCACGGCCGGTCTTGTGACGCGCGCGTTGCTCGCCTGCAGAATCGGCTCACCCCGGTCCAGCGTCGCATCGCTGGCGGGTGCCGCCTCAACCGTCCCATTGACGCGCTCATCACCGACAGCGGTCTGGATCTGACCCGCCTCGAGACCTATTACCTGAGCGGTTTCAAGGCGATCAACTTCACCTACGAGGGTGTGGCCGCCAAGCGATAGCAGCAATAGCCGCGGATCCGTGTTCAGCTGCCGCTCAGCCGATATCGACGAGCGGCCAGCCGCCGGCGGCGAGGTGCGCGCGCACCCTGGCAATGTCGGTCTCGCTCGGCTCGACATCGGTCACCAGCTCGATGGCTGCCTTGATCGCGGCAGCAGTGTCGAGGTCACCCGTGGCGTTGAGCTCGGTGGCCACCAGGCTGATTTCCTCCGGGGTGAGCCGGCGGCGGAGCAGCGCGAACAGCGGCTGATAGTCGCGCTGGGGCACGCCTTCCGGGTAGCCGGCGCGCAGAAAGTCGACCACGGACTGAAGCATCGTTGGCAGCACCATCGTCAGCCCTGCACGATGAAGTAGATGCCGTAGGCGATGGCCGCCAGCACGACGGCAAAGCAGATGCCAGCGGCGACGACTCGGAGCGGCTTACGGGTCACGGTTGCCGATCCGCTCGCCACCGCCTCATCGGTCTCGTCGTAGTCGAGCGCGAGCAGCCCGAGCGCGAACAACGCCGGCAGGCCGGCGCCCAGAAGCAACGACCAGGCGAGAATCTTCCAGATGGCGGTGAGATCGATCCAGTCACTCATGCGCAGGCTCCAGGTGACGAGGGGCGACGCGAGGGGCGCCGGTGGCTAGGCATAGACGGGGGCCTCCGCGGGAGTCTCGGCCGGGACCAGGCTGCCTTCCCATTCCCTGGTGACATTGCCGGAGTGAACCGGGTTGCGCCGCGACGCGAGGTAGACACCAGCGCAGATGCCAACCAGAAGCAGGAAGGGGACGATGACGCCGGCCGTACCGCCGATGAAGCTGGCCAACCCGTACGTTGCAGCACCGACCAGGCCGGCCATCGGCAGGGTGAACAGCCAGGCGGTCGCCATCCGGCCGGCCACGCCCCAGCGCACCTCCGTACCGCGCTTGCCGATGCCCGAGCCGAGGATCGAGCCGGTCGCGACGTGGGTGGTGGAAAGCGAGTAGCCGAAGTGGGACGACAGCAGAATCACTGAAGCCGAGGAGGACTCGGCGGCCATGCCCTGCGGCGCCTCGATCTCGACCAAGCCCTTGCCGAGGGTACGGATGACCCGCCAGCCGCCGAGATAGGTCCCCAGGGCGATCGCGACGGCGCAGGAAATGATGACCCAGTCCGGCGCCTTGGCGCCGGACTCGAGGGAGCCGTTGGCGATCAGCGCAAGGGTGATCACGCCCATGGTCTTCTGTGCGTCGTTGGTCCCGTGCGCGAGAGATACCAGCGACGCGGAGCCGATCTGGCCGAGCCGGAATCCCTTGGTACGGACGTCCTTGTTGACCCTGTGGGTGATCTTGTAGATCGACCACGTGCCGGCGATCACCACGATGCCGGCGATGATCGGGGACAGCACCGCGGGAATGGCGACCTTGGACGCCAGACCGTGCCACTTGACGGCGGAGGCGCCCGCGGCAGCGATCGTCGAGCCGATGACGCCGCCGATCAGGGCTTGGGACGAACTCGACGGGATGCCGTAGAACCAGGTTGCGAGGTTCCACAGGATGCCGCCGCACAAGCCGGCGAACACGACAGTGAGGGTGACGGCCTCGGTGTTGACGAGGCCGCTCGCGATGGTCGCCGCGACGGTGAACGACAAGAATGCGCCCACCAGATTGAGCAGGCCGGAGATGGCAACCGCGACCTTGGGCGGCAGGGCACCGGTCGCGATGGACGTCGCCATCGCGTTTCCGGTGTCATGAAAACCGTTGGTGAAGTCGAACGCCAATGCGGTTACCACGACCAGAACCAGCACCAGGGAGTTGTCCATGGGCGGCAATTTACCGATCGGTCCGCGCTCAGAAACCGGGATAATTCAGACGTCACTCGACGTTCGCTCCCTGTTCACGCGGAGGTGTCACCGGCCGCTGTCGAGCCTGATGTTGCCCTGCTTCGCTGATTGTTGGAGGCTGATGGCATGACCGAGATCCCCGGAGTGGACGTCTCCGTACCCCCGAGCGGCACCGGCTGTGTCGAGTGCCTCGCGACCGACGGCTGGTGGCTGCACCTGCGCCGGTGCGCCCAGTGCGGCCACATCGGCTGCTGCGACACGTCGCCATCGCAGCACGCGACAGCGCACAACGCAGCGTCGGGCCATCCCTTGATCCAGAGCTTCGAGCCGGGCGAGGACTGGTTCTGGAGCTACGAGGTCAACGACTTCTTCGACGGCCCGGCGCTCGCCGCGCCGGACTGCCACCCGCCGAGCCAGCCGACGCCCGGCCCGGCGGGCCAGGTGCCGCCGGACTGGCGCCGTCACCTGCACTGATGGCCAGGGTTCGCGCCGTCGGATTCGTCGAGCCGCTGCCCCTGGACGACCCTCGAGCGCTGCTCGACCTCGAGGTCGAGGTGGGGGACCCCGGCCCGCACGACCTCCTGGTGGAGGTTCGTGCGGTGTCGGTCAATCCGGTCGACGTCAAGGTGCGCGCCTCCCGGCAGACCGGTGGGCAGCCAACGGTCATCGGCTACGACGCCGCCGGGGTCGTCGCTGCCACGGGCAGCGCCGTCACCGGCTTCGAGGTCGGCGACGAAGTCTGGTACGCCGGCTCCATCGGCAGGCAGGGCACGAACGCCGAGCTGCACCTGGTCGATGAACGCATCGTCGGGCACAAGCCGTCGAGTCTCGACTGGGCCGACGCAGCCGCGCTTCCGTTGACCACGATCACCGCCTGGGAGACCTTGTTCGACCGGCTCGCCCTGACCCGCGAGAGCACCGGCACCCTGATGGTGCTGGCTGCGGCCGGTGGTGTCGGTTCGATAATCGTCCAGCTGGCTCGTCAGCTCACCGGGCTCACCGTTGTCGGCACGGCCAGCCGACCTGAGTCTGCGGCCTGGGCCCGCGGCCTCGGAGCCCACGAGATCGTCGACCCGCACCACCTCGTGGGTCAGGTGGCCGCGGTTGCCCCGGAGGGGGTCGACTACGTCTTCAGCCCGTTCTCGGCGGGCAACATCGACGCCTTCGCGCAGGTGCTCAAGCCGTTCGGGCACGTCGTGGCCATCGACGAGCCACCGGGCCTGGACCTCGGGCCACTGAAGGCCAAGA
Organism: uncultured Actinomycetota bacterium; assembly: GCA_963797535.1. Lineage (GTDB taxonomy): Bacteria > Actinomycetota > Actinomycetes > JAWWOL01 > JAWWOL01 > JAWWOL01. The sequence continues at coordinate 1,603,206 of CAWCPQ010000001.1, read as the reverse complement.
GCATTGCCTGGCACTGGGAGCTGATGTTCACGAGACCGCTGTTCCTGCCCGAGAGCAGCTACCAACGTGAGCTGCTCGATGAGGTGGCGCGGCTCGTCGACAGCGGCGTCCTTCGGACGACCCGCACCCGGACGGTGGGCCGGCTCAACGCCGCCAACCTGCGCGAAGCCCATCGTGCGGTCGAGACATCGGGCACCATCGGCAAGGTCGTGCTCACGGTGTGAGCGGTCACCGCTTGCCCGGCTGGGCCAGCCCACACTCGTACGCGTAGACAACGGCCTGCACCCGATCCCTTACACCGATCTTGGCGAGCAGGCGGGTCACGTGAGTCTTGATAGTTGGCTCGCTGAGGAAAAGCGTCGCGCCGATCTCCGCGTTTGACTGGCCGCGGGCGATCAGCCCCAGGACCTCCAGCTCCCGCGGGGTCAGGGCCTCCAGACCGACCGGCACGGTGTCCCCCGGGCGAGGCCGGCGGACATACTCCTCGATCATTCGCCGGGTGATCTCCGGTGCCAGCAAGGCTTCTCCACCGGCGACGGTCCGGATCGCCCCGGCCAGCTCTCGCGGTGGGGCGCTCTTGAGCAGGAAGCCGCTGGCACCGGCACGCAGGGCCTCGTACACATATTCGTCGTGGTCAAAGGTGGTCAGGATCAGGATCCGGCAGTGCACGCGGCCGCCGCTGACCAGCCGCCGGGTCGCTTCGATGCCGTCGAGCCCCGGCATCCGGATGTCCATGACGACGACGTCGGGACCGGTGCTGTAGACGATGTCGATCGCCTCCGCTCCGTCGGCGGCCTCGCCGACCACCTCGATGTCGTCCGTACCGCCGAGAATGGAGCGAAAACCGCCTCGTACCAAGGCCTGGTCGTCGACGAGGAGCACCCGGATCATCGGGCCGAGTCCATCACCGGAAGCGCAAGCCGTACGCAGAAGCCACCTCGGGGGAGCGGTCCGACCTGGAGCGTTCCGCCATAGAGGGCGGCACGTTCGCGCATGCCGATGAGGCCATGTCCGCCGTCGCGACCGCCAGGCCCGCAGCCGTCGTCGATGACCTCGAGCTCGACGGCGTCGTCGCTGTAGCGCAGCACCACCCTGGCGGTTGCCGGTCCGGCGTGCTTCACCGTGTTGGTCAGGGCTTCCTGGGCGACTCGATAGACCGCGAGCTCGACGCCCGGTGAGAGCGGACGCGGGCAGCCCTCGACGGTCAGCTCGACCGGCAGCCCGATGTCATTCATCTGGTGCACCAGGGTGCTGAGCTGCGCGGTGCCCGGCTGTGGGTTCAACGCCGGGGCAACGGCGCCGTTGCGCAGCAGGCCGAGCATCCGCTGCAGCTCCGCGATCGTCTGACGACCGGTGTCCTGTACGGATTGCAGTGGCGCGTGGGCCCGCTCGGGGTCGCGGTCCAGCAGGTCCTCCGCGGCGCCGGCCTGGATCACCATCACGCTGACGCAGTGGGCGACGATGTCGTGCAGCTCGCGGGCGATCCGGGTCCGCTCCTCGGCGACGGCTTCCCCCACGGCCACCTCCTCGCGCTGCTGCCGTTGACGAAGCGCCCGCCCGGCCACGAGCACGACGGCGAGCGGGACCAGCGAGAACGGGATGTTCGACGCGGTACCGATGCTCGGAACCCTGGCGAACACGACGGCAACAGCTGCACCGATCGCCGCCGCTCCGGCAATAGCCTGTTCGCGTCGCCCGTACCGTGCCACTGAGTAGGCGGCGATCAGCAGGGGCACGAAGTCGCCCCACAAGGTGATCGTGAGCACAGTCACGAGTTCCGGTACGGCGACGGCGATGGCTACGACGCAGGCGGTGGCCAGAGGTGCTCGACGTCGGAACGCCAGGGCGCCCGTTGCGATGGCCGTGGCGACCGCGACCACGGCAGTCGAGCCGTAGTGGGTGGACTGGTCGAAGTTGAGGAACAGGTCGAGCTGTGCGAAGGCCGTGAGCACGCCCGCCAGCGCGAGGTCGGCCTTGGGCGGTGCGCTCATGGGATGACGGTAGCGCCAGCCGCGTGCGCGCGGAGTCATCCGAAAGGATCACGCGGGTGGACCCGGGGTCTCGTCGTCGCTGCCGCCCTCGCGACGGTGGGATGACGGCTGTCGCGACTCCGGCCGGACGCCATGGCGCCCGTTGCTGGCCGACGCTGAGCGCGGTGATCCGCTCCGCCGTGGAGCGGTCGAGTGCTGGAGGAGCAACCATGATCGAGCGAGTGCAGCGACTGACCGGCTGGTCGTTGATCGTCGGCACCGTCCTGGCCACTGTGGGCTATCTCGCCGCGTTCTCGGCCACGACCCACTTCACGGGGGCCGGCTGGCAAGGCCTCTACTCCGTCGCCTTGGCCGGGGATGTCCTGATCGCATTGGGGCTGCCCGCGATCGTGCTCGGTCACGGGGAGCGGATGCCGCGCCTGACCCTGGTGGGATACGTCGGCATCTTCGCGACGCTGGCGATGCTCAACATCGCCGAGGGAACGTTCGAGGGGTACGTGAAGCCCTACCTCGCCACGCACGGCGGGATCCCGGCGGATGCTCCCGGCGGGTTCAACGGGTTCGAGATCGTGGCGCTGCTGTTCCTGGTCGTCGGTCTGATCTGCCTCGGCATTGCTGTCATCCGGGCGCACGTGTTCGGCTGGTGGGTCGGGGCACTGTTCATCGCCTCGCCGGTGCTCGCGTTCGCCGGACTGCCCGGCGGTTACGCGCTCATCAGCGACTACCTCGCCTTCGCGGCCCTGTTCGCGATCGGTGTTCGCACGCTGCGGCCAGGGTTGGCAGTCCACGATGCGGTGCCGGCCCGTAGTGGGGACCTCGCGCCGGCTGTATGAGTTGCGGGCGAATATGCCCGCAAGTCATAGTCGCCGGGGACGTGCTCATCGCGAGGCGAGGGTGATGATTTCCCGGCTGGCGCGAGGAACCGCAGCATGCTCTCGATGTGCCGGTCGAGCGACCAGGCCGGGCTGGACCAGGTGGACCTCATGGAACATCCGGTGAAGTCGTCGCGCTCGGCCGGCGGGTGCAGGCCGTCAAAGCTGGCGACCGGAATTGGGAAGTGAACCTTTTGCCCGCTCGCAGAGTCTCACCTGGGACGATGGCGAGAGGGTGGGCGCGTGGACGATCAGACGGAGTCACTCGAGCAGTGGCTGCAGGAGTGGTACCCGTCGGCGTACCGGACGGCGTGCCTCGTCCTGCGCGACCCGGTTGCGGCTGAGGACGCCGTCCAGGAAGCGTTTCTGCGGGTCTGGCGGTTCCGGGACTCGATCCCGGCGGGGGATGGGCGCAAGGCGTGGCTCTATCGGGTCGTCGTCAACGCGTGCATGTCGCGTGGCCGGGTCGAGGGGCGGGTCAGGTCCCGTACGACCGGATTCGACGTCGGCACCGACTTCGCCAGCGCGTCGCCCCAGCCGGACGAGCTGGCCGAGCAGTCCCAGCTTGCCGCGCTGGTGGGTGAGGCGCTCGCCGACCTGCCGGAGATCCTGCGCGTGCCGCTGATCCTGCGGTTCTACGCGGGCCTCAGCGAACGCGAGATCGCCACCGCCATCCAGAAGCGTCCCGGCACGGTGAAGTCCCGGCTGCACTCCGGCCGCCGCCGGCTGGCTCTCGACCCGCGGCTCGCCGGCTGGGTCTCCCAACTCGAAGGAGCAGCACAGTGACCGACATCGAGATCGCCGACGAGACGCTCGAGGAGTTGTTCGCTGCCGCTGCCGCCGTGTACGAGGTGCCCGCGGGCGGCGTTGAGGGAATCCTGGCGGCTGCGGGGGAGACGGCGGTGCCCAAGACCGCCCGGTTTCGACACCCGTGGCTGGCCGCCGCAGGAGTACTGGTGATCGCGGCAGTGGGTGGCGCAGCGCTGTGGGGCGGCGCGGGACGTGGCGGGGGGTCGTCGACGTCGGCCTCCCCGGCCACGGTGGATTTCCAGTCCGGCAACGGCCCCGCGCGTCTTGCCCACGGCTCGTCGGGTGGCACGGCCACGGAGAACAAGGATGTTGCTGCGCCACCGGCTGGGGCTGTGCCTGCGCCCGCTCCGACGAAGGGTTTCCGCAGGCTTAACGCACCGGCCTTCACCCCGCAGAAGGACTCGCCGAAGTCCATCACCGCCGGCCCCGCCGACAGCGCCAAGATCGTGCATACAGGCGCGCTCGGCCTGATCGTGGCCAAGGGGCAGGTGGCGCCCGTACTCACCAAGCTGACCGGTCTGGCCCAGGGGTTCAACGGCTACGTCGCCAGCTCGAGCACGGCCGAGTCGGGCACCCGTCCGACCGGCACGGTGGTGCTGCGCATCCCGGCGGACTCCTACGACACGGCAGTCGCCCAGGCCCGTACGTACGGGAAGGTCAGCACGAGCACTTCCTCGGCCAAGGACGTGACCGCCTCCTACACCGACCTCAACGCGCAGATCAACGCGCTGAAGAAGACCAGGGACCACTACCTGACCCTGCTCGCCTCGGCCAAGACGGTCCCTGAGACGTTGGCCGTGCAGCAGCGGATCGACAACGCGCAAATGCAGATCGACCAGCTGCAGGGGGAGGTCAACGTCCTCGCCAACCAAGCCTCGTACGGAACCCTGTCGGTCACGGTGAGCCAGAAAGCGGCCGTGGTCGTGCCGCCAAAGCCGGTGAAGCCGCAGAGCGGGCTGAGCAAGGCGTGGCACCAGGCCAAGGACGGCTTCGTCAGCGGGATCGAGTCGCTGATCGCCCACTCCGGCCGGGCTCTGGTGGTGCTGCTGGTCCTGCTGGGCGGGTTGGCCGTGATTCGGGTGGGCTGGCGGATCGGCCGTCGGCGCATGGTCTGAGCGTGGGCAGTCCGGTTTCGGATATCCTCGGCAGACAATGACCGAGACCGTGACGACCACCCAGCCCAGCGACTCCAGCCCTCCCGCCCACCGCTACAACGCCGAGCTCGCAGCTCGGATCGAGGCGCAGTGGCAGGAGCGCTGGGACCGCGAGGGCACCTTCGAGGCGCCCAACCCCAGCGGTCCGATGGCCGAGCCGGACAAGGTCGGCGGCCGGCCCAAGGTCTATGTGCTCGACATGTTCCCCTACCCGTCGGGCTCCGGGCTGCACGTCGGCCACCCGCTCGGCTACATCGCGACCGACGTGTTCGGCCGGTTCAAGCGGATGACCGGTCACAACGTCCTGCACGCGCTGGGCTACGACGCGTTCGGCCTGCCGGCTGAGCAGTACGCCGTGACCACCGGCACCCACCCGCGGGTGACCACCGAGGCCAACATCGCCAACATGCGGCGCCAGCTGGGTCGGCTGGGTCTGGCGCACGACAAGCGGCGCAGCGTCGCGACCACTGATCTCGAGTTCTACAAGTGGACCCAGTGGATCTTCCTGCAGATCTACAACTCCTGGTACGACGAGAAAGCACAGCAGGCGCGGCCCATCGAGACCCTTGTCGAGGCCTACGCCAGCGGTGAGCGGGCGACCCCGGACGGGCGGCCCTGGGCGGCGCTGGAACCGGCTGAGCAGAACGCGCTGATCGACAGCACCCGCCTGGCCTACATCTCCCAGGCACCGGTCAACTGGTGCCCCGGCCTCGGCACCGTGCTGGCCAACGAGGAAGTCACCGCCGACGGCCGTTCCGAGCGGGGCAACTTCCCGGTCCACAAGCGCAACCTGCGCCAGTGGATGATGCGGATCACGGCCTACTCCGAGCGGCTGCTGGCCGACCTCGACCGGCTGGACTGGCCCGAGCCGATCAAGCTGATGCAGCGCAACTGGATCGGGCGTTCCGAGGGCGCCAAGGTCCGGTTCACCCTGGCCGGTACGGCTGACGAGGTCGAGGTCTTCACCACCCGTCCCGACACGTTGTTCGGCGCGACCTACATGGTGCTCGCGCCCGAACATCCCTTGCTGGACAGCGTTGTCCCGCCTGCATGGCCGGCCGATGACCTGCCTGCCTCATGGACGGGAGGAGCTGCGACGCCCGCCGAGGCGCTGGCCTCGTACCGTCGCGCTGCCGGGTCCAAGAGCGACGTCGAGCGCCAGGTCGACAGCAAGGAGAAGACCGGCGTCTTCACCGGGGTCTACGCGGTCAACCCGGTCGACGGGCGCCAGCTGCCGATCTTCGCCGCTGACTACGTGCTGATGGGCTACGGCACCGGCGCGATCATGGCCGTGCCGGCCGAGGACGAGCGCGACTGGGCCTTCGCCGAAGCGTTCGGACTGCCGGTGATCCGCACCGTCGCGCCGCCCGAGGGCTTCGAGGGCGGCGCCTACACCGGCGCGGGCGCTGCGATCAACTCCGACTTCCTCGACGGTCTGACCATGCCCGAGACCAAGCGGGTGATGACCGAGTGGCTGGTTGAGCGGGGGCTCGGCGAGGCGACCGTCACGTACAAGCTGCGTGACTGGCTGTTCAGCCGCCAGCGCTACTGGGGCGAGCCGTTCCCGATCGTCTACGACGAGGACGGCCGAGCCATCGCGCTGCCGGAGTCCATGCTGCCGGTCGAGCTGCCCGACATCGAGGACTACTCGCCGAAGACCTTTGCGCCCGACGACTTCACCTCGGCGCCCGAGCCGCCGCTCGGCCGGGCCGAGGACTGGGTCAACGTCACGCTCGACCTCGGCGACGGTCCCAAGGCCTACCGGCGCGAGACCAACACGATGCCCCAGTGGGCCGGTTCGTGCTGGTACGAGCTGCGCTACCTCGACCCGACCAACACTGCGCGCTTCGTCGATCCCGACGTCGAGCGCTACTGGATGGGGCCGACGTCCGAGACGCACATCGGGGGTGTCGACCTCTACGTCGGTGGTGCCGAGCATGCCGTACTTCACTTGCTGTACAGCCGTTTTTGGCACAAGGTGCTGTTCGACCTGGGTCATGTCTCCAGCGGAGAGCCGTTCCACGGGCTGTTCAACCAGGGCTACATCCAGGCCTACGCCTACACCGATGCCCGCGGCGTCCACGTGCCCGCCGAGGAGGTGGTCGAGCGCGACGGAGCCTGGTTCTACGAGGGCGAGCCGGTCAAGCGTGAGTACGGCAAGATGGGCAAGAGCTTGAAGAACGCCGTCACGCCGGACGACATGGCGGCGGAGTACGGGGCCGACACCCTGCGCATCTACGAGATGTCGATGGGGCCGCTGGAGACCTCCCGGCCCTGGGACACCCGAGCCGTCGTCGGCTCGTTCCGGTTCCTGCAGCGGGTCTGGCGGATGGTCGTGGACGAGGAGACCGGTGCTGTCCGGGTGGCCGACGTTGCCCCTGCGGAGGATCTGAATCGCCTGCTGCACAAGACAATTGACGGTGTCCGCTCCGACTTCGGCGACCTGAAGTTCAACACGTCCGTGGCCAAGCTGATCGAGCTGACCAACGCCGTCACCAAAGCCGGTGGTGCAGCGCCGCGAGTCGTGGCCGAGGCCGTCGTGCTGATGCTGGCTCCGCTGGCGCCGCACACCGCCGAGGAGCTGTGGGCGCGGCTGGGCCACGCTGAAACCCTTGCGTACGAGGCGTTTCCGATCGCTGACCCGGCGCTGCTGGTCGAGGACACCGTGACCTGCGTGGTCCAGGTCGGCGGCAAGGTGCGCGACCGGCTCGAGGTGCCGGCCGGGATCTCGGAGGACGACCTCCGGGCGCTGGCGCTCGCGGCACCAGGTGCCGTCCGCTCGATCGAGGGTCAGCAGATCCGGACCGTGATCGTCCGTCCGCCGCGGCTGGTCAACATCGTGCTGGCGTAGTCCCCAGGGCTCGATTTCGTCCACAGGTTCGTCACGGCAAGGCTTCTCGGCTGCGCTGGTGCCTAACGTCGTTGCCATGACGCCTCACGTCCGCCGCCGAACGCGCGACCCCGACCCGGTGGTTGCCGCACGCCTGCAGGCGATCTCGTTCGCGGATCCCTACGTGTTCGTGCATGCCAGCGACGTCATCGAGGTCGAGTCATCGGTCCTCGAGGACTACCCGGCGGCGGTGGAGCCGGTGGGTGGCTGGGTGCCCGACCCGCCGCCACCAGAGCAGCAGCCGTCCGACCTGCTGCCAACTGCGCTGCCGGCGGTGCCCGTCGGCGGCCGTTGTGGGCAGCGTCGTTGCGTCAGCGGCTGGAGCCGTCGAGGACCGGCTTCGCAGCCTTGGTCCTGCTGGGCCTGATCGCGGCGGCAGTGGCGGCCGTGGCCTACCTGCGGGCGCAGCCGTCGCCCACCACGACGGCGTTGCCGGCACACAGCTCGACCACCGTCTCGGTCCGGACCACACCGATCGCGGCCACCCCTGCGCCGCTGCTGCTGGTGGACGTGACCGGCAAGGTGCATCGGCCGGGCGTGGTGCGGCTGCGGTCGGGAGCACGGGTGATCGACGCCGTTCGCGCGGCCGGTGGTGCTTTGCCGGGCACCTCGCTGGACTCGCTCAACCTGGCGTCCAAGCTGACGGACGGTCAGCAGGTGGCGGTGGGCGGTCCGGCGGTTCCGGCGGGTTCGGCAGTCACCGGCGGGGGAGCAGGCACGAGCCCGGCCGCGGGGGCGTCAACGGCTCCGGTCAACCTCAACACTGCGACCCTGGCAGAACTGACGACACTGCCGGGCATCGGACCCGTGCTCGGGCAGCGAATCCTCGACTACCGGACGGCGCACGGTCCGTTCGCGAGCATCGACGGCCTGCAACAGGTGGCAGGGATCGGGCCGAGCAAGTTCGCCGACCTCAAGGACCACGTCACCGTGCAGTGAGGTGGGAGCAGGTCAGGGCGCGTCGGGAGCCGGCGGGGTCGGTGTCTCCGTGCGGCGGCTCTCGATCCGGGCGAGCCAGCTGTCCGACGAGCCGGTCGGCAGGGTCCAGTCCCGGTACCGAGCGAGCAGGCACAGGATGGCGCCGGTGGCTGTCGCGGCGACGATGCCGATGGTGGGGTGGCGTGCGCCGTTGAGCGCCACCATGACCGCGCTCGCCACGACGGCGCAGGTCGCGTACAGCGTGTTGCCGCCGAAGACGTGCGGGATTCGCAGGACCGCGAGGTCGCGGATCATGCCGCCGCCCACAGCGGTGATGGTGCCGAGCACGATGGCGGGCAGCCAGCCGAGCCCGACCTGCAAGGTCTTCTGAGCACCGACCGCAGCCCAGCAGCCGAGCGCGACGGCATCGAGCAGTGGGAAGGTCCGCTCCCAGGTCGGGCCCTCGAAGTTGACCAGGAACGCGATGCCCGCAGCAGCCAGCGCTGTCAGCAGGTAGGCGTAGTCGGTCAGCGCGACCGGGGTGCCGTGCTGCAGAAGCGTGTCGCGAATCAGCCCGCCGCCGAGGCTGGACAGGATCGCCAGCACGGCGAAGCCGACCGGGTCGAGCCGCTCCGAGCGGGCGATGGCGCCGCCGAGCAGCCCCATCGCGAAAACGCCGACGAGGTCGATGCTGTTGATCAGGTTGTTCAAGGTGGCCGATGAGGTCTGCACGACCCCGGCAGCGGTCTCGATCACCGGCTACTGCTCGTAGCCCTCGACCTCGGCGACCGGGCGAGCCGCAGCGCCGTCGGGGTCCTCACCCAGCGCGGTCCGGGCCCTCCGCTGGCGCAACAGGTCCCAGCACTGGTCGAGCGACTCCTCCAAGACCTGCAGTCGCTCGTGTTCCTCCGCGGCGGTGATCTCGCCGGCCTCGAGGCGCTGCCTGAGCTGGTGCTCCTCGTCGACCAGGGTCTGGACCGTGTGCAGGATCGTCGCATCGTCCATCTGGGGCTCGCCTTCGTCGCGGGGACCTGACGCTGGCTGCGTCGGACGTCATGCCATCACGAAATCGCCCCCGCGACCACTCCCGGTGGTGGGGCTGGACGGGGCAGCCAAACGATGGGAGCGTTTCGACGCGCGGCACGAGTCGCCCGCAGACCTGCCTTCCTCGGGGGAGTGGCAATGACGGATTCCGCAGTGGTCGAGGTCGCCATCGGCCTCGTTCTCATTTTCGTCGTGTTCAGCATCGCGGTCTCACGGATCAACGAGACCGTGCTCGATCTGCTCAACTACCGCGGCAAGAACCTGGAGGCAGCGCTCGAACGGTTCCTCGACGGCCGCGCCGACGGGACGAAGAACGCTGCGACCGAAGACCCGCGCACCGCGCTGAGCCGTCAGCTTCTCGACGGGCCGCTGCAGGATCTCCGTACCCCCAAGCGGTGGCACAACTCGCCGGGTCTGACGCCGCCGGGCAAGGCCAAGCGCCGGCCGAGCTACATCTCCAGCGAGGCCTTCGCACACGGGATCCTCGACCTGCTCGGCACGCCGGGGCAGGTCGCGTTCAGCGAGATCTCCGCGGCCGACCTGCCGGCAACTGCCCAGGACGAGTACCTGACCCTTACCGGCGCCTTGTCGGTCAAGAGCGCAAAGGCACTGCAAGCTGCTGTGCGGGATGCGGCGGCCGCAACCCCGCTGACCCCGGCGCAGCAGGCCCAGTCGGACAAGGTGGACGCGCTCGTGACGGTGCTCGGGCAGGACCGGCTGACACAGGCCGAGAGCCTCGTGGCCGGTTGGCCCGACTCCGACTTCAAGGACAACCTGGTCGCGCTGCTGCAACGGGTGGGCCTGGACCGCGATCACCTGCACCGTGCGCTGGTCGGATGGTACGACGGCGTGATGGACCGGGTGTCCGGCTGGTACAAGCGCCGGGTCCAGCTGTTCCTGCTCGGTTACGCGGTGGCCGTCACGCTGCTGTTCAACGTCGACACCATCTCGGTGACGCAGGTTCTCTGGGCCAACCCGACGGTACGGGTGGCGGCCGTCTCGACCGCGCAGTCACAGGTCGCGAACGGCCAGGCGCAGGGCGGCGTGGTCAAGGGCGGCGTCACCGAGTCGACCGCGACGGCACTTCCGATCGGCTGGGGCAGCAACCACCTGCCCAACGACAACTGGTGGCTGGCAATCTTGGGCTGGCTGATCACGGTGTTCGCGTTGTCCTTCGGCGCGCCGTTCTGGTTCGAGGTGCTCGGCCGGTTCGTCAACATGCGCGCCGGCGGCCCCAAACCCGTGTCCTCGACCTCGGGGGCCTAGCCACTGCGGGACCGAATTCTGCGCGCCGTACGATGACCTCAACGTTGAGGCATCGCAGGCACCCGGGAGACGCAGACATGGCGGACGGTACGGATACGCAGGCGACGGTGTTCGTTTTGTTCGGAGCCACAGGCGATCTCGCCAAACGCATGGTGATCCCGGCGTTCTACCAGCTGGCCTTGCACGGCCTGCTTCCCGATCGTTGGCTACTGATCGGCAACGGTCGTGGCGACGTGTCGCACGACGAGTTCCGCGACCACGTCCAAGCGGTGCTGACGGAGTTCGGGCCCAAGCCCGACGGTGACGCCTGGGACATGTTCTCGGACAACCTGCGCTTCGCGGGTGGTGGTTTCTCCAAGGACAGCCCTGGCAGCCTGCTCGACATCCTGGCCGAGGCGCACGACGAGCTGGGTGAGGACGCGCAGTACATCCACTACCTCGCGATCCCGCCGACCGCTTTCGGCAAGATCACCGAAGGCCTTGGCGAGCACGGATTGTCCGAGGGTTCGCGCGTCATCTACGAGAAGCCGTTCGGCACGTCGCCCTCCAACTTCCGCGAGCTCGACAAGGCCGTCCACGCCGTACTGGACGAGTCGCAGGTGTTCCGGATCGACCACTTCCTGGGCAAGGAGGGCACGCAGAACCTGCACGCCCTGCGCTTCGGCAACGGCCTGTTCGACCGGGTCTGGCACCGGGACAACATCCGCGCCGTCCAGATCGACGTGCCGGAGACCCTCGGCATCGAGGACCGCGCCGACTTCTACGACGCGACCGGCGCCCTGCTGGACATGGTGGTGACGCATCTGTTCCAGGTGGCGGCCGAGGTCGCGATGGACCCGCCGGCGTCGATGTCGGCTGAGGACCTCCAGTCAGCTCGCGAGACCGTCATCGCCGCGTTCCGTCCACTCGCCCCGGACGAGGTGGTGCTCGGTCAGTTCGACGGCTATCTCGACACCGCCGGCGTTGCCGACGGTTCCACCACGGACACCTTCGTCGCCGCCCGGCTGTGGATCGACACCGACCGCTGGCGCGGCGTCCCGTTCCTGCTGCGCACCGGCAAGGCGCTGGCCGAGTCCAAGCAGCAGGTCAGCCTGATCTTCCGCTCGCCGCAGGACGGCCCGCTGCACCACGCACTGCCCAATCTCGGCAACGTGCTCACCGTCTCCATCGCCGGCTCCGGCTCGGTACGGCTGCGGGTCGTCGTCAAGGAGCCGGGCGCCGAGTTCGCCCTCACCTGCGCCGACACCGAGCTGCCGTTGGGCAAGGTCGCCAACGGCGACCCGCTGCCGCCGTACGTCAAGCTCATCAACGACGTCATCGTGGGCGACCGCTCGCTGTTCACCCGTCCCGACGGGCTGGGCAGTGCGTGGGCGGCCATCAACGAACTCCTCGACAACCGGCCGGCCGTGCTCCCGTACTCCCGCGGCAGCTGGGGCCCTGCCGCGGCCAGCGCCCTGGCCGAGCCGGACGGCTGGCTGAACGGCTGAGTCAGGCGAACGTGCCCGTCACCAGCGGTCCCGTCGGCGCGTAGGTCGCGATGACGACGCCCGTGGTGGAGACCATGCTGTTCGTCAGCGCGAGCCCGGCCGGCACCGTCCCGCCCGCGAACAGCCGCTTCCCCGTGCCGAGGAGTACGGGGAAGACCCACAACCGCCACTCGTCGACGAGGTTGTCGCGCAGCAGGGTCTGGATCAGGTCGCCGCTGCCGTGGACCTGCAGCTCGGGCCCCTCGCCGGCCTTCAGCTCGGCGACACCAGCGCCTGCGTCGCCGTTGATCAATACCGATCGGTCCCAGCTCAGGGTTGGGGTGCCCCGCGAAGCGACGTACTTGGTCGCGTCGTTGAGCGGTTTGGCGACGTCCCCGTCCGTGGCGTTGGGCCAGTACCCCGCGAAGATGTCGTACGTCCGGCGGCCCAGTACGAGGTCGAACGGGGCAGCCAGCGCCTCGCTCATGACGCGATCCATGAGGTCGTCCCAGTAGTTGACCGACCAGCCCCCGTGGACGAAACCGTTGCGGTCGTCCTCGTCAGGTCCACCCGGAGCCTGGACGACTCCGTCGAGGGTCACGAATGCACTCACGATCAGCTTGCGCATGACATCGTCCTTTCGCTCGCGGTGCCGGCTCGCAGAAGCCGCTGGTTGTCGGACTGCCCGGCCGAGAGAAACTCATCGCCGTCAGGTGATGGCTGAGGCCTCAGTTTCCGATGCTGCCATCGGTAGCTGTCCCCACTCCCCGCGTCGATCTTGGCGATCATGCCCGTCCTGCCCTCGACAGACGGGCATGCTCGGGTCGCGCGGCGATCGGGCTGTCCACAGCCGGAGTTCTTGTCCACAACCCCTGACGGACTGGTGATCCGCCATCAGTGAGCTCTTAGCCTCGCCCCATGTCAGTCATCGGGCTCGAGCTGGATCGGCAGGATCGTCTCGCCGACCTGCGACTGCTCGTGCCCGCGCTGACGGCGTGGGCAGGGTGCTGGTGGGCGACCGGCGTGCAACCTCGGCTGGCCTGGATCGCCTGTGGGTCGGGCATTGTCGCGTGCCTCCTCGCCGTCGCTTTGCGCGCGCGGCTGGTGATGATGGGGCTCGGGGCCCTGGTCGCGGCCGCGGCCAGCGGCGGCCTGCACATGGCTGCCCTCGCCTCGGGGCCGCTGCCGGGCATGGCGAAGTCCGAAACCAGGGTCGACGCCATCGTCCGGGTTGCCTCGGACCCCGCGGTCCACAAGGGCAAGGCGGTCGGGTCCCAGCTGCAGCCGGACCTGGTGCTGCTCCGCGTCGTGGTGACTGAGCTCAAAACGCCGATGGTCGTACGGGGACTGCACAGTCCGGTGCTCGTCCTTGCCAGTGGAAGCACGCGGGAGTGGCTGGCCCTGCTGCCCAGCGAGCGCGTCGAGCTCAGCGGCAAGCTGGCGCCACCGGAGCACGGTGACGATCTCAGCGCGGTGCTGACCGCTCGGGGCCCCCCGACCCCGATCGAGCAGCCGTCCAGAGTCCAGCGTTTGGCCGGCAGCGTTCGGTCTGGGCTTCGGGGCGCGGTGGCGGGCCAGAACGCCGATGTACGAGGGCTTCTGCCCGGCCTCGTGCTCGGTGATGTCAGCCGGATGGACGCTGACCTGACCGACGACTTTCGTACCGCTGGCCTTACACATCTGGTGGCCGTCTCCGGGGCCAACGTCGCGATCCTGTTCGCCGTCGTTCTGGCCCTGACCCGGTTGGTACGAGTCCCGCCTCGTTCGGCCATGGTCGTGTCGGCCGCAGTTCTGATCGGCTTCGTGGTCCTTGTCCGGCCGACCCCGAGCGTTCTGCGGGCGGCGGTCATGGCCGGGCTGCTTGTGGTTGCCTCGATCACCGGTCGCGTGCGCCAGCCGATGTCGGTGCTGCTGGGAGCCGTACTGTTACTGGTACTGCTCGATCCTGAGCTGAGCCGGTCGGCGGGATTTGCTCTGTCGACGATCGCCACTGCAGCGCTGCTGGTGGTCGCACCACGGTGGGCCGTGGTGCTGCGTCGCCATCTGCCGCGGCGCCTCGCTGACTCGCTGGCCGTTGCCACCGCCGCCCAGCTGGCGTGCGGTCCGTTGATCGCTGTGCTGTCCGGGCAGGTCAGTCTCGTGGCCATCCCCGCCAACCTGCTGGCTGAGCCTGCGGTTCCGTTCGCCACCGTGTTTGGTGTGCTTGCCGCCGTTCTTGCTCCGGTCGCCATGCCGTTGGCGCGGGTGTTTGCCGCTGTGGCCGGCCTGCCGACGATGTGGCTGGTTGCTGTCGCCCGACACGCTGCCGCCGCGCCGTTCGCCACTATTGCCTGGACGCAGAGCGCTGTCGGCGGTGTCGCTCTCGCCGTGGCCACCATCGCTGTGATTGTCGGGATCCGCTATCACATCGTGCGACGAGTCATAGCAGCCGGAGCCGCCGGCCTGCTCGTCGCCGTGGCAGGTGGGCGCTTGCTGGCCGGGCCGTGGGCTGCGCCGGACTGGGTCGTCGTCGCTTGCGACGTCGGACAGGGAGACGGGCTGGTCCTGCGGGCCAGCGTGGACGTCGCCGTGGTCGTGGACGCCGGTCCCGACCCGGTGAAGATGAAGAGCTGCCTGGACGACCTCGAGATCCGGCACGTCGCGTTGGTGGTCCTCAGTCACCTTCACGCAGATCACGTCGAGGGTCTGCCGGGCGTCCTGCAGGGCCGACAGGTGGACGCCATCGACGTGGGGCCGCTGGCGGAACCGCCGGGGGAGTGGGCGAGGGTTCAGGGTTGGGCCGCGTCCGCGGGGGTGCCGATCCAGCACCTGGTCGCCGGAAATGCCTTGTCCGTAGGCGATCTCACAGCGACAGTCATCGCGCCGCAGGTCGTACTCCATGGCACGGACAGCGATCCCAACAACGACTCCCTGGTGCTGCGTGCCGTCCTGCCGTCGATGAGCATCCTGCTGACCGGTGACATCGAGCAGCCGGCGCAGGCGGCTCTGCTGGCCAGCGGCGCCCGGATCGATGTTGACCTGCTCAAGGTGCCGCACCATGGTTCAGCAAATCAGGACCCGGCGCTGCTTCGTGCGACTGGCGCCGCCGCCGCGATCACCTCGGTCGGCTTGGGCAACACCTATGGCCACCCAGCCGCCAAGACGATGGCCGCGGTGGCCGCCGACGGGATGCAGGGCTTCCGTACCGACCGCAACGGCGCGGTCGAGGTGGACGTCACCGGTGGTCGGATCTCCATGCGGTCACGCCACGGCGCAGGGGCACCGCCGGCACTGATTCATCGAGCGGGTCCGCCGCGGCTGGGGCATCCGTCCTCCGGCGGACCACCCTTGGCCGCCGGCCCTACGCCCCCAGTCGGGGGGCCCTCCACACAGTCGCCACCCGCCAACCATGGGATGCTCGGCAGATGGCAAGCAGCGTCGCAGTCCGTCCGGTCACGCTCGTCCTCGGGGACGAGGAGCTTCTGGTCTCCCGCGCGGTCTCCGCCGCCGTGTCGGTCGTACGCGCGGCCGACCCGGAAGCGGACGTCAGCGACCTGGTCGGCGCCGAGGTCGAGGCGGGCCAGCTGCTCGACCTGGCCAGCCCCTCGCTGTTCGGCACCCGTCGGGTGATCGTGGTGCGAGGGAGCCAGGACCTCGACAAGGACGCCGCGCAGGCCGTGCTCGACTACCTCAACGACCCGGTTGAGGAGATCAGCGTCGTCCTCGCCCACGCGGGCGGGGTCAAGGGCAAGGCCTTCCTCGAGTCGCTGCGCGGGCTGGGTGCCAGCACGGTGCAGGTCGTCGAGTGCCCCAAGATCAAGTGGGCCAGCGAGCGCGAGACCTTCGTCAAGCAGGAGGTCGCCGCTGCCGGCGGTTCGATCAACGACGCCGCGGTACGGGCGCTGGTGGGCGCCGTCGGCAACGACCTTCGTGAGCTGGCCACCGCCTGCAGCCAGCTGGTCGCTGACCTCGGTGGGTCGATCAACGAGGAGAAGATCTCCCGCTACTACCGCGGCAAGGCTGAAGCCACCGGGTTCGTGGTCGCTGACCGAGCGGTGGACGGCGATGTCGCCGGCGCGCTGGAGGTCCTGCGCTGGGGCTTGGACGTGGGTCTCGCCCCCGTCCTCGTGACCAGCGCGCTGGCCGGCAACCTGCGCACCATCGCCAAGGTGGCGGGCGCCGGACGGGGCTCGCCGGCTGCCCTGACCAAGCAGCTCGGGATGCCGTCGTGGAAGATCGAGAAGGCGCAACGGCAGGCCAGAGCCTGGCAACCAGCCGGCATAGCCAAGGCGATCTCGGCGGTCGCGACGGCTGACGCCGAGGTCAAGGGAGCAGGCACCGATCCGGCGTACGCGCTCGAGCGGGCCGTGCTGGCGATCGTGGCCGCCAGAGGTCGGTGACCGCGCGGGTCAGTCCTCGAGCGAGTCGACGGCGCCGGGCTGGTCCATGCCCCACACCCGGTTGTTGCGCTCGGTGTCGTGCCGGTAGTCGGTGACCCTGATGTCGAACAGCCGCCGGCCAAGCTCGGCGGCGGCAACCAACGGCCTGCCGGGATCACGTTCGACCTCGCGCCGGCTGTTGCCGATGCCCACGACCACCCCGACCAGGTCCTGGCCGTTGTAGCGGGTCAGCTCCTGCATCTGAGCGACCAGCCCCAGGGTCGCGCCGCGATAGCTCTCCTCGGCCGCGACCAGCAGGCCAACCCGCTTGCCTGGCAGGCCGGCCGACACCACCTCGGCGCTCGGCGCGCGGGTCGCGGTGTAGCAGAACGTCCGGTCGAAGAACGTTTTCAGCAGCCCACTCATGCCGTAGTAGTGCAGCGGAGTGGCGAACACGATCGCATCAGCGGGCACCACCTTGTTGAGCAGGAGATCGGCGTACCCGTCGGCGATCGCGCACTCGTCATCCTCGTCGCGCCGGCACCCTCGACAGTCCCGCAGCAGGCCCGTGACGGCGTCGGTGAGGTGGACGAGCTCGCCGCCATGACCGGATTCCAGGACGCCGTCGAGCGCCGCCGCAGCAAGTACTGCAGAGTTGCCGTCCTTGCGCGGACTCGCGTTGATGACCAGCACCTGCACGGCTCGAGCCTCCTACATTTGTTGCTTCGACCATGCCACGGATCGCAACTTGGCCTGTAGTCGACCCCGTAGGGGCCCGGCGGTGGGCCCTAGCGTGACTCCCGAAGAGGAGGCTCCCGATGCCCGTCCCGTTCCGGTTGGTGAACGCTTTCAGTACCGATCTGCAAGGCGGCAACCCAGCAGCCGTCTGCCTGCTTCCGGACCTCTTCGAAGCCGACAATGCCTGGTACCAAACGATTGCGCAGCAGCTCGGCCAACCGGTGACGGCGTTCTGCCAGCTTGCGGGTGGCGAAGTGGGACTGCGCTGGTTCACGCCCACCCGGGAGCTGGCCTTGTGCGGTCACGGCACGCTCGCGGCGGCCCACGTGTTGTACGAGGAGACCCGGCCGGACGACGCTGCGATCGAGTTTCGCACGCTGGCAGGAATCGTGCCCGTACGGCGTGATGGTGATCAGGTGTCGATGTCGCTGCCAGCCACTGCGCTGACCGAGGCCCCCGTACCAGCAGCGGTTCTCGAGGCTCTTCGGATCGACCACGTGGAGTGGTTTGGCTCGGCCACCGACGATGGCGTTGTCGTCCTTGAGTCGAACGATCAGGTGCTGGAGAGCGACCCCGATGTCGGGCTGCTCGCCCACCTGCCGTGGCTGCGGACCACCGTGACCGCACCAGGCGCCGCCGGCTACGACTGCGTCTCCCGGGTCTTCACCCCGCGGATCGGAGTTGCCGAGGATCAGGTGACGGGCACCGCCCACGCGGCGCTCGGCCCGTACTGGGCGCAGCGACTCGGTAAGCAGCGGCTCCTGGCGCGGCAGGCGTCGGCGCGTGGGGGAGCCCTGACGCTCGACCTCGGCGTCCCCGGCGAGGTACGGATCGCCGGCAGCTCGGTCACCGTCGCGCACGGCCGGCTGCTGGCTTGAGCGATCGCTCAAACTGAGTTATCGTCCTTGTTTGAGCGATCGCTCAAACAGGGAGGACCACCATGGACGCATCAATCGGCCCCAACGGGGAGTGCGCCATGATGCGGCGAGGTATGGCGCTCGGCGCGTTCTGGGGCGGCGTGATCGGCCTTGCTCTGGAGTTTCCCGGAATGGTTCTTTCCGGGGACTGCCCTGTGGTCGTCGCCCTGCTTGTCGTCGCCTGCGGCATCGTGGTGGGCGCGTTTGTGGGGACGTTCAGTGGGCTCGTGCTCGCTGTCCTGGAGCCGGGCGAGGTTCGTACTGACCGTGACCGGCGCCAAGCGGCTCTTGTCGCGAGCGCAGCACCGTGGCTGATTCCGATCGCGCTCAGCATCCGCGTCCCCGGGCTTGTCGTCGTCTGGCTGGCTTTCGCGCTTGTGTCCGGGGTCGCCGGTGCAGCCCTCGCGCCTCGCGTGGTCCGGGGGCCGCTGTGTCCAGCCAGGTGACGACGTCGGTGCCGGTCAGCAACCTCGGTCGCAACCTGGTGCTGGCGACGACGATCACGTTGCTCGCGATTCCCGTGCTCCTCGGCCTGGCGTTGCTCCTCTACGTGTTCCGGTTCCTCGCCGGCGACCTGGTCCTGCTGGCACCGGGCATGGCGCTGCTCTGTCTCGCCTTCACCCCGCCGGCCCGGCGCGGCCGGTGGGTGGTTCTGGTCGCGTTGGGTTCGGCCTGGCTGGTGCACCTGATGGCGATCACGCTCGCCCCGGCGTTGCCCACCTCGGCCATCTTCGGCGCCGGGCTTCTGGCCGGGGCGACCGGCGCGGTCGTCGCCCCCTTGCTGGTGCATGGACGCCGCACCCGATGAGTGACACCCGGCAAAAACTGATCGACGGCACCATCGCGACCCTGCGCGACAAGGGCATCGCCGGCACCTCGGCGCGGGCCATCGCCACAGCCGCCGGGGTCAACCAGGCGCTGGTGTTCTACCACTTCGGCTCGGTGGACGAGCTGATCGACGTGGCCAGTCGGGAGTCCACCGCGACCCGGGTAGCGCTCTATCAGACTCGCTTCGCCGAGGTCACCACGCTGAGCGAGCTGCTCGCCCTCGGTCGTGAGCTCCACGTTGCCGAGCGCGACGCTGGCAACGTTGCCGTGCTCGCCCAGGTCCTGGCAGGTGCCCAGCAGCACGAGGCACTGGCGGCGGCCGCGAACCATGCGCTCGCGCTGTGGGTGAACGAGATCGAGATGGTGCTGGTGCGCGTACTCGACGGGAGCCCGCTTGCCGAGGTCGTCGACGCGGCCGGGCTGGCGCGGGGGATCTCGGCGTCCTTCGTCGGGATCGAGCTCTACGAGGGGATCGATCCGGGGGGCGCCGAGTCGGCGCTAGCGTCCATCGAGACGCTCGGCCTGCTGGTGGAGGTCATCGAGGACCTCGGGCCGGTAGGGCGGCGGGCACTGCGGGCGACCTTGCGACGGACGACCCGTAGGGCCGCCGGCAAGACGAGGTAGGGCGCTCAGTCCTCGAGCTTGATCTCGGCGAGCGCCTGCTGGCGTCGTCGCCTGACCCAGTAGCTCGGTGCTTCCTGTGTCGGCATGCTCGCCGCGGTGGGCGATGGTGCGACAGCCGGGGGAGCCGGCTGCTCGGGCAACGTGGACACCGGCAGCCGCATGTGCCAGGGCACAGCGACCGGCCGCGTCTCTAGATCAAAGCTCATCGCGCACCTTCCCTATCCGCCCACGCGGCCTTCGCCGCACGGAGGAGCAACACAAGCCTTAGAACGACGGGCGCCGCGGGGGGTTACGGGCGGTTCAGGAAGTTTTCAGAATGGCCACTTCCCGGGCGGCCTAGGCTCGTGTGATGACCGAGCCGACGGAGACCGCGCTGCTGCGGCGGATCCGTGCGTCGGTGATCGGCGACGACGCCGTGCTCCCCGGTCCGTACGGGCCGCGGCGGGTCACCTACGCCGACTACACCGCCTCCGGGCGTGCCCTGGACTTCCTCGAGGACTTCATCCGCGACGAGGTGCTCCCTCGGTACGCGAACACGCACAGCGAGTCCAGCGGCACCGGCCTGCAGACCACCCGCTTCCGCGAGGACGCCCGCCGGATCATCGCCGACGGGGTGGGCGCCGATGAGGAGTGCGTCGTCATCTTCACCGGGTCGGGCTCCACCGCGGCCATCGACAAGCTCATCGCCGTCCTCGGCCTGCGCATCCCGTCCGTACTCGAGGACGCGCATCGGCTGACCGCTCAGATCCCGCTGCAGCAGCGTCCGGTCGTGTTCATCGGCCCGTTCGAGCACCACTCCAACGAGCTGCCGTGGCGCGAGTCCATCGCCGACGTCGTGACGATCCCCGAGGACGCGGACGGCCATGTCAGCGCCGGGGCGCTCAAGGAGGAGCTGGAGCGCTACGCCGACCGGCGGCTGCTGATCGGTTCGTTCTCCGCCGCAAGCAACGTGACCGGCATCGTGACCGACACGGCGGCGATCTCCGAGCTGCTGCACGAGTACGGGGCTCTGGCGCTGTGGGACTACGCGGCGGCTGCCCCGTACGTCGAGATGACGATGGCGGGCAAGGACGCGATCTTCCTCAGCCCGCACAAGTTCATCGGCGGGCCGAGCACCCCCGGCGTGCTGGTGGTCCGCAAGCGGTTGCTGGCCAACCGGGTCCCGTCAGTGCCCGGCGGTGGCACCGTCGCGTTCGTCAACCCGACCGGGCACCAGTACCTCGAGGACCCAGCCCATCGCGAGGAGGGCGGCACGCCGGCGATCATCGAGTCGATCCGGGCCGGTCTGGTCTTTCAGCTCAAGGCCGCGGTCGGCATCGACGTCATCCGAGAGCACGAGCAGGAGTTCGTCCGCCGCGCGATCGCTGCGTGGCAGCCGGAGCCGCACATCGAGATCCTCGGCAACCTCGACGCCGAGCGGCTGTCCATCGTGTCGTTCGTGGTGCGCTCGCCGAGCGGCCGCTACCTGCACCACAACTTCGTGGTGGCGGTCCTCAACGACCTGTTCGGCATCCAGGCCAGGGGTGGCTGCTCGTGCGCCGGCCCGTACGGACATCACCTCCTCGGGATCGACCTGGACCGCTCCGAAGAGCTGACCCGTCAGATCAGCGGCGGCTGCGAGGGCATCAAGCCGGGCTGGGTACGGGTGAACTTCAACTACTTCATCTCGCCGGCGGTGTTCGACTACGTGCTCGCGGCGGTGCGGCTGGTCGCTCGTGAGGGCTGGCGGTTGCTGCCGGACTACCGGTTCGAGCCGGCCAGCGGCATGTGGCGTCACCACCTCGGACCGGCCGAGCCGCCGATGCGGCTGACCGACATCGCCTACGGCGCTGATGGTGAGATGCGCTATCCGCACCACCCAGCGCGGGCGGGTGAGGATGAGCTCGCCGGATACCTCGACGAGGCCCGGGCTCGGTTCGACGAGGCGGGCGCGGTTGACCTCAGCGGTCACGCCGCCGAGGTGTCCGCCGACTTCGACCACTTGCGCTGGTTCGACCTGCCGGCGATCTGCTGCACCTAGAACGGCGGCGGGTCGTCGGGTTCGTCGGGTTGGGGTTCGGGTTCGTCGCGGTAGTCGTGGGGTTCGGTGTGGTAGGTGCGGCCGTGGGGGCTGGTCCAGGTGAGGATGCCGTTGGCGTCGCCGTGGCAGGTCCAGCCGCCGTGGGTTTTGGCGGTGTGGCCGGTGCGGGACAGCATCGCGATGTTGGCTGATGCGGTTCGGCCGCCCTTGCCGGGGACGAACGGTTCGACGTGGTCGCCGTCGCCGTATCGGGCGGATCGGGCGGAGCCGGGGAACCGGTCGTGGAGGTCGCGGGCTTTGGTGAACCGTCGCATTGGTGGTGGTTGGGTGTAGGTCTCGTCGCCGACGTCGAGCAGGTGGCCGGTGACCGGTTCGTGGACGAAGCGTTGCCAGTCGGCGTCTGCGGCGAGCATGCGGGCGATGTCGGCGGGGATCGGCCCGTAGCCGGGCAGCTCGGCCGGGTTGTCCCGCAGGTGCAGCAGGGTGGGCAGGCTCATCGTGACCTGCACCACGATCTTCGGCCGTTGCGGGCGGGCCGGGTCATCGGCGTCGGGGCCGAGGATGAACCAGGCCAGGGCGTCGGCGAGGCGCTGGTCCTTGCTCCGCCGCGGCTCCGGCTGCGCCCCGGCCCGGGTGGCCCGGTCCCGGTCGGCCCGGTCCGCGGTGGCGAACTGCGCCGCCTTGGCCTCCAACGCCTCCCGCACGGCGACCGTGGTCTCGCGGTGGGAGGTAGGCGTGCAGGCCGAGCAGCCCGACCTCCGACGGTTGGGACTCGACGCGGACCCGCCGGTTGGCGTTGCCCTGCAGGTGTTCGGCGACAGCATCGTCGCCGCGGGCGCCGAGCACCCACTTGCGCAGCTTGGTCGTCAGGCTGGACAGCCGGATCTGCCCGGCCGTCGGCAGCACCCGCGCTTCGATGATCCGGGCCACCGCGGGTTCCAGGCCGTCGAGCTTCTCGCAGATCCGCCGGGCCCGGTACTCCGACAGCTCCCCGGCTTCCAGCATCGCCGCGGTCGCGGTCAGCGTCGTGCACAACGCCCGCGAGGTGGCCAGCCGTGCCGTGACCAGCTGGTCGTTGCAGTCGATGGCCAACGCCAGCTCGAAGATCCGGGACTGCTCGGCCCGGTCCCGTTCCCGGACCAGCGTCAGCTCGACCGCGCTCGGCTGTGGCCTGGCTCCGGCGGGCCTCCCGCCGCCCGGTCGGCCCGGCTGCCGGCGTCGACGAACGCCACGTTCGCCGCGTGCTGGCGCTGCGCCATCCACCGGGCCTGCCGCTCCCACGCCGCCGCGACGGCAAGGGCCTGCCCGGCGTCGAGCCGGCGGTCGCACAGGGTGTCGAGCAACCGGATCGCCTCCGGCCCGGGGGCGGTCAGCTCAATTTCGAGCAGCGTCTCGTCGACGGTCAGCGGCACACAACGATAATCAAAGAAGCCGTCGGAAAGAATGTCATCCGCAACGCGCGTCGCGGCACCAGTAAATAGCGACTCGCCGTCGCTGAAACCGTGGCTGCCATCTCTCGAACGCATGTTCGAAGTCTACCTGAGCAGCACCTGTAAGACAAGTCGATCGAGCGAAAAGTGCCTGCAAATCAAGGAAACTGACGTGCAGTGACTGACTGCGACGCCTCAATGGCCGAGCGGAGCTGATCGGCCGTCGGCGAATTCTACGAATGGAACGGGCATGCGCGGGTGTAAGCCGCACAATACGGATTCGCCAGCAGAAGAAGTGACACACGCAGGATGGAAACTGCGTGGGTGCCGACGTGATCGATCCCCGGAGCTGCTTGCAGCGTTGCTCCTTTCAGCTGGCGGCCACACCACCGATGCTGCAGCCCAAATCGCGCGGCCCGCATACCTGGCCGAAGCGCGCGCCAGATTTCCGATCACCGGTGCACGGCGCACGACTGCTGTCGTCAGCAGTGCACTCGGCACCCGTGATCGCCGCCCGGCTTGCCGACCTAGCCGAACGCGTCGACGCCGGTCAGCTCGGCGGACACCGTCCACAGCCGGTCGGCTTCGGTGGCGTCGATCGGCAGATCCGTGACGATCGCGCAGTCCCGGCAGTAGTCACCACCGTGGGACGCCAGGCCCGGCGCGGTGGCGGCCCAGACCTGGGTCGCCGCGCCTTGTTCTGTGCTCTTGAACAGCTCGGGTACGGGTGTGCCGGCGTCGTCGATCCACCCGGCGTCGACCATCTCCTGCCGCTGGAGGTGACGTTGCAGCGGCGTGAGGATGTAGCCAGGGTTGGCGGAGAACGCGCGTACCCCTGCTGCGGCGCCGAGCCGGTTGAGGTGCGCTGCGAACAGCACATTGGCGAGCTTGGCCTGCCCGTAGGCTGCCCACTTGTCGTAGCCCTGCTCGAACTGCAGGTCATCCCAGCGCATTCGGTCCGCGGGGTCATAGCCGGAGGCGACCGCGATCACCCGCGCTGACCCAGCAGCGGCGATCGCCGGCCAGATCCGGTTGACGAGGGCGAAGTGGCCGAGGTGGTTGGTGGCGAGCTGGGCCTCCCACCCCGGCCCCACCCTCGTCTCGGGGCAGGCCATGACGCCGGCGTTGTTGATGACGATGTCGATGGCGGGGTGCGCTTGGAGCAGCCGCCGGGCGCAGCTCTCGACGGAGGAGAGGTCGGCGAGGTCGAGCTCTTCGACGGACACCCCGGCAACACCGTCGACGGCCGCGCGCGCCACCTGCGGCCGGCGGGCGGGGACCACAACCAGGGCGCCTGCTGCGGCCAGGGCGACTGTCGTGGCCAAGCCGATCCCGGAGTAGCCGCCGGTCACCAACGCCGTCCGGCCGTGCAGGTCGATGCCGGCCAGGACGTCGGTAGCGGTGCTGTTCCAGCCGTACTCCGCTGTCGTCATGGGCCGACCGTAAGTGCTCGACCACGCTCTAAGTCAAGATGGAGGGGACCGAAGGAGCGTCATGAAGGTTGTCGTGCCCTGGCCCCTGGCCGACCAGCAGTCCCAGCCGCTGCCCGACGGCGTCGAGGTCGTGACCTGGCTCAAGGGGGATCCGCCAGCAGAAGCCCTTGACGCCGAGTTCGTCCTCGCTCCGTTCTCCGCCGGCAAGCCCGGCCGGCTGGCGATGTTCGCCGGGGTACGGGTGGTGCAGACGCAGAGCGCCGGCGTGGACTGGGTCAAGCCGCAGCTGCCGGCCGGCGCTGTTCTGTGCGATGCCAGGGGTTTGCACGACACCAGCACGTCGGAGTGGGTGCTTGCCGCGATCTTGTCCTCGATCCGGCTGATCCCCACCTTTGCGCGGCAGCAGGGCCGCAGGGAGTGGAAGCCCGAGCGCACCAGGGAGCTCGCCGGGCGCCGGGTCCTCATCGTCGGCTACGGCTCGATCGGCAAGGCGATCGAGGCACGGCTGGTGGGGTTCGGGGTCGAGATCACCCGCGTTGCCCGCACGGCTCGTCAGGGCGTGCACTCGTTCACCGAGCTGCCCGACCTGCTCCCGTACGCCGAGATCGTGGTTCTTATCGTGCCGCTGACCGACGAGACCAGAGGGCTGGTGGACAAGGACTTCCTGGCCGCGCTGCCGGACGGCGCGCTCGTCGTGAACGCGTGCCGTGGGCTGGTGGTCGAGGAGGACGCCTTGCTGGCAGAGCTGTCCAGTGGACGGTTGACCGCTGCGCTTGACGTCACGGCGGTGGAGCCGTTGCCAGCCGACAACCCGCTCTGGTCGGCGCCCGGACTGCTGCTGACCCCGCACGTCGGGGGAGACACCACCGGCATCTACCCGCGGCTGCACCGCTTCGCCCGCGAGCAGGTCGAGCGTTATGTGGCCGGTGAACCGCTGCTCAATGTCGTCGACGGCGACTACTGAGCGGAATCCGGCGCGCGGGCGCTGCGTTGGCCCTTACCGATGACCTGACCCGCTAGCCGAAGGATTCCGCATGAGCATCTACGACCTCCCGCTGACCACGCTGAACGGAGACCCCGCGACCCTCGCCGAGCACAAGGGCAAGGTGCTGCTGATCGTCAACGTCGCCTCCAAGTGTGGATACACCCGGCAGTACGAGGGGCTCGAGCGGCTGCAGGAGCGTTTCGCTGACCGCGGTTTCACCGTGCTGGGCTTCCCCAGCAACCAGTTCGGTGGCCAGGAGCCCGGCACGGCAGAGGAGATCGCGGAGTTTTGCTCGGCCACCTATGGCGTGAGCTTTCCGCTGTACGAGAAGAGCGATGTGAACGGCGAGCACCGCAACCCGGTCTTCGCCCTCCTGTCCGAGACGGCGGATGCCGACGGAACGGCCGGCAACGTGGCCTGGAACTTCGAGAAGTTCCTGGTGGGGCTCGAGGGCGAGACGATCGGTCGCTACCGGAGCAAGGTCGAGCCCGAGTCGGACGTTCTCGTGGCTGCGATCGAGTCCCACCTGCCGGGATGAGCTGAAAACGTCCGAGCGGGCGTGATCGTCCTGGACGTAGCATGGCGGGGCCGTCCAGCAGAGGGAGCCCGACGTGACCGACCAGACCCCCACCGTCGACCACAAGCCGCGCAGCCGTGACGTCACCGACGGCATCGAGAAGGCGGCCTCTCGAGGCATGTTGCGGGCCGTCGGCATGGGCGACGACGACTGGGTCAAGTCGCAGGTCGGCATCGCCTCGTCGTGGAACGAGATCACGCCCTGCAACCTGTCCCTGAAGCGGCTCGCACAGGCCGCCAAGCAGGGTGTCCATGATGCCGGCGGGTTCCCGCTCGAGTTCGGCACCATCTCCGTCTCCGACGGCATCTCGATGGGCCACGAGGGCATGCACTTCTCGCTGGTCTCGCGCGAGGTCATCGCCGACTCGGTCGAGGTCGTGATGAGCGCCGAGCGGCTCGACGGCTCGGTGCTGCTGGCCGGCTGTGACAAGTCGTTGCCCGGCATGCTGATGGCCGCCGCCCGGCTCGACCTGTCGTCGGTCTTCCTCTACGCCGGAGCCACCCTGCCCGGCAAGCTCGACGGCGAGGACATCACCATCATCGACGCGTTCGAGGGTGTCGGGGCCTGCGTCGCCGGGCGCATCACCCGTGAACGCCTGGACGAGATCGAGCGCAACATCTGTCCTGGCGAGGGTGCTTGCGGCGGCATGTACACCGCCAACACGATGGCCTCCGCGGCCGAGGCGATGGGCATGTCGATGCCGGGGTCCGCGTCGCCGCCGGCCCCCGACCGCCGCCGCGATGAGTACGCGATCGCCTCGGGCCACGCGGTTGTGGGCCTGCTCAACGCCGGCATCACGGCCCGCCAGATCATGACCAAGGAGGCGTTCGAGAACGCCATCACCGTGGTCATGGCCCTCGGCGGTTCGACCAACGCGGTGCTGCACCTGCTGGCGATCGCTCGCGAGGCCAGGGTCGACCTCACCCTCGACGACTTCAACCGGATCGGCGACCGCACCCCGCACCTGGCCAATG
Source organism: uncultured Actinomycetota bacterium (assembly GCA_963797535.1). Classification (GTDB taxonomy): domain Bacteria; phylum Actinomycetota; class Actinomycetes; order JAWWOL01; family JAWWOL01; genus JAWWOL01. The sequence goes on along the minus strand of CAWCPQ010000001.1, from coordinate 1,575,911 downwards.
TCAAGCCGTTCGGCCGCTACGTGATGAGTGACATCGACGGCATCGGTGGCGTGCCGGTCGTGATGAAGGCGCTGCTCGACGCCGGCCTGCTGCACGGCGACTGCCTGACCGTGACCGGCAAGACGGTGGCCGAGAACCTCGCCCACATCGCGCCGCCGGACCCCGACGGCAAGATCATCCACGCCATGTCCGAGCCGATCCACAAGACCGGCGGGCTGGCCGTGCTTCGCGGCACGCTCGCGCCGGAGGGGGCAGTCGTCAAGACGGCCGGCTTCGACCGTGTCACGTTCGAGGGCACCGCTCGCGTCTTTGACGGCGAGCGCGCAGCGATGGACGCCGTCGTCGAGGGCAAGCTCTCGCCCGGTGACGTCGTCGTGATCCGGTACGAGGGCCCCGTCGGCGGTCCCGGCATGCGCGAGATGCTCGCGGTGACCGGCGCCATCAAGGGCGCTGGCCTTGGCAAGGATGTGCTGCTGCTGACCGACGGCCGCTTCTCCGGCGGAACGACTGGTCTGTGCATCGGACACGTCGCGCCAGAGGCTGCCAAGGGCGGTCCGATCGGCCTGGTCCAGGACGGCGACATCATCCATCTCGACGTGGCGACCAAAAAGCTCGACCTGCTCGTGGACGCCGCCGAGCTCGAGCGCCGCCGCGCCAACTGGAAGCCGCTGGAGCCGCACTACACCAGCGGCGTACTCGCGAAGTACGCCAAGCTGGTCGGCTCCGCGGCCGAGGGCGCCATCTGCGGCTGACCCGAGCCGGTGTCAGGTCACGCGGATTAGATCCCTTTTCTGCCGGTCTGCGCCCGCGATCGATGACACAGGTAGATACTGGCGATCCAGCACTGGGCCGGATGGTGGGAGCTCCCACCTTCCGGCCGAGTGCCGAACGGGTCTCCTACCAGCCGTGCCGTCCGTCGATCTGAGGCAGATGACCAGCATGACGCCGCCTTCGGGGTGGCTGCGTCCCCGCCCGGCTGTGCTCGCCGCGCTGGTGGCAGCCTTCGTCCTGGCCTGCCTGTGGGGCTGGGGCGGGTCAAAGGACGCTCGTACGTTCTCCGATGCGCTGATCGCCATGGCGGCTGCCTACGGTGGAGCGACGGCACTCGGCGCCGCGTCCCGGACAGCCGGCCGGATGCGCCTCGCCTGGCAGCTGATCGCCGCCGCCGCCTTCAGCTGGGCCTTCGGTCAGGTGCTGTGGACCACCAACGAGCTCCTGTTCGGGCACCCGCCACCTTCGCCCGGCCTGAGCGACATTGGTTTCGTGCTGGGGATCCCGCTGACCCTGGTCGCGCTGCTCATCTATCCCGGCGCTCGCAGACCGGCTGAGTCACGTTCCCGGCACGCCTTTGACGCGCTGCTGATCAGCACGTCCATCCTGCTCGTCGGCTGGGTCGTCGTGCTGCACCCGATCTGGAACCGCCGGCTGTCCGACGGCGGCACCAGCAGCGCCGTCGTGTCGATGCTCTACCCGGTGACCGACACCGTGCTGGTCAGCCTCGGCTTGCTGCTGATCCGGCGGGTCTCGCCGTCCGCGCGCCGGCCGATCGTCACCGGCGTGATGGCGATCTTCGTGCTCGGCACGACCGACTTGATCTACGCGGTTGGACCCCAGCACGACCACTACGCCAGCGGTCACCTGCTCGAGGCTGGCTGGTTCGCCGGCTACCTCATCATGGCCTGGGCGTGCAGCCAGGTGATCGCCGTCTCCACCGTGCCGCAGGCCGAGGACCGGCTGCCCACGAGGCTGACCGGGCTCCTCCCGTACGCTGCACTGGTCGTTGCCACGATCGCAGCCGTCGCCGACCTGGCCACCGGGCGCCGACCCGGCCTCGTGGAAGTCGGCTTGATCTTCCTGCTCGTCGGTACTGTTCTTGTCCGCCAAGCGATCGCGGTACAGGACACGTTCGGACTCAGCCGGGCTTTGGCTGCTCGCGAGGAGCTGTTCCGGTCCCTGGTGCAGGGCTCGAGCGATGTCATGACGGTCGTTGACGCTCAGGGCCGCATCGTGTGGCAGAGCTCCGCTGTGGAGAGGGTCTTCGGCTATCGCGAGGGCGAGCTGATCGGTCAGCTGCTGGTCGACCTGGTGCACCCGCTCGACTTCAGCGAGGCCCGGCTGCGATTCGCGTCGGCCCTCGACGTCGGTGCCGACGGGGTCGAGCAGCACATCGTGCGACGGTCATCGAGAACCGGGTGCGCGATGCCCGTGGCGAGTGGCGTTACGTCGAGTCCGTGTTCACCGACCGGCTCGACAATCCCGTCGTACGAGGCATTGTCATCAACACGCGCGACATCAGTGAGCGCAAGAGCCTCGAGCACCGGCTCACCGAGCTGGCCTTCAGCGACGAGCTGACCGGCCTGGCCAATCGGGCTCGTATGCGCTCGCGCATCACCGATGCGCTGCTGGCGCCTTCGGAGGAGGACACGGCGGTTTCGCTGTTGTTCATCGACCTCGATGGTTTCAAGGCGGTCAACGACAGCCTTGGCCACGCGATGGGCGACCTGCTGCTGCGTCAGGTCGCCGACCGGCTGATCGAGGCGGTGCGCCCCGACGACACGGTGGCCCGTCTGGGCGGCGACGAGTTTGCCGTCCTGCTCCCGCCGTGCGCCGAGCTGGGTGGACCGCGCGAGGTCGGCCGACGTCTACTGCACGTGCTGTCGGTGCCGTTTCCGCTGGGCAACGCGGAGATCTCGGTCGGAGCGAGCATCGGCGTCGCCATCGCCCGGCCCTCGGACGACGCCGACAGCCTCGTGCGGGACGCGGACCTGGCGATGTACCGCGCCAAGGCCTTGGGCAAGGGTCGGGTGGAGCTGTTCGAGCCGGAGATGTACGCGCACGTCCTGCGCAAGGTCGAGCTCGAGCGCGAGCTGCGCGGCGCCATCGAACGCGGCGAGCTCGCGGTCGTCTACCAGCCGGTCGTGGACATGCGTACCGGGCGTGTGGTGTCGGTAGAAGCCTTGCTGCGCTGGGAGTCTCGGATTCGGGGGCCGGTCGGACCGCTGGAGTTCGTGCCCTTCGCCGAGGAGAGCGGACTGATTGTGCCGATCGGTCGCTGGGTCCTGGACCAGGCGTGCCGGCAGGTCGCCCGGTGGCGCCGGCAGGGCATCGACATCCGGCTCTCGGTCAACGTCTCCGCCCGCCAGCTGCAGGCGCCGCGGCTGGTCGAGTCGGTGGCGACCACGTTGCGTGCCCATCAGCTCGAGGCGCGGCACCTGACCATCGAGCTCACTGAGAGCGTCCTGATCGACGACGCGGACCGGACGGTGGCCAAGCTCCAGCTGCTGCGCGACATGGGCGTCGGCCTCGCGGTTGACGACTTCGGCACCGGCTGGTCCTCGCTGTCCTACCTGCGCGTTCTGCCCGTCGACACCGTCAAGGTGGACCGTTCCTTCGTCGCGGGTCTTGGCCACGACGCTGACGTCGCCTCACTGACCAGGGCCATCGTGCGACTGGCCAGCGATCTCGGAATGTCCCTCGTAGCAGAGGGAGTCGAGGAAGTGGGGCAGGCATCGCAGCTCGCCGCCATGGGCGCCGTACTCGCGCAGGGCTGGTTGTTCGCCAAGGCCGGACCGCCCGACGTGATCGGCCCGTTGCTGACCGGCAACGTGCCGATCGTGGGGCCCGACCTGCTCGCCCGGATCAACGGCAACGTGCCGGCGCAGCTGAGCGCGGTGGACGCCGACTAGGTGTACCCGGCGACGATATTGACGCCCCCAGCGGTGGCTGAGATCGTGTGCGGCGGAGGGGGTCGGTGGTGCAGCGAGGGATCAGGGTGACTCGGGCGCCGTTGGCTGTCCTGGCGCTGCTGGTCGCAGTCGCAACGGTGTTCAGCGCGGGCCGTTTCGCTGTCGGTGCGAGCCCGGCCTTTACCTATGCGCCCATCGCGGCCAACCCGATCGGCACCAACGAGGCCCAGTCCGTCGTCGTGGGCGACCAGCTCTACCTGTTCGGCGGCTTCGACGTCAGGAAGTCGACCTTCACCCCCACCAACCGGGCGTGGCGGTATGACCCGGCTGCCAACACCTGGCACCTGCTCGCACCCATGCCGGTCGACGGGATCACCCACGCAGGCATCGCCACGGACGGCGTGCGCTACATCTACTACGCAGGCGGCAATGCGTCGGCCGCCGGCGCCACCCAGCAGGTGTACGGGAGCACCGACGCCTTCCGCTACGACATCGTCAGCAACACGTTCGCCCGGCTGCCGTCGTTGCCCTCGCCGAGAAGTGCCGGCGGTCTGGCGTACGTGGCCGGCAAGCTCTACTACTTCGGCGGCAACAACCTCAACCGCACCAGCGACCCCGGCACGATGTGGATGCTGGATGTCGCCGCCGGTGCGACAGCATGGGTGACGAGGGCCGACCTGCCCAACCCGCGCAACCACCTGGGTTGGGGCGTCATCGCCGGCCAGATCTACGCCGTCGGCGGCCAGTACCGCGACGTCAGCTATCTCGCGCAGGGTGAGCTCGACCGCTACGACCCCGTCACCAACGCCTGGTCGGTGCTCGCGCCGATGCCGGTGGCACGCAGTCATGTCATGGACTCCACCTTCGTCCTGAACGGTCGGCTGGTCGTCGCGGGCGGATGGACCACGAGCTCCGTGTCGGCGGCCGTGACGGCCTTCGACCCGGCATCGGGCACCTGGTCGACCTGGACCCCGCTGCCCGAGGCCAGGACGTCGTCCACGGCCAAGGCGATCAGCGGCGGCCGGTTCCTGTTCTGCTGCGGCAGCGCCGGCAGCTCGTCCGCGACCGGATGGCTGGCCACGCCGACGGTGAAACCGACGCCCACTCCGACAGCCACCCCGACGGCCACTCCGACCAAGGCGCCGCCCACACCACCTCCGCCGCTCGTCCTGAGCCAGGTCGCGCTCCACCCGTCGACCGTCAGCTCGGCAGCGGCGGGAAAGGCCACGGTGAGCTTCCGGCTGAACCAGAAGGGCAAGCTCACCCTGACCGTGCGTCGTTGCACGTCTGGAGGGTGTACGGCGGTCGCACGTCGCACTGTCACGGCGCCACCGGGCTCGTCGCACATCAGCGTCCACGGCATCAGCGGGCGCTGGACGATGCCCGATGCGCACTACCGCATCCTGCTGGTGCCGACCTCGAGTCCGTCGGTCACGCTGAAGTTCGTGGTCCGGGGCTGACCGGCGGCTGGGACGCGCCCGGATCCTGAGACCGCGCCGGTCGGTGGTTGACATCGGCGGTCGCCTGAGACAGTCTTTGCGTGTGTCCTACACCCGCCTCGTAGTTATTGAGCGCGCTGGCTGACCTCCCGTCAGCACCAGCGCGCAACCCCTCGCATGCCCTCGTGGCCGAGGGGTTTTTGTTTGTCCAGACCGCGAGAGACCGTCCCACAACCAGAAGAAGGCACGTCATGGCAGAGCAGGTGACCGGAGCCCAGTCCCTCGTCAGCAGTCTCGAGGCGGCAGGTGCGGACGTCGTGTTCGGCATTCCGGGCGGGGCGATCCTGCCCGCCTACGACCCGCTGTTCGACTCCGCGCTGCGGCACATCCTCGTACGGCACGAGCAGGGAGCCGGGCACGCGGCCCAGGGCTACGCACTGGCCACCGGCCGGGTCGGCGTCTGCATGGCGACCTCGGGTCCCGGCGCCACCAACCTGGTGACCCCCATCGCCGACGCCTACATGGACTCGGTGCCGATCGTGGCCATCACCGGCCAGGTCGCCAGCGCCGCCATCGGCACGGACGCCTTCCAGGAGGCGGACATCTGCGGCATCACGATGCCGATCACCAAGCACAACTTCCTGGTGCAGCACGCGGACGACATCCCACAGACGATCGCCGAGGCCTTCCACATCGCGTCCACCGGGCGACCCGGTCCGGTGCTGGTCGACATCCCCAAGGACATCCTGCAGGCGCAGACGTCGTTCGCCTGGCCGCCGGTGATGGACCTGCCCGGCTACAAGCCGACGACCAAGCCGCACAACAAGCAGGTCAAGGAAGCCGCCCGCCTGATCACCGAGGCCAAGCGCCCGGTGTTCTACGTGGGCGGCGGCGTGCTCAAGTCCCGGGCGCCCAACGAGCTCGCCGCGCTGGTGGAGCTGACCGGCATCCCGGTCGTCACGACGCTCACCGCCCGCGGTGCCTTCCCGGACAGCCACCCGCTGCACCTGGGCATGCCCGGCATGCACGGGACGGTCGCCGCGGTGACGGCGCTGCAGAAGTCCGACCTGCTGATCACCCTCGGCGCGCGCTTCGACGACCGCGTGACCGGCAACCTCGCTACGTTCGCTCCCGGTGCCACGGTGATCCACGCCGACATCGACCCGGCCGAGATCTCCAAGAACCGCGCTGCCGACGTGCCGATCGTGGGCGATGCCCGCGAGGTCATCGTCGAGCTGACCAAGGCGCTGCAGGCGGAGTACGCCAACGACCACTTCGGCGACTACGAGGGGTGGCGCCGCACGGTGGCCGGGTGGAAGGACACCTACCCGGTCGGCTACGACGACCCGCAGGACGGCACGCTGATGCCGCAGCGGGTGATCCAGCGGCTCGGCCAGATCGCCGGACCGGACGCCCTGTACGTCGCGGGTGTCGGACAGCACCAGATGTGGGCCAGTCAGTTCGTGCGCTACGAGAAGCCGTACACCTGGCTCAACTCCGGCGGCCTCGGCACCATGGGCTTCGCGGTCCCGGCCGCGATGGGCGCCAAGGTCGGTCGGCCCGACGCCACGGTGTGGGCCATCGACGGCGACGGCTGCTTCCAGATGACCAACCAGGAGCTCGCGACCTGCACGATCGAGGGCATCCCGATCAAGGTCGCCATCATCAACAACGGCTCGCTCGGCATGGTGCGCCAGTGGCAGACGCTGTTCTACGGCAAGCGCTACAGCAACACCAACCTCTCGCAGGGCGCCCGCCCGGTGCCGGACTTCGTCAAGCTCGCCGACGCGTACGGCTGCGTGGGGCTGCGCTGCTCCGACCCGGCCGACCTCGACGCGACGATCGAGAAGGCGATGGCTGTGACCGACGTGCCCGTGGTGGTCGACTTCATCGTCGGTCAGGACGCGCAGGTGTGGCCGATGGTCGCCGCAGGCCAGAGCAACGACAGCATCCAGATCGCGCGGGACACCCGCCCGGAGTACGGATCGAGCCTCACGTGAACGGGAGCGTCGCATCATGAGCATTCACACCTTGAGCGTCCTGGTGGAGAACAAGCCCGGCGTGCTCGCCCGGGTGGCTGCGCTGTTCTCGCGCCGTGGGTTCAACATCCACTCGCTGGCAGTCGGCCCGACCGAGAACCCGGACGTCAGTCGCATGACGATCGTGGTCAACTGCGCCGACCTCCCGCTCGAGCAGGTGACCAAGCAGCTCAACAAGCTGATCAACGTGCTCAAGATCGTCGAGCTCGACCTGCACGCTGCCGTCTCCCGCGAGCTGCTGCTGGTCAAGGTCAAGGCCGACAGCAAGGAGCCGTTGGTCCGCAGCCAGATCCTCGAGACGGTCGAGCTGTTCCGGGCCAAGGTCGTCGACGTGGCGACCGAGACGCTGACCATCGAGGCCACCGGCGCCCCGGAAAAGCTGGAGGCCCTGATCCGGGTCCTGGAGCCCTACGGGATCAAGGAGCTGGTGCAGTCCGGCATCGTCGGCATCGCCCGAGGGACCCGTTCGATCACGTCCCTCACGACCGACCGGAGCCTGCGCTCGACCGAGCGCGCGAGCTGAGTTTGAGACCCACCTCCCCGGACGACCGGTGGAGCACTCCATGATGGACGCGACCTGCGCACCATCCACGAAAGGACAGCAGAGCTCACCATGGCTGACATCTTCTACGACGCCGACGCGGACCTGGCCCTGATCCAGGGCCGCAAGGTCGCCGTCATCGGTTACGGCAGCCAGGGCCACGCCCATGCGCTGTCCCTGCACGACTCCGGTGTCGACGTGCGCGTCGGCCTGCCCGAGGGCTCCAAGAGCAAGGCCAAGGCCGAGGCCGAGGGCCTGCAGGTCCTCTCGCCGGCCGAGGCCAGCGCCTGGGCGGACCTGATCATGATCCTGGCGCCGGACACCGCCCAGCGCTCGCTCTACGCCGAGTCGGTCGAGCCCAACCTCAGCGAGGGCGACGCGCTGTTCTTCGGCCACGGCTTCAACATCCGGTTCGGGCTGATCACCCCGCCCGCCGGTGTCGACGTGGCGATGGTCGCGCCCAAGGGCCCCGGGCACCTCGTACGACGTCAGTTCCAGGAGGGTCGCGGCGTTCCGTGTCTCGTCGCCGTCGAGCAGGACGCCTCCGGTCAGGCACTGGAGCTCGCGCTTTCCTACGCGAAGGGCATCGGCGGCACCCGCGCCGGCGTGCTCAAGACCACCTTCACCGAGGAGACCGAGACCGACCTGTTCGGCGAGCAGGCAGTGCTCTGCGGCGGTGCCTCTGCGCTGGTGATGGCCGGGTTCGAGACGCTGATCGAGGCCGGCTACCAGCCGGAGGTCGCCTACTTCGAGTGCCTGCACGAGCTCAAGCTCATCGTCGACCTGATGTACGAGGGCGGCATCTCCAAGATGCGCTGGTCCATCTCGGACACCGCGGAGTACGGCGACTACAGCCGCGGCCCGCGCGTCATCAACGCCGACACCAAGGTCGAGATGAAGAAGATCCTGACCGAGATCCAGGACGGCACCTTCGCCCGCGAGTGGGTGGCCGAGGACGACAACGGCCGGCCGAACTACACCAAGTGGGCCGAGGAGGGCACCCACCACCCGATCGAGGTCGTCGGCGCCAAGCTGCGCCCGATGATGGCCTGGATCGACGAGGAGTAGGCCACCGAAGGAATCGTCCCGCTCAGCGGGACGATTCCTTCACCGGCCTCTTTAAGGACGGATCCGGTCGGAGGGCGGTCGTTACGATGGGGAAACATTCATTCCCTGCTGCGTGAGGACTGGTTCCGTTGAGCAAGCCCGTCGTCCTGGTTGCTGAAGAGCTCGCCCCGTCCGCCCTCGACGTGCTGTCGTCGGACTTCGAGCTGCGTCACGTCGACGGTGCCGACCGCTCGGCCCTGCTCCCGGCCCTCGCAGGCGTCGACGCCGTGCTGATCCGCAGCGCGACCAAGATGGACGCCGAGGCGATCGCGGCTGCCACCCAGCTCAAGGTCATCGCCCGCGCCGGTGTCGGCCTGGACAACGTCGACATCAAGGCCGCCACAGCCGCCGGCGTCATGGTGGTCAACGCCCCGACCTCCAACATCGTCAGCGCCGCCGAGCACGCCGTCGGCCTGCTGCTCGCCGCCGCCCGCCGCATCCCGGCCGCGACCGCCAGCCTCAAGGGCGGCGCGTGGAAGCGTTCGAAGTACACCGGCGTCGAGGTCAACGAGAAGACCATCGGCGTCGTCGGTCTCGGCAAGATCGGCCAGCTGTTCGCTCACCGGCTGCAGGCGTTCGACACCACGATCATCGCCTACGACCCGTACATCTCGGCGGCTCGCGCGGCCCAGCTCGGCATCCGCCTGGTCTCCCTGGACGACCTGCTGCGCGAGTCCGACTTCATCTCGATCCACCTGCCCAAGACCCCCGAGACCAAGGGCCTGATCGGCGAGCGCGAGCTCACCCTGGTCAAGCCGAGCGTCATCATCGTCAACGCCGCCCGCGGTGGCCTGATCGACGAGGCCGCCCTGGCCAAGGCGATCGAGGAGGGCCGGGTCGGCGGCGCCGGCATCGACGTCTACGAGTCCGAGCCCTGCACCGACTCGCCGCTGTTCGCCCTCGGTGACACTGTCGTCGTCACCCCCCACCTCGGCGCCTCCACTGACGAGGCCCAGGACAAGGCCGGCACCGCCGTCGCCAAGTCGGTCAAGCTGGCGCTGCAGGGCGAGTTCGTGCCGGACGCGGTCAACGTGCAGTCCGGTGGCCTTGTGGCCGAGGAGGTCCGCCCGGCGCTCGGTCTCATGGAGCAGCTCGGCCGGGTCTTCACCGCGCTGGCCGGCACCGTTCCCGCCGAGCTCGAGGTGCTCGTACGGGGCGAAATTGCTGCCCACGACGTCCAGATCCTGCAGCTGTCGGCACTCAAGGGCGTCTTCACCGACGTCGTCGAGCAGCAGGTCACCTTCGTCAACGCGCCGCTGCTGGCCGACGAGCGGGGCCTGCAGGTCCGGCTCACCTCGAGCGAGGAGAGCGCGGACTACCGCAACCTGCTGACCGTGCGCGGCACCCTGGCCACCGGCGAGCAGTACTCCGTGTCCGGCACCCTGTCCGGCACCCGCCAGATCGCCAAGCTGACCGAGGTCGACGGCTTCGACGTCGACCTGCAGCTGGTCGAGCACATCTCGTTCTTCCGCTACCACGACGAGCCGGGCATCGTCGGCAAGCTCGGCAACGTCCTCGGCTCGCGCGGGGTCAACATCGCCGGTGCCCAGGTCGCCCGTCAGGCCGCCGGTGGTGACGCACTGATGGCGGTGACCGTCGACTCGGCGATCCCGGCCGACGTGCTGGCCGAGATCGCGACGGCCATCGGCGCCACCTCGGCCCGTTCGGTCGACCTCGCCGACGCCTGAGCTACCGCAACTCCCGAACGCCCGCCCGACGCCGTCTCCGGTGTGGGGCGGGCGTTCGTCGTTTGCGCGTGGGTCACGAGGCCCATGAGGCGCCGGATTCCCGGTCCGGCGCCGCGCTTCGCCCACGGCGGAATCGGGCGTCCGCTGGGAAGCGTGCGTGTGGCGCCGACGTTCCGGATGGCGACCGAAGGAGCGATGCAATGAACGAGATCCTGACCCTTCCCGTTCTCCCGCTGGTGGACGATGTCGTGCTGCCCGGCATGGTGGCGCCGATCACGTTGGACGGCGAGGCCCAGGCGGCCGTCGACGCCGCGCGGTCAGCGGCGGACGGCAAGCTTGTCCTCGTACCCAGAGTTGACGGCACCTACAACGCCGGCGGCGTCGTGGCCACGATCGAGCAGGTGGGCCGGCTGCCCAACGGTGACCCAGCGGCTGTGGTGCGCGGTCTTCACCGGGCCCGCATCGGCACTGGTGTCGCCGGCGCCGGCGCGGCGCTGTGGGTGCAGGCCACGGTGGTTGAGGAGACGCCGGTGACCGATCACACCCGCGAGCTCGCGGCGTCGTACAAGGCCGTTGCCGTGTCGATCCTTCAGCACCGTGGTGCCTGGCAGTTCGTCGATGGCATCCAACGGGTCAGCGACCCGTCGACACTTGCTGACACTGCCGGCTACGCGCCCTACCTCGACGTGGACAGGAAGCTGTGGCTGCTGTCGACCGCGAACGTCGACGAGCGGCTGGAGAAGCTGCTGGAGTGGAGCCGCGCCCACCTCGCGGAGCTCGAGGTCTCGGAGAAGATCCTCGACGACGTCCGCGAAGGCATGGAGAAGAGCCAGCGCGAGTTCCTGCTGCGCCAGCAGCTGACCGCCATCCGCAAGGAGCTCGGTGAGGACGAGCCGGAGGGCAGCGAGGACTACCGAACCCGGGTCGAGGCGGCCGACCTGCCGGAGAAGGTCCGTGAGGCTGCTCTGCGTGAGGTCAACAAGCTCGAGCGCAGCAGCGACCAGAACCCGGAGGCCGGCTGGATCCGCACCTGGCTCGACACTGTCCTCGAGCTGCCATGGAACGTACGCACGACGGACAACACGGACGTCCTGGCCGCCCGGCTCGTGCTCGACGCCGACCACGAAGGCCTGGACGAGGTGAAGGACCGCATCGTCGAGTACCTCGCTGTCCGAGCTCGCCTCGCGGAGCGCGGGATCGGGGCGGTCGGCGGCCGCGGCAGTGGCGCGGTCTTGGCGCTGGTCGGTCCGCCGGGCGTCGGCAAGACCTCGCTCGGCGAGTCGGTGGCGCGCGCACTGGGGCGCACGTTCGTCCGGGTCTCCCTTGGTGGCGTACGGGACGAAGCGGAGATTCGCGGGCACCGGCGGACCTATGTCGGCGCCTTGCCGGGCCGGCTGGTCCGCGCCATCCGCGAGGCCGGCTCGATGAACCCCGTGGTGCTGCTCGACGAGGTCGACAAGTTGGGCGCCGACTTCCGCGGTGACCCGGCCAGCGCGCTGCTCGAGGTGCTCGACCCGGCGCAGAACCACACGTTCCGCGACCACTACCTGGAGCTCGAGCTCGACCTGTCAGACGTGCTGTTCCTCGCCACTGCCAATGTCGCGGAGACGATTCCGGCAGCGCTGCTCGACCGCATGGAGGTCGTGTCGCTGGACGGCTACACCGAGGACGAGAAGGTTGCCATTGCCCGAAACCACCTGCTGCCACGGCAGTTGCGCCGCGCTGCACTGGAGCCGACGGAGGTGGTCGTCGACGATGACGCACTGCGCCTCATCGCGGGCGAGTACACCCGCGAGGCCGGCGTCCGACAGCTGGAGCGGTCCCTGGCGCGAGTGCTGCGCAAGGTGACGACAGCGCTGGCCGCTTCGCCGGATGCCGTACCAGTACGGGTAACGGCGTCGTCGCTCGTCGACTACCTGGGCCGGCCGAGGTTCACGCCGGAGAGTGCTGAGCGTACGGCAGTGCCGGGCGTGGCGACCGGGCTCGCCGTCACCGGAGCGGGTGGCGACGTCCTGTTCGTCGAGGCAACGGCGATGCCGGGCGAGGCCGGCTTGACCCTGACCGGGCAGCTCGGCGACGTCATGAAGGAGTCCGCGCAGATCGCACTGTCCTACCTGCGCGCCCACGGTCGCGAGCTGGGCGTCGACCCGACCGAGCTCAGCCGGGCACTGCACCTGCACGTGCCCGCCGGTGCGGTGCCGAAGGACGGGCCCTCAGCCGGAGTGACCATGGTGACCGCCCTGGCCTCACTCGCGACCGGGCGACCGGTGCGCTCGGAGGTCGGCATGACCGGTGAGGTCACCCTCAATGGCCGGGTGCTGCCGATCGGCGGCGTGAAGCAGAAGCTGTTGGCCGCCCATCGGGCCGGCCTCACCACGGTCTTCCTGCCAGCACGCAACGAGCCCGACCTCGATGACGTACCGGAGGTGGTCCGCGCGCAGCTCGACGTACGACTCGTCAGTGACGTCGCCGACCTCGTACGAGATGCTCTCGAGCCGGTCAGGCAGGCGTCCCTGGTGGCGTGAGCATCGACTCTCGGCACACCGGGCGAGTCAGCCGCGCTTGCCGCGCAGGTCGTAGGCGAGGTCGGTCAGGTCTGCACTGCGGTCGAGATCCTCGGGTGCGCCGAGCATCCTGATGCTGGCGGCGGCCCGCGACGCGAACAGGACCTGGAGCAACAGCCGCGGAGTGGTCGTGGCTTGACCGCCCTTGTGCCAGCCATGGGTGTCGGCGAGGATCACCGTCCCTGCGGGCCCGGTGAACCGCGGTCGACGGGCCGCGGGCAGCTCACGGTCCATGTCGACGTCGTGGGCCCTGATGTTGTAGCCGTCGTGCCAGGTGTGGGCCGGCTTCCAGGTGCGGTCGCCCTTGCCGTGGGTGCCCGTGCCGTAGGACAACGGTCCGGCCCCGTCGGTGACGTCCTCGAGGTAGACGAACATCTTCAGCACGAAGTAGTCGTCGGGCTGGTCGCGGTGCCAGAGCTGGGACGAGACCGGAGGATGGCTCGACGGCAGGTTGCGCCAGATGTTGATGTCGGCGACCCGGGTCCGCATGTCGAAGTAGGCGTCCGCGATCGCCTTGATGTGGGGGTTCAGCGCCGTCACTGCCAGCAACCCATCGGGCTCGATCACCGGGCGGTGGGCGTCCAGGAACTGCACGAGGAAGGGCTTGGAGTTGCCGTCCCGGAGGTCGTTGACCTCCTGCAGCGCCTCCTCGTCTGGGCGGCAATTTCCTCGGCTCGCTCGCTCTCGTACTCCCTGGCTGTCTCCTGGAGCCGCCCGAGCAAAGTCGCGTCCCCGGTCAGTGCCTCAAGAGTTGACTGCGAGCAGCCGTCCCGGTTCAGGTCCTGCAGCACGCGCGCGCTCTCCGGCGGGAGGCTGCTGGCGCCACTGCGGATAACCCTTCGGTACTCGCGGGTCGGACCTGCGTTCGCGACGTGGCGCCAGACCGGCTCGACCCCGAGCACCAGCTTGTGCTGGAGCGTGTACGCCGCCTTGCTGCGTGCACGCGACAGAAGTGATGCCTTGGTCTTGGCCGCTCCCGGTGTCGCGAATTCGGCAGCTGATGCGGACGAGTCGCGGGACGAAACTGTTGATGCCATTGTGTCCACCCCATTGCTCAATGCCCTTTATGAGCAGCACGCGTTTCCCAAACGGTGAGACTCAGCATATATCGGTTCATCGCCGAGTTCATTGTTCGAATTCGGCAGAAAGGCCCGAAAGAAAGGGACCTTCGACCCTGGACAAGGCTTTTGGTTTCGACCGATCGCGTCGCGCTAGTGACCTCGCGTCGATACGTGTCGTCACGGACTGTCGCACGGCAGCTCCTGGCCCAGCAGCCAGTCGACGACCTGGCCGGCCGACCACCCGTGCGGGTGGGTGTCCAACAGCCGGCGGGCACCGTCCAGGTCGGAGCCGAGGGTGAGCAGTGGCGGTTCGACGTAGCCGTTCGGGCGGTGCTGCGCCAGGCCGATGTTGGCGGTGAGCCCGTTGCAGAGACAGGCGACGTTCTCGGTCTGCTCCAGGCTTCCGCCCTTGCTGACGAAGACGTCGACCGGCTCGGCAGGGCACCGGTAACCCAGCCGCCCGTTCGACCGGACGTACGGCGTCCGCAGCACACCGATGTCGCAGAGCCGCTCTCGATCGGTCCCGGCAAGGCTGTCCGCTAGCTCGGGCACCCTGGCCACCTTGAACGGGAAACCGGTGGGGGACGCCGTGACGTGCGTGCGGACGGCCAGCGTTCCGTCGGCGATGGCGGCAAGAGCGCTGTCGCGCAGGTCGTTCGTCAGGCCGGACTCCTGTGCAAGGGCGAAGACCGAGCCGGCCTGAATGCCGGCTGCTCCTGCCGTCAGCGCTGCCGCGAGACGCTCGGGGGTGCCGTACGAGCCGGCCAACCAGAACGGGATGCCGAGCGCGGCCATCTTCTCCAGGTTGGCCTCGTCGCGGGGACCGTAGACCGGATCACCGCTGTCGTCGACCACCAGCCGACCGCGCGGGGGAGCGTTGTGGCCGCCCGCGGTCGGCCCCTCGACGACAAAACCGTCCGGCAGGGTCAGCTCCTCGCGGGCGAGGTAGCCGGCCAGGATGTCGGAGGACACGATCGCCAGGAAGTCGGGCCGGGCCGGCGGCGGGACATCGACCCCGGTCCACTCAGCCGGGTCGAGCCGGACGGTGTACGGGGTCGGGGCGCCGGCTACATCGACGTGGATCTCGCCTACCTCGCCCCGCGCCAGCGCTGACAGCAGCTGCGGGATCTCCCGCGGCAGCCCGGCACCCATCAGCACGACGTCGACGCCTGCCAGCATGGCGCCAAAAATGGCGTACGGCGTGGCCAGCTGCGTCTTCTCGAGGTAGTTGATGCCCACCATCCCGTCGTGTCCCTCGCGGGCGAGGTAGACCTCCGCGAAGTTCGCCGCCACCACGAGCTCCGCGGCTCGCCGGGTCACCGGCAAGGTCAGCGGCGGGACGGGCGCGTAGCTGCCGCCCTCCGGCCGGACGGCCGGGCGGAAGTAGCGGTCGAGCACGCGCTGACTCACCTCCGGCAGCGGGAAATGGGCCAACGCCCGCCGGAGGTGGCCGCCCTCGTCGCCGTCCTGCAGCCGACGGGCCACGACGAGGTCGAGGGCGACACCGGACACGACACCGAGCTGGCCGCTGCGAGGGACGGCCGACGCAGCGGCCAGGACGAGACCGCGACTCCCATGCCGCCCTGGATGACCTGTGGCCGGGTGGACAGCCGCATCGATGTCTCCCTCGGTTACGGTGGCGTAACTTACGCCTCCGTAACCATCCCATCCGTCACCGCTGTCCGCACAGGGACCTTGGTCCCGAACTCCGGTCGACGTTGGGTGGTGATTCCGCCCGAGGCCTTGACGGCCAGGGTGAACGCATGTTCATATCAGATATGAACATGCGTTCACCGGATGCCATCACCACTCATGAGCTGTCCAAGAACTACGACCACCGTGCCGCGCTCGACTCCGTGTCGGTAGCCGTCCCGTGGGGGCGGGTCACGGCGCTGCTCGGTCCCAACGGGGCCGGCAAGACCACGCTGCTGCGCATCGTGCTCGGCCTGGCCAACCCGTCCGCGGGGTCGGCTCAGGTCGCCGGTTCGTACTACCGCCACCTCGACCGGCCACTGCACACCGTCGGCGTGTCTCTCGAGTCCAGCGGCTTCCAGCCGGGGGCCACGGGGCGCGCGGCACTGGTCGGCGCAGGGCTGGCCGCCGGGCTGCCTCGCCCGGACCGTCGGGCCGACGAGCTGCTCGAGCTGGTCGGCCTCACCGCCGCCGCCAGGGTCAGGGTCGGCGGCTACTCCCTCGGGATGCGCCAGCGACTGGGGCTGGCCCGAGCACTGATAGCCGATCCCGAGGTGCTCGTCCTCGACGAGCCGGCGAACGGCCTGGACCCCGAGGGGGTTCGCTGGCTGCGCGATCTGGTCACCGGCGCAGCGGCCGAAGGCCGTACGGTGCTGGTGTCCTCGCACGTGCTGGCCGAGGTCGCGCTGACTGCGCAGGACGTCATGGTCCTCGACCGGGGCCGGCTACGGTTCCACGGGACGGTCGACGAGCTCCGATCGAGCACGGGCAGTCTCGAAGACGGTTTCCTGGCCCTCGTCGGCCGGAACAGGAAGTCCGACGAGGGACAGGTGCCGGCATGAGCCGCGCACTGAAGGTCGAGTGGTACAAGCTCAGAACCGCTCGAGGCACGTGGATCCTGTTCGCCCTTGCCATCGGCGCGGCAGGTCTCGCGGCCGCAGGCAGCTCGGCTGCCACCGCCGGTGACCAGCTGTCCACCGCGGTCGGTCAACGACAGGTGGCTCACACCGCAGGCAGTGGCGCGATCTTCGTACTGATCCTCGGCATCCTGCTGGTCACCAACGAGTTCCGGTACGGCACCATCGTCTTCACGACTCTGGCCGACCCGGAACGGGTCAACACGCTGGCCGGCAAGGCTGCCGTGGTCGCGGGCGCCGGCGCCGCAATCGGAGTTGCATCGGTCGCCACCAACCTCGTCGTCGGCGCGGCCATGCTGGCCTCGCGCGGGTACTCGTACCGGATCGGTGATCGCGAGATCTGGTCGACGTACGTCGGCAGTGTCGGCGCGGCGGTGGTGTTCGGACTGCTCGGCGTCGCGATCGGGGCGATCGTCCGCAAGGGGCCGGCGGCGATCATCGGGGCGCTGGCATGGCTGCTGGTGCTGGAAACCCTGGTGGGGCAGCTGATCCCTGGCCTGCGGCCCTACCTGCCGGGTGCCGCCGACCAGGCAGTGGCACGGGTGCCCGTCGCCAACCTGCTCACGATGTGGCAGGGCGCGCTGGTCGCCGCTGGGTACCTTGTTCTGGCAGCGATCCTCGCCCTGGGGGTGACGCGACATAGGGACGTGTGAGCATGGCGCGGCAGCGAGCGGGAGAGGACCCGATCCGGGCGCGCCTGGTGGCTGCGGCACAGCGGGTCCTCACGCGTGACGGCCTCGCAGCGGTGACCGTCCGCAAGGTCGCCGCCGAGGCCGGCCTGTCGGTCGGGGTGCTCTACAACCACTTCGACGACTCCGACGACCTGCTCGCCGCCGCGCTCGCTGCCCAGATGTCCGCGGCCGGGGCCAGCCTGCCGGCCGAGAGCAAGGGCGACATCGCGATGTTCGCGCAGGCCCTGCTCGACCAGATCCGGCACAACCTGCCGTTCGCAACGACGTTGATCGACCGGCCGGCGCTGCAGGCCAAGCTGATGGAGCACGCCGGCGGGTTCGACACCCCGCGCCTCGGCGGCGAGGTGACAGCGGCGCTGCTGGCTGCGCAGGGCAGAGGCGAGGTCAACGCCGAGGCTGATGTCGAGGGGGTCGTGCTCGGGGTCACGACGCTCGTCCACGGCGTCGGCCTGATGGAGCTGTTGGGTGGCCGGCAGACCACGCCGGAATGGCTGGCCCGCCTGCTGATTCCGTACACCACAGCCTTGAGCACGAAGCCTGGCCGTTAGTCCCTGCCGGGCAGCGGGGGTAGGATCTCCGCCGTGGTGCCGGTCTCACCGAGCCTGGGGAAGATCCGTTGGACGCTGTTCTCGTGGGCCTCCGCGTTGGTGTCCGTCATGGCGTCGACGGCTAGCGTGACGTTGTAGCCGTGCTCGTGCGCGGATCGCGCCGTCGACTCGACACCGGCGCTCGTCGAGACGCCGGTCAGCACGATCTGGGTGACTCCTCGGCTCTGCAGCTCCTGGTCGAAGCGCAGTGCCGTGGAAGGCGCCCCAGGTCCGCTTCGTGATCTGCACATCGCCAGCCCGGACATCGAGCTCTGCCACCAGCTCGGCCCAGTCGGGTGGGCGGGTGACGGCCGCGCGCTGCTGCTCGACCCGGCCGGGGGCGCCGCCGGTCACGTTGACGAGCACCACTGGAAGTCCGCGTCGCCGAAATGCGGCAGCAAGCTCCGCCGATCGTTCGACGACCGGCTGCATGGGGTGCGCCGTCGACAACCCGACGACCCCCTTCTGCAGGTCGATGACGACCAGCGCGGTCGCGGAATCGATCGTGGAGACAGCCATCGGTCCTCGTTTCCTTTGATGGTCAGGGGAGCGGAAGGGCGTTCGCGTTCTCGGCGTCCGAGACGCGCGCGGTTGCGGCTGCCGGCTCCTTCACCGCGCAGCAGTGATGCGACCGGCGCCGAGCACGGACAGGGTGGCGGCGACGCTGAAGACGACGAGCGAGGCCGTGGTGGAACGGTGCCGGAGATCAGCTGCGGGAAGAAGTGCCGTGCCGGTCAGGACTTGCTCGGCTCGCCTGCGGCAGGGTGGCCAGCGCGCCGGTGGGTCCGAGCAGGTGCTGGACCGGGTTGACGCCGAGGAACGCGGCGAACAGCGACGACACCGGCGGCAGGCTGCCGACCTGGTGCGCGACCCTCGGCGGAACGCCCTGCTGCTGGAGCCCGGTCGGTCAGCGCGGTCGGCAGGCGTGCTGGCGAGCCCGGCGATCATCAGCGAGAAGAACACGCCGATCGACAGCGCCGTGCCGGAGTTCTGGAACGTCGAGCGCATGCCCGAGGCGACGCCGCGCTGCCGGGCGGGACGCTGCTCATGATCGGCCGAGGTGTTCGGCGCCGCGAACATGCCGACCGCCGATGCCGTTGGCGGCGATCAGCAGCGGCGAACGCCCAGTAGGGGAAGTCGACCGGCAGCAGCATCAGGCCGATGAAGCTGGCGCCGAACACCAGCATGCCCGCCGGTGGCGAACGCCGCGCGCGCCGAACCGGTCGGACAGGTAGCCGGAGACCGGCCCGGCGACCAGGAAGCCGGCGGTCAGCGGCAGCAGGAAGATGCCGGCCCACAGCGGGGTGTCGCTCGTAGTCGTAGCCGTGCAGCGGCAGCCAGATGCCCTGCAGCCAGATGATCAGCATGAACTGCAGACCGCCGCGGGCGATCGAGGCCGCGAGGCTGGCGACGTTCCCGGCGGCGAAGGCGCGGATCGCGGAACAGGCTCGAGCTGGAACATCGGCTCGGCGATGCGGCTTCTCGATCGACGGCGAACGCCGCCAGCAGGACGACCCCGACCGACGAGCAGGCCGATGCACCAGCGGGTTGGTCCAGCCCATGGTGTGGCCCCCGTACGGCTGGATGCCGTCGGTGATCGCGACCAGCACCGCGCCGAGGCCGACGGCGAAGGTGACGTTGCCCCACCAGTCGATCCGGCCGGCGCGCCGCGTCGCCGGTGTCGCGCAGCTTGCGGTAGGCCCACATCGTGCCGAAGACGCCGACCGGCACGTTGACCCAGAACACCGCCCGCCAGTCCAGCGCCGCGAGCAGGCCGCCCGCGACCAGGCCGATGAACTGGCCGGCGAGCGCCGCGACCTGGTTGATGCCGAGCGCGAGGCCGCGCTGGTCGGCCGGAAAGGCGTCGGTCAGGATCGCCGCCGAGTTGGCCATCAGCATCGAGCCGCCGATCGCCTGCAGCACCCGCCAGCCGATCAGCCACAGCGCGCCGTGCCCGCCGTGGAACGGATCGAAGGACAGCAGCGATCGAGCGACGCGTGAACACGACGAAGCCGACGTTGTAGATCCTGCACCCGGCCGAACATGTCGCCGAGCCGGCCGAGCGGTGACCACCAGCACCGCCTGGACCAGCAGGTAACCCATGATCATCCACAGCAGGTAGCTGATGTTGCCCGGCGCGAGCGGATCGAGGTGGATGCCGCGGAAGATCGCCGGCAGCGCGATGATGCACGATCGAGCCGTCGAGTGCCGACATGAACACGGCCAAGCGTCGTGTTCGACAGCGCCACCCACTTGTAGCGATCTGTGCCGCGGTCGTGCGCCGGCAGGTTGCATCAGAGGTTGTGCGCCAATCGCTCGATGAGCGGCGCCGCGGTCATCAAGCTGGTGCAGTTCGGCGTCGGTGAAGCCGGTCGAGAGGCGCCCGCGCCAGCTGTTCGGCGCGCGCGCCGTCCGTCGCTCGTCGAGCAGCCGCGTGCCCGGCTCGTCGGTGATCGACAGCACCACCCGCCGGCCGTCGGCCGGATCGGGCTGCTCGCTCGACCAGGCCGCGTCGCCTCGAGCGCGCCGAGCGTCGCCCCCATCGACTGCGGGCTGATCTGCTCGAGCTTGGCCAGCGCGCCCGCTGTCGTCGGGCCGCCGCGGTCGAGCCTCGCAGGCCGCGCTCTCCGGCAGCGTCAGCCCCTCGGCTCCTTTGACTGGCGCAGCCGCCGCAGCAGCAAGCCTATGCTGACGTGCAGCCCGCGACCTGCTCGACGCTCCCGCTGGCTCATAATAGTAAGGCTACACTGATAAGCCTGGCCTTCAAAGAGAATTGCTGTGCGACACCTCCGAGCGGTAGCACTAGTCTGCGACCGTGATCGATTCACGAGACCCCGCGGCCGTAGCAGTTTTCGTACGGAGCTGCGGCCTGGCCGTCGTCGCAACGATCGACTCCGGTCAGCGGCCGGAGGCGGCGCTCGTCGGCATCGCAGCCCTCGACGACGGCACGCTGATCTTCGACACCGAGCATGAGTCACGGAAGGTCGACAACCTGCGCCACAATGCTTGCGTAGCAGTCGTTGTTGGTTGGAACGATGCCATCTCCCTCCAGATCGAGGGAGTTGCCGAGATCACCACCGGGGCGGATCGGCAGGACTACGCCAGCGCGTACGACGCGCAACTGCCGGGCTCTCGAGCATTCGACCCTGATGTCGACGTCGTGGTGATTCGGCCGACGTGGGTCAGGGTCTATGACGCGACGGCTCACCCGTCCGGGGTGCGGGAGAGTCGCTGGCCGTGAGCTTACGGACCCGGTCCACCCCACCACCCACACGCTCCGCCAGCCCAACGCCGCGAGCCCGAGGCCGACCTTGCTGCCCTGCTGAAGCGCAGGTCGTGTCGCGCTGGACCAGCGCGGCGCCAGTGCGCCGAAGCGAAGATCGTGGGCAGCCCGGTCCAGAAGACGACGGCTGACACGAGGGCGAGCGCGCCCAGGACGATGCTCCGTCGTGCCGCGTTACCGCCGGGCGCTCCGCGGACCACGAGCCCGAACACGATGCCGCAGCCCACGAGAGCGATGCCGGAGTGCGAGTACGGACCGGCCTCGCTGCGCCCGGTGTCGTTGCCGGTGAGGTCGGCGTAGCTGCCGATGGCGCCGAGACGGCACTGAGCGCGAGCGACCGTGCGAGAAGTGGGTCCGAGAGGCGCGTGACTCGGTGGTGGTGGAGGAGGCTGCGATCGAGGTGGTGGCCATGATGACTCCTGTGACGTGGTGGTGTTGACATCGCTGACGATGACGCGACCGCGTGACCTCAACAGTGAGTGCTGTCCCGATCTTGTCGGGAGATTCGCCCGGTGACCCTACTGCGACCCTGACAGACCGGCTCGCTGGCTCCACAATCTGGGAATGGCTATCCGGTCGGAGTCGGCGTTGCGCCGGTGGGCGCTGGTCGCGTTCGGCGTCTTCGCCCTGCTGACCGTTCTGACCGTGGCGTTGTCCCACGCATCGCCGCAGGCCGGGCCTCACTATCCGGTTCCTCCGCTCGACGTCGCACTCAGGCCGTCTTCGCCGCACTGGCGGCGCCGGCCTGATCCTCACCTGGTTGCGGCCCCGCATCTCCATCGCTGGCTGCTGACCTTGGCCGGCCTGTTCGGGCGTTGTGCACGTCGGCAGACCTACGCACCCGGCTCTCGTGATCCCTCGGGCACCTGCCGCTCGGCCGCTGGCGCTGTCGGTGTCGCGCCGCTCTGGTCCCGTGTCTGCTGATCCCGCCGACGCTGTTGCTGCTGCGCTACCCGTCCGGCGTGCTTCCGGCACCGGGCCCTGCGTTTCGACCGCGCCACCATCGTCGGTTTCGTCCTCGTGTGGATCGGCTACGCGACCTCGGCCTCTCGGTGCGTCGGGTGGCCCCGTGCCCCCGCTTCAGCTGCCCATCGGTGTCTGGCCTGTGGTCACCGGGCCGCTGTGCTTCTGGTCGCTCTGGTCGCGTCGCCGCCTCCACAGTGCGCCGTGTTGCGCTCGCTTCCCGCGCCGCAGCTACCTGCTGGCCTACCGCGTTTCCCGCCTTCGTCCTCGTACTCCTGCCGGTCCGTGCCGGCGGTCGGTTCGCCCTGTCCCGCTGCGTTGCCGTCGCGCGCGCGCTACCGCCTGCTCGCATCGCGTTTTCCTCGCACCTGCTCTCTCGCTCTGACCGGTCTGGTGCTGCTCTCTTCGTCTCCTCACCGCCGCTCAGTGCCTTGTTCCCGTCGGTCGCGCCGCAGGTGTTGCTGCGTCGTGATCTCGGTCGGGCTGTCACCCGTACGGACAGCTCCAGCGCCTCGTCGACCGCATCGTCTACGGCGAGCGCGACCCGTGCGCGCTGCACGCTGTCTACCCCGCCGACGTCCCTCAACCGTTCCGTCTCGTGCCGCTCCCGCCCTCCCCGGTGTTCTCTCGCCTCCGCGCTCGTGCCCTGCCTTCCCCCTCTCGTTCCCTGCGTTGCCCGCCCTCGCACTCTGCGGTTTCCTCTGCGTCGGCGAGGCTCTGCCAGCAGCGGATCGCCGCCTGCTCGACGCGTGCTCCTTTGTGCCACGTCTGGTACACGAGCTCGCCGCGCGACCTGCGCTGGCACGGGCCCGGCTGTCGCGCACCGAGACGACGCCGCTGCGTCGCGATCTGCACGACGGTCTCGCCCGTCGCTCACCGCATCGCTCGTCTCGAGGCCCTGGCAGCGACCGACGCTCGCACTCGGCGCTGGTGAGCCGGCTTCGCAGAACCTCACCGTCTCGAGGTCAGGCGGATCATCGACGACCTGCGCCGGCTCTCTCCCCGCACTTTGCTGCCGCTGCCGGGCCATCCGGTACCGCGACCACACTCCGTTCAGCTCGAGTCGCCTTTGCTCCCTTGCGCTGGCGCCGTCGGTCGCTGCTTATCGCATCGTCGTCGGCTCTCGTCACGTGCTCTGCATGCCAGTGCTGTCTCTGCGTCATCACCTCAGTGCCGTCGTCGCCGTCGCGTCTCCCTCCGTCCCGTCGTCGGTCGGCTTGTCGCGATCGCGTTCTCGCGTCGCTGAGCTCGTGCTGCACCGGCGCAGCCGTCTGCGCGCACGTTCCAGTGGTCACCGTTCTCCCGGCTCGCGTGTCGTGCGCTGCCGGTGCCGCCTGACCGTCGCGTGTGCTCGCTGCGTCACCCCTTGGCGCTACGCATCGCCGCGTCTCTCACTCACCGGTCGTCGTCGCGGCGCGGCGCGCTTCTCGCTCTCGTCGCAGCCCCCGCCGTGTCCTCACCGATCTGTCCATGCCTCAGCGCGTGTCATCGCCCTCGCTCTATCCCTCGCTCCTCGCTGACGATGCACACCGACGACGAGTCCCTTTCGCCGCCATGCGGCGGCGCTCGCGCTACCTCGTCAAGGCCACCGCTACGCGAGTCCTGCGTCGCGTCGCGTGTACGCGCGAGTCGCGACAGGATCGTCGACTTCTTCACCCCTCACGCGCAGTCTCGCGACGTCTTTCCCGCTCACCACGTGAGCGCGACGTTCTCTCTCCTCGCTACTCACGCAACTCGAGATCGCGACAACCCTTGTCCTGTCAAGACGTGCGCAACCACGTGTCCGCGTCCTGCTCAAGCTGCAGTGTCCGATCGACGCGCGGCGATCAAGCGAGACGCCGGCCTTTACACCTCTCCTTCCCCCACACATCTTTCTGAGATTCTCTCGATCATCAAGCACCGTGCTCGAGATCAGCTACCGTCCTTGCCCCCGCCTCCGTGCTTTCCGTGCGACTTCTTCGCCCCACGAGCGGGACCAGCGGGGGAGGGCGGGTGCCCTGCCGGAGGCGTTGTGACAACCGAGCTGGGCCGGGTCGGGTGCAGGGTTGTCGGGGAGGCCGTCGTGGTCGTCGGGGTGGGACGGGCACCGGGTGTCGACGATGCGTGGCCGGCGGTCGGCGCATCCGCGGCTACGCGGTCGGCGGCGGCGACGATCTGGTTGGCCCGGTCTGCGGACAGGTGACCGGCGGACAGCTGCCGGGCGACGTCCGTACGCAAGGTGGCGAGAGCTGCGCTGATCGCCGGGCGGTTGCCGGCTCGCGCGGCGGCGGCCAAGGCGGCGGCATCCTTCTGCAGAGGAGCTGCCGCACTCGCCGACAGGTCGGTGGTCGAACCGCATGCGGCGGCGCACAGCGCAAGCGCGATCATCGTGACGGCGCTGGTGCGTCGGGACGGCGCCCGGCGGGTCACGGGGTGACCGCCCGGTTCAGATCGCTGAGGTCGCGGGCGAACGTCGAGCCGCTGGTCGGACTGGTGGTTGGCGACGGTGGTCGGCTGCCGCCCCCGGCCAGAACCACACCGGTGAGCACGACAGCCACGGTGGCCAACACTGCGACCGCGGCGATCAGGGCCCGGCGCGGGAAGCCGACGGACCGCCGGCGCACGCCGCCACTCCCTGCGCGTGATTCCTCCGGTGGCAGCGGTGGCAGTGGTGGCACTGGAGGCACTGGTGGCAGCATGGAAACGGGCAGCTGTGTGGTGACCGGGAGCGTCCCGGCTGAGCCGGTAGTCAGCGCCGCGGTCATCGTCTCGGGCGCCGGCAGCCCCGCGGGGACGTACGTGGCCCCCGGCGTCGAGCGCAGCACGGCCGCCACGTCCGCGGCGCTCGGACGGCCCATCGGATCGCTGCGGGTCATCGCGGCGATCAGCCCCGGCCAGGGGTTGGGCAGGCTCACCGGGATGTTCGGGGATCGGTGCAACCGGGCCATGGCCGACTCGACCCCGGCGCCGGGGTACTCCCGGCGCCCGGTAAGGCATTCCAGCAGCACGAGGCCAAGGGAGTAGACGTCGCTGGCCGGGCCGACGCTCGCCCCCGTCAGCTGCTCGGGGCTGAGGTAGGCAGCGGTGCCGATGGTCAGCCCGGTAGCGGTGGCTCGCGCGCTGTCGATCAGTCGGGCGATCCCGAAGTCGGTGATCTTCGCCCGTCCGGTCCGGTCGATCAGGACGTTGGCCGGCTTGATGTCCCGGTGGACGATCCCTTGGCCGTGGACGTGGGCGAGGGCATCGCCGAGGTCGGCGCCAAGGCGGGTGACGTCGGTGGGTGCCAGTGAGCCGTCGTGGGCAGCCAGAGCGAGCGAAGGGCCGTCGATCAGCTCCATCACCAGGTAACGCGCCTCGGCGCCGACGCTGGTACGAGCTGTGCCTGCGTCGTACACGGCAACCAGGCCCGGGTGATTCAGCGCCGCGAGCGTTCGGCCTTCAGCCTCCATCCGGGCGCGGTCGTGGAAGGCGACGTCGGCGCGGAACACCTTGATCGCCACCGGCCGGCCCAGGACCAGGTCGACCCCGCGGTGGACCTGCGAGGTCCCACCGGAGCCGATCAGCTGGCCGAGCTCGTAGCGTCCGCCCAGTCGGACCGGCGCGTGCAGTTCCGTCACGACAGCCGAAACCCTCCGCTCCCTGGAACCAGTACCCGCCGAGGCATTCCCCTGGCGGGCAAGGGTCACACCCGTAGCGGCGCCGTCCAACCCGGTCGGCCGCGGTTCAGGCCCCAGGCACGGGCGAGAGCCGTCCGGGAACTCAGCGAACGCCCGGGGCTCTCAGCTCGCCGCGAAGTGCGGGTTGCGGATGAACCCGACGATGGCGCCCTGCGGGCTGCGCACGCTCGCCGTGACGATGCCGTCGCCCACGTCGGTGGCGGCGGCGTGCTCGGTGGCGCCGGCAGCAACCGCCGCGGCCACCGCCGCTGGCACATCGTCGACGCCCCAGTAGGCCAGCGCACCGTCAGCCGGGTCGGCGTCGGGCAGCAGACCGAGCTCGTAGCCGCCGATGTTGAAGCCGACGTAGAACGGCTGGTCGAAGTAGGGCTGGACGCCGAGGAGGGTGGAGAACCACGCCTTTGCCGCAGCGAGGTCGGGCGAGGGATAGATGACGGTCCGCAGACCGAGGGCCTGGATGCTCATGCCAACGATGCAACCACGCGCTTCGGACAGTTCGCGAACGGTCAGCCGGCTGAGCCCGGCGCCTGGCAGTGAGGGCACCAAAACAGGTTGCGCCCCACGACGACCTCGGTCCGGACCTCGGTGCCGCACACCCGGCACGGCAGCCCCGCCCGTCGGTAGACGTAGCCGGCCTCGTCGCGGGCCAGCGGGCCGCGAGCCCGCGGACGGTCCTCGGGGCGCACTGTCTCGATCCGGCCGGTGCGGACACCTGCCCGCATCAGCGTGACCAGATCCGCCCACATCTGCAGCCAGGTCTCCTCGCTCAGCAACCGACCGGCCAGAAACGGGTCGACCCGGTGCCGGTAGAGCAGCTCGGCACGGTAGACGTTGCCGATGCCGGCGACGACCTTCTGGTCCATCAGCAGCGCCCCGATCGAGGTGGGGCTCCGGCTGATTCGCTGCCAGGCCCGGACCGGGTCCGCGTCTCGGCGCAACGGATCCGGTCCCAGCCGGGCGATCAGGGCCGCGATCTCGTACGGCTCCAGCAGCTCGCAGGCCGTGGGCCCGCGCAGGTCGAGCCATGCTTCCTCGGTGGTCAGCCGCAGTCGCAGCGCACCCACCGGTGCCGGCGGCTCACCCGTTCCCGTGATGACTTTGCCGAACAGGCCAAGGTGTACGTGCAACGACGGCGCCCCGCGAAAGTGCTGGAACAGGTGCTTGCCCACCGCCTCGGTCGCCCGGACGACCTGACCGTCGAGCAGCGCGGCACCCTCGCTGAACCGGCCCTGCGGGCTCGAGGCCCGGACCACCCGGCCACCGAGCAGCCGCTGCTCGAGCCGGGCCAACCGGTGGACCGTGTGGCCCTCAGGCACGGGTCATCGGGGGTCCGCCGCGACCGCGCCCCGTGCGACCGCGGCCACCAGCGTCGCGTGGTCGCGCTCGGTCTGGTCCGCGTACAGCCGGGCGAACCGGGCGAGCGCGACGTCGAGCTTGTCCGAGCCACCGACGTAGCCGGCGATCATCGACGCGCCGCTGGTACGGGCGTGGCCCTTGGCCAGCAGCCGGCCGCAGATGCCGGCGTAGGAGATCAGGGCCGCCGGCTCGAGCGCGTCGATCGCGATGGTGCCCTTCATGTTGCGGAACTGGCGTACGTAGAACTGCCGATCCCCGACTGTTGTCCAGCCCAGCAAGGGATCGCTGACGGTCTGCAGCGCCTGTTGGTACTCCACCACCCGCGCGCCCTGGTGGGCGTGCCAGGCCGACTCGCCGTGCACGTACGGCGCGATGACCGACCGCCGCGCCTGTTTGAGCTGCAGGAAGATCACGTCGTCGGGACTGCTGCCCTCGCACAGGGCGACGTAGGCGCGCAGCCCGACGCTGCCGACGCCGACGACCTTGTGCGCGACGTCGACCAGGCTGTAGCCCGAAAGGACCCGGCGCCACTGCATCGGCAGCGTCGTGAGGTAGACGTCGAGTGCCTCGGCGAGCTGCTCAGCCTCGCCGGGCTCGACCCGTGTCACCAATGGCGGTTCCTCGACGATCCGCCGACCCTCGGCGCGCTCCTCGGTGAACCGGGGGATGGCCCGGTCGCTGACGCGGGTGCGGGCGCGGCGAGCGGCGCGAGCGATCTCGTGACGCAGTGTCCCGTCCGAGGTGCTCGCCTCGAGCTTTTCGACGTCGAGGCGCTCAAAAGCCCGTGACAGCAAGGGTTGTTCGGCCAGCCAGCGCACGTGCTCGCGGTAGGTCGCGACGCAGGACAGCACGGCTCGTTCGCACGCGGCCTCGGTCGCGGAGTTCTGCCGCCCGGCCACCCAGATGCTCGCGACGAGGCGGCGCAGGTCCCACTCCCAGCAGCCGGGGTGGGCCTCGTCGAAGTCGTTGAGGTCGATCACCAGCTCACGCTCGGGGGAGGCGTAGAAGCCGAAGTTGCCGAGGTGCGCGTCGCCGCAGATCACCGGGGTGATGCCGGTGGCCGGCAGCTGAGCCAGGTCGTTGGCCATGACCACCGCCGTGCCTCGCAAGAATCCGTACGGCGAAGCAGCCATGCGGGCGACGCGCACCGGGATCAGCCAGTTGATCCGGCCCACGTGGGACTGCCGGATCTGCTCGATGACGTCCGGCCGGTCGGGCGCGGGCGCCCAGTGGCCGAGGTCGGCGCGGTCGACCTGCTGGCGCAGCTCTCGGCCCAGAGCCTTGCGCTCGGCCCTGGTGTTGGAGCGGCGGCGAAGGGAGTTGAACGCGTCATTGTCGGCTGCTCGGAAGACGACGTGCCCGGAGCCGCTCGGCCGCGCGTCCGGGTCAGTCACCTGTGCACTCCTCGTGGCCGGGTGTCGCCGAGCGGTTCGGGTCAGGCTATCGCTACGGCCGTGCGGTGCAGCAGCCGTCGTCGAACGGGCAGTCGTCCCACGAAGGTCCCATCGGACCCAGCGCCTTGCGTTCGGCCCCGACCAGCCGCTCGCGGACCAGGTCGCAGATCATGTCGACGAAAGCCGGGTGGGTGCCCGCGGCGCCGGCCCGAGCCATCGCGATGCCGAGGCCGCGCGCTGTCTCGGCTGCTTCGTTGTCCAGGTCCCACAGCACCTCGAGGTGGTCGGACACGAAACCGGTCGGCGCGATGACCACCGAGGTCACGCCGTCGCCGGCCAAGGAACGCAGGTGGTCGTTGATGTCCGGCTCCAGCCAGGCGACCGCTGGAGGCCCGGACCGGGACTGCCAGACCAGGTCGTACGTGGCACCGGGTCCTCGTACGGCCTCAGCCACGAGCCGGGCGGTCTCCCGCTGCTGGGCAAGGTAGAGCCCGCCGTCCGGACCCGAGGAGTCGTTCATCGGCACCGGCACCGAGTGGGCGGTGAACACCAACCGGGCGTCGGGCTGCCCCTCAAGGGCCACCGCGACCCGGTCGGCGTTGGCCTCGATGAAGCCGGGATGGTTGAAGAAGTGCCGCAGCTTGACCAGCTCGATGTCGGCAGAACCCCTGGCAGCAAGCAAGTTTTCCCGATACTGCCGGCAGCCGGAGTAGCCGCCGGTGGCACTGGTGGCCAGCACCAGAGCCCGGGTCACCCCGTCGGTCGTCATCTTCGCGACCGTGTCGTCGAGCCACGGCTGCGAGTTGCGGTTGCCCCAGTACAGCGGCAGGTCGATCCGGTCCGCCGCGAACGCTGCGGTGAGGGCTGCGAGCAGAGCACGGTTCTGCTCGTTGATCGGGGAGACGCCACCGAAGTGGTGATAGTGCTCGGCCACCGAGGCGAGCCGTTCGTCGGGTACGTCGCGGCCGGCCGTCACGTGACGCAGGAACGGCATCACCTCGTCCATCGACTCCGGGCCACCGAAGCCGAGCAGCAGGAAAGCGTCAAACAAGGCTGGCACCCGTCGTCGAAGTCGCCGTCGTCTCGAACGATGTCACCTGCGCGACCGACCGGCCACCTCAGGTCAGGAGCACGCCGCCGTCGACCGAGAGGTCGACGCCGTTGACGCCGCCGTTGCTGAGCAGGAACTCCGTCGCCTCGGCGATCTCGGCCATCGTGACCAGCCGGCCGATCGGCGTCCGGGCCAGGTGCGGATGGTTGTCGGCGCTGGCTGCCCACTTGGGGCTGTTGCCGACGATGCCGGGGTGAATGCCGTTGACCCGGTGCGGGGCGAGCTCGACGGCAAGGGTGCGGACCAGGCCGGAGACCCCGCCGTTGTGGGCAGTGACGATGGTCGAGCCGGGATAGGGCCGGTCCTTGGCGAGCCCGCCGAACAGGACGACGGCGGCACCCTCGTTCAGCCGCCCGTGCAGGACCCGGACCGTCTCGGTGTAGCCGACCAGCTTGATGGTCACCGCGTTGACCGCCTCGGTGATGTTGAACTCGCGCAGGCTGTTCGGGTACTGCCCGATCGCCGTGATCACCAGGTTGTCCACCTCCGTGACGGAGGTCAGCGCATCGGCAATCGACACCGGATCGGACAGGTCGAGGGCCAGGCCGGTGGTCGAACCCCCGATCTCGGCGGCGACATCCTGCGCGCGCTCGGCGGTTCGGGCGGTGATGATGACGTGGTCGCCGCGGGCCGCGAAGCGCTCGGCCATGAACCGGCCCAGCCCGCCGGTGCCCCCGACGATCAGTGTGGTGGTCATGCCCCGACCCTAGCCATCCCCGGCCGCGGAGGAGCGCGTTCAGGTTCCCTTCACGTCCGGCGGCAGAATGGGACCACTCCGTTATGCGTCGGGATGGCCCTAAGTGCTGCACCGGGACGGGCGGACAGTGTTCACTGGTGCAGCACACGATTGACCTCGTACACATGCCCCGCCGAGCACGGAGAAGCAAAGTGAGCTCAGAGCAGCCCGATCTCAGCGTTCCGCCGGCCGACAGCAACCGGGTGATCATCCTGGACACCACGCTGCGTGACGGTGAGCAGGCTCCCGGCATCGCGTTGTCCGTGGGCGAGAAGCTCGAGATCGCGGTTCAGCTGGCCAAGCTCGGCGTGGATGTGATCGAGGCGGGGTTCCCGGCTGCGAGCGACGGTGACTTCGCCGGCGTCCAGGCGATCGCCGAGTCGGTCAAGGGCCCGTCCATCGCGGCGCTGTGCCGTACGAGACTCGGCGACATCGACCGGGCCTGGGACGCGATCAAGACCGCCGACCGCCCGCGCATCCACACCTTCATCTCCACCTCCCCGGTGCACCGCGACAAGAAGCTGCGGATGACCAAGGAGCAGGTGCTCGCCGCAACGGTCGAAGCTGTCGCCCACGCGCACGCGCTGGGTGCGGACGTCGAGTTCTCGGCCGAGGACGCCACCCGTACCGAGCTCGAGTTCCTGGTCGACGTCTTCTCGGCGGCGATCGAGAACGGCGCCACCACGATCAACGTGCCGGACACCGTCGGTTTCGTGCTGCCGCAGGAGTACGTCGACATCCTTGACGCGCTGCGGGCCAAGATCCCCGGCTCCGAGCAGGTGACCTGGTCGGTGCACTGTCACAACGACCTGGGGCTCGCGACCGCCAACAGCCTGGCCGCCGTACGGGCGGGCGTGCGTCAGGTCGAGGTCTGCATCAACGGCATCGGCGAGCGCGCGGGCAACGCGGCGCTCGAGGAGGTCGTGATGGCCCTGCGTACCCACCACCCGAGCCTCGGCCTCGAGACCGGCATCAACACCCGCGAGATCGCGCACACGTCACGGCTGGTCTCGATGCTGTCCGGCTACCCGGTCCAGCCGAACAAGGCGGTCATCGGCGGCAACGCCTTCAGCCACGAGTCCGGCATCCACCAGCACGGGGTGCTGATGGAGCGGACCACCTACGAGATCATGAACCCGGAGGACATCGGCCTGTCCGGAAACAAGATCGTGCTGGGCAAGCACTCCGGCCGCCACGCCTTCGTCAGCGCGCTCGAGGGTCTCGGCATCCACCTCAAGGACGACCAGCTGCAGCACGCGTTCGGCCGGTTCAAGGAGATGGCCGACCGCAAGGTGTCCCTCACCGACGCCGACCTGATCGCGTTGGCCACCGCCGACGGCGAGGACGAGACCACGACCGACGCGTGGGCGTTCCAGTGGCTGGCGCTGGCCGGCGGCACCGACGTCGAGCCCCGCGCGACCGTACGACTGTCCCGCGGTGACCAGGTCAGTGAGTCCGACGCCACCGGCGACGGCCTGATCGACGCTGCCTGCAACGCCGTCGCCGACGCCACCGGGGTCAAGGCCAAGCTGCTGACCTTCCAGGTCGACGCACTGACCGAGGGAACGGACGCGGTCGGCGACGTCAGCGTCAAGGTCGACGTCAACGGACAGCAGGTCAACGCGCGCGGCGTGTCCACCGACGTCGTGGAGGCCAGCGCCAGGGCCTTCCTGCACGCCATCAACAAGGTGCTCGGCGGCACCGCCGTGGCCCGCCGGACCGACAAGCCGTAACGCTTCGTCGCTGTCGTCGTAACTATCTGCACTACCTAACGAAAGCCATGAGGCGGACACGCATGAGCAGCTTGCACAACCGGCGCGGGTCAACGCGCATCGTCGGCGCACTGTCGGTTGTCGCTGTCATCTCGATGACGGGACTGTCGGCGCTGCCGGGAGCTGCGTCCGCGTCGGCCAGCAGTGCCGGGGCCAGCAGTGCTAGCACCGGCACGTCGGGCAAGCACGCGCTCGCCCACCGGCTGTCGGCGTCGACCCGGCTGGACAAGCCGTTGCTGTCCGCGAGCGACGCTGCCGCCGGCGTACCCAAGCACGGACCGGTGACCGTGATGCTCGAGCTGGACACCGCCAGCCCGACGACGCTGCTGGCTCAGCGCGGTCTTCGCGCCGGCAGCGCCGCTGGCATTGCCCAGACCCGGGTGGCCAGGGCGCGGGTCGAGGCGCAGGCGCAGTCGGTGAAGCACTACCTGACCCAGCCGCGTACGGCAGCAACGCCGTTGTACACCGTGCACAACGTCTACGCCGGCGTCGCCGTGCGCACCGACGCCAGCCGCATGGCCGCGCTTGCCGACCTGCCGGGGGTCAAGGCCGTCCACCTGATGTCGGCCAAGCGGCTGCTCAACAGCTCGACGGTCCCGCTGATCAACGCTCCCGCCGCCTGGACTGCCCCCGGTGCCGACACGGGCACCGGCGTCACGATCGGCATCATCGACACCGGCATCGACTACACCCACGCCGACTTCGGCGGCACCGGCACGGCAGCGGCGTACAAGGCCGACCAAGCGGTCGACGACAAGCCCACCCTCACCGTGCCGAGCGGCGACTTCCCGTCGGCCAAGGTCGTCGGTGGCCGCGACTTCGTCGGTGACGCCTACGACCCGGACGCCATCGACGGCTCCGAGATCCCGCACGCCGACCCCAACCCGCTGGACTGCGACGGCCACGGCACCCACGTCGCCGGCACCGCTGCCGGTCTCGGCGTGACGGCCGCGGGCCACCCGTACGCCGGTCCCTGGGACTCCACGACGCCGTTCGCCTCGCTCAAGATCGGCCCCGGCGTTGCCCCCGGTGCCAAGCTGTACGCCTTGCGGGTCTTCGGCTGCACCGGCTCGACGGACGCGGTGACCGAGGCGCTGGACTGGGCGGCCGACCCCAACGGCGACGGTATCTTCACCGACCACCTCGACGTGGTCAACATGTCCCTCGGTGAGGACTTCACGGTCCCGGACGACCCCGACTCGGTGGCGGCGGACAACCTGTCCCTGCTCGGCACCACCGTCGTGGCGGCGGCCGGCAACGGGGGCGACCTGCAGTACATCGCCGGTTCACCGTCCAACGCCAACCGGGCCATCTCCGTGGCCTCGTCGCAGGACGCCCTGACCGTCTACGACGCCCTGCACGTCGACGCACCGGCCGCGGTCGTCGGCGACGTCGTCGGCCAGGAAGGCGATGCCTTCGACTGGGCCGGCAGCAGCCCGGTCTCCGGTCCGGTCGCGAGCCTCGACCCGACGTTCGACCCGGCCGACCCCTCGGCCCTGGACCCGGCCACCCTTGAGACGACCAACGCCGACGGCTGCGACCCGTTCACCAGCGCCCAGCAAGCCAAGGTCAACGGCAAGATCGCCTGGCTGGAGTGGACCGACTCCGACAGCCTTCGTCGTTGCGGATCCGCGGCCAGGGCGACCAACGCGGCCGTAGCCGGTGCGATCGGAGTCGTGCTCACCGACGACGAGAACAACTTCGGCGGCGGCATCGTCGGCGCCTCGACGATCCCCACCTTCCAGATCCGCAAGACCGATGCCGCGACCTTGCGGCCCTACCTCAACAGCACGCTGGCGCTGACGCTGACCCACGCGCTGCACAACAGCCAGAAGGTCAGCGACTCCACGCTGACCGACGTCGTCTCCGACTTCTCCTCGCGCGGGCTTACCGACCCCGGCAACCTCAAGCCCGATGTCACCGCTCCCGGCTCGACGGTGTTCAGCGCGGGCATCGGTACCGGCTCGGAAGGTCTGAGCGACTCGGGCACGTCGATGGCGACCCCACACGTCGCCGGTGCGGCAGCGCTGGTGAAGGCCGCCCACCACGCCTGGACGCCCGAGCAGATCAAGGCAGCCTTGGTCGACACGGCCGTGCACGATGTCTGGAGCAGTCCCGCGCACACCAGTCGTGAGGCTCCGGACCGGGTTGGCAGCGGTCGCATCGACGCGGGTGCCGCGGCCAAGACTCAAGTTCTTGCCTACAACCTCAGCAACCCCGGCTCGGTGTCCCTGTCCTTCGGTGCGCAGTCCTACGCCGCGGACACGACCCTGAGCAAGACGGTCAAGCTGTCGAACGACGGCGACGCCGACGCCACCTATGTGCTGAGCTTCGACTGGGCCAACAGCGGCACCCACCCTGCGGGCGTGACGTACGCCTTCCCGCCGACGGTGACCATCCCGGCGGGCGGGTCGGTGCAGGTCCCGGTCACGATGACGATCCACGTGAAGGCGCTGACCCGCACCCTCGACGCCGCCCATGACGTCGACGTCGGCGGTATCACCAGCAACTACCTGACCGAGGCCAGCGGCTGGTTGACGATGACTCCCTCCGCCGGCGGACAGACGCTGCGGCTCAGCGTCTTCTCGGCACCGCGGCCGGCGTCGACGGTCAAGGCCGCTGGGTCGATGGTCTTCGGCCGCAACACGACCGCCAAGGTCGCGCTGACCGGCACCGGCATTCGCCAGTCCGCGAACGCCTACCAGTCCACGGTCAGCGGCTACGAGCTGCAGCTGACCAGCCCCAAGAAGCCGGCGTGCACTTCCCCGACGCAAGACGCGCTGAAGTGCGTGCTGATCCCGAGTGATCGGGCGGGTGACCTCAGGTACGTCGGCGTGAGCTCGGACGCGCCGCTCTACGCAGACCCGACCTCGGGGCTGACCTACTTCGCCGTCTCGACGTGGGGACCCTGGCGTACCCCCGTCTCGTACGCGGAGTACGACATCTTCATCGACACCAACGGCGACGGAAAAGCTGACGCCGTGCTGATCAACGACCGCATCACCGGTACCGACGTGTTCGTCAGCGCGCTGCTCAACCCGAACACCGGTGACGTCATCGACGACTCCATCTTCCCGATCAACTACGCCGACGGGTCGGTCGACAGCAACCCGTTCAACAACGACGTGATGGTGCTGCCGGTCGCGACCGGGGCGCTGACGTCGATGTCCAAGAAGGCCGCCAGCGGCAACATCTCCTACTGGGTCGCCGTCGGCACCGCGTCGAGCGGGATGACCGACACGTCGCCGGGCAAGGCCTCGTTCAACGTGCTCAAGCCGGGCCTGGGCATCATCCACGGCCCCGCACTGACCGGGCTGGCCGGGCAGAACTACGGCGGCGAGCAGTTCTTCGCCGGGCTCGCCACCAGCTCGACCGTGCCGGGGCTGACCGTCCTGCGTGAGTCCACGTACGCGGCACAGCACGGACAGGGCCTGCTCCTGCTGCACCCGGAGAACCTGCCGGGCCAGCGGGTCCAGGTCGTCCCGATCACCAAGGTCGCCTCATCGGTCACGGTGACCGCCAAGGCCGCCCATTCGCCGGTCAAGGTCGGCACGTGGGTCACCATCACCGCGACGGTGAAGTCGGCGCGTACGGGCATCGGCGCGCCGGTGGGCACGGTGACCCTGTACGACAACGGCAAGCCACTGATCACCCGCGCCGTCGACGCGCACGGGCAGGTCAGGCTGGCGACGAACAAGCTGAAGAAGGGCGTGCACGTCATCGGCGCCCGCTACAGCGGGAACGCGGACTGGACCACCAACAAGGCGACCCTGAAGATCGTGGTGCACTGAGCGGCCGTCAGCGACTCGCGGCCGACCGGTTGTCAAGACCGCTGCAGTAGGTGTCGACAGTCATCCGGTTGTCGCTCGCCCTCTTTGGTCTGCCCGGAAGGCCGTCATGTTGCGTCTGCGTACTTTGATCTTCGCCGTGTCCACTGCCGTACTGGCCGCGGGCTGCGGGTCCGCTGGCTCGACCCCGGCTGCAGGCACGGCCGCGTCCACCAAGCCGGTGGCGGAAAGGACGGCGGCGCAGCCGGCGCCGACGGCCAAGGCAAAGCAGCGCACGATCAAGGTGTCCCTCGCGCAGGTGACGAAGGTCGGCGTGCAGGCCAAGGACCTTCCGGCGGGTTACAAGGGCGGCGTGATCCCGGGCGGAGACGCGGTCGCCGGCCAGGTCACGCTGGACATGTGCGGCACCCATTTCGCCAGTGAGGACCTGCGGCTGGCCCGGCACCAGGTCGGGTTCACCAAGTCCTCGTCGTCCGTCTCCAGCGAGGTGGTCGTCTATCAGGCCGGTGGCGCGGCTCAGGCCCTTGCCGAGGTCCGGCAGTCGGCTGCCCACTGCCCGTCCGGGTTGATCCAGTCCACCGTTGCGGGGGTGCCTCCCACGACGCAGAAGGTCGTCGTGCACAAGAACGCAAAGGGTCTGCCGCGCGACGCCATCTCGGTGTCGATGAGCATGACCGCTCCCAGCACCGGGCAGCACGAGCAGATGGAAGCCGTCTACGTCGTACGCGGACCGGTGCTGGCCGGCGTCTACGTCCAGGGCGGCGGCGCCGCTGCCGTGACGCTCGAGCGCAAGCTGGCCGTCCTCGTCGCCGCCCGGATGGCCAAGGCCTTCCCCGCCGCCTGAGCGGCCGGCTCGACCTTCCCGTCATGCGAGACGTGGGGTCCGGGGGGCGAGACGGGCGCGTAGCGTCGCTGGCATGACGGAGCAGAGCATCAAGCTGGGTGTCATCGCTGGCGACGGGATCGGTCCCGAGGTGGTGGCCGAGGGCCTCAAGGTTCTCGACGTCGTGGCGGCGCAGCACGGGCTGAGCATCAGCCCGACGCCGTACGACCTGGGGGCCAAGCGCTGGCACGCGACGGGGGAGACCTTGCCCGACAGCGTGCTCGAGGAGCTGCGCGGCCAGGACGTCCTGCTGCTCGGGGCTGTCGGCGACCCCGGTGTGCCGTCGGGCGTCCTCGAGCGCGGGCTGCTGCTGCGGCTGCGCTTCGAGCTCGACCACTACGTCAACCTGCGGCCCAGCCGGCTCTTCCCCGGCGTCACCTCGCCGCTGGCCGGAAACCCGCCGATCGACTTCGTGGTCGTGCGTGAGGGCACCGAGGGTCCGTACGTCGGCAACGGCGGTGCGCTGCGGGTCGGCACCCCGCACGAGATCGCGACCGAGGTCAGCGTCAACACGGCCTTCGGCGTCGAGCGGGTCGTCCGCGACGCGTTCGCCCGCGCCCAGTCCCGGCCCCGGCGCAAGCTGACGCTGGTGCACAAGAACAACGTCCTCGTGCACGCCGGGCACCTGTGGTCCCGTACCGTGACGGCCGTCGGCACCGAGTTCCCCGACGTCTCGGTCGACTACCTGCACGTCGACGCGGCGACGATCTTCATGGTGACCAACCCCGGCCGATTCGACGTCATCGTCACCGACAACCTGTTCGGCGACATCCTCACCGACCTCGCCGCCGCCGTGACCGGTGGCATCGGCCTCGCCGCCAGCGGCAACGTCAACCCGGACCGCACGGCGCCGTCGATGTTCGAGCCGGTGCACGGCAGCGCGCCGGACATCGCCGGCCAGGGCAAGGCCGACCCCACCGCCACGGTGCTCTCGGTCGCGATGCTGCTGGACCACCTCGGCCACGAGAAGGCCGCCCAGCAGGTCGAGGCGGCGGTCGAAGCCGACCTCAGCGAGCGCGGGGACGTCGTACGCTCGACGAGCGAGATCGGTGACGCGCTCGCGGCCAGGGTTGCTGGCTAAAAGGCAGTTCCGCAACGCTTCGACTCTGGGATACTTCGCTCAACCACATCGCGTTCGAGGAGCAGTCATGCCGATCACCCCTACGAAGCAGATCTGGATGGACGGCGAGTTCGTCAACTGGGACGACGCCACCATCCACATCCTCAACCCCTCGTTGCACTACGGCTGGGGCGTCTTCGAGGGTGTCCGGGCCTACTCCACCGACCGCGGACCGGCAGTGTTCCGGCTCACCGAGCACATCCAGCGGCTGTTCCGCAGCGCCCACATCTACATGATGAAGCCGGAGTTCAACGTCGAGCAGATCGTCGAGGCGACCAAGGAGCTGGTCCGGCGCAACGAGATCGACTCCTGCTACATCCGGCCGCTGTTCTACCTCGGCTACGGCGAGATGGGCCTCAACCCGCTGCCGAGCCGCACCGCAGCGTCGATCGCCTGCTGGCCCTGGGGTGCCTACCTCGGTGACGAGGCCACCCAGAACGGGGTCCGCGCGGCGGTGTCGAGCTGGACCCGGATCGGCCACAACGTGATCCCGCCGGCCGGCAAGGCCACCGGGCAGTACATCAACTCCTCCCTGGCCAAGGTCGCAGCGCTCAAGGCCGGCTACGACGAGGCGATCATCCTGACTCCCGAGGGCACCGTCTCCGAGGGTTCCGGCGAGAACATCTTCGTGGTGTACGGGCGCAAGATCGTCACGCCGCCGCTCGTCGACGGGGCGCTGGCCGGCATCACCCGTGACGCGGTCATGGTGATGGCCCGTGACGAGGGCTACGAGGTGGTCGAGGCCACGCTGTCGCGCTCCGACCTCTACCTCGCCGACGAGGCCTGGTTCACCGGCACCGCGGCCGAGATGGTGCCGCTGGTCGAGGTGGACGACCGTGCCGTCGGCGCCGGCGTGCCCGGCCCGGTGACCAAGCACCTGCTCGAGATGTACACCCAAGTGGTGCGCGGCCAGCTGCCGAAGTACCGCTCCTGGTGCGAGTACGTCAACGAGTAGCGAGCGCCTGCGCTCGGGCCACCGCCCGCCACTGGCGTAAATCGGGGCCGCCTGGGGCTCACTCCGTCGGTCGGATCTGCCGAGATGACTCAGGGAAACCGACGAGTCGTTTGCGGCAGGAGACTTCGCAGCATGGTGCAGACAGCGGTCAATGGCTCGACGACGGCTGCAACCGCCGCCGGACAGGCCGGGCCGGACGGTGCCCTGGCCGGCCCGGTCGTGCTGCTCGTCGACGAGGGTCACTCCGCCGACCGGGTTCGGGCCGCGGTGTCCGCCTCGCCGGAGCGGTTTCGGGTCCTGCAGTTCGCCTCGGTCGAGGGTGCCGCCCGCGGCAGCAGCGAGCCGCCGCTGTGTGCGTTGCTGATCGTCGCCCCCGGCGATCCCGGTGAGCTCGAGCGGGTTCGTGCGCTGCGCAGCGCCACGCCGGACGTCCCCATCGTCGTCGTCATCGAGTCCGACTCCGACGAGAGCGTCGGCGTCCTGGCGATGCACGAGGGCGCTCAGGACTACCTGCTGCTCGGCGAGCTCACGCCCCGGACGCTGCGTCGGTCTATCCGCTACGCGGTCGAGCGCAAGCGGGCTGCTGACGCGCTTCTCGTCCGCGATGCCCAGCACCGAGGGGTGCTGGACGCACTGCGCGAGTCGGTCGCCGTCATCAACCGCGCCGGTTCCGTGGTCTCGGCCAACCGGCGCTGGAACGACACGGTCGCGGGCTACCTCGCGCGTACCGCTTCCGGTGCCGTCGGCGCTGGTACCGGCACCAGCTACGCGACGATCCTGACGGCGTGGGGTGACGCTGCCTGGGCGCGCGAGGCCGTCGCCGGCCTGCGCCGGATCCTCGACGGTGAGATCAGCTCCTACGACGTACCCCGCACCATCGAGCGCGAAGGCGCCACGTTCGCCGTACGGCTGCGCGGGCTGCCCACCGGTGGAGCGTTCGTCATCCACGACGACGTGACCGCGCTGGTTCGTGCCGACCAGGCGCTGAGCCACGCCGCGATGCACGACGCCCTGACCGGCCTGCCGAACCGGCCGCTGTTTCACGACCGGGTCGAGCGGGCGCTGGCCCGGGTGGCCGCCGGCAAGTCGGCCGGGTTCTCGATCCTGGTGGTCGACATCGACCGGTTCACCGCCGTCAACAACGCCCACGGTCATGCGGCCGGCGACGTCGTGCTGGCAGCACTCG
Organism: uncultured Actinomycetota bacterium; assembly: GCA_963797535.1. Lineage (GTDB taxonomy): Bacteria > Actinomycetota > Actinomycetes > JAWWOL01 > JAWWOL01 > JAWWOL01. The sequence continues at coordinate 1,535,695 of CAWCPQ010000001.1, read as the reverse complement.
CCGCGCGGATCCGGGACGCAGCCGGGGTCACCGACACCGTCGCGCGCTTCGGCGGTGACCAGTTCGTCGTGGTCAGCGAGGAGGCGGTCACCGAGCCGGCCGCCCAGCTGCTGTCGCTCAAGCTGCGCGACGCCGTCGCGGCTCCGGTGGGCTACGCCGAGGTCGAGATCCGCGTCGTCGCGAGCATCGGCATCGCGATGTGCACCAACGCCGAGAGCACTGTCCCCGAGCTGGTCCGTGACGCGAGCGCCGCGCTGGCGGAGGCCAGGCACGCCGGCCCGGCCCGCTCCCGGGTGCTGAGCGCGCAGGGTCGCGTGACCGTGACCCCCGATCTGGACATCGAGTCCGGGCTGCGCCGGGCGATCGCCCGCGACGAGCTCGTCCTGCACTACCTGCCGGAGGTCACCTCCAAGGGCCGCCGACTGACCTCCTTCGAGGCACTGGTCCGCTGGGATCACCCGGTACGCGGTCTGCTGGCACCGCGGGAGTTCCTGGGGGTCGCCGAGCGGTCGGGGCTGATCGTGGACATCGGCAACTGGGTCATCGAGCGGGCCTGCGCGGACGCCGCTGTCTGGCGTCGGTCGGTGCCGGGAGCCGAGGGGGTCGGCGTATCGGTCAACCTGTCCTCGCAGCACGTGGTCGACCTGCGGCTGCTCGACACCGTCAGCGAGGCCGTCCGCCGCCACGGCGTGCCCGCCAGCATGCTCACCCTCGAGATCACCGAGAATCTCATGCTCAACGATGCCGAGGAGATTCTCGAGGCGCTCCAGGCACTCCGGGCGTACGGCGTCCGGCTCGCCGTCGACGACTTCGGTACCGGCTTCTCCTCGCTCGCCTACTTGTGCGCGCTGCCCGTACAGGGGCTCAAGATGGACCATGCGTTCGCCAGCAAGGTGGTCGCGAACGAGCGCAACCGCACGGTCGTCGGCAACATCGTGACGATGGCGCACGAGCTCGGCCTCGTCGTCACCGCAGAGGGCGTCGAGACGGAGCAGCAGGCCGCGCTGCTCGACGGCGTGGGTGTTGACCTGCAGCAGGGCTTCCACTTCGGACTGCCGGTCGACCTGCACGGGCTCCTGGGCAACCTGCCCACCCTGCTCGGCTGAGCCTGCCAGCGCGGCACCGGAGTTCGCACTAGGGTCCAAGCCATGGCCGAAATCCTGGATCAGACCGCGCAGAACCGCCTCGCCGAGTCCGGCCGGCTGTTCACCTCCGACCTGTCCGTCGCCGAGTTCACCCTGCTCGAGCACACCGGCTTCGAGCCGCTCGAGCTGGTGATGGGCGTGTCCGTCTACCACATCGGGTTCCAGCCCAGCCGCGGCATGCAGGCGGGGGAGTACACCGTGCTGTCGCAGGCGATGTACACCGCCCGGATGAACGCGATCCTGCGCCTCGTCGCCGAGACGGTGAAGGTCGGCGCCGACGGCGTGGTCGGCGTCAAGCTGGGCTATCGCTCGCACGGCGCGGACTCGCTGGAGTTCACCGCGATCGGCACCGCGGTCAAGTGGCGTGACGGCAGCGGCCAGGGCTACCGGCGTCCGGACGGGCAGCCGTTCACCAGCCACCTCGACGTCAAGGAGTTCTACCAGCTGCTCAACGTCGGCTGGTGCCCCACGTCGTTCGTCCTGGGCACCTGCGTCTACCACATCGCCGTGCAGGGAGTGATGCAGACGATGCGCCAGTCCGGGCAGAACATCGAGCTTCCCCAGTGGACGCAGGGCTTCTACGACGCTCGCGAGATCGCGATGTCGCGGCTGCAGGCCGAGGCGGAGCGCGACGGTGCGACCGGCGTCGTGGGCGTGACCGTCACCACCAGCGAGTGGCTGTGGGGCGGCCACACGCTGGAGTTCTACGTCGCCGGCACCTCGATCCGCCGGATCAGCGACAAGCGCGGCGAGCTGCCGGCGCTGGTCGTCCCGACCGGCTGAGCTGGGCAGGGTCCCTGGTCGTGCCACAGGGTTTCCGCTGCATCCTTACCGGCAGATCACGTCACGGTGCGGGAGGAAATCCATTTCGAGACCAGCTGTCGCCTGGTCGGTCCTGTCAATACTTCTCACGTCGGGACGATGACCGGGGTGCTGCCGGTGTGCTGGACGCGGGGCACTCGGAGGGCGGTCCGGGCTGCCGGTCATCTGAGACGAGGGTCATGCGCACAGCAAGCCGGTCATCGCTGTCGTTGTTGGTACCTGTGTCGCGGGTTTGCTGTCGTCGGGTGACGCGCAATGCCAGCCTGGTTCGGCGCGACAAGCCAAACCGGGCTGGTGCACTTTTGCGTCGGCAAGGACGCCACGCACGTGGTCCGTTATCTGTCAGGAGCCCGGAGCTGCCAGGCCAATGAAGTTGAGCTCACCTTCAACGGCCAGGGTGTCAAGGGGGCGACTGGGCTAGGGGCAGGGTGCCACGGGTGCGAAGAGTGCCACGGGCGCCAAGGGAGCCGACGGGCTCCAGGGTGGCGACAACTTCAGCGACCAGTGACGCCAGCGACGACTGGGCAACGATACACCGGCGTGTCCCGGTCACCACGGTGACACCGGCGAGACCGGCGCCGAGGGTGACACCGGCGAGACCGGCGCCAAGGTCGACGCCGCCGACAGTGGTGCGCAGCGGCACTCAGCTGGTCGGGCAGCGTCGGTTACGGTGGACACCTTGCCTGCCGGCGGCTCCGGCAGCGTAATCTGACTCTGAGCACCCCCGGCTCCCACTACGAAGTCGACTTGACGTGCAACTACAGCTCACTCGGGGGACAACGAGACGTTCTGGTTCGCCAATCAGCCTGGCCACTCCGCTTCTGTGACTGAGACGTTCATCGGCGGCGGCGTCGACGGTGTCTACGCCTTCCCGACCGGTGCCTACGGCCAGGGTGGCACCAACCGCGTGAACCCCACCAGCTGGCCGTACCAGGCGACGTTCACCATCAACGAGGACGGCGCCCCCCTGACCCGCTGGGACGTCACCGCGACCGGCTCACCCGGCGGCGCCTGCACCTACACCGTTTACCAGAACGGCAACGGGGACGGCTCGGTTCGCCTCGGTCAGTAGCCGGTGACGGCAGGCCCGCTGGCCGACAGCTTGTTGGCCGGCGGCGCCAACCGCGACCACGGTTGGCTAAGCGTTGAGCCTCCCGCAGCGAGAGCCCACGGCTCGGCCGACGGACAACTGTCCTGTCGGCGTTGTCTGAGCTGCACCGCAATCCCGTGCAGCTCAGAGTGCGCGGGGGCGTGCCGGCACGCGCGGGCGCCACGGTGGTGGCGCATTGGCCATCCCCGTGGCACTATCGAGGAGCGATGAACACCTACCAGCTCATTATCGACGAGCGCGCCGGCACCAGCTGAGACCCTCAGCACCGCCGACGCGCAGACCTCTCGCACCCGCGGGGGGTCTTTTTGTTTGGCCGCCAGCTTGTCCGAAGTCCCGCCAGGAAAGGCTCCGATCGTGACCAGCGCACCGCTCGCGTTCAGTCCCGTACCCGATGCTTTCCATGTCTACGACACCACCTTGCGCGACGGTGCCCAGGGCGTGGGGCTGTCGCTGTCGGTGCAGGACAAGCTGGTCATCGCCCGGCACCTGGACGAGCTGGGCGTGGGATTCATCGAGGGGGGCTGGCCGGGCGCGGTGCCCAAGGACACCGAGTTCTTCGCCAGGGCCCGCACCGAGCTCCACCTGCAGCACGCGCGGCTCGCCGCGTTCGGTTCCACCCGCAAGGCCGGTGCCCGCGCAGCCGACGACCCCCAGGTCGCCGCACTGCGCGAGTCCGGGGCAAGCGTCGTCACGCTGGTGGCGAAGTCCGACCCCCGCCACGTCGTCAAGGCGCTGCGGACCACCCTCGACGAAAACCTCGCGATGATCCGCGACACCGTCGAGCACCTGAGCGCCGAGGGACAACGAGTCTTCGTCGACGCCGAGCACTTCTTCGACGGCTACGCGGCCGATCCTGCGTACGCGCTCGAAGTCCTGCGGGTGGCTGCAGAGGCGGGGGCCGACGTCGTGGCCCTGTGCGACACCAACGGTGGCATGTTGCCCACAAGGCTCGGCGATGTCGTCGCCACCGCCGTTGGAACAGGGGTACGGGTCGGCATCCACACGCACAACGACGCCAACTGCGCTGTCGCCAACAGCCTGATCGCCATCGAGGCCGGTGCCACCCATGTGCAGGGAACAGCCAACGGGTACGGGGAACGCAGCGGCAACGCCGACCTGTTCAGCATCGTCGCTGCGCTGGAGCTCAAGATGGACCGCCCGGTGCTGCCGGAGGGCAGGCTGCGCGAGCTGTTCCGGGTCGCGCACGCGGTGAGCGAGGTCGCCAACGTCACCCTCGACCCGCAGGCTCCGTACGTCGGGCTCAGCGCCTTCGCGCACAAGGCCGGCATCCACGTGTCGGCAATCAAGGTCGACCCTGACCTCTACCAGCACGAGGATCCGGCCAGCGTGGGCAACGACATGCGGCTGCTCGTCTCGGAGATGTCGGGCCGGGCGACGATCCAGATGAAGGGCCGCGCGCTTGGTCATGACCTCTCCGACGACCCGGAGACGGTCGGGCGGGTGCTGGCACGGGTCAAGGACCTGGAGGCGATCGGCTTCACGTTCGAGGCGGCCGAGGCATCCTTCGAGCTGCTGCTGCGCGACGAGGTCGCCGGATCCCGGCAGCGGTTCTTCGACCTGGAGAGCTGGCGGGTCATCGTCGAGCGGCGCAGCGACGGCGAGGTCGTCAGCGAGGCCACGGTCAAGATCGTCGCCAAGGGCGAGCGGATCGTCGCCACCGGCGAGGGAAACGGCCCGGTCAACGCGCTGGACAAGGCGCTGCGACGCAGCCTCGAGCAGCTCTACCCCGGCCTGGCCGCCCTCGATCTCGTCGACTTCAAGGTGCGCATCGTTGCCGGCAGCCACGGTACGGACGCGGTCACTCGCGTGCTCGTCGAGACCAGCGACGGCACGACCCAGTGGGACACCGTCGGCGTCGACGAGAACATCATCAATGCTTCCTGGCAGGCCCTCGAGGACGCCGTCACCTACGGTCTGCTCCGCCAGGGCGAAACCCCGTTGGGGTAAGGGTTGTCGTCACTGTGGGATCCGTCGGCGGCCGGCGTACTGACCCTGCCGTCGGGTCGAAGCCTGCGCGGGCGGGGGGTGGGCCGGTCGCCCGTACCCGACCCCGCCCCGGAGTTCGGCCTCTACCTGCTCGATGAACGCCCCGACGACCAGCCGTGGCCCTCGCGCTGGGTGCGCTGGCCGGACTTCCGGCTGCCGGTCGACCGGACGGACGCACGGGACGCCTTCGTTGAAGCCTGGCGTCGGTCGGCAGACGAGCGGGTCGAGGTTGCCTGCGCCGGCGGTCGCGGTCGTACCGGCACCGCGTTGGCCTGCATTGCCGTGCTGGACGGGATTCCCGCCGCCGAGGCGGTGGCGTTCGTCCGCGCCGGCTACGACCACCACGCTGTGGAGACACCGTGGCAACGGCGCTACGTCGCGCGGTTCGCCTGATCGCGGTGGCAGGATGCCTGTCATGACCTCCGACCCGATCCCGTCGCCCGACTTCTCCCTGACCGGGCGTGTCGCCCTGGTGACCGGTGCCAGCCGGGGGATCGGCCGCGACCTGGCCAGGGCACTGGCCGGCGCTGGTGCCACCGTCGCTGTGGCAGCGAGATCCCTCGACGACGCCGAGCACGTAGCCAAGCAGATCCGGCACGAGGGCGGTCATGCACTCGCCGTGGCCATGGACCTGCGCAGCGTCGGCTCGATCGAGGACGCCGTCTCCGAGGTGGAGGCGGAGTACGGACGTCTCGACATCCTCGTGAACAACGCTGGCATCGGGACCAACCACGACGCCCTCGACGTGACCGAGGACGAGTGGGACGAGCTGATGGAGGTCAACCTGCGCGGGCTGTTCTTTGCCTGCCAGGCAGCAGGAAAGCGGATGGTGCCAGCAGGGTACGGACGCATCGTCAACATCAGCTCGCAGGCCGGCCAGGTCGGCATCACCCGCCACTCTGCCTACTGTGCAAGCAAAGGCGGCGTCGACCAGGTCACGCGCGTGCTGGCTCTGGAGTGGGCGGCTGCCGGAGTCACGGTCAACTCGGTGGCGCCCACCTTCATCCGTACCCCCGGTACAGCCGAGCGACTTGACGACCCGGACTACCTCGCCGGCGTGCTCGCGCGAATCCCCGCCGGCAAGGTCGGCACGACGACCGACGTCGCCGGCGCTGTCATCTACCTCGCCTCCGCCGCCGCCGGGATGGTCAACGGTTCCATCCTCACCGTGGACGGCGGCTGGACCGCCCAGTAGATCCACCCGTGGGTGGAGGCGACCGGGGGCGCCCGCGCCGAAGATGGTCCCATGAACACTCATGAAGTGGTGACGGTCAGAGGGTTACGCAAGTCCTACGGCGGCAGAGCGGTTGTCAGCGACCTGGACCTCGACGTCTTCGCCGGCGAGGTGGTCGGGCTCATCGGTGCCAACGGTGCCGGCAAGACGACCACCGTCGAGTGCCTGCAGGGCCTCCGTCGGCCGGACGCAGGAGAGATCCGGGTGCTCGGGCTGGACCCCGCGACCAATTTGCGCGAGCTGCGGCAGGTGATGGGCAGCCAGCTGCAGGACTCAGCGCTTCCGGACCGGTTGCGGGTCGGCGAGGCCGTCGAACTGTTCGCCAGCTCGGCTCGCAACGACGGTCGTGCCCTGATCGAGCGGTTCGGCCTGCAGGCTCGGGTCCGGTCGGCGTTCGCCTCGCTCAGCGGCGGCGAGCGGCAGCGGTTGTTCCTGGTGCTCGCGCTGCTCAACCAGCCCCGGTTGGTCATTCTCGACGAGCTGACCCAGGGGCTCGACCCGGCTGCGCGGCGGGACGTCTGGCAGGCCGTGCGCCAGCTGCGTGACGACGGCACGACCGTCCTGCTGGTCACGCACGAGCTGGCTGACGCCGAGGTGCTCTGCGATCGGGTGGTGGCGATGCGCGCCGGTACCATCCTGGACCAGGGGCCGCCGCGCGACCTGGTCGACCGGCACGGCCGGCGAGCCACCATCCGGTTCACCCTGCCCGAGGGAAACGCCCTCCTGGCCGACCTCGCAGCACTACCGAGCGTCGAGTCAATCGGCCTGGACCGCGGGCAGCAGGTGCTGAAAGGAAGCCGGGAGATGATCGCCTACGTCGGCGCAGCGATGGTCCAGTCCCGTTGCATACCAAAGGATCTCAGTGTGCACGTGCCCGATCTCGAAGGTGCCCTGCTTGAACTGCTCGAGCCGGTAGGAGCGGGACAGTGAACCCCACGATGCGGCTGATCAAAGCCGAGCTCAAGCTGGTCGTACGAGACCCGTTGGTGCTGACGTTCGTCCTGGTCTTCCCGGTCGTGACGATGCTGATCATCGGCGGATCCTTTGGTACGCAACCGGATCCGGCGTTCGCGGGCACCAACCCCTCGCAGTGGTACGTCGCCTCCTACCTCACCGTCGTCATCGCGGCGACCGGCCTGCTGATGATTCCGGTGCACCTCGCCACCTACCGCGAGCGCGGCGTGCTCCGTCGCTTTGCCGCAGCCGGCTTCCCGCGCTGGTCCTTCGGTGCGGCTCAGCTGGTGGTCGGCGTGATCAGCGTTGCGGTGTCATCCGTCGTGCTCCTGCTCGTGGCAGCACCGGTGTACGGCATCCCGACGTTGCACCATCCCGCTCGAGTACTGACGGCGGTTTGCCTGGGAACACTGGCTTTCCTGAGCATCGGCGTGCTCCTGGGCTCGTTCCTGCCGTCGGCACGGTCGGCACAGGCCGTCGGTCTGCTGCTGTTCTTCCCGTCCTTCCTGCTGGGCTCCGGCGGGCCGCCGCCCGGTGTCATGGGCTCGGCGTTGCGCTCCGTCGCCGGTGTGCTGCCGTTGAGCCTGGTGACCGATGCCGTACGCAAACCGTGGCTGGACATCAGCACCGCTGGCAGCTCGTTGGCCTGGGTCGCGGTCATCGCGCTGGCCTCCGTTGCCGTCGCTGCCAGCCGTTCCAGGCTGTGACCTCGGCTGTTGCGCCTACGATCAGCGACGTGACACACGTTTCCGACGAACCGGCGCAGGAGGCACTTCCGCGCGAGGTCGCCTGGTCCATCGGCGCCGCCATGGTCGCCTTCGTCGTCACGGGTGCGGCCATGCGGTTCGTCGACAGCCCGATCCGTGCGTTGTGCGGACTCATTGTCGTTGCTGCTGCGGGATTGTGGCTCGTGCGAGCTGACCGGTCCCGGGTCCTCCCAGCTGCTGCGTTGGTGGCGGTGGGCATCGGCATCATTGGCAACGGCACGAGCAGCAACGTGGCGTGGTTCGGCATCTGCACCCTCGCCGGCTGGTGCGTGCTGCTCGGCCGGCGGTGGGACGGCGCAGTCTTCTGGGCGGGTGCCGTCGTCGTGTTCGGGCTCGAGTGGCTCTTCATGACCCCCGACCCTGGCTGGGCGGCATGGGTCGCCGGCACCACGTTCACCGTGCTCGGCGCCCTGCTCGTACGACACGAGATGCGGCTCATGCTCGACCTGCGCACGGCGCAGGCGGGGCTGCTGGCCAACGCCAGGACCGAGGAGCGCAACCGGATCGCCCGCGAGCTGCACGACGTGATCGCGCACAGCCTCACGGTTTCGCTTCTGTACGTGACCAGCGCCAGGGTCGCCCTCGAGCACGCACCGGCGGAGGCAGCGGAGGCGCTGGAGACCGCTGAGCGGATCGGCCGCGAGACCCTGGCCGAGGTGCGCGGCACCGTCGGCCTGCTGCGCGAGGACAACCCGGAAGGGATCGAGCGACCCCAGCCCGGTGCTGCGGACCTGAACCGGTTGGCCGAAGGGTTCCGTGGTGCCGGGACGAACGTCGACGTGGTGATTCGCGGCGACTCCGGGCAGGTCGGCCCTACCGCGGGGCTGACGGTCTACCGGATCGCACAGGAGGCGTTGACCAACGCGGCCAAGCACGCTCCGGGCGCTCCGGTCAGGCTCGCACTGGACATCGCCGACCGCGACATCACGCTGGTCGTTGCCAGCTCCGGCCCACCGCGGCAGGGCACCGGCCTCGGGCTGGGCAGCATGCGTGAACGCGCCGAGGCCGTGGGTGGCAGCTGCGTCGCCGGCCCGGACGGGCAGGGCTGGGTCGTGCGAGCCCTCATCCCGGTCGCGTCATGACGAGCGTCCTGATCGTCGACGACCAGGAGCTGGTGCGTCGCGCGCTGCGGGGGATCCTGCGCCCCGAGGTCGGTTTCACGGTGGTGGGGGAGTGTGGCGACGGCGGTGAAGTCCCCGCCGCCGTGGCCGCGACCGACCCGGACGTCGTCCTGATGGACGTGCGGATGACCTTCGTCGACGGGGTCGAGGCCACTCGCCGCCTGCACCGTACGCCCGGTGCGCCTCCGGTTCTCGTCCTCACCACGTTCCAGGACGACCAGGTGCTGGCGGGTGCACTCCGCGCCGGCGCGGCCGGCTTCGTCCTCAAGGGCGGCCCGGCCGAGGACCTGCAGCGGGCGGTCCGCACCGTCGCCGAGGGCGGTGCCTGGCTCGACCCAGCCGTCACCGGTCGGGTGCTCGCGGCCTACCGCGCCGCCCCCGTACCGGGTGATCCCGGTGCCCTCGACGATGTCACGCCGCGCGAGCTCGAGGTGCTGGCGCTGATCGGGCGCGGGCTCACCAACGCCGAGATCGCGCAGTCGCTGGTGGTCAGCGAGGGCACGGTGAAGACGCACGTCAACCACCTGTTCGCCAAGCTCGGTCTTCGCGACCGGGCGGCAGCGGTCGTCCTGGCGCACGACCATGACCTGGTACGCCGCGACCGCCGCTGAGGACGCGCCGGAAATGTTCGCGCCCTCCGCGTCGTCGCCGCCCCGTACGACCGGGTAACGTCCAGGCGTGCGCATCGCGAGATTCTCCTTCGAGGACGAGGTCGACTTCGGGGTGGTCGAGGGCGACGAGATCGCCCCCATCACCGGTCACCCGTTCGGGCCGTTCACCTTCACCGGCTACCGCTACCCGATCGATGACGTCCGCCTGCTGGCGCCCGTCATCCCCAGCAAGGTCGTGGCGGTCGGCAAGAACTACGCCGAGCACGCCCGCGAGATGGGCAGCGAGGTCCCGGACAGCCCGGTGATCTTCCTCAAGCCGTCGACCGCCGTGATCGGCAGCGGTGACCCGATCCAGTACCCCGCCTCCTCGAGCCAGGTCGACTTCGAGGGCGAGCTGGCGATCGTCATCGCCCGGCTGTGCCGCGACGTCCCGGCCGCCCGCGCTGCCAGCGTGATCCTCGGCTACACCTGCGCCAACGACGTCACCGCTCGCGACCAGCAGTCGGCGGACGGCCAGTGGACCAGGGGCAAGGGCTACGACTCGTTCTGCCCGCTCGGCCCGTGGATCACGACCAACGTCGACCCGGCCGACCTCGAGGTCGTCACCACCGTCAACGGCGTCGAGCGCCAGCGCGGCCGTACCTCCCTGATGGTCCACGGCGTGCCCGAGCTGATCGAGTTCATCAGCAGCGTCATGACCCTCCTGCCCGGTGACGTCATCCTCACCGGCACACCGGCAGGCGTCGGCCCGCTGCAGATCGGCGACGTCGCGACGGTCGAGATCGAGGGCATCGGCGCGCTGACCAACCACGTGACCCCGCGGGTCACCGCTCGTGCCTGAGCCGGCGGTACGGGTCCGGTTCTGCCCGTCACCGACGGGTCTGCCGCACGTCGGCATGATCCGCACCGCGCTGTTCAACTGGGCCTACGCCCGGCACACCGGCGGCACCTTCGTGTTCCGGATCGAGGACACCGACGCTGCGCGCGACTCCGAGGAGAGCTACCACCTGCTCCTGGACGTGCTGCGCTGGCTCGGCCTCGACTGGGACGAGGGCCCGGACATCGGCGGTCCGCACGCGCCCTACCGGCAGAGCCAGCGGATGGACATCTACCTCGACGTCGCCCAGCGGCTGCGCGACGCGGGCAGGGCTTACCCCTGCTACTGCACCAACGACGAGATCGACGCCCGCAACAAGGCCGCCGGCCGTCCGCCCGGCTACGACAACCACTGTCGTTCCCTCACCGCCGAGCAGGTCGAGGCCTTCGCCGGCCGCGAGGCCGTACTCCGGCTGCAGATGCCCGACACCGCGTTGAGCTGGGACGACCTGGTCCGCGGCGAGATCACCTTCGCCCCGGAGAACGTGCCGGACTTCGCGATCCTGCGAGCCAACGGGCGCCCGCTCTACACGCTGACCAACCCGGTCGACGACGCCCTGATGGAGATCACCCACGTCCTGCGCGGTGAGGACCTGCTGTCGTCCACCCCCCGGCAGATCGCGTTGTACGGGGCCCTCGCGGCGATCGGCGTCGGCAACGGCACCACGCCGCGCTTCGGCCACCTGCCCTACGTGATGGGCGAGGGCAACAAGAAGCTGTCCAAGCGTGACCCAGAGGCCAACGCGATGCTCTACCGCGAGCGCGGCTTCCTCCCCGAGGGGCTGGTCAACTACCTCGCCCTGCTCGGCTGGTCCTTCGGCGACGACATCGAGGTCTTCTCCCTCGCCGACATGGTGTCGCGGTTCGACGTGTCCGACGTCAACGCCAGCCCTGCGCGGTTCGACCTGCGCAAGTGCGAGGCGACCAACGCTGCCTGGGTGCGTCGCATCGACGCCGACGACCTGGCCAAGCGGATTCTGATCGTGCTTTCGGAGGCGGGCGTACTGCCGCCGGAGCCCAGCGACGACGAGCGGGCGCTGGTCCACGCGGCGACCCCGCTGGTGCAGGAGCGCATGGTCGTCCTCTCGGAGGCGGTCGGCATGCTCGGCTTCCTCTTCGCTGACTCGATCACCATCGACCCGGACGCGGCGGCCAAGCAGCTCGGCCGCGAGCAGCAGCCGACGCTGGCGGCGGCCAGTGCAGCGCTGGAGGGGCTCGGCGACTGGACGCCTGCCGCGATCGAGGCTGCACTACGGGCAGCCCTGGTCGAGGGTCTGGGCCTCAAGCCGAAGAACGCCTTCGGTCCCGTACGGGTCGCCATCACCGGGCGCACCGTGTCCCCGCCGCTGTTCGAGTCGCTCGAGCTGCTGGGGCGTGAGCGCACTCTTGCTCGGCTCGACGCGGCCCGCGTGGCCGGCTGACCCACCGCCGCCGCGGCACCGAAGGGGTTTGGCCAGCGCCCCGGCGGCTTGCTAGCATTGCGGCGGCTCGTACGCGGGCGTGCACAGAGATTTTGCCTTTGGGGTATGGGGTAATTGGCAGCCCAACTGATTCTGGTTCAGTTAGTCTAGGTTCGAGTCCTGGTACCCCAGCAAGGCGGCCGCGCGACCATCTGGTAGCGTCTCCCGCCGGCACAGATGGCCCCGTTGTCTAGCGGCCCAGGACTCCGCCCTCTCAAGGCGGCAGCGCCGGTTCGAATCCGGTCGGGGCTACATCCGAAGGCCCGGGTCATTGACCCGGGCCTTTTGCTTCGCCCTCATTCACAGGCGCACTTGGTTGTCATTGGCGTAAGACGCGTGAAGACTTCGACGTGATCACCCTGCCGCCTGCTGAGGGGAAAAACGGCGATGCCTGACGACAGCGTGCCAGCACCGCCGCCCGCGGCCCCGCCCAGCCAGTCCAAGCGATCGTGGTCGTGGTGGATGTTCGCAGCCTTTGCCGGCGTGGGACTGCTCGGTGGTCTCGTCGGCGGTGCAGTGGTGAAGGCCACGACGGGCAGCTCGGGCTCGAGCACGACCGGCTCCGTGTGCCAGGCCGTCAAGGTGGCCAAGGTCGGACTGCCGTCGATGGTCAAGGTGCTGGCCAGCAAGGGATCAGCCTCCGGTACGGGCTCGGGCGAGCTCATCCGTGACGACGGCTACATCCTGACCAACGATCACGTCATCTCAGTCGCACTGAACGGTGGCGCGGTCTCGGTGCTGTACAGCGACGGCAGCACCTCGCCGGCCGAGATCGTGGGCACGGACCAGCTCACCGACCTGGCCGTGCTCAAGGCGAAGGAAGGCTTCGACAAGCTGCCGCCGATCACCATCGGTTCCTCGGCCGACGTACGGGTCGGGCAGCCGGTCATCGCTCTCGGCGCACCGCTCGGGCTCCCGTCCACCGTCACCGCAGGCATTGTCAGCGCCCTCGACCGGCACGTCCCTGTGCCCTCGGCCAACGGAGACGTGGCCCACCTCGTCGGTGCCCTGCAGACCGACGCGTCGATCAACCCCGGCAACAGTGGCGGAGCGCTCGTCGACTGCAAGGGCAAGCTGGTCGGCGTCAACACAGCCATCGCGACCGTGCCGGACGCCAACGGTCAGGCCGGTGGCGGCAGCGTGGGTCTGGGCTTCGCGATCCCCGTCGACATGGCCTATCCGATCGCTCAGGAGCTCATCGCCGACGGGCATGCGAGCCACCCGAGCGTCGGCCTGCAGGTCGAGCAGATCCCGCCGGCTGCAGCTGCTGCGGCCGGTCTTGAACCGGGCCTGTTCGTCGCGTCGGTGACCAAGGGCGGCCCCGGCGACAAGGCCGGGATCCAGCAGGGCGACGTGATCACCAAGGTCAACGGCGACGCCGCGCGGCGTCCCGACCAGCTGACCGTTGCTGAGCTGGAGAGCCGCTCGGGCCAGAAGATCACGCTGACCTACGTGCGCGGCGGCAGCACCAAGGACGTCACGATCGCGACGACGGACAGCGGTCCTTAGTCTGCGGGCAGCGGGTGATCAGCTCAGCCGGGTGCTTTCCTTGCGTCCGGGCAACAGCAGCAGAGCCCCGGCCAGGAAGCAGAGCGCGCCGAGGAAGGTGCCCCCGTTGGACCAGCGAACGTTCAAGAGGTCTCCCGTCGCCGTAGTGGTCCAAGCGCCGATGGCGGAGAGACCGAAGAAGACCGAGCCCAGCATGTTCAGCGCTGCGATGGTCCAGGACCGGTCGCGGGCGTGACGGTGCCGCCGGCGCCGCACCTCGGGGGCGAGGGCAATGCCGCTCGACAGCAGAAACAGCACGGAACCGACGGCGTTTGGGCGCCACACGAGCTGCACGGATGTCGTGCGGGACCCGGCGGCGTCGAGGGCCGCACGAAGGGTCGTGAGGTTGAAAGCAAGCGTGCCCAGTAGCTGGATCGCAGCGGCCGTCCAATCGGTGGTGCGCGAGGACAGGGACGTTGCCCACCGGCGCTGCGGTGCGAGCTCGGCAGCCGGCAGCTCGGCACGGGACATGAGGAACTGCAGCGTAGCCGCAGCGGTGAACAACAGCGATCCGACGAAGAACGTCCAGCCGGCGACTGCGGGGTCGAGCGAGGAATCAAGACTCAGTGGCACGCCGAGGGCGAAGGCGAGTGATCCGAGTGCGAACCCGATCGCGGTCGGTCGTAGCAGGGATGACAGGTGTGGACTCCCGGCATCCTGGCTGACCGTCACAGTCCTACGCTATCCAGGCGCGGGTCCGGTCCCTGGGTCAGCTCAGCCGGTGCAGCCTGCGAACCGTTGGCCGGTTGGCGCCGCGGGCGGCTCGTACGGGCGCCGGTGGCGTGGTCACAGCGGCTCGGCAGCACTCGTCGCAGGAGCAGCGGCCAGAGGCGGCGAGCAGGAGCCGGACGGGAACGAAGGCAACCGGTTCGACCTCTATGGGCTGAGCCGGCACGACCGACAGATGGCGCATGGGCAACCCCTCTCACCAGCGGGCGTGCGGCGTGACGTCTCACCATCCCGCAACTTGGCCGATCCCGCCATCCCGATGCAACAGATCAGCTGGTCTGGCTGGGGGCGAGAGCTCGCGACAGCGCCGCTCCGGCCGCGACAACGGCCTGTGCGTGCAGCTTTCCCGGCGTCCGGGTGAGCCGCTCGATCGGTCCGGAGACCGAGATCGCGGCGACCACCGTCCCGTCGGCTGCGTGCACGGCAGCCGAGACCGAGGCGACGCCGGGCTCGCGCTCCGCCACGCTCTGGGCCCAGCCGCGCTTGCGTACGCCGGACAGTGCTGCCGGGGTGAAGGCCGCGTTCTCGAGCACCCCGGAGGCGGCCTGGCGCGGCTCCCACGCCAGCAGGATCTGGGCCGCGGAACCGGCCCCCATGGACAGGGTCGAGCCGACCGGCACGGTGTCGCGCAGCCCGCTGGCCCGCTCCGCCGCGGCGATGCACCGGCGCTGGTTGCCCTCGCGGCGGTAGAGCTGGGCACTCTCGCCGGTGATGTCGCGCAGTCGAGCCAGGACCACCGGCGCCGCTTGGAGCAGCAGGTCGCCTGGCGCAGCGAGTGCGAGCTCGCGCAGCCGGGGCCCGAGCACGAAACGACCTTGTGCGTCACGGGAAACCATCCGGTGATGCTCGAGCGCCACTGCCAGTCGGTGGGCGGTCGGGCGGGACAGTCCCGTCCTCGCCACCAGTCCCGCGAGGCTGGTCGGACCACCCTCGAGACAGGTCAAAACGAGAACAGCCTTGTCAAGTACGCCGACGCCGCTAGAGTTGTCCATATCGCAATATTGCCGTCTCAGCACCTGAGATGCAAGTCGTGAGCAGGAAAGGGGCAGGTCATGGGTCGCACGTTGGCGGAGAAAGTTTGGGACGACCACGTCGTCCGTCGTACGGAGGGAGAGCCCGACCTCCTCTACATCGACCTGCACCTCATCCACGAGGTGACGAGTCCCCAGGCGTTCGACGGTCTGCGCCTGACCGGCCGGCGGGTGCGCCGACCCGACCTCACCCTCGCGACCGAGGACCACAACGTCCCGACGCTCGACATCGACCAGCCGATCGCCGACCCGGTGTCGCGCACCCAGGTCGACACGCTGCGCCGCAACTGCGAGGAGTTCGGCGTCCGGCTCTACTCCCTCGGTAACAAGGACCAGGGCATCGTCCACGTCGTCGGCCCGCAGCTCGGCCTGACGCAGCCGGGAGTCACGGTGGTCTGCGGTGACTCGCACACCTCCACCCATGGTGCTTTTGGTGCGCTGGCATTCGGCATCGGCACCAGCGAGGTCGAGCACGTGCTGGCCACCCAGACTCTGCCGCTGGTGCGGCCGAAGACGATGGCGGTCACCGTCGAGGGTCCGCTGCCAGCCGGGGTGACTGCCAAGGACCTCGTCCTGGCGATCATCGCGCGGATCGGCACCGGTGGCGGTCAGGGCTACATCATCGAGTACCGCGGCGAAGCAGTGCGCCAGCTGTCGATGGAGGGCCGCATGACGGTCTGCAACATGTCGATCGAGGCCGGCGCCAGGGCGGGCATGATCGCCCCCGACGAGACCACGTTCGCCTATCTCAAGGGCCGCCAGCACGCGCCCTCGGCCGCCGACTGGGACGAGGCTGTTGCCTACTGGAGCACCCTGCACACCGACGACGACGCGGTCTTCGACAAGGAGGTCGTGATCGACGCGTCCGAGCTGGCTCCCTTCGTCACCTGGGGAACCAACCCCGGCCAGGGTGTGCCTCTGTCGAGCACCGTGCCGTTCCCGACCGACTTCGCTGACGCCTCCGAGCGCGCCGCGGCCGAGCGGGCACTGACCTACATGGATCTGACGGCGGGCACGCCGATGACGCAGATCCCCGTCGACACCGTTTTCATCGGGTCCTGCACCAATGGCCGGATCGAGGACCTGCGGGTCGTGGCCGACGTGTGGCGCGACCGCAAGGTTGCCGAAAACGTAAGGGTTCTCGTTGTCCCCGGATCGGTTCTCGTGCGGCTGCAGGCCGAGGCCGAGGGTCTCGACAAGGTGTTCATCGACGCCGGTGCCGAGTGGCGGCAGGCTGGTTGCTCGATGTGTCTGGGCATGAACCCCGACACGTTGTCCCCCGGCGAGCGCAGCGCCTCGACGTCCAACCGCAACTTCGAGGGGCGACAAGGCCCCGGCGGCCGTACCCACCTGGTCTCGCCCGGTGTGGCTGCCGCGACAGCAGTGACCGGCAAGCTGACCGCGCCCAGTGACCTGAGCTGAGAGGAACGACCATGGACACGTTCGTCACCCACACCGGTCGCGCTGTGCCGCTGCGGCGGAGCAACGTCGACACCGACCAGATCATCCCGGCGTCCTACCTCAAGCGGGTCACCCGCAGCGGTTTCGAGGACGGCCTTTTTGCCGCTTGGCGCAGTGATCCCGACTTCGTCCTCAACCAGCCGCAGTACGCCGGCGTCACGGTCCTGCTGGCCGGCCCCGACTTCGGCACCGGATCCAGCCGTGAGCACGCCGTGTGGGCCCTGCAGAACTTCGGCTTCCGTACGGTGATCTCGCCGAGGTTTGCTGACATCTTCAGGGGCAACTCCCTCAAGGGCGGCCTCCTGCCGGTGCAGCTGCCGGAGGACGTCGTCGAGACTTTGATGGCTGCGGTCGAGGCCGACCCCAGCCTCGAGATCACCGTCGACCTCGACCACAAGCAGGTCACGGCAGGCGATCTGGTGGTCCCGTTCGAGATCGACGACTACACCCGCTGGCGGCTGATGGAGGGCCTCGACGACATCGGACTGACACTGCGTCACGCCGACGAGATCACCGCCTTCGAGGGTCGGCGACCGAGCTGGAAGCCGCGTACGCTCGTCGCATGAGCCCTACCCACGACTGGGATGCCCATCGGTACGACTCGCTTCCCCTGCCCCACCTGGCTTGGGGCGAGGGCGTTGTCCGGCGGCTCCCACTGACCGGTGCGCGGCGCGTGCTCGACATGTGCTGCGGCACCGGACGGGATGCCCTGCTGCTGCTGGAGACGCACCCGGGGCTGACCATCGTGGGCGTTGACGCCTCGTTGGCGATGCTCGGTGCCTCGCGGGATCGGCTCGCAGCTTATGACGACCGGGTGGAGCTGGTGCGGCTCGACCTGCGTGATGCGGAGCCGCTGGCCGATCCCTGTGACGCGGCCATGTCGGTGGCCGGCCTGCACTGGCTGCCGGACCACGACCGGGTGTTCGCCTGGCTGGCCGCGAGTTTGACGCCCGGAGCGAGGTTCTCGGGTGAGTGGGGTGGTTTCGGCAACATCGCGGCGGTCTCAGCCGCCCTGGCGGACCTGGGACTTGCCGACGACGAGAAGTGGAACTTCGCGACGGCGGAGGCGACGAAGAAGCGGCTCGAGCACGCCGGATTCACTGACGTTTCGGCCAGTCTGCGCCCGGCACCCGTGACCTTCGCCCGTCCCGAGGAGCTTCAGGGCTATCTGGAAACGGTCGTTCTCGGGCGTCACAGCGCGGCGAAGTCGCCCGAGGAGCGGGCAGAACTGAGCGCTCAGCTGGCTTCGCGTCTGCCCGGAGGCGTGGTCGACTACGTTCGGCTCGAGGTCACGGCCAGACGCCGATAGGCAGATGGTGACCCCGAGTGGGGTCCCTCAATCCCTTGTCCGGCAAGCACTTGTCGCCGATTTGTGGGTCAGAACTACGCCTGGCACACAAAAATCGCCACGACACAAGGAAAAAACGCGTGGCGGTCATTGTTCTTGCGCCGTTCTGCGCTTAGCGTGACGAATCATGTCGATGCATCGTGCCTCGACGCGGTCGACGGAGGATGGGCAGTGAATAAGTCCGAGCTGATCGACGCCATCACCGAGCGTCTCGGTGACAAGAAGGCCGCTGCAGCAGCAGTAGAGGCGGTCGTCGACACCATCACCCGCGCCGTTGCCAAGGGCGAAAAGGTTGCCATCGCCGGCTTCGGCGTCTTCGAAAAGCAGGTCCGCAACGCTCGTATGGCGCGCAACCCCGCAACCGGTGCTCCGGTTCGGATCAAGAAGACTGCTGTGCCGAAGTTCCGGCCCGGCGCAGGCTTCAAGGAGGTTGTGAGCGGAGCAAAGAAGCTTGCACCGCTTCCGAAGCCGGTTGCGGTCAAGGCCGTCAAGGCACCCGTGGCCAAGAAGGCTCCGGCGGCCAAGGCCCCCGCGATCAGGAAGGCTGCGGCCAAGAAGGCTCCGGTCAAGGCTCCGGTCAAGGTCGTTGCCAAGGCTCCGGCCAGGAAGGCGGCTGCCAAGACCCTGGCCACCAAGACCCCGGCCAAGTCGCCGGCGGTCAAGAAGGCCGCCGCCAAGACCCTGGCCACCAAGGCCCCGGTCAAGAAGGCCCCGGCCAAGAAGGCCGCGGTCAAGGTCGTAGCCAAGGCTCCGGCCAAGAAGGCTCCGGTCAAGGCTCCGGTCAAGGTTGTCGCCAAGGCTCCGGCCAAGAAGGCTCCGGTCAAGGTGATCGCCAAGGCTCCGGCCAAGAAGGCCGCGGTCAAGGCTCCCGCCAAGGTTGTCGCCAAGGCTCCGGCCAAGAAGGCTCCCGCCCGCAAGGCCCCGGCCAAGAAGGCCTGAGCCAGCAAGCATTCCCGATTCGCGTCGAGCCGGTCACCTGTTGCAGGTGGCCGGCTCGTCTCGTTCGGCGCCGGTCAGCTGTTCTGGTCGGGCCATGGCAAAGTAGCAATGGTCATCGCGGTGATGCGGCCGTCGGCTTCGCTCACCCGGATCCGTACCCTCTGGCCGAAACGCAGCAGTCGCAGCCCGGAGGCGTCGAACACCGCATGATCGAAGTCGAGCATCGACCCGTCGTCCAGCAGCACGCTGCCACCGCGCGTCGTTCCGGACCAGCTCGCCACTGTCGCCTGCACGCCGGCCACTTTAGCGGGCGCCGGTGAGCTCGCGCTCGGCGCAACAGTGGCAGGTGCCGCCGGTCTGGCCGTTCCGCGTGATCGAGACCCTCCTTCGGCCTGTCGTGGTGGGCCTCACTTCCCCGCGCTGGCAAGGGACGGAACACATCCCACCGGAGGGCGGGGTGATCATCGCGGTCAACCACATCTCGGTGATCGATCCCTTCCTGGTCGCGCACCTGCTGGTGGACAACGGCAGACGGCCCCGCTTCATGGCAAAGTCCGAGCTGTTCGAGGCTCCGGTCGTCGGGCCGATCATGCGGGCCACGGGGCAGATCCCGGTCAACCGCGACACCCCGGACGCAGGCATGTCCCTGACCGAGGCCGTCCGTGCCCTGAAGGCAGGCGAGTGCATCGTCATCTACCCCGAGGGCACGGTGACCCGCGCAGCCGGGATGTGGCCGATGCAGGCGCGTACGGGAGTTGCCAGACTGGCCGCGATGTCGGGCGCACCGGTACTGCCGGTGGCCCAGTGGGGGGCACACCGGATACTGGGAAGGGCCAGGCGGCTCCGGCTTGTCCAGGGTTGGTCACGTCATAGGATCTCGATCCTGGTCGGACCCGCCGTGGATCTCGCCACCGATGAAGGGGATTCGATGCAGTCCTTGCGCGACGCGACCGACCGGGTCATGTCGGCGATCACGCACCAGCTCGAGCAGGTGCGCGGCGAGGCCTGCCCGACGAGGCCAAAGGGAACAGCGTGACCCGTGCCGCCGTGCTGGGCGCGGGTTCCTGGGGCACTGCTTTCGCCGCAGTGCTCGCCGATGCGGGCGTGGAGACCGTTCTTTGTCCCCGCCGTCTCGAGCTGGCCGACGCCATCGCCGCGTCCGGTGAGAACGCCGACTACCTGCCCGGCGTACGACTGCCGGCCAACCTTGCGGTGACCGCCGATGTGTCACGGGCCCTCGACGGCGCCCGGTTCGTCGTCATCGCGGTGCCGTCGCAAGCGTTGCGTGACAACCTGCTCCGCTGGCGGTCCCTGATCCCCGACAATGCCTTGCTGGTCAGTCTGATGAAGGGCGTCGAGCTCGGTTCCACTTTGCGCATGAGCGAGGTCATGGCCGAGGTCGCAGGGGTTCCCGACGAGCGGCTGATCGTGGTCTCCGGCCCCAACCTGTCCGGCGAGATCGCCCGGCGGCTGCCAGCCGCGAGCGTGGTCGCCTGCGTCGACGAGGACAACGCCCGCGAGCTCCAGACTGCCTGCACCACGGCCTACTTCCGGCCCTACACCCAGACCGATGTCGTCGGCTGCGAGCTGGGTGGCGCCGTCAAGAACGTCATCGCGATCGCTGTCGGGATGGCGGACGGCATGGGTCTGGGTGACAACGCTGCTGCGTCGCTGATCACCCGCGGCCTGGCCGAGATCGCCCGGCTTGGCGCTGTTCTGGGAGCGGACGCCTCCACGTTCTCCGGTCTCGCCGGGCTTGGTGACCTGGTGGCCACGTGCTCCTCCCCGTACAGCCGGAACCGTTCCGTCGGCGAGGCGCTCGGTCGCGGCCGGACGCTCGCGGAGCTGCAAAGCGAGCTCCACACCGTCGCCGAAGGGGTCACGTCGTCGCGATCCATCCTCGACCTGGCCAACAAGCACGGGGTCGAGATGCCGATCACCGAGCACGTCGTCGCCGTCGTCCACGACGGCATGGCTCCCCGCGACATGGTGGCTCGGCTGATGTCGCGCGAGGCCAAGAGCGAACGGCACGGACAGGCCGCCCGGTAGGGTTTGGACGGTGAGGACGAGCCAGTGGTGAACAAGGTACGGGTGGGCCTGGTCTTCGGGGGCCGCAGCACCGAGCACTCGGTCTCGTGCGTCTCGGCAGCCAGCGTTCTCGAGGTTCTCGACCGCGACCGCTACGACGTCATCGCCATTGGGATCACCCGCCAGGGGCAATGGGTGCTGGCACCGGACACCCCGGCCGCCCTCACTGCTTCGGCAGGGGACCGGGACGGGTTGCCCACCGTGGCCGAAGGACTGGACCCGCTGGTGATGGCGGGCGATCCGACAGTGCAGGGCCTCGTTCCCCTCGGCTCCGCGGCCGGCCCGGACCGGATCGCTGCCGTCGACGTGGTCTTCCCCCTGCTGCACGGGCCCTACGGCGAGGACGGCACTCTCCAGGGGCTGCTCGAGCTTGCCGGAGTTCCCTATGTGGGTTCGGGAGTCTTCGCCAGTGCCGCGGCGATGGACAAGCAGCACATGAAGCTGGTGCTTGAAGGGCACGGGCTGCCGGTGGGTCCCTACGAGGTCGTCACCGCGCGGGAGTGGGAGTCCGCCCCCGCAACGGTTCTCGCCAGGGTCGCCGGACGACTGACCTGGCCGGTGTTCGTCAAGCCGGCCAGAGGTGGCTCCAGCATTGGCATCTCCAAGGTGTCCGACCCGGCTGACCTTGCTGACGCGATCGAGGTCGCCCGTCGCTCCGACCCCAAGGTGGTCATCGAGTCGATGCTCGCCGGCCGTGAGATCGAGTGCGGAGTCCTCGAGGGCGCTGACGGTCCCGAGGCGAGTCTGCCGTCGGAGATTCACGTCCATCCCGACCACGCGTTCTACGACTTCGAGGCCAAGTATCTCGACGGGGCGACGGCCTTCGACATCCCGGCCAAGCTCACGGACGACGAGACTGCCGCGGTGCAGGCCATGGCGTGTGCCGCTTTCGACGCACTCGGCTGCGAGGGTCTGGCCAGGGTGGACTTCTTCCTCGGGCCGGACGGGCTGGTGGTCAACGAGGTCAACACCATGCCCGGATTCACGCCGGCGTCCATGTTCCCGCGGATGTGGGCGGCCACCGGTGTTGACTACCCCACGTTGGTGGACCGGCTGCTGAACACTGCACTTGCCCGCCGTCCCGGCCTACGCTGAGTCGGTCGGACCGACCCTTCCCGGTACGGCCCTTGCGGGGTCGGAGTTGCCGGCAGAGCAAGGAGATCGCGTGATTCAGGCCTCCAGCGTCGAAACTGTCGGGTCGACCCCGGCTGAAACGTTCGACTTCGTCGCCGACGTGTCCAACCAAGCCAAGTGGAACTCCGACGTCACCAACCTGGTGCAGCTGACCGAGGGCCCCGCCCGTCTCGGCACCCGGATGACCGGCGACTTCACCCGGTTGGGCCGGATCGAGACCGAGATCACGGTGTTCGAAAGGCCGTCGCGGCTGGTCCTGTCGTCCACCAACAGTCAGGCCGACATGACCCTGGACTTCCGGTTCGAGCCGGTGGATGGGGGCACCCGGATGACGGTGTCGGGCAACGTGTCCCTGCGAGGCGCGCTTCGGTTCATGGAGGGCGCTATCCAGGGCCAGGTGGCCGCTCAGTACGACGCCAGAGCCAAGGCGATCAAGGCCGCCCTGGCCTGACCACAATCCCGTAACCACAGCGAAACCCGGCGTTGGCACAATCGCAGCACGGGAATGTGGCGCGTCGGTCCGGCCGTCGACAGGGGACTCTGTAGTGTTCGACGCTCCGGAACGTCCGTCGGGATTCACCAGGGAGTGTGCTGCAGTGCCACCCGCCTTCGTGTTCACCCTGGATGGCGTCCTGGTCGACAGCGAAGCCGTCAAGCTCGACTCCTTTGCCGAGGCCTGCCGCGACATCTGGCGGCTGAGCGACGACGAGCTGCAGACGATTCGGGTCTACAACGCCCGCCAGCGAGGCGTTCCGCGCCGGCAGAA
Source organism: uncultured Actinomycetota bacterium (assembly GCA_963797535.1). Classification (GTDB taxonomy): domain Bacteria; phylum Actinomycetota; class Actinomycetes; order JAWWOL01; family JAWWOL01; genus JAWWOL01. The sequence goes on along the minus strand of CAWCPQ010000001.1, from coordinate 1,512,543 downwards.
GTTCGAGTTCGTCCACCGTCACCTGGTCATGCGAGGCGACAACGACAGTGTCAGCCGGGTGGTTGAACGCTACGGCGAGCTGCTCGAGCAGCGGCTGCCGGCCGTACCCCTGCTGCCCGGTGTCCGGCAGTTCCTCGAGACCGTGCCCGGTCGGCGGTTCGTCCTCAGTGCCGCGCCTGAGGACGAGGTGACGCAGCAGCTGATCCGGCACGGAATCGACGGGGCCTTCGAGGCGCTGTTCGCGAGTGCCGCCGGCAAGGCCGAGACGCTACGGCGCATCGCGGCAGCCGTTGACGGTCCGGTCGTCTTCTTCGGTGACGCTCCGTCGGACCAGGCGGCCGCGGTTGCCACGGGCGTCCGCTTCGTGCCGGTCAACCCCAACGACCACCTGCGTCCGCACGTCGGCGAGTGGGTGGCCGACTTCACCGACGTGGGCTCGGTTCGACGGCTGGCGGGTCTGCCGCTCGACCTGGACGCTAGCCGGCTGCGGGTGACGACGACGGGGCTGACCGGCTTGACGGGGTTGACCCACCGGGAGCTGCCGTTGATGGCGCAGGGGCACGGCTGAGCTTTTCCCGTACGGCGGGAGCCAGGTCTGCGAGCAGGTTCTCCTGGTCGTTGATCGAGGAGGGTACGGACAGCTCGACGCCGGGCGTCGTGCCGACCGTTGTCCAGATCACCCGCTTGCCGGCGGGCCCGTCGGTCCGCCACGTCACCCCGCCGACCTCGATCTGCGTGCCGGTCGAGTCGGTCGCTGACGGCAGCCCGCAGCGGACGATCACGGCTGGCGAGCCCCACGCCACGACCAGTGGTGAGGCCGGCTCCGTGCGCTTGCGAGCCCTGCCCTCGAGGGTTGTGGGAAGTGCGGTGGCGAGTCCCGCGCACCCGGCCTCGGCGCCTGCCGCACTCGGCACAGCGACCTTGACGGCGCCGGACTGCTGGCCACAGCCGGCGGCCAGGCCAAGGAGCAGCAGCGCCGCCGGGAGGCGTTGAGGGCGCAGACGTCTCAGAGGTGCACGACCGGGCAGGTCAGCGTCCGCGTGATGCCGGGCACGGTCTGCACCTTGGACAAGACCAGCTTGCCCAGGTCGTCGACGTTGGCGGCTTCCGCGCGGACGATCACGTCGTAGGGGCCGGTGACGTCCTCCGCGAGCGTGACGCCGTGGATGACGGCGATCTGCTCGGCTACCGATGCGGCCCGGCCGACTTCGGTCTGGATGAGGATGTAGGCCTGGACCACCACGAGGTGTTCCTCCCGATAAGTGTGCGTGCCAACAGGGCTGCCACGAATGCTGCCTTGATGTCCGCCGGTCGACGTTGGCATGGCAGGCTACCGCGTATGGACCGCCAGGTGGGTGCCGGGACGCCCGGCCGTGAACCCCGGCTCGGCGATGTCGGCGAGTTCGGGCTGATCGACCGGGTGCTCAGGTCGCTGGCCGACAACGGCATGGCGCCCGACCCCGCCAACGGGGTCCTGGTCGGTCCGGGCGATGACGCCGCAGTCGTGGCCGCGCCCGGCGGCCGGGTCGCGGTGAGCACCGACGTGCTTGTCGAGGGCAGGCACTTCCGGCGGGACTGGTCCAGCGGCTACGACGTCGGTGTGCGGGCAGCGGCAGCCAACCTCGCGGACATCGCGGCCATGGGCGCGCACCCGACGGCCCTGACGGTGGGGCTGGCAGCTCCGCCGGATCTGCCCGTGGCGTGGACCCTCGAGCTGGCCAGGGGCATGGCGACCGAGGCCGCGGCAGCCGGTGCTGTCGTGGTCGGCGGTGACATGGTGCGTTCGGACACCCTGGTCATCTCGGTGACCGCTCTCGGGCGCCTGGATGACCGTGACGCCGTGCTGCGCTCCGGCGCGGTGCCCGGAGACCTCGTGGTCGTCGCGGGACGGCTGGGGTGGGCCTCGGCGGGGCTACGGCTGCTCATGGACGGCATCGCCGACGGGCCGCTGGTCGAAGCGCACCGCCGGCCGCTTCCCCCGTACGGCTTGGGTCCGCGGCTCGCCGCGCTGGGTGCCACGGCCATGCTCGACGTCAGCGACGGGTTGCTGCAGGACGCGGGGCACCTCGCCGCCGCGAGCGGGGTCGCGCTCGACTTCGACCTCGCGGCGCTGCGCGGTCTGGGCGGGCCAGGGATCACCGACGCCGACGTGCTGACCGGCGGCGACGACCACCCTCTGTTGGCGACGGTCCCTTCCGGCACGGTGCTGCCCGCTGGTGCGGTGGTGGTCGGGCGCGTGGGGGAGGGCGCCGGGGTCACCGTGGACGGGCGCGTGACCGAAGGGCCCGGCGGCCACGACCACTTCCCGGCGGCCTGACTACAGCTCCAGCACCGGCAGCTCGTCGATCCGAGAGACTGCGAGCCGGGTCACGTCGTCCGCGGGCACGTAGGAGATCACCCGTACACCCGTCGTCGGGCGCAGCCACAGGTTGGTGTGGGTGAACGTGAGCAGGCCCATCGTCGGGTGCAGCAGCCGCTTGGTGAGGTTCTCCGGGGCGCTCACGTCGTGGCGGTGCCACATCTCGGCGAACTCCGGCGACGCCTGCTCGAGCCGTCGTACGAGGTACTTCCACGCCGGCTCGCCGACGTGGTCGGCCATGGCCGCGCGATAGGTCGCGACGAGGCGGCCGACGGAGTCCTCCCAATCGACGATCAGGGCGCGCCGGACGGGGCTGGTGAACGCGAGCCACAGGGCGTTGCGCTCCTCGACCGGCAGCCGGTCGAGGTCGCCGGACAGCTTGGTGTAGGCCGAGTTCCAGGCCAGGACGTCGTAGCGCGCGTTGGTCACGCTGGACGGGTAGGGGTCGAGCTGGTCGAGGATGGCTCGGACGGCCGGAGTCACCTCGTCGCAGGAGGGGACGCTGGCGGCCACGGGGGAGTCGGCCAGGGTGAACAGGTGGGAGCGCTCGTGCCGGTCCAGCTGCAGGGTCCGCGCGACGGCCTCGAGCACCTGGGGCGACACCTTGATGTCGCGGCCCTGCTCGAGCCAGGTGTACCACGTCAGGCCGAGACCCGAGAGCTGGGCAACCTCCTCCCGACGCAAGCCGGGGGTACGCCTTCGGGTACCCGGCGCGAGTCCGACCTGCTCGGGGCGGATGCGCTCGCGACGCGAGCGCAGGAAGTCCGCCAGCTCGTGCCGGCGCGAGGCGGCGAGGGACGCTGGCCGGGTGTCGGAAACTGTCGCAGCCGGTCCGTAGCCTTCGTGGAGTGTGGTCATCCCGTCAGGATGCCTCAGGTCTCAGCCTGGTGCCAGGTGCTGCTGATACCCGGATAACTGCACTTCTGGCACCCGTTCACGCACCGACGCAGGGTGGCTTCATGACTACTGAGACCACGCCCACCAGCGGCTCCGCGGCGGTGGCGGCTCCGGCCGGCCCCCAGCTCGCGACCGCAGCTCCGCTGTCGCCACTGGCCCTCGCCACCATCCTGCTCGGTGTCCTGCTGGCGATGGTCGACTTCTTCATCGTGAACGTCGCGCTGCCCACGATGGCCGTCGACCTCCACTCGTCCCCGGCGACGCTCGAGCTCGTTGTCTCCGGCTACGCCACCGCCTACGCGGTCCTGCTCGTGATCGGCGGCCGGCTCGGCGATGCGCGGGGGCGTCGGCGAGTGTTCGTGTCTGGCATCGGGGCGTTCACCTTCGCGTCGCTGCTGTGCGGGATCGCGCCGACGGCCGGGTGGCTGGTTGCGGCACGCATCCTGCAGGGCGCCGCGGCTGCGTTCGTCGTGCCGCAGACGCTGGCGACCATCCAGGCCACCGGTGACGTGCACTCCCGAGCCAAGGCGATCGGCTGGTTCGGCGCCACCGGCGGTCTGGCCGCCGTGGCCGGGCAGGCCATGGGCGGTTGGTTGGTCTCCGCCAACATCTCGGGCAGCGGATGGCGACCGATCTTCCTGGTCAACGTGCCGATCGGCCTGATCGGCATGGTCATGGCGGTCCGCTTCCTGCCGGAGACCAGGGCAACCAGGGCGACCCGGCCCGACCTGCGTGGAGCAGCCTTGCTGGCGGCTGCGGTCGTGAGTCTGCTGCTGCCGCTGACCGAAGGCCGCGTCCTGCACTGGCCCTGGTGGTCGTGGGCGCTGCTGATCAGTGCGCCGGTGTGGCTGGCAGCGTTCGTACGCGTCGAACGGCGGCTCGAGCGCCGCGGGCGCGATCCGCTGGTGCCGCCGACGCTGCTGCGCCACCGGTCGATGCGTCGTGGCCTGATCCTCGCCGCGCCGTTCTTCGCCGGGTTCGGCGCCTTCATGTTCGTCTACGCGCTCACCGCCCAGGGGGCGCTCGGGTACAGCCCGGCCAAGGCCGGTCTCGCGCTGGCGCCGATGGCGATCGCGTTCCTGCTGGCGTCGTTGCAGATCGCCCGACTGGTCGGCCGCTACGGGCGCACCGTCATCACCGCAGGCGGCGCGGTCCAGCTGGTCGGCCTGCTCCTGCTGATCTGGACGCTGCACCACAGCTGGCCGCAGACCTCCCCGCTGGAGCTGTTCGCGCCGTTCGTCGTGATGGGCGTGGGGCAGGGGCTGACCATGCCGTCACTGATCCGGGTCGTGCTCTCCGAGGTGCCGGTCGAGTCGGCCGGTGCCGGCAGCGGTGTCTTCACGACGATGCAGCAGCTGAGCCTCGCACTCGGCGTCGCCACCCTCGGCAGCTTGTTCCTCACCCTGTCCGAGCCGGGTCACGCGGGCGCGCTCGACGCGGTCGTCGTGGTGCTGGTGGTGCAGGCGGTGATCGCTGGCGGGCTCGCCGTCGGCAGCCGGTTCCTGCCCCGGTCGAGCTGATCGGTCCGGCCAAGAGGGCCGTAGGCACACGAAAAGGCGTACGCGTCGTGACGCGTACGCCTTTGTGCTGTGCTGTGGTGCCGAGCCGGGGCTAGCGGGAGACCTTGCCGGCCTTGAGGCAGGAGGTGCACACGTTGAGCCGCTTGCGGGTGCCACCCACCATGGCCCGAACGGTCTGGATGTTCGGGTTCCAGCGGCGACGGGTGCGGCGGTGTGAGTGAGACACCGACATGCCGAAACCGGGTCCCTTGGCGCAGACGTCGCACACGCTAGACACGGGGAAGCTCCCTACAACGAAGAATGATTGACCAGTGTTGGTGCAGTTGGATGAGCCTACAGGGGCCGGAACTCGTCAGGCGCCGCTGCGGACAACCTCCCCAGACTACGGAGGAACCGGGCGCGCGCCAAACGGTTGCGCCGCTGGTGCCGAATCGTCGGTACGGGAGGCTAACCTGCCAGCCAGGATGCTGGACCTGAGGTCGGCGAGGCGGTGGACATGCTCAACCGGGTGAGGCCGCTCGACGAGCCCCTGCGCAACATCGTCGGGGACAAGACCGCAGTCAAGCTCGCTGGTGGTCTCGACCTGCACACCCTGGGCGACCTGCTGCGCCACTACCCGCGCCGCTACGCCAAGCGCGGCGAGCTGACCAAGCTGGGCGGGCTCGAGGTCGGCGAGCACGTCACGGTGGTCGCGAGGGTGCTGTCCTCGAGCCGCATCCCGATGCGTAACCGCAAGGGCACCGTGATCAAGCTCGTGGTCACCGACGGGTCAGGCAAGCTCGAGGTCGCCTTCTTCAGCAGAGGTGGTTGGGTCGGCAAGGACCTCCAACCGGGACGCACCGGCCTGTTCACCGGCACCGTGTCGCTGTTCAACGGCGCCCGCCAGCTCACCCACCCCGACTACCGGCTGCTCGACGACGACGATGACGACGCCAACGAACGTCGGGCGGCCAACTTTGTGAGCCTGCAGCTGGTCATCTATCCGGCCAGCAAGGACATCACGACCTGGCAGATCTCCGATGCCGTCGCTCTCGCGCTGCACGCCACCGCGGAGATCGACGACCCGTTGCCTGCCGAGCTGCGCGAGCGCTACGGGCTGCTGCCGTGGCGAGAGGCCATCGAGAAGATCCACCGCCCGCAGACCGACGAGGACATCAGGGCGGCGCGCTACCGCCTGGCGTGGGACGAGGCGATGGTGCTGCAGGTGGCTCTCGCCCGCAGACGGGCCGAGGCTCGGATGTTCCCGACCAAGCCACGGGTGGCGCGTGCCGGCGGCCTGGTGGACGCGTTCAGGGCCCGGCTCCCGTTCGAGCTCACCGCCGGCCAGCGCGAGGTCGACGCCGTGCTGACCGCCGACCTGGCAGAGCCCGTACCCATGCACCGGCTGCTGCAAGGCGAGGTGGGATCCGGCAAGACCGTCGTCGCCCTGCTCGCGATGCTCGCGGTCGTGGACAGCGGGGGACAGGCAGTGCTGCTCGCGCCCACCGAGGTGCTCGCCCAGCAGCACCACCGATCCATCACCGCCCTGCTCGGGCCGCTGGCCGAGGGCGGCCGGCTGGGGGGTTCCGACGAGGCGACCAGGGTGACGCTGCTGACCGGTTCGCAGGCCAGCGGCGTCCGCCGTGAGGCGATGCTCGAGGCCGCCACCGGTCAGGCCGGCATCATCGTCGGCACCCACGCGCTGCTCGAGGACAAGGTGCAGTTCGCCGACCTCGGCCTTGTCGTCGTCGACGAGCAGCACCGGTTCGGCGTCCACCAGCGCGACGCCCTGAGGGCCAAGGGCTCCGAGCCTCCGCACCTGCTGGTCATGACCGCGACGCCGATCCCCCGCACGGTGGCCATGACCGTGTTCGGCGACCTCGAGGTGTCGTCACTGACCGAGCTGCCGGTGGGCCGCACCCCGATCAGGACCTTCGTCGTGCAGCAGGACAACCAGTCCTGGGTCGACCGGATGTGGGACCGGGTCCGTGAGGAGGTCGCCGCCGGTCACCAGGCCTACGTCGTGTGCGCCCGGATCGGTGACGACGAGGCCGACATCGACGAGCTCGAGCCCACCGGGTCCCCGGTCGCGGACACCCGACGGCCGGCCATGGCCGTGCTCGACGTGCTGCCCGAGCTGACAGCCGGCCCGTTGGCCGGACTGCGCCTCGCCGCCCTGCACGGCCGCATGGCGCCGGCCGACAAGGACGACGTGATGCGTCGCTTCGTTGAGGGCAGTGTCGACGTGCTCGTGGCGACGACCGTCATCGAGGTCGGCGTCGACGTTCCCAACGCCACCGTCATGGTGCTGCTCGACGCCGACTGGTTCGGCGTCTCCCAGCTGCACCAGCTGCGCGGGCGGATCGGTCGCGGCGGCGCCCAGGGCTGGTGCCTGCTGGAGACCTCGCTCGACCCGGCCAGCCCGGCCGGTCGACGGCTCGCGATGGTCGCCTCCACCCTGGACGGGTTCGAGCTGGCCGAGTTCGACCTCGAGGCCCGGCGCGAGGGCGACGTCCTCGGCGCCAGCCAGTCCGGCACCGGCTCGTCGCTGAAGATGCTGCGGCTGACCGACCCCGCCCACGTCGAGCTCATCACCCGAGCCCGCGAGGAAGCGACGGCGATCGTCGCCGACGACCCGTTGCTCATCGACCACCCCGTGCTCTCACTCGCCCTCGACGACGCTCTCGACCCCGAGCGCTTCGACTACCTCAAGAAGGCGTGACGTGACCCGGATCATTGCCGGACGAGCCCGCGGGCGCCGGCTGGCGACGCCGTCCGGCACCGACACCCGCCCCACGGCGGACCGGGCGCGTGAGGCGCTGTTCTCCAGCCTCGAGTCCCTGGTGGGCGGCTGGGAGGGCCGGCGCGTGCTCGACCTGTACGCGGGCTCCGGCGCCGTCGGCCTCGAGGCGCTCTCGCGCGGCGCGAGCACCGCCGTCCTGGTCGACTCGGCCGCCAAGGCCTCCGCGGCGATCCGGGCCAACGTCGCGGACCTCGGCTTGCAGGGGGCCGAGGTCAGCGACCGGCCGGTCGAACGGTTCGTCCGCACCGCGCCCGTGCTCCCGTACGACATCGTCTTTGCCGACCCGCCCTACGCGATGGCGGCCGACGACCTGCGGGCCGTGCTCGACGACCTGGTCGGCGGGGGTTTCCTGGCGACAGGAGCCGTCGTCGTGGTCGAGCGCTGGAGCCGCGACGCGCCGTGGTTGTGGCCCAGGGGCATCGAACCCGGCCGCGAACGCCGCTACGGTGAGGCGACCCTCTGGTACGGCTACGCAGCGTCCACCGGCGCGGTCGTGTCCCAGTGAGCCCGTCCACCCCGCCCGGAGGTTCTGTGCGCCGCGCCATCTGTCCCGGCTCGTTCGACCCCGTGACCAACGGCCACCTCGACATCATCGGCCGGGCCAGCGCGCTCTACGACGAGGTGACCGTCGGGGTCCTGGTCAACAGCGCCAAGGCGGGCATGTTCGACCTCGACGAGCGGCTGGCCCTGCTGCGTGAGGTCACGGCCGACTACGGCAACGTCATCGTCGACTCGTTCAGCGGGCTGCTGGTCGACTACTGCCGCAGCCACGACATCCCGGTGATCGTCAAAGGGCTGCGCGCCGTCAGCGACTTCGACTACGAGTTGCAGATGGCGCAGATGAATCACGGGCTCGCCGGAATCGAGACGTTGTTCGTCTCGACCAACCCGCTCTACAGTTTCCTTTCGTCGAGCCTCGTCAAAGAGGTCGCGGCGTACGGAGGCGATGTGTCCGGTCTCGTCCCCGTTCCTGTGCTGCGGGCGCTGTCCAAGCGCCTGGGTGATCAGGGTCAGTAACCCGGCGCTGGGCTGTTTTGTTGGGAGAGTTGCTCGCGGTGGACACCGTCCAAGATGTTCAGGTCAAGCTCGACGAGATCGTCGCTACGGTCGAGTCCGCCCGCGCGATGCCGATGTCCGCGTCCTGCGTCCTCAACCGGGGTGACCTCCTCGAGCAGCTCGAGCAGCTGCGACAGCTGCTCCCCGGCGAGTTCCAGCAGGCCCGGTTCCTGCTGCAGGACCGCGACGAGGTCGTCGCCGAGGGCCGTCGCGAGGCCGAGCGCATCGTCGAGGACGCGGTCCAGGAACGGCTGCGCCTGATCGACGACACCGAGGTCGTACGCGAGGCCCACCTCGAGGCCGCGCGCATTCTCGGCATCGCCGACGAGGACGCCGCTGAGATGCGACGCGAGGTTGACGACTACGTCGACACCAAGCTGGCCAACTTCGAGGTCGTGCTCACCCGCACCCTCGGCGCCGTCGAGCGTGGCCGGGACAAGCTCCGCGGCCGTCGTGAGGTCGACGATCTCGACGACCTCGACGAGGGCGACATCGATCCGTTGCCCGACCTCGACGATCCGGCGCCCCGTTAAGATTCGGTCACCATGTCAGCCTCTACGCCTTCCAAGTCCTCCGACCACTCCCACCACCACCGCCGTATCGACCCGCACGCCCCGCTCGTGCTCGACACGCGCGAGCTGGGGCGCCGCCCCGGCTCGATGCGCCGGGTCCAGACCACCGTGCCGGCCCCCGACTTCCTCTCGATCGAGGTCATCGGGGTCCCGCAGGGCGCCGACCTCACCCTCGATCTGCGCCTCGAGTCGGTGATGGAAGGCGTTCTGGTCTCCGGCTCGGTCCTCGCGCCGCTGGTGGGGGAGTGCGCCCGCTGCCTCGACCCCGTCCACGACGAGATCGAGGTGGAGATCGCCGAGCTTTTCGCGTACGAGGACAGCACGACCAGCGAGACTGTCGACGACGAGGACGAGGTCTCGTTCATGCACGGCGACTTCCTCGACCTCGAACCGGTCCTGCGCGACGCCATCGTCGTCGAGCTGCCGCTGACGCCGCTGTGCAGCCCGGACTGTCCGGGCCTGTGCGTCGACTGCGGCGAGCGGCTCGAGGTGGGCGCCCCGCCGCACGACCACCCCGTCATCGACCCGCGTTGGGCCGCACTGCAGGCCTTCGCGGACGCCCCGGACGAGTCCGAGCCGGCCTAGTCAGGGCCGCTCCGCGACCCGGTCGTGGTCGTGCACCGCCCCGGACCCGTACCATGGTCCGTCGCGGCACTTCCTTGTGCTGCGCTCAAGCCCCTCAATTCAGTCATCACAGACCGGATCTGCGTGTCCGGACGTTAGGGAAGGCAAAACCGTGGCGGTTCCGAAGCGCCGGATGTCCCGCGCCAACACCCACGCTCGCCGCTCGCAGTGGAAGGCCAGCGCGCCTGCCGTCGCCACCTGCGACTCGTGCCGCTCGCCCAAGCTGCCGCACACCGCGTGCCCGACCTGCGGCACGTACAACAAGCGCCGGGTCCTCTCGGTCTGATGGTGGGGTGAGACCCCTCCTCGCGGCGGGTCGCAGCGGTCCAGCCGGTCCCCACTCGGACCGGGTCCGGATTGCCATAGACCTCCTCGGCGGCGACCATGCTCCGTCGGCGGTGCTCGACGGCGCACTGCTCGTGGCCGAGGATGACCCTGCTGTCCGGCTCACCCTGGTCGGTCCACCCGACCAGGTCTCCCGCCTGCTGGCGGAGCGCCGCGCGACCTCGCTGATCGGGGGTCCGCTGCAGATCCATGCCGCGCGCGAGCTCGTCGGCATGGCCGAGGACGCCGTGCGCGGCGTCCGTCGCAAACGTGACTCAACCGTCCGTGCGGCGGCCCGGCTCGTACGCGACGGCGCGGCCGACGCCTGCGTCTCCATCGGTGCCACCGGCGCGACCGTCGCCGCGGCGAGAGTGACCCTGGGCAGGGTGCGCGGCGTCAGCCGGCCACCACTGGCCGTCGTGGTCCCCGCCCTGGCCCATCCCGTGGTCCTGCTTGACGTGGGCGCTGGCACCGACGCTACGGCGACCGTGATGATGCAGTACTGCCTCGCCGGCGCCGCCTACGCGAGGGCCAGGCTCGGCCTCGAACGGCCCCGAATCGGCCTGCTCTCCCTCGGCAGCGAACCCGGCAAAGGTGACGCGCTGCGGCGCAGGGCGGACGACCACCTGGCCGCTGCGCTTGCCGCGCGCGGACTGGACTACGTGGGCAACGTTGAGGGTAGTGACGTGCCGCTGGGGGGCGCCGCCGACGTCGTGGTCACGGACGGCTTCACCGGCAACGTGCTCCTCAAAGGCATCGAGGGTGCCTTCGGGCTCTTCGCCGGACTGTCCCGCCGGCAAGCCCAAGCGGCGTCGAACGGCAATGGTGCCAACGGCCACCCCTCGGCCGTGGCTGCCGCCCTCGCCGGGCTGCGTCCCGACCAGGTCAGCGGTGCCCTGCTGCTGGGCGTCAAGGGCGTCGTGGTCGTCGGCCACGGGGCCTCCGACGCCACTGCCGTCGCTGCCAGCATCCGGCTGGCCGAGCAGGCGGTGCTCGGCGGCTGGTCCCAAGCAGTGATCGACGCTTTCGCCCCGGCGAAAGCCGCCGATGAGGATGACCCGGACGAGCCGGACGAGCTCGCCCTGTCCTGAACCCCTTCGCACGACTTGCCCTCCCGGCCGCTGACCCCGCCGACACAGAAAGGAACGCCAGCGTGTCCGCAAGTGCCCAGCCTCAGCCCGAGTACGGCGACCTCCAGGCCGCCCTCGGTGTCGAGGTGAGCGAGGAGATCCTCGAGCGTTCCGTCACACACCGCTCGTACGCGTACGAGAACGGTGGCCTGCCGACCAACGAGCGGCTCGAGTTCCTCGGCGACTCCGTCCTCGGCCTGGTCGTGACGGACGCGCTCTACCTCACCCATCCCGACCTGCCCGAGGGACAGCTGGCCAAGCTGCGCGCCTCGGTCGTCAACATGAAGGCCTTGGCCGGCGTCTCCCGCAGCCTGGGCCTCGGCAGCTACCTGCGCCTGGGCAAGGGCGAGGAGACCACGGGAGGACGGGACAAGTCCTCGATCCTGGCGGACACGCTCGAGGCGCTGATCGGGGCGGTCTACCTCGACCGCGGGCTCGACGTCGCCTCGGACCTCGTCCACCGCTTGTTCGACCCGCTGCTGGCCGATTCCGCCACCCGCGGCGCTGGTCTGGACTGGAAGACCAGCCTGCAGGAGCTCACCGCCGCCGAGCTGCTCGGCGTACCGGACTACTACGTCGAGGAGAGCGGCCCGGATCACCAGAAGCACTTCCGCGCCACCGCCAGGGTGACCGGTCGCAGCTGGGGCCAGGGTGAGGGCAACAGCAAGAAGGAGGCCGAGCAGCGCGCGGCCGAGGCGGCCTGGGCTGCCATCAAGGCCGAGTCGACCGCCAGGGTCGCCGCCTCCGCCGACACCCCGGCCGACACCGAGGACGAGACCATCGTCCAGGTCGACTGACCGTGCCCGAGCTGCCGGAGGTCGAGACCGTACGCCGGGGTCTCGAGCGCACGGTTGTCGGTCGCACGGTCCAGTCCGTCGAGGTGCGCCACGACCGGGCGGTCCGCCGCCACCTGCCGGGTGCCGGTGACTTCCAGGCGGCGCTGACGGGCCGCACCCTGCTCGATGCCCGCCGCCGGGGCAAGTTCCTCTGGCTGCCGCTCGACTCCGGGGACGCCCTCGTCGTCCATCTGGGCATGAGTGGCCAGCTGGTGGCCCTGGCCGGCGACCTGCCGGACGGCCCGCACCTGCGGGTCCGGCTGCGGTTCGCCGACGGTGGGCACGAGCTGCGCTTCGTGGACCAGCGCACGTTCGGCGGCATGCAGGTGGACCCCGGCGGGGCGCTGCTGCCGCACCCGCTCGAGCACATCGCGCTCGACCCCTTCGACCCGGACTTCGACGACAAGGTTTTCCTGGCCGCGCTGCGGTCCCGTCGTACCGGCCTCAAGCGCGCGCTGCTGGACCAGACCCTGGTGTCCGGGATCGGCAACATGTACGCCGATGAGGCGCTGTGGCGGGCCAAGCTGCACTACGAGCGGCCGGCGGCCTCGTTGTCGCCGGCACAGGCGAAGAAGCTGCTCGCCAGCGTGCGTGAGGTCATGACCGAGGCCCTCGCTGCCGGCGGGACCACCTTCGACGGGCTCTACGTCAACGTCAACGGGCAGAGCGGCTACTTCGACGTCTCCCTCGACGCCTACGGCCGCGAAGGCCAGCCGTGTCACCGGTGCGGCACCGCAATCGTGCGCGAGGCGTTCATGAACCGGTCGAGCTTCCTGTGCCCGTACTGCCAGAAGCGGCCGGCCTGACGGCTCGGTTTCCTACTTCAGGACCTCGGGGCCGATCACGATCGGCGGCGCCGTCTCGACCGCGTGCGGCCAGATCGGGCGCACGATGCCGTCCCGCGGCAGGTCGCTGTTGTCGGCCTCGGGCGTGCGGACGGTCACCCCCGCGTGCGCGCAACCGGTGGCGGTCACCAGGGTGAGGCTGAGCCCGGCGAGCGCAAGGGCGCGGGAACGGCGGGACAACGGTGCCTCCGGGGCGTGAGCGGGACGGACCCTGACAACCGGGCTAGCGTCGCACCACATGAGCGACACCAACCCGGATCAGCATGACCAGGTCAGTGCTGGCCATCACGGTCATGATTCCACAGCCCCCGGCGAGGACGTCGTGCGGCTCACCGTGTGGCTGACCGGTGAGGTTCAGGGGGTCGGTATGCGCTGGTGGGTCCGGGCGCGGGCGCTCGAGCTGGGGCTGGTCGGCTCGGCCTCGAACCGCCCCGACGGCCGGGTCGAGGTGATCGCCGAGGGACCGCGTTCGGCGGCTCGGCTGCTGCTCGACCTGCTCGTACCTTCCGGTGCGCCGCGACGTCCCGGCCGGGTGGTGAGCGCCGTCGATCGATGGGACCCGCCCCGCGGTGGGTTGGTCGACTTCAGCGAGCGCTGAGGCAGGACCGACAGTTGCATCGGCAACTGGTCACTCAGCGTGATCGGGAACCCGTGGTCCACCACGGTCCGAATGGTCGGACGTACGGCCAGCGCGGAGGTCCGGTGGAAGGTCACGAAAATTAAGTGGATCGTTACCGCGATGTGACGTAGGGGTTGACCTGCGCCGCAGGTCATGGCACCCTTGAGGCACGATCCGTGTCATGGGAGACGCCCCCGAGAGCCCCCCAAGAGCGTTGTCGGCCGCGTCAACCGCGCACGAAACACCTCGGCAGAACACCTCAGCAGGACCAGGAACGACACCCGGCAACGCCCCGTTCGCACCCGCATGACGACCTTATGGTCACTCAACGTGGAGGACCCCTCAATGGCCAAGGCTCTGTTCGGTCACGTCGGCATGTCGCCCGACTACCGTTTGGTTTCGGACAACCGTCGCCTCCAGGCGCGAGTACGTGAGCTCGAGGCCGAGCTCGCCCAGGTCCGGTCCGCCAACGAGGCGCTCATGTCACACGTCACCGTCAGCGACGAGCTGCTGCTCAGCCTGCCCGCCGAGCCCGCACTCACCTGAGCGACAGCACCACCCCGAGGGACGCAGTCACTGCGTCCCTCGTTTGCTGTCCGGCCGGTGTCACCTGGCAGTCGACTCGGTAGGGTCCACTCATGTCCAGGCGCCCCACCGAACCGGTAGACCACGGCAGTGACCGGGAGTCCTCCGCGTGCATCTGAAGAGCCTGACCCTGCGTGGCTTCAAGTCCTTCGCCTCGGCGACGACCTTGCGGTTCGAGCCGGGGATCACCACCGTCGTAGGTCCCAACGGCTCCGGCAAGTCCAACATCGTCGACGCGATCGCCTGGGTTCTCGGCGAGCAGGGCGCCAAGGCGCTGCGCGGCGGCAAGATGGAAGACGTCATCTTCGCCGGAACGGCAGGCCGGCCGCCGCTGGGCCGGGCCGAGGTCGTCCTCACCATCGACAACGCCGACGGCGCGCTGCCGATCGACTACGCCGAAGTCACCATCAGCCGGATCATGTTCCGCAACGGCGGTTCCGAGTACTCCATCAACGGCAACCCGTGCCGGCTGCTCGACGTGCAGGACCTGCTCAGCGACTCCGGCATCGGCCGCGAGCTGCACGTCATCATCGGTCAGGGCCAGCTCGACGCCGTGCTGCAGGCAAGCCCGGAGGAACGCCGCGGCTTCATCGAGGAGGCTGCCGGCATCCTCAAGCACCGCAAGCGCAAGGAAAAGGCGCTGCGCAAGCTCGAGGCCATGCAGGTCAACCTGAACCGGGTCAACGACCTGACCGCTGAGCTGCGCCGCCAGCTCAAGCCGCTCGGCCGTCAGGCGGAGATCGCCCGCCGCGCCGTCCAGGTCCAGGCCGACCTGCGCGACGCGCGGCTGCGGCTGCTGGCAGACGACCTGGTCGGGCTGCGCGAAGCGCTCGAGACCGAGGTCGCCGACGAGAACAGCATCCGCGAACGCCGCGCACTGGTGGAGGCCGAGCTGGCCACCGTCGCCGGCAGGGAGGCCGAGCTCGAGGCGCGCAGCGCGACCGAGGCGCCGCGGCTCGCGCGCGCTCAGGAGACCTGGTACCGCTTGTCCAGTCTTCGCGAGCGCTTCCGCGGCACCGCCTCACTCGCCGCCGAACGGGTGCGCCGATCCGGTGACGACGAGCTCACGACGGCCAGCCGCAGCACCCGCGATCCCGAGGACATGGAACGCGAGGCCCAGTCCGTACGGGACCAGGACGCTGAGCTGGCGCAGGTCCTCGAACGCGACCGTGCGGCGCTCCAGGAGGCGACGGCGGCGAGGGTGGCGCTCGAGGCCGAGCTCGCGGCCGAGGAGAAGGCGCTGGTGGCCTCGGCACGTGCCGTCGCCGACCGGCGCGAAGGCCTGGCCCGGCTCACCGGTCAGGTCGGGGCGCTGCGCAGCAGAGCCGCCGCCGCCGAGGCCGAGATCGGCCGGCTGGCTGCTGCGTTTGACGAAGCCGTGACCAGAGCCCGCAGCGCCGAGGGCGAGCTGGAGGTGCTCGAGGCGGAGGTCTCCGGCCTGGACGAGGGCGAGGTCGACCTGGACAGTGCCTACGAGGCGGCCGCGGCCCGGCTGGCCGAGGTCGAGGACACCCTGCGCGACCTCGTCGCTCACGAGCGCGAGGCCGAACGCGACCGAGCGTCGCTTGGCGGCCCGGCGTGAGGCGCTGGCCCTTTCGCTCGCCCGCAAGGACGGCGCGGGTGCCCTGATCGCCGCTGGCGACCGGCTGCCCGGCCTGCTCGGTTCGGTCGCCTCGTTGCTGACCGTGGACAACGGTGCCGAGACCGCCGTAGCCGCGGCCCTCGGTGCGGCGGCCGACGCCGTCGCTGTCGGCTCCGTCGACGATGCCGCCAGGGCGCTGGCACTGCTGCACGCCGACGACGCGGGCCGGGCCGGTCTGCTGGTGGGGGGCGCGCCGCAGGTACACCGCGGCGACTGGCCGGCGCTGCGTACCGGCAGCTACCTCGCCGACAAGGTCACGGCGCCGGCCACGTTGCTGCCGGCCCTGACCCGGCTGCTCGAGCGCATCGTGCTGGTCGAGACCCTCGACGAGGCACGCGCCGTCGTCGGCGCCGACCCGAGCCTTCGCGCCGTGACCCGCGACGGCGACGTGCTCGGCTCCGAGTGGTCCATCGGTGGTTCGGCCGGTGCTCCGAGCCTGCTCGAGGTGCAAGCTGCCGTCGATGAGGCCGACGCCAAGCTCGCAGAGGTCAGTCAGCGCGGCGAGCGGCTCCGGATCGCCCTGGCCGCGACTGACGAGGAACGACTGGCGCTGCAGGCCAGGGTCGAGAGCACGCTCGAGGGGCTCAACGCCTCCGACGCCCGCATGGCCGCGTTCGCCGAGCAGCTGGGACGTCTCGGCGGCGCCGCCAAGGCAGCTGCCGGCGAGGCCGACCGGCTCCAGGCGGCTCGGGTGCGTGCCGAGGAGGCCCGCGACGCCGACCTGGCTGGCCTGGCCGAGCTCGAGGAGCGGCTCAGTGCCGCCTCCGAGCAGCCGCAGGAGGACGACGCCGACCCGGCCGAGCGTGACCGGCTCGCTGCTGCCTGCACGGCCGCCCGTGCAGCCGAGATGGAGTCGCGGCTGGCTGTTCGTACGACCGAGGAACGGACCAGGGCCATCGCCGGCCGGGCCGAGGCGCTCGAGCGTGCTGCGGCCAGGGAACGGGTCGAGCGCGAGCGGCTGGCCGAGCTGCGCAGTCGTCGGGCCCGCGAGGCCACGGCTGCCGCAGCCGTGGTGACCGGCGTGGCCCTCGCGCTGCGGGCGGTCGAGGAGTCGCTTGCTGCCGCGGCCGACGAACGCCAGGAAGCCGAGACGTCCCGCACCGTGCGCGAGGGCGAGCTGCTGGCCGTCCGCGGACGGCATCGTGACCTCACCGCAGAGCTCGAGACGCTGACCAGCGCTGTCCATCGCGACGAGGTCGCCAGGGCCGAGCAGCGGCTGCGGATCGAGACGCTCGAGGCGAAGGCCCTGGAGGACTACGGGGTTGCCGCCGAGGAACTCATCGGCGAGTACGGCCCGGCCGTGCCGGTGCCCGTGACGGAGGCGGCGCCGGTGACGGAGGCGGTGCCAGCCGCACCCGATGGCACCGAACCGGCCGCCGACGCGGGGCCGCAGCAGGTCGAGCCGTCCGACGCCGTGCCGGTCCCGGTGCTGACGATCCCGTACGACCGGTCCGAGCAGCAGAAGCGGGCGGCCACCGCCGATCGCGCACTGGCGTTGCTGGGCAAGGTCAACCCGCTGGCGCTCGAGGAGTTCTCGGCCCTCGAGGAACGGCACACCTTCCTGCAGACCCAGCTCGAGGACCTCAAGGCCACCCGCCGCGACCTGCTCACTGTGGTCAAGGACATCGACGAGCGCATCCACGAGGTGTTCTCCAGCGCCTACGAGGACGTCGCGCGCGAGTTCGAGACCGTGTTCTCGATCCTGTTCCCCGGCGGCCAGGGCCGACTCGTCCTCACCGACGCCGCCGACCTGCTCGCCACTGGCATCGAGATCGAGGCGCGGCCGCCCGGCAAGAAGGTCAAGCGACTGTCGTTGCTGTCAGGCGGCGAGCGGTCCCTGACCGCAGTGGCGTTCCTGTGCGCCATCTTCCGCGCACGTCCGTCGCCGTTCTACGTGCTCGACGAGGTCGAGGCGGCCCTCGACGACCGCAACCTGGGCCGACTGCTCGACCTGCTCTCGGAGCTGCGCTCGACCTCGCAGCTGATCATCATCACGCACCAGAAGCGGACGATGGAGATCGCCGACGCCCTCTACGGCGTGAGCATGCGCGGAGACGGCATCACTGCCGTCATCTCGCAGCGGCTGCGCGAGGTTGAGACCGCCTGACCCTCAGCCGTCCCTGGTCCACCGGAAACATCGGGTCTCGTACGGCAAGCCCCCAATGAGGGTGTCGCGCACGCCCTGAAAGCGCTGGAGGCGGACACGGCGCGGGCTGCGCCGACGCGGGTCTGCTAGGACTGTCTGGTGACACTCGTGATAGTTCTCGCCCTTGTTGCCGTGATTCTGGTCGTTGGCGGAGCGGTCTATGCCGTCTCCACCCGTCGTCGTCAGTCACTTCCGGCCCCGCCCCCCGTGCCCGCCGTCGAGTCGCAGGCACAGGCACCGACGCAGCCATCCTCAGCCGTCACGGTGCTGGAGCCCGAACCGGCTCAGGTCGAGGAGGCGCCCGGTCTCGAGGTGCCGGAGCCGACCGCCGGTCGCCTGGTCCGGCTGCGGGCGCGGCTGGCCCGCTCGCAGAGCACGCTCGGGCGGGGCCTGCTCTCGCTGCTGTCCAGGGACACCCTCGACGAGGACGTGTGGGAACAGATCGAGGATCTGCTCATCACCGCCGACATCGGCGTCGCCGCGAGCCAGGAGATCGTGGCCAGCCTGCGTACCAAGGTGCTGGTTGCCGGCAACCGGACCCCGGACGAGGTGCGCGCGATGCTTCGCGCCGAGCTGGTCGCGGTGATCGGTCCGGAGATGGACCGCACGCTGCACACGACTCCCGACGTCGACGGACCCGCCGTCGTGCTCGTCGTCGGCGTCAACGGAACCGGCAAGACGACGACCTGCGGCAAGCTCGCGCGGGTGCTGGTGGCCGACGGCCGAACCGTCCTGCTGGGGGCCGCCGACACGTTCCGGGCGGCTGCGTCCGAGCAGCTGGCGACGTGGGGGGAGCGGGTCGGTGCGGTCACCGTACGCGGGCCCGAAGGTGGTGACCCGGCCTCGGTCGCCTTCGACGCCGTACGCGTCGGCAAGGAAAGCGGAGTCGACGCGGTCCTGATCGACACCGCCGGCCGGCTGCACACCAAGTCCGGCCTCATGGACGAGCTGGGCAAGGTCAAGCGGGTGATCGAGAAGCACGGCGCGGTCGATGAGGTGCTGCTCGTCCTCGACGCCACCACCGGTCAGAACGGCCTGGTGCAGGCGCGGGTCTTCACCGAGGTCGTGGAGATCACCGGCATCGTGCTGACCAAGCTCGACGGTACGGCCAAGGGCGGCATCGTCGTGGCTGTCCAGCGCGAGCTCGGGGTGCCGGTCAAGCTGGTCGGGCTGGGCGAGGGGCCCGATGATCTTGCTCCGTTCGACCCCGAGCAGTTTGTGGACGCCCTCCTCGGCGAGTGAGCCACGCTGACCTTTAGCCCGAACGCCCGGTCACCTGCTGATTTCACATCCGCGAAACATCGGTGACGTCACGGAGAAACGCGCTTCTTCGATCCTCGTCACGAGGCAGCGGACAACGAGGTCCTGTCGCCGTTCTGACGGCCCTGTTGACAGGAGTGAGATGAAGCTAGACACCGGCAACACCGCGTGGATGATTACCGCCACCGCGCTGGTGCTTCTCATGACCCCCGGCCTCGCCTTTTTCTACGGCGGCATGGTCCGGGGCAAGAACGTCCTGGCGATGTTGATGCAGAACTTCATCTGTATGGCCATCGTCAGTGTGCTGTGGGTGCTGGTGGGATTCAGCCTCGCCTTCGGCCACGATGTGAGCGGCTGGCACGGACTGGTGGGGTCCATCGGTGACTACTGGGGCATGAAGAACGGCAACGCCCTGTGGGGTGCCACCGGCGTCCCGACCACGGTGATCGCCGGCTTCCAGCTCACGTTCGCCGTCATCACC
Organism: uncultured Actinomycetota bacterium; assembly: GCA_963797535.1. Taxonomy (GTDB): domain Bacteria; phylum Actinomycetota; class Actinomycetes; order JAWWOL01; family JAWWOL01; genus JAWWOL01. Next base: position 1,492,865 of record CAWCPQ010000001.1, on the reverse strand, counting down.
CCCGCCCTCATCTGTGGCGCCATCGCAGACCGGATGAAGTTCAGCGCCTTCTGCGTGTTCGTCACCCTGTGGTCGTTCTGCGTCTACTCGGTCGTCGCGCACTGGGTCTGGGGCGGTGGCTGGCTCGCGCAGCACCACGCTCTCGACTTCGCCGGTGGCACGGTTGTCCACATCAACGCCGGTATCGCCGGTCTGGTGCTGACGATCATCCTGGGCAAGCGGGTGGGTTGGCCCAAGGAGCAGATGAAGCCGCACAACGTGCCCTTCGTCCTGCTCGGCGCCGGCCTGCTGTGGTTCGGCTGGATCGGCTTCAACGCCGGTAGCGAGCTCGCCGCGGACGGTGTCGCCGGCTTCGCGATGCTCAACTCGATCACCGCTACCGCAGCGGCCATGATCGGCTGGCTGATCGTGGAGAAGATCCGTGACGGTCACGCCACGACCCTTGGCGCGGCCTCCGGCCTCGTCGCCGGTCTCGTCGCGATCACGCCTGCCTGTGGTTTCGTCAACGGCATTGGTGCGATCGGCCTCGGCCTTTTCGCCGGCGCCGTGTGCGCCAGCTGTGTCGGGATCAAGTTCAAGTTCGGCTTCGACGACTCGCTCGACGTCGTGGCCGTGCACCTTGTTGGTGGAATCATCGGCGCCCTGTCCCTCGGCTTCCTGGCGACCCACACGGTCAACTCGGCTGCCATCGGCAAGGACCTGGCATCGGACGGCCTGTTCTACGGCGGCAACTTCGCCCAGCTGGCTCGCCAGTCACAGGCCGTCGGCGCGACGCTGCTGTACAGCGGCATCATGACCGCCATCATTGCTCTCGCGCTCAAGTACACCATCGGCCTGCGGGTCACGGAGTCCGAGGAGATCGAGGGTCTCGACACCGCTCTGCACGCAGAGACGGCGTACGAGATGGGTGCCGGCCTTGCCGGTTCCCTGCGCACGAGTGGTTCCTCAATCGGCGGTACCCAGAAGATGGTGGAGGCGGACGCATGAGGCTCGTTACAGCAGTCATCAAGCCCTTCCGTCTCGACGAGGTGAAGTCTGCACTGGAGGCCTTCGGCGTCCATGGCATGACCGTCAGCGAGGTCAGCGGCTTCGGCCGTCAGCGTGGTCACACCGAGGTCTACCGCGGTGCTGAATACGTCGTCGACTTCGTACCGAAGTTGCGGGTCGAGGTGCTGGTTGAGGACGCGGACGCCGCTGACGTGGTGGACGTGCTCGTCAAGTCGGCCCAGACCGGCAAGATCGGTGACGGCAAGGTGTGGACCACCCCCGTCGACGACGTGGTGCGGGTGCGCACCGGCGAGCGCGGGGCCGACGCCCTGTAGTTCGTCGGTCGGACGGCATCAGGAATCCGACTGTGAACACCGACCGGCCCGGACGTCACCGCGCGTGGCGTCCGGGCCGGTCGTTTACCTCCAGGAAACACCGGTGTCACGGACTGGACGTGTGTTGCACGGGCACTTGGGCAACCGCGGGTCGGGCGGGATGATCCGGGCATGAGAATCGTGACCGCCGTCATCAAGCCGTTCAAGCTCGACGACGTCAAGACCGCGCTGCAGGACATCGACGTCGCCGGGCTGACGGTCTCCGAGGCCAGTGGCTACGGACGGCAGCGCGGGCACACCGAGGTCTACCGCGGTGCCGAGTACCAAGTCGACTTCATTCCCAAGCTGCGGATCGAGGTCGTGGTCGACGACGAGGACGCCGCGGCCGTCGTCAAGGCGATCGTCACCGCGGCGCACACCGGCAAGATCGGCGACGGAAAAGTTTGGACGGTTGAGGTTGAGGACCTCGTTCGCATCCGCACAGGGGAGAGGGGCTCCGACGCCGTCTGACCTGCGTCGAGCCCGCGCCGAGCTGCTGGCACGCGACGACATCCGTGGAGCAGCGCTGCGCTCCGAGCTCACGGTCCTCACCGACGACTGGCTCGCCGCCCTGCTCGGCAGCGAGCCGGACGTGGCCCTCGTGTCCGTCGGCGCCTACGGCCGGCGCGAGCCTGCGGTGGGCAGCGACCTCGACCTCGTGCTGCTGCACCGCGGCCGCAAGGGCATTGCGGCAGTGGCGGAGCGACTCTGGTACCCGATCTGGGACACCGGCATCGGGCTCGACCACTCCGTCCGTACCGTCTCCGAGGCGCTCGACGTCGCCGACGGCAACCTTTCGGCTGCCTCCGGGCTGCTCGAGCTGCGTCACGTCGCGGGCGACCCGGCGCTGTGCGCAGAGCTCAGCGACCGGGCGCACCAGCGGTGGCGGGCCGCGGCCAGACGTCGGTTGCCGGAGCTGGCCGAGGTCGCTCGCGAGCGAGCCACCCGGTTCGGCGAGATCGCGTTCCTGCTCGAGCCCGAGCTGAAGGACGGTCGCGGCGGCCTTCGCGACGTCCAGGCGATGCGTGCCTGCGCCGCGTCCTGGGCGGTCGACGCTCCCGGTCGTGAAGTTCTCGACGCCTACGACGTGCTGCTCGACGTACGGGGGGAGCTGCACCGTCACGCCCGCAAGCCCACCGACCGGCTGATGATGCAGGAGCAGGTCCCGGTGGCCGCCGCCCTCGGGTTGGAGGACGCCGATGCCTTGCTGCGCAAGGTTTCTGCTGCCGGACGGACCATCGCCTACGCCGCCGACGACAACTGGCGCCGGGTCTCGCGCTGGCTCGGCGCCAACTCGCGGCGGCTCGGCATCAGGGGGCGCCCGGCACCGTGGCGGCCGCTTGCTGCCGGCGTCGTGGCCCAGGACGGCGAGGTGGGGTTCTCCCGAGACGCCGACCCGGCCAACGACCCGGTTCTGCCGCTTCGCGCGGCGGCCGCAGCGGCCCAGGCCGGGCTGATGCTCTCCGCCCACGCGCTGTCCCGGCTCGCCGCTGCTCCGGCCCGACTGCCCGAGCCGTGGCCGGACGAGGCCCGCGACTCACTGGTAGCCGTGCTCGGCGCCGGCCCCACCGCGATCCCGGTGATCGAGTCGCTGGACCAGGCCCGGCTGATGGAGCGCTGGTTCCCCGAGTGGACGGCCGTGCGGTCCAAGCCGCAGCGCAACCCCGTACACCGGTTCACCGTTGACCGGCACCTGGTGGAGGCGGCGGTTGAGGCGTCAGCGTTCACCCGCAGGGTGACCCGGCCCGACCTGCTGCTGCTCGGCGCCTTGCTGCACGACATCGGCAAGGGCGTCCCCGGCGACCACACGGCCACCGGGCTCGTCCTGCTGGCCGACATCGCGCCGCGGCTTGGCCTCGTACCCGGTGACGTCGACACGATGATGGCGCTGCTGCGCCACCACCTGCTGCTGCCCACCGCCGCAACCCGGCGTGACCTCGACGACCCGGCGACGGTGCGCTCGGTGGCGGAGGCGGTCGGGGACCGGGACACGCTGTTCCTCCTCGCCGCGCTCACGGAGGCCGATGCCAGGGCCACCGGGCCCGCGGCCTGGGGTGACTGGAAAGCCGGCCTGGTGGAGGAGCTCGTGGCCAGGACCGCGGCCGTTCTCGGTGGCGCGCCGCTGCCGAGCGCGCCGCCGCTGACCGAGTCCCAGCTCGCGTTGGCCTCGGGCGACCTGCCTGCCGTGGGCATCATGGCCCTGCAGCGGCTGGGCGCGTACGAGGTCACGGTGGCGGCCAAGGACGAGCCCGGTCTGCTGGCACGCTGCGCCGGCGTGCTCGCGCTGCATCGCCTCGACGTGCGCAGCGCCGGTGTGACGGCCCTCGCCGACACCGCTGTCTCGGTTTTCACGGTGACTCCGCGATTCGGCGCAGCGCCTGGCTGGGAGGCGCTGCGGGCCGACATGCGGCGCAACCTGCTCAACCGGCTGCCGCTGGGGGAGCGACTCGACCAGCGGGACAAGGCCTACGGCGAAGGTTCTCCGGCGGCGCCGGAGGTGAGCTTTGCCGACGACGCGTCCGAGACGGCGACCGTGCTCGAGGTGCGGGCGCACGACCGGGCCGGACTGCTGTACCGGGTCGCTCAGGCCATCGCCGACTGCGGTCTCGACGTCCGAACCGCCAGGGTGGGGACCTTGGGAGCCGAGGCGGTCGACGCGTTCTACCTGGTCGGACCTGACGGCCGCAAGGTCGTTGACCCGCAGATTCGCAGCGCCGTACGAGAAGCGGTCCTCGCCGCCGTGAGCTGAAGCCCGCTCCGGCAGGGCTAGGCTGAAGCCGATCGTATTGCTCTGTTGTGCTCGCCCGACCCAGGACTGGCTGCCTCCGTGTTCGACACCCTCTCCGACCGGCTCGACAAGGTCTTCAAGAACCTCCGTGGCAAGGGTCGGCTCTCCGAAGCCGACATCGACGCGACGACCCGTGAGATCCGGATCGCGCTGCTCGAGGCCGACGTGGCGCTGCCCGTCGTCCGCACCTTCATCGCGGCCGTCAAGGAGCGTGCCCTCGGCGCCGAGGTGTCGCAGGCCCTCAACCCGGCCCAGCAGATCGTCAAGATCGTCAACGAAGAGCTGATCGCCATCCTCGGTGGCGACACCCGGCTGATCCAGTACGCGAAGACGCCGCCGACGGTGATCATGCTGGCCGGCCTGCAGGGCGCCGGAAAGACCACCCTCGCCGGAAAGCTCGCGGTCTGGCTCAAGGCCAACAACCACGCGCCTCTGCTCGTGGCGTCGGACCTGCAGCGCCCCAACGCGGTGCAGCAGCTGCAGGTCGTGGCCGGGCAGGCCGGCGTCGACGTCTTCGCGCCCGAGCCGGGCAGCGGCGTCGGCGACCCCGTCGACGTGGCTCGTCGCGGTATCGAGCACGCCAAGCGCTGGGGCCACAACGTCGTGGTCGTCGACACCGCCGGTCGCCTCGGCATCGACGCCGACATGATGGCTCAGGCCGCCAACATCCGCGATGCCGTGTCGCCGGACGAGATTTTGTTCGTCGTCGACGCGATGGTCGGCCAGGACGCCGTGGTCACCGCCCGGGCCTTCCTCGACGGCGTCGGCTTCACCGGTGTCGTGCTCACCAAGCTCGACGGCGACGCCCGCGGTGGCGCTGCGCTGTCGGTGGCGCAGCTGACCGGCCGGCCGATCATGTTCGCCTCCACCGGCGAGAAGCTGGCCGACTTCGACGTCTTCCACCCGGAGCGGATGGCCTCGCGCATCCTCGGCATGGGTGACGTCCTCACCCTGATCGAGCAGGCCGAGCAGCACTTCGACCAGGCCCAGAGCGAGAAGCTCGCCAACAAGATCATGGGCGACGGTGAGTTCACCCTCGAGGACTTCCTCGACCAGATGCTCGCCATCCGCAAGATGGGCCCCATCGGCAACCTGCTCGGCATGCTCCCCGGCATGGGCCAGATGAAGGAAGCGCTGGCCCAGGTCAACGACGAGGACATCGACCGGATCACGGCGATCATCCGATCGATGACTCCCGCCGAGCGCGCTGACGCCAAGATCATCAACGGTTCCCGCCGGGCTCGCATCGCCGGGGGCGCCGGTGTCACCGTGGCCGAGGTCAACAGCCTGGTCGACCGGTTCTTCGAGGCGCGCAAGGCCATGAAGTCAATGGCCGGCGGCATGCCGGGGATGCCCGGCATGCGCAAGGGCGGCAAGTCCGCCCGTACCCCGAAGTCGGCCAAGAAGGGCAAGGGGGCGATCCGCAGCGGTCGCCCCGGCGCCGTGGCCCCGGCGCGCAAAGCAGCACTGCAGAACCAGCAGCAGAACCAGCAGGCCAACGCACCTTTGCCCCCCGGAACCCCCCAGCTGCCGGCCGGCTTCACCATGCCGGACCTGTCACAGCTCCGGCGGCCCGACCAGCGCTGAGCGCTCCCAGCCCGGTTTTCAAGCGCTGGCCCGAGCCGGGCTCCCGGTTTCTGGCATACTGTCCGACGAGTACCGCTCGTTCCCGGCCCTCTACCCGGCTCGAGTGCGTCCCCTCGAGTGCGTTGACGCCGTGTCCCCACGCGGCTGACGGCGACTCATCCCGTTGGCAAGACAGAACATGGAGCACCAACCCTCGTGGCCACCAAGATCCGTCTCATGCGCCTGGGCAAGATCCGCGCGCCGTACTACCGCATCGTCGTCGCCGACTCGCGCACCAAGCGCGACGGTCGCGTGATCGAGACCATCGGCAAGTACCACCCCAAGGAAGACCCGTCCTTCATCGAGGTCGACTCCGACCGCGCGCAGTACTGGCTCGGCGTCGGCGCTCAGCCGACCGAGCCGGTGGCCGCAATCCTGCGCAAGACCGGGGACTGGCAGAAGTTCAAGGGTGAGCCGGCTCCGCCGCCCCTGCTGGTCAAGGCCGTCAAGGAAGACCGCAAGAGTGTCTTCGAGACCGCCGCTCGCGAGGCTGCCGGTCTCAAGGACGCCGACACCCCGAAGAAGAAGGCCGAGCCCAAGGCCAAGGCCGCCAAGGCCGAGCCCAAGGCCGAGCCCGGCCGAGCCCGTAGCCGAGGCTGCGGCTGAGCCTGTCGCCGAGCCTGTCGCCGCGCCGGTGGACGCGCCGGTCGCGACCGCTGCCGAGCTGCCCTCGGTCCAGGTCACGGTCGACGAGGCCGTTGCCCTCGAGGCCGCTGCGGCCGCCGACGCAAGCGCAAGCGAGTAGCACCCGATGGAAGAGGCGCTCGAGCACCTCGTACGAGGCATCGTCGAGCACCCGGACGAGGTCCGGGTCGACCTGCGTGCACCGCGGCGGGGTGACCGCCGCGGGCCGCAGGTGCTCGAGGTGCGGGTTCACCCCGACGACCTCGGCAAGGTCATCGGCCGGGCCGGCCGCACGGCGACCGCTTTGCGCACGGTGATCCAGGCCGTGGGCGAAAAGGGCGTGCGGGTCGACTTCGTCGAGACCGACCGGGCCCGCTGAGCGGGCCCGAGCAGTCCGGGGACAGCGGGCGCAGTCCCGTGCAGGTCGTCATCGGGCGGATCGGCAAGGCGCACGGCATCCGTGGTGAGGTGACCGTCGAGGTCCGTACGGACGATCCCGACGGCCGCTTCGCGGTTGACGCCGTCCTCATGACCGACCGTGCCGATCGCCCGCTGCTCACCGTCGAACGGGCCCGGCCGCACCATGGCCGGCTGCTCGTCCAGTTCGCAGGGGTTCCCGACCGCAACGCCGCAGAGCTGCTGCGAGGCATCCTGCTCTCCGTTGACGCCGACAGCGATCCTGACATTGACGACCCGGACGAGTTCTACGACCACCAGCTGGTCGGGCTGAGGGTGGTCACCGTCGACGGCGACGTGCTCGGCGAGGTCTCCGACGTTGTCCACCTCCCTGCCTCGGTCCTGCTGTCCGTCACTCGGCCCGGGGCCGGCGAGCTGCTGATCCCGTTCGTCGCCTCGATGGTTCCGACCGTCGACGTGGCTGGCCGGCGGGTCGTGGTCGACCTGCCGCCGGGGCTGCTCGAGCTGTCCGAGAGCTAGCAGGGGAGCGGCCGTGCGGATCGACGTGATCACGATCTTCCCCGACTACCTCGCCCCCCTGGACGCGTCCCTGCTCGGCAAGGCCAGGGGCAAGGGGTTGCTCGAGGTGGCCGTCCACGACTTGCGTGGCTGGACCGACGATGTCCACCGCACCGTCGATGACTCCCCGTACGGCGGCGGCCCCGGCATGGTGATGGCCCCGGAACCGTGGGGCCGCGCGCTGGACGAGGTCGTTCCCGAGGGCGATCGTGCGCTGTTGGTGGTGCCGTCGCCGAGCGGGGTGCCGTTCACGCAGACCACGGCCGCCCGGTACGCCGCGCGCTCCCACCTGGTGTTTGCGTGCGGGCGCTACGAGGGCATCGACAGCCGGGTCGCCGAGGACGCCCGTACCCGGATGGATGTCGAGGAGGTGTCCATCGGCGACTACGTGCTCGCCGGGGGAGAGGTCGCCGTCCTGGTCATGGTCGAGGCCGTCGCCCGGTTGCTGCCCGGTGTGCTCGGCAACGCCGAGTCCGCGCTGGACGACTCCTTCGCGGCGGGACGGATGGAGAACCTGCTGGAAGGGCCGGTCTACACCCGGCCCGCGTCGTGGCGCGGTCAGGAGGTTCCGGCGGTGCTGCTGTCCGGTGATCACGGCGCGATCGCCCGCTGGCGGCACGAGCAGGCGCTTGCCCGCACGGCTGCGCGGCGTCCTGACCTGCTGGGTTCGAACGGTCCGTTGGTCAGTAACGGCCCCGATGTGGCAGAGTAGTCACCTACGAACACGACCGGCCGGACTCCGGTGTGCCTTTGCACGCCCTCGCCCGCCCGCACGTACGACCATCGGACCTACGATCGCGTGATCTCCGCGCGCTGCAGGACCCACGATCAAACAGGAAGCGACGACAGCCATGCACACCCTGGACAGCCTCGACGCAGCGTCCCTGCGCAGCGACCTCCCGGACTTCCGTCCCGGTGACACCCTCAAGGTCCACGTCCGGGTCGTGGAGGGCAACCGTTCGCGCATCCAGGTCTTCCAGGGCGTGACCATCCGTCGCCAGGGCGACGGCATCCGCGAGACGTTCACCGTCCGCAAGGTCAGCTTCGGTGTTGGCGTCGAGCGCACCTTCCCCGTGCACACCCCGATCATCGAGAAGATCGAATTGGTCACCCGCGGCGACGTGCGACGCGCCAAGCTCTACTACCTGCGTGAGTTGCGCGGCAAGAAGGCCAAGATCAAGGAGAAGCGCGAGGCTGTCGGCACGCGCTGACGTCTCTCTTCGACTTCTCGGAGCACGCCACGACCCGGACCGCCCGCCATCAGGTGCAGCGGGGCCGGGTCGCGTCGTCCGGCAAGCATCGCGCCGGCAACCGCGCCTCGACGCGGGGGTCCGCCTACCGGCCCAAGCACGGGCCCGATCGCGCCGTCTCGCACCCACAACCGCACTCGCACTCACAACCGCACTCGCACTCGCGGGGTCGCCGGGTTCGGCACGGCTGGGGACACTGGGGCCTGGTCGCCACCGTCGTCGGTGCGGTGGCAGCCTCGATGCTGGTCAAGATGTTCGTGGTGCAGGCCTACCGGATCCCGTCGCAGTCGATGGAGAACACGCTGCGGGTCGGTGACCGGGTGCTCACCAATCGGCTCTCGTACTCCCTGCACGATGTCCATCGCGGCGACATCGTCGTGTTCTCCGGCGCCGACACCTGGGACGGTCCCGCGCCCAGGGAGTCCTCGTCACCGATCGTCAGGGCGTGGCACCACCTCGCGCAGCGGGCCGGCATCGAGGCGACCCCGGGGACGACCTACGTCAAGCGGGTGATCGGCCTGCCGGGGGACACCGTCGCCTGCTGCAACTCCGCCGGTCAGGTCACCGTCAACGGCGTGGCCCTGGACGAGTCCTCCTACATCGTCGAGGACAGCTACTGGGCCGGCAGCTGCCCCAAGATCCCCGACGGCGTCTCTCCGCGTTGCTTCGGTCCGGTACGGGTCAAGCCCGGCATGTTGTGGGTGATGGGGGACCACCGGGCGGTCTCCGACGACTCGCGGCTGCACCAAGCGTCTCCGGGCGGCGGCAGTATCGAGATCAGCCGGGTCCTGGGCAAAGCCGTGCTGGTGCTCGCTCCGCTGTCGCACTTTGGCACTCTCGGCACGCCGACCACGTTCGCCGGGGTGCCGTCGGTGGCGATGGCAGCGCCGGTGCTCCTGGTGTGGCGGCGGCGGAAACGGCGCGATCGGCGCGCGAGGCAGCGGCCGCCCCTGGCCGCCGGCGTCGTACCCTGATCGGACTATGTCGCTGATGACGCACTCGTCCGCACCCGGCCGACGATGAGCCCGTTCCCTCGCGGGGCCACGCTGCGCAGTGACGCCGGCCTGTGGGGCTTCGAGCGGGCGCTGGCGCGGCACGGGCTGACGCCGGTCGCCGGTACGGACGAAGCGGGGCGCGGCGCGTGCGCCGGCCCGCTGGTGGTGGCAGCCGTGATCCTGCCCGAGGGCCGACGCGGGCAGGTGCCGGGGCTGGCCGACTCCAAGCTGCTCACCCCGCTGGCGCGGGAACGCGTCTACGCCGAGGTGATGGACCGAGCCCTGGCTCATCACGTGGTGGTGATCCCGCCGCAGGAGGTCGACCGGGTGGGACTGCACGTGTCCAACGTCCGGGGCATGCGCCGGGCACTGGCCGGGCTGGCAACGTCGCCGGGCTACGTGCTGACCGACGGGTTCCCCGTACCAGGGCTGACTGCTCCCGGCCTGGCGGTGTGGAAAGGCGACCGGGTCTCAGCGTGCATCGCTGCTGCGTCCGTCGTGGCCAAGGTGACGCGGGACCGGCTGATGGTGGCGCTGCACGAGCACTTTCCGGTCTACGACTTCGCGACCCACAAGGGCTACATCACGCCGACCCATCAGGCGGCGCTCGCGGAGCACGGCCCGTGCCCTGAGCATCGATTCTCCTTCGTCAATGTTCGTACGAGGAGCAGGGCTGGTTCGAGCCTGCAGTCGCTGGACCTAGGGGACAATGACACCGTGGACGTGACGCGCGGGTTCGAGACAGTGGTCGGGGCATGAGCGCCGAGGATCTCGAGAAGTACGAGACCGAGATGGAGCTGCAGCTCTATCGCGAGTACCGCGACGTGGTGGGCATGTTCGCCTACGTGGTCGAGACCGAGCGACGGTTCTATCTCGCCAACGACGTCAAGGTCGAGGTACGCAACGCCGGGTCGGACATCTACTACGAGCTGACGATGAGCGATGCCTGGGTGTGGGACATGTACCGTCCGGCCCGGTTCGTGAAGAGCGTACGGGTCCTGACGTTCAAGGACGTCAACGTCGAGGAGCTCGCCAAGACCGAGCTCGAGATCCCGGGGGGTCGCCCGCTCCTGGACGGGTAGGGAGAGGTCGTCAGCGACGACTCTCCGGAGGTCCGATGAGCGAGCAAGCCGCAGGTTCGACCCACCCGCCGGCCCACAACCAGCGACGCGGCGAGGAACACGTACCCGGCACCGACGCCCCTGAGCCGGAGGACTCCCCGGACACGCCGCCGGTCCCCGACGTCGGCGCCTACCGCTCCGGTGCCCCCAGCGGTGAGGTCGCGCCGACCTAGCGGTCGCACGTCCGCGCCGGTTGTCCCCGGGGCGGCTTTTCGTCCACACCCCTGACTCGGCAGTCGCCACTGGCGCACTCCCTCGGCATCGTCGCCTTCGACGGAAAGCGATGACGAGGGGGTCGGCCGGTGGCGGTCAAGGATGTGCTGGGCCGCTGGGGCGAGGACGTCGCAGCCGACCACCTCGAGCGGGCCGGCCTGGTCGTGATCGAGCGCAACTGGCGCTGTCGCGAGGGCGAGCTCGACATCGTCGCGATGGACCAGCAGGTGCTCGTCTTCTGCGAGGTCAAGACCCGTTCCGGTCTTGGCTTCGGGTCACCGGCCGAGGCGGTCTCCGCGCAGAAGCTGCAGCGGCTGGGCATCCTGGCCGTCCGCTGGATGAAGGAGCATCCCCGGCCGTGGTCGGAGCTGCGCTTCGACGTCGTCGCGGTGCTGCGCACGCGCGACGGCTTGGTCGTGGACCACCTGCGAGCGGTGCTCTGATGGCACTCGCTCGCACGTACGCCGTTGCCGTGGTCGGGGTCGAGGGCCACGTGATCGAGGTCGAGGCTGATCTTGCCTCCGGCATCCCTGGTCTCGCCGTCATCGGTCTGCCGGACGCGTCGTTGTACGAGGCCCGCGACCGGGTCCGGGCGGCGGTCACCAACAGCGGCGAGGACTGGCCACTGCGCAAGATCACCCTCGGCCTGTCGCCCGCGTCGCTGCGCAAGACCGGGTCCTCGTTCGACCTGGCCATGGCCATCGCTGTGCTTGGTGCGGCCGGATCCGTGCCGGTTGACCCGGCCAGGTCGATGATCCTGCTCGGCGAGCTGGCGCTGGACGGACGGGTGCGTCCGGTACGCGGGGTCCTGCCAGCGCTGCTCGCGGCCGGCCGGGCGGGGTTCACCAGGGCGGTCGTGGGCCGGGCCAACGTCGCCGAGGCCAGGCTCGTGCCCGGCCTCAGCGTGCACGGAGTAGCCTCCCTGTCCTCGCTCGTGACCTGGTTGCGGGCAGGCGCCCGCGACGAGCCGATCCTCGAGGAGCCGGCACCGGCCCCGGCCGATCCGACCGGCGGGCGTGACCTGTCCGACGTGCTGGGCCAGTCCGGTGGCCGCCGGGTGGTCGAGGTCGCCGCTGCTGGCGGCCACCACGTCCTGTTCACCGGACCACCGGGCACCGGCAAGACGATGCTCGCCGAGCGGTTGCCGGGGGTGCTGCCGCCGCTGGACCGGGACGCGGCGCTGGAGGTGACCGCCGTTCACTCGGTGGCCGGTCATCTGCCGGCCGGCTCGCCGCTGGTCACCCGCCCACCGTTGTCCGCACCGCACCACACGGCTTCGGTGGCCGCGCTGGTCGGCGGCGGCAGCGGCATCCCGCGGCCGGGTGCCGCGTCGCTGGCCCACCGCGGGGTGCTGCTGCTGGACGAGGCGCCGGAGTTTGCCTCTGGCGTGCTCGACGCGCTGCGGCAGCCGCTGGAGTCCGGCGAGATCGTGCTGGCCAGGGCAGCCGGCGTGGCGCGCTACCCGGCCAGGTTCCAGCTGGTCATGGCTGCCAACCCGTGTCCCTGTGCACCGGTGACGGGCATCGCGATGCACTGTCAGTGCACCCCCGCAGCTCGGCTTCGCTACGCAGCACGACTGTCCGGGCCGCTGCTCGACCGGGTCGACATCAGGCACGAGGTGCTGTCGCCGAGCCGGGCCGAGATGGACGCCGACCGCGACCATCTCGAGACCAGCGCCGTCGTGGCCGAACGCGTCGTCCAGGCCCGGGCCCGCACCGTTCAGCGACTGGAGGGCACCGGCTGGCGGACCAACGCGGAGATCAGCGGGATCGCCCTGCGTCGCCGGTTCCCGCCGACGCTCGAGGCGCGGCGGCTGGTCGAACGCGAGCAGGACCGTGGCCTGCTGAGTCCGCGAGGTGCCGACCGAGTGCTGAGGGTCGCATGGACGCTGGCAGACCTCGAGGGAGCGGGCCAGCCGGGTCGGGTGCACATCGACGAGGCGATCACGCTGCGCGGCGGCGTGCCGCGGGTGGCGGCATGAGCACCGACCCCGAGCGGCTGGCCCTCGCAGCGTTGACCCGGATCGCCGAGCCGGCCACCCCTCACCTTTTCGCCTCGGTAGCAGCGTTCGGTGCCTCGGCAGTGGTCGAGGCCGCTCAGCGCCGCCGGGCCGACCCCGGCCTGCCGACCAAGCTGCTCGAAACACTGCGCAGGCATCCCGCCGAGGTCGAGCCGCAGGTGGATCTGGCGGCCGCGGCCGCCGTGGGTGCGCGGTTGATCTGCCCGTCCGATGACGAGTGGCCGGCCGGGCTGTCGGTGCTGGGCGACGAGCAGCCCCTGGCGCTGTGGGTGCGCGGTCAGCTGCCGGTGGCCGATGTCCTTGAAAGGTCGGTCGCGGTGGTGGGGGCGAGGGCGGCTACGGCCTACGGCGGGCACGTCGCCTCGGACCTCGGCTACAACCTGGCCGGCCGTGGCTGGACGGTGGTCTCCGGCGGCGCGTTCGGCATCGATGCCCTGGCCCATCGGGGGGCACTCGCGGCCGGTGGGGTCACCGTCGCTGTCCTCGCCTGCGGTGTCGACGTGCCCTACCCACGCAGCCATGACCGGCTGTTCGCCCGGATCGCCGAGGAGGGCCTGATCATCAGTGAGTGGCCGCCGGGGTTCGCGCCGCGCCCCTTCCGTTTCCTGGTCCGCAACCGGGTCATCGCCGCCGTCACCGCTGGCACTGTCGTGGTCGAAGGGGCCATTCGTAGCGGCGCGCTGAGCACCGGGCGCAAGGCGCGGCTGCTCGGCCGCCCGCTCATGGTCGTGCCGGGGCCGGTCACCTCGGCGATGTCGGCCGGGTGTCACGTCCTGCTGCGCGAGGAACAGACCCGGCTGGTCACCGGAGCACAGGAGGTGATCGAGGAGGTGGGGCGCATCGGCCTCGACCTGGCACCGTTGCCGATCGGCGAGGAGCGCTCCCGCGACGGGCTCTCGCCGGCGCTGCGCAGCGTGCTGGAGGCTGTGCCGTCGGTGCGCGCTCTCGGGCCGGCGCTGCTGGCCACGCGAGCGGGCGTCGACATCATCACGTTCCGGCGCTGCGCCGGCGAGCTCATCGCAGCGGAGTTCATCGAGCTGACGCCGGACGGCTACCGGCTGTCCTCCGCCGAGCGGGCGGCAGTCCGGGCCCGCCGCAAGGGCGGGGACTAGCAACCCGTGGCGGGGGCGGCCCTACTTCGAGGTCGGCAGCGACGAGGCGAGCGCCTTGCAGGAGGCCGAGTCGGTGAAGGCCTGCTGCAGCTCGCCCTTGGGGTCGAGCGCCTTCAAGTTGTTCACCGCCCCTTGGACCTGGGTCTTCATCGACAGCAACGTCGCGGTGATGGTCGCCGTAGCGCTGACCAGCCCGCTCACACCGGAGGCGTCATCAATCGCCTTCTTGATCGTGTTCGTGTTGGTGCTCAGCAGCTGCGAGAGCTGGTCGGCCGTGTCCTTGGCCTGCTGGCCAGCCTTGGTGTTGGGCTTGCCCAGCTTCTTGAGGTCCGACTCCAGGGTCGAGGTCGCCTTCTGGGCCTGGTCGACCGCCGACTGCAGCGAGTCCTTGCTCACACCGTTCTTGGTCACGGACTCTGCCGCGTCGGTGACCGAGGTCTTCCAGGTGGTGAGGGACGAGCAGACGCCGTCGGCCCAGCTGGACGCACCGTCGTCGGCGGCCTTGCTCTTGCTGCCGCAGCCAGCCACCGCGACGGTCATCGACACGGCCACCGTCACCACGGCTGCGCGCCGTGCCAGCGCCGGGGTCAACCGGGAAAGGGACGGGCTCATGGGAACTCCTCAGCTGCTGTCGACGACGACCGTGGAGGCCGCCAAAGCGCCATGATCGTCAGACGCTCCCACGGTCAGCCTAGGCGACACCGAAGCCGGCCGTCGACGCGGCCTGGTCGCCCCCGCGACCGGGTTGCCCGTACCAGTTCGGAGGGTCTGTCCGGTTTGGTTCCGCCGGTTCGGCGACGCGCCCGGCGTCGGTGCTTGACCGCGCGGGGGACAGGAAGCACCGTTCCGGTATGGCTGAGCTGAGCATCCCCCCGCGTTGCGCGGTGGTGCTCGAGGAGTTCGAGGTCAACCTGCGCACCGAGCGGGGACTCTCGGTGCACACCGTGCGGGCCTACGTCGGCGACGTGTCCGGACTGCTCGACCATGCAGGCCGGATGGGCGTGACCGACGTCGACGAGCTCGATGTCAGGATCCTGCGCAGCTGGCTCGCCAGGCTCAGGACGAGCGGACAGGCCAGGACCACGTTGGCGCGGCGCGCAGCGGCCGTCCGGGTCTTCACCGCCTTCGCGCTGCGCCGCGGCTACACCAGCGTCGATGCCGGTCTGCTGCTCGGCACCGCCAAGGGGCACCGCACGTTGCCGCAGGTGCTACGCCAGCACGAGGTTGCCGGGCTGCTCCAGCCGCAGGGCGACGACGGTCCGCTGGCGCTGCGGGACGCCGCGATGATGGAGCTGCTCTACGCGACCGGCGTGCGCGTCGGTGAGCTGTGCGGGCTCGACGTGGGCGACGTCGACCGACCCCGCCGATTGATCCGGGTGCTCGGCAAGGGTGCCAAGGAAAGGTCGGTCCCGTTCGGCATCCCGGCCGACCGTGCGCTGTCCGGGTGGCTCGACGTGGGCCGTCCCCAGCTGGCGGGAGCGACCAGCGGCGCGGCGGTGTTTCTTGGTGCCCGCGGCGCGCGGATAGATCAACGTGCAGTTCGTCGGACGGTTCATGCTCGGTTGGCTAAGGTAGAGGGAGCTCCCGACCTTGGTCCGCATGCGCTTCGCCACACGGCGGCAACGCATCTGCTCGAGGGAGGGGCTGATCTGAGAACCGTTCAGGAGCTGTTGGGGCACGCTACGCTCGCAACAACGCAGCTCTATACCCATGTGACCGTCGATCGACTGAAGGCGACATATGACCGAGCCCACCCGCGAGCCTGACGGCTCCGGCGTCCTCGCTCCCGACGCAGGGGAGCGACCGGCGGCGGATGTGCCCAGGCTGTTGGGGCAGGTGCCGGTCACGTCGCGAGCCCGCTCGCAGATGACGGACGAAGAGAAGTCCGAGATCGACGCGGCGATCGCCGAGCTGTGGGCCGAGTTCAAGGCCAGTGCCGACCAGCGGCTGCGCGAGCGGCTGATCCTGCACTATTCGCCGCTGGTGAAGTACGTCGCCGGCCGGGTCGGTGTCGGCCTGCCGCCGAACATCGAGCAGGCCGACCTGGTCTCGTACGGAATCTTCGGGCTGATCGACGCGATTGAGAAGTTCGACATCAGCAGGGCGATCAAGTTCGAGACCTACGCGATCAGCCGGATCAAAGGCGCGATCATCGATGAGCTTCGAGCCATCGACTGGATCCCGCGCTCCGTGCGCTACAAGGCTCGCGAGGTCGAGAAGGCCTACGCCGCCCTCGAGGCGCGGCTGCACCGCACGCCGACCGAGGCCGAGGTGGCCGCCGAGCTCAGCATCAACCTCGAGGACCTGCACCAGATCTTCAGCCAGGTCTCCTTCGTCAACGTGGTGGCTCTCGACGAGCTGCTCAACGTCGGCGGCGAGCGCGGTGACAAGCTGAGCCTGGTCGACACCCTCGAGGACACCAAGGCCGAGGACCCGGTCTCCGCATTTGAGACCGAGGAGACCAAGTATCTCCTCGCCAGGTCGATCAACACCCTGCCCGAGCGGGAGAAGATCGTCGTCACCCTCTACTACTACGAGGGGCTGACCCTGGCCGAGATCGGTCAGGTCCTGGGCGTGACCGAGAGCCGGATCTGCCAGATGCACACCAAGGCGGTCCTTCAGCTGCGGGCGAAGCTCGCGGACCAGCGCGACTGACGTTTCCGGTTATCCAGCAGCCCAGCGCAGTCGCCACCGCTGCGGTTGCCAACGCCGACCGCGCCGTCGTGGCCACCAGCCCAACGCCGTGCCGAGTGTCGCAGCCGTGCCACCGACGACGACCGTGTCCCGCAGCAGTCGGTGGCCTCGCGCGGGTTGCGCCGCCCGCCGATCAGGGTGCCGGCGGACCACCGGGCTCGGCATGCCCGCCGCCGCGGCAGTGGGGGCGAGCACCGACTCACCGTCCAGCGGCAGCAGGCGCACCGGACCACGGTGGATCAGGCTCAGCGGGTCGAGGTAGACCGCACCGCGTAGCAAACCCCAGTGCAGGCACCACCGGGCCGGCCCGCACTGGCCGTGCCCCGGCAGCAACCGCCCGATCGGGTCGCCGGCTGAGACGACGGCACCTGCCCGTACGCCGGGCGACACCGGCTCGTAGGTCGTGCGCAGCCCATCGGGGTGCCGGATGGCCACCACCCCAACGCCGGCCACGTAGCCGGCAAAGCTGACCACCCCACCACCAGCAGCCAGCACCGTCGCGCCGGGCACCGCTGCCAGGTCGACGCCCCGGTGCCCCGCGGACCACGGGTGCGGCGGCGGCTGGAACGGGCGAGCCACCACCGGCGTGCCTGCCAGCGGCCAACGCCAGTCCGGGGATGGCGTCGCGTCGGCAGCCGCAGCAGCGGGAGACATCGGCAGGAGGCCCAGGGCGAGTCCGAGGGCGAGGGAACCGGCGGCGGTGACGTGAGGAAGGGCCATGTCCCGACCCTGCAGCGCCGAGCCCGAGCCCGCTGCCGGAATTGTGGCGCTGTGGAAGGATTCGGCCGCTGTGGACAACTGATCCGCTGGCAGTGTGTCCGGGTTTGGGTTCCCGGTCGACCTGCGGCTACGGGCTGTGCCACACTCGTTCGGCGACGCAGGCAGATCTTGCGTCGACTTCGCACGTCCGCACTCAACCCGAACGCCGGCTCGCGCCGGCCTCTGCGGGCCAGGCACTCGGTCCCACCCTTCGCGGGAGGGCAGCCGCAGCGGACGTCAGGGTGACCTGCATCTCGTGGGCCACAGCAACCGAGTTCGTCATCGCCGTGCGCGGTGGCAGAAAGGCACAGGTTCGACGATGGCCGTCGTGACCATGAAGGAGCTGTTGGAGTCGGGTGTCCACTTCGGACATCAGACTCGCCGGTGGAACCCCAAGATGAAGCGCTTCATCTTCACCGAGCGCAACGGCATCTACATCATTGACCTCCAGCAGTCGCTGTCCTACATCGACCGCGCCTACGAGTTCATCAAGCAGACGGTTGCCCACGGCGGCACCGTGCTGTTCATCGGCACCAAGAAGCAGGCGCAGGAAGCGATCGCCGGCCAGTCCACCCGCGTGGGCATGCCCTACGTCAACCAGCGCTGGCTCGGCGGCATGCTGACCAACTTCCAGACCGTCTACAAGCGGCTGCAGCGCCTCAAGGAGCTCGAGGCGATCGAGCAGACCGGCGGCCAGACGGTGCTGTCCAAGAAGGAAGCCCTCATGCTCTCGCGTGAGCGGATCAAGCTGGCCCGCACCCTCGGTGGCCTTCGTGAGATGACCCGCGTGCCCAGCGCAGTGTGGATCGTCGACACCAAGAAGGAGCACATCGCCGTCGGCGAGGCGCGCAAGCTCGGCATCCCGGTCGTCGCGATCCTCGACACCAACTGCGACCCCGACGAGGTCGACTACCCGATCCCGGGCAACGACGACGCGATCCGTTCCGTCGACCTGCTCACCCGGGTCGTCGCCGACGCCGTCGCCGAGGGTCTGATGGCCCGCGCCGGTGCCAGCCGTACCGACGACAAGCCCGCCACCGGCGAGCTGGCCACGGACGAGCCGCTGGCCGACTGGGAGCGCGAGCTCCTGGGTGGCGCTTCGACGGAGGCCCCGGTTGCAGCTGCCGAGGCCGCCCCGGCTGAGGCCGCCCCGGCGGAGACCGCAGCGACTGCCGAGACCGCACCGGTCGAGGCTGCACCGGTCGAGGCTGAAGCCACCCCCGAGGCAACCCCCGCCGAGGAAGCCACGCCGGCCCAGGCCTGATCTGCACCCTCACCCCGCACCCTCGGGTACGGGACCTCGCCGAAGCGGGGCCGGGAACACCCCTGCCCCGCCTCGGCGTTCCGCTCGGACCGGTACGGGCTCGTACCCGATCGGTCAGCACCCACGAAATCAAGGAAAGGCAACACGATGGCTGACATCACCGCCGCGGACGTGAAGAAGCTCCGCGACGCCACCGGCGCCGGCATGATGGATGCGAAGAAGGCACTGGTGGAGGCCGACGGCGACTTCGACAAGGCTGGCGAGATCCTGCGGATCAAGGGCGCCGGCAAGGTCGCCAAGCGGGGCTCCGAGCGCACCGCAAGCAACGGCCTGATCGCCGCTGCCGAGGGCGCGATGATCGAGCTCAACTGCGAGACCGACTTCGTCGCGAAGAACGAGCAGTTCCAGCAGCTCGCCGCCGACATCGTCGCCCACGCCGCCGGCAGCAAGCCCGCTGACGCAGCCGAGCTGCTCACGCAGACGCTCGCCGACGGCCGCACGGTCAGCGACAACATCGACTCCGTCGCTGCCGTCATCGGCGAGAAGCTGCAGCTCGGCCGGGTCGTCGTCTTCGACGGCCAGGTTGCTGCCTACATGCACCGCCGCAGCAGCGACCTGCCGCCCGCCGTTGGCGTCCTGGTCGAGTTCGAGGGCGACGACCTCGCCGTGGCCCGCGCAACCGCCATGCAGGTGGCGGCGATGACCCCGCTGTACGTGAGCCGGGACGAGGTGCCGGTGGCCGATGTCGAGAACGAGCGCCGCGTCGTCGAAGCCACCGCCCGTGAGGAGGGCAAGCCCGAGGGGGCCCTGCCCAAGATCATCGAGGGTCGGGTCACCGGTTTCTACAAGACCGTTGCACTGCTGGACCAGGACTCGGTTCAGGAGAAGGGCAAGTCGGTCGGCAAGGTCCTCGAGGCTGCCGGCGTCACCGTCAAGCGGTTCGCCCGGTTCGAGGTCGGGCAGGCCTGAATCGGTATGGTGCAGACTGCTGCTAGCAGTCGAACCACCCCGCCCTGAACGTGCACCACCGAAGGAGGCCGCCAGCCGTGACCAGTGACGACGCGCAGGCGGCCTCTTTCGTGTCCGCGGACGCTCCGAACGCTCCCGCGGGTGCTTACTGGGGCCGCGTGCTGCTCAAGCTGTCCGGCGAGGCCTTCGCGGGCGGGGCGCCGCTGGGCATCGACCCGGCGACCGTACGCGACATTGCTCGTCAGATCGCCGAGGTCGTGCGCAGCGGGGTCCAGGTCGCGGTCGTCGTCGGTGGCGGCAACATGTTCCGCGGCTCGGCCCTGGCCGAGGGCGGCATGGACCGCCCCCGCGCCGACTACATGGGCATGCTCTCGACGGTCATCAACTGCCTGGCGCTGCAGGACTTCCTGGAGAAGCAGGGCATCGACACCCGGGTCCAGACCGCGATCGCGATGGGCCAGGTCGCCGAGCCCTACGTGCCGCGGCGGGCGATCCGCCACCTCGAGAAGGGTCGGGTCGTCATCTTCGGCGCCGGCCTGGGCGCGCCGTTCTTCTCCACGGACACCTGCGCTGCCCAGCGGGCACTGGAGATCGGCGCCCAGTCCGTGCTGATGGCCAAGAAGGTCGACGGCGTCTACGACGACGACCCCAGGCTCAACCCCGATGCCGTACGGTTCGACCAGGTCACGTACGCGGAGGCGCTCGCTCGCGGGCTCAAGGTGGCCGACGCCACCGCGTTCAGCCTCTGCATGGACAACGACCTGCCGATCGTGGTTTTCAGCCTGCTCGAGGACGGCAACATTGCCAGGGCCGTCCGTGGTGAGAAGATCGGCACGCTCGTCACCCACGAGCCGCGCTGACCGGGCTGCGACAAGTGACCCGACGGTGACCACACTGACAGGAGCGCGGGCGTGATCGACGAAACTCTCTTCGAGTGCGAGGAGAAGATGGACAAGGCGGTGCAGGTTGCCCGCGACGACATGGGCGGCATCCGCACCGGCAGGGCCAACCCGGCGATGTTCAGCAAGATCATCGCTGACTACTACGGAGCGCCGACCCCGGTCAACCAGCTCGCGTCCTTCCACGTACCAGAGCCCCGCATGGCGATCATCACGCCGTACGACAAAGGCGCCCTGGCGGCGATCGAGCGGGCGATCCGCGACAGCGACCTCGGGGTCAACCCCACCAACGACGGCAACATCATCCGGGTGATCTTCCCCCAGCTGAGCGAGGAGCGACGCCGCGACCTGATCAAGGTGGCCCGGTCCAAGGCTGAGGACTCCCGGATCTCGATCCGCAACATCCGTCGCCACGCCAAGGACCAGCTGGACAAGCTGCAGAAGGACGGCGACGCCGGAGAGGACGAGGTCCGCCGCGCGGAGAAGGAGCTCGAGGAGACCACGGCGCGCTACGTCGGGACGGTCGACGAGCTGCTCAAGACCAAGGAAGCCGAGCTGCTCGAGGTCTAGTGGATACCCCCGGCGAGGCAGTTGACCATGTGATGGCGGCGCTCGACCAGGCGCCCGCGCCGCAGGAAGGCGCGCCGGGGGTGCACACACCCGGCCGGGCCGGTCGGGACCTGCCCGCCGCGATCGGCGTGGGTCTGGGGTTGGCCGCGGTCGTCCTGGTCCCGCTGTACACCGTACGGGTGATCTTCGTCGGCGTGGTCGGTGTCGCTGTCTGTCTCGGGCTCTACGAGCTGGCGCAGGCGCTGTCCACGGCGCACCGGCGGTTGCCGCTGCCGCCGATGCTGCTCGGCTCCCTGATCATGCTGTGGCTGGCCTGGTCCCGCGGCGCGGACGAGATGGTCGTCGCGTTCCTGCTGACCGTGCTGGCCTCGAACGTGTGGCGCCTCGTCGAGGGCGCCAGCGGCTACCTCCGCGACGTGGCGGCGACGACGTTCGCCCTGGTCTACGTGCCCTTCCTGGCTTCGTTCGCCGTACTCCTCGCGGTCCCGCCCGACGGCGCGCGCCGGGTGCTGGCGTTCGCCGCGACCGTCGCCTGCAGCGACATCGGCGGCTACGCGGCCGGCGTGCTGAAGGGCAAGACCCCGATGGCACCGTCGATCAGCCCGAAGAAGTCGTGGGAGGGCTTCGCCGGGTCGATGACCGCGTGCGTGGTGGGCGGTCTCGTCTTCGTGACCTGGCTGCTGCACGCCTCCTGGTGGCAGGGCGTCCTGTTCGGGCTCGCCATCGCGTGCACAGCGACCGTCGGCGACCTGGGGGAGTCGATGGTCAAGCGCGACCTGGGCATCAAGGACATGGGCACGCTGCTGCCAGGGCACGGCGGCGTGATGGACCGGCTGGACTCGCTGCTGCCGGCGGCGCCCGTTGCGTGGTACCTGCTCACCCAGTTCGTCCCCCCGGTCGCCGGTCACTGATCCGAGCGCCCGCGGGCGGGCATGGGAGGATGGACCAGCCATGACCTCCACCCCCGAGCTCGTTTTTGTTGCCCCGCGGGGTGCCAAGCCGCCCCGTCACCTCGCTGACCTGACGCTGGCCGAGCGTCGTGAGGCGGTGGCCGAGCTCGGTGAGAAGCCGTTTCGGGCCGACCAGCTCTCGCGCCACTACTTCGGCCGGCTGAGCTCCGACCCGGCCACGATGACCGACATTCCAGCCGCCGCCCGTGAGTCGCTGGCCGCAGCACTGCTACCCAAGCTGCTGACCCCGACCAAGGTGCTGAGCTGCGACGACGGAACGACGATCAAGACGCTCTGGCGCGGCTTCGACGGGGCGTTCCTCGAGTCGGTGCTCATGCGCTACCCCGACCGGGCGACCGTGTGCGTGTCCAGCCAGTCCGGCTGCGGCATGGCGTGCCCGTTCTGCGCCACCGGCCAGGCCGGACTGACCCGCAACATGTCCGCAGCCGAGATCGTCGAGCAGGTGGTCGACGCGGCGGCGGCGATGGCGTCCGGTGCCGTGCCCGGCGGACCGGGCCGGCTGTCCAACGTGGTGTTCATGGGCATGGGCGAACCGTTGGCCAACTACAACAGACTGCTCCGAGCGGTACGGACGCTCGTCGCACCGTCGCCGGAGGGGCTCGGCCTGTCACAGCGGTCGATCACCGTGTCGACGGTCGGTCTGGTGCCCGCGATGAAGCGGCTGGCCGACGAGGGCCTTCAGGTCACGCTCGCACTGTCGCTGCACGCCCCCGATGACGAGCTGCGCGACACCCTGGTGCCGGTCAACACCCGCTGGCCGGTCAAGGAGGTGCTCGACGCCGCATGGAACTACGCGCGGGTCACCCACCGCCGAGTCAGCATCGAGTACGCGCTGATCCGCGACATCAACGACCAGGCCTGGCGGGCCGACCTGCTCGGCCGGCTGCTCGCCAACAAGCTGGTCCACGTCAACCTGATCCCGCTCAACCCGACCCCGGGCAGCAAGTGGACGGCCTCGACCCCGGAAGCCGAGCGCGAGTTCGTACGACGTCTGCAGTCCCATGGCGTGGCGACGACGGTTCGGGACACCCGCGGGCGCGAGATCGACGGCGCCTGCGGCCAGCTCGCGGCGTCCGCTCAGTGAGCGGCTGACCCATGGCAACTGCCGTCGTCACCGGTGCCACCAGCGGCATCGGGAAAGCGTTCGTCGACCGCCTCGCCAGGGACGGGTGGGACCTCGTTCTCGTCGCCCGTGACGGCGAGCGGCTGCAGGCGATCGCCGATGAGCTCGGCCCGTGGCAGGTCGCGATCGAGGTCATTGCCGCCGACCTCGCCACAGCAGAGGGCCGGGACCGGGTGGCGGCCAGGGTCAGTGACCGCGACCGGCCGGTCGACCTGCTGGTCAACAACGCCGGCCACGGTGCCGGCGCCCCGTTCCTCGGCGGCGACGCGGCCACCGAGGAGGCGATGTTCGAGGTCAACGCCCACGCCGTACTCACCCTCACCAGGGCGGTGCTGCCGGGCATGGTCGAGCGCCGTCGCGGTGACGTGATCAACGTGTCGTCGGTGGCCGCGTGGTCACCGCGCGGCAGCTACGCGGCGAGCAAGGCCTACGTCCTGGCGCTGAGCAGGTCGGCAGCGCTGGACGTCGCGCCGTACGGCGTACGGGTCCAGGCGCTGTGTCCGGGGCTGACGCACTCGGAGTTCCATCAGC
This sequence comes from uncultured Actinomycetota bacterium, assembly GCA_963797535.1. Lineage (GTDB taxonomy): Bacteria > Actinomycetota > Actinomycetes > JAWWOL01 > JAWWOL01 > JAWWOL01. The sequence goes on along the minus strand of CAWCPQ010000001.1, from coordinate 1,469,000 downwards.
GCTCCGGCAGTGACGCCGAACGCCGGATCCCCGGTCTCCTGTGGCTGCGCCCGGAGCGGGTGGTCGAGGAGTCGCTGCAGGCGCTCGACCGCGGCCGTACGGTGTGCATCCCCGGCCGACGCTGGCAGCTGATCGTCGCCGGAACCAGGATCCTGCCGTCGCGGCTGACGGTGTTCCTCGCCCGCAGCGGGCACGGCGAGAAGTCGCCCGCGCGTCAGCCCAACGGGTAGAGCGTGCGCTGCTGCCACTGACCGTCGGCGTCGTGGGCCATCAGCGCGAGGTGGGTGACCCGGCTGTCGATCGGCAGCTGGGGTGCCACGTCGGCGACCACGTGCCCGAGGGCGTCGGGGTCCACGGCGTCCCCGATGGACAGGTGGGGCACGATCATCGGGAACCGGCCGGCGTAGGGCTCGTACTCCGGCCACTGCCGGTGCACGTCCATGGTCAGCCGTACGAACGGGTCGGCCGGGTAGGGCGCGAGCCACAACGTGCGCGGGAAGCGCTGGATGTCGGTGAGGGACACGTTGAACGCGGGCACGGCTGCGACGAGATCGGCCAAGGTCTTCTCGTCGCCGTCCGTCAGGTCCTCGAGCGGTATCCACGGATAGAGCACCGTGATGTGGGCTGGCATACCGCGTTTGGCGGACGGGTCGAGGTCGACGCGCCAGCGGTTGACCACTCGGTCCGCGTCGGCGATGAGGGCGACCAGTGCGGTCGAGGAGGGGGTCGGCGGGCCGGACATGACGGTGACACTACCCGGCACATGGGACAGCCGGGGTACGAGTTCACCAGTGAGCAAGGTACGGCGGCTCCGCTAGACGGGGGGCCGGCGGAGCCGCCGTACGTGTGAGGGGGCGCGTCGCCTAGAGGTGCGACCAAGCCTCGGTGAGGACCGAGCGCAGGATCTGCTCGATCTCGTCGAACTGCTGCTGGTCACAGATCAGCGGCGGGGCGAGCTGGACGACGGGGTCGCCCCGGTCGTCGGCGCGGCAGACCAGCCCGGCGTCGAACAGCGCGCCGGACAGGAAACCGCGCAGCAACCGCTCGCTCTCGTCGTCGTCGAACGTCTCCTTGGTGATCTTGTCCTTGACCAGCTCGATGCCGTAGAAGTAGCCGTCTCCGCGGACCTCGCCGACGATCGGCAGGTCGGTGAGCTTTTCCAAGGTTGCCCGGAACGCGCCCTCGTTGTCGCGGACGTGGCCGAGCAGGTTCTCGCGCTCGAAGATGTCGAGGTTGGCCAGCGCCACCGCTGCGGACACCGGGTGACCCGCGAAGGTCAGACCGTGCAGGAACGTCTGCTCGCCGTTGAGGAACGGCTCCATCAACCGGTCCGACGCGATCATCGCGCCGATCGGGGAGTAGCCGGAGCTCATGCCCTTGGCCATCGTGATGATGTCGGGCTGGTAGCCGTACTTGATCGCACCGAACCACTCACCGAGGCGGCCGAAGGCGCAGATCACCTCGTCGGAGACCATCAGCACGCCGTACTTGTCGCAGATCTCGCGGACCCTGGCGAAGTAGCCGGGCGGCGGCGGGAAGCAGCCGCCCGAGTTCTGCACCGGCTCGAGGAACACGGCCGCCACGGACTCCGGGCCCTCGCGCAGGATGGCCCGTTCGATCTCGTCGGAGGCCCAGATGCTGAAGTCCTGGTAGTCTGTCGGCGTGCTCGGGTGCCCGGTAGAAGTTGGTGTTGGGCACGCGAACGGAACCGGGTACGAGCGGCTCGAAGACGTTCTTGATCGCCGCCAGGCCGGTGATCGACAGCGCACCCATCGTGGCGCCGTGGTAGGCGATGTCGCGTGAGATCACCTTGAACCGACCGGGCTCGCCGGTCGCCTTGAAGTACTGGCGGGCCAGCTTCCAGGCGCTCTCGACCGCCTCACCGCCGCCGGTGGTGAAGAACACCCGGTTGAGGTCGCCCGGAGCGTACGAGGCCAGCCGCTCGGCCAGCTCGATCGCCGACGGGTGACCGTAGCTCCAGAGCGGGAAGTAGGCGAGCTCGTTGGCCTGCTTACCGGCGGCATCGGCGAGCTCAGCCCGGCCGTGACCGGCCTGAACCACGAACAGCCCGGACAGACCGTCGAGATAGCGCCGGCCGCGGGAGTCCCAGATGTACGGGCCTTCACCGCGGGTGATGATCGGGATCTCGTGGTCCTCGTAGGACGACATCCGGGTGAAGTGCATCCACAGGTGACGGCGCGCCGCCTCCTGCAGGTGACGGTGGCGAGCCTCATCGTGCTGAGGGGAGTTTTCCCCGCTCGGGGGAGGGGTCTGCGGCGTCGTGGTCATCGGGTGCCCCAGGTGTAGGTCTGCTTGGCCAGTCGCAGATAGACGAACGTCTCGCTGTGCTGGATCTGAGGGATGGAGCGGATGTGATCGTTGAGCAGCCGGAGCAGGTGCTCGTCGTCCTCGCACACGACCTCGGCGAGCAGGTCGAACGACCCGGCAGTGATGACGACGTAGTCGACCTCGGGCAACGACGCCAGCTGGTCGGCCACCAGGTGCAGGTCGCCGTCGGCCCTGATGCCGATCATCGCCCACCGCAGGAATCCCAGCGTGGTGGGGTCGGTCACGGCGACGATGTCCATCACCTTGGCGTCGAGCAGCCGCTGGACCCGTTGGCGTACGGCGGCCTCGGACAGCCCTACCGCCTTGGCGATCGTTGCGTACGGGCGGCGCCCGTCCTGCTGAAGCTGCTCGATGATCGCCTTGGAGACGTCGTCGAGCACGATGCCGGATGGGCCCGCTGATGCCGCGACGCCGGGCGACGTACGGCCGCTCAGCCGGGTCACCGGGGCGTCGGTTGCTGGTGGTGTTGCCATGACCACCGATCCTGACCACTCCGATGCACCTTTGCAAGCGAATCCGCACGGAAACTCAACCGTTACAACGGAATCCATGGTCACTGCTTGCTCAGGACACAGGGATCTGCCATCGTTCGAGCCATCGACCGCCGGTGCGGCCGCGGATTGCCGCGTCGCGCCCCGTCCGGTCGGTGGCAGGAGCGCCTCGAGGCGCCATGTTGTGTCGCGTTAAGGAGGACCATGACCGACCCCCGTAAGCTGGCGAACTTTGTGGCCGGCGAGTACGCCGCCGCTGCCGACGGTCGCGAGCTCGAGCTGATCGATCCCAGCACTGGTCAGGTTTTCGCCACCGCGCCGGTCGCCGGCGAGGCCGATGTCGACCGCGCCTGCAAGGCAGCCGCTGCCGCCTTCGAGGGCTGGTCCCAGACCACGCCTGCCGAGCGCAGCCTGGCGCTGCTGAAGATCGCCGACGCCTTCGAGGCCAGGGCCGACGACCTGGTCCGGGCCGAGTGCGAGAACACCGGCAAGCCGGTCGCTCTGATGGCGTCGGAGGAGATCCCGCCGTCGGTCGACCAGATCCGGTTCTTTGCCGGGGCCGCGCGCATGCTCGACGGCCGTAGCGCCGGCGAGTACATGACCGACCACACGTCCTACGTCCGGCGCGAGCCGATCGGCGTCTGCGCACAGGTCACCCCGTGGAACTACCCGATGATGATGGCGGTCTGGAAGTGGGCACCTGCCCTCGCCGCCGGCAACACCGTCGTGCTCAAGCCGTCGGACACCACTCCGGCGTCGACGCTGCTGATGGCCGAGATCATGGCCGAGTTCCTGCCGCCCGGCGTGTTCAACGTCATCTGCGGCGACCGCGACACCGGTCGAGCGCTGGTCTCGCACAAGATCCCGCAGATGGTGTCCATCACCGGCAGCGTCCGCGCCGGCAGGGAAGTCGCGATCGCGGCGGCCCAGGACCTGAAGCGGGTGCACCTCGAGCTCGGCGGCAAGGCGCCGGTGATCGTCTTCGACGACGCCGACATCGCCGCAGCAGCAGAGGGAATCGCGATGGCGGGCTACTTCAACGCCGGCCAGGACTGCACGGCAGCCACCCGGGTGCTCGCCGGGCCGCGGGTCTACGACGACTTCGTCGCGGCGCTCGCCGAGCAGGCCAGGGGCACCAGCACCGGCGGGCCGGACATGCCCGACGCCGATTTCGGGCCGCTGAACAACGCCGGCCAGCTGTCGCGGGTCTCGGGTTTCGTCGAGCGGCTGCCCAGCCACGCCGAGGTCGTCGCCGGCGGCACAACCGTTGGGGACCAAGGATATTTCTACTCGCCGACGGTCGTGGCCAACCTCCAGCAGACCGACGAGATCATCCAGAACGAGGTCTTCGGTCCGGTCATCACGGTGCAGCGTTTCACCGACGAGGACCAGGCGCTGGCCTGGGCCAACGGTGTCGAGTACGGTCTCGCCTCGAGTGTCTGGACGCAGAACCACGGCCGGGCGATGCGCATGGCCAAGCGGCTCGACTTCGGCTGTGTCTGGATCAACACGCACATCCCGATCGTCGCCGAGATGCCGCACGGCGGCTTCAAGCACTCCGGCTACGGCAAGGACCTGTCCCTGTACGGCTTCGAGGACTACACCCGCATCAAGCACGTCATGAGCTACATCGGGGGATGAGGCTCGTCGTACTCACCTGCACTTTCGTCGTTGCTCTGCAGCAGTACGGGTCGCCATCGGGGTCGGTCCGCGTTCGTGATCGTCTGTCCCCCGCCCCTCCTCCGTCTCAGAGGTAGCCATGGTTATCGAAGCCAAGCCCGCGGAATTCGAGAACGGGCAAATTCTTGACAAGGGTCTGAAGGGGGGTGCCCTGGGCCTGGTGTCGAGCGTCGTCATCGGCGTCGCGTCCACCGCCCCGGCCTACAGCCTGGCGGCGACACTCGGCTTCGTTGCCGTACTCGCCGGCACCCAGACCGTGATCGTCGTCATTCTGGCCTTCATCCCGATCCTGCTGGTGTCCTTCGGCTACAAGGAGCTGAACAAGCGCGAGCCCGACTGCGGCACCACCTTCACCTGGGGCACCAAAGCCTTCGGCCCCAAGACCGGCTGGCTGGGCGGCTGGGGCATCATCGCCGCCGACGTCCTGGTCATGGCCAGCCTGGCTCAGGTTGCCGGTCAGTACCTCTTCCTGCTCTTCGGCGCCAACGGCATCGGCAAGGACGCGACCAGCGGGTGGGTACTGCTGGTCGGCATCGCCTGGATCGTCGTGATGACCTGGATCTGCTACATCGGGATCGAGATCTCGGCCAACATCCAGAAGGTCTTGCTGACGATCGAGGTTGTCATGCTCGCCGTCTTCTCGATCACCGCCCTGGTGAAGACCTACGGCAGCAACCCGCCGGCCGGCTCGTCCCACGTCAGCTCCTCCTGGTTCGACCCGACGCAGATGTCGTTCAGCCACTTCGTCCAGGCCATCCTGCTGATGCTGTTCATCTACTGGGGCTGGGACAGCGCGGTCTCGGTCAACGAGGAGACCGCTGACAAGGAGAGGACGCCCGGCCGAGCTGCCGTCATCTCCACCGTGCTGCTGGTAGCCATCTATACGCTGGTCGCCGTCGCCGTCGTCGGCCTTGCCGGGGTGGGGTCCACTGGTAACGGGCTCACCAACGAGGCCAACTCGAGCGACGTGATCAGCAATCTCGGCGACGTTGCTTTCGGTGCGCACGGGTTCGGCCACGTGATGGCCAAGCTGCTGGTCTTCATGGTGCTCACGTCTGCTGCCGCCTCCACGCAGACCACCATCCTGCCCACGGCTCGAACCTCGCTGGCGATGGCGGCCTACCGGTCCATCCCGAAGGCCTTCGCCAAGATCCACCCGCGCTACCTGACGCCGAGCGTCTCCACGCTGACCATGGGTGGCGTCTCGATCCTGCTCTACGTGGTCTTCAACTTCGTGTCGGCCGGCAACATCATCCCGGACTCGGTCACGGCTTTGGGCTGGATGATCGCCTTCTACTACGGGCTCACCGGCGTTCGCCTGCGTCTGGTACTACCGGCACGACCTGCGGGACAGCCAACGCAACCTGTGGATGCAGGGCGTCTTGCCGTTCCTCGGCGGCCTGATCCTCTACGGCTTCCTGTTCTACGACATCTGGCTGGACTGGGCGGACCCGAACCAGAGCTACACCAGCTGGACGATGCAGTTCTCACCGCACTGGCACATCGGCGGCGTGTTCATCATCGGCATCCTGTCGGCTCTCCTGGGAGTCGTGCTGATGCTGGTCTCGATTCCGATCTTCAAGCCGTTCTTCAGGGGTGAGGTCATGCACCCAGCACCGGAGCTGGCCGAGGTCCTGATCGACAAGTAGCAGCCTGCGAAACGGCGGGACCGGCAGCGGGTGTACGCACCCGCTGCCGGTCCCGCCGTTCTTGGTTCTTGGGCCGTGACAGAGTTTGCGCATGAGCAGAAGGCACCCATGACGCGGTACGGGGCGCAGTTCGGCCCGGACATCACGTTCCTGGGCGTGCCCAGGTGCGACCTTTCCGACCCCTCGTCGTACGAGGACGCCGACGTCGTCATCGTGGGTGCCCCGTTCGACGGCGGCACCTCCCACCGGGCCGGCGCCAGGTTCGGCCCGCAGGCCATTCGGGGCACCGACTACCTGCCCCACGACGGGGCGCGTCCCTCCCTCGCCCTGCGCGTCGACGGGTTGCGCGACCTCACGGTGCTCGATGCCGGGGACGTGGAGATGCCGCCGGGCTACATCGAGCTGGCGCTGGGCAATCTCGAGGCCGCGGTCACCGCCATTGCCGCAGCCGGCGCGTTCCCGATGGTGCTCGGCGGCGACCACTCGATCGCGTTGCCCGATGTCACCGGGGTGGCCCACCACCACGGTTTCGGCAACGTCGCGGTCGTCCACTTCGACGCCCACGCCGACACCGGGGACACCACCTTCGGCACCCTGCTCGGGCACGGCCAGCCGATGCGACGGCTGCTCGAGTCCGGCGCTTGCCGCGGTGACCGGTTCCTGCAGATCGGCTTGCGCGGCTACTGGCCCGAGCCCGAGACGCTGGACTGGATGGCCGGCCAGCAGCTGCGCTCGTACGAGATGACCGAGGTGGTCCGGCGCGGTCTGGATGCTTGCCTGGACGAGGCTTTCGAGATCGCGACCGACGGCTGTGAGGCGGTGTTCCTGTCCGTCGACGTCGATGTGGTGGATCCGGGCATGGCACCGGGTACGGGGACGCCGGAGCCCGGCGGTCTGACCGGTCGCCAGCTGCTCGATGCAGTGCGCCGATGCGCCATCGAGCTGCCACTGGCCGGCGCCGACATCGTCGAGGTGTCACCGCCCTACGACCACGCGGAGCTGACCGCGATGCTGGCCAACCGGGTCGTCCTGGAGATCCTCGGTGGGATGGCATTCCGCAAGGGCGGCGGTGGCGAGGTCCCGCCGACGTTGCTGGGCGGGCGTTGAGTAACCCGGTCAGGTTGGAAGGGTGAAGATGATGTCGGAGGCGAGGCGGGCACCGCCGACCACTCCGGCGAGCTCGCCAAGCTCGGATAGCACGATCGGCAGGTTCTCGGTCGCGAGAGGCAACGAACGCCGGTAGACGACGCTGCGGACCTCGGCCAGCAGGGTGTGCCCGAGGCCGGCGACCCCACCGCCGATGACGACGAGGCCGGGGTTGACGAAGCTGACCAGCCCCGCCATGACCTGGCCGACCCGGCGACCGCCCTCCCGCACCATCTCCACAGCCAGCGGATCGCCTGCCGCCGCGGCATTTCCGACGTCCACGGAGGTGAGCTGCCCCGCCTCAGCGAGTCGGTCGGACAGGAACACCGACCGTCGCGCCTTCGCGGCCGCCGTGGCGTCGCGAGCGAGTGCTGCTCCGCCGAAGAACGCCTCGAGGCATCCGGTGCTGCCGCACGCACAGGCCGGTCCGGACTCGTCGACCTGGATGTGCCCGATGTCACCGGCGCTGCCGCTGATGCCCCGATGGACCCGGCCACCGAGGAACACGCCGCAGCCGATCCCCGTACCGATCTTGATGAACAAGAAGTCCTCGGCGCCGCGCGCGACGCCTGAGTGCCGTTCGCCCATGGCCATGATGTTGACGTCGTTGTCGACGGTGACGGGGCAGCCGAGCTCCTGGCTCAGCAAGTCGCGAACAGGCACGTGGTTCCAGCCGGGCATGAGCGGCGGCACGACCGGAGCGCCGTCCCTGAAGCTGACCGGGCCCGGCACCCCCACGCCGGCTGCGAAGACCTCCGGCACTCCGGCGTCGGCGCGCAGCTTGGCCGCCAGCGAGACGACCACCTCGAGCACAGCCGTTGGGCCCGAGCGAACGTCACAAGGCTGGCTGGCTCGCGACACCACGTGCAGCTCGCCGTCGGTCAGGGCCACGTCGACCGAGGTGGCTCCGATGTCGATGCCGAGAAAGCGCATGTCGGAGGCCAGCCGGACCATCGTGGAACGTCGGCCCCCGCGCGACACCGCCGGTCCTGCGTTCTCGCCCAGACCGAGCGCGACCAGCCGGTCCACCTCGCCGCCGACCTTGCTACGGGAGAGCAAGGTGGCGTCTCCGAGCTCGGAGCGGGACTTCGGCCCGTCGTCGCGCAGGATAGCCAGAATCCGGGCCTGGTGGACGTTCTCAGGCCGCGCTGTCGTCCGGCGCATGCCCGCCTCTCTCGCAGCCACTGGGCCTTCGGGAGCAGCGTACGCGGCTGCACGGCCATTCGCGGTCCTGCGTGGCCGTTCGGGTGCCGAGAGTGACACCTTTCGCTCCATGCACTACAAAGTACGCCCGAAAGCGAGGTGATTTGATCGTATCGGGTCACAACTTGGACTCGGTACCGGCTCAAGGTCTTGACTTTGTTGGGTGTCCAATCTTACTTTTGCCGCCAAGCACCTGGTCCGAAACGACAGGAGGAAGCCCGCTTTGTCCGGTCCGTCCCGCCGCGAACCGCCCCTGCGAGTGGGCACACCCGACCGTGCGGGAGCAGGAGCGTCGGCGTGAGCGCACCGCTGCTCGAGATGACCGGCATCGTCAAGGAGTTTCCTGGCGTGCGGGCCCTGGACGGGGTCGACCTCGATGTGCGCGAAGGCGAGGTGCACTGCCTGCTCGGGCAGAACGGCGCCGGCAAGTCGACGCTGATCAAGGTCCTCGCCGGCGCACACCAGCCCGACGCCGGCACCATCCGCTGGCAGGGCGAACAGATCACGCTGGGATCGCCGGTCGCCGCCCTTCGCCGGGGCGTGGCGACGATCTACCAGGAGCTCGACCTCGTCGACGGCCTGTCGGTGGCCGAGAACATCTTCCTCGGCCACGAGCTGTCCCGCGGCGGGTTCACCCGCAGAGCCCGCCTGCGCACACAGACGCGTGCGCTGCTGGCCCGGCTGGGCCACTCCGAGATTCCCGCCGGCCGCGAGGTGGGCCGGCTGTCCGCCGCCGGCAAGCAGATCGTGAGCATGGCCCGCGCCCTCTCGTACGAGGCGAGGGTCATCGTCATGGACGAGCCGTCAGCGGTGCTGGCCCACGACGAGGTGAGCAACCTGTTCCGGGTGATTCGTAGCCTCACCGCCTCCGGCGTCGCCGTGGTCTACATCTCGCACCGCCTGGACGAGATCCGCGAGATCGGCGACCGGGTCACCGTGCTCAAGGACGGCCGCACGGTCGCCGCAGGTCTGCCTGCCAGGACCACGCCCACCCGCGACGTCGTCACGCTGATGACCGGCCGCGACGTCGAGTTCCCGTTCCCGCCTCGTGCGGAGTCGGAGGCTCCCCGCGAGGAGCTACTGCGCGTCGAAGGCCTCAGCCTCGAGGGCAAGTTCACCGACGTCTCCTTCAGCGTCGGCGCCGGCGAGATCGTCGGCCTGGCAGGCCTTGTCGGCTCCGGCCGGTCGGAGATCCTCGAGACGGTGTACGGGGCCCGTCGGTCGACCAGCGGCTCGGTCACCTTCCTCGGCAAACGAATGCGACGCGGCGCGCTGCCACGGTCGGTCGCAAGCGGCATGGGTCTCGCCCCCGAGGAGCGCAAGAGCCAGGCCCTGTTCCTGCGCGAGTCGATCGCGACGAACATGACCGCCGCGTCCCTGCCCCGCTACTCACGCATCGGGTTCCTCGACCGCAGGCGTGAGGTCGCCGACGCGCAGGAGCAGGTGCGGCTGCTCGACGTACGCCCGCACGACGCCCGTCGCCCGGTGATCACGCTCAGCGGTGGCAATCAGCAGAAGGCGGTCCTGGGTCGTTGGCTGTTGCACGGCTGCCGGCTGCTGCTGCTCGACGAGCCGACCAGGGGCGTCGACGTCGGGGCTCGTGCTGAGCTGTACGCCCTGGTGCGCAGGTTGGCCGACTCCGGTGTCGGGGTGCTGCTGGTGTCGAGTGAGGTACCCGAGGTGCTCGGCCTGGCCGACCGAGTCCTCGTCGTCCGCGACGGCCGCATCGTGCACGAAGCGCCCGCGTCCGAGCTCGACGAGTCCAGGGTGCTCGACCTCGTCATGGAAGGAAGTGCGGTGTGACGGAGCAGCAGAGTCCTCCAGCCGAGGAGCAGGCCAGGGTCGAGAGCGCAGCCGTGCAGACGGCGAGCACCCGCGGGGGTGCTTTCCGCAGGGTCGGCGAGATCCGCAACCTCGGCCTTGTCGTGGTCCTCATCGTGCTGTTCGTGATCGGCTGGATCACCCAGCCCGACACGTTCCCCACCCGCGACAACATGGTGACGATCCTGACGCAGGCCTCGGTCATCGGCGTCATCACCGTCGGCATGACCTTCGTCATCATCGGCGGCGGCATCGACCTGTCCGTCGGCTCGGTCATGGGTCTGGCGTCCGTATGGGCCACCACGGTCGCGACGCAGGACATGGGCACCGGCGGGCGTCGTCATGGTGGCGCTGCTGGTGGGGCTCACCTTCGGCCTGATCAACGGGCTGCTGATCGGGTACGGCAGACTCGTACCGTTCATTGCGACGCTGGCGATGCTGACCACGGCCGTCGGACTGGCGCAGAAGATCTCCAACAAGCAGACACAGATCCTGAAGTCCGCAAGCGCATCAACGGGCTCGCGACGAACAAGTTCCTCGGACTTCCCTGGCTGGTGTGGATGTTCGTGGTCGTCGCCGTCGATCGGCTGGGTCGTCCTCAACCGCACGACGTACGGGCGGCGCACGTTCGCGCTGGGCGGCAACCCCGAGGCAGCGCGGCTCGCCGGCGTCAACACCCGGCTGCACACCACCTCGCTCTACGTCCTGTCGGGTCTGTGCGCAGGCGTTGCGGCCATCATGATCGCCGGTCAGACCACCAGTGGCTCCAGCACCAACGGGACGGGGTACGAGCTCAACGCCATCGCCGCGGTCATCATCGGCGGCACGCTCCTCGTGGGCGGCGCCGGCACGCTGGTCGGCTCGGTCCTCGGGGTCCTGGTGTTCACCACGATCAGCAACCTGCTGATCCAGAACAACGAGCAGACCGAGGTCCAGAACATCGTGACCGGCGTCATCATCGTGCTCGCCGTGCTGCTGCAGCGACGTGGCAAGGAGGTTCGCGGGTAACAACCTCGGGGATCCCGCGCGCGCCGCGATCTCCGTCCGATCGTCCCTGCCGCGCACAGCTGCCGAGCGAGCGCGATGGCGCACGACCCCGGCGAACCCACGCCACGAACCCGCGCGGGACCCCACCACCGCACCCGCCCACAAATCCAGATCGAAGGAGCTCTAGATGTCCGACCTCGGTGACGGCCTCGGCCGCCGGCGCTTCATCCTCGGCGCCACCGGCCTCGGTGCCGCTGCGGCCCTGTCCGCCTGCACCAGCAACAAGAGCAAGGCCTCGCCCGCGACGACGGGGACGACCACTGCGGCGGGGGCGGTCGCAGGCAGCAGTACCGGTGGCAGCAGCAATGACGCGCCGGGCAAGACGGTGACGGTCGGCTTCTCCTCGCCGGCGGCCGACCATGGCTGGACCGGCGCGATCGCCAAGAACGCGGCATCGGAGGCGGCGAAGTTCTCCGACGTCAAGCTGGAGCCGGTGCAGGCGACCAACGACGTCGCTGCGCAGATCGCGGCGATCCAGACCCTGATCGGCAAGAAGGTCGACGTGATCGTGATGCTGCCGTACGACGGCAAGCAGCTCACTGCGGTCGCGCTGCAGGCGACGGAGGCTGGCATCCCGGTCGTCAACCTCGACCGGGTCTTCGACACCCCGCGGGCCTCGCGGATCTGGATCGGCGGCGACAACTACGGCATGGGTGTCAGCGCTGGCGAGTACATCGGCTCCACGTTGAAGAAGAAGGGCGTCTCCAACCCGATCATCGCGGAGATCGCCGGCATCGACAGCCTGCCGCTTACCCAGCAGCGCAGCCAGGGGTTCAAGGACGCGCTGAGCGTGTACGGCTTCAAGGTCGGCCCGCGTCAGGCGGCGCAATTCACCGTGCAGTCGGGTCAGTCGGTCGCGGCGTCGCTGCTGGCGGCTAACAAGAAGCTCGACGCGATGTGGAACCACGACGACGACCAGGGTGTCGGCGTGATGGCCGCCATCAAGCAGGCCAACCGGTCCGAGTTCTTCATGGTGGGTGGCGCGGGATCGGCCAACGCCATGCGGGCCATCAAGGCGGACAACACCGTGCTGAAGGCCACCGTCCTGTACCCGCCGACGATGGCGTCGTCGGCGATCCGGATGGCGCGGCTCATCGCCCACAACAAGGGCATGTCCGACCTCGTACAGCAGGAGGTTCCGGCGTCGATCACGCTCTACTCCGCGACGGTCGACAAGAACAACGTCGACCAGTACATGTCGCAGGGCTTCGAGTCCTAGCGCGACGCTCGACATCCAACCGCTGAGGGGAAGTGCTTCCGTGACCGAGGACCGCAAGCCGGCTCTGGGGGTCGGCATGGTGGGCTACGCGTTCATGGGCGCGGCGCACTCGCAGGCGTGGCGGACGGCAGGTCGGGTCTTCGACCTGCCGCTTCGCCCCGACATGCGCGTGCTGTGCGGCCGCAACCGTGAGGCGGCCGATGAGGCAGCCGGGCGCCTGGGCTGGTCCTCGGTCGAGACCGATTGGAAGCAGCTGCTGGTCCGGGACGACATCGACCTCGTCGACATCTGCACACCGGGCGACAGCCACGCCGAGATCGCGATCGCGGCACTCGAGGCGGGCAAGCACGTGCTGTGCGAGAAGCCGCTGGCCAACACGGTCGCCGAGGCCGAGGCGATGGTCGCTGCGGCGGAAAAGGCTGCTGCCAAGGGCATCCGGTCGATGGTCGGCTTCAACTACCGGCGGGTGCCTGCGCTGGCCCTGGCCCGCGCGCTGGTCGCCGAGGGTCGGCTGGGCACCGTACGCCACGTGCGGGCGGCCTACCTGCAGGACTGGATCGTCGACCCCGAGTTCCCCCTGGTGTGGCGGCTGCAGAAGGACCGCGCCGGATCGGGCGCCCTGGGCGACATCGGCGCGCACGTCGTCGACCTGGCGCAGTTCGTGCTCGGTGACCGGTTGACCGGCGTGAGTGCCCTGACCGAGACCTTCGTCAAGGAACGGCCGCTCCCGTCGGTCTCCAGCGGGCTCTCGGCCAGCGGCGGACAGGACCGCGGCGTCGTCACCGTCGACGACGCCGCGCTGTTCATCGGCAGGTTCGCCGGTGGTGCGTTGGCGAGCTTCGAGGCGACCCGCTTCGCCACCGGCCGCAAGAACGCGATGCGCCTCGAGGTCAACGGCTCGCTCGGCAGCCTCGCCTTTGACTTCGAGTCGATGAACGAGCTGTCCTTCTTCGACGGCGCCGACGACGACGCGACGGCCGGGTTCCGGCGCATCCTGGTCACGGAGCCAGGGCACCCGTACCTCTCGGCCTGGTGGCCGCCTGGTCACATCATCGGCTACGAGCACAGCTTCACCCACGAGATCCGCGATCTGGTCGAGGCGATCGGCTCCGGTCAGCCGCCCGCCCCGTCGTTCGCCGACGGCCTCCAGGTCCAGCAGGTGCTGGCAGCGGTCGAGGCCAGTGCCGCCGCCGGTTCGTGCTGGCAGTCCGTCGGCACGTCCACCCCTTCCGTCTGAGGAGCAGCGCCATGCCGCGTCCGGTCACCCTGTTCACCGGCCAGTGGGCCGACCTGCCTTTCGAGGAGATGTGCCGCCTCGCCTCCGAGTGGGGCTACGACGGGCTCGAGATCGCCTGCTGGGGCGACCATTTCGAGGTCGACAAGGCGGTCGACCCGGACGGCGGTGACGACTACGTCGCGGGGCGGCGGGCGATCCTCGAGAAGTACAACCTGAAGGTGTGGGCGATCTCCAACCACCTCGTCGGGCAGGCCGTCTGCGACCACCCGATCGACGAGCGGCACCAGGGCATCCTGCCGAAGCGGATCTGGGGCGACGGTGAGCCCGAGGGCGTCCGCACCCGGGCGGCCGAGGAGATGAAGGACACCGCACGGGCGGCGGCCAAGCTGGGCGTCGACATCGTCATCGGGTTCACCGGGTCCTCGATCTGGCACACCGTCGCGATGTTCCCGCCGGTGCCCCCGGCCATGATCGAGCGTGGCTACCAGGACTTCGCCGACCGGTGGAACCCGATCCTTGACGTCTACGACGAGGTCGGCGTGCGGTTCGCCCACGAGGTGCACCCCAGCGAGATCGCCTACGACTACTGGACAACCGTACGAACCCTCGAGGCGATCGGCCACCGTCCCGCGTTCGGGCTGAACTTCGACCCCAGCCACTTCGTGTGGCAGGACCTCGACCCGGTCGGCTTCCTCTGGGACTTCAAGGACCGTATCTACCACGTCGACTGCAAGGAGTCGGTGAAGCAGCTCAACGGTCGCAACGGCCGGCTGGGGTCGCACCTTGCCTGGGCAGATCCCCGGCGGGGCTGGGACTTCGTGTCGACCGGCCACGGCGACGTGCCGTGGGAGCCGGTGTTCCGCATGCTCAACGCGATCGGTTACGACGGCCCGATCAGCGTCGAGTGGGAGGACGCCGGCATGGACCGGCTGGTCGGCGGTCCTGACGCTTTGGCCTTCATCCGCGCGCTCACCCGGATCGAACCACCGGCCGCTTCGTTCGACGCTGCCTTCAGCTCAGGAAACTGAGGGAATTGGCCCTCCGGCCGGGTTCCTCGTTGGCAGCGTGTCGGTGACTCGAAGGCAAGCTCGTCCTGGTCTGCAGGGTGACGGCACCAATGTTCTCGTGCCGATCGTCGTTTGTACGCCTAATACCGACTCGCGGGAGGCGTGACGCCATGCGGAAACTGACCTTTGCCATGAACCTGAGCCTGGACGGCTACATCGCAGCGCCCGGCGACGACCTCGGCTGGAGCCTGCCGAGCGACGAGCTGTTCCAGTGGTGGTCCGACCGGGTCGGCGCGACAGGCCTGGCGCTGTACGGGCGCAAGCTGTGGGAGGCGATGAACTCTCATTGGCCGACCGCCGACCAGCAGCCGGGTGCCACACCGGCGCACGTGGAGTTCGCCCACCGCTGGCGGGACATGCCCAAGGTGGTGTTCTCCTCAACCACGGGCGCGGTCGATGGGAACGCCCGCCTGGTGACTGGGGACGCGGTCGCCGAGATCACCCGGCTCAAGGCTGAGGATGGCGGTCCCATGGATGTCGGCGGCGCCACCCTCGCCGCAGCAGTCATGCGGGCCGGGCTGATCGACGAGTACGCGATCGTCACCCATCCGGTGCTGGTGGGTGGTGGCACGCCGTTCTTCACGGCTCTGGACAAGTGGGTGCACCTCAACCTGCTGGAGACTCGGGCCTTTCCCGACGGCGTGCTCCTGACGAGGTACGAGCGCAGATGACTCCTGGCCGTCCTCATCGCCGCGCTGCTCAGGCGCCTCAGCGTCGAACCAGCGTGAGTTGGCGTCCCGGGGTGTACGCCTGAGGTAGTCCGACCGTCGTGGCCCTCGTGCGTGTTCCGGCCACGGTGGTCTCCGCATTGTCGAAGCGGGCAAACGCCATTCGTCGTCTGGGTGAAGATCGCACCCAGAAAGCCGGATGACAGTGATCGAACTTATTGACCGCTCGGCCCCGCTTTGGACGGTTCGTACCGGCGCCGTTCTGGGCCATCGGTGCTCATGGCGCCGCACGGTCAAGATGTCCTGGCTCCTGCTCAACGCCGCAGCGATGCTCGAGGGCACAAGGGGGAGTCTGGAAGCAGGTGGGCTGTCGGAGGACGACCGTCGGCTGCGCGCGCTGTCCCGCCTGAAATAGTCGACCAAACTTCCATTCGCCCCGTGAATGCCGACTCACCGGTGTTTCCCACGCTTGTTCCAGGATCGAGAGCAGATGACATCTCGATGGTTGACGCCGTGGTGGGTGTCCCGGAGCGTACCCATGACGGGGTCGTCCGGGACCGGCAGCCTGACTGCCACACGCACTGTGGACTGGCACTCGCCGGCGGTTCAGGCGCTGCTGACCGACGCACGCAGGGCCTGTCCGAACGCGGACGACCGGCAGCTGCTGTGGAGTGCACACGATCTCATTGCCGCACGTGTCCGTCCGGTCTACTCGCTGGACGACGCGCAGCCCGCCTCCCGGACGCTGCGTAACGGTCGCGGCTCCTGCAGCCAACGGCTGGCTGTGTTGGAGGCAGTCGCCCGAGCCGCCGGGATCCCCACCCGCACGCGCGGGCTGCTGATCGACGGTCGGTTCTGGTATCCGCGGTTTCCCCGGCTGCGCTTCGCCGTTCCCGAAGCCGTTCTGCTCGCGTGGCCGGAGTTCTACCTGGACGGCCAGTGGGTGGACGCCTCCGACCTGTTCGGTCCGGTGGGCAGCGCCAGCCAAGGCCGTGGGTTCAGCAACGCCGGCCGCGAGACGCTGTTCGACGCCCTGGCCCGCACCGCAGTCGACTGGGACGGCACCACCAGCACGGGCGACCGGTGCTCCGCCTGCGACCTGTCCGGGACTGTCCGTCGGGACCTCGGCCGCTTCGACTCGCGCGACGACCTGTTCGCCAGGCACGGTCAAACACTGTGCCTGCCCGCGCGGATCCTGGGCGGCCCCGTGCTGGGGCGCTGGTCGGCAGGCGCCCCCGTACCCTCTGCCTAGACCGCGTCGGTGCGGGGATGCCTCCGATAGCGGAACGAATCCCGCACCGATCGGCCCGGACCGTTGGCCTCGGCGGGGCCGGAGTCGAGGCCGCTGATGCGGGTAGGGTCGGACGGGACCGTACCGACTGCAGTGGAGGCTCCGATGGCGCTCGACAAGCCCGAGATCGACTACCCCGACGGCAACCCGCCAGCCGAGCTGGTCATCGTCGACCTCGTCGAGGGTGAGGGTCGTGAGGCTAAGCCGGGCGACGGAGCCGAGGTTCACTACGTCGGGGTGTCCTGGTCCACCGGCGAGGAGTTCGACGCGTCGTGGAACCGCAACGACACGTTCGAGTTTCCGCTCGGTGCCGGCCGGGTCATCTCCGGCTGGGACCAGGGTGTCGTGGGCATGAAGATCGGTGGTCGGCGTCGGCTCGAGATCCCGCCCCACCTGGGCTACGGTGCCCGCGGTGCCGGCGCCGCGATCAAGCCCAACGAGACCCTGATCTTCGTGGTCGACCTCGTCGACCTGCACTAGGGACACCACGCCCCCGAAGGGGCCAGTTTCCTTGCCGTGGCGCAGTTTCCGGTCAACGATGAGGCCATGATCATGCAGCCCGACGTCAACGCTCCCTCGTACTGGCTGCAGCGGACTCCGTACGAGGCGGGGCCGCCGCTCGGTGAGGACCTTCGCGTCGACGTGGCCATCGTCGGCGCCGGCTACACCGGGTTGTGGACTGCCCAGGCGCTGCTCGACAACGACCCCTCGTTGACCATCGCGATCTGCGAGGCCGACACCGTCGGCTACGCGGCGTCGGGGCGCAACGGCGGTTTCCTCGATACCTCGCTCACGCACGGACTTCTCAACGGGCTCAAGCACTTTCCGGACGAGATCGACAAGCTCGAGCGGCTTGCTGCCGAAAACTTCGCCGGCATGCAGGCCTTCTTCGCCGAGCACGACGTCGACTGCGACTTCGACCCGGTGGCCATGCTCGAGGTGGCCACCCGCCAGCACGAGGTCGAAGGCCTGGCGGAGTGGGCCGAGCTGCACCGGGCCCACGGGCACGAGGCCGAGCTGCTCGACGCCGGGCAGGCCAGGGAGCTGCTGCACTCGCCGGCGCTGCTGGGAGCGGTACGACGTCCGGGCGCTGGTGGCACGGTCGACCCGGCCAAGCTCGTGCGTGAGCTCGCCAGGGTCGCTCGCCAGCGGGGCGTGCAGATCTACGAGTACACCCCTGTTCTGGAGGTCACTGAGACCCGCTCGCCCACGCACGGTCTCGTGGTCCGTACCCAGTGGGGGTCGGTGACCGCCCGCCGCGTGGTGCTGGCGACCAATGCCCACACTGCGTCGCTGCTGCCCGCTGCCGGGCGGCGCTACGTGCCGGTCTACGACTACGTCCTGGTCTCCGACGTGCTCACCGACCAGCAACGAGCGGCCATCGGCTGGGCCGGTCGGGAAGGTGCCTCGGACTCGGGCAACCGGTTCCACTACTTCCGGCTCACACCCGACGACCGGATCCTGTGGGGCGGCTACGACGCGGTCTACCGCTGGCGCGGGCCGATCGGGCCGCAGCACGACCAGCACCTCGAGACCCACGCGGTCCTCGAGCGCAACTTCGCCGCGATGTTCCCCGACCTGGCCGACCTGCGGTTCCCGTTCCGCTGGGGCGGGGCGATCGCGACCACCTCGCGGTTCATGGTGACCTTCGGCAGCAAGTTCGACGGCAAGCTCGTCTACGCGCTGGGTTACACGGGCCTGGGCATCGCTGCCAGCAGGTTCGGCGGACACGTCCTGGCCGCCCTGCTCCAGGCGCCCGACAGCGAGCTCCTCCAGCTTGAGCTGGTGCGCAAGGCGCCGTTCCCGTTCCCGCCGGAGCCGTTGCGGTACGGGACCATCAGCCTCACCCGGCATGCCCTGGCCAAGGCCGACGAGACGGGGCGGCGGGGCGTGTGGCTGTCCGGTTTGGACCGGTTCGGCATCGGCTTCGACTCCTGATCTGCCGAACCGCCTGAGTTTTCCGGCGATCATGCCGATGTACGCAGGAAGCGCCGTACACCCGTGGGCGCGTCGAGAGGAACTCCTGCGTGCTCGCGTCCAGCCGTACACCGCTTCGCGTCCTTGCCCTGACCCTGTCGCTGCTCACCGTTCTGGGCACCGGTTTGACGGCCGCTTCCGCGGCCGGGGCGGCCACCGTCGGGCAGCGCCCGACCGTCACCCGCGCCGTGTCCGGCAGCGTGCCGAAGGGGAAGTCGATCACGATGCAGGCGTCGGTGCGGCTGGGCGGCAAGCCCGTGCGCGGCGTGCCGGTCGAGCTGTTCCGGATCACCCCGGCCGGGCTGCACCGGATTTCGACGGTCGTCACGAACAGCCACGGATCGGTCAGCGTGGTGCTCACGCCGACTTACAGTGCCCGCTACGACTGGCGTTTCGCCGGCACGCCCACCCGGGCACCGAGCGGCATCCGCGTGATCGTCAAGGTGACCAAGCCGGCCGTGGTCCCCCTCGGCAAGCGGGTCTTGGCCGAGGCGGCCAAGCACCTCGGGGCGCCGTACGTCTACGGTGCCTCTGGCCCGAACAGCTTCGACTGCTCCGGGCTCACCCGCTACGTCTTCGCCAAGGTGGGCATCGCGCTGCCGCGGTCCTCGGCCCAGCAGTACAACGCCGTACGCCATGTCAGCGTCGCGTCCCGGCAGGTCGGTGACCTGATCTTTTTCCGGCTCAGTGGCGGCGGCATCAACCACGTCGGGATCTACGCCGGGAACGACACCATCCTCGTCGCGCCCAAGACCGGTGACCACGTCCGGTACGAGCGGATCTGGACGTCGTACTCCGTCGGGCGCGCTGGCTGACCCGGCCCGGATTCCGCTATTGGGTGGCGCCGCGAGCCGCGACCGCCTATCGTCGTCGTCGTGACCACCGCGAACGAGTTTTTCTATGGCTGCCGCACCCCGGTGGCTTCGTGACCGTCTGATCACGTGACCAAGCGCCCCGGGCCTGCTGCCCGGGGTTTCTTTTTGCCCGGTGCGACAGCTCGAGGCGGCCGACTCCGCCCCGTTCACTGCAGCGTGCTGCAGCACCGTCCCGAAAGGAAGCACCGGACCATGGAAGAGACTGCCTCCACTGCTGATGTCGTCGAGCTCACCCCCGAGCAGGCCGACGCGCTGATCGCCGAGGGTCGCGCGCGCATCGACGCCCTCGACGACCAGATCATTGCGCTGGTCCAGGCCCGGCTCGACGTCAGCCGAACCAACCAGAAGGCCCGGATCAGTACCGGCGGTGGCCGGGTTGCCCACGGCCGCGAGCTCGAGATCATGAACCACTACGCCGCTGAGCTGGGTCGCCCTGGCGGAGCCCTGGCGCTGGCGCTGCTCGAGTTCATGCGTACCTCGGCGTCCTGATCGCGACGGATTCCGTGGTCAACGCGGTGTAACGCTGCGGAAAACAGCGGAGAACATCAGTGCGACCGCTTGAGTCGAACGCCGACAAGGCGGAGACTCGGCACATGCCGAGTCCCGATTCCACCGCACCCGTCACCCATGCCGATCTGCTGGCCAGGCACCGGGCGGTGCTGCCGCAATGGGTGTCGCTGTACTACGCCGACCCGATTGCACTCGTCAGCGGCGAGGGGCGGCGAGTCACGGACGCGGAGGGCCGGACCTACCTCGACTTCTTCGGCGGCATCCTCACCACGATGACCGGCTACAACACGCCGGAGGTCGTCGCTGCCGTTCAGCAGCAGGCCGGCCGGATGCTGCACAGCTCGACGCTCTACCTCATCGAGGGCCAGATCGAGCTGGCTGAGCAGATCGCCGCGCTGTCGCCCGTACCGGATGCCAAGGTCTTCTTCGGCACCAGCGGCACCGACGCGACCGAGACCGCGCTGCTGCTTGCGACTGCCTACCGCAGGAGCAACCAGGTCCTGGCGATGCGCAACAGCTACCACGGGCGTGGCTTCGGCGCGATGGCGGTGACCGGCAATCGTTCGTACTCCCCGACCAGCTTCTCGCCGTTCCAGGTGTCGCTACGTGCAAAACGGCGACCGCTTCCGCGGGCCGTTCGCCTCGCTGCCGGACGGTGAGTTCATCGCAGCCTGCGTGGCCGACCTGCGACAGGTCATCGACACGATGACCTCGGGTGACGTCGCCTGCCTGATCGCCGAGCCGATCCAGGGTGTGGGCGGGTTCACGATGCCTCCGGACGGGTTCTACGGCGCGCTCAAGGCGGTCTGCGACGAGTACGGCATCTTGTTCATCGCCGACGAGGTCCAGACCGGCTGGGGTCGTACGGGCGAGCACTTCTGGGGCATCGAGGCCCACGGCGTGACGCCCGACCTGCTCACCTTCGCCAAGGGCATCGGCAACGGCCTGTCCATCGGCGGTGTGGTTGCCAGGGCCGAGATCATGGACGCGCTGCCGGCGGCCTCGATCTCCACCTTCGGCGGCAACCCGCTGGTGACGGCGGGAGCGCTGGCCAACCTCAAGTACCTGCTCGACCACGACCTGCAGGGCAACGCCCTGCTCCGCGGCCAGCAGCTGATGAATGGGCTGAGCGAGCTGCCGGCCGTCTACCCGATGGTGGGCGACGTGCGCGGCAAGGGGCTGATGATCGGGATCGACCTGGTGGTGCCCGGCACCCGTACCCCCGATCCGGGCGCCGCGGCGGCGGTGATGGAGCAGACCCGGTCGCAAGGCCTGCTGATCGGCAAGGGCGGCTTGTACGGCAACGTGCTGCGGGTCGCACCGCCGCTGTCGCTGACGAAGGACGAGGCTGCCGAAGGGCTCGACATCCTGCTCAAGGCGATCGACGCCGTCAGCGCGAGCGTGTCGGCATGATCGCGCACTGGGTCGACGGCGGTTCGTGGTCCGGCACCTCGCAGCGCAGCCTGACGATCGTCAACCCTGCGACCGGCAAGTCCAACGGTGACGTGGTGCTCGCGTCGGCGGCTGACGTCGACACGGTCGTGGCCACCGCCAAGGACGCCTTCCGGGTCTGGGGGAAGGTCTCCCTGGCCAAGCGGACGGCCGTGCTGTTCGCGTTCCGCGAGCTGCTCGCAGCCAACCGCGACGCGCTGGCCGCGATCGTCACCCGCGAGCACGGCAAGACCCTCGACGACGCCCGCGGCGAGATCGACCGCGGGCTCGAGGTGGTCGAGCTCGCCTGCGGTCTCGGCCAGCTGCTCAAGGGCGACTTCTCCGAGGGCGTCTCGACCGGCATCGACACCCACTCGGTGCGGGCGCCGCTGGGCGTCGTCGCGGGCATCACGCCGTTCAACTTCCCGGTGATGGTCCCGCTGTGGATGCATCCGCTGGCGATCGCCTGTGGCAACGCCTTCATCCTCAAGCCGAGCGAGAAGGACCCGTCGGCGGCGCTGTTCCTCGCCGAGCTGTGGTCGCGGGCCGGGCTGCCCGCCGGCGTGTTCTCCGTGCTGCAAGGCGATCGCGAGGCAGTCGACGCACTGCTGACCCACCCCGACGTGCGTGCGGTGAGCTTCGTCGGGTCCACGCCGATCGCCCGTCACGTGTACGAGACCGCAGCCGCGCACGGCAAGCGGGTCCAGGCGCTCGGCGGCGCCAAGAACCACATGGTGGTGCTGCCGGACGCCGACCTCGACGCCGCGGCGGACGCTGCCGTCAGCGCCGGGTTCGGTTCGGCGGGGCAGCGATGCATGGCGGTGTCCGTCGTCGTCGCCGTCGGGGGAGTGGGCGACGACCTGGTCGAGCGGATCCGTTCGCGCGCGGTAGGGCTCAGGGTCGGCCCTGGTGACGACGCCGGTTCGGACATGGGCCCGCTGATCACCCGCGAGCACAGGGACCGGGTGGCGTCCTACATCGAGTCCGCGATGGCCGACGGCGCCGACGTCGTCCTCGACGGTCGTGGGGTCTCGGTCGACGCGCACGCCGACGGCAACTGGCTGGGCCCGTGCCTGGTCGACCGGGTCAAGGCAGGCATGGCGGTCTACGACGACGAGGTCTTCGGCCCGGTGCTGTCGGTCGTACGCGCCGGCTCGCTGGACGAGGCGCTCGACCTGGTCAACTCCGGCCCGTACGGCAACGGCACCGCGGTGTTCACTGCCGACGGCGCAGCGGCCCGGCGTTACTGCAACGAGGTCGAGGTCGGCATGGTCGGCGTCAACGTCTCGATCCCGGTGCCCGTCGCCGCCTACCCGTTCGGCGGCTGGAAGGACTCGCTGTTCGGCGACACCCATGTCTACGGCACCGAGGGGGTCCGGTTCTACACCCGCGGCCGGGTGGTCACCAGCCGCTGGGGCGCGCCCAAGGTCGGCCACGACCTCAACTTCCCCGGCAACTCATGAGCGAACAGGCCGACCGCTACCGCGAGACCTCGCTGTGGCTCGGCACCACGCCCGGATCACTCGAACCCCGCCCCTCGTACGAAGGCAGCAGCGCGGCCGACGTGGTCATCGTCGGCGGCGGGTTCACCGGTCTGTGGACGGCCTACTACCTGAACCGCGCCGACCCGTCGCTGTCGATCGTGGTGCTGGAGGCCGAGATCTGCGGCTTCGGCGCCTCGGGGCGCAACGGCGGCTGGGCCTCGGCGCTGTTCGCCGCCTCGCACAACAGCCTCGCGGCTGTCGGCGGCCGAGAGGCCGCGATTGCCCAGCAGGTGGCGATGAACGAGTCGGTCGACGAGATCGGCAGGGTCGCGGCGGCAGAGCAGATCGACTGCGACTACAGCAAAGGCGGCACCCTGACCCTTGCCCGTACCCCTTCTCAGCTGACCAGGCTGCTGGCCAGGATCGAGGAGGAGAAGGAGCTCGGCGTCGGCGACTACGAGCTGCTCTCGGCCGACGCGGCCGCCGAGCGGATCGGCGCCACCGACGTCCTCGGCGGAGCCTGGACCCCGCACTGCGCTGCAATCCAGCCGGCCACGTTGGCGCGCGGACTGGCAGATGTGCTGTCCAGTAAGGGATCCGTGCGCATTTTCGAGAAGAGCCGGGTCAGGGCGTACGGCCCTCGGCGGGTCTACACGACCACGGGTGTCATCCACGCCAAGCACGTCATCCGCGCCACCGAGGCCTGGACCGCGTCACTCGCCGGCCAACGCCGTTCCGTACTCCCGGTCTACTCGTTGATGATCGCGACAGAACCGCTGCCGCAGACCTTCTGGGACCAGGTCGGCTGGCGCAACCGCGAGACGATGACCGACGGCCGGCACCTGCTGATCTACTCCCAGCGCACGGCTGACAACCGGATCGCCTTCGGTGGCCGCGGTGCGCCCTACCACTTCGGCTCCAGGATCCAGCCCTCGTACGATCAGGAGCCGGCGGTGTTCGCAGAGCTGCAACGTTCGCTGGTCGAGCTGTTCCCGGCAGCCGCGGGCGCGCGCATCACGCACCGCTGGGGTGGGCCGTTGGCGGCGCCGCGGGACTGGTTCAGCTCGGTCCGTTACGACCCGGCCACCGGGCTGGGCGAGGCCGGCGGCTACGTGGGAGATGGTGTCACCACGACCAACTTGGCCGGCCGGACGCTGGCCGACCTGATCCTGCGGCGGGACACCGAGCTGACCCGGTTGCCCTGGGTGGGTCACGCGTCGCGAAGCTGGGAGCCGGAGCCATTGCGCTGGATCGGCGTCAATGCGGGGCGTTGGCTCGCGTCGGCTGCTGACCGCGAAGAGGCACTGACCAAGCGGCCGTCGATCGTCGGCCGCCTGGCGAACGCCTACATCGGGCACTAGGTTGCCGACAGTCCTTGATTTTTAAGGCTTCGCGGGATATCAGAAGTCGGGCGCGGGTACGGGTCAGTTATCCCCAGCCTGACCCAAGGAGGACTCAGTGAGCACGATAGAGCAATCGATCGACGTCTCCGTTCCCGTGCGAACCGCCTACAACCAGTGGACGCAGTTCGCTGACTTTCCGCAGTTCATGGAGGGTGTCGAGGAAATCCGCCAGGTGGACGACACGCATACGCACTGGGTGACCAAGGTCGCTGGTCGGACGGAGGAGTTCGACGCCGAGATCACCGAGCAGCACCCGGACGAACGCGTTGCCTGGAAGAGCACGAGCGGGCCGCGTCAGGCCGGCGTGGTGACGTTCCACCGGCTCGACGACAACCACACCCGAGTGATGTTGCAGCTGGACGTTGATCCCGACGGTGTCGTGGAGCAGGTGGGTGACAAGCTGGGCTTGGTCAAGCACCGGACCAAGGGCGACCTGGAGCGGTTCAAGGGGTTCATCGAGTCCCGCGGAGTCGCGACCGGATCGTGGCGGGGCGATGTGCCGCGGACGGGCTCGACCTCGGCTGGGTAAGACCACAGCCGGCGCAACTGTGACCTGCGCGGATACTTTCCCACCGGATCCGGTGGGAAAGTATCCGCGCAAACTTTTGGTCAGCCGAGCCCCTGCTTGGCGGTGGCGTTGACGTGGACGCCGCTGCCGAAGGCTGCCAGCTGGGCGTCGGACCAGTGCAGGGCCTTTGGCTGCTGGATGACGACCAGATGCCCTGCTGCGTCAGTGAAGTAGAGGATCGGCGCACCAGGGTTGAAGTGGCTGACCAGGCCCTGGCGCGAGCCCACGGCGACGGTCACGCCGTCGGTGGGTGCCTTCTGCCCGACCGAGCCGAGCATCACGACCAGCTTGCCCTCGAACACGTCGAGCCGCTTGTTCGGGAGGCCCACCGGGGCGATGACGAGGTTGTAGTCGTCCACGCCCTGAACCTCCCAGCCAGCGGGGATGGAGCCGACGGTGTAGCCGGGGGGCTGCTTGCCGGTGTAAGCAACCAGCTCGACTGGCTTGCTCGTCACGATGGGGGCAGCCGATGACGGCGCTTGGGGCTGAGCGGTCACGGCTCCGGGGTTGCTGCCGCCACCGCCCTGCGGGTGCACCACGGCGAACGTGCCGAGGGCCAGCGCGCCGACCAGGACGGAACGCGTACCGACCCGGCGAGCGGTACGCCGGTGCATCGCTCGGCGGCCGCGGGAGACGTCGGCGTCGACCTGCTCGTTGGTCGGTGCCGTTCGTGGTGTGTGGGCTGCATCGTGCAGCAGTGAGCTCAGGTCCTTCATGGGGTGCTCCCTGGAGAGTTGGTCGTGGACAAGGGGTGCCGGCTCAGGGGCTGCGACGACTCGGCTCGTCGAGGGCCTGACGGCGGATCGGTTGGTACTGCGGCAATGTCGGCTGATTGGTCGGCGGAGAGGCTGACGCGCAAGCGGTCCAGTCCTCGGGCGGTCTGGCTCTTGACGTTGCCCTCGGAACAGCCCAGCGCGTCGGCGGTCTCTGCGACGCTGAGGTCGTACACATGGCGGAAGACGACCGCCGCGCGCATCCCCGGCGGGAGCTCAGCCAGTGCTGCGTGCAGCTCGTCGAAGCCGGGGTCCGTGCTCGCCGCAGTTGCCGTCTCCGGTACGTCGGCGTGACTGGCCTCGCGTCGGCGGAACGGTCGCCGTCGCTCGTCGATCAGCGCGTTGACCAACGTCCGCCGGGCGTAGCCATCCGGCCCGTCGATCTTGCGGATCCTCGGCCAGGCAAGGAAAAGCCGGGTCAGCGTCGTCTGTACGAGGTCCTCGGCGAGGTGGCTGTCCCCGGCGCTGAGCAAGGTGGCGGTGCGGACCAGGGATGCCCTGGACGAGACCACGTAGGCGCGAAACTCGTCCTCGCGGGTGGTCCTCATCAGGCAGTCACTTCCGTCATGCCCTTACTACGGTCGCGACCGGCTCGAGGTTGCATCGCGGCCGGCTTGCTTTGATGGCGATCCCCCCGCGCCGGCTGTCAGCTCAGCAGGCGTCGCAGCGCCGCTGCTCCGGAAGCATGCTCGGCGGCGAAGCTGTTCAGCCCGTTGCCGAGCTCGGTCAGCCACGTGTCCAGCGGAACGTCCTCGCCGGACAGCCGAACCCCGCGCACCTCGTGCGCGACCGACGCGTGAACCCGTGGGCCGTTGACGTTCAGCGAGTAACGCCGGTCATCCAGGCTGACCTCGATCTGCGAGACCGGCTTGGACTTCGAGAACATGCCGCCCGACCGTTTGACCGTCACCATGCCCGGTAACGCATCGGTCAGCTTGCCTGCCAGCACGTCGAGAAACGCTGGCAGGTCGGCACTGTCGGCACGCAGCGACGCCGCCATCAGGTCAAAGCTCTGCCCGTCGTCCGGCAGCTCCAGCTCGCTCACGAGAAGGTCCTCACAATGATGCGAACGCCTTCTCGATCACCGAGAGGCCGTCCTCGAGCAGGGCGTCGCTGATGACCAGCGGCGGCATGATCCGGATGACGTTGTCGTACGAGCCGGCCTTGAGCAGCACCAACCCGTCCTGGTGGCACGCAGTCATCAGCTTGCTGGCCAGCTCCGGCGCCGGGGTCTTGTCGCCATCGCCGCGCACCAGCTCGATCGCGACCATGGCGCCTCGGCCGCGGACGTCGCCGATGACGCCGTAGCTCTTCTGCAGCTCGCGAAGGCGGCCGAGCAGCAGCTCGCCAATGGCCTGCGAGCGCGCGACCAGCCCCTCGGTCTCGATCGCCTCGATCGCCGCAAGGGCTGCGACACAGGCGATCGGGTTGCCGCCGAAGGTGCCGCCGAGCCCACCGGCGTGGATCGAGTCCATGATCTCGGCCCGCCCGGTGACCCCACCCAGCGGGAGGCCGCCGGCGATGCCCTTGGCCGTCGTGATCAGGTCCGGCACGATTGCCTTCGGCCTCGCAGGCGAACATCGTGCCCGTACGGGCAAAGCCGCTCTGCACCTCGTCGGCGATGAACACGATCCCGTTGGCGTTGCAGAACTCCACGATCGCTGGCAGGAACCCGGCGCCGGGCACGATCACGCCGCCCTCGCCCTGGACGGGCTCGACGATCACTGCGGCGATCTGGTCGGCGCCGAGCTCACGCTTCATCGTGTCGATGGCCGCCGCAGCGCAGCTCGGCCCGCAGTCGTCGTACGACGCCCCGGTCGGACAGCGGTACGGGTAGGCGAACGGCAGCCGGTAGACCTCGGGCGCGAACGGCCCGAACGAGTGCTTGTACGGCATCGACTTCGCCGTCAGCGTCATCGTCAGCAACGTCCGACCGTGGAAGCCGTGCTCGAACGTGACCACCGCCTGGCGACCGGTGTAGGACCTGGCGATCTTGACCGCGTTCTCCACCGCCTCGGCGCCGGAGTTGACCAGCATCGAGCGCTTCTCGTGGTCGCCGGGGGTCAGCCGGTTAAGCGCCTCGCACACCGCGACGTAGCTCTCGTACGGCGTAACCATCGCGCAGGTGTGCGTGAAGTCCTCGACCTGCGCCTGGATCGCCGCGACCACGCCCGGCGCGCTCGAGCCGACGTTGACGACGGCAATGCCCGCGCCGAAGTCGATGAACGAGTTGCCGTCGACGTCGACCATCACGCCGCCGCCGGCCTTGGCCGCGAACACCGGCATCGTCGAGCCCATCCTCGCCGGCATCGCGGCGCTGCGACGGGCCGCCAGCTCGCGGGAGCGCGGACCGGGGATCTCGGTGACCAGACGGCGTACCTGCTCGGGATCGGACATCCTCGGACTCCTCGCAACGGCCCCGTGTGATCGCGTGCCACCACCGTAGGCGTTGCGAGGGTCCGTAGGCGACCCCGTTCGCTGCGAAAGCTAGGCGGCGCCGTGCGCGTGGCTGCGCGACCAGCCGAGCCAGGAGGCGTCGCCGCTCTCGTGCTCGACCAGGTCCCGCGACTGCGGGCCGCCCTCGTCCGCCAGGTCCATCAGCAGTGACAGCGGGATGCCCGCCGCCAGCAAGTCCATGACACTCGTACCGCTGGGCTCATCCTCGTTGGAAACGCCGGTCTCCGTGATGATCGCCATGTCGTCCTCCATCCCCCGTAGGTTCTTCGGACGGCGCCCCGTTGCGCCTCGTCCGTTGTGACTAGTACATCGGAGCCGGATGGCCCTAAAGGCGAGGGCCAAACAGGTGAATCCGGACACCAAGATCGACATCGCACCTTTCGGCCAAATGCCACGCCGCCCGGCGGGCGCAGGAATGGGAATTCTTCAGGTTCGCGCGAGACACTGGACGTCCGCCCCCCAACCGAGGAGCCCGAGTGCCCGATCAGCGATCGCTGGTGCTGCTGGGATCGACCGGGTCGATCGGCACCCAGGCGCTGGACCTGGTCGACCGCAACCCCGACCGGTTCCGGGTTGTCGGCCTGGCGGCCGGCGGCGAGCGGGTGGACCTGCTGGCCGCCCAGGCCCTGCGGTACGGGGTCGAGGTGGTCGCTGTCGCCAAGGCCAGTGCCGCCCAGGATCTGCTGCTCGCGTTCTACGCCGAGGCGCAGAAGCGCGGCTACGCCAAGGGGGAGTACGCCGTACCCACCGTGCTTGCCGGCCCCGAAGCGGCATCCGAGCTGGCCGCCCTGCCGTGCGACGTCGTGCTCAACGGAATGACCGGCTCGGTCGGCCTCGGGCCGACGCTGGCCGCGCTCGAAGCCGGCACGACCTTGGCGCTGGCCAACAAGGAGTCGCTGATCGTCGGCGGACCGATCGTCAAGGCGGTCGCCAAGCCGGGCCAGATCGTGCCGGTGGACTCCGAGCACTCCGCGATCGCTCAGTGCCTGCGCGGTGGCAGCCCGGCCGAGGTCCGCCGGTTGCTGCTGACCGCGAGCGGTGGCCCGTTCCGCGGCCGCAGTCGGGCCGACCTGACCGCCGTCACCCCGGCCGAGGCACTGGCGCACCCGACCTGGAGCATGGGCCCGGTCGTGACCACCAACAGCGCCACGCTGGTCAACAAGGGCCTCGAGGTGATCGAGGCGCACCTGCTCTTCGACATCCCGTACGACCGGATCGACGTGGTGGTGCACCCGCAGAGCTACGTGCACTCGATGGTGGAGTTCACCGACGGCTCGACGGTCGCCCAGGTCTCCCCGCCGGACATGCGACTGCCGATCGGGCTCGCGCTGACCTGGCCGGAGCGGTTGCCCGGTGCGATCGACGGGGCCGACTGGTCGAAGGCGTCCACCTGGGAGTTCCTCCCGTACGACGCCGAGGCCTTCCCCGCCGTGGCCCTCGCCCGAGAGGTCGGCCAGCGTGGCGGCACGTTCCCCGCGGTGTTCAACGCCGCCAACGAGGAGTGCGTGACGGCGTTCCTCGCCGGGGCGCTGCCGTTCCTCGCCATCGTCGACACCGTGGCAGCCGTAGTGGGCGAGGCGGCGGAGCGCAATTTCGTACTCGGGAACTCGGTCACCGTTGCCGATGTTCTCCTTGCGGAGGAGTGGGCCCGTAGCCGGGCCCGCGTCCTCTCCGGCCTCGCCGATCCGGCGGACGCCGTACACCGATCGTCGGAGCAGCTCGCATGACGCACGCGTTGGGTTGGATCCTGTTCTTCGTGGCGCTGATCGCCTCGGTCTGTCTGCACGAGGCCGGTCACCTGCTGACGGCCAAGGGCTTCGGCATGAAGGCGACGCAGTACTTCGCCGGCTTCGGCCCGACGCTGTGGTCGTTCCAGCGCGGGGAGACGGAGTACGGGTTCAAGGCGATCCCGGCCGGCGGCTTCGTCAAGATCGTCGGGATGACCGACCTCGAGGAGATCGCTCCCGAGGACGAGTCGCGGGCGTTCTACCGGCAGAAGGGCTGGAAGCGCACGATCGTGCTGGCGGCCGGCTCGTTCGTCCACTTCGTGATCGCGATCTTCCTGCATCTGGTGCGGCCTGCTGCTGGTCGGCACCTCCAAGACCACGCTCACCCTGGACTCGGTCACCTGCGTGAAGCAGCTGACGACGCGACACCTGCGACGGGTCGGTGCCGGCTCCGGCGCTCTCGGCAGGGCTCAAGCCGGGCGACACGTTGGTGTCCTACGACGGCGAGCAGCTCACCAGCTGGGACGCAGTTCCGGGATGCCGTGACCGCAGGCGGCGTCAAGCCGGCGACCGTCGTCTTCGCGCGCAACGGGGTCGACAAGACGGTCGTGATCACTCCGGCGACGATCAAGGACGCCAGCGGTGTGGTCATCGTCGACGACAAGAAGCGTCCCGTACCCAAGATCGGGGTCGGCCCGCACATCGCCACCACCAGCTACAACGCGATCACCGCGGTGCCGCTGGCCTTCTCGAACTTCGGCCAGGGCGTCTACGACACGGTGACCGGCGTGTCCCAGCTGCCGAGCCAGGTGGCGCACGCGTTCAGCGCCGGTCGTACGGCCGAGAACAGCCCTGCCAGCGTCGTCGGCGTCGGCCAGATCGCGGGAGACGCGGTGGCCTCCGGGTCGACCGCCGAGCGCGTCGCCGGGTTCCTCGGCATCGTGGCAGCGCTCAACCTGTTCGTCGGCCTGTTCAACCTGCTGCCGCTGCTGCCGCTGGACGGCGGCCACATCGCGATCCTGTGGTTCGAGGGCTTCCGCAGCTGGCTGTTCAAGGTGCTGCACCGCAAGGACCCCGGCCGGGTCGATATCGTCAAGCTGACCCCGGCTTTGTACGTCGTCCTCATCCTGATCGTCGGGTTGTCGGTCACCTTGCTCGCGGCGGATATCGTGAACCCCATCGCTAACCCGTTCTGAGGATGCCTTTGTGAGGTCTGCCGCATGACCGCCGTGTCGCTCGGCCTACCCGCTGTTCCCCCTCGCGTCGCCGCGCGGCGCAAGTCCCGGCAGATCCAGGTCGGCACCGTCGCCGGTCGGTGGCGACGCACCGGTGTCGGTCCAGTCCATGACGACCACGGTCACGGCCGACATCAACGCGACCCTGCAGCAGATCGCCGAGCTCACCGCGTCCGGCTGCCAGATCGTCCGGGTGGCGGTCCCCACCCAGGACGACGCCGACGCGCTGGCGATCATCGCCAAGAAGTCCCAGCTGCCGGTGATCGCCGACATCCACTTCCAGCCCAAGTACGTCTTCGCCGCGATCGAGGCCGGCTGCGCTGCCGTACGGGTCAACCCCGGCAACATCAAGGCGTTCGACGACAAGGTCGGCGAGATCGCCCGCGCCGCCAAGGACCACGGCACCCCGATCCGGATCGGCGTCAACGCCGGCAGCCTCGACAAGCGGCTGCTCGAGAAGTACGGCAAGGCGACCCCGGAGGCGCTCGTCGAGAGCGCGCTGTGGGAGGCCAGCCTGTTCGAGGAGCACGACTTCCGCGACATCAAGATCTCGGTCAAGCACAACGACCCGGTGATCATGATCGAGGCCTACCGCCAGCTCGCCGCGGCCTGCGACTACCCGCTGCACCTCGGCGTGACCGAGGCCGGCCCGACCTTCCAGGGCACGATCAAGTCGGCGGTCGCCTTCGGCGCGCTGCTGGCCGAGGGCATCGGCGACACCATCCGGGTCTCGCTCTCGGCCCCTCCGGTCGAGGAGGTCAAGGTCGGTCTGGCCATCCTCGAGTCGCTCAACCTGCGCCAGCGCGGGCTCGAGATCGTGTCCTGCCCGTCCTGCGGCCGGGCCCAGGTCGACGTCTACGAGCTGGCCGAGAAGGTGCAGGCCGGGCTCGACGGGCTGACCGTGCCGCTGCGGGTCGCTGTCATGGGCTGTGTCGTCAACGGCCCTGGTGAGGCGCGCGAGGCCGATCTGGGCGTAGCGTCTGGCAACGGCAAGGGTCAGATCTTCGTCCGCGGCGAGGTGATCAAGACCGTGCCGGAGTCACAGATCGTGGAGACGCTGATCGAGGAGGCTATGCGCATGGCCGAGGAGATGGACCGCTGACGGGCTCGAGTCGGGTGTGCCTTCCGTGTCGGTCAGCTGACCGACGATGCTCAGGACCTCCCCGGTACGGGTGCTGTCGGACCGTGACGTCGCCCGAGGCGCTCGCCGTGTGCGACCGCGACCCCGTGGCCAACGTCTTCGTCGCCTCGCGGATCGCCGCCGTCGGCCTCGACTCCTGGCGGCTGGGCGCCGAGGTGTGGGGGCACTCCGTCGACGGCCGGCTGGACGCCCTGTGCTTCGCCGGCGCCAACCTCGTGCCGGTGCAGGCCGACGAGAGGCCGCCCGGACGTTCGCCGGCCGGGCCCGGCGGATCGGGCAGGCGCTGCTCGTCCATCGTCGGTCCCGCCGACGCGGTCGACGGTCATGTGGCGCGCCCTCGAGCCGTCGTGGGGTCCCGCCCGTGACGTGCGGCAGCCGGCAGCCGCTGATGGCCATCGACTCCGGCCCGCTCGTGGAGGCCGACCCTGGCGTACGGCCGGTACGTCCGCAGGAGCTCGACCTGCTGCTGCCCGCCTGCATCGCGATGTTCACCGAGGAGGTCGGCGTCTCGCCGTGCGGCCGGGGACGGCGGCATCCTCTACCGGGCCAGGGTCGCCGAGCTGATCAGCCAGGGCCGCTCGTTCGCCCGGATCGACGACGGGGTCGTCGTGTTCAAGGCCGAGATCGGCGCCGCGACCGCTGCGACCTGCCAGGTCCAGGGCGTGTGGGTCAACCCCGACCTACCGCGGACGCGGACTCGGAACCGCTGGCACCGCTGCGGTGGTCAGCCTGTCGCGACGGCTGATCGCGTCCACCGTGAGCCTCTACGTCAACGACTACAACCTGGCCGCGCGGCAGGCGTACAGCCGGGTCGGCTTCCGCGAGGTCGGCATGTTCGCCTCCGTCCTGTTCTGACCGGCTTTGCCCCGGGCCCTGAGGTCGGACGTCGCGAGCTTGTCAAGCGAATATCACGCCTGACGGTCATTTCTGACGCACGATTGTAACGTCGAGGTCCTTTTCGGTTCGCGCTTTCGCGGTGTTAGGTCGGCAGGAGGCCTTCGCCCGTACTCTCGATCTTGACGGAGGCTCTCCAGCGTTGCGCCTGCATCGCGGGAGGATCTGCGACTTCTTTGACGATTGCTTGTGAGAGGACGATGTAGATGAGGACAGCTTCAACGGCGCTCAGAGCCGGCGCGGCACTGCTCGTGGTGTCCCTGGCCACGGCCGCCTGTGGCTCGGGCAGCAAGTCCGCGGCCACCCCCTCGGCCGGTTCCTCCGGTTCCTCCAGTGCCTCCGGTGCCGCCGCCGGCAGCGGCCAACGGCAAGACGATCATCTGGGGCAGCACCGATACCCCGGTGTCCTTCGACCCGGCCGGGTCCTACGACCTGCCGAGCTGGAACGTCGTCTACAACGTCTACCAGACCCTGCTGCGGGTGGATGAGGCGACGCAGAAGCTGGTCCCGGACGCTGCGACCGGTTGCACCTCGTCCACCGACTTCAAGGTGTGGACCTGCAAGCTCCAGCCGGGCCTGAAGTTCTCCAACGGTGACCCGCTGACCAGTGCCGACGTGAAGTTCTCCTTCGACCGGGTCATCAAGATCGCCGACCCGAACGGTCCGTCGAGCCTGCTCGGCAAGGTCGTCACGACCGCCCCTGACCCGACCACCGTCGTGTTCACGCTGACCGACGGCAACTCGCTGTGGAACCAGATCGTCGGCACCGC
Organism: uncultured Actinomycetota bacterium; assembly: GCA_963797535.1. GTDB lineage: Bacteria > Actinomycetota > Actinomycetes > JAWWOL01 > JAWWOL01 > JAWWOL01. The sequence goes on along the minus strand of CAWCPQ010000001.1, from coordinate 1,434,887 downwards.
TGCCGGCGCGATCGTCGACTCCAAGGTCTTCCCGGCGGACAAGCTCGAGGCGGATGCCTCGGTGATCGGCTCGGGTCCGTACGCGCTCAAGACCTACCAGACCAAGCAGGTCGCGGAGTTCGTCCCGAACAAGAACTACGCGGGCGCGATCAAGCTGAACAACGGCGGCCTGATCATCAAGTACTACAGCGACGAGAACGCGCTCAAGCTCGACCTCACGGCGGGCAAGGTCGACGTGGCCTACCCGAACTTCACGCCCACCACGCTCAAGGAGCTGGCCGGCAAGCCCGGCATCAAGCAGGTCAACGGCCCGGGCGGCGCGATCCGCTACATGGTCTTCAACCTCAAGACGATGCCAGGTGACAACGACGCCCAGAAGCTGGCGATCCGCAAGGCCATGTCCTACCTCGTCGACCGTGCCTCGATCGCCAAGAACGTCTACGACAACACGGTCGAGCCGCTGTGGTCCATGGTCCCCAAGGGCCTCGACGGCGCGACCCAGAGCTACCAGACCCTCTACGGCGCCACGCCGGACAAGGCAAAGGCGGCCGCCCTGCTCACGGCAGCCGGCGTGAAGACGCCGCTCAATGTTCAGATCTGGTGGACGCCGGCGCACTACGGCTCGTTGTCCGGTGACGAGTACACCGAGATCAAGCGTCAGCTCGACGCCAGCGGCTTGTTCAAGGTCGACCTGCAGTCGACGGAGTGGGACCAGTACTCCAAGGCCTACGCGACCGACAAGTACCCGATCTACGAGCTCGGCTGGTTCCCGGACTACCCGGACACCGACGACTACGTGGGCGAGTTCTACGGCCCGACGCCGTTCTTCAACAACCACTACGTCAACCACAGCATCGACGCCCTGCTGACGGCGGAGAAGGCCAGCACGGATGCGGCCAAGCGGACGCAGGCCTTCCAGGCCATCCAGGCCGCGGCGGCGCCGGACGCCCCGACGATCCCGATCTGGCAGGGCGAGCAGATTGCCGTGCAGTACGGCAATGTGACCGGCCTGTCCAACACGCTCACCCCGGACTACATCTTCCGGTTCTGGGTGCTCGGCAAGTCCTGATCCGCAATCAGCATCATGCAATGACTGCTGCAGGCACCCTGCACTGAACGCCATCCGGGATGGCGCCGCCTCCACGGGGCGCCATCCCGGACGCGCGACCTGGCTTCAACCCGTACCGTACGAGAGCTCGAGGGAGGTCCTGCCCGTCCATGGCGAAGAACAGCGGCTCCCTCCGCGGTTATCTGCTGACCCGGCTGCTGCTGGTCGTCCCCAACGTCTGGATCCTGCTGACGGTCGTTTTCATCCTCATGCGGGTCGCGCCGGGCGACCCGGTGCAGGCCGCGCAGGGTGGGCGGCTGCCGCCGGACCAGATCAAGGCCTTGCGTCATGCCGGCGGCTTCGACAAGCCGCTGATCGTGCAGTACAAGGACTACATCGGGCAGGTCCTGCAGGGCAACCTGGGCCACTCCAGCAGCGAGAACCGCTCGGTGTGGAGCATCGTCACCCACGAGGGTGCGGCGACGCTCGAGTTGTCGGTGTTCGCGCTCACGTTCGCCCTTGTTGTGGGCATCACGATCGGTCTGCTGATCGGCCGGTTCCGGGACACGCCGGGTGACGTCGGCGGGCGGCTGTTCGGCATCCTCACCTATGCCGCGCCGGTGTTCTACGTCGGCATCCTGTTCCAGCTGCTCTTCGTCTCCAAGCTGCACTGGCTGCCGGGCTCCGGCCAGGCCGACACCCTGCAGGACCTCGACCTGGTGACGCATGCGCACACCCACATCTATCTGGTCGACGCAATCATCAACGGCAACTGGGACGACCTGCGCAACGTGCTGGTCCACCTGATCCTGCCGTCGGTCACTCTCGGCCTGCTGCTGTGCGGGGTCTTCATCCGGTTGGTACGGGTCAACATCATCCAGACCATGCAGGCCGACTACGTCGAGGCCGCCCGGGCGCGGGGGGTGAGCGAGAGATCGGTCCTGCTCCGGCACGCTTTCCGCAACGCGCTCGTGCCGGTGGTCACCGTGGTCGGGCTGCAGGCAGCGCTGCTGCTGTCCGGCGCTGTGCTGACCGAGACGACGTTCAACTGGCCGGGCATCGGGCAGGCCCTGATCCACTACCTCAACGAACGCGACTATGCCGCCGTACAAGGCATTGTCACCGTGTTCGCCCTCATCGTCGTCGTGATCAGCCTGGTCATCGACGTCGTCAATGCTCTGATCGACCCTCGGGTGAGGTACTGATGACCCAGACGACGCCGGAGAGCACACCGGCCAAGGTCGGGCCGCTGCGGACTCTGAAGCGCTCGGTGGCTCCCGTACGCGAGGCCCGTGGCCTGCCGAAGTGGACCCTCTACGTCGGCATCGTCATCGTGGTCGTCTTCGTGATCATGGCGCTCTTCGCGCCCTGGCTCTCGCCCTACCGCTTCGACCAGTACCAGAGCTCCGGAGGCGTCCGGTTCCCCAAGAGCGGGGCTCCGAGCGGAGCACATCCGCTGGGCACCAACATCCAGTCCACCGACGTGCTCTCGCACATCATCTACGGGTCGCGGACCGCGATCGAGGTCATTGTCCTGGCCGTGGTGTTCTCGCTGATGATCGGCGTACCGCTGGGACTGTTCTCGGGCTACTTCGGCGGTCCGATCGACCGGGTGCTGGTCATGGTGATGGACGCCATGTTCGCCTTCCCGTCCTTGCTGCTGGCGATCCTGGTCGCGGTCTACCTGGGCGGCAAGTTCGCCTTCCTCGGCGCCGGCTTCGGCGGGGTGATGGCGGCCGCCGTGTCGATCACCGTCGTCTACGTACCGCAGTATTTCCGCATCATCCGCAACAGCGTGATCAGCTTGCGCGAGGCGTCCTACGTCGAGGCGGCGCTGGTCATCGGTGCCCGGCCGCGCACGGTGATCAGCAAGTACGTCTTCGGCAACGTGGTCCAGAACGTTCCGGTCATCGGGACGCTCAATGCGGCCGATGCGCTTGCTCACCTTGGCCGGCTTGGGTTTTCTCGGCTACGGCGTCCAGCCGAGTGATGCTGCCGAGTGGGGCTACGACCTGCAGCGGGCGCTGACCGAGGTGGGCAGCGGCGTCTGGTGGACGTCGGTCTACCCGGGCCTGGCCATCGTGCTGCTGGTCACCGGGCTCACCCTGATGGGCGAGAGTCTCAACGACATCGCCAACCCGACGCTGCGCCGCCGGCTGCTGCTGCCGGTGAAGATCACCGACACCGAACCCGTGCTCGCCGACGGGGAGACGCTGTGACCGACCTGGTGGTGACCGACCCTCGCACCGGGCCGGTGCTCGAGGTCAAGGACCTCAAGGTCTGGTACGGGACCCCGCGCGGGGCCGTGCGAGCCGTTGACGGGGTGAGCTTCACCTTGGGCAGGGGCGAGACGCTGGGCCTGGTTGGTGAGTCCGGCTGCGGCAAGTCGACGCTCGGCAGAGGCGTACTCGGCCTGCTGCCGACGGCGGCCAAGACGGCGGGATCCGTTCAGTTCCAGGGCAAAGAGCTGGTCGGGGCCTCGCTGCAGCAGCTCCGCCAGCTGCGCGGGCCGTCACTCGGGCTGATCTTCCAGGAGCCGATGACCCGGCTCAACCCGCTGCTGCGGATCTCGGCTCACTTCGACGAGACGCTCAAGACGCACGAGCCGTCGCTGTCCAAGGACCAGCGGAGGCGGCGTGCCCTCGACGCTCTCGGCTCGGTGGGCATCCCGCCGACGCGGTACGACCACTATCCGCACGAGTTCTCGGGTGGCATGCGCCAACGCATCATGATCGCGCTCGTGCTGGTGCTCAACCCGGCGATGGTGGTGGCCGACGAGCCGACGACCGCACTGGACGTGCTCGTGGAGGCGCAGATCCTGCGCATCCTCGCCGACATCAAGGCCAACTACGACACCTCGGTCCTGCTCATCACGCACAACCTCGGCATCGTGGCCGAGGCCTGCGACCGGGTGGCCGTGATGTACGCGGGCAAGATCGTCGAGCAGGGCGACGGCGCCGAGGTTTTCCAGGACCCCCAGCACCCCTACACCGCCGAGCTGCTGCGCTCCACGATCTCGCTCTCGACGGTCGAGCTGCACTCGATCCCTGGTGCACCACCGGATCTCGTCGATCCGCCGCCCGGTTGCCGCTTCCACCCCAGGTGCCCGAGCGCCATGGTGGTGTGCGCCTCGCAGCTGCCGGTCACGATCGGCTCGGCCTTCGGGCACGAGGTTGCCTGCTGGCTCCGCGGCCCGGCTGATCTCGTCCCACTGGGCGGCACCGAACCCTTGGACCGGGAGGCGATTGCGCATGCCGACGAAGCCTGACATCCTCGAAGTGCGCGACCTCAAGGTGCATTTCCCCTTGCGTGGTGGGCTTTTTCACCGGCTCTCCGGTCGGGAAACCGGCGCGGTCAAGGCCGTCGACGGGGTCTCGTTCACCCTTGCGCCCGGCGAGGTCCTTGGCGTCGTGGGGGAGTCCGGCAGCGGCAAGACCACGCTGGGCCGCGCGATCGTCGGCATGGCGCCGGTCACCAGCGGCAGCCTGTTCTTCGAGGGACGTGAGATCGGCTCGTTGACCGGAGCGGACCGGCGGGCCGAGCGGCGGCGGGTGCAGATGGTGTTCCAGGACCCGCATGCCTCGCTCAACCCGTCGATGGACATGCTGACCGCGATCGGCCACCCGTTGCTCATCCACGGGGTGACGAAAGACGAGAACGAGATCCTTCGCAGGGTCAGTGAAACCCTTGAGCGGGTGGGACTCTCGCCCGTCGAGCGGTTCCTGCACAAGTTCCCGGCCGACCTTTCCGGTGGGCAGAAGCAGCGAGCCGTCATCGCCAGGGCGATCATCCTCGGGCCGGCGCTGCTGGTGGCCGACGAGCCGGTCTCGATGCTCGACATGAGCGTGCGAGCGAAGATCCTGCAGCTGATGATCGACCTGCGCGACGACCTCGGCCTGTCCTACGTCTACATCACCCACGACCTGGCCAGCGCCAAGTTCTTCTGCGACCGGATCGCGATCATGTATCTCGGCCGGATCGTCGAGATCGGTCCGCCCGAGCAGATCTACTCGAGCCCCAGGCACCCGTACACCCAGGCATTGCTGGCGGCGATCCCCGACCCCGGCGTGCGCCGCGAGGTGCCGCGCAACCTTCCGCGTGGTGAGGTGCCCGACGCGGCGTCGCCGCCAACCGGTTGCTCGTTCCACCCGCGCTGCCCGAAGGCGTTCGGCGTCTGCGGCTGGGAGAGCCGCGACCTTGCGACGTTGCTCGAGGACCGCTGGTCCGAGCAGACCGAGGAGGTCTTCGAAGCAGAGCGTGCGGTGTTCCGCGACCTTGCCGTACTCGAGATCCCCTCGTACCGCCCGACTCTTGCGCCCGGTCAGGGTCGCACCAGCACCGACGTGGCAGCGCTCCTGGGGCAGATGCGTGCCCAGGACCCGGACGAGCCGCTCTGGAGCGGGGTCGCGGGAATCGAGACGCCGCCGGAGGGAGCCGTTGTCCAATTCCGAGCGGGAGTCGATCCTGTCCTCGTCCCGTCAGGTGAGGTCGAGGTCGCCTGCCACCTGTTCGACGAGCACGCACCGCTGGCCGCGCCGGACCCACAGCGTTAGCGGTTTGCCGAGATTCGGGAAAGCGCAGGCCCGCGAGGCGAAGGCCTGCCACGATGGTTTCCTCCGCACCCAGCTCGGAAGGCCCGCACCAACGTGACCGTAGTGTTCGATGCGCCCACGCGTGCCCGGCGGAGATCCTCTTCATTGCGCTGGTTCCTGGGTGGTGGGACGGCAGTCCTGGTCGCCGTTGCGTTCTTCGTTGGCATCGCCGTCCGCGACAACCAGACGCGGCACCACGGACGACAGGCAGAGGCGGTGGTGGTCCGTCTCATTCAGCCGGCGTCGTGGGACCCGTTCGACTCCGGACGTCTGGTCGTGCGCTACGCCCTTGATGGGAACGAGCGGACCAGGGCGATCTGGATCGACAATGAGCTTCGCGACTATCGGGTGGGTCAGCAGGTCGAGGTGTTCGTACGAGGCGGACACGTACGAACCGACCGGGAGCCGAACGACCCTGCCCCCTGGGGCACGGCGGCTGTGCTGCTCGGCCTGCTCGGTGTGGGGGCGGCGTGGCGAGGGCTGGCCCTGCGAACCCGCAAGCGCCCGTGGTCTGCTGTCAGCACAGCCGAGGGGCTCGTCCTACCCCTGGATGCGTGGCGCTTTGCGCCGCGCAAGGCTGCAGCAGAGATCGTGGGCACCGAGCTCCGGTTGTTCCTGCCCGCCTACTTCGGCAGCCACCGCATGGTGGCCGCTCTCGGGGAGGTTGGGGTGCACGTCTTCGGACCGGCCGCTCCCGCAGAGGCACCCGAATCGGAGGTGTGGTTCGCGGACGGGCTCGGGATCCTGAATCTCAGAACCAAGTGGTCCGCCGCTGAGCCCGACCTGATGTTGTTGTTCGACCCGCCGGTGCGCGTTCCGCCGATTCGGTGGCTGCTCCTGCTCGGCAATCCACTGCCGATCGGCTGGGGCGCCAGCCGGTCGCAGCGTGGCGAATGGGCCGACGGTGTGCTCGTTTGTTGCGCGGACCCCACAGCGCTCGCGGAGAGCCTCACGGCGGCAGGCGTCCAGCGGGTCGATAGGGCCACAGAATGGTTCGCCGAGCGGCGTGCCACGGTAGATGACCCGCAGGACGTTGCGGTGCTCCGACGAACCGAGGAGCGCGAGCGGTCGGCCGGCAGGGTCAGCGCCTGGGGGTGGGGTGGGGTGTCCCTGCTCGTCCTCGCGGGAAGTCTTACCGATGAGCTCTGGTTCTTGGTGCCCGCGGCGGTCGTGGGAATCGGGACCTTCACGCTCAGTCGGGTCGTCGCGGCCCGATCCTTGCGGGGCGGATCGGCTCACCCTGCGACGGGCGATGACGTGAGTCCCGAGGCCGTGCGGCCGCTCTGAGATCCGGTAGCCCTCGACCCCGGTGGCCGGTCTCGCCGGATCCCGTACGGCCGATCGGGCAGTCGGTGCCAGATCGGCCGCACGGGTGGTGGCGATGCGCCAGGTCAGGGTGCGAGGATCCGGTCGTCCACGTTGAGCCGCTGGCCGACGTTGACGAGGATGAACTCGTTGTCGTCCGGCGCAAGCGGACCGGTGCGGGCATTGGTGAGGCTGCGTGAACGTCCGGTGGAGAACGGGTAGTTGTTGTCGTTGGCGACCAACACCGTGTCCGCGCTCACGACGTGGACGGACTCGATGGTGTTGAACGGGAACCGGAAGAAGTCGCCGTCACCGCCGACGTGCTTGGGGTCCGGTACGGCCATCAGGTCGACGAGCAGCCGCTTGCTGACATAGCCGTCGCTGCCCGTGTTTCGGGTGTCGACCAGGAAGACCTTCTTGAACCGCGGCGCTGCCACCCCGTCGCCGTTGCCGTCCCGCTCGAGGAGGAGGAACTGGTGGGAGTTGACGGCTGTCAGTTCTGGCGCTGATTCTCCGCCTGTGCCGGTGGGTGCTGTTGCGCCAGGGTAGGCCGCCGCGCCGCCCACGAGGGTGAGCGAGGCGAGGTTGACCTTGGCCCCCGGCATCTCAAGCCGCAGGTGCCGTACGTCGCTGCTGAACCGATGGGTCTTGATGTCGAAGTCGAGGATGCGCAGGTCCTGAGGGTCGTCCGTGCCCACCGCACCCTCGTACATCGGGTACAGGTGCTGCCGGCTCGGGTCGATCGCCATGCTCTCGAGACCGCGGCTCTGCGCCACGTTGGGCTGCTCACCGCCGACGACGTTGAGCGTCGGGCTCTGCGGTGACTTCACCCCCGGTGTGGCGATGGGCGGCTCCAGCAGGTGTCCCTGCCGGTCGGCGTGCAACAGGAACGGGCCGAACTCCTCGCCGATCCAGAACGTTCCGGCGCGGTCGATCTCGATCGACTCCGGGTCGAAGTCGAACCCGGTGAGCAGGCGGGCCGCCGGGTCAGTCCCGCAGGCCGCGGGCTTGGTCGCCGGGAGCACGTTGAACGTGAAGGGGGGCAGGTCGGCACCGACAGTGGGATCGCACACTGTCTTCCAGGGCACGTACCCGTGCGGGTCGCTGAGCACGACCGTCTCGAGCACCTGCGGGACGCCCGTCGTGCCGAGGCCCAGAGCCATCCGGTAGATCGGCAGCTGCCAGTCCGCGGAGGTGTCGCGGGTGCCATAGCCGTTGTCAGCCAGCGCCCACCACTGCCCGTGCCCCGCAGGGATAGTGGCGCTGATGCCCTGCACGGGCTGGCTGCTGAAGACCGGCCCGCTGGCCGGTGCCGGCACCCCGTTCGCTGCAGTGTCCAGCCGGTTCTGCGCCGTGAAGAACGCGCCGGAGGGTGGCGAGCCGGCCCGGAAGGTCGCGGCCGGGAGCACCGAGCGCGCCACGAGCTGAGCTTGCTGATGAGAGACCTCGTCGCCGGGGGAAGCCGCAGCAGCGGCACCACCGATCCCCGCGGTCGCGCCGATGATCAAGACTGAGAATGCTGCCCATGTTCGTCGCATGACGACCTCCTGAAACCGTCTGATCCGCCAGTCGGTCGCTGGCGTCGGTTGAGGATGTGCCGCCCGTCCCCTCGGGCGGCAGTGCTCGGGGTCCCGCGACGCGCGGGCAGGTTGCCCGGATCGTCCGGGACGGGACGGCCTATCTCCGGGACTGCCTGAGGAACAGACTGAGCCGGTGAAGGTCAGGATCATCGTCGTGGCGGCGCTCGTCGTGAGTGCTGTCTCGGCCGGCATGGCCATCCGGCTGGCCCTCCGGCCCGAGCTGCCCGCGGTCGCGGCCGCCGTACACCGCCCTGTCGGCGCCGAAGGCGTCGCCCTTGGTCTGGCGTGGGTGCTGACGGGTGCCGCCCTTGCGTGGCTGCGCCCGAGGAACGCACTGGGGTGGCTGCTGCTGGGTCTGGGCACGTGCCAGTCCCTAGCCGTCGTGGCGACGCTGTACGGCGGCTATGGCGTCGTCCTTGGCGGGTCAGGATGGCCGCTCGCGCGTTGGTCCGCCTGGTTGGCCGCCGGGATCGGGTTGCCTGAGCTGCTGCCCCTGACCGGAGTGCTCCTCGCGCTCTACCCGGACGGTCGGATGCCGGGTCCGAGATGGCGGTGGCCCGTCGCGGCTTGCATCGCCGGCATCGCGATTGACGCTGCGACGTTCATGCTGAGCCAGGAGGGCTACAACGAGGTTGCTCCGGGCCGGTCGCCGCTTGCGTTCGCGCCGTCGCAGCCGTTCGCCGACGGCCTACGCGTGGTCACGGCGGCCCTGATCATCGGCGGCACGGTCTCGATCTGGGTCATGTCGGCGGTCCGAGTCGCCCATGCTCGGCCGCCCGAGCGGCAGCAGCTGGCCTGGCTGCTTGTGGTAGTTGTCCCTGCCTTCCTCATCATCGCTCTGGCCCCGATCCCGGAGTGGGTCGCAGTCATCGTCGCCTGCCTGATGCCGGCTGCGGTCGCCGTGGGTGCGCTCCGTTACAACCTGCTGGGTATCGAAGTGGTCTTGCGACGCGGCCTGCTGTACGGGACCCTGACCGGGGCCATCGTCGCCAGCCTCTTGCTGGCCACCATGGCCGCAAGCTTCGGGCTGGGCGGACGCCCGTTGACCAGTGCCGTTGCCGCAGCACTGGTCGCTGTCGGACTCAGTCCGTTGCGGGAGAGGCTGCAGCGCGCCGTCGACCGATTCGCCTATGGCGAACGTAGGGACCCGATGCGTGCCGTCACCCGTCTCGGGAACAGCGTTGCCGCGACGGAGGAAACGGACCTGCTGACGTCTGTCCTCACGGGCGTCACGGACGCCGTCCATGCGCCAGGGGCGGTGATTCTCGGGCCGCGCGGCCAGGTGCGCGCCGCCACGGGTACTCCAGCGGTCGGCGAAGACTTCTCGCTGGAGGTGAGCGGTCAGACGGTCGGAACCCTGCGGGTGGCCGCACGTAGCTCGGGCGAGACGTACGGGACCAGCGAGCGGAAGCTCCTCGCAGCGCTCACACCGCAGGTCGCGGTCGTCGTTCGTGCCCTGGACCTGGCTGAGGCTCTGGAGGCGGAGCGCGACCGCGTTCTCGCGGCGACCAGGCTGGAGCGCAACAGACTGCGGCGCGACCTCCACGACGGTCTCGGCCCCTCCCTGTCAGGAGTGGGACTGAGCCTGCGCGCGATCGAAGATGCGTTGAACGGCGGCGACGTCGGCCTCGCAGGACAGCTCAACAGCCGGACCAGGGAAGAGGTCCAGTCAGCGGTCGGGGAGGTGCGCCGGATCATCGACGACCTGCGGCCGGCTCCTCTCGCAGACGGGGACCTTGCCGGCGCGCTGCGTCGGCAAGCCGCAGTCTCCGGCGCGACCTACGCCGTGCACGTCGCCGTCTCCCAGAACCTGCCTCACCTCCCAGCCGAGGTGGAGACTGCGGCCTACCGCATCACGCAGGAAGCGCTCGCCAACGCGGTCAAGCACGCCGCAGCCAGCCAGGTCAGCATTGCTGTGGACACCGACGCCGGCGCTCTGCGCGTCCTCGTCGCGGATGACGGGCGGGGTATGCCGAGAACCCGGAGGGGCGAGGTGCCCGGTGGCCTTGGCTTGACCTCGATGCGGCATCGTGCCGAGATGCTGGGCGGGACTCTCACGCTGTCCAGCGATGCCGGGGGGACGACGGTTCTTGCACTTCTTCCGCTGCGGTCGACATGACCGGGCCCGTGCGTGTCGTCCTCGCCGACGACCACCCCATGTTCCGGTACGGGCTCCGCGCCGCATTGGCTGCCTCCCCGCTGGTCGAGGTCGTGGGGGACGCCGATGACGGCAAGGAGCTGCTCGCCCTCGTCGATCGCACCGAGCCGGACGTCGTGCTCACCGATCTGGCGATGCCAGGGCTGGACGGGGTGGAGGCAACCCGCCTCATCCTCGAACGGCATCCGGGGATTGGCGTTCTCGTGCTGAGCATGCACGAGGACGACGAGGCAGTCTTCGGCGCGTTGCGGGCGGGGGCGCGCGGCTACCTGCTCAAGGACTCGGATCGGGACGACATCGTCCGAGCCGTCCTCGCTATCGCGGCGGGCGAGGCGGTCTATGGCGGCGGTGTGGCCCAGCGCATCGTGGCCTTCTTCACCGAGGCTCACCAGCGCTATGCAGAGCAGACCTTTCCCGAGCTGACTGCACGCGAACGTGAGGTGCTCGAGCTCGTCGCGGCTGGGCACGGCAACCACGAGATCGCCCATCGGCTCGTGCTCTCAGAGAAGACGGTGCGCAACAACGTTGCCGTCATCCTGGTCAAGCTGCACCTGAGCGACCGTGCGGCCGCAGTCGCAAAGGCCCGTGACGCCGGCCTCGGCCAGCCACGTTGATCCGATGATGACGGTCGGCGGCCTACCGGAGCTCAGGTCGGCGTGCCGGCGATGCCAGGGAACGGCCGGGTCGACGGTGCGATGCCCGCGGCCAGCCGCCATGCGGTGGCCCGGCTGGCGGAGGCGGTCAGCCCGCTGACGGCGAGGCGGCGCAGCGCAGGGTCGTCGGTGGCCCCGAGCAGTCCGGCGTAGGCAGCGGCCGTCGAGTCCTCCAACGTCGCCAGGAAGGTCGCCGCGGCAACACCGGTTGCGATCTGAGGCACGAGGTAGGCACCCAGGGCAGCAACCGGTTTCGCTCCGCGGCCCTTGATGGCGGAGACCAGCTGGTCCCTGGCGACGCTGTGGGCGTTGAAGTCGGTGACCGCCAGCGGCCGACGGCGTACGGACAGCCGCCCGCCCACCGCTGAGTAGCCGTAGATCGTCGAGTGCTCCGTGACCAGGGCCGCCTGCAGCGCCTTGATCGCCTCCGGCGTGGCCTTGGGCGCGCTCACTTGGCGCCGATCGAGGCGATGACCAGGACGTGGCTGGCGTTGCTGGCGGCGATGGAGCCGAGCAGGGCCGAGGCTTGCGTGGGGCTGGTGATCGCGTTGGCTGCCGCGAGGTCGGACGCTTTCGCCTCGGCGGCGGCCAGCTTGCCCAGCGCGGCGGCCTGGCCCGTCGGCAGCCCCGCCGGGGCCTTGCCGGTCGCCTTCGGGTTGACCGCCTTTACGTGGGCGACGTGGGCGGCGCGCAGCGGGTTGAGGGTCTTGGCCAGGGTCGGGTGAGCCTTGAGGACGGCGGTGTAGGTCGCCACCAGGGTGCTCTCGGCACTGCCAACCTCGGTGACCCACGCCTCGGGGGCTTTCGGGGTCTTCTTGGGCGTCGGTTTGGCCGCTGCCGACTCGGCTGCTCCCGTGGTCGGGCCGCTGCCGGTGGTCGCGGCTGCGCCGCTGCCGCTGCCGCTCGTGCAGCCGGTCAGGGCCGAGACAACAGCGGCCAGGCCCGCTCCCAGTACGACCCGGCGGGTCGGCCGGCGCTCGGACATCGCGATGGCTCCTCGGTGTGAGTCGGTGCTGCTCGAACCAGTGCACAGGTGAACGTGGGTCAGCCTGCTGGCGAACAGCGTCTCATGTCCAGCCGGTGACCGGCGGGCACGCAACGGCTAAGGTGGTCCCCGTCTTGCGCCGCCGTTCGATGGCCGGGCAGTGACACCACAACAGCAGACGTGACGCGAGGAGGCCCGGATGAGCAGCGGCTCCGTCAAGTCCAGGCTGCACGAGCTGCTCGAGCCGGTGGTCGCGGCCGATGGCTACGACCTCGAGGACGTCGTCGTCACCCCCGCGGGCAGCCGGCGGCTGGTGCGCGTCCTCGTCGACGTCGACGGAGGCATCACCCTCGATGACATCGCCGGTCTCTCGCGCAGCGTCTCCGAGGCCCTCGACGCCAGCGACGTGATGGGTTCCGGTCCCTACGTGCTCGAAGTCAGCTCTCCGGGCGTCGACCACCCGCTGACCCTGCCGCGGCACTGGCGACGCGCAACCGGACGTCTGGTCACGGTCACCGTGAGCGGTGTGGGCCCGGTGACCGCCAGGGTGGTGGGCCTCGACGGTGACCTCGTGAGGTTCACCACGGCGGATGGCGACGAGGTTTCGTACGACCTGAGCCTGCTGGGCAAGGGGGCGGTGCAGGTCGAGTTCTCGCGACCAGGGGGCCTGCCGGTTGAAGACGGCCGCGACGAGGAGGACGTTGACGGCGCGGACGCCGACGACTCGCTCGAACCGACCACGAAGGAGGCGACCACATGAACATCGACATGAGCACCCTGCGTGCCCTCGAACGCGAGAAGGACATCGCCTTCGAGCTGGTCTGCGAGGCCATCGAGGCAGCGCTGCTGACCGCTTACCACCACACCGAGGGCTCGGCGCCGCACGCCAGGGTGGAGCTCGACCGCAAGACCGGCACCGTCACGGTGTGGGCCCAGGAGACTCCGGCCTCCGGCGAGTTCGGTGATGCCAAGCCGCGGGAGTACGAGGACACGCCCGCCGACTTCGGCCGGATCGCGGCGACCACGGCCAAGCAGGTCATCCTGCAGCGGCTGCGCGACGCCGAGCAGGAGCTGACCTACGGCGAGTACGCCGGCTCCGAGGGCGACATCGTGGCCGGCGTGATCCAGCAGCACGACAAGCACGACCGGGCCAGTGACCGCCCGACGGTGTTCATCGACCTCGGCAAGGTGGAGGCGACGTTGTCCGCGGGGGAGCAGGTCCCCGGCGAGCGTTACGTCCACGGCGAGCGGATCAAGTGCTACGTGCTTCAGGTGCACAAGGGCGTTCGCGGTCCGCAGATCTCGCTGTCGCGCAGCCACCCCAACCTGGTCCGCAAGCTGTTCGCGCTCGAGGTCCCCGAGATCGCCGACGGCAGCGTCGAGATCGTCTCGGTCGCGCGTGAGGCCGGCCACCGCACCAAGATCGCGGTCCGCTCCCTCGTGCCCGGCGTACGCGCACGAGGTGCCTGCATCGGCCCGATGGGTGCGCGAGTGCGGGCCATCGTCAACGAGCTGCACGGCGAGAAGATCGACATCATCGACTGGTCCGACGACCCGGCGACGATGGTCGGCAACGCGCTGTCCCCCGCCAACGTGACCTCCGTCGAGGTGGTGGACGCGGAGACCCGCTCCGCTCGAGTCATCGTGCCCGACTACCAGCTCTCGCTGGCCATCGGCAAGGAGGGCCAGAACGCCCGTCTTGCCGCCCGGCTGACCGGTTGGCGGATCGACATCCGCAGCGACACCGGCCCGAGCGCTACCGCAGCCGACCCGATTGACCTCGACGAGGCCGCCGCCCCGAGCCCCACCATCGAGGGAGCGGCGCGGTAGACTCCAACCCGCGTCGTCGCGAGGTCCCGGTCCGCACCTGTGTGGGCTGTCGGACCCGAGCGCCGGCGTCCGACCTGCTACGCGTGGTGGCGATTGAGGGTTCTGTGACCCCCGACCCTCGTCACCGGCTGCCGGGCCGAGGGGCATACGTGCACCCCGACCCGCGTTGTCTCGATCTCGCACAGCGGCGGCAGGCATTTCGCAGGGCCTTGCGGCTCGACGACGCGCCTGCCGACGATCTCGTACGGGACCATGTCGCGGGGCAGGTCCAGCCGCAGCAGTCGTAGTTCCAAGCGTTCCCTTTTTTCATGCCTCCGGGCAGAGAGCAGGTCGACGAGCGATGAGCCACCAGTGAGCCAGCGCTGTGCAACACCAGCGCGCACGTCCTGCACCACGACAAGTACGAGTACGACCATGCAGTAGCAACCAGGTCGCGCGGACCAGACCGCGGACCAAGACAGGAGCACAGTGGCCAAGGTCCGGGTCTATGAGCTCGCCAAGGAGCTCGGGGTAGAGAGCAAGGTCATCATGACCAAGCTCACCGAGATGGGCGAGTTCGTCCGTTCAGCGTCTTCCACCGTGGAGGCGCCCGTTGTCCGCAAGTTGAAGGAAGCCTTCCCGCCAGCCGCAGGTGGCGCAGCCGCGCCCTCAGCAGCGGCCGCGAAGAAGTCCAGCGCCCCCAGGCCGGGTCCGGCCAAGCCGGTCGACCAGACCGTCGCCGAGCCGGTGACCGCGCCAGCAGTCGTGGACATCACCCCCGTCGTCGTGCCGCAAGCCCCGGCCCCCGAGCGTCAGGCCCCCGCCGCGGCGTTCTCGCAGGAGTCGGCGGTCGAGGCTGCTGCCGCAGCCCGCCCGGCCCCGCGTCCCGGTGCCACCGGGCCGCGTCCCGGCAACAACCCGTACACCAGCTCGGCAAGCTCGACGCCGACCATGCCGGCGCGGCCGAGCCCGGCTCGCCCGGCAGCCCCCGGTGGCCCGAGCCTGCCCGCCCGCCCCGCGGGTCAGGGCCTGCCGCCGCGTCCGGGTGGTCCCAGTGGCCCCGGCATGCCGCCGCGTCCCGGTGGTGTCGGTGCTCGCCCCGGCATGCCCCGACCCAACCCCGGCATGATTCCGCCCCGGCCCTCCGGTCCCGGCGCTCCCGGTCGTCCGGCCGGTCCCGGCGGTCCCGGTGCCGGTCGTCCCGCAGGCCCCGGCGGCCCCGGTCGTCCGGCTGGTCCCGGCGGTCCCGGTGCCGGTCGTCCCAGTGGCCCCGGTGGTCCCGGTGGTTACGCCGGTCGCCCGGCCGGCGGCCCCGGTGCTGGTCGTCCGGCAGGTCCCGGCGGCGGCCCCGGCGGGCCCGGCGGTGGCCCCGGTGGTCCCGGTGCCGGCGGTGGCGGTCGTCCCGGTGCTCCGGGTGGTCGTGGTCGTGGCGGTGGCACCCAGGGTGCCTTCGGCCGCGGTGGCCGTGGTCCGACCAAGGGCCGCAAGTCCAAGAAGCAGCGGCGCCAGGAGTTCGACAACCTGCAGGCGCCGATGCCGGGTGGTGTGTCGCTGCAGCGCGGCCAGGGCCAGGTCATCCGGCTCTCCCGCGGTGCGTCGCTCGCCGACTTCGCCGACAAGATCGGCGTCAACCCGGCGACCCTCGTACAGATCCTGTTCGGCCTGGGCGAGATGGTCACGGCCACGCAGTCGGTCAACGAGGACACGCTCCAGCTGCTGGGTGCCGAGCTCAACTACGACATCCAGGTCGTCAGCCCCGAGGACGAGGAGCGCGAGCTGCTCGGCGACTTCGACCTCGAGTTCGGCGGCACCGTCGGTGACGAGTCCGACCTGATCGCCCGTCCGCCGGTGGTCACCGTCATGGGTCACGTCGACCACGGCAAGACCCGCCTGCTCGACGCGATCCGCGAGACCGACGTCCAGACCCGCGAGGCCGGTGGCATCACCCAGCACATCGGTGCCTACCAGGTCCACACCGAGGTCGACGGCAACGACCGCACCCTGACCTTCATCGACACACCCGGCCACGAGGCGTTCACCGCCATGCGTGCCCGTGGTGCCCAGGTGACGGACATCGCGGTCCTGGTCGTCGCGGCCGACGACGGCGTGATGCCGCAGACGATTGAGGCGCTCAACCACGCCCAGGCGGCCAACGTGCCGATCGTGGTCGCGGTCAACAAGGTGGACAAGGAAGACGCCAACCCGGCCAAGGTGCGCCAGCAGCTCACCGAGTACGGGCTGGTCGCTGAGGAGTACGGCGGCGAGACCCTGTTCATCGACGTGTCGGCCAAGTCGCGATTGGGACTCGAAGCTCTCCTTGAGGCCGTTGTCTTGACCGCCGACGCCTCGCTGGACCTGCGGGCCAACCCCAGCCAGCACGCCGAGGGTGTCGCCATCGAGGCGCACCTCGACCGTGGCCGTGGTCCCGTTGCGACCGTGCTGATCCAGCGCGGCACGCTGCGGGTCGGTGACTCGATCGTGGCCGGAGACGCCTACGGCCGGGTCCGGGCCATGCTCGACGAGAAGGGCAACGCGCTCACCGAGGCTGGCCCGTCCCGTCCGGTCCAGGTGCTGGGCTTCACCAGCGTCCCCGGTGCCGGCGACAACTTCCTCGTCGTGCCCGAGGACCGGATGGCCCGCCAGATCGCCGAGCGGCGCCAGTCGCGCGAGCGGTTCGCCGAGCTGGCCAGCCAGCGCAGCCGGATGACCCTCGAGGACGTTCTCGAGCGGATTCAGGAGGGCGAGGTCAACCAGCTCAACCTGATCCTCAAGGGTGACGGTTCGGGTTCGGTCGAGGCGCTCGAGGACGCGCTGCTCAAGATCGAGGTCGGGCAGGACGTCACGCTGCGGATCATCGACCGCGGCGTCGGTGCCATCACCGAGACCAACGTCATGCTGGCCTCGGCCTCCGACGCGGTGATCATCGGCTTCAACGTCCGGCCCGAGGGCAAGGCGCGCGAGCTGGCCGAGCGCGAGCGGGTCGACGTCCGCTACTACTCGGTGATCTACGCGGCCATCGAGGACGTCGAGAACGCGCTCAAGGGCATGCTCAAGCCCGAGTTCGTCGAGGCCCAGCTGGGCACCGCCGAGGTGCGCGAGGTGTTCCGGTCCAGCAAGTTCGGCAACATCGCCGGCTGCCTGGTCCGGTCCGGCACCATCGTGCGCAACAGCAAGGCCCGGCTCATCCGCGACGGCATCGTGGTCGCGGACAACCTCGCCATCGAGTCGCTCAAGCGGTTCAAGGACGACGCGACCGAGGTGCGGGACGGGTACGAGTGCGGTATCGGTCTCGGGTCGTTCAACGACATCAAGATCGACGACGTGATCGAGACGTTCGAGCTTCGCGAGAAGCCTCGGGCGTAGTTCGCTTCCGGCGCCCGGCCGGCAGAGCCCTCTTCGAGCTGGCACTACTTTTTTACGGTCTTCAAGGGTCCCCCGGCCGCGCCGCCTCCCGCCGTTGCCCCACCTCCCCGAGCACGACCGTCTCGGCCCCGCCGTTGTGACGGGACCGACCCCAGACCGATTCCTTGGGAGGGCATGGTTGTGTTCACCGGGATCTTGACCCTTGATGTGCTTCTTGGGGATGTTCATTCGCTGAAGGAGAAGCGGGCTGTGGTCAAGCCGGTCGTGGCGGAGCTCAGGCGGAAGTTTCAGGTCAGTGCGGCGGAGGCGGGGCATCTCGAGCTGCACCGGCGGTCCATGATCGGGGTGGCGGTGGTCGGGGCCAGCGCCGAACACTGTCGGGATGTGCTGGACGCGTGCGAGCGACTGGTCGCTGCGCGTCCGGAGTTCGAGCTGCTGTCCGCCCGGCGGCAGCTGATAGGCGAGGAGGACGCATGAGTGACCAGGCGAGGGCCCGCAAGCTGGCCGACCGGATCAAGGAGATCGCAGCCGCCACGCTCGAGCGTCAGGTGAAGGACCCCCGGCTGGGGTTCGTCACCATCACCGACGTCCGGATCACCAACGACCTGCACGACGCCACGCTGTTCTACACGGTGCTCGGCGACGAGGCGGAGCAGGAGGAGACCGCCCGTGCCCTGGCCAGCGCCACCGGGCTGGTCCGGGCCGAGGTCGGCAAGGGCACCGGCGTGCGGTTCACCCCGACCATCACGTTCGTGTCCGACGCGATTCCGCAGACCAGCAAGGCGATCGAGGACCTGCTCGAGAAGGCCCGCCTCGCCGACGCCGAGCTGGTCCGGGTACGGGCGGGCGCCGAGCCCGCCGGCGACCCCGATCCGTACCGCAAGCCGGTGCTGATCGAACCGGAGCAGGACGACCTCGAAGACGTCGACGACCTCCAGGACGAGGCGTGAGCGCTGACGCTCCGGCGTTCCCGGCACCGCAGTGGGCCGAAGCCGTAGCCCTGCTCGAGAGTGCCGATCAAGTCGTGCTGGCATGCCACGTGAGCCCGGACGGCGACGCCCTGGGCTCGATGCTGGCGCTCGGCCTCGCGCTGCGTGCCAAAGGAGTAGACGTGCTGTGCAGCTGGGGTGAGTCCGAGCTGCACGTCCCTGCCTCGCTGGCCCTGCTGCCCGGCCAGAACCTGCTGGTGCCACCGTCCGAGCTGCCCGAGGCCCCGGACCTGCTGGTCACGCTCGACAGCGGCAGCGTCGACCGGCTCGGCCTGATCGCGGCGCACGCGGGCCGCGCCGGCAACGTGCTGGTCATCGACCACCACGCGTCCAACACCGCCTTCGGCACGGTGCACCTGGTCGACGTCAAAGCCGCCGCGACCGCCGTGCTGGTGACCGAGCTGGTCGACGCCCTCGGAGTCACCATCGACCGGGACATCGCCACCGGCATCTACGCCGGGCTGGTCACCGACACCGGCTCGTTCAAGTTTGCGGCGACCACGCCGGCCGTGCACCAGCTGGCCGCGCGTCTGCTGGCGACCGGCCTCCGGCACGACCTGCTGTCGCGGGCGCTGTGGGACACCAACACCTTCGGCTACGTCCAGCTGCTGGGCGCCGGCCTGAGCCGGGTCGCGCTCGACCGGTCGGCGGTCCGCGGCCTGGGGCTGGTCTGGACCTTCACCACGCCCGACGACCTGTACCGGTTCGGCGTCGACATGTCCCAGATCGAGGGCATGATCGACGTGGTCCGCACCGCCGTCGAGGCGGAGGTGGCACTCGTCGCCAAGGGCGACGTCGACGGGACGGTCAAGGTCTCGATGCGGTCCAAGGGGCAGATCGACGTCGGCGAGATCTGCGTGGGCCTGGGCGGCGGTGGTCACCTGTTCGCGGCCGGGTTCACCTCGTACGACGACGTGCCGAGCACCGTGGCCAGGGTGACCCTGGCGCTGGCCGACGCCCCTCACCTGGTCCCGTGAAGGCAGCGCCCGACGGCCCGAACGGGCTGATCATCGTGGACAAGCCCGGCGGCTGGACCTCGTTCGACGTGGTCGCCCGGATGCGTCGCCTCGCCGGCACTCGCCGGGTGGGTCACGCCGGCACGCTCGACCCGATGGCGACCGGGGTGCTCGTGATCGGCGTGGGCAAGGCCACCCGGCTGCTCGGCCACCTGGCCCTCACCGGCAAGGTCTACCGCGCCACGATGCGGCTCGGTGAGAGCACGAACACCGACGACGCCGAGGGGGAGCCGGTCGCCGCCGCCTCCACCGACGACCTCGACGACGACGCGATCACCAAGGCGCTGGACGCCTTCCGCGGCCCGATCACCCAGGTGCCGCCGCAGATCAGCGCGATCAAGGTCGACGGCAAGCGTTCGTACGCCAGGGCTCGCGCGGGGGAGACGGTCGAGCTCGCGGCTCGTACGGTGACCATCTCCCGGCTCGACGTGGAGGGCATCCGGCGGGACAAGACCGGCACCGTGGACGTCGACCTCGAGCTGGCCTGCTCCAGCGGCACCTACATCCGCTCCGTTGCCAGGGACCTCGGGGAGGCGCTCGGTGTCGGTGGTCACCTGACCGCGCTTCGGCGCACCGCGGTCGGCCCCTACACGATTGACAAGGCCTGCACCCTCGAGCAGCTCGTCGACACCCTCGAGCTGCTGCCGTTGGACCAGGCCGTAGCCCTCGGCTTCCCGCGGGTGGACGTCGACGAGGACGACGCCCGGCGGTTCGTCCACGGGATCCGGCTGCCGGCAACCGGGATCGGGGCCGGCCCGATCGGCGTCTTCGGCCCGGATGGTCAGCTGCTGGCTCTCGCCGAGGACCGCGGTCCGGAGCTGCGCTCGCTGTGCGTCTTCGTCGGCTGACCGCGATCGCGATGACGGCTCAGCCGAAGAGTCCGCCCCGCCAGCCCGCGAACAGCAGGGCGACGATGCCGGCGATCACCACGACGATGGCGAGCTTGATGACTTTCCGTACGACGATCGCCGCGATGAACAGCACGATCGCCACGATGACCAGCGGCGTCGCCCCGGAGTGCGAGGACGAGTCGGCCTGGTTCTGGATGCTGGACAGGTCAACGGCGCTCAGAAGTCGGCTGGCGAGTGGATGCATGCCAGCGATCCTGCACCATGGGACGCCGAACTGGGGGGACGACGCAGGGTCATGGCAGAGTTCAGTGCGCCCCGTCACCCGGGCGGCGCAGGCGGCGCAGAGGGAGCGGTTCGGTGCTGTGGTGGTCTGACCTGTCCGAGGTCCCCCGCGATCTCGGCCCGACGGTCGTCGCCATCGGGGTGTTCGACGGGGTCCACCTGGGCCACCGCGTGATCATCTCCCGGGCCGTGGAGGCAGCCCACAAGGCCGGCGTACCCGCGATCCTGCTCACCTTCGAGCCGCACCCGGCCGAGGTCGTCCGGCCCGAGGCTGCGCCACTGCGGCTGACCTCGGTCGACCGCAAGGCCGCCCTCGTCGCCGACCTCGACATCGACGACATGCTCGTGCTCGCCTTCACCTCCGAGCTGTCCAACGTCGAGCCGGAGGAGTTCGTACGACGGGTGCTGCACGACGTCCTGCATGTGTCGACGGTGGTGGTCGGCGAGAACTTCCGCTTCGGCCGGCGCGCTGCGGGCACCGTCGACGTGCTGCGCGAGCTCGGGCCGTCGTACGGCTACGCGGTTGACGCCGTGGGACTTGTCGACGTCGCCGGCGCAACCGTGAGCAGCAGCGAGATCCGTGCCCTCGTCGCCGCTGGTGACGTCGAGCGGGCGGCTGTGCTGCTCGGCCGGCCGCCCCGGGTGGACGGTCCGGTCGTGCGGGGGGATGCCCGCGGTCGTGCGCTCGGTTTTCCGACGGCCAACCTGGCCATTGCCCCACGCACAGCGGTCCCTGGCGACGGTGTGTACGCCGGCTGGCTCGTGCGCGAGTCCACCGGCGAACGGCTGGCCGCCGCCATCTCGGTGGGCACCAACCCGACCTTCGACGGGGCTGAGCGGCGGGTCGAGGCCTACGTCATCGGCCGTGATCACGGTCCCGGTCACGCCGGCTACCTCGACCTGTACGGCGAGACCGTGGGTGTCGAGTTCGCCCACCGGTTGCGCGGCATGGTGCGCTTCGAGTCCGTCGACGACCTGGTCGTGCAGATGACGGCCGACGTCGAGCAGGCAAGCGACCTGCTGGCTTCGGGTGGCCCCGGCCCGCACGGCTTGTAGCCTGAACGAAGGTCGTCATCGTCGGATGGCGAGATGGACTGCAGACCAGGGGGTTGGGCCAGGATGGATCCAGTCCCACCGGTCCGTCCCGCAGGGCTCACCGTCCCTACCGACACCCCCGCCGGAGCGCGGCTGCACTGGCTCGTCGACGCACTGGCCGGTCGGGTTGCCCTCGATCCGGGGACGGCCGCCGATCAGCTGGCCGTGTCGTTCCGGCGGACCGTGCCGCCGGTCCAGCTGGTCGCCTCTCTGCTGGACGTCGCCGCCGATCTCGGCGCGCTGGTCGTCGAGCGGCTGGACCAGGTCTCCCCGTACGAGATGGCGGCGCGGGTGGTTTCCGCCGACCTTCGGCTCTGGGTTGTGCGGGTGGTCGTCGAGGATGCCGCCCCGCACGGCATCACATCCGTCTCCGTCAGCCCGGCGAGGGTGCCCACCGAGGCCGGTTGCAGCGTTCCGGTGCCCTGGCCGGCCGTGAGCGCAGCGGCCCGAAGCCGCTGCCGCCCCGATCACGCACACGACGCTCGCACCCGAGGTCGCTGCCGAGATCGACCAGGTCTGCGCCCAGGCCCGCGAGCAGCTGCGTCAGCCGGCGCTCCTGGTCGCCGTGACCGTGGACGGCGAGACCGTCCTGAGCCGGGCCGAGGGCTTCGCCGAGGTGGCGACGCGGCGTCGGCCGAGCCGGCGCAACGCCGTTCGGGCCTCCGGCCTGAGCCGGACCGTCACCGCCCTCACCGTGCTCTCGCTCGTCCACGAGGGCCGGGTCCGGCTCGACGACCCGGTCAACGCCCACCTGCGCAGCGTGGGGCTGGCCGTCGCGCCGGGCAACGAGCCGGTGAGAGTCCGCGACCTGCTGGCCCACACCAGCGGGCTCCTGCCCCAGCCGGCCACCGTCACCGGCGTGCGCACGGGTTCGCACGTCCCCGGCCTCGAGGAGATGTACGCACCGACGCTCGTCGCCGACCTGCCACGCGGCACCCGGGTCGTGCCTGCCGACGAGAACACCGCTCTTGCCGGAGCACTGGTCGCCGACGTGACCGGCAATGCATTCGCCGACGAGGCGATCAATCGGGTGCTCGACCCGCTGGGCATGCGCCAGTCCTCGTTCCGCCTCGACGACAGGGTCGCTCGCCAACCCGTGTGCGGCTACGACGTCGACTTCGACGAGATCGCTGTCAGCGCTGGGTCCGAGGTCGTGCTGGAGGCGGCGTACGGGCTGGTGTCGACGCTCGACGACCTGGCGCTCCTCGGCGCGGCCCTTGCGGCTCCGCTCGGACTTGCCGACGTGTGCGGCGAGACGGCCGACCTGATCGGCAGCGACCCGGCACCGACCGGGCTGCCGGGCATCGGCAGCGGTCTCGGCGTGTTCACCGCAACGCTCGACGACGGACGGGCCGCGCTGTGGCAGTCCGGCGGCTGGCCGGGCGCGATGACCGCGCTCTGGGCCGTGCCCGAGGCGCGGACCGCGGTCGTGCTGGCCGCAAACGCCTTCACCGGGCCGCGTCTCGAGGCGCTCGGCGGCCTCGGCACCGAGCTGCTCGCGATCCTGCACAGCGCCACCCCGCACGGGGCCACCCTTCACAGCGCCACGGCCGGAGCCCCCTGATGGCAGACCAACGGCAGGTTGCCGGGCAGCTCGAGCGCAATCTGCGATTCCTGGCCGGCGCGGCCACGCGCGACGGCCGGCTGGCGCTGCTGACCAGCATCGGTGAGGAGCAGAACCAGCTCGGCCGGCTGCGCGAGGCCGAGGTCACTTTGCGCGAGGCCTGCTCCCTGGCCGAGGAGCTCGTCGATCGTCGGGCGCTCGTCGACAACCTGCTGACGCTGGCCCGGACGTTGGCCAGCCTGAATCGCCCGGCCGAGGCCGAGGCGCTGCTGATCGAGGCCGACCTGCTCTGTCGCGAGCGACTCGTCGGTGGCCGGCGCGACGCCGTACTCACCGAGCTCGGCACCGTCGTGGCCTCGATGGGCCGGCGGGAGGAGGCGGTTCCCCTGCTCGAGACGGCCCTCGACCTGCGCGCGGCGCGAGGCGACCGGGTCGGTGCTGCTGCGATCGAGAAGCTGCTCGACTCCTGGGGCCCGTCCGGGCGTGGTCGGCGGGACGAGCGGCTCGGCGAGTCAGCGCCGCGATGATACGGTGGAGGCCGCCGGCAACTCTGCCGGTGGTGCTCGTCTGTCCTGGTGACACCGACCCGGGACCACCTATCACCTGAAAAGGGAGCAACAAACGTGCCGCTCGAATCCAGCGTCAAGGCCCAGATCATGACCGAGTACGCCACGGTCGAGTCCGACACCGGTTCCCCCGAGGTGCAGGTGGCCATGCTCACGCGTCGGATCAACGATCTGACGGAGCACCTCAAGACTCACAAGCACGACCACCACAGCCGCCGCGGCCTGCTCCTGCTGGTCGGCCGCCGCCGGCGCCTGCTTGGCTACCTGGCCAAGAAGGACATCAACCGCTACCGCGCGCTGATCGAGCGCCTGGGCCTTCGCCGGTAGCACGCACCAGGGAGCGGCCCCGATCGGGACCGCTCCCTCGCCGTATCCGGCCATGTCCGCTACGGCACGCGACACCCGAGTAGGCGAGCCTGCCCCGCGAGCATGAGCCCGTACGGCAAGATCGACTACGAACCCGAACAGCACCTGGGCGCCAGATCGGCGCACAGGTGGACGAGGGGCAGACCACCTCGACTCGCGCCACGATCGGCGCCGGTCCTCGGTAGTGGCGCCCGGACACCATTCCGGGAGCTTCGATCGAAGACCGGCCCACAGGCCCGGTCGGTGCGTCAGCCCCCTGATGACACAGGAGGGTGACCCTATGGAGGGTCCCGACACGCACACCGCCACAGCGACCATTGAGACGCCGCTCGGCACCCGCACCATCCGCTTCGAGACCGGCCGGCTGGCCCGTCAGGCCAACGGCTCCGCCGTCGCCTACCTCAACGACGACACGATGATCCTCTCGGCCACCACGGCGTCGAAGAACCCGAAGGAAAACCTCGACTTCTTCCCGCTGACGGTGGACGTCGAGGAGCGCATGTACTCCGTCGGCCGCATCCCCGGCTCGTTCTTCCGCCGTGAGGGCCGCCCGACCGAGGACGCCATCCTCACCTGCCGGCTGATCGACCGGCCGCTTCGCCCCAGCTTCGCCAAGGGCCTGCGCAACGAGATCCAGGTCGTCTGCACCGTCATGGCGCTCGACCCGATCGAGCTCTACGACGTGGTCGCGATCAACGCGGCCAGCGCCTCCACCCAGATCGCCGGCCTGCCGTTCTCCGGCCCGATCGGCGCGACCAGGGTCGCGCTCATCGACGGTGCCTGGGTCGCCTTCCCGACCCACGCCGAGATCGAGCTGGCCACGTTCGACATGGTCGTCGCCGGTCGCGTGCTCGACTCCGGTGAGGTCGCGATCATGATGGTCGAGGCCGAGGCGACCAAGCACACGATCGAGCTCATCGCCGGTGGCGGTACCGCGCCGACCGAGGAGGTCGTCGCCCAGGGCATCGAGGCGTCCAAGGCCACCATCGCCGAGCTGTGCCGGGCCCAGTCCGAGCTGGCAGCCGCTGCGGCCAAGCCGACCGGTGAGTTCCCGCGCTTCCTCGACTACCAGGACGATGTGTACGCCGCTGTCGAGACTGCCGTGTCCAAGGAGCTCGCCGAGGCGATGACCATCGCCGGCAAGCAGGAGCGCGAGACCCGTACCGACGAGATCAAGGCGTCGGCCAAGGAGCAGCTGGCCGAGGCGTTCGAGGGTCGCGACAAGGAGATCTCCGGCGCGTTCCGCTCGCTCACCAAGAAGCTGGTCCGCCAGCGCGTGCTGCGCGACAAGGTCCGCATCGACGGTCGCGGTCTGTCCGACATCCGCACGCTCTCGGCCGAGGTCGAGGTGCTCCCGCGGGTGCACGGCTCGGCGCTGTTCGAGCGCGGCGAGACCCAGATCCTGGGCGTCACCACGCTGAACATGCTCCGCATGGAGCAGCAGCTCGACACGCTGTCCCCGGACAACCGCAAGCGCTACATGCACAACTACAACTTCCCGCCCTACTCCACCGGTGAGACCGGCCGGGTGGGCTCGCCCAAGCGCCGCGAGATCGGTCACGGCGCGCTGGCCGAGCGGGCGCTGGTGCCCGTGCTGCCCTCGCGTGAGGACTTCCCGTACGCGATCCGTCAGGTCTCCGAGGCCCTCGGCTCCAACGGCTCCACCTCGATGGGCTCGGTCTGCGCCTCGACGATGTCCCTGCTCAACGCCGGTGTGCCGCTCAAGGCTCCGGTCGCTGGCATCGCGATGGGGCTCATCAGCGACACCGTTGACGGCAAGACCGAGTACGTCGCGCTGACCGACATCCTCGGTGCCGAGGACGCGTTCGGCGACATGGACTTCAAGGTCGCCGGCACGAAGCAGTTCGTCACGGCGCTGCAGCTCGACACCAAGCTCGACGGCATCCCGTCCGAGGTGCTCGCCGGTGCGCTGACCCAGGCCAAGGAGGCTCGCCTGGCGATCCTCGAGGTCATGGCAGAGGCCATCGACGCGCCGGACGAGATGTCCCCGTACAGCCCGCGGGTGATCTCGATCCAGATCCCGGTCGACAAGATCGGTGAGGTCATCGGCCCGAAGGGCAAGATGATCAACCAGATCCAGGCCGACACCGGTGCTGACATCACCATCGAGGACGACGGCACGATCTACATCGGTGCCATCGACGGCCCCTCGGCCGAGGCGGCTCGGGCGACGATCAACGCGATCGCCAACCCGACCCAGCCCGAGGTCGGCGAGCGCTTCCTGGGCACCGTGGTCAAGACCACGAGCTTCGGTGCGTTCGTCTCGCTCAGCCCCGGCAAGGACGGTCTGCTGCACATCTCGCAGATCCGCAAGATCGCCGGTGGCAAGCGGGTCGAGACCGTCGAGGACATCCTCAAGGTCGGCGACAAGGTGCAGGTCGAGCTGGCCGAGATCGACCCGCGGGGCAAGCTCTCGCTGATCCCGGTCCTGCCCGACGGTGCCGACGCCAGCGCTCCGGCTGACAGCTAGGACCGGCCCGCTCTATGACGACGTCGCGTGTGCCGGCCCCTCGGGGGGCCGGCACTGCCCCGGCACTGATCAAGGGCAGCACCCGAACGCTGTCCACCAAGGCTGACGCCGCGGTGGTCCGCCGGACCACGCTGCCCGGCGGCCTCCGGGTGATCAGTGAGCAGATCCCGTCCGTGCGCTCGGTCGCGTTCGGCATCTGGGTCGGCGTCGGGTCGCGGGACGAGACCCCGCGTCTCGCGGGGTCGTCACACTTCCTGGAACACTTGCTGTTCAAGGGAACCAAGCGTCGCGGCGCGCTCGAGATCGCCGCGGTGATGGATGCTGTCGGCGGCGAGATGAACGCCTTCACGTCCAAGGAGTACACCTGCTACTACGCCAGGGTGCTCGACGCCGACCTGCCGCTCGCCGTCGACGTGGTCAGCGACATGGTCACGTCGTCGCTCATCGCCACGGCTGACGTCGAGGCGGAGCGCGGCGTGATCCTCGAAGAGATCGCCATGCACGACGACGATCCCGGTGACGTCGTCCACGACGCTTTCGCGGCTGCCTTGTACGGGGACAGCCCGCTCGGCCGCCCGGTTCTCGGCACCGTCGACTCCATCGCAGAGATCCCGCGGACGTCGATCGCCGGCTACTACCGGCGTCGCTACCGGCCGGGCAACATGGTCGTCGCCGCCGCTGGCAACGTCGACCACACCGCGCTGGTTCGCTTGGTACGCAAGGCTTTTGGCGCTGCCGGCATGATCGAGGGCGACGCGACCTTCGCCTCGCCGCGCACCTCCGCCGGCACGGTCGACACCGTCGGCGGCATCAACATCGTCGACCGGCCGACCGAGCAGGCCCACCTCGTCCTCGGCGGCGCTGGACTGCACCGGGGCGACCCGCGCCGGTTCGCGATGGGAGTCCTCAACGGCGCCCTCGGCGGCGGCATGAGCTCCCGGCTGTTCCAGGAGGTGCGGGAGAAGCGCGGCCTGGCCTACTCGCGTCTACTCCTACACCAGCCAGCACGCCGACACCGGCAACTACGGCGTCTACGCGGGCTGCCAGCCCAAGCGGGTCGACGAGGTCATCGAGATCTGCCGCGAGCAGCTCGCGCTCGCCGCTGACAAGGGCATCACCGACGAGGAGCTGCGCCGCGGCAAGGGTCAGCTGCGCGGCGGACTGGTGCTCGGGCTCGAGGACACCGGCAGCCGCATGAGCCGGCTCGGCAAGGGCGAGCTCGTCCACGGCGACATCATGCGAGTCGACGAGATCCTGGCCGCCATCGAGGCGGTCACCCTCGACGACGTGCGCCAGGTCGCCGCCGACGTTCTCGACGGGCCGACCACGCTCGCCGTCATCGGCCCGTTCGCCGACAAGGACTTCTCCGGTGCCCTCGGCTGAGCCGATCAAGGTAGCCGTCCTGGGCGCCGGTGGGCGCATGGGCGGCGAGGTCTGCCGCGCGGTCCAGGGTGCGCCTGACATGGAGCTGGTCGCCGGCCTCGACGTCGGGTACGACCCGCGGCAGCTGGCCGACTCCGGTGCCACGGTGGTCGTCGACTTCACCCAGCCCGGCGTCGTGATGGGCAACCTCGAGACCTGCATCGCTCTCGGCCTCAACGTGGTCGTGGGCACGACCGGCTTCACCGACGAGCGCCTCGACCAGGTCCGGACCTGGCTCGCCGACCGCCCCGGCGTGGGCGTCGTGATCGCCCCCAACTTCGGCATCGCCGCCGTACTCATGATGAAGTTCGCCGCGATCGCAGCCCCCTACTTCGAGTCGGTCGAGATCGTCGAGCTGCACCACCCCAACAAGATCGACGCCCCGAGTGGCACTGCCGCGCGCACTGCCCAGCTGATCGCTCAGGCACGTGCCGCCGCAGGGGTCCCGGTGTCGCCGGACGCCACCACGACCAGCCTGGACGGCGCCCGCGGGGCCGATGTCGACGGCGTCCGCGTGCACGCCGTGCGTCTCGCCGGTCTGGTGGCCCACCAGGAAGTCCTGCTCGGTGGCGAGGCCGAGACGCTGACCCTGCGCCACGACTCGCTGCACCGTTCGTCGTTCATGCCGGGCGTGCTGCTCGCCGTACGCGGTGTGGGCGAGCGGCCAGGACTCACCGTCGGCCTCGAGCATCTGCTCGGCCTCGCCTGACCTGAGTCGGGTCCGTTCGCAGAGCCACTACCAGGCGACCGGTCCGTTCTGGTCGACAAAGGTGCCGGAAGCCGCTTCCCGGCCCAGCAAGGCAGCCTCGACCACGGTCTGCGCGGCCTCCTCCGCTGTCAACGGGGCTTGAGCCCGGCCAGACGGCGTGAGGTCGGTCTGCACCCAGCCGGGGCAGACGGAGGTGACCTTGATGTCGGTGTCGGCGAGCTTCTTGCTGAGGGCGATCGTGACGTTGTTCAGCGCCGCTTTGGAGCTCTGGTAGGCCGGCAGCACCATCGGGTAGTAGGGCGAACCGGGATCGGTCTGGTCGGCCAGTGAGCCGACGGTGCTCGAGACGTTGACGATGCGGCCTGCAGCACTCGCGCGCAGCAGTGGCAGGAACGCCTCGATCACGGCGACCGGACCGAAGACGTTGGTCTGGAACGTGGTCCGAAAGATGTCGGAGCTGGAGAAGTCATGGTGCTGGGTGTCGGTGGCTTCGGGCAGGATCCCGGCATTGTTGATCAGGATGTCCACGTGCCCGTGGCGTCGGCTCACCTCGTCCGCCGCGGCGGCGACGCTGACGTCTGAGTCCACGTCGAGCTCGAGCCACTCGGCCGACATTCCTTGGCCGGCAAGCTCGGCAGCAGCAGCGCGGACCTTGTCCGCGCTGCGAGCCGCCAGGATCACGAGGTGGCCCTGGCCTGCCAGCGCAGTGGCTGTGGCGAGGCCGAGGCCACGGTTGGCGCCGGTGATGACGGCGATCTGCGACATGAAGGTGGCTGCCTTTCCGTTGAGTGATGCTGCGCCGGACCGGCTGCGGCATCCTGTTGGCGACTCTGCCGCGGCGAGTCGGCCGGTGCTGGCGGATATCGGTCGCCTCGTTGTCAGGCGGTTCGTTCTCACCGGCGCTCCGGGCGACGAGCAGCAGGTGTTCCTCGTACGACCGCTGGGGTTCATCGTGGCGACGCAGGCCCGACGAATCGGCTACGCGGAGTCCGCTCGAAGGCGAGCGAGCCCTGGTCGAGCACTTCGTCAATGAGATTGACCGTCAAGGTCATTGACTAATTCGGACGGAGAGCGCAGGCTGTCCGCATGACGACAGATACGACGAATGCGGACGCTGACCAGGTCGTGATTCCGGCTCTGCTGCGCGCGGCGCGGGGCGCCTACGGTCACGCCATTCAGAGCCGGCTCGCCGCCGGCGGGTTCGACGACGTGCCACGCAACGGTTCCTTCGTGCTCGGCGGCATGGTCAACCACGGCGGCTCGGCTGGAGGGCTGGTGCGCGAGCTGGGGGTGAGCAAGCAGGCCGCGAGCCAGCTGATCGACACCCTGGTCCTGCGCGGCTACCTCGAACGCGCGCCCGACCAGGAGGACCGGCGTCGGGTGACGATCGAGGTAACCGACCGGGGCAGGGCTGCTGCCGCCGCGATCGCAGCGGGAGTCCACGCGGTGGATGCCGAGCTGGCCGCCAACGTCACGGCGGACGAGCTGGCCGGGATGCGTACGGGACTCATCGCCCTGTGCGACATCCGCGACCGGCTCGCGGCGCCGCATCATCAGCACGGCTGAACCGTCGCTCAGTCCGAGAGCGCCTTCCGCCGGTAGCGCGGCGCCCAGGTCGTCCGGTAGAAGATCCGGGCCGGCCCCGGCAGCATGCCGAGGACGGTGTCCCGGTCGGCGACCGAGGCGCCGTCGAGCAGCCAGGGCAGCAGCCGCGGCGCCTCTCGTAGCCCCTGCTCGTTCCTGACGTGGCGGGCGAAAGCTCCCCAGCCGGGCTTGCCGAGGTAGGTCTCGATCAGCGGCAGCGCTGACGTCTCCTCGTGTCGCATGTGCGCTGCCAGCCCGGCGGCCAGGGCCGACACGGCCGTACCGACAGCGGGATCCGCTGTGTCCATGGCCCGGTCGACCTCCTCGAGGCCAGGGTCGATCCGGGCGTGCTCGGCCTCCATGGCGTCGAGCACACCGACCTCGTCGGGCCTGAGGTCGGCCTTGCGCAGCTGCGGCCACAGCGCGACATCTTCGGCGCGGTGGTGGACAAGCAGCTGATCCTTGAACAGGCTCCACGTCGAGGCGACCGCCGGGGTGTGCGTCTCACCCCGCGCGCAGGCGGCTGCGATCCGCCGAAGGTCACGCGCGAACGCGTCGTGGGCGACGTACATCATGGTGAAGTCCACCGCTCCGTTGAGGCGGGTGCGGCGATAGGTGGCGTCGTGCGTCATGGCATCTCCTAGATGTTGGCGTCGTGGGTGTTCGTGGTGCGCGTAGCGATCAGAGCCGCGACGAGGACGAACCCGCTGGCGGTCAGCAGTGCGTAGTGGAAGCCCGAGGTCAGGGCCACGGGCGGTGGCTGGTGCTGGGAGAGCAGGTGCGTGGTCCGCGCGGTCGCGACTGCCGACAGCACGGCAAGCCCGAGGGCACCGCCGACCTGTTGGCTCGAGTTGAGCAGCGCGGCCGCGAGACCCGCCTGCTCCGACGGGACCCCGGCGTTGGCTCCTGACGTGATCGCGACGAACACGGCACCGAGGCCCAGCGACACGACCATCAGGCCGGGCAGCAGATCGGAGACGTAAGAGCCGTCGATCTGCAGCCGCGACAGCATGGCCAGACCACCTGCGGCGATCAGTGCCCCGACGACAGCGACCGGCCGGGTTCCCGTACGGGTCAACAACTTTGCCGAGATCCCAGCCGAGATCCCGACACCGAAGCACAACGGCAGGTAGGCGGCGCCGGTCTGCAACGGCGAGAACTCGAGCACGTTCTGCATGTACAGGGTCAGGAAGAAGAACATTGCCAGCAGGCCGGCCAGTGCGATGAGCTGGGTCGCGTTCGCCGCAGCCAGACCGGGCACTCGGAAGATGGACAGGGGTACGAGCGGGTTGCTCGTACGCGACTCGTTGACCAGAAACGCTGCCAGCAAAGCAAAAGCACCGATCAAGCCGAGGATCGTACGGTCGGCGCCCCAACCTGCGTCGGGGGCTTTGACGAGCGTGTAGACGAGCAGCAGCATGCCGCCGGTGACGAGTACCGACCCGGCGATGTCGAAGTTGGCCAGCCGCGCGTGACCTCGCTCACCGGGGATCATCAGGAACACCGCTGCCAGGATGGCGACGCAGATCGGTGGGTTGACGAACAGCACCCACCTCCAGCCGGGTCCTTCGGTGAGCACGCCGCCGAGGAACACGCCCACCGCGGATGCGAGACCGGCGACTCCGCCCCAGACTCCGAGCGCCTTGTTGCGCTCCGGCCCTTCCTTGAACATGGTCGTGAGCAAGGAAAGCGCTGCCGGCAGCATCATCGCCGCGCCGACGCCCTGACTCAGCCGGGCGCCGACGAGAACTCCCGCCGAGCCGGCGAAACCCCCGACCAGCGAGGAGATCCCGAACAATGACGTGCCCGCGACGAGTACGCGTCGGCGGCCGAGCAGGTCGCCGGCTCTGCCGCCCAGCAGCATGAAGCCGCCGTACGTGAGCAGGTAGCCACTGAGCACCCACTGCAGGCCTTGTACGGAGAAGCCAAGGTCGTTGCGGATGTGGGGGAGGGCGATGTTCACGATTGAGGCGTCGGTGAAGTCGAGAAAGCCGACAGCGCACAGCAGTGCAAGGGTGAGCTTGCCCCTGCTCGTACTCAGGAACGTTGGCTGTGGCTCCGTACTGAAATCCTGCTCGAGGTCTCTGGTTGTGGTCACGTAAAGCTCCTTCGGAGGGCGAAGTCCTGTGCGATGTCCTGTGTGTCCTCACCTGTCCGACGGATTCCGGGCCGCGGATGTAACGCCGTCACATCCAGGTCCTCCCGTTCGTCGTACCAACAGGAAGTGGGGAGGATTTGCTCGTGGACGAGGTGACTTGGCAGGCGGAGCAGTTCGAGGCGCACCGTGCGCAGCTGCAGGCGGTGGCCTATCGGATGCTCGGTTCGGTGAGCGAGGCCGAGGATGCGGTGCAGGAGGCGTGGCTGCGGCTGAGCCGGTCTCGTGACGCTGCGATCCGCAACATGGGCGGCTGGCTGACGACGGTGGTCGGCCGGGTCTGCATCGACGTGCTGCGGGCTCGGCAGGCTCGTCGGGTCGACTACGTCGGCTCGTGGTTGCCCGAACCGATCGTCACGCTGGACGAGCGATCTGACCCCGAGCAGGAGGCAATGCTCGCCGACTCAGTCGGGCTGGCGATGCTCGTGGTGCTGGAGACGCTGACGCCTGCCGAGCGCTTGTCGTTCGTGCTGCATGACATGTTCGACGTCCCGTTCGAGGACATCGGTTCGATGCTCGACCGAAGCCCAGCCGCCGCTCGTCAGCTGGCCAGCCGGGCGCGCCGGCGAGTGCGCGGCGAGGTGGTCCCACCCGATCCCGATCTGTCCCGTCAGCGCAAGGTAGTGGCTGCTTTCCTTGCTGCAGCGCGAGTCGGCGACTTCGAGGGCCTGCTCGAGCTGCTCGACCCGGACGTCATCTTCCGGTCGGACACCGGCGGCCGGTTGGCACAAGCGCCCGCACTGCTCGTCGGGGCGCCGGATGTCGCGCACCAGGTGGCGACGGCCGGGCCGCGGTTCGCGCCAACCTGTCGGCAGGCACTGGTCAACGGGGCTGCCGGTCTGGTTGTGCGGTCCGGCCGCGGGGTCACCGCGGTGGTGGGGCTGACGGTTGTCGCCGACCGGATCGTCTCGATCGACCTGATCCTCGACCGGCAAAAGCTGCGCCAGGTCGTGGTCGAGGACTGAGCGGTCAGGCCTCGTCGAGAGTGGGCTCCGGTGGTGCGGTGAGGTCGGTGTGCATGCGTACCTCGCGTACGAGAGTGCCTGCTGCGTCGAGGTCTCGTGCCGTTCCGTCCAACGCCCAGCCCGCGGTCTCGTAGAACGTCTGCGTGCCGCTGTCACTCTGGAAAACCCAGCAGACAGCGCGCGACGAACCGTCGAGGCGGAGCAGGTCCATCGCTGCCGCAAGGAGCCGGCTGCCGTGGCCGTTGCCCTGTGCGTTGGGCAGGACCAGCAACGGGCCGAGCTCGGATGTCGTCGCCGCGTCCTCGTCGTCGTCTGTGGTCGGCGTTACGGCTGCGACGCCGACGATGTTGCCGTCCTGCAAGGCAATGAGGGCGTGCGAGCGTGCGTTCGAGGAGCCTTCGATGCTTTCCCGCCAACGGGTTTCCACCATCGCCGGGTCGAGCCCGTCCAGCACGTCGCGCGGCAGGATGTTGCCGTACGCCTGGCGCCAGGTCGTCACCTGGACCCGCGCAATGGCGGACACGTCCGAGGCAGTGGCTTCTCGTACGGAAACGTCAGCGCTGGGACTCATGGCGCTCAGCCTAGGCCAGCGGGGTTGGGCGGTCATGAGCAGGTCGGGAACGTCCTTGATGTGCGTGTCGTGGGGGTTCATCGTCGGGCGTTCTGCTCATTGCGGGAGCCTGGATCCGCAGCGCCGGTGCTGTGAATGTGGGCGCACTGTCGCCCGTCGACGGTTAGCCCACATTCATGTTTTTTCGGGTCCGGCGCGAGGGCTTCGTCCGGGGTGCTGTCGCCGGGACTGTGAGTTGCGGGCTTATGGGCCCGCAGCTCAACGGATCGGTGAGAACCCTTGCTACGTAGGGGTTTCCGGGTTTGAGATAGTTGTCCACAGATTCGTTGCGGGGGGTGGATTCGAGGGTGGCTCACCGGTAGAGTCGAACACATGTTCGAGGACTCGAAGGTGGTCGATCCGGCGGTGCTGTTCCCGGCACTGGCCGCGGCGATCGACGCGCTGACCGTGCGTCCGGACCCGGCCACCCCGGCGGCGGTGGTGACCGCGGAAGCGCGGGCGTTGGTGGTGCTGACCCGCCGGGTGCAGGCGCTGCTGCTGGGGCGACTCGCGGTGATCGACGGCCAGGGTCTGGCCGAGGGGGACGGGTTCGGTTCGGCGACGGCGTGGGTCGCCGGCTACACCAACCAGGACCGACCGGGTGCCCGCGCCCTGATCAAGGCGGCGAGGGTCGCCGACCGGCTGCCGTCGCTCGGGCAGCTGCTCGGGGCCGGGAAGATCGGCCCGGAGCACCTGTCCGCGCTCGCCTCCGGCGCGAAGCGGGTGCCGGACGAGGTGCTCGCCGAGCATGAGTTCACGCTGACCAACCTGGCCCCGCACGCCCGACCGTCGGACATGCGCCGGGTCGGGGAGAAGATCCGCACGGTGCACGACCACGACGCCGCCGAAGCCGACGCCGGTCACCTGCACGAGTCGCGGCACCTGAGTCTGGTCCGGACGTTTCAGGGTGGCTGGGACCTGCAAGGAGCCTTGGACCCGGAAGCCGGCGCATCAGTGCAGGTAGTCCTCGACGCTCTGGCGACCAAGAAGGGACCGGAGGACACCCGCACCGCCGGCCAACGCCGCGCCGACGCCCTCGTCGAAGCGGTCCAGCTCGGGATGCGCTCCGGAATGCTGCCGGACGTGGCCGGGGACCGACCCAGGGTCACCTTCCTCGTCCGCACCGACACGACTGACAGCGACAGCGCCGGTGCCGGCGCTGACGCTGGCGGAGGCGCGGCGACGCTGCTGACCGCGGCGCTGACCGCCGGTTACGGTGGGCCGGGACGATCCGGTGCTGGACGCCGCGCTGGCCGGGCTGGTGCACCGGATGTTCCACCACGTCGACGGCGCGGTCACCGGCCACGGCGCCGGCGCCCCGCTGGCCGAGTCCAACCGGAAGGTCGAGACACCGGAAGGGTGCAGCTGCCACCGCGACGGTGGTGGCCGTGGTGGCGGTGGTGGCGGTGGTGGGATTCCTGCGCAACGCGCCGCGGGGACCGCACGCGACGCCTCGGCACCGGGTCAGGCCGCGGCACCGGGTCGCCCGCCGTCGTTGCCGGTGACGGTGTTCGGTGGTGGTCAGCACCTGATCTCCGGCTGCGAGAAGAGCTGGCGACCGAAACGGTCGAACGGGTCTGCTGCAACGCGATTATGAACCTCACCCTGGTCGACCGCTGGGGCGACCCGCTGCACCTGGGCCGCAACTCCCGCTCGCACTCCCCGACCCAAGGCCGGGCGGTGATCGTGCGGGACGGCCACTGCGTGTTCCCCGGCTGCGACGTCCCCACCGGCGCGGTGCCAGATCCACCACCTGATCTTCTGGTCCCACGACGGCAACACCGACATCGAGAACCTGGCCCTGGTCTGCTGGTTCCACCACCACCTCATCCACGAAGGCCACTGGACCCTGCACCGGGCCCCAGCGACCCTCGCGGACGACAACCCCGGTAGGGCCGACCAGCCACCCACCTGGGTCGCGACCGACCCGACCGGCCGGCAACTCCGCCAACACCGACAACCCGCCGCCTGACCCGCCGGGTCAGGCGCACCACCACACCGGCCACAGACCGAAGGCCAGGCGCACCACGACACCGCCGCGTGACCCGCCGGGCCAGGCGTCACTGCGACACCGGCCACAGACCGAAGGCCAGGCGCACCACGACACCGGCGACGGGCCGGACCTTGCTGCCGCCGGCAGCCCACTGCTCGCTTTGCGACCTCCGCCACTCCCGCGAGCGCCGTGGCGTACCCACTCACCGTGCATACCGGGTATAGTCGACGAACTGCATACCGGGTATGGCCGGTACCGGGGACAAGGGAGGGCTCGTGTTTGCGAGACGGTTGCGGCTGGTGGCGCTGGCCGGTGTGCTGGCAGTGGTGGGGACGGCGGCTGTCGAGGCACCGCACCTGCTCAAGGACGACGGAACGGCGGGATCCTCGATCTCGCCCGCCACGACAGCGGGCGCACCGTCGACGAACCAGGACGAGGCGGACGACCACGCGCCGACCGGCACCGGCGACGTCGTACACCTGCAGCCGGCGCTGAAGCGGGCGCTCCAGCGAGCGACCACTGCGGCGGCAGCTGACGGCGTCACGATCACCGTGACCAGCGGCTGGCGGAGCAAGGCCCATCAGGAGGAGCTGTTCGAGCAGGCAATTCGGCGCTACGGGTCGGCCGAAGCGGCCAGCCACTGGGTGCTGCCACCGTCGAAGTCCGAGCACGTGCGCGGAGCGGCGATCGACGTGGGGCCACGCGCTGCCGCGAAGTGGCTCGAGCACAACGGCGTGCGCTACGGGTTGTGTCGGCGCTACGCCAATGAGTGGTGGCACTTCGAGCTGCTGGCAGCGGCGAAAGGCTCGACCTGTCCGGCATTGCAGGCGCACGCCTGATCCCAGTCGGCGGGTCCGCGCGCCTCGATCGCCGATGGCCGGATACAGTCGCTCAGCCGCATCTTCCCCCTCAGCTGCGGACCACCGTCGTCGTACTCCAAGAGGTTGCTCCGTGCCCGAAATCGTCCCGCTCCAGGTCCAGGTCGTCGCCTTCACGAAGTTCGAGCCGCCGGCCGACGTGCCGTGGGAGACCGACGCCGACGGGGGGCAGGCGCTGGCAGAGTTCGCCGGTCGCGCGTGCTACCAGTCCTGGACCAAGCCCAATCCGGCCACGGCAACGAACGCGGGCTACCTGCAGCACATCCTCGAGGTCGGACACTTGTCCGTGCTCGAGCACGGCACGGTCAGCGTCTACCTGTCGGGCATCTCGCGGTCGCTCACGCACGAGCTGATCCGGCACCGGCACTTCTCGTACTCCCAGCTGTCCCAGCGGTACGTGCCCGAGCGCAACGCCGCCATGGTCGAGCCCGCCGTCATCGCCGAGGACCCGGAGCTTCACCAGCTCTTCGTCGACGCCACGGACGCGGCGCTCGCGGCCTACACCGCACTGCTCGAGGGCCTGGAGAAGACCTTCTCGGAGGTCGGCAACGCCACGCTGCGTCGCAAGCAGGCCAGGCAGGCGGCCCGGTCCCTCCTCCCGAACGCCACCGAGACCCGCATCGTCGTCACCGGCAACTACCGCGCCTGGCGGCACTTCGTGGCGATGCGCGCGACCGAGCACGCCGACGTGGAGATTCGCGAGTGTGCCGTTGCCTGTCTGCGCGCCCTCAAGGAGGTCGCGCCCAATGTTTTCGCTGATTTCACGATTTCCACCCTTTCTGACGGCACCGAGGTCGCCTCGAGCCCGATGGTCAGCGAGGGCTGAGCGACCGTTCGCGCAAGGTTTTGCGGTCAATCCGCACCAGGGGCTCACGAACTGCGGCCCCCGTCCGATGAGGTACGCGGACCCCGCCGCCGCCGGGACCCCGACCTAGTGGCGGCGGGGTTCCTTTCGTCCGGTACCGGTCCCGTTGGGCGCCCCGCGTTACCGGTAGCCTTGCCCCATGCCCGAATCGGTTTCCGTGCGCGCGCCCTTCGGTCGAGTCCTCGTCGCCATGGTGACTCCGTTCCGCCCGGACGGCAGCGTCGATGTCGCGGGTGTCCAACGCCTGGCAACCCACCTGGTCGACAGTGGCTGCGACGGCTTGGTCGTCAACGGCACCACCGGTGAGTCGCCGACCACCGATGAGCGCGAGAAGCAGCTGGTCGTACGGGCGACAGTTGACGCGGTGGGCGACCGCGCGCACGTCATTGCCGGCGCCGGCAACAACGACACGGCGCACAGCGTCGAGCTGGCCAGGGACGCCGAGAAGTCCGGCGCCAGCGGCATCCTGGTCGTCACGCCGTACTACAACAAGCCGCCGCAGGCCGGGCTGATGGTGCACTTCACCGCTGTCGCCGACGCCACCGAGCTGCCGGTCATGGTCTACGACATCCCCGGCCGCACCGGCGTCGCCATCGCGAGCGAGACCATGGTCCGGCTGGCGGAGCACGATCGCATCGTCGCGGTCAAGGACGCCAAGGACGACCTCGGCGCGTCGAGCTGGGTCCTGGCCCGGACGGAGCTCGCCTACTACTGCGGGACCGACCTGCTCAACCTGCCGGCTCTGTCGATCGGCGCCACCGGCATGGTCAGCGTGGTGGGCCATGTGTTCGCCGGTGAGCTTCGGGCGATGGTCGCCGCGCACGACGCAGGGGATGTCGCCGGTGCGCTGGCCATCCACCGGCGACTGTTGGTCGCGTACAACGAATTCTTCACCACTCAGGGCGTCATCACCACCAAGGCTGCGCTGCGACTGCTGGGGCTGCCCGCCGGCCCGGTTCGCGCACCGTTGGTCGACGCCACCGAACAGGAGGTGGCCGCCATCGCGGCTGCCATGACAGCTTCAGGAGTCGACATGTCCAACACCCCCGCCCGTACGGGCGCCATCGCGTGAGCAACTCCCAGTCCAAGCCCTACGTCGAGCTCAGCCTGCCGCCCGAACTGCCCGAGGACGGCCTGCGGATCGTGCCGCTCGGTGGTCTCGGCGAGATCGGCCGCAACATGGCCGTGCTCGAGCACCACGGCAGGCTGCTGATCATCGACTGCGGGGTGCTCTTCCCGAACAACGAGCAGCCCGGCGTCGACCTGATCCTGCCCGACTTCAGCTACATCAGGGACCGGCTCGACGACATCGAGGCGGTGATCCTCACCCACGGCCACGAGGACCACATCGGTGCGGTGCCGTTCCTGCTTCGCGAGAAGAACGACATCCCGCTGATCGGGTCGCGGCTCACCCTGGCGCTGCTCGAGAGCAAGCTGCAGGAGCACCGGATCAAGCCGTACACGATGGAGGTCAAGGAGGGCGGCCGCGAGCAGCTCGGGCCGTTCAACTGCGAGTTCTTCGCGGTCAACCACTCCATTCCGGACGCGCTGGCCGTCGCCATCCGCACGACCGCGGGCGTCGTGCTGCACACCGGCGACTTCAAGATGGACCAGCTGCCGCTCGACGGCCGGCTGACCGACCTTGGTGGTTTCGCCCGCCTCGGCGCCGACGGCGTCGACCTGCTGATGTCGGACTCGACCAACGCCGACGTGCCCGGCTTCGTCACCCCCGAGCGCGAGATCGGGCCGGTGCTCGACTCGGTGTTCCGCAAGGCCCAGCGCCGGGTCATCGTCGCCTGCTTCGCCTCGCACGTGCACCGCGTCCAGCAGGCGCTCGACGTTGCCCACGCGCACAACCGCAAGGTCGCCTTCATCGGCCGGTCGATGGTGCGCAACATGGGCGTCGCCCGCGACCTCGGCTACCTGCGCATCCCGGCCGGGCTGGTCATGGACGCCCGCGAGATCGACGCGCTGCCGCCCGAGCACGTGTGCCTGATCTCGACCGGTTCCCAGGGCGAGCCGCTGTCGGCGTTGTCCCGCATGGCCAACCGCGACCATCCGGTACGCATCGAGCAGGGCGACACCGTCATCCTGGCCAGCAGCCTGATCCCCGGCAACGAGGACGCCGTCTTCAAGGTGGTCAACGGGTTGTCCCGCTGGGGCGCCATCGTCATCCACAAGAGCAACGCCATGGTCCACGTCTCCGGGCACGCACCCGCCGGCGAGCTGCTCTACCTGCTCAACGCAGTACGGCCGAGCAACGTGATGCCGGTCCACGGTGAGTGGCGTCATCTGCGCGCCCACGCTGAGCTGGCCAAGCTGACCGGGGTCCCCGAGGACCGCATCGTCCTCGCCGACGACGGCATGGTGGTCGACCTGGTCGACGGGGTCGCCAGCATCGTCGGCCGCGTGCCGGCAGGGTTCGTCTTCGTCGACGGCCTGACCGTCGGCGAGATCGGCGCTGCGTCCCTCAAGGACCGCCGGATCCTGCGCGACGAGGGCTTCATCAGCGTCGTCGTCGTGGTCGACTCCGCCACCGGCAAGGCCAGCGCGCCACCGCACGTCTCGGCCCGCGGTTTCTCCGACGAGCCGGGCGTGTTCGACGAGGTCGTTCCCCTGATCGAGCAGGCGCTGCTCAACGCCGCGTCCGAGGGCGGGGCCGAGCTGCACCAGCTGCAGCAGCTCGTACGACGGGTGGTGGGGAAGTGGGTCAGCGACAACTTCCGCCGCCGGCCGATGATCATCCCGACCATCGTCGAGGTCTAGCCATCCCGGCGGCTACCGGTCCCTCCTTGATCCCGCCCGAGCGGCTGGAGCGCTGGCTGGACCGGTTCCGTACCGAGCACGAAGTAGGTGACGCGGACGTCGCGGCCGACGCCGACGGCTTGGTCCTGACCGGCTCGGACGGTGCCCGTGCAGTCGTCGAGGCGCCGTTCCCGCCGATGCGGGTTCACGACGGTGTCGCGTACCGCGGCCTGCTCGAGCACGTGCAACGGCCGCGGGTGGTGGGCGTGCTGCTGGTTCGCAAGGGCGGCTATGCGGCCGGAGTCTTCGCTGATGCCGAGCTGATCTCCTCCAAGGTCGGTAGCCGCCACGTCCAGGGGCGCAGCGCTGCGGGGGGCTGGTCGCAGCAGCGGTTCGCCCGCCGGCGCGAGGGCCAGGCCCGCGAGGCCTACGGCGCGGCGGCCGACACCGCGGTCCGGGTGATCGTGCCCGAGCTGGCCAGGCTCGACGCCGTCGTGACCGGGGGAGACCGCCCGGCGCTGGCTGTCGTGCTCGAGGACCCCCGACTGGCCGGGGTACGCAAGCTCGTCGTCGCGACGGTTCTCGACGTGGCGGATCCGCGGCTGGCGGTGCTTCGGGACACCCCGAAACGGTTCCGGGCGGCCCGGATCAGCGTGTCGGCGTGTGACTGATGTGACCGGAGGTGCGCGCGGGGTACGGTCGCATCATGGCGACCCGTGGCTCCGTTGCGCCCCGCTCTGGCGGAGGTAACCCGTCCGGAAAGCAACCGGCGAGTCGTTCCGCCGCGCCCACCAAGACCGGCAAGCCGGCTGCGAAGCGCACGGCCGCCCCTGCTCGTAAGCCTGCTCCTCGTGAGGCGGCGCAGCGGACCGGCACCACCTCGCGCACCGCGCCGCCTCGCCCGCCCAGGGCGGCTCCCCGCAAGCCACCGGCGAAGAGCAGAGCCCCTCGCAAGCCGCGTCGTACGGGACCCGGCCTGCCGGTTCGCATCGTCAGGGCGATCTGGCGGGTCATCTGGCGCGGGGCGGTCGCCTTGTACGGGCTGCTTGCCCTCGGCGTCGGCGGCGCGGTTCGGCTGATCGGCCGTGGGGCACGCGACCTCGACCCCGCGCACCGCAGGGACGGCGCGGCCCTGGCTGTCGTCGCTGCCGCCCTCGTCCTGGGCTACGGCCTGTGGTGGGACGGCAGCTCACCCGTCGGCAGCACCGTGTCCGCGGGAGCGCATGACCTCCTCGGCATAGCCGCGATGTTCCTGCCCCCGCTGCTGTGCGTGCTTGCGTGGCGGCTGATCCGTCATGAGCCCGACCCGGCAAGTCGCGGGCGTCGCGCGATCGGCTGGCTCCTGCTCGCGGCCGGCATCACCGGTTTCCTGCACCTCGCCAACGGCGCTCCTGACTGGTCGCTCGGCGTGCACAAGGTCGGTCAGGCCGGCGGCACGCTGGGCTTCGTCGTGTCCTCGCCGCTGCTGTCGTTGCCGGGTCCGCTCGCTGGGCTGCTGCTGCTGATCCTGGCCGCGTTCGGCCTGCTCGTGCTCACCGCGACGCCGGTGCACGCCGTGCCGCACCTGTTGCGCGAGTGGGGCGACCGCTACTTCCGTACCCCGCTCGAGTCGCTGGAGCAGTCGATCGCCGATGAGGACGCCAGCGACGCGGGCATCGGCCTGCTCGAGGGCGACGAATCGGTCGAGCTCGACCCAGCCCTGCTCTCCCTGATCGACGAGGAGCCGGCCAAGCCCAAGCGGCGCTCGGTCCGGCGCAAGGTCGGCGTGATGGCCGACACCGAGGAAGCGAGCCCGTTCGACACCGCCACCCCGCTCGTGATCGACCTCAACACCCCTGGCCGGATCCCCGAGGCGGACACCGACTCGCCGACCGTCGTGCTGCTGCCGCCACCGCCGCGGATGCCGCCGCCGCACACCAAGGCTCCCGGCAAGGGGGTTCAGCTGCCTCTTTCGCCGTCCGGCTATCAGCTGCCGCCGCCGAACATGCTGTCCCACGGCGCCCCCGCCAAGGCCAAGAGCAAGGCCAACGACGAGGTCATCGCAGCGCTGATGGGGGTCTTCGAGCAGTTCGAGATCGACGCGGCCGTCACCGGCTTCTCCCGCGGCCCCTCGGTCACCCGCTACGAGGTCGAGCTCGGCCCGGCGGTCAAGGTGGAGAAGATCACCGGGATCCAGCGCAACATCGCCTACGCGGTCAAGTCGGCGGATGTCCGCATCCTCAGCCCGATCCCCGGCAAGTCGGCGGTCGGCATCGAGATTCCCAACTCCGACCGCGAGTGGGTCGTGCTCGGCGACGTCATGCGCTCGAGCGTCGCGATGAACGACCACCACCCGTGCATCGTTGCGCTCGGCAAGGACGTCGAGGGCAAGTTCGTCGTCGCCAACCTGGCCAAGATGCCGCACATCCTGGTCGCCGGCGCCACCGGAGCCGGCAAGTCGAGCTGCATCAACTCGCTGATCACGTCGATCCTGACCAGGGCGACGCCGGACGAGGTGCGGCTGATCCTGATCGACCCGAAGCGGGTCGAGCTGACGATCTACGAGGGCATCCCGCACCTCGTGACACCGATCATCACCAACGCCAAGAAGGCTGCCGACGCGCTGCAGTGGGTCGTCCGCGAGATGGATCTGCGCTACGAGGACCTCGCGGCCAACGGCGTACGCCACATCGACGACTTCAACCGCAAGGTCCGCAGCGGCGAGATCACCGCGCCGCCGGGCAGCGAGCGGGTCTACACGCCTTATCCCTACCTGATCGTCATCGTCGACGAGCTGGCCGACCTGATGATGGTGGCCCCGCGCGACGTCGAGGACTCGATCGTGCGGATCACCCAGCTCGCGCGCGCGGCCGGCATCCACCTCGTGCTGGCCACCCAGCGGCCGTCGGTCGACGTCGTGACCGGACTGATCAAGGCCAACGTGCCGTCCCGGCTGGCCTTCTCCACCTCCTCGCTGGCCGACTCGCGGGTCATCCTCGACCAGCCCGGTGCTGAAAAGTTGATCGGCCAGGGCGACGGGCTGTTCCTGCCGATGGGCATGAGCAAGCCGATCCGGATCCAGGGCGCCTACGTCTCCGAGGCCGAGATCGACGCGGTCGTCGCGCACTGCAAGGAGCAGGCCCAGCCGGCGTTCCGGCCGGACGTCTTCGTGGTCGCCGAGACCAAGAGGGACGTCGACGAGGAGATCGGCGACGACCTCGACCTGCTCTGCCAGGCGGTCGAGCTGGTCGTCACCACCCAGTTCGGCTCGACGTCGATGCTCCAGCGCAAGCTGCGGGTCGGGTTCGCCAAGGCTGGCCGGCTGATGGACCTGATGGAGTCGCGCGGCATCGTCGGACCCAGCGAGGGCTCCAAGGCCCGTGACGTCCTGGTCAAGCCGGACGAGCTGGATGACGTGATCACCGGTATCCGCGGCGGCTGATCCGAGCATGTCCGATCAGATCGGGGACGGCGGCCCGTACGGCGACGAATTCTCCCTCGTGCCGAGGCTGACCGTGTCGTGGCCGGCAGCAGCCACCGACGAGCTGTTCGCCGGCGTGCACACCCTGGTCGAGGCCGTCGTCGGCTCCGGCGGCTCGGTGGGCTGGGTCGACGTACCGGCAGAGTTCGACAACCGGTTCTGGTTCGACGGGCTGATGGCCACCGTGAAGGCGCACAAGTGCCGGGTGTGCGTCGTCAGCCTCGACGACCGGGTGGTCGGCTTCGGCTTCTGGGAGCGGTTCAGCTACCTGGTGCTCTCGCGCAACGCCACCGTGCGCAAGGTCATGACCCATCCCGACCTTCGAGGGCGCGGCGTCGGGCGCACGTTGATGCAGGCGCTGATCGACGACGCCGCTGCTGCCGGCGTGGAGAACCTCGTGCTGGACGTGCGGGGCAACAACCACGCGGCGATGAGTCTGTACGAGGCGATGGGCTTCGAGGTCACCGGACGCCGGCCCTCGTTCATCGCCGACGGCGATGACCGGTACGACTCGGTGCTGTACTTCCGCCGGCTCGGCGTGCCCGAGGGTGTGGTCGAGCACGGCGGACGCTCGGTGGACATGTGACCGCCGGGGCCTAGACTCGACCTCGTCGGGCGATGACGCCGGTCGGGGCTTGAGCGAGGCAGGGAGGCGATCCGGTGTCACTGGGATCCGAGCTCGCCGCGGCCCGCGTGGCGTCCGGACTCAGCATCGACGACGTGGCGGCCAGCACTCGGATCCGGGGCACGCTGATCCGGGCCATCGAGGACGATGACTTCTCGCAGTGCGGCGGCGCGGTCTACGCCCGTGGGCACGTTCGCTCGATTGCTCGCGCCGTCGGCCTCGACCCCGAGCCGCTGCTGGCGTCGTTCCACCCGCCGGACGTCGCGG
This sequence comes from uncultured Actinomycetota bacterium, assembly GCA_963797535.1. Lineage (GTDB taxonomy): Bacteria > Actinomycetota > Actinomycetes > JAWWOL01 > JAWWOL01 > JAWWOL01. The sequence continues at coordinate 1,389,896 of CAWCPQ010000001.1, read as the reverse complement.
TGGCTCCGGTGACGCTGCCGGGTGGGCTGCCGGGCAACGAGCTCAAGGAGGCCGAGCACCAGATCGCCCGCAAGACTCGGCCCGAGCGGGCCAGGTGGGGCACCGCGATGGTCGCCGTGCTCGTGGTCATCATCGCCATCGTGGGCTACGGCCTCGTGACCTCACCCGGCAAGAACGCCGGCACCCCGACGGCAGCCACCACGCCGACCCCCACGGTGCACAGCACGCCCACCCCGTCGGCCGCGGTCACGCCGAGCAAAGCGGCGCCGGTCGTGACCACGACCCCGCCACCGACCACGACCACACCGGCTGCACGGCCGTCCTCCGAGGTCGCCCTCGTACCACCGGCGGGTGTCACCCTGCGGATCAACATGACCGGCGACCGCAGCTGGTTCCACGTGGCCAGCTCGACCGGGGCCAAGCTGTTCGAGGGCATCATGACCAAGGGTGAGACCAAGGACTTCACCGACCCCAAGTCGATCGGCCTGATCGTCGGCGCGCCCAGCCAGGTCGACCTCGTCGTCAACGGCAAGGACATCGGGACCCTCAAGAGCTCCGGAGCCGTTGCGCACCAGGTGTTCTACCCCGAGGCCGGCAAGAACGCCTCGCACGGCTGACCCCTCGCAGCCACGCTCGGGTGCCGGTCAGCCGGTACCCTGAAGCGTGACCACCCCCGTCCCAACCTCCCGCCGGTTCGCCGTGGTCACCCTCGGCTGCGCCCGCAACGAGACCGACAGCGAAGAGCTGGCGGGGCGGCTGGCGACCAAGGGCTGGGAGCTGGTCGACGAGGCCGCCGACGCCGACGCCGTGCTGGTCAACACCTGCGGGTTCATCGAGGCGGCAAAGAAGGACTCGGTCGACACCCTGCTCGCCGCAGCCGACCTGAAGTCCGGCCCTGGCGACGTCCACCAGATCGGCTCCGGGCCCAAGGCGGTCGTCGCCGTTGGCTGCCTGGCCGAGCGCTACGGCGAGCAGCTGGCAGAAGCACTGCCTGAGGCCGACGCGGTGCTCGGGTTTGACCAGTACGCGGACATTGCCGCCCGGCTCGAGGACATCCTCGCCGGGCGCAAGGTCGAGTCGCACACCCCCAGGGACCGGCGGACCATGCTGCCGATCAGCCCGGTCGAGCGCGCGGGCTCCGACCACGCCGTGCCGGGCCACGCCGCACCGGCCGCCGCTGACCTGCCCGACCTCCCGAACGGCCTGGCCCCGGCCTCCGGGCCCCGTCCCGTACGCCGCCGGCTCGGATCGGGTCCCGCCGCGCCGCTGAAGATCGCCTCCGGGTGTGACCGTCGTTGCTCGTTCTGCGCCATCCCGTCCTTCCGCGGCTCGTTCATCTCCCGCCGTCCCGGTGACGTGCTTGCCGAGGCGCACTGGCTGGCCGAGCAGGGCGTGCGCGAGCTGGTGCTCGTGTCCGAGAACTCCACGTCGTACGGCAAGGACCTCGGCGAGCTGCGGCTGCTCGAGACCTTCCTGCCGGAGCTGGCTGGCGTACCCGGCATCGAGCGGGTGCGGCTGAGCTATCTGCAGCCGGCGGAGATGCGTCCGTCGCTCATCGAGGTCATGACGTCGACGCCCGGTGTGGTGCCCTACTTCGACCTGTCCTTCCAGCACTCCAGCGCCACGGTCCTGCGCCGGATGCGGCGCTTCGGTGACACGGACCGCTTCCTCGACCTGGTCGCGTCGATCCGTGAGCGCGCGCCCGAGGCCGGCATCCGGTCCAACGTCATCGTCGGCTTCCCCGGCGAGCGCAAGGCCGACGTCGCCGAGCTGGAGCGGTTCCTGATCGGGGCACGGCTCGACGCAGTCGGCGTGTTCGGTTACTCCGACGAGGACGGCACCGAGGCGCTCTCGTTGGACGGCAAGGTCCCGGCCGCCACGATCACCCGTCGGCTCAACCGGCTCACCGCCCTGGTCGAGGAGCTGACCAGCCAACGGGCAGAGGAGCGTATCGGCAGCCGGATCGAGGTGCTGGTCGAGGCGTTGAGCGAGGACGGCGGGGCCGAGGGTCGCGCCGACCACCAGGCGCCCGAGGTCGACGGCAGCACGACCCTGGAGCCTCGCCCCGGCCGGCCCTACCGCATGGGCGAGCTGGTCACCGCCACCGTCGTGTCGACGGTGGGCGTCGACCTGGTGGCTGTGGCCGACCGCGAGCTCGTGGCAGCCGGGCCGCACTTCGACGGGCTGCCGGCTCGTGTCGGCTGAGCCGGTTCCGAGCCCGCCGCCGTCGCCGGTGGCGGTCGTCCCTGGCCCGACGAAGTCCCCGCCCGTGCTCAACCTGGCCAACTACCTGACCATGGCGAGGCTGGCCCTCGTACCGGTCTTCCTGGTCCTGTTCTTCATGGATGGCGCCGACAACCCCGCCTGGCGGGTGGCGGCCTGGGGTGCGTTCGCGATCGCGTCCATCACCGACCGGTTCGACGGCGACATCGCCCGCCGCAGGGGGCTGGTCACCGACTTCGGCAAGGTCGCCGACCCGATCGCGGACAAGACGCTTACCGGTGCTGCCTTCATCTCGTTGTCGATCGTCAACGAGCTGCCGTGGTGGGTCACGATCCTGGTTCTCGTACGGGAGATCGGCGTCACCCTGCTGCGGTTCTGGGTGATTCGGCACGGCGTGATGCCGGCCAGCAGGGGCGGCAAGCTCAAGACTTTGCTGCAGGGGTTCGCGCTCGGGATGTACATCCTGCCGCTGACCGGCTGGCTGCACGGGGTCGCTGTGGTGCTGATGGCGGCGGCGGTGGTGGTCACGCTCGTCACCGGCGGCGACTACGTCCTGCGTGCTCTGGCGCTGCGGCGTACCGGCAGAGCCCGACGGTCGCGGTGAGTGGTCCGGCCGACCGGGTGGTGACGTCGCTGACAGCCAGCGGGCAGACCGTCGCGGTCGCTGAGTCGCTGACCGGGGGACTGCTCGGAGCCGCGCTCACCGACGTCGCCGGGGCGTCGGCCGTCTTCCCCGGCGGCCTCACGGCCTACGCCACGCCGATCAAGGCGGAGCTGCTCGAAGTGCCGGCCGAGCTGCTGGCCGAGGCAGGGGCCGTTGACGCGCGGGTAGCCATCGGAATGGCCGAGGGAGCTCGGCGGTTGTTCGCTGCAGACTGGGGGCTCGCCACGACGGGAGTTGCCGGTCCGACACCTCAGGATGGCAACCCGGTGGGCACGGTTTTCGTAGCCTGCGCGGGCCCCGACGGGTCGTTCGTCGAGCGGTTGGAGCTCGCGGGTGACCGGTCGGTCATCCGGCACGACACCGTCATCGCGGCGCTCGAGCTGCTGTTGACTCACCTCGGCCGGCAGTGAGCGCGATCGCCACGGGCGAACACCCGCAAGGGGATGTTGGCGCCCGGATGTCCCCTCCGAGGGGTAGCGTGGTGTCAGACGTAGGTGTTCCAGTGCGTCACACGAGTCGGCGCACCGCCGACGAGCGCAGGGGAGGGAAGCGCTGATGGTCCTGCTTCGGCAACTGCTGGGCGATGCCCTGCGCCATGCCCGCCTCCGCCAGGAGCGCACGCTGCGCGAGGTCTCCGCCTCCGCGCGCGTGTCCCTCGGTTACCTTTCCGAGGTCGAGCGCGGTCAGAAGGAAGCCTCCTCCGAGCTGCTCTCCGCCATCTGTGACGCGCTCGACGTGCGCCTGTCCGACGTGCTGCGCGAGGTCAGCGACTCCTTCGACCTGGCCGAGCTGGCGAGCCGTCCGGTCGAGCGGACGATCGTCTCGGTACGCGACCCGCGGGTGTCCGCGGCCACCCGCGCCGAGGTCGCCCACCCCGGCCATGCCCCGGTTGTCGCCGTCAGTGCCGTGAACAACGAGCTGGTGGCCGCACCGGCGCTTGCGTCGCCGGTCACCTACGCCGCCTGACCCGGTGGCCGCCGAGACAGGATCCGGTCCCGCCGAGTCGCAGCGGTTCGAGACGGCCAGGATCAGCTCCGCCGTAGCCTCGATGGCTCCCGTACGCGTGGGGGGCACCCGTGCCCGCGCCGGCAACGCGATGGGCCGGACCAGAGCCGGCATCCTCGAAGCTGCTGGCCGTGCTGTAGAGAAGTACGGCGTCAAGCGGACCACCATGAGTGACGTCGCCAGCGTCGCCGGCATCGCCAAGGGCACCCTCTACAACCACTTCCGCACCAAGAACGACCTGCTCACCGCAGCTGTCGCCGCGGGCATCGAGGCGCTGGCCGACGAGTGCGTTCCGCTGGCCAAGGGCCGCGGCGAGGCCGGCCTGGCCCACGCCCTGCGCCACGCGGCCGAGACGCTGAGCGCTCAGCCATCGCTGGTCCGGGTCGCGGCCGACGACCCCACCGAGCTGGTCAAGCTGATCATCCCCGGCTTCGGCGGCGCCTGGCCGACCGCTCGGGCCGCCATCGCCAGGGTGATGGCCGCCGCCAACCCCGAGGCAGCCGCCGAACCCGCTGCGGACAATGCTGAAGCCGTGGCGGTCGTGGAGGCCGTGGACGCCGGCGAGCCTGCAGCGGACGGGGCGATCGCGACGGACGCCGCAGGCCAGATCACCGCTGATGCTGCCGTCATCGAGACCGTGCTGCGCTGGCTGGTCACGTTCACCGGCACTCCGGGCGTGCCCGGCGAGACGGCGGCTGGCGCGGCGCTGCTCGCCCGTACTCTCGCTGACTAGCCAACCTTCGCCGCCGGCTGACAGCTCGGACACCAGTAGGTGATTCGGGTTCTGGTCGGATCCTCGCCCTGGTTCGCGACCGCGATGGACGTGCCGCAGCGCCGGCACGGTTGCCGCGCCCGCTCGAAAACCCAGACCTGGCGGCCCCGGCGCTGATCACCGGTGGTCACCTGTTCCCAGCGGTCGCGGTTGGCCAGCAGGAGCCGGTGCGCGAGGCTGACCACGGCGTCGAGATCGGCCACGCTGGACACCGGCCGCCACGGGTGGATCCCGCGCAGGAACAGCGTCTCCGCCTTGTACAAGTTGCCGATGCCGGCCAGGTTGCGCTGGTCGAGCAGGGCCTCGGCGATCGCGACGTCCGGGTGATCGCGCAGCCGACGTACGGCCTCGGCCTGCTGGTCCGGGTCCCACTCCGGGCCCAGCAGGTCGGGACCGAGATGGCCGACCAGGTCGTGCTCGTCCGTCGTGTCGATCAGGTCGAGCACCGGCATCCGGTAGCCCACGGCCTGCCAGTCCCGGTTGGCCAGGATGACCCTCACCTGCCAGTCCGGGCCGCCGGACACGGGCTGGCCGGCAGGGATCAGTCGCCAGGTCCCGTCCATCCTGAAGTGGGTGTGCAGGGTGAGGCCGCCCTCGATCCGGGTCAGCATGTGCTTGCCACGGGAAACCACCTCGAGCACCTGACGGCCGGTCAGGTCGACCGTGGCCAGCGCCGGAACGCGGAAGTCGCTCGTGGTCAGGACCCGGCCCGCCAGCGCCGCGTTCATCCGCTGCGCTGACAGCCAGACCGTGTCGCCCTCGGGCACCGGCCGCGCCTAGAGCCTGAGCCGCAGACCACGCGGCGTCGCGTGGAAACCGGCCGCCCTCAGTGCGTCCGCCACCGGGCTGGACGGGCCGGACGAGAGCACCCCGGCGCCGTCCGCACGTTCGACCGCGAGCTTGCCGAGAACCCCGTCATGCACAGCGAGCGCGAGCGTGTCGACCGCGGGCTGAAGGTGTGCCGGGTCGCTGCTGAACGTGAGCAGGGACTTGCCGCCGCGTTCGACGTAGAGCGTCAGCGCCCCGTCTACGAGCACCACCAGCGCGCCGGCCTTGCGGCCGGGCCGGTGGCCGGTCGCGGCTCGCGGTTTGCGGGCCCCGCCGTCCTCGGAGAGGTCGACCACGGCGACGGCGGCGTCAGCGTTGTCGCCGGCCACGTCCGCGCGATCCGGCCACGGCAGCGCCGCGCCGTACGGGTTGGCCGGGTCGGTGGCAGCGAGCAGAAGGGCCCGGCTCGGCTCGGCAGCGTCCGCTCGGCTGCGCACGCGCTCGCGCCATCCGCCGGGTACGGGCACAGCCCACGGTGACGGCCCGTTCGGGGTGTTGCCGGCACCATCCGTCGGTGGCGCGGGCGCGGCAACGGACGCCCGCAGCCGGTCAACCGCTCCGGGCAGGGCGAACTGGGCCGCCCCCAAGCCCTCGACGAAGTAGCCGCGTCGGCAGCGACCGGCGTCCTCGAACGCTCGCAGGACGCGGTAGACCGCAGCGAAGCCTCCCGGCACCGCCTCGGCTGCGACGGCGTCGCGGGTGACCACGCCGTGACGATCGAGCAAAGCCTCGCTCAACGCGTGCAGCCGGCGGGTCGGGTCGGCCTCGCGGTCGGGCAGCAGTGACCAGCGGCCTGCGAGAGCCGGGGAGCCTGACCTGATGGAGCCGCTCGGTCTCGACGGCCGGGGCCGACCACCAGCCCGTCCGCGAACCGGCATCGCTCTGCGGCCACCGCCGCGAGCGGACACCAGCCGGCTGCGCAAGGGTGCGAGGGTGTCGTTGGTGAGCTCGCCGGACCAGACCAGGTCCCACACGGCGGCGGCCAGGGCGGTCTCGTCGACCAGCGTTGACCCGAGCTCGGCGTCCTTGGCCAGGGTCTCGACGATGCCGCGGAAGAACAGCGCCCGACCGTCGCCCAGCGCCCGAAGCACCGCTGCGTGCAGTGGGGTCGGGTCGCTGGCGCTGCCCGGCGGCGTCGGCAGGACGAGGGGTGCCGCATCAGCGATCGCCAACGAGACCCAGCCGTCCTCGCCCGGCAGCGATCCGGCACCGGCCCAGAGCACGTCGCCGGCGGCCGTCAGCTCGTCGAGCATCGACGGGTCGTAGTCGGAGACCCGTGACGCAAGCACCAGCGGCTCGAGCGTCGAAGCGGCGATCAGCGTGCCCTGCAGCTGCTCGACCACCCGGAGTACGGCGTCGTGGCCGCGCCCGGCCGAGGCGCCGGCACCTTGCCACAGTGGCAGAAAGCGGCCCAGGGTCACCGGGGGCACCGGCTCGATCTCGTGCCGGAGCTTGGCCAGCGAGCGCCGGCGGATCGCCCGCAGCACTCCGGCATCGCACCACTCGGTGCCGGAGCCACCGGGTCGAAACTCGCCGTGCGCCACCCGTCCCTGTGCCCCGAGCCGGCTCAGCGCCGATGCAACGACAGCCGTGCCGAGCCCGAACCGGGCGCCGATGTCAGCGGCCACGAAGGGCCCGTGCGTGCGGCCGAACCGGCTCACGAGGTCGGCCACCGGGTCGACGACCGGCTCGGTGAAGGCCTCGGGCACGCCGACCGGCAGCGAGGTGCCGAGGGCGTCGCGGAAACGGCCGGAGTCCTCGATCGCGATCCAGCGTTCCTCGCCGGCGATCCGAACCCGGATCGCCCGCCTGGCCGCTTCGAGCTGCTCGAGCCAGTGCGGGTCGGCTCCGCGGGCGATGGCCTCCGCAGTAGTGAGGTCACCGAGCATGCGCAGCAGGTCGGCGACACCCTCGACATCGCGGGCATGGCGATCCGGTGGCAGTCGCTGCAGCTCTTGCTCGACCTCCGCCAAGGCGTCCGGGTCGACCAGCTCGCGCAGCTCGGCCTGACCGAGCAGGTCGGCCAGCAGGGACGGGTCGACCGAAAGCGCGGCGGCGCGGCGCTCGGCCAACGGCGCGTCGCCCTCGTACAGGAAGGCCGCGACGTAGCCGAACAGCAGCGACCGGGCGTAGGGACTCGGCATCGGGGTGTCGACCTCGACGATGCGCACCTCGCGCGAGGCGATCCGGCGCATCAACGTCACCAGCCCCGGCACGTCGAACACGTCCTGCAGACACTCGCGCATCGTCTCGAGCACGATCGGGAAGGTGGGGTAGCTGCTCGCGACGGACAGCAGCTGGGCCGAGCGCTGGCGCTGCTGCCACAGCGGGGTGCGCTTTCCGGGGCTGCGCCTCGGCAGCAGCAGCGCCCGTCCGGCGCACTCGCGGAACCGGGATGCGAACAGTGCTGACCCGCCGAGCTCGGCGGTGACGATTGCTTCGATCTCCTCCGGCTCGAACACGGTGACGGCGGAGTGGTCGGGCCCGGCCAACCCGTCGGTGTCGGTCTCGGGCAGCCGCAGCACGATGCCGTCGTCGGAGTGCATGGCCTGGACATCGACGCCGTAGCGCTCGCGCAGCCGCCCGGAGATCGCCAGTGCCCAGGGGGCATGCACCTGGGCTCCGTACGGGGAGTGCAACGCGATCCGCCAGTCGCCGAGCTCGTCCCGGAAGCGCTCGACGACGATGGTCCGGTCGTCGGGCAGGTGGCCGGTTGCCTGGCGCTGCTCGTCGAGGTAGCGGAGCAGGTTGTCGGCGGCCCAGGTGTCGAGTCCGGCGGCTGCGAGCCGGCCCCTGGCGGCGGCCGGCTTCAGGGCGCCCAGGGTGCGGACGAACTCGCCCATCGCCCGGCCCAGCTCGGCCGGGCGACCCAGCTGGTCGCCGTGCCAGAACGGCAGCTTGCCCGGCACGCCCGGCGCAGGGGTGACGATGACCCGGTCGTGGGTGATGTCCTCGATCCGCCAGCTCGACGAGCCGAGGGTGAAGACGTCACCGACGCGCGACTCGTAGACCATCTCCTCGTCCAGCTCGCCGACCCGCGAGCCCTTTTCACCGACCAGGAACACGCCGAACAGGCCGCGGTCGGGGATGGTGCCGCCACTGGTGACGGCGAGGCGTTGAGCACCCGGACGGCCGGTGAGGGTGCCCGCGACCCGGTCCCACACCAGGCGCGGCCGCAGCTCGGCGAACTCGTCGCTCGGGTAGCGCCCGGCCAGCATGTCCAGGGTCGCCTCGAGCACGGCGTCGGGCAGGCTGGCGAACGGGGCGGCGCGTCGTACGACGGCTGCCAGCTCCTCGACCGTCCAGCTGTCGAGCGCCACCATGGCCACGATCTGCTGGGCGAGCACGTCCAGCGGCAGCCGCGGGTAGCGCATCTCCTCGATCCGACCGTCCGCCATCCGCTCGGCCACGACGGCCGCCGGCAGCAGGTCGCCGCGGTACTTGGGAAACATCACACCGTGGCTGGCCGCGCCGACCTGGTGGCCGGCCCGGCCGATGCGCTGCAGTCCGCTGGCCACGCTGGGCGGTGACTCGACCTGGATCACCAGGTCGACCGCGCCCATGTCGATGCCGAGCTCAAGGCTGCTGGTCGCAACGACTGCCGGCAGGTCGCCGCGTTTGAGCGACTCCTCGATCTCCTTGCGCTGCTCGCGGGAGACGCTGCCGTGGTGGGCCCGCGCGAGCAGGGCAGGGGCTCCGTACGACGTGCCTGCCATGGCCATCAGCTCGGCAGGGGTGCGCGGGAGTCGCAACGGCTCGAGCAGGGTTGGCCGGGGTGCCGCTGCCTCGGCGCGTCCTTCGGCGATCTCGTTGAGCCGTGCGGTCAGCCGCTCGGCCAGGCGCCGCGAGTTGGCGAACACGATGGTTGACGAGTGGGACTCGACCAGGTCGACGATGCGCTCCTCGACCGCTGGCCAGATCGACGGCTTGGGGGCGTTGCCGGGCAGCGGGTCACCTGGCAGGGCGAGCGGCTGGTCGGGATCGAGGGCGGTCGTGCCGGGATCGGCCATGTCCTCGACCGGCACCACCACGTCGACGGTGATCACCTTGGTCGACGCCGGCTGGACGATGACGACCTCAGCCGCGCCGCCGAGGAAGCGGGCCACCTCCTCGACCGGTCGTACGGTGGCCGAGAGCCCGAGCCGCTGGGCGTGGCGGCCCAACGAGTGGTCGAGCCGCTCCAGGGTCAGCGCGAGGTGGGCGCCGCGCTTGGTGGCCGCGACCGCGTGGACCTCGTCGATGATCACGGTCTCGACTCCCTGCAACGCCTCCCTGGCAGCGCTGGTCAGCAGCAGGAACAGCGACTCCGGTGTCGTGATCAGGATGTCCGGCGGCCTCTTGGCGAACTGGCGGCGCTCGTCAGCGGGGGTGTCACCGGTGCGCATGCCGACCGTGATGTCCGGCGTCGGCTGGCCCAGCCGGGTGGCTGCCTGGCGAATGCCCGCCAGCGGTGCGCGCAGGTTGCGCTCGACGTCGAACGCCAGCGCCTTCAGCGGCGAGACGTAGAGGACTCGGCAACGCTTGGCGACGTCCTCCGGCCGGGGTTCGACGGCCAGCCGGTCAAGGGCCCAGAGGAAGGCGGCCAAGGTCTTGCCCGAGCCGGTGGGTGCGACCACGAGGGCATCCCTGCCGTCGATGGCGGCGCTCCACGCTCCCTCCTGCGCCGGGGTCGCCTGCTCGAACGCTGCGGTGAACCACGCCCTGGTGGGCGCGGAGAACCGCTGCAGCGGGGAGGGCGGCGGCGCGGTCATGGGAACAGTCTCGCGCGAGGGTCCGACAGTCCGCGCACCGTGTTCTCTGCTGGCTCGTTCCGGTGCACGCTGAGACGAGATCGGAGGGGTGCAATGAGCGAGCCCGATCAAGCGGCCGCGCCGGGATCTGTCCGGTTGGCGGTCGTCCTGGTGCACGGACTGTGGCACGGCAGCTGGGCCTGGCAGGAGGTGCTGACGGCGCTGGATGCTGCCGGCGTGCGGGCCGTCGCCGTCGACCTGCCGATGACCGACCTGGCCGCTGACGTTGCCGAGGTCCGGCGAGTCCTGGACCGGGTCGGGCAGCCGGTCGTGCTGGTGGGGCACTCGTACGGTGGCGCTGTCATCACCGAGGCCGGCGCGCACGACTGTGTCCGGCAGCTGGTCTACCTGGCCGGCTTTCCGCTCTCGGACGGGGAGTCCGTGGGTCGGACCCTGCCGGACCTCGAGATTCCCGGTACGCGTCTGGGGGAGGCGATGCGGTTCAGCGACGACGGTGCTCGGGTGCACCTGGACCCGCTGGTGGCCGCGGAGATCTTCTACGACGATGCCCCCGCTGCCGTGGCGCAAGCCTGCGTCGCACGGCTTCGGCCAGTGGGTGCGGCGGTCTTCAGTGGTGTCCCCACGGCCTTCGCCTGGCGTTGGCTGCCTACGACGTACGTCGTCAGTGCGGACGATCGGGTGGTCCATCCCGATCTGCAGCGCGCGATGGCCGCCAGGGTCAGCAGACGCCTCGAATGGCCGGGTGGGCACAGTCAGGCGGCGACGCACCCGCAGGCCGTGGCGGACCTGGTCGCAAGTCTTGCCGGATAATGGCCGGGTGCGGATGACAGAGTTCTGGGAGCGGATGACCCTGCAGTTCGGGGCGGCCTACGCGGACACCTACGCCCGCGACCAGGTGCTCCCCGAGCTGGGCGGCCGTACGGCGCACGAGGCGCTGGCGGCGGGCGACAACGTGAAGTCGGTCTGGCAGGCGGTCTGTGTGGCGGCCAACGTCGCAGCCAAGGACCGCTGAGCCCGGTCGTTGCGCTCGTCAGCACGACACGGCGTGTCGCTGCGCGAGTTCGAACATGTGTTCGCCTACTGTGGACAACGCGTCGCGACACCATGCGCCGCTTTTCCACAGCCGGTCGAACGCCCTCGAAACTGTCGGTGACCGGTCATAGCGTCGCCGATGACCAGACGAAACTCGCTCGACACGACCCGATAGGGGTGGCTCTCAATGGCAGCACCGATGGACCGCGACAAGGCTCTCGAGGCCGCGCTCGGCCAGATCGAGCGGGCACACGGCAAGGGAGCGGTGATGCGACTCGGTGACGAGACTCGGGCCCCGATCGAGGTGATCCCGACCGGCTCGATCGCGCTGGACGTGGCGCTGGGCATCGGTGGGCTTCCCCGTGGCCGGATCATCGAGATCTACGGCCCGGAGTCCTCCGGCAAGACGACGGTCGCCCTGCACGCGGTGGCCAACGCCCAGGCAGCCGGTGGCATCGCGGCGTTCATCGACGCCGAGCACGCCCTCGACCCGGACTACGCCAAGAAGCTCGGCGTCGACACCGACGCCCTGCTGGTCAGCCAGCCCGACACCGGTGAGCAGGCGCTCGAGATCGCCGACATGCTGATCCGCTCCGGCGCGCTGGACATCATCGTCATCGACTCGGTGGCGGCCTTGGTGCCCCGTGCTGAGATCGAGGGCGAGATGGGCGACTCGCACGTCGGCCTGCAGGCCCGGCTGATGAGCCAGGCCTTGCGCAAGATCACCGGTGCGCTCAGTCAGTCGAACACGACGATGATCTTCATCAACCAGCTCCGGGAAAAGATCGGTGTCATGTTCGGGTCGCCCGAGACGACGACCGGTGGAAAGGCGCTGAAGTTCTACGCCTCCATCCGCCTGGACGTGCGCCGGATCGAGACGCTCAAGGACGGCTCCGAGGCGGTCGGCAACCGGACCAGGGTCAAGGTCGTCAAGAACAAGATGAGCCCGCCGTTCAAGCAGGCCGAGTTCGACATCGTCTACGGCCAGGGCATCTCTCGCGAGGGCTCGCTGATCGACATGGGTGTCGACCAGGGCATCGTGCGCAAGGCCGGCGCTTGGTACACCTACGACGGTGACCAGCTCGGCCAGGGCAAGGAAAACGCCCGGTCCTTCCTCAAGGACAACCCGGACATGGCGGACGAGATCGAAAAGCGGATCAAGGAAAAGCTCGGCATCGGTGCCGTTCTCGACGCCGAGGCCATCGCTCCGGCCCCGGTCGACTTCTGACGTCGGTGGGCGCCGAGAAGCGACGGCGGGGGATGAGCCAGGGGCCGGGCAGGTCGCCGGGTGCTTCGTCCCCCGACAACCCGCCGCCGCCCAGTGTCGACGTCGATCCGGTGAGTGCCGGACGGGAGATCTGCCTGCGAGCGCTCACGGCTGCACCCCGCAGCCGCGGCGAGCTCGCGACGGCCATGCGGCGCAAGGGCGTCCCGGACGAAGCGGTCGACGAGGTGCTCCGCCGGCTTGAGCGCGCCGGCCTCGTCGACGACCGGGCGTTCGCCGAGGCCTGGGTGAGCTCCCGCCAGTCCGGCCGCGGGTTGGCCAGACGGGCGCTGGCCGCCGAGCTGCGGCGCAAGGGGATCGACGACGAGGTGGTGCGGTCGGCCCTGACCGGGGTCGACGACGAGGACGAGCTGGTGGCTGCTGCTGCGCTGGTCCGGCGGCGGCTCGCCTCCACCGCCGGGCTGCCGACGCCGGCCAGGGTTCGCCGGCTCAGCTCGATGCTGGCCCGCAAGGGCTACTCCGGCGGGGTTGCTGCGGCCGTCGTCCGGGACGCTTTGGGAGCCGAGGCGGCCGAGCTGCTCGAGGCCAGCGAAGCCCGTTCCTTGTGAGCGTTAGCCGCGGTTCCCCGGGGATCTTCTGTGACTGGTGGGACACGATGTGACGGTCCTTGACCGAATTGTGACCTCCGCCTAGCCTGCAGGCGAAGGGAAGCGAACTTTCTTCGTGCAGTGTTCGCCCGGCGTTTCATCCGGGCGATGCTCGCCGCAGACATAGCTGGTCCGGCAACGACGGTGACACCTCCGACCCGCCCGCGCTGATGCTTTCCCGGTGTGCAGCCGGGGTTCCAGGCATCGGCCCGTGGGCGTGCTCGCGTCATGTCCTCCTCGCACCCGAGCCGCCGTGTCCGACGGCTGCGCAGATCCCGCTTCCGTCACCACATGCGTCCGGCTGGTCCGGCGCCCGGCGGAACGGGAGGCCTCATGACCAGCACCGTCGCTTCGGTCCTGGCGATCGTGGCCCTGGTTGCCTTCCTGGTCACCCTCGGCGTCGTGATCGCTCTGCTGCGCAAGGTCCGCCGCACCCAGACCCCGCCGCCCGTGGCCGCGCCCGACGTCGCCGCCGCGCTGGAGGAGATCGCTGAGTCGCGGCAGCGGGCCCAGGCTGAGGCCGCCGCGATGCTGCGTACGGCGGAGACTGACGCGTCGGGGTTGCGACGTGCCGCCGAGCGCGACGCCGAGTCGATCCGCCGCCAGGCCGAGGTGACCGCGAGCAAGGAAGCCCTCGACGCCCGCAGGGCGCTCGACGACGACCTGCGCGCCCTCGCCGACGAGAGCCACACCCTGCGGCTGGACCTCGAGCGGCGCGAGCAGCGCATCGGCGAGCGCGAGGGGCGCCTCGATGAAGAGACCCGCCGGCTGGAGGATGAGTCCCGGCGCGTCCAGGCCCGCGAGCTCGACCTGAGCGAGCAGGACGCCCAGCTGCGCACCCTGCGAGCCGAGCTGCAGGACGTCGAGGCCGAACGCCGGCTGATCCTCGAGCGGGTCGCCGGCTTGACCTCGGTCGAGGCCAAGGCCGAAGCTGGTGCACGGGATTGAGAACCAAGCCAAGCGTGAGGCCGCGATCATCGTCCGGGACATCGAGAGCGAGGCACGCGACACCGGTGAGCAGCGCGCCCGCAAGATCGTCACTCTGGCCATCCAGCGGGTCGCCAGCGACCAGACCGCCGAGTCGGTGGTCTCCGTCGTGCACCTGCCCAGCGATGACATGAAGGGCCGGATCATCGGCCGTGAGGGCCGCAACATCCGGGCGTTCGAGCAGGTCACCGGTGTCAACCTGATCATCGACGACACCCCCGAAGCCGTACTCCTGTCCAGCTTCGACCCGGTCCGGCGTGAGACCGCGCGGCTGGTGCTGGAGAAGCTGGTCCTCGACGGGCGCATCCATCCCCAGCGGATCGAGGAGATGTACGAGCGCAGCCAGGGCGAGGTCGAGGCGCTGTGCCTGCGCGCCGGCGAGGATGCCCTGGTCGACCTCGGTATCACCGAGATGCACCCCGACCTGATCGCGCTGCTCGGCCGGCTGCGCTACCGCACGTCGTACGGGCAGAACGTGCTCAAGCACCTGATCGAGTCCGCCCACCTGGCCGGCATCATGGCCGCCGAGCTGCGGCTGCCGATCCAGCTGCTGAAGCGCTGTGCACCTGCTGCACGACATCGGCAAGGCGCTCACCCACGAGGTCGAGGGCAGCCACGCGCTGATCGGCGCAGAGGTCGCCCGTCGCTACGGCGAGGACGAGGACGTGGTGCACGCGATCGAGGCCCACCACGGAGAGGTCGAGGTGCGCACCGTCGAGGCGGTGCTCACCCAGGCCGCCGACGCCATCAGCGGCGGCCGGCCCGGCGCCCGCAGGGAGAGCCTGGAAAGCTACGTCAAGCGGCTCGAGCGGCTCGAGGAGATCGCGACCTCCAAGCCCGGCGTCGAGAAGGTCTTCGCGATGCAGGCCGGCCGCGAGCTGCGGGTGATGGTGCTGCCGGACGCGGTCGACGACATCCAGGCCCAGGTGATCGCCCGCGAGATCGCCAAGCAGATCGAGGACGAGCTGACCTACCCCGGCCAGATCCGGGTCACGGTGGTCCGCGAGTCCCGCTCCATCGAGCACGCCCGCTGAATGCGCCGCCGAGCACGTACCCTCGTAGCGTGAGCGCGCGCACGTACGAAGTCCGGACCTACGGCTGCCAGATGAACGTCCACGACTCCGAGCGGATCGCGGGGTTGCTCGAGTCGGCTGGCTACGTCCGTGCCGAGCAGCACCGCCACGGGGACACCGGCGACGACACCCGCGCGGACCTGGTCGTGTTCAACACCTGCGCCGTCCGCGAGAACGCTGACAACAAGCTCTACGGCAACCTCGGCCGGCTCGCCCCGGTCAAGGCTGCCAACCCGGCGATGCAGATCGCCGTCGGCGGCTGCCTGGCGCAGAAGGACCAGACGACGATCGTGAGCAAGGCGCCGTGGGTCGACGTCGTCTTCGGCACCCACAACATCGGCTCGCTCCCAGCGCTGCTCGACCGGGCGCGGGTCGAGCAGGAGTCCCAGGTCGAGCTGCTCGAGGCGCTCGAGACCTTCCCGTCCAACCTGCCGGCCAGGCGCGAGTCGTCCTACGCGGCCTGGGTCTCGGTCAGCGTGGGCTGCAACAACACCTGCACGTTCTGCATCGTCCCGAGCCTGCGCGGCAAGGAGAAGGACCGCCGCCCCGGCGACGTGCTGGCCGAGGTGCGAGGCGCTGGTCGACCAGGGCGTGCTCGAGGTCACCCTGCTCGGCCAGAACGTCAACTCCTACGGTGCCGAGTTCGGCGACCGGCTCGCGTTCGGCAAGCTGCTCCGTGCGGTGGGCGCGGTGGACGGGCTCGAGCGGGTGCGCTTCACCAGCCCGCACCCCAAGGACTTCACCGACGACGTGATCGCCGCGATGGCCGAGACCCCGACGGTGATGCACCAGCTGCACATGCCGCTGCAGTCCGGCTCGGACGACGTGCTCCGACGGATGCGGCGGTCCTACCGGCAGGATCGCTACCTCGGCATCATCGACCGGGTCCGCGAGGCGATGCCCGACGCCGCGATCACGACCGACATCATCGTCGGGTTCCCCGGCGAGACCGAGGCCGACTTCGAGCAGACGCTGGACGTCGTACGGGCAGCACGGTTCGCCAGCGCGTTCACCTTCCAGTACTCCGTACGCCCGGGCACTCCGGCGGCCACGATGGCCGACCAGGTGCCCAAGGAGGTCGTGCAGGAGCGCTACATGCGGCTGATGGCCGTGCAGGACGAGATCTCGTGGGACGAGGCCAAGGCCCTGGTCGGCTCCACCCTCGAGGTGCTGGTGTCCGTCGGCGAGGGCCGCAAGGACGAGGCGACGGCCCGGCTCAGCGGGCGGGCGCCGGACAACCGGCTCGTTCACGTCGCCCTCCCGGCGGACGTCCCTGCTCCTCGGCCGGGCGACATGGTGCTGGCCGAGGTGACCTACGCCGCGCCGCACCACCTGGTGGCCGACATCGTGCACGGAGTTCGTCGTACGCGAGCCGGCGACGCCTGGGAGTCCAGGGCCGGAGCACCGGGCGGGCGTGGCCCCAGCACCCCCGGCGCGGGCGTGACCCTCGGCATGCCGACGATCGGGGTCCCTGCGCCGGCCGTCGACGGACCTGATTGTTCCGGTTACCTGGTGGAGTCCATCGCCGGACCGGCCGCTGGCGACGTTACTTTCCCGTAAAGCGGACGAAATCGCCCGGCAAGCAGCCCGACCGACCATGGGCGCAGGCCGAACGCGCAGTGTGACGGCCGCCAGGCGTGGGGAGGCGTACGTGCTGCACCGCGTGAGGATCGCGCTGCCGGACCGTCCGGGTTCGTTGGCAAAGGTGGCCAGGGTGATGGCGGCCAGCGGAGCCGATGTCGTACGGGTCGACGTCCTCGAACGTGAGGCCGGCCGCGCGGTGGACGACTTCCTGCTCGACCTGCCGACCGGTCGCGCGCCGGCCATGGCCAAGGCGCTGCACGCCGAGCCGGGGGTGGACCTGCTCGTCCTGGCCCCGACCGGCCGGCCGCCGGGCAGCCACCCGGAGATCGACCTGTTCGAGCACGCGATCGCCCGGCCGCACCGGGCGCTCACGACGCTGACCGACATGGCAGCCGACGTGTTCGCGGCCGAGTGGGCCGTGCTCGTCAGCCACGGTCACGGGACAGCGCGCCCGATCATGCACAGTGCCGAGGCCCCGGACGTCGACCTCACCGAACTGCCGCTGGGCCGGGTCTCCTGGAGCATGGGCAACACCGACAGCGGCCAGCTCGCCGGCGGTCGGGTCGACGCCAACCGCGCGCTCGTCGTGGGGCGGTCGGCCGGCGTCTGGTACACCCTCGAGGTCGAACGGCTGCGCCGGGTGGTCGCCCTGATCGCCACGATCGCGCTCGAGCCGGCGGTCGTCGCCGGCTAGGACTCAGGCGCGGTAGCCGGCCAGGAACTGCCCGATCCGGTCGATCGCGTACTCCAGCTCGTCCACCCGGGGCAGGGTGACGATGCGGATGTGGTCCGTACGCGGCCAGTTGAAGCCGGATCCCTGTACTACGAGGATCTTCTCCTGACGCAGCAGCTGCAGGACGAACTTCTCGTCGTCGTCGATCGGGTAGACCGCCGGGTCGAGCCGGGGGAACACGTACAGCGCGCCCATCGGCTTGGTGCAGCTCACGCCGGGCAGCGCGTTGAGCATCTCGTAGGCCTTGTTGCGCTGCTCGAGCAGCCGGCCCCCTGGCAGGATCAGGTCCTTGATCGACTGCCGGCCGCCAAGGGCGGTCTGGATCGCGTGCTGGGCCGGCACGTTGGCGCACAGGCGCAGGTTGGCCAGGATGTTCAGGCCCTCGATGTAGCTGCGCGCGTGCTCCTTGGGCCCGCTGACCGTCATCCAGCCCGAACGAAAACCGGCGACCCGGTAGGCCTTCGACAGCCCGCTGAACGTCAGGCAGAGCAGGTCCGGGGCGACCGAGGCCGTACACACGTGCTTGGCGTCGTCGTAGAGGATCTTGTCGTAGATCTCGTCGGAGAGCAGCAGCAGGTTGCGCCGGCGGGCCACCTCGACCACGGCCTCGAGCACCTCCGCCGGGTAGACGGAGCCGGTCGGGTTGTTCGGGTTGATGATGACCAGGGCCTTGGTCCGGTCGGTGACCTTGGCCTCGATGTCGTCGACGTCGGGGTACCAGTCGGCGCCCTCGTCGCACAGGTAGTGCACCGCCCGCCCGCCGGCCAGCGCGGTGGCCGCGGTCCACAGCGGAAAGTCCGGAGCGGGTACGAGGACCTCGTCGCCCTCGTTGAGCAGGGCCTGCAGCGCCATCACGATCAGCTCGGAGACGCCGTTGCCCAGGTAGATGTCGTCGATCTCGAGGTCGGGGATGCCGACCTGCTGGTAGTACTGCATCACCGCCTTGCGAGCCGGGAACAGCCCCTTCGAGTCGCTGTAGCCCTGCGAGGACGGCAGGTTGAGCATGACGTCGCGCAGGATCTCCTCTGGCGCCTCGAAGCCGAACGGCGCCGGGTTGCCGATGTTGAGCTTGGTGACCCGGTGTCCTTCCTCCTCCAGCCGCTTGGCCTCGTCGAGGACGGGACCGCGGATGTCGTAGGCGACGTTGGCGAGCTTGCGCGACTGGACGATCTGCATGACCTCAGCGTCTCATGCCTACGCGCCCGAACCCCGGCAATTTCCGCGGATACCGGCAGACTCGTGGACGTGTATCGCACCCCCGGACGTGTCGTCGCGGTTGTCGGGCCCACGGCTGCCGGCAAGTCGGACCTGGCGATCGCCCTCGCGCAGGCTCTCGGCGGCGAGGTGGTCAACGCCGACTCGATGCAGCTGTACCGCGGGATGGACATCGGCACGGCAAAGCTGACGCCGGCCGAGCGGCACGGCGTACCCCACCACCTGCTGGACGTCTGGGACGTCCGCGAGGAGGCCAGCGTCGCCGCGTACCAGACCATGGTGCGCGAGGTGATCGACGGCCTGCTGGGTCGCGGGATCACGCCGGTGCTGGTCGGCGGCTCCGGTCTCTACGTCCGCGCGGCGCTGGACGACCTGCGGTTCAGGGACACCGATCCGGTCGTACGGGCGCGGCTCGAGGCCGAGCTCGCCGAGCGCGGTGCTCCGGCGATGCACGCCGAGCTGGCCAAGGTCGACCCGGCGTCGGCGGCGATCATCCTGCCGGGCAACGGCCGCCGGATCCTGCGCGCGATCGAGGTATTCGAGCTGACCGGTGAGCCTTTCGTCGCGACGCTGCCCGGCGAGAAGTCGGTGTACGACGCGGTCCAGATCGGTGTCGACATCGACTACGCGCTGCTCGATGAACGGATCGAGGCGCGGGTGCGGCACATGTGGGACCTCGGCCTTGTCGACGAGGTGCGCGGACTCGAGGGGCAGGGTCTGCGCGAGGGTCTGACCGCGCGCCGCGCACTGGGCTACGCCCAGGTTCTCGGCATGTTCGACGGCCGGCTGACCGAGGAGCAGGCCTACGCGGAGACGGCGCAGACGACGCGGCGGTTCGCTCGCAAGCAACGTTCCTGGTTCCGCAGGGATCCCGGCATCACTTGGCTCCCAGCGGGTTCCCAGATTTTGAGGCTGGCGCTGGAGCGGGTTTCGGGCACATAGTCCTGGTATGTGTCCACGGGGGACACCGGCAATTGCCGCGTCAACGATGACGGCGACGGCCCGGCACCACGCGGGCTGCCGCGGCGAAAGGGTAAGCCGATGTCACAGCTCGACGTTGATCTTGTTCACGACCTGAAGAGCTCTGTCGACGACGGGAGTCTCGTACTCCAGTTCCAGCCGGAGATCGACCTCGCCAGCGGCGGCGTGGTCGGCATGGAGGCACTGCTGCGATGGCGTCACTTCGAGCGCGGGGTGCTGCTGCCGGCCGACTTCCTCCCGATCGCCTCGGCCGCGGGGCTGATGCCCCTGATCGGCTGGTGGGTGCTCGAGGCCTGCGCTCGCGAGGCCGCCACCTGGCGGTCGCTGCCGCCGAGTGAGACGCAGCGCCAGCTCTGGGTCAACGTCGACGGGCTGCAGCTGGAGGAGCCCGGTTTCGCCGAGCGGCTCGCCGACCTGGTGCGGCGGCACGGGCTCGAGCGCGGAGCACTCGGCATCGAGATCACCGAGGAGACCCTGGCCCGTGACGCCGACGAGGTCGCGAACACCCTGGACAGCCTCAGGGACGCCGGCCTTGCCCTCGCCGTCGACGACTTCGGCAGCTGGTACTCCTCACTGGCCACGCTCGGTGACGTCCCCGTCGACGCGGTCAAGCTCGACCAGTCCTTCGTACGGGGCGTCGGCAGCGACCTGGACGACGACACGATCGTCGCGTCGGTGATCCGGCTCGCCCACGCCCGCGACCTCTACGTGGTCGCCGAGGGGGTCGAGAGCTGGTCGGAGAGCGCGCGCCTCGTCGACCTCGGCTGCGACCGCGCTTTCGGCTACCTGTTCAGTCCGCCCCAAACGCCCGAACGGGCCAGGGCGATGCTGGCCAGGGGAGCTGGCTGGCGGCCGCGGACGGTCGACGTGACCCAGACCCGCGCGCGGGTGCCCGAGCCCGGCCCGACGGTGCGAGGCTGAGTTCGCGTACGGGAAATGCCGCGAGCGCACATAAGATCGAGCCATGGTGGCGTTCGTCAAGGGACACGGGACGGAGAACGACTTCGTCCTGCTGCCCGACGAGGCCGCCCTGCTGACGCTGACCCCCGAGCGGGTGCAACGGCTCAGTGACCGCCGGGCCGGCATCGGCGGTGACGGCGTGATCCGCATCGTCCCCACGGCCGCTGTGCCGGAGGTGGCGGCCAGTGCCGACGCGGCGCCGTGGTTCATGGACTACTACAACGCCGACGGCAGCGTCGCCGAGATGTGCGGCAACGGTGCCAGGGTGTTCGCGCGCTACCTCGTCGACCACGGGCTTGCCGATGCCGGCAGCTTTGCTATCGCGACCCGTGGCGGGGTCAGGGCCGTGCAGGTGCCCGCCGTCGGCGACGTGACCGTCGACATGGGTCCCTGCACCGAGCTCGACCCTGCTGCAGTCGGCGTGCAGGTCGGGGACAGCCGCTACATCGGCGAGGCGTTGTCGATGGGCAACCCGCACCTCGTCGTCCCGGTCGCTGACCTGGCCGAGGCCGGTGACCTGCTGCATCCGCCGGTCCTCGTACCCGCCAATGCCTTTCCGAACGGGGTCAACGTCGAGTTCGTGCTCGGCCGCGGGCCGGGCCGGATCGCCATGCGGGTCTACGAACGCGGTGTCGGCGAGACCCGGTCCTGCGGCACTGGCGCCTGCGCGGCTGCCGTCGCCGCGGCGAAGTGGTGGGGCGGCGAGTCCCTCGACTACCAGGTCGA
The DNA here is from genome assembly GCA_963797535.1 of uncultured Actinomycetota bacterium. Classification (GTDB taxonomy): domain Bacteria; phylum Actinomycetota; class Actinomycetes; order JAWWOL01; family JAWWOL01; genus JAWWOL01. The sequence goes on along the minus strand of CAWCPQ010000001.1, from coordinate 1,368,490 downwards.
GGTGCCCGGCGGTGTGGTGCGCGTGCGCCGTGCCCCCGACGGCTCGATCCTGCTCAGCGGTCCGGTGGCCTTCGTGGCCTCCGGCGAGATCGACGAAGCGCTGTGGGACGGGGTCGACGCCGCCGACCTCCTGGTCGAGGCCTGACCCCTCGTCGGCGGCAATTCGGATGCCGTGACTGCGTGAGCGTGCGACGATGCGCCACGATGCGAAACGCCCGGAAACGCCGGGCGGACGGGATGAACGAGACGCTGCGAGGTGTTGGGCGCGACGATGACCAACGAACCCGTGGCTGACCACGCCCTCCCCACGACCCACCGGCCCGACGACCCGGCGTCTCGGCCCCTGCGCCGTAGCGAGCCGATCGAGCTGCCCGGCTTCGACGACGACGACCTCGACGACGACTTCATCGCCGATGGCGGCTTCCACGACATCGAGGGAGAGGGGCTCGACCTCGCCGACCGGCAGGCCCTGCGGCGGGTGTCCGGCCTCGCGACCGAGCTGCAGGACGTCACCGAGGTCGAGTACCGCCAGCTGCGGCTCGAGCAGGTCGTCCTCGTCGGGGTCTGGACCGGCGGCACCCTCACCGACGCCGAGAACTCGATGCAGGAGCTCAAGGCTCTTGCCGAGACCGCCGGCTCGGTCGTCCTCGACGGGCTGATCCAGCGTCGTTCCAAGCCCGACCCGGCGACGTTCATCGGCTCCGGCAAGGCTCAAGAGCTGCGCGAGATCGTGCTGTCCACCGGCGCCGACACCGTCGTCTGCGACGGCGAGCTCGCACCCGGCCAGCTGCGCCAGCTCGAGGAGGTGGTCAAGGTCAAGGTCATCGACCGGACCGCCCTGATCCTCGACATCTTCGCCCAGCACGCGACCAGCAAGGAGGGCAAGGCCCAGGTCGAGCTGGCACAGATGACCTACATGCTGCCGCGCCTGCGGGGCTGGGGTGAGTCGCTGTCCCGGCAGGGCGGTGGCGCCGGCGGCAGCGGCGGCGGCATCGGGACCCGCGGTCCCGGTGAGACCAAGATCGAGACCGACCGTCGGCGGATCCGGTCCCGGATGGCCAAGCTGCGTCGCGAGATCGCGGCGATGTCGACCGCCCGTGACGTCAAGCGCCAGGAGCGCGACCGCAAGGCCGTGCCGTCCGTCGCGCTCACCGGCTACACCAACGCCGGCAAGTCCTCCCTGCTCAACCGGCTGACCGGCGCCGGGGTCCTGGTCGAGAATGCGTTGTTCGCCACGCTGGACCCGACCGTTCGCCGTGCCCAGACTCCCGACGGCCGGGTCTACACGCTGACCGACACCGTCGGTTTCGTACGGCACCTGCCGCACCAGCTGGTCGAGGCCTTCCGCTCGACGCTGGAGGAGGTTGCTCACGCCGACCTCGTGCTGCACGTCGTCGACGGCTCGGACCCGGACCCGGAGAGCCAGCTCTCGGCGGTCCGCGGGGTCCTCGCCGACATCGACGCGGCCAGCCTGCCCGAGCTCGTCGTGGTCAACAAGATCGACGCTGCCGACCCACTGGTGCTCAACCGGCTGCTCCGCAACGAGCCGGGCTGCCTGCTGGTGTCCGCGAAGACCGGCCGCGGCCTGGCCGAGCTGCTCGATCACATCGTCGCGGCGCTGCCCAGGCCCGACGTCGAGGTCAACGTCGTCGTCCCGTACGACCGGGGTGATCTGGTCTCCAGGGTCCACGTCGAAGGTGATGTCCTGGACGAGCAGCACACCGGCGAGGGCACAGCCTTGGTGGCCAGGGTGGGGCCGGGTTTGGCAGCGGAGCTCGCGGGCTTCATCGTCACTCCGACGGCCTAACGCAGCCGCGGCCGGTTGGCTGACCCGCGGCTGAGCCGCCTCGCCCATCAAGAACGAGGCAGGCGACTACTCATGCGCCCCTGGCAGGGGCCGATGAGTTAGATCATGGTCAGTAGGCACGGGGCGATCGCGCCCACCGTCGTGGTCGGCCGCCCTCTGGTCCGCCGCCGGCTGCGCGCCATCCTGCCTGCCGTTGCCGCCGTCGCAGGCCTGTTGCTGCTCGCTCGTTCCGGCCCCGGGCAGTACTCCCTCGTCGCTCCGGCCCTCGGCCCGGCGGTCCTGATCGCCGTCGTGATCGCCGGTTGGCGCATCGTCCGGGACCGTTCCGCCGACCTTGCCTGCTGGTCGGTGGCTGCCGGTGCCGCGGTGCTGCTCGGCCTGTGCCGGGTGTCCGGGCCGCCCAGCGGCACGGACCCCTCCTCGGCGGTTCTGTTCCCGGCAGCGATGGCCCTGCTGGCGATGGCGCTGCTGACGCTGCCGCACCGGGGTGTCACCGGCGGCCAGTCCTCGGACGGGTCGTGGTCGCGGCTGGCCTGCGACGCGTTGGTGGCCGGGCTGTCGGTGCTGTTCTTCGCCGGTCAGTACGTCCTCGTGCCCGACCTGCCCTGGGCGAGCCACACGCCGGCGGTGGCGGCGGTCAACGTCGCCGTCCTCGCCGTGCTCGCCGGAGCGGTGCTGATCGCCATTGGTCAGCTGCGGGCGACCGGAGGGCCGCCGCTGGAGTGCGTGCTCGCCCTCGCCGCTGGCGCCGTGGCCGTCGGCGTCGGCGACATTGCGTTCCTGGCGCACACGCTGAATCCGGTCCTCCGGGGTCACGGACATCCCGTCGTCGTGCCCTGGCGCGAGCTCGGCAGCCTCGTCGCGCTGCTCGGCATCGCCGGAGCCGCCCTGGTCGGCTCCGCCAGCGCAGTCACCTCGAGGCCCTCCCGCCGTCGGGAGCTGCTGGCGGCGCTGTCCCTGCTCGTGCCGCCGGCGCTCGTGATCGCGCAGGCCGGTTACCTCGCAGTACAAGGGCGTACGGTGCAGCCGGTATCCGTCGTTGCGGGTCTGGGCATGATGGCCGCCCTGCTGGTTCGGTACGCCTTCGCTCGCCTGGACTACATCGCGATGAGCCGCACCCTGGAGGCCAAGGTCGAGGAGCGCACGCTCGGGCTGGTGACCCGCGAGCAGTGGTTCCGGTCCCTCGTACAGAACTCCTCCGACGTCCTGACCGTGATCGACGTCGACGGGGTGGTGCACTACCAGTCGCCAGCCATGACCCGGGTGTTCGGGCACGACCCGGCGCTGCTGGTCGGCACCCAGGTCAGCTATCTGATGCGGCCTACCGATGCCCGCCGGCTCGAGGAGCTGATCGTGGCCGCCAAGGCGACACCCAGGGCGACGTACACCATGGAGTTTGCCCTGTGGCACCGCGAGGGCAGATGGTGCGACACCGAGACCACGATCACCTCGCTGCTCGACGACCGCGACATCCACGGGCTGGTGCTCAACACCCGTGACATCTCCGAGCGCAAGCGGCTCGAGGACGCGCTGACCCACCAGGCCTTCCATGACACGCTGACCGGGCTGGCCAACCGGGCCCTGTTCCAGGACCGGGTCGGTCACGCGCTGCGCAACACCCGCGAGCCCGGTGGCGTCGCGGTGCTCTTTCTCGACCTCGACGGGTTCAAGGGCGTCAACGACACCCAGGGACACGCTGTCGGGGACGTGCTGCTCGGTCTGGTGGCCGAGCGGCTCAAGCACTGCATCCGCCCGTCGGACACCGTTGCTCGCCTCGGTGGCGACGAGTTTGCCGTACTGGTCGAGGATCCCGACTGCGCTCGGGCCGCGGTCTGGGTCGCTGAGCGGGTCGTCTCCACGTTGGGCCAGGTCGTTCCTGCTCGATGGGCGTGAGCTCTCGATCGGGGTCAGCGTCGGCATTGCGCTGAACAGCACCGGGCAGGAGACCGACGACGTGCTGCTGCGCAACGCCGATGTGGCGATGTACCGCGCGAAGGCACGTCGCGAGGGCGGCTGGGTCCGGTTCGAGTCCGGCATGCGCGACGCCCTCGTCGAGAAGCTGGAGCTGGAGAACGACCTCAAGCTCGCACTGAGTCGTCGTCAGCTCGCGGTCTACTACCAGCCGACGGTCGAGCTCGCCCGCGGTCTGGTGGTCGGCGCCGAGGCGTTGCTGCGCTGGCACCACCCGACCCGCGGGCTGATCGGGCCGGACGGCTTCATCCGCCTCGCCGAGGAGAGCGGGTTGATCGCTGCGATCGGCGAGTACGTCCTGCGCGAGGCGTGCCTGGTGGCCGCCCGGTGGCAGGTCTACGCCCCCGCCGGCCAGCACTTCCACATCGCGGTCAACATCTCCGCCAAGCAGGTCTCGCCGGCCTTGGTCGACACGGTACGGACGGCTCTGGCCGACTCCGGGCTGCCGGCCGGAGCGCTTGTGCTCGAGCTGACCGAGAGCATCCTGGTGGAGCGGACCGAGGAGATCCTGGGGCTGCTGAACCAGCTCAAGACGCTCGGCATCCGGCTGGCGATCGATGACTTCGGTACGGGCTACTCGTCGCTGTCCTACCTGGCCCGGTTCCCGGTGGACATCCTCAAGATCGACCGGTCCTTCGTCGAGGCGGTCGCGGTCGAGGGCTCGGAGCAGGGTGAGCTCGCCCGAACCATCTTGCACCTGGGCCAGTCGATGCACCTGTCGACGGTGGCCGAGGGGATCGAGACCCAGGCGCAGTACGCAGCCCTGCGCGCGATGGGCTGCGACTACGGGCAGGGCTACCTGTTCGCCCGTGCCCTGCCGCCGGCCGGCGTCGACGAGCTGCTGTCGTGCCGCGTTGCGACCCGGCAGCCGGGCGTGGGCGCACCACCGGTGGCCCCGCCGCCGACCCCGCTGCCGGAGCCGCTGAGCGAGCGGTCGGTCCAGCCGACGGACCGGTAGGTCAGAGCTTGCGCAGGACCGCGGTCACTCGGCCCAGGATGGTGGCTTCGTCGCCGGGGATCGGCTGGTAGGCCGGGTTGTGCGGCATCAGCAGGACGTGGCCGTCACGCTTGCGGTAGGTCTTGACCGTCGCCTCGCCGTCGATCATCGCGGCCACGATGTCGCCGTTGTCGGCCACCGGCTGCTGGCGGACCACGACCCAGTCGCCGTCGGCGATGGCCGCGTCGACCATGGAGTCGCCGACCACCTTGAGCAGGAACAACGTGCCTTCGCCGACCAGCTGGCGGGGGAGCGGGAAGACCTCCTCGACCGCCTGCTCGGCCAGGATCGGGCCGCCCGCCGCGATGCGACCCACGACGGGGACGTAGGCCGCCGTCGGCAGGGCCTCGCGCCGGGCCAGCTCGTCATCGGCGTCCGGGGCTGACGCGGGGGCTTCGTCGGCGTCGCGTACCTCGACCGCACGAGGCCGATTGGCGTCGCGACGCAGGTAGCCCTTGCGCTGCAGCGTCGTGAGCTGGTGGGCGACGCTGGAGGTGCTGGTCAGGCCGACCAGCTCGCCGATCTCCCGCATGCTCGGCGGGTAGCCCCGGCGCTCGACCGAGTCACGGATGACCTCCAGCACCTTGCGCTGGCGGGGCGTCAGGCCGCCGCCGTCGGGGTCGACGTCCGGGAACCGTCGCACGTCACCAGCGGGCAGGTCGTCCACCTGCTCTGCGGCGGTCTTCGGGTCGGTCTCGGTCGCCACGGAGGGCCTCCTGCGTCGAAGTCGGTGCTGTGCGGTCAAGGCGGTGCGCTCGCCCGCAGCGTCGTTGCGGTGTCTGCGAACCTAGCCCGGAACGGCGACACGTTCAAACATCTGTTCGAACGTGTCGTGATTTTGTCGGAGGTTCGAGGTACAACTCGTACAGACGTTCGATCGAACACTCGTTCGACGTAAAGGGACCGACCCGGCGGAGGCCACCATGACCAGCACCTCGACCCTCACCCTCACCCGCGACGAGCTCTCGTTCGCGGCGCCGGTGCAGCGACGCGCTGTTCGTCCGGCTCGGCCGGTCCCTGCTCCGGCTGCCGCCCTGCGCCTGACCCGGCGCGGCCGGGTCACGGTGCTTGCGCTGGCCATCGTCGCGTTGTTTGTCACCTTCTCGGTCGGACGGGTGCTCAGCAGCGCTGCTTCCGGACCGGCCAAGCCGGCCACCCACACGATCGTGGTCGCGCCCGGCGACACCGCCTGGTCGATCGCCAAGGCGGCCATGCCGGGCGTCGACGGCCGCCAGGCGGTCGACCGGCTGCTCGCGATGAACCACTCCGACGGGACCATCCGCTCCGGTCAGACCCTGGTCGTCCCCGGCCCCTGACCGGTTCCGGGCCGCGACACGCCGGGGGTGCGCGGCCTTCCAAGCCGGTGACCTGGCACTTTCCAGCAGTTTTGCCGAAGTCCTTGCACTGGCCCGCCGACCCGCTTACGGTTCACACAACATCTAGTAGTTACATGGATGTCATTCATCCACAGGTTGTGCCAGTTCTCCACACGAAGTCCCCAGGGTTACCCACAGAAGCGTCCACAATTGGCCCGGATTGGGCCAGTTGAGCGGGCTTTCGCGGTGACCGGCTCGACTCGGGACCTCGCTGCTGGAGCGCAGCGCGACCGTCGTTCACCGGAGGCCTCCCGTGCACTGCCCCTTCTGCCGGCACCCCGATTCACGGGTCGTCGACAGCCGTGAGGCCGACGACGGTGTCGCCATCCGCCGGCGCCGGTCCTGCCCCGAGTGCGGTCGTCGGTTCACCACCGTCGAGACCGCGTCACTGGCGGTCGTCAAGCGCAGCGGCGTGACCGAGCCGTTCAGCCGGGCCAAGGTGATCAGCGGTGTGCGCAAGGCCTGCCAGGGTCGCCCGGTCGACGAGGACGCGTTCGCCCTGCTGGCCCAGCAGGTCGAGGAATCCGTCCGCGCCAGTGGCTGCGCCGAGATCGACTCGGCCGAGGTGGGCCGAGCCATCCTCGCTCCGCTGCAGCGCCTGGACGAGGTCGCCTACCTGCGCTTCGCCTCCGTCTACCGCGGCTTCAGCTCGCTCGACGACTTCGCCGCCGAGATCGCCCTGCTGCGCGGTGCGGCGATGCACGACCTGGAAGTCCTGCCCGACCGCGAGACGGTCACCGGTGCATCGCCTGCGCTGGTCGGTGCAGGACCTCCGTAGCCGCTCGAGAACCCAGCACAAATGCAACTGAAACAGCCCGGATCCGGGACGTATCCCGGCCGCCACGACGTTGACATATCAGGCACTGCCGAACGAACGGACGACGACACATGACCGAGACGGTGAGCGGGGCCGCGCAGGGCAAGGCGGCACCGAAGACTGCAGCACGGCTGCGGATGGAGCGGGTCTACACGACCGCTGGGGTGCACCCGTACGACGAGATCAACTGGGAGCGCCGCGACGTCGTCATGACCAACTGGCGTGACGGCTCCATCAACTTCGAGCAGCGCGGTGTCGAGTACCCCGACTTCTGGTCGCTGAACTCGATCAACATCGTCACCACGAAGTACTTCCGTGGTGCGGTGGGCAGCCCGACCCGGGAGTGGAGCCTCAAGCAGCTGGTCGACCGGGTAGTCGGCAAGTACGTCGCCGCCGGCCGCGACTTCGCCTACTTCGCCACCGAGGAGGAGGTGGAGATCTTCGAGCACGAGCTGACTTACATGCTCGTGCACCAGATCTTCAGCTTCAACTCACCGGTGTGGTTCAACGTCGGCACCGCGTCGCCGCAGCAGGTCTCGGCCTGCTTCATCCTGGCCGTCGACGACACGATGGACTCGATCCTGAACTGGTACCGCGAGGAGGGCCTGATCTTCAAGGGCGGCTCCGGTGCCGGCCTCAACCTGTCCCGGATCCGTTCCTCCAAGGAGCTGCTGTCCTCCGGCGGCACCGCCTCCGGCCCGGTCAGCTTCATGCGCGGCGCCGACGCGTCCGCCGGCACGATCAAGTCCGGTGGGGCGACCCGTCGCGCGGCCAAGATGGTCGTGCTCGACGTCGACCACCCGGACATCGAGGAGTTCATCGAGACCAAGGCGCGCGAGGAGGACAAGATTCGGGTCCTGCGCGACGCCGGCTACGACATGGATCTCGGCGGCAAGGACATCGTGTCCGTGCAGTACCAGAACGCCAACAACTCGGTCCGGGTCAACGACGAATTCATGCGTGCGGTTGAGAACGGCACCGAGTTCGGTCTGCGGGCCCGCTCGACCGGTGAGGTCATCGAGACCGTCGACGCCAAGTCGCTGTTCCGCAAGCTCGCCCAGGCCGCGTGGGACTGCGCCGACCCCGGCATCCAGTACGACGGCACCATCAACGACTGGCACACCTGCCCGGAGTCGGGCCGGATCACCGCGTCCAACCCGTGCAGCGAGTACATGCACCTCGACAACTCCAGCTGCAACCTCGCCTCGCTCAACCTGCTCAAGTTCCTGCGCGACGACGACACCTTCGACACGGACAAGTTCGGCAAGGCCGTCGAGATCATCATCACCGCGATGGACATCTCGATCTGCTTCGCCGACTTCCCGACCGAGGCGATCGGCGACACCACCCGCAAGTTCCGTCAGCTTGGCATCGGCTTCGCCAACCTCGGCGCGCTGCTGATGGCGACCGGGCACGCTTACGACTCCGACGGTGGCCGCGCGGTCGCCGCGGCGATCACCTCGCTGATGACCGGCACGGCCTACAAGCGTTCGGCCGAGCTGGCCGGCGTCGTCGGCCCGTACGAGGGCTACGCCCGCAACGAGGCTGCCCACAACCGGGTCATCCGCAAGCACGCGTCCGCCAACGACGACGTGCGTTCGATCGCGGCTGACGACGCTCGGATCCTGCACGCGGCCCACAAGGCGTGGCAGGGTGCGCTGACCATTGGCGAGAAGGCCGGCTTCCGCAACGCCCAGGCCTCGGTGCTCGCGCCGACCGGCACCATCGGCTTCATGATGGACTGCGACACGACCGGCATCGAGCCGGACTTCTCGCTGGTCAAGTCCAAGAAGCTGGTCGGCGGCGGCTCGATGCAGATCGTCAACCAGACGATCCCGCGGGCGCTGCGCAAGCTCGGCTACCTCGAGGAGCAGGTCGAGGCGATCGTCGGCTACATCGCCGAGCACGGCCACGTCATCGACGCCCCGGGCCTCAAGCTCGAGCACTACGAGGTGTTCGACTGCGCGATGGGCGAGCGCTCGATCAGCCCGATCGGCCACGTCCGGATGATGGCGGCGGTCCAGCCGTTCATCTCCGGCGCCATCTCCAAGACGGTCAACATGCCGGCCGACACCAGCGTCGACGAGGTCGAGCGGATCTACTTCGAGGGCTGGAAGTACGGCCTGAAGGCGCTCGCGATCTACCGCGACAACTGCAAGGTCGGCCAGCCGCTGTCCGACGCCAAGGCCAAGCCCGAGGCGACCGCTGGCGAGATCGCAGCGGCGGTCGCTGCCGTGGCCGAGCACCGTCCGGTCCGCAAGCGGCTGCCGAAGTCGCGGCCGTCGCGCACCACCTCGTTCTCGGTGGCGGGTGCCGAGGGTTACATGACCGCCGGCTCCTACCCCGACGACGGCCTCGGCGAGATCTTCCTCAAGCTGGGCAAGCAGGGCTCGACCCTGGCCGGCGTGATGGACGCCTTCTCGATCGCCATCTCGATCGGCCTGCAGTACGGCGTGCCGCTCGAGGCCTACGTCGAGAAGTTCACCAACATGCGCTTCGAGCCCGCCGGCATGACCGACGACGCCGACATCCGCATGGCGCAGTCGGTGATGGACTACATCTTCCGTCGCCTCGCGCTGGACTACCTCGACTACGACACCAGGGCCAGCTACGGCATCTACACCGCCGACGAGCGGACCCGTGCCGTGCAGACCGGCTCGTACGAAGCGCCGGCAGTGACCGAGGACGACTTCGACGCAGAGGCACTGTCCCAGTCGGCGCCGATCGAGAAGTCGCGCGCTGGTGGAGACTCCTGCCGACCCGACTGCCGCAGACCGGTGGTGACTTCGACGGTGCCTCACCGATCACCGGCAACACGGCCGTCGACGCTCCGCTGTGCTTCACCTGCGGAGTCAAGATGCGCCCAGCCGGCAGCTGCTACGTCTGCGAGTCCTGCGGGAGCACCAGCGGCTGCAGCTGATGCACTTGGCGACAAGACGATCTTGAGAACGGCCCCGTTGGCCCGGCCCTCGCGAGAGGGCCGGGCCGACCGGGTGATCACTACTCGTGCTGACGACGTCTCAGGATCCAACCGGGCCGAAGCCGTCAGCTGCGCTAGGTTCGCCGGATCACGAGGCCATCCAGCGGTTCGTCGATGAGCTCGCGGCGGACCCCGCGGTGCGGGGCATCATCCTGTTCGGGTCTCATGCCCGCGGCAATGCCCGAGCTGACAGTGACGTCGACTTGGTGATCCTCGGCGAGCGCGATCAGTTCGAGATGGGGTTCGCCGACCGCGATGGGCAGAAGTTCGAGCTGCTCCGGTGGAGCGAGTCGGTCGCCATCGGCTACGCCATGGACAACCGCGACCAGGCAGCGGACTTCTGGCAGCTGGCCGAGATTCTGTACGACCCGGACGGCGCTGCGGCGCGGGTGCGGGACCACGCGGCGGAGATGCTGGCCACTGGCAAGCCGCCGATGGATGAGGCTCGGCGGGCGTGGTGGCGCTGGGCGTCCGAGGACCGGCTCGGCGCTGCGGCGGGGCTCGCCGCGGACGACCCGGCGGCCGCCCGCATGGTCCTGCACGAGCGGGTCATCGACCTACGGCGACGTTCTTCGATCTGCGCGGGCAGTGGACGCCTCCGACGAAGCGGCGGCCGGCACGGATCGCAGACCTCGATCCAGGTGTGCACGGTCTGCTCGTGGCGATCTACGCGCACGGCGCGTCGTTCAAGGACGAGTTGGCGCTCGCTCGCCGAATGCTCCCGCTCGTCTACGACGAGGAGAGGCACCTGACCTCACCCCGCCGGGAGGTCCGGCCGCGTCTCGACCTGGGTCAGGGGTCCGCTCGCCGCCGTTCGCGTCGATGTTGGACCGGGCCAAGGACGCCCTGTCCAATGACTGAGCCGGCATCCTGTTCATGCCTGCGCGATGCGATCGCCGGCGTACCCGATGTGCGGTCGGTAGGCCTGCTTCGACGGGAGCCAGTCCATGCCTGCTTCGTTTGTTGAGTCGAGCGGTCGGGTAGCGAATTCCCATGCTCACCATCGGTGATATCCGCCTCGAACGTCGTCTTGTGTCCGCGTCCGCAGCGTTCCTGGCGGCCGCGGTGCCCGTGGCGGTCCTCGCCTATGCCGCCACACATGGCTGGGCTCCGCTGCACCGGCTCGACAACAGCGCAGCTCACGATCTCCACTCCTGGGCAGTCGGCAAGCCGCACGCCGTCGGCTTTCTCCAGGGAGTCAGCACCGTCCTTGCTCCGTGGGTTCTGCGAGCCATCGCTGCTGGCGTCGTTGTCGTCTTGATCGTGCGTCGCCAGCGGCGTCTGGCACTTTGGGCGGCGACGACGGTCGTGGTGGCTGGCGTCCTCGGCTTCGTCCTCAAGGACGTCGTGGAGCGCAGTCGACCAGTCCTCCCGGATCCAGTGGCCTCGGCCGGCGGCTACTCCTTCCCCTCGGGTCACGCGCTGAACTCATTCGTCATTGTTGGTGTCTTCGTGCTGCTCTTGCTGCCCGTGGTTCCGCGGCATTGGCGCCCAGCGGTTTGGGCGGTTGGCGCCGTCTTCGTCCTCCTGGTGGGGTTCTCCCGGGTGGCCCTGGGCGTGCACTACGTCAGCGATGTAGTGGGGGCATGGCTCATCGGTGCCGGTTTGCTGGCGGTGACCGTGGTGGCGTTCGAGACGTGGCGCCGCGACCGCGGGCAGCGAGTGCCGCAGGTCCTGGAGGAGGGCGTCGACCCGACTGCATCGCGAGCTGCGGCTGGGAACGCGAGGTCTGGGACGAAGGCTGGTCTCCGCTAACTACTCCGATGGTTCATCCGACGGCGGACTGGACCTGAGCAGTGGGTCCGCTGGAGTCCGGCGGGGAGTTGCCGCCGGGCTCCGGGGCGACGAGAGCCCGCTTATGGCCGGAGCTCGAGGACGACGTTGACCGGGGTCTGGGTGACCTGCCGGAACCGGCTGAAGCCGGCGTCGTCGGCCAATTGCCGTACCGCAGCGGTCGAGGCCTGGGCGCCGAGCGCGACCCCGCCGGGCTGGACCGGAGCGCCCGGCGTGCACTGGAAGGTGGACGCCGCCTAGTTGAGCGCGGCCAGCGGGTTGCCAGGTTCGGTGCGTAGCCGCGGCCGCGTTCGGTCCCCCCACCAGGACGGCGCCGTCGGGAGGGAGCGCCTTCCGGGCGTGGGCCAGCGCGGCGGCCGGGTCGCCGAGGTCGTGAAGGGTGTCCAGCAGGCCCATCAGGTCGAAGCCCGAAGCTCGGCGACAGTGCCGGCAACCTGCAAACGGTGCGCGGTGCCGGCTACCGCTTCACCGCTCCGCCCTGACCCCGGTTTCGACAGCGTGTCGGTCGTCCGTTCGGGAGTGGGTTCAGGTCTGGCTGCAGTCGGAAGCAGCGTGATGATGACGAAGGTGAGCCATACGAGACCCAGCACGGCGCCGGCGATGACGTCGCTCGGGTAGTGCGCTCCCCGGTACAGCCGCGAGAGGCCGACGGCGAACGGCAGCGCGATCAGCACCGTGCACAGCACCGCTGCCAGCCAACGCTTCGCCAGGTAGCGCCAGAGCAGGTACGCGAGGAACCCGTACACCGTGACCGCTGCTGCGGTGTGGCCGGACGGGAAGCTCGACGTCGGCGGGGCTGCATCGAGGCGCGTCACCGGCGGCCGCGGCCGATGCACGATGGCTACGACGGTCAGGAAGATGACGACCTCGCCGGCGAGGGCTACGACAAGCACGACCGACTCGTACCAGCGCCCCAGCCAGACGCGCAGCGCGAAGAACGCGACGACCGCTACGGCGATCGCGGTCTGGGTCTGCGCCAGGTTGCTGCCGACGAACGTGGTGTCGTTCCAGTCGTGTGCTCGGTGCCGGACGAACCAACGGTCGATGCCGCCGTCCGTACGAGGCCACCAGGACGAGGCGTGAGTGATGAGCAAACCGGCGCCGACAAGGCAGGCACCGAGGATGACGGCGCCGACAACGAGACGCACGGCGAGAGCAAGGCTCAGGGACCGTCGAGGTGCCTCGGCGGCACGCTGTGCGGCGACACTCATGACCGCCTCCAAGGGTCGGGAACTGCGCGTTGGCCTACCCCCGCCCCGCCAGTCCGACACTCACTGTTTGCTCACCCTCGGTATCGGGGATGGGCCGGGCTCAAGGTGTCATCCGCCAACGAAGGGTCATGTCAGTGAGCCGTATCGCCGTCATCGCGCACGAAGGCAAGACGATGGGCGGCGGCCTCGATGAGCTGCGTGCCGCCCTCGCCGAACGCGGTCAGTCGGACGCGATGTGGTTCCCCGTACCCAAGAGCCGGTTCGTCCCCAAGGCGGTCGGCAAGGCGGTCAAGCGCGGAGCAGACCTGATCCTGATCTGGGGCGGGGACGGGTCGGTACAACGATGCCTGGACACCCTTGCCGGCTCGGACGTGGCGCTGGCGATCCTGCCCGCGGGCACCGGCAACCTCTTCGCCTCCAATCTGGGGATCCCGAAAAAGAGCGTGGCGGACGCCGTCGAGGTCGCTTTGAACGGCAAGGAGCGCCGGATCGATCTGGGGCGCGTCAATGGTGAGCACTTCGGGGTCATGGCGGGCATCGGGCTCGACGCCAAGATGATCAAGGACGCTGACGGTCGTCTCAAGGATGCGTTGGGCCGGCTCGCCTACGTGTGGACCGGGGCGCGGAACATCAATGCGTCCCGGTTCCGGGCCAAGGTCGACGTGGATGGCAAGCGCTTCTTCAACGGGCAGTCCGGCTGCGTGCTGATCGGCAACATGGGTCAGCTGACCGGCGGCATCGAGGCCTTCCCCGATGCCCGCCCCGATGACGGCTGCCTCGACGTCGGAGTGATCACCGCCGACAGTCTGCTCGACTGGAGTCGGGCGCTCGGCCGGACCGCCCTGGGGAAGGCGGCGCGGTCGCCGTTCGTCGAGATCACCCGTGGTCGGCGGATCGTTGTGCAGACCGACCGTCGGGTGCTCTACGAGCTCGACGGTGGCGAGCGGACCAAGATCAAGGAGCTGAAGGTACGGACCAAGGCTGGCGCCGCGCGAATCAAGGTTCCCTGAGGTGGGGGACGGCGAGAGCTGACAGTCGCGCGAGGCCTGCGTCATTGACGGCAGCCACCCTCGCCGCCGCTTGCCGCACCGCCGGCAGGTCGCGCTGGGCCGGCTCGATCTTCGCCGGGTTCAGCGCGCACTGGTTGGCCCAGGTGCCGATGTCGGGCTCGCCGTTGTAGGCGCGGGACGCCATCGCGCCACGGGCCTGCATCCGCGCCCAGTCGGCGAGGCCGTCGGAGTAGGAGTTGGGCGGACACAGCCGGTTGCGTTCCCGGTCGTCGTCTCGGGTGGCCTCGACATAGCCGGCCAGCGCAGCGCAGAAGCAGGGAAACCCGGCCCTGATCGTCTGCAGCCGGATCCGGTCGGGCTCCCACAGCGGGACCAGCGGTGGTCGGCGAAGTCCCGACGGCCGCACAGTGCACCACGAGCGAGCCGGGGCTCAGCGGCACGACTCCGCGTTCCATCACCAGCTCATGCGCGGTGACGTGCTCGATGTGGCCGAGCCGTACGACGTCCTCGACCGTACGGAGCAGGTCGAGCTCCCACCGGCCAAGGGTGGGCGCCTTGGCCATCGTGGGCGTCAGGTCGGGGTCGATGCGTTGCATGACCCCGGCAGCCTCGAGCCGCAAGAACAGGTCGTCCAGCGACTCCGCGCCGGCTGCCGCTGCCATCGTGTTCGCGGTCAGCTCCAACCCGACGACCGGGTCCGGTTGGACGGCCGCACGGTTGAGCATCCACGGCTCACGCGGTCGCACCCAGGTGATGCGCGCGGGATCGACGCCGTTGCGGAGCAACCAGATGATCCCGTCCGTCGCGGTCTTGCCGGATCCGACGATGACGTACCGCTGCGGTGCCTCGACGAGCGTGGCCAGCTGGTTGACGGCGACGACACGGGCACCGTCGGCGACACCGAAGGGGGGCGGCGTGGTTGCGGGAATCGTCGGCGAGAGGTAGGTCGCGTCGACGACCCGTCGGCGCACGGCGACCTGCACCGTCTCGTTCGACACCCGGGACGTGACGAGGTGCACGCCGCCGTCGCCCCGGTAGTCGCTCCCACCGAGAAACGTGACCCGCCCGGAGCCGACGAACCGGTCGTGCAGGACGGTGTCGTAGTAGCTCTGGATCTCGGCTCGCCGAGCCCGTTCGTGCAGGCCCGTCTCCGGCCCGACGGTCTGCATCGACCCGCCGCCGAGAACGGTCGAGGCGACCCCGTAGAACTGCGAGGCCTGGTGCAGCTGAACGAAGGGGTACGCGTCCTGCCAGTGGCCGCCGGCGGCGAACCGGCGGTCGACGAGGGTCACGTGCACGTCGGCATGGTCGATCAACGCGTCGGTGAAGGCCATGCCCATGGCACCGGCCCCGACGACCAGGTAGTCCGTGCTCAACGAGCTCATGGTCACGATCGGCGACGATACAAGGAGACAGTCGTCATGGGACTCGCCTCAGCTCGGCAGGCTCGGACCGTACGCGGCGAGAGGGCGGACGACACGAGCCGTCCGAGCCGGGGTGTGGTCCGGCGGGTCGACTGCGAGCTTGTGGCGGGCAAAGTCCGGCCCGGGAAGACCCTCCGCCACGACTTGGCCCTCCAGCGCAAGCGCCCCGTGCATGTCCCGGGCCGACTGGCATCAGTAGCTGAAGGTTGTTGCGCCCTCGCCGATCCACTCCCACAGCTGGACGGTTCCGCCCAACCGGGCGTTGGGCAGCAACGTGTCCGCGTCGAGCTGCCTGGAGCTGAAGCAGATCGGGCAGACGAGCAGCTCGCCCCCGGCCGCCTCGAACCGCTTCATCAGGTCCGGTACGGACGGGCAGCCCTCGCAGGACGTACCGACAGCAACGCCTTGGGTGGCCAGCCGACCGGCCTCCTTGGTGAGGAACATGAGCGTGTCCCGGTTGGCCTCGGCCGCGCCGACGGCCACCAGCAGCGCGACCGTCACCTTCTCCGGGTCCTCGAGTCCCGTCGCCAGGCTGACCACCGCGCGGCTCATGCTGCCACCTCCCCGGTCGTCGGGTCGATGAGTCCGTGGACCTTGCGCACGGTGTCGATGGGGAAGCCGCCGCACCGGGCGTGTTCCCGGACGAGCTCTTCGTTGGCCGCGATGTAGACGCAGGTGAGCGTGTCGTCGGCGACGTAGCTGTGCACCCACTGGATGTCCGGCCCGAGGTCGCGGAGGACCTTGTTGGAGGCAGCGGCGATGTCGGCGAGAGCGAATGCGTCCATCTGTCCGACGCCGGGCACGGTGCGGTCGATCAGGTACTTGGGCATTGTCTTCGTCTCCGTTCCGAGAAGTGGGTTGGACCCTTGACCTCAAGGTAGGGACGCGCCGGAGCCGCCACATGAGGCATTCACCCCGGGGACCTGGAACCGGGGCACCGCCCGGTTTACGCTCACGATCGTGGCTGACTCGGGCGTCCGGCTGTCGGATCTGCTGGTCTCGCTCTCGCTCGTCACGGATCTCGGCTTCGGGCAACCGCCGGAGCACATGCTGCGCTCCGCCCGCATCGGCATGCGCCTGGGCGACCGGCTCGGCCTGGACGAGACCGACCTCGCGACGCTCCACGACGTCAGCGTCCTGACCTACGTGGGCTGCCCTGTGTACGGGAACGAGTCGGCGCTGCTGTTCGGTGACGACATCGACTTCCGCAACAAGGCCGTCGAGATGGACCTGGCCGGCTTCCCAGCGATGATGTTCATGCTGCGACGGGCCGGCAACGGGACGTCGGCGTTCAACCGGGCCCGCCAGGCCGCCTCGCTGATCGTCTCCGGCGGCCGTGAGGTGGTCGAGCAGATGGCGGGTCACTGCTCCGCAGCCGGCGCGCTGGCCAACCGGCTCGGGCTGAGCGACGACGTGCGGGCGGGCATCGAGCAGGCCTACGCCCGGTGGGACGGTCGAGGCTTCCCGGACGACCTGTCCGGCAGCGGGCTGTCCCTGGCAGCTCGGATCTCGCACGTGGCCGAGGCCTGCGAGGTGTTCCAGCGAACGACCGGCGTCCAAGCGGCGCTCGACGTCGTACGCTCCCGCAGCGGCACTCATTTCGACCCGCAGATCGCGACGCTGGTGGCGACCGATCCCGAGTCGCTGTTCGAGGGCCTCGACCGCGACAATGTCGACGAGCTCAACGCCGCCGCACCGCTGCAACGGGCTCCCTTGACGGACGACGAGCTGGACGAGGCGTTGGGGGCGATCGGCGACTTCTGCGACCTGCGCAGCCCGTGCTTCGCCGGACATGCTCGCGCCACCGCAGGGCTGGTCCGGGGTGCCGCCGAGCTGATGCAGACGCCGCGGACGGAGGCACGACTTGCCTACCGCGCTGCGCTTGTCCACGACACGGGACGTTTCGGCGTGTCCGGTTCGGTCTGGGCCAAGCCGGGACCACTGACACCCAGCGAGCAGGAACGCGCGCGCCTGCACGTCTACTACGCAGAACGCGTCTTCAACCGGCCCGAGCCGCTGCGGCGCATCGGCATGCTGGCGGCCACCCACCACGAGCGGATGGACGGCTCCGGCTACCACCGCCACGTCGGTGGCGCCATGCTCTCGTCCCAGGCGAGGGTGCTCGCGGCGGCCGACGCGTACAGCGCCATGCTGGCACCGCGTCCGTACCGGGCCGCACTGAGCGAGTCCGCGGCAGCCCGCGAGCTGAAGGCGGAGGCGGCCGCAGGTCGCCTCGATCCGGTCGCGGTCGACGCGGTGCTGGCTGCCGCCGGGCACCACCTGAACCGGACCAGGGTCACCGGCCCTGCCGGCCTGACGGCTCGCGAGAGCGAGGTGCTCGCCCTCCTCACCAGCGGCCTGCCCAACAAGTCGATTGCCCGGGAGCTGGGAATCAGCGCAAAGACGGTGGGCAATCACGTGGAGCGGGTCTACACCAAGCTGGGCGTCTCGAACCGTGCCGGTGCCGCGATGTACGCCATGCAGTACGGGATCGTGGACGCTGCTCCCGCTCGACTCACTCCTCGGACGTGAGGGCAGTCTCCAGGATCGAGGCCAACGGCGCCCACCTGGTGTGGGTGCGCACCTGAATCTGCGCGTCAGACGCGGGCGAGGGAATCCTTGCGGCCACGGTGAATCCGGCGTCGGGCCAGTCCGGGTCGTCTTGTTCGAGGCGGGCGACATAGAAGGAGTCCGGAGTACGGGCGACCTCGAGCGAGCGCGGCTGGCCGAGGACCTGCAGCCGGCCAAGCTCGCGGGTCGTCGGCACGGACCTGCCGCTCCAGTCCAGCCGTACGAGGACCGGACTTGAGCCGTGCCGATGCTCGGCGACCCGGGCCACGCGCAGCAGGGCCTGTTCCCCGTTGGTGGCGGTGAAGGTCAGGATCTCGCCGCGCCGAAGGTCGGTCTCGCTGCGCCACGGCCGCCGCACCTCCAGCCGGTCCGGCTGTGGCCCGGTCAGCTGCTCGCGCAGGCTCTCGAGGCCGGACTGATCCAGCCCGCGGCCGGTGTCGATCACCTCGAGGGCGTGAACCTTGACCCGTTCGTCGAGGCGGCCCAGGGACGACTGGGTGGCGGCGAGGCCGAGCCACAGCTCGGGTTGCTCGTCGATGCTCAGGTGGTCGTAGGCGGCGATGACGAGCCGGGTGGCGTCCGCGTCCGGGACTTGGAACTCGAGCAGCTCGCGATACTCCTCGCCGATCGCTGCTGCGGAGTTGTCGGGGAAGGTGTCCGATCCGGGGGCGCTCATGCCGTCATTGTGCCGTGCGTCTCAGGCTGCCCTCAATGTCGTCGGGCGGCCCACCCACCGCTGCGCCGTCTCGTACCGGATCCGCTCCCGACCGTATGGAAGACTGCCGAGGTGGTGGAGGACGAGGCAGTCGGCACGATCGGTGATCGCGTCGAGCGCGCCGTCGAACGGCACGCGGACACAGCTGGCGAGATTCGTCGAGGGGAACGGGAGAAGCCGAGCTCCCTGCTGCGCAACGTGATCTGGCTCGCCATCACGCTGGTGTCGCTGTACCTGGTGTTCCCCAGCTTGGTCGACACGTTCTCGTCGTGGCGTCAGATCACCCGCTTCTCTGCTGCGGCGCTGCTGGTCATGTTCGGCCTGCAGGTCGGCGTGTGCGCCTGCCTGTGGGATCTGCAGCGGGTGGCGCTGCACCGGCCCCACTGGCGGCTGGTGATCTCCGCACAGCTTGCCTCCAACGCCCTGGCGAACATCGTGCCGGGCGGTGGGTCGGTCGGCTCAGCGCTGCAGTATCGGATGTTCGTGGCCGCTGGCATGGACGGGCCGTCGGTGGTGAGCGGGCTGACCGCGGTGAACCTGCTGGTGTTCGCGGTCGTGCTCGGGTTGCCGGTGCTGGCGATCCCCGCCTTGTTCCGCGGACCGGTCAACCACAACCTGCTCGGAGCGGCCGCCGCGGGTCTGGTCGCGTTCGCGGTGATCGTCTGTGTGGCGGCGGTGATGCTGCGTACGGACCGGCCGTTGGCCTGGGTGGGGCGCGTCGCGCAGTCCGCCCGGAACCGGCTGCGGCGGCACGCCAGACCGCTGACGGATCTGCCGCACCGGCTGCTCACCGAGCGGGACCGGATCGCTGCGGTGGTGGGCGCCCACTGGAAACGTGCGCTGGCCGGGGCGGTCGGCCGCTGGCTGCTGGACTTCATGACCTTGCTGGCGGCGTTGGGCGCGATCGGTTCGCATCCGCGGCCGAGTCTGGTGCTCTTGGCGTTCAGCGGAGCCAAGGCGCTGGGAAACATCCCGGTCACGCCGGGTGGGCTGGGCTTCGTGGAGGCGGGTCTCACGGCGTTGCTCGTGCTCGCCGGTGTCGACCCGGGCGATGCGGTGCTGGCGACGTTCGCGTACCGGCTGTTCAGCTACTGGCTGCCATTGCCGTTCGGCCTGGTGGGGATGGCGATTGCCCCACGGCGAGCGGCGCCGCCGCTGCCGCCGGGGTCCGAACCGGTGAGCACCTGAGTCGCCCGGCGGGACCCGTCCTGCTCTCGTAGGACGGGCCCCGTGCCGGTGGTGAGCTGGTTCGGCAGAGCCGGCTGGGCGGTCAGCCGGCCGGGCAGCCGGCAGGCGTGGGCTCGGGGGTCTTACGCGCTGCACCGGCCGGGAGGAACTGGACGGCGATCGTCTCCGCCAGTTGCGTGCCCTCGTTCTTCAGCATGTGCTCGTCGCGACCACCCGGGTCGGTGAAGCTGCTGCCGGCCGCGTAGACCTGCCCGGCACAGTTCGGCACGTCGCTGTCGTAGTTGGTGATCGTCCCGTGGACCACGAAGACGATGCTCGGGCCGGGGTGCGAGTGCCATCCGCTCGTGTCGCCAGGGCCGAAGGTGTTGTCGACGACGTAGCCGTCGGTCAGTCCGTGCGTCCGGAGGAACACACTCCACACGTCACTCCGCTTGTGCCACCCCTTGCTGTTGGAGGTGGCGGTGTCGAGGTGAGCATGGCCGCTGAGCCTGACGGAGCTGAAAGTGGCCTTCGCCAGGATGGTGGTGGTGAGACTGCTGGAGGCCGCTGTAGCGCTGGCCGGGATCAGGCTGGCGCCAACCAGCGCTGCGACCCCCAGGATGAGTGGGCTCTTGGTCCTCATGTGCCGTTCTCCTCTGTCTGCGGTGGGCCGGCGGGCGGCTTGCGGGTAGTCCGCCGGGCGTGCTTGATGAGTTCGAGCGCGGTTGCCGACGACAGCGCCATCTGATGCGCGTGCCAGGCGTGTCGGCGTACCTCGGCTGCCAGGCTGTCCTCGTCCGAGCCGTGTGCGACGAACCCGCACTCGCAGCGGAGCTGCTGGCTCACCGGCGCCCTCCCTCGGACTGGAGGCCGTGGAGCCGGCCTTCGTCTGCCGAACGCTAGGTGCCAGCGCCTAGAGAGCGGCAAGATGAGGGTTAGAGGTCGCAGAGGAGCTCCAGCTGAAGGTCTTCCTGGCTGGTCGTGTCGCGGTCGAGGCCGATGGGGTCGCGACCGAGACGACGCACTTCCCGGGCCGGCAGGGCCGGCTCCTCTTCGCGTACCTGGTGCTGCAGCAGGGCCGGCCAGTGCCGCGTGAGGAGCTGGCGTCGGCGTTGTGGGCTGACGAGCCGCCACCGACGTGGGACAAGGCGCTGTCCGTGCTGGCGACCAAGCTGCGCGCGCTGCTCACCTCGCTGGGGCTCGATGGTGCCGGCGTGCTGACGAGCGCCTTCGGCTGCTACCGGTTGGACCTGCCGGAGAGCTGCTGGGTCGATGTCACGTCGGCGGTGAGCGCGGTCCCGGAGGCCGAGCGCGCAGTCGCGGCCGGCAAACCTGAGCGGGCACGGACCTTGGTGGCGGTGGCCGAGGGCTGCCTGAGGCATACGTTCCTGCCGGGCGACAGCGGGGAGTGGGTCGAGGACCGGCGGCGCGAGCTGGCGCAGCTTCGCGGTCGTGCGCTTGACGTCCTTGCCGAGGCGGCCCTCATGCTGGGTCACGCGCGCGAGGCGGCAGCCTGGGCCGAGCAGGCGATCGAGCTGGAACCGTTTCACGAGAACGGTCACCGCCTCCTGATGCAGGCACACGCCTTGGGCGGCGACCGGGCCGAGGGGCTGCGGGCCTACGAGCGGTGCCGCCGGCTGCTCGCGGACGAGCTGGGCGCGTACCCCTCACCGGAGACGCAGGCCGTGTTTGCGCGGCTGCTCGCGGCACAGCCGGCTGCCGAAGCAGCCGAGACGTCGCCGCCGGTCATGCCGACGGCCGGCCCCGCTGCCCCTGCCGAGCAGGCGTCGTCTCCGGTGAGCCGAGGACGCCGGCCGCGGCATCGTGCGCTGATCGCGCTCGCGACGGGTGGGCTCGTGGTCACGTTGGCGGCGGTCGCGACCGGGGCGACCCGCGGAGCCGACCAGCCCGGCTCGGTCGCGGACACGGTCCAGGCCAACTCGGTCATCACCCTCGACCCGTCCGGGTCGGTCACCGGCACCGTGGCGGTGGGTGCTCAGCCGGTAGCCGTCGCGGCGGGCGGCGGGTCGCTGTGGGTGGCCAACAGCCACGACGACACCCTGACCCGCCTGGATCCGACGACGCGCCGGGTCCTGGGGACCGTCCCCCTCGGCGGCGCACCCACCGCGCTGACCACGACTGCCGATGCCGTGTGGGTCAGTGACGAGTCCGGTCGAATACTGCGGATTGACCCGGAGTACGACCGCGCCGTCACCATGCGGCAGCTGACGGCCGGCTCGGCAGCGACGCGTGGGGTCTCCTGGCCCCTGCTGTCCGCCTTCGGCTCGCTCTGGGTCGCCGACCCCGACGGTTACGTGACGCGCCTCGACAGCGAGACCGGCCGGACGATCGCGTCCGTCGAGGTGGGCGAGAATCCGACCGCGATGGCTGCCGGCGCCGGGTCGGTCTGGGTGGCCAATGGCGCCGACGGCACCGTGACCCGCATCGACCCGATCACGCTGCTGTCCCGGACGATCCCGGTCGGCCACGGCCCCGCCGCGGTGGTGACCAACGCCGCCGGCGTCTGGGTCGCCGACTCCGGAGACGAGACCGTGGTGCGGATCGACCCGGAGACGGACGCCATCGTGGCCACGACGCACGTCGGCGACGGTACGGTCGGGCTGGCCGCGACGGACCGCGCTGTCTGGGTGCTGGACGGCCGCGACGGTGCAGTCGCGACCCTCGACCCGCGGTCCGGCGCGATGACGCGGTCGCTGCGGCTTGGCGGCACCCCCACCGCGATCGCGTCGGTGGCGGGCGAGGTCTGGATCACCGTTTCCGCAGCTCCGCCACCGCTGGCAGCCACGGGGGGTGTCGCGCACCTGACGATGCAGGCCGACCTCTCCTCGCTCGACCCTGCCGTCGGGCTGCCCTTCGCCCCGATGATCATGTACGCCACCTGCGCCAACCTGGTCACCTACCCGGACCGGCCCGGTTCGGCCGGCTCGCAGATAGTGCCCGAGGTGGCACAGGCCGTTCCGACCCCGACCGACGGGGGGCGGACGTACACCTTCACCGTCAGGCCCGGCTTCCGGTTCTCGCCACCCTCGAACCAACCGGTGACGGCACAGACGTTCAAGGCCACGATCGAGCGAGTGGTCAGCCCTCGGCTCAAGTCACCCCTGGCGAGCGACTTCAGCGACGTCGCGGGGTATCAGGACTTCGTCAGCGGCCGGACCCACGGGCTGCAGGGCGTCGTGGCCCGCGGTGACACGCTCACCATCACGCTGGCGAGACCGAACGGCGCGCTTCTCGCGGACATCGCGGGCGGGGCCGCATGCGCGGTGCCGCCCGCAACTCCCGACGCCGCAGGGGGTCTGGACTCCATCCCGTCGGCGGGCCCCTACTACGTCAGCTCGTACACGCCACGTCAGCAGCTGGTGCTGGCGCGCAACCCCGGCTACGCCGGCAACCGCCCGCACAGCCTGGACAAGCTAGCGGTCACGATCGGCGTCGACCCGGCCCGGGCGCTGGCCGAGATCGAGGCGGGCACCGCCGACTACGACCTGGAGGGGCTGCCCGCGGACGCCGCACCGCGCCTCCAGGCGCAGTACGGGGCCGGCAGCCCCGCCGCGCGGGCCGGCCACCAGCAGTACTTCGTCAGTCCCGCCAACGCGACCCGTTGGCTGCACATGAACACCAGCCGGCCGCTGTTCGCCGACGTTCGCCTGCGCCAGGCGGTGAACTTCGCCATCGACCGGCCCGCGCTGGTGGCCCAGGGGCAGCGGTTCGCCGAGATCAACCCGTTCAACGGCGGCTGGCCGACAGACGACCTCTTCGCGCCGACGACCGAAGGAGCCGGCGACCTGCACCTGTATCCGGTCGCCGGACCGGATCTCGCGCGCGCCAAGGCGCTGGCCGGGAACCTGCACGCGACCGCTATCATGTACACGCCCAGCCAGTCGCCCTGGCTGGAGGAGGCGCAGATCGTCCGGACCGATCTGGCTCCGCTGGGGATCGACGTACAGATCAAGCAGTTCCCCATCGACGACTACTTCACCCGGATCGGACGCCGGGGCGAGCCCTTCGACCTGGCCATGAACGGCTGGGCCGCCGCAACCACCGACCCCGGAGACACGCTGGACGTCTTCGACGGGAGCACGATCCGAGCCTCGGACAACAACAACTTCTCCTACCTGAACGACCCGGCTCTTGACCGCCGGCTGCACGCGGCCGCCGCACTGACGGGACCGGAGCGCTACCGGACGTACGCCGCGCTCGAGCTGGAGATCGAGCGCGACCTCGCCCCCGCGGCAGCGGTGGCGGTGGACGCCAGCCGCGACTTCTTCTCGGCCCGGATCGGCTGCCAGCTCTACCAGCCGGTGTACGGCATGGATCTGGGGGCGCTGTGCTTGCGCAGCCGATGAGGCCCGTTGCCGCGCGGCTCAGGAGAGGCTGAACGGGGGGTAGCGGTCGGTGACGAGCAGGGCTGCATAGGCCTCGACCCGCAGCCACCAGCGGCCGACGCCGACCACGAAGTCGAACAGTCCCCGTGGGTAGCGGCCGGTGAACAGGATCGCGAACCAGGCGATGACGACTGCGAAAAAGGCCGCGATCGACAGGAACACCAAGACGATCAGGTGGGGGATCACCAGCAGCCACTTGACCAGCGGCAGCCAGCGGTTCAGGTCGCGCTCGACGTCGGGGTAGTCGATCTCGAGGTGGACGCTCTGCTCCTCAACCGTGGAGGGGTACTGGTCGGTGAGCAGCGCGACGTACGCCCAGACCCGGGTACCGAACCTGGCCAGCTCCCTGGCGAAGTCGAACCACCAACGCGGGTAGCGCTTCCGGAACAGGATCATCAGCAGCGTCGCGGTGAACAGGCCGGCTGCGATGCCGCCGCTCGTGGTGCTCACCTCCTTGCCGCCGTGGGTGTAGACCGTCCGCGTCACCCCGGCGGTGAGCACCGAGATGATGATCGCGATCGGGATGACCATGAAGGCGCGGAAGAATGTGGTCACCCGGTTGTGCTCTTCGGGGAAGTCGATCTCGAGCCGCGCCGGGTAGCCCGCCGAGGCGGACCCTGTTCCATCGGTGTACGTCATCTGCGGGAACCTTTCTGTGCGTTGTATGTGCGCGACCGTACTCGTGGTGGCAAGCCGGGTCCGTCAGACGCTGGCCAGCTCGGCTGGCGCGGCGGCCACCACTGCGGTGGCGGGCGCAGTGATCGCCGAGGGCCTGAAGCCCTTGAACGCCATCCAGCTGCCGACCGAGAGCTCCCACAGTGCAACCGGGAAAGCGAGCAGTGACGCCGCTGGCGAGAACTGGCCGAAGGCGCCGAACATCGTGGCAACCCCGGAGGCCAGCAGGAACGGGGCACCGATCAGGCCGATCGTGGGGATGAGGCGCGGGACGAGGCCGGAGCGGTACATCAGCGACCCCAGCAGCAGCGCGTTCACACCCGACAGAAGGCCGGGGCCGACGAGGTAGGCCCAGGTGTGCATCGCCACCAGCGCGTCCCCGGTGGTGTTGAGCGCCACGGCGTTCGCCCCGGATGCTCCGGCGTTGGCCTGCTGGAGGGTGACGACGGAGAGCAAGGTGACGGCGCCGACGAGCAGTGCGGAAGCCTCGAGCACCCTGCTCGCCACGAACGCGAGGGCAACCCCTTCGTTCTGCCGCTTGACGATCGGGAACAGCACGACCGCAGTGCCGATGCCCGCGAGGGCGCAGAGCACGTCGAGCAGACTGCCCAGCTGTACGCCGCTGCTGTTGCCCGAGCCGAGGATGTAGTGCGAGTCCAGAGCGGGTCCGTACAGGATCCGGGCCGGGATCGAGGTGATGAAGGTGATGAGGTACAGCCAGCCTGCGATACGCGCAGTCCGTCGGAGTGACCGCTTCGAGAGTTCAGTGGTACCAGGGGTTTCTGCGGTGATCGTCATGTTCGGCTCCTCGTGTGGGTTCATCAGTGATGTGGGTCGAGACGGGTGACGGAGACGAGCGGCAGGCCGACGTCTCTTACCTTTTGCAGCAGGCCGTGCAGTGCGGCTTGATCGACGACCGGCCCTTCGACGATGGTGATTCCGTCGCCGTCGTAGGTCAGGTTCAGGCCGTCGAACCAGGCAGCCCAGCGGGCCTCGAGCCGGCCCTCGATGCGGATCTCGTACCGGCCGGCCTGCTGCCGCTTCCCGCTCGATGCTGGTGTCCGGCTCATGTCTGCAAGCTAGG
Source organism: uncultured Actinomycetota bacterium (assembly GCA_963797535.1). Lineage (GTDB taxonomy): Bacteria > Actinomycetota > Actinomycetes > JAWWOL01 > JAWWOL01 > JAWWOL01. The sequence goes on along the minus strand of CAWCPQ010000001.1, from coordinate 1,342,485 downwards.
CGCGGAGGTGGTGAGCCGGCATCGCCACATGTGGTGAATCGAGGTGGTGAACCGGCAGGGGGTGCTGGTCAGGAGCTGGTGCGCGGCAGGATCTCGAGCTCGACGGCTCGGCGCACTGCGGCCCTGCGGTTGTTCACCCCGAGCTTGGCGTAGACCCGCTTGGTGTGGCTGCGCACGGTGTGCAGCGAGACCACCAGCTCGCGGGCGATGCCCGGACCGTCCAGGTCCGTCCGCAGCAGCCGCAGGACGACGAGCTCGCGTTCGCTGAGCGGCTCGACCAGGCGCTGCTGTACGGGCGGGGCGGCCGCTGGGGAGCCGAGCGCGGCCAGCAGTCGTCGGACGTGGTCGGGCGCGATCTCACGCTCTGCCGCCAACCGCAGCAAGGCAGCCAGCTGCTCGCCCTCGCTGACCAGCGTGCGCACATAGCCGGCGGGTTCGGCCAGGCTCAACGCTCGCTCGAGTTTCGCCAGCGCCGACGGCAGTTCGTTCAGCGATTGGTACTGAAGTGCTTGCAGCACAAGGATTTCGATGATGCTGCCGACCCGGTTCCCCGCTTCGGCGGCTTCGAGCAGCCGGTGCAGCAGCTCGGCTCCTTCGCCGTGCGCCACCAGCGCTCTGGCCAACGTGAGGTGCTCGAACTCCCGCAGGTAGTGCAGGTCATCGTGCGCCGACAACCCCTGGTCCCGCGCCCAGTCCAGTGCAGCACTGATGTTGCCCTGACGGACGTACACCCGTGCCCTGATCGCGGGGATCGGACGGACGTTGGGGAAGAAGTCGCCGACGTACATGCGCTCGGCCTCGTCCAGCAGAGCGACCGCCCCCTCGAGGTCCCCGCGGGCCTCCCTCACGCCGGCCAGGGCCACCCGCAGCCGGTAACGGCTCTGTGGCAGGCCGGCGTGGTCGCCGAGGGTCTCGGCTCTGGCGAGGCACTCATCGGCCAGCTTCAGGTCGTTGAACTCGAGCTGGATCCCGCTCATGCCGGTCAGCATGTCCGCTGTGCCGCGCAGCGGCGGTCCTGGTTGCTCGGCCGCGAGTGCCAGTGCCCGCTCGTACGTGCGCAGCGCGTCTTTGGGACGGCCTTCGGCGAGCCGGATGTCGGCCAGGGCGATGGCACACCCGAGGGTGTCCGCGATGTGGCCCGCCTGCTCGAGATTGGTTGTGGACTCGGCATAGCTGCGGTGCGCGGCTTCGAGATCGCCGCTGCTCCAGTAGGCAAGACCGAGCAGGCCGGCCGCCGCTCCTCGTACGAGGTGGGCGTCGTCGCCCGACACCGACAGTGCTTGCTGGGCATGGGTTGTGGTGCCCTGAACGTCGCCGGTGGCCAGAGCCTGCGCCGCGCGATAGAGCGCGATCATCGCTGGTAGCGCGAGAAACTCCGTCTCGTCGACCACCCGGGCTGCCGTAGACGGCCGGTCTGTCCCCGTGCCGTTTGGTTCCAGCCATCGCTCAGCGTCGACCAGTCGGGCCTCGACGCCGTCGAGCCGGCCGGTGGACAGCAGCGCTCCGGCGTAGTGAACGTTGAGCACTGGCCGTTCGCGTACCAACGGCTCGGGCAGCGACATCATCCAGCCGAGTGCGACAGCCTCCTGCCGTTGCCGACGCATCGCGGGCACGGCCAGCTCGACCAGATCGGCAGCCTTGGCGAAATCCTCCCCACGCAGCGAGTGGCTGACCGCCTCGGCGATGCTGCCGTTGCGCTCGTACCAGTTGCTGGCCCTGCGGTGCAGCTCCGGCACCCGGTCCGACTGCTCGTCGAGCAGCCGCGCCTGCAGCACATCGGCGAACAGGTGGTGGTAGCGGTACCACTGGCGCCGATCGTCGAGCGGGACCAGGAACAGGTTGGCCCGGTCGAGTGCCTCCAGCATGGCTTTGCCGCCGCTGCCGCCAGTGACGGCATCGCAGAGGGGGCCGGTCAGTCGCCGGAGTACGGAGGTCTGCAGCAGGAAGGTCCGGGCGGCGTCCGACTGGCGGGCGAGTACCTCCTCGACGAGGTAGTCGACGACGTAGCGGTCGTCGCCAGCGAACCCGGCGATGAACGCGGCACCGTCGGCCCGCCCCTGCAACGACAGGGCAGCCAGCTGCAGAGCCGCGATCCACCCCTCCGTCCTGCCCTCGAGCGCTGCCACGTCGGTCGCCGTCAGGTGCAGGCCCATCCCGCTGAGGTAGGCCGAGGCCTCCGCGTCGGTGAAGCGCAGATCGGCGGCGCGGAGCTCGACCAGCTGACCGCGTGCTCGCAGCCGGGCCAGGGGCCACGGGGGATCGGAGCGGGTCGCGACCACCAGGTGCAGTCGCGGAGGGCGATGCTCGAGCAGGTAGGCCATTGCCTCGTGCACCTCGAGCGCGTCGATGACGTGGTAGTCGTCGAGCACCAGCACGATGTCGGTCGCGGCGGTCACGAGGTCGTTGATCAGCGTCGTGAGGGTCGTCGTGACCGGCGCGGCCGGCGAGGCTTCCAGCAGCGACAGGGCGCTCGCACCGATGTCGGGTGCGGCCGTGCGCAGGGCCGCGATGACGTAGGTCCAGAAGGTACGGGGATCGTTGTCCTCCCGATCCAGGGACAACCACGCGACTGACGCTGCTGGCTGTCGGGCCAGCCACTCGGCCAGCAGCGTGGTCTTGCCGAACCCGGCAGGGGCCGACACGAGCATCAGCGTTGATGCGGCGCCGAGGTCGAGGCGCTCGGTGAGTCGCGGCCGGGCAACCAGCTTCCCCTGCGGGGCGGGTACGTACAGCTTCATCGCGAGCAGCGGGGCCATGGCTGTCGTTGGGTCCACGACTGCAGTCTGTGCGCTATCCCGGAAATAGCAACGATCGGTGGTTGTTTCGGGACGGCTGGCCCACCGAGGTGGGAGTCTGTTCATCGGCCACTGGTTGGGGTAGGCACGACTCGAGCACCGACCAACTTCTGGCGAAGGGACATCGGGATGAGTGAGTCGCAGGCGGTCATGACCCCCTCCCAGCACATCGACGCTCGCATCGAGGAGCTGGGCGACTGGCGGGGCGAGCTGCTCAGCCGGATCCGTGCCCTGATCAAGGAAGCCGACCCCGACGTGGTCGAGGAGTGGAAGTGGCGCGGGGTGCCGACCTGGTACCACGAGGGCATGCTCTGCACCGGCGAGACCTATCAGAGCGTCGTCAAGGTCACCTTCACCCACGGGGCGGCGCTGCCGGACCCGACCGGCGTATTCAATGCGAGCGTCGAGGGCAACACCCGGCGGGCGGTCGACTTCCACGAAGGGGAACCGCTGCCCGAGGACGCAATGAGGGCTCTGGTACGAGCAGCGGTGGCACTCAACGAGTCGAACGCGACCCCAGCGCCCGACGACCCCTGACAACCCCTGACAGGTCGCGGGAGGCACCCGCTAGGGTGAGGACACCCGACGTGGGGGGGCCACGGATCGCCGGAGGTGTCTGCCGAGGTGACCGAGGACAGCGCCGAGCCGCCGACCCGCCGAGGGCAGCGCGTCGAGCGACGACGTGGCCTGCGTACGGGTCGGCTCGAGGCGTTCAGCGACGGCGTCTTCGCCATCGCCGTCACCCTGCTGATCCTCGACATCGTCGTGCCGGCCGGATCTTCCGACGATCTGCTCAAGGCGGTCGTGCACCTCTGGCCGTCCCGGCCCACTCGGTGATCACCGAGCGGTTCCCGGCGGTCCAAGCGGCCCCGCCTGAACCAGGTCCTTCGCTCGCCCGTACTACTAGGCGAAGGAGGCCACGATGAAAACGTCAACCTCACGGGCCAAACTACTGATTTCCCTTGCTGCCACGGCATTGTTTGCCGCGGCGTGTGGATCCTCGAGCTCCGGCAGCACCCCGGCGGCAGCGCCCGCCTCCAGCGCCAGCGGCACCGCTTCGGCCGCCACAGCACCGGCTGCCGGCGCCGCGGCCGCGTCGGTCACGGTTGCGACGAAGACCGGACCGCTCGGGACCTATCTCGTCGACCAGTCCGGCCGCACGCTCTACCTCTTCGTCGCCGACACCGGGAGCACGTCGACCTGTTCCGGTGCGTGTGCCGGCTATTGGCCGCCGCTCACGGGTACGGCCAAGGCCGGCGGCTCGGTCGCGGCGGCGCAGCTTGCAACGTCGGCCCGCAGTGACGGCACCAAGCAGGTCACGTACGCCGGTCACCCGCTGTACTACTTCGCCGGCGACAAGTCCGCCGGCGCGACGGCAGGTCAGGGCATCGACGGGTACGGGGCGAAGTGGTGGGTGGTCGGCGTGGACGGCAAGGCCATCACTGGCGCAGCAACGGCGATCGTCCAAGTCGGGGTACTGACCACACCGCGAAAATGGGTTGCTCGGGCGAGTGCCCTCGGCCACTATCAGTGACCGTTGGTCGCGAAGGGCGACGGGGCACGGGAAGGGTCGGCGGCATGGCGAGCAAGCGACGTAGCCGGCGAACCCCGCCTGCCCTGGAGCGCACCTTCCGTCGACGCTGAGCCACGTCGGACGATGAGCCGCCTCCTCGGGGAGGCGGCTCATCCATGTCCACTCTCCGTAGCTCAACTGGACAGAGCTCGGGCCTACGAAGCCCGCGGTTGCTGGTTCGACTCCAGTCGGAGAGACGACTCCTCGTAGCTCAGCTGGACAGAGCGGCAGCCTCCGATGCTGCAGGTCGCGTGTTCGAGTCACGCCGAGGAGGCACTTCAGAGCGCTCAGGCCCGGTCGACCGTCTGTGCCTCGGCAGACGGCGTCTCGGTCTGGGGGACGGGGACGGGCGCCGGCTGCCGCTTGGCCGCCTCGATGGCCACGGTCGAGGCGACCGCGCCGGTGGCCAGTGCGGCCAGCGCCCAGCCGTACCCCTTCTTCTCGATGCCGAGCAGATGGTCGAGCGAGACCGGGCCGGGGCCGGACTCGACGAGCGCGGCGATCGACGCGATCAGGACCAGGTTGAACTCGTAGCCGCCGTTGGCGTTCCAGGGACCCTTGCTCAGGTGGACCTTGCGGATGGCCACGATCATGGTGCCGATCAGGCTGGCAGCCGCGACCGGCGTCGCGAGCCCGACGGCCAACAGCGCGCCGCCGGCGGTTTCGGACAGGCCGGCCGCCAAGGCGTTCTGCTTGGCCGGGCGCATTCCCAGCACTTCCATGAAGCCCGCGGTGCCGTCGAGGCCCGGCCCACCGAACCAGCCCTTCAGCTTCTGGGTCCCGTGGCCGACGAACAGGCCCCCGATCACGGCGCGGGCGGCAAGGCGGGCGACAGTCACAGCGACCTCCGGCAGGGTCAGGGCTCGGGTGCGGGTCGACAACTTGCGCCCACAATAAAGTTCGTATGCCCATGCGAAGCATCGTTAACCGCCACGCGGTGGGCTATCGACGTGGCCCTCGGTTAGTCGTACCGTCCGCGGTGAGGCCCATGGGGAGGCCGTGCGGCCTCGTGATCCGAGGAGGCTCGTCATGTTCGTACAGGTGATTCAGGGTTACGTGGACGACGCGGCGCCGCTGGCGGACGCGCTCGATACCTGGGTACGCGACGTCTCGCCGGGGGCCATCGGCTGGCTCGGCTCGACCGGCGGCGTGACGGACGACGGACGGTTCATCGCCCTCGCCCGGTTCGAGTCGGCCGACGCTGCCCAGCGCAACAGCGCCCGGCCCGAGCAGGACCAGTGGTGGGCGCGCACGTCGTCCTTGTTCAGCAAGGAAGTGACCTTCGCCGACAGCACCGACGTGCAGCTGCAGCAGACCGGCGACCCGGACCGGGCCGGGTTCGTGCAGGTGATGCAGGGCCGGGGGACAGACCCTGACCGGGCCAGGGAGCTGATGGCGCAGAACGCTGACGACTGGGCCGCCTTCCGGCCGGAGATCCTTGGGCAGCTCGAGATCAACCATGAGAGCGGTCTGTGGACGATGGCGATCTACTTCACCTCCGAGCAGGCTGCCCGCGAGGGAGAGGCCAAGGAGCTGCCGCCGCACCTGCAGGCGCAGATGGAGGAGATGAACAAGCTGGTGCAGGGGGCGCCGGAGTTCTACGACCTCAAGGACCCCTGGCTGCACTCGCCGGGCTGATCCTCGTGGGTGCGGCAGTCCGTTCGATTGCGGACGGCGGCACGCACCGACGTTGCCGGGTGTGAGAATCTTGCCCGCATGGTTGCGGATCAGGTCCACCCGGGACTCGACCCGGCGGTCCTGCTGGATGAGCTGAGCGTCCAGGGTCGGCTGCTGGTCGACTCGGCGCGACGCGCCGGCAGCGACGCCGCCGTGCCGAGCTGCCCCGAGTGGACCGTTGCCGACCTGCTGAGGCACGTCGGGGAGGTGCATCGCTGGGCGACGAGCATCGTGGCGACGCGCGCCCACGATGAGGGGGACAGCCTCGCCTCGCTCGGTGACGTACCCCCGGACGGCCGGCTCGCGGACTGGGTGGCCGACGGATGCCGGACGCTCGTGGAGACGCTGAGGGCAGCGCCGCGCGACCTGGACTGCTGGTACTTCCTGGCTGCACCCAGCCCGGTGGCCTTCTGGGCCAGGCGCCAGCTGCACGAGACCTCGGTGCACCGGATGGACGCGCAGCTGGCTGCTGGCACGACGATCTCGCCCGTACCCGACGCCATCGCCGAGGACGGCATCGACGAGCTGCTGACCGGGTTCCTGCCGCGCCCGAGCAGCCGGCTGCGCTCGGTCGAACCCCGCACGCTTGTGGTCGCGCCTGACGACTCGGACGCGCGTTGGACGGTGCTGATCTCGGCTGACCCGCCGGTCACCGTACGGGAGAGCCGTGCCGCGGATCTGGTCGTCCGCGGCTCGGTCGGCAAGCTTTATCCGTTGCTGTGGAACCGGATTTCCCTTACCGATCAGGGGATTCGGCTCGATGGCGACCTTGCGTTGCTGGACCTCTGGCGTTCGCTGGTCACAGTGCGCTGGAGCTGACGACTTCCCGGTCGTGCTGGTTCGGCGCCCGGCTCGCGGAGACCTCCGGCAACGCGAAGGCACCGCGGTTGTTGACGACGAGGTAGAGGGCGCCGAGGAACAGGCCCGAGGCCAACAGTGGGGTGGAGCCGAGGCCGAGGTGGGTCAGCGCGACGCCGCCGGCGACCGCACCGCTGGCGATGCCGAGGTTGCAGGCCGAGTTGACCATGGCAGCCGCCATGTCGGGCTGGCGGTGCCCTGCACGCAGCGCGGCGGTCATGATCAGCGTCGGCGTCGTGACGAACGCCATCGACCAGACGACGGCCGCGATGATCGTGGCGGACGGCAGGCCGCTGGAGGCGGCGAGCACGGCCAGACCGATCGGCAGGGCGACGAACGCGGCGATCAGCGCCCGCTCGGGGCGGCGGTCGGCCGCCATGCCGGACAGCCACACCCCAACCACACCGCCGAAGCCGAAGAGCAGGAGCACGGCGGAGATCCGGGTGGTGCCGATGCCTCCGCGGGTCAGCAGCGGAGAGATGTAGGTGTAGGCGCTGTAGTGGGCGGCGAAGGAGACGACGCACACCGCGGCGATCGCGATCAGCCCCGGAGCTCGCAGGCCCCGCACGGCCTGCGACCAGGTGACCGGCTCCGATGAGGCAACGGACGGCAGCAGCTTGCTGGCCGGGATCATCAGCAGCAGGGCGGCCGCGGCCAGCACCAGGAAGGCGGCCCGCCAGCCCAGGGACAGCCCGATGGCCGTCCCGATCGGCACTCCGGCCACCAGCGCGAGTGATCCGCCGGTCTGGATGATCGCCGTGGCCCTGCCCACGAGGTGTGGGGGGACAAGCCGCGTGGCGTAGGCAGAGGCCACGGCGAAGAACAGTGCGTGACCAACGCCGCCGATGGCTCGGGCGGACAGTGCCACGGGGAACGAGCTGGTCACGGTCACGAGGATGCTGCTGCTCCCGTACGCCGTCAGCGTGAACATGATCAGTGCTTTACGGGGTACGCGACTCGTCGCGATGGCCAGCGGTACGGATCCGAGCGCGACCACGAGGGCGTAGACGCCGATCAGCCAACCGGCCCTGGCCTGGCTGACGCCGAGTCCCGCGCTGATCTGCGGCAGCAGTCCGGTCGGCATGGTCTCGGTGGTGACGGCGATGAACGCGGCTGCCGACAGCGTGGCCAGGCCGGCCAGGGTTCGACGGGGGAGCGCGCGGAGCGTTGTCACATGTGTCACGATACACAGGAGATGATGCGGCTGTGAAGAACCCCCCGGCCCGGGTCACGATCGCCCAGGTGGCCCGTGACGCTCAGGTGTCGCCGATGACGGTGTCCTACGCGTACAACCAGCCCGAGCGGGTCGCCGCTGCGACCCGGCTGCGGGTCCTCGAGTCGGCGGCACGACTGGGCTACACCGGGCCCAACCCGGCGGCGCGGTCACTGCGACAGGGCAGGTTCGGCACGATCGGGGTCGTGCTCAGCGAGCCGTTGACCTACGCCTTCGAGGACCTTGCCGCCAACCGCTTCCTGGCCGGCGTCGCGACGGTCTGCGGCGAGGAGCGGCTGGGCATCAGCCTGCTGTCGGTCTACCAGGACAATCCGGTCCAGGTCGTGACGTCGGCGGCTGTCGACGCGCTGCTGCTGTGGACCCAGCCCGATGGCGACCCCGTGCTGGCGGCCGTGGTCGAGTCCGGCGTACCGGCAGGGATTCTCGGCGGACCGCGCACCCCCGGCGTGCAGTTCGTCTCGATGGACGACCGGGCTGCCGGCCAGGTCATCACCGAGGCTGCGTTCGCCGGCGCGCGCTCACTGGTCGTGCTGTCACTGCCGTTCCGCCGGGCCCAGCGCCCGGAGCTGCTGGTCGGCCCCGACCCCGATGAGGCGGCCTACCCGGTGACCCGCAACCGGCTGGCCGGCGCGCGGGACTGGTGCCTGGCAGCCGGTGTTCCGTGGGAGTCCGTACGGGTCACGGTTCAGTCCCGTAACAGCCAGGCCGAGGCGGTGCACGCCGTGTCCGACCTGCTCGCGGGTGCCGACCCGCCCGACGCGATCATGGCGATGAGCGACGAGCTCGCCTTCGGCGCACTGACTGCCGCACGGGAGCGCGGGTTCGCCGTACCGCAACAGCTGTCCATCACCGGCTGGGACGGTTCAGCCGCCGCGACCACGGCCGGGCTGACCACGATCGAGCAGTCGCTGTACGACCAGGGCCGCGAGCTGACCCGCGCGGTGCTCGACCCGACCGTGGTGATCTCCGAGCCGCAGTGGGCCCTGGTGCGCCGCGGTTCCACCCGCAACTGACGTCATCGCGCGCACATCGCCCTGGCGTTTCTCAGATCGTCGGGGGGCGGCCACGCCGGGGCAGGGGAGCGGTGTGCTTGGGCATCCGCCCCGCGCCGGCCAGCGCCTGCCGCAGCAGCATCTCGATGTGCGCGTTGACGCTGCGCAGCTCGTCCGTGGCCCATCGGGCGAGCGCGTCGTGCACCTCCGGATCGATCCGGAGCAGGACGTTCTTGCGCTCCTGACTCACGTGTAGAGCGAGCCGGCGTTGACGATCGGCGAGGCGGGCTGGTCGCCGCAGAGCACCACCATCAGGTTGCTGACCATCGCAGCCTTGCGTTCCTCGTCCAGCTCGACGATGCCGCGTTCGCTCATCCGCTGCAGGGCCATCTCAACCATGCCGACGGATCCCTCGACGATCCGTGACCGCGCGGCAACCACGGCGTTGGCCTGCTGACGGCGCAGCATTGCCTGGGCGATCTCGGGTGCGTAGGCCAGGTGGCTGATCCGGACCTCGACGATCTCGACCCCGGCCAGGAGCACCCGCTGCGCGACCTCGGCGGCCAGCTCGGCGGCGACGATCTCGGTCGAGCCGCGCAGGGAGGTGCCGCTCTCGTTGGCGTTGTCGTAGGGGTGCGTGGTGGCGACGTGGCGCAGAGCGGACTCAGCCTGAACGGAGACGAAGTTGAGGTAGTTGTCGACGGCGTAGACCGCGCGCGAGGTGTCGGCGACCTGCCAGACCACGATGGCGGCGATCTCGACCGGATTGCCGTCGGCGTCGTTGACCTTGAGGTGGTTGGTCTCGAAGTTGCGGACTCGGACGCTGATTGACTTGCGGGTCGTCAGCGGGATCACCCAGGACAGGCCGGGCCGGCGGATCGTGCCGACGTAGCGGCCGAAGAACTGGATCACGCTGGTCTGGCCGGGCTGCACGATGACGAGGGACAGCGCCAGCACCGCCACAAGCACAAGCGGGAGCACGATCCACGCCTGGACCGGGCTGACGGCTGCACCGACCACTCCGGCGATGCTGAGCAGGAGCAGGACGATGCCGAGGCCGCCACCGAGGTTGCGGGCCGGCCGCTCCTCGATCACCACCCTGGCACCTTCGTGTCCGACCGGGACTGCCTTCACCGGTGCAGAATCCTGAATGGCGGTCACGGGGCGCCTCCTGGGAAGAGCGGATTAAGTGATATCACATTGATATCACTTGGGCCGGGGCTGCGCAAGCGGTGGTCAACGCCCGTGGTTCCCCTCGCTTTCGGTCGCTGCTAGCGTGAGGCCATGGCTGGACCCACCCGCGGTTTCCTTGGGCGCCACCGCAGCCCGGACGACGTTCGGCTGCCGCCCGGGCAGTACGACGTGGGCAGCGGCTGGCCGGTCCTGACCGCCGAGGCCACCCCGCGCCTCGTCGCGGAGAACTGGACCATGACCGTCGACGGCTTGGTCGCCAACCCGAGCACCTGGACCTGGGCACAGATGCACGCACTGCCGCAATCGCAGTACGAGGGCGACATCCACTGCGTGACCACGTGGTCCAAGCTGGGCACCAACTTCACCGGAGTCAGTGTCGACGAGCTGCTCGAGGTGGCGCAGCCCCTGGGCACGGCGACGCACGTGCTCGCGACGTCGACCACCGGCTACACCACCAACCTGCCGACTCGAGGACTTGCAGTACGGCAAGGCGTGGATTGCCTGGGACCACGAAGGAAAGCCACTCACGCCGGAGCACGGCGGGCCGGTGCGGCTGCTCGTGCCCCACCTGTACTTCTGGAAGAGCGCCAAGTGGGTCACCCGGCTGACCTTCCTCGACCACGACCAGCCGGGGTTCTGGGAGCAGAACGGCTACCACGATCGCGGTGATCCGTGGAAAGAGCAGCGTTACCAGGGTGATTGAGCCGACCGTCTGGCAGACGGCCAGCGTGCGCTCGACCATGCACGCGAGCCCGCGACTGGTGATGCTTCGCCTCGAGCTCGCGGCGAAGCAGACCCACATTCCCGGCCAGCACTACGTGGTGCGGCTCACCGCCGATGATGGCTACACCGCGTCGCGCTCGTACTCGATCGCCTCCTCACCAACGGATCCGCTGCTGGAGCTCGGCATCGAGCGCCTCGACGACGGTGAGGTCTCCGGCTACCTCGCCGACCTGGTCCAGCCCGGTGACGAGCTCGAGGTCCGCGGACCGATCGGCGGCTGGTTCATCTGGGACGGCACGACTCCCGCGGTCTGCGTCGGCGGCGGTACGGGTGTGGTGCCGTTCGTGTCGATGGCCCGCTACGCCTGGGAGGCCGGCACCTCGGAGATGTTGCGCCTCGCCGTTTCCGCGCGTACCCGAGGCGAGATGCCTTATGTCGAGGAGCTCGCCGCTGCGGGCGCAGTGATCGCCATCACCCGCGAGCAGACCGTGCCGCCGGCGCGTCCCACGGGTCGGCTCACCGCTGCCGACCTGGTGCCGCTGCTGACCGACGGAGCCACCTACTTCGTCTGCGGCTCAGCGGTTTTCGCCGAAGCGGCCACGCAGCTGTTGACCGGCCTCGGCGTGCCGGCGACGGTCATCAAGGTCGAGCGGTTCGGCCCCAGCGGTTGACCGCTGGGGCCGCCCCCCGGCCCCCCGCCCCTCTACTCCGCGGGTTCGACCCACTCCGGAATGCCGGCCACGTGCACGTCGACATTGGTGAACTTGTTGTGCGCCACGTGCAGGAGGGTCACCGGCCCGGCAGTGAAAACTCCGTAGTGGTTGTCGAAGATGCGGTTGCCTTGCACCGTGATGGTGACCGGGTCGTGGGTGCCGACGAAGACGCCGGTGGTCTCACTGTCCTGCGTCTCCAACCCGAGGATGTTGTTCGTCCCGATCGCGTTGCCGTACACCACGTTGCCGTTGAGGTCCTGGCCGGGAAGGTGGCTGTGCAGCGAGACTCCCGGCAGGCCGTTTGTCGAGATGGTGTTGCCCTGGATGCGGTTGTTGTAGACGGCGCCGCCGGGCACCGGGGTCGCCAGCAGCACGCCGGCCCCGAAGCCCTGCAAGGCGTTGCGCACGACGTAGTTGCCACGAATGAGGTTGTCGTGGATGCCGCGCCAGTCACCGGGGGTGTCGCTGCCGGCGTGGTCGACCAGGTAGATCGCGCAGGCTGCCGGGTTGTCGGTGACGGTGTTGTCCTCGATCCGGTTGTACGCGGCAGTGCCGCTGACCCCCGGAAGGTCAATGCCGGCCGCCAGCGGGTCGTTGGCCAGCTCGATGCCGCCGTTGTTGTGCGTGAGCGTGTTGTCGCGGATCTCGGAGTACGAGCTGCCGTCGACGTTGATGCCGTTGATGCCGTTGTGCAGGGCGCGTACGTGCGTGATCGCACCGTGGTCGCCGAGCAGCAGGATGCCGTCACCGGTGGCGTCCCGTACCGTGAAGTTGTGGATCACCACGCCGGGCGCGGTGACGGTGAAGGCGTTGTTGCCTCCGGTCGGCCCGGTCAGGAAGGTCGAGTCGCCGGCGTCCGGGGACACGACGGCGTTCTCGCCGACCAGGGTGATGCTCTTGTTCACCAGGACGTCCTCGTGGTACGTGCCTCCGCAGACCTTGACGGTGCCGCCTGCGGCGACGGCCGCGACGCCGCCGGTGATCGTGCGGTACATCGCCTTGCCGCCGCAGTGCCCCGGCCCGGAGTCGTCGACGTAGACGATGCTCGGCGGGTGCGGGGTGACGGCGTGGGCGGCGGAGGTCATGGCCGGGGCGAGGACGAGCGTCGTGCCGGTGGTCAGGACCGCCATGGTTCGTGCTGTGCGCATGGAGGTGCTCCCGTCTGGATGGGACTCGGCTGAGCGAGCGGAACGCTAGCCACAGCGAGAACCCATCGCAAGGGTCGATCAGAAAGCGACGTGCGGGGACAAACCGCGCACTCGACGAGGAAAGCGCTGTGTCGACAGGAGCGTTACAGCCAGTAGCGCATTCGCCGCCGAATTGCGGGGATTAAGCGGTGGATCGCCCGACTTCGCCTGGATTGTGCGAGGTGAGCAATGCGTGGCGTCTGCGATAGGTCGCTGCGAGGCGCGGATGCCCGCTGGGTGGACCGAAAGCCGCTGGTTACCAGGGCGACTTGGCGTAGTCCTTGAGGAAGCAGCCGTAGAGGTCGTTGCCGAGCTCGCCCTGCACGATCGGGTCGTAGACCCGCGCAGCACCGTCGACCAGGTCGAGCGGGGCGTGGAAGCCCTCCTCCGCCAGGCGGGCCTTGGTCGGGTGCGGTCGTTCGTCGGTGATCCAGCCGGTGTCGACCGCGGTCATCAGGATGCCGTCGGTCTCGAGCATCTCGGCGGCACTGGTACGGGTCAGCATGTTCAGGGCGGCCTTGGCCATGTTGGTGTGCGGGTGGCCGGGACCTTTGTAGCCGCGGGAGAACTGGCCCTCCATGGCGGAGACGTTGACGACGTACTTGCGCCGGAATGCCGACGCAGCAAGGGAAGGACGCAGTCGCGACACCAGCAGGAACGGCGCTGTCATGTTGCAGAGCTGGACCTCGAGGAACTCCAGCGGGTCGACTTCCTGCACATGCTGGGTCCAGGAGTTGACCGGCGCCAGGTCGGGTACGAGGCCACCGGCGTCGATCGCGGTGTTGTCCGCTACCCGCTCCAGCGAAGCCGAACCGGCCGTCAAAGCCAGTGCTGTCAAGGCATGCGGCGTCATCGCGTGCGGACTGAGCGCGTCGGCGGTCAGCTCGCGGGAGTCCGTGCCCTGCAGGATCGTCACCCTGCCGGGGATCTCCGGCATCGGTCCCGACTCCGCCGCGATCAGCTGGGAGTAGGAGCCGGGGGAGCGGCGTACGGTCTGGGCGGCGTTGTTGATCAGGATGTCCAGGGGCCCGTCGGCGGCGACAGCGTCGGTCAGCTCGATGACCTGGGCCGGGTCGCGCAGGTCGATGCCGACGATGTGCAGTCGGTGCAGCCACGCGGCGGCGTCCGGCATCGCCGAGAACCGTCGGGCGGCGTCGGCGGGAAACCGGGTCGTGATCGTCGTGTGCGCGCCGTCCCGGAGCAGCCGCAGCGCGATGTACATGCCGATCTTGGCGCGGCCGCCGGTGAGCACGGCGCGCCTGCCGGTCAGGTCGGTGCGGGCGTCGCGGCGCTGCCGGTTCATCGCGGCGCACTCCGGGCACAGCTGGTGGTAGAACGCGTCCACCTCGGTGTAGCGCTGCTTGCAGATGTAGCAGGCGCGGGCTTTGAGCAGCGTGCCGGCGCTGGTCCCGGCGGTGGCGGTCGTCAGCGCCAGGCCCTGGGTCTCGTCGTCGATCCGGCCGGGGGCTGCGGTCGCCGTCGCTGCCGTCACCGCGTCGTCGTTGGCCTTGACGTGCTCGCGGGCTTGCTTGCGGTTGCGCTTCTTGTGCTCCTTGTACATCTTCGCCGTGGCCCGTCGCACCGTGACCGCGTCCGGGTGCTCGGCGGGCAGCCGCTCCAGCTCCGCGAAGACGGCGAGCGCGTCGGACATCCGATCGGCGTCGATCCGCGGGCCGTACGCCTGGTCCTCGAGGTCGTCAAAGCCGTCGAGCTCGACCTCGTCGTACACCGTCATGGCACTGCTTCCATCGCTGATCCGTACGCGACCCGGGATGAAGCCACCAAGAAATGGTACGCGGAGGCTCAGTTGCGGCGGGCGATTGCCACGTTGAGGGCGGTCGCATAGCCGGTCCAGACCGTGTACGGGATCAAGATCGCGGCCGCAACCGGGCTGCGCCGGCCCGCGGTCGCCATGAAGGCCAGCGTGGTCGACTCCAGCGCCACGATGGTCGCGACGGCAGCGGTGGGCTTGTGTGCGCGGAAGAACGCGACGTTCCAGCCGGCATTGAGCGCCAAGTTGACCCCACCGATCAGGGCCAGCTTGCGCCGGTCCGCCGGCTCGGCCTCACGCCAGGCCCGCGCGCCCGCATAGGCCATCGACGCGTACAGCCCGGTCCAGACCGGCCCAAACGCGGCGGCCGGTGGTTGCCACGACGGTTTGCGAAGTCGGCGGTACCAGGTCGACGAGGTGTCGACAGCGACCGCGCCGAGCGAGGCGGCAGTCGTGACGGCGACCGCCGCAATGGTCAGGGGAGAACGCAGGGCGCGGGCCGGATCGATCATGTCGGTCATGTCGGTCACTGTGCCCGTGAGGCGCCGACCGCACACGCCCCGTACCGTGGACACATGACCACCGGACCCGAGCGCGACCGTCTCGGCCGCCCCCTGCACGACCTGCGGGTCTCGGTGACCGACCGGTGCAACTTCCGCTGCCACTACTGCATGCCGCGCGAAGTCTTCGGTACCGGCTTTGCCTTCGTCCCGCGCGAGGAGCTGCTCAGCTTCGAGGAGATCAGCCGGGTCGTACGGTTGATGACCTCCTTGGGTGTCCGTAAGGTCCGGCTGACCGGCGGCGAACCGCTGTTGCGCCGCGATCTGGACCACTTGGTACGGGACCTCGCCTCGATCGACGGGGTCGACGACCTTGCCATGACCACCAACGGCGCGTTGCTCGCCACGCACGCCGAGGCCTTGCGCCGGGCCGGTCTGCACCGCATCACCGTGAGCCTCGACTCGGTGGACCCCGACGTCTTCACCGCAGATGTCCGACACTGTGATCCCGCTGAGTCAGGTGCTCGACGGCATCGCGGTCGCCAAGGGGGCCGGCTTCGAGCGGATCAAGCTGAACGCCGTCGTGCAACGCGCGGTCAACGACGCGGGGGTGCTCGATCTGGTCGACTTTGCCCGTACACAGGGGCATGTCGTGCGGTTCATCGAGTACATGGACGTCGGCAACACCAACGGCTGGCGCCTCGACGAGGTCGTCCCCGCGCGTGAGCTTCGCGACCGCATCGACGCCCGTTGGCCCCTTGTCCCTGTCGACCCGGACTATCCCGGCGAGGTAGCCCGCCGCTACCGGTTTGCCGACGGGGCAGGCGAAGTCGGCTTCGTCACATCGGTCTCCGAGCCCTTCTGCGGCTCCTGCTCGCGAGCCCGGTTGACGGCGGTCGGCGAGGTCTACACCTGCTTGTTCGCTGGCGCCGGCAAAGACGTGCGCGCAGTGCTGCGCTCCGGCGCCTCCGATGACGAGGTGCACGAGTTCCTCGCGGGTGTCTGGCGCGCCCGCAGCGACCGCTACTCCGAGCTGCGCAGCGCTGGCACCCACGAGCTGCACCGAGTCGAGATGTCCTACCTCGGCGGCTGAGGCTCGGCGGTTGGCCGAGCCGTGGCGGGGTAACTCGTCGGCACCGTCACCGAGGAAGAGGGTTCATGGACAACGTCGTCACCCTGATCAAGAACGACCACGTCACGTTCGAGTGGTTCTTCACCAAGCTCGAGGCCGAGGACATCACCCCGTCGCAGGCGCACGCGCTGCTGAAGAAGCTTGACGGTCTGCTCACTCCGCACTCCAACGCCGAGGAGTTGGTCGTCTACCCGGCCATCGACAAGGCCGTGCCCAAGGAGGCCGAGGAGACCAAGGATGGCGCGGCCGAGCACCACCACGTCGCGGCGATGATGGAGCAGCTGCTCGCCCAGCCGGCCGACGAGCCCGGCGCCGACGGCGTGATCGCGGCGATGATCGGCGAGCTGCGGCACCACATCGAGGAAGAGGAGCAGGACATCCTGCCCGAGTACGCCGACGCGGTGGACAGCGCCGAGCTCGACGAGGTGGGCCGGGCGTTCGCCGCGGCCAAGGAGCAGGAGCGGGTCAAGGGCGGGTACGGGCCCTTTCCGACGCCGGACGTGGTGGACCTCACGGCCGAGCAGCTGCAGACCAGGGCTCAGGCGCTGGACGTCGAGGGCCGGTCGGGCATGACCAAGGCCGAGCTGCTGAAAGCGCTCGGCTAGCGCCCGTTCGACGAGAAGTGCATCAGGTCGCGGTCGCTCCAGTGCCCGCCCCAGCCCCAGCCGTACGCGGCAAAGACGGCACGGGTGCTCGCGGTCACCATGCCGGGCCGGACCGGGCTGCGGTTGAGGTAGGCCTGACCGGCAGGCGGGTCGGCCTTGTGCGGGTTGTGGTCCAGCAGCGACGGATTCTCGACCGGGTTCAGGTCGATCGCCTCGCCGTAGGCGTGCATCGACCAGCTCGACGACCCCGCGACCGGGCGGCAGTTGAACGACGAGGTGTTGTCGTGGCTCATGGAGACCTCGTCGGTGCCGAGGTAGTAGTCGACGATGTGCATCCGGTGGATGCGGAACCGCTGGGCGTAGAGCGCACGGAACTCGCCCACCACGGCCGTCAGCACCTTGGCGTTGACCACGATCTCGCCCGGGTGAGCCTTGCCGTCGAAGCCGACGAACGACACATGGACGTAGCGAAGGCTCGACAGGGGTACGGGGCAGCCCGGCCGCCACGAGTGCGTCATCCGAGCCGCCAGCGCCGGCGTGATCCTGGTCCACGAGTGCCGGAACGCCGGCAGCCCGCTGGCTTGGGCCGGCAGGGCGCCGATCAGCTGGGTGGTCAGCACCAGGCCGCCCACGGCGAGCGCTCGTCGGGTGCGCAGCAGTGCGGTCACGGGGCCTCCTCGGGGATCAGGCTAACTCTCGGAGAGGGCATACTGCCGAACATGAAGTTCGTTACGGTGATCCTGGCTGCTGGCAAGACCGCGACCGGCATCCCCGTGCCCGAGGAGGTCGTGACCAGCCTCGGCGGCGGCAAGCGCCCGGCCGTCAACGTGACGCTCAACGGCTACACCTACCGCAGCTCCATCGCCCCGTACGACGGTGGCTTCCGGATCTCGCTCAGCGCCGAGAACCGGGCCGGCGCCGGGGCCGCCGCTGGCGACGAGGTGGAGGTCGAGGTCACCCTCGACACGGCGCCGCGCGAGGCCGTCGTACCGGAGGACTTTGCGGCGGCGCTCGACGCCGATGCCAAGGCGCGCGCCTTCTTCGACGGCCTGTCGTTCAGCAACAAGCAGTCCTACCTGCTGTGGGTCACCGGGGCGAAGACGCAGGAGACGCGTGACCGGAGAGTCGCGCAGGGTGTCGAGCTGCTCAGCAGCGGCCGTGCCCACCGCTGACTAAGGCGTCGGTACGGCGATCTAAGGCTCCGCACGGCCATAGATGCGGCAGATGACCGATGCCCCTGACCCCGCCTTAGACCGAATCTCGATTCAGAACCCGAATCGAGGAGACATCATGACCGGGATGCCTGTCTACACACTCCAGGCTTTGGCAACCGCCCGAGTCGAGGATCTGCACCGATCCGCCAGCCGTCGCCGCCGCAAGGCGCTGGCCAGGGCTGAGGCCGACCAGGTGATCGACCTGAGCCGGTTCGAGGACCAGCTCGCAGCTGTCGCCGACCCGCCGGCTTCGCGGCCGGAGACCTACGTGTGACGAGCCGCCAAACCACGATCGACGCATTGGTCGGGCGACCGATGACGGTTCTGTCCGACGATGGTGGCACGATCGAGCGTATGAGCCGTCGTGGGGCAGCCCCCGAGCTGGTCGGCCGCAAGGTCGAGCTGGCCCGGCTAGGGCTGCTCTTGGACGAAGCCTCCGCAGGGCGCCCCGCGGTCGGGCTGCTGGCCGGCGACGCCGGCATCGGCAAGACCAGGGTGCTGACCGAGCTCGCGGCCAGGGCGACGGACCGCGGTTTCCTGGTCATGTGCGGTCAGTGCGTCGACCTCGGCGGTGGCGGTCTGCCCTACCTCCCGTTCGTCGATGCGCTCGGCTCGGTCATGGCTACGGACGGGCCGGCTGCGCGAGACGATGCGTGAGGCCATCGCCGAGCGGCCGGCCCTCGCTCGGCTGCTCTCCCTCGGTGCTGTCCCCGACGACACCGCGCGCGACAGCGGCCAGCTGCCGTTGTTCAGCGCCGTGCTCTCCG
Organism: uncultured Actinomycetota bacterium; assembly: GCA_963797535.1. GTDB lineage: Bacteria > Actinomycetota > Actinomycetes > JAWWOL01 > JAWWOL01 > JAWWOL01. The sequence continues at coordinate 1,323,550 of CAWCPQ010000001.1, read as the reverse complement.
TCCTCGCCCAGCTCTCTGCCCAGTCGCCGGTGCTGCTCGTGCTCGAGGACCTGCACTGGGCCGACCGTTCCACCCGCGACCTGCTGACGTTCCTGAGCCGCACGCTGCGCCAGGAGGCCATCGCCATCGTCGCCAGCTACCGCAGCGACGACCTGCACCGCCGGCACGCGCTTCGACCCGTACTCGCCGAGCTGTCCAGGGTGCCCGGCGTCGAGCGGATCGACCTGCCGCGTCTGGACGACAGCGAGATCGCGGCCCTGCTGGCCGCCGCGTCCGATGCCCCGGTCTCCGACACCACCCTCGCCACCCTGCTCGTACGCGCTGAGGGCAACGCCTACTTCGCCGAGGAGCTGCTCGCCGCGTCCGCCGACTGCATCACCGACATGCCGTGGGGCATCGCGGATGTCCTGCTCGGCCGGGTCGAGCAGCTCGACCGGGCCGGCAAGCAGGCGTTGCGGGTGGCGAGCGTGGCCGGACGCCGGGTCGACCACCAGCTGCTGGCCGCGGCGTCGGGGCTCGACGACGACGCCCTCGAGGAGGCGCTGCGCGAGGCGGTCAGCCGCCAGCTGTTGTTCACCGACGACCAGGGCGGATACGTGTTCCGGCACGCCCTGCTGCAGGAGGCGATCTACAACGACCTGCTGCCGGGGGAGCGGACCCGCCTGCACGGGGTCTACGTCGAGCTGCTCAGCCGCGACGACCAGCCGTGGGGGCGCGGTTCAGCGGCCGACCTTGCCTACCACAGCCTGGCCAGCCACGACCTCGCCACGGCGCTCAAGGCCCTGGACCAGGCGGCGGCCGAGGCCGACTCGGTGGGTGCGCCGGCCGAGTCGCTGCGTCATCTCGAACAGGCACTCGCGCTGTGGGACCGGGTCCCTGATGCCGAGGCCCTGGTCGGCAAGCCGCTGTGGGTGATCGGGCTGCGCGCGGCCGAGGCCGCGTCCAACAGCGGCGAGTTCGCCAGGGCGGTGGCTCTGGCCAGGAGCAGCGCGGCTTCGATCAGCGTCGAGACCGAGCCGCTCGCGCTGGCCAGGGTCTACGAGCGGCTGTCCTACTACCTGCTCGAGTTTGACGAGCCCGAGGCCGGCTTGATCGGCGCCGAGTCCGTACGACTGGTGCCAGCAGAACCCCCGACCACGCTGCGTGCGACCGTGACCGCTGGCTACGCGCGGACCCTGCTGAACATCAACGACTACCCTGCGGCGGGCCAGATCGCGTTGGAGGCGCTGGAGTGCGCTCGCATGGTCGACAGCTCCGCCGACGAGGCGGAGGCATTGACCACGCTGGCGATGCTGGCCGAGCGCGGCGGCGACTCGGCCCGCAGCGAGGTCCTGCTCGAGGAGTCGCTGGTCGTTGCCCGACGCAGCGGCGACGCGGTGGTGCAGCTGCGCGTGCTGCACAACCTGGTCACCGGCCCGATGGACAAGGGGCGCCTCGAGCTGTCGCTGCGCAGGGCGCGGGCGGCCCTGGCCTTCGCCGAGCAGCACGGGCTCGGCTTCACCGGCTGGGGCATGCAGCTGCGGCACTACATCTACACCTGCCTGTTCATGCGCGGCGAGTGGGACGCCGCCGCGGAGCTGACCGCCCACAGCGAGCGGGTGAGCGGGGTCTCATCGGCCTTCATCGTCACGTTCAGCGCCCAGCACATGGTGGCGCGGGGAGATCCGCGCGCGATCAGTCAGCTGGCCAGGGTGCGACCGTTCTGGCGTGAGGACACGCTGCTGGCCCACCTGGCCGGCTGCCTCGGGGTCGAGCTCGCCACCTGGCAGGGCGATCTCGATCTGGCTCGCGAGCTGAACGAGCTCTCGACCGGGCTGATGCTGAACAGCTGGGGCGCCGAGTCGATGGCCGTCGTCCGGCACTCGGCGCTCGGGCTGACGGCCGAGGCAGACCGTGCGGCGCTGGCGCGCGCGACGGGCGACCACACCACCGTCAACGACGCGGTCGAGGTGGGCCGGGTCCTGGTCGACAGCGCTGCGGTGGCCATGGCCGCCGGGCGTGGGCGGTCGGGGAAACCGGGCGTCGAGGCGCGCGCGTGGGCCGCCAGGGTGGATGCGGAGTGGGGCAGGCTGACCGGGGACAACGACCCGGCTCTGTGGCAGGTGGCACTGGAGGCGTTCACGTTCGGCGCCGAGTCCGACGTGTACGAGACGGCTCGCTGCCGGTGGCGGCTGGCCGAGGCACTGATGGGCGCCGGGCGTCGTGACGAAGCAGTCGAGCAGTGGCGGCTGGCGGTCGAGGTCGCGACCCGGCTCGGTGCCGCACCGCTGCTGAGGGCGCTGGAGGACCTGCGCCGGCGGGCCAGGCTGGCGGTTGCCGACCAGTCCGGCTCGGTCACCCCTGTCCGCAACGTGGTTCTCACCGCTCGCGAGCTCGAGGTCCTGCGCCTGGTCGCCGAAGGCCGCACCAACCGTCAGATCGGCGCCGCGCTCTACATCACCGACAAGACCGCCAGCGTCCACGTGTCCAACCTGATGGCCAAGCTGGGCGTTGCCAGTCGTACCGAGGCCGCTGCGGTTGCCTACCGCGAGGGGCTGCTGGAGACGTCGGCCTGACGGCGGGACCGGGCTTGTGGGCGGCCGCTAATGGTGGCAGCCTCGGCAGCAGGATCCACGTTGCCTCGAGGAAGGGAACCGTCCATGTCGATCGACCCGAGCAGGACCGCTGTCGTACTCATCGAGTACCAGAACGACTTCACCACCGAAGGTGGTGTGCTGCACGGCGCGGTGGCCGAGGTCATGGACAAGACCGACATGATCGCCAACACCCGCCGGGTGGCCGAGACCGCCAGGGCCGCCGGCGCGACCGTCATGCACGCGCCGATCACGTTCGCCGCCGGCTACAACGAGCTGAGCAAGCACCCGTACGGCATCCTCAAGGGTGTTGTCGACGGCAACGCTTTCGTCAAGGGCTCGTGGGGCGCAGCGATCACTGACGAGCTGGCGCCACAGGAGGGCGACATCGTCATCGAGGGCAAGCGCGGCCTCGACACCTTCGCGAGCACCAACCTCGACTTCATCCTGCGCAGCAAGGGGATCACGACGCTCGTGCTCGGCGGCTTCCTCACCAACTGCTGCGTCGAGTCCACGATGCGCAGTGGCTACGAGAACGGCTACCACGTCATCACGCTGAACGACTGCGTGGCGGCGACCTCGATCGAGGAGCACGACAACGCGCTGCAGTACGACTACCCGATGTTCTCCCAGCCGATGTCCTCGTCGGAGTTCATCGAGGCGCTCGGCTGAGTCGGCCGGCCCCAGGGCCGTCCTGCGCCTTGTGCGGTAACTGTTCCCCCGGATCCGGTGGAACAGTTACCGCGCAACGCCGTCGTCGACCGGGCGGGAACGCTCACGAGCCGGTGCTGCGGGCTGCTGCCGCTGCCATCAGCCCTCCTGCCCGAGGGCTAGCGGGAGCACGGAACCCGCGCCGCGTTCGCGCAGCACCGCTGCCACCACCGTGAACGTCCAGCCGGTGTCCACGAGGTCGTCGATCAGCAGCACCGGCGACCCCTCGAGAGCATCCAGTCCCGCGGCCAGCTCATCTCCCACCTCGAACGTGCCCCACACCGATCGCAGCCGCTGGGCGCTGTTGCCCCGGCCGCCGCGGTCGCTGTCGCCGCGGCGGGTCACGTTGCCCAGAACCGGTAGGCGGCCGATCTCAGCGAGCCCGGCGGCAACGGACGCAATCAGCAGTGGCTTCCGGCGGGAGGCGATGGAGACGATGGCTGCCGGCCGCTCGTCCCAGCCCCACGTTGCCAGCACCCGCACCAGCGCCTTGACCATGTCCGCCGGGGCCGGGTTGTCCTCGGCGGCCAAGGTGGTGCGCACGCGGTCTCCCCAACCGGGGTCGGACAGGCGGGCCAGGGCCCGCCCCGGCTCGGCCTGCAGCTCAGCCGGGATCTTTCCCGAGACCGGCACCCCGATCGCGGCCATGCCACTCGGCCACATCCGCCGAGGGTCGACGTCGATGCCGGGCTGGTCCAGGCGTCCCGAGGCAGCGTTGAGTGCATCGCCGCTGACCTCGGCCGGCAGCTGCAGCGACCCACAGTTGTCACACCGGCCACAGGGACTCGACTCCGGGTCATCGAGCTGGGTGCGCAGGAACGCCATGCGGCAGCCGTCAGTTGCGATGTAGTCCCGCATTGCCTGCTGCTCAAGGCTTCTCGCCGCCGCAACTCGCTCGTAGCGGTCACCGTCGTAGGCCCACGGCTGGCCGGTCGCCGTCCAGCCGCCGCGGACGCGACGCACAGCGCCGTCGACGTCGAGCACCTTGAGCATGGTCTCGAGCCGGGTGCGGCGCAGGTCGACCTTGGTCTCCAGGGCTGCGGTCGACATCGGCTTTCCGGCGTCGGTCAGCACGTCGAGGGCCTGGCGCACCTGCTCCTCCGAGGGAAAGGCCAGCGACGCGAAGTAGCGCCAGATCGCGGCGTCCTCACGACCGGGCAGCAGCACCACCGTCGCGTCGTCGACGGCGCGACCCGCTCGGCCGACCTGCTGGTAGTAGGCGATCGGCGACTGCGGAGCGCCGACATGGATGACGAAACCCAGGTCGGGCTTGTCGAAGCCCATGCCGAGCGCCGAGGTGGCCACCAGCGCCTTGACCCGGTTGGCGAGCAGGTCGGCCTCGGAGGCCTGCCGCTCGGCGTCGTCGGTGCGACCGGAGTAGGCGGCGACCTTGTGCCCGCGTGAGCGCAGGAAGCCGGTGACCTCGTCGGCGGCAGCGACGGTGAGGGTGTAGATGATGCCGGAGCCCGGCAGGTCGTCGAGGTGGTCGGCCAGCCACGCCCAGCGGTGGGCGGTTGACGGCAGCTCGAGGACGCCCAGGCGCAGGCTGGAGCGGTCGAGACTGCCGCGGAGCACCAGGGTCCCCGACGAGCCCAGCTGCTCGGCGACGTCGGCGGTCACCCGCGCGTTGGCCGTCGCCGTGGTGGCCAGCACCGGCGTGCCCTCAGGCAACCCCGCCAGCAGGCTGCGGATGCGGCGGTAGTCGGGGCGGAAGTCGTGCCCCCAATCGCTAACGCAGTGGGCCTCATCGATCACGACCAGACCGGCGCTCGCGGCCAGGCTGGGGAGCACGGTGTCGCGGAAGTCGGGGTTGTTCAGCCGCTCCGGGCTGACCAGCAGGACATCGACCTCGCCGGCTGTGACCTCCGCCCGTACGGCGTCCCACTCGTCGATGTTGGCCGAGTTGATGGTCCGTCCGACGATGCCGGCTCGAGCTGCGGCCTCCATCTGGTTGCGCATCAGGGCGAGCAGCGGTGACACGATCACGGTCGCACCGGCGCCCCGCGCGCGCAGCAGCGCCGTGGCGACGAAGTAGACCGCGGACTTGCCCCACCCGGTGCGCTGGACGACCAGGGTTGGCCGGCGCTCGACCACCAGGGCCCGTACGGCATTCCACTGGTCCTCGCGCAGCGACGTGCCGGGGCCGGCGAGAGCCTGCAGCAACGCCTCCGCCTCAGCGCGCAGGGCAGCCTCGTCGACGGTCGCGAGCGGGTCGGTGGGTGCAATAGCCATGGCAAGGGTCTATCACCCTGCCCCGACACCGCCCGCGATCGCGACAACGCTGTGGACGAAATCAGCGCCTGTGGACGAGCGGGCGCCCGGTCAGCGCAGCGCTGTTGCCGTCCAACGACCCTCGTGGCGGCGCACCGAGATGGGCCGGCCGAAGCATGCGGAGACGTGCGCGTCGGTGAGCACCTCGGCGACCGGCCCGCTGGCCACCTCCCGGCTGTCGGCCAGCAGCAGCGCGTGGTCGATCGAGCGCGGCAGCTCCTCCAGGTGGTGCGTCACCAGCACGATGCCGAGCGTCGGGTTGGCCGCGACCACCTCGTCGATCGCGGCCATCAGGTCCTCGCGCCCCGGCAGGTCCAGGCCGCTGGCCGGCTCGTCGAGGAGCAGCAGCGACGGACGCCCGATCATGGCCCGCGCGATCCGTACCCGCGCCTTCTCGCCGTGGGACCACGTGCGTACGCCCCGGTCGAGCAGATCGGCACAGCCCAGCAGCAGCAGCAGCTCCATCGCCCGCGACCGCTGCGCCGGGGTGTAGCCCTCGACCAGCGTCTGCACCGTCCCGCTGATGCCGGTGAGGACGACGTCGACGGCGTCGAGGCCCGGCGGGATGCGCAGCGCGTGGTCGACCACCCCGATGTGCGTCCGCAGCTCCCGCAGGTCGGTGCGTCCGAGCCGCCGCCCCAGCACCTCGGCGACTCCGGCGCTCGGGTGCCGGGTGGCGCCGGCGACCGACAGGATCGTCGACTTGCCGGCGCCGTTGGGCCCGAGCAACGCCCAGCGTTCGCCGCAACGAACGGTCCATGTCAGGTCGGTGACAAGGAAGGTACGGGTGCCGGTGAAGATGGACATCTCGCGAAGATCGATCAAGGCTGCGTTCGGGTCGGTCACGCGGCGAGTCAAACACATGGCCCCGATAGGGTCGCAGCCGTGTCCGGTACGAGAAGGGAGCAGCATGGCCGAGGTTGTCCTGCTCCGCCACGGCGACACCGAGTGGAGCCGGCTGCGCAAGCACACCGGCCACACCGACCTGCCCCTCACTGCCGAGGGCGAGGCACAGGCCGCTCACGCAGCCCGGCTGGTGGGCAGCCATCCGTTCGCGCTGGTCCTCGTCAGCCCCAGGGAGCGGGCCAGGCGCACTGCCGAGCTGGCCGGTCTCGGGCCGCTGGTGATCGACGAGCGGCTGGCCGAGTGGGACTACGGCGGCTACGAGGGCCGGACCACCGCCGAGATCCGGGCGGTCGAGGGGCCGGACTGGTCGATCTGGACCGCAACGATCCCGCCAGGTGCCACGCCGGGGGAGACCCTGCAGGAGGTGTTCGCGCGCGCGGCGAGTGCCCTCGTACGCATTCGGGCAGCCCTCACCGATGGCGACGTCGCCGTCGTCGCGCACGGCCACCTGATCCGGATCCTGAGCGCCTGCTGGCTCGGCCTTCCGCCGGCCGGCGGCGCCAGTCTCGCCCTGGACCCGGGGTCGGTGAGTGTGCTCGGAGATGAGCATGGGCACCCTGTGATCACCCGCTGGAACCTCGACCCCACCGTCACCGAGAGGCTCACATGACTCCGAACCCTGGCCCGGCGCTGCACGCGGGACCGCTGACGCTCGCGTTCGACATCGGCGGCACCGGCCTCAAGGCTGCGGTCCTCGACGTCTCCGGCTCGCTGGTCGGGGAGCGGGTCCGGGTTGGGACGACCTATCCCGTGGGGCCGGACCAGATGGTCGCCGAGCTGGTCGCGCTGGCCGGCCAGCTGTCCGGCTACGAACGGATCTCGGCCGGCTTCCCTGGCTACGTCCGGGGCGGCATGGTGCTCTCGGCGCCGCACTTCGTCACCAAGGGCGGCCCCGGCACCAAGGTGCTCCCCGAGCTGGTCAAGCAGTGGGACCGCTACCCGCTGGCCGAGGCTCTGGACAAGGCGCTTGGCAAGCCGACCCGGCTGGCGAACGACGCCGACATGCAGGGGTCAGCGGTCGTCAGCGGCAAGGGCGTCGAGCTGGTGATCACGCTGGGTACGGGGGTCGGCAGCGCGATCTTCGAGGACGGCGTGCTGACGCCGCACCTCGAGCTCGCACACCACCCGCTGCTGGGCGGGATGACGTACAACGAGTACGTCGGCGAGGCGGCCCGCGAGCAGCTCGGCAGCAAGAAGTGGAACAAGCGGGTCGAGGAGACCATCGGTGTGCTCCGGGCGCTGCTGTTCTTCGACCACCTGTGGATCGGCGGCGGCAACTCGGAGAAGGTCAAGCTCGCGCTCGCCGACGATGTGACGCTGGTCGACAACAGCGCCGGACTGCGCGGTGGCATCACGTTGTGGGCTGCGCAGAAGTCCTGACGCTGGCTCGGTCGCGGCGCCACGGGGGAAGTGTTGGCGCTGAGGTGACGGAAAACGTGCACTTGAGCGCCAACACTCCGGCTCGGCGCCCGAACGGCTAGCGCCGAGGCAGGATGTTGCCCGAGAAGCCGCCACGGACGGACGGCATCGGGGCGGGCGCCACCGGCGGGAGCGGCATCAGCGGCGGGGGAGGCAGCGTCGGGACGCCAGCCGTGGACGCGGCGACCAGCAGTCCCGGCGGCAGCACAGGCGCGGTGGGCGGCGGCGCGCTGGGCGGAAGGGCAGGCGGAGCGGGTACGGCTGCGACGACCGGTGGTGGCGTCAGCCGTACCGGGGCCTGGTGGCTGGTCCCGGCGGCGGCGGCGGCGGGGAACAGGGCACGGCCGGACGGCAGCACCAGCAGGACGATCACGGCGACAGCGACGAGCGAGCCGGGGACGTACTCACCCTTGGCCGCTCCGGCAGCGCCAACGGCGACCGCGAAAACCTCGAAACCGAGCGTCATCAGCCACGCCGAGCGGGTGGCAGTCGCGACGAACCAGGCGAGGAGTGCGGACCCGGCCGCGATCCCGGCGACGAACGGCAGGAACCGGTCCACCCCGAGCGGCCCGACCGCGAGCGCACCCGTGATCACCGCTTGCGCGATCAGGGCGGCACGCAGCCGGATGAGGGGAGAGGACGTCCATGAGGGCAAGGCGGAACTCCGTCGTCGTCCGGTCTGACCTGTCCCATCTCGGCGTACGGAGCGAGTCGCTTAACGTCCGGGTGGCGTCCTTTCCAGCACGCGCTCAACGGCGGGTGGCGGATGCGGGGCCGTGGCTGGTGGCGTATCGTTAACCCATCGCGTCACCGTCTACAGCGGGGGCGCGTAGGCACCGAAAGGTGTCTTGCCGACTCGTTCCATGGCCCCCGGTCCCAACCTTTGTCGCCCAGAGCGACTATGCGCCGCGAGGCGACCTGGCGGGTTCGGCGCATGACCGCCCCGGACATTGTCCGGGGCGCTCGTGTTTTCCGGCTCAGACGAGCGAGCGCTGCGCGGCGGATCGCAGCGCAGCGGCCACCGTGTCCAGTGCCGCCGATCGCAGCTTCCACTGCTGCCAGTACAGGTGGATGTCGACCTCGCCGCGTGGGTCCAGGTCGACCAGGCCGGCGTTGTCGCCACCCGAACGGGTCTGCAGGTCGGGCAGCATCCCCCAGCCGAGCCCGAGCCGCACTGCCAGGGCAAAGTCGGCGGACCCTGGCACGTAGTGCCGTGGCGGGTTGAGCGGGCGTCGGCTGCGTCGCTGCAGGTAACGGTCCTGCAGCCGGTCGTTGCGGTCGTACACCACGACCGGCGCGACCGCCAGTGCCGCGGCCGTGACCCCGTCCGGGAACCACCGGCTGACGTAGTCGGGCGCCGCCACCGGGCGGTAGTGCATCGCGCCGAGCCGCTCGACGGTGCAGCCGGGCACCGCGGTCCGCTCCGCTGTCACGGCGCCCATGACCGTCCCGGCGCGCAACAGCTCGGCGGTACGGTCCTGGTCCTCGCGGTGCAGGTCGAACACCAGCGGCGGCGGTACGGCCGCCAGGGCCGGCAGCACCCACGTGCTCAGGCTGTCAGCGTTCACGGCGAGCGGCATCGCCCGCCCGGTTGTCAGGTGATCGCCGAGCTCGGCCGCCACGTCATCGCCCAGCACGCGCAGCTGCCGAGCCAGCCGCACCAGCACCTGACCGGCCTGCGTGGGCTCGATCGGCTTGCTGCGGATCAGGAGTACGCGTCCCACGCTGGTCTCCAGGGCTTTGATGCGCTGGCTGACCGCGGACGGCGTGACGTGGAGCACCTTGGCTGCCGCCTCGAAGGTGCCCTCGGCGACGGCAGCGCTGAGCGCCTCGAGCTGGGCAGGATCGGGAGTGACCATAAGTCATGCTAATGACAGCCAAGAATCCTTAGCTGGGGGATCGAGCGACGGATCACTAGCGTCGGTCACATGCAGCTGTCCGCGACCACCGGTGCCGCCCTTGCGGGCTTGCTGTTCGGACTGTCGCTGATCGTGGTGATCGGTGCGCAGAACGCCTACGTCCTGCGAGTCGGCCTGCTACGCCAGCACGTGCTCCCGGTCGTCGCCATTTGTGCCGCCTCGGACGTGGTGCTCATCGCGGTGGGCGTTGCAGGGGCAGGCGTGGCGCTCGACGGGCGGCCAGACCTGCTGAGAGTGATTCGCTGGGTCGGTGCGGCGTTCCTGCTCGGGTACGGGACCCTCGCCGCTCGGAGGGCTCTGCGACCGGCGGTGCTGCCGGAAGCTGACGAACCGCAGGCGATCCCGCTGACGGCTGCACTGGGAGCCACCCTCGCGCTGACGTGGCTCAACCCTGGCGTCTACCTCGACACGGTCGTGCTCCTGGGGTCGGTGGCGCACACCCGCCAGGGCGGTCAGCCCTGGTGGTTCGGCGCCGGCGCAGCGCTCGGCAGCGTGTTGTGGTTCACCGGTCTGGGCTTCGGCGCACGGCTGCTGACGCACCGGCTGAGCCGGCCGGGAGCCTGGCGCTGGCTCGATGGGTTCGTGGCGGTGGTGATGGTGACCACCGGCGTGCGGGTGCTGCTCGGCTGAGGGTTTGTCAGTGCCGGTCGAGCTGGTCACCGGGACGCACGTTGCGATGGCGGCGTCGCGACGTCATCTCGCCGAACGTGGCGGCATCCGGGCCGGCCGTGTCGGTGTCGATGTCGGCCAAGGCGGCCCGCAGCAGCTGCAGCGCGCTGCGAGAGAGGGCCTCAGCGTCCTGGGTCTCGAGGTCGAGCTCGACCGCCACGCCAGCACTGCCCTCGCCGAGCCCGAACGCGACGACGGCTGCCGCGCGCTCCTCCGCAGGCAAGGCGGCGAGCGCGGCCTCGAGCCGCGACAGCAGCTCAGCCTCGGAGACGCCCTCGTCCGCCGAGACGTTGTTGGCGATCGTGTTGGCGGAGATGGGGCGCAGGCGGGGCTTGCGCTCGGATGTCATCCGACCACACTAGGTCGGGTCAGGACTGCGGACGTTGCAGACGCGCGACGAACTTGTAGCGGTCTCCGCGGTACATCGACTTGGCGAACTCGATCGGCTCGCCGTGCTCGTCGAGGCTGTGCCGGGACAGCAGCAGCAGGGGCAGGCCGACGTCGGTGCCCAGCAGCTCGGCTTCCCGCGGCGGACAGGGTGCGGTCTCGATCGTCTCGACCGCCTCGGCGAGCTGGACCCCGTACTCGTCCTGGAGCGCCGAGTAGAGGGACGGGGCGCGCTCGAACCGTTTGCGCAGGCCGGGAAACCGCTTCGCGGACAGGTGGGTGACCTCGATCGCCATCGGCTCGCCGTTGGCCATCCGCAGTCGCTCGATCCGCAGCACCCGGGACCCGACCTTGATGGCGAGGCGTTCGGCGAGCTCCTCGTCGGCGGCCACGTAGCCGATGTCGAGCACCTTGGACGCTGGCTCCAGACCCTGCGCCCGGACGCTCTCGGTGAAGCCGGTCATCTCCAGCGCCATGGCCAGCTTGGGCTGTGCGACGAACGTGCCCTTGCCCTGGATCCGGGTGAGCCGGCCCTCGATGACGAGCTCCTGCAATGCCTGCCGCACCGTGGTTCGTGACGTGTCGAACGTCAGCGCAAGAGTGCGCTCCGGGGGTACGGGACTCCCCGGTGCGAGCTGCTCCGTCATCTCCAGCAGCGCCCGCTTGAGCACGTAGTACTTGGGCACTCTGGCTGCTGAGGCCGCGGTGCTGTCGTCCGGGCTTGGGGCGTCAAGAAGAGCGGTCACGGCACCTGGCTCCTGCATCACGGTGGGCTGTCATCGTGCCACGTCCAGGGGTTCCGGCCTAACCAGGACGGCGGGCGTGGCGAGACGTAACGTAACTGGTACATGGGAGCCTTGACACCCACATTGGTCTATGCCACTGTCGCAATTGGTCTACACCAATCGGTCCGAGGCACCCGGGCGACGCGCAAACGGGACCGGCCGGAAACTCCCGAGGAGGAGTGGCGTGAAAGCTCGTTACGTAGCATCCGTCGGTATTGCGGTCGCCTTGACCGCAACCGCGTGTGGAAGCAGCTCCAGCTCCCCCAGCGCCGGATCGACCACCACCGGCGCAGCAGCGACAACAGCAGCGGCAACGTCAGCGCCGGCGGCGGCAACGTCGGCCGGCGGTGCCGCAGCCACCACCGGCGGCGGCTCGGCCAGCGGTGCCAAGTGCGCCAACGGCAAGCTGACCGTCTGGCTGATGAGCGACGCTCAGACCGGCTGGCCGGCCGCGGTGAAGTCGGCGAACACTCAGTTCGCCACCGCGGTTCCCGGTTGCACCGCTGACGTCCAGTACCAGTCCTGGGGCACCTACCAGGACAAGCTGACGGCGGCGATCAACGGTGGCCAGGCTCCGGACGTGGTCGAGTTCGGCAACAGCCAGACCACCAAGTGGATCGCCGGCGGTGCCCTCACCGACGCGACGGCCCAGAAGGCGTCGTTCGACAACTCCGACACCTGGCTGAGCGGTCTCACCACCTCCTGCACCTACCAGGGCAAGCTGTGGTGCGTCCCCTACTACGCAGGCACCCGGGTCGTGATCTACCGCAAGGACATGTTCGCCCAGGCGGGCATCACGGCAGCGCCGACCACCTACGCCCAGCTGACGGCGGACCTGGACAAGCTCGAGACCAAGCTGGGCACCACGTCGAACTTCTCGGCGTTCTACGTCCCCGGCAAGTACTGGTACTTCGGTACGGCTTACGCCGCTGACGCCGACGCCAACTTCCAGATCGCCACCGAGAGCGGCGACAAGTGGGCGGCACAGTACGAGTCGCAGGCCGCTGCGCTGGGCAAGTGGCAGACGCTGGTCAAGAAGTACAGCAAGGCGGACCCGAACGGTGACGAGGCCAAGCAGGACGCGGCCATGGCAACCGGCAACATCGCGATGATCTACGGCAACGGCTGGGAGCAGGGCGTCGTGTCCGGTCCCAAGGACAAGGGCGGCAACCCCGCGCTGGCGACCAAGCTGGGCGTCTTCGCGATGCCGAGCGCTGCCAACCCGACGTCGACCAACGTGATGCCGTCGTTCGTCGGTGGTTCCGACCTCGCCGTACCGGCCAAGAGCGCCAACCAGGCTGCAGCGTGGGCCTGGATCAAGGCCTACACCGGCACGGTGTCGATGGGCATCATCGCCAGGGCCGGCGCGATCCCGAACAACACCAAGCAGGTGGCCATCGCCAAGGCTGACCCCGCGGTCAAGCTGGCAGCGACCCGCACCTGGTTCGTGCCGATTGCCCCGAACTGGAGCAATGTGGAGTCCAGCGGGGTACTGCAGGGCATGTTCTCCAAGATCGCGAACGGTACGGACGCGGCTACCGCAGCCAAGTCCGCCGACACGTCGATCGCCAGCACGTTGAACGCATCCTCCTAGGCACCGAGTAACCGAGAAGGAGCCCGATGTCCGTCGAGACGCAGGCCCCACGGCCCGCAGGTCGCCGGTCATCGGCTCCTTCCGGTGGGTCGACCGGCGGCGGCAGACGCCGCCGCCGGCTGACCCGCAGCAGTGCCCCGTACCTCCTGCTGCTGCCCACGGTCATCGTGGTGGTCGCGGTCCTGGCCTACCCGATGTGGAAGCTGGTCGACATCAGCTTCCGGCACTACGGCTTCGCCCAGATCGTCGGCGGCCGGCCGGCCCCGCGCAACGGGCTGGCCAACTACAAGCTCATCTTCAACGACCCGTTCTTCTGGACAGTCCTGTTCCGGACCATCGTCTGGACCACCGTGGTGGTGGTCGCGACGATGGTGATCGGCCTCGGCCTGGCTCTGCTGATGGAGCGGACCAGTCGCTGGGCGCGACTGCTGCTCACCTTCACCCTCATCGCAGCCTGGGCCATGCCCCGCGTGGTGGCGGCCGAGATGTGGAAGTGGATGACCGACTACCAGTTCGGCGTCCTCAACTACACGTTGAACAAGATCGGGTTCCACCAGTTCGCGCACTACGACTGGTTCGTGCCGAGCCGCAACCTGCCCGGCCTGATCCTCGTCGGGGTGGTCGTGGTCTGGGGCGCGCTGCCCTTCGTGGTGATCACGATGTACGCGACCCTGACCCAGGTGCCCAAGGAGCTGGTGGAGGCGGCGACCGTCGACGGCGCCGGGGCGGTGACGATCTTCCGCAAGGTGACCCTGCCGGTGCTGCGACCGGTGCTGGTGATCCTGACCAGCCTGTCGATCATCTGGGACTTCGGCGTGTTCGACCAGATCTACATCCTCACCGACAACGTGCCGGACAAGGCGTTCTGGACGATGGGCATCTACGCCTACTCGGTCGCCTTCCGGCAGGGCAACTTCGGGCTCGGCGCCGCCATCTCGATCGTGATGGTCGCCATCCTGCTGGTGATCAGCATTTTGTACATCCGGCAGATGATCAAGGTCGGAGCGACCGAATGACTGTCCTGAGCGCGGGCACCCCCGCCACGACGGAGCGGCCGGGTGCCAAGGTGGCCAGGCGCAAGCGCAACCGGCGCCGCCGCGGATTCAACCTCATCGCCTGCGTCGCGATCGTGCTGATCGGGTTCCCGGTCTACTGGATGGTCGCGACGGCGCTGAAGCCCGGCGACAAGTCGCTGACGCCGACGCCGCAGTGGCTCCCGTACCCGATCACGATGGACAACTTCTCCGCGGCGGTGCACAAGGACTTCTTCGTCTCCAGCCTGCGCAACAGCGCGCTGGTCGTGGTCTCCGTGGTCGTGCTGTCGCTGCTCGTGGCGTCCCTGGCAGCACTGGCGGTGGCCCGGTTCAACTTCCGCGGCCGGGCGCTGTTCATCATCGCCATCATCGGCGTGCAGATGGTGCCGCTGGCCGGACTGGTGATCCCGCTGTTCCGGCTGCTCGCCACCGCCGGGCTGACCAACCGCATCCCCGGTCTGGTGCTGGCCTACCTGACCTTCGTGCTGCCGTTCGTGGTGTGGACCCTGCGCGGCTTCATCATCAATATCCCGGTGGAGCTCGAGGAAGCGGCGTTGGTCGACGGCTGCAGCCGGATCTCCGCGTTCTTCCGGATCACCCTGCCGCTGATCGCACCGGGTCTCGTCGCGACCGGCATCTTCGCTTTCGTCCTTGCCTGGAACGACTTCCTGCTCGCCGTGACCATCATGCAGAACAACCAGGACTACACCGCTACGGTGTGGCTGTCGTTCTTCACCAACCGGCAGGGCACGTCCTACCCGCAGCTGATGGCGGCCTCCACGATCATCGCGCTGCCGGTGGTGGTGTTCTTCATGGCGATCCAGCACCGGGTCGCGTCCGGCCTGACCGCCGGAGCGGTGAAGGGATGAGCCTTGAGCGGACCGTCGCCTCGCTGCTGCTGCCGGGCTTCGAGGGGCACGAGGTTCCGGCCTGGGTGCACGAGCGGATTGCCGGCGGGCTCGGCGGAGTGGCGCTGTACGGGCGCAACGTGGGCGACGCCTCCGAGCTGTCGGCGCTGACCTCGCGGCTGCACGACGAAGGTGACGGCTTCGTGGTCGCCCTCGACGAGGAAGGCGGCGACGTCACGCGTACCGAAGTGGCGTCGGGTTCGTCGTACCCCGGCAATGGCGCCCTGGGTGCGGCGGACGACGCGGCGCTGACCGAGGCGGTTGCCGCAGCCATGGGTGCGGCGCTGGCCGCGTACGGGATCGACCTGGATCTGGCCCCTGTGGTCGACGTCAACATCGACCCGCTCAACCCGGTGATCGGCATCCGGTCCTTCGGCGCGGACCCTGTGTCGGTATCGCGGCACACCGCGGCTTTCGTCGAAGGACTCCAGAGTGCCGGTGTAGCCGCCTGCCTCAAGCATTTCCCTGGCCACGGCAACACCCATGTCGACTCCCACCGCGGCCTCCCGGTCGTCGACGACGACCTTGCTGCGCTCGACCGGGTGGCATTGCCGCCGTTCCGGGCCGGCATCGACGCCGGCGCGCGCGCGGTGATGACAGCTCACCTGGTCGTTCCGGCCTACGACTCGATGCCCGCGACCATCTCCCGCCGGATCCTGACCGGTGTGCTGCGCGGGCAGCTGGGGTTCACCGGCGTCATCGTGTCCGACGGCCTCGACATGGCCGCGTTGACCAGCACGGTCGGGTTTCTCGAGGGGGCCGTGCTGTCGTTGGCCGCCGGGGCGGACCTGCTCTGTACCGGCGGCGGCCCGAGTGACGCCGAGACCGTGGACGTGCTGATCAAGGCGATCGTCCGGGCGGTCCGCGATGGCCGCCTCTCGGCGGACGCACTCGAGGCTTCTGCTTACCGGGTAAGGGCTCTCGGGCAGTGGTCGGCGAAGCGGCGGGCAGAGGTGACCTATGACGCGGCTGCTGGCACAGCACTCGGCCGCTCGGCTGCCGAGCGGGCGTTGCAGGTCGACGGCGACGTTGCTGTCGGCCGTGGTGCCGTCGTGGTGCGGTTGGGTTGTCGGCCCAATGAGGCCGTCGGCGTGGTGCCGTGGGGTGTTGGTACGCCGATGAGCGTGATCGACCCCGACGTACAAGAGATCTGCGTCGAGTCGCCCGACACGTCGGCCGGTTCGCTGCTCGCGGCCGCCGATGGGCACCCGCTCGTGGTGGTCGTCCGTGACCTCCACCGGATCGACTGGCACGCAGGCATTCTGGCTGCGTTAACGTCTGCCCGACCCGATCTCGTGGTCGTCGAGATGGGCGTGCCGACCCAGCGGCCAACCGGGATCCGCGGCTATGTCGCGACCCTCGGCGCGGCCAGGGTCAACGGTGAGGCAGCCGCCAGGGTGCTGCTCGCGCCATGACGGAGTCCCTGCGCATCGGAGTCGACGCCGGCGGTACCGGCACCAGGGCCATCGTGCTGCGGGGCGACGACGTGATCGAACGACTGACTGACGGACCGCTCAACGTGCTGCTGCACGCAGACGCCCTGGATCGACTGGCCCGCCTGATCATCTCCGCCGGCGCCACCGAGGCGGGACTCGGTCTGGCCGGGGTGCGAAGCCCTGCCGATGCGGCCCGCATCGCAGGGGTTCTGAAGGCCCGGACCGGAGCTGCCGTGGCGGTGGGCGACGACGCCGAGAGTGCGTTGCTCGGTGCCTTCGCCGGTGACCCCGGCATCGTGGTGATCGCCGGCACCGGCTCCGCGGCTTATGGGCGGTCGGCCGACGGCGAAGCGTGCCGGGTCGGCGGTCGCGGCTATCTGCTCGGCGACGAGGGCGGCGGCTACTGGATCGGCAGTGAGGCGATTCGTCGTGCGTTGCGATCGAGCGACGGTACGGGCCCACGTCTACCCGAGCTGGAAGCCTTGGTGTGCAAGCATTTTTCTCTTGGCGAGGTGTCGGAGATCGAAGGGCCGATCTACGCGGCGCCGACTGACCGATCGCTGCTCGCTGCTCTGGTGCCGACCCTGGCTGCGTCGGACAGCGCCGCTGTAGCCGCGATCTTCGACGAGGCCGCGGTGTCGCTGGCGGCACTGGTGACGGCCGTACGCCATCGGCTTGGGCCGTTGCCGGTGGCGATGGCCGGCGGAGTCTGGAACGTCGCTGCGCTGCGCTCGCGGTTCGTCGAGCTGACCGGTGCCGTCGACCCGCTGCACCCGCCCGAGTGGGGTGCCCTGCTGTTGCTCGAGCCGTCCATGCCCAAGGAGATCGCGTGAACCCCGGTGACCTGATGTCGGCCGAGATCGCCGAGCAGCCGGAGGTGCTGGCTCGCCTGCTTTCCACGGCCGGCCCGGAGGTCGCCACCGTCGCCGCGGTGATCCGGGCGCTGGCACCGCGCTTCGTTCTGTTCGCGGCACGCGGCACGAGTGACCATGCCGCGTTGTACGGCAAGTACCTCGCCGAGGTGCGGCTGGGTTGGGCCGCCGGTCTCGCGTCCCCGTCGTCGATGACGGCCTACGGCGCCCGGCCCGACCTGCGCGACGTGCTGTTCGTGGCCGTGTCGCAGTCGGGGGCTTCACCGGACCTGGTCGAGTCGACGATGACCGCGCGCGCCTGCGGGGCGCTGACGCTGGCCGTGACGAACAACCCGTCCTCGGCCCTTGCCGGGGCCGCTCAGCTGCACCTTGACGTGCTTGCCGGGCCCGAGCGGGCCGTTGCCGCTACCAAGACCTACACCGCCGAGCTGTTCGCGCTGTGGCTGCTGGTGGACGCGCTCTGCGACGGCGACGGGTCAGCTGCGGCGGCCGTGCCGGGTGCGGTTGCTGCCTGCGTGAGCGATCCCACCGGAGGCGAGGTCGTGACCGCTGCCCAGCGCTACGTCGGTGCTGATCGGATCGTCCTGACGGCGCGCGGCTACTCCTACGCCACTGTGGCCGAGGCTGCGCTCAAGCTCATGGAGACCAGCTATCTCGCCGCTCAGTCGTTCAGCGGCGCCGACCTGCTGCACGGCCCGATGGCCATGGTCTCGGCCGGCACGCCGGTCATTGCCGTTGTCGGCGGCGGCCCCGGTGGCAAGGCTATGGACCCGGTGATCGCCCGGCTCGAGGAGCTCGGCGCGGACCTTTTCGTCGTCGGCGACCCGGCGGCGGTTGCCCGTACCGGCAAGGGATTTGTCCTGCCCTCGGGTGTGTCCGAGGAGCTGTCCCCGTTACTGGAGATCGTCCCGCTCCAGCGGCTGGCCTGTGCCCTCGCGATAGCTCGCGGGCTCAACCCGGACGCCCCGCGTGGGTTGTCCAAGGTGACGCACACGCTCTGACTCAGGCCCACCGGGGACAACGTTTCAATTTCCCTGGCGGCGGTGTAAGGATGAGCCATGACCTTTCCGACATCGCTGCCCGCGCCCCGTACCGCTGACCCCAAGGACGCTCCGAGCCTGCGCTGGGGCATCCTGGCCACCGGCGTGATCGCCCGGCTGTTCACCGGGTCGCTGCTGAAGCACACCGGTCAGCAGGTGGTGGCTGTCGGCTCGCGCAGCAAGGACAAAGCGGCGGAATTCGCTGCGGAGTACGGCATCCACAGCGCCTACGGCTCGTACGAGGAGCTCGTCGCCGACCCGGACGTCGACATCGTCTACATCGCGACCCCGCACTCCGAGCACCACGCCAACGCGCTGCTCGCCATCGAGGCAGGCAAGAACATCCTCGTGGAGAAGGCGTTCACCCGGAGCGCGGCCGAGGCCAGCGAGGTCATCGCGGCGGCGCGAGCCAAGGGCGTTTTCGTCCAGGAGGCGATGTGGACCAGGTTCCTGCCGCGTACCGACGTCGTCCGGCAGCTGCTCGAGGACGGTGTGCTGGGCGAGCTGGCCAGCGTGATTGCCGACCACGGCCAGTACATGGAGTTCAACCCGACCGGCCGGCTGTACGCGCCCGAGCTGGCCGGCGGCGCGCTGCTCGACCTCGGCATCTACCCGGTGTCCTACGCCTCGTTCGTGCTCGGCACTCCCTCGGCCGTGACTGCGGTCGGGCGCAGGACGACCACCAACGTCGACGGTCAGGTGTCCGCGATCCTGCAGTCGGGTGGCGCGCAGGCGGTCGTCGACACGACGTTGTACGCGCGCACAGCCACCACGGCTGTCATCTCCGGCAGCGTGGCAAGGATCGAGCTGGCGGGGGACTTCTACACTCCCGGTCCGGTCCGGCTTGTGTCCCGCGGCGGCGACGTCCTGACGTGGGACGCCAACCCCATCCCTGGCCACGAAGGCCTTTGCTACCAGGCAGTCGACGCCGCTCGTCGGATCGGCGCGGGTGCGCTCGAGTCGGGGTTGCTGCCGCTCGGCGAGACGTTGTCGATCATGACGACGCTGGACGAGATCCGTCGGCAGGTCGGCGTGACCTATCCCGGCGAGTAGCCGGGTGGCACGCCCGTGGGCGCCCAGGAGGGCGCCCATGGGTCTGTCCGAAGCTCAGGCGGACACCGTCGCGGCGTCGTAGGCCACCCGGCCACCGATCCAGACCCGCAGCGGGGTGAAGTCGTCGCTCCACCAGACCAGATCGGCGCAAGCGCCGGGGGCGAGGCGGCCCAGGTCGCCGCGACCGAGAACGTCGGCCGGCACCCGGGTTGCCGCTTCGAGCACGTCGGCGGGGTCGATGCCGATACCGACCAAGTTGCGTACGGCGACGTCCAGCGACAGCGACGATCCGGCGATGGTGCCGTCGAGGCGACGGGCGAAGCCCTCACCGGGGGAGATGCTGATCTGCTGGCCGCCCAGCTCGTACGAGCCCGGCGGCATCCCTGCCGATGCAACCGCGTCGGTGACCAGGGCCACCCGACCGCGCGCCGCGTGCATGACGATCGTGCAGATCTGCGGTGCGACGTGGTGCAGGTCGGCGATCAGGCCCACCGTCAGGCCGGGGTCGGCGAGCGCCTGACCGGCGACTCCCGGCTCGCGGTGGCCGAGCCCGCGCTGGGCGTTGAAGATGTGCGTCACCATCCCTGCGCCAGCACCGACCGCGGCCTCGACCTGGCGGCCGGTGGCGTCGGAATGTCCGATGGACACGACGATTCCGTGCTCGCGCAGCCGGCGAATGGCGTCGAGCGCGCCTGGCAGCTCCGGTGCGAGCGTGACCATCGAGATCAGGTCGACAACGCCCGGCGCGAGTAGCGCGTCGAGGTCGTCGGCGCTGGCGGGGTGCATGAAGCTGACGTCGTGGACGCCGGCTTGCAGCGGTGAAAGGAACGGGCCCTCGAGGTGGATGCCCAAGCTGCGCGCGGCGCCGGGCGACGAGGCCAACGTGGGGTAGGCCTCGGCGGCCGCCTTGATGCCGACCAGCAGCCGGTCAACCGGTGCGGTGATGAACGTGGGCTGGAAAGCAGTGACTCCCGTTGCCGGGAGCCCGGACGCGACGGCAAGCCAGCCCTCGGTGCTGGCGTCGACCAGGTCGACACCGAAACAACCGTTGATCTGCAGGTCGATCAGACCGGGAGTGAGGAAACCCTCGTCCAGACCGAGGTGGTCCGTTGTGGGTCGTCCCTCAACGACGTCGACGATGCCGTCACCTTCGACAACAACGCTCGCCGGTCCTGACAACTGCCCCTCGACCAGCATGCGAGGTGCGGAGATGATGGGCACACACGCTCCTGATCGGCCGACGGTGGGACTCTTTCATTGTGGACTAGACCAATCCTGATGTCCAGGCTTGATGCCAAATTGGTCCAGACCACTTGCGATACGCTGAGGCCAACCAGGAACCTGCGAGGTACGGAGACCTGCCATGGATGACCTGAGCGGACTCTCGACCGAGGTCGTACGGCCGGAGCTGGGCGACCTCGACGAGCACGGCTCGCTGGAGCTGGTGCTGATGATGAACGACGAGGACGCGACGGTGGCCACAGCCGTACGACGGTCGGCCCCCTCGATAGCCACCGCAGTGGACGCGATCGCCGGCCGGCTTGCCAGCGGCGGTCGGATGCTCTCGATCGGGGCCGGCACCGGCGGACGCCTCGCGGTGGTGGACTCGGTGGAGTGCGAGCCGACGTACGGCACACCGCCGGGGCAGGTCGTGGCCGTTCTGGCTGGAGGTGCTCAAGCGATGGCGGACGCCCGAGAGGGCGACGAGGACGACGAGGCCGCTGGAGCAGCGAATCTGGAGGCACTGCGCCCGGTCGGGGCGGACGCCGTGATCGTGGTCAGCGCCAGCGGGCGAACGCCGTACGCGCTGGGGGCGGCGACTGCTGCGCGCGAGGCGGGGGCACTGCTGGTGGTTGTGGTCAACACTCTCGGCTCACCGCTGGCAGAGCTGGCCGACGTCGCGATCGAGGTGCCCACCGGGGCCGAAATCGTCGCCGGGTCGACCAGGCTCAAGGCGGGCACCGCGCAGAAGCTGGTGCTGAACACCTTGTCGACGCTGGTCATGGTGCGCCAGGGCCACACCTACGGCAATCTCATGATCGACGTCCGGGTCGACAACGAGAAGCTGCGTCAGCGGGCGGTGCGCAACGTCGCGCAGGCGACCGGACTCCCGTACGACCAGGCAGAGTCGGCCCTTGCGGCGGCGGGAGGCGAGGCCAAGGTTGCGGTGGTGGCAGCCGTCGCCGGCATCAGTGTCGAGGGTGCCCGCACCCGGTTGGCCGAGGCTCGCGGCAACGCCAGGATCGCGCTGGCCGGGCACGTCATCTCCTCGTAAGAATGTGCAGGAATCCCGTCCGGTCAAGCACGGTTAGATGAGGCACAACCCCTGAAAGTACGGAGGCGAACCATGCTGTTCGGTCGAGGAAAGACCACCATGATCGACCAGGTCGAGGCTCTGCCCGGCCGGTCCGAGCGCCTGTTTGCCGTCGGGGACACTCACGCCGTTCTCGGCACCCGGCTGCAGCCGCCCTACCCCGACGGCCTCGAGGTCGCCTACTTCGGCCTGGGCTGTTTCTGGGGTGCCGAGAAGACGTTCTGGCAGCTGCCGGGCGTCTACAGCACCGCGGTTGGCTACGCCGGCGGTTACACCCCCAACCCCACCTACGAGGAGGTCTGCTCGGCGCGCACCGGGCACACCGAGGCGGTCCAGGTCGTCTACGACCCGGCGCAGATCTCGTACGGCCAGCTGCTGAAGGCGTTCTGGGAGGGTCACGACCCGAGCCAGGGCATGCGGCAGGGCAACGACGTCGGGACGCAGTACCGCTCGGCCATCTACTGGACCACCGAGGCTCAGCGTGATGAGGCCGAGGCGTCCCTGAAGATGTTCCAGCCGAACCTCACGGCTGCCGGCTACGGCGAGATCACGACGGAGATCGCCCCGGTGGGCACGTTCTGGTTCGCCGAGGACTACCACCAGCAGTACCTGCACAAGGTGCCGAACGGCTACTGCCCGGCACACGGCACCGGCGTGAGCTGCCCGATCGGCGTGGCCCGCGCGTAAGGCACTCAACGCGACGAAGCCCGGACGCCGAGCGGATCACTTTGTCAGTGATCCGCTCGGCGGCAGATTTTGCAGTACCCGAACATGTTCTTGCAGCAAGTAGTTACTGATTTGCAGCAGACTGCCGGATCCCCCTAGCCTCGGCGAGGTGACCCAGGTACTCGTCGAGGCGGTAGGCCTCACCAAGCGCTACCCCGGCAAGGATCGCCTCGCGCCCGGCTTCACCGCGGTGGATGGCATCGACTTCACCCTGCGCAAGGGCGAGGTCTTCGGCTTCCTCGGCCCCAATGGCGCCGGCAAGTCCTCCACGATGCGCATGGTGGGCTGCGTCTCGCCGGTCACCGGCGGCACGTTGCGGGTGCTCGGCATGGACCCGGCTGCCGACGGCCGTGCGATCCGGGCCCGGCTCGGCGTGGTGTCCCAGGACGACGCCCTCGACAACGAGCTGACCGTACGGGAGAACCTCCTCATCTACGGTCGCTACTTCGGCCTGCCCAAGGCACTCACGGCCTCGAGGGCGAGCGAGCTGCTGGAGTTCGCTCAGCTGTCGGAGAAGGCCGACGAGCGGGTGGAGTCGCTGTCCGGCGGCATGCGGCGCCGACTCACCATCGCCCGGTCATTGATCAACGACCCGAAGATCCTGCTGCTCGACGAACCGACGACCGGCCTCGACCCCCAGGCCCGACATGTCTTGTGGGACAGGCTGTTCGAGCTCAAGGAGCAGGGCGTCACGCTCATCCTGACCACGCACTACATGGACGAGGCCGAGCAGCTGTGCGACCGCCTCGTGGTGATGGACGGTGGGCGCATCGTGGCGGGCGGCTCACCGCTCGAGCTGATCGAGCGGCACGCCCTGCGCGAGGTGTTGGAGCTGCGGCTCGAGTTCGGCACCGAGGCCGTCACTGCCGAGAAGATCCGCGACGCCGGGATCACCGACCGGATCGAGGTCCTGCGCCGCGGGCTGCTGTGCTCGACCGACGATGGTGAAGCCGCCCTGGTGGCCGTGCACCGGATGGGCATCCGGCCGGTCTCCTCGCTGGTGCGGCGGTCCAGCCTTGAGGACGTCTTCCTCTCCCTGACCGGCCGAACGCTGGTCGACTGATGGCGACCGCCACGATGACGCTGGACGAGCCGCCTGCGGTGCGGACCAACAGGCTCGCGCTGCACGAGTTCGCGTACCACCTGCAGCGTTACCGGCGTACTTGGCGCGGCACCGTCGTGGTCAGCATCGTCAACCCGCTGCTGTTCCTGCTGGCCATCGGCGTCGGTCTCAGCAAGGTCGTGACGACTCATCCGCCAGGGCTGGGCGGCGCAACCTACCTCGAGTTCTTCGCACCGGGAATGCTTGCTGCCGCGGCCATGCAGAACGGCATCATCGAGTCCGCCTTCCCGGTGAGCCGAGCAGTGCGCAGCGGCGGCAGCTACAGCGTCGCCGTCACCACGCCACTGGACTCGACCGACATCATGCTCGGCCACTGCCTCTACATGGCGTTCAAGCTGGCCTTCGGTGCCGTCACGTTCGTCGTCGTCATGACCCTGCTCGGAGCGGCCGAGTCCTGGAAGGTCGTGCTCACCATCCCGGCCGCCACCCTGACCGGCCTCGCCTTCGCCACCCCGACCATGGGGTGGGCGGCAAAGGTGGCCAACCCGCGCGCGGTCTTCGGCGCCTTCAAGTGGGTCGTGATGCCGCTCTACCTGTTCTCCGGCACGTTCTTCCCGATCACCCAGCTGCCACCGCTGCTGCGGGCGCTCGCGTACGCGACCCCGCTGTGGCACGGGGTCGACCTGTGTCGCACGCTGTCCCTCGGCACCGCGACCTGGCCTCGTACGGCAGCGCATGTCGTCTACCTGCTCGCCTTCGCTGTCGGCGGTCTGGTCTGGTCCGCCCGCGCCTACCGGAGGCGGCTCTATGGCTGACACGCTCGCCCTCGAGCCGGCCCGACAGATCGTCGTACGGCACTGGTGGGTGGTCCGCAGCGGCCGGCCGTGGGCCACCCTGGTCAACGGGCTGTTCGAGCCGTTCCTCTACCTCATGTCGATCGGCGTTGGCATCGGAACGCTGATCGGGCCAGAGGGACAGACGATCGCCAGTGGATACAGCTACGCATCCTTCGTAGCACCAGCACTTCTCGCGACGTCCGCCATGAACACTGCGTCCAACGAGACGATCTGGGGCATCTGGTTCCGGCTGCAGCAGGAGAAGTTCTTCGACTCCTTGGTGACAACGCCCATGACGCCCGCTGACATCGCGGTGGGAGAGACGGCTGCGGCGACCCTGCGTGGCGTGATTGCTGGCTGGTCGTTCCTCGGCGTGATCCTGCTCCTCGGCATGGTGCACAGCTGGTGGGCGCTGCTGGCACTGCCGTCCGTAGCCCTGATCGCGGGCTCGTTCGCGGCGGCAGGCCTGTCGGTGTCGACCATCATGAAGGAGATGCACCACACGCAGTACGTGCAGCTGGTGATGCTGCCGATGTTCCTGTTCTCCGCGACGTTCTACCCGCTGTCGGTCTACCCGACCTGGCTGGCCGACCTCGTCCGGCTGCTCCCGCTTTACCAGGCAACCAACCTGCTGCGGGGCCTCACCCTCGGCCAGGTCGGCTGGGCGCAAGCCGGGGCAGTCGTCTACCTGCTGGCGCTCGGGGTGGTCACGCTGTGGGTGGCGCAGCGCCGCCTGGGTCGGCTGCTGCTGCACTGAAGCCGCAGGAGTGCTGAGGCCCGGGGTGCGGGCCGGCGCTTTTCGAGCCACAGTGGGTACATGCGAGTGCTGCTGACCGGGGCGACCGGCTACATCGGCGGACGGCTGGCGCCGGAGCTGCTCGACGCCGGCCATGAGGTGGTGTGCCTTACCCGGCACGCCTCGCGCTTGCGCGACGTGCCGTGGCGGGACCGGGTCGACGTGGTCGAGGGCGACGTCACCGACCCGGCGGCCATGCGCAAAGCCTTCGACAGCGTCGATGCGGCGTACTTCCTCGTGCACTCGCTGGGTACGGGTAAGAACTTTGCCGCGCGAGACCGCACTGCCGCCAGGACCTTCGCCGACGCAGCCAGGGCCGGCGGCGCCGGACGGCTGATCTACCTCGGCGGTCTGATCCCGCCCGACGTGCAGCTGTCCGCGCACCTGGACTCGCGGGCCGAGGTCGGCGAGATCCTGCTGGGCTCCGGGGTTCCCACTGCCGAGCTGCGCGCGGCCATCATCATCGGCTCGGGTTCCGCGTCGTTCGAGATGCTGCGCTACCTCACCGAGCGGCTGCCGGCGATGATCACGCCGCGCTGGGTGTCCAACCGGGTGCAGCCGATCGCCATTCGCGACGTCATCCGTTACCTGGTCGGCAGTCTCGACCTGCCGGATGACGTCAACCGGTCCTTCGACATCGGCGGACCGGACGTCCTGACCTACGCCGAGATGATGCGCCGCTACGCCGAGGTCTCCGGGTTGTCCAAGCGGGTCATCGTGCCGGTGCCGGTGCTGACGCCGTGGCTGTCGAGTCACTGGGTCGGCCTCGTGACGCCCGTACCCAACGCCATCGCGCGCCCCCTGGTCGAGTCGCTGCGCAACGAGGTCGTCGCGCAGGACCGCGACATCGCCGACTACATCGAGGATCCACCCGGCGGTCTGTTGCCCTTCGACCAGGCTGTTCGCCTTGCGCTGCAACGGGTCCGCGACGCCAACGTGACAACCCGGTGGTCATCCGCTGCCTGGCCGGATGCTCCGTCGGACCCGTTGCCGAGCGACCCGGACTGGGCCGGTGGCTCCCTCTACGTCGACGACCGGCAGGGGCCCGTACGGGCAACGCGGGATGAGCTGTGGACCGTCATCGAGTCCATCGGCGGCGAGAATGGTTGGTACTCCTGGCCTTTGGCGTGGTCGGTCCGTGGCTGGATGGATCGCTTCGCAGGGGGGGTGGGCCTGCGACGTGGACGGCGCGACCCCCGCCGGCTGTTCGTGGGGGAGTCGCTCGACTTCTGGCGGGTGGAGGAGATCGAGCGCGGTCGGCTGCTCCGGCTGCGCGCCGAGATGCGCGTACCAGGGCTTGCCTGGTTGGAGCTCGTCATCGAAGACGGCGACAACGCCGGCCCGATGACCTATCACCAGCGGGCGATCTTCCACCCGCGCGGGCTGCTCGGGCACGTCTACTGGTGGTCGGTCGCGCCGTTCCACGGCGTGGTGTTCGGCGGGATGCGCCGCAACATCACGGCGGCCGCGGAGCGACTCAGTAGCGGTACGAAGCCACCCGCTCCAGCTGAGGTCGGGCGATGAACACGTACAGCAGCGAGCCGATGAGGTGACCGAGCAGCACCACAAGAAGCCAGAGGATCTTGTTCTGGCCCGCCACGGCGTACTCCTGGTCCGGCCTGCGCAGGACGTCGATCAGACTCCAGATCCAGAAGATCGTGCCGAGCACTACCAGCCCGAAAAGCAGCAGAAAGATCAACACGAAGCCACCCCCGACCACTGCCACCAGAACCCCCCTTTGGCGAATGGCACGAGTGTCGCACAGGTCGCGATCACTCGCGAGTCAGCACCAGGCGGTACGGTCGCGCGGTGACTGTGACCGACCAACCTCAGCCGCTGCCCGGCACTCGCCCGGCGCGCAAGCGCCGCCCCGGCTTCGTCTGGGAGCTGATCGGCTGCGCCCAGCACGGGCACGCACTCGTGGGCACGCGCTCCGCGCACCTGACCCCGCCGGACCCGCACGTCGCCCGTGAGATGGACGGCATCCGCTGGCACCGGTGCCTGCGCTGCGACGCCTGGCTGCCCGTGGCTCCGCCGGACCCGCCCGAGCGCGAGGACCTGCCCGGCCGGGACGAGATCGAGCTGCCGCTGCGCGGGCGCCCGTTGCGCGACCGCTACGTCCTGAGGCTGATCGCGATCGACCGCGCGCTGCACTTCGTGCTGTTCATCATCGGTGGCCTCGCCTTGGTGCTGCTGGCCGTCAACCGGGCCCGCTACCAGTCCGACGTCACCCGGCTGATCAACGTCTTCCAACCCGGAACGGGCACGGCCGACCAGCCGACGCACGGCCTGCTGGGCGAGATCCGCAAGCTGACCAACATCAGCACCGCACACCTCTACGAAGGTGCGGCGGCGGTGGTGTTCTACGCGATCCTGGAAGGCGTGGAGGCCGTCGGTCTTTGGTACGGCAAACGGTGGGCGGAGTACCTCACGTTCCTTGCCACCATCTTGCTGCTGCCGATCGAGATCTATGAGCTGTCGGAGAAGTTCTCCGTGCTCAAGGTCGGCACTCTCGTCATCAATCTCGCCGTCGCTGCCTACCTGCTGCTGGCCAAACGGCTGTTCGGACTACGTGGCGGCGGTGCGCACGAGCTCGCCCAACGGGAGTACGACTCGGGTTGGCCGGCCGTCGAGCGGCTGTCGCCGGAGGTCTTCGCCGGAAATCTGGCGGAGTATCGCGAAGGCTTCAAGGAAGTCGAGGAGCACGACCCGCCGGAGCCGAGACCCCGGCATTGAACCGTTGGCCGCCTTCACGCGTTGTTGGGGCAGCGCCAGCCGCCGTTTCCGCCCGTACGCTCAGGAGGTTCCACCGTGGATTCACCGCCCGCCGCACCGTCCGCCATCGACGACCGGGTTGCGCAGCACGGTGCCTGTCTGCCTGAGCACTGCGCGAGCCGCCGGTCGGTCCTGGTGGGTGCCGCGGGGGTGCTCGGCGCCGCGGCGCTCGCGGCCTGCAGCTCCAAGAGCAGCAACGCCGGCGCCACCAGCCCGACGACGGCAGCCGGTGGGTCCGACTCGCTGGCCGAGGTCTCCTCGATCCCGGTCGGTGGTTCCATCTCGGCCAAGGATGCCAACGGCAAGCCGATCATCCTGTCGCAGCCCACGACCGGGGACATCAAAGGGTTCAGCGCGATCTGCACCCACATGGGCTGCACCGTGGCGCCGAACGGCAAGGAGCTCGACTGTCCGTGCCACGGCAGCAAGTACAACGCGTTCACCGGGGCCGTGATCAACGGGCCGGCGCCGCACGCGCTGGCGGCAGCGCCGGTCAAGGTGGTCAACGGCCAGGTCGTCCCGGCCTGACCGCCGTCGACGCTCAGACGTGGCCGGGAGCGCCGTAACGCAGGCCGTCCATCAGCAACGAGATCAGCCGGCGTGCCTGGTCCTGCCAGTCCGGCTGGTCGCTGACCATGCACAGGCCGCCGAGGGCACGCAGCAGGTCGTGCGGGCTGACGTCGGAGCGGATCTCGCCTGCCTGCTCAGCAGCGGCGAGCAGACCGCCGAGGGCACCGCGGATGCGGCCGTGGACGTAGGCGAACAGATCGGCGTTCTTGTCCGACGCCAGCTTGAGGCTGGTCGCCAGCCCGCGCTTGGTGGCGACGTAGCCGACGAAGGCTGACATCCACAGCTCGAGCGCCTCGACCGGCGGGTGGCTGGCGGCGAGCAGGTCGGCCTGGTCGCACAGACCCTCCACGCCGCGCCGGTAGGCGGCCTCGACCAGGGCGTCGCGGGTGGGGAAATGCCGGTAGAGCGTGCCGATGCCGACTCCGGCTCGCTTGGCCACGTCCTCGAGCGAGGCCTCCGTGCCGTGCTCGGTGAAGGCGGCAGTGGCCGCTTCGAGCAGCGCGTCGCGATTGCGTTGTGCGTCTGCGCGCATGGCCTTGGCCGCGGGATCCGCAGCGGTCTGCGCGGACGCAGAGCCCGGCGTCGTCGCCGTACTCATTTCGTGCTCCTCCCGGAATGGATTCCGAAATTCATTTGCTAACCGGAGGTAGCCTCCGTATAGTTACCGGAGGCACCCTCCACTTACCAGCTTCACCATCATCCCTCCGGGAGGCCTGAAATGGCAACCACCACTATGCCTGCGCCGTCCGCGGCCGCTGATCGCGAGTCCAGGCGCCGTACCACCGCCCTCGTCGTCATCCTCACCGCCCAGCTGATGGTCGTTCTGGACGCGACGATCGTGAACATCGCGCTGCCGAAGATCCAGACCGCGCTGTCGTTCAGCCGCACCGACCTGTCCTGGGTGCTCAACGCCTACTCGCTCACCTTCGGCGGACTCCTGCTGCTGGGCGCTCGCAGCGGTGACATCTTCGGCCGCCGGCGAGTCTTCATCGGCGGCATCGCGCTGTTCACCCTGAGCTCGCTTGCCGGAGGCTTCACCACGACGAGCGGGATGCTCCTCGCCGCCAGGGCCTTGCAGGGCGCCGGTGCTGCGTTCGCCTCACCCTCGGCCCTTGCCCTGCTGATGGCGATGTTCCGCGAGGGCGCCGAGCGCACCCGCGCCATCGCGCTCTACACCGCGGTCTCGGTCGGCGGCGCGGCCGTCGGGCTGATCGCCGGTGGCATGCTCGTGCAGTGGACCTCCTGGCGCTGGGTCTTCTTCGTCAACGTCCCGATCGGCCTGGCGCTGGTGATCCTCGCCCGGCGCGACCTGCCGGAGACCGACCGACGTCCGGGCAAGATCGACATCCCCGGCGCTCTTACCTCGACGTTCGGCATGGCCTCGCTGGTCTACGGCTTCGTCCGGGCGGCCTCCGACGGGTGGAGTGACCCGGTGACCGTCGCAGCGTTCACCGCCGGCCTCGTACTGCTCACGGCGTTCGTCCTCCTCGAGACCAGGGCGGAGGTGCCGATCACCCCGCTGCGGTTGTTCAAGAGCAGGGACCGGTCGCTGTCCTACCTGGCCCGGCTGGCGCTGGTGGGTGGCATGTTCGGCATGTTCTTCTTCCTCACCCAGTTCGAGCAGAACGTCCTCGGCTACAGCGCGCTGGTCAGCGGACTGGCCTTCCTGCCGCTGACGGTCGCGTTGTTCATGGCTTCGCAGCTCAGCGCCCGCAAGCTGATGTCGATCGTCAGCGGCAGGACTCTGATGATCGGTGGCATCAGCACCTCGACCGTGGGTGTGCTTCTGCTCACCCAGCTCAGCGCCGACAGCGGCTACCTGCTGATCCTCGCGGCGCTGGTGCTGTTCGGCACCGGCAACGGGCTGGCGTTCGTCCCGCTGACGATGGCGGCGCTGGGCGGGGTCGACCCCAAGGACTCCGGTGCGGCGTCCGGACTGGTCAACGTGATGCAGCAGGTCGGCGGTGCGCTCGGACTGTCCGTACTCGTCACGATCTTCGGCACCGCCTCCCGCAACGCAGCCAAGCACGCGGGTGCTGATGCGATCTCGCAGGCCAACGTGTTCGTCCATGCTGCGGACCGGGCCTTCCTCGGCGCAGCCGTGCTGATGATGCTGGGGATCGTGGCCGTGGCCAGCATGAGCCGGCCGAAGCAGACCGAGCAGCAGGAGATGGACGCCGACCTGGTGGCTGAGCTCGAGGCATCCGCCGCTGGCTGACCCTCCGGGTGGGCCTTGCACGACCAGGCGCGGAGTGTTGGCGCTCAGGTGTACGGAAATCGTCGCTTGAGCGCCAACACTCCGCGCTTTTGTATGGAGACCGACGGCTACCAGCTCGTGTGCAGTGGCCGACCCTCGGCGTAGCCGGCTGCGCTTTGTACGCCGACCACGGCCCGGTCGGCCAGCTCGGCCAGTGAGCCGGCGCCGGCGTAGGTCGCACAGCTGCGCAGGCCGGCGATGATGGCGTCGATCAGGTCCTCGACGCCCGGTCGCAGCGGGTCGAGGTACATCCGCGAGGTGGAGATGCCCTCCTCGAACAGCGCCTTGCGGGCCCGGTCGAACGCCGACTCCTCCCGCGTGCGCTGACGGACGGCTCGAGCGGAGGCCATGCCGAAGCTCTCCTTGAACAGCCGGCCGTCGGCATCGCGGTGGACGTCGCCGGGGGACTCGTGCGTGCCAGCGAACCACGACCCGATCATCACGTTGGACGCGCCTGCTGCCAGCGCCAGCGCCACGTCGCGGGGGTGGCGTACGCCGCCGTCGGCCCAGACGTGAGCGCCGAGCTCGCGGGCGGCCGCCGAGCACTCGAGCACGGCGGAGAACTGCGGCCGGCCAACCCCGGTCATCATCCGGGTGGTGCACATGGCGCCCGGCCCGACGCCCACCTTGACGATGTTGGCGCCGGCGCCGACCAGGTCCCGTACGCCTTCGGCGGAGACGACGTTGCCCGCGACGATGGGTACGCCGGGGCTGAGCGCGGCCACGGCTCGCAGCGCCTCGAGCATCTTGTCCTGGTGGCCGTGGGCGGTGTCGAGCACGAGCACGTCCGCACCCGCCTCGACCAGGGCCGAGGCCTTGGCCGCGACGTCGCCGTTGATGCCGACGGCTGCTGCGACCCGCAGCCGGCCGTCGCCGTCGAGGGCCGGGGTGTAGAGGTCGGCGCGCAGGGCGCCGGTGCGGGTGATGATGCCGACCAGCAGACCGTCCACGTCGACGACCGGTGCGACCCGGTGCCCTGACGCGGTGAGCCGGGCGAACGACTCGCGCGGGTCGAGCCCGGCGGCCAGGGTGAACGGCTTCGCCGACATGACGTCGCGCAGCTGGGTGAACCGGTCGACGCCGGTGCAGTCGGCCTCGGTGACGATGCCGACCGGCCGCTCGTCCTCGACGACGACGATCGCGCCGTGGGCCCGCTTGGGCAGCAGGTTCAGCGCGTTGCCGACGGTGTCGTACGGGTCCATCCGGATCGGGGTGTCGTGGACCCGGTCACGGCTCTTGACCCACGCCATGACGTCGGCGACGACCTTGGCCGGGATGTCCTGCGGGATCACCGCGAGGCCGCCTCGGCGGGCGATGGTCTCGGCCATCCGACGCCCGGAGACCGCCGTCATGTTGGAGGCCACCAGCGGGATCGTCGTACCGCTGCCGTCCCTGGTGGACAGGTCGACGTCGAGCCGGGAGGACACCCGCGAATGCCGGGGGACCATGAACACGTCGTCGTAGGTGAGGTCGTAGTCGGGCGTGTGTCCGCTGAGGAAGTCCACGCTGGCAAGGCTACGCCGGGAACGCGAACGGGCGCCCACCCGCATCAGCGGAGGGCGCCCGTACGAGCGGTTGAGCGGGGTCAGTCGTCGGCGGAGGGGGTCGTGGCCACCGAGGCCTCGACATCGGCGAAGTCGAGCGAGCCGCGCAGGTCGAAGCCCTTGGCCTTCATCGCGTCAGCGTAGAGCCGGCCGTGGTGCTTGCAGAACAGAAGGGTCGAGCCACCGGGAAGGGCAGCTTGCACGTAGGCCTGGGCGCCGCAACGGTCACAGCGGTCGGCAGCGGACAGTGCGGTCGGTTCGAGCGTCGTCGTCGGCACTGGCATCTCTTCCGTCGTCGTCATCGGAGCGTCAACCGGGTCATGGTCAACGCCCTGCGGCCTGCACCCTGCTCTTTCGTTCAGCGTTACAGCTCGCACTCTCACACAACGCCCCCGCGCCCGTGGTGTTCCACAATGCCAGGCCGCTTCGCCTACAGCGAACGTGAAGCACGACACGGTACGAGAACGTAACCGCACCGCAACAAGGCGAATCGGGACACAAGCCGCACAGTCCACGCCGACCGGCGCTGAGGCCGAGGTGAACTTGTCCGGAACATCGGCCGCGGGCCGGACAATCTGTGCTGTCCAGTGCTCGGGACAACTCACCCGTTCAGCCCACGGCTGCGCGCAGCTCGCGCAAGCCCACCGACACGACGGCGAGATCGGCCTGGTCCACGGACCGGATCTCGGTCAGCATCGCGCTCAGCCGGCCCAGCGCCGGCTGGCGCTCGGGCTCGGCCCACGCCCGCACCCGCTCCACGGCAACCGCCGGATCGGCGCCCAGCCCCGGCAGGTCGGCAAGGACCCGGGAGGTCAGCGCCGCGTGTGCCGCGTAGAGGTCGTCCCTGGCGGCTGCGCGGGCGAGGCTCTGCCAGCGGTCCCGCCTGGGCAGCGCGGTGACCCGCCGGTAGAGCCAGTCGAGGTCGAGCAACGCGTCCACGGCGAAGTAGCCGACCGCGGTCTCCGGGACCTCGCGACCGCTGGTGCGAGCCACGGTGACGATGTCCGGCGCCGCGTCGAGCAGGTCCAGGGCGGCGACGCGAGCGGCGAGACCGGCAGGGACTCCCTGGTTGACCAGTGCCACGGCCGCCAGGCGCAGCCGTTCGGCCGGTGCGGCCTGAACGAGCGACGGCAGCCGGTCGGACAGCAGCCGGACGCCGTCGGTGAGTGCAGCGGTGACCGCGCCGACGTCCAGCGGTGTGCGTTCGTGCCGCAGGACCCAACGGGTGACCCGTTCGACCAGCCGACGCGCATCGAGCGCCATCCGGACCTGCACCGACTCGTCGACCGACGCGGGGATCGCGTCGATCTGCTCGCGCAGGTCGTCGAGGCCGAACGCCTCGGTCGCGACCAGCCACGCCCGGACGATCTCCTCGGCCGGGGCTGCGGTCTCCTCGTGCGTCCGGAACACGAAGGTCGACCCGGCGGCGTTGACCAAGCGGTTGGTGACGGCGCTGGCAATGATCTCGCGGCGCAGCGCGTGCCCTTGCAGGGCCGGCCCGAGGCGCTCCACCAGGACCGGGGGGAAGTAGTCGGGCAGGTGGTGCGAGACGGCCGCGTCATCGGGTACGGACGAGGCGAGCACGTCGTCGTACAAGCCGATCTTGGTGTACGCGAGGAGCACGGCCAGCTCAGGGCGGGTGAGCCCCTGCCCTGAGCGGACCCGCTCGTCCAGGGCTTTGCTCGTCGGCAGCACCTCCAGCGCCCGGTCCAGCCGGCCTGACCGCTCGAGGGCGGTGAGGTAACGCTGGTGAACGGCCGCCATCGACGGGGCCTGGCCGGCGGCGACCGCCAGTGCTGTGTTCTGCCGGGCGTTGTCGACGAGCACCAGCCTGGCGACGTCGTCGGTCATCGCCGCAAGCAGGGCGAGCCTGCCGGCGGGGTCGAGCGCGGCCTCCCCGGTCAGGCCGTCGATGACGACCTTGATGTTGACCTCGTGGTCGGAGGTGTCGACCCCGGCTGAGTTGTCGATCGCGTCCGAGTTGATCCGCCCGCCCGCGAGCGCGTACTCGATCCGCCCCCGCTGCGTCACTCCGAGGTTGCCGCCCTCACCGATGATGAGGGCCCGCACGTCGTGCGCG
This sequence comes from uncultured Actinomycetota bacterium, assembly GCA_963797535.1. Lineage (GTDB taxonomy): Bacteria > Actinomycetota > Actinomycetes > JAWWOL01 > JAWWOL01 > JAWWOL01. Next base: position 1,289,012 of record CAWCPQ010000001.1, on the reverse strand, counting down.
TCGACCCGCAGAGCGTCGTTCGCCCGGTCGCCCACGTCGGCGTTGCTCTCGCCGCTCGCCTTGACGTAGGTGCCGATCCCGCCGTTCCAGAGCAGGTCGACGGGCGCCTTGAGGATCGCTTTCAGCAGATCGGCGGGGGCAACGGAGTCGGCGTCGACGCCGAGCAGTGCCCGTACCTCCCTGGTAAGGGCAACAGTCTTGGCGGTACGGGGGAAGATGCCACCGCCGCTGGAGAGCAACGAGCGGTCGTAGTCGTCCCAGCTCGACCGAGGCAGGGCAAAAAGCCTTGCCCGCTCGGCAAAGGAGATCGCCGGGTCGGGTGACGGGTCGAGGAAGATGTGCCGATGGTCGAAGGCTGCCACCAGCCGGATCTGCTGCGAGAGCAGCATGCCGTTGCCGAACACGTCCCCGCTCATGTCGCCGATGCCGACGACGGTGAACGGTTCGGTCTGCGGATCCCTTGCCAGCGCGGCAAAGTGATGTTGTACGGAGACCCAGGCGCCTCGTGCGGTGATGCCCATCGCCTTGTGGTCGTAGCCCGCCGAGCCACCAGAGGCGAACGCGTCGCCGAGCCAGTAGGCGTAGTCCGCCGCGATGCCGTTGGCGATGTCGGAGAAGGCGGCCGTGCCCTTGTCGGCGGCCACGACGAGGTAGGGGTCGTCGCCGTCGTGGCGCACGACTCCCGGTGGCGGCATGACCACCGTTCGGTGACCGTCGGCGTCGGGGACGAGGTTGTCGGTGAGGTCGAGCATCCCCCGGATCAGCCACCGGTAGCAGTCGACGACCTCCGCTGCCAACCCCTCGCGGTCGGCCGGCGCTCGCTTGACGACGAAGCCGCCCTTGGCCCCGACCGGCACGATCACGGCGTTCTTGACCGTCTGCGCCTTGAGCAGGCCGAGGATCTCGGTCCGGAAGTCCTCGCGCCGGTCCGACCACCGGATGCCCCCGCGAGCCACCTGTCCGCCGCGCAGGTGAACGCCCTCCATCCGAGGCGAGTGCACCCAGATCTCGAACATCGGCCGGGGCAGCGGCAGCCCCGGCACGCGCGCCGGGTCGAGCTTGACCGAGAGGTAGGGCTTGGGTGCTCCGTCGGCCGCACGCTGGTAGTAGTTCGTGCGCAGGATTGCCTGCACCACAAGGAAGAGCGAGCGCAGGATACGGTCCTCGTCGAGGCTGCTGACCCGGTCGAGCGCTTCCGTGATCTCAGTGGCGACGTCGGCTGCCGACTCCTGCTCGCCGAGCGGGTTGAGCCGGGCGTGGAACAGCCGCAGCAGCCGTACGGCCATCTTGGGGTGCTGGAGCAGCGTCTCGACCATGTAGTCCTGGCTGAACGCGGTGCCGGCCTGGCGCAGGTAGCGGGTGAGAGAGCGCAGGACGGTGATCTCGCGCCACGGCATCCCCGCGATGAGCACCAACCGGTTGAGCGGGTCGTTCTCGGCCTCGCCCCGCCACACGGCGGTGAAAGCATCGGCGAAGCGCTGGCCAACTTCGTCCAGCTGCGCTGCGCCTGCGTCGTAGGACAGCCCGAGGTCGTAGACCCATCGTGGCTGCTCGCCGGCCACGCTGATCTCGTACGGCCGCTCGTCGAGCACCTTGCTGCCGCAGTTCTCCAGCACCGGCAGCACATCGGACAGTCGAAGCGGTGAGCCGGTGCGGAAAACCGTGAGCCGGGTCCGACCCTCGGCCGTGACCCGCAGCCGCAGCACCAGGTCGTCCGTCGTGGACAGGGAGTCGAGCAGGGCCACGTGCCCGGCAGCGACCTCGGGGGTGAACTGCACGTCGTAGTCGGCGGGAAGCGCTGGCGCGTAGCGTCGCCAGACCAGCTCGCCGCGATCGGCGCCCAGGTCGTTGATCAGGGCGTCCCGCAGCTCGTCCTGCCACGAGCGCGCCGTAGCGGCGAGCACCACCCGCAGTGCCTCCGCGTCGATCTCGCGCGGGCTGCTCGGGTCGACGGTGACGATGACGTGCAGCCGGGCGAGGGGCGAGTCGTTGAGCAGCACCGTGGTCTCGGTGTCGCTGCCGCCGAGCGCCTCGCGCAGCATGGTCTCGACCCGGTCGGCGACGTCGGGAGAGTAGCGGTCGGCCGGGACATAGACCAGGCAGGAGACGTAGCGCCCGGTCGGAGCGCGGCGCAGGACGACCCCCACCTGTGGCCGTTCGACGAGCGCCATCACCTGCATGGCGGTGTCGTAGAGCTCAGTGGTGGTCAGCCGCAGCATCTCGTCCCGCGGGTGGGCCTCGAGGATCTCGAGCAGCTGCTTGGCGTCGTGACTGTTGACCGGGAATGCCGCAGCGGCAAGAACATCAGCCACTTTGCGGCGTAGCACCGGGATGTCGCGCGGGGACATCGCCTCGGCCGAAGCCGTGGGCAGCCCGAGCAGCTGGCGCTCGCCCACATAGGTCCCGCTGTCGTCGAAGCGGCGGATTCCGGCGAAGCCGAGCCGGTCCGGCCGGTGGACGGGGGAGTGGATGACGGAGGTGCCCAGTCGCAGGTCGTTCTCCCTCCCCCCGACCATGGGTCGCTCGAACAGGCCGGCCAGGCCGAACGCCGATCCTTCGACCTCCGCGACGTCGCCGTTGTCCTGCCGCACCACGTCGCGCATCGCGACGAACGTCAGGTGGTTGTCGTCCAGCCAGCGCAGGAAGGCCGCCGACTCGAGCCGGTCAGCACCCCCCCACCGAGCCAGGTCATCGGCGGCATCCAGGATGCGTTCGCGCATGGCAGGCCAGTCATGAACGACGGACCGGACTTGTTGCAGCGCAAGCAGAATCGCCTCCTGCACGACGTCGGCGGCGGGGGCGCTGTGGGCGGCGAGCTCGATCCGCATCACCGCCTCGGTGCTGGTCCCGTCATCGGCAGTGGCCCTGGCCAGCACCTCCGTCAGCCGACCGTCGGGATCGCGGCGAACGGACAGCACCGGGTGCAGCATCAGCTCGATGTCGGCACCATGCTGGTGCAGCGCCATGACGATGCTGTCGACGAGGAACGGCATGTCGTCGGTGACGATCTCGATGACGGTCTGTTCGTCGCTGCTCAGCACCCGTACCAACGGCTCGCCGGGGCCCCGAACGGCGGCGAGGCCGAGCAGGGAGCAGGCGGCTGCCGTCAGCCGCTGGGGGTCACGGCGGTTGAGGTCGACGGGGGCGAGGCGACGGTAGAGGAGGGTGACGAAGGCTGCAGCGGTGCTCTCGTCGAGGGCGAGGACTCGGCAGACGTTGGCGGTGACCTCGTTCAGCCGGTCGACGTTGACCTGATCCACCGCGTTCGTGGACATGCCCCACCTTCCCGAGATGGCGGCTCCCGCGTCGTTGCGGGCAGCGCTGAGGCCACGATAGGCGCGTTTCACTCCGCCGCAGGGATTCGACCGCGAAGCCGGGTCAGAACCCGAGGTCGAGCAGCTCCTCGTAGAAGCCGCCGAAGCGGCGGCCGCGTTCGACGGCGTGGATCTCGAGGATCCAGTGGCAGGTGCGTCCGCTGCGGTCGACCCGCCGCATCGGCTTGTCGCAGCCGGGCGCGATGTAGGACTCGATGTCGTCGCCGGCGATCTTCTCATGCGGGAACTCGCCGACCAGGTGGCCGGCGATCGTGCCGCCGAAGGTCCAGCCGGCCGCCTCGGTGAGGTCGACCACGTGCGCGAACAGCTGCTCGCCGGTGATGTCGGGGTGGTCCTCGAAGTAGCGTCGGCCGGCGCCGAAGAGCTCCGGCAGGTCGTCGCGCAGCCGGCGCTTGACCGGGTCGTCGCCCAGCACGAAGGTGCGCCCGAAGTCGGCCTCCCACTGCTCGAAGATCGGGCCGAAGTCGGCGAAGACGATGTCGTCGGGCTCGATCAGCCGCTCGGGAGGGTTTTCCTTGTACGGGTGCAGGGTGTTGATGCCTGCCCGCACGATGCGCTTGTGCCAGAACCGGCTCACCCCGAACAGGTCGGCGGCGAGGTCGCGGATGCCGTTGCTCGCAGCGGTTTCGCTGACACCAGCGGCGATGATGCCGGCGTCCTCGACGGCTGCGAACAGCGCGACCGCCTTGGCCTGGGCATCGAGCAGCCCGGCCACGCGCGCAGCCTCGTCGGTCGTCGTCTGCGTCATCGCCCCACGGTAACCGGTGGCACCGGTCGACTGACTACTTGGTCGAGCCGGACGCGGCTTGGCCCTGCGCGCCGCAGGCGTTCAGCCCGTAGGCGGTGAAGTCCTTGTCGAGGCCGGGCCCGCTGCCTTCGAGCCGGTTCACGGTGGCCTGAGCGCCCGCGATGTCTCCGGTGCTGAGCTGCTTGACCGCGGACTGGACCTGACTGACCTGAGCCGCCTGCCGGCTGTACAGGCTGGTCAGGGTGGCCTTCTCGCCCTTGGGCATCGTCAGGGCCTTGAGCTTGTCGGTCTCCTCACCGGCAATGGCAGCACTCGCGGCGAGATACTTCGCGGTCGCCTGCACAGACGAGCCCTCCGGCAGCTGCGGCAGCGCCGTCACCTTGGCGTTGTAGGTCGCGCAGATGGCGTTCGCCTTGGCGACGTAGCTGGTCTTGGACGGCCCGGAGGACCCACAACCGGTGACGGCAAGCGCCGTCAGCGCCAGGACAACCGCCGTCGATCGAGCCAGCCCGAGCACTCGCACCGCAACTCACTTCCGTCAGCGTTGTTTCCGCAGGAAGCCACCGCGGCTCCGGTATCCAACCATGACACGGCCGGTCGTGCGGGGTGCTCGGCGCTGGTCGATGAATTCCGCCGCCTTCCGCAGTCTGCACTTTCGCCACTGCCTGGAAGGAGCGACTGCTGTGCCGTCCACCGAGCCCGAACCGCCGGCTTCCGCGACGTGCGCGCTCGACGTTCGGGTGGAGGGGCTGCTCGCCGCGCACGCCGTACCCCGGCTGTGCGAGCAGCTGGTGATCCTCGTCGACTGTGCCGGTGTTGGCCGGCTCAGGGTGGACCTCGGCCTGGTGGAACAGCCGGACCTGGCCACCTTGGACGCTCTGGCCAGGCTGGCGCTGGCTGCCCAACGGCACCGGGCTCGGGTCACGGTACGGACGTCGAACGGGGCGCTGGAGGACCTGCTGGGAATGGCCGGCCTGGGCTGGTTGGCAGGAAAGGGACCGCGCGACCAGGGCTCAGTCGTCGAGGTGCAGCGGTAGCCCGAAACGGGCGAAGAGCGGGTGGTCCAGGAAGTGGTGGATGTGCGAGATCCGACCGTCGTCGGTCTCGACGACCTGCAGGGACCACGGCATGTGACCACCATCGGGGTCGACGCGGTACTGACCGAAGACCGCGCTGCCGTTGGCCGTTCCCGCCGGCACCAGCCGCGAGCCGGCGCACCCCTTGCCCCACCCGAGGTACCAGTCGTGCAGGTCTTGGCGGCCCTGCAGCCACATGACGTGGGGCGGCATCGAGATGCTGCCGTCCTGGTGCAGCAGGGTCACCAGCGTCTCGATGTCGTAGCGCTCGAACGCGTCGACGTACTGGGCGAGCAGCCCCCGCTCGTCCTCCTCGAGGCCTGCGGTCGACGCTGAGGCAGCCGTGCTGCTCAGGTCACGGTCGGCGAGGGTTGCCCTGGCTCGCTGCAGCGCGCTGTTGACCGAGGCGACGGTCGTCTCCAGCAGCTCGGCGACCTCGGCCGCCTGCCAGCACAGGACCTCGCGCAAGATCAGGACAGCCCGCTGCCGCGGGGGCAGGTGCTGCAGAGCAGCAACGAACGCGAGCCGGATCGACTCCCTGGCCACGGCTCGCTGGGCCGGGTCGGCGTTGGCCGTCGCGATCTCGGCATCCGGTACGGGCGTCAGCCACGCCTCGTCGCCCAGGACGTCGGTCGGGGCGGTCGCGGCGGGGACGGGACTGCTCAGGTCCATCGGCAGTGCACGGCGACTGCGTCCGCGCAGCGTGTCGAGGCAGACGTTGGTCGCGATCCGGTAGACCCACGAGCGCAGCGACGAGCGCCCCTCGAACCGGCCCAGCGCCTGCCAGGCCCGTACGAAGGTCTCCTGCACGGCATCATCGGCGTCGAAGGTCGAGCCCAGCATCCGGTAGCAGTAGCCGGTCAGCTCACCGCGGAAGCGCTCGAGCGCCGCCAGGTCGAGCTCGGCGACCGTGTCGACCGTGGCCGTCTCCGTCATTGGCTGCGCCCTTCCCCTGTGCCGGCCCCCGAGGGACGAGTTTCCCCCTTCCGGGGGCGTTCACCCAACCGGCAGACGACGCTGGGCAGCCGAACTCATCGGTCCGCGGTCGGGCGATGGCGCTCAGGCGGTGACGAGGTGCTTGAGCAGGGCGGTGCCGTTGGGTACGCCGAGCCCGGTGCAGGCGTCCCAACCGGGTCCCGCGGTGTACGCCCCGTTGTCGCCGTCGGTGATGTCGCGGAATCCGTGCGGCGTGCTGCCGGACGTCACGCCGGCATAGATGAGCGGGGCGAGCAGGCCGAACTTGTGGCCGGCGCCCTCGGCCAGGCGGCAGACCAGCGCGGCCCACAACGGCGCGACCGCACTGGTGCCGCCGATCACGGCGGCCTTGCCGTCGACCAGCACCTGGTAGCCGCTCTCGGGATCGGCGTCACCCGCGACGTCCGGGACACCGCGGCCGCTGGCCGGAACGCCGACCCTGGCCTGCCAGGCCGGCCGGGCGAACGTGTCGCTGATGCCGCCGCCGGTGGCGCCGCGGTCCGCACCTTCGTTCCAGACCGACTCGTGGTGCACTCGACCGGTCTGCGGGTTGGCCGACAGCTTGGTGCCGCCGCAGGCAAGGACGTGCGGGCTCGAAGCGGGGAAGTCGACGTGCTGCGCCTTGTCGGTGACGCCGTCGCTGCTTCCGCTGTCCCCTGCGGCAGCGGTGACGGTCACCCCCAGCGCGGCCGCGTCGGCAAAGGCAGCGTCCATCGCCGAGCGGGCCTGCTCGGTCCAGGAGTCCTCGCTCTGGCCCCAGCTGATGCTCATCGCCGTGGGAGTGGGCTTGGCCTGTGCGGCCATCGAGACGGCGTCGAGGAAGCCCCGGTCGGTGTTGTGAGCGAAGTAGACGTACATGTCGGCCCCCGGCGCGAGCGCCCCGGCAACCTCGATGTCCAGCAGCACCTCGCCGTCGGCCCCGCGCGGGTCCATGCCCGGACGGTTGCGCGCGCTGCCGACGCCGACCGCTGTCACGCTCGGGCCGGAGATGCCGAGCCCGGAGAAGTAGGTGTCGAGCTCGCTTTGCGCGAACCCGCCACCGAGCTCGATGACGGCCAGCGCCTGCCCTGCTCCCGTGGTGTTCGTGGGGAACTTGTAGGCGTGACCGACCTGGACCGGGGTGTAGGACACCGACTTGGTCACGGCATGGGCGTGCCGGACGTGCGGCCTGGTCTGCGGGCGGTCGTCGAGCCCGAGGACGGCTACGACCACTCCGTCCAGGGCCGCGGGTACGGACAGCTCGCCCTGGCGGTGGCGGTGCGACTTGGTGTCACCGGTCGCCGGGTCGTGCGTCTCCACCCGTACCAGCGACGTGCCGAACAGCCCGGACAGCGCGGCGGCGGTCCCGGTCACGACGACCCGACGGCTGCCCTCGTCCACGGACTCGACCTCAGCACCGGCCTCGGCGACCGCCCGACGTACCAGGGCGACGTCCTCGGCGGAGGCTCCGTAGGTGGTCGCGAGCTCTTCCGGGGTGATCGTCGAGGTGCCCGTCACGAGCGACGTGGGCAGCTCGGCCTTACGGCGCAGGACCACGGTGACGGTGACCCGCTCGTTGGGGTCGACGGCTGCGGCGTCGGCAGCGCCGACCAAGGGCCGGCGGGCGCTGCCGGGAAGTGGTACGCGAGACGCGTTTTCGGGGCTTTTGTCGTTTGTCATGGGGCTCACGATGGACCTCCCGGGCCTTCGTGTCACCGGCGTGCCCGGAGGTTTCCCGGCGGACCCCGGACTACGGTGGGATCGCCCCGCCTCGCCCGTCCGACTCGACCCTCTGGAGCTGTCCGCTTGTCCGCAGCACCGACCGCCTACACCGCCCGTGACCTCTCGGTTCTCGAGGGGCTCGAAGCCGTGCGCAAGCGTCCCGGCATGTACATCGGGTCGACCGACAGCCGCGGGTTGCAGCACTGCGTCTGGGAGATCATCGACAACGCCGTCGACGAGGCGCTGGCCGGTCACTGCAAGCGGATCCAGGTGGTGCTGCACCCCGACGAGTCGCTCGAGGTGCGCGACGACGGCCGCGGCATCCCGGTCGACCTGGAGCCCAAGACCGGCCTCACCGGCGTCGAGGTGGTCATGACCAAGCTGCACGCAGGCGGCAAGTTCGGCGGCGGTTCGTACAACGCCTCGGGCGGTCTGCACGGCGTTGGCGCCTCGGTGGTCAACGCGCTGTCCGCCCGCCTCGACGTCGAGGTCGACCGCGGTGGCCGGGTGCACGAGATGTCCTTCCAACGCGGGGTTCCGGGCTTCTACGACGGGGTCGCTGCCCACTCCCCGTTCGTGCCCGGCGGGGGACTTCGCTCGGGCAAGAAGATCGCGAAGACGGTCACCGGCACCAGGGTCCGGTTCTGGCCGGACCGGCACATCTTCATCGCCGAGGCGGCGATCGACCTCGACGAGCTGCACGCCAGGGCTCGGCAGACCGCGTTCCTCGTACCCGGTCTGACCATCGCCGTACGCGACGAGCGCGGTCGCCTCAACGGTGAGCCCGACGACGAGCAGGTGTTCGCCTTCGACGGCGGGGTCACCGACTACGTGGCCTACCTGGCTCCGGACGCCGCGGTCTGCGACACCGTACGGCTGCGTGGCGAGGGAACGTTCACCGAGACGGTGCCGGTGCTCGACGGGCGCGGTGGCATGTCCACCAAGGACGTCGAGCGCACCGTGGGCGTCGACATCGCGCTGCGGTGGGGGACCGGTTACGAGCCCACCGTGGTCAGCTTCGTCAACATCATTCGCACCCCCAAGGGCGGCACCCACATCTCGGGCTTTGAGCGGGCGATGGTTCGCACGCTCAACGACCAGCTGCGTGCGGCCCGGCTGCTCAAGGTGGCCGACGACTCCGTGATCAAGGAGGACGTGCTCGAGGGGCTCACCGCCGTCGTCACCGTCCGGCTCAACGAACCGCAGTTCGAGGGCCAGACCAAGGAGGTTCTCGGCACTCCCGCCGTCTCCAAGATCGTGGCCGACGTGGTGGCCCGCGAGCTCAAGGAGTGGCTGACCTCGTCGGCTCGCGCGGTCAAGCCGCAAGCACGCGCCGTCCTCGACAAGGTGGTCGGCGCCGCGCGTACGAGAGTTGCCGCGCGGGCGCACAAGGAAGCTCAGCGGCGCAAGACGGCGCTCGAGGGCTCAGCGCTGCCGGCCAAGCTGGCGGACTGCCGCAGCGACGACGTCGACTCCACCGAGCTGATCATCGTCGAGGGTGACTCGGCCCTCGGCACGGCCAAGCTCGCCCGCAACTCGGAGTACCAAGCGCTGCTGCCGATCCGGGGCAAGATCCTCAACGTGCAGAAGGCGTCGATCGCCGACATGCTCAAGAACGCGGAGTGCGCGGCGATCATCCAGGTCGTGGGGGCCGGCTCCGGGCGGACGTTCGACATCGAGCAGGCCCGCTACGGCAAGATCATCCTGATGGCCGACGCGGACGCCGACGGCGGCCACATCCGCTGCCTCTTGCTGACCCTGCTCTACCGCTACCTGCGCCCGCTGCTCGACGCGGGCCGGGTCTTTGCCGCCGTACCTCCGCTGCACCGCATCGAGGTGGTCGGCACCAAGGAGCCGATCTACACCTATACCGACCCCGAGATGCGCCGTAAGATCGCCGAGCTCGAGCGCAAGGGGAAGCGGATCAAGCAGCCCATTCAGCGCTACAAGGGGCTCGGTGAGATGGACGCGCACCAGCTGGCGGAGACGACGCTCGACCCCGGCCGCCGCACGCTGCGCCGGATCTCGATGGGCGACGCCGAGGCGGCCGAGGGGTTCTTCGAGCTGCTGATGGGCAACGACGTCGCCCCACGCCGGCAGTTCATCGTCGACTCGTCGAACGTCGTTGACCGGGAGCGGATTGACACGTGACCGCAGCATGCGGGGCCGGAAAGGTGACGCGATGACCGACGCCGAGGAGCCGGTGCCGCGAGCGCGGCCGATCGAGGCACTCTCGCGTGATGAGCTCGACCGCATCTGCATCTACAACCTGCTGCGAACCGCGGAGGAAGAGCTCTACTTCAAGGACCTGCACAGCCGCTTCCTCCGGGTCAGCGCCGGCCTGGTCCGGCTGTTCGAGGCTGGCAGTGCCGAGGAGATGGAAGGTCGCAGCGACTTCGACTTCTTCACCGACGAGCACGCCCGAACCGCCTACGACGACGAGCAGCAGATCATCGCCACCGGTGAGCCGCTGATCGACATCGAGGAGCTGGAGACCTGGCCGGACCGGCCGGACAGCTGGGTGTCGACGACCAAGATGCCGCTGCGGGACTTCGACGACCGGATCATCGGCACCTTCGGCATCTCGCGGGACATCACCCGACGGGTCGTGGCCGAGCGCGAGCTGCGGCGCAGGTCCGAGGAGCTGGTCCGGTCCAACGAAGAGCTGCTCCGCATGGAGAGCGAGCTGCGCACCGTGCTCGAGACCTCCCCGGACGCGATTGCCTGGTACGACGCCGAGCTGCGCTACTTCTACGTCAACCGAGCGGCCGAGAACCTCATGGGCGGGTCCGATGCCGACCTGATCGGCAAGACCAACCGCGAGCTCGGTCACCCCGCGGAGTTCCTCGCGATCTGGGAGCCAGCGCTGCGCCGTGTCCTCGCCTCGGGCGACCCCGGCGAGGTCGACTACACCCTGGTCATCGATGGTCGCACTCGTTGGTACCAAGCACGTCTCGTCGCTCATCGCGAGGATGACGAGCTCACCGGCGTGCTCACCTCCACCCGCGATCTGACCGACCTCAAGATGGCTGAGAAGGCCCTTGCCCACCAGGCAGTTCATGACGACGTGACCGGGCTGGCCAACCGGGCGCTGCTGCTCGACCGGTTGGGGCAGAGCCTGCTTCGGCTCGACCGCCTACCCGGCCGGATCGCGGTGCTGCTCATCGACCTGGACGAGTTCAAGGCCGTCAACGAGACACTCGGTCACGAGGGCGGCGACCTGGTGCTCGCCGAGGTTGCCCGGCGGCTCGAGACCGTGTCCCGCCGTACGGACACCGTCGCCCGCTTCGGTGGGGACGAGTTCGTCATGCTGTTCGACCGGCTGCCCGAGGTCGAGGACGTCCGCCTCGTCGCCGAGCGAGTGGTGGGTGCCGTCGCGCTGCCCATGCTGGTCGATGGTCGGGAGATCGCGGTGACCGCCAGCCTCGGCATCGTCGTCAGTGACGACCCTCACGCGGATGCCGATGAGCTGCTGCGTAGCGCGGATACGGCGACGTACCAGGCAAAGGAGCGCGGCCGCGGTCGCTACCAGTTCTTTGATCCTGGTCTGCGGACCGGGCCATGGCTAAGCATCGGCGTGACGGTGCTGAGGGGGACGGTTTCCGCGTCGACTGATGGCAGGGTCATCTCTTGCTTCCGCCGCTGCTGCGGTGTGTGCACTATTACATCGCCACGAGTACATCGCCACGAGCTTGCGGAGCTCATCGTCTCAGGCGCTGGCCGGCCCAACGCGGCGGAGTCGGACATCGGGGCCTCGCTCCCGTCGTGAAGATCGGCTCGCTGGGTTCCTTGCGGCCCGGGTGGCCGGCTGTGACGATGGACTGGTGAAGCCGGTCGTCGTGGCCCTCTGTGCGGCGTTGCTGGCGGCCTGCACCGCTGGGCACACCCCGCGCGCCGCACCGGCAACCTCGTCGCCGGGTGCAGCACCGCGCTCGCAGACCAGCTCTCCAGCGCTGGGCCGGCCGCACTGCCGGCCGCCTTCACCGATCACGAGGCAAGGTTTTCCGGAGGTCGAGGGCACGAGCGACAAGCTCCAGATGTGGGGGCTGATCATGGCCGACGGCCCTGACAACCCGGTGCGAGTCCACGAGCAGGTGAAGATCGTCTGGCGCATCACCGGCTCGGGGGACCTGCACTTGAGCTACACCGATCCGCACGGACGGTCACACCCACTCTGGTTCGGTCCGGATGAGCACGACAGCAGCACCTACACCCGGCCGGGGGGTGAGTGGGGAGCCGGCTATCTGTTCACTGAGCCCGGTTGCTGGACGCTGCGAGCAACACGCGGAACAGCGACGGCGAACGTGTGGCTTCAGGTCGGCGCCTGAGCACGGGGCCGGCCGCCCTTTGACCGGGAACGCCTCGAGTGGGTACGGATGTCGCTGGAGCTGCCCACTTGAGGCCGTCGACAGGTGCGGTGAGGATGGGACCGTGAAACCACTCAGCCTCGTGGTGTGCGCAATTGTGCTGGCAGGCTGCACCACTGGCCACGCCGGGCGCTCTGCCTCCAGTGCCGCCGCGCCGACGACGCTGCGTACGACAGCGAGCTCGCTTCCCTTGGGCGGCCCGCACTGCCAGCCGCCGTCACCGATCAGCAGGGGCGTGTGGCCCGAGGTCCAGGGCACCAGCGATCAGATCCAGATGCGCGGCCTCATCATGGTGGCTGGCCCCGACGGCCCGCTGCGGGTCCATGAGCAGGTCAAGATCGTCTGGAGGATCACCGGCTCGGGTGACCTGCACTTGAGCTACACCGACCCGCGGGGGCGACCACATCCGCTCTGGTTCGGTCCCGAGGCACACGGCGGCAGCACCTACGTCAGGCCCGGTGACGAGTGGGGAGCCGGCTATGTGTTCACCGAGCCCGGCTGCTGGAGGCTGCACGCACAACGGGGAGCAGCGACCGCGAACGTCTGGCTTCGGATCGCCGCCTGAGCAACGGGCAACCGCGGCCGCCTCGCGGAGCCTGACCAGGGCGACGCCAGATGATGGTTTACTGCCGCCATGGGGACGAAGCGCTCGGGGGTGCGTCGTCGGCGCATCTGTTTGCTGCTGTCGGCAGGGCTGCTTCTCACGGCATGCGGCGCCCAGGCAGGGGCAAAGTCGGTAATCCCGGCGCAGGTGCAGCTGCATACCGCGCAGGGCTCCACGCTCGGTTTCATCGCGCGGCTGCCCGCTGGCTACTCGCCGACGTCGAAGAAGACCTTTCCGACGATCGTCTTCCTGCACGGCTACGGTGAGCGCGGCAGGGGCACCAAAGCCTCGCTGACTCTCATGGAGGGCACCGGGCTGCCACAGCTGGTCGCGACGCACACGCTCCCGGCGCAGGCGCAGCCGTTCGTGATCCTGATGCCTCAGACCAACGACGAGGCGTGGAGCCCGAAGAAGCTGCACGCCTGGCTGGCCACGGTGCTACCGGAGTACCGCGTGGACAAGGACCGCACCTACCTCACCGGCTTGAGCATCGGCGGCGGCGGAGTGGTCGACTACCTGCAGACCTACGGCGACTCCGGCGAGTTCGCCGCGATGGTGCCGATCTCCGAGAACTTCACCCCGCAGCCGGTCCCGGTCGGCCTGCCGCACTGCGACGCGATGCAGAACACGCCGATGTGGCTCTTCCACGGCGATCTGGACAACACGGTGTCCAACAGCACGTCCAAGGCTCTGGCCGGCTACCTGAACAAGCACTGCACCATGCGCGAGCCGGTCAGGCTGACGATCTTCCTCAGCACGTTCCACAACGCCTGGGACCGCACCTACGACCTCAGCGGCATGTATCCCAGGGCCTCGTCGCCGGACTACGACCCGTACAACGTCGACATCTACACCTGGATGCTGCAGCACCGTCGGCACGACCGGTTCTAGCGTCGACCCAGCCGGGGACCGAAGCACTGAACCGTGGCATGTCGAGGGCACCGTGGGTACAAAGCGCGCCAAATGCCACAATGTGGTGTCCTGTTGTCCTGATGTGGTGTCCTGTTGTCCTGGATGAACGGAATGTCGCACCGACTGCCGCTGCCCCGGAGGCCGGATGAAGATCTCTCTGCTCAGCCACGACGTCTCTCACAACAACATGGCGCGCGCGCACCTGCTCTGGAGGATGCTGCGCAAGCTGCGGGACGTGGACGAGGTCGAGATCATCGGCCGCGCGTCCAACGGGCAGGTCTGGGAGCCGTTGCGGCGCAACACCGACGTCCGGATCCGGGTGATGGGGGACGGCTCGCTGGCAGAGCTGGCCGAGCGGGTCGACGGTGATGTGCTGTACGCCATCAAGCCCCGACCGACCAGCCTCGGCGTGGCACTGGAGGCGCGCAAGCGGCGGGACCGGCCGCTGCTGGTCGACCTGGACGACTGGGAGACCGGGTTCCTCGTCGACGACGCCATGGCGATGGTGCGCAGCAAGTTCCGCGACGAGACCAGGTGGGTCGCTCGCAACGTCCTTGACGTGACCAGCGCCAACAACATCTACCGCACCGCGCTCATGGAACGGCGAGTTGGCCGGGCCGATGCCGTGACCACGACCTCGACCTGGTTGGCCGACCGCTACAACGGCACCGTCATCGTGCAGGCGCGCGACACCGACGTGCTCGACCCCGCCTTGGTCGACCGTACCGCTGCCAGGATCGAGCTCGAGCTGCCACCGCAGGCGACCGTCCTGCTGTTCATGGGCACACCGCGCCGGCACAAGGGCCTGGGCAAGGTGCTCGCGGCGCTGGACCGGCTGCGCCGCGACGACATCGTCTTCATGATCGTGGGCGGCGACCCCGGCCTGGCCTACCGCCCCGATGTCCGTGTGATGGGCTGGCAGCCGTACGACCGGGTGACCACGTTCCTCGCTGCGGCCGACGTCGTGGTCGTCGCGCAGGAGCCAACCCCTGGCGCGCGCGGTCAGATGCCGACCAAGGCCTATGACGCGATGGCGATGGGACGCCCGGTGATCGCCACTGACGTCAGCGACCTGTCGAAGACCATCGAGGGCTGTGGCCTCGTCGTGCCGTCGGGCGACCTGGTCTCGCTCGCGCACGCGATCGAGACGCTCGCCGACGATCCGGCGATGCGGCAGCGGCTCGGCCGGGCCGGCCGTGAGCGCTGCGTAGCGGAGTACAGCGACGACGCGGTGAGCCTTCGGCTTCAGCGGGTGCTCGACGCCGCACTCGGCCGAGCGGCTGCGGACGGCGTGACCTACCAGCGGGCTCTGGCCAGCGAGGCCTGAGCCCGCCGGGTCACGAGCCCTTCGCGTACCTGCGCAGGAACGCCTCAATGGTCTTGGCGTTGGTCTCGACCAGGGCGATGCCATGTCCGCCACCGGGTACCAACGCCAGCTTGCGGCGTGGCGCGTTGGTCGCCGCGGCGTACAACGCCTTGGTGTCGTCGACGAAGGGCTTGTCGAGGGTGCCGGCCATGAACAGCGTCGGCACCGACAGCTTGCCGATGGCGGTGGTGGCGTCGACGTCGTCGATCGCCTTGGGCCCGGACAGGTCGACGACGGCGGCGACCGGAGGCTGGATGCTCGGTGCTGCGGTGAGGACGGCGGTGCCGCCCTTGGACGCGCCGACCAGCAGGACTCGCTTGGCGCCCTTGGCCCGCAGCTCGGCGGCGGCCGCGACGACGCCGGCAACGGTGTCCTTGCCCGAGGTGTAGGCCAGCACCCGGTAGCCCTCCTTGGACAGCGCCAGGGCGTAGGGCTTCCACTGGCACAGGTCGCCGTCCGCCTCGTGGGCCAGCACGACGCCCGCGTCGCCGGATCCGACGACGATGCCCTCGAGCGTCTCGCCTGCAGCCGGGAAGTGGACACCGAGCGAGGCCTCGTCCGCGCTGATGCAGGGTGCGGTCATCGAGGCCGCCGCCGCGGCAGGCTGCGACGTGGTCGTGGTCGTGGGGGCAGCGGCGCCGCTGGAGGAGCCGCCGCTGCAACCGGTCGTCAGGACCAGGGCCACCAGCGCGGCGCCCCCAGCGCTCAGTCGTGCCTTCGCGTACATCTGCGCGACCTCCGTTGGCGGGACTGGCTGATCAACCTAGTCCAGTGCCGCGGCGCCGCCGAGACCCGCGATCGCGGCGGGCGGGGGAGTGCCCGACCCGTCGCGCTTGCCGAGTGCGCCAGGCAGGTCGACCGGCTTGCCGTCGACGTCGGCCGCAAGGGCCGGGCCGGTCCCGACCCAGGCCACCGACAGGGTGTCCTCGCCCTTGAGGAACCGCTGAGCCCGTACGCCGCCGGTCGCCCTGCCCTTGACCGGGAACTCCTCGAGCGCGCTCACCTTGACGCTGCCCACGTCGGTGCCGGCCAGCGCTGTCGAGTCGATCGCCACGGTCACGACCACGGCATCGGGGTCCTCGGGGTCGACCGCGCCGAACGTGATCACCGAGGCCTTCGGCGCCAGCTTGATGCCGGCCATTCCCCCAGCCGGACGGCCCTGAGGACGTACTCCCGAGGCAGGGGTGCGCAGGAGCTGGGCGTCGCTGGTGATCATCACGAGGTCCTCGTCGCCGGTCGCGAGGGTGGCGACGCCGACGACCCGGTCGCCGGGCTTGAGCCCGATCAGCTCGAACACGTCGCCCTTGGCCGGGTAGTCCGGCGTGACCCGCTTGACCACGCCCCCGGCTGTCGCGAGCGCGACTCCCGGACCCTCGGGCGCCATCGGCACGAGGGCGAGGACGCGCTCGTTCTTGTCCAGGGTGACCAGCTCGCGGGCGGGTGCTCCGCCGCGCAGGTTGGGCGACCAGCCCGAGGGCGCCAGCGTCGGCAGCTCGAGCACGGACACCCGGTGCAGCCTGCCGTGGTTGGTCACGACACCCACTTCGCCACGGGTGGTGGCTGCGGCGACGGACACGATGACGTCGTGCGACGCGCGCCGGCCACCGCTCAGCGGTTTCGCGGCGTCGGCTTCCGGCAGCTCGCCGCCGGCGGCCGTACGGGCAACCCGGCCGGTCGAGGACAGCAGCACGTGGCAGGGTGCGTCGACGATCTCGAGCGACACCGCCTTGACGTTGACCGTGGCGTCGGCCTCGAGCAGCAGTGTGCGCCGGTCGTTGCCGTACTCGTCGGACACCGCGGCGAGCTCGTCGGAGACCAGCTCGCGCAGGGCGGCGTCGGAGCCGAGGATGACGTCGAGCTCGGCGATGGTCTCGCGCAGCTCTGCCAGCTCCTCCTCGATCTTGGCCACCTCGAGGCCGGTCAGCCGGCGCAACGGCATGTCGAGGATCTGCCGGGCCTGGATCTCGGACAGCACGAAGCGGTCCATCAACCGGGTACGCGCCTGCTCCGAGTCGTCGCTGGAGCGGATGATCGCGACGACTTCCTCGATGTTGGCCAGCGCGATGAGCAGGCCCTCGAGGATGTGCGCCCTGGCCAGCGCCTTCTGCCGGCGGTGCTCCGAGCGACGCCGTACGACCTCGAGCCGGTGCGAGACGAAGACCTGGAGCATGTCGAGCAGCCCCAGCGTCCGCGGCTGGCCGTCGACGAGCGCGACAGCGTTGACCCCGAAGGACTCCTCCATCGGGGTCAGCCGGTAGAGCTCGGCCAGCACCGCCTGCGGGTTGAACCCGCTCTTGACCTCGATCACCAGCTGCAAGCCGCGGTGCCGGTCGGTGAGGTCCTTGACGTCGGCGATGCCGGCCAGCTTCTTGGCCAGCACCAGCTCCTTGATCTTGGAGATGACCTTCTCCGGGCCGACGGTGTAGGGCAGCTCGGTGACGACGATGCCCTTGCGGCGGGCGGTGACGTCGGTGATGGTCGAGGTCGCGCGGATCCGGAACACCCCGCGGCCGGTGGCGTAGGCCTCCCGTACCCCGTCCAGGCCGATGATCTGACCGCCCGTCGGCAGGTCCGGTCCGG
This sequence comes from uncultured Actinomycetota bacterium, assembly GCA_963797535.1. Taxonomy (GTDB): domain Bacteria; phylum Actinomycetota; class Actinomycetes; order JAWWOL01; family JAWWOL01; genus JAWWOL01. The sequence goes on along the minus strand of CAWCPQ010000001.1, from coordinate 1,271,348 downwards.
GGATGTAGCGCATCATCTCGTCGAGCGTGGCGTCCGGGTTGGCGATCAGGTGCCGGGTTGCCGCGACTACCTCGACCAGGTTGTGCGGCGGCAGGTTGGTGGCCATGCCGACCGCGATGCCCGAGCCGCCGTTGACCAGCAGGTTCGGATAGGCGGCCGGCAGGACGGCAGGCTCCTGCTCCTGACCGTCATAGTTGGGTACGAGGTCGACGACGTCCTCGTCGAGGGACTCCGTGAGCAGCCGGGCACCGGGGGACAGCCGGCACTCGGTGTAGCGCATGGCCGCTGGCGGGTCGTCGTTGCCGAGCGAGCCGAAGTTGCCGTGCCCGTCGATCATCGGCAGCCGCATCGAGAACGGCTGGGCCATCCGGACGAGGGCGTCGTAGATCGCCGTGTCGCCGTGCGGGTGCAGCTTGCCCATGACCTCGCCGACGACTCTGGCGCACTTGACGTGGCCGCGGTCCGGGCGCAGGCCCATCTCGCTCATCTGGAACAGGATGCGGCGATGGACCGGCTTGAGACCGTCGCGGGCGTCCGGCAGGGCGCGGGAGTAGATCACCGAGTAGGCGTACTCGAGGAAGCTCTCGGAGAGCTCCGCCGAGACGTCGACGTCGATGACGTTCTCGTTGGTGATGGGCGGGGGCGGCGGAGGGGTGCGCGGGGCCATGGGCTCCATACTGCCCGGCGGCGGCGACCGGCAGGTCCGGTCGCCGCATCGGTGGACAGCGTGTCGTCAGCCCTCGCGGCAGAAGGTGGTGTCCGACTGGTCACTTGCCGGTACGGAAGCGTCAGGTGCCGGGCGCTGCCGCGGGATCCCGACCAGTCCCGGCAGCCGGGGCTCGACCACCGGCGGTGCCTGACGGCGCCGGGTCCACCACCGAATCCGAAGGACCGGCTGCTGCTGTCGGCGACGGCGTGACTCCAGCCGCTGCTGGCGACGGACGGGCTCGAGCATCAGCTCCTCGGCATGGATGCGCGCGAGCTCGGCGGTGATGAACGGTGACATCATTGTCGGTTGTACCTTTCCGGTCTCAGTGGTTGAGGCTGCTGACGGCGGCGCCGGCACCTTGTCCGTGCCGGCGCCGCGGGACGATGCCTGACAGGTCAGGGCCGGCCCTCGTACACGAGGTTGAATGGCGTGGCCTCGCTCTGCCGGAACCGGGTGAAGCCACCCTCGGTGACGACGTCGCGGATCGCGGCAGCACCGGCCTGGGCGCCGAGGGCGTAGCCGCCGGGCTGGGACAGCGCGTTGGGCACGCACAGGAAGGTCGAGAAGCCGTAGTAGACCCGCCCGACCGGGTTGAGGTTGTCGCTCACCGAGCCCCCGGCCGCCGGCTCGACGATCAGCCAGGTCCCGTCGGAGGCGAGCGACTCCCGGATGTGTCGCGCCGCGCCGACCGGGTCACCCATGTCGTGCAGGCAGTCGAAGGTCGCGACGAGGTCGTAGCCGGTGCCGGGGAAGGTCTGAGCGGAGGCGACCTCGAAGGTGACCCGGTCGGCCACGCCGGCGTCCGACGCCCGCTTGCGGGCCTCGTCGATCGACCCGGCGTGGTAGTCGAAGCCGGTGAACGTCGAGTTCGGGTAGGTGATCGCGAGCAGGATCGTCGAGGCGCCGTGGCCGCAGCCGACGTCCGCGACCCGCGCTCCGGCGGTCAGCTTGGCCTCCACGCCCTCGAGCGAGGGGATCCACGAGGGCACCAGGTTGCCGATGTAGCCCGGACGGAAGAACCGCTCGCAGCCGCTGAACACGGCCTCGTCGTGCTCGTGCCAGCCCATGCCGGCGCCGCTGACGAACGCGTCCGCGATCTGCGGCTCGGCCTGCAGGGTTCCCAGCGCCAGCTCGAAGGCCCCCGGCGCGAAGACCACGCCGTCGGGGTTGGCCAGAACGAAGGCCTGTTCGGGCGACATCGAGTACGAGTCCGATGCGGTGTCGTAGCCGATGTAGCCCCCCGCGGCCTGGCATCGCGCCCACTCGGTGACGTACCGCTCCTGTGTTCCCGTTCGCTCGGCCAGATCGGCTGCAGTCGCCGGCGCGGCGGCGAGCGCCTTGTACAGCCCGAGCTTGTCGCCCAGAACCACCCCGCCGGCGGCGATGGTGGCGCCGAGGTCGGTGACGAACTTGCCCAGCATCTCGTTCAGCTTGTTCTCGTCCAGCGCGATCGCGTCGGTCGTCATGAGATCCTCCAGTGGCAGCCCGTCCCGCTTGGACAGGTCGATGTCCACACCGTCCGCCCGCCCCTTGCACTGCTGTTGCAACGAGGCTGCAATGGACACGGGCAGGGTGAGGTTCATGACGAGACGAGCGGTAGAGCCGGACCTCGAGGGGTTCGTCCATCGCGACGGCATCGCCGTCGCTTACGAGTCCTATGGGTCGGGCGAGCGCTGCGTGCTGTTCCCGCCGCTGCACGCGACAGTGCACTCACGGGCCTGGAAGGCGCAGATTCCCTACCTGGCAAGGCATGCGCGGGTCGTGACGATCGACCCGCGCGGCAACGGCAGGTCCGACCGGCCCACCGACCCGGCCGCCTACAGCGACGCGGAGCACCTCGCCGACACGCTGCAGGTTATGGACGAGCTCGGCATCGACAAGGCGCTGCTGGTCGGCGTCTGCAGCAGCGCCTGGCGCTGTTTCCTCGCGGCCGAGCAGGCGCCCGAGCGCGTGGTCGGGGTGGTGTCCCTCGCCGTCAACCTGCCGCACTTCACCGGGACACCGGACTGGGAGGACGCCCATCGGGCGGACCTGCGGACAAGCGACGGGGTGCCGGCGGCTTGGGGCAAGGACGACCCCGACTACTGGCTGCAGGACCCGGCCAACTTCAGCGACTTCCTGGAGTTCTTCGCGACGGAGCTCACCCCGGAACCGCACTCGACCAAGCTGTACGAGGACTTCGTCGGCTGGATGGCCGATGCCGACATCGAGGCGCGGGCGGCCAGTGAGCGCGGCCCGCGCTGGGTGGCGAACGCGGCGGAGACCAGGGCCGTACTGGCCGGGGTGCAGTGTCCCGTGCTCGCTATCCACGGCGAGCTGGACCGCTGCCAGCCGGTCGAGCACAGCTTGCAGCTGGCCGACCTGATGAACGCGACGGTGATCGAGGTCGAGTCCGCCGGTCATCTGCTCATGGGCCGCTTTCCGGTACTGGTGAACACGGCGATCCGCGAGTTCCTCGACCAGGTGTGGCCGGTGCCGGCGCCCACCCGACGCTGGCGGCGACCCCTCGACCGGCCCGAACGGGTGCTCTACCTGTCCTCGGCGATCGGCATGGGTCACGCAGCGCGCGACCTCGCCATCGTGCAGGAGCTGCGGCGTCAACGGCCGGGGGTCCAGGTGGACTGGCTGGCCCAGCACCCGGTGACCGAGCTGCTCGCCCGGCACGGCGAGCGGATCCACCCGGCGTCATCCTGGCTGGCCAGCGAGTCGGCCCACGTCGAGGCCGCGGCGGGGGAGCACCGGCTCGACGTCTTCCAGGCGGTCCGCGAGATGGACGAGACGCTGGTCGCCAACTACATGGTCTTCGACGATCTCGTACGGGACGAACCGTACGACCTGTGGGTCGGCGACGAGGCCTGGGACCTCGACTACTTCCTGCACGAGAACCCCGAGCGCAAGCGGGCGCCCTACGTCTGGATGACCGACTTCGTCGGCTGGCTCCCGATGCCCGAGCGCGGCCCCCGCGAGGCCGAGCTCACCGCCGACTACAACGCCGAGATGATCGAGCAGATCGCCCGGTTTCCGCGGCTGCGCGACCGGTCGGTCTTCGTCGGCAACCCGCAGGACTGCGTCGACCTCCCGCTCGGCCAGGGGCTGCCGACCGTACGAGAGTGGACCGAGGCGCACTTCGACTTCGCCGGCCACGTGCTGGGCGCCCCGCCGGTGGCCGAGGCCGACCGGGCGGCGCTGCGACGGCGGCTCGGCTACCGGGCGCAGGACAAGGTCTGCGTGGTCACCGTCGGCGGCTCAGCGGTGGGGCTGCCGATGCTGCGACGGCTGCTCGAAGCGTGGCCGCTCGCGAAGGCGTTGGTGCCCGACCTGGTGATGGTGGTGGTCACCGGCCCGCGGATCGACCCCCTGCTGCTGCCCCGGAGGTCCGAGGGGGACCTCACGGTGCACGGCTACCTGCCCGACCTCACGGACCACCTGGCCGCCTGCGACCTGGCCGTTGTGCAGGGAGGCCTGACCACCACGATGGACCTCGTGGCGGCCGATCGGCCGTTCCTCTATCTGCCGGTGCAGGGCCACTTCGAGCAGAACCTGCACGTGCCGCACCGGCTCGCGCAGTACGGCGCCGGGGTGCGGGTGGACTGGCCCGACGCCTCGCCCGAGACCCTGGCCGACCTGATCAAGGCGACGATCGGCAGCGAGACCGGCTACCGGCCGGTCGAGACCGACGGAGCCGTGCGCGCGGCGTCGATGCTCGCCGAGATGCTCTGAGCCGAGCGCAGCTCGGCCGGTAGCCGCTCGAGCTCGAGCAGTACGGGCAGCCAGTGCGCGCGGGTTGCCGCCGCGACGACCGGGCGCAAGGTCGCTGCCGCCTGCTGGACGTCGCCGGCCGCCGCCTGTGCGCGGGCCAGGCTCTCGTACGCATCCCAGCCGAGCAGCCAGGCCGATCCGTCGGGGGTGGTCGCCGCCGCGAGCAGAGCCTCGGCCTCGAGGCGGTAGTCCGCGCCCCCGGTCGCCTCGGCCAGTGCGGCGACGAACCGCGCACGATAGGCGGAGGCGTGCCCGGGGGGTGCCGTGTCGAGGCCGTCGACCAAAACCTCGATCGCGGCGGAGTCATCGCCACAGCGCAGCAGCGTGGTGGCGTAGGTCGTTGTTGCGAACGCCCGGCACCAGGCGTGGATCGACTCGGCCCGGCGCCCGGCGTCCATCGCTCGCCGGCCGTGCGAGGCCGCGTCCGCCAGGTTCCCCTGCAGCCGGGCGAACCAGCCCAGATGCGCGAGGAACCACGCCTCGTACGCCGCGCTCCCTCGGCTGCGGCTGAAGGTGAGCGCCTCCTCCACTCGAGCCGCGGCCGCCGTCCACTCGCCACGGGACAGCGGCGGGAACGACGCCTCGAACAGTGCCCACTGGATCCGTTTGACGTCGTGCTGCCGGCGCAGCAAGGGGAGCAGCTCGTCGAGCACCGGCTGCAGCGAGCCCACCTCCCCGAGGTAGGCATACACCGTCTTGAGCCCGTCGAGACCGGCGGCCAGCGCGATCTCATCGTTGCTGCTCCGGCCGAGCCGCGTCGAGTGCTGAGCCAGCTCGAGAGCGCGGTCGAAGCCCAGCTCGTTGCTCGCCAGCACGGCCAGCCGGCCGAGAAGGGCAGCCTCGAGCGCGCGGTCACCGAGTCGGCGCGCGATCGCCCGGGCCTGGTCGAGGAAGGAGACGCACTCAGCGACCGGACGGCCGAGCGCGGCCAGGCTGTCGCCGCCGAGCTCCCACAATGCGGCCATCTCGAGTCGGAGGTCGCCGCTCGTGGCCCCGAGCTGCATCGCGGTCTCATAGTCGACGACCGCCCCTGGCCAGGCCGTCAAGGCTTCCCGGGTGCGACCCCGCGCCAGGTGGCAGCGGCCGAGGAGGGACGCCTCGTCAACGTCCTCGACCACCTGGATCGCCTGGTCCAGCAGCCGCTCGCCGTCGGCGACGGCGTAGCGGCGCAGGGCGTGCTCGCCGGCCAGCAGCCACGCCCTCGCGGCCCTGGTCCGGTCGCCCGCGGCGGCGGCGTGGATCGCCATCGACTCGGGCCGCTGCGCCATGCGGTCGGCGGCCCGCAGGTGGTAGGCGACCCGGGTGGGCTCCGGCGTCGTCCGGTAGAGCACCTCCCGCGTGACGTCGTAGCTGAAGGCGTATGCGTGGCCCTGGACACTCAGCAACCGCGCTCGCAGTGCCTCCTCGCAGGAGCGGGCGACCGCGGGCAGTGGCTCGCCGGTCACGGCGGCCAGGTCGGCGGGCTCGAAGCTCGCGCCGAGGACCGCCGCCGCACGCAGCAACGCCTCGCCCTCGCGGCCCTGCCGGGCGACGTGGGCGATGACCGATTCCTGCAGCGAGCGCGGGATACCGGTCTCGCCGCTGGCCAGCCCGCGCAGCGTCTCAACGACGAACAGGGGGTGTCCCGACGTCGAGGCGAGGATCTCGGACAGATGTGCGCCCTGGCCGGCCGCGGACACGAGGGAGGACACCGCCTCGTCGTCGAGCGGGGCGAGCTCGACGACCGTGGCGACCGGCGCGAGGCGGGCGATGGCCTCTGTGCCCTCGTCGCTGCGCACCGTCGCCACGATCATCAAGGCAGAGTCGGACAGAGTCCGTACGAGGTAGTGCAGCAGGTCGACGGTGGCCAGACCCGCGTTGTGCAGGTCGTCGACGATCAGAACCAGAGGCTGGTGCCGGGACAGCCGGCGCAAGAACCCGGTCACGGCGTCGTAGGCCTGGCGGCGGCCGGCGTCGGGCGAGGAGACACCGGCGGGCCCGGCCGAGGGACGGGCTGACGCCACCTCCGGGACCAGGCCGGCGAGCACGTCGGCCCGCTCGACGACGACGTCGGCCAGGATCGAGCTGGGCAGACCCGCCACGGCCGTGCCGATCGCCTCGACCAGCGGCTGCAGGAACAGCGAACGCTCGGCCTCGTAGCACCGTGCCTGCAGCAGCAAGGCGCCCGCCGCGACCGTGCCCATCTCGGCGGCGAGGGTGGTCTTGCCGATCCCTGCCTCGCCGGACAGGAGGAGCAGCGTGGCGTGGCCGCCGAGGGTCTCCCGCCAGGACTGGGCGAGTACAGCGACCTCGTCCGCGCGGCCGACGAGCACGCTGCGTCGCGGTGCCGTCGCCGGCGCCCTGACCTCACTGTCCGGTGTCGAGCCCTGGAGAACGGCGAGGTGGACGTCGCGGGTTGCCGTGGACGGGTCGGCGCCGAGCGCCTCGGCGAGCGCGACCCGCAGCTGCTCGAATGCCGCCAATGCCACGGCGTCCTCGCCGAGGGCGGCGGCGGCGCGCATGAGCAGCCGGCAGGCCTCCTCGTCCAGCGAGTCGGCGGCCACGGCCTGCTCGGCGGCCCGACGGGCGGTGGTCGCGTCGTGGGTGGCCAGCCCACCGACGGCGAGGGCCAGCCGCGAGCGACGCCGCAGGTCGATGACCCGGCTGCGGACCTGCTCTGCCCATTCCGCGTACGGCTCGTCGTCGACGACGTCGCCGTGGTCGAGGACCGCGAGGGCACCGGTGGCAGCGGCGACCGCCAGAGCAGGCTCGGCCTGGCGGCTCTCGGCCTCGGACACCAGCCGGGCGGCCTCGTCGACGTCGACGCTCACCAGCCCCCGGTCGAGCCGGTAGGCCGACCGGTTGCCGGTGATCGCCTCGGTGCCGATGGCGGCGCGCAGCCGGCTGACCAGGATCGCGAGCTCGGCCCCCGGTCTGGCCGGGGCACGGTCGGGCCACGCGGCCTCGACCAGGCGTTCGGCGGGGACGTGCGCGTCGCCGGCGGCCGCGAGCAGGCCGAGGACGGTCCGTGCCTTGCGGCTGCCGAGGCTGTGCCCGGACAGCCGGCGCCCCCCGACGACAGCCGTGAGCGGGCCCATGAGCTGGACCGTTACGCGTTGGCGTACAGCAGCCGACATCAAAACCCCCACAAGCTCCCCTTCCTCCAGCATCCTCGTACGGGGCGCAGGCCACCAGGGTTCACCGCTCGCCCACGACGCGCCGGTCCGACCTGGGGGTCTCGGCATCCTCGGCGTGGCGTGCGGGAGCGACAGTTAGGCTGCCTACTCGGCCCGAAAGTCCCTCGTACGAAAGCGATCTTCGCCCCCTCGTGTCTGCGCAGCCCCTGACCCCGACCGCCAGCGCGGCCGTGCCTTTCGGCGCTCGGCCGGGCGCAGCCGTGCCCGTGGTCGCCCGGCCGCTACGGGCCTGGCAGGTGGCGGCACTCGACGCCTACCGCAACCGGGCGCCGCAAGACTTCCTCGCGGTGGCAACGCCGGGCGCCGGCAAGACGACCTTCGCGCTGAAGATCGCCGCCGAGCTGATCAGCAGCGGTGAGATCGAGGCCGTCACGGTCGTCGCGCCGACCGAGCACCTGAAGTCGCAGTGGGCCAACGCCGCGCACGTCGCGGGCATTGCCCTCGACCCCAACTTCCGCAATGGCGACGGCGCCGCAAGCCGGGACTACCGAGGGGTCGTGCTGACCTACGCCCAGGTGGCGGCACTGCCCGCGCTGCACCGGATGCGGACCACGACCCGGCGGACGTTGGTGATTCTCGACGAGATTCACCACGGCGGTGATGCCCTGAGCTGGGGCGATGCGATCCGTGAGGCCTTCACCCCGGCCGTGCGCCGGCTGTCCCTCACCGGCACCCCGTTCCGCTCGGACACCAACCCGATCCCGTTCGTCGGCTACGCCCGCGACGCGGACGGGGTGATGCGCTCGGCCTCGGACTACGTCTACGGCTACGGCGACGCCCTGCGCGACGGGGTCGTGCGGCCGGTGCTGTTCCTCGCCTACTCGGGGGAAGCGCGCTGGCGGACCAGGGCCGGCAACGAGCTGAGCGCCCGCCTCGGCGACCCGATGACCGACGACGTCATGGCGCACGCCTGGCGCACAGCGCTCGACCCCGCCGGAGAGTGGATCGGCCAGGTGCTCGGCGCCGCCGACACCCGGCTGTCCCAGGTGCGGGCCGGCGGCATGCCCGACGCCGGCGGTCTCGTCATCGCCTCCGACCACGCCGCCGCCAGGGCCTACGCCCTGCTGCTGCAGCGGTGTACCGGAACCAAGCCGGTGGTCGTGCTCTCCGACGACCCGCAGGCCAGCCGCAAGATCGCGGAGTTCAACCGGTCCGACGAGCGCTGGATGGTGGCCGTACGGATGGTCTCCGAGGGAGTCGACATCCCGCGCCTGGCCGTCGGCGTCTACGCCACGAGCGTGTCCACGCCGCTGTACTTCGCCCAGGCCATCGGCCGGTTCGTCCGCAACCGGCGCCCCGGCGAGACCGCGTCGATCTTCGTTCCCAGCATCGCGCCGCTGCTCGAGCTTGCCGCGGCGCTGGAGGCCGAGCGCGACCACGTCCTCGATCGCAACGTGCTCAGGGACGACCCGTTCGCTGAGGAGAACGCGCTGCTCGCCGAGGCCGAGCGCTCGAGGGACGAGGCTGACCTCGACGAGCTGTCGTTCGAGGCGCTCGAGGCCTCCGCCGAGTTCGACCGGGTGCTCTTCGACGGCGCCGAGTTCGGTACGGGCGCGGAGTCCGGATCGGCCGAAGAGGACGACTTCCTCGGCCTGCCAGGGCTTCTCGCGCCGGAACAGGTGGCCGTCCTGCTGCGCCAGCGCCAGGCCGAGCAGCTCACCGCTGAACGGGTCGGCGCCCGCCAGGCGGCCAAGGCCGAACGTGCCGCGCGGTCCGAGCAGACTGTCGACCTCGACCAGGATCTGCCGCTGCACCAGCGGATGTCACTGCTGCGGCGCGAGCTCAACGCGGCGGTCGCCGCTCACCACCACCGGACCGCCAAGCCGCACGGCATGATCCACGCCGAGCTGCGTCGGATCTGCGGTGGCCCGCCGGCGGCTCAGGCCACCGAGGCGCAGCTGCGGGAGCGGCTCGCCAAGGTCGCGACCCTCTGATCCGGCACGAACCGTCCGGCGGGTCCGCCCGCCAAACCCTGCCGAAGGATGGACCCGCAGTGGTGCGCGGCTACCTGTTGGAGTCCATCCTTCGGCGGGGTTGCGCCTGGTCCGGCCGGTTCAGTCCAAGGTCGCGGCGAGCTTGTCCATCAGCTCCTCGGTGCCCTTCTGGCGCATCGACGGCTGGTCGAGCCCATCCAGGTACGCGCCCTGCTCCGTGATCAGGAGCCGGGTGCGCTCGCCGACCGGCGTCAGCTCGACCGTCGCGACGGAGACCGAGATCCGCTGGTCGTTGAGGTGCATGTCGTAGGTGTAGACGATGCGCTCGTCCGTGACGATGTCCTGGTAGACCGCGTCGTAGCGGAAGGACGGGCCGCCCTCGATCTGCCCGCTCATGCTCTCGGCGCCGCCGACCCGGAAGTCCAGCGTGGCGTCGGTCTCGGCGCCGTCGCCGGGACCGAACCAACGGGCCTTGTGCGCGGGATCGGCGAAGGCGGCGAAGACCCGGCCGGGCGTGGCGTCGTAGGTGCGCTCGACGGTGAAGCTGGCGTGCTCGATGGAATGCTGCGTCATGGCGTACTCCTTGAGGTTGTCGGTGGTGGTTCGGGGTTGGTCTGAGCCAGTAGGTCGCCGAGGCGGTCGAGGTTGTCCTCCCAGCCGCGGCGCCGGTCGGTGAACCACTGCTCGGCCCCGCGCAGGACGCTGGGCTGGATCCGGCAGGTGCGCACGCGGCCGGTCTTGGTCGACGTGATCAGGCCGCAGTCCTGGAGCACCCGCAGGTGCTGGAGCACGGCCGGCAGAGACATGGTCAACGGGTGCGCCAGCTCGCTGACCGTGGCCGGGCCTTCCGTCAGCCGGTCAACGATGGTGCGCCGGCTGGGGTCGGCCAGGGCCTGGAAGACCAGGTCCAGCGACTCCGATTGGTTAACCATGTGCTTAAGTATTGTCGTCGACGCCGACCTGTCAAGGCCTCGGCCGGTGTCGGATCCGGCGCTACGTCTTCGGCAACGACCGGATCACGTCGAGCGCGCCGTCGGCATGGGTGCGCATCCGGATCTCGCTGGTGATGATGCCGACGACGACCCGCCGGGTGTCGATGACGTAGGTGGCCCGCTTGGTCGGACGCGGGGAGAACGACCGGCGCGCCCCGTACAACGTGGCCACCAGTCCTTCCCCGTCGACCAGCAGCGGGAAGTCCAGGGCGTTGATCTGCGTGAACTCCTGCTGCGAGGCGAGATCGCTCGAGCTGATGCCCACCCGGAGGGCGCCCAGGGCGTCGAAGTCGGCGCCGAGGTCGCGGAAACGGCAGCTCTGCGCAGTGCAGCCGATGGCCATCGCCGTCGGGTAGAAGAACATCGCCACCGGGCCGGTGCGCACCTGGTCGCTCAGCCGCCACTGCGCGCCCGTCGTGTCGCTCAGCATGAAGTCCGGAGCGAGGACTCCGACCCGCATGTCGTCGGTGCCGGTGCTGCTCGACAGAAGGCTCATGGCAGTCCTTCGACCGGGAGGTCGTACGGGTTCATGCCGCAGCGGTGAGGTCACCCGTTCGGCCCAGCGCCACCGTCAGAGGTCGACGGCGACGTACTTGGTCGAGACGTACTCCTCGATGCCCTCGTAGCCACCTTCGCGGCCGAAGCCTGACGCCTTGACCCCGCCGAACGGCGCCGCGGCGTTGGACACGAGTCCCCGGTTGAGGCCGACCATGCCGACCTCGAGGCCCTCGACGACGCGCAGTCCGCGCTTGAGGTTGTCGGTGTAGACGTAGGCCACGAGGCCGAACTCGGAGTCGTTGGCGGCTGTCATGGCCTCGGCCTCGGTGGAGAACGTCGAGATCGGGGCCACCGGGCCGAAGATCTCCTCGCGCAGCAGCTGCGAGTCCTTGGCCACGCCGGTCAGCACCGTCGGGGTGAAGAAGTAGCCAGCCCCGGCCGGGGCCGAGCCGCCGCACGCAGCCGTCGCCCCCTTGCGCAGCGCGTCGTCGACCAGCTCGGCGACCTTGCTCTGCTGCGTGGCGTCGATCAGCGGGCCGACGTCGACGCCCGGCTCGGTACCGCGCCCGACCGACTGAGCAGCCATGCGCGCTGCCAGCTTGTGCGAGAACTCCTCGGCCACGCCCTCCTGGACGTGGAACCGGTTGGCGGCGACGCAGGACTCGCCCATGTTGCGCATCTTGGCGATCATCGCGCCGTCGACTGCCGCGTCGACGTCCGCGTCGTCGAAGACGACGAACGGCGCGTTGCCGCCGAGCTCCATGGACATGCGCAGCAGCGAGCCGGCCGACTGCTCCATCAACTTCTTGCCCACCGGGGTGGATCCGGTGAAGGAGACCTTGCGCAGCCGGCTGTCGGCGAACAGTGGCGCCGTGGTTGCCGACGCCGACGAGGTCGGGATGACGTTGAGGACGCCCTTGGGCAGCCCGACGTCGGTCAGGAGCTGGGCCAGCATCAGCATCGACAGCGGCGTTTGCTGCGCGGGCTTGACGATCATGGTGCAGCCGGCCGCGATCGCCGGGCCGATCTTGCGGGTGCCCATGGCGATGGGGAAGTTCCACGGCGTGATGAGCAGGCAAGGCCCCACCGGGTGGCGCATGGTGAGCAGCCGCCCGCTGCCTGCGGGCTCGCGGGCGTACCGGCCGTCGATCCGTACGGCTTCCTCGGAGAACCACCGCAGGAACTCGGCGCCGTAGACGATCTCGCCCTTGGACTGAGCCAGCGGCTTTCCCATCTCCAGCGTCATCAGCAGCGCCAGCTCGTCCTGCCGGTCGACCAGCGCTTGGTACGCCCGGCGCAGGATCTCGCCACGCTCGCGCGGGGGAGTCGCGGCCCAGCCGGCCTGCGCGGCCACTGCGGCGTCGAGCGCGGCCGTTGCGTCGGCCGGGGTAGCGTTCGAGACCGACGTCAGCGTCTCCCCGGTAGCCGGGTCCTCGACCTCGAAGCTGTCCCCGCCGCCAGCCGCGCGCCAAGCCCCGCCGATGAAGACGCCGCCGGGAACCGCGTCGAGAACCTTCTGCTCCTGCACATCGCGCGCCATGTGAGATCTCCTGTCCGGCAACACTGTCGACGACTCCGGTCACGACCGGCTGGCACCCGTACCTGCACAATCGCATAGCCTGCTGGTCCGGTGCGAGTCGCGCGGCAAAGTCGAAGGGGTGAGCGTGAGCGGGTCGACCCTCGTGGTGTGGGACCCGTCCCTGCTGGCCTACGACTTCGGCCGCGACCACCCGATGCACCCGGTACGGCTCGAGCTCACCGCCGCTCTGTGCCACCAGCTCGGGCTGTTCGACCGCGCCCAGCTGTACGCGCCGCGGGTTGCCGCCGATGCGACCCTCGAGCTGGTGCACACCGCCGACTACGTGAGCGTCGTACGCCGCGCTCCCGACGACGTGATGGGCCGGCTGGGCATCCCGTACGGCATCGCGGCGCCCGACACCCCGGCGTTCCCGCACATGCACGAGGCGAGCGCCCGCATCGTCGATGGCAGTGTGGAGGGGGCGTTGGCGGTGTGGGAGGGCAGGGCGCGCCACGCGGTCAACTTCGCCGGCGGGCTCCATCACGCGATGCCCGCGGCAGGGTCGGGGTTCTGCATCTACAACGATGCCGCCATCGCGATCGCAGCCCTGCTCGACGCCGGAGCCGAGCGGGTCGCCTACGTGGACGTCGACGTCCACCACGGAGACGGCGTTCAGACCGCGTTCTACGCTGACCCGCGGGTGCTGACGATCAGCCTGCACGAGACCGGGCGCACCCTGTTCCCCTGGACCGGCGGGCCGGGCGAGATCGGCTCGGGTGCCGGCGCCGGCAGCTCGGTCAACGTCGCCCTTGCGGCCGGCACGACCGACGCCGGCTGGCTGCGGGCGTTCGACGCGGTGGTGCCGTCGCTGCTGCGTCAGTTCCGGCCGCAGATGCTGGTCACGCAGCAGGGGTGCGACACCCACCGCACCGACCCGCTCGCCCACCTCGAGCTCACCGTCGACGGCCAGCGGACCTCGTACGAAGCCCTGCACGCCCTGTCCCACGAGCTGTGCGAGGGCCGCTGGCTGGCCCTCGGCGGTGGCGGCTACCAGGTGGTCGACGTGGTGCCCAGGGCATGGGCCCACCTGGTGGCGACGGCGCTGGACGAGGTCATCGACCCCGCCACCCCGACGCCCGCCGACTGGCGCCAGCTCGCCCACGACCGGACCGGTCAGCGGACGCCGCTGGTGATGGGCGACGGGGTGACACCGGCCCGGCTGCCGTGGCATCCCGGCGAGGGCGACGCGGTCGACGCGGCGGTGCTCGCCACCCGCAACGCGATCTTCCCGCTGCACGGGCTCGACCCGCTCGACCCGAGGGACTGAGCCGAGGCGGACCGGTGCCCCGCGGCATCACTCACCGGAACGGCCGCACCTCGAGCTTTCGGTCGCAGACCTTCGACGCCTCGACGGCCAGCCGGAGCGCTACCTCCGCGTCGGGGGTCTCCCACACCCAGACGCCGGCGAGGTACTCCTTCGACTCCACAAAGGGGCCGTCGCTGAACACCGGCTGCTCGCCCCGGTTGTCGATGACCGTTGCCGCGTCGGTGTCAGCCAGACCGCCCGCGAAAACCCAGTAGCCCTCGGCGATCAGTCGTTCGTTGAACGCGCTGATGGCCGGTTGCCGGTCCGTGCTGCCGGGGTGCACCTTGTCATCGAAAACGGAAACCAGGTACCGCATGTGACGATCCTCTCCCTGTCGGTGTCGGGGCGACGTGGTGCGGGTGAGACATCAGGCCGTTGCATACTGCGGGCTGCCGGCCGGCTGGTAGACCTCGATCGCCACGCCCTTGCTGTCGACTCGTGACTCGACCACCTCCAACGCGAGGTCGGGGCCGGTCTCCGGGAACAGTCGCGTGCCCTGTCCGACGATCACCGGGACGACGATCAGCGTCAGCTCGTCGATCAGGTTGTTGCCGAGCAGCCATCGGATCAGGGCGCCACTGCCGTGCACCTGCAGCTCACCTCCGGGTATGGCCTTCAGCTCACGGACAGCCGCCTCGAGGTCGCCGCGGAGAACCGTCGTGTTCTCCCACAGCGGCGAGGTGAGCGTGGTCGACGCAACGTACTTGGGGGCCCGGTTCAAGGCAACGCCGATGGGATGGGCTCGCATCTCCTCGATCGATCCCCAGGACCCGGCGAACAGCTCGTAGGTGCGTCGGCCGAACAGGAACGCGTCGGCGCGCTGGTAGGTCGCCGTGATGAACGTCCTGGTCCCGTCGTCCCCCTTCCCGAGGGCCCATCCGCCGCGCTCGAATCCGTTCCTGCGGTCATCCGACGTGGCGCCGTTTCCCTGCATCACTCCGTCGATGGTCACCTGAGTCATGGTCGTCAGCTTCATGATCGCGTGTCCCTTGCCTTGGCGCCGCCCCTCGTGGGCGGCCTCACCACTGCTACGAACACCACAGTCCGGATCCGACATCACATCCCGGAATTCTTCGGAGAACGTCCCGGCCGTTGCCCCGCACGCGGCCGGAGCGCCAGCATGGCGTGGGCGAGCGCGGTTGGCCCGACCGGCACCGTAGGACTCCGGCATGATTGACTTCTCCCGAGGTGATGACGGTGGACCGGCAGGGCGGGCACGAGACCACCGGTCCGGACCCGGGCTATCCACCGCACTGGGAAGCCGACGCGGTGCTCACCGACGGCGGCACGGTGCACCTGCGGCCGATCCGTCCCGACGACGGGGACCGGCTGGTCACGTTCTTTCACCGCTGGAGCGCCGAGACGGTCTACCGCCGGTTCTTCACCGTGCGCAGCGACCTGACGTCGACCGAGGTGGACCGTTTCGTCAACGTCGACTACGACGACCGGGTCGCCATCGTCGCCGAGCTGGGCGGCGAGATGGTCGCCCTGGCTCGCTACGACCGGTTGCCGGACACCGACGAGGCCGAGGTCGCCTTTGTCGTCGAGGACGCGCACCAGGGCCGCGGGCTTGGGTCGGTGCTGCTCGAGCACCTGGCTGCCGCAGCCAGGGAACGGGGCATCGGCAGCTTCCTCGCCGAGGTGCTGCCCGGCAACCGTCGGATGGTCGGCGTGTTCACCGATGCCGGCTATGTGGCCAGGCGCGAGTACGGCGACGGGGTCGTGCGGCTGAGCTTTCCGATCGAGCCCACTGACCTGTCCCAGTCCGTCATGCGGGCGCGCGAGCACCGGGCCGAGGCTCGCTCGGTCGAACGGCTGCTCGTACCCCGGTCCATCGCTGTGATCGGCGCCAGCCGCGAGCACGGCTCGATCGGCCGTCGGCTGCTGGACAACCTGCTGATCGGCGAGTTCACCGGCGAGGTCTACGCGGTCAACGCCGCCGGAGGCGAGATCGGTGGGCACACGGCCTACCCGAGCATCTCCGACGTGCCGGGCCAGGTCGACCTGGCCCTGGTGGCGACGCCGGCCGCGACCGTTCTCGAGGTGGTACGAGGAGTGCGCACGCAAGGGGGTCAAGGGTCTCGTCATCGTCTCGAGCGGTTTCGCCGAGACCGGCGACCGAGGGGCTGGCGCTGCAGCGCGAGGTCGTGGCGACCGCCAGGGCCAACGGGATGCGCGTCGTCGGTCCCAACTGCCTGGGCGTCATCAACACCGATCCCGAGATCAAGCTGAACGCGACCCTGGCGCCCGCGTCGCCCGGTCGCGGCCGGGTTGGCTTCTTCTGCCACGCCGGCGCGCTGGGCATCGCCATCCTCGAGGAGGTCGAGGCGCGCGGCCTGGGCCTCTCGACGTTCGTCTCCGCAGGCAACCGGGCCGACGTGAGCGGCAACGACATGCTGCAGCTGTGGCATGGACGACCCCGCCACCGACGTCGTCCTGCTCTACCTCGAGTCGTTCGGCAACCCGCGCAAGTTCGGCCGCATCGCCCGCCGGGTCTCGCGGCGCAAGCCGGTCGTGGCGGTCAAGGGGGCTCGCTCGCTGACCGGACCGCCGGCCTGGCTGGCCGGTTCCGGCGTGCGCACCAACGACACCGCCGTCGACGAGCTGTTCCGGCAGTCCGGCGTCATCCGGGTCGACACGCTGACCGCACTGTTCGACACCGCTGTGCTGCTGGCCCACCAGCCGCTGCCGGCAGGACGGCGCACCGCGGTGGTCGGCAACTCGGCAGCCCTCGCGCTGCTGGCGGCCGACGCCTGCCTGGCCAGTGGTCTCGAGGTCACGCTGTCCCTCGACGTGGGCGCCGAGGGCACCGCCGAGGAGTTCCGCGACGCCCTGCGCGCGACGATGGCGCGTGACGACGTCGATGCCGTGGTGACCGTGTTCGTCCCCGGGCTGACCCAGCCGGAGCCCGAGCTGGCCGGCGTCCTGGCCGACGTCACCCTCGATGTCGACCAAGCCGGTGGTCTCGACGTTCTACGGGTTCCTCGGGCGTCGCTGCTCCCGGCAGCGTCCCGTCCTACCGCTCGCCCGAGGCCGGCGTGCGTGCGCTGGCCCGCGCGGTCGAGTACGCCGAGTGGCGGGCCCGTCCGGTAGGCGTGCTGCCGGAGCTCGAGGTTGACGCAATCGGGGCGCAGAAGCTGCTCGAGGAGGCGCTGGCGGAGACGCCAGCAGGCGGCCAGCTCAGTGCCGCCCGCGCCGACGCGCTCGCTGGCGGCGTACGGGATCGAGGTGCTGCCGACGGTGATCGCCGGCAGCCTGGCCGAGGCGGTGGCGGCCGCTGACCGGGTCGGCTACCCGGTCGCGGTCAAGAGCACGTCGTCCAGGCTGCGGCACCGTACGGACATCGGCAGCGTCCACCTCGACCTGCCCGACGCCGCGTCGGTGATGGCGGCCTACGAGGCGCTGGCGATGCTGGGGGAGCGCATCGTGGCCGTACAAGCCATGGCTGACGGGGTCCCGACCGTCGTGGGAGTGATCGACGACGCCTCCTTCGGGCCACTGGTGTCCTTCGGGCTGGCCGGCGTCGCCACCGACCTGCTCGGTGATCTCGGCTACCGCAGCCTGCCGCTGACCGACGTCGACGCGGCGGACCTGGTGCGGTCGGTGCGCGCTGCACCGCTGCTGTTCGGCCACCGCGGCGACGACCCGGTGGACGTGGTCGCGCTGGAGGACCTGCTGCTGCGTCTGGGCATGCTGGCCGACCGGCACCCGGAGGTGGTCGGCGTCGAGCTCAACCCCGTGCTGGTGGCCACCGACGGGATCAGCGTCCTGTCAGCGACGGTACGGGTCGGGCCGGCGGCGCCCGCGTGGGACGACGAGGCTCGCCGACTCGGCTGACGCTCAGCCGGCCGCGTGCTCCGTCGCCGTCCAGGACGGTGTGGTGCGTACGGGCGCCGGCGGGTCACTCGGCGGCGCGCTGAGCTGGCTCAACCGCTCGGCGGCGACGATCGACTCCTCACGAAGCCGCTCCTGCTCCGCCTGCTCCTGCTCGGCTGCCACCTGCTGCTCGACGGCGAGCGCCCTGGCGTCGGCCTCGGCCCGCGCGGCGAGCTCAGGAGCGCGCTCCGCGTGCACGACGGCCAGCTGCGCCAGCCGCTCCGCCACGTCGAGGGACTCGTCACGGAGCTTGGCCTGCTCGGCCTCGGACTCGCGGGCCGCCCGCTCCTGCGCCGCGGCGTCGGCCTCCGCGGCCAGCCGCTCGCGCTCTGCCAGCTCGGGTGCGCGCTCGGCGTGCTGCTCGGCCAGGACCGCAAGCCGGTCGGCCACGTCGAGGGACTCGGCCCGCAGTGCTTCCTGCTGCTCGCGCTCCTTGGTCTCCCTGGCCACCCGCTCCCGGCGGTCCCACTCGTCCTGCTCGGCCTGTCGGATGGACGCGTCGATGCCGTTCTCAGCGGCGTGCACGGCGAGCCGCTCGAGGCCCGACGTCTCGTCCCGTGCGGCTGCGGCGGCAAGGCCGGCCCCCGGCCCGCTCACGACCGGCGCGAACCGACCCAGCGCTGCCGGGGCGGGCACCGGCGTGGGCGGCGGCGGCGGCGCGGGAGGTGCGCTCGGCGGCCCGGACTCGGCGACGGCCGGTGCCGGAGCATCCTTCTTGCGGCGGGTCAGCCGGAATGACTGCCTGGCCGGCTTCTCCGGCTTGTTCGCGGCCGGCAGGATCGTCGGCGAGGGGTTCTGCGGTTGCATCCGTGACCTCCGCGGCCATCGCAGTGCGTAGTGTGCCCCAGGTGCATCGGTTCTGAGATCGCCGGATTGAGCCCCCGTACGGCCTAAGTCGATAACGGACTGGGTGCAATGACCCGTTCAGGCCCGGTTCATCCTCGTGGTGGCCGATTCACTGGGCCGTTCGGGGCGCATCCCGGCCCTCCCGCTCGTTACGCTCGTGACGATCAGGGTCGCGGTGACCTCCGCGCGCCCACCCGCCGTCCGGGAGGACCACCGTGCAGGAAGAGCAAGCCGAACGCATCGTCGCCACGTTGCGCGAGCGTCGGGTCATGGCCCACGTCTACTCCACCGGCGTCTACAACTTCGGCATCCGCATCGTGATCCCGGACGGACGTGAAGCGATCTGGGACGCGGACGGCGCGGCCGGTCTCGAGGCCACCGTCCTGCGTGACGGGGACCTCGTCGGCATGGTCGCGACCATCCCCGGTTCGGAGTCCTTCGACGACGAGGCCGTCATCGCCGCGATCTCGACTGCCGACTACGGCCAGGGCTGAGCGCAGCCGCTGAAACGCCGAACACCCCGCCGGCCGAGGCCGACGGGGTGTTCGTCTGTGTGCGTCCGGGCGATCCCGGTGCTTACGCGTAGTCGCGCAGGCTGCGGGAGCGGCTGGGGTGGCGCAGCTTGGTCATCGCCTCGCGCTCGATCTGCCGGATCCGCTCGCGGGACAGGTCGTAGACCTGCGCCACCTCGGCCAGCGTCTTGGGCGCGCCGTCGTAGAGCCCGTAGCGCATCGCGACGATCTGGGCCTCGCGCGGGTCGAGCGACTCGAGCGCGGCCCGGAGCTCGTCCTGCATCGCGCCGAAGATCACTGCGTCCTCGGCCACCATGGCGTCGGCGTCCTCGATGAAGTCGCCCAGCGCCGAGTCACCCTCGTCACCGATGGGCGTCTCGAGGCTGACCGCCTCTCGACGGTGCTCCTGCATGTCGAGGACCTTCTCGACGGTGATGTCGAGACCCTCGGCGAGCTCCTCGGCGGTCGCCTCGCGGCCCTGCTCCTGCAGGAACTGGCGCTCCAGCCGTCCGAGCTTGTTGAGCTGCTCGACCAGGTGCACGGGGAGCCGGATGGTGCGGGACTGCTCGGCCAGCGCGCGGGTGATGGCCTGGCGGATCCACCAGGTCGCGTACGTGGAGAACTTGAAGCCCTTGCTGTAGTCGAACTTCTCGACGGCGCGGACCAGGCCGAGGTTGCCCTCCTGGATCAGGTCGAGCAGGTCGAGGCCGCGACCCTGGTAGCGCTTGGCCAGGGACACGACCAGGCGCAGGTTGGCCTCGAGCAGGGCGCGCTTGGCCCGCTGTCCGTCGAGGGCCAGGGTGGCGTAGTCGGCCTTGTCACGAGCATTCAGCTTCTTGGGCAGTGCGCCCTCACGGTCCAGCTCGAGCTTGTACGCGGCGTAGAGGCCGGCCTCGATCCGCTTGGCGAGGTCCACCTCCTGCTCGGCGTTCAGCAGGGCGACCTTGCCGATCTGCTTGAGGTAGAGCCGGACGGTGTCCTCGGTGCCGGAGGGCTCACGGGACTCGGCGAAGGCTCCGGTGGTGGCCGGCTCCTCGTCGTCGCCGTCAGCACTCTCGGCGCTTTCGGTCGTCTCGGCCGCCGGCGCGGCTTCGGCCGGGGCGGTGACGTCGACAACGACGACGGCCTCCTCGACGACGATGACGGCGTCGGGCTCCGCGGTTGCCTCAACGACCGGCTCGGCGGTGGTCTCGGGCGTGCTGCGCCGGGCTGTCGGCCGGCGCTTGGTGGTGGTCGTGGCCGTTCCCTCCTCGGTGAGGACGCTTGCGGTCCCGGTGCCTTCGACACCGGCGTTCACGTCCGAGTGCGCCTTCGCCGTGCGAGCGGCGACGCTTCGCTGGCCGCTGGCAGTGCTGGGGCTGGTGGTGGTGGTCCGGCCACTGGGTGAATCGAGCGCACCAGCTGCGACGTTCAGGTCTCCCGTGACGGTGACGGTCGGGGTGGACAGTGAACTTGCGAGCGGCACGATAAATCCTTCGGGTTGGGGCTGGCCTGTGGAACAAGGTCGGTGTGGCGGGTGGAGCCTGAACGAACCGCGGGGGAACTCTGTGATGTCTTTCGGCGATCCGGGCGGAGCAGGTGAAGCGTTCTGGTCGGCAAAACTCGGACACCGTGGCATCCTGAAGTTCTCAACGGGTGAGCGCGCTGGAGGATTCCCGGTTGCGCGTCTCGGTGTGCGTGGGCGCGACCACGGAGTCTATCGTCCGGCTACCGGCTGTCCGCAAGGGGCTGACCGGACGCATTGTGTCACAACGGCCGCGTCCGGCGTGGGACTTTCTGCAAGCAGACTAGACCCTCTCCCCAGCGTTGTCGCCGGTGGGTCCACCGGCGTTACGCTGCGGCTATGACCAACGAGGCCGAGCGGGCTGTGGCAGATGCCGTGCGCAGCACGGCCGACCAGCGGCGGCAGTCGGCCATGGCTGTGCAGGGCGGGGCATCGGCGACCGGCAGCCCGTTCCCCCCGATCGCCGACTACGGTTTCCTGTCCGACTGCCACGTCAACGCCCTGCTCGCCCCCAGCGGCAACGTCGAGTGGATGTGCGTCCCTCGCCCGGACTCGCCGAGCATCTTCGCCACCATCCTCGACCGGGCCGCCGGCGGCTTCCGGGTCGGGCCCGAGGAGCAGCACATCCCGGCCGGCCGCCGCTACATCCCCGGCACCAACGTGCTGGAGACCACCTGGCAGACCCCGACCGGCTGGTTGCTCGTTCACGACTTCCTGTCGATGGGCCCGTGGTACCACACCGAGAACCGGGAGCATGCCCACCGGCGGATCCCGGACGACTGGGACTCCGAGCACATGCTGATCCGGGTGATCCGCTGCCTGCAGGGCGAGCTCGAGGTCTCCGTGGACTGCGAGCCGGTGTTCGACTACGGCCGCATCGACGCCCGCTGGGCCTATACCGGCGAGGGGTACGGCCAGGCGTCGGCGACCGCTGAGGGTACCGACCTGGTCCTGACGCTGAGCACCAGCCTGCGGCTGGGCATCGAGGGGCGCCGGGCGAGCGCCCGTACCCGGATCCACGAGGGCGAGACCGAATTCGTCGCCCTGTCCTGGGCCGACCATCCGCCGCCCGTCGACTACGACGACGCCTACGCGGCCATGCAGCGGACCGAGGCTTACTGGCGCGAGTGGCTCTCCGCGGGGCAACTTCCCCGACCACCCCTGGCGGGGCTACCTGCAGCGCAGCGCGCTCGTGCTCAAGGGGCTGACGTACATGCCGACCGGCGCGCTGCTGGCAGCGGCCACCACGTCGTTGCCGGAGACCCCGCGGCGGCGAGCGCAACTGGGACTACCGCTACAGCTGGGTCCGCGACTCGACCTTCACCCTGTGGGGCCTGTACACGCTCGGCTTCGACCACGAGGCCAACGACTTCTTCGCGTTCATCGCCGACGTCTGCCGCGACCATCCCGACCTGCAGGTGATGTACGGCGTGGACGGCGAGCGCGAGCTGGTCGAGTCGACGCTGGACCACCTGCATGGCTACGAAGGCGCCCGCCCGGTACGGATCGGCAACGCGCGCCTACAACCAGCAGCAGAACGACGTCTGGGGGTCGTTCCTCGACTCGGTCTACCTGCACACCAAGACCCGCGACTACCTGCCGGAGCAGATCTGGCCGATCATGGTCCGCCAGGTCGAGGACGCGCTGGCCAACTGGCAGCAAGCCCGGATCGGGGCATCTGGGAGGTACGCGGCGAGCCCCAGCACTTCCTGTCCGTCCAAGCTGATGTGCTGGGTCGCGCTGGACCGCGGCGTGCGCTCGCCACCCTGCGCGAGGACGACGAGCTGGCTCGCAAGTGGCGTGCCGCCGCCGACGAGATCCACGCCGACATCTGCGCGCAAAGGGCTCGACGACCGCGGCGTCTTCACGCAGTACTACGGCTCCACGGCGCTGGACGCCTCGGCGTTGCTGCTGCCGCTGTTCCGGTTCCTGCCGGCCGACGACCCGCGCATCCGCGCAACCGTGCTGGCGATCGCCGACGAGCTGCGGGTCGACGGCATGGTCAAGCGCTACATCGAGACCGAGACCGACGACGGGCTCAGCGGCGAGGAGGGGGCGTTCGCGATCTGCTCGTTCTGGCTGGTGTCGGCGATGGCCGAGATCGGCGAGGTCGACCGGGCCCGCGAGCTGTGCGAGAAGCTGCTGTCGTACGCCAGCCCGCTGCTGCTGTTCGCCGAGGAGATCGATCCGCGTACCGGCCGGATGCTCGGCAACTTCCCGCAGGCGTTCACCCACCTGGCGCTGATCAACGCGGTCGTGCACGTCATCCGCGGTTGAGCGCCGGCGACCTGCGCTTCGACGGCTGGATCGCCGGGCTCGGCACCGCCAGCGGGCTGCGGATCGTCGTCGGCTGCTGGATCTCCTCGCCGTACGGGCCGGTGGCCGACGTGATGGTCGAGTCCGCGGCGGGTCACCGGGTGCTGATAGCGCCGACCCGCGAGCTGGCGGACTTCGTCAGGACGACCTACAGGTTCGACGAGGTGCGTCGTGACGCCGGTGGCCCTGTGGCACCCCGACGGTCGCGACCGCCTTGTGCGGGTCGTCGCCGGCGAGCTCGACGTGACGTTCCGGGTCGGGAGCCGGACTGGCCGCGGGCGGCTGCTGCACCTCGTACCCGGCTGGCTGGCGGAGCGGCTGTGGTGGGTGTCGCTGTGCGACCGGCTGCCCGGCTCGTCGTGCCGGGGGTCCGGACGGTCGGCAGTGCCGCCGCTGGACGCAGGGAGTGGTACGCCGCCAGGGACAACCGCCGGCTGTCGCTGGTGTCGGCATCGTGGCGGGGCGAGGACCAGGGCGCTCTCGCGGACGTGACGCCACCGGTGCGGTTCGGTTTCGGGTCCACGCCGCGACGGCCGTCGTGGACCCGGCTCACGACGACGGTTCGGCTGCCGGCTCGCGTCGGCTGAGCATGGCAGCGGCCAGCACCGCCGCGACCGCAGTGCACGCGGCGGCTCCGGCGAAGATCACGTGCAGCTCGTGCAGCAGCGCCAGATGGGCGGCGTGGTTGTACACGGGGCAGTCCGTGGGTGTGTCCGGGCAGACCCGGTCCGGCGTGCCGAGCCTGTTCAGCGCGTGCGAGAACGCGTGCAGGCCGAGCGCGGTCAGGGCTGACAGCCCGACCAGCATGCCGACGCTGCGGCTGAGCACGACCAGCGCGCTGACCAGGCCGTGCGCCCTGGGCAGGTACGGCCCTCAGCGCTGCCGCGTTGACCGGGGCGATGGCGAGACCGAACCCGAGACCGCAGACCAGCAGCACGGTGTCGGCCGCGGCGAGGCCATGCGTCGGCAGCGCCCTGGCACCCCAGTTGGCCATGAACAGGAAGCACACGGTGGCGAGCGTCATGCCGGCGGCGGCGGTCGCGCGGTAGCCGAGACGTTCGCACACCGCACCGCCCAGCAGCGCGCCGACCGGTACGCCGACCAGGAACCGGACAAGGACCAGGGCCGCGTCGAGCTGGGAGTCCGGGAAGACGGTTGCCCTGGCGAACAGCGGTATGTCGACCAGCGCGACGATCAGTCCCGCGCCGACAGCCAGGCTGACCAGGAAAGCGCCGATGGCGACCGAGTTGCCCAGCGCCTCCCGGTCGAACAGCGGAGTGGCGGCGCGGGTCTCGCGCCACACCAGTCCCGCCAACAGCGCGGCACCGATCAGGACGAGCCACGGCCAGGCTCGAGGCGACGGCTTGCGCCGTGGGATCGCCGCCGGAGAACGTCAGGATCACACAGCCGAGCAGTCCGGCGAACAGAACCGCTCCGAGGAAGTCGGCCGAGGACAGCACCGAGGGGAGCTTGCGCAACGGGACGAGCGGGTCCTTGGCCAGCAGCAGCCGCAGGATCAGCAGCACCAGCGCCCCGATCAGCACCAGCGCCAAGGGCTCGGTCCAGCTACGACCGTCGGACCGTGGCACGTAGACGTCGCCGTAGCGAACCGAGTTGACCAGGGCGGACGGCCGCACCATCAGCAGCAGGGCCGACCCGGCGACGACGGCGAGCAGGAGCCAGCTGATCAGGTCGCGCGGGCGATGTCGCCGCCGGTCCTGGCGCGCCGGTCCCTGGCCGATCAGCGCCGCGAGCGCCAGCCCCGCGACCAGGTTGACCCAGAAGATCGAACGCCATCCGCCGAGCGCGACCAGCGCTGCCCCGTACAACGGTCCGAGCAGTGCGCCCAGCTCCTGTACGGCACCCACGACGCCGAGCGGAAAGCTGCGCCGGTCGGCGGGGTACAGGTCAGCGACCAGCGCCAACGTGACGGGAACGAGTCCGCCGCCGCCGAGGCCCTGGAGGAAGCGGCCGAGCACGATGACGGTCAGGTCATGAGCGCCGGCGGTCACGGCCGACCCGAGGGCGAAGCCCAGCACGCAGGCGAGCAGCATCGGGCGCCGGCCGTACAAGTCGGACAGTCGGCCCACCAACGGCAGCAACGCGATGTAGCCGAGCAGGAACCCGGTGACGATCGGCGTTGCCTTTTGCAGCTGGTCGGTCGTCAGGCCGACGCTGTCCATGATGTTGGGCAGCACCAGCACGACCACGTAGGTGTCGGCCGCGGCGAGGAGTACGGCGAAGCAGGCCAGGACGAGGCGCCGGCGCTGCCCACCGGCTCAGCCGGGGGCACTGATGCTGACGGTCTCGCCGTAGTTGCTCAGGCCGATGGCCAGGGTGCTCTTCTGTGAGGAGCTGAAGAACGGTCCGGTGATGGTGGCCGAGCGAATCTCGTGCGTGCTGGGCTCGATGCCGAACTGGGCGTCGACCGGCTGGCTCGGGTCGGCGCTGCTGAAGATCTTGTCGACGGCCGCGCCGGGCAGGGTGGCGTCGACCTGGTCGAGCACGACGCCGTCGACGCGGACCTGGCCCTTGTACGTCGCGTTCGTCGGCTCGAGCAGGAGGCTGGACAGCCCGGTGTCCGGGTTGAGCAGGTTGCCGGGGTCGCTGATGCCGTACTTCGCCGGGTCGATCTTGTGGTAGCCGGGCAGCAACGGCAGCTTGGCCCACACGACGCCGCCTACGGAGACGACCTTGACCGTGCCGGACAGCCCGCTGCTCGACACCTTGAGGGTGCCCTGGAACTTGTCCGGGCGGGCCACGTCGCCCTCGCCGGAGGTGATGCCGCCGCTGCCCGATGGCACGTTGGTGGTGGTCAGCGCGAAGTGCAGGCTGCTGGTCGCGTCGAGGGTGGCCTTGGCCTCCGCGAGCATGGCCTCGGCGTTGGGGGTGGCCGACGCGGAGGCGGCCGCCGGCTTGCTCTTGCTGCCGCCGCATCCCGTGACCAGCCCCAGGAGCAGCACTGCCGCCAGGCCGGCGGCTGACGCACGGTGGGTGAGCTGCTGGCTCATGTGGCCTCGTCCGGTCGCCTGATGCCGAACATGATGTCGTCCCAGCTCGGCACCGTCCCGCGCTTGGCCTGACCGTCGTCAGCGTCCTCTGCCGGCTGCGGTTTCTTGGACCGACCGGAAGGGTGCGCGCCGATGCTCTGCGCCTCGGCCTCGCTGACCGCGGGCACCGGGGGCACGGCCGGCGGTGGTGAGGCCTTGGCCGGACGGGGCGGCACGACCCGCAGGCCGGTGCTGGTGGACTCGGCGGGGGCACTGCTGCGGCCGGGCTTGGCCGGCTCTGCCGGCTCGACCGGCGGCGGCGCCATCAGCGCACGGGCGGCGGCGCCGTAGGACCGCAGCTGCCGGCGTACGGGGTCCCAGGTCCACTCGGCCGTGTGCCGGTCACCAGCCTCGTCGTAGCCGAGCTGGACCATCCAGACCCCGTCGTCACGGCGCCAGCTGTCCCACTCGACCGTCTCGGCATCCACCTCGAGCTCGTTCAGGCGGGGGTCGACGATCTCGGCGAGGGTGCGGCTGACGTCCTCGGCCTGTCCGGCAGGGCGGGCCTCGCGTGCGGCGGCGGCCATGTGGGCACGCTCGGACAGCACCGGCCCGGCGAAGCGCTCGATCCGGGCAACGGGCAGTCCGGTGGCCACCGCAATCTGCTCGGCGCTCTCGCCAGCTGCGGACCCGGGTCTGGATCTCGCGCGGGCTCAGCTGCTCGCCGAAGGTGGGAGCCGGCCGGGACGGCGCAGCGGGGGGCGCGGCGACGGCGTCGCGCAGCTCATCCGTGAGCGGCAGCAGGAACGCCTGATCCTCGAAGTCGGGCGAGCTGACCACGAGGTGCTGGCCGTCCTCATGAACCGAGACGAACCTCAGCTCCCACATGCTGGACCTCCTCGGTCTCGGCTCGACTGACACCCACCGTACGGGGCCCGCGCGCTCGCGACGATCCGCGACACGCAGCGCCCCCGCGGGCACGGGGAGGGGCGGAGGTCGTAGGTTGCTCACGGCGGTCCAACGAGGACCGGCCAGGCCGCTGTCCCCAACGGCGCCGGGGGCGGTTCGCGAGCGACGACGAAGGACACCCAAGTGACCGACCAGACGGACCGCCCGGCCGGCGTGGACTCGGCTCCGGACGAGGTCGTGCACCTACGCGGTGTCGGCGTGCGCCGAGGAGGGGCGACCCTGCTGCAGGACGTCTTCTGGCGGGTCCGGACCGGGCAGCGATGGGTGGTGATCGGGGCCAACGGCGCCGGCAAGACCACGCTGCTGCAGGTCGTTGCCGCTGTCGCCCCACCGACGACCGGCACTGCCACCCTGCTCGACGAGGACCTGGCCGAGGCCGACCTCGACGAGCTGCAGACCCGGATCGGCTGGGCGAGTGCGGCTGTTGCCGACCGGTTGGCCAACCAGACCTCGGTGCTCGACGTGGTCGTCACGGCGGCGCACGCCTCCCTGGTCCGCGGCGACCAGAGCTACGAGATCTATGACGAGGCCAGGGCGCAGATCCTGCTCAACCAGCTCGGCTGCCGTGCGCTGGTCGACCGGCAGTTCGGCACCCTGTCCGAGGGTGAGCGCAAGCGGGTGCAGATCGCCAGGGCGCTGATGACCGACCCGGAGCTGCTGCTGCTCGACGAACCGGCGGCCGGACTGGACCTCGGCGCCAGGGAAGCATTGCTGCGCCGGCTCAGCCGTCTCGCCAAGGACCCGAACGCGCCCTCGATGATCATGGTGACGCACCACGTCGAGGAGATCCCGATCGGGTTCACGCACGCTCTGCTGCTCAAGGCCGGCCGGGTCATCGGCGCCGGTCCGCTCGAGTCGATGCTCACCGGCCCGCAGCTGTCGGCGACGTTCGGCTTGCCGCTGGTGGTCGAGAGCCGAGAGGGCCGCTACTTCGCCCGGCTCGCGCTCCCGATGCCCTGACGGCTGCGGTGCTTCAGCGCCGAACCGTGACCCGGCCGAGGGCGTGCCGGTCCAGCGCTGCGTAGTAGCTCGCCGCGGCCATCAGCCCGCGACCATACGACGCGAGATCGTCCTCCACCAGCTCGACGCCAGCCATGGCTACGGACAGGGTTGCGCCGGCGACATCGGCCGCGTGCGGGCCCAGCTGCGGGGCCAGCCGTGCGGCCGTGGCGGAGAGCTCGACCCGCGCCTGCTCGAGGCTGGCTGCGGCAGCACGCAGCGCGGCAGCACCCCCGGCGAGGTCGTCCGGCCGTACGGTCAGCTCCATCGGGGCACCTCGGATCACGTCGGCGGGCTCTCGTCGATGATCCTGCACGGGACGGCGCGATCTGCCGAACGGTTGTCCACAGGTGCTGACGTTCAGGGCAGCGTGACGGAGGCTCGGCTCCAGCAGCGCACGATGTCGCGGACGGACAGCATCCCGCTGACCTCGCCGCCATCCATCACCACGAGGTGACGGAAGCCGCCTCGTACCATCGTGTCGGCCGCCGTCTCCAGCGGCCACTCCGGTGTCGCGAACACCAGGTCACCGGTCAGATGGTCCGACACCAGCTCGGTGTCCGGGTTCTGACCCAGGCCGATGGAGATCAGGATGTCCCGTTCGGTGAGTATGCCGATGCCGGTGTCAGCGTCGAGGACGACCGCGGCACCGACCCTTCGCTCGGACATTCGCCGCGCGGCCTCGCGCAGGCTGTGGTGCGGCCCGATGGTCAGCACCGATGAACTCATCCCGTCGCGCACCTGCATGAGGTCCTCCTCCTGGGAGTGGGGCTTCATCATGAGACCACCGCAGAGGTAGCACAAGAGTCCGTATGGGTCATTTCGGACAGGCGTGTCGCAGTTGTTGTCCGATCCGGTGGGTACGGTCGGGTTCGTGGGCGAGATCAAGGTCGGCACCGCGTCGTGGACGGACAAGACCCTGCTCGCCTCCGGCTGGTACCCCGACGACGCCCGCAGCGCCGAGGAGCGGCTGGCTTTCTACGCCGAGCAGTTCCCGGTGGTCGAGGTCGACGCGACCTACTACTCGCCGCCGAACGAGCGCAACTCCGCGTTGTGGGCACAGCGCACGCCGGCCGGGTTCACGTTCAACATCAAGGCCTTCTCGTTGCTGACCCAGCACCCGACCAAGGTCTCCGCGATCTACAAGGAGCTGCGGCCGGAGACGGCAAAGGCCAACGTCTACCTCAAGGACCTCGAGCAGGAGGCTGTCGACGAGGTCTGGGACCGGTTCCTGTCGGCGCTGGTGCCGCTGGCCGAGGCAGGCAAGCTCGGTGCGCTGCTGTTCCAGTTCCCGCAGTGGTTCCCGATCGGCAAGGCCAACAAGGGCTACCTGCTCGAGTGCAAGCGCCGGGCGGACGAGCGCGGCATGACGATCTGCGTGGAGTTCCGCAACAACACCTGGATGAGCGAGGGCAACCGGGCGGAGACCCTCGACTTCCTGACCTCGTACGGGCTGCCCTACGTGGTCGTCGACATGCCGCAGGGGCACGCATCGTCGATTCCGCCGGTCGTGGCCGCCACCTCGTCCGAGCTCGCGGTCGTACGGTTCCACGGGCACAGCGACAAATGGACCTCGCGCGACATCTACGAGCGCTTCGGCTACCTCTACAGCGAGGGCGAGCTCGAGGAGTGGGCGCCCAGGGTGCGCGAGCTGGCCGGGCAGGCCAAGGAGACGCATGTGCTGCTGAACAACTGCTACCGCAACTACGCGCAGGTCAATGCTCGTCAGCTGGCAGACCTGCTCGAGACCTGAGTCGGGGCATACTCCAGGCATGTGGCTGATCCTGTGGGCAATCTTTCGGTTCCTCGTTCGCCGGCACAAGTGACGACGCGGGCAGCCGGCCCCAAGAAATACTTCAGCAATGCGTGCAACGCTCGCCGTTGATGGTGTGACAACGGCCTGTCAACAGTGCGCGTCTATCAGGTGACGCGCGCCGTGTCGGCCGGCCCAACCCGGCACACTCGGCCTATGAAGAACCCGGTCGGACGTGCCGACCACAAGCGCAGAGAGGAGCAACCGGTGACCACTGACATCCTGTGTGAACATGGCACCGTGCTCGCTGCGTGGTGCGGACAGTGCGCCAGCGAGTGGGTGCTGCCGGCCGAGACCGAGCCGGCCGACTCCGACGCGGGTCAGTCCGCGGCCTGAGCCCGCAACCGCACCGCAGCGCCCGGCCGCAGCTGGGCCGCGAGACGCAAGTCCTCCGCAACCACCACTCCGACCACCGGATAGCCGCCGGTCGTGGCAGCGTTGCCCATCAGCACGATGGGCAGCCCGTCCGGCGGCAGCTGGACCGCCCCCGCCACCACCCCGATCGTGGCGATGTCGCCGGCTTTGCGCGCCAGCGGTTCGCCGTCCAGCCGCAGAGCAGTGCGGTCGCTGCGCGGACCCACCGTGAACCGCCGCCCGTCGAGCGACCCGGCCAGGTCGCTGTGCGGGCCGGGAAACACGCGCAGCGTCACGACACCCTCGGGCAGAGCCGGAGCCGGGGTCGCCGAGGCCGAGGCCACTCCGGCCGGGCCCAGTGGCAGCTCGTCCCCGGTGCGCAGCAGCCGGCCGCCGATCCGGCTCAGGGTGTCCGTCGAGCGGCTGCCGAGCAGCGGCTCGATGGCGATCCCGCCCGAGATGGCGACCCAGCACCGAAGGCCGGCCGCAACAGCACCCACGGGGTAGGGGACGCCGCGCGCAACCGGCTCGGGCCCGCGCGCCCAGCCGGCGCCGACGACGCTGAACGCGACCTCGGTGTCCGCCGTCAGGGTGGGCCCGCGCAGGACGCACTCGAGCCCGGCCGCATCGTCGCGGTTGCCCACGGCGCGGTTGGCCGAGACAAGCGCGGCCGGGTCGAGCGCTCCGGCCACTGGCACGCCGATCCGGGCATAACCCGACCGGCCGAGGTCCTGGACCGTTGTCTGCACCCCGGCCGAGAGCACGAGCAGCGTGCTCACGAGGCCACGAAGCGCACGGTGTCGCCCGGTGCCAGCAGCGCGGGCGGCTGACGCCGCGGGTCGAACAGCACGTCGCTGGTGGTGCCGATCAGCCGCCAGCCGCCCGGCGTGGGGGCGGGGTAGACACCGGTCTGGTCGCCGCCGATGCCGACGGAACCCGGCGGCACCGAGGTGCGGGGCGAGGCCAGCCGAGGCACGGACAGCGCCGGATCCAGTCCGGTCAGGTAGGGGAAGCCGGGGGAGAAGCCGAGGAAAGCGACCGTGTAGGCCCCCGCTGTGTGCCGGGCGACCACCTCGTCGGCGCTCAGGCCGGTGAGGTCGCACACGTCGTCGAGGTCCGGGCCGTCGTAGCGCACGTGCAGCGTGACGACTTCCGCCCTGTCCGACGCGGCATCGGGCAGCGACCATCCGGCCAGCTCGCCGGCCAGGGATCGCGGGTCGACCCCGCTGGTGGGGTGCGCCACCACGAGGACCGAGTCGTACGCGGGCACGATGTCGCGTACCCACGGCAGCTCGGCGCGCAGCAGGGCGGCGTCCACCCGCCGCACGGTCGCGAGATCTCCACAGCCGATCAGCAGCGCGTTCTCTCCCATCGGGGCGAACGTCAGCGCCGTCATGGCGCGAACGCCCTCAGCTCGACCCCGGCGCTGGTCAGCCCGCGCCGCACCGCGACCGCCAGCTCGACCGCGCCGGGGGTGTCGCTGTGCAGGCAGATGCTGTCGGCCGACACCCGCAGCGTCTCCCCGGTGACGGCCTCGACCACGCCTTCGGTGACCAGCCGCAGCACCCGCGCGACCACCTGCGCCTGGTCGGTGACGAGCGCGCCGGGATGCGACCGCGGCACCAGTGCGCCCTGCGCCGTGTAGCCGCGGTCCGCGAAGGCCTCAAGCCGCACGGTCAGCCCCGCCCCGGTGGCGATGTCCGCAGCCACGGACCCCGGCAGGGTGAGCAGCGGCAGCCCGTACACAGCGGCCGCCGAGACCACCGCACCGGCCTGGTCCGGGTCATGGGTGATCCGGTGGTAGAGCGCGCCGTGCGGCTTCACGTACGACACGTGCGTTCCGGCCGCCGACGCGAGGGCGGTCAGCGCCCCGATCTGGTAGAGCACGTCGGCGGTCAGGTCGCCGGGGGCCACCTCGAGGGAGCGCCGGCCGAAACCCTCCCGATCGGCGTAAGAGACCTGCGCGCCGACGGCCACCCCTCGTGCGGCAGCGCAGGCGACGACGGCAGCCATCACCCTGGAGTCACCCGCGTGGAAGCCGCAGGCCACGTTGGCGCTGGTGACCAGCTCCAGCAGCACCGGGTCGTCGCCGTCCTGCCACACCCCGGTGCCTTCGCCCAGATCGCAGTTCAGGTCGATGTGCACGGCGCCATCCTGGCAGCACCGACCTGATCAGGCGGGTTCGACCCCGTAGCAGTTGTACGCGGCGAGCCGGGCCTTGCGGACCGCTCGCTCCAGCGAACCGAGTGCCGCCTTGCGCCGGGTCGCCTCGGTGCCGGTGACCGCACCACCGGGGTCGTCGGCGGTGGCCAGCTCGACCACCCGCCCGAGCTGGGCGGCCCTGGTCAGCAGCAGGCCGGCCCGCGCCGGGTAGCCCGGCGGCAGCCACGAGCCTTCGTCGGTGCCCGATCGCGCGGTACGGCGCAGGCTGGCCAGCGCGTCCGCCAGCTCAGGGCGCCACCGGGCGATGTCGAGATCCAGCAACGCTTCGGTGCTTTCGAGCAGGGCGGCGCTGAGGTCCTGATCGGCCTCGCTGAGCGAGTGGTGGAGGGTTGGTGGCGGTTCGGCTACCGAGAAGGCTGTCCACGTGACGCTGACCGTACGGCCCTCGACCTCGTTGCCGTGGGCGTCCCGCTGGGGCACCAGCGACAGGCCGCCGGTCACGGAGGCTGCGATCGCTGCTGCACCGGTCGCCAGTGCCGCCCGGCGCAGGCCCTCGGGGCCGGGCAGGCCGGTCAGGTCACCCGGCACGGGCAGCGCCAGCCGTACGACGGTTGCCCCTGTGCTGCGCAGCTCACTCAGGGCCCAGCCCAGGGGTACGGCCTCCGGCTGGCCCGGCAGCCCGATCACGCGATGCTCGCGGTCGCGGGTGATCGCGGACAGGGCATCGTCGAAGGACGCGGTGCCGCTCAGCCACGCGCTCGCCCACGCGGTGAGGCGGCCGGCGTCGACGCGTTCACGGCCCGTCCGAACGAGGGGCATCTGCTCCGGCACCCGTCCAGGGTAGGCGCAGAAGTCAGTCGAGGCGGCGCAGGTGCTCTCGGTAGCGTCGGCCGTTGCCGACGTAGAGCGCCACGCCCGCGTCGAACTCACCCGGCGCCACCGCGTCGAGCCGCAGCTTGGCCGGCACACCCAGGGCCATCGCGAACGACGGCACGTCGAACCCGTTGGGCACCACAGCGCCGGCACCGACGAGAGCGCCACGGTGGATGACGACGCGGTGCAGGACCACCGACCCGGAGCCGATGAGCACGTCGTCCTCGACGGTGCACCCCTCGAGGTGGGCCAGGTGCCCGACGACGCACCGGCTGCCGATGACCGTGGCGTGCGCGGCGGTCGCGTGGATGACGGCGCCGTCCTGGACAGAGGTGCTCCCGCCGATCGAGATCCGGCCGTAGTCGCCGCGTAGGACGGCGCTCGGCCAGACCGTCGCGTCCGCGCCGATGGTGACTGCGCCGATGACCACGGCGTCGGGATGGACAAACGCATCCGGGTGAATGTCGGGCTCGTCCGTACCCAGCGCGTAGACCGCCATGGAATGCATCCGCCTCTCCTGCGTTGTCCGGGCCGGGTGGGTAGTTGATCCCTGGTGAGCCATGCTGCACCCGAGGCTCCTGCGTTGTCTCACCGGGCGACCGGATGCGGCGCCACGCGAGAGCCCAACGGGCACACCGGTCCCACGCCCCTCTATGGTGTGCAGCAACGTCTGGACGTCTCACGATGGCGTCAGGGCAAAGATGTCAAAAAGGGTGTGCCCTACCGGGCACAAAACCCGGTACCGGCTTGTTACCCACCGCGCCGATACCTTGAGGGGAGGACACAGATGGCTACCGACTATGACAGCCCGCGAGTCGACGAGGACCTCAATGAGGACAGCCTCGAAGAGCTCAAGGCCCGTCGCGCCGAGGCGCAGTCCGGCACCGTGGACGTCGACGAGGAAGACCTCGCCGAGTCACTCGAGCTGCCGGGAGCAGACCTCTCCGGCGAAGAGCTCACCGTACGAGTGCTGCCTCGTCAGGCCGACGAGTTCACGTGCTCACGTTGTTTCCTGGTGCACCACCGCAGCCAGCTGGCCAGTGAGGCCAAGGGGCAGATGGTGTGCCGCGAGTGCGCTGCCTGACCGTTTCTCGACCCGCTGACCAATCCCGGCGATTCGTGGCCGGGACGCTAGCTGAGCGATACACGGGGTAGGCCGCTCGGCGACAAGCCAACACTTCGTCGAGCGGCATGGGAGGGCTCCGACATGAGACGGACCCGGCGGGCATCGGACGCCGACTTCGATCCGTGGCGGCTGCCCGACCCGATCGAGCCGCCCGCAGTGCCGTCACCGCCCGGGGGATCCAGGCTGGTGGCGTCGGCGAGGGCCGGCCGTTCCAGCGCGATGGCCAAGCTCGCCGCGATGGGAGGACCGCCTGCGGACCTGACCGACCTGGTGCGTCAGCTGTCCGCGCCCGACCCGGCTGAGCCGATTTCGCACGCGGTACGAGCCCGCAGGATCAGCCAGCTCGCCGCCGCGCTAGCGAGCAGCGGCCGCGGCGCGGGGAGTCGTGCCGTGCTGACCGGGCAATGGCTCGCCGACCTGGTCGAGCAGGTCACCCCCCATCTCACCGTGCGCGACCGGGCAACCCTCGAGCGCACCTACGGCTGCGTGGGCGACGAGCTCGCGGCTGCGGTCATCCGCTCCGCCAGCCGGGTCACCGGCGGTCTGGGAGCAGCCGCCGGAGCACTGGCCGCCGCCGAGCTGGTGGCGCCGCCGACGCTGATGGCCGTACCCGTGCAAGTTGCCGCCGAGACGCTCACGGTCGTCGCGGTCGAGCTCCGGTTGCTCGGGGAGCTGCACGAGGTGTACGGGCTGCCGGTCCTCGGCACGGCGCCGGCCAAGGCAAGCACGCTGTTGACGACCTGGACCCGGCGACGGGCCTTCGAACCGGGCGCCGGGGTGCTGCTGCTGGGTGCTGCCGCCAGGCGTGAGCTGCGCAAACGGATACTTCGCCGCCTCGGCGGCAGTGCGACCACGATGGCGCCGTTCCTGGCCGGAGCGCTGGCCGGGGCCGAGATCAACCGGCGCGAGACGCGCAAGCTCGGTGAGTCCGTTGCCGGTGACCTGCGGCTTCGCGCCGCGCGGACTTTTGCGATCTCACCGGGGCGCTGACCTGCGTCACCAGCTCGAGCGGGCCCTGACTCGCGGCGTCGGGTAGGTCGGGTCGACGTCGGCCGGCTCGGGATCCGGTACCGACCACAGCGCGGCCTCCAGGTCCGCTGCTCGCTGTCGAAGGGTCCGACGCGGCGAGGGAGCGGTGACGGTGGCCGGGTGCCGGTCGACCGGTGTCCAGTCGCGAGTCCTGCTTCGGTCCACCGCCGGAACGGTGTCGTCCACGGAGCGGGCCAGCTCGTGCCCGGCTGCGGCTCGTTCGGCCGCGCGGCGCAAGGACCAGTAGCTCATCGTCTCTCCTCGGTGGGGGCGAAGAGCGGCAACGAGGTGTCGTTTCCGCTACGCCGACTCTGCTGGGAGGCAGAGCACCGGGCATGAGTACCTGATACCTAATCCGCGTAGGCAGTTGCCCACTCGGCGGTGAGCAGCACTGTCAGGCGTCGGCCTCGAGGCCGGGCGGCAGGTCGCCGGTGGCCGCCTGCCAGCCTTCGGCCGCAAACCGGCGCGCCAGCAACCGGGCCGCGGCGAGGATCACGCCGGACAGGACCGCATAGCGGATGGCGTCGGACCAGTCCGTCTCCGGAGACTCCACGTTGTCGGGCGGTTCTTTACCCGTGACCTTGCGCCAGATCAGCTCGATGACGTGCTTCGCGGCGAGAGCACCGAGCGTTGCCGAGAGACCGGCCAGGATTGTCCAGACCCTTTTGGCGACCACGGATTCTCCTCTGGTCGAGCGAGCACGAAGGTTGAGCGGAGGGGTGCGTGAAACCTATCCTGTCCGGCTCATCCGGTGCGGACCGCCACGATGCCGTTGAGGGTGGGGACGTGCAGATAGCCGTGCACCATGGCCATCGTCGCAAACCGGCTGGTCGTACCAACGCTGACCCGGCGCAGCACTTTTCCGTTGTGCCGGTCCAGGCCGTAGAGGACCCCGGCCTGCTGGTCCAGCGTCCACACGGCTCCGCCGCCGTAGATCGGCGAGCCGGTGATGTTGCCGGGTGCCTTCCACAGCACGGACATCCGGTTGCCGGACACCTTGATGGCCTCGAGCCCGTTGCTGCACGGGGCGAACACGACGCCTTGGTAGTAGGCCGTGCCGCCGTACGACGCACACCCGCCGAGCGAGGACAGCTGGCCGCCCACGTGCCCCAGGTGGCTCACGCTGGTGAGGTAGGCGATGCCGCGCTTTCCGGCGATGAAGACCTTGCCGCCGGAGAGGTAGGCGGGTCCCATCGAGCTGAGGTCGAGGTCCGCGGCGTTGTCGGCAGCCCAGGTGGTGGGAGCGAAGTAGTCCAGCAGCTTGAGCGTCGGGCTGAGCAGCAGGATCGAGTCGCTGTAGTCATAGCCCTGCGAGGCCCTGGTGTGACCGCTGTTGCCGACCGAGGCCAGCAGGTCGCCTTTCGGGGTGACGCTCAGCTCGGAGGGAGCCCAGATGCCGCCCTCGGTGTCCAGGGTCTTGTACACCATCGGGCCGGCACCAGTCGTGCGGTAGCCGATGACCCAGCCGTGGTAGTCGCCGCAGTCGCCGGCCAGGCCGCCCAGGGGCACGTAGACCGAGTGGTTCGCGAGCGCCAGGGCGCCTCGCTGCTGCTGCACCCGTGGGTCCATGCCCTTCACGTCAAGGCCGCGGTGCCACAACACCTTGCCGTTGGTGGCGTTGATCGCGTACAGCGTGTGCCGAAGCGGCCCTGCCAGCTCGGCCGCGACGTAGAGCACGCCACTGCTGCCGTCGTAGACGGGGGCGCCGGTGATGCCCAGCGGGTCGATGTTCCCGCAGGGCAGAGCCGAGCGGCGGACGGGCGTGCCCAGGTGGCGCTTCCAGACCACCTTGCCCCCGCGCAGCGCGTACACCGAGTCGTTCTCGGTCGCCGTGATAACGGTCCTGCCCACGATCAGGGGAGACGCGTAGACGGCGCCGTCGAGATGGCGGCTCCAGACGACCCCGGTCTTGCCGAGCGGCGGACTGGTGGGGTCGACCCCGGTTCGGGAGCTGGTGCGGTGATAGGCGGGCCAGAAGGCGACGGGGTGTTTGCCGCTGGGCAACGCGAGGGCCCGCTCGGCCGTCGCGGCTGAGGCCGGTGCCGCAGCTGAGGCTGCCGTCGCGGCTGAGGTTGGCGTCGCGGGCGTCGTTTGGCCCGCAGCGGGCGACCCGGACGTGCAACCGACCGTCAGTGCCGCGATGGCAGCGACCGCTGGCAGGAGCCGTCCCATCCTGTGTGTGAGAAGCATCGTTGCCCTCCTTCAGGTGGTGGTGCCCCGGTGCTGCGTCGAGCATGCCTCCGCGTGCTCCGGAACGCGAGTGCTGTTTCTGTCGCAGCCGTCCGCGATGATGTCGGTCGCGGCGCAGCGTGTGTCCGCTGAGAGGAGTCGCTGGTGCCGGTCGAGGAGCTCAGCGTCCCGCAGGCGCGCCGGATCGCCCTGGCAGCACAAGGCTTCGGTCGACCGCGGCCCACCGGGCGGGTCAACGGCGGCCACCTCGCCCGGGTGGTCGACACGGTCGGCTTGCTGCAGATCGACTCGGTCAACGTGCTCTCGCGGGCGCACTACCTGCCTGCGTTCTCCCGACTCGGCCCCTACCCGCGCGAGCGGCTGGACCGGATGACGTGGCACGACGGGGCGATGTTCGAGTACTGGGCGCACGAGGCGTCCTTGCTGCCGGCTCGGCTGTGGCCCTACTTGCAGTGGCGCATGGCGGACATGCGAGGCAAGGGTGCGTGGGGCAGAGTCGGCGGGCTCGAGGAAACCCGGCCGGGCTACATCGCGGCAGTGCTCGAGGAGGTCCGCGACCGGGGTCCCCTCTCGGCCCGAGAGGTCAGCGACGCCGTCAGCAACCGGGGCACCTGGTGGTCCTGGTCCGACGCCAAGGTCGCGCTCGAGGGGCTGTTCGCCGCTGGCGAGGTGACCGTCGCGGAACGGGTCAACTTCGAGCGGCGGTACGACCTCCCCGAACGGGTCCTGCCAGCCGAGATCGTGGCCGCGCCGCCGGTCGAGGAGCACGAGGCCAAGCGCGAGCTGCTCCGGGTGTCCGCTGCGGCGCTCGGGGTCGGCACGGCCAACGACCTGTACGACTACTTCCGGCTCAACGGTCCACGGACGGCGCCACGGCTGGTCGAGCTCGTCGATGCCGGCGAGCTGGAGCGGGTCGCCGTGCGCGGGTGGACCCAGCCGGCCTACCTCTGGCCGGGCGCCCGGCTGCCTCGTCGGGTGCGGGCCAGGGCGCTGCTGTCGCCGTTCGACTCGATGGTCTTCGAGCGGTCCAGGCTCGAGCGGCTGTTCGACTTCCGCTACCGGATCGAGATCTACGTGCCGGAGCCCAAACGCGTGCACGGCTACTACGTGCTGCCGTTCCTGCTGGACGAGGCTTTCGTCGCCAGGGTCGACCTCAA
The DNA here is from genome assembly GCA_963797535.1 of uncultured Actinomycetota bacterium. Taxonomy (GTDB): domain Bacteria; phylum Actinomycetota; class Actinomycetes; order JAWWOL01; family JAWWOL01; genus JAWWOL01. The sequence goes on along the minus strand of CAWCPQ010000001.1, from coordinate 1,232,678 downwards.
GGCTGACCGGGCCGTCGGGGCGCTGCTCGTCCAGTCGGCCTGGTCCGAGCCCGGCGCCCCGCCGGAGACGGTGCCGGAGCTGGCCGCCGAGCTGACCGTGCTGGCCGAGTGGCTGGGCTTGTCCGCCGTGGTGGTCTCGGGCAGAGGCGACCTCGGCCCGGCGCTCGCCGCAGTGTCGATGGCTGGCCGTCGAGCGGTCAGAAGCTGAGCGGCCCGTCGTCGTCGGGCCGCCGCAGTGCCGCGGCGAGTCGCTCCGGCTGCCGGGTCGACACCAGCCAGTACGGCGTCGGGTCGTCGTCGTCCACCACCTCGACGTAGACCGCGCCCCGGATCCAGTCCCTGGTCTGCAGGAACGCCTTGTGGTCGCCGGCGTGGCTGAGCAACGCCTTGCGGGTGGCGGGGGTCACGGTGCGCACTGCGCCCACGGCCAGGTAGGGCAGCGTGGCCGACCCTGCGCGCAGGCCGGTGGCGTCGATGCCGACCGACGCGCGTCCGACGGTCAGCAACCAGGACGAGACGATCGCAGTGATGATGACCACGGTGGCGATCTGCCAGGCGCCGGGCAGGCCGGGGATGACCTCCGCCACGAAGATCACGACGATCACTGCGGCGAAGGGCCACCACCACCACGGCACCCACAACCGCTCCTGGAACGCCTGCTGGTGCAGCCTCGCGTCGACATCTGCCACCCGGTAAGGATGGCACCCTGACCGGCTGGGCTAGCGTGCAACCGTGACCGAACAGTTCCCCGAGCTCGAGATCAGCGTGCGCAGGCTCGACCCGTCAGTGCCGCTGCCGGCGTACGCACTGCCCGGTGACGCGGGGGCGGACCTCGTGACGACCGTCGCGGCGGTGCTCGCACCGGGGGAGCGCGCTGTCCTCCCGACCGGCATCGCGATGGCCGTCCCGCACGGCTACGCCGCGTTCGTCCACCCTCGGTCGGGACTCGCCGCCCGGCTCGGCGTGGCTCTCGTCAACGCTCCCGGCACCATCGACGCCGGCTACCGCGGCGAGATCAAAGTCATCGTGGTCAACCTCGACCCCCGGGAGCCGGTACGGTTCTGTGCGGGCGATCGGATCGCCCAGCTGGTGGTTCAACGGGTTGAGTACGTTCGGTTCGTCGAGACGGACGAGCTGCCGGACTCGGTACGCGGCACCGGCGGGCACGGTTCGACCGGCGGTTTCACCGAGTCGACCGGGCACGCCGAGGCAGCCGGATCCGTTGCGGTTCAGACACATGAAGGAGGGTGACCGTGTTCCGACGTCGTGGCAGGGACAGTGAGGACGGCGACCCGGTAGCACCGGAGTCGCCCGATGAGGACGTCGCCGTCGACGACGGCGACGACGAGGGTGCGGCCGCAGCTGTCGACGTGCTCCCCGCCGAGACGCCCGACCCGCGCGGACCCTGGGACGTCGAGGACGCTCCCGAGGACGACATCGAGCGGCTCGACCTCGGTGGCATGCTGGTTCCGGCGCTGCCCACCCTCGAGCTGCGGGTCGAGGTCGGTCCCGAGGGACAAGTGATCGCGGCGACCGTGGCCCGCGAGGACAGCGCCCTGCAGATCAACGCCTTCGCTGCACCCCGTTCCGCCGGGATCTGGGACGAGATCTGCCAGGAGATTCTTGAGTCGCTCGTGGAGAACGGCGGCTCCGGCGAGACCGCCGAAGGGCCGTTCGGCCTCGAGCTGCGCGCCAAGATCCCCGGCGACGGCCGGTCGTTGCAGCCCGCGAGGTTCCTCGGCGCGGACGGTCCGCGCTGGTTCGTGCGCGGCCTGCTGTCCGGCCCGGCTGCGACCGATGCTGCATTGGCTCGCGACTTCGAGGCCGCGTTCCGGGCCGTCATCGTCGTCCGCGGCAAGGACGCGATGGCCCCTCGCGACCCACTGCCGTTGCGGCTGCCCACCGAGGCGGTCGTGACGCACGAGGAAGAAGCCCACGAGGACGGTCTGAACCCCTTCGAGCGGGGCCCCGAGATCACCGAGATTCACTGAACGATCAGGTTCATCGACGTATCATGGAGACCACCTCGAAGAGAGAGTTCACGTGACGCGGTCGTACACCAGCTGCCCTGACGAAGACTCCGACCAGACCCTGGTCGCGCTGTGAGCGATACCGAGGCAAAGGGCCACGAAGGCTTGCTCCGCAGGACGTTGCACCGGCTCTCGGCCGACACCGAGGAGCTCGACAACCAGGAGCTGCAGAAGCACACCGCCGACCGCGGGGCCATCCCGGTCAGCCGGTGCCCCGACCGTCAGCAGGTGGCCGTCCACGGCGTGCTGCGTACGGTCACCCTGCGCCCCCGTGGCGGCGTTCCGTCGCTGGAGGCTCAGCTGTTCGACGGCACCGGCACCGTCGACCTGGTGTGGTTGGGTCGGCGGCGCATCGGCGGCATCGAGCCGGGTCGCTCGATCATGGCGCGCGGGCTGATCAGCACCAACGACGGTCGGTGCACGATGTTCAACCCGCTCTACGAGCTGCTGCCCAACCACCACTGACAGCACTGGCCGGACCCGACTCCTCCGGCGCTCAGCCGCGCCCCGACAGCAGGCTGTCCAGCTGGCCCTCGACCTCGTCGGTCGCGACGAACAGCAGCTCGTCGCCGGCCTCGAGCGGGTCGTCCTTGGTCGGCACCAGCACCCGGGTGTCCCGAACGATCGCCACCAGGGCCACGTCCTCCGGCCACGGCACGTCGCCGACCCGTCGGCCGATGAAGGGCGTGTCCTCGGCGAGGGTGAGCTCGACGATGTTGGCCTGACCGTGCTGGAGGCTGAGCAGCCGTACGACGTCTCCGACCGTGACGGCTTCCTCGACCAGGGCCGAGAGCATCCGCGGGGCCGACACGGCGACGTCGACGCCCCAGGACTCGTTGAACAGCCACTCGTTCTTCGGGTGGTTGACCTTGGCCACGACGCGCGGGACGCCGAACTCGGTCTTGGCCAGCAGGGAGACGACGAGGTTGGTCTTGTCGTCGCCGGTGGCAGCAACAGCCACGTGGCAGGAGCCCATGCCGGCCTCGTCGAGGCTGCTGACCTCGCAGGCGTCAGCCTCCATCCAGGTGGCGCCGGGGACGCTGTCGATCTTCATCGCGGCCGGGTTGCGCTCGATCAGGAGTACGTCGTGGCCGTTGCCCAGGAGCTCGCGGGCGATGGACCGGCCGACGTTGCCGGCGCCGGCGATGGCAACACGCATCAGTGCTCCTCGGGCTGGGTGGCGAAGATGCGTTCGACGTCGCTGAGCCGGACGGCGTCGGCGGCGACGTAGACGAGGTCGCCCTCCTGGAGCACGGTGTCGGGGCCGGGCAGCGCTCCGTCGCCGTTGCGCCGGATGAACGCGACGCGCACACCCGCCGCCGCCTCGAGCTTGGTCAGCCGGCGGCCGACCCAGCTCGGCGAGTAGGCGACCTCGGCCAGTGCGATGTGGCCGGTGGGGTCGCGCCACTCGGCGTGGGCGCCTTCGGGCAGCAGCCGTCGCAGCATGTGGTCGGTGGTCCACTTGACCGTGCCCACGGTCGGGATGCCGAGGCGCTGGTAGACCGCGACCCGCTTGGGGTCGTAGATCCGGGCCACCACGTTCTCGACCCCGAAAGTCTCGCGGGCAACCCTGGCCGAGATGATGTTGGAGTTGTCGCCGCTGCTGACGGCGGCGAAGGCGGAGGCCCGCTCGATGCCGGACTCGATCAGGGTGTCCCGGTCGAATCCGACCCCGGCGACCTGCTGGCCGCGGTAGGTGGGACCCAGCCGCCTGAACGCTGTCTTGTCGCGGTCAATGACAGCGACGGTGTGTCCGAGGTCCTCGAGGCTGTGCGCGAGGCTGGAGCCAACTCGGCCGCACCCCATGATCACGACGTGCACAAACATTCCCTTCGCGGGCGCGTTCTCGGCGCCATCCGTGGCAAACCAGGTGGCGCCCGCACACGCTACACGCCGTGGGCGGGGTGGTTCACGGCGACTGTCCGGCTGTGGGCACGGTGAGAAACGCGCGCAGTGGCCGCTCCCGTCGGGCGGAGGCCGTGGCCGTACGATGCGGGACGTGCCTTCCCTCAGCGGTGTTCCCAAGCGTCTCTTCGTCGGCCGTCCGCTCGGCAGTGGCCAGCTCGGCGAGACACTGCTCCCGATCCGGATCGCGCTCCCGATCTTTTCCAGCGACGCACTGTCGTCCGTGGCCTACGCCACGCAGGAGATCATCCTGGTCCTCAGCCTGGCCGGGCTGACCTATTACCACTACACGCCCTACCTGGCCGCAGCCGTGGTGCTGCTCATGGCGGCGGTGGTCTTCTCCTACCGGCGCACGGTGCACGCCTACCCCGGCGGCGGTGGCGACTACGAGGTCGCCCAGGCCAACTTCGGCGAGCGCGCTGGCGTCACTGTCGCAGCCGCACTGCTGACCGACTACATCGTCACGGTCGCGGTCAGCGTTGCCGCCGGCGTCGCGGCCATCACGTCTGCCGCGTCCTCGCTCTACCCCTACCGCACCACGATCGCGATCGGCCTCGTGCTGGTCATCACCTTGCTCAACCTGCGTGGTGTTCGCGAGTCGGGCAAGGCGTTCGCGCTGCCCACCTACCTGTTCATCGCGGCCATCTTCACGTTGATCGTCCTCGGGTTCATCCAGTTCGCGTCCGGCAACCTGGACCAGGCGCCGAGCGCCAGCCAGCACCCGGAACCGGTCACCCATGTCGCTGGCATGACGCTGCTGTTCCTGCTGCTGCGGGCTTTTGCGAGCGGCTGTACGGCGCTGACCGGAGTCGAGGCGATCGCCAACGGCGTGCCGGCGTTCCGCAAGCCCAAGGCGACGAACGCGGCCCGCACGCTGGCGCTGATGGGCGGCATCTCGGTCACGATGTTCGCCGGCATCACGGCCCTCGCCCTCAAGACGCACGTGCACTACGTGGGACCGACGCAGAACCTGGCTCCGTCGCACGGGGACAAGCCGCAGGACACCGTGCTGGCGCAGATCGGCGGCACGATCTTCGGCGGCCACTCGCTGATGTTCTACTTCCTGCAGATCGTCACCGCTGCGATCCTCGTTCTCGCCGCCAACACTGCCTACAACGGCTTCCCGGTGCTGGCATCCGTGCTCGCTCGTGACCGCTACCTGCCGCGGCAGCTGCACACCCGCGGTGACCGGCTGGTGTTCAGCAACGGCATCGTGCTCCTGGCGACGTTCGCGTCGCTGCTGCTGTGGTACTTCCAGGCCAGCACCACCGAGCTGATCGAGCTCTACATCGTGGGTGTGTTCATCTCGTTCACGACCAGTCAGCTCGGCATGGTCCGGCACTGGACCCGGCAGCTGCTGACCGAGACCGATGCCAAGAAGCGCCGCACCATGAAGACCTCGCGGGTCATCCAGGGCTTCGGCGGCTGTTTCACCGGCCTCGTGCTGGTGATCCAGCTCGCCACGAAGTTCACCCATGGTGCCTGGATCGCGGTCACCGCCATCATCATCTTCTTCATCCTGATGCGGGGAGTCCGCCGGCACTACGACCGCGTGAGCGCCGAGCTGGTGCCCTCCGAGGACGAGGACATGCTGCCGTCGCGCAACCACGCGATCGTGCTCGTGTCCAAGATTCACAAGCCGACGCTGCGCGCGCTCGCCTACGCCCGCGCCACCCGGCCGAGCACCCTGGTGGCGCTCACCGTCCAGGTGGACGAGGACGAGACCAGGGCCCTCCAGGAAGAGTGGGAACGCCGCGGGATCCCCGTACCCCTGGTGTCCTTGGACTCGCCTTACCGGGAGATCACCCGGCCGATCCTGAGCTACGTCCGCAACGTGCATCGCGACTCGCCGCGTGACGTGGTGACGGTGTTCCTGCCCGAGTACGTCGTCGGTCACTGGTGGGAACACCTGCTGCACAACCAAAGTGCACTGAGGCTGAAGACGCGGCTGCTGTTCACCCCCGGCGTCATGGTCACGAGCGTGCCCTGGCAGCTGCGCTCGTCGGCCAGGGTCGCCGACCCGGTCCTCGAGCCGCCGACCGCACCTTCGACCGGTGCCCGCTGGGGTTCGACGCCCAAAGCGCCGGACTCGTCAGGGACGTCCGACTAGTGCCCGAGGTAGGCGACACCCTCGAGCTCGATGTCGGCCCGGTGGCGCACGGCGGATTCTGCGTCGCCCGTCACGAAGGGCAAGCCGTCTTCGTACGGCACTCCCTGCCGGGTGAGCGGGTTCGCGCGACGGTGACCGAGGCCAGGCCGCGCTACCTGCGTGCCGATGCCGTCGAGGTTCTGGTGCCGTCGGAGCACCGGGTCGAGGCACCCTGCGTCTACGCGCACCCCGGCGGCTGCGGTGGTTGCGACTGGCAGCACGTCGAGCCGGCTCATCAGCGTGAGCTGAAGGCATCGGTCGTCAAGGAGCAGCTGGCCCACCTGGCCGGGCTCGACCTCGACATCACCGTGCTCGCCGTGCCGGGCCGCACCGATGGCCTGGGCTGGCGGACGAGAGTCGGCTACGCCGTACGGCGCGACGGTACGGTCGGGTTGCACAAGGCCCGGTCGCACGCGATCCAGCCGATCGAGCGGTGCCTGATCGCTCATCCAGCGGTCACCGAGCTCGGTGTCGAGTCCCGGAAGTGGCCCTACGTCCGGGCGGTCGAGGCCGTCGCGTCGGTGTCGACGCCGGACCGGCTCGTGGCGGCTACCCCGGTGTCACGCCGCCAGCCGCTGCGCCCGATAGCTCTCGACGTACCGGCGGGTTTCGTGCGTGACGACGACAAGGGCCACGTCACCACGCTGCGCGGTCCCGGTTCGGTCACCGAGCACGCCGCCGGTCGTGCCTGGCGGGTCACGGGCAACGGGTTCTGGCAGATCCACCCGGCGGCGGCGCAGACCCTCGTCGACGCGGTCATGTCCCAGCTGTCACCGGTGGTGGGGGAGTCGGCGCTCGACCTGTTCTGCGGCGTGGGGCTTTTCGCCGGCGCCCTGGCCGAGGTGGTCGGGTCGACCGGTCAGGTCGTGGCCGTCGAGGGCGACCGTCAGGCCGTGCTCGACGCGGAGCACAACTTGGCCGACCTGCCGCAGGTGCGGGTGAGCAGGGGACGCATCGGCACCGACCCCACCGCGCAGTGGCTGGGCGGCCGCGCATCGGTCGACCTGGTGGTGCTCGACCCGCCACGCACCGGTGCCGGTCCTGCACTGTGTCGCGAGCTCGCTGGTCTGCGCCCACGCGCCATCTGCTACGTCGCTTGCGATCCCGCGGCACTGGGCAGGGACACCGCGGCACTGCGCGATGCCGGCTACGCGTTGCGCGAGCTGGTGGCCTACGACCTGTTCCCGATGACGTCGCACGTGGAGTGTGTCGCGCTCTTCGTGCCCGCCTAGGCAGCCATGGCGCAGCCGCTGCCGCCCGGTTGGCCCGAGGCCGTGCGCCCACCGCTGAGCCCGGACTGGGAGCGCAGCGCGGTGGCGTGGTTGTTCGATCTGTGCCCGTCCGACTACCGGGCGCACGAGGTGCTGAGGCGCTACCCGCTCGCGCTGGCCCGGCTGGCTCGCGAGCACTGCCTCGTCGGTGCCGAGGCGGCGCGGCGCGGGTTGGCCACCGTAAGGGCCGATCTCGCCGGTGTGGTGCCGCCGGAGGCGGTGGAGGCGATGGTGTCCGCCTACGAGCGCGAGGGTGCCCGGCTGGCGAAAGCTGCGGTGTCGGTGGCCCTGGTCGAGGACGCGCTGCAGGGCAAGAACTGGGTTCCGAGGTTGTAATAAGTCGGGACGGATGGGGCCCCTGCCGGACACTGTTTGGTGTCACGTTTGTTGGCCACCGGCACATATCGACCCGAATCGCCGTGGCGGTCGGCCCGCCGAGGGCACGGACAGTTCGCCTGGCCGTCGGGGCATTTCGGACGCGCGGGTCCCTATGGGGCGAACTGGGGTCTCGTTTAGGTCACAATCCGTGTCCGTGACCTAAATGTTGTCGCGCCGCCCTTTCCCTCGCGGCTGTGGCCTTTTATGTTGACGCGGACAACATACCGGCGCACGTCGCCGGTTCGGTCGCTCCCGCCATCGAACAAGGAGATTCAACTCATGTCCAACCGGGCCATGAAGATCGCAGCCTTCAGCGCCGTAGCCGCTGTCGTGCTGACCGGCTGTAGCAGCAAGAGCAGCACTCCCGCTGCTCCCACGACCTCCGGCTCTGCCGCGGCTCCGGCGACGTCCGCTGCCGCGCCGGCGACGTCCGCTGCCGCTCCGGCCACCTCGGCTGTCGCTCCGGCCACCTCGGCTGTCGCTCCCGCGACGTCCGCCCCAGTAACCGCCACCGGCAAGGTCGGCGTGATCCTGCCCGACTCGGTCACCTCCAAGCGGTGGGAGAACAACGACCGCCCCGCGCTGGACAAGGCGTTCAAGGCCGCCGGTCTGACCGACGACATCCAGAACGCTGAAGGCGTTGCCACCAAGTGGCTGCAGATCTGCCAGTCGATGATCGGCGAGAAGGTCAAGGTCCTGCTCGAGGTCGACATCGACGTGGCCAGTGCCAACAAGTGCATCGCCGCCGCGCACGCTGCTGGCATCAAGGTCATCGACTACGACCGGCTGAGCCTCGGTGGCGGCGCTGACTACTACGTCTCCTTCGACAACGTCAAGGTCGGCGAGCTCCAGGGTGCCGGTCTCGTCAAGTGCCTCACGGCGAAGGGTGTCAAGACCCCCGCGATCGCCGAGATCGACGGTGCTGCCACGGACAACAACGCGACCCTGTTCGCGCAGGGCTACAACTCCGTGCTCCAGCCGCTGTTCGACTCCGGCAAGTACAAGAAGGTCGGCAACAAGACCGGTCAGTGGAAGCCCGACATTGCCAAGCAGGTCTGGCAGGCCTTCTTCAACCAGGCCAACGGCAAGATTGACGGCGCCATCATCGCCAACGACGGCATGGGTGACGGTGTCATCACCGCCATGCAGTCCGAGGGTGTCGCTGGCAAGATCCCGTTCACCGGTCAGGACGCTCAGGACTCCGGCCTCGCCCGGATCCTGCTCGGCCAGCAGTGCATGACCGTGTTCAAGAACATCGCCTTCGAGGCCAAGGGTGCGTCCGACCTGGCCATCGCCATCATCAAGGGCACCGACCCGCTGTCGATCGCGAAGAGCTTCGTGACGGACTCGGTCACCAAGAAGAAGGTTGCCTTCGTGGCTGAGACCCCGCAGGCGATCGCTAACGCCAACGACATCAAGGCCGTCATCGCGACCGGCTACACCACCGCAGCCAACGTCTGCAAGATCGCCGGTCAGTCGGTCTGTGACAAGGCTGGCATCAAGTAAGAAAGCTGGATTCAGCACGAGGTAGTGCATCACCTGTACTACGGGCACAAGGCCTGTAATAGTCGGGGCCGGCGGCGTGCAACTGGCGCCGCCGGCTTCCGGCGTCCACTCCCAGCCAATGAGGTGACCATGACCATCGCCGCCGAACAGGCGCCACCGGCCAAGGCGGGCGACGCTCCGCTGCTGACGTTGCGGGGCATCACCAAGAGCTTCGGCGCCGTCCACGTCCTCCGCGGGGTCGACCTGGACATCAGGGCCGGTCAGGTCACTGCCCTGGTCGGAGACAACGGCGCCGGCAAGAGCACCCTGATCAAGGGCCTCGCCGGCATCTACCCGTACGACTCCGGCAGCTATGTCTTCGAGGGCCAGGAGGTGCACGTCCACTCGCCCAAGGCCGCCAACGCACTGGGCATCGAGGTCGTCTACCAGGACCTCGCGCTGTGCGACAACCTCGACATCGTGCACAACATGTTCCTGGGCCGCGAGCAGACCGAGCGCGGGCTGCTGGACGAGGTCACCATGGAGCGCAAGGCGGTCGAGACTCTCGCCGGCCTGTCCGTCCGGACGGTCAAGTCGGTCCGCCAGCGGGTCGCGAGCCTGTCCGGTGGTCAACGTCAGACGGTGGCCATCGCCAGGGCCGTGCTGTGGAACTCCCGGCTGGTCATCCTCGACGAGCCCACCGCAGCTCTGGGCGTTGCGCAGACCGAGCAGGTGCTCAACCTCGTTCGTCGCCTCGCCGACCGCGGGCTGGCCGTCCTGCTGATCAGCCACAACATGAACGACGTGCTCCAGGTCGCCGACAGCATCGCCGTTCTCTACCTCGGTCAGCTGGTCGCGCAGGTCCAAGCCGACACCGTCACCAACAACCAGGTGGTCGAGCTGATCACCGCCGGTCGCAGCGGCGACATGGGGCTGCCCCCCGTGGACGCGTCTGGTGCTGTTCCGACCGAGTCCGACAACCGAGGAGAGTCGGTATGACCACCACAGCCGTATCCGAGACAACCGGTGAGCAGGCCCCGGCTGAGATCGGAGTGGCCGAGACCATCAAGGCCTACCGGGACAAGGTCAGCGGTGGCGACATCGGCTCGTTGCCGGCTGTGCTCGGCCTGATTGCACTGGTGGCCTTCTTCTCCATCGAGCGCCCGCACAACTTCCCCTCGGCGTACAACTTCGGCAACCTGATCACCCAGGGTGCGGCAGTCATGGTGCTGTCGATGGGGCTGATCTTCGTGCTGCTGCTCGGTGAGATCGACCTGTCCGCCGGTTTCACCGCCGGCACGTCGGCTGCTGTGATGGCCGTCCTCGTGACCAACCACGGCTGGCCGTGGTGGGCCGGCATCCTGGCGTGCTTGACCACTGGAGCCGTGATCGGCCTGACTATCGGCACCATCGTCACCAGGATCGGGATTCCGTCCTTCGTGGTGACCCTGGCCGGCTTCCTGGCCCTCGCCGGAGTCCAGCTCGCCATCGTCGGTGAAGGTGGCACCATCCAGTTCACCAGCAAGGCCATCTCCAACGTCGACAACGCCAACCTGCCCATCTGGCTGGGCTGGACGCTGTTCCTGGTGGTGGTCGTCGGTTACGCAGGGCTCAACTATGTCCGCATCCGCAATCGTCGCCGGATTGGCCTGGTGACCCCCACCTTGACGGTGTGGGCGCTCAAGTCACTCGTGCTCGCGGTCATCCTGGGGCTCGCGGTCGCCTACCTCAGCAAGCAGCGCAGCCCGGGCGGGACCGGGAACATCAAGGGGGTTCCGGTCGTCGTCCTGCTGTTGCTGTTCCTCCTCGTCAGCCTGACCTTCCTGCTGGTGCGTACGCCCATCGGTCGGCACGTCTACGCCATCGGCGGCAACGCCGAGGCTGCCCGCCGGGCCGGCATCAACGTCAAGCTGACCAAGACGCTGTGCTTCGTGATGTGCTCGACCCTGGCCGGTGTGGCCGGCGTGGTCTACGCCAGCAACCTCAATGGCGTGAACGGTCAGACGGGTGGCGGTCAGGACCTGCTGCTCGCCGTCGGCGCGGCCGTCATCGGCGGCTGCAGCTTGTTCGGTGGACGCGGCCGGATCCTCGACGCGGTCATCGGTGGTCTGGTCGTGGTGGTCATCGCCAACGGCATGCTGCTGCTCAACCTCAAGGACGCCTACGTCCAGATCTTCTCGGGCTTGGTCCTGCTGGTCGCCGCCGGCGTCGACGCCATCTCCCGGGGTCGCGCGATCGCGTCGGGCACGTAGCAGGCCCGGACACTCACGCAGGATTCGCACCGCACCGCGCCGTGCACGAACGTTGCACGGCGCGGTGCGGGGCTGTTCGCAGCGCCCCGGCAGGGGTGCTGCCGGCGGCGTCCGTCGACGCCCTGCGCCGTCGCCGGAGCGCGATCACCGGCTAACGGACCTCGGCACGCCCGCCCCGCGCGTGCAGCGGGTCGGGTGTACCGCCGTTAGACTGCGGGGAGAGGCTAACCGGGGCCCTGCAGGCGTGAGAGGTCGTGATGGTCGGCGTGGTGCGCAAGGCAACGCGACCTACGCTGCTCGCTCAGGTCGCCGGACCGGCCGACCTCAAGGCGATGCCGCCCGAGCGGCTTCCGGCACTGGCCGCCGAGATCCGTGACTTCCTCGTCGACCGGGTCTCGCGCACCGGCGGCCACCTCGGACCCAACCTCGGTGCCGTCGAGCTCACCATCGCCCTGCACCGGGCCTTCGACTCGCCCCGTGACCGCATCGTCTGGGACACCGGGCACCAGTCCTACGTGCACAAGATCCTGACCGGTCGCCAGGACGGTTTCGACACGTTGCGGGCCAAGGACGGACTGTCCGGCTACCCGAGCCGGGCCGAGTCCGAGCACGACGTCTCCGAGAACTCCCACGCCTCCACGGCGCTGTCCTACGCCGACGGGTTGGCCAAGGCTTACGCGATCCGGGGCGAGGTCGACCGCACGGTCGTCGCCGTGGTGGGTGACGGCGCTCTCACCGGCGGCATGTGCTGGGAGGCGCTGAACAACATCGCCTCGGCCAAGGACCGTTCGCTGGTCATCGTGGTCAACGACAACGGCCGTTCCTACGCGCCGACGGTGGGCGGGGTGGCGACCCACCTGGCCAGCCTGCGGCTCAAGCCCAGCTACGAGCAGGTGCTCGAGGCGGTCAAGCGGGCCCTGCCCAAGACGCCGCTGGTCGGCGCGCCGCTCTACGAAGCCCTGCACGGTGCCAAGAAGGGCCTGAAGGACCTGCTCCAGCCGCAGGTGATGTTCGAGGATCTCGGGCTCAAGTACGTCGGCCCCATTGACGGCCACGACGCCATCGCCCTCGAGCAGGCCTTCCGCGCGGCGCGTGAGTTCGGTGGCCCGGTCATCGTGCACTGCCTGACCACCAAGGGATATGGCTACTCCCCGGCCGAGGACGACGAGGCCGACCGGTTCCACGCCGTCAACGTCATCCACCCGGAGACCGGGCGTCCGGTCGAGGCCGGCGGAGCCACGTGGACGACGGTGTTCGCCGAGGAGATGCTCGCCATCGGCAACGAGCGTCAGGACGTCGTCGCCATCACCGCGGCGATGCTGCAGCCGGTGGGCCTGGGCCCCTTTGCGGCCGCGCACCCGACCCGAGTGTTCGACGTCGGCATCGCCGAGCAGCACGCCGTCACCTCTGCCGCCGGGCTCGCGCTCGGCGGGCTGCACCCTGTCGTGGCGGTCTACGCGACCTTCCTCAACCGCGCGTTCGATCAGATGCTGCTCGACGTGGGCATGCACCGGCTGCCGGTGACCTTCGTGCTCGACCGGGCGGGCGTCACCGGCCCCGACGGAGCCAGCCACCACGGCATGTGGGACCTGTCGATCCTGCAGCTGGTGCCGGGCATGTCCGTCGCGGTGCCCCGCGACGCGCAGTCGCTGCGCGAGGAGCTGCGCGAGGCACTGGCGATCTCCGACGGGCCCAGCGCCGTACGGTTCCCCAAGGCCAAGGTGGGTGCGGACATCCCCGCCATCGACCGGGTCGGGGGCATGGACGTCCTCCGCCGTGAAGGTGACCCGGACGTCCTGGTGATCGGGTTCGGGGCCATGGCGGCAACGGCGCTCGAGGTCGCCTCGCGGGTGCAGGCCCAGGGCATCGGAGTCACCGTCATCGACCCCCGCTGGGCCAAGCCGCTCGACCCGGCGCTGCCCGGCCTCGCCGCCGGCTTCAAGCTGGTCGTCACCATCGAGGACAACGGCCGCACCGGTGGCTGCGGCTCGGCTGTCGCCGAGCTGTTGCGCGACGCGGCGGTCGACGTACCCCTGTGCGACTTTGCGCTGCCCCAGCAGTTCCTGCCGCACGGCCGGCGCGACGAGATGCTGACGGAGGCCGGCCTGTCCGCCCAAGCGCTGGCCCGGCGGGTGATCGAGGCCGTCGCACGGCGCGAGCCAGGGCTGGTGGCTCAACCGGACTCTGTCCTCGAGGTCGACAGCGACGTCGACCGGGACGCGCCGGACGTGCGCTGACCGACATCACGGCAGCTGCCCGGTGCGGACGACCTCAGCGGTAGAGGACGTCGCGCAGGTCGGGAGAGGTCGGTGCCGAGTCGCGCAGGATCACCTGGGCGGGACTGCCACCCTCGGGAACCAGGGCGACCTCCTCGACCGTCAGCAGCAGCGGCCGGGCAAATCCACGGTCGGCCGGATCGGTGAGGGCGGCAGCTGCCAACGAGAAGGCCGGGTCGATCCCGCGCAGGTCCAGCCAGCCGCGGCTGCGCATGGGAACGGCGATCGCTCGCATCCCGCCCTGGTCGCCGGCGAGGGCGCCCCGCAGGACCGCTGAGCCCAGCAGCGAGACCACGTCGCAGTCGCCCATCGGCCGCAGTGGATGTCTCGGGTTGCGCCGCCAGCGCACGACTGCCATCGCGCCCATGTCTTCGAGGTAGGACAGGGCCGCCGGCCACCAGCGAGCGCTGTCCAGGCCGAAGGCCGCGAGCACGCCCTCGGGAACGACGGTCACGTCGTCGGGGCGACCCGGCGCGAGCCCGAGGAACCCGACCCCGAGGTCGAGCGCTCCGCCGAGCACGTGCAGCTGCACCCAGCTCTCGCCGGGGTGGAGCAGGTGGCCCGTCGGCAGGCCGATCGGCCGGGCCCGCTCGGTCAGCTCGTCCATGCTCCGCTCGGCGATCCAGCGCCGGGTGAGCAGCCAGTGGGCGGTGCGCTGGCGGCCGAGCTCGCTGCCGGCGGCAGCGTCACCGACGGCCGTGGTCAGCTCGTCCCAGCTGATGGCCAACGGCGGGATGCCGGAGAGCAGGATGCCGTCGTCGCTGGGCAGGAGGTCCAGGTCGTGCAGCACCGACGCGCTGAGCACGAAGGCGCGCAAGTCCGACTGGGTGAGAATCTCCACCTCAGGAACGTACCGTTCCGGGCGCCCGCCTGGATAGCCCGAACGAGTGAAACCGGCGGGTCAGCGATCGCTCTTGGGCCCGTTGGCGACCCCGTCGGGCAGGAAGCGGCGGCCGGTCACCCGCTCCGAGACGCCCGTACGGTCGAGGTAGGGCGTGATGCCGCCGAGGTGGAACGGGTATCCGCCCCCGGTGATCAGCGCCAGGTCGACCTCCTGCGCGGTGCTGACGACACCCTCGTCGAGCAGCCGACGCACCTCGTCGGCCATGGCCTCGACAGCGCGGCGGTGAATCTCGTCGGCCGTGGACGCGGCGGTGCCGACCTCGTACAGCTCCGAGACCCGAGGGTCGTACGAACCGTCGGCGAGCAGGAAGCCGGGCAGCCCGGCAGCCACCAGCCGGCCGAGGTTGGCGGAGACGATGAACCGGTCCGGGAACTGCTGGTGCAGCGTCTGCATCACGTGCTGCGTGACGGCGGGGCCGGTGAAGCCGATCAGCTGCAACGGGGTCATCGGCAGTCCGAGCGGGTCCAGCGCGTGGTCGGCGATCTCGTACGGCGTCCCTTCGTCGATCGCCTTGGTGATCTCGTTGAACATGCGCATGAACAGCCGGTTGGTGACGAAGCCCGGCGCGTCCCGCACGGCTAGGCAGGTCTTGCGCAGCGTCAACCCCACGCTGAACGCCGTCGCGTAGGTGGCCTCGTCGGTGAGCTCGGTGCGGACCACCTCGAGCAGCGGCATCACCGCCACCGGGTTGAAGAAGTGGAATCCGACCACACGCTCCGGGTGCTCGAGCCGGCCGGCCATCGCGGTCACCGAAAGCGACGAGGTGTTGGTCGCAAGCACGGTCTCTGGCCCCACGACCTTCTCGAGGTCGGCAAAGACCTGCGCCTTCACCTCGGGGTCCTCGAACACGGCCTCGATGACGAAGTCGGTGCCGGCGAAGTCGGCCAGGTCGAGCGTGCCACGCAGCAGGCCACGGAGCCGGTTGGCCTTGTCGCGGCTGAGCCTGCCCTTGCGTACGAGGGTCTCGATCTCCGCACCGATGGCGGCCAGCCCGCGGTCGAGGCGGTCCTGGTCGACGTCGGTGACGAGGACCGGCACCTCGAGCCGGCGGGCGAACAGCAGCGCCAGCTGGCCCGCCATCAAGCCCGCGCCGACGACCCCCACGGCGCTGACCTCGCGGGCCAGCGTCCGGTCGGGTGCGGCCGTCGGTCTCTTCTCGCCCGCGCGCACCAGCCCGAAGGCGTACAAGCCGGCGCGGAACTGGTCGCCCACCATCAGCTCGGTGCCGACCTCGTCCTCGGCAGCGAAGGCTGCGTCGCGGTCCAGGGAGCGGGCCCGGTCGATCAGGTCCAGTGCCCGCGCGGGTGCGACGGCGGCGTTACGGGTGCGCGCGGCGACGATGGCGCGACCTCGGCCGATCGCGGCGTCCCACGCGGCCCCGGTGTCGACCTCGGCCCGTTCCGGGACCAGGGCACCCGACACCACGTCGGCCGCCCAGCGCAGTGACCGCTCGAGGAAGTCGGCCGGGGAGAACATGGCGTCCGCCAGCCCGAGGGCGAAGGCCTGCTTGCCGCGCAGCATCCGGTTCTGGCTGAGCGCGTTCTCGATCGCGACCGTAACGGCGGTGTCCGCACCCACGAGGTGGGGGAGCAGGTAGGTGCCGCCCCAGGCGGGCACCAGCCCGAGGAAGCACTCGGGCAGACCCAGCGCCGTCACGCCCGAGGAGATCGTGCGGTACGAGCAGTGCAGCGCCAGCTCGAGCCCGCCGCCCAGCGCGGCGCCGTTGAGGAAGGCGAACGTCGGCCGTTCGCCGTCGCCCAGCCGCCGGAACACGGCGTGGCCGGCACGCAGACCCAGCCCGGCCTGGTCGCGGTCGGCCGAGCCGCCCAGCATGGCCAGGTCGGCGCCGGCGAGGAACCAGAACGGCTTGCCGGTGATGGCCACGGCGTCGACGTCGCTCGCATCGGCCAGGTCAAGCGCGTCGGACAAGGAGCGCAAGCCGGCTGGCCCCATCGTGTTGGGCTTGGTGTGGTCGGCCCCGTTGTCCAGGGTGATGAGCGCGAACCGCACCCCGCTCGGGTGGTCGACCAGGCGGAGCAGGGACCGGGTGACCCGTTCGCCGGGGAGCGCGGGCAGCAGCAGCTCGGTCACGGTGCCCGCCAGGCGGGGTTCTCCCAGATGACGGTGCCGCCCATGCCGAGGCCGACGCACATCGCGGTCAGGCCGTACCGGACCTCGGGATGCTCCTCGAACTCCCGGGCGAGCTGCGTCATCAGCCGCACCCCGGAGGAGGCGAGCGGGTGCCCGATCGCGAGGGCTCCGCCGTACGGGTTGACCCGCGGGTCGTCGTCGGCAATGCCGAAGTGGTCGAGGAACGTCAGCACCTGAACGGCGAAGGCCTCGTTGAGCTCGAACAGGCCGATGTCGGTGATGGCCAGGCCGGCCATGGCCAGGGCACGGTGGGTCGAGGGCACGGGACCCTCGCCCATGAACTCCGGCTCGACGCCGGCGAAGCCGTACGAGACGAGACGCATCCGCACCGGGAGGCGTAGCTCGAGGGCCACCTCCTCTGCGGCGAGCAGGCAGGCGGTGGCTCCGTCGTTCAGCCCGGCCGCATTGCCAGCCGTGATCCGCCCGTGCGCCCGGAACGGCGTGCGCAACGCGGCCAGGCCCTCGACGGTGCTGTCCGGGCGGGGCTGCTGGTCGGCCGTTGCCAGTCCCCAGCCCAGCTCGGTGCTGCGGACGGCGACGTCGACCAGGTCGCCTTGGATCCGCCCCTCGGCGAGGGCCTTCGCGTACTTGTGCTGGCTGGCGACGGCGTAGGCGTCGGCACGTTCCCTGGTCAGCTGCGGGTAGCGGTCGTGCAGGTTCTCCGCGGTGGCTCCCATCACCAGCGCTGAGGCGTCGACGAGCTTTTCCGCGACGTAGCGCGGGTTGGGGTCCATGCCCTGACCGAGCGGGTGGTGCCCCATGTGCTCGACGCCACCGGCCACCACCACGTCGTAGGCCCCGATCGCGATGCCACTCGCGGTCGTGGTCACTGCCGTCATGGCACCGGCGCACATCCGGTCGATCGCGAATCCGGGCACCGAC
Organism: uncultured Actinomycetota bacterium; assembly: GCA_963797535.1. GTDB lineage: Bacteria > Actinomycetota > Actinomycetes > JAWWOL01 > JAWWOL01 > JAWWOL01. The sequence continues at coordinate 1,214,995 of CAWCPQ010000001.1, read as the reverse complement.
TTGGGCAGTCCGGCCAGGATCGCCGCGTTGCGCCCGATCGTCATCCCCTGGTCGCCGGTCTGGGTCGTGGCAGCGATGGCGACCTCGCCGACGCGCTCCGGCGGCAGCTGCGGGTTGCGGCGCAGCAGCTCCCGGATGGTACGGACCACCAGGTCGTCGGCCCGGGTCTCGGCGTAGACCCCGCTCGAGCCGGCGCGGCCGAAGGGGGTCCGGACCCCGTCGACGAACACCACCTCGCGAAGGGCCCTGCGCGCGGGTTGCGCGGACTGTGTCGACGTCAGGTCTGCGGTCACGGCGACTCCCGGCACGAGGGCTGGTGGTCTCGACAGATTACCCGCTGGTAACCGCGCTCATCCCGGACTCATCAGGTTCGTCCGGGGCGGCCACCGGTGGGGCTGCCAGCGCGTCGGCGATGGTTGCGGCGGTCAGCCCGACCTGCCACGACCGGGCGCCCCCGGCGGTCAGCGCCGCCCCCACGGCGTCGGCGGTCGCGGGGTGCGGAGGCTCCCAGGTGACCCGGCGTACGAGGTCCGGCGTCAGCAGGTTCTCCACCGGCAGGTTGAGCTCGCCGGCCAGGTCCGCCAGCGCTGCGCGGACCCGGACCAGGCGGCTCGCCGCCTCCGGGTCACGGTCGGCCCAGCGCGCGGCCGGCGGAGGACCGTCGTAGGTCATCGCAGCGGTCGGGAGCTCGGTGTCGGGCAGCTTGCCGGCCGCCCGGTAGGCGGCGAGGAAGGTGTGCGCGTGCCGGCGGACACCGCGGCCAGCGAAGCCGGGCACGGCCACGAGTGCCTGCTCGTCGGCGGGTGCCGCGGCGACGGCGGCGAGCAGCGAGGCGTCGGGCAACAGCCGGCCCGGAGCGATGTCGCGGGTACGGGCCAGGTCGTCGCGCACCTCCCACAGCGCCCGGACCGCGGCCAGCTGGCGGCGGTTGCGCAGCCGGTGGATGCCCGAGGTGCGTCGCCATGGCTCGTGGCGCGGCTCTTTGGGCGGCGCCACGGCCAGCGCCGCGAACTCCTCCAGCGCCCAACCGAGCTTGCCCTGCGCCTCGAGCTCGGTCGCGAGGAAGTCGCGCAGCTCGATGAGCACCTCGACATCGAGCGCGGCGTAACGCAGCCATGGCTCCGGCAGCGGGCGGCGGGACCAGTCCGCGGCGGAGTGGCCCTTCTCCAGCCGCAGCCCGAGCACCCGCTCGACCATCGCGCCGAGACCGACCCGTTCGAAGCCGGCCAGCCGGCCGGCGAGCTCGGTGTCGAACAAGACGGTGGGGCGCATGCCGATGTCGGCGAGGCAGGGCAGGTCCTGGCTGGCGGCGTGCAGGATCCACTCGGCGTCGGCAAGCGCGTCGCCCAGGATCGACAGGTCGGTACAGCCGATCGGGTCGACCATGGCGCTCCCGACCCCGGCACGGCGGAGCTGGACCAGGTAGGCGCGCTGGCCGTAGCGGTAGCCGGACGCTCGTTCGGCGTCGACGGCCACCGGACCCGTACCCGCTGCCATCGCCTCGGCCAGCTCGCGCAGGCCGGCATCATCCACGATCAGCGGAGGCATGCCTTCGCGGGGCGCGAGCAGCAGCTCGGGCTGCGGGAGGTCGGGATCCTGCTCGCCCTCGGGCGTGCCGGGATCGGCCAGGACATCGGTCACGCTCCACCGTACGACGCGCGGGGCCCCACATGACAGATCCGGCCACAGCGAGCGCGTGTTTCGCGCACGCCGTGACCGGATCGGTGCAGCCGGGGTGGTGCGGGCGTTAGCGGATCACTCCCGCGCGCATGGCCAAGGCGACCATCTCGGCCCGGTCGCCGGTGCCCAGCTTGCGGGCGATCCGGGCGAGGTGGCTCTTGACGGTCAGCGCGGACAGCCCGAGCTGGTCACCGATCTGCTTGTTGGACTGGCCGTCGGCAACGAGGCGCAGGACCTCGAGCTCACGGCCGGACAGCTGCTCGACGCCTTCGGAGGCAGGGGTGCCGCGAAGTCCGACGGCGAGCAGGGAGGCCACCGACGGGTCGGCGTAGACGCCGCCGTCGAGGACCCGGCGAACGCCGTCGGCGACGACGAGCGGCGAGGCGGACTTGAGCAGGTAGCCCTGGGCGCCGGCCACGAAGGCGGCACGCACGGAGTAGGGGTCGTCGGCAGCGGACAGCACGACCAACCGCGGCCAGCCGGCAGCGCGCAGGTCGGCGAGCAGGTCCAGACCGGAGCCGTCCGGCAGGCCGAGGTCCAGCACGCACAGGTCGCGGGGTCCACTGGCGTGGGCACGGGCGCGGGCCTCGGCGACCGAAGCGGCCTCCATGACCTCGCGGGCACCCATGGCCGTGAGACGGCTCACCATGGACTCGCGTACCAGCGGATGGTCGTCTACGACCATGGCCGAGAAACCAGGCGCCGACCCCGGACCCGCCGGGATTCCGGCCCGTTCCACGAGCGCTGTCACCGCTTCCTCCATCTGTGGTGCCTCTCCAGAGTTGTGTCCGAACGATGACTGAGAACCATGAGTCATTGAACTGTTCCTCGGTCGCCGGGCGGTCTGTCTGTAGCGTCTATCGGCGCGGCACTGCTCCGTCTGGAGCATTGATCGTCGGCCATCCTGCGGAGTCGGACAACCCCAGTGAGCATGGCACCCGGAGCCAGCCTCCGAGGAGTCCTCCCACCTGCGACCTCGCCCTCGCGGGGCGGTTCCTGATTGGGCCATTCAGGCGAAACCCGGCAACCCGCCGAAAGTCTGACCGGCTCAGTGCCGATGCAGAGTCCGGAGCCGGACTGCCCGGCGCCGAAATTCGCGGAGGTTCGCGTGCAGGCATCGGGGTCCAAGCGTCGCGCAGCAGTCGCCTTCACCGCCTTGGCAACACCGGCAGTCCTCGTGTCCACTCTGCTCTCCGGTACGCCGGCCAGTGCTGCGACGGGTCTCAATGCGGGTGTCCCTTCGGGTAAAGCGGTGGTCGCGCTCCGCGGTGTCAACGAGGTGAGTGTCCCCGGGGTTACGGTCGACCTGGTTCTCAGCTCAATCCACAGCGAGCTCGTGCACGGCTCCGCGGAAGCTTTGCACCGGCTGGCCCTGGCGCCCGGCGTGCTGGGGGTCGCGGCGGATCGCAAGGTCAAGCCGACCTCCCACGACGTGTCCACCAGCGGCAGGAGCGTCTACTCCTGGCAGGGCCTGGGCGACGAGGCCGGACGGCGAGGCGCGGGTCGTGGCGCCCACGTCGCGCTGATCGACACCGGCGTGAGTGACAGCGCGATCCTCAACCGCGACTCCGGCCACCTGGTCGACGCGATCGACACCTCCGGTCTCGTGACCGGCGGCTCGGTCCGGACGCAGGGCGAGTTCGACGACGGCTACGGTCATGGCACCTTCATGGCGTCGCTGATCGCGGGCGGCGGCTCGGTCAAGCCGGGCCGTACGGTCGGTGTCGCCCCCGGTGCCGTCGTCGACGTGGTCAAGGTCGCAGGCGACGACGGCGTCTCCTCGTTCGGCTCGCTCATGGCGGGTCTCAACTGGGTGGCGCAGCACGCCAACCGCGAGGACGTCGCCAACCTGTCCTTCGGCCTGACCCTGGACGTGGTCGGCGGCTACGGCCAGGACCCGCTGAACCTCGCGACGGAGACGGTGCGCTACCTGGGCACCAACGTCGTGGTCTCCTCCGGCAACACCGCCGGTCAGGTCACCGACCCCGGCTTCGATCCGTGGGTCATCACGGTCGGAGCTGCTGACACGCGCGGCTGGTTCCCGACCGTCGCGTCCTTCAGCGGCAGCGCGGTTGTGGCCGGTATCGCCAAGCCGGACCTGGTCGCGCCCGGTTCCGGCCTGCTCGGCGTGCTGCCTCCCGACTCCACCATCGTCGCCGACAACCCGCAGGCGCTGCAGCCCAGCGGCCTCTACCGGGGCTCCGGCACCAGTGAGGCCACGGCCGTCGTCAGTGGGCTGGCCGCTTTGTTCATCAGTGACAACCCGAACGTCACGACGGCTCAGGTGAAGGCCTCGCTGCGGGTTGCCGCCACTCCGATCTACGATCACGGCAGTGGCGCCGGCCTCGCCAACGTGGTCGATCGGTTAGCCCGTTCGCGTGATGATCGCAGGATGGGTGACGAAGGGGCCTCCGGTGAGGCAACATTTGACTCCGACAGCTGGGGAAACAACGCCTGGGGGAGTGACGTCTGGGGCTCGGTCTGGAACCGCAACCGCTGGGGTACGGCCGGCTGGGCCACGCAGGCGTGGTCGGCGCTGAGCTGGGACCGCAACCGTTGGGGCTCGGAGGTCTGGGACCGTAACCGGTGGGGAACCGCCGGCTGGGCGTCGCAGGCTTCGTCCGCAGATAACTGGGACCGTAACCGTTGGGGCTCCGAGGTATGGGACCGTAACCGGTGGGGAACCGCGGACTGGGCTCGCAACCGGTGGGGTGCCGACACCTGGGGTGGAGACTTCTGGGGTAGTGACGGAGGTGATGGAGCGTGAGTAGTCCGGACAAGCGGGTCCATGCCGCCTCCGCACTCCTGGTGCTTGCCTCGCTGGTGATCATGTGGCAGGTCGGCTGGGGTCAGGTGCGCTGGTGGGCCGTGCCGGTCATGGCCGTCGCTGTAGCCCTCAGCGAGCTGTGCACCATCAAGCTCCAGATCGGCAAGCAGCACTGGTTGGTCGCGCTCACCGAGGCGACGATGGCCGCTGCCTTCGTGTTCGCACCGGGCGCCTGGCTGGTGCCGGCGACCGCGCTCGGCATGATCCTGGCCACGGCCCGCCGCAGCACGTTCATCAAGACCGAGTACAACGCCGCACAGTTCGGATTCTCCGCAGCCGTGGGCTGCCTCGTGGCGGCCAGCGTCGGCAACGGCGTCTTCGGTGCAGCGCTCGGCGTGGCCGCGTTCTGGCTGGTCAGCTACCTCGCCGTCGCCCTGGTCATCCGGATCACCGGGCAGGGTGGCCGGCTTCGCGACATCTTCGACGTCTCCGGCCTGCTCAGCCTCGTCAACGCCGCCGGCAACGCGAGCATGGGCCTGCTGGCAGCCTGGCTCGCGCTGAACAACCCGATCGGGCTGGCAGCGCTGGTCGTCCCGTGCACCCTGCTCTGGGTCTCCTACGACCAGCAGACCCGGCAGGCGTCCGAGACCCGGCTGTTCTCCGAGCTCGCCGACGGCCAGGAGCGGGTCTCCGGCCGGTCGACCGACGCTTCGGCCCGGGTGGTCCTCACCGCCGCGTCCCGCCTGTTCGGTGGCGACGCCGAGATGGTGCTGATGACGGCCGACGGGCCCGTCCGCTACGTGGGCGATGACCGCAACGTCACGCGCCAGCGCGCGGAGCAGGACGTCTTCGACGAGCCGTGGGTGCTGCGGGCTCTGGGCTCCAGGGCCGTCACCACCGGCGTCGACGAGGGCCGACCGTACTGCTCAGCCGTGCTCGGCGACGTCCAGGCCCCGATGGCCATCCTGGTCACCCGTCGGCCGGTCGGCGCGCAAGGCTTCGACCGGCGCGACCAGAGCATGGCGGCCATCTTGATCCGCCAGGCCTCCGGCTGGATGTCCGTGGCCGAGTTGACCGAGTCCAGGGACGAAGCCCTCGAGATGGCCGAGGCGGCCGGCGAGGCCGCCCGCGCCTTGGGCGACATGGGTGCCAACACCTGGCCGGCCATGGTCTCGCTTCGTGAGTCCGCGGCCCGGCTGGGCCGGCTCGCGACCGCTCCCGAGGGCCCCGACCCGGTCGGCGACATCGTCGGCGAGCTGCACGCGGCAGAACGGGCCGTTGCCTCCCTGCTGGGCGCGATCGCACTGGCTGCCGACCCCGAGCTGTCTCTCTCGCTTGACACCAGCGAGCTGGCGACGGCCGACACCGAGACCCGGGTCATGGACGACGAGATCTGGACCACCACCGGCGTCCTCGAGGTCGAGGCGGCGGACGGCTAACGGTGAACTGGCAACGTCTTCGACGCGGTGGGTTGCCGCTCGCCGTCGTGGCGAGCGGCGTCACTGCGTTAGCGGCCGTGCTGGTTCTGGTGCTCGTCGCGGGCGGTCTGGCCATCAGCGGCCGGCCGCTCCCGCTGTCGGGCTGGCTGGCGGGGCTCGCAGTCGGTCTCGCCTGCGCGGGCGTTGCCGGCTTCGCGGCCCACCGGATCTCGCGATCGCTGAGCCAGCTCAACGATCGCGCGAACAGCCGCCTCGACAATCGTTCGCTGGACGGCGACACCGACAGTGACGCGGCCGATGCCAGGCGGACGCTGGGCGTCCTCGGCGCAGCCCTCGAGCTCGATCAGCTGCTGCACACCGTCGAGTCGCTGCAGGTCCGGGTCCGGGTCTCCGACGAGATGGCCGAGCGGCAGCGGCGTACCGCAGAGAACGCCAGTGCCGGCATGTACGAGCTGCTGTCCGGTCTGGTCGCGGCCGAGGAAGCCACCCGCGGTCAGCTGTCGGCGGAGCTGCACGACACGGCAGCCCAGTCCCTGATGCTGGCCCGGTCGCTGCTGGCGGACGTGCTCGACCAGATCGAGGCGCCCCCCGCCCAGCTCGTCAGGGCGACCGACTACGTGGGCGAGGCCGAGGACCAGGTGCGGGCCGTCATGGCGCGCACCCGCCCACCGGCCCTGCGCGACGGCGACCTCGCCCGAGCCGTCGGCCACCTGCGTGACGACATGGCGAGCCGCTACGGCCTGGTCGTGGTGCTCAGCTGGCCACAGCAGCCCTACCCGCTCTCGCTGGTCAGCGCCATCACGGTCTACCGGTTCTTCCAGGAGGCCCTGCTCAACGTGGTCAAGCACGCTGACGGTGACGACGCGACGGCCACGCTCGAGATGACCGAGCACGAGCTGACGGCCACGGTGGTCGATGCCGGCCCGGGCTTCGATCCCTCGCTGGTCAAGCCGGACAAGGGCCGCCACGTCGGTCTGGGTCTGCTCCGCGAGCGTGCCCGGTTGGCCGGCGGTTCGCTCACCGTGACGTCGAAGCCTGGCGGCTCCACGACGCTGTGCCTGCGCCTGCCCCGTACGGTGGGCCAGTCCAACGGCCCGCTCGGCACTCGGCTGCAGCCGGCGGCCGAGCCGGTGCGCGCCTGAGCGCTACGGCCGCAGCGGTCGCGCGCCGGTCAGTGACGTGACGCCGGGAGTCGTGGGCGGCAGTCCCGCGACGTAGCAGAGCAGGTCGCACCAGCCGGCCAGGTGGGCGCTGAGGTCGTCCTCGAGCGGGCTCCACGACGCGCGTACCTCGAGCTCGGCGGTTGCCCTCTGCTCCGACAGCGCCCCGAAGCTCTCCGAGCTGGCCCTGGTCACGGTGCCGCCCGAGGCGGTGAACTGCGCACCGTGGCTGTTCAGCGCCTCGAGCAACCAGCTCCAGCCGACGCTGGCCAGCATCGGGTCGCCGGCCATCTCCGGGTCGAGGTCGGCCCGGACGTAGGCAACCAACCGGGTCGTCCCGTGCCAGGACTCGTGCCCCTCCGGGTCGTGGAGGACCACCAGCCGGCCATTCGCCAGGTCGTCCACGTCGTCCGCGGCGGAGGCACTGAGGCTGATCCGGCTCGGCGCTGGCACGGCTCCGGAGATAGCGACGGCGAACGGCGCCAGCCGCTGCGGTGGGCGCACCTCGGTGAGGACCACCTCTGGTCGCGGCGAGGGCCCGCGAAGGCTCTGGACGGCGAGGGCAAAGGCGGGGGGCTCGGGGTCGCTGGGACCGACGCCGCCAGCGCCGTTCGGGACGGACATGAGGCCAGGGTAGGTCGGCGCCCGGCACCGGCGGTGACGGCGCGCCGGACCGCTCCCTATCGTGACAGCGGTGATCCCCGGGACGGCTGGTGGCTGACCTCCTCGCGGTGCTGTCCAGCATGCTCTGGGGCACTGCTGACTTCCTGGGCGGTACGTACGCCCGTCGGGTGCGGCTGCTGAGCGTGGTGTCCATCACCTTGCCGGCGGCCGTGCCGTTCCTGATCGTCGCCGTCCTGGTGTCGGGGGAGTACCACGCCCCGACCGGCTATCTGCCCTGGGCGCTGGTCTCCGGGCCGGTCGGACTGCTGTCGTTGTGCGCGTTCTACCGTGCCCTGGCCACCGGGACGATGGGGGTGGTTGCTCCGCTCGCCGCGACCGGGGTCGTCGTTCCGCTGGTCGTCGGTCTCGCCCAGGGCACCCAGCCGGCGACGCTGCAGGTCGTCGGCCTGGTGCTCGCGGTGATCGCGACCGTGGCGGTCAGCGCCTCGGGAACCGGCGACTCGACCGCGGTGGCGTCCCGTACCCCGCTGGTGCTGGCGGGGCTGGCGGGTCTCGGCTTCGGCTTCGTCACGGTCGGGATCGGCGAGGGCGCGCACTACTCGGTGCTGATGACGCTGCTGGTGATGCGCAGTGCCTCGACCGTCGTGCTGTTCTTCGTGTGGCTGGTCCTGCGCCAGCGGCCGCGGCTCGCCCTGCGCGACGCCGGCGGCCTGTGGCTGGTCGGACTGATGGATGCCGGCGCCAACGCGATCTACGGGTCGGCCGTACGCCTCGGGGTGTTCGGGATCGTGGTGGTGCTCGGCTCGCTCTACCCGGCCGCGACCGTGCTGCTGGCCCGGCAGGTGCACGGCGAGCGGCTGCAACGGCTGCAGGTGATCGGCGTCGCGATGCTGCTGGTCGCGGTGCCCATGATCGCGGCCGGGTGAGTACGCGGCCGGGTGAGCCGGAGGTACCGGCCGACGTTTGGTGTGACGTGACCACCGGCGAGTGGCCGCCAGCGGTCATGGGAGTGAATCCAGTAGCGGATTCCGACAATGGATTCACACCCATATCGGTGCCGAGGAAACGACGCCGGGTTCGGGTCGACAGTCGCCTATCGGCACGACGATGCGCCGGCGCCATGTGGATGAGTGGCTGCCGCGGCATTCAGTTGTCCACAGCGAGAGGACAACCCCGGACATCCGCTGATTGCGAGGGCGCGACGGCTGGTCGATGCCCATTGTGAAGCGCGTGGCGGACAATTGGCGTCATGAGTCGTGGACCGACACGTCGAGTACGCCGCCTGATCACCAGCGGCCTGGTGACAGCGGAGTTGCTCGTGGCGGCCGACCACGAAGCGGACCTGTTGGCGCATCCCTATGTCGGGCCGGAGCACCTCGAGCTGGCACGTCTTCGCCTTGCTGGTCGCGAGGAGGAGCGCGCCAGCAAGCTGGCTGCGCTGACTAGCGGAGTGCAGCGACGACATTGGCGCCCACGCGGGCCTCGGTCCGCACTTCGGCGTCGCGGGATGGCCCAGACGGAAGCGGCTCAGCGCTGCGCGGAACGGCGCGAACGATAGCCGATCGGCGGCTGGCACGGCGATCTCGCGTCGAACTCATGCGTGCGCGGCGCGAGGCATCTCAGTTCGATTTGCCGATGCTCATCGACTTCAGCACTTTGGCGAGCTGGGCGCGATCCTGTGGCGTCGCCGCGGGCGTCGTCTTCTCCTCGACGATCAGCAGGACGCCGCTATCGTCGAGCGCGGCCAACGTCATGCTCTCGCCGGGACTCAGCAAGAACTGGTGTCCCAGTGCGAGCGTCATGACCACACCGGTGCCGCCCTTGCAACTGACGCTCTGCGCGGGCACCGATAGGGTCACCTGCCTTCCCTTCAATCCTCCGACCGTCACGTTCGTCGGTCCGGTGACTTTGGTGCCGCGCATCGCCGTCACCGCCTTCACGAAATCGGTGAGCGACGCCACGCTCGTACCCGCGTCTTCGGCTTTGCAAGGGTCAGAAAACTCGATCGGCGAGAGCAGCAGGGTGAGCACCGCCGGGCCGTCGTTGCCCTCACCGTCCGCCGTGCTCAGGAAGACGGCGTAGGGCCCGGGCTCTTCACTTATCCAACCGGCGGGCACGGTGACGGACACAGGCACAGGGAAAGGATCGGAGGTGACGTACCTCCCGGCTTTGAGTGTGGCGGTGTCTTCGCCCTCTGCCGGGAACGGGCTCGCGCTGAGAGGCGAGGTGCTCGGCTTGTCGCCCGCAGGCCCGGGCGAGGTGGACTCCGACGTCGAGGGCGTCGACCCGCCCGCGCTCGGCGTACCGCCCGAGGAGGAACTGCCGCAGCCAGCCAACACGACGGCCGTCGCCACGCCAGCGGCACACACCGTCAGCCGACGCTTCGATGGGAGCCGTTCCTGCCTGCGAACGATCGAGCCCGCGTGCCCACGCGACCTGGTACGGGTACACCTTGTCCGGGACCCGACGGACTGGACGGCCACGATTGCCGGAACGATGGTGCTGCTGACCTTCATGTTCTGTCCCTTCTGTTTCCCGCCGGGCGCGGGGATCGCCCGAGCCACCCAAGTGCGGACTTCAATGAGCAGGTCTGGGGCTTTTACGTGAGCGCCATGAAGACGGTGGTCCTCGGCACCTAGAGCGCGGCAAGATTCGGTCAAGACCGGGCGGGGAGGTGCGACATGACGGTTTCCCGGCCGGACGTGACGCAGTCGAGACCGACGGAGTCAGACCCGCGAACTGTTCTGTGATGCCGGCTGCGGATGCGCTGCTGCGAGATCACGAGAACGGGGCGCCGCGGTGGTTCGGATGAGGACAATCCGCAGCTTGGTGATCATTGCGGCGGTGGTGAGCGCCGCAGGCTGCTCGGGTGCCGGCTCTCGCGCCAACGGCGCGGTGGGCAGGCCGCCTACAGCTATTCATGCTGCGCGGCCACTGACATCGACCCGGTGCGGCACCCTGGTGACATCCTCAGGCTGCACTGGATCGTGACCGAGTCTCCGGACGCCAACACGACGATGGCCAGCGAACCGGTCGCCTTGTCGGCCACCCTCACCGGGTCCTTCGCTGAGGTCGCCGCCCTGAAGCGGTCCCCGGCGGCCGGGAAGGCGCTCCCCAGCTCGGTCATTCACACCACCACTTGGACCGGCGGCTCTCCCATCACAAGCCTGCGCATCCGGCAACCGCGGCTCCGGGCTTTTACAGCCTGTCCACCCGGGTCAGCTCCGGAGGAGGCAGTTTCGGCGGAGACACGATCGTCCAAGTTGCCCTCAAGCAGTGACGACCACGGAGGCCCTCCGCAGGAGCCATGAATCGTGCTAGCCCAACCGAAACGCCACCGCTCCAGCTGACTCACGGGCTCACGGTATTTGGCCAGGACCACGTGGGAAGCGGATCCGGCTGGGTGTCGAGCACACATGGCCGGGACCACCACGGTCCGGTAGGCGAACGGCAAGCGGAGCACCACCCCGCCCGAGACGAGGATGGTCCTCCGGTCCCGGCCCGGGCAGTTTCAGCTGGTCGACGCCGCCGGCTCGGCTTCGCGCACCACCCGAAACCCGATGTGCGTCGCCGCAGGCGTTACCAGCACCCGGGTGCGTTCGAGGGTGATCGCCGAGTCGAGCCCGTCGAACAAGGGGATGCCGCCGCCTAGCAGCACCGGGACCACATGGACACGGAGCTCGTCGACCAGGCCGAGCGGGAGTGCCTGCTGCATCACGGTCGCTCCATGCAAGCCGACGACTTTCTCCCCAGCAGCACGCTTGGCCTGCTCAATCGCACTACCCACGCCGTCGGTGACGAACGTGAACACCGGTGGATACGGTGCACTCGGCTTGGTATGGGTGACGACGAAGCACGGGATGTCCCCCATCGGGCCGCTGGCGCCCCAACCACCGTCGCCCTCGTTCTTGTCGAAGGACCTGCGACCCATCACGATGGCGCCGGCGCCGTCGAGCATCTCCTGCAGAATGGCCCGATCCTCGTCGGTCGCCGCGTCGAACATCCAGGCGTGCAGCATCCCCGCACCGTCACCGAACGGGTTGTCGCGGCCGTCGTTCGGGCCGGTGACGAAACCGTCGAGCGAGATGGACATGTCGCAGATGACAAGTGCCATGGGGGCTCCGTTCTCGCAGGCCAGTACGGCTGATCCAACCCGTTCGCACTGATGCAGACAACGTCGGGCGGCGCTTCTCATCGCTCCGGGCACTGATCAAGTCCCCCCGGGCTTGCGCCGCTGCGATGTCCTGACCAAGGTCTGGCATCAGGAAAGTGTGGGGCTGATGCTCCGCCTGCCGATCGGCGTGTGCGACGGAGCGGGCGGCCTACTTTGGCGGCAGCGATCGGGCGTAGGTCACACCGACTTGCACCCAGCGCTCCAGGCCGTCCTCTTCCTGCACCGCACGCGGGTCAACGCGCAGCCAGCCGTTCATCTCGCGGCCGCGCATGACGAACCGGGCGGCCAGAGGACGGTCGGCCAGCGCCTCAGTCTGCTCCGGGTCGACGCGCAGCAGCAATCCGCCCTGAGCGCTGACCGCGACCGCCATGTTGCCGTTGATGAGGAAGGCCAGCCCGCCGAACATCTTCTGCTCGGACAGGCCACTCTCCCGTTGGACGCAGTCGCGGACGCGGGCCGCGAGATCCTCGTCGTAGGTCATGGTGCCAGTATCGCGAACCGTCGGACAACGTCACACGATGCGCACCGGCTGAGTAACCGCGCGACACGGGCCGGTCAATACGGGCAGAGCCGCTTGGTGCGTGACACCGTACGAAATGTCGGTTGACCCGAAGGTCCGAGGAGGTGCCCGTGAACGAGCTGCTGTGGTGCCCCGTGTGTGCTGACGAGACCCTCGTTGAGTCGGTGCCCTGCCCGGACGGGCACGGCGAGGACTGCGGCGAGCGGGTGTGCACGAGGTGCAGCATGGCGATCCTCGTCGGCGCGACGACCTCGCGGTCCTTCGCCGCCTGACGGGCCGCTCCCCGTGACTCGTGGGAGCATCGGAGCGTGACCACAGCTGCCTTGGCTTCCCTCGTGCACCCCGCCGTTGCTGAGAGCGCCTTCCTGCGCGCCTGCCGCCGTGAGCCGGTCCAGCACACGCCGGTGTGGTTCATGCGTCAGGCCGGCCGCTCGCTGCCGGAGTACCGCAGGATCCGCCGCGGCATCGCGATGCTCGACTCGTGCATGGACCCGTCGCTGGTCGTCGAGATCACCCTGCAGCCGGTCCGTCGCTACGGCGTCGACGCTGCGATCTATTTCAGCGACATCGTGGTCCCGTTGAAGGCGATCGGGTTCGGGGTCGACATCGTGCCGGGCGTGGGACCGGTGGTGCTCGAGCCGATCGAGACCCTCGCCGACCTCGACCGGCTGCCCGAGCTGGACCCGGCAGCGGTCGGCTTCGTCACCGAGGCGATGGGCACCCTGGTACGCGAGCTGGGGCCCACGCCGCTGATCGGGTTCGCGGGGGCGCCGTTCACCCTCGCGAGCTACCTGATCGAGGGCGGCCCGTCGAAGAACCACGAGAAGACCAAGGCGCTGATGTACTCCGGCGACCCGTTGTGGGCTGCACTGCTCGACCGGCTGGCCGACATCACGCTGTCCTTCCTGCGGGTGCAGATTGCGGCTGGTGCCTCAGCAGTGCAGCTGTTCGACTCGTGGGCGGGTGTGCTGTCCGCGCGGGACTACGAGCGGTACGTCCTGCCGGCGAGCACCAAGATCCTGACCGGGCTGGCCGACCTCGGCGTGCCGCGGATCCACTTCGGCGTGGGCACCGGCGAGCTGCTGGGGCTGATGGGCTCGGCCGGCGCCGACGTGGTCGGCGTCGACTTCCGGCTGCCGCTCGACGCCGCCGTCGCCCGGATCGGCGCCGGCAAGGCGGTGCAGGGCAATCTCGACCCGGCCGTCGTCTTCGCCCCGTGGGACGCGGTCGCGACCCAGGTCCGGCAGGTGCTCGCCGACGGGCGAGCCGCTGAGGGGCACGTGTTCAACCTCGGCCACGGCGTGCTGCCGGAGACCGATCCGGACGTGCTGGCCCGCATCGTCGACCTCGTGCACACGGAGACTGCCCACTGAGTTGTCCTGCGGCAACGGTTATTTTTGTACGGTCACAACCAAAGCCGCGTTGTCGGCCTCCAAGGGGCCGGTCCCGAGCCGTGCGGTCATCTCGGCGGCGAGCTGCTCGGTCAGAGTTTCGAGCGGACCACGCTCGGTCAGGGCGAACCTGAGCGGCGTCCCGAGGCAGAAGCCCTCCGCAATCACTCGTGCTGACGGGGCCGTCCCCTTGAGCACCACGGCCTCGATGTCCGGGTCGCCGAGGCCGCTCGCGCTGAGGTCACTGCGGATCGCATCGTGGTCGAAGTAGCCGTGCGGCACCCGCGCAATGAAGCCCGGCGGGTCCACCGGCAGCACCACAGCCAGGCTCTGCACCATTGCCGTGGGGAACGGGGAGGCCGTGACCACGTCCCAGACGCTGAACATCAGCGTCCCGCCCGGCCGCAGCACCCTCGCGGCTTCGGCGAACGCCGCCGGCTTGTCCGGGAAGAACATCGCGCCGAACTGGCAGACCACCACGTCGAAGCTCTCGTCGGGAAAGGGCAGCTGCTGCGCGTCCGCCTGCTGCCACGTGGCGCCCGGAACTCGTTCCCGGGCCCACTCCACCATCGGCGGGTTCAGGTCGGTCGCGGTGACGGCAGCCTCGGGCAGGGCCCGGACGATTCGGGCGGTGGCGATGCCCGTACCCGCGGCAAGCTCGAGGACCCTGGCTGGTCGAAGTGCTGCGACCCGGGGAGCCAGATTGTCGGCAAACGGCTCGAACAAGGCCGGCCCCAGGGCGCGGTCGTACACCTCGGGCATGCTGTCGACCCAGCTCGCGTCCTGTGCCATGGGCACAGCATGCCCTGCGGGCTCAGTGCTCCTCGACCGGGGCCTTCTTCGGCGGCAGCCGGACCAGGCACCGGCAGGATCCCGATCGCGATCGTTGAGGGCTCAGCGGGCGGCGTTCTTGATGAACTGCTGCGTGTCCTGTGTGCTCTTGTCGCCGCCGAAGAAGCCGCCGCGGACGTGCCGGCGGGTGGAGCGCTCGTCGGTAGCCCGCGCCGCCGAGTGCCAGAGGTAGCAGTCGTGCAGGATCACATCGCCGCGTTCGGCGTAGACCGGGATCTCACCCGGCACCGGCTCGAAGCTCAGTGGCATCTCGACCGGCGGCGGTTGGTCGGAGTAGCCGCCGACCGGTTTGGCGTCCGCCGGCACGTCGACGTTGTTGATGTTCTTGTACGGGGCCGGCGTCGCCCACTCGTGGCTGCCGGGCACGACGCGCAGGAAGCCGTTGGCCGGCGAGGTGCCGTCGATGTGGAAGGTGAAGGCGGTCGAGGGCCAGATGTCGAGGCTCGGGCCGGACTGCCAGTCGGAGTGCCAGCCGATCCGGCTGTAGCCGGACTCCCGGCCCGGCCGTGCGTCCTGGTAGACGATGCCGAACTGGGTTTGGTCGCGTACCCAGCAGTCCTTGCCGAGCAGGCGGTGCAGCACCTGGAGCAGGACGGGATGGGCCGCGGCGGCGCGCACCGCCGGCGAGAGCTCGTTGATGAACTCCACGTAGTTGGCGAAGTGCTCCGCCTTGGCTTCGTCGTCGAGGAAGACCGTCGACCCGTAGCGCTCCGGCAGCTCGTGAGCGATCACCTGCTGCTGGGCGGCGACGCACTCCGACTCCATCGCGTCGACCAGCTCCTCGCCGAGGACACCGCGCAGGACCACGAAGCCGTTCTCGCGGTAGCAGAGCTCGACGGCGTCGAGGGCCGCCTCGTCGATGACGGGACCGAACACGGCAACGGAGGTGGCGGGGGGGATCGGCACGGCTCCGATCGTAGGACCGATCGGAGCCGCCGAGACCCTGTGGAACGAGAGGTTTACCCGCTCGTAACAGCCCCGTCCGCCTTGCTGGTTCCGGCCGGCTTGCGGGCCAGCCAGGACCGGCGTACGAACCAGGCGAGAATCGCGAGTACGAGGACGACTCCGGCGAACGGGAGGACGGCGCCGACCACGGTCGCCGTGCTGATGGCAGCCGTGGCGAAGCCGCGGCCGCCGGCCCGCAGTCCGCTCAGGAAGCCGTGGATCGGCTTGCCCCGCTTCGGCGGGACGACCACGACGACCGGGGGCTTTGGCGGGGTCGACTGCAGGTGCACCGTCACCGTGGCCAGAGCGGTCTGTGACTTCAGCACGGCGAGCTGACCCTCGAGCGACTCGAGGTCCGCCTCACGACTGGTCAGCTGGCCCTCGACCAGGACGATCTGCCCGACGGTGTCTGCTTTCGCGAGCAGCGCCTGCATCCGCGCCACGCTCGCGCGCATGGTGGTCAGCCGGGCCGTCGTGTCGACCACCTTGCTGGTGACGTCCTGCGAGTGCTGCTCGACGTCAAGCTCGGTGCCGAGTCGCTGTAGCTGGACGAGCAGGGTGCTGTACTGGCTCGGCGGCACCTTGATCGTGATGTCCGCGGTCGCGACCGCATCGTCCCCGCTGGCTTTCGGGTTGGTGTCCGCGGCCTGGCCGTTACGCGAGAAGACGTAGCCCTGGTTGGTCCGCGCCAGGCGGGCGGCAGTGTCGGCGGCCCTGGCGACGTCCTTGGCGGTGGCGACTTGGAGGTTGAGCGTTGCGGTGTAGATGATCGACCGGCCGGCGGTCGGGTCCGCGTCGAAGCCCGGCCGGCCCTCCAGCGCGCCGGTGGTTGCTGCCTTGCCTACCGCGGGTGCGGCAGCCGCTGCAGAGGAGGCGGGAGCAGCAGCCGAGGTGGCCGCGGCAGCAGCCGTCATCGGTGCACCCGCTGAGGCAGCGGCTGCCGATACGGCCGGCCCGGCCTGCGGCACCGCGTTCCTCGTCGGCCCGGCTGAGGCCGCCTCGGAGCCGCCGGACGAGGAACAACCCGTGCTGAGCACCATGACGGCGAGGGCGACTGCGCCAGCCGTTCGAACGGACTTGGGTACAAGCAGTGCGGACATGGGTCCTCGCCCTCCAGCCGGGCCCCCGGTGAGCCACTTGTCGATCGGACGGGCGCAGTCGGCCATCGGTTCCGGGCGGTGGGACACGGAACGATCACGATTCATGACAGGCTTGCCGGGTGACGCACGCGGTGGTGATCGGTGGTGGGATCGCCGGGCTGGCGGCTGCCAGGGCACTGACGCTGCGGGCACCGGGGGTGCGGGTGACGCTGCTCGAGGGCTCGGACCGCACCGGCGGCAAGCTGCGGGTGTCGGAGATCGCCGGGGTGCAGGTCGACGAGGGTGCGGAGTCGATCCTCGTACGGGTGCCGGAGGGCGTTGACCTGATCCGGGCGCTCGGTCTCGAGATCGTGCACCCGGCGACCACGAGCGCCGGACTGTGGAGTCGTGGTTCGGTGCGCCCGTTGCCGTCGGGCACGGTGATGGGTGTACCCGGTGATCTGGCCGCTCTTGAGCATTCCGAGGTGTTGTCGGCTGCGGGTCTGGCCCGGGTCTCCCTCGACGTGGTGCTGCCGAGGACGTCCATCGGGGACGACGTCGCGGTTGGTTCCTACGTGGCCGCCCGGCTCGGCCGGGAGGTCGTCGACCGGCTGGTGGACCCGCTGCTGGGCGGGGTCTACGCGGGCCGGGCGGACGACCTGTCGCTGGAGGCGACCTTGCAGCAGCTGGCGCCGTACGCCCGGGCGCACCGGTCCCTCCTGCAGGCGGCACGCTTGTCCCGGGCCTCGGCGACAAGGTCCGAGGGGCCGGTGTTTGCCTCGGTACCAGGCGGTCTCGGTCGGCTTGCCGCGGTGCTCACGGACAGCCTTGTTGCCGCCGGCGTTGAGATCCGGACCGGCGCAGTGGCCCGCCGGATCGAGCCGCTGCCCGGTGGGGGGTGGCGCGTGGTGACCGGGTCGACGGTGGACGAGGCGTTCCTCGACGCCGACGCCGTGGTGCTCGCGACGCCCGGTGCGCCGACGGCACGGCTGCTGTCCACCGTGGCACCTCAAGCCGCTGCCGCCCTGGAGAAGATTCCCTACGCCTCGGTCGCGATCGTCACGCTGGCGCTGTCGCAGGGCGCTGAGCTGCCGGCGATGAGCGGCTGGCTGGTCCCGGCAGTGGAGGGTCGCCTGGTCAAGGCTGTGACGCTGGTCGGGCGCAAGTGGCCGTTGGTAGGGGACGGCTCGGGGCTGACTTTCCTCCGGTGCTCGGTCGGCCGGGCCGGCGACGTGAGCGACCTTCAGCACAGCGACGAGGAGCTGATCACCGGCTGTCTCGAGGACGTGTCGGAGATGCTCGGCCAGCCGCTCGAGCTGGTGGATGCGCGGGTCAGCCGCTGGGGTGGCGGGCTGCCGCAGTACACCGTCGGCCACCGGGCGCGAGTCTCGGCCGTCCGCGCGGGCCTGCCGGCCGGCCTCGCGGTGTGCGGGGCCGCGTACGACGGGATCGGTATCCCAGCGTGCATCCGCAGCGCCGAGTCCGCCGTCGCCCTGCTGCTGCCGGGGCTGCCGGGGCCGGTGGGATGATGGCGACATGACCGACGCTGTGGAGCGGCCCAAGGCCCGCGAGCTGAACAACGAGATCCGCTACGTGCTCTACGCCGTGTTCAAGGCAGTGTCCACCGACGCGCTGGACTCACGCGAGGCGGCCGGCGCCGAGGTGCAGGAGCTGATCGACCAGTACGAGGCCAAGGGCGTGCTGACCCGTGGTTGCTATGACGTGGCAGGGTTCCGGGCTGACGCCGATTTCCTGTTCTGGTGGGTCGCGCCGTCGTCGGATGAGCTGCAGGAGGTCTACTCGGCGTTCCGGCGGACCCGGCTGGGCCGCGCGTGCGAGCCGGTGTGGTCGGCGATGGCGTTGCACCGGCCGGCCGAGTTCAACAAGGGGCACATCCCGGCCTACCTGGCCGGCATCGACCCGCTGAAGTACGTCTGCGTCTACCCGTTCGTCCGCTCGTACGAGTGGTACCTGCTGCCGGACGAGGAGCGCAGGGCGATGCTCTCGGAGCACGGGCTGATGGCGCGGGAGTATCCCGACGTGCGGGCCAACACCGTCGCGAGCTTCGCCCTCGGCGACTACGAGTGGATGCTCGCGTTCGAGGCCGACGAGCTGCACCGCATCGTCGACCTGATGCGGCACCTGCGCGGGGCCACGGCTCGGGTGCACACCCGGATCGAGGTGCCGTTCTACACCGGCGCCCGCAAGTCCGTCGCCGATCTGCTGACCACGCTGCCCTGAGGCCGGCACTTTTCTAGAGGGCCGGCCGGGGACCAAGGACGGGCCCACCCCGCCGTGTATGAGCTGCTGCAGAGCTGCGGGCGCCCAGTGCCGCAACTCAGGAGCTGCTGATGCGTTGCGGGCGTGTAGTGCCGCAACTCAGGAGCTGCTGATGCGTTGCTGGCTTGTGAGCCCGCAGGTCATACACCGGCGGGGAGGTCCCCGCCGGCTTCCCGGTCAGACGCCTTCGACCAGCAGGAAGTTGGACTTCGCCGAACGACGGCGGACCTCGCGGGCTGCGGAGTACTCCGGCGACTCCCACCAGCGCACGGCGGCGTCGGAGTCCGCGAACTCCAGGACGACCACCCGGGTCGGCGACCAGTCGCCCTCGAGCGGCGTTGTGGCACCGCCCCGTACCAGATAGGTCGCGCCGTACTGCTCGCCGGCGAGGGTGGACAGGTCGCGGTAAGCCGCGTACTCCACCGGGTCGTGGACGTCGATGTCGCAGATCACATAGGCCTTGGGCATGCAGCCATTATGGCCTCAGGACACCGTGGCCTCGGGACACCGTGGCCTCGGGACACGGCGGCATCAGGAAGCGGCAGGGGCTTCCTCGAGCGGCTGGAAGGTCAGGGAGACCGAGTTCATGCAGAAGCGGTCGCCGGTCGGGGTCTGCGGGGCGTCCTCGAAGACGTGTCCGAGGTGGGAGCCGCAGTTGGAGCAGAGCACCTCGACCCGCTTCATGAACAGGCTGTTGTCGGCACGCAGGATGACCTTGTCGCCCTCCTCCGGCTCGTAGAAGCTCGGCCAGCCGCAGTGCGAGTCGAACTTCGCCTGGGAGCGGAACAGCTCTTGGCCGCAAGCCCGGCAGCTGTAGACGCCGACCCGGTCCTCGTACAGCAGCTTGCCGGTGCCGGCCCGCTCGGTGCCGGCCTGGCGGAGGACGCGGAACTCATCGGGGGAGAGCTCGTCGCGCCACTGCGCTTCGGTCTTTTCGATGGCGTAGGTCATGGTGTCGAGGCTACGTCGCGGGGTTTGCGAATGCACGGCCCGGCCAGCCTTGAAAGAACCTCGTAAGGCTCCGGTAGCGTGAGCGCCATGGCCGCATCTCCGTTCATCGAGATCGACGTGGACGGCTTCACGGTGAAGATCACCAATCCGCAGAAGCCGTTCTTCAGCGAGCGCGGGGAGACCAAGCTCGACCTGGTCAACTACTACCTGTCCGTCGGGGACGGGATCATGCGGGCGCTGCGCGAGCGGCCGACCTACGTGAAACGGCACATCGACGGGGCCGAGAGCGAGCCGATCTACCAGAAGCGGCTGCCGCAGCACGCGCCGCCGTGGATCGAGACGGTCACTGTACGGTTCCCCAGCGGGCGCTCCGCGGCCGCGGCCTGCCCGACCCACCTCGCCGACATCATCTGGCTGGTCAACTCCGGCACGATCGACTTCCACCCGTGGCCCTCGCGGCGGGCGGACACTGAGCGGCCCGACGAGATGCGGCTGGATCTCGATCCGCAGCCCGGCACGGACTTTTCCGATGCGCAGAAGGCTATTCCGGTGATGCGGGAGATGCTCGACGAGCTGGGCATGGTCGGCTGGCCGAAGACCTCCGGCAACCGCGGGATCCATGTCTACGTACGGATCGAGCCGCGCTGGTCCTTCACCGAGGTGCGCCGCGCGGCGCTGGCCTTCGGGCGCGAGCTGGAGCGGCGGATGCCCGACCTGATCACGACGAAGTGGTGGAAGGAGGAGCGCGGCGAGAAGGTGTTCCTCGACTTCAACCAGAACGCCCGCGACCGGACGATCGCGTCTGCCTACTCGCCGCGCGCACGGCCGGACGGGACGGTCTCTGCGCCGTGCACATGGGACGAGATCGTCCAGGTGTCCACCCGCGACTTCACGATCGCCACCATGCCCGAGCGGTTCGCCTCCCTGGGCGACCTGCACGCAGGTATCGACGACGCCGCCTGTTCGCTGGATCCCTTGCTGGAGTGGTCTTCTCGGGACGAGGCCGAGGGAATTGGTGAGGCCCCGTACCCCCCGAACTATCCCAAGATGGAGGGCGAGCCGATGCGGGTGCAGCCCTCGCGGGCGCGGAAGCCGGCGCTCGAAGAGATCGCCGGTGACTCCGCTGAGGACTGACGCGTGGCAGACGGCTGCGGAGATCCGTACCGGTGAGCGCTCGGCGGTTGACGTTGTCACGGAGTCACTGGAGCTGATCGCCTCGGCCGACGTCGAGCTGAACGCGTTCACCGTCGTGCTCGCGGACTCTGCGTTGGCCACGGCTGAGGCTGCGGATGCCTTGGTGGCCAAGGGTTCTGGCTCGTTGCCGCCGCTGCTCGGCGTGCCGGTGTCGGTCAAGGACCACATCTGGATGGAGGGCCAGCCGTCGACGAACGGCTCGCTCGCACTGAAGGACTTCATCGCCCCCGAGGACTGCGTCGCGGTGGCTCGCCTTCGTGCCGCTGGCGCCGTGATCGTGGGCAAGACCAACAACCCGGAGTTCTGCTACCGCGGGCACACCGACAACAAGGTGTACGGGCTGACGCGCAACCCGTGGGACCTCGGCCGTACGCCCGGCGGCTCCAGTGGCGGAGCGGGTGCTTCGGTCGCGGCCGGGATGACAGCCCTGGCGCTGGGCACCGACGGTGGCGGATCGATCCGGATCCCGGCCTCGTTCTGCGGGATCGTCGGCCATAAGCCGACCTTCGGTGCGGTGCCCAAGGAGCCGGGATTCCTTGGCTGGAAGACACTCTCGGTCGACGGGCCGCTGTCGAGGTCGGTGCGCGACGCGGCGTTGATGCTGTCGGTGATGGTCGGTCCCTCGGTCGCCGACGACCTGTCCTACCCCGGCCTGCATGCCTCGTCGTTGATCGACGCGGTCACGTCGAGCGAGGGCCTGGCCGGGCTGA
Source organism: uncultured Actinomycetota bacterium (assembly GCA_963797535.1). Taxonomy (GTDB): domain Bacteria; phylum Actinomycetota; class Actinomycetes; order JAWWOL01; family JAWWOL01; genus JAWWOL01. The sequence goes on along the minus strand of CAWCPQ010000001.1, from coordinate 1,193,229 downwards.
GGATCGCGTGGTCCGAGGACATGGGCGGGCTCGCCGTCGACCGCGGTGTCCGCTCGGTGTTCCGGTCGCGGTTGGCGGTCTTCGAGGATCTGGGTGCGACGATGATCGAAGCCCACCCCGAGGTTCCGTACCCGACCGACTTGTGGAACACCATCGCCTGCGCCGAGGGGTTTGCCTCCGAGGGTCCGCTGCTGGAGGAGTTCGCTGCGGTGATGATGCCGGGCACCGTCGAGCTGATCGAGGCCGGCAGGGACACGACGGCCGAGGAGTACATCAACGCGATGCGGGCGCGGGCGTCCTACACCCGGCTGTGGGCCGAGTTCTTCACCTCGTTCGACCTGCTGGTCACCCCGACCATGCAGCTGACGGCCTTCCCGGTCGGACTGATCGTGCCGCCGGACATCGATGGCCAGCCGGTGGACCCGTTCTTCGACGACTGGTGCGCGAGCCCGCTGGCGGCCAACCTCGCCGGCCTGCCCGCGACGTCCGTACCGGCGGGGCTGGCCGACGGACTGCCGGTCGGCCTGCAAGTGATGGGTCCCCGGTGGTCCGACGCGCTCACCCTGCGCGCGGCGGCCGCCTTCGAGCGCGCCGTGCCGTGGCAGGACTTCGTGCCTAGGGCCTGAACGTCGGCGCCAGCTCGTCGATCTCGGCAAGCTCGTCGGCGGTCGGCACCCAAGCGCCCGCCGCGGCGTTGGCGCGGACCTGCTCGGGCTTGGTGGCGCCAGCAATGACCGACCCCACGGCCGGCTGCGCGGCGAGGCCCGCCACGGCGATCTCGAGGATCGTGCGGCCGTGCTCGGCGCCCCACTTCTCGAGCGCCTCCACCCGGTCGAGCTTGTCCTCGGTGACGTAGCCCTCACGGGTAGCCAGCCGGGAGCCCTCCGGCGCCCCGGTGTCCCGGCGAACCTTGCCGGTGAGCAGCCCGTTGGCCAGCGGGAAGAACGGCAGCATGCCGACGCCGAACGCCTCCGCAGCCGGGATCACATCGGCCTCGATACCGCGCTCGAGCAGCGAGTAATGGTTCTGCGCCGAGATGAAGCGGACGAAGCCGTTCTGCTTGGCGACGTGGTCGGCGTCGGCGATCTGCCAGCCGGCGAAGTTGGAGGAGCCGACGTAGCGGATCTTGCCCTCGGCGACCAGCTCGGTGAGCGCTGCCAGGGTCTCCTCGATCGGGGTCACCGGGTCCGGCGTGTGCAGCTGGTAGAGGTCGATGTGGTCCGTACGCAGGCGGGACAGCGACTCCTCGACAGCGCGGCGGATGTAGCCGCGGCCACCCTTGGCGCCGGCAGCCGGCCCGTACCCCATGCCGCCCTTCTGATGGCCCCACTTGGTCGCGATCAGCACCTGGTCGCGGCGGCCCTCAAGGGCTTGGCCGAGCAGGGTCTCGGACGCGCCACTGCCGTAGACGTCGGCGGTGTCGAGCAGGGTGATGCCCTCGTCGATCGCAGCGTCGAGGACGTTCTTGGTGCCGGCGAGGTCGACCCGGCCGCCGAAGTTGTTGCAGCCGAGGCCGACGACGGAGACAACGAGGCCAGAGTTGCCCAGAGGTTGATAGCGCATACGTCGAGGCTATGTCACCCGTTGATGATCGTGCGATCGGTCCCGTATTCCGGGACGAGACCCACGATCATCCCGGAGAAGGGGCCGGAGCAAGTGCGGCTGGCGCGGCAGTCAGGTGATGGCGGACAGACCCAGAGCGATGGTCCCGAGGGCGGCCACCATGCCCACCGTCACTGCGACCTGGTGGACGCGAGTCTGGCCGCGCCACGCGGACGTCCACCGGCGGCCCGAGCGGGGCTGCTCGGTGGCGGTGCAGACGCTCCCCGCGAGCATGGTGACCGACAGCAGACCCATCGCGGCGACCCTGAGGGCCGAGGCTCCGGTGATCGCTCCGAGCACGGTGGCCGCCAGACCGAACAGGCCGACCCCTGCGGTCAGCCGAGGATCGAGGCGTCCGGACCAGACAGGCGGCGGCGGGGGCGCGGCCCACGGGTTGGCCGGCTCGCTCGTCTCGGTGCTGGTCACGGTGGCATGCTCGCAGCCTTGGACGGGTAAGGCAACGCTGAAACGGCGTCGCGTCAGCCGAAGATGTCGGCCAAGGCGAACGTCACCGGCTTCTCCAGCTGGGCGTACCGGCACGATGACGGCTCACGATCGGTGCGCCAGCGTACGAACTGGGTCGCGTGCCGGAACCGGTCGCCCTGCATCTGGTCGTAGGCGACCTCGACGACGAGCTCGGGGCGCAGCGGCTCCCAGGACAGGTCCTTGCCGGCGTTCCACCGGCTCGCCGCGCCCGGCATCCGGTCGCCACCCTCGGCGTTGGCCATGCCCCAGGCCTGCCAAGGGTGGTCGGTCATGGCGTTCTCGCGGTACGGGGCGAGCTCGTCGACCAGCTCGGCGCGCCGCTTCATGGTGAACGAAGCGGCCACACCCACGTGGTGCAGGGTGCCGTCGTCGGCGTACAGACCGAGCAGCAGCGAGCCGACGATCGGCCCACTCTTGTGCCAGCGGAAGCCGGCGACCACGCAGTCGGCGGTGCGGGCGTGCTTGACCTTGAACATCGCCCGGACATCCGGCTTGTACGCGATGTCGAGCGGCTTGGCGATCACCCCGTCCAGGCCGGCTCCCTCGAAGACGGTGAACCACTCCTCGGCCTCGGCGACGTCGTAGGTGGCGGGGGTGAGGAAGATCGGCGGCAGCGATTCGGCCAACGCTGATTCGAGCCGGGATCGCCGTACGGACAAGGGTTCTGCCATCAGGTTGTCGTCGCCGAGCGCGAGCAGGTCGAAGGCCACGAATGAGGCCGGCGTCTCGGCGGCAAGCTTGCGGACCCGAGACTCAGCCGGATGCAGCCTCAGCTGCAGGAGGTCGAAGTCGAGGCCCGTGGGGGTCACGATCACGATCTCGCCGTCGACGACGCAGCGCTCGGGCAGCTGCGCCTTGACGGCTTCGACGACGTCGGGGAAGTACCGGGTCAGTGGCCTCTCGTTGCGGCTACCGAGCTCGACCTCGTCGCCGTCGCGGAACACGATGCAGCGGAAACCGTCCCACTTGGGCTCGTAGAGCAGGCCGGCCGGTGTCGAGTCGGGGGTCGGCATGCCCTTGACTGCCTTGGCCAGCATGGGGGACACGGGTGGCATCACGGGCAGTTCCATGCGTATAAACCGCGACCAGGGGTGCGGCGTCACCTCGCCATGAGACGTCGGGCTGCGAGCGCTTGCTGCGACTTGCCGGTGCCGTTCGCCAGGAAGGACAGTTCCGGAATGGCCTTGGGCTCGGGCACCAGTTCGCCGACGGATCTTGCGCACCTGAGCGGTGGGCCATCCCGGTGACCGGCTCGACTGTTGGCGAGCTGAGCGGTCAGCAACTGGTGAAGGGTCCCCCACACCTCGATCGCGGCGCCGGCGACGCGCTTGGCCGACCAACCGGCAGCGCCGGCCTTGACTTCGCCCTGATCATCTGGCGACCAGCTGGCTGCCAGCCTGGGTCACGGTGATCGTGCGCCGGCAGCGCAGGCCGTGAGCGCGGCGGCTTGAGCTTCGGCGTCACCCGCGTTGAGCAGGTGCGCGAGCGCGACCTCCATGGCCTCGCCCCCCGAGATGGCGGAATCAGCGAGTCAATTGAAGCAACGTCTCGTCGGGCGGGTCTGGCACGGCGAGGTCTCGTAACCGGTCGGCCGCGGCCCGCGATTGTGGGCATCGATGTCGTGGACCAACGTCGAGTAGCCGCCGGTGACCACCCGCAAAGGCATCTATCTCCTGTTCGCCGACGAGGATGAGCCCGCAGTGACAAGAGACAATCGCTGTCGCCCCCGAGCGTCGAAGCCGGGTCACGGCCTGGTCCGGTCGGTCGCTCCCAGTCCTCTCTCTGGTTGGGCAGTCCCGCCGCGCGTCCGCACCTCCGTGAAGACCGGCGCCAGCCTCGGTCGCCATCGGTTCGGAGGAGGGCCTGTTCGAGGTCGAGCGGCGCTGGGGTCCATCCTCTGAACCTGGGCGTTCTTGAGACGATCGTCCAGAACTGCTGCCTCGAGCGCCCCGGATTCGTCTGTGGGCAGCGAAACAACTCGGATGCGACCGTCTTGTTGCAGGGCCCTTGCCAGTCAGGCCCGTCGCCCAGCGCCGGTCGAGCCCGCGACCCGGTCACGACTGAAGGTCTGGTCCCGGTCCACCCAGGTGTCACCCACCAGGGTCGCGACGACTGCGACGATTCCATGTCTTGGGGTGCTGGCGTCGACGTACTGGCGTGTAGTCCGGTACCACAAGTAGTTGGGGTCGTCGGCGAATCGCTGACGTACTTCGCGTAATGAGGCGCCCTCGGCTCCCGCAAGGCGGGGAAGCGCCTCTAGCAGGCGTTCGATGTCGAGACCGATGTCGTGATTCGTCGCAGAGCGGAGAATTTCGAGCAGTTTCTCGACGGCCTCGTCGAGATCATCGATGGGGCGGAGGGGCCGTGGCTTGTCCGGTACAGCGAGTACCCCGCAGCCGGACGACGTCCCGCTGCGGGAGAGCTTGGCCGACGCTGCCCAGGAGCTTGGCGGCACGCTGCTGGATGTCGACCGCGTTGCTGGTGAGAGCGACTTCGGCTAAAGCAGCGATCTCTGCCTCGTTCTCGGGATGTTCACGGGCCTGCCTCTCTAGCCACGCCAGCTGTGCTCGAAGTCTTCTTTTCGCTGCTTGCCAGGGGCGACTGGTAGGAGGGCCTCGTGACCCCGCGTCACCCACGACGGCGAGCCGACTATTGTCGCGGCAGCCGACCTGGGACGGCGGTGCCGAGAGTCGGCGAGCCGCGCCGCGCTTCTCGTCGCGCGGCGAGGCGTCGCCGTGAGGGCGGCTTGAGGCCCCTGCTGGCCCCGCTCGGGCCGCGCTACGCCTGTCGCCTGATGACACGGGTCCCGAGGATCCAGCAAGACCGTCAGCTGCGCAGCAACCAGGCTGCACCCTCCTCGTCGAAAATCAAGGGAATCAGGCCGGCAACCGCAGGTTCGGCCGTGATGGCCGCCGCGCCGGTGGCCTGGGGTGCACGGCTGCTGTAGTCATGAGACCAGCGGTGGACGGCCCAAAGGAAGACGAACGCCGGCGTGGCCGGCGGTGCCAGGCCGAGCCCACGTCTGAGTCCGTCCACGACCTCGAACGGGCCGCGGTCATAGCTGTCGAAACGGAGCCGCTCGGCCAGATCATCGATGAGCGTTGGTAGCCAGGTGGGTCGCCGTTGCAGGAGCACCGTCACCAAGTGTCCTGCTGTGTCGGGCCCCGCACGCCAGCCCTGGCGGTCAATCACGTGCGTTGGCGGGAAACGCCGCAGCCAGGCACTGGTGGAACGGGCGTCCGGGAGTACGGCTGGCCGATCAAGGCCAGCGCGAACTGGGATCCACCCGGCGCCATATTGAAGCGGCCGCTTCGAGAGAAGCCGCGCATCGGCTTAACGATCGCCTTGCGCCCGGCGTCATCGAACTCGCTGAGGCGCGCCACCAGAAGCTTGAGGTCATTCCCCAGGGCCAGCGCCTCGATCTCGGACCATTCCGGACCGGTCAAGGTGTGCCGGCCCTGGCCAGCCGGACTGCAAGGACGTGCTGGCAGGGGCCGCGTCGTCCGCCGTGCTCCGTCGACCAACGGCAGGTGCAGGACTCCACCCCGTCGGTACTGAGGCGTACGCGGTGCGTGGTTGCCGTGCCTCGCACGTCCGCCTGAGTCTCGGACACGAGCGTTACGCCGTCCGTGGCGAACAGCGTCTCAGCGTTGCGAAGACGAGGGTTGAGCCGGGCGATCGCCGACGTGTCGTACGGCAGCTCGCGACGGAAGTAGGTCGCCTCGCTCACGTCGTACCCGACCCGTCCTGCGACCGCGAGACCGGCCAAGCCGGCCCGGACGCGTTCCTGGCTGAGTCCCAGCGCAGACGAGAGCTCGCCGGGGTCGAGATTGGGTTGGTGGTCGAGCTCGGCGGCGATCAGCTCGGCATCTGCTGGCACGTCCGGGTCGGTCAGGACACTCAGAATGCTCCCCTCACCGGAGAACCCTCAGCTTGGCGCATGCCGCTACGACGCAGCACGTAGCGAGCGCCGGGGAGGTCCAGCTCCCACGCTGATGGCAGCTCGTCGATGCCTGCCGGCACCGTCGGCCCAAAGATCCGTACCCGGCGGGCGTGCGGGAGCAGGGGCAGCAGCGTCTCCAGCCTCAAGGTCCGGGACAGCCAGACAGCGCCGGAAATGGCTCGCGATGTCAGCCGTAAGCCTCGCCCCGAGGGGATCAACCACCCCTGGGCGTGGCCCGGCAGTGTCTGAAGCCAACGCAGTGTTTCGAGGCCGGTGAGCTCGGCACGGACGTCGAAAGATGCTCCCGATGCCTGTGCTTCCGCCAGTCCCCGCAGCCACCGATCGCTCAACACGACCTTGCGCTCGGTGGCCTGCCCAGTTGTGAGGCAGCCACGGTTCCCTCGGGTCCGACATGAGATGAGGAAGTCGCCGGTGGTCACTCGGGTCAGCAGCCGCCGCAAGGGCTCGTTGACGTCGACGTTAGTAGTGCCGCGATCCAGGAAGGCACCGCGAGCCCGCCCAACGTCGAGTCGGGCCAGAACGCCATCACGCTACGAGAACGCCTCGAACCGCAGCCGACTTCCGTCTGACGTCACCAGCGGATCGGCCCCGTTCGCAACTGGGCGTCCCCGGTCGATGTACTCCGCTCCGGCCACCTGGGCCACCTGCCTCAGGCAGGCGGCAGCAACGGCCGGGTAGGTCAGAAACCCATCGAAGAAACGCGGCCGGACAAGTGCGACGCCTTGGCGATCGCCCGTACGGGATGGGTCACAGTCTCGAGCGTCAACCGACGCGCATCCAGATCCAAGCGCGACGAACGAGCGTACTCGAACAGCACCTGGGTCCCTCCCATTCTGAGTGTGACGGCACCCTATCTGTTCGGCGGACACGGACGCCGTTCTTGACCGGACCGGTCGATCCGTGCGGGATGGGGCAGCGGCGGACACGATGACGATCTCGCCATCGACGATGCGCCGGACGAAGTCACCGGCAGCTTGATCGGCCGGTGTCCTAGGCGCGAGAGCAGCTGCGAAAGTTCTCCCACGATCCGAATGTCGTCCAGTTCGGTAGCCCGTCCTTCGGGTATTCGTCGGACCAGGCCCAGCGAATTGGTGGCAGACATGTCGAACCAGCGAGCAGCGTGCAACCGCGCGTCTTCCCGTAGTTAACGCTGACCAGGTAGCGGCTGAACGTGAAGTCCTCGTCTTCGCGCGACCTGCCCCGAGGGTGAGCTGCAACGGTTCGGCCAGGGTGCCGATCAGCCGTCGTTCGGTCGCGCCACCCACGAGCACAGGGCTCGACGTCAGACACAGCTCGTCGACAAGGCCGAGGGCCAGCAGGTCCGCCAGGACGCTCGGGCCACCCTCGCAGAGCACGCGCCGCATGCCGCGCGAGGCGAGCTGGTTGAGCAGCAGGACGAAGTCGAGGTCTCCGGGATGGACGATCACATCGGCGACCTGCCTGGCTGCGGCCAGCAGGTCGGTGGCCGCCTCAGAGGTCGTCACCACGATCGTCGGTGCGACGGCTTCGGCGAACAGCGGACCATCGAGGTCGAGGTCGAGCGACCGGGTGATCACCGCGATCGGTGGTACAGGAGACAACCCGTGCCGGGCGCGGATCTCGGCACGCGCGGCGCCGATCTGCACCGGTCGGTAGTTCTCGGCCCGTGCGGTCGCAGCCCCCACGAGTACGACGTCGCTGAGCGCCCGCAGCATGCCGAACGCGCGCTTGTCGGCCGCACCGGACAGCGGCTCGGACAACCCGTTCAGGGAGACGAATCCGTCGACGGACACGACGAAGTTGGCCCGCAGCCAGCGGTCGACGTCCGGCGGATAGGCGTACCAGGTCTCCAGGTCTTCAGCGTTCACAGGCGCATCCAACCACGATCATGCGGCTCCGGTGGCCATCCGGGCGATCGCTGCTGACTCTGCGGGCACCGTCACCGTGTCGGAGTCGAACATGAAGCCTTCAGTGCTGGACAGGAGTACATCGACTACGGGCGCGGGTGTCGGCAGGCGTTGCTCCACGGGGGCCAGGTTGGCGAGGACGACGAGACTGCCGCGGCGTACGGCAATCCAGCGGTGATCCTCGTCGTAGACGACGGTCACTTCGGACAGCGTCGGGTCGGTCAGGTCGGGTTCGGTGCGCCGCAGCCGGATCAGTCGCTGGTAGTACGCGAGCAGGACAGCGTTGTCGTCCTTGTCCCGCTCGAGCCAGTCCAGTCGCGAGCGCTCGAACGTGGCCGGGTCCTGCGGGTCGGGCACGTCGGTGGGGTTCCAGCCGAACTTGACGAACTCCCGTCGCCGGCCGTCGCTCACCGACTGAGCCAGCTCGGGGTCGTCGTGGTCGGTGAAGTACTGCCACGGAGTGCTCGCTCCCCATTCCTCACCCATGAACAGCATCGGGGTGAAGGGACTCGTCAGCACGAGCGTCGCACCGATCTGCAGCAGCCCCTGGGAGAGCTGACTCGCGAGCCGGCTGCCGGCGGCACGGTTGCCCACCTGGTCGTGGTTCTGCAGGTAGCCGAGCAGCCGAGTGCCGGGCAGGTCGCCGTACGGGGCACCATGGCGTCGGTCCCGGTGCGCGGAGTAGCGGCCGCCGTGGACGAATCCCTCGGACAGCGCGGCGGCCACGTCAGCGAGAGTGCCGAAATCGGAGTAGTAGCCCTCGTTCTCGCCGGTGAGCACGGCGTGCAGCGCGTGGTGGAAGTCGTCGGACCACTGGGCGTCGATGCCATAACCGTTGGCATCACGGGAGATCACCACTCGGGGGTCGTTCAGGTCGCTCTCCGCGATGACGAACAGGGTGCGGCCGAGCTGAGCGGACAACGCCTCCACCTCAAGGGAAAGCTCGGCCAGCACGTGAGTGGCGGAGGTGTCGACGATCGCGTGGATGGCGTCGAGGCGGAGGCCATCGCAGTGGTAGTCGCGCAGCCACATCGCCGCGTTGTCGAAGACGAACCGGCGTACCTCGTCCGACCCGGCGTCGTCGTAGTTGACCGCGTCGCCCCACGGAGTCCGGTGCTTGTGGGTGAAGTAGGGCCCGTACTGAGCCAGGTAGTTGCCCGAGGGCCCGAGGTGGTTGTAGACGACGTCCATGACGACGCCGAGCCCCCGGCCGTGGCAGGCATCGACCAGCCGTTTCAAACCGTCCGGGCCGCCGTACGGGTCGTGCGGGGCGTAGAGCGCGACGCCGTCGTAGCCCCATCCCCAGCGGCCGGGGAAAGCATTGGCCGGCATCAGCTCCACGATGTCGACCCCGAGGTGGACGAGATGGTCGAGCCGGTCGATGACGGCGTCGAAGGTGCCCTCGGGCGTGAAGGTGCCGACGTGCAGCTCGTACACGACGCTGCCGTGGATCGGGTCTCCCCGCCACTGCTGGTCGGTCCAGGGGAACGCGTCGTGGTCCACGAGACGGCTCGGGCCGTGTACGCCGTGCGGCTGCCAGGCGGAACGTGGGTCGGGCAGGGGTCGGCCTCCGTCGAGGATGTACGTGTAGTCGTCGCCGGGGGACATGGTCAGGATCGTGGCGTTCCACCACCCGCCGCCGGCTCGCTGCAGGGGGTGGCGTTGGTCAGCCGTCTGCACCTCGACCCGCGCGGCATAGGGCGCCCAGACCCGAAGATCGCTCATGCCACCAGCCTTCCACGCCCCGGACCGGTCGAACCCTGTGGACAACCGGCTTCCGCGGAAGCCAGTTGTCCACAGGGGTCAGAATTGTTCGTGGGCCTGATCCGCCGGGTCGACACGATGGGGCAATGCCTTACTTTCACTTGCCGACGCAGCCGCCGACTACGGATTGGACGGTTGTCTGCGTCCACGGAGGTGAGGACCAGGCGGACTGGACGTTGCCGCACTACTCCTACACCGTGGGGCTGCATGCCCGCGGGCTGCCGGAGCTGCTGCTCTCGGACGGCCCGAGCGACGGCAGTGACCCGGACGCTGAGTTTCTTCTGCATGACTCCGACCGCGGCCAATTGATTCTTGATCATTGGGCCGCCCAGATGATCGAGGGGCGGCTGCAGCCGGGCATGCACTGGCCGCAGGCGATGGATGTTGGGCTCAGCTTGGCGTTGTTTCACCGCAGTAAACCCCATCGATCGGCTGCAGCCCGGGCACCCTTGGCGGCCGCGGGCTCCGCGGTCATGCCTATCCGTTCTATTCGCTCGTCCGCGACGAACTACGGAAAGCGGCGGAGCCCGATGCGACGGCCCTCGATGAGATCCGCCGTTGGACGGACGGTGGGGTCCATGCGCTCACCGGCCGGCTACGGCGCTCGACCCACGGCTTCTGCGCTTCCTGGCAAGCCGTACAACGCCAACGCGGATCAGCAGTTCGGGCCGGCCACGCCGCTCGTGCTGGCACTGCGTGCCGCGGTCGAAGCTGCTGACCTGGAGCAGATGGAGCACATGGTGCTGCTCGACCTGGGTTTGGGCTTGGCCGGACCGATGCCGTCGGCCATGGTTCTTGGCGCCATCGACGCTTGCGCCAGGACGGTCGGACTCCAGGAATGTTCGGCTGCTGCCCGCAAGGCTGCCTACGCCGATGCTCGAAAGCGAACCAGTGAGCGTCGGGTCAGGCAGGGGTTTGCGCGGAGCGCGGGTGAGCGCCTCGGTACCGCCGGCGGGCAACGCCGCAGCCGACGTGTTGGCTCGGCAGTTCGGGACCGTTGCTGTCGGCCGCCTACATGGCGGCGGTCGTGATCGATGTCCTGCCCGCCGAGGTGTTCGACCAGTGCACTCGCTCCGATCCGGACCGCCTTGGCCGCTGGCTCGATGAGCCGGTTCTGGTTCGGTAACGACCTTTGCGATGGTGTACGTCCCGAGCTCGCCGACCTGGCCGCCGACGAGGTGGCTGAGCTTCGCCACATCATCGACGAGCAATTTCCGACTCAGTCCCTGCTGCTGCACCTTGAAGCGCTGACCGGGCCAGGGGACAGCCCGCCCGGTGGAGGTGTCTGCTCGCCGGTACACCGGTCTTGGCACTGGTGACCTCAGGTGATCTGCGGGCCGACGCAGACTCAACGACACCTGCTGCAGTGCCTTGCGGATGCGGCGCGGGCTCTGGCGTTGCCCGACCTGCCGCACGCGAAAGTCGTTCGCCACTGCCTGGACGCGGCACGCCGGCGGGCAGCCAGGTCCCGAGCCGGTTAACGCCGGGGTAATCCGGCGGATCCTTGCCGGACATCAGGGCGGCCCAGTCTGTCTTGTATGCAATCGAGTGACCGTTGACCCGCTGGGCAGACCTGGCCTGGCCCGAGATCCGGGTCAGCGCCGGCCCCGGTGACAGGGCTGCCGAACACGCCGTCGGCCTCGTGCCCGTGGGCGCGACCGAGCAGCATGGCCCGCACCTGCCGGTCGGCACCGACACCTTGATCGCACAGGCGATCTGCGACGAGGCGTCCGCTCGGACCGGAGCCCTTGTGCTGCCGGCGATGCCCGTGGGCGTCTCGTACGGCCACGGCACCGAGCTGCCGGGAACGCTGTCCTTGTCGCCGGACCTGTTGGCCGAGGTGATCCGGCAGTACGCCCTGTGGGCCGCGATGTCCGGCGTCCGCCGGCTGCTGTTCGTCAACGCGCACCTGGGCAACACCTCCACCATCGGCATCGCGACGGACGTCCTGCGCCTGCATCACCCCGAGCTGCGGGTCGGCACCGTCGACTGGTGGGCCTGCGACGCCCGGGTCACCGCGGAGGCGACGGCCGACGGTGCTGACATTCATGCCAACCGTGCGGAGACCTCGCTGGTGATGGCCGTTGCTCCGGAGCTGGTGCACGCCGACCGCATCGCCGACGCCGACGACGAGGACCGCACTCACGGCTTGGTCTTCCGCTACACCGCGCCGGCGCTGTCGAAGAACGGCGTGACCGGCCGGCCGTCCGAGGCCACGCCCGAGCTCGGATGCGCGCTGCTCGCGCGCATCGCCGACGCCGTCGCCGAGCGGGTGGTCCGCGGTCGGACCGAGGAACCGCCGCTCGGCGTCGCACCCGTACCCACCTACTTCGCCTAGACAGCAGGAGGACTCGCCACCATGGACACTGTCAACCCTCTCACCGACGAGCATGCCCGGTGGGCCAAGCAGCTGCACGAGGACGGCGTCCGCTACGTCTCCGGCGGCTGGGTCGACGTGATGGGCCGGACCAAGTCCAAGATGGTGCCGATCGACCACCTACCTAACCTGCTGGCCGGTTCGGAGCGCTACACGCCGCGAGGGATGGGCGGCCTCGGCGCGATGAATCCGTACGAGGATGAGATCGTCGCCATGCCGGATCCCTCGACGCTGCAGGTGCTTCCGTGGGACCCGCGGTTCGCCTGGATGTCAGCCGACATGTCCTGGGGCGGCCGGGAGCCGTGGGCGCTGTGTCCCCGGTCGATCCTGAAGAAGCAGCTGGCCGTCGCTGCCGATCAGGGTCTTCGGTTCAACCTCGGTGTCGAGACCGAGTTCTACGTCTTCCAGGAGGTCACCGACCCGAGCGCGCCGCTGGTGCCCATGGCCACCAGCGGAACCATGCGCCCGACGCCGGCCTACGACCTCGAGTCGACCATGGACGCGATGCCGTTCCTCGACCGGATGGTCACGGCGATGCAGACCTTGGGGTACGGCGTGTTCTCGTTCGACCACGAGGGCGGCGATGGGCAGTTCGAGTTCGACTTTGCCTACGACGAAGCACTGGCGATGGCCGACAAGATCACGCTGTTCCGCTTGATGGCACGGCAGATCGCGAAGCAGTGCGGACTGACGGCGACGTTCATGCCGAAGCCGACGACCGGTGGCTGGGGCTCGGGTCACCACTACAACATGAGCCTGGAGGACCTCGAGACCGGCAACAACCTGTTCCGGGACGCCGACGACCCCAGCGGCGAGGGCTGGAGCAAGACCGCCTACGCCTTCGTCGCCGGGATCATGAGGCACGCCCGGTCACTCGCCGCGCTGGCGACGCCGACGGTCAACTCGTACAAGCGACTTGCCCCTCGGCTGGGCGACGGGTCGATCTCGTGGGCGCCCATGTTCGCTGCGTACGGCTACAACAACCGGTCCTGCATGCTGCGCCTGCCGGCCAACCGCCCCGCCGTGGAGAACCGCGGTGTCGACTCCGCCGCCAACACCTACCTCACCTCCGCCCTGATGCTCGCCGCCGGGCTCGAGGGCATTGCCGAGTCCCTCGACCCCGGCGAGCCGGTCGGGTCCGCGACGTACGACTGGGTCGGCAAGGCTCAGGGGGATTCCGCCGCCGTACCGCTCCCGCGTAACCTGCTGGAAGGCATCGAGGCCTTCGAGGCCGACCCGCTGGTGCACGAGGTCTTTGCACCGCAGTTCGTGAAGGAGTACGCCGAGATGCGTCGCAACGAGTGGGACGACTACCACGCCCAGGTCACCGACTGGGAGCGCCGGCGCTACCTGCTCGACCTGTGACCGAGCCGCGCGACCCCACCACGCCGATCGGCCCCCCGGCCGGCCTCGAGGTCCCGCGCTTCGCCGGCCCGGACACCTTCGCCCGGCTGCCGCGGCTGGACCAGGTCAGCCGCGCAGCTGTCGCAATCCTCGGGGTGCCGTTCGACAGTGGTACGACCTACCGGCCGGGCGCCCGCTTCGGCCCCCAGGCTCTGCGAGCCGGCTCCAAGCTGCTGCGTCCGTTCCACCCTCAGCTCGACGTGCACCCATGGGAGGTGCACCAGGTCGCCGACGCCGGCGACATCGGGGTCAACCCGTTCAACCTGCTCGAGGCGGTCGAGACGATCGAGAAGGCCGCCAGGTCGTTGCTGACCAGGGCGGACATGATCGTCACCCTGGGCGGCGACCACACCATCGCGCTGCCGCTGCTACGGGCGCTGCATGCTCAGCACGGGCCGATCGCACTGGTGCACTTCGACGCGCACCTGGACACCTGGGACACCTACTTCGGCGCGCCGTACACCCACGGGACGCCGTTTCGCCGGGCGACCGAGGAAGGACTGCTGGCGCTCGAGTCTTCAGCGCACGTAGGCATTCGCGGCCCGCTCTACGCCCAGACCGACCTGGACAGCGACCGCGATCTGGGCTTCGCCGCGATCACCACGATGGAGGTAGCACGGCACGGGCCGGATGCTGCCGTCGACCGGATTCGCGAGCGGGTGGGAAGCCGCCCGGTCTATCTCAGCGTCGACATCGACGTGCTCGACCCCGCGCACGCGCCCGGAACCGGCACTCCCGAGCCCGGTGGCCTGACCACCCGTGAGCTGCAGATGATCCTGCGCGGCCTCGACGGGCTTCATCTCGTCGGCGGTGACGTAGTCGAGGTCGCCCCGGCCTATGACCACGCAGAGCTCACCGCTTTGGCCGGCGCCAACGTGGCGTACGAGTTCCTGGCTCTGCTTGCGCTGCAGGCATCTCGTGGTTGAGGTCGTCGACCTTTCGATCCCGCTCGACGCCTCGACGCAGGTCTATCCCGGTGACCCGGTATTCGTCTCGTCGCCGGCGACGACCATTGCCGGCGAGGGATTCCACGTACAGCAGATCTCGATGGGTTCGCAGACCGGCACCCACGTCGACGCGCCCTGGCACTTCGCCGAGGACGGTCTGCGGATCGACCAGCTGCCGCTCGAACGCTTCGTCTGCCGGCTCGTAGTGCTGGATGTACGAGGCATGCCGCCCCGGTCGGTGATCGGCTGGAATCTTCTGGCACCGCTGGAGTCCCGGCTCGGCCCGGACGCTGCGCTGGTGCTGTGGACCGGCTGGTCGGATCGTCGGGGCACGGACGCCTACTTCGACCACCCCTACCTGGAGTCCTCCGCCTGTGCTCGGGCGCTCGAGCATGGGGTCCGTACCTTCGCCCTGGACGCGCCCAACCTTGACGAGACCCGCTTCGACCGGGCGCCGGCTGACGGGTTCGCGTCCCACCGGCTGATCGCTGCGGTCGACGGCGTGATCGTCGAGAACCTCTGTGGGCTCGAGGATCTGGGCACCGGCCCGTACCTCCTGAGCGTGCTGCCGCTCAGGCTGACCGACGCGGATGGTGCGCCGTGCCGGGCGGTTGCGCTGCGCCTGTAACACGTATGACCTGCTGATGAGTTGCGGGCATAGGTGCCAGCACCTCTGCAGCAGCTCCTGAGCTGCGGGCATCCGGCGCAGCAGCTCTGCCGCAGCTCCTGAGTTGCGGGCATCCGCGCAGCAGCTCTGCAGCAACTCATACAGTGGGCGAGACCACACCATGCGACGCGGGCGCCGACGCGGTGGTGGACTCAGCAGCCTTCGTCCGCGGTCGGGTCGTAGCCCTGCAGCCGGACCAGGCCGACCGCCTTGCCGAACGTGTCGGGCACGACCACGCAGACCTCGGTGACCTGCCAGCCGTCGGCACCCTCGTCGGCCCAGGTCAGGGCCTCGAAGACGTTGCCACCTGACAGCAGCCATTCTTCGCTCTCCCAGGCCATGTCGATCTGTTCGAGGTTGGCCGGTCGGTCGGCGTAGTCGTCGACATGGCGCTGCCGCCAGTACGAGACCCGGTAGGTCGCGTCGCCGACGTCGCCCTGGCGCGGGCCGGCCGGAGTCGCCTTCATGGGCTCTCCCATCCGAGGGTGACCAGGGGCCGGCCGTCGCGGATTGCCTGCAGAGCAACGGATACGTAGTCGACGACGTCGTCGGGCAGGTCGTCCGGGTCAACCCAGACCAGCTCGCTGCACTTGTCCGGCTCGCCGATGGTGGGGCTGCCGGACCAGCGTCCGATGGTGAAGAACAGGTCGACGTACTCGCTGTCGCCCTCGGACTCCGGCGCCCTGTGCATGACCACAGCGAGGCGGCACGCTTCCCGGTCGGCCTCGATGCAGACCTCCTCGCGCAGCTCGCGAAGCATCCCACTGACCGCGTCCTCGCCCCCGTCGAGATGTCCGGCCGGGACACTGAGCTGCCCGTCGCGGTAGCGCGTGCCGGCCCGGCGGATCAGCAGCATCCGACCGTCCTGGACCACCACCCCGTACACCGCAGCCGACAGGCGAAATCGCTCGCTCGTCATCGGTGCGGGTAGAGGTCGCGCAGCAGGGCGATCTCAGCGCCGTGGTGGGACAGCTCGTCCAGGGCGTGCACGACCAGGTCGGCCCAGGTCGATTCGGCGTACGAGCCCCACGCCGGCCCCAGCTGTGTTCGCAGGCCGTCGTCCCCGAGGTCAACGATGCGGGCGCGGAAGACGTCGTACGACGTCGCCAGTGCGTCGAGCGCTGGGGCGACCTCGCCGAACCAGGCGCGGCCCTGGACCGACAGCGGCCAGTCGCCCAACGACGGGGACACGTACGAGGTGAGGCACTGGAGCCCGATGTGCCACATCCGCCACGCAATCGTGGTGATGGGCGCGGGATCGGGATCCGGATCGGCCCAGTCCGCGACCCACCGGTCCTCGACCGGCCGGATGGTCCAGGAGGAGGCCGTCGGCTGCCACAGGTACTCGTCCTGACCGAGGCCCTCCAGCCGAGCGGACAGCCGGCGATAGGCATCGTCGGTCCCGGTCAGCAGCATCGGCAAGTTTCGCTCACGGCAGCCACCCCTGCACGGTATCCTGCCCGCCCTCACTATCCGCAAGCCAACGGCGTCATGACAGACTTACCTGGTGTGGGGTGACGAGGACCAGCCGATTGATGTCGTCGGGCTGGACGGCGACGACACGTTGTGGCGCTGCGAGGACCTGTTCCACGCTGCACAGGAGCACTTCCGTGCGCTCATGGCCGACTTCGCCGACCCCGAGCTGGTCGACGCCACCCTCAGCCGGGTCGAGCGTGGCAACCTGACCCTGTTCGGGTACGGCATCAAGGGCTTCGCGCTGTCCGCCATCGAGACGGCTGCCCAGCTGGCCGGACCGCAGTTGCACGCCGCCTTGATCGAACAGATCCTCGACCTCTCCCGCGCCATGATCAGCACCCCGGTCGAGCTGCTGCCGGGTGCCGCCGAGGCGGTGTGGGCGATCCGCGCCGGCGGTCACCGGGTGGTTCTGGTCACCAAGGGTGACCTGCTGGACCAGGAGCGCAAGCTCGACCAGTCCGGGCTCGCCAGCGCCTTCGACCACGTCGAGATCATCAGCGAGAAGAGCGTCGAGAAGTACGCCGAGCTGCTCCGGGTCCTGAGCTGTCCGCCGGAGCGGTTCCTCATGGTGGGCAACAGCATCCGCAGCGACGTCGTACCGGTGATCGAGCTGGGCGCCCGCGCCGTCCACGTGCCCTACCACCTGAACTGGGAGCACGAGCACGTCGGCGGCTGGAACGGCCATCCGCGGGTGCTGGAGATCGCCGAGCTCGGTGAGCTGCCGGCGCTGCTGGCCGCGACCGCCCAGATCAGGCCGGCGTGAGCGACCTCAGCACCGCAGCGATGCGCTGGATCTCCGACGACCCGGATCCGCGGACCCGCAACGAGCTGTCGCTGCTGATCGGCCGCAAGGACTGGGACGAGATCGCCGATCGCTTCGCTGGGCGGCTGCAGTTCGGTACGGCCGGGTTGCGCGGGCAGCTCGGGGCCGGTCCCAACCGGATGAACCGCGCGACCGTGACCCGCGCTGCCGCCGGCCTGGCTGCGTACGTCACGGCGCACGGCGGTGGTCGGGTGGTGGTGGCCTTCGACGCACGGCACGACTCGGACATGTTCGCGATCGACACGGTCGAGGTGCTGCGAGGAGCCGGGCTCGACGCGTTGCTGTTCCCGCGGCCGGTGCCGACGCCGGTTCTCGCGTACGCGATCCTGCGGCTGGGCTGCTCCGCCGGGGTCATGGTCACCGCCAGCCACAACCCCGCGACCGACAACGGCTACAAGGTCTACCTCGGTGACGGCGCGCAGATCATTCCCCCTGCTGACGTTGAGATCTCGGCGGCGATGGATGCCGTGGGGCGGCTGGTGGACGTGCCGCGGGCACCGGGCTGGGGGGTTCTCGGCGACGAGCTTGTCGAGGCCTACGTGGCTGCCGTCGCGGCTCAGTCACTGTCGTCGGCGCGCGACCTGCGAGTCGCCTACACCCCGTTGCACGGCGTGGGTGCTGACGTGCTGCTGCGGGTGTTTGAGGTGGCCGGGTTTCCAACGCCGGCAGTGGTTTCCGCGCAGGCTGCGCCCGACCCGGACTTCCCCACCGTGCCGTTCCCCAACCCCGAGGAGGACGGTGCGCTGGACTTCGCTCTCGCCCTCGGCGATGCCATCGGGGCAGACCTGGTCATCGCCAACGACCCGGACGCCGACCGCTGCTGTGTCGCCGTCGGCGACCGGGTTCTGACCGGGGACGAGCTCGGCGTCCTGCTTGCCGACCACGTTCTGACCCACACCAGCGGGCCGGATCGCCTCGTAGCAACAACCATCGTCTCCTCCACGATGCTGCGTCGGATGGCGGCCGCACACGGCGTTGGCTACGTCGAGACACTCACTGGCTTCAAGTGGATCGTGCGGGCCGAGCTGCCCGGCAAGGGCTTCGTCTTCGGGTACGAGGAGGCGCTCGGCTACTGCGTCGGCGCCGTACGAGGCCCCGGCGTGGTGCGCGACAAGGACGGCATCAGCGCGGCGCTGGCCATCGCCGAGATGGCGGCCGACCTCAAGGAAGACGGCCGTACCCTGCTCGACCGTCTCGACGAGCTGGCTTGGGAGCATGGCCTGCACGCCACCGCGCAGTGGGCGCTGCGAGTCGAATCGATCGAAGAGATCGCCGAGGCGATGGCCCTTCTCCGCGCGGCGTTGCCGTCGGCTCTGGGTGGCCTGCCGGTCGCGAGCATCGTCGACCTGCTGGATGGCCGCAACGGGCTGCCACCGACGGACGGATTGATCTTCAGTCTTGGCCCGGATGCCGAACCGACAGCGCGGGTGGTGGTCCGGCCCAGCGGGACCGAGCCCAAGCTGAAGGCCTATCTCGAGGTTGTCGTGCCCGTGACATCGACGGTGATCGAGGCCCGGGCCGCCGCCGCCGCTGAGCTCGCAGCGCTCGAGGCCGATCTGCGGGGCATAGTGGGCAGATGAGCATCACCCTGCCGGCTCATGCCGGCTTCGCGGAGGCCGGTGGGTCGGAGTCGTCGCTGCGGCAGTTCCTGCACGGGTTGCCAGGGGTCGACGAGGTGGGCGCGCAGGCGCGGGTCGACTCTCTCGGCACGCGCAGCATCAAGACCGTTGCCAAGGCGCGAGCACTCGACCTGGCCATTCGGATGGTCGACCTGACCACGCTCGAGGGCGCCGACACGGCAGGCAAAGTTGCTGCCTTGTGCACCAAGGCGATCCGGCCCGGCGACGGAGCCCCGTCCGTGGCCGCGGTGTGTGTCTATCCCGACCTGATCCCCACCGTCGCCAACCGGCTCCGGGGCAGCGGCGTCAAGGCTGCCAGCGTGGCGACGGCCTTCCCCTCCGGCCGGTCGTCGTTGGCGGTCAAGCTCGCCGACACTGCCGAGGCCGTGGCCGGCGGAGCGGACGAGATCGACATGGTTATCGACCGTGGGGCGTTCCTTTCCGGCTGCTACCAACGGGTTTTCGACGAGATCGTCGCAGTCAAGGAGGCGTGCGGCAGCGCTCACCTCAAGGTCATTCTCGAGACCGGCGAGCTCGCAACCTACGACAACGTCCGTCGCGCCTCATGGCTCGCGATGCTGGCCGGCGCGGATTTCATCAAGACGTCCACGGGCAAGGTGTCGCCGGCCTCGACGCTGCCGGTCGCCCTGGTGATGCTCGAGGCAGTACGCGACTTTGCCGGCGTCTCCGGGGACAAGATCGGCGTCAAGGTGGCCGGCGGGATCCGTACCGCCAAGGACGCGATCAAGTACCTCGTCGTGGTCAAGGAGACCTGCGGCGAGGAGTGGCTGACCCCCGACCTGTTCCGGATCGGTGCGTCCAGCCTGCTCAACGACCTGCTCATGCAGCGCACCAAGTTGACCACCGGTCGCTACGGCGGCTCCGACTACTACACCCTGGACTGAGCCATGACCTGGGACTATGCGCCGGCACCCGAGTCGCGTGACGTGGCGCGACTGCGGTCGTCGTACGGGCTGTTCATCGGCGGTGAGTTCGTGGACCCGCTGAGCAAGACGGCGTTCAAGACCGTCAACCCGGCAACGGAAGAGGTGCTGGCCGAGGTGGCGATGGCGGGCGCCGACGACGTGGACCGAGCCGTCGAAGCCGCTCGTTCGGCCGCCGACAGCGTCTGGGGGCGGATGCCCGGCCGGGAGCGCGGAAAGTATCTGTTCAGGATCGCCCGCCTTCTGCAGGAGCGCTCGCGTGAGTTCGCCGTGGTGGAGACGCTCGACAACGGCAAGCCGATCCGCGAGTCCCGCGACGTCGACATCCCGTTGGCAGCGGCGTACTTCTTCTACAACGCCGGCTGGGCGGACAAGTTGTCCTACGTGGGGCTCGGCGCTGCGCCTCGGCCGCTGGGTGTTGCCGCTCAAGTCATCCCGTGGAACTTCCCGCTGCTCATGCTGGCCTGGAAGATCGCGCCAGCACTGGCCGCCGGCAACACCGTGGTGCTCAAGCCGGCGGAGACGACACCATTGACAGCGTTGCTGTTCGCGGAGATCTGCCAGCAAGCCGACCTGCCGGCCGGGGTGGTCAACATCCTGACCGGCGCCGGAGAGACCGGTCGGTCGTTGGTGTCGCACCCCGGCGTCGACAAGGTTGCCTTCACCGGCTCGACCGAGGTGGGCAAGGAGATCCTGCGGTCGTTGGCGGGGACCTCGACGAAGATCACCCTGGAGCTCGGTGGCAAGGCGGCGAACATCGTCTTCGATGACGCGCCCATGGACGAGGCGGTCGAGGGCATCGTCAACGGGATCTTCTTCAACCAGGGTCACGTCTGTTGCGCCGGCTCACGCCTGCTCGTACAGGAATCCGTGCTGGAACCGTTGATGGACAAGCTGAAGCGGCGCGTGAGCACGCTGCGCCTGGGCGACCCGATGGACAAGAACACCGACATTGGCGCGATCAACTCGGCCGCCCAGCTCGCACGGATCCTGGAGCTGGCGGACTCCGGCGTGGACGAGGGTGCGACGAAGTGGTCAGCCGACTGCGCGCTGCCGGACAGCGGGTACTGGTACGCACCAACAATTTTCACTGATGTTGCGCAGTCGCACCGCATCGCCAGGGAGGAGATCTTCGGTCCCGTCCTGTCGGTGCTGACGTTCCGTACCCCTGCGGAGGCGGTGGAGAAGGCCAACAACACGCCGTACGGGCTGTCGGCCGGGATCTGGACCGACAAGGGTTCGCGCAGTCTCTGGGTTGCACAACGACTGCGGGCGGGGGTGATCTGGGCGAACACCTTCAACCGGTTCGACCCCGCCTCGCCGTTTGGTGGCTACAAGGAGTCCGGGTTCGGACGTGAGGGCGGGGCCGCCGGGCTGGCAGCCTACCTGGCGGGGGAGGATCGCCGTGCCGGATGACCGGATCGAGGTGCGCAAGACCTACAAGCTCTATGTAGCAGGTGAATTCCCGCGCTCGGAGTCCGGCCGGACCTACGAGGTGACCACGCCGGACGGCCGCTTTCTGGCGAATGCGGCACAGGCTTCCCGCAAGGATGCCAGGGACGCAGTGGTCGCAGCGCGTTCGGCCTTCCCGTCCTGGTCGAAGAAGACTGCCTACAACCGGGGCCAGGTGCTCTACCGGGTGGCCGAGCTGCTGGAAGGCCGACGGTTGCAGTTCGCTGATGAGATTGCGCTCACCGGTGGACTCTCGCCCGAGGAGGCGCAACGTGAGGTGGGAGCGGCCATTGACCGTTGGGTCTGGTACGCCGGCTGGGCCGACAAGATCACCGCGGTGCTGGGATCAAGCAACCCCGTCGTCGGCCGCTTCTACAACTTCTCGACGCCGGAACCGACCGGCGTCGTCGTCCTGGTAGCGCCGCAGACGCCCTCTCTGCTGGGGCTCGTGTCCGTGCTCGCTCCCGCGATCGTCACCGGCAACACCACGGTCGTGGTGGCCAGCGAGCGGCAGCCGCTGCCCGCTGTCACCCTCGCCGAGGTGCTGGCGACCTCCGACGTGCCAGGGGGCGTGGTCAACATCTTGACCGGCCTCACGGCGGAGCTGGCACCCGGGCTCGCTGCGCACATGGACGTGAATGCCATCGATCTGGCCGGAGCTGACGACGTGGCTGGTTTGCGCCGAGGAGCAGCCGACAACGTCAAGCGCGTGCTGCCACCGTTGGGCGACGACTGGTGGGCGGAGCCGGGTCTCGAGCGCGTCTCGGCGTTCCTGGAGACCAAGACCGTCTGGCACACCGTCGGGATCTAGGGTCGCTGGGCGTCGGTCTCATCCGGGCTACAGGAGTCCGATCTAGGGTCACCGCGTGCCCACCCGAGCAACGTTTCGTCGCCGCCGTGCCGTGGTTCTGGCCTTGGCGGCCGCGGTAGCCCTTGGCGTACCCCAGCTCATCGACCCCAATGATCGCGATCACGCGGCTGGGGTGGTCCGGCAGTCGGGCGCCTCCGCGCCTGCAGCCGGTACGGGCGCCGCCGCGTCAACGGCCGCTGGGAGCACGACGTCGCCCGACGTCATCCCGCGGCAGCTGTTCCGAGGTCAACGGATCGTGTACGCGACGCACGGCTTCTCCGCCGCCGAGGTGCTGGCCCTTGTTCGGAAGACACAGGGACAGGTGACTCCGGTCTTCTCCACCGAGCTGTTGGTCTCCAGCGGTGACAAGGGCTTCCCTCTCATCCCGGTCGACACGATGCTCGCGAACCCGTCCGCATTTGCCTCAGCCGCTTCGGTGCCCGCACTGGCAGCCGCGATGAGCCGGGGACTTGTGCTGGCCACCGAGGAGGCCACCCTGCGTCAGGTCCGTACCGGGGACCGCGTTCAGCTGAGCAATGGTCGTTCGCTTCCGGTGACCGCTGTGGTTGACGCGCACGAGATCGGTGGTCATGAGATGGCCACCAGCACGCACGTGATCACCCCGCACGCGGGTGCCGCCGCCGCGTACGTGCTGGTGGGTGGCTCGATGTCGAGCAGCCGCCTGCTCGCCCTGACCCGTGCCGTCTGGCCGACAAGAAGAGTTCGGGTACGGGACCATACGGTCAACGGTTACCTCAGCGGCGCGGACACCGTCCTCACCCAGCTCCAGATGAAGCTGGCGTTCGGGGAGTTCTCCGAACGGCCGGCGGGCACCGGCGCCTTCGCGCAGGACTCGAGCTGGACGTCCGCACGACTGCGCACCCGGCGGATCGAGCAGCTCGGCGACGTCACCTGCAACGTCGCCATCATGGGTCCGCTGGCAGCTGCGATGCACGACATCACGGCGGCCGGCCTGGGCTCGCTGATCGACACGGCGGACTTCGCCTATCAGGGCGGGTGCTGGAATCCGCGCGTGTCCAGGGCAGTCAGCACGGACACACTGTCCAGCCACAGCTGGGGAATTGCCGTCGACATCAACGTTGCGCGAAACCCGCTGGGGGCGCCCCCGCGGCAGGACCCCCGGTTGGTGGCGATCATGGCGGCGCACGGCTTTGCCTGGGGTGGAAGGTTCTTGCGCCCGGACGGGGCTCATTTTCAGTACGTCGGATCGCTCCCGCACTGAGATTCCGGGATCACCGGTACTCATCGGCAGCCCACGCGCGCCGCCTACTGTTCGGCCGGTGAAGCCGGCCCGAAGTCCCTCCGCCCTGCTGTATGAGTCGGTCCTGCACGGGCAGGCACCCGCTGCATCCGGTCGGCAGGTCGGGTCCCAGCGGACGTATGCCACTTCGTTCGGCTCCGTGGTCGACCGGTACTGGCACTACGCGGTTCTGCTGCTGTGGGCAGCCGTGTGCGCCGTGGGATATGCGGCCCATCAGGGACAGTCCTGGCACTTTTTCGTCGAGGGCGGCCGGTCGATGCTGTGCCTGCGCGGCTCCGTACCGGCCACGTGTGGTCTGCATGTGTACGCGGCACACCCTGAGCTGCAGATCGGTCCGGTCAGCTTCGTGCTGGCCGGACTTGCGTCGGCCGGCGGTGAGGACGGCGCCGAGCTGGCGGAGCTGGTGATGACGCTGGCCGGCCTGGCCGTACTCCTGCTGATCGAGCAGGATGCGCTCGGCCGCAGTGGGCCGGTCACGCGGCGGCTGCTGCAGCGTAGGGTCCTGCTGGCCGGCGTCGTTTTCGTTCCCGCGTGGGTCGACCTCTCGGTGCGCTTTGCACATCTCGACGACGTTCTCGCGCTGCTGTTCACAGCACTGGCCGTGCGCGCCGTGGCCAGGGGCGAATCGAGGTCGGTCGGCGTCCTGCTCGCACTCGCCATCCTGTCCAAGCCCTGGGCGATCGCCTTTCTTCCGCTCGCCATGGCCGTTCCGGCCGGGCGCCGGCTGCGCACGGCGGCGTGGGCGGTCGTGCCGGTCATGGGGCTTGCTGCGCTGTTCGTGCTGGCCGACCCCGCAACCCTCGCTGCTGCGCGGTTCGGGATTCCGAACGCCCCTTCGTCCTCGTTGCGAGTGCTCGGGGTCAATGCGACGACAACACCCGCCTGGGACCGGCCCGTCCAGTTTGCGCTCGGACTGGCGCTCGGGGCGGTGGCCGTTCTTCGCGGTCGCTGGGCGGCGGTGGTCATGGTCGCGGCAGCGGCTCGCATCGCGCTGGACCCCGGCGTCTACAGCTACTACACCGCCGCCATCCTGCTGGGCGCGGTGGTGTGGGACGTTCAGGCTCGGCGAGGGCGGATCTTCCCGCTCTGGTCCTGGCTGGTGTTCGCTGCGCTGTTCGTCTGCCGCTACCTGCCACTGCAGCCGCACGTGCTCGGCTCGCTTCGGCTGGGTGTGTGCGTGATCGTGGTGTCTGCCGCGTTGCTGTTGAAGCGCCCGATCGGCGAGCTGTTCAGGTCTCGTACAGCGATGTGATGAACCGCAGGCCCGTCGCTAGGGGTCGCCGGTGACGGGCCCGCGTAAGGCGAACAGTAGTGGGATCTGCCGGGCGATCAAGGCCGGTCTCACCGCAGGGACATGATGGTTGCCGGCCCCTGGGCTGAGGGGGCGACTCACGCCGTCCTCATGTCGGCTACATGAGGATGAGCCATGCTGATGTCATGCGCCTGCTGGTGGTCGAGGACAACGCCCGGATGTCCGGGCTGCTTTCTCGCGGCCTCACCGAAGAGGGCTACGAGGTCGACGTCGTCGGCGACGGCACGCTCGCGCTGGAAATGACGGCGACCAGGGACTATGACGCTGTGGTGCTCGACGTCATGCTGCCGGGCGTTGACGGGTTCGAGGTCTGCTCCGACATGCGCCGAGCCGGTCGGTGGACGCCGGTGCTGATGCTGACGGCGCGCGACGAGGTCGGTGCGCGGGTGCGCGGGCTCGAGTGCGGTGCTGACGGCTACCTCGTGAAGCCGTTCGCCTTCGCCGAGCTGACGGCGAGACTGCGTGCCCTCGTACGCCGTGGTGCCCGTGAGGCTCCCCTCGCCCTGATGAACGGGCGGGTGCGGATTGAGCCGGCGGCCCGGCGGGTGTGGAACGGCGAGCACGAGGTCGAGCTCGGACCGCTGCAATTTGAGCTGCTCGAGCTGTTCCTGCGCCATCCGGGCGAGGTCTTCAGTCGTTCGCGGCTCGTGAGCGAGGTGTGGGACTTCGCCGCGGATCCACGCAGCAACGTGGTCGACCAGCATGTCGGGCAGCTGCGGAGGCGAATGCAGGCCGATACCGCCTGGGACGACCTGGAAACCGTACGGGGCCTGGGTTATCGGCTTCGTCCCGTCACGCCAGTGGCGGACTAGGTGCCACTGCGGCTGCGGCTCACAGCGTTCGTCATGGTTGCATCGGCGCTCGCAGTGGTGCTGGGTGGCTGGCTCTACCTGAACCGGATGACGGCCGGCCTGATCGCGGCCACCGACGCGTCGATGCTGAGCCGGGTGGTGCCGCTGCGCGCCGGTATCGATGCACTCCCGGCCGCCGACGGGGAGTCGACGTCGCCGAACGACAGCGACATCGGGGGACTGCTGACGCGCGTGGTCCGGCCCGACGGCACCATCGCCGTCCAGTCACCGTCGCTGCGGGGGGCGACGCTCATGACGGCAGCCGATGAAGCCACCGTCGCCAAGGGTGGATCGGTCCTCGTTTCTCGTACCGCCAACGATATTCCGTACCGCGTCCTGATCGAGCCGGAGGTCCGGCCCAACGGGCACTGGACGGTGGTCGTGGCTGCACCGCTGAGCGAGCTGAACGAGACGTTGGAGACGTTCCGGCACAGCCTGTTCATTGTCGGGTTCATCGTGGTCCTCGCCTCCGGCGCCGGTGCCTGGGTGCTCGGTTCGGCGGCGCTGCGGCCGGTCGAGAGGATGCGCCGGACCGTCGAGGGCATGACCGTCAACGACCTGTCCGGCCGGGTGCCCGTACCGCCGACCCACGACGAGATCGCCGCGCTGGGAACGACCTTCAACGGGTTGCTGGACCGGATAGCAGCGGCGCTCGCCCGACAGCGCCGCTTCGTCGCTGACGCCGGACATGAGCTTCGTGGACCGCTCGCGGTGCTGCGGATGGAGCTCGAGCTGGCGGATCGGCCAAAGCGCAGTGCTGACGAGCTCAAGGCGGCGGTCCAGGCAGCCTCGAACGAAGTTGACCGGCTGGCCAGGCTGGCGAACGACCTGTTGTTCCTCGCCCGCTCCGACGATGGAGAGCTTCAGGTCATCACCTCATCCGTGGACGTGGGCGAGCTGCTCAGCGATGCGGTGGCGTTCCGCTCCCTTGCGGCCTCCGACGCCGGGGTCGCCGTCACGGTAGAGGCTCCGCAGCTGCGTGCTGCCCTCGATGCGGACCGGGTGCGCCAGGCGGTCGACAACTTGCTCGCCAATGCCTTGCGGCTGACCGGAAGCGGGGGGCGGGTGCGGGTGATCGCCTGCTCGGAGCGTGACGGCACGACGATCGCCGTACGGGACACCGGCCCGGGGTTCGACCCGGCGTTCCTGCCGCTCGCGTTCGAGCGCTTCAGTCGCCCGGACCGGGCCCGCAACGAGTCCGCAGGAGGCAGCGGCCTGGGCCTGGCCATCGTGCAGGCTGTGGCCGAGGCTCATGGCGGGTCTGCTTCCGCGACCAACCTGGAAGGCGGCGGCGCGTGCGTCAGCATGTGGTTCCCTGGATGACTTTCACAAGGCGATCTCATGCGGACCACATCGCCCGGTGCTTCACTGATGTTGCCGCGACCACTGTCGGAAGGATCCCGCATGCGTGAGCCGGTTGCCGCCAAGGTGCCCGAGATCGCGTTCATCTTCTGGGTGATCAAGATTCTCACCACCGGGATGGGCGAGGCGACGTCGGACTGGCTCGCGGGGCATGAACATCGCCCTGGCCGGTGGAGTCGGGTTCGTCGGCCTCGTGGTGGCGTTGTGGCTGCAGCTACGGACGACGCGCTACGAGGCGCCGGCCTACTGGTTCGCCGTCGTGATGGTGGCAGTCTTCGGCACCATGGTTGCCGACGGCCCGCACAAGGTGCTGGGGATCCCGTACACCGTCTCGAGCACGCTGTGTGCTGTCGTGCTGGCAGTCATCTTTGTCCTGTGGCACCGCAGCGAAGGCACCCTGTCCATTCACAGCATCGTGACGCAGCGGCGCGAGATCTACTACTGGCTCGCGGTTCTGGCGACGTTTGCCCTGGGAACCGCCGTGGGTGACCTGACGGCGGTCACGTTCCATCTCGGGTTCCTTGCCTCCGCCATCATGTTCACGGTAGCCATCCTGGTGCCGTGGTTGGCGTGGTGGAAGCTCGGCCTGAACCCGGTCGTGGCCTTCTGGTCGGCTTACGTGCTGACCCGCCCGTTGGGTGCGTCGTACGCGGACTGGCTGGGGAAGCCAGCCTCCAACGCCGGCCACGGCCTCGGCTACGGGGACGGGGTCGTTGCGGCTGTGGCGACAGTGGCGATTGTGGCGTTGGTGGCCTACATCACGGTGACCCGCTGCGACATCCAGCCCGAGCTCGAGGCTCCGGTCCTCGAGCCGAGCCAGGTCTAAATCACCGCGATCACCCGCGTATCGGTACAGAGCAGCCTGTGGCCTGTATCGGCCGTGTAACAAGTGGAGTAGACCACTTGACGTCGTAGGCGCTCCGTCGTACGTTCCCGGCACTGTTAGGAAAGTTTCCTTACAGTCCCGAGAGCGCCGAGGAGAACCGTTTGAACCGGACCGGCACCCCTCAGCTGCTCCGCGCGATCAACGATCGAGCGGCGCTTGACCTGCTGCTCGAGCACGGGTCCCTGACACGGACCCAGCTCGGTGAGCTCACCGGCCTGTCCAAGGTGACGGCGTCCCAGCTGCTCAGTCGGCTCGAGGCCGACGGTCTGGTCGTCCCGGTGGGCCTGAGTACGGGCGCGCGCGGCCCCGGCGCCCAGCTCTACGCGGTGGATGGGTCGGTTGCCCACGTGGCCACGGTCGACGTGGTGCCCTCGCAGCTCACCGTGCAGGTGGCGGACCTTGCCGGACGCGTCGCCGGCGAGGCTGTCATCCGTACCGGACGCGGTGGCGGTACCGACCCGGTCGGCGACGTCCGGCGCGGGCTCGATGCCGCCACCGCGGCCGCGGGTGTCCTGGGAGTGGATCAGGTCGTCATCGGCGCACCTGGCGCCTATGACGCGACGACCGACCGGCTGGCACACGCGAGCCACCTGCCGGGATGGTCGAAGGCCGGTGTGCTGAGCACCTTGCGGGATCATCTCGGGATCCCGATCGAGCTGGAGAACAACGTCAACCTGGCCGCCGTCGCCGAACGCTCGCAAGGGGTCGCGCGCAGCGTGGACAGCTTTGCGCTGCTGTGGGTGAGCGACGGTCTGGGTCTGGCCATCGACCTGGGCGGCACCCTGCACCGTGGTGCAACCGGAGGTGCCGGCGAGATCGGCTACATGCCGGTTGCCGGGTCAACCGCGCACACCAGGGCCGGACGCACCCGCTTCCAGGACCTGGTCGGCGCTCCGGCGGTGCTGCGCCTGGCCAAGGACCAGGGCTTCGGGGCACGGACGGCAGCTGCCGCCGTACGCAGGGCCTCGGCCGGGGGAGCGTCGGGCCGGGTCTTCCTTACCGAGCTTGCCGTCCGCCTCGCCACGGGGATGGCCACGATCGTCGCCGTTCTCGACCCCAGTCTCGTCGTCCTGACCGGCGACATCCCGCTTGCCGGCGGACCGGTGCTGCGCGGCCTGGTCGAACGAGAGCTGCGTGCGCTCACGCCCCTGCGTCCCCGCGTCGCCTTGAGCTCGGTCGATGGCAACTCTGTCAGCGAAGGCGCCCTGGTCATGGCCCTCGGCCTGGCCAGGGACCGGCATTTCGGAACTCCCCACAGCATTGCCCACCCCGTCCGTACGAAGGAGCAGTTCAGTGACAGCTCGTCTGCGTAAGACGTCCGCCGCGGCCACCATCACCGTTCTGGCGCTGACCCTGGCGGCCTGCGGCGGGAGCGGCAGCTCGTCGGATGCGGGACCCGGGGGACCGACCAAGAGTGCTGCTGCCCCGGCTAAGACGTCCAGCTCGCCGTTGCCGCCGGCACCCGCCACCGCCTCCGGCACCGTCGTCCTCTGGCACTTCTTCACCGGCCGCGAGGCGAAGGCCATTCAAGGGGTCGTTGACGACTTCCAGAAGGCCAACCCGTCCATCAAGGTCGTCGTGAAGTCCGGACAGGACGACACCAAGGCCACGCAGGCCATCGCTGCCGGCAAGGGGCCGGACGTCGACCTGTCCTACTCCACCGACATCACCGGGACATTCTGTTCCGACGGCGCCTTCAAGGACCTCGGCCCCTACATTGCCAGGGACAAGGTCGATCTGTCACAGATCCCGAAGGCGGTGCAGTCCTACACGGAGTACAAGGGCGTGCGCTGCGAGATGCCCTTCCTGTCCGACACTTATGGGCTCTACTACAACAAGGCGCTGCTGGCTGCCGCCGGCTACACCGCGCCGCCGAAGACGATGAGCCAGCTCACCGCCATGGCGAAGAAATTGACCAAGTACAACCCCGACGGCTCCATCAAGGTCGCCGGGTTCGTCCCGACGGTCGGCTACTACGAGAACGTTCCGGCCCACTACGCGCCGATCTACGGCGCGACGTGGCAGAAGCCGGACGGCACGTCGAGCATCGGCGGCGACGCCAACTGGCAGCCCTACCTCCAGTGGATCCAGGCGATGACGAAGTTCTACGGGCAGGCCAAGCTGGCGAAGTTCGTTGCCGGCGCCGGCCAGGAGTTTTCCGCCGACAACGACTTTGAGAAGGGCAAGGTCGCGATGATGATGGACGGCGAGTACCGCAACGCGTTCATCAAGTCCGAGCACCCGGAGCTGTCGTACGCGACCGCGCCGTTCCCCACCGCTGACGACAAGACCAACCTCTACGGCGCTGGCTACATCACCGGCAACATTGTCGGCATCGGCAAGGGTTCCAAGAACCCCGAGGCGGCCTGGGCCCTCATCAAGTACCTCACCACCGACACCGGGGCGATGGTCAAGCTCGCCAACGGGATCAAGAACGTCCCGACGACGACCCCGGCGCTCAACTCGCCCGACCTCGTGGCGGACGCCAACTTCAAGACCTTCCTTGACGTGTTCGGCAACGCCAACAGCGGCACAACGCCGGCCAGCCCCAACGGGGGTGCCTACCAGGTGAGCTTCCAGAACTGGATCCAGAAGTGGCAGACCGGCAAGGTCGCCGATCTGCAGAAGGGGCTGAACAGCGTCGACAAGCAGATCGATGCCGCGCTCAAGCTGGGAACCGCCCCGTGACCGCGGGACGTCCTGCGTGACCAGCATCACGTCCTCGGTGCCGGCCCGGGCGCGCAAGCGCCGGGGCCGGCGCCCCGGCAACCACAAGCTGTTCGTGATCCTGCTGATGACGCCGGCCACCCTCGGCCTGCTGATCTTCTTCGTCTACCCGTTCCTGGCCACGATCTACTTCTCGTTCACTCGATTCGACCTGCTGTCCTCGCCGGAGTGGGTCGGGCTGCGCAACTACCGCTACATGTTCACTCAGGACCCGTACGTCTGGCAGTCCATCCGCAACACGCTGTGGCTGTGCGCCGTTCTGGTGCCGTGCCGCGTGCTGTTCGCGATGGGTGTCGCCGGCATCGTCACCTCGATCAAGCGGCGCACGGGGGTGTTCCGGACTCTGTTCTACCTGCCAGCGCTCGCTCCTCCGGTGGCCGCGACGGTGGCATTCGTCTTCCTGTTCAACCCGGCGGTCGGGCCGGTCAACCAAGTGCTGTCGTTCCTGCACCTTCCCGAACCCGGCTGGTTCGCTGATGCCACCTGGTCGAAGCCGGCGCTGGTGCTGCTCGGGTTGTGGGGGGTCGGCGACCTCATGATCATCTTTCTGGCCAGCCTGCTCGACGTGCCGAAGGACCAGTACGAGGCCGCGAGCCTGGACGGGGCCAACGGGGCGCAGCAGTTCCGTCACGTCACCATTCCCTCGATCAAGCCGGTGCTGGTCTTCGCGGCCATCACCGGGGTGATCGACACGTTGTCCTACTTCACGCAGGCGACGGTCGCTGCACAGGTGGCCAGCGGCCAGGCGAACGAGGGCGCCGGCACCGCGACGACGCTGGGCTTCCCGAACGGCTCAACGCTGTTCTTCTCGCAATGGCTGTACCAGGAGGGGTTCACCAACTTCTACCTCGGCTACGCCAGCGCCATGTCGGTCGTCATGTTCCTCGTCGCGATTGGGTTCATCGTGTTCTTGCTCCGGCGTTCGGGGTCCTTCCGCGGCGGTGAAGCGTGACCGCTCTCGCGGAAGCTCCCACGCCGACCCGGATGCGCTCGACCCGCAGCATCAAGCGGGAGCGCCGGTTCTACTGGCTGGCCAAGCACGCCATTGCCGTGGCCCTTGCGGTGTCTTTCGGCCTGCCGTTCATCTTCATCCTGCTGACCTCGTTGATGAGCTCGGATCAGGCGGGCACGGCGAGCATGTGGCCGCGTTCCTGGCACCCTGGCAACTATCTCGAGGTTTTCCGTACCGCGCCGATGTTCTCCTACTTCGTCAACACCTTGCAGTACGCGGGCCTCGCCACCTTGTTCATGCTGTTGTCCAGCGTGCCCGCCGCGTACGCCATGGCCCGCTATCGGTTCAGGGGTGCCAACATCGCCTTCCTGGCGGTGCTGGCGGCGATGACGTTGCCTCCGCAGGTGACGCAGGTGCCGATCTACCTGCTCTGGGCCAAGCTCAATCTGACGGGGACGCTGTGGCCGCTGATTCTGCCCAATCTGCTCGGCGACGCGTTCAGCATCTTCCTGCTCCGGCAGTTCCTGCTCACGATCCCCGAGGAGTACGCCGACGCGGCACGGATGGACGGGTGCAGCGAGTGGCAGGTGATGACGCGCGTGATCCTGCCCATGGCGAAGCCGGCCATTGCGGCGACCGGCATGTTCATGTTCCTGTTCTGCTGGAACGACTACTACGGGCCGTTGCTCTACACCAGTGAGAACAATGCGCACTGGACGCTGTCGTACGGCCTCGCGCAGTTCCGCACGCTGTACCAGGTGCAGTGGAATCTCGTGATGGCAGCAACGCTGATCGTCATGATCCCGGTGATCGTGCTGTTCTTCTTTGCCCAGAAGGCTTTTGTCCAGGGCGTCACGTTGACAGGAGTCAAGGGATGAAGCTGACCGTTGTTGGGGGCGGTTCGACGTACACCCCCGAGCTGGTCGATGGCATCGCCCGGCTGCGCGAGACCTTGCCGGTCGAGCAGCTGGTCCTCACCGACCCTGCGCAGGAGCGGCTCCAGCTGGTGGGCTCGTTGGCACAGCGCATGTTTCGGCGCGAGGGACACGACGGAGCGGTGAGCTGGACCACAGACCTCGACGCCGCTGTCGCGGACGCTGATGTCGTTCTGCTGCAGCTGCGCATCGGTGGACAGGCAGCGCGCGGCCTCGACGAGACCCTGCCGCTGGAGTGCGGCTGCGTCGGACAGGAGACCACCGGGGCCGGGGGTCTGGCCAAGGCCCTGCGTACGGTTCCCGTTGTCCTCGACGTCGCCTCGCGGGTGCAGAAGCT
This sequence comes from uncultured Actinomycetota bacterium, assembly GCA_963797535.1. GTDB lineage: Bacteria > Actinomycetota > Actinomycetes > JAWWOL01 > JAWWOL01 > JAWWOL01. The sequence goes on along the minus strand of CAWCPQ010000001.1, from coordinate 1,160,324 downwards.
GGCCAAGCCGGATGCCTGGATCGTGGACTTCACCAACCCGGTCGGCATCGTGACCCGCGCGCTGCTCGACGCCGGCCATCGTGCGGTCGGGCTGTGCAACGTCGCGATCGGCAACCAGCGCCGGTGGGCAAAGCTGCTGGGCGTCGAGGCGTCGCGGCTCTCCCTCGATCACGCCGGACTCAATCACTTGACCTGGACCAGGCGCGTGCACCTCGACGGCGTCGACGTGCTGCCGCAGCTGCTCGCCGACCATGGCGAGGATGTCGCCGAGGCGACGGGCTTGCCGTTGTCGCTGTCGTTGCGACTGGGAGCCGTTCCCTCGTACTACTTGCGGTACTTCTATGCGCACGACGTTGTGGTAGCGGAGCAGCGGGCGGAGCCGTCGCGCGCGTCGAGGGTGGCCGCCATCGAAGCTGAGCTGCTCGAGCTGTATGCGGATCCGACGCTGGACAGCAAGCCGCTCCTGCTCGAACAGCGTGGTGGTGCCTACTACTCCGAAGCCGCAGTCGATCTGGTGGCCTCGCTGATGTCCGACCGGGGCGACACCCAAGTGGTCAACCTGCGCAACAACGGCACCATCGCTGGGCTGCCCGATGCCGCGGTGGTCGAGGTGCCCGCTGTTGTTGGTACGGCCGGCGCCTCGCCGGTGGTGATGGATCAGCTGGACCCGCTGTACTCCGGCCTGGTGCAGCACGTGTCCGCGTACGAGGAGCTCGCACTGGACGCTGCCCTGCGCGGTGGCCGCGAACGCGTTTTCCGCGCGTTGCTGGCGCATCCCTTGATCGGCCGGCTCGATACGGCCGACCGGCTCACCGATCTGCTGCTCGAGGCCAACGCCGGCTACCTGACGTGGGCACAGTGACGACGGCTGCCGTCCTGGCCGTCGACGGCGGCGGCACCAAGACCGACGTTCTGCTGGCCGACGCCAGCGGACGCCTGCTGGCGCACGTGCGGGGCGCGGGGACGAACCCGCAGATGATCGGCACGGACACCGCCATGGCTCGCATGCATGGGCTGGTGCGGGCGGCCGCCGAACAGTGTGGGCTCGACCCGACGGCCGGCCCGATCGCCCGGCACGCAGGGGTTTATCTCGCCGGCGTCGACTTGCCGGTGGAGGTGGAGCGCATCGACGCCGAGGTGCTTGCTGCCGGCTGGGCCCCGTCGCATGCCGTCGACAACGATGTCTTCGCCCTGCTGCGCGCTGGCACGGACAATCCCGACGCCGTTGCGGTCGTCTGCGGTACGGGGATCAACTGCGTGGGCGTTCGGCGGGACGGCGCAACGTCACGGTTCCCGGCTCTGGGCCAGATCACGGGTGACTGGGGCGGCGGCGGTCACCTGGGCGAGAAGGCGTTGTGGTGGGCGGCGCGCAGTGAGGACGGCAGGTCAGCGAAGTCCAGCCTCGAACGAGGAGTCGCTGAGCATTTCGGACTGGCGACGGTTGCTGCCGTGGGTGAGGAGCTGCACTTCGGCCGCCTGGACGGCCACCGGCTTGCGGAGCTGACTCCGTTGATCTTTGCCGAGGCTGCTGCCGGCGACTGGGCTGCCCTGGAGCTGCTCGAACGACTCGCGACCGAGATCGCCGTACTGGCAACGGTTTCGATGCGTCGCCTCGGTCTGCTGGAGGCCAAGGTCGACGTCGTCCTTGGTGGTGGCATCCTCAAGGCCGGGCACGCTGAACTGCTGGCGGCCGTTGAGCACCGGATTCGGCTGGAGGCCACCGACGTGACGCTGCGGGTGGTGACGGAGGCTCCCGTCGTCGGCGCCTTGCTGCTCGCCCTGGATCACGTCGGCGCCTCCAGGGAAGCCGAGGCGGTGGCCCGGTCCGAAACGGCGGCGTGGCTCGAGCGGACCTCGCAGGCGGTCGGATAGCGAACCGGTGAGCAGCCAGCGCGATGTGGCGTCGCTAGAACCCACGCAGTGGTGCATCAGCGCGGCGCTGCAGCCAGTTGTCGGCCGGGTAGTCGGCGGTGCCGTCGATGATGTGCACCGAGTAGGCGTGCCGCGACGTGCCCGAACGGTTGGGCCCGGAGGCGTGCGGCAGCAGCCCGTGCAGCAGCACGAGCGTGCCTGCCTTGGCCTCGAGCGGAACCATGCCCGCGTCGTCCGACCCCGGCAGCGGCGACGGGTCGAGGACGTCGAACCGGGTCGTCCGGTCGTCGTTGACCGCGAACCGCTGGCGCAGCGTCGTCCGGTGGCCGCCGGGAAGCGCCCACAGGCAGCCGTTCTCGAGCGTCGCGTCCTGCAGCGCCACCCAGAATCCGGTCACCGTGATCGGCTCGGTGTAGAGGAACGTCGCGTCCTGGTGGTTGACCACCTCACCGCCGATGCTGGGCTGCTTGAAGATGTACATCGACTGCAGCAGCAGCGGGTCGGTGAAGCCCAGGTCGGCGGCGATGGCGGCGAACGCTGGCTGCCGGGAGAAGGCCGAGAACACCGGGTCGAGATCGTGCTCGGCATGGCCAATCTTGTTGATGGACAGTGCTTTCGGCTGCCGCAGCTGGCCGTCGGGGCCGAACGCCTCCTCCTCGAAGAAGAATCGCACCTCTCCGCCGGAGGACAGGAAGTACTCGTCCGTCGTCCTGGTCTGGTCCTTGGTCGAGAACACGGACACCGTCGCCGGTTCGAACGCGTCGACCAGCTGCTCGGCCCGCTGGATCAACCGCTGGCACGCGTCGAGGCTGACGGCGTCCTCGAGAACGAGGAAGCCGTCCCGGTCGAACGCCTCGCGCTGGGTCTCAGTGAGCATGGCGGTCTCCTCAGGATCCGATCCGGTCGAGGACGAGCGGGGCCGACGGCAGCGCCTCAGGCCCGATCAGGACGGCGCCGGCGAGCGCCTCGTGCGCGCGTGCGAAACGTTCGGGTTCATCGGTGACCAGCCGCAGCAGTGGCTGCCCCGCAACCACCCAGTCACCCGGCTTGGCGAGGCAGAGCACACCGGCGGTGGGGGAGACGGGGTCCTCCTTGCGCGACCGCCCGGCCCCGAGCCGCCAGGCGGCAATGCCGACGGCACGGGCCTCCAGCTGCGTCATGAACCCGTCCGCCTCGGCCAGCACGTCCTGCGAGTGCGCAGCCTCGAGTAGTGGCGCGTCGGGGTCGCCACCCTGAGCCGAGACCATCGCCCGCCACACTGCGTATGCCGACCCGTCGTCCAGCCGAGTCGCCGGATCGACGGAGATGCCTGCCAGGGCGAGCATCTCGGCTGCCAGTGCCACCGTCAGGTCTCGTACGTCCGACGGGCCGCCGCCCTGCAGGACCTCGACGGCTTCGGCAACTTCGAGGGCGTTGCCGGCCGCGACGCCGAGCGGGGTGTCCATGGCGGTGAGCAGGGCGGTGGTGCGGACGCCGTTCGCCTCACCGAGCGCGACCATCAGCTCGGCCAGGCGACGTGCCTCAGCAGGATCGGGCAGGAAGGCGCCGGTGCCGACCTTGACGTCGAGGACGAGGGCAGCCGTGCCCTCGGCGATCTTCTTCGACATGATCGAGCTGGCAATGAGATAGCGGGACTCCACCGTGCCGGTCACGTCGCGCAGGGCGTACATCTTGCGGTCGACCGGTACGAGTCCCGGCCCGGCGGCGGCGATGACACAGCCCACCGAGTCGAGGATCGCCAGCATCTCGTCGGGGCTCAGGTTGCTGCGGAAGCCAGGGATGGCCTCCATCTTGTCGAGCGTTCCGCCGGTGTGGCCGAGCCCACGGCCGGACAGCTGGGGCATCGCAGCGCCGCACGCCGCGACCAGGGGTGCGAGAACCAGCGAGATCTTGTCGCCGACGCCACCGGTGGAGTGCTTGTCGACGGTCGGCCTGGCCACGGCTGACAGGTCGAGCCGTTCACCGCTCGCGATCATGGCCCGTGTCCAGTGCGCAAGCTCGTGGTCGGTCATGCCCCGGAAAACGATGGCCATCAGCAGCGCTGACATCTGCTCGTCGGCCACTGTGCCTGCTACGTAAGCATTCAATAGCCAGTCGACCTCGTCGTCGGCCAGTGGCTCGCCGGAGCGTTTGGCCCGGATCAGATCGACGATGTCGAAGCCCGCCATTCAGCCCTCCCGTCGTGCCGTGATGTCGTCCGGCCCGAACGCGAGGGGGAGCAGGTCGCCGAGACGGTGGGGGGCGGCGTCACCGCCGGCGTCGAGCAGCAGGTCGGGCCCGCCGAACTCGTACAGCACCTGCCGGCAGCGTCCGCACGGTGCGAGGAACTCGCCGTCTCCGGCCACCACGCTCACGGCCACCAGCCGCCCGCCGCCACCGACCTGCAGAGCGCAGGCCAGCGAGCACTCAGCGCACAGACCGAGGCCGTACGAGGCGTTCTCGACGTTGCAGCCGGTCACGACGCGGCCGTCGTCGACGAGGCCGGCCGCGCCGACGTGCAGCCGCGAGTAGGGCGCATAGGCGTTGGCCGCCACTGCTGTTGCTGCCGTGCGGAGTGCCTGCCAGTCCACCGGTGTCATCCGGCTTCGCCCTTTCGGTACGGGACCCCGTCCGCGGCTGGTGGTCGCAGTCGTTGTGAGGCCAGTGCGAGCACGAGCAGGGTTGTGATGTGCGGGGTGAACGAGACGATGCCGGGCGGCACGACCGAGGAGCCAGCGAACCAGATCGCGAACATCGCGGCGAAGCCGGCCGTGATTGCCGCCTGGGTGAACTTGCGACGCCAACCCGATCGAAGCGCCAGCACCGCCAGGACGAGGGTCACGAACAGCAGCAGCGCGTGGACGGCGGTCTTGTCCCGCAGCTGCAGGCTGTCGGCGTAGCCGAACAGCGAAGCGCCGGCGGCCAGCCCACCGGGGCGCCAGTTGCCGAAGATCATGGCAGCGAGGCCGATGAACCCGCGGCCGCCGGTCTGGCCCTCGCGGTAGTAGCCCGCGCCCACGATGACGAGATAGGCGCCGGACAGGCCGGCCAGTCCGCCGGAGACGATGACGCCGATGTACTTCATCGCGTAGACCGGCACGCCGAGGGACTCCGCAGCCAACGGGCTCTCGCCGACGGAGCGCATGCGCAGCCCGAGCTTGGTCCGCCAGAAGAAGACGAACGTGAGCGGGATCAGCAGGACGGCGAGCAGGGTGAGCCAGGAGATGCCGCTGGTCAGTCCGTGCAGGATGCCGGCCAGGTCGGAGATCAGGAACCAGTGATGGTTCTCCAGTGACCCCAGCACGTCGGAGGTCCCGCCGCCTCCGGACAGGAAGGGCAGGCTGAACGTCCCGACGCTGCCTTTGATGTTGGGTGACTGGGTGGCCCCGCCCCCGGCGACGTCGGTGAAGGCGATGTCGGACAGGTAGCGGGCGACGCCCGCGCCCAGCAGGTTGATCGAGACGCCCGAGATGATGTGGTCGACGCCGAAGGTGACGGTGATGAGCGCGTGCAGCATGCCGCCGACCGCGCCGCCGAGGATGCCGAGCGCGACGCCTGCCCAGGGCCCCCAGTAGTAGCCGCCGAACGCCCCGAACCAGGTGCCGAGGATCATCATGCCCTCGAGGCCGACGTTGACCACGCCCACCCGCTCTGCGAACAGACCGCCGAGGCCGGCCAGCCCCAGCGGCACGGCAAGGCGAAGGGCTGCCCCGACCGTCCCGGCCGAGGTCAGGTCGGCGGCCCCGGTCGCGGCCCGTACGAAGCTCAGCAGGACCAGCACGACGACGACGACGAGCAGCCACGTCTGGTCCTCCAGCCGCCACTTGCCCTGGCGGCGCAGGGATGGGGCGATCGGCGCCTCGAGGGTGGCGCTCACGCGGTCACCTCCACCGCTCCGCCGAGGGCCTCGGGGACCTGTCGCGCGACCTCGCGCTCAGCCCTGCGCACCCTTGCCCGACGGACCACCTCGTACGCGACCACGACCGCCAGCACCGCGGAGCCCTGCATCAGGATGTAGATCTCCTGCGGGATGCCGTTGAGGTTGAGGATCAGCGCCGACTGCTCGAGGAACCCCCACAGCAGGGCGGCGAAAGCGATGCCGACCGGCTTGTTGCGGCCCAGCAGCGCGACGGCGATGCCGTTGAAGCCGAGGTTGCTGGGCAGCTGGTCGGAGTAGTTGTACTGCGTGCCCATGACGTACGGCAGCGCCACCAGCCCGGCGATGGCGCCGGAGATCAGCAACGTGATCAGGATCATCTTGCGTGAGCTCACCCCGCCGGCCTGCGCGGCGAACGGGTTGATGCCGGTGGCGCGCAGCTCGAAGCCGAAGCGTGACCGTTCGACCAGGAGATAGAACCCGGTGCCGACGATCACCGCGACGATCAGGAAGCCCGGCACCTGATCGGCGTGGTGGCCGAGCAGGCCGAGGGAGTGCAGCAGGTGGTTCAGCCCTGGCACCTGGCTCGCCGCCGGCAGGGTCGGTGTCGCGCTGGAGAGGTTGTTGCCGTTGGAGCCGCGGCCGGCGAGGTAGGCGCTGAGCGCCCAGGCGATGACCCCGTACGCGACGTAGTTGAGCATGATCGTCGAGATCACCTCGGACACGCCACGGGTGATCTTCAGCAGCCCGGCGATGCCGGCCCAGATCGCACCGGTGCCCATCGCCACGATCAGCAGCAGCGGCACCTGCAGGACGGCCGGCAGGTGCACCTCGACGCCGACGATCGCGACTGCCAGCGCCGCCAGGCGGTACTGCCCCTCGACGCCGATGTTGAACAGCGCCATCCGGAACCCGATCGCGACCGCAAGCCCCGACAGGTAGTAGGGGACGGAACGGATCAAGAGCTGGATGGCGCTGTCGGCGGTGCAGGGCCCACCGATGCCGGAGTCGTTGCAGGCGGCGAACTTCACCATGTCGGCGAAGGCGACGAACGGGTTGTGGCCGCTCAGCGCGATCGCCAGGCCACCGACGATCATGGCCACGAGCAGCGCCAGCAGCAGCGCCAGCGCGTTGTAGCCGATCGCGACCGGGTCGAAACGCCGTGGCGGCGGCGGGGCCTCCTGTGCCTCCAGGGTGGCTGCGTCCGAGTTCATTGCTCACCCCCTGCGCTCACGGCGGCGCCGGTCATGTACGAGCCCAGCTCTTCGGGGGTGACCGTGGCCGGGTCGACCTGCGCGACCAGCCGTCCGCGCAGCATCACGTGCAGCGTGTCGGACATCCCGACCAGCTCTTCGAGGTCGGCGGAGACCAGCAGCACGGCCAGACCGCTGGCGCGCGCGTTGCGCAGGTGCTCCCAGATGGCCGCCTGGGCGCCGACGTCAACGCCCCTCGTGGGGTGAGCCGCGATCAGCACCGAGGGCTCACCACTCATCTCCCGGCCGACGATGAGCTTTTGCTGGTTGCCACCGGACAGGGCGAATGCCGGTACGTCGGGGCCGGGGGTGCGCACGTCGTACGCGCCGATGATGCGAGCGGTGTCGTTACGGGCACCCTTGCGGTCGATCCAGCCGCCTCGGGCACTGGGCCGGCGGGACTGGTTGCCCAGGATGCGGTTCTCCCACAGCGGCGACGGCAGCAGCAGCCCCTGCCGGTGCCGGTCCTCCGGGATGTAGCCGATGCCCGCCTCGCGTCTGCGCAAGGTGGTCCAGTGCGTGATGACCTCGTCGCCGAGGCGTACCTCGCCGGACGTGGGCGTGCGCAGGCCGATCAGCAGCTCGACCAGCTCGGCCTGGCCGTTGCCCTCGACCCCGGCGATACCGACCACTTCACCGCGGTGCAGCTCGAGGCTCACGTCGTCGAGCAGGCGCTGGCCGCCGAGAGGAGCGTCGAGGCAGACCTCGTGCACGCTGAGCAGGACGACGTCGGTGACGGTGGACTCGCGGGTCTCGGGCGTGGGCAGCTCGCTGCCGACCATCAGCTGGGCCAGGTCGCGGGGGGTGACCTCCGACGGCTCGACGGTGGCGACGGTGGTGCCGGCTCTGACGACGGTGATCGTGTCAGCCACTCGAAGGACCTCGTCGAGCTTGTGCGAGATGAACAGCACGGTGAGGCCCTCGGCCCGCAGCTCGGTCAGGTTGGCGAACAGCTCGTCGACCTCCTGCGGAACGAGCACCGCCGTCGGCTCGTCGAGGATGAGGATGCGCGCGCCGCGGTAAAGGACCTTGAGGATCTCGACCCGCTGCCGGTCGCCGACGCCGAGCTCCTCGACCAGCCGGTCGGGCTGCACGCCCAGGCCGTAGGCGTCGGAGATCTCCTTGATCCGGCGGAGGGCCTCACCCCGGTCGAGCCGTCCGCGAGCGGTGGGCTCCGCGCCCAGGATGACGTTCTCGAGCACCGTGAAGTTGTCCGCGAGCATGAAGTGCTGGTGCACCATGCCGATGCCGGCGGTGATGGCGTCGTTGGGGGAGCGGAACGACACCTCGGTGCCGTCGACGCGGATCGTGCCCTCGTCCGGACGCTGCATCCCGTAAAGGATCTTCATCAGGGTCGACTTGCCGGCGCCGTTCTCGCCGACGACTGCGTGCACCTCACCCTGGCGTACCGAGAGATTGATGTCACGGTTGGCGACCACCCCGGGGAACCGCTTCGTGATGCCAGCCAGCTCGACGGCGAGCGGCTGGGGACCCGGTGCCGGGTCAGCAGTCATGCCACGCTCCAGGCTTGGGTGTCGGGTCCGGTCCGAGGAGTTTGTTGTGCGCAGCACACCGCACCAGGGCGGTCATGACAAGAGCCCGGGGCCGCGTGTCGCGCGGCCCCGGGCTCCCATGCACGCAAGACCTACTTGGTCTTGTCCGGTACGACGATCTTGCCGCTCGCGATGTCGGCCTCGATGGCGTCGATCTTGGACTTGAGGTCGTCGACCTGGCCGCCGGAGGTGGCGTAGCCGACACCGCCGTTCTTGAGGTTGAAGACCTGCACCCCGCTGTCCTTCTTGCCGGCGGCGAAGTCCTTGATGAACAGGTAGACGGCCTGGTCGACCCGCTTGAGCGCAGAGGTGATGATGACGCTCTTCACCGCCGCGTCGGCGGTGAGGTACTGGTCGGAGTCGACACCGATCGCCCACTTGCCAGCGGTCTTGGCGGCGGTGAAGGCACCGGCGCCCGAGCCTCCAGCCGCGGTGTAGATGACGTCAGCGCCCTTGTCGTACATGCCCTTGGCCGCTTCCTTGGCCTTGTCCGGGGCGGAGAATCCGCTCTGGTCCGGCGGCTCGGACAGGTAGGTGTCGTCGATCTTGATGCTGGGGTTGGCGTGCTTGGCGCCCGCGTCGAAGCCGGCCTGGAACGACTGGAGCAACGGCACGTCAACGCCACCGATGAAGCCGACCTGGCCGGTCTTGGACTTCAGTGCTGCGATGGCACCCACGACGTAGGAGCTCTCGTTGGCCGCGAAGGTGAGCGAGGCGACGTTGGGCAGGTCGACCACGTCGTCGATGATCGCGAAGTTGACGTGTGGGTAGGCCGCCGCGACCTTCTTCATCCCGTCCTCGAACGAGTAGCCGACGGCAATGATCGGGTTGTAGCCGCCCGCGGCGAGCAGCGTCAGCAGGGTCTGGCGGTCGCTGCCGGTGCTGTTCGGGGTGAGCTCCTTGGTGGTGACGCCCAGGTCCTTTGCTGCCTTCATCAGGCCGGCGTCCGCGGAGTCGTTGAACGACTTGTCGCCCTTGCCGCCGATATCGAACACGAGCCCGACCTTGGCGTTGCTCTTCACCGGAGCGGCGCTGGCCGAGGCGCCGGTGCTGGTCGCGGCAGAGGCAGCCGCGCTGGTCGCGGCCGCGCTGGTGCTGGACGAGCCGGCGCCGGCGCCGGTGGAGCTGTTGCTGCCACAGGCCGCCACGGACATGGCCGAGACCAGTCCGACGGCCGCGAGACGAATCGCACGGGAGGTGCGCACGGAGTTCTCCTTTACTTGGCTGCCGGGCCACGGGCCAGGCGGTCACCGGAGTGGACGACCCGGCCACCCTAGCCCCGCAGGACCCGCGTTCGCGAGCAGCGGGACAGAGGAAACCTAACTGTTACCACCGCACGCGCCGCGAGGTCGTCCGACAACGGCACCCAGCGCCCGTAAATGTTCCTGCGAGAGGGAGGGAGGTCCTCAGCCGACGCTGCCGTACAACCGGTCGCCGGCGTCTCCCAGCCCCGGCACGATGTAGCCCTTGTCGTTGAGCCGCTCGTCCAGGGCCGCCGTCACCAGCGTGACGGGGGTCGGCTGGTCGCCCAGGCTCTGGCGCATGGCGGCGATCCCTTCGGGGGCGGCAAGCAGCGTGATGCAGGTGACGGCGGCAGCCCCCCGTTCGAGCATCAGGTCGACGGTCGCTGCGAGGGTGCCGCCGGTGGCGAGCATCGGGTCGAGCACGAACACCTCGCGGCCGCTGAGGTCGTCGGGCATGCGGCTCGCGTACATCGACGGCTGCAGTGTCTCCTCGTTGCGCACCATGCCCAGGAAGCCGACCTCGGCGCTGGGCAGCAGCCGAGCCATGCCGTCGAGCATGCCCAGGCCGGCCCGGAGAACCGGCACCACGAGTGGCGTCGGGCGACCGAGCCTGACCCCGATGGTCGCTGCCACCGGTGTGGTCACCTCGACCGTCTCGGTTCGCACGTCGCGGGTTGCCTCGTACGCCAGCAGGGTGACCAGCTCGTCGACCAGCCGGCGAAACGTGGGCGAGTCGGTACGGATGTCGCGCAGGGCCGTCACCTTGTGGGCGACGAGCGGATGATCGATCACCAGAAGTCGCATGGCCTCAGTATGGGGCGACGCCGCCCTATTGTGGCCGGCGGCCGACGCGGTTGCGGGCGAGGAGGGGACCCTGGTGGACGGTGCGGCCGGCGTATTCGTCCTGGTCGGCGGCTGGCCCGGTTCGGGAAAGACCACCCTGGCCGGGGCGCTGGCGGCTGAGCTCGGCACTGCGCTGCTGTCCAAGGACGTGGTCAAGGAGCTCCTGATGCGCAGCCGTGGTCGGCCCGGCAGTGTCGAGGAGTCACGCGGCCTCGGCAGGGAAGCGGTCCTGGAGCTGCTGCGGCTGGCGAAGACGAAGCCAGGGGCGGTGCTGGACAGCACGTGGTTCCCGTACACCGAACCTCTGGTCCGTACGCTGCCCGGCGAGCTGGTCGAGGTGCGCTGTCTCGTTCCGGTCGAGGTGGCCAGGCAGCGATATCGCTCACGGTGCCGCGATCCGGGTCATTTCGACGAATTGCGTACGGACGAGGAGTTGTGGGGCGTACCGGTCGCACCGCTCGGCGTCGGGCCACTGATCGAGGTGGATACCTCTGGTGTCGTGGACATCGGCGCGGTCGCGTCAAGCGTCTTGGGCCTGGTGACCTGACCCGCGGGACCAGTGTTCACACGACCGACACATGAACGGAAATGACGGGACACATGCGGGCGGTGAGATGAACTCGACCCACTGAGGTGGGGCGTACCTAGGGTTCCGCTCCGGTCGAGAGATCGGGGGCCTGGACCGAGAGGTACAGGCGAGTCAGCCGGACGGCCCGGCAGATCCGCTCCACGGCGGGATAAAAACCCGGGAGACAGTCGTCGCCGGCTGCTCCCTGGTCGGCACCCGTACGTCGGAGGTGACGGATGTCTCGCTGTTTTGACAAGACGCTGTGTCCCGGTGGTGGCGTTGGCTTCCCGGCGCTCACCCCAGCCACTCGGGGGCGGGTGTGATGTCCCAGCCTGCCGAGATCGCCGAGTCTGCTGCTGTCGTTGATGCCGCACCCGAGGACGCTGTCGCAGTCGTACGAGACCTCCACGTCGAGTTCACCCGCAACGGCCGCAAGATCTACGCGGTGCGAGGGGTTGACCTGGAGATCGCGGAAGGCGAGATCCTCGGCCTCGTAGGCGAATCCGGCTCGGGCAAGAGCGTGATGAGCCTGGCCCTGCTCGGGTTGCTGCCCGAGGGCTCGCAGCCGGTCACAAGTGGCGCGGTCAGCGTGGCCGGCGTCGACATGTTGACCAGCAGTCCCGAGACCCGGCGCGCCGTGCGCAAGGTGCACATGGGAGCGGTCTTCCAGGACCCGATGACCTCCCTCAACCCGACGATGCGGATCGGCCGGCAGGTCGCCGAGGCTGCTGGCTCCGGCGCCGAGGCGCTCAGACTGCTGCGTGCCGTGGGGATCCCGGAGCCCGACCGGCGGATGGCGAGCTATCCGCACGAGCTGTCCGGCGGACTTCGCCAGCGCGTGATGATCGCCATGGCCGTCGCCGGCGACCCCGCCCTGCTGGTGGCTGACGAACCGACCACTGCACTGGACGTCACGGTCCAGGCTCAGGTGCTCAACCTCTTGCGCGGGCTTCGCGACGAGGTGGGGTGCAGCGTCCTGCTGATCACCCACGACCTCGGTGTCGCGGCTCAGGTCGCCGACCGGGTCGCCGTGATGTACTCGGGCCGGATCGCCGAGGTCGGGCCGACGGCGACGATGCTGCGCGAGCCTGCCCACCCGTACACCGTGGGTCTCATCCGGTCGCGACTGTCCCTGACCACCGACCGGACCCGTCCGGTGCTGGCTTTGGCCGGTGGCGCGCCGGACCCGACCAACCCGCCGACGGGCTGCGCGTACGCGGCCCGGTGCTCGCTCGTCATGGACGAGTGCACCACGACTTTGCCTGACACCACGGCAATGGCGAAGGCGCAGGACGCATTCCACGTGCACGCACGGGCGTGCTTTGCGCCGCTGCCCCTGGTCGCTGAGCTGGCTGCTCTCGCGCTGCCGACCGAGGCGCCGCTGCTCAGCCTCGTGCCCGCGACGCCCCCGGTGGAGATCCTCGAAGAAGTGGAGCCGAGCGCCGAGCTCGATCCCCACTCGGCAGCCCGCCTCACCGACGTCGACAAGTCGTTCAAGGTCAAGGCTGGTCGAGGTGGCAAGGTCAAGCTGCAGGCCCTGCGCCGGATCAGCCTGGAAGTCGGCGTGGGCGAGTCGATCGCCATCGTCGGCGAGAGCGGCTCCGGCAAGTCCACGTTGCTGCGGGTGATGGCGGGGCTGGAGACTCACGAGTCGGGTCAGGTCACGATCGCCGACGGTGGCCGCCCGCAGATGGTCTTCCAGGACGCCGGTGCCTCGCTCACGCCCTGGATGACGGTGGGCGACCTGATCGACGAGCGGCTGCGGACCGAGGGCCTGCCCAAGGCCGTACGCAAGGAGCGGATGCTCGCCGCGCTCAACAAGGTGGGGCTGCCGGACATCGTCGCTGATGCCAGGACCGGAGAGCTCTCCGGTGGCCAGCGGCAGCGGGTGGCCCTCGCTCGTGCGACCGTTGTCCCGCCGCGCATCCTGCTCTGCGACGAGCCAACGTCGGCGCTCGATGTCTCCCTCGCTGCGACCGTCCTCAACTTGATCCAGCAGCTGCGTCGCGAGCTGAACATGGCGGTCGTGTTCGTCACGCACGACCTGTCCGTCGCGAGGGTCATCGCCGACCGGATCGCGGTGATGTACCTCGGCCGCATCGTCGAGATCGGTGAGGCTGAGGCGCTGATCCGCGCACCGAAACACCCGTACACCAAGGCTTTGCTGGCCGCCGTACCCGACTTCGGCGTCGATCCACCGGCGCTCAAGGGCGAACCGGCGAGCCCGCTCTCGCCGCCCAACGGCTGCTCCTTCCACCCACGTTGCCCCCTGGCGATCGAGGACTGTTCGCAGCCGAGCCTCGACGTCAAGCTCGAGCGGCTGTCCGCAGGTGCGGACGACCTGCCCGACTACGGCCAGCGCCGCGTGGCCTGCATTCGACCAGGGGAGCTCTGAGATGGCAGTCGCCGAGGCCTACGTACCCGTACAGCCGACCCGCCGCGGACCCGCCAAGCCTGCCCGCGGCCGGCCGAACAAGAAGCTCGACATCGCCATGGCCAGCTTGATCGGCGTGGTCACCCTGATCGCCTTGTCAGCACCGCTTCTCGCGCCGTACGACCCGCTGGCACCGGTTGGTCAGCCGGAGCTCAAGCCGCTCAGCGGTGGGTTCATCCTCGGCACCGACACGGTCGGGCGCGACGTGCTGAGCCGGGTTCTGTACGGCCTGCGCTCGAGCTGGCTGGCCGCCCTGGCCGTGGTTGCCCTGGGGCTGTTGGTCGGCGGCATCATCGGGCTGATCGCCGGCGCCAGGGGCGGCTGGGTCGACAACGTGCTGATGCGGGTGACCGACGGATTCCTTGCGCTGCCAGCACCCATCGTCGCCATCGCCGTGGTCGCTGCCCTCGGCGGTGGTCTCACCCACACGTTGCTGGCGGTCTCGATCGTGTGGTGGCCGTTCTACGCCCGGATCGTTCGAGGTGAGGTGCGAACCCTTGCTGCGCGGCCCCACGTCGAGGCCGCGAAGCTGGCCGGTTCCGGGCAAAGTCGCGTGGCACTGAGACATCTGCTGCCGGGCGCGGTCCCGTCGGCCGGCACCACAGCCAGTCTCGATATCGGCAACCTGGTGCTCACCCTGGCCGGCCTGTCCTTCCTGGGTCTCGGTGCCTCCGCGCCGGCGCCGGAGCTGGGCGCTGACACGGCGCGCAACCTCAGCTATCTCCTGCAGGACTGGTGGATCCCTGTCATGCCGGGCGTTGCTGTTGCCCTGCTCGCCCTTGCCGCCAACCTGGCCGGCGACGGCATTCGCAACCTGATGGCTCACCGATGAACGCGCTCACGCGGAGAGGAGGCTCGTCATGCTGATGCTGATCGTCAAGCGCCTCGGCGCCGTCGTCGTGATCCTGCTCGCCCTGACGGCGATACTGTTCCTGCTGCAGAAGGCATCCCCAGCCGACCCGGTCCACACCATGCTGGGACCCGGCGCCTCTCAGTCGGCGATCGCTGCTGAGCGGCACACGCTCCACCTCGACCAGCCGATCACGGCGCAGTACTTCCACTACGTGGGCGGTCTCCTGCACGGGGACCTGGGCATGTCCTACCGGACCCGCCGGCCGGTGAGCACGGACATCGGCACCTTCCTCCCGGCGACTCTGGAGCTGACGCTGTACGCCGTCGTCCTCGCGATCGGCATGGGCGTCCTGTTCGCCGTCGCGACGACGCTCAACTGGCCGGGTGCCGGATTCTTCCGGTGGCTGCTGCTGGCGGGAGCCTCAGCGCCGGCCTTCCTGCTCGCCCTCGGCGGGATCATCATCTTCTACCAACACCTGAACTGGCTGCCCGCCACCGGTCGTACCGACTATGCAAACGCACCCACAGGGCCGACCGGCCTGCTGACAGTGGATTCCTTGCTGCACGGTCAGGTCGGCGTCTACTTCAACTCGCTTCAGCACTTGCTCCTGCCGGCGGTCTGCATCGCGCTGGGATCAGCGGTCTCCATCGGGCGGGTGCTGCGGTCGAGCCTGGTCACCACGATGCAGACGGACTACGTCCGTACCGCACGAGCCAAAGGGCTTGACCGAACAACGGGTGATGCGTCACCACGTGCTGCGCAACTCGATCGGCCCGGCGCTGTCCATGATCGGCCTGCAGATCGGCCTGATGTTCGCCGGCGTGCTCGTCATCGAGCAGATCTTCGCCTGGCCGGGTCTTGGTCAGTACACCGCGCAAAGCCTGCCGGTGGACGACTTCCCGGCGATCGCCGGTGTGACCTTGCTGCTGGGCATTGGCTACGTCGTCATCAACACCGTGGTCGACATCCTGCAAGCCGTCGCGGATCCGAGAATCAACGTATGAGCAACGAGAGCCCGCGCACTCCGGGCCCCATGTACGTCAACCGCACCGACCGAGAGCTCGGCGTGCACGGCATCCAGACGTTCATGAAGCTGCCGGTGTGCCTCACCCCCGAGGACCTCGTCGCCGGAGCCGATGGACGCGGCAGTGTGCGGTGTGCCGTGGGACGGGACGGTCACGGCACGGTCGGGCACGCACCTCGGTCCGATGGCGATCCGTTCGTGCGACTACATCGGCGGCTACGGCATGTCGTTGCCGCACCTCGATGTACGCGTGGATCCGTTGGAGCACCTGAAGGTGTGCGACTACGGCGACTCCGACATCCTGCCTGGCAGCACCCACGAGACCTTCGACGCGATTCGCTCCTTCATCGGGGAGATCGTGGGTACGGGTGCCCTGCCCATCGTGATGGGTGGCGACCACGGCATCACCTGGCCGGTCGCCACAGCGGTGGCCGATCACTACGGCTACGGCAAGGTCGGCATCGTGCACTTCGACGCACACGCCGACACCGCGCCGGACATGCGCGGAAACCTTGCCGGGCACGGAACTCCGATGCGGCGCCTGATCGAGAGCGGCGCCGTACCGGGACGCAACTTCGTCCAGGTCGGCCTGCGCGGCTACTGGCCCGGTCAGGACATCCTCGACTGGATGGACGACAACGAGATGCGTACCCACTTCATGGCGGAGATTCGCCAGGACGGGTTCGACAAGGTCCTCGAGCGCGCCATCGACGAGGCGCTCGACCAGGCCGACTTCCTTTATCTGTCAGTGGATGTGGACGCCTGTGACCCGGCGTTCGCCCCGGGGACCGGCACGCCGGAACCCGGGGGACTGACCAGCGCTGAGCTGCTTCGCGCCGTACGACGGCTGTCGGCTGAGGTCGGCATCGTCGGGATGGACGTGGTGGAGGTCAGCCCGCCGTACGACTCGGGGAACAGCATCACCGCACTACTCGCACATCGCTGTATCAGAGAAGCGCTGACGGGGACAGCAATGCGTCGTCTGGGGCTCACTGCTCCGGACTACGTCGACCCTCGTTCGGCCGGCAACGGTGCCGCCCGCACGTACCGCGAGACGGCTGGTTGACCCCGGCCGCCTTGCGATCCTGCCGATCGGACATCCCTTGATGAGGAGACACATGCGCACGACACTTGCCCGCAGACGACCTTATGCCGCTGGGTTGGCTCTGGTGGTCCCACTGTCGCTGGTGCTCACCGCCTGCGGTGGCAGCTCCGGCAAGAGCGACGCTGCGAACACAGCCGCCGCCACGGGCGGAACGACGGCTGCGGCCCCCACCGACACCACGTTGCACCTGAGCTTCCTGCAGGACCCCGGCCAGCCGCCGGACCCGGACATCTACTACGCCGGCCAGGGACTTCTGCTGACGCAGAACCTCTACGAGGGCCTGCTGTCCTACAAGCTCGGCTCCGACAAGGCCGTGCTGGCACCGGGCCTGGCCACCGCGTGGACGAAGTCGGCGGACAACACGACCTACACGCTGACCCTGCGCTCCGGGGTGACCTTCCACGACGGCACAAAGTTCGACTCCGTCGGCGATCAAGCCGTCCTTCGACCGGCGTCTCGCGGTCAACCAGGGTCCGGCGTACATGGTCAGCGACATCGCCTCGATCACCACGCCGAGCCCGACGCAGGTGGTCATCAAGCTCAAGGGGCCCAACTCCGCCTTCCTCGACTACCTGGCTTCGCCGTACGGGCCGAAGATGATGAGCCCGACCGCACTGGCCGCCAACAAGGGCACGGACAACGACCAGAAGTACCTGACCGACCACGACATCGGCACCGGCCCGTACACGTTGACCAAGGCACTCGTCGGCCAGACGTACGAGATGAAGGCCTACCCGGGCTGGTGGGGACCGAAGGTGTTCTTCCAGACCGTCGAGATGCCGGTCATCTCCGACCTGTCCAACCAGGAGGAGCAGTTCAACAAGGGTGACCTTGCGGCCATCCTGCACGACCTCAACGCTCCCGCGGTCAAGGACTACATCGCCAAGAAGAGCATCACGAGCTACTCGCTGCCGTCGTTCCTCACCGAGCAGGTCTACATCAACCCGAACCACGGGATCATGAAGACTCTCGCGGGACGGCAGGCGTTCCAGGCGGCCCTGGACATCAAGGCGCTGCAGGCGGCCGTCTTCGCCGGACGCAGCGACCTGGCGACCGGCATCTACCCGGAGGGCCTTGTTCCCGGCGACTCCCAGCCGATCACGGTCGATCCGCTGAAGATGAGTGCTATCGCCAAGTCGGCAGCGGCCAGCGACAAGACGATCGTGCTGGGCTACGACACCTCGCAGCCCGACGACCAGCAGCTCGCCAACCTGGTGTCGGCCAAGCTGTCCGGCCTCGGCATCAACGCCAAGGTGCAGGGCTACCCGACCTCCCAGGTGTTCGGCTGGATCGGCGACCTCAAGGGCGCACCGGACGTCTACTTCGGCAGCTTCTGGCCGGATGCGGCGAACGCCTACACCGAGGCGCACATCGAGTTCGCTCCCGATGGCGGTCTGAACTATCTGCACTGCTCGGATCCGGCCATCACCGCCGAGCTGCCGACGGTGCTCAAGACCGGCGACAACGCGCTGTACGCCAAGATCGGCGCTCAGGCGGTGACCACCGGTTGCTGGACGAACATCGTCTACCGCAAGGACTTCATGGTGGCGCAGCCGTGGCTGAAGGGGGTGGAGGCCGCGCACGACATCGCTGCCCCGTTCAGCCTGCACATCGCCTACCTCTCGGCGGGCTGATCCACTGCGCACGGTGACGTGAGGGTCGGGGCCGGCGGCGCGAGTCGCCGGCCCCGACCCGTCCCCCGAGGAAGGGAAAGTGCATGACCAGCAAGGGATCCGGCGTACGGGAGATCGTCCTGCTCA
The DNA here is from genome assembly GCA_963797535.1 of uncultured Actinomycetota bacterium. GTDB lineage: Bacteria > Actinomycetota > Actinomycetes > JAWWOL01 > JAWWOL01 > JAWWOL01. The sequence goes on along the minus strand of CAWCPQ010000001.1, from coordinate 1,141,959 downwards.
CGCTGGGTTGGGAGCACCTGCCGAAGGCAGTCTCCGTCGAGGGCGCGCCCAAGGACGAGCCGTTGGTCTGCCCCGTACCGGGCATCCTGCTGCTGTGCGACGGCGGCTGGCTGCTGCTCGACACCGGTTTCAACACGGCGCTGATCCGGGACGCGGCACTGCGGCGGCGCTTCTACGGCGACCCGACCTACTCGGTCGTCCTGCCCGGTCCCGGCGAGCCGCTGGAGGAGGCGCTGGCCTTCGCCGGCATCAACTTCTCCGACGTTCAGGCCGTCGGCCTGAGCCACCTGCACGTCGACCACGTCGGGGGGCTCAAGCACTTCACCGGCGTACCCGTGCACTGCCAGCGGGCCGAGCTGGAGTACGGCCTGTCCAATCACCCGGAGCCGGAGCGGCACGCGATGTACCGGATCGACTTCGACGACCCCCGGCACGACTGGCACCTCGCCGACGGCGACGTCGAGATCGCGCCCGGTGTCACGGCGATCTCGACGCCGGGGCACACGCCGGGCCACCAGAGCTTCGTCGTCGACCTGGACGAGTCGGTCGGGGGAGGCGGTTTCGTCTTTGCCTTCGACGCGGCCGATCTCACCGAGAACATCGAGGACGAGGTGTCGATCGGCGGCCGGATCAACGCGACCCCGGAGGAGGCCGTCGAGCAGATCCGCAAGCTCAAGTCGCTCGCCGCAGCGAAGGGCTACCCGCTCGTACCGGGACACGATCCCGTGGTCTGGCCATCGCTGACTCGCGAACTCGCCGGTCAGTTCCCCGCCCGCAAGCTCTCGGGCGGACGGAGTGGCTGATCTCGCTGCCCGCCACCTGGGCGCTGGGGTCGTGGCAGCCAGCGACGACGCCTTCGGGCCGAAGGAGCTGTTGCTCTTGCCCGGACCGGTCTCCTTCGTCCCCGGCACTTTCGACCACAAGGGCGAGGTCGTCGACGGCTGGGAGACCAGGCGCCGGCGCACACCCGGTCACGACTGGGTCATCGTCCGGCTCGGTGTGCCAGGCGTCATTCGTACGGTGGACGTCGACACCACCTCGTTCGCCGGCAACTCACCGTCCACCTGCCGGGTCGAGGCTTGCGGCGTGGACGGCTTCCCGGCCCCGACGGAGCTCGCGAACTGGCACACCATCGTGCCGCGCACCGGATTGAAGGCTGACGACCACAACGTGTTCGCCGTCGACGACGACCGGCGTTGGACCCACGTTCGGCTCAGCATCGAACCCGACGGCGGAGTCGGTCGCCTCCGCGTCCAGGGCGAGCCGTTGCCGGACCCGCGGCTGCTCGACGGGCTCACCGCGGACCTTGCCGGGCTTGAGCTCGGCGGATCGGTGGTGTCCAGCACGGACTCCTTCTACTCGTCTCCCGAGGCGCTGCTGCGACCCGATCGGGCTCGGACGATGGGAGAGGGGTGGGAGACCCGCCGGCGGCGTGACGGCAACCACGACATGGTCGTGATCAAGCTGGCCGTCCCCGGCGTGCCGCACTTGGTGGAGCTGGACACGACGCACTTCGTCTACAACGCGTCCTCGCACGCCGAGGTCTGGTTTGCTTGTCACTCAGGCGATCCGGACGTCAGCGAACTGGCCTGGGAGCCACTTCTCGACCGGGTGACGCTGCAGCCGGACACGCGCCAGCCCTTCCACGTCGACGGTCGTGCCGCCACGCATGTCCGGCTCGACGTCTATCCCGACGGCGGTCTGTCCCGGTTCAGGGTCCGGGGCCCGGTGACGCCCGAGGGTCGGCTGAGTCTGGGTCTGCGCTGGTTCAACGCACTTCCGGTCGACCATCTCCGGTCGGTGCTTTCCCCGTTGCCGGCGCCGGTCGCCGAGGCGCTGGTCAGCTCCCGGCCGCTGGTCAGTCCGGACTCCGACGCAGCGGTGGCCGCAGGGGGAGACGCGTTCGTCGTGCGTTCGATGCTGGCGGCACTGCTTCAGGGCAGCTGAGCGATGACGCAGTACGACACGGTCTTCATCGCCCAGCGCGTCGTGCTGCGCTCGGGGCTGAAGTCGGCGTGCGTCGCCGTGTCCCATGGCCGGGTTGCGGCAGTGACGCCGATGGACTCGCCACCGTCGGGACGCACCATCGTGCGCCTTGCCGAGGACGAGGTGCTGATACCCGGCCTGGTCGACAGTCACGTCCATCTGCAGAATCCGGGCCACAGCGACTGGGAGGACGTGGGCGCCGCCACCCGGGCCGCTGTGGCGGGGGGAGTGACGACCCTGGTGGACATGCCGGTCGACAGCGAGCCGGTGACGATCGACGCTGCCGCCGTCATCGCCAAGCGACAGGCCTTGTCCGGGCGGGTGTTCACCGACGTCGGCCTGTGGGGTGGCATCGTGCCGGGTAATGTGGGCCGCCTCGGCGAGCTCGTCGCTGAGGGAGTGTTCGGCTTCAAGGCCTTCATGGTCTCGCCGGGACTCGAGTCGTTCCCGCCGATCTCGTTGTACGACCTGCGGCTGGCTCTGGCGGAGCTGGTTCCGTACCACGTGCCCTTGCTGGTGCATGCCGAGGACGAGTCCTTGGCGCTGCCGTACACCGATGGCGGGTTCGCCGAGTTCCTCGCTTCCCGGCCGGCCGAGGTAGAAGTCGCCGCGGTCTGCGCCGTCGTGGCTGCAGCGGAGGAGACCGGCGGACGCGCGCACATCGTGCATGTGTCCGCGGCCGGCTCCCTGGCGGTGCTCGAGGCTGCACGATCGCGCGGTGTGCGGGTGACGGGGGAGACCTGCCCGCACTACCTCACCGACGTCGCTGACACCAAGACGACCCCACCGGTCCGGGGATCCGTTGACAGCGAGGCGTTGTGGGGCGGACTGGCGGCGGGCGTCCTGGACCAGGTGGTCTCCGACCACTCACCCTGCTCGCCTCCGGGGACCTCGGCGGACTTCGCGGAGTCGGCTCCGGGCGTGGCGGCGGCACATCTGCGACTGCCCGTGACCTGGACCGCCATGCGCCAGCGAGGGTTCGGGCTCACCGACCTGGTGCGCTGGTGCTGCTCCGGCCCAGCGGACCTGGCCGGCATGCACACCAAGGGCCGCATCGTGGTGGGCGCCGACGCCGACCTTGTCATCTTCTCGCCGGAGCAGTCGTTCACCGTGCAGGCCGGAGCACGCAGGACGCCGTACGACGGCTGGACCCTGGCCGGCGTGGCACGGCGCACCTGGCTGCACGGGGTGCCCACCGACGGCGTGGCGCGAGGGCGCATGCTCTACCGGGGAGCTGACTGAGGATGCGCATCCTGCTGGTCAATGTGAACACGTCGGTCGAGGCCACGGGCGCGATGGTCGAGGCTGGGCTCGTCGCTGCGCTGGCCGGCACCGAGGTGGTGGGGCTGACGCCGGACTTCGGTGCGGCTGGCGTGGACAGCAACGTCCAGAGCCTGATCGCAGCGGTGGCCATGATGGACGCCGTGCGCGGCTATCGCGAGCCCTACGACGCGGTCATCGTCGGCGGCTTCGGTGAGCACGGCCGGGAGGGGCTGCAGGAGCTGGTCGACGTCCCCGTGCTCGACATCGCCGAGTGCGCGGCACATGTGGCGATGATGCTCGGCCGCACCTACTCGGTGGTGACGACCCTGCAGCGCTCCGTCGCCCAGGTGGAGGATCGGCTGCTGCTGGCGGGGCTGACCGCGCGTTGCGCATCCGTACGGGCGATCGGACTGGCGACGCGCGAGCTCGACGAGGATCCGGTGGCTGCGACAGCTGCCGTCATCGAGACTGCTCGTCGGGCCGTCGACGACGACCATGCTGAGGTGATCGTGCTCGGCTGCGGGGGGATGGCCGGCCTCGACCGCGAGGTGTCCGCGGCGCTGGGGGTGCCCGTGATCGACGGCGTCGCGGCCGCTGTTTCCATAGCAGAATCCTTGGTACGTCTCGGTTTGCGCACGACCAGCGTGGGCTCCTGCGCACCACCCGACCTGTCCGCCACCACCTGGCCACTAGCCCCGGAGACCCCGATGTCCGATGTTTCACCGATCGTGCCCGCCGACTTCGACGTGCCGCTGACGCTCGAGGGCCCCGGCTTTCGGCTCGAGCCGCTGACGGTCGCGCACAATGCCGAGGACTTCGCCGCCTGGTACGGCAGCCGGGCGCACATCCACGCGACGCCCGGATTCGCCGGCCGGGAGTGGCCGACCGAGGACTACACCCTGGAGCAGAACGAGGGCGACCTGGCCGAGCACGAGGAGGACTTCGCCAAGCGGATCGGGTTCACGTACACCGTGCTCGATACGCAGACGTCCGAGGTGATCGGCTGCGTCTACCTCTACCCACCCAAGCGAGAAGGCTTCGACCTGGACGCCCGGTCGTGGGTGCGCGCCGACCATGCGGAGCTCGACAAGCCGTTGTACGACGCGGTTGTCGCGTGGGTGGCCTCGGACTGGCCGTTCAGCTCGGTGGACTACGCGCCGCGGTAGATCGGACGGGAGATCACGGACATGTTGCCGACCCTGGTCGCGGACAGGTCCGGCGCATCAGCGGACTCGTCGAGTGCGTAGGAGGCGTGGATCTCCAGGTCCTTGAGCCGGATCCGGAGCTGGCCCTTGACCGAGTAGTGGCCGCCCTCGCCCCTGGCCGGGCGCCATGCGTCGTTCTCCCAGTGCCACAGCTCGGTCTCGACATCCCGGTGGTCACTGTTGCCGTCGGTGATGGACACCCCGTACCCGCCGGCGCTGGCCAGGGCCAGAACCCTGGCGTACCGCTGGTCCCAGCCCCCCAGCCGATAGACGTCGCCGACGGTGAGAGCGGCCTGTGTGCTGTCGGTCATGGTCGCAGGCTACCGGAGCGGCGGCCGAAATCGGTCCGTCGCCGCGATCACGGCTGGCTCGAAATACGGGCCGCTGCCATGGCCGCCGGGGATGATCTGCAGCTCGGCGTCCGGCCAGGCCCTGGCCAGCCGCCAGGCGGTGTCCGGCGGCGAGCCCATGTCCAGGCGGCCGTGGATGAGCACGCCGGGGATGCCGTGCAGGCGGTCGGCAGCGGCCAGCAGCTGGCCCTCCTCGAGAAAGCAGTGCTGCGAGAAGTAGTGCGTCACGATCCGGGCGAAGGCCTGCCGCCAGACCAGGTCCTCGTACCTCGGTGTCGGCACCCATCCCTCCTCGTACATGCCGAGGGAGTCCTCCCAGCTGCACCAGTCGTACGCAGCCTGCTCACGCACCGCCGGGTCTGGGCTTTCCAGCAGCCGGTGATAGCCGGCAACGAGATTGCCGTGCCGGTCCGGGTCGGGCAGGCCGCGACGAAAGGTGTCCCAGGCCTCGGGGAAGAACCGGCCGACACCGTGGTAGAGCCAGTCGATCTCGGCCCTGGTGCTGTTGGTGACAGCGACCAGGACAATCTCGCTGACCCGCTCGGGATGCTCCTCGGCGTAGGCGAGCGCGAGCGTCGCGCCCCAGGAGGCGCCGCGCACCAGCCAGCGGTCGATCCCGAGGTGCTCGCGCAGCAACTCGATGTCGGCGATCAGGTGCTGGGTGGTGTTGGCGGCAAGGCTGGTCGTCGGGTCGCTCGCGTGTGGCCTGCTGCGACCGCAGTTGCGCTGGTCGAACAGGACGATGCGATAGGCAGCAGGATCGAAGTTGCGTCTCGCCCCGGGGGTGCTCCCCGAGCCGGGGCCGCCGTGCAGCACCACCGCGGGTTTGCCGTCGGGGTTGCCGCACGCCTCCCAGTAGACGAGGTTGCCGTCGCCGACGTCGAGCATGCCGTGCTCGTACGGCTCGATCTCCGGGTAGCGCTCAGCCATCGGTGCTCACGGACGTGAGATTGTCACATCACCTTCCCTGGCCGTGCAGGCGGTCAGTCCTCTCGGTGCCTGCCCCGCGGCCGCCTTGACCGAGCCGGGCATGACTGCGGAGCAGCTGCCCGCCGTGGGAACGGCAACGCTCATGCCGTCGGAGCTCTGCACCGTGACGCCGCTGAGGTTGCAGATCCGGTGCGGGATCGTGACGGGGACGATCCGGACGATGAGTTTGGCCCCCGGCTTGCCGCAGGCATCCTCGAGGCCGTTCGGCAGCGGCCGGGTCGGGATGGGGCTCGGCGAGGAGTGCAGCCGCGGGGGCAGGCTGTTGAAGGTGTGTACGGCCACCGGGGCGGCAGAGCGTGCCACGCTGCCGGGGGCGCTGCTGGGGCTGGGGGTGAGGCCTCGGGTGACGCCGAGGGAGACGCCGACGACGGCCACCACCGCCACGGCGCTGCCGCCGACCTGGAGCGCGGTGCGGCGGCGGCGTACCGAGCGGGTGCGGGTGATCAGCGCGTCGACATCGAACGCGTGCGGACGAGCGTGCCCGGCGGCTACGTCGAGGATCTCAGTGATCTCATCCATGTTCGTGCTCCTGACGGGGTTCGAGCGCACCACGCAGCCGGGACAGGCCGTCGTGCAGGTGCCGTTTGACGTTGCCGGGACTGCAGCCGATCAGTCGGGCGATCTCGTCCACCGGCTGGTCGCACAGGTAGCGCAGGGTGATGCAGGCGCGTTGTTGCGTCGACAGGAGCGCAAGCGCCGCCTCGATGTCGCGCCGGTCCTCGACGGGCGGGTCCAGGTGGACCGCGGGCGTGACGAGAACCGGCTGTCGTCGGCGGAAGATCCCGGCTCGGCGCTGCTCGTCGAGGTAGCCGGTCAGGATCGCCCGGCGAACGTAGGCCTCGGGGTCCTGCATGTTTCTGCGCCGCGCGAACGTGCGGGTGAGGGCGCCCTGGACAAGATCCTCGGCTCTGGCCTGGTCGCCGCACAGCACGTAGGCGTAGCGCAGCAGCGCCGTCCCGCGCGCGTGCACCAGCTCACGCAGCTGGTCCTCCCAGGACACCGTCATGCCACCTAAGACGCGGAGCCGGCCGGAAACGTTGGGATCGTCGACCGTTCGCCCGAATGTCACCTCGGGGATATAGACCGAATTGCCGGATTTCCCTAGCGTCGAGTCGGTCACAGCCCGTTCACAGACGAGGGGTAACGATGCACACATCGACTCGCCGCCGACTGGGATTCGGCGGCGTCGGACTTGCCGTGGGGGCGCTTCTGGCGGCCTCCGGGTCCACCACTGGTCTCGCCGCCGTCCGCCCGGCCGCCGCGCCGCAACCGACGTCCTCCTGTCATCTCGGCAATGGCGTCTCGCACGTCATCAGCCTGACCTTCGACAACGTGCACTTCTTCCGGGACAACCCCAACGTCCCGTCCGATCTCGAGCAGATGCCGACGCTGTTCACGTTCCTGAAGCACAACGGAACCGTGCTGTCGAACATGCACACTCCGCTGATCGCGCACACGGCCGAGGACAGCGTCGCCATCTACTCCGGCCTGTACGGGGACCGGCACGGTCAGCCGGTCAGCAACAGCTACAAGACCTACAAGCCGGACGGCACCACCGAGCCCGATGCCTCGTTCGTGTACTGGAACTCGCCGGTGATCAGCGCGGGCAAGCCTTCGACCAACGACCCCGCGCCGTCGATGGTCTACTCACCCACCGTGCCCGCCGCCAACACGGCTCCGACCCAGGTGGCGCCCGAGCCGTGGGTCGCATTCAACAAGGCCGGCTGCTCGGTCGGTGCCTTCTCGACCGCGAACATGGTGCTCGAGAACGCCGGTGACATCCCGACCGTGTTCGGCACCACGCCACCTCTGGGCTACGTACGCCAACACCACCAGCGCCTTCATCGGCGAGGCCGTGCACTGCGGCGTCGGCGACACCGCCTGCGAGCAGGCCGACGGGGCGGTCACCGACACGCCGCCGGCTGCGAACAACCCGGGAACCGCAACGTACAAGGGCCTGTTCGGGCACAAGTACATTGCGCCGCTGATCGTGGCGAAGGCACACGCTCCGGCCCCGTACCGCGTCGCCGACAACGCCGGCAACCTGGTCGATCTCGACAACCGCGAGATCGCCGACTTCCGCGGCAACCCCGGTTTCCCCGGCTTCAGCCCGACGCCGTCGCAGAGCCTGGCGGAGGTCGCCGACCTGCAGGAGGCGGGGGTCCCGGTCACCTACGGCTACATCGCCGACATGCACGAACGCAAGGACGCCAACACCAACTGCACGACCGCGGACGCCACGGCCTTCGGCAACGCCCTCGGCCCCGGCGACGCGTGTTACGTCGACAACGCGAAGGCGTACGACGCGGCCTTCGCCAAGTGGCTGAAGCGGCTCGCGGCCGACGGCATCACCCCGAGAACACCCTGTTCGTCATCGGCGCCGAGGAGAACGACCACCTTGCCGGTGCCAACGTCGGACGGGCCGACGCGCCCGACCGACCCGGCGAACTGCGACGGGGTCACCACCCCCTGCCGTTACGCCCACAACCAGATCGGCGAGGTGCAGGCCAACCTGCCGGCACTGCTGCAGCTGGAGCGCGGCAACACCACGCCGTTCGACGTGGAGCCGCAAGGCGCGGCGATCTACGTCCACAGCACCGGTCCGGTGTCACCTCCCGCGAACGACCCCGGCGTGCGGCAGCTCGAACGCGACACCGCGGCGATCACGGCGAACAACCCGCACAGCGGAGTGACCGGCGAGAAGATCGTCAACTACCAGGCCGGCGCCACCGAGCAGCGGATCCTGCACCTGGAGACTGCTGACCCGCAGCGCACGCCGACGTTCACCGTGTTCCCGAAGCCGGACTACTACTTCGATCCCGCGGCCCCGGCCTGCGCCGGATCGGCCAATCCCGCGGCCGACTGCGTCGCCGTGAACTCCAAGTTCGCCTGGAACCATGGCTACTACAGCCCGGACATCGACATCACCTGGTCCTCCTTCGCCGGGCCCGGTGTGCGCGAGCCGGCGTCGACGGCCCGTCGCCCGCACACAGCCCGGCGGTAAGCCGACCCGAACGGTGGCGGCCTGGTGCCCGCGTTCAGCACCAAGGGCACCTGGGCCGACGAGACCGACGTCCGACCGACCCTGCTGCACCTGGCCGGCCTGACCGACGACTACGTCATGGACGGCCGGGTGATCAGCCAGATCCTCAGCCACCAGGGCAATCTGAACCGGGTCAAGGCGTTGGCGGGCTGCTACAAGCAGCTCAACGCGAGTGTCGGACGGTTCGGCACGGACACGCTGGTGGCCTCGACCAGGGCGCTCGCCAGCGGGTCCTCAGCCGACGACAGTGCCTACATCACGACGAACGCAGCACTGGCGACGTTGGGCGCTCACCGGGACATGCTGGCCAGCAAGATCAAGAACGAGCTCGACCAGATGGAATTCCACGGCGCTGCGATCAACCCGCACGTCGCGCAGTTGCAGCTGGTGTCGTGCCGGGCGCTGATCGGGGCAGCGGCCGGGTTGGCTGTCGGCTGACCACGGGCGTCGGGGCCCGCACCCTCGGGTGCGGGTCCCGGGCCGCTCAGGCGGTCTGCAACGCCTGCAGGTACAGCGCCGGGCATTCCCGGGCGTCGGCGAGGAAGCTGTCGACGCCGTCGGGCTGCTCGCCGACGAGCGCGTCGAGAGACCAGGCTCCGCTGTCCGGGTCGCGCAGCAGGCGTACGGCACCGGTCGGCGTCACCCACAGCGCGCGGTCACCGAGCCTGATCACCCGAACCTTGCCCTCGTCGGCCACGGCGGACCGCGCCGGCTCGACCGGCCCGGACACTTCCCGCCACAGCTCGAGATAGGGCCGCCCGTCGTGCAGGTTGCCGCGTTCGGCGAACCCGCCAGGGATCGCGACCATCTCGCCGGTGTCCTCGAAGTTGTCTCCCGCCGTCTCGACGATGTGCGTCCAGGTCACCCTGGTGGCCTCCACGATCGTCACCCCGGCGAAGGCCCACCCGACGTCCGGGCCGATCCGCAGGTCGGCGTAGTCGTCGCCGACCTGCAGCCACATCACGTCCTGCGTCTCACGCAACGGATCGTCGCCGATGGCAATACCGTCGCGACGCCAGCCACCGGCGTACGGCAGGAGACTCATCAGCTCAACTCCTTCATCAAGGCCGGCCAGACGTCGGGGTCGTGGCCGGGCACCATGCGATAGCCCTTCTCGGCGGCGATGGCCTTCAGCCGCAGGATGGGTTCGAGGGTCGCCTCGGGTGGAACCCCGATCGTGCCGCCCACCGGGACCTCGTCGTCGATGTTCTCCTGCAGGTCCGCGGCGTCGAAGGCGAAGACGAAACCGCCACCGCCCATGGATTCGTCGACGTCGACCACGAAGCTCTGGTGACCGGGAGTGTGGCCGGCGGTCAGGACTGCTGTTACACCAGGGGCAATCTCCTGATCGCCGTCGGCGATGGACCAGCTGATGGCCGGGTCGTCGTAGTCGATCCGGAACATGCCGTGCCGCTCCTGGTGCGGGTGCTCGGCACCGAGCCCGTACTCGAGCTCGCGCTTCTGCACGTGTACGGCGACGTCGCGGTTGGCGAAGTGCCTGACACCCCCGGCGTGGTCGTTGTGCAGGTGCGACAGCGCGACGACGGTGACGTCCTCGATCGCGAGGCCGACCTCCTCCATCGCGTCCTCGAGCGGGTCGCCGTCACCGGGTGGCAGGAACGCGGCGATGTTCTTGTTCTTGCCGTGAAAACGCTGATAGAGCAAGGGATCCCGGATCAGGCTCGGGTTGAATCCCGTGTCGAGCAGCATCCAGCCACCGTCGAGCTCGAGCAGCAGTCCGGGTACGGGCTCGCGCAGCCGGATCGTCGGGTCGGACCCGTAGACGGAGAAGGACTTCGGCAGCTCCTCCCAGCCGAGGATCAGCGGGATGATGCGACGGACCCCGCTCATGAGGCGGCCGCGGTCAGGGACTGACCGAGCAGGTCGGCGCTGGTGACCCTGGCGTCCCGCTGCAGGTAGGTCATCGCGTTCAGGGCGGCGTCGTGGGCCGTCGTGCTGGAACCGCCGACGCAGTCGGTCACGACCCGTACGAAATAGTCCCGCTGGTGCCCGTCGACGAAGGTGTAGTGCACGCAGACGTCGGTCAGTCCGCCGACCAGGACGATGGTCGTGATGCCCATGCCGCGCAGGACGATCTCGAGGTCGGTGCCGAAGAAGCAGGAGTAGCGGCGCTTCTGGATGAAGTGTTCGTCCGGCCGGGGCTGCAGCTCGGCGACGATCTCCGTGCCGGGCGCGCCGAGGACGCAGTGCACGCCCTCGTTGCCGTCCAGCTCGCGGCCGATGTCGGCGAGGTCCGGCCGGTGCACCTCCTGCGTCCAGATCACCGGCAGGTTGGCCCCCCGGAACGCGTCGACGAGGTCGCTGATGCGGCTCACCCGCTCGTCGTAGCCGGTCATCATCGCGATGCCGGCTTCGTCGTACGGCTGCCGCCCGCACTCCTGGACGTCGATGACGACCAACGCCGTTCCCGGGCCTATCAGTGTGGTCATGCTTCTTGGCTCCTTGTCACCCGGATCGCTCGCTCGAACCTAAGTCCGTCGCGTAACAACGAGATTTCAGGGATGACGCAGGCGGATGAACGACCGTCACGTGGGCCTCAGCGCGGGATGCGCTCCAGCAGTGCGACCGGGAACCGGGCCAGCAGGTCGGCGACCCGGCTCACCCCGCCGTCGACCCGGGTGCCGGTCAGCAGGTCGATCCAGCGCCCGACCGGCAGCGGCAGCGCCGTGTTGTCCCAGCCCCCCTCGGCGGCCATCCGCAACGTCAGCCGGGGCGCGATGGTGACCGCGTCGCCGCCTCGGGCGAACGCCACCACGTGCCCAGCCTGGGAACCGACCGCGTGCAACGGAAGGTAGGAGCCCTGCGCGCCGAACAGCTCCGGTCGGCGCCGACGCAGGTCCAGCGCGCGGTTGACGACGAGGAGCTTGGCCGCGCCCGTGTCGCGGGCATCGCCCTCACCGAGGGACGGGACAACGCCCAGCACCAGCGAGGACAGCAGCTGTGCCCGCAGCCAGTAGTCCACGGGCCGCCGGTTGTCGGGGTCGACCAACGACAGGTCCCAGCACTCGGTGCCCTGATAGACATCTGGCACTCCCGGCATGGTCAGCTGTACGAGCTTCTGGGCGAGTGCGTTGACCCGGCCGGGGATCAGCAAAGTGTCGAGGACGAAGCCCTCGATGTCGGTGACCAGTTCGGCGTCGCCGAGGACACCGGAGACGTAGTCGCTGATCGAGGTGTCGTAGTTCTCGTTGACCTCGATCCACCCGGTGCGCTGCTTTGCCTCGTGGACCGCTTTTTCCATGTACGCACAGGCCCGGTCGACCGACAGCGGCCACGCGCCGACCAAGGTCTGCCAGAACAAGTACTCGGAGTTGCGGTCCGGCCCGGCCGCCGATCGGTGGACCTCCGCGGCCGCCGACCAACGGCGCACGGCCTCGGCCCACACGTGCGGAACCTCGGAGAGTACGGCGAGGCGCGCGCGAACGTCCTCGCTGCGCTTGGTGTCATGCGTGGTCAAAGTGGTCATCGACAACGGCCAGAGTGCCTGGCGCGCAGCGGATGCAGCGTGGAACTCGGCCAGACCGGTGCCGAACGCGCCGGGGTTGCCACCGACCTCGTTCAACGCGATCAGCCGGTGGTAGCGGTAGAACGTGGTGTCCTCCACGCCCTTGGCCATCACCGGCCCGGCCGTCTGCTGGAACCGGGTGACGAAGTCGGCGAGCAGGTCTCGTACGGCTGGCTGCACGTCGGGCTGGGTCAGCGCGGCACCGGTAGCGAGCTCGCCCAGGGTGTCGATCACGTCCGCGGCGTCGGGCGATGCCTCGCGAGCACGGCGGACGGCATCGTGCAGCCGGCTGACCGACGCGGCCGGAGCCGTCTCGCCGGGTGTCACGTAGGCCCGATAGACGTCGAGCTCGACCAGCAGAGACTGCAGTGCCGTACGCCACTGCCGGTCGGTACGGTCGGCCCAGCGGGCGTCGAGGCGTCCCAACCGGTGCAGAACCCTTACCAGCCGGTCGATCTCGGCGACGAGGATCGACTCGACGATCTTGCGCTTGCCGGCTCGGGCGACCTCGGTGAGGTCGGAGGGCTCGCCGGTGAAGGCGCTGTAGACGGAGGTCAGCGACGTTTCCGCCGTTGGGTCGACGAACAGCCCGGACACCTGGTGCAGCGCGTCGTAGCCGGTAGTGCCGGCACACGTCCAGGCCGGCAAGGTTTCGCCGGGCTCGAGGATCTTCTCGACGACCACCCAGGCGCCGCCGGTCAGCTCGGCCAGGTCGCGCAGGTAGCCGGCCGGATCGGCGAGGCCGTCGGGGTGGTCGATGCGCAAGCCGTCGATTGTGCCGTCGGCGATGAGCTTGGCCACCAGCTCATGGGTTGCCGCGAAGACGACCGGATCCTCGACCCGGACGGCAATCAGTGAGGTCACGTCGAAGAAGCGGCGGTAGTTCAGCTCGTCGTTGGCCACCCGCCACGACGCCAGCCGGTAGTGCTGCGCGTGCAGCAGGGCCTCGATCGCGGCCCGGTCGAGAACCTCAGCGCTGTCGGGCTCCGTGCCCGGCCGGACCGGGAACTCGTGGTCGTAGTAGCAGAGAACGCCACGCAGCACGTCGTAACGAAGCTCGCCGGCGTCGAGGACCTCGCCCAACGGCTTGCCCAGCACCGGCATCAGCGGCTTGTCACCGTCGACGGGGTCGAGGTCGAACCAGGCGGCGTAGGGCGACGTCGGTCCGTCCCTGAGGAAGTGCCACAACGGCTCGTTGAGATACTCCGGTACGGGTACGGCCATGTGGTTGGGCACGATGTCCAGGACCGCGCCCATGCCGTGCTGGCGCAGGGACGAGGACAGCCGTCCCAGCGCGGCTGAGCCACCGGCCGGGGCGCTGATGCGGTCGTGGGCCACGACGTCGTAGCCGTGCACCGACCCAGGGCCCGCCTGCAGCAACGGCGACAGGTAGACGTGGCTCACCCCCAGCGCCGCAAGGTAGGACACGTCCCGCGCTGCGTCGTCCAGCGTGAAGGTCTGGTTGACCTGCAGCCGGTAGGTGGCCAGCGGGGTCCTGCGGGTGGACATGTTAAAACAGCCTCCGCAGCACCACGAGAGAGCGGCCTTCGACGGGCAGGTGCCCGCCCGACTTCAACGTTCGCTCATCGTCCTCGTACGGCGCGGCGGTGTCGATCTCCACCAGCCAGCTGTGGCCGAACTCCTCCGGTGGCGCCGGGAACTCGACCGGATCCTGGTGCGAGTTGAACAGCATCAGGAAGGAGTCGTCGACGATCGGCTCGCCGCGGGAGTCGGGCGTGCGGATGGCCTCGCCGTTGAGGAACACCCCGAAGGACTTGGCGACGCCGGACTCCCAGTCCTCGTCGGTCATCTCGGTGCCGTCCGGGGCGAACCAGGCAATGTCGGCGACGCCGCCACTGCCGCGCAACGAGGTTCCGCTGAAGAACCTGCGCCGCTTGAACACCGGGTGGTTGTGCCGCAGCTTGGCCACCTTGGCGGTGAACTCGACGAGTGCCCAGTTCTCCCTGGCCAGCTCCCAGTCGACCCACGACAGCTCGTTGTCCTGCGCGTAGACGTTGTTGTTTCCCTGCTGGGTGCGGCCCATCTCATCGCCGTGCAGGATCATCGGAACGCCCTGGGACAGCAGCAAAGTCGTGAGGAAGTTACGCTTCTGCTGCTCGCGAAGGGCGATGATGTCGAGGTTGTTGGTCGGCCCCTCGACGCCGCTGTTCCAGGACCGGTTGTGGCTCTCGCCGTCGTTGCTGTTCTCGCCGTTGGCCTCGTTGTGCTTGGTGTTGTAGGAGACCAGGTCGTTCAGGGTGAAGCCGTCGTGCGCCGTGACGAAGTTGATGGAGGCGATCGGGCGGCGGCCGCTGAACTCGTACAGGTCGCTCGAGCCGGTCAGCCGTGAGGCGAACTCGGGCAGGGAGGCGGTCTCGCCGCGCCAGAAATCCCTGACGGTGTCGCGATACTTGCCGTTCCACTCCGTCCACAGCGGCGGGAAGTTGCCGACCTGGTAACCGCCCTCGCCGACGTCCCACGGCTCGGCGATCAGCTTGACCTGGCTGACCACCGGGTCCTGCTGGACCAGGTCGAAGAAGGCCGAGAGCCGGTCGACGTCGAAGAACTCGCGCGCCAAGGTCGAGGCGAGGTCAAAACGGAACCCGTCGACGTGCATGTCCAGGACCCAGTAGCGCAGCGAGTCCATGATGAGCTGAAGGACGTGGGGACTCCTGACCCGCAAGGAGTTTCCGGTTCCGGTGTAGTCCATGTAGTACTGCTTGTCGCCCTCGACGAGGCGGTAGTAGGCGGCGTTGTCGATGCCCCGCATGGACAAGGTCGGGCCCTGATGGTTGCCCTCTGCGGTGTGGTTGTAGACCACGTCGAGGATCACCTCGATGCCCGCGTCGTGCAGCGCCTTGACCATCGCCTTGAACTCCTGCACCTGCTGGCCGGTCTGGCCATACGCGGCATAGGTGTTCTGCGGGGCGAGGAATCCGATCGTGTTGTAGCCCCAGTAGTTGGACAGTCCCTTGTCCTGCAGGGAATGGTCGTTGACGAACTGGTGCACGGGCATCAGCTCGACAGCAGTGACCCCGAGCTTCAGGAAGTGGTCGATCATCACCGGGTGGGCGATGGCCGAGTAGGTGCCGCGCAGCTCTTCCGGGATGCCGGGGTGGGTCTTGGTCAAGCCCTTGACGTGCGCCTCGTAGATGACGCTCTCGTTGTACGGCGTCTTGGGCGCTCTGTCACTCGCCCAGTCGAAGAACGGGTTGATGACGACCGACTTCATCATGTGCGGTGCGCTGTCGTCGTCGTTGAAAACGCTGGGATCGCCGAACCGGTAGCTGAACAGCGCCTCGTCCCAGTCGATGTTGCCCTCGACGGACTTGGAGTAGGGGTCGAGCAGCAGCTTGGCCGGGTTGCAGCGGTGACCGCGCGCGGGGTCGTACGGACCGTGGACGCGGTAGCCGTAGCGCTGGCCCGGTCCGATGTTGGGCAGGTAGCCGTGCCAGACGAAGGCGTCGACCTCCTGGAGCGCGATCCGGGTCTCGATGCCGTCCTCGTCGAACAGGCACAGCTCCACGCTGTCGGCAACCTCGGAGAACACCGCGAAGTTTGTGCCGGTGCCGTCGTAGGTCGAGCCGAGGGGGTACGGGGTACCGGGCCAGCAGTGCATGGGGCTCCGTTCTTGGCGAGCGGTTCAGGGACGCCATCGGGACACAGTCTTGCGTACGACACCGGAGCCGTGAGCGTCGGCGTCGTCGCCGTTCGGCCTGCCCCGCGTTGAGGTCGCGGTAACCTGCGGTCCATGTCCCGCACCCTCGGAGCCACTCCCACCTTATGGGTAGCGCTGCTCCGGGGGATCAATGTTGGCGCCAATCACCGAGTGTCGATGCTGACGCTGCGCTCAGCGGTGGAGGCGGCAGGCGGCAGGGACGTCAGCACGCACATCCAGAGCGGCAACCTGCTGCTGCGGCACGAGACCCGGGATCGCAGCGAGCTGACCGCCCTGCTGGAGTCGGTGATCGGGCAGGCCGCCGGCTTTGCTGTCCCCGTGATCCTGCGTACGGGAGACGAGCTCGCCGACCTGGTCCGGCGGTGCCCGTTCACGGGGGGTGACTGGGACGAGGACCGACGTCGCTACGCGAGCTTTCTCGCGCGCCCGGCCGAGCAGGAGCGGATCGACGCGCTGCTGGCGAAGGCCACCGAGGGCGAGTCGCTGTACGTGAGCGCGACGGAGGTGTGCGCGGCGGTCCGTCGGGACACCACCAAGCCGGTCTACGCCGACATCGAACGCATCCTCCGAGTGCCCTCGACGGCGCGCGCGTGGAACGTGGTCGAGAAGCTGGCGGAGCTCGCCACGCGGCAGTCCTCGCGTTAGACGCGCCAGGCACGCTCCGAGCCCGTACGGTTTATCCATGGCGGAGCATGTGGCAGGGGTACGAGGCGGGCAGGAGCCTGCCCTTGCCATGCGAGCGACGCCCAAGCCGATGTCGGTCAACGGGGTGGCGCTGCTGCTGAGCCGCACCGTTCGGGAGGCGTGGTCCGACCGGATCCTGGGGCTGTCGGCCGAGGCCGGGTTCTGGCAGCTGCTGAGCCTCGTACCCCTGATCCTCGCCGTTCTGGGCACGTTCGGCTACTTCGCCGGCCCGATCGGTGACGACAACATGGCCGAGATCCAGAGCCAGATCATCAAGGGCGCCAATCAGCTGCTGGCCCCGGACGTGGTCAACACTGTGGTCGGGCCAGTGGTCAACACGGTGCTGAAGAACGGCCGGGCCGACGTGGTGTCGGTCGGCTTTCTGATCTCGTTGTGGGCCGGCTCGTCCGCGACCGCGACCTTCGTGAACACGATCACCCTCGCGTACGGGATGCGCTATCAGCGCAGCGCCTGGCGCAGTCGTCTGCTGGCGTTCGAGCTGTACCTGCTCGGGGTGCTCGGCGCGATCATCGTCCTGCCGTTGCTGGTGCTCGGGCCGGGCGAGATCGTCGCCATCTTCCCCCGGCTCAACCTGACGGTGGAGATCGCCTACTGGCCGGTAGTCGCGCTGATGTGCATGGCCGGCCTCGCGACGCTCTACCACCTGTCGGTCCCGGTACGCACGCTGTGGCGGCGTGACGTGCCCGGTGCTGCGGTCGCCGTCGTCTTCTGGATCATCGGCTCGTACGTGCTGCGGGAGTACATCCAGGCCTACGTCTCCAAGGAGTCGGCCTACGGCCAGCTCGGCGCGGTGGTTGCCTCGCTGCTGTTCCTCTACTTCACCGCGATGGCAGTGCTGTTCGGCGCCGAGCTGAACGCGGAGATCGACAAGCTGTGGCCGACGGAGGTGACGGCCGAGGTACGCCGCCGGGAGCACGAGATGGTGCGGAAGCAGGCGGAGCGGCGCGAAGCCGAGCTGGAGTGGGCCCGCTCCGAGCAGCTCGACGAGAGCGGAGCCTGGCGCCATCAGCAGCGCCGCAAGCCTCCCGCCGACGACGACCGGAACCGCTCGTAGCCCCCTGATCGCCGGCTAGCCGAAGGTGGCGCTGAGCCCCCAGGTGGTGGTGACCTGTTCCCGCTCGGCCAGCGTGATCAAGCCGTCGCCGCTGTTGAACGCGTCGGCCGGGCAGGTCATCGGCTCGACGCCGACCCCGCGCCGGCGCTGGTCCGCCGGCAGCGTGTCCCCGGTGAAGATCTGCAGGTAGTCGAACGGCGCCAGGGACCACATGGCGACGGTACGGGTCCCGTCGGCACTGGCAAGCGAAACCGTGGCCCGTCCTGCGTGATCCCGGACCAGGTCGGTGTAGGCGATGTCGATCACCCGGCTGCCGATGACCCGGCCGGTGCGGAAGTCCCAGTCGGTGCCCTCGACCGGTGCGACCCCCGTCGGCAGCAGCCGCTCGTCGACCGGAAGCCATTGCCGGGCGGGAACCGTCAGCACGAAGTCGTCGACCAGCCCTCCGCCGGCGGACAGGTAGGGGTGGAACCCGAGTCCGTACGGCAGCGGCTCCTCGCCCAGGTTGGTCGCGGTGGTGCTGACGGTCAGGCCGGCGTCGTCGAGCAGGTAGTCGTTGCGAAGGTGCAGGAAGAACGGGTAGCCGGGCTGCGGGAGCAGCGTCACGTCGATGCTGAGCCGGTCCTCTGCCCGATCGACCAGGGCCCACGGGCGCCACCGGACCAGGCCGTGCATCGCGTTGCCCTTGCCCGGCTCGGACAGGGCCAGCTGGTGGTCGCTGCCGTTGAACCGGTAGCGACCGTCGCGGAGCCGGTTCGGCCACGGTGCAAGCGTCGTACCTCTGGCACCGGTGGCCATGGTGTCGACGGCAAAACCGTCCAGGACCGGCCGGTCGTCGACGAGATAGTCGCGGACGGCGCCGCCGATCTCGACGACGGTTGCCTGCTGACTTCCCTTGCGCAGCAGCCATTGCTGGCCCGATGGAGCAGGAGTGGTGATGTTCGAGTCCGGCATTCACGCAGCGTATCTCCCCGGCCCCGTCCATGGTTGTCCACAGCCGCCGAAACAATTCCGTTCGGTCGGACTGCCCGTTGGTAGCGTCCGCCTCGACAACATCGAGACGCCCGAGCGGGCAATGACGGGGAGGTTGGCATGACAGTCGGCATCAAGGTAACTCCTGAGCAGCTGCAGGCACTTTCGGCTCAGGTCTCGCGTGGGTCGGGTGAGATCGAGCAGCAGCTGGGTTCGCTGCAAGGCGTCGTGTCGCCGCTGGTCGGCGGTGACTGGGCCGGCCAGGCGCAGGCACAGTTCAACGCGCTGTGGGACGAGTGGCACCGGTCGGCGACCAGCCTCAAGCAGGCTCTCGACGGCATCAGTCAGCTGATGACGAACGCCGGTTCCGCCTATGCGCAGGCCGAGCAGAGCATCGCGGCGACCTTTCGGGGCTGACCGCACCGCAGCAGCGCCCGAACGCAATCCAGCGTTCGGGCGCTTCCGCGTGTGCCGGCGAGTTCTACGCTGCGAGCATGGAACCGACGGCTGCCCGAGCGCGTCTCAGGACCGTGAAGGTGCTCATTCCAGTGGTGGCTTTGCTGCTTCCCCTCGCTGCGGGCTGCGCCAATGCATCGTCTGTGGCTGCGGGGGCTGCGGTCACGAAGACCACTACGGCGAAGGCCGCTGGCATCACAAGTCCGACACCGACGAGAGGCCCGGTCCCTGCCGCCTTTGCCCGGGCGTGCGGTCATCCGGGCTCGACCGTGATCGTCATCAGGGTGCCCGTGGTGGTGCGGCACAAGGACTGCGACCTGACCGGTGTGATCATCAGGATCGGTGCGGACGGAGCAGAGTCGGTCGTGCCCGATCCGGGTGGGTCATCGACCGGCGTCGTGGACGTCGCAGCAGGGTCGGGGCCGCCGCCGGCCGAGATCTATCTTGCCGTCGACGCTGACACGAGCGATGTCACCGTCGACGAGACCGGTCCCGGCACGGTCACGAACCCCGGCTGACCGTCAGGTGTGGGCGACCTGAACCGCCGTGAGCTCGCCACGCAGTGCTAGCAAGGCCCGGCCGGCGATCCGGCCGCCGAGCTGGCGCGGGAGTCGTGCCCCCACCAGGTCACCGTCGAGGGCTGACTGCGGGTTGAGCAGAAGCCCGCAGCGGGAACGTCGAAGGTCGAGGGTGAACCCGCGATAGGTGCTTTGCAGCTCGGTGCTGTTGCCTGCCGCCAGTACACAGGACCCGCTGCCGGCCTTCAGCAGGCGTTCGAGCGCGAAGCCGATGGCTGTGTCGGTCAGTGTTTCGGCGTCGTCAACGACGACGACCGGTGGTGGGCCGGAACCGTTCAGCGCGGCCGTGACCTCGTGATCGCCGGCATGCTCGTCGAGGACGGCGGTGACACCGGGATGCGACGACAGCGAGCGCAACGGCGAACGCCCGGGTGCTACGAGGCAGACCGTACGCCCGGCGCGCAGCAGCGACTCGGCCATCGTGACCAGTGTGGTGCTGCGTCCGGACCGGGGCGCCCCAGCCACCAAGAACCCCGGGCCGTCCTCGGCGAGGTCCACCCCGATCGGCCGAAGGCTGTCACCGCCGACGCCGATGAGCGCCCACGCTCCCGTGGCCCCGGATGTCGTCGGACCGAGCGAGAGCGCGTGCTCGAGGCTGATCGTGGCCGGGAGCGGGTCTACCCGGATCGGATGATGCAACCGTGGCCGGCAGCCTTCGCGATCTCGCGCCACCGCGATCAGCGAGTGCAACGCTGCGAGCTGAGCCGGGCCCGCTGGATCGCTTGCCAGCAGGGCGATCTGGACCTCTTGCTGGGTGCGCGACGGCCCACCACCGAGTGCCAGACCTCGGCCGGGTGGCGGGGACGTCGGTGCGGACCGCGCGGGGATGTCGGCGAGTGCGTAGTCGGCCCGATCGGCCAGGCGCAGCACCAGCTTGTCCGCCATCACCGACGGCAGCCGGCCGATCAGGCCACTGCGGTCAGCGGTCACCACCGCCCGCACCCCGACGGCCGGACCTTCGCGGAGAAGTCGCAGCAGCTCGTCGACCCGACGTCCGAGGTCGACGTCCTGATAGGACTGAACCAAGCCCTCCCAGCGGTCGACCAGCAGCAGGATCCAGGGGAGTCGCCGGTCCGGGTCGGACAGCGTGCGCTGCTCGGCGAGGTTGGCGTAGCCCTCCAGGGCGAACAGCTCTTGGCGCAGCTGGACCTCCGACTGCAGCCGGGACAGCAGCCGCTCGAGCCGGTCCGGTTCGTCGCGGGTGACGACGGCGCCACAGTGCGGCAGTCCGGTCAGGGCACCGAGCGCCTGGTTGCCGAAGTCGAGGCCGTAGACGTGCAGGTCCTCGGCTGACCAGGTCCGGGCCACCGCCCCGGCCAAGGTCTGCAGGACCGTGGACCTGCCCGAGCGGGGAGCGCCGGCGACAAGCAGGTGAGCGCCATCGGCCAGCTCCAGACCGTACGGCAGCTGTTGCTGCCGGTCCGGCACGTCGATCAGCCCGAGCGGCAGGACCAGCTCGCCCCGACTGGGGTGGGTAGCGGCCAGCGCATCCACCGTCAGCAGCTCCGGCAGCGGATCGAGCCAGGGTCGCGCCGGCGCGGCGAGCCCCAGCCGCTCGCTGGCGGCGGTGATCGCCTCGACGAGGACGCAGAGGTCAGTTGGTCCGTCCGCGGCGGCAGAGGTGACTTCCGACAGCGGGGGCATCCCGAGCTCGGTAGTGGGGACGATCGTCACTCGCGGTCCCTCAGTAGTGGGCGCCGTCCGTGCTGCCCGACCACCGACGCGGGCTGTCTGGAACGCCCGCAGCTCGCCAGCTCCCGTACGGACGAAGGCGCGACCGGGCGTTGCGGCCGCTATCTGTCCGGCGTCCGGTGCGTCGATCACGTCGCTCGACTCGGTGGACTGGGTTACCCGCAGACAGATCCGCAGGTTGGTGTTCGCCCGGATGTCGGGGGAGACGACGCCGCCCGGTCGCTGGGTGGCCAGCACCAGGTGGATGCCGAGGGACCGACCGCGCTGGGCCAAGCCGACCAGGCCGCGGACGAAGTCGGGCAGCTCCTCGACCAGGGTCGCGAACTCGTCGATCACGATGACGAGCCGGCTCAGCGGCGGGGGAGCGCCAGCAGGCGCCGCCGCCCACAACGTCTCGAGGTCCTTCGCGCCGTACGCCGCCAGGACCCGCTCACGCCGGCGCAGTTCCGCCGACAGGGACGTCAGCGCTCTCTCGGTGAGCCGGCCGTCGAGGTCGGTGACGAGACCGACCGTGTGCGGCAGCCGGGCGCACTCGCGGAAAGCCGCCCCGCCCTTGTAGTCGACGAGGACGAAGTTCAGCGCGTCCGGCCGGTTGGCGAGGGCGAGCGAGACGACGAGGGTCTGCAGCAGCTCGCTCTTTCCGGCGCCGGTGGTGCCCGCGATCAGGGTGTGCGGGCCGTCCGCGGTCAGGTCGAGGAGCAGCGGCCCCTCCGCTCCCAGGCCGATCACGGCTTCGGTCGTGGGACCGCCCGCCTGCCACGCCGCGGCGATCGCTTCGCAGTCCGGTCCGGGTTCGATCAGGTCGATCAGCCGCGCGGCCGTCGGCAGCCGGCCGTCGTCACCGGATCCCGCCACCACCGGGTTGAGCGCGGCCATCGCCCGCGCGACCCGCTCGGCCACGGCCAGGTCGACCTGGTCAGCGAGCACGTCGGTCAGGCGACCCTGCGGTCCGGTGAGCGTCAGTCGCGTACCGGACCCGTCCTCAAAGACGGCAACCGCCGAGCACTCCTGCGGCAGCAGCCGCTGCTGTGAATCGCGGCATACAGCCAGAATGCCGGCGGCGGGACCGGACTCGAGCAGCGCCGCGAGCCCCGGGGCCTGGCGCAGCTCGCGGGCTCCGTCCACGACCAGCAGCACCCGCGGCAGCTGCTCGCTCGGGTGACGTCGGTGGTCGGAACGACGCGCGTCCGTCAGCCGGGTCAGCTCACTGATGCGGGCCGCTCTGCTCGTGTCGTCGGTGCCCAGCAGCACCCGACACCGCGCGCCATCGCCGGCGGAGTGCGGCAGCCAGCGCAGCCAGTCCCACTCGGCAGCGCGGGCGATCGTGGTCAGGACGACCACCTGCAGGTCGCCCGGTGCGATCAGGACACACGCCTGCGCCACCAGCCAACGGGTCAGGGCCGCCGCTGGGTGACCGTCGCCGGCCACGCCCAGCACCCCGACGCTGGCGAGGTCGACAGTCGCGGGCACCAGCCGAGCCGTGGGCGCGATCTCGGGCCCGGCACCCACGGATCGAACCCGTACGGCCGCGGGTTGATCGGCCAGGCCGACGCGGAGCAGGCAGACGTCCGGATCCGTTGCTCGACGTTGCCACAGGGTGGTCGACGGCAACGTCGCTCGTGCCAGCAGCTCCGCCGGGTCGGGCGCCTCAGCCCGCCGAGTGCGCTCGTCCTCCCGCACCGCGACGACCAGGGCGATCTCGTACGCTGCCAGCGCCTCGGCGTGCTCGCGCGCGGCGAGCCGATGCTTGCGCCGGCCACCCCGGCCCTCGCTGAGCAGGTTGCCGACCACCATCAGCGGCGACATGGCCATCAGCAGCAGGTACTGCGGGCTCGAGGGCATCGTTGCGAACAACACCGCTCCCAGAGCGACCGGCACCAGCAGTGCGACGAGCGGCAACTTCGCACGATCCGGCGCAACGGGAGCAACCGGCCGGCTCAGCTCGACCGGGTCGGGAGTCATGGCGTGCAGCCGGGGCGGGCGGTTGAAGCGCAAGCCGCGCCCCGGCGCGGGGCACAGCGCAGCCGGATCCGACCGGCCGGAAGCCACGGTCAGCACTGACTCGCCGATCGAGATGAACGCGCCATCGGCGACGCTGGCCTCCGAGACAGCCAGGCCGTCAACGGCGAGTCCGTTGGTGGAGCCCAGGTCGCGCACGCGCACCGTCTCGGCGGAGACCGTCAGCTCCAGGTGCCGGCGCGACACCTCGTCATCGTGCAGCGTGAGCTGACAATCCGTGGACCGGCCAACGACGGTGACTCCCTCGGGCAGCGGCAGCACGGACCCAGCTGCCGGGCCGGCGACCACCCGCAGCTCGCGGCGACTGTCCGCAGGCGCAGGCTCCGGGGGAGCGCTGACTGTGATCACGGAGCCGTGCCGTACACCGCAGGCCGACCACCGGGCCGACCCGTGCAGTGGCCGCCCGTCGCACCACAGTGACGTGGGGTCGAGCGTGACTCCGAGCAGCCGGGCGACCTCGTCGACCATCTCTGCCACGGAGCTGTCGGGATCCGCCGAGAGCGTCAGCTGCACCGGCCCGGTGCTCACGTCCAGCGTCACGGTCAGCTCGTCCGGCATCCGCCCACCCCTGTCCGTCGACCCGCACCCGCACGCTAGCCGGACAGGTGTACGGAGTCCGCAGGAGTTTCTGCTGCTGTGGATAACCGAGCCGCGGAGCACGTAACACCATCCCGGGGGACAACGACACTCAGCCCGGAGGTCGCTCGTACCGAAGGGTTGTGCATGTCCTTGTCGTTGCGGCTCGCGGAGCCGCTGTCGGATGCGTACGACTTCCAGCGCTGCGGTCGTGCTCGGCCTGCTCGCCTCCCTGCTCGTGGCCACGCCGGCGCAAGCCGGGTCGACCTGGGTGAGCGGACCGGACGTCTCGCACTGGCAGCACGCCGCCGGGCCGCTGAGCTGGCCGGCGGTCAGGAACGGCGGCCAGACGTTCGCGATCTCCAAGGCGACCGAGGCCACCAACTACGTTGACCCGTACTTCGCCTCCGACTACGCCCACGAGAAGGCGAGCGGGCTCATCCGCGGGTCCTACCACTTCGCCCGTCCCGCGCTGCCCATGAGCACGGCGGTCGCGCAGGCCGACTACTACGCGCGCGTCATCGGCAGCGTCAAGGAGGCCGGGGACCTGCCGCCGATCATGGACTTCGAGGTCAGCGGCGGCCTGTCAGCGCCCGACCTGATCACGTGGGGGCAGACGTTCCTCGCCGAGCTGATGGCCAGGACCGGCCGCGTGCCGATGATCTACACCTACCGCTACTTCTGGCGTACGGCGCTGCTCAACTCGGCAGCGTTCACCCGCTACCCGCTCTGGATCGCCGACTACACCGCGGGGGCCAAGGCACCGACGTCGCCCCTCGTCGGCGGCTGGTCGCGCTGGACGATGTGGCAGTGGACGTCAACGGCCGCCGTTGCCGGCCTGGCCGGCTCGGTGGACAACAGCCACTTCAACGGTACGGCGGGGCAGCTCGCGGCGTTCGCCGACGGCCGGCACCCGTCCGTACTCGCGGCGGTCGCACCGCATGCGCCCGTTGCGGTGACGGCCGCGACCGCCGGCAACGCGGTCAAGGTGTCGTGGCTGCCGTCGGACAACGGCGGCCGCACCCTGAAGGCGTACCGGGTCACCCTCAGCCCCGGCGGTGCCACGGCCACCGTGCCCGGAACGCAGACGTCCGTCGTGGTCCCGGGTCTGAACTCGACCCTGAGCTACTCAGCGACGGTCAAGGCCATCTCCGCCGCGGGCACGAGTCCCGCCTCGGTGCCGTCCAACGTGGTCAAGGCGACGACCGGGCTCGTCCCCGTCGCGATGCGCCTGGCCACCCGACCGGCCGTGGCAACCACCGGCCGTGGGTTCACCCTGGTGGGCCGGCTGATGCGGGCTGACGGTCTCGGTGGTGTGGGCTATCAGCCGATCGTGGTGTTCGCCCGGATGACGGGGGCCGCCGGCTACACGGCTGTCACGTCGGTGATCACTTCGGCCAACGGCAGCTTTGCCGTACCCCTGACGACCGGTCTGATCACCAGCTACAGCCTGCGCTTCGGGCGGCGGTGCGGGCTGGGCGCCGAAGTCGGCCGGCATCGTGGTCAACGTCAAACCGAGGGTCACCGTCGCTCTGGACCACACCGTTGCCCGGCCCAACACCCGGCTCACCTTGCGCGGGCAGGTCTCCTTGGTGGCGGTGGGCAGCACCGTCATCCGCCAGCTGTGGAACGGCCGGGCGTGGGTCAACGGTCCTCGTACGACGGTTTCGGCATCGGGCCGATACTCGTTCGCGGTCGCGCCGTCGACGAAGGGCGCGCTGAGGTTCCGGGTCCTCGTCGTGGGCCGGGCCGGCCTGGTGAGCGGCACCTCGGCGGCGCTGGGGCTGCTTGTCAGGTAGCGGAGGGGGAAAAGGCAAAGGGCCCCCGAGGGGACCCTTTGTCTGGTGGGCGTTACAGGGATTGAACCTGTGACCTCTTCCGTGTCAGGGAAGCGCTCTCCCGCTGAGCTAAACGCCCGAGGCGGGAGCGGGAATCGAACCCGCGTACAGGGCTTTGCAGGCCCTTGCCTAAGCCACTCGGCCATCCCGCCATGGGACCGAGTAGGCCCCTAAGCTTGCGCCTTTGGGGGCGCGATCCGAGCGGACGACGGGATTCGAACCCGCGACCCTCACCTTGGCAAGGTGATGCTCTACCAACTGAGCCACGTCCGCAAAGAGTTACCCGTTGGCGTGAACGCCGTCGAGCGAGTTCAGACTGTACCCGACGGCCGAGGAAAACCTCAAACGCAGACGGCATTCCGGGCCCTGCGGCCTCCGACCCGGGAGCATGGCGCAGTGAGCATCGACGACCGCGGGAACCCCCGCGCAGCTGACCCCCGGCGCCCCACTGCCGCCGACTGGCTCGCCGCCCCCACACCCGCCGGCGAGCAGGACCTGGTGGTGCTCGGCGTGCCGCGATTCGCCGGCTCGACCGCACCCTCGTCGGCCCATGCAACACCGGCTGCTGTGCGCCGCGCCCTCACCGGCCTGACCACCTACGCGCCGGGCCGGGGGCTGGACATCGCCTTCCTGCGCGTCCTCGACCGAGGCGACGTGGCAGACCCCGACGGCGAGGAGGGGGAGTGGCGGGTACGGATGGCCACGGCCACCGCGGCGTCGTCGGCCAGGCTGGTGCTCGCGGTCGGTGGCGACGCCTCGGTCACGCCGCCGGTCGTCGACGGCGTGTGCGGCGCCAACATCGGCCGAACCGGTGTGGTCCTCGTC
Source organism: uncultured Actinomycetota bacterium (assembly GCA_963797535.1). GTDB lineage: Bacteria > Actinomycetota > Actinomycetes > JAWWOL01 > JAWWOL01 > JAWWOL01. Next base: position 1,115,202 of record CAWCPQ010000001.1, on the reverse strand, counting down.
GGCCCGGCCTACGACCTGCGTCCCGGCCGTACCAGCGCCAGCGCCGCTCGCTGGCTGCTCGAGCTGGGCGTTCCCGCTGACCGGATCATCCAGGTCGGCCTGGCGGACTGGGCCGAGTCCGCCAGCTATGTCGGCGAGGCCCGCGAGCTGGGCCTGCGGGCCTTCCCGGCGGAGATGGTCGCCGAGCGGGGCATGGCCGCCGTGATGTCCGACGCGCTCGACCTCGCCGGTGGTGCCGAGGGGCCGGTCTGCGTCTCGCTCGACCTCGGCGTGGCCGACGCATCGGTGGTGCCCGGCTGCCGTCGGGCGTTGCCCGGAGGGGTCAGCGCCTCGGCGGTACGGGCGGCTGCCCACGCCGCGGGGAACGACCCTCGGGTCGTGTGCACCACGATCGTCGAGGTCGACCCGACCCAGGACATCGACGGGCGCACCGTACGACTGGCCGCCCTGTCCCTCCTCGAAGTCGCCGCCGGACTGGCCAGGCGACCGCCGCTGCCGGGCCGCCCGTGACCGAGCGCCCCGACGATCTGCTGGTCATGGGCGGCGTGCTCGCCCACACCGTGCTGGACGTGACCTCGGACCCGGCGGCGCTGGACGGGTCCGGGTTCTGGGCCGTGCTGGCCACGTTCGAGGGCGAGGTGACCTGCATCCGGTTCGCCGAGGTGGTGCCCGCCCCGACCTGGTCCTCGCTGCGGTCCTCGCGCTGGATCGGTCCCGGCCTCACCCAGTGGCGGAGCAGCCTGGACGAGGCGGCCTACGTCGCCGGCGTCGCCGCGATCCGGGCCAAGATCGCCGCTGGCGACGTCTACCAGGTCAACCTGTGCCGGGTGATGTCCGCACCGTACCGGGGTGACATCGTCGCGCTGGCCGGGGTGCTGGCGGCCGGCAACCCGGCGCCCTACTCCGGCGTTCTCCGCCTCGGCGACGACCTGCAGGTGGCGACGGCCAGCCCCGAGACCTTCTTGCGACGGACGGGTGATGTCGTCCGCAGCCGGCCGATCAAGGGCACCGGTCGTACGCCTGCGGACCTCTCGGACAAGGACCGGGCCGAGAACGTCATGATCGTCGACCTGGTCCGCAACGACTTGTCCAGGGCGACCAGCGCGGGCACGGTCACGGTGCCGGAGCTGTGTGTCGTCGAGACGCACCCTGGCCTCGCGCACCTCGTGTCCACCGTGGAGGGGCGGCTGCGTCCGGGAGTGGGGTGGGCCGACCTGCTGGCGGTCACCATGCCGCCGGGGTCTGTCAGCGGCGCGCCCAAGTCGACAGCGCTGGAGGTCATCGCCGAGCTGGAGCCGGTTCCGCGCGGGCCCTACTGCGGGGCACTCGGCTGGGTCGACGCCGACCGGCGGGTCGGTGACCTCGCCGTGGGCATCCGTACCTTCTGGGCTCGCCAGGGCCGACTGCACTTCGGCACCGGTGCCGGCATCACCTGGCGGTCGGATCCGCAGCAGGAATGGGACGAGACACAGCTCAAGGCTGCCCGGCTGACGTCGCTGGCATCGGTAGGGTCACCCGCATGAAGGTCTGGTTGGACGGTCAGCTGATCGAGTCGGGGCGCGCCAGCGTGTCCGTGGCCGACCACGGTTTGACCGTGGGCGACGGAGTCTTCGAGACCATGGCTGTACGCGACGGGGCGCCGTTCGCGCTGACCCGACACCTCGAGCGGCTGGCCCGGTCCGCGGACCTGCTCGGCCTGACGCTGCCTGCCGCCGACGACCTGCGGCTGGCCGTGGGGGAGCTGCTGGCTGCGGAGAGCGGCAACCTCGGCGACGGCCCGGCCCGACTTCGGATCACGGTCACGGCAGGCGTGGCACCGTACGGCTCCGAGCGTGGCGATGCTGGACCGACCGTGCTGCTCACCGTCTCCACCGGCAAGCACTGGCCGGCAACCGCAGACGTGGTTGTCGTGCCGTGGACCCGCAACGAGAACGCCCCGACGACCGGGGCCAAGACGACGTCGTACGCCGACAACGTGGTAGCGCTGGCGCAGGCGCACCGTGAGGGCGGCTCCGAGGCAATCTTCGGCAACACCCGCGGCGAGCTGTGCGAGGGCACTGGCAGCAACGTGTTCGTCGGGATCGCGGGCCGGCTCTACACCCCGCCGCTCGAGTCGGGCTGCCTGGCTGGCATCACCCGCGAGCTGCTGCTCGAGTGGACCGACGCCACGGAGGAGCGGCTGTCGCTGGGAGCGCTGGCCGAGGCTGACGAGGCGTTCCTGTCGTCATCGACGCGCGATGTGCAGCCGATCCGGGCCGTCAACGGAAGGGTGCTGCCGAGCGCGCCGGGGCCGCTGACGTTGCAGGCCGCCAAGGAGTTTGCCGACGCGTCGGCGGAGGACATCGATCCCTGAGCGCGGGGCAGGTCGATCAGCGGTCAGCCGGAGGTCAGCTGTCGGGGCCGGACCACAGCAGCAGCGCCAGCTCGACGTCGACGTCGACGAAGTCGCTCTCGCCGCCGGTCGGGACCGCGGTGTAGGACTTGGTCAGGAACTCGATCATCGAGCCCAGCGGGATCTCGAACAGCGCACGTCCCGACGGCGAGGACAGCGCCAGGCAGACGATCTGCTGGCCGGCGAAGGTGTTCTCCGAACCGGAGCCGCGCGACGGCCAGACCTGGACGTCGCCTTCGCCGGTGGGGCGGGTCACGCCATCGGTCAGCAGCTGGCGGGCGAACGTCCACTCGACGACCTCACCGGTGCCGGTGTGGAATGCCATGTGCACCGCGTACGGGTCACTCGGCTCGTAACGCACCTCTGCGCGGACCGGCAGCGAGGCGCTGCCGGGCACGACCAGGCGCAGATCGAGGTCTGCCGAGACGGTGATGGGACGGGCGCTCATGTCCACTGCGGCCTCTCCGTGCGCGTTGAAAGGGTGCCTTGAGCCGGTGCTGCGATAGTGCTGATGTCGCCTTTGTCCGAGATGCCGGATGGACCGTGGTGCCGTTGCTGATCTAGTGCCCCTTCGGTGACCGCTCCACACGTGATACGGCGGTGGGGATGCGACATCGTCGCACGACGTTCGCCGCGGATCACTATGTGCGAGTGCAGTGCCCTTAACACGATGGACCCCGCGGCCCGGGACTGCAAGTGCAGCGGTTTCGGCGTGGCGGACGCGCCGTCCGGTTTGGTCCGGTCTGCCCGAGGGTTTCCGCCGGATGTCCGGCGAATGTCCCGAACGCGTCCGGGAGACTGCCGACATGCCGGGGACGGCGGTGCGTGCGGTGGCTCGTCATAGCTGTTTCATCCTGACCCGGGGAACCCGGCAGTTGTAGGGCCGATTGTGTAGAGTTCGTCGGGCAAACACCGCCGATTCGAGGCGGTCCGGGCGTATAGCTCAGTGGGAGAGCGCTGCCTTCACACGGCAGAAGTCGCTGGTTCAATCCCAGCTACGCCCACCGGACGGTCCCCAGCCGCCGGCGAGAGGAAGGGTGAGCTCCGTGTCAGCCCGTCGCGCCGCTCCCGTCGGCGTGCTCCTCGCGGCGGTCGTCGGACTTACCGGCTGCGGCACGGACCATGGCCAGGGCAACGCTCTCGCCGCGTGCCACCTCTACTCCAGCGCCAAGGGCGGCGGCCTCAGCCCGACCGCCCTGACCGCCAAGCTGGCGGAGGCGGCGCGCTACGCGGGCAAGGCCAGCAAGCAGAGCGCGCAGTGGGACACCCTTCAGGCGTCGCTGACCCAGCTGGTCACGGCCTCGAAGCAGTCGGCGAGCATGGTCCCGACGACCGTGGCGTTGCAGGACGCGGGCAAGGTCATCGACAGCTCCTGCGGGATCGCCGCCCAGGGCTACTAGGCCTCACCGCCCTCGCTCCAACCGATAGCATCGAGACCTGCTCAGCGCTCCCATGAACGACCCAACGGAGGCACCTGGTGACCGAGGTCCGCATCATCGTCGACGGAGACGAGCGGAACGTTGCCACCGGCACGGCCGGCAGCGACCTGTGGCCGGACACCAACCCGCCCAAGGTCGTCGCCGTGCGGGTCGGCGGCGAGCTCAAGGACCTCGCGTACGTGCTTGCCGACGGCGACGCGGTCGAGCCGATCTTGATCGACTCCCCCGACGGCAGGGCGATCCTGCGCCACTCGACGGCGCACGTGATGGCGCAGGCCGTGCAAGACCTGTTCCCGAACACGCTGCTGGGCATCGGGCCGCCGGTCGAGAACGGTTTTTACTACGACTTCGGCGTCGAGCGCCCGTTCACCCCCGAGGACCTCAAGGCTGTCGAGAAGCGGATGCAGGAGATCGTCAAGGCCCGGCAGCGGTTCGCTCGCCGCGACATCTCCGACGACGACGCCAGGGTGGAGCTGGCTGGTCAGCCGTACAAGCTCGAGCTGATCGGGCTCAAGGGTGGCTCAGGCGACGAGGCGAGCGTCGAGGTCGGCGGGGGAGCAGCCCTCACGATGTACGACAACCTGTCTGCCGACGGCGAACGGGTCTGGACCGACCTGTGCCGCGGCCCGCACCTGCCGACCACCCGGCACATCCCGGCGTTCACCCTCATGCGCTCGGCGGCCGCCTACTGGCGCGGCAGTGAGAAGAACCCGCAGCTGCAGCGCATCTACGGCACCGCCTGGGAGTCCCGCGACGCGCTCAAGGCCCACCTCGCCATGCTGGCCGAGGCCGAGAAGCGCGACCACCGCAAGCTCGGCGTCGAGCTCGACCTGTTCAGCTTTCCCGACGAGCTCGGCTCGGGTCTTGCGGTGTTCCACCCCAAGGGTGGCGTCATCCGCAAGGTGATGGAGGACCACTCCAGGGCCCAGCACGTCGCCGCCGGCTACGAGTTCGTCAACACGCCGCACATCACCAAGGCCAAGCTGTACGAGATCTCCGGGCCACCTCGACTGGTACGCCGACGGCATGTTCCCGCCGATGCACCTCGACGCCGAGCTCGGCCCCGACGGCGAGGTGCGCAAGCCGGGCCAGGACTACTACCTCAAGCCGATGAACTGCCCGATGCACATCCTGATCTACAAGGCGCGCGGGCGTTCCTACCGCGAGCTGCCGCTGCGGATGTTCGAGTTCGGCTCGGTCTACCGCTACGAGAAGTCCGGTGTCATCCACGGCCTGACCCGGGTGCGCGGCATGACGCAGGACGACGCGCACATCTTCACCACGATCGAGGGCATGCGTGACGAGCTGCGCTCGTTGCTGACCTTCGTCCTTGACCTGCTCCGCGACTACGGCCTCGACGACTTCTACCTCGAGCTGTCCACCAAGAACCCGGACAAGTACGTCGGCTCCGACGACGCCTGGGAGATCGCGACGGACACCCTCGCCGAGGTTGCTGCCGAGTCGGGGCTGACCCTCGTACCCGATCCCGGCGGGGCCGCGTTCTACGGGCCGAAGATCTCGGTGCAGGGGCGGGACGCGATCGGGCGGACGTGGCAGCTGTCGACGATCCAGCTCGACTTCACGTTGCCAGAGCGGTTCGAGCTCGAGTACCAAGGCTCGTGACAGCGAGCGGCACCGTCCGGTGATGATCCACCGCGCGCTGTTCGGCTCGATCGAGCGGTTCTTCGCGGTGCTGACCGAGCACTACGCAGGTGCGTTCCCGGCCTGGCTGTCGCCGGTGCAGGTCGTCGGCATCCCGGTCAGCGAGGAGTACGTCGACTACCTCAACGGTGTCGCTGCTCTGCTTGCCCAGCGGGGGATCCGGGTCGAGGTCGACTCCAGCGACGAGCGCATGCAGAAGAAGATTCGCAACGCCCAGAAGCAAAAGGTGCCCTTCATGCTGATCGCCGGTGCCGACGACATGGCGGCTGGTGCGGTGTCCTTCCGCTACCGCAACGGCGTGCAGAACAACGGCGTGCCGATCGCGGACGCCGTCGAGGAGATCGTGGCCGTCGTCGAGCAGCGGCTGACCCAGCCCGATGCGCTCAATGCCCAGGTGGCTCCTGCAGAGGTCACCGCACCGTGACCGACGCCGGTCCGGAGACTGTGCCGCAGCACGGTGTCGCGGTCCCGGATGCCCTGCAGCGGCTGTGGACTCCGCACCGGATGGCCTACATCAGCGGCGACGCCAAGCCGGGCGCTGGCGAGTGCCCGTTCTGCCGCATCCCGTCGATGTCCGACGCCGAGGGGCTGACTGTCGCCCGCGGTGACCACGTGTTCGCCGTACTCAATCTCTATCCCTACAACGCCGGCCACGTCCTCGTCGTCCCCTACCGGCACGTCGCCGACTACACCGACCTCGATGACAACGAGACCGCAGAGCTCGCAGCGATGACCAAGTCAGTCCTGCTGGCAGTACGGGAAACCAGCGGAGCCCAGGGCTTCAACGTCGGCCTCAATCTCGGCGTCGCTGCGGGCGCTGGCATCGCGCCGCACCTGCACCAGCACGTAGTCCCGCGCTGGGGCGGTGACTCCAACTTCATGCCGGTGATCGGGCACACCAAGGTGCTGCCTCAGCTGCTCGGCGAGACCCGCGAGCTGCTGGTCGGGTCGTGGCAGCGACTCGGGCTGCCCGGCAAGACGGTCGCGGGCTAGCCGTGCTGAGCGCGCGGGGGAGGCGCGTTCGGGGCATCGCTACGGCGGTGGTCGCGGTCCTGCTGATCGCCGGCAGCGTGCGGGGGAGCGACGATGACTTCCCGTTCGGCCCGTTCCGGATGTACGCCGGCGTCAACGACCCCAACGGCGACGTCGTCTCGTCGTACATGCAGGCCGTTCTGCCTGGTGGCAAGGTGATCCGGGTCGACGAACGCGGTACCGGCATGCGCAGGGCTGAGCTCGAAGCAGAGATGGACGGGTTCATCAACGATCCGGCCTCCCTGGAGTCGGTGGCGAAGGCGCACGCCGCGCTGCACCCGGACGAGGCGCCCTACGTCGGCGTGCAGGTGGTCCGGCTCGACCAGCACCTCAAGCACGCAGCGCTCAGCGCTCAGACCACCAGGATCGTCGCTGCCTGGCGGGCGTCATGAGCCGCTTCTGGTTCGCACCGGTGCCGCTCGGGCGGGTGGCGTGGCTGCGGACGATCGTCTACCTGTTCATCCCGGTCGACGTGCTGTTCACCACGCCGTGGGTGGCGAGTCATGGCGATCTGGCGCACCACCTGTACCACCCGCTGCTGATCGGCCGGGTGCTGCCGCTGCCCGTGCCGACGCCGCTCGTCGTGCACGTCGTGGAGGTGGCGCTGCTGCTGGCGTCGCTGGTCGCGGCGACCAACCGGCTCCCTCGTGTGGCGGGCACGATTGTCGCCCTGCTCTACCTCGAGTGGATGGACATCGCCTTCTCCTACGGCAAAGTGGACCACGACCGGTTCGCGTTCCTCATCGCGCTCGCCGTGCTGCCGACGGTTGGACGGGCCAGATGGCGCGACCGCGAGGACAGTGATGCCGCGGGCTGGGCCGTGCGTTGCATCCAGGTGGCCGTCGTCGCGACGTACTTCCTCAGCACGTACGCCAAGTGGAGGTACGGAGGGGTTGGCTGGCTCAACAGCGCCACCTTGGTCACCGCGATCCTGCGTAAGGGCACGCCGTTGGCGACGCCGCTGCTGCACCTGCCGTGGCTGCTGGTGCTGACCCAGTGGGGCATCGTGACGATGGAGCTGCTCTCGCCGGGCATCCTGTTCGTGAGCAACCGGCTGCGATACGCCTGGGTCTGCCTCTTCTTCGCGTTCCACCTGGTGACGATGCTGATGATCAGCATCGTGTTCCTGCCGCACTGCGTGGCGGCGCTGGTGTTCCTGCCGCTCGAGGGACTCGCGACCCTGCCGGCCACACTCGGGCGCCGATTCCCGCAGCAGCGCCGCGCCGCCGAGCTGTCGGGCACGGCCTGACGGTCAGCCCCTGCGCACCGTGGCGGCTCGCCGGGTTCGTGGGTCGGCGCTGCGCTGGGTGGGAACGGCCCCGGCGACGAGGAACTCGCTGATCGGCAGGGTGGCGGCGCCGAGGGCAACCGCGTCCGTACCCAGCTCGGCCGGGACGATGGCGACCTGGCTGAACGGCAGCTTGAGCGCGTGCCGGGATGCGACCTCGATGATGTCGGGCAGCAGGCGGTCGGTGAGCAGCTGACCCAGCCAGCCACCGATGACGATCCGCTCGGGGTTGAACAGGTTGATCAGGTTGGCCAGCCCGGCGCCGAGGTAGTTGGAGGTCTCGGCCAGGAGCTTGGTGGCAGAGCGGTCCCCTGGACCTGCGGCGGCGATGTCCTGCAGCCGCGCGACGATCTCGTCGGTGCCCTCGATCTCCCGTGGTCGCCGGCGCAGCTCGTCGTAGCGGGTGACCATGGCCCGTGCGCCGACGTAGGCCTCGAGGCAGCCGGAGGCACCGCAGCGGCAGGGCTTGCCGTCGACGTTGATGGTCGTGTGACCCCACTCGCCGGCGCTGCTGGATGGGCCGCGGTAGAGCTCGCCGTCGGTGATGATGCTGGTGCCGATGCCCGCACCGAGCAGCACGATCACCGCGTTGTCGACGTGGCGGGCTGCGCCGAACCACTTCTCGGCCTGACCCATCGTCTTCGCGCCGTTCTCGACCAGCAGCGGCAGCGTGGTGCCCTTGCGCAGCATCTGGCCCAGGGGTACGGCGTCCCAGCCGACGGTCTGCGCGTGCACCACGGCGTCGCGGCCGTGCTCGACGAGACCGGGGACGCCGACACCGACACCCAGGATCCGGTCCTGGCCGATGCCGCCTTCCTTGATGACCGCCTCGAGACCCTGGAGCACCTGGTCCACCGACTCGTCCGGGTCGAGGCCGGCCGAGCTCAGCGTCATGGTGTGGGAGGCCAGTGCGTTCATGGCCAGGTCGAACAGCTCGACCAGCGTGCCCTGCTCGCCGACGTCAACGCCGACGACGTAGGCGTAGGACGGGTTGACCGCGAGCAGGGTGCGGGGCCGGCCGCCGTCGGAGTCCTCGACCCCGACCTCGACGATCACGCCCTGCTCGATCAGGTCCCCGACCAGGTTGCTCACCGTGGCGGGGCTGAAACCGGCCGCATCGCCGACCTCTTGCCGGGTCATCGGGCCGTTCATGTACATCTCGACCAGTGCGCGGGATCGGTTGTTCTTGCGTAGGTCTCGGACGTTGGTGGTCCTGGCCCTCGCCACTCCAGGCACCTCTCACGACACGTAGACCCACGCCCACGGGGAGCGCTTGTTGGCATTGCCCGTACCGGCAGGATACTTCGCGGCGTGAAAGAACGACAAGATCGGCGCGCCGGCCGATGCGGCGGAGTGTTGGCGCTGCGGTGACGAAAAACGCGCACTTCAGCGCCAACACTGCGGGTGCGCGGTCACAGCGTCAGGGCTGACCTGTTCAGTCCGAACTCCCGGCGCAGGGCCACCTGAGCTGCGTTGTAGCCGCACATGCCGTGGACGCCGCCGCCGGGAGGGGTTGACGCCGAGCACAGGTAGACGCCGGAAAGTGCTGTGGTGTAGGGGTTCCAGCGAGGCGTCGGACGAAACCCGGTCTGCCGGATGCTCTGCGCGCCCCCGTTGATGTCACCACCGACGAAGTTGGCGTCATAGGCCTCGTACTCCACCGAGTTGCGGGTGGCCCGGCCGACCACCAGGTCGCGGAAGCCCGGCGCGAAGCGTTCGACCTGCGCCTCGATGGCATCGGTACGGTCGACCGTCGAACCGTTGGGTGTGTGGCAGTAGGTCCACAGCGTGTGCTGGCCGGCCGGTGCCCTGGTCGGGTCGGCGACCGCCGCTTGTACGGCCAGGGTGTACGGCTTGTCGTTGATCCGGCCGGCGCAGGCGTCGGCCTCGCTGGCCGCCACCTCGTCGAAGCTGCCGCCGAGATGGACGGTGCCGGCCCGGCGGCAGTCCTCGTTGGCCCAGGGAACCGGACCGGACAGCGCAAAGTCGACCTTGAACACCCCGGGTCCGTACCGGAAGGCCTGCAAGCTGCGGCGGTAGCTCGCCGGCAGCGTGGCCCCGGCCAGGCGCACCAGCTGGGCCGGCGTGACGTCGAGCAGGGTCGCCCGCGCTGGCGGCAGCTCCGCCAGCGAGTCGACCCGGTGCCCGGTCACGATCTCGCCGCCCAGGTCCCGGAGCACGTCCGCCATCGCGTCGGCGAGCACCTGGCTGCCGCCCTCGACGACCGGCCAGCCCACGGAGTGCGCCAGCATCGTGAGCAGCAGCCCGAATGCTGCGGTCGGCCGTCGCTCCAACGGCAGGAACGAGTGGGCGGCAGCACCACCGAACAGCCCGCGCGCCTCCGGCGTCGTGAACAGCCGCTCCACCAGGCTGCGGGCCGACGCCAGACCTTGGAGTCCGAACCGGGCCAGCGGCAGCGGCTGGCGTGGCACCCGGCGGAACGCGCCCTCGAAAACTTCGGCCACGATGGCGTCGCAATGCTCGACCAGCGGCGCCATCAGCCGGCGGTAGGCAGCCCCGTCCGAGCCCAGGCCCTGTGCGGTGTGCTCGACCGAACGATGGACGACCCCAGCACGTCCGCCGTCGAGCGGGTGAGCGAACGGCAGCTCGGCATGGCGCAGCACCACCCCGCGGGACGGCAGGTCGAGTGAGCGCAGGAACGATCCGGCGGCCGCGAGCGGGTGGGCCGTGGAACAGACGTCGTGGGCAAAGCCGGGGACGGTCAGCGGCGCTGTGCGGCAGCCGCCGCCCACCGTCTCGTGCGCCTCGTACACCACCACGGACAGCCCTCGCGCGGCCATCGTGATGCCCGCGGCCAGCCCGTTGGGGCCGGCGCCGACCACGACGACGTCGTACGGGCCGTCGCTCATGTCGTACGGACCAGGAGCAACGCCACGTCGTCGTCGTGATCGACGCCACTGGTCAGCCTGGCCAGCAACAGGTCGAGCAGGACCTCGGGGGCGTCAAGGTCGCTGCCCTCCGCCGCGAGCAGGGCGCACAGCTCGGTCAGTCCCTCGTCCGCCGAACGTTGGCGGTTCTCGACCAGTCCGTCGGTGTAGAGCAGCAAGGCGTCGCCGTAGGTGAGGTGCATCTGGTGCTGGCCGTAGACCGTGGCGGTGACGCCCAACGGTGGGTCGAGCGCCGTGGGTACGGTCGCGACCGTGCCGTCGGTGGCGATGACGACGGCCGGCGGGTGGCCGGCGTTGGCGAGCACGAGACTGCCGTCCGCCGGGTCGAACAGGGCGTAGACGCAGGTCACGATCTGCTCGTCGGTCAGCTGCAGCACCAGCTCGTTGAGGTGGGTCAGGACCTCGGCGGGGGTCAGGTCGAGGGTGGCGAACGCCCGGATCGCGGTGCGGAGCTGGCCCATCGTCGCCGCTGCCCGCACCCCGCGACCCATCACGTCGCCGATGACCAGCGCGGCGCGGCCCTGCGGCAGGGTGATGATGTCGTACCAGTCGCCGCCGACATCGATGCCGGCAGCGCCGGGAATGTAGCGGTGGCTGGCCTCGAGGGTGGCCACCTCCGGCAGCTCGTGCGGCAGCAGCTGGCGTTGCAGCAGCAGCGCGGTGTCGCGTTCGCGCCGGTAGAGCCGCGAGTTGTCCAGCCCGGCCGCGGTCTGTGCCGCGATGCCGGTGGCCAGCCGTTCGGCCCGGTCGTCGAACACGCCCGTCTCCTCGTGGCCAAGAAGCAGGCCACCCTGCACGATGCCGTCCAGCGTGATGACGGGCACGGCGAGATAGCTGCGGACCGGCAGGTGTCCGGCCGGCATGCCGAAGTACGGCGCAGCCTGCCCGTACCGCGGATCGGCGACGATGTCGTCGGAGCGCACGATGCCGGTGCCGGCGAAGGTTGGCTCGAACACGGCCGTGATCCGCGGCATCGGGAACTGGTCGAACAGGCTGCGGTCGGCACCGGCAACGGCGTAGAGCAGGTAGGCCTCGTCCCCGTCGGCGGCGGCGTTGTAGAAGAACGCGCCGAACTGGGCGCCGGTGACCTCGACGACGGCCTCGGTTGCCAGCTGTACCAGCGGTTCCAGCTCGAGCTGGGCACTGATCTGGCGACCGATCCGGTGCATGGTCTCGATGATCTCGGCCTCGCGGCGCAGGCGGACGTCGCGGGTGCGCAGCTGTCGTACGGACTCCTCGAGCCGTCCGGTCTGGTCGGCGGCAGTGCTCTCGTGCACCTGGAGCAGCTGTTCGAGTCCCTCCATCCGGGCCAGGGTCATCTCGACGCCGTCGACGAGGCGTACGGGCTGACCCTCGAACAGCGGAGCCCCAGCGAACTCCAGCATGGCGAGCTTGGCGCTGACCGCGATGATCCGGAACAGCTCCGCGGTCTGGCGGCTCACCGGAACCCTGGTGAACAGCAGCACCGCGAAGACGTGGCCCGAGGGCAGCTGAGCGCCGAACCCGATGGCAGACGCGATGGCGTGGTCCTCGACGAAGGTCTGGTCGGGGATCCGGCGGCTGCCCGACGCGCTCTCCACGACGAACACGCCGAAGTCGGAGCTGGACTCGATGGCGGTCGAGCCGTGGACGACGACGTCGACGTCGAGGCCGAGCTCGCTGACCAGGGCCGAGATCATCGGCGCCTGTCGGACAGTGTCGGCCGAGGGGAGCGGGATTACCTGGTGCGCAAGGGATTTGCGTCGATCGCGCCACTGCTCGAGGTCGCCGTCGGTGCCGAGCAGGGTCAGGCAACGCAGCTCCGGGCTGCCGGGCGCACCCAGCTGTGCCTCGGCCACCCGCTGCAGGTCCTGCGGCAGATCGGCGAACCGCTCGGTGCTGAACATCCGGGCCAGCACGATCTGGGACTGGCCGGTGCCGGGATCGACGAAGGAGTTCCGCAGGTTGGCGACCACCGCCGAAGCAGCCGCCTCCATGGAAACGGCACCGGCCGTCGCGGCGCGCAACGAGGCAGCGCAGGTCACCGCATCGGTGAGGCCGAGCTCCGCGAGGTCAACCACTGGCGACGGCGGGGCCGGCCCTGCCGACGAAGGAGCTCATCTGTGCAGGATTACAGGTCGGACGGGGCGGATCAACTCTGCCGGAGCGCTCCAGCGAGCGCGGCCGGAACCGGCTCGTGCCGCAGGTAGGTGCGGGTGAACCGGCCGGTGCCCTGGCTGAGCGCACGCAGCTCGAGCGGGTAGCGCAACAGCTCGGTCTCGGGGACCTCGGCCCGCACGATGGTGTGGCCGTCGCCGTCAGGCTCGGTGCCGGAAACCCGGCCGCGACGGGCGGAAAGGTCGGTCATGACGGCCCCGAGCTGGCCGTCGCCGACGTGGACCGAGATCGTGGCGACCGGTTCGAGAAGCACCAGCGCGCCACGGGCGGCAGCGTCCTTGAGGGCGAGCCCGGCAGCGGTCTGGAAGGCCATGTCCGAGGAGTCGACGCTGTGGGACTTGCCGTCGGTGAGGACCACCTCGACGTCGACGACCGGGTAGCCGGCGAGGAGCCCCCGCTCGAGCTGGGCCCGGGCGCCCTTGTCGACGCTGGGGACGAACTGGTGGGGTACGGAGCCGCCGACGGTCTTGTCGACGAACCGGTAGCCCTCACCGGCGGCCAGCGGCCGTACCGTCAGGTCACAGATTGCGAACTGACCGTGCCCGCCGGACTGCTTGACATGGCGACCGTGCCCCGAGGCCTCGGCGCCGAAGGTCTCGCGCAACGGGACCCGTACCGGGACGGTGTCCAGGTCGACGCCGTGACGCTGGCGCAACCGCTCGAGCAGGACGTCGACGTGCGCCTCGCCCATGCACCACAGCAGCAGCTGGCCGGTCTCGTTGCTGCGCTCCAGCCGTACGGTCGGGTCCTCCGCCACCAGCCGGGACAGCGCGATCGCCAGCCGGGCATCCTCTTTCTTGTCGGCCTTGCTGCGCGCCTCGATCGCCACCGGCAGCAGCGGCTCGGGCAGGTCCCAGGCGTGGATCAGCAGCGGGTCGTCCTTGGCCGAGAGCGTGTCGCCGGTCTCGGCCCGCACCAGCCGGCCGATCGAGACGATGTCGCCGGCGACGCACTTGCCGACCGGGCGCAGGGTCTTGCCGAGCGCCGAGGACAGGTGGCCGACCTTCTCGTCGACGTCGTGGTCCTCGTGGCCCTGGTCGAGCCGTCCGGTGTGGCCGGAGACGTGGACGGGTGCGTCCGGGCGCAACGTGCCGGAGAAGACCCGTACCAGGCTCACCCGGCCGACGTAGGGATCGCTCGCGGTCTTGACCACCTCGGCGACGAGTGGCCCCTCGGGATCGCAGACCAACGGGTCGTGCGGGCGGCCGTCCGGGCGGGTGACCGCGGGGACCTCGTGCTCGAGCGGGGAGGGGAAGGCACTGGTGAGCACCTCGAGCAGCTCGATCATGCCGATGACCGGGGGACTGTCGGGCGAGGTCTGTGAGGGTACGGCGGTGGCCAGGACGGGGTAGAAGGTGCCGCGGGCGATGGCGGTCTCGAGGTCGTCGATGAGGATCTTGGTGTCGATCTGCTCGCCGGCGAGGTAGCGGTCCATCAGCGTCTCGTCCTCGGACTCGGCGATGATGGCCTCGATCAGGGCGTCGCGGGAGTCGGCGATCAGCGGGAAGTGCTCGTCGTCGGGCTGGCGCTCGACCCGGCTGCCGCCGGAGTAGTCGAAGATGCGCTGGCTGAGCAGGCCGATCAGCCCGCCGACGTGGCCGTCCTCGGACTCCAGCGGCAGGTAGAGCGGCATCAGGGAGGAGCTGGTCGCGTCGTTGCCGCTGTCGAGCACCCGCTGGCAGATCGTCACCATGCGCTCGAAGTCGGCGCGGGGGGAGTCCAGCCGGGTGATGACGACCGCTCGCGGCATCCCCACCTCGGCGCACTCGTCCCACAGCTGCTGCGTGGAGCCGTCGAACCCGTCCGCCGCCGAGATGACGAACAGGGCCCCGTCGGCCGCGCGCAGGCCGGCGCGCAGCTCGCCCACGAAGTCGGGGTAGCCGGGGGTGTCGAGCAGGTTGATCTTGACGCCGGACCAGGTGAACGAGCACAACGACAGCCCCACCGAGCGCTGCTGTCTGATCTCGGCCTCGTCGTGGTCACTGACGGTGCTGCCGTCCTCGATCCGGCCCATCCGCGGGATCGCGCCGGCGGCGTGCAGCAACGCCTCGACCAGGGTGGTCTTGCCGGCGCCGGTATGACCGACCAGGACGATGTTGCGGATGGCGGACGGTTGGTCGACCGGGGCCGCGGTCGCCGTGTGCTTCTCGCTCATGCGAGCACCTCCCGTGAATGGCTGCCGCTGCTTCCCTCGACTGTCCTCCCGTCCCGGCCAACCGGACAAACCTGGCCCCGGCGCGCGCGCCGGTAGGGTGGCGCATGCTCAACATCAAGGTCCGGCCCGCGGTGGCTCGGGTGATCAACCCGTTCGCCGGCTGGCTGGCCGGACACGGTGTCAGCCCCGACGTCATCACCGTCATCGGGACCGTCGGCGTCGTGAGCGGCGCGCTGGTCTTCTTTCCCAGAGGCGTCTGGTTCTGGGGCACGATGGTCATCACCCTGTTCGTGTTCTCGGACATGCTCGATGGCGCCGTGGCCAGGATCACCGGTCGTACGGGGGTGTGGGGTGCCTTCCTGGACTCGACGCTGGACCGTTTCGGCGACGCTGCGGTCTTCGGCGGGATCGCCCTGTTCTACGCCGGCCGCGGCCACAACCTGATGCTGTGCTCGGTGGCGCTGGCCTGCCTGGTGTTCGCGTCCCTCACCTCCTACATCAAGGCGCGGGCCGAGGGGCTGGGGCTGACCTGCAACGTGGGCTTCGCCGAGCGTTCGGAACGGCTGGTGATCATCCTGGTGTGCACCGGGTTCTCCGGCCTGTTCGACGCCGACTGGTTGCGGATCTCCGCACTGTGGTTCCTCGCGTTCGCCACCGCGTTCACCGTTGGTCAGCGGCTGGTCGAGGTCCGCAAGCAGGCCATGGCGGCGATCGCCACGTGAAGGCGCGCCTGGTGCTCGCGGCCTACCGACTGGGCTGGTCCGTACTGCGCTGGGCGCCCGAGCGGGTCGGCCGGGCCTTGTTCGACCTGATCGCCGACGTGGGCTGGTGGCGGCGCGGGAAAGGGGTGCGCCGGCTCGAGGCCAACCTGGCCCGTATCGTGGGACCCGTGGGTTTGCGGCAGCTGTCACGACAGGGCATGCGGTCCTACTTTCGTTACTGGTACGAGCTTTTTCGGCTGCCCGTGCTGACGAAGGACGACCTCAACCGGCGCTCCGAGGTCACCGGGATGGAGCACCTCGAAGGGGCGCTTGCCCAGGGCCGTGGCGCGATCCTGGCTCTGCCGCACATGGGCAACTGGGACCAGGCGGGTGCCTGGCTGGTCGGCCAGGGCATCCCGTTCACCACGGTCGCCGAGCGGTTGGAGCCGGCCGAGCTGTTCGACCGTTTCGTCGCGTTCCGGGAGTCGCTGGGGATGGAGGTGCTGCCGTTGACCGGTGGTGCCCGCTCGGCCTACTCGGTGCTGCGTGAGCGGTTGCGCGCCGGGCGCGTCATCTGCCTGCTCGCCGACCGCGACCTCACCGACCGCGGGGTCGAGGTCGACTTCTTCAGCGAGACCGCCCGGATGCCTGCGGGGCCCGCGACGCTCGCGCTCGCCACCGACGCCGCCCTGCTGCCGGTCACGCTGACGTTCCCCACCGCGCGGGAGTGGGCACTGGTCATCCACCCCGAGGTGGTTGCTCCCGGCCGGGCGGCGAAGCGACCGGGTGGCGGCGCTGACCCAGGGCCTGGCCGATGTCTTCGCGGCCGCCATCGCGGAGGCTCCGCAGGATTGGCACATGCTGCAGCGGCAGTGGGTGTCCGACCTCGACCCGGTGCGTGCCGCCGTGGACAGGGCCATCGCATGAGGATCGGCATCGTCTGCCCGTACACCTGGCACGTTCCGGGTGGGGTCCAGGTGCACATCCGCGACCTGGCCGAGGCGCTCATCCGCGAGGGGCACGAGGTCTCCGTGCTCGCCTCCGCCGATGACGACGAGCCGCTGCCCAGCTACGTCGAGGCGGCCGGTCGGGCGATTCCGGTGCGCTACAACGGCTCGGTGGCGAGGCTGACGTTCGGGCCGCTGTCCCTGGCCAGGGTGCACAAGTGGCTGCGCGACGGGGAGTTCGACGTGCTGCACGTCCACGAGCCCGCGGCGCCGAGCCTGTCGCTGCTGGCCTGCTATGTCGCCGACGGGCCGATCGTGGCGACGTTCCACGCTGCCAACCCACGGTCTCGCGTGCTCAAGGTGATGACGCCGACGCTGCAGCCGGCGATGGAGAAGATCCGCGCCCGGATCGCGGTCTCCTCAGCGGCACGCCGCACGGTGGTCGAGCACTTCGGCGGCGACGCGGTGCTGATCCCGAACGGGGTCGACCTGACGGCCTTCCGCGGCGAGTCGCCGCTGCCCGGCCACCTGCCCAACGGCGCGACCCTGGGCTTCCTGGGCCGCTTCGACGAGCCGCGCAAGGGGTTCGGCGTCCTGCTCGACGCGTTCACCCGCATGGCCGGCGAGCGGGCCGACCTGCGCCTGCTCGTGGCCGGTCCCGGCGACGTTGCCGACGCCATGGAGGACGTGCCGGCAGCCGTGGCCGAGCGGGTCGACTTCCTGGGCATGGTCAGCGACGAGGACAAGGTGCGGTTCTTCCGATCGATCGACGTCTACGTGGCGCCCAACGTGGGCCAGGAGAGCTTCGGAGTGATCCTGCTCGAGGCCGCTGCTGCCGGGACGCCGATCGTGGCGAGCGACCTGGATGCGTTCACCCGCGTGCTCGACGGCGGCGCGGCGGGGGAGTTGTTCGCCACCGGCAATGCTGCGGCGCTGGCAGCCTCCTTGGACCGGGTCCTCGACTCGCCCGAGCTGCGGGCACGGCTTCGGGCCGGCGGGGATGTCGTCGCCGGGCGCTACGACTGGGACTCGGTCGCGCGCCAGGTGTTGGAGGTCTACGAGACGGTGACCGCTGGCCAGCTGGCGACCGTGGGCGAGGACGAGGCGTCGGAAGGCTTGCTCTCCCGGTTGATGTCGCGCGGCTAGCATCTGCGGGTGCAGACCCTCCTGATCGTGCTCGTCGCGCTGGCGTTGATCGCGATGTACGTCACCTGGACGGCTGGCCGGCTCGACCGCCAGCACGTGCGGGTCGAAGCCGGCCGTTCCTCCCTCGACGCGGCGTTGGTGCGCCGGTCCGCACTGGCCGAGGAGCTCGCGGACCTGGCCCGTACACAGGCACCGGGACCTGATCTGGAGCCGGTGCTACGGGCGGCGAGGCTGGCCCGCGGGACGGACCAGGACAACCGCGAACGGGCCGAGAACGACCTGACCAGGGTGCTCCGGCCATTGGTCAACCGGCTGACGGCTGCTCCAGCGAACAGCATGGATCCGCAGGTCGGCGAGCTGCTCGGGCAGCTCGCCGCGGCCACGTCGAGGATCGGTCTGGCCCGCAACATCTACAACGGGGCGGTGGACCACACCCTGGCGCTGAGGCGTCGGCGTGTCGTGCGGTGGCTTCGACTTGCCGGTCGTGCCGGCGCCCCCGCGTATTTCGAGATCGATGACACGACGTTGGCTAAGGATGTCGCAACAAACGGGTGAAACGAGCCGTAAACCCGGTCCGCCCGACATATGGTCGGGGCCGCCGTTGTCAGTGTCTGAGTGACGAAGTGGACCTATTTCGTCATGTTCTGGAGGTTTTTGCTTGTGAGCGTTGGCCGTATGAAACGAACCCGTCGTGTCGTGGTGCTGACCGCAGCAGCGCTGGTTGCTGCCGCCTGTGGGCACGCCTCGCACAAGGCGGCCGCACCGGCTGCCACCAGCGCGGGTGCACCGTCCAGCAGCTCACCATCCGCTTCGGCACTGCCTTCCAGCCCAGCTCCCAGCGCGGCCCCCACCACGACCAAGGCGCCAGTCAAGAAAAAGAAGAAGAAGGCAGCTCCCGGACCGAGCGCCGATCCGTTGACCGGTGGCTCGGTCGCACCCAAGGCTCCGCTCGTCGTGATCAAGGTGGACAACTCCGAGAGCGCCCGGCCGTTGCAGAAGGGCCTGAGCCGCGCCTCGATCGTCTACCAGGAGCTGGTTGAGGGTGGCGACACGCGCTACATGGCGATCTTCCAGAACCCGGCTCACTTCGAGGTCGGCCCGGCGCGTAGTGCTCGCCCCACCGACCTGAAGATCCTGGCCCCGTACGGCAAGGTCGTGCTCGGCTTCTCGGGCGCCAACACCGGCGTCATGCGCCAGGTGCATGCCGCGAACGTTGCGCCCGTCACCCAGGAGGAGCGCGGGGGTGCCTACGTGACCGAGGGCCGTCGTACCGTCGCGTACAACTTCTACACCTGGCCCGACACGTTGGTGGCCCACGCGACCAACCCCCAGAAGACGGTCCCGAAGGACCTGGGCTTCCGGTTCGGGGCCCAGCCGGGCGGAAAGGCGTTCAGCTCCCTGCACGTGTGGTTCAACAACTACTCGCACGTGGTGTCCACCTACGACCCGTCGACGAAGACCTACCGGATGGTGCAGGGCACGACCCCGATGGCACTCGCTGACGGCACGGTCGTGCGCCCGACCAACCTGATCGTGCAGTTCGTGCACGTGCAGAAGGGTCAGTACGTCGACGTGCTCGGCAACAACTCGCCGGACAGCATCGTCGTCGGCCACGGCACGGCGCTTGTGCTGCACGACGGCAAGCTGTGGCACGAGAAGTGGACCCGGCCGAACCTGGCCAGCCCCACCCGCTACGTCGACCCCAAGGGCAACAACGTCAACCTCAAGGCCGGCGGTCAGACCTGGATCTTCGTCGTGCCGATGGGGGCCAAGGTCTCCTAGGCGCCTCGCCGGGTTTCCTGCCCGAAAAGTCCTTGGGCCGCCGCCGTACGATGGTGGGGTCTTCCCATCCGGCTTCCTGTGAGGTTCAGCGTGACCAGCTCGCCCAGTCCTGAAGCGGCCCCGATTGCCGAGCGCTCCATTGGTGGTGCCCGAGTCAAGCGGGGCATGGCCGAGATGCTCAAGGGCGGGGTGATCATGGACGTGGTCACGCCAGCCCAGGCCCGGATCGCCGAGGACGCCGGAGCGGTGGCGGTGATGGCGCTCGAGCGGGTGCCGGCCGACATCCGGGCCCAGGGCGGCGTCTCGCGGATGAGTGACCCCGACATGATCGAGGGCATTCAGGCCGAGGTGTCGATCCCGGTCATGGCCAAAGCGCGGATCGGCCACTTCGTCGAGGCGCAGGTGCTGCAGTCGCTGGGCGTCGACTACGT
Organism: uncultured Actinomycetota bacterium; assembly: GCA_963797535.1. Taxonomy (GTDB): domain Bacteria; phylum Actinomycetota; class Actinomycetes; order JAWWOL01; family JAWWOL01; genus JAWWOL01. The sequence goes on along the minus strand of CAWCPQ010000001.1, from coordinate 1,095,161 downwards.
CGACGAGTCCGAGGTGCTGACCCCGGCGGACTACGCCCACCACATCGACAAGTGGGGCTTCACGGTTCCCTTCGTCTGTGGTGCGACCAACCTCGGCGAGGCGTTGCGCAGGCTGACCGAGGGCGCGGCGATGATCCGGTCCAAGGGCGAGGCCGGCACCGGCGACGTGTCCAACGCCACCAAGCACATGCGCACGATCCGGGCCGAGATCCGTCGGCTGTCCTCGTTGTCCGAGGACGAGCTGTTCGTGGCCGCCAAGGACCTGCAGGCCCCGTACGAGCTGGTCAAGGAGGTGGCCGAGGCCGGTCGCCTTCCGGTGGTGCTGTTCACCGCCGGTGGCATCGCGACTCCGGCGGACGCCGCGATGATGATGCAGCTCGGTGCCGACGGCGTGTTCGTCGGGTCCGGCATCTTCAAGTCCGGCAACCCGGAGCAGCGGGCGGAGGCGATCGTCAAGGCGACCACGTTCTTCGACGACCCCGACGTGATCGCCAAGGTGTCCCGCGGGCTGGGGGAGGCGATGGTCGGCATCAACGTCGAGGACCTCCCCGTCGACCACCGGCTGGCGCAGCGCGGCTGGTGAGCGCCCCGCTCATCGGGGTCCTCGCCCTGCAGGGCGACGTCAGGGAACACGTCAAGGCGCTGGAGGCCTCGGGCGCTCGGACGGTCCTGGTCCGCCGTCCCCGCGAGCTGACGGATCTCGACGGCCTCGTCATCCCCGGCGGTGAGTCCACCACCATCGGCAAGCTGGCGGTGATCTTCGAGCTGCTCGAACCGTTGCAGAAGGCCATCGCCAACGGTCTGCCGGTCTACGGGTCCTGCGCGGGCATGATCTTGCTGGCCGACCGGATCGAGGGCGGCCTCGACGGGCAGCCGACGATTGGCGGCCTGGACATCTGCGTACGCCGCAACGCCTTCGGTCGTCAGGTCGACTCGTTCGAGGAACCGATCGTGATGACCGGCATCGTCGGGGCGCCGATTCAGGGCGTCTTCATCCGGGCACCGTGGGTGGAGTCGGTCGGTCCGGACGTGGAAGTTCTGGGGCGCGCCGACGGTAGGATCGTCGCCGTGCGCCACGGGCACCTGCTTGCCACGTCCTTTCACCCGGAGCTGACGGGTGACCAGCGGGTGCACGGACTGTTCGTCAGTTTGGTGAAGGAGGGTTCATGAGCGGCCATTCCAAGTGGGCGACGACCAAGCACAAGAAGGCAGTGGTCGATGCCAAGCGCGGCAAGCTGTTCGCCAAGCTGATCAAGAACATCGAGGTCGCCGCGCGTACCGGAGGTGGCGACATCAGCGGCAACCCCACGCTGGCCGACGCCATCGCGAAGGCGAAGGGCCAGTCCGTGCCCAACGACAACATCGACCGCGCGCTCAAGCGCGGGGCCGGCCTCGAAGCGGGTGGGGCCGACTGGGAGACCATTACCTATGAGGGTTACGGTCCGCACGGCGTCGCCATCCTCGTGGAGTGCCTGACCGACAACCGCAACCGGGCTGCCTCCGAGGTGCGCACCGCGATGAGCCGCAACGGCGGATCGCTCGCCGACCCCGGCTCGGTGGCCTACCTGTTCAGCCGTAAGGGTGTTGTCCTGGTGCCCAAGGGTGAGCTGACCGAGGACGACGTCCTCGGGGCGGTCCTCGAAGCGGGTGCCGACGAGGTGAACGACCTGGGCGACACCTTCGAGGTGATCAGCGAGGCCACCGACCTGCAGTCCGTACGCGATGCCTTGGCCGGCGCTGGGATCGCGGTCGAGAACGCCGACACCGCCTGGCTGCCCAGCGTTTCGATCCAGCTGGACGAGGACGAGGCGGCCCGCAAGGTGCTTCGCCTGGTCGACGCCCTCGAGGACTGCGACGACGTCCAGAACGTCTGGGCCAACTTCGACATCAGCGACGAGATCCTCGAAGCGGTCGGCTAAGCCGGGCCAGTCGAGCGTGGCGGCCCCAAATTTTGGGGCCACGCCCCTCCCTGCCCCAGGTGTCCTCCCGCCGCGTGTATGAGTTGCGGGCAGCTGAGCCCGCAATGCATCAGCAGCTCAGGAGTTGCGGCTATCTCGGCCTCCAGCTGCTGGCAGTCACGCCGTCAGATTCTCCGCAGCTCAGGAGTTGCGGTCATTTCGGCCTCCAGCTGCTGGCAGTCACGCCGTCAGATTCTCCGCAGCTCAGGAGTTGCTGCGTTTGGTGCCAGCAAGTCATCCGCAGGTCATACACGCTGACAAGGTGACTGGCTGGCCCGGCTGCTGAGGGAGTGGTCTTTTCCACAGACCTCTGATTCGTCCACATGAGCAGTGCAGAGATTTCCATCGCGCCTTCGCAATCGCAGGCTTGTCTGCATGACGCAATGGGGCCGCCGGGCAAGCGATCGCAGGACCTTTCAGGACGCGCTGGTGCGCGATGTGCCCGTGTTGCTGCGGGCCGCCCGCTACATCGGTGGCAAGTCCCAGCGGGAGCTGGCCGAACGTGCCGGGGTGGATAGGTCGGTGGTGGCCAGGATCGAAGCCGGCGCGGTTCAAGCACCGGGCTTTCTGGTCGTGGTTGAGCTGCTCAACGCGGCGGGATGTTCCCTACGTGTGCTCGACGAGTCGGGAGAGCCACTCGTCGAGCGCCCCCATGAGGATGCGCTCGACGCTGGCCGTCGGCATTGGCCGGCGCACTTGTCCGTCCGCCAGGTTCACGACGACGGGGACTGGTGGTACGGCGTGTCTCGACCGGCTGACGTGCCGCTGCCGAAGTTCACGGCCGACTGGGAACGGTTGCGGGGCAGGCCCAGGGCCAGACGCCGGACCAAGGCTCAGCGGGCCGCGGACGAGGCCGCTCGCAACACGCCGCAAGGAGGTCAGGTGAGCGATGGAGACGCTGCCGCCGGGTAATCTTCCGAACATCTGTTCGGATAGTGGCGGGAGCTCCAGCGTGCGTGTGCTCGGTGTCGATCCCGGCCTGACCCGGCTCGGTGTGGGCGTGGTGGACGGGATTCCCGGCGGCCGGCTGACCCTCGTCGCCGTCGACGTTTTCCGTACCCCGGCCTCGGACGACATCGGGGACCGGTTGATCGCCCTCGAACGGGGGCTGGTGAGCTGGATTGAGCGCTACCGGCCGGATGCCGTTGCCGTCGAGCGGGTGTTCAGCCAGCACAACGTCCGCACAGTGATGGGCACAGCCCAGGCTGGAGCGGTCGCCATCGTGTCGGCCGCGAGGTACGGGATTCCGGTCGTGTTGCACACGCCGAGCGAGGTCAAGGCTGCAGTCTCCGGCAACGGCAGGGCTGACAAGGCACAGGTCGCCGCCATGGTGACCCGGCTGCTGCGCCTCGAGGCCGCACCCAAGCCCGCCGACGCTGCCGATGCACTCGCGCTGGCCATCTGCCACGTCTGGCGAGGCGGGACCCAGGCAAAGTACGCCTCAGCGCTCACCACGTCCGGCGGCGCCGCTCGGCGTACCCCTGCCGTCAAGGTCCTCCCGTGATCGCCAGCGTCGCCGGCCAGGTCCTGTCCACCACCCTGGATGCTGCTGTCATCGAGGTGGGCGGCGTCGGGCTACTGGTCCACTGCACCCCGGCGACGTTGTCCGGGCTGCGGCTCGGTCAAGCCACTCGGCTGTCCACCTCGCTGGTGGTGAGGGAGGACGCGCTCACGCTCTACGGCTTCGGCGACGACGAGGAGAAGGCCTGCTTCGAGCTGCTGCAAAGTGCCACCGGCGTCGGCCCCAAGCTCGCCCAGGCCGCCGTCGCCGTACTCCGTCCGGCCGCGCTCAAGCAGGCCATCGCCTACGAGGACCTCGACGCCCTGGTGCGGGTTCCCGGCATCGGCCGCAAGGGCGCCGCCCGGATCGTCATCGAGCTCAAGGACAAGGTGCTCGCGCTCGGAGTGCTCCCCTCGACCGCGCTGCCGGGGGACACCGAGCCGGTCCCGGTCGCCGACTGGCAGCCGCAGGTGCGTGCCGCGCTGCTCGGTCTCGGCTACTCGGCCAGGGAAGCAGACCAGGCCATCGAGACGGTGGCCAAGGACCCAGCGACGACGAGCGACGACACGGTCGATGTCACAGCGCTGCTACGGGCGGCCTTGCGTACGCTGAGCCGGTCATGACCGACGACTCGTACGACGTCACCGGGCACCTCGACGGATCCGTCCACCTCGAGGACGACCCGGTGTCGCCCTATGCCGCCCTCGACGAACGCCAGGTCGAGAACGCGCTGCGGCCCAAGACCCTGGACGAGTTCGTCGGGCAGCACCGCGTGCGTGAACAGCTGTCCCTGGTCCTCGAAGGAGCCATGCGCCGGGGGACGCCGCCGGACCACATCCTGCTGTCCGGCCCACCCGGCCTCGGCAAGACCACGATGGCGATGATCATCGCCGCCGAGCTCGGCGCACCGCTGCGCATCACCAGCGGCCCGGCGATCGAACGGGCTGGCGACCTGGCGGCGCTGATGTCGACCCTCAACAAGGGCGAGGTGCTGTTCCTCGACGAGATCCACCGCATGGCACGCCCGGCCGAGGAGCTGCTCTACGTCGCCATGGAGGACTTCCGGGTCGATGTGGTCGTCGGCAAGGGGCCAGGAGCCACGGCGATCCCGCTCGACGTGGCCCCGTTCACCCTCGTCGGGGCGACGACCCGCGCGGGGCTGCTGCCCGGTCCGCTGCGTGACCGGTTCGGCTTCACCGCCCACCTCGACTTCTACGCGGCCGAGGAGCTCGAGCAGGTCCTCGTTCGGTCCGCCCAGCTGCTCGGCGTCGATCTCCGTGCCGACGGCGCCGCCGAGATCGCCGGCCGCTCCCGCGGCACCCCCCGGATCGCCAACCGGCTGCTGCGCCGGGTCCGCGACTTCGGCGAGGTTCGCGGCGACGGCGTGCTCGACCGTTCCATCGCCAGGGCTGCGCTCGCGGTCTACGAGGTCGACGAGCTCGGCCTCGACCGGCTCGACCTGGCCGTGCTGGACGCGCTGCTGCGCAGGTTCGGCGGGGGACCGGTGGGCCTGTCCACGCTCGCGGTCGCGGTGGCAGAGGAGCCGGAGACCGTCGAGGAGGTCTGCGAGCCGTTCCTGGTCCGCACCGGGATGCTCGCCCGCACCCCTCGCGGACGGGTCGCCACCGCTGCGGCGTGGGAGCACCTCGGCCTGCGTCCGCCCATCTCCGCGATGACCGGCGTGGGCGGCCTCGGTCCCGCCGGCACCCCGAGCCTGTTCGAGGCTCAGCCCGGCGAACCGGCCTGACGAACGGGAACCGGTTTCACAGGTTGACCGTTGTCGTGATGTCCTGCACGCGTACGGTCAGCGTGGGTGCTTTGTCGGTCATGGCCTCCTGACCTAGACTCGCCCCGCCGCGCCCACGCGTACGCCCTGCCCCGGCCCGGCACCACCAGTTCTCGTCGAAAGGCTGCACCGTGCCCGCCCACCCGTTGTGGATCCTCGCGGCTTCCTCCGCCAAGAACTCCGGCGGTGGCGGAAGTTTCCTGCTGATCGTCGTCGCCAGCATCGTGCTGATGGTGGTGCTGTTCCGCCGGAGCCAGCGCACGGCCCGCCGCCGCACCGCGGAGATGCAGGGCGCTGTCGCCGTGGGCAGCCAGGTGATCACCACCGCTGGCATCCACGCGACGGTGGTCGCGACAGACGATGACACGGTCGACCTTGAGATCTCCGACGGTGTCGTCGTCACGTTCGCCAAGGGCGCGGTCAGCCGTGTTGTCAGCAGCCCTGAGGACGTCGAGGAGGACGAAACAGAGTCTGACGAGGTTGAGGAAGAGCCGACCTCGGCCGAAGAGCAGCGGGGCGACGAGGCGACCTCCGCTTCCGAAAGCTGAACAAGCGCCCCCTGCACTCGTTAGTCTCGCTACGCCGAGATCGGGCAATTTGTCCGGTCGTCTAACCGCCGCCCTGCGGCGCGAAACAAGGAGAGCTCAGTGGCTTCCAGAACACCGCAGCCCTGGCGGTGGCTCGCCGCGTGCCTGGCGGTGATCGCGTTGCTGTACATCGGCGTCGCCGCAGGTGGCAGCTGGACCCCCAAGCTCGGCCTGGACCTCGAAGGTGGCGCGAGTGCGATCCTGCACCCGCAGACCAACGGCAAGAAGGCAACCACTTCCCAGCTCGACCAGTCCGTCAGCATCATTCGCGACCGGGTGAACAGCCTCGGCGTCGCTGAGGCCGAGGTGTCGGTCAGCGGCGGCAACATCCAGGTCGACGTCCCCGGCGCGACGCAGGAGAAGCTCCAGAACGTGGTCGGGCGCACCGCCCAGCTGCGGTTCCGGCAGGTGGCCCTCTCCGAGCCCGTGCCCGCGGCGACGACGACCCCCACGCCCACGGCCACGCCGAGTGGAACCGCGAAGCCGACCGGTACGGCCACGCCGACCGGAACCGCCACGCCCACCACCAAGGCGACCACCAAGTCGCCGGCTGTCGTGAAGCCGACCCCGACCAGCAACGGTCGCGCCCTTTCCGGCGCCCTGCTCGCGGCGGGCGCCACTTCGTCGGCAGCCACCACGACTGCCCCCACGACCTCGGCGGCGACGCCCAGCACGTCCGCCACGCCAGCTGCTGGGGCTGTCACCCCGACGCCGGCCGCCTCGGCTGCACCGGCGGGCACCTGCTCCTCGATCAACACCACGGCCGCCGACGCCCAGGCCTGCCTGACCCCCGAGGTCGAGAAGCAGATCGAGCTGCTCGGCGACTGCAGCCCGGCCAAGCTCAGCGCCGTCGCGGACGCCCAGGGCATCGACGACCCGAAGAAGCCACTGGCAGCGTGTGACCGCAGCGGCCAGCAGATCTACGTGCTGGCGCCGGCCTACATGTCCGGCTCGGAGGTCAAGAGCGCGTCCTCGCAGTACGACGCGACCAACGGCTACAGCGTCCAGCTCAACTTCAACAGCAAGGGCACCGCCCACTTCGCCACGTTGACGACAGCGGTCACCTCGTTGACGCCGCCGCTGAACGAGGTCGCCATCGTGCTCGACGGCATCGTCGAGTCGGCGCCGGCGATCCAGGGTGCCATCGACGGCGGCACCGCCCAGATCACCGGAAACTTCACCCAGGCCGAGACCGAGCAGCTGGCTCAGGTCCTCAACTACGGTTCGCTCCCGGTGGCGCTCAAGCTGGAGACCATCGAGCTCATCTCGCCGACGCTGGGATCCGACCAGCTGCGTGGTGGCCTCATCGCCGGCGCGATCGGCCTCGCCCTCGTCGTCCTCTACTCCCTGCTCTACTACCGCGGCCTCGGCCTGGTCACCGTCGCCTCGCTGTGCGTGTCGACGCTGATCATCTATGCCTCGACGATCGTGCTCGGCCACGCCGTGGGCTACCGGCTGTCCCTGGCCGGCATCGCCGGTTTCATCGTGGCGGTGGGTATCACCGCGGACTCGTTCGTCGTCTACTTCGAACGACTTCGAGATGAGGTGCGCGAGGGTCGTACGCTGCGCAGCGGTGCTGACAGAGCCTGGGTGCGCGCCCGGCGGACGATCATCTCCGCCGACACCGTGTCGTTGCTCGCCGCCGCGGTCCTCTACTGGCTCAGCGTCGGCAACGTGAAGGGCTTCGCCTTCACCCTCGGCCTGTCGACGATCACCGACCTGTTCGTGGTCTTCTTCTTCACCAAGCCGTTGATCTCCCAGCTGGCCAAGACCAAGCTCTACAACGGTGGCGGGAAGTTCTCCGGGCTCGGCTCGGCCCGCACCACCCGTACCGCCCCCAGCCCGGCCGTCCGTCCCACCCCGAAGGAGGCGTGACGATGGCCAGCGGAGGTTTGCGCAACGTCGCCCACCGGCTCTACACCGGTGACGTCACTTACGATTTCGTCGGCCGTCGCAAGCGGTGGTACACGCTGTCGTGCGTCGTCTTGCTGATCAGCATCCTCAGCCTGATCTTCGTCGGGATCAAGCCCTCGATCGACTTCAAGGGCGGCACCCAGATCGAGATCACCGGCCACACGGACATCAAGAAGGCCGAAGACGTGATGGCCAGCGTGGGGCTGGGCGGGGACAAGGTCGTGGTCCAGACGGTGGGCAGCGGCTCGTCCAAGCACCTGCGCATCACCACCGAGATCCTGCAGACCAACCCCGATGACCCGAGCAAGAGCCAGCAGGACAAGGTCTCGAACGCGCTGAAGAAGGCCTTCAACGTCAAGGTGCTCAGCCTGACGTCGGTCGGTGCCACGTGGGGCAGCCAGATCACCAAGAAGGCGATCGAGGCGCTGTTCGTCTTCATCTTCGTGGTGGTGATCTACCTGTCGATCCGGTTCGAGCCGAAGATGGCCATCGCGGCTGTCCTCGCCCTGATCCACGACCTGATCATCACCGCCGGCATCTACTCGCTGGTCGGCTTCGAGGTCAGCCCGTCCACCGTGGTGGCCCTGCTGACCATCCTGGGCTACTCGCTGTACGACACCGTCGTGGTCTTCGACAAGGTGCGCGAGAACACGGCCGGCATCGGCGCCGGCAGCAAGTCGACGTACAGCCAGGCTGCCAACCTGGCCGTCGACCAGACGCTCGTGCGCTCGATCAACACCTCGATCATCGCGTTGCTCCCGGTCGCCGGTCTGCTGTTCATCGGCGTGGGTCTGCTCGGGGCCGGCACGCTCAAGGACCTGTCGCTGGCCCTGTTCATCGGTCTGGCCACGGGCGCCTACTCGTCCATCTTCGTGGCGACCCCGCTGCTGTGCGACTTCAAGGAGCGCGAGCCGGCGATGATCGCCTTGCGCAAGAAGGTGTCGCAGCGCGAGGCCGCCGACGCCAAGGCCGCGCGTGAGGGCACCAGCACTGCTGCCGCTGCCAAGTCCACGACCGGCAAGGATGCCGGCAACGATGCCGGCAAGGACGCCGCCGCCGGCGCCGCCGGGGACGCAACCGGTGACGACTCTGCCGTCGACCCGGCGGTGGCAGTCGCCGGCTCGACAGCCTCGAGCACCACCCGGCCTCCGGTACGGCGAAAGCCCACCAACCGGCCGGGCACCAAGCGTCGACGTTGAGCCTGTCGGCCGGTGACCTCACCGCCCTCCTGACTGCAAAGGTGCGCGACGTACCGGACTACCCGCTGCCGGGGGTGCTGTTCAAGGACATCGCCCCGCTGCTGGCCGACCACGACGCGTTCGCCGCGACCGTCGACGCCCTCGCAGCGTTCGGTCGCGACGACACGCCCGGCGGCCGGGTGGACAAGGTCGCCGGCATGGAGGCTCGCGGCTTCATCCTGGCCGCGCCGGTCGCCTACACCCTCGGCGCCGGGTTCGTGCCGGTCCGCAAGCACGGCAAGCTGCCGACCGCGACCTACGCCTCGACCTACGACCTCGAGTACGGGACCGCAACGCTCGAGGTCCAGCAGGACGCGTTCTCGCCCGGCGACCGGGTGCTCCTCGTCGACGACGTCCTCGCCACCGGGGGCACCGCGCTCGCCGCCGTCGACCTCGTCCGCCAGGCCGGCGGGATCGTGGTGGGCGTGGCCGTACTCATCGAGCTCGAGTTCCTCAAGGCGCGTGCCCGGCTGGACGATCTGCGCGTGGACGCCCTGCTGACGGTCTAGCCTCGGAATCTCCGCAGGCCAGGGCCGTTAGTATCGGTGTACGAGAGAATTCGTCCTCGGCAGGAGCCGCGTGTGACCCAGGAGGCTGCACCCGTCGACACCGGCAAGCAGGAGCCGGTGCCGGGGACGACGGCGTCCACCGCCGTGGCCACCACGGTTTCCGAGGTCGGCGAGATCGACACCGACGCTGCCATGGAGTCCGCGGCCGAGGTCAAGGAGCGGGTACGCCCGCACCGCACCAGGGTCACCGACCTGCCCGAGCCCCTCGCCGTCGAGCCCGAGCCGGCACCCACCGGGTCGCGTACGATGCGCTCCCGGCTGGCCAGGCTCGGCAACACCAGCCGCACCCTCAACCCCCCGGTGCTCGAGCCGCTGTTCCGAACGCTGAAGGCCAATCACCCCAAGGCCGACCTGCGGATTGTCCAGCGAGCCTACGAGGTCGCCGAGGAGAGCCACCGCGAGCAGTTCCGCAAGAGTGGCGACCCGTACATCACCCATCCGCTCGCCGTGGCCACGATCCTGGCCGAGCTGGGCATGACCACCTCGACCATCGTTGCGGCGCTGCTGCACGACACTGTCGAGGACACCAACCTGACCCTGGCCGACGTGACCCGCGAGTTCGGCGAGGAGGTCGCGTCCCTGGTCGACGGCGTGACCAAGCTCGACAAGGTCAACTACGGCGAGTCCGCCGAGGCCGAGACGATCCGCAAGATGGTCGTTGCGATGGCCCGCGACATCCGGGTGCTGGTCATCAAGCTGGCCGACCGGCTGCACAACATGCGCACGCTGCGCTACCTCAAGCCGGAGAAGCAGGAGCGCAAGGCCCGCGAGACGCTCGAGATCTACGCGCCGCTGGCCCACCGGCTGGGCATGAACACGCTCAAGTGGGAGCTCGAGGACCTGTCCTTCGCGACGCTCTACCCCAAGCGGTACGAGGAGATCGTCCGCCTCGTCGCCGAGCGGGCGCCTTCCAGGGACACCCTGCTGGCGCAGGTGGTCGAGCAGGTCTCCGCCGACCTGCGCGCGGCCAAGATCAAGGCTGTCGTCACCGGTCGGCCGAAGCACTACTACTCGATCTACCAGAAGATGATCGTCCGCGGCCGCGACTTCAGCGACATCAACGACCTGGTCGGCGTACGCATCCTGGTCGAGTCCGTGCGCGACTGCTACGCCGCGCTGGGCGTCATGCACGGCTCCGAGTCCTGGACCCCGATCCCCGGCCGGTTCAAGGACTACATCGCGATGCCCAAGTTCAACATGTACCAGTCGCTGCACACCACGGTGATCGGCCCCGAGGGCAAGCCGGTCGAGATGCAGCTGCGCACGCACGCGATGCACCGCAGGGCCGAGTACGGCGTCGCCGCGCACTGGAAGTACAAGGAGAACGAGGTCCAGCCCGCGCCGTCGGCCAGCGGCAAGAAGGGCGACAAGGACGGCGGCGAGGACATGGCCTGGCTGCGCCAGCTGCTCGAGTGGCAGCGCGAGTCGGCCGACCCGGACGAGTTCCTCGAGTCGCTGCGCTTCGACCTGCACGCCTCCGAGGTCTTCGTCTTCACGCCCAAGGGCGACGTCATCGCGCTGCCAGCTGACGCCACCCCGGTCGACTTCGCCTACGCCGTGCACACCGAGGTCGGCCACCGCTGCATCGGCGCCAGGGTCAACGGCCGCCTCGTACCGCTGGAGTCAGCGCTCGAGAACGGCGACGTGATCGAGGTCTTCACCTCGAAGTCCACGACCGCCGGCCCGTCCCGCGACTGGCTCGGCTTCGTGCAGAGCCCGCGGGCCCGGAACAAGATCCGGCAGTGGTTCGCCAAGGAGCGTCGCGAGGACGCGATCGAGGAGGGCAAGGACGGGCTGAGCCGGGCGATGCGCAAGCAGGGTCTGCCGCTGCAGCGCCTGCTCGGTGGCGACGCGCTGACCACGCTCGCGCAGGACCTGCGCTACCCCGACGTCTCCGCGCTCTACGCCGCCGTCGGTGAGGGGCACGTCTCCGCCCAGGCCGTCATCAACCGGCTGATGCAGTCGATGGGCGGCGTCGAAGGCGCGGTCGAGGACCTCGCCGAGACCGCCGTACCCACCAAGCCGACCAGAGCCCGACCGGCCGGCGACCCGGGTGTCGTGGTCAAGGACGTCAGCGACGTCTGGGTCAAGCTGGCCCGATGTTGTACGCCGGTGCCGGGCGACTCCATCGTCGGCTTCGTCACCCGCGGGCACGGGGTCTCCGTACACCGGGCCGACTGTCTCAACGTCGACACGCTGACGCAGACGCCCGACCGCATGGTCGAGGTCGAGTGGGCGCCGTCGTCCGGGTCGGTGTTCCTGGTGGCGATCCAGGTCGAGGCGCTGGACCGCACCCGGTTGCTGTCCGACGTCACCAGGGTGCTGTCCGACCACCACGTCAACATCCTGTCGGCGTCGGTCACCACGACGCGTGACCGGGTGGCCGTGAGCCGGTTCACCTTCGAGATGGCCGACCCCAAGCACCTCGGTCACCTGCTGCGCGCGGTGCGCAACGTCGAGGGTGTCTACGACGGCTACCGCGTCACCAGCGGCAAGAACGCCTGACGACGCGCGTCAGTGCGTGCTGCCCTCCGCAATCGGACGGATTCCCGCACCCACGCACGCGAGCAGGCGGTTCAGGCCCACCAGGCGACGGGCGCGACGGGCGGTGGCGGCGCAGAAACCGGCGGCAAGCTCGCCCCGCGGTGTTCGAGCCACCACTCGTTGACCATGGGGAGCTCACGACGGGTGAGAAGTGGACTGGTGAGCTCGGCTGCACCGAAGGTCTGCAAGGCCAGCTGGTGGGTCGGGAAGCCGCGCTGAACGATGGACCGGATCTCCGACGCAGCAACAGCTCTCGTGTGCCGGACGCCCCGCACCGTGATGGTGGCCTCGTGGAGTACGACCCGTCGGCGGGTCGCCACCAGCGTCAGCACCACGGCTTCGGCCGCGAACAGAGCGGTGATGGCCGCCAGCGTGTTGCGAGACCCTCCGTCGACCTGCCCGCCGGTGGACGCATACACCGCCACGACGAAGGCAACGGGCACCATGAAGGGCAGGACGAAGGCGAGTGCTCCGGGCGTCAGCACGGTGGCGCCATCAGCGCGGACCGAGCTGCGCACGTCAGCCGTCACCGGCAGCTGCCGTGGACGCCAGCGCCGCGGGAGCCGGTTGCCAGGCGGGGCCGCGGTTCGCTTCCCACCAAGCCACGAGCGACTCGAGGTCGCCATGCCCAGCGGCTCGCTTCGGCATGGTTGCCGCGATGAGGCTGGTGCGGACCGGCCGGCGGGTCGACGACCAGATCATCGTTACCGTGGCCCTTTCCCGGCTCGGCGCGATGGCCCGGATGTCGCTGGCACGCAGGCGCTGAGTGCGCGCTCGTCCACGCACCAGCAGCAGGTCGCCGGAGGTCCGCACTCGAGGCCGCAGCTCGCCCAGCAACAGGGCGGCGCAGATGAGCAGCGGCGTGACAAAGGTGCCCAAGTCACCGACGAAGAAGGATCCGATCCCGTTCACCACGAGCACTGCGGCTACCGCGGCCCACTGCCACGCCGGCGTCCGGCCGGGACGTACGTCGATCTCAGCCACCGCCTCGCCGACGTCCACCCCCACGGTGCCCTCCCTCGTCGGTCACGAGGATAGACGAGGGAGGCACCGAGCGGGGCTACGAGGACTTGGCGACTGTGAAGGACAGGATGCTGACCGGCTGGTTGGGCGCGCCGTCGCCCAGCTGGTTGGCGTTGTTGCTGCCCTTGGCAGCGATGGCCTGGAGGATGTCGAGGCCCTGGGTCACGTTGCCGAACGGGGTGTACTGCGGTTGGAGCTGGCTGTCCTTGTAGTTGATGAAGAACTGGCTCCCGCCGCTGTGGGGCTGACCGGTGTTGGCCATGGCGATGGTGCCCGCCGGGTAGGTGGCACCGGTCAGGTTTTCGTCCGGGATCGTGTAGCCGGGGCCACCGCTGCCGGTGCCGGTCGGGTCACCGCACTGGAGCACGTTGAGGCCGCCGGTGGTGAGGCGGTGGCACGGGCTGTCGTTGAAGTAGTTCTTGCCGGCCAGGAAGTTGAAGGAGTTCACCGTGTGCGGCGCCTTGGCGGCGTTGAGCTCGGCCTTGATGACGCCACAGTTGGTGGTGATCGTGGCGACGTACGTCGCCTTGGGGTCGATCGTCATCGCCGGTTCCTTGGCGAACGTCTGCGGCTTGGTCGGCTTCGCCGGCGGCGCCGTGCACACGAGCGGCTTCCCGCCGGCGATCGTCGGCGACGGGTTCGTGCTCGGCGTGGCAGCCGCCGCGGCCGTCGTGGCCGGGGCAGCGGTGGTGGCGCCCGCACTTGCGGTCGGCTGCGCACCGGCGCCGGTCGAGCTGCCCTTGCCGTTGGTGAACTGGGTGGTGACGACCAGGGCGAGGATGACAGCGATCACGGCGGCAACGACCAAGGCAATGATCATGCGCTGCTTGTTCTTCGCCTGGCGGGCAGCCCTGCGCTCGAGCTGCCGTTGGTGCCGTCGGCGGGCGAGCTCGCGCTCTCGGTCCTTGCTGGCCACTGCGTCCTCCTGGTCCACCTGACAGATCCCGGGTCGGCGCCGAGTGTAGGGGAGCAACCTGAAGAACGGATTACCCGCGCCCTGGCCACGCCGGTAGGCTCGCACACGCCCGCCACCCGACCTGCCAGGAAGGACGACCGTGCTCGTCGCCGCGTTTCCCGCGGGCTCTTACGAGACCAACTGCTACGTCGTCGCCTCCGCGGCTGGTGAGCAGTGCGTCATTGTCGACCCCGGCGAGGACGCTGCGGACGGGGTCGAGGAGATCGTGCGCGAGTACCGGCTGGCCCCGGTCGCCGTCCTGCTGACCCACGGGCACCTCGACCACATGTGGTCGGTGGTCCCGGTCTGCGGCGCTCACGGCATCCCGGCCTACGTCCAGTCCGCGGACCGCGAGCTGCTCACCGACCCCGGCAAAGCGCTGTCCCGCGAGACCAGGGCGATGATCGGCGGGCTGCGGCTGTCCGAGCCCGACGACGTACGCGAGATCACCGACGGCGGGGTGCTCGAGCTGGCCGGCCTGACCTTCACCATCGACCTCGCCCCCGGTCACACCGCCGGCTCGGTCACCTTCCGGACCGCCTCGGGCGCTCCTGCAGACGACGCGCCGATGCTCTTCTCCGGCGACCTGCTCTTCGCCGGGGCGATCGGGCGCACCGACCTGCCCACGGGGGACCCGTACGCGATGGTGTCGTCCCTGCGCCAGGTGCTCACCCTCGCCGATGAGACGCTGGTCCTGCCGGGGCACGGAGGCGCCAGCACCATCGGTCGCGAGCGCGCCACCAACCCCTACCTGCAGCCGGCGGTGCTCTAGATGGCCAACACGTTGCAGGCACCCAAGGGGATCCCGGAGTACTACCCGCCGGAGTCGGCTGAGTTCCTCGCTGTACGCGAGGGGCTGGCCGCCCCCGCGCGCCGGGCCGGCTACGGCTACATCGAGCTGCCGGTGTTCGAGGACACCGCGCTCTACGTCCGCGGCGTCGGCGAGTCCACCGACGTCGTGAGCAAGGAGATGTACACCTTCACCGA
This sequence comes from uncultured Actinomycetota bacterium, assembly GCA_963797535.1. GTDB lineage: Bacteria > Actinomycetota > Actinomycetes > JAWWOL01 > JAWWOL01 > JAWWOL01. Next base: position 1,080,099 of record CAWCPQ010000001.1, on the reverse strand, counting down.
CGCCGGCGACCGGTCCATCTCGCTGCGTCCCGAGGGCACCGCCGGCGTGATCCGGTCGGTCATCGAGCACGGCATGGACCGCGGCGCGCTGCCGGTCAAGCTCTGGTACGCCGGGCCGTTCTTCCGCGCCGAACGCCCGCAGTACGGCCGCTACCGCCAGCTGCAGCAGGTCGGCGTGGAGGCCGTGGGTCTCGACGACCCGGCCCTGGACGCCGAGGTCGTCGCGATGGGTGACGCCGCGTTCCGGGGGCTCGGGCTGACGAAGTTCCGGCTCGACCTGACCAGCCTCGGTGACGAGAACTGCCGCCCCGCCTACCGGGACCTGCTGCTGCGTTACCTGCAGGGGCTCGACCTCGACGAGGACACCCGCAAGCGCGCTGTCATCAACCCGCTGCGGGTGCTCGACGACAAGCGCGACGCCGTACAGAAGCAGCTCGTCGACGCGCCGCTGATGGTCGACCACCTCTGCGACGACTGCCGCCTGCACTACGACGAGGTGCGTGAGCACCTGCGGGTCCTCGGCGTGCCGTGGACGCGAGGCGCCGCGCATGGTCCGCGGCCTCGACTACTACACCAAGACCACGTTCGAGTTCGTGCACGAGCTGCTCGGTGCCCAGTCCGGCATCGGCGGTGGTGGGCGCTATGACGGACTGATGGCTTCCCTTGGTGGGCAAGCACTTTCGGGTATCGGCTACGGCCTGGGCACCGACCGTGCTCTGCTCGCCTGCGGCAAGGAAGGCCTGGTCGTCGGCGAGACCCGCAGCGTCGACGTGTTCTGCGTGCCCATCGGCGCAGCGGCGAAAGCCTTGCTGGTCAAGCTCACTGGTGACCTGCGCGCCGCCGGCATCCGTACCGATCTCGCCTACGGGAACAAGGGGCTCAAGGGTGCGATGAAGGGTGCCGACCGGTCCGGGGCATTGGTCAGCGTCATCGTCGGCGAGCGGGACCTCGAGGCCGGCGTGGCACAGGTCAAGGACATGGTCTCGGGGGAGCAGAATGCCGTACCGCTGGGCGATCTCAGCAGCACCGTCGTTGCTGAGGTTTCGAAACTGTTGAAGGAGAACCACTCGTGATCCGCACCCATGACGCCGGGACCCTGCGCGCAGGCCAGGCCGGCGAGACGGTGACCCTGACCGGATGGGTGGCTCGCCGCCGTGACCTCGGCGGGGTCATCTTCGTGGATCTGCGCGACGCCAGCGGTCTTGCCCAGGTGGTGTTCCGCGAGGGTGCTCCGGCCGAGCTCGCCCACTCGCTGCGGGCCGAGTACTGCGTCAAGGTCGTGGGCACGGTCAGCCGTCGCCCCGAGGGCAGCGACAACCCCAACCTCGCCACCGGTGAGGTCGAGGTCATCGCCGACGAGCTGGTCGTCCTGTCCGAGTCGGCTCCGCTGCCGTTCCCGGTCGAGGGCAGCGACGAGATCGCCAGCAACGTCGAGGAAAGGCTGCGCTGGCAGTATCGCTACCTCGACCTGCGCCGCACCGGTCCGGCTCGCGCCCTGCGCACGAGGGCTCAGGTCACGTCGATCATGCGCCGGGTCATGGAGGCACACGGCTTCCTCGACATCGAGACTCCCAACCTCACCCGCTCCACGCCCGAGGGTGCTCGCGACTTCCTGGTACCCGTACGACTGCAGCCCGGTTCCTGGTACGCGCTGCCGCAGTCGCCCCAGCTGTTCAAGCAGCTGCTGATGGTCGCCGGGCTCGAGCGCTACTACCAGATCGCGCGCTGCTTCCGCGACGAGGACAGCCGCGCGGACCGTACACCTGAGTTCACCCAGCTCGACGTGGAGATGAGCTTCCCGACCGAGGAGGACATCTACGCCCTCTCCGAGGAGCTGCTGGTCGCCCTCTGGTCCGAGGTTCGTGGCGTCGAGATCCCGCGGCCGTTCGAGCGGCTGACCTACGCCGAATGTCTGCGCCGGTTCGGTTCCGATCGGCCCGACCTGAGGTTCGGCCTGGAGCTGGTCGACCTGCGCGCGTTGTTCGCGCAGACCGAGGTCGGCGTCTTCAAGTCCGTTCTCGCCGCTGGCGGCCACGTCGGTGGTGTGGTGATGCCCGGCGGTGCTGAGCTGACCCGCAAGCAGCTCGACGGCTGGATCGACTGGGCCAAGGGCCGCGGCGCCAAGGGCCTTGCCTACGTCCTCGTCGAGCCCGACGGCTCGCTGCGCTCACCGCTGGTGAAGTTCTTCTCCGAGACCGAGATCGCCTCCTTCGCGGCCGAGAGTGGCGCCGTACCAGGCGATCTGGTCTTCCTTGTCGCCGCGCCCGAGCGCGAGGCGCTCGACCTGCTCGGTGCGCTGCGGGTCGCCGTCGCCAAGGACCGCGGGCTGATCCCCGAGGACCAGTGGCGGTTCCTATGGGTGACCGACTTCCCGATGTTCGAGCCGGCCGGCGACAACGACGAGGGCTGGACCGCGGTGCACCACCCGTTCACCGCCCCGGCCGACGCGGACGGCGCGACGTTCCACGAGCAGCCCTCGACGGCGCTGGCCAGGGCCTACGACGTGGTGCTCAACGGCAGCGAGCTCGGCGGCGGGTCCATCCGTATCCATCGCGCCGAGATGCAGCAGCGGGTCTTCGACACGATCGGGCTGTCCCGCGAGGAGGCCCGGTCCAAGTTCGGCTTCCTGCTCGAGGCGTTCCAGTTCGGGCCGCCGCCGCACGGCGGCATCGCGTTCGGTCTCGATCGGCTGGCGGCGGTGCTCGCCGGCACCGACTCGATCCGCGAGGTGATGGCCTTCCCCAAGGCGTCCTCCGGTGGCGACCCGCTGACCGGCGCACCGACGCCGATCACGGCCGAGCAGCGCAAGGAAGCCGGCATCGACTTCGTCGCGCCGAGCTGAGCCCTGCCCCCCGTAAACGATCTAGGCGATTCGGGTCTCATTCGTCGGAAATAAGCCCGGAATCCCCTAGATCATCGGTGGTGGTGGGGGGCGGTGGTAGTGGGGGTCGGTGGTGGTGGGGGCCGGTGGAATTTCGGTCGCGTTGGGCCCGGCTCGTACGGTATGCACCATCACATGGACCGCACGTTCGACGAGCTCGTCGCGGAAGCGGCGACGGCACCCGTGGACGGTTGGGACTTCAGCTGGCTGGACGGCAGGGCCACCGAGGAACGGCCGTCGTGGCACTACCAGCAGCTGATGGCCGCCCGGCTGGCGACGGTCGGCAGCGCGCTGGACCTTCAGACCGGCGGCGGTGAGGTGCTCGCGGGGGCGCCGAGACTGCCGCCGTGCATGGTCGCCACCGAGTCCTGGCCGGCCAACGTGGCGCGGGCCTCGGCGCTGTTGCATCCGCGGGGAGCCGTGGTCGTGGCCGCCGCCGACGAGCCGCCGCTGCCGTTCGCGAGCCAGGCCTTCGACCTGGTCACCAGCCGGCACCCGGTCACGGTGGCGTGGCAGGAGATCGCCAGGGTCCTCAAGCCCGGCGGGACCTACCTGTCCCAGCAGGTCGGTCCGGAGAGCGCGTTCGAGCTGATCGAGTTCTTCTGCGGTCCGGCCACCGAGGCTGCCCGCCGGGCCCGGCATCCCGACGATGCGCGACGGGACGCGACAGCAGCAGGGCTCGACGTGGTGGACCTGCGGTCCGAGCGGTTGCGGATGGAGTTCTTCGACATCGGCGCCGTGATCTACATCCTGCGCAAGGTCATCTGGTGGGTGCCGGGCTTCACCGTCGAGGCCCATCGCGAGCGGCTGCTGCGCCTGCATGAGCAGATCCGCCGGACCGGGCCGTTCCTTGCCTACTCCAGCAGGTTCCTGATCGAGGCGCACAAGCCGTCGGGCTCAGCGCTGTGAGTCATGGTGCGGGTACGCCGATCCATCCGTTCGAGGTGGACCCGCCTGCGCTGCCGCAGCACAGGACGACTCGCCCACCACTGATGGCGCGCATGGTCGCCGAGGTCCGAGCACTCGGCACGTCGGTCATGGCCTGCCAGGTGTTGGTCGCGGGGTCGTAGGCGGTGACGGCGGCCGTCTTTGCTGTCGTGGTCCATCCGGTCGCCACGACGACGTGCCCACTGAGGACGAAGGTGGAGTCGAGCATGTGCGAGCGGGCGAACGGCATCGGGGCCAACGTGGTCCACGTGTTGGTCGCCGGATCGTAGCGGTCGAGCTCGCTCTGTGCGGTGTTGCTGTTCTCGCCGTACTGGCCGCCGGCGACGTAGATCTGGCCGTCGACGGTGGCCCAGCCGACGTGGTTGCGCGGGTTGGGCATGGTTGCCAGGGCGACCCACGTGGTCGCGTTGTTGGCCACGTCGAGGCTCCAGGTGGTGCCCTCATTGGGGCCGGGGTAGTCGATCTCGCCGCCGAAGTAGTACAGCGTGCCGTTGATGTAGGAAAGGCCGCCGGCAGCCCGCCGGTCCGGCAGCGGAGGCATCGAGCTGTAGAGACCGGTCACCGTGTCGTAGCGCCAGACCAAGGTGGTTCCCTGGAGCCGAGCCTGTCCGGTGGGGTCGAGGGCGAAGCCGCCGGCGTAGTAGATGTAGCGCGAGCCGTCGGAGTCGATGCCGGCGTGGCTGATGCCGCCGACCGGCATCGGGGGCAGGCTGCTCCAGACGTTGGTCGCGGGGTCGTACAACCAGGACCGGGTGGTTGGGTCGAGCCTGGGCACCCGGACGTCGAACCCGCCGAACAGGTAGAGCTTGCCGTTGACGACGGTCGAGTTGGCCTCAGTGGTGCCGATCGGCAGCGTCGCGATCGGGGTGTAGGTGTAGTGCGTCACGAACGGGGCGGGAGGCGCCGGGCTGGGGCTGATCGTCGGGGTGGCCGACGCAGGGGGAGGACTGTCGGTCGGGGTGGCGGACGCAGGGGGAGGGCTGTCCGACGGCGTGGGGCCCGCCGGAGTCGTGGTGGGTGCTGCCGTCGTCGGTGTGGGTGTTGGTGTTGGTGCTACGGCGTTGAGCACGGTGAAGGGCGTGTCGATTTTAGTGACCGTGGTGCCGGCCAGGACGTCGACCGACAGAGTGTGCTGGCCGTTGGCTACCGAAGTCGTGGACCACGGCAGCGCAACCGAGCTGGTGCTCACAAAGTCCCAGGGCGCCGTGCTTTCGACGTGCATAGGTGGGTGGGCGCGGGCCTTGTCGTCGAGATAAAAGCTCACCTTGGTGATGCCGACCACGGAGGGGACGAAAATGTAGGCCTTGCCGCTGAGGACGGCGCCCGACAATGGGAAAGGCGCTGACCTGTTGCTCGACGTGCTGGCCTGCGGCGCGTACCCGGCAACGGTCCCGTTTGAAACCGTGAAGGAGGCGGTGACCACGGTGGTAACCGCTGTGGTGCTCACGACAGCTACGGTGATGGTGTGGGTGCCGTTCGCCACAAATCTGCTGTCCCAGGGGTTGGCAGTCGTGTCGCCACCGCGGAAGTCGAAGGGCGCCCAGCTCTCGACCTGCTTCGCAAGTCCGGTTCGTTGCGGGTCGTCCAGCCAGAATGTCACCTTGGCGACGCCGGAAGTCGGGGACGTGAAGATATAGAGGTTGCCGGAGCGAGTCGTCCCGGCCAGTGGCACGGCGGACGAGCGATTCGCGTTGGCGCTGACCAGAATGCTGACGGAGACGGCGTTGGCGGTCGTTCCCGGAACCCACAGGCCGAGAAGGGCTGCGACGAGGATCAGCATTGCCCAGCGCGTGGCACGAAACGTACGAATGCGCGTCATCGGATTCCCCCAAATCTTCGCCCAAGCCGGACCATATCGTGGCCAACCCGGGTCCCCGCAAGGGCAACGACGGCAATTCGCGATTAGTTTTCGAAATTTGTCAGGGGGTCTGTCCGGAAATCATCCGATATACCGCTAACTGGTGCGGTTTGCGTCGACGGCAGATAACCCTCGCGCAGGCCGATCCTGTTGTGCAGCCGGCGCAACGGCGCAGGCGCCCACCAGTTGGCTTCGCCGAGCAGTGTCATCGTCGCGGGGACCAACAGGCATCGGATCAGAGTCGCATCCACCAGGACGGCGATGGACATGGCGAGGCCGAGCTCTTTGATCCCGATCATGCGGCCGGCAGCAAAACCGGCGAACACGATGACGATAAGCAGGGCGGCGGAGGTGATGATGCGCCCGGATCGCTGTAGCCCCAGGGCAACCGCGTCGTCGTTGTTGTATCCGGCGTCGTGCAGCTCCTTGATCCGGGCGAGCAGGAACACCTCGTAGTCCATCGACAGCCCGAACGCGAAGACGAACACGATGACCGGCACCCAGACCTCGATCGCGCCGGCCCGGTCGAAGCCCAGGACGGAAGCGAAGTGCCCTTCCTGGAACACCCAGACGAGTGCCCCGAACGACGCACCGAGGGACAGCACATTCATCAGCAGGGCCTTGATCGGTACGAGCACCGATCCCGTCATCAAGAACAGCAGCACGAATGTGGCCAGCGCGATCCAGGCGACAGCCAGCAGCATCCCGGAGGCGATCTGGTGCTGGAAGTCGACCAGGAAGGCCAGCAGGCCGGTGACCTGACTGGGGAACGGCGGCCGGTCGGCGCGCAACCGGTGGATCAGCTGCTGTGCACCGGGGCTCTGTCCGGTGTCGTGCGGGTAGACATCGATCACGGTGAGGCCGGCGGTCACCGGGGTGATGTCAACGCTGGAGACGGCGGGCATGGCCCGCAGCCGGGCAGCGTAGGCAGCGACCCGCGGGTCGTTGGCCGGCACCTGACTCACGACCCGGATCGGATCGGTGTGGTTGCCGGGGAACCGCTCGTTGACCAGGGCGTCCACCCGGCGGGTCGTGAAGGACGCGGGTACGGAGGTCTTCGCTGCCTCCTGGAACCGGGCGTGCAGGAACGGCAGGGCGACCGTCACCAGGACGGCCACCAGGACCGCGACGACGGCAACCGGGTGCTTCTGCGAACGGCGGGTGACGGCAGAGAAGAACCCGTCGTCTGGCGCGGGTGAGCTGGTCCTGGCCAGCAACCCGGTCGGCGACCGCCGGCTCGCCGGCCACCACCGGGGACGTCGTACGGAGATCAACGCCGGCACCAGGGTGAGCGCGGCGGCCAGCGCGACGAGGACGACCGCCACGCCGCCGGCCCCCATGGACCGGTAGGTCGGGTCCTCGAACGCGAACAGACCGCACAGCGCCGCGGCCACGGTCAGGGCCGAGAACGCGATGGCACGCCCTGCCGTAGCCATCATCCGGTCCAGGGCTGCCGCATGGCCGAGCCCACCGCGGCGCTCCTCGCGGTAGCGGCTGGTCATCAGCAGCCCGTAGTCGATGGCCAGGCCGAGGCCCATCACCGTGACCACGCTGACCACGTTGGGGTCGACGTCGAACAGGTAGGTGAAGCCGAGCAGGAACAGCAGGGCGCCGGAGATGCTCACGAAGGCCACGCTGAGCGGGATCCCGGCGGCAGCAAGACCGCCGAAGATCAGGATCAGGACGAGGAAGGCGATCGGGAGACTGACCAGCTCGCCGTGCTCCAGGTCGGCGCTGACCTGATGGTTGGTCTCGGTCCGCTCGACACTGTTGCCGCCGACAAGGACCGTCGCTCCCGGCACGTGGGACAGCTCGGCCCGTACCGCGTCGGCAACGATGACCGTGTCGGCGTCGGACAGGTCGCGGATCACGTCCACCACGACCACGCTGGCCCGGCCGTCCTTGGCACGCAGGGCCGGCAGCGGCTGCTCGTAGGCGTCCGCGACGTCGGCGACGTCGGGCCTGGCTCGGATGGCTCTGGCCGCCTGCTTCACCGCCGCCGCGACTGCGGGGTCGTTCAGCCGGGGGCCGTCGACGACCGCAAGCAGCCGGCCGCCCTTGGTCGCGGCGTCGCTGAGCCGGTTGAACGCCTGGACCGACTCCACCGAGCCGGAGCCGCCGGGGCTGACCAACCGGCCGAAGACCTGGCCGCCGACGGACAGCCCGAGGACGAGCACCAATGCCCACGTCGTCATGACCCAGCGGCGGTGCTGGAAGCAGAACCGGCCCACGGCAGCGAACATGGTGGCCCCCCGGCGGATGGTTTTGTCTGCCTCCCCATCCTGCCAGCCCGCACTCCCGTTCGGTGCGGCTTCAGCGGCCGTGAGCAGGTGCCGACCCAACGATGGATCTGTCGACACCGCCCAAGACGACGAACGGGGACCCGTGAGCGCTCAGCCACTGCTCGAGCCGCCGCCGCAGCAGACAGGGGTCGACGCGGCAGCAGCCGCCGCTCGTGCGCTGGTCTCCGCCGTCGACCGGGTCCTGCTCGGACACCTGCCGGTGGTCGAGACGTTGATCTGTGCCGTTCTCGCCGGCGGTCATGTCCTCATCGAGGATCTGCCCGGCGCTGGCAAGACAACCCTGGCCAAGGCTGTCGCGAGGGCGCTGGGAGGGCGGTTCACCCGGATCCAGGGCACGGCCGACCTGCTGCCGACCGACGTCACCGGCTCCTCGGTGTGGCGCCCCGACCTCGGCAGCTTCCAGTTCATCCCCGGCCCGCTGTTCGGCAACGTGGTGCTGGTCGACGAGATCAACCGGATCCCGGCGCGCACCCAGTCCGGCTTCCTCGAGGCGATGGAGGAGTGCACGATCACGGTCGACGGCGTGCAGCACCCGCTGCCTGACCCGTTCGTGGTCATCGCCACTCGCAACCCCCACGAGCAGTACGGCACCTACCCGATGCCCGAGGGTCAGCTCGACCGGTTCGCGGTGCAGCTCGGGCTCGGTCGCCTCGACTCGCGCACCACCAGCAGGGTCGTACGCGAGCAGCTGGCCGGTTCCACCGTCGAGCGGATGAGCCCGGTCGCAGACCCGGAACGGCTGGCCGGGCTCAGGTCGACGGTGCGCAGCATCTACGTCGCGGACGCTGTCCTCGACTACGCGGTACGCCTGGTCGAGGCCACCCGCACCCATCCCGACGTCGCCCTCGGCGCGAGCACCCGATCGGCCCTGGCGCTGGTACGGGTAGCACAGGCGCGTGCGCTGCTGTCGGCGCGCAGCCATGTGGTGCCCGACGATGTGCGGGCGCTGTCGATCAGCGTGCTGGCGCACCGGCTGCAGCTGCGAACCGGGCCGAGCACCGCCCGCGCCTGCGCGGTGGTGGCCGAGGTGACGGCAGGCGTCCCCGTACCCGTGCCGTGACCGCTCGCCAGCCACTGCCGGTCCGTTGGCGCATGACCCGGGTGTCGGTGACGTCGCTGCTGCTGCCTTGCGGGCTGGTCGCGGCTGTTGTCGCGCAGTCCGGGCGGCTTCCGCTGCTGGCGGTCTTCTGCGCGGCTGTCGCGATGTCCCCGCTGGCCGGCTACGTCGGCGGCAAGCACCGCGTCGGCATCGCACCGGTGCGGGACGAGGGTCCCGTGCGCTACGTGGGTGACCAGGTCGTGGTGCAGTTCCGGATCAGGAACCTGGGCCGAACGACGATGCCCGTCACCACCGTGATGCTGACCAGTCGCGGACTCGACCTGTTGCCGGTGAGCGTCCCGGAGCTGCGCAGCGGCGAGAGCGTCGTCGTCGCCCAAACCCTTGCACTGGGCAGCCGCAGAGGCTCCGAGCCGTTCACCGCCGTCGTCCGGCTGCACAACCGGTTGGCCGGCAGCGACCGGACGTTGGGGGTCCCCGCGGACACGCCGGGGCTGTTCGCTGTCCGGCCGTGGCCGGACCGTCCGCCCCCGCGGCTGTTGGCGCGGCTGTCCCGGCCCAGCGATGACGGGTACGGCACGGGCCACCGCGGCAACGCGGACCCGCTGCTGCTGCGCAAGTTCACAGCCGGCGACCCGGTCTCCTCGGTGCACTGGAGGTCAACAGCGCGGCTGGGCTCGCCGGTGGTCATGGAGCGCGAGCAGCTCGCCTCCGGCACGCTCACCCTGGTGGTGGCGAGCGCCGGCGTCGGTTACGGCTGGGAGGGAGCGGTGTGCCGAGCCGCTGGCATGGTCGGGGCGGCGGCTGAGCTGGGCGTACCGGTTCGGGTTCTGGCGGCCGCACCTGCGCTCGGGACCGAAGGTGCCGTCACGCACGAGTCGGTACACGAGTGGCTGGCGGCACTGGAGACTTCAGGCGGGGCCGACCGGGTCTTGGTCGCTGATGCGGTGCGCGCGTCGGCTGGGCTGATAGTTGTGCTCAGCGCGGACCCGCAGCTGGCTCCGGCCATCGTCGCCGCCGGCGCTCCCGCCGACGCGGTCGTCGACCTGATGACGACATCGTGGTAGCCGAGCCGGGCCCGGCTGTACGCGCCGCCCTTCGCCAGCGGGTCAAGCAGACAATCTGCGCAGCCATGCTCGTCGGAGCAGCGGCCCTCGCCGGCAGCCCCGCCGGGGGCCCTGCCGCAGCTGCGTTGGCCGCGGCCCTGCTGGGTCTGGGCCTGTGGCTGAGCCGCGGACCGGCGCCGACCTGGTCGACCGGCAATGGCGGGACGATGTCGGCCAACCAGGCGCTGCTCCTGCTGCTCGCCCTTGGCGGAGCAGCGGTGCTCGTCGGCGCAGGTGCGACCTCGCGGCCCATGCACGGGCTGGCGGTCGCGCCGTTCGCCATGGCGGCGTTTGCGTTGTCCTCGTACAACTCTCGCGACCTGCGCAGTGGCGTGCTGGCAGCTGCTGCCGGTCTGCTGGTGCTGTCGGCGGCTGACGACCGCGCCTTCGTCATGACGTTGTGCGTCGCCGGCCTGCTCCCGCTGGTGTTCGGGTGGATCAACGTTCGTCAGCTGATGGTGCTCGACCGGTACCCCGAGGCGGCTGTCGCCCTCCTGGCGCCACGATCTCGGCCCTGGTCGGCGGCCGTGGTCGTCCGGCTCCTGGTGCTGACCGCTGTCGTGGCACTCCTGGTCCCGGCTGAGCCACCGCCGCGGCTGCACCCCGGTCAGGGCTTTGGCGCCGGGCAGCGGGTGCCGTCCACCGGAGCCAGGGGCGACGCCATCGGCGGTGCGGACGGCAGTCTCGACCTGCGCCAGCGCGGCACTCTGGACTCGCGGTCCGTGCTCATGGTCGACGAGAACACCCCCGAGCTGTGGCAGGGCGGCTACGTCGATGACTACCAGGGCAGCGGCTGGACGCGGACGGGCAGCGCGGCCCCGCAGACGCAACGGTTCTGGGACCTGCCGCTGAGCACAGGGCTGCCGACAGGGGCCGGGATCACGGCGTCCCGGGTCATCCGCGCGGGCGGCACTGGCAGTGCTGCTTCGGCGCTGCCACCGCTGATCTACTCACCTGGCCCCATCGTCGGGGTCGATGCGGAGGCGGGACGGCTGTTCGATTTCGGCACCGGAAGCCTCGCGCTCTTCGACCGTACGGACCCGACCGCCGCCTATACCGTCGCCTGGCGGGCTCCGGACAGCACTGTCAACGGGACCGTGACCGCGTTCCGGCCGGCCGTTGCCGATCCCCGCTGGGTCCAGCTGCCGGCCGAGCTGCCACAGCGCGTACGCGACCTCGCCCGTACGGTCACCGCCTCGGCGACCACGACTTCGGCGAAGGTCACCGCGATCGAGAAGTACCTCGGCGCGAACGAGAAGTACAAGCTCGACTCGCCGGTGCCCGCGGTGGGCAGGGATGCGGTGGACGCGTTCCTGTTCGTCGATCACGTCGGCTTCTGCGAGCAGTTCGCCAGTGCGGAGACGGTGATGTTGCGCTCGCTGGGCATCCCGGCCAGGGTGGCGACCGGCTTCGGTGGCCGCGGCGTGTCCGGCGGCGGCTGGCGGATCTACCGCAACCAGGACGCGCACGCATGGGTGCAGGTCGGCTACCCCGGCGAGAGGTGGGTCAACTCCGACCCCACGGCCGGCTCCCAGCTGGCAGCTTCGAGTGGCACCCACGCCCTCGCGCCGTGGCTGAGGAAGCTGTGGAAGCAGCTCACCGGCACGGCCGACGCACGGCGGACCACGGCTGCCGCCTTGTTCTTGGTCGCGGTGACGGGGTGGTTGATCGCCCTGGTGCTGCGGCGCCGCAGGAATCGTGAGATCAAGACCGAGCAGGCGGCTGCGCTGACCTCGCCTGCCGGTCTGGCCTACGGCCGGTTGCTGGAGCGGCTGGTCGAGCAGGAGCGTCCCCGGCGACCCACCGAGACCATTCGAGATCTCCTGCTCCGGCTCGGCGCACCCGATCCGGAGCAGGTTGCCGCGGTGCTGGAGGCCGAGTGGTACGGCGTCTCCGGATCAGCGTCGGCGACGTCCAGCGCCCGTGCCGCGGCTGCCCTGGACGGGTTGGCGCTGGAGGCTCCGGTGATGGTCGGTTCCGCCCCGTAGAGTCGTCCCGTGATCGCAGGGTGAGCCAGGACGACTTGTTCGCGACGACCGATGGCGTGGCCTCCGCAGCGCCGTTGGCCGTACGCATGCGCCCGCTCACCCTCGACGAGGTGGTCGGCCAGCAGCACCTGCTCGGCCCCGGTTCACCGTTGCGCCAGCTGGTCGAGGGCGGTGCCGCTTCGTCGCTGATCCTCTGGGGACCTCCCGGTACGGGCAAGACGACGCTGGCCTACGTCGTGTCGTCGGCGACCGGTCGTCGTTTCACCGAGCTCTCGGCCGTGACGGCGGGGGTCAAGGACGTCCGCGCGGTCATCGAGGACGCCAAGCGCCAGCTGTCGATGTACGGCAAGCAGACCGTCCTTTTCATCGACGAGGTGCACCGGTTCAACAAGGGCCAGCAGGACGCGCTGCTGCCAGCGGTCGAGAACCGCTGGGTCACGCTGATCGCCGCGACCACGGAGAACCCGTTCTTCTCCGTCGTCTCGCCGCTGCTGTCCCGGTCGTTGCTGCTGACCCTTGAGCCGCTGTCCGACGACGACATCGCCAACCTGGTCACCAGGGCAGCGACCGATCCGCGTGGGCTCGACGGTGCGATCGAGGTCAGCGACGAGGCCCGCGACCATCTCGTACGACTGGCGGGTGGCGACGCCCGGCGGGCTCTGACCTCCCTCGAGGCCGGTGCTGCCTCCGCTGTGATCCTCGGACTCAAGACGCTCGACGTCGCGACGCTCGAGGACGCCGTCAACCGGGCGGCGGTGCGCTACGACCGCGACGGTGACCAGCACTACGACGTGATCAGCGCCTTCATCAAGTCGATCCGCGGCAGTGACCCGGACGCCGGGCTGCACTACCTCGCCCGGATGCTCGAGGCGGGGGAGGACCCGAGGTTCATCGCCCGCCGGCTGGTGATCCTTGCCTCGGAAGACATCGGCATGGCAGAGCCGACAGCCCTGCTCACCGCAGTCGCCGCAGCCCAGGCGCTCGACCTGATCGGGCTGCCGGAGGCACGGCTCAACCTCGCTCAGGCCGTTGTCGCACTGGCGCTCGCGCCCAAGTCCAACGCCGTCTACGTCGGCATCAACGAGGCCCAGGCCGACGTCCGCGCCGGTCTCGTCGGGACCGTACCCCCGCATCTTCGGGACTCGCACTACGCCGGTTCCAAGAAGCTGGGGCACGGTCAGGCCTACGTCTACGCCCACGACGTGCCGTCCGGCATCGCCGCCCAGCAGTACGCACCGGACGTCGTCGCCGGCAAGACCTACTACCGGCCCGGCACCCACGGCCGGGAGGCCGCCTACAGCGAGCACCTCGCCGCGATCAGGCGCGCCCTGGGACGTACGGACTGACGCTGGGGCCGGTCGCCCGATACGGTGACCACCGACGAATGACCGAAGACCCAGCGAAGGAGCACGTTTCGTGTCCGGATGGCAGATCAGCGCGATCATCATTGCCAGCGGCCTGACCATCGTGCTGCTGGCGACGGCTTACCTGCTCGCGGCCAGGGTGGGCGACGTGATCGTCGAGACCCAGACCAGCGTCCGGCGCATCACTGACGAGCTGATCCCGACCTTGCAGGGCGTCACGGTCTCTGTCGACCACGTCAACGATCAGTTCGAACGCGTGGACGTGATCACCAGCAACGTCGAGTCGGTGTCCAACAACATCTCCGGGCTCACCGCGATCGTGGCCGCTACCTTCGGCGGGCCGGCGATCAAGGCCAGCGCGTTCTCCTACGGCGTGCGCAAGGCACTCGGTGCCCGGATGACGACGATTCAGGTCAAGCGCAGCGACGCCAAGTCCGCGGCTGCCGCCAAGTCAGCGAACAAGGCGGCCCGCGCCGCCAAGAAGAAGGGCTGATCCCGTGCGCCGCTTGTTCTGGATCTCCGTCGGGGCCTCCGTCGGCGTGATCGCCGTTCGCAAGCTGCAGCAGACGATCGAGGTCGTCCGGCCGTCGTCGGTGGCCGAGACGCTGCGCGGGGGCATGGACAACCTCGCCAACGCGATCCGCGAGTTCGGCGACGAGGTCAAGCTCGGCATGCTCGAGCGCGAAACCGAACTGCGCGACGCGCTCGGCCTGGACGAAGATGGTGTCGCCACGAAACCGCAGTAGCCCCGTCTCGACCAGCCCCGACTCGTTAGGTCCGTCATGCGCTCCGCTGAGATCAACCGCCGCTTCCTCGCGTTCTTCGAGAACCGCGGGCACACCGTCCTGCCATCGTCGTCCCTGATCTCCGACGACCCGACGCTGCTGCTCGTCCCCGCGGGCATGGTGCCGCTGAAGCCGTACTTCCTGCTCGAGCAGACACCGCCGTGGAAACGGGCGACGAGCATCCAGAAGTGTGTCCGTACCCCGGACATCGACGTGGTCGGCACCACGACCCGGCACCTGACCTTCTTCCAGATGGCCGGCAACTTCAGCTTCGGCGACTACTTCAAGGCCGACGCGATCCCGATGGCGTGGGCGCTGCTGACCTCCAGCGTCGAGGACGGCGGCTTCGGCTTCGACCCCGAGCTGCTGTGGGCCACGGTCTATCTCGATGACGACGAGGCCTACCGGCTGTGGACCGACGTCGTCGGCCTGCCGCCCGAGCGGGTGCAGCGCCGCGACAAGGCCGACAACTACTGGCACATGGGCGTTCCCGGCCCCGGCGGCCCCTGCTCCGAGATCTACTTCGACCGCGGTCCGGAGTACGGCAAGGAGGGTGGCCCGGTCGCCGACGAGGACCGCTACCTCGAGGTCTGGAACCTCGTCTTCATGCAGTACGAGCTGTCCAAGGTCCGCAGCAAGGTCGACTTCGACATCGCCGGCGAGCTGCCGGCCAAGAACATCGACACCGGCATGGGCGTCGAGCGGATGGCCGTCCTGCTCCAGGGCGTCGACAACGTCTACGAGACCGACCTGCTGCGCCCGATCCTCGACCTGGCCGGCCGGCTGACCGGCGTCACCTACAACGACGACCACGCCAAGGACGTCCGGCTACGCGTGATCGCTGACCACACCCGGACGACCACGATGATCGTGGGCGACGGGGTGACCCCGAGCAACGAGGGCCGCGGCTACGTGCTGCGCCGGATGCTGCGCCGGGTGATCCGCAACGCCCGGCTGCTCGGCGCGGACGGGCCGGTCATGCGCGAGCTGGTCCAGCAGGCGCTCGACGTGATGACCCCGTCCTACCCGGAGCTGGCTGACCAGGCGCAGCGCATCCTTTCCGTCGTGGTGGCCGAGGAGGAGTCGTTCGCGCAGACCCTGCGCAGTGGCACCCAGCGGTTCGAGATCGCCGCCGGCGAGGCCACCGCCAACGGCTCGACGGTGCTCGACGGCGCGCGGGCGTTCGAGCTGCACGACACGTTCGGCTTCCCGATCGACCTCACCCTGGAGATGGCGGCCGATGCCGGGCTGACCGTCGACGAGGAGGGCTTCCGCCGGCTGATGGCCGAGCAGCGCAAGGCGGCGAAGCAGGACGCGTACGACAAGAAGGTCGGCGGCACCGACGTGTCCGCCTACCGCAACTTGATGGACGGCGCCGCTGGGCCCACGCTGTTCACCGGCTACACCGGGGTGACCGGCGAGGCCACCGTACGGGGGCTGCTGGTGGGCGGGGTCGGTGTGCCGGCCGCGTCCGAGGGCGACGAGGTCGAGCTGGTCCTTGACCGCACGCCGTTCTACGCCGAGGCCGGCGGTCAGATTGCTGACGCCGGCTTCATCCGGCTCTCCAGCGGTGCCCTGGTCGAGGTGCTCGACGTTCAGAAGCCCGTGCCCGGCCTCGTCGTGCACCGCGGGGTGGTCCGCCAGGGTCAGGTCGTCGTCGGCGACCAGGCGCTGGCCGAGGTCGACGTCGCGCGTCGTGCCTCGATCTCTCGTGCGCACACGGCCACCCACCTGCTGCACCAGGCGCTGCGCAAGGCTCTGGGCGAGACCGCGACCCAGGCCGGCTCGTACAACGCCCCCGGCCGGCTGCGGTTCGACTTCGCGTCGCCGACCGCCGTAGTGCCCTCGGTCCTGCACGACATCGAGGACGAGGTCAACGCGGTCCTGATCGAGGACCTCGAGGTCCGCGCGTTCATCACCACCCAGGACGAGGCTCGGCGGATCGGCGCCATGGCGCTGTTCGGTGAGAAGTACGGCGACCAGGTGCGCGTGGTCGAGGTGGGGGACTACGCCCGCGAGCTCTGCGGCGGCACCCACGCGGGGTCCTCGGCCCAGCTCGGCCTGGTCAAGCTGCTGGGCGAGTCCTCGATCGGTGCCGGTGTGCGCCGGGTCGACGCGCTCGTCGGGCTCGACGCGTTCCGCTACCTCGCTCGCGAGCACGTCCTGGTCAGCCAGGTCAGCGAGGCGCTCAAGCTGCACAGCGTGGACGAGCTCCCGGAACGGGTCGCCGCACTGACCGGGCGGCTCAAGGACGCTGAGCGCGAGCTCGACCGGCTCAGGGCCGCAGCCGTTCTGCAGGCCGCTCCCGACCTCGCGCGCAACGCCGTCGACGTGGCTGGCGTCGCCGTCGTAGCCCACGGCGTGGGTGCCGTTTCGGCTGAGGACGTGCGCAAGCTGGCGCTCGACGTGCGCGGCCGGTTCGAGGCCGGTCGGCCCGGCGTGGTCGCGATCATCGGTGTCGCCGGCGACCGTCCGGTGCTCGTGGTTGCGGTCAACGACGACGCCCGCTCCCGCGGGATCAAGGCCGGGGATCTGGTACGGGTCGGCGCCGGCGTGCTCGGCGGCGGCGGCGGCGGCAAGGACGACCTGGCGCAGGGCGGCGGCACCGACGTCACGAAGGTCGACGCGGCGCTCGAGGCGGTACGAGTCCGGGTCGGCCAGGCCGGCAGCTGATGCGGCCGGGCGTCCGGATCGGGGTCGACGTCGGTTCCGTCCGGGTCGGGGTCGCGGCCAGCGACGGGTCGGCGATGCTGGCCAGCCCGGTCGAGACGCTGCGCCGCGACCTCAAGGGCGGCACGGACCTCGAGGCGCTACGAGCGCTGGTCGAGGAGCGGGAAGCCGTCGAGGTGGTGATCGGGCTGCCCCGGTCGATGAACGGGACCGAGGGGCCGGCGGCCGTCGCTGCGCGTGACTATGCGCGCGCCGTGGCCGCTCTGGTGGCACCCGTGCCGGTACGCTTGGTGGACGAGAGGTTGTCCACCGTCTCGGCCACCCGTGGCCTGATCGCGTCGGCACCTAAGGCTGGCGCCCGCAAGCGCCGACAGCAAGTCGACCAGGCAGCGGCCGTGGTGATCCTGCAAAGTGCGCTCGATCATGAACGGGCCACCGGGACGCCACCGGGTGAAATCTTCTAGAGCGAGAGGGCAGGGACCGTGACCGATCTCGACCTCGGGCTCTTCCCCCAGCGTGGTGCCGGTGCCCCGAAGCCGCCACACTTCCGCCGCTCGCGCAAGGTCTGGATCCGCCGCGGCATCACGCTCGTGGTGTCGCTGGCGCTGCTGGCCGGCCTGCTGCACCTGGTCTCGATCGGCCGCGACCAGATCGTCGACAACTTCAGCTCGACCCGCGACTACAAGACGACGGGCACCGGCACCCAGATCCTCGTGGTCACGTCCCGCATGACGACCAAGCAGGTGGGCGCCGCTGCGGCCAAGGCCAAGATCGTGCGCAGCTCCGGTGCGTTCGACAAGGCGTTCGCCGAGCAGAGAGCCATCACCAAGGTGGCCCCCGGCTACTACCGGCTGCGCCAGAAGATGTCAGCAGCCTCGGCTGTCGCTCTGCTGGCGGACCCCTCGAGCAAGTACAAGTCCAAGGTCACCATCCCCGAGGGCACGTCGTTGTCCAACGTCCTCACCCGGGTGGCCAACGGCACCACGATGGCCAGGGCCGATCTGCGCAAGGCCGCAGCGCACCCGGTTCTGATCGACCTGCCGGCCTGGGCCCACCCGACCAACCTCGAGGGCTTCCTCTACCCCCTGACCTACCAGTTCGACCCGCGCAGCAACGCGATCGCCGCCATGCAGCAGATGGTGGCGGCCTTCAACGACGAGGCCTTCTACCTGGACCTGCAGGACTCGGTCGACAAGGTGCACCACACGCCGTACGACGTGCTCAAGATCGCCTCGATCATCGAGAAGGAGGCCGGCGTCACGGCCGACTACCCCAAGGTCGCGCGGGTGATCTACAACCGGCTGGCCATCCACAAGGAGCTCCAGCTCGACTCGACGCTCAACTACGTGCTGCCGCAGCGCAAGGGTCACCTGAGCACCGCCGACCTGCAGAATCCGTCGGCGTTCAACACCTACAACCACAAGGGCCTGCCGCCGACGCCGATCGACTCGCCAGGCGCCAAGGCGCTGCGGGCCGCGCTCAACCCGGCAGACGGCAACTGGATCTACTTCGTGACGATCGACAAGTTGGGGCATGCCTTCTTCACGAACAGCTACAAGGACTTCCTCAGCGCCAAGAAGACGGCGAAGCACAACGGCGTCATCAATTAGCAGTCCGCTGCGCCGCCGCGCCGCTGTTGCCGGGTCGCCCATCGCCCACTCGTTGTCGCCGGTGCTGCACCGGGCCGCCTACGCCGAGCTGGGGCTGGACTGGGACTACGACCTGATCGAGTGCGACGAGGCCGGGCTGCCAGCCCTCGTGGCGTCGCTGGCCGCCGACCCCGAGTTCGTCGGCTTGTCGCTGACCATGCCGCTGAAGTCCGCGGCCTTCCAGCTGGCCGACGAACGGGCACCCTCTGCCGTCCACGTCGGGGTCGCCAACACGTTGATCATGGCCGGTGGCCGGACGACCGCTCACAACACCGACGTGGGCGGTCTCGTGTTCGCACTCCGCGAGCTCGGGGTGGAGCGGGCGCCGGTCTCGCCCGTCGTGCTGGGCGGAGGCGGCACGGCCAGGGCAGCCCTCGCCGCACTGGCCCGGCTCGGGTCGACCGCGACCGTGCTGGCTGTACGCCGTCCCGAGGCGGCGGGGGAGCTGGTCGCCCTCGCCACCACCTTGGACATCGCCGTCTCGGTCACCGGCTGGCCCACCTCGTACGAGGAGCTCGCCTCGGCCGACCTCGTGATCGCCACGACACCGGCCGGCGCGACCGATGGCCTGGCTGCCAGCGGCTGGCGCAGCGACCTGCCGTTGATCGACGTGCTCTACGCACCTTGGCCGACCGGGCTGGCTGCCGCGGCCGCGGCTGCCGGGGCGCGGGTGGTAGGCGGGCTCTCGATGCTCGTCGGGCAGGCCGTGGAGGCGGTCGAGCTGATGACCGGTTCGCCGGCTCCGGTCGCGGCGATGCGCTCCGCCGGCGAGGCCGCGCTGGCCGCTCGTGCCAAACACGCCTGAACCGTCGCGGACTGCCTCGTACCGCCCGGATTGGTTGCACATTTCCCGCCGGAACATTGCTCGCGGGGTTCAAGCAATCGGCCCGGCCCGCCGAAGGGATTCGGGAGGCTCCTGGTAGGACTGCCAGGGCCGCGACGAGGAGTGGTGTGAGATGTCCGACCCTGTGAGCCGGTCCGGTCGGCTTGATCGCGTCGTGGCCGACCTGATGTCCCAGGCCCCCGAGATCGAGGCCGCGGCTGTCGTGTCCTTCGACGGCCTGCCCATGGTGTCGGCACTGCCTGCCGGCATGAACGAGGACCGGGTCGCCGCCATGAGCGCCGCCCTGCTCTCCCTGGGTGAGCGTGCCGCCGAAGGCTTGGGCCGCGGCGAGCTGTCGCAGGTCTACATCGAGGGCGAGAACGGCACCGTCTACCTGGTGTCCTGCGACAACGAGGCCGTGCTGGTCGCGGTCGCCGCTGCCGGGGCCAAGGCCGGGCTGATGTTGTACGAGGTGCGGCGTACGGCCATCGCGATCGCCAACGTGCTGCGCGAGGACGACGCCGAGGAGGCACGGGCCGCCGAGGCAGCCCAGGCCCAGCAGCACGTGCACGACGTGATGGCGCAGCACCAGCAGCCGTCCGCCCCGATCTATCAGCAGCCCTCGCAGCCCCCGGCCTACGCGCCGGTGGGTGGCGGCGAGCCCGCGACCAACGGCAACGGCTCCGGCGCTCAGAACGGCGCCGGCTGGACCTCGTACGCGCCGAACACGCCCGGTGAGCCCACTCCCTGGTCCTGAACAGCGATCTGCGCACCAGGCGGGAACCCACGAACGTGGCCATGACGGGAATGACTGAGATGAGGGAGCGGGCGTGAGACTCGAGGGAACGCTCGATGCTTTCAGCCTCCCGGACATCTTCCAGCTGCTGAGCTTCACGAAGAAGACGGGCGCGCTGCACCTGCGCCGCGGTGACGTGCACGGAGTCGTGTTCTTTGCCGCAGGGGCCGTCACCGGAGCCAGTGCCGACCAGGGGCGCCAAGCTCTCGGCCGGCGGTTGGTGGGCGCCGGCTACGTCAGCGACGACGCGCTGTCACAGGCGGTCGAGCGCGCTGCCGGCGACGCCTCGGTCGGCCTGGCCAAGGCACTGTCGGACGCCGGAGCGGTCGAGGAGAGCACGCTGCACGCCTCGCTGTCCGAGCAGGCGGTGGACTCGGTCTTCGACCTGCTGCGCTGGCCCGAGGGCGAGTTCGGCTTCGTCGTCGACGAGGCCAACCCCGATGACCTGGGTGTCTCCCTGCCGGTGGACGACGTGGTCAGCGAGGCTCGTCGCCGGCTCGACTACTGGCAGACCGTGTCCCGTACGATCCCGTCGCCCGACTCCGTGCTGGCGATCTCAGCCGTTGCCCCCGAGGACCGGTCGCTCAACGCCGACGAGTGGTCGATGCTGGGCCTGGTCGACGGTCGACGCGGCGTATTCGAGCTGATCGCCCTGACCGGGCGCGGCGAGTTCACCTGCGTTTCCGCCCTGGCCGCCATGGTCGATCGCGGCCTGCTGTCGGTGCGCACCGTCGACGACGGTGACGCCGCGACCGTACTCATCCGCCGCCACCAGGTGCTGTCCCGGCTCGAGGGTTCGGCCCCGGTCAGCTCGCCATCGCTGGCTGCGGCAGTCTCGGGCACCGTGGCCGAGGTCGAGGCTCCCCGCCAGCAGGTAGTCGAGCAGCAGGCGTCAACGTCCGAGGTGTCAGCGTCCCCTGCCGGTGCCACGGCACTGCGTCCCGAGGACCGCAACGTCACCCCGGCTCGGCAGGAGCCGTTCCTGCCGAGGCGAGTTCCCGACCACCTGGAGGAGCACGTGCCCTCCTCGACGGTCACGGCGATGTCGTCGTCGGGCTCCGTCGGGGGCAGTGCGGCAACCGCCGCAGCCGTGGCGCCTGCGGCGTCTCCCTACATCGAGCGGGATCCGAGTGTGAACAAGAGTCTGCTGCTGCGTCTCATCGCCGGCGTGCGGGGGTTGTGACATGAGCATGCGTCCGAGGCGCCGTTCCAGCGGTCAAGCCGTCAAGATCGTGGTGACCGGCCCGTTCGCGGCCGGCAAGTCCACCCTGATCCGCACCATCAGCGAGATCACCGTCCTGTCCACGGAGAAGGACATCACCGACGAGACGAAGGCTCGCAAGAGCGAGACGACCGTCGCGATGGACTTCGGCCGGATCACCATCGACAAGGACCTGGTGCTCTACCTGTTCGGCACCCCCGGCCAGGACCGGTTCGACTTCATGTGGGAGATCCTGGGCGAGGGCATGATCGGCTACATCCTGCTGCTCGACGCGCAGCGGATGGAGTCGCTCGAGGAGGCGGTCGGCATCCTGGCTGCGTTCCGGCGGATGGCGCACGTCCCGTTCGCCGTCGGGCTCAACCGGGCCGAGGGCATGGAGCCGGGCACCGAGGCGCAGATCCGGGAGACCTTGCAGCTCGCGGACAACGTGCCGGTCCTGCCGTGCGACGCGACCGACCGCGAGTCGGTCAAGGCCGTGCTGCTCGCGCTGCTCTACTCCGTTGCCGATTCCCTCGACGACCAGGCCGACGCTCAGCCTGCGCACGTCTAGCAAGGGGCATCAGCGATGTCACTGCTCCCGCGGCGCGGACCGGGCCGGCACGGCCAGCCCGGCAGCGTGGCCGTGCACCCCGGCTGGACGCTGACACCGACGTCCGTCACGGATGCCGTTCAGGAGCCGGCGACGCCTGCCGAACCCATCGTCGCGCAGCCAACCTCGCGGTGGACGCCGGCCCCGGCGCTGCCGCCGGTCGCGACGGCCGTCGCCCCCGTGGTCGCGCCGGTCGAACCAGTCGTCGAACACGTGGTCCAACCGGTCGTCGCGCCGGTGGTCCAGCCGGTGGCCGCGCCGGTTGTCCCGCCGGTCTCGAACTGGGCTAGTGAGTGGGAGGCGATCGCCTCGACGCCGGCAGCCGGTTCGGCGCCGTCGCCGTTGCACACCGCAGCGGTCAGCGCGCTGGACGCCGTCTTCGGCGCTGCGGCCGCACCGGCCACATGGGGTGCCGCGCCGCTGGACCCTCGTACCGTAGCCCCGGTCCCGTCCTCGCCGTTGTCGGCACTCGACCGTCCGCTGGGCGCCATCTCCGAGGAGGTCGCAACCCCGCTGGCGATCGAGGCGGCCAGGGCCCTGCCGTCGGCTCAGCCCGTCGCCGTCGTGGTGCCCAAGCCGCTGCCTCCGCGTTCCACGCCCCCGTCGATGCCTCCGCCGCCGAGCACGCCGCCGCCGCCGCGCCTCGTCCAGGTGCCGGCTCCCGCGCAGCAGCTGGTCGAGCGGGCCATCCGTACGGCTCCGGCCGCGCCGGTTCAGCGTCGCTCGACGGTACGGCTGGGCTTCACCGACGCCAGCGTGATCGACCTGCGTCCGGAGGACCCGATCGCCAAGGCGTTGCACACGGTCGCGCAGGCCCTCATGGAACGCGACCACGCCTGACTGACGCAAGATCGCTGACTGGCGAGTCCCGCTCGGCGTTCGGACTCGGAGGTCACGCTCACGGTAGCGTCCTCAACGTGGACAGCTCGGAGCAGACGATGATTGCGGCCAGTGCCGACGTTGGCGCGGGTGCGGTCATCGGTGAGGGCTGCTCGATCTGGCACCTGGCACAAGTTCGCGAGGGTGCCGTATTAGGGCGCCAATGCGTTGTCGGACGTGGGGCCTACGTCGGGGCCGGCGTTCTCATCGGCGACCACGTCAAGATTCAGAACTACGCGCTCGTGTACGAGCCTGCGATCCTTGGCGACGGTGCCTTCATTGGTCCCGCCGCTGTCCTCACCAACGACACCTACCCGCGATCGGTGACTGCGTCGGGCGAGCTCAAGCGGGCTGACGACTGGTCGGCGCAAGGGGTCCGGGTCGGAGTCGGTGCGTCGGTCGGGGCTCACGCGGTGGTTCTCGCCGGGGTGACCGTCGGCGACTGGGCGTTGATCGCCGCGGGTGCGGTTGTCTCCCGTGACGTCCCCCCGCACGCGTGTGTCGCAGGAGTGCCCGCACGGCAGATCGGGTGGGTCGGCCGTGTCGGCAGGCCGTTGGTCGACGGCTCCTCGGGGCTCTGGTCGTGCGCCGAGTCCGGCGAGATCTACGAGCTTCGCGACGGAATGATGCGCAGGGTCGAATGATCGCGCCGCAACCGTCGTGACCCGGGCTGACGAACCGATCCGGTCGGGCTGGGCCGTCTCCTTGGTGCTCTATCACTCCTCGCCGGACGTGTTACGCCCTGTGCTGGCGGCGATCGAGGCCCTGGCCCGGCAGCCGGTTGAGGTACGGATCCACGTCAATGACGATGGGGACGACTTCGCGGCACGCCTCGCCACCGATCCGACCTTGTCCGCATGGCTCGCAAGCGTGCTTCGGGTCACGGCCAGCGCCGCCAACCTGGGCTTTTCGGGAGCTCACAACGCCAACTTGGCCGCGTCCTTTGCTGCGGGCTCGGATGCAGTGCTGGTGCTCAACCCCGACGTCATCCTCGAGCCGTCAACGGTGGCCAGGTTGGCGGAGGCTGCCGACGGCAAGGCGCTCGCCGGACCGCTGCTGACCCTCGCCGATCCCGTCACGCTTGCACCGGAGCACCGGATAGACAGCGCCGGAATTCGCTGGACCTGGACCGGTCGTCACCTCGATGACCGCCAAGGGGAGCCGTTTGTCGGAACCGACGCCGCACCGTACCCGGTCGAGGGCATCACCGGCGCCTGTCTGTGGGTGCCGCGATTGGTCCACGAGCTGATCGTCAGCCAGACCGGCGAGTTCTTCGATGAAGACTTCATCGCCTACCGTGAGGATGCCGAGCTGGGTCTTCGGGCCTCGCGACTCGGGGTACGGCAGATCGTCGTCCCCACGGCCACCGCGCTTCATGTCAGGGCGCTCAGAGGTGGAGCGCGCGGCGTGCCCGCCCTGGATCGGCTGGGGGTGCAGAACCGATTCCTGATCGCCTTCAAACACGGTCGTCATCGGCCGGGCGCATGGTTCGGTGCTCCGCTGCGTGACGTGGTGGTGGTCGCTGGCGTCGTGCTCAGGGAGCGGCACTCGATGCCGGGGCTGCGGCGCGCGTGGGAGCTGCGGCCG
Organism: uncultured Actinomycetota bacterium; assembly: GCA_963797535.1. GTDB lineage: Bacteria > Actinomycetota > Actinomycetes > JAWWOL01 > JAWWOL01 > JAWWOL01. The sequence goes on along the minus strand of CAWCPQ010000001.1, from coordinate 1,055,594 downwards.
AAGATGAGGGCCAAGGGAAGGCGTATCACCGCGGCGCAACGCAGGGCTGTCAGCGCCCGCCCAGGCGACAAATGATGTCCGCGCACAATGCGGCCGCGTTGCCGGTGCCGTAATCATCGATCGGCACCCGTGGCCGGTAGTCGGCGACCGTCCAGAGTCGGTTCCACCCGCACTCGATGGTTTCGACCCACTCGGTCTCTGTGCGCAAGGTGATGCACGGCACGCCCAGGAAGTAGGCCTCCTTCTGCAGGCCGCCCGAATCTGTGTAGACGGTCAGGCAGGAGCCCACCAGCCGGACCATGTCGAGATAGGGCAGCGGCCCAACGACGGTAAGCCCGTCAAGGGAGATCCCAGCCCTTTCGACGGCAGCCGCTGTCCTGGGGTGCAGGGGGAGCACGACGCGGGATCCCGTCTCCCTGAGGTAGGCGATGATGCGGGCGAGCTGGGCTTCGTCGTTCGTGTTTTCGGCCCGATGCACGGTCGCCACATTGAAGGTGCCGGCAGAAAGGCCGAGCCGGTCGAGCACAGTGGACTCGCTCGTTGCTCGGTCGGCGGCGCCGAGGGAAACGTCGTACATGACGTCGCCCACGTGATGAACGCCCTCGGTAATGCCCTCCGCTGCGAGATTGGCGACGGCCGCCGTCGTGGGTGTCAGCAGCAGCGTGCTCAGATGATCGGTGAGAACCCGGTTGGTCTCCTCCGGCATCCGGCGGTTGAAGGAGCGCAGACCCGCCTCGACATGCACAACCGGGATGTCGAGCTTTGCCGAGGCCAACCCTCCCGCCAGCGTGGAGTTGGTGTCCCCGTACACGATGACCGCGTCGGGGTCTTCTTCAAGCAGTACGGGTTCGAGCGCCTCCAGCATGCGGCCGGTCATCTGCCCGTGACCGCCGCCGTGAATTCCGAGGGTGTACGCCGGCGGTGCGATCGCGAGCTCATCGAAGAAGACCTGGGACAACGCGGGGTCGTGGTGCTGGCCGGTGTGGACCATAACCTCGCGGACGCCTGCGCCCGCCAACGCTTTGCCGAGCGCCGCGGCCTTCACGAACTGGGGCCGCGCTCCGACGACGGTGAGCACCTTCATGTCCACGACACCTCGAACAGTTCTGACCATCGGGAAAGACACAGGGCCCGCCACACGTCGCCGGCGTGACGGCCGTTGCCCGAGCTCAGGGCGTCCACGGCTGACAGAGTCGGCTGAAGGCGCAAGGCGGGTACCTTCGGCACGTCCCGACGCAGCTGTTCTCTGACCCACGGCTCGGACGCGGTGAGCCAGGCGCGCTCCGGAGTCTCAAACCCGATCTTGTCCTTGCGGTCCAAGATCCGGTCAGGGACAAGGCCGCGCATGGCTTCGCGCAGGAGCCACTTGCCACTGCCATCCGGCCCCAGCAGCTCGACGCGCGGAACGGACCGGGCGAACGACGACATCGCGGGTGTGAGGAACGGAAGCCGGCTCTCGCGTGAGTAGGCCATGGAGTTGCGGTCCTCGTACCGAAGCAGGGATGGCAAGACGCTGAAGTGGGTCGCTTCGTCCATGGCAGCACGCAAGCTGGCCCGGCCCTGGCCCGGCCGGATGGCGGGCATCGGGCTACGGCCCCGAAACCATGTCTCGTTGATCCACGTCGGTCCGCGCCTTCCCCGTGCAAGCGATGCCGTCAGGCTGCGTGGCATGGCGGCTACGAGGGAGCGGGCCCACATTGACGCGCTCGACCCGGTACCGGTCAACGCAGCGGTGACGCGGACCTGTGCCCTGGCTTGCCCGATTCTCCCCGCCCGAAGATCCTCTGCCACGGCCGACCAGAGGAACGGCCGATATCCGGCGAACAGCTCGTCACCGCCCTGTCCGTCGAGAAGCACGGTGACGCCCATCGCCTTGGCTGCACGGAATACCTGCGCCTGCGCGTAGATGCTCGACGTGGGAAACGGCTCAGCCTGGTGCACGATCAGTGTGTCAAGGTCCGCGCACAGGTCCGCTCCGCTGGCCCGGACCACGTGCGAGATGGCGCCGCTCGCTTGCCCCGCCAGCTGCGCCCACCCGAGCTCGTCGATCGCTGGGTCTTGCGCGGAGAAGGTGAAGGTGTGCAGTTCCAGGTCGGGCGCTCCCACCGCCCGCATGGCCCCGACGATGCAGCTTGAGTCGATGCCGCCGGACAGGGCTGCGCCGATGGCCACATCGCTGCGCAGGTGGAGTCGCGTGCTCTCGAGCAGGAGCTCGCGAAGTCTGTCGATGCGCTCTGCCGTGGAGGCGGCCTCATGGGTGGGCTGCTCCTGCACGTAGGTTCGAGGCTCAACGTCGTGCGGTCGGTCGAAGGGCACCACGGCGTAGCAGCCAGCCGGAAAGCGTCGGACATCCGAGAACATGGTTGCGGTGCCGTGATCGACCAGCCCGAAGCGGAGGAAGTCGTAGACGGCGACCGGGTCTGCCCGGCGTGACACTCCGGGGGCGGTGAGCAGTGGTGTCGGCTCCGAGGCAAACACGGTCGCCTGCCCCGAGGTGGCCAGGTAGAGCGGCTTGATACCGAACATGTCACGGGCGAACAGAACCGTTCTCGCCGCCGTGTCGATCAGCGCCAGGGCAAACATGCCGGTAAACCGGGACAGGGCCGCTGGGCCCCATGCCCTCAGCGCGGAGAGGACTACCTCGGTGTCGGTCTCGGTACGGAACACCTCCCCGGTCCGGCGAAGCTCCGCGCGTAGCTCGAGGTAGTTGTAGACCTCCCCGTTGTACACGAGGTGAAATCGCCCGTCCGCGCTCGAGAAGGGCTGATGACCGGCAACACTGAGGTCAAGGATGGCCAGCCGGGTATGTGCCAGTCCGACAACGGGGGAGCCGCTTTCGGGCCACATCAAGGTGCCGCTGTCGTCCGGACCCCGGTGCTGCAGGCAACGAACCGCGGACTCGAGCCACGCAGCCTCGGCACCCGGGCCGATCCAGCCGGCGAGTCCGCACATCAGCGCACGACTGCGCGGCGGCTGGTCGCCTCTGCGCGGCTGGCGGGAATCAAGGCGGCGTCGACTCCCGCGGGCCCGCCGATACCCGGCTGGTCCCGGCGATCACGGGTCATCCACCACGAAAGCGGCCCAACAGTGAGGCCGAGTGCTGCGATCTTGAGGGCTATCGTCCTCGCGGTTGTGTCGGTGCTGATCTGTTGGACCAGCACACTCACGACGAGGTCCACCGCGACCACGACCACAGTGCGGGCGTAGGGAAAGCTCACCGGGAAATAGGCATGTGCTCGGAGGAACAGGTAGACCGGGACGGCTGACCACGCGGTGAACGTGGCGATCGCGGCCCCCATGGCGGCATACGGCGGCACAAGAATCAGGTCGAGGACGATGGTGAGCCCGGCGCCGAGCAGCGTCGCCTGCGCGATGAGTCCGGTTCGGCCGACGATGGACGGCCCGACGGCGGCGATGTACATCAGCCCGACCGAGACGAACGAGAAGGTGAGCCAGGGCACAGCCCGTGCACCCCCGGCATACGTCGGGGTCGCGACCAACGAGAGGATCTGAGGTGCCAACGAGGCGACGACCGCGCACAGGGCGCCGGCAGCCACGGTGAACAGCAGCATCACGCGCGAGTAGATGCGCTTGGCATCGGTATCGGCGGCGTGAGCAAAGGCAAACGGCCCCCAGGCCAGCTGAAAGGCGGTCGTGGCAATCGCCACGACCGCCGCGAGTTGGTTGGCAGCCTGGTAGAGGCCGACTTGGTGGGCGCCGTGAAAGCTTTCCAGGAAGTATCGGTCCAGGAGGTTGACAACCCAGATCGCGACTGTGGCCGGCATCAAAGGCAGCCCGAACCGGAGCATCTCTCGAAGTCGGGCCAGGTTGACGAGGCGAGGGTTGAACCATCGCGGCAGCATGAGGAAGGCCAGGGTTGCGCCCACGGCCGACCCTGCGACCTGGCCGAGCGGGACAGCGGTCAGGCCCAGGTGCATCTCGTTCAAGAAGTAAAGCGTGGCGCACAGTGTGGTGGTGGCCATTGCCAGAGCGAATATGACGGTGACCATTGGCCGGCGCTGAAAGCGAAGCCAGTTGATCGTGATGGTGCCAAAGGATGCCAGCGGCACGGCTGCCAGGCCGACCCGCAGCAGCCCGGCGTGACTGCTCGAACCGAGGAGTGCGCTTGACAGCGGCACCGCGGCGGCCGCGAGGACGCCGCACAGCACGAGGGCTATGGCGAGCTGGCACCAGATCCAGGAAGCGAAGATGCCTCGCCGAGAAGCTTCGTCGTCGCTGAGGTGGTAGAAGCGTTGGGCGGCGCTGTCGAGTGACAGGACAACCATGATCGACAGCAGTGTGGTGAGCGAGAGCAGCAGCCCGAGGACACCGTATTCGGATGGGCTGAAGCTGCGGGTGGTGACCGGGATCAGGATGAGGCTGGTGAGCGCGGTGGACGCGGGGACCAACGCGTACGCGGCGCTCTCCTGACCCAACCGGCGCAGGCGCGAGTTCACGGCAGCTGGCCGTAGACATCGACCAGGAGGTCCGCGACCTTCAGGTGATCGTGGACCCGCTCCGCGTAGCGGCGGGACCGAGCGCCGATCAGAGCGCGATCGTCGTGGGAGCGCATGAGTTCGCGGAGCACCTCCTCCAAGGTCGAGGGGTCCGCTGAGACCACCGGGAAGTCATGGCCATACGTCGGCAGGAGTTCCGGCAGGATGTAGCAGATAACTGGTTTCCCCAGCGCCATGGCTTCCACCGTGACGGTGCCGTACGCACCGGCCCGAACTTGGTCAATCACCACGTCGGCTCGGCCGAGCTGATCGAGCGTCTCCGCATGCGTGCGTCCGGTGACCTCGACGTAGTCGCACAGGCGTCGCCCCCGGTTGAGACGCTCGATGGCGGCTCGGACTACCTCGGTCCCCTTGAAGCCGGTGTTGCTGGGGGCGTGGACCACCATGGGGAGGTTCCGCGGGGGCTGATCCGGCCTCGGCTGAAGCCGCTTCAGATCGACGGCGAGGGGGACTACGTGGATGTGGGAGAACGCAGGGCGCAGAAAGGCGTCGAACGAGTTGTCCTGGAAGATGACATGGCCGTCGGTGAGATCGGCCCATCGCGCTATTCGCGCTCGGTTTTCCCGCTCGTCCTCGCCGTAGCTGTTCACGTACCACGGATTGCGGGCGCGCTCCGTGTCCGGTAACCGGGCGTCGCTACCGCAAAAGTGCTGAACGACGCGCACGTGTCGGCGTCGGAGCAGACGGACATCCGCGTAGCCGGTGCGCTTGGGCAGGAGGCTGGCACCGCCGTGAAAGTGCACGACCTCGAAACCCGAGGCCTTCGGTACGAGGGTCAGCCCCTGAGCTCGTGCCCGCCACCCTGCTCCGCGCAGCAGTCGGTCCGGGCCCGGGCGGAAGTCGAAGGCATGCCGTTGCGTCCAGGACTCTGCTTCATGGCCCAGGGCTCGAAGTCCGGCCACCTCGAGACCTACCTGCCCGGCCACTTCCACCGGTGCGTGCAGAATCTTCATCTGTTTCACCGTAGAGCATCCGACCCGATCTTCGACCTCGCGCGCTCGTCCGCCACGGCTCAAGGTTCTCCGGGTCGCGGCCGAGGACAACGCTGGGCCAAATGGGTGAACGTCCGGCCGGTTGACACCAACCGGCCGCAAACGCGCGGCCCGGACAGTGCAGACGAGGAGCAGACGCAATGATCCCAGTCGCGACGCCGTTGATCGGGCTCGAGGAGCGGGAGGCGGTCGATCGCGTGCTTCGGTCCGGACTTCTCGCTCAGGGAGTCGAGGTTGCCGCGTTCGAGGATGAGTTCGGTGCCCTCGTCGCCGGCCGGTCCTGCGTGGCGGTCAACTCCGGGACCTCAGCCCTGCACCTGGGGATGCTTGCCGCGGGCGTGGGCCCCGGGGATGAAGTCATCGTGCCGTCATTTACCTTCGCCGCCACCGCGAACGCGGTCCGGCTGTGCGGCGCTGTTCCGATTTTTGTCGACATCGACGCCGAGACCTTTTGCCTCGATCCGGTGCTGGTGGCCGCTGCTGTCACCCCCCGTACGACGGCGGTGCTCGTGGTGCATCTGTTCGGGCACCCGGCACCGATGCGTGAGCTTGCCGAGTTGTGCTCACGCCGCGGCCTCCTCCTGATCGAGGACGCAGCCCAGGCACACGGAGCCGCGCTCGATGACCGACCGGTCGGGGCCTGGGGTGACGTGGCCGCGTTCAGCTTCTACCCGACAAAGAACATGACGACCGGCGAGGGCGGCATGATCGTGACCAACGACGCGGCGGCCGACCGGATGGCCCGACTCTTGCGCAACCAGGGCATGGAGCGTCGGTACGAGAACGAAGTTGTCGGCTTCAACGCGCGGATGACCGACGTCGCCGCTGCCATGGGAAGGGTGCAGTTGAGGCAGCTCGCGGGCTGGAACGATCAACGGAGGAACAACGCTCGGGTCTACGGTCAAGCGCTCCTGCGCGTCTCCTTGCCCAGCACCGCGGCGGGAGCGACCCACGTGTTCCACCAGTACACGATTCGCAGCCGGCGCCGAGACGCGCTGGCCGCTCACCTGGCGAGTGCCGGCGTGGCGTCCGGGGTGTACTACCCGACGCCCGTGCACCGGCTTGCCTCGTTCCGGTACGACCTCGAGCTGCCGGTGACGACCGCTGCGACCAACGAGGTCCTGTCCCTGCCGGTCGGGCCTCATCTCACTGACGGTGACCTCGCCACGGTGATCGGTGCAGTCAACAGTTTTGAGGCTGATCTGTGATGCCGCGTCGCCTACGGGCAGGTGTACTGGGCCTGGGAATGATGGGCCGGCATCACGTGCGCGTGCTGAGCCGGCTCGAGGGGGTGGACCTGGTAGCCGTGGCTGACCGGGATGGTGACAGGTACGGGGCCGCGGCGGCTGCCGGGCTGCCCGTCTATCCCTACCTCGACGAGATGCTCAACCAGGGGAACCTCGACATGTGCGTCGTGGCCGTCCCCACGGAAGACCACGCCCCCGCGGCCCTCAGACTCGCCGCTGAAGGCATCGCCACCCTGATTGAGAAGCCACTGGCCCACACGCTGGAGGCGGGCAGGGAGCTGGCAGCAGCTTTTCGCCGGGCGGAGGTGATCGGCTGCGTGGGCCACATCGAGCGGTACAACCCGGCGCTGCAGTCGCTCCGGGACCGACTCGAGGCTGGTGATCTGGGCGAGGTGTATCAGGTAGCGACACGTCGCCAGGGACCCTTCCCGGAGCGCATCCGCGACGTCGGTGTCGTGAAGGACCTGGCGACACACGACATCGACCTGACCTCGTGGGTGGCCAGGTCGCCGTACGCCTCCGTCTCAGCATCTGCTGCGCATCGCGCCGGGAGGCCCTACGAGGACCTGATCGCGATCGTCGGGCAGCTCGAGAACGGGGTAGTCGTCCAGCATCTGGTCAACTGGCTGTCCCCGATGAAGGAGCGGAAGGTGATCGTCACCGGCGAACGAGGCTGCTTCGAGGCAGACACGTTGACCGCCGACCTGACGTTCTTCGCCAACGGCAGCGTGCCGACGCAGTGGGATGCCATCTCCAGCTTCCGCGGCGTGAGTGAGGGCGACGTGGTCCGATTTGCCATCGCCAAGCCGGAGCCGCTCGTCGTCGAGCTGAGCAGTTTCAGAGACGCGGTTCTCGGTCTCTCGAGCAACATCGTGAGCCTCGACGAGGGCTTGGCCACTCTCGCCGTCGCAGAGGCCGCGTTGGCTTCCGCGGCTGGAGCGGGCCTCGTACACGTCGGTCAGAGGCCGTCATGAGGGTCGCCGTCGTCGGGTTGGGCAAGATCGGCCTCCCGCTGGCTGTTCAGTACGCCGACCGGGGCGCCACTGTCGTGGGTGCGGACATCTCGCCGGCGGTGCGAGCAGCCGTCGCTGCCGGTCGACCCCCGTTTCCCGGTGAGCCCGGCCTGGCGGAAGGGCTGGCCGCTGCCGTTGCGAGCGGGCGGCTGTCGGTCGAGAGCGACACGTCGCGTGCCGTGGCGAGCTCCGAGGTGGTCGTCGTGGCTGTGCCTGTCGTCGTCGATGCGGACGCCTCGCCCGACTTTCGCGCCATGGACGCCGCTACGGCCGACATCGCGCGCGGGATTCGCCGCGGCACCCTGGTGAGCTTCGAGACCACGATTCCCGTCGGAACCACGAGAAACCGCCTTGCCCCGATGCTGGCGCGAGGGAGTGGCCTGCGGCCGGGCGTGGACATCGACGTGTGCTTCAGCCCCGAGCGTGTGATGAGCGGCAGCGTTTTCGCCGACCTGCGTCGCTATCCGAAGCTGGTCGGCGGTCTCGACAGGCGTAGCGGGGAGCGGGCGACCGCGTTCTACCAGTCTGTTCTCACCTTCGACCCTCGTCCGGACCTTGCTCAGGGCAACGGCGTGTGGGACCTCGGGTCGGCGGAGGCGGCGGAGCTGACCAAGCTCGCCGAGACAACCTATCGAGACGTGAATATCGCGCTCGCCAACGAGTTCGCCAGGTACGCGGACACCGTGGGCGTTGACATTCGAGCTGTCGTGAACGCCGCCAACTCCCAGCCGTACAGCCACTTGCACCGTCCGGGCGTGGCCGTGGGCGGCCATTGCATTCCGGTCTACCCCCGGCTCTACCTGTCAACTGATCCCGACGCCCGACTCCCCGCGGTGGGCCGGGAGGTCAACGAGGCCATGCCGGCGTATGCGTGCGACCTGTTGGCGGGCATGCTCGGGGGCCTGTCGGGAACGACCGTGGTGGTGCTCGGCGCTGCCTATCGCGGCGGGGTCAAGGAGACCGCGTTCTCCGGTGTCTTTCCCCTGGTGAGGGAGCTCCGTGCCAGGGGCGCGCGGCCGGTCGTGCATGACCCGTTGTTCAGCCCCGAGGAGCTGGTCGCCATGGGCCTGCCACCCCACCGATCGGGTGAGCACTGTGACGGCGCGATCCTGCAAGCCGACCATGACTGCTACGGCGCCTGGGATCCTACGTTTCTGCCCGGACTGCGGGCGGTCGTGGACGGACGCGACATTCTCGACCGCGCGCGGTGGCCCAACGTCGCGGTCAAGAGTCTCGGCCGCCCGCAGCACACTGCTTCAGGAACCTGAGCCGCGCCGTCTCCTTCACCGCGACGTCGAGCAGAGCCACGTCCGACCGCGGGATGCGTCGGCCCGCCCACCGACGGGCGAACTCCGGGATGAGCGTGTCAGCGTGTGCGAGGTCCGCAGGCAGCTGCAGCAGGAAATCCGCACCCCCGGGAAAGTCGGTGTCTCGGTAGGCAATCACCGTTGGAATGCCGGCGGCAAGGTACTCACGCACCTTCAGAGGGGAGCCTTCCGTGATGCCGGCCCGGTGCATGGCGAGTGATCCGATGGCAAGATCGGCTGCCGCGAGCATGCCTCGGTAGCTTTCGGCGTCCAGCAGCCCGTGGGCGGTGACGTTCACCGGGGCGGTCGGCAGGTCCGCGGGGTCGGGTCCGACAAGGTCGAACCGCCACTCGGGCAAACGTGCGGCCAGTCCCAGCAGCAGGTCTGTCCCGTGCCAGGGCGTGTGTGGATGTCCGATGAAGATCGCCCGTTGGCTGCCGGAACTGGGAGGCGCCGGTGGTACCGAATTCAGGTCGATCCCGTTGGCGAGGACGATCGCGGGTCTTCCGTACCTGCTGAAGGACTGCCGCTCCGCGAGCTCATGGGTGACAAAGACGAGCCCGCTGGCAGCTCGCAGGCCGAGACCGTGTGACAGCTTCGTGACCAGCCGGTGGGCGGGACCCAGTCGCACCGCCTCCGCCAGGTCGTCGCCGTTGACCTCGATGACCAGCGGCAGGGCGCGAGCCAGTCTCAGCAGCCCCGGGTACATCAGCCCGTGCCGGACATAGACAACGTCCGGTTGCCAGTCTCGGGCTGCTTTGGCGGCTGCCTCCCGCGCGCGCAGCCGCGACAGTGCTCGAGCGGGTGCCGAGGTGGCGAAGGCTGTCTGACCCAGAGCCGACCAGTCGGCCAAGCCGTCAGGGGATGTGGTCACGAACAGGGCGACGTCAGCCCCCAATGACTTCCAGGCCGCAGCCTGGGCCGCGACCTTGCGGAAGATGCCGCTGTGCCGGCCGCTACCCCAGTTGACACAGAAAGCAATCTTCAGGGCCCTCCCGCGGTTCCATGGCGTCGGGAGGCCGTCATCGCTCACGATGGCTCACCATACGGCGGGCGGCGCTGCGTCGGACACCGACCCGCCGGGAACGGGGCGCGGGGGAAAGGCACGACGAATGGTCCGTACCGTGTGCGGCAACCTCTAGGCTGTCCGCGTGGCGCACATCCCTTTCATGCGACGGCGCCAGGACTTGTTCCTCGCGGGCATCGACGCCATCTCAGCGGTCGTCTGCAGCTATGCCGCCTATCGGCTGCGATTCGAGGGCCAGCTTCCGCTTCCGGTGCACTTCGCCCACCGGTACGAGATCGCCACGATCATCACCGGTTTGCTCTGGCCGCTGCTGACCAGGGCGTCGGGGCTTTACCGCCGGGGTGCGCTGCGCCTGGGCACCTCCAACCTGGAACCGGCCTTCGAGGCAGCGGCCGGGCTGGCGCTCGTCCTCGTCGCGGTCGACCTGATCTTCTTCGAGCAAGACCTCTCGCGCGGGTGGCTTGCCCTGACGGTGGCGCTGCTTTTCGTAGCGGCGCTGGTCACCAGGGCCGGCCTGCGTCGAGCGCGTCGAGCGCTCGTACCGTTCGGGCTGGCGCTCGAGCGCTACGCCGTCGTGGGCAGCGAGGCCCAGCGCCGCCGCCTGGTCGGCGACCTCACTCGTGCACCGGGGGCGCCCTTCCGGATCGTCGCCGAGCTCGCACCCAACCTCAGCGCCGACGCGCTGGTGGAAGAGGTGCAACGACTGCGCCTCGACGGCATCATCGCGCCGCCCGGCGTGCTCCCGGAGGCCGGATCGGTGGCCGGCCGGCTGGCCGCGATGGGTGCGGACGTCCTGATCGCTCCGTCGATCGCCGACCTCGACCTGCGCGTCGGCAGCATTGCCGTGCTCCACGGCGTGCCACTGCTGCGCATCGCCGGGCTGACCCCGCGCCGGCGCGCAGTCAGGACCAAGGCGAGGGACCGCACCCGGCACGGCGTCGCGATCATGGGCACCCGCGGCGTCCCGGCCAACTACGGCGGTTTCGAGACGTTCGCCGAACGGCTGGCCCTGTTCCTGGTGGGGGAGCAGGTGGCGACGACCGTCTACTGCCGCCGGGCGTACGCCACCGCCGACTCGCCGTGGAGGGGCATCCGGCTCGTCACCCTGCCGACGATCCGCAGCAAGTACTTCGACACCGTGGTGCACACGTTCGTCTCCGCACTGCACCTGATCGCGACGGGTGGTCCCCGCGACGTGGTCCTGTGCAACGCGGCGAACGCCCCGGTCGTCCCGCTGCTGCGCCTGTTCGGCCGCCGGGTGCTGCTCAACGTCGACGGGCTCGAGTGGCGCCGTTCCAAGTGGGGCGTCGCCGGCCGTTCGTGGTACCGGATGGGGGAGTGGCTCTCGGTCCGCACCGCCTCCGTCCTGGTCACCGACGCCGACGAGGTGCGCACCTATTACCGGGTGCGCCACGACACGGACAGCGTGATGATCCCGTACGGTGCCGATCTGCTCGAGCGGGCGAGCCTGCCGATCCCGCCCGAGACGCCGGTCTCCACCGACGACTACGTGCTGTACGTCTCCCGCTGGGAGCGCGAGAACAACCCGGTCATGACGGCCAGGGCGCACGCCAAGGCGAACACCTCGTTGTCCCTCGTGATGTTGGGCCAGGCGACGTACGAGCCCGAGCTCGAGGCCGACGTCCGAGCTGCTGCCGGGCCGTCTGCAGTGCTGCCGGGGCCGGTGTTCGGCGACGGCTATCGCGGGCTGCAGGTCAACGCCCGCTGCTACGTCCACGCGACCGAGGTCGGCGGCACCCATCCGGCCCTGATCGAGGCGATGGGCGCCGGCAACCTGTGCCTGGTGCTCGACACCCCGGAGAACCGTGAGGTCGCGGGTCCTGCCGCGTGGTTCTTCGCCGATGAGTCCGAGCTGATGGCCCTGATGGAGGCGGCGGCGGCGCTCGAGCCGGCCGAGCTGGACAGCTTGCGTGCGCAGGCGCGGACGCTCGCCGAAGAGCGCTACTCCTGGCGCGCGGTGGGCGCTTCCTACCTCGAGCTGCTGCAGGCCCACTGAGCGTACGGATCGCCGTTTGCGAGTGGGCGTCCGGCGGTCAAGCCCTCTCGGCAACGTGCCGATGCCGTGATCGTGACCGTAACCGCGACCCAGGCGCTCGCCGAAGGGCGCTCTCCCGACGATGCCCCGTCGCGGTCGCTGGTGCCCGTGGCCGAGTCGATCTCGGTCGGTTTCGCCCTGCTCTGGTGGGGTTTCGCGCTGACCCACGGTGCCGGTGGTCGCGACCGCTGGGTGCTGTCGGTCGGGATCGCCCTGGCGTGTGTGGCGTTGGTCGCGGTGCGGCCGTGGCGGGTGGCCACGCCCCGTTCGCTGGTCCTCGCAGCCGCCGTCGGTCTGGCTCCCGCCCTGGTCTGCCTGATCGACCCCACGCACTGGTTCGGCGCGAGCCAGGCGGCAACCTATGCCTACTCCGCCGCCCTGTTCGTCACGGTACGGGCCTTCGCCACCTCCGCCACCCGTCGCTTGCTCGTGCTGGCGGTCGTGGTCGGCGCCGCTGTAGCCCAGATGGCCTGGTCCATGATCGCGTGGGTTGGTGGCGCGGACCCCAGCGCAGTCATGGTGGGGACCTTCTTCTGGCACAACCAGTTCGCCGCGTTCCTGCTGGCCCCGGCGGTCATCGGTGCCGGTCTCGCCGCTGCCGGCGAGAGTCAGCTGAGGCTGCCCGGCGCTATCGCTGCGGTGCTGGGTTCGGCCGGGATCGTGCTCTCGACCAGCCGGGCCACAGTCGGTCTGCTGATGCTCGGGTGGGTGGCGGCGGGCGTCATCGTTGTTCTCGGCCGTGGCTCGGCCAGGGCAAGGCTGGCAGCCGCTGGCCGCTGGCTCGCCCTCGCCGCCGTGTCCGTCCTGATGACCGTCACACTGCCGGGGCCGCCGCTGTTCTCGAACCGCGTGTCAGCGCTGGCTTCGACCGCGGCGCGCGGCGCGAAGGAGTCCGCCACCCAGAACGGCGCCTTCCGGGTGGACTTCTGGAAGCAAGCCCTGGTCATCTTTCGTCATCATCCGGCAACCGGAACCGGATTCGACTCGTTCGGTCGCGAGGGCAGTCTCGTCGACCCGCACGGCGTGCATTCGACGCTGGTGCACAGCGGCCTGATCCAGCCGCTCAGTGACGGTGGTCTGCTGCTGGCGGTGCCCTTCCTGCTCGCCTGCGTCCTGGTCGGCCTCGGCGTGCTGCTGCGGCTTCGGCCGGCAGTCCACGGCGTCGAAGGCTCGCTGGTCAGCCTGGTCGCGCTCGGGTCAGTCCTGCTCGCGGTCCACAGCGCCATGGACTTCGACTGGACCTATCCGGCGCTGATGGCGATGAGCGCCATCCTCGCTGCCATCGCCCTCGCCTGGTCATCGGCCCCGGCCGAGCCGGCGCCCGCCGCCCGGTCCCGCCGGATGGTTTCTCTCGCCGCGTGCGCGGTGCTCATCGTTTCATCGCTCGTCCTCGCCCAGCGGGCCGTTCCCGGCGGCTGGCATCTCAACGCACCCGCACCACACGCCCCTGCCAGCGCATCGCCCTTCCCTGGAGACCCTGCCTCATGAAGCAGCTCGGCGACATCCTGCTCGAGGGTGGCCTCGTCACCCGTGAACAGCTCACGGAGGCCTTCGAGGAGCACCAGCGGCTGGGCCGCTCCCTCGGCCGGGTGCTGGTCGACCGGGGCATCCTCTCGGAGAGTCAGCTGGTCGCATCGCTGGCCCAGCAGATCGGCCTGCGCTTCGTCGACCTGACCGACTTCCCGGTCGACGGCTCGGCTGTGGCGCGCGTGCCGGAGCCGGTGTGCCGTCGGCACACCGCGCTGCCGATCGCGTACGAGGACGGCCGGCTGCTCGTGGCGATGGCCGACCCGGCCAACGTGTTCGCCATCGACGACATCCGGTCACTCACCGGGCTCGAGGTCAAGCCGCTGGTCGCCACCCGTGCCGACGTGATCCAGGCGATCAACCGCTATCACCGCGCCGACGCGGACATGGACGACCTCACCGCCAACCTCGATGCGGCGGACGACAGCGACGACCTGTCCAACGTCAAGGAGGTGGTCGAGGACGCGCCGATCGTCAAGTTCGTCAACCTGCTGATCACCCAGGCGATCCAGGACCGGGCCTCGGACATCCACATCGAGCCGGCCGAGCGCGAGCTGCGCGTCCGGTTCCGCATCGACGGCGTGCTGCACGAGGTCATGCGCTCACCCGAAGACCATCCAGTCCGGCGTCATCAGCCGGCTCAAGATCATGGCCGACCTCAACATCGCCGAGAAGCGGCTGCCGCAGGACGGCCGGCTGTCGGTCACCGCCAACGGCAAGAAGATCGACCTTCGTGTCGCCACCCTGCCGACGGTGTGGGGCGAGAAGGTCGTCATGCGTGTGCTGGACAACTCGACCGCCATGCTCAAGCTGACCGACCTCGGCTTCAGCGACCTCAACTACGACCGGTTCTCGCTGAGCTTCACCAAGCCGTACGGGATGATCCTGGTCACCGGCCCGACCGGTTCGGGCAAGTCGACCACGCTGTACGCAACGCTGAACATCGTCTCGACGCCCGAGAAGAACGTCATCACGGTCGAGGACCCGGTGGAGTACCGGATCCCGTTGATCAACCAGGTGCAGGTCAACACCAAGGCGGGCCTGACCTTCGCGGCGGCACTGCGCTCGATCCTGCGGTCGGACCCCGACATCGTGCTGATCGGTGAGATCCGGGACCACGAGACCGCACAGATCGCGGTCGAGGCCGCCCTCACCGGTCACCTCGTGCTCTCGACCCTGCACACCAACGACGCGCCCAGCGCGATCACCCGTCTCACCGAGATGGACCTCGAGCCGTTCCTGGTCGGCTCCGCCATCGACGCCGTCCTGGCCCAACGTCTGGCCCGCCGACTGTGCACCAAGTGCAAGGAGGCCTACACGCCGACGGAGGAGACGTTGATCGCCAACCGGTTCCCGTACTCCAAGGAGGAGCCGCTGCCGACGTTGTACCGCCCGATCGGCTGCTCCGCCTGCTCCAAGACCGGTTACAAGGGGCGGCTCGCACTGCACGAGGTCATGGTCGTGACCGAGGAGATCGAGAAGCTCGCGGTCGCTCGCGCCTCCTCCGCCGAGATTGGCCGTGCCGCCCGTGCCGACGGCATGGCGACGCTGCGCGACGACGGCATGGTCAAGGTTCGCGAAGGCGTCACCTCCTTCGAGGAGATCCTCCGCGTCGTCGTCTGACCCTGCACCTGCCGCCAGGCGCCAGTGCTTCGCCGCGGAGTAGCGGCCGGTACGCCGTACGACGCAAGACCCCGGGTCCTCAAGGCGGCACGGACTCAGGCCGATGTGCCACGTAGTAACGGCAACAGCCGGCGCCGCTTTGTGCGGCGCGGAGGGAGTGGTCTGTGGAGACCAACGCGTTCGACGACTTCTACTCGCCGGGAGGCGCCGCACCTGGTGCGGGTCAGGCGGTTCCGGGGCTTGCCGCCCCGAGCGCCGCTGTGCCCGGCCTCGCTGCGCCAGCCGTAGGAGCAGCCGTGTCGGCGGCCTCGCCGTTGGACCCCTCGTGGTCTCCCGGTGCCACCGGAGGCGTGCCGCTGGTCAGCCCGCCGACCGCGGGCGCGGCTCCCACAGTGCCGATGCCGTCACCCGCCGCGCAGTACGCACCGGCGGCGCCCGGTCTTGCCCCGGCACCCGCTCCCGGTCTGGCCAGCCCGGCCCCGGCTTCGATGCTGCCCGCGCCGACGGCGCCCCAGCCGACAGCTGCACCCTCGGCTGTGCCCGCCCAGCCGGCCCCTGCACAGGCTGCACCCGCCCAGGAAGCCGCGGCGCAGGCCAAGGCCCCGGCAGAGGCTCAAGCGCCGGCCCGATCAGCTCTCGGTGAGAGCAACGAGCCCCACGAAGGCCCGGTGCTGACCGACCTGCTGATCCACCTGCTGGAAAGCGGCGCGTCCGACCTGCACCTGTCGGCCGGCGCGCGCCCGTCGTTCCGCAAGCACGGTCACCTCGTGCAGATGGAGAGCGAGCCCGAGCTCACCCCGCCGGTCATCCAGCGGATGCTCTACGCGATCCTCACCCAGAAGCAGCGGGAGAAGTTCGAGGAGGTCCTCGAGCTCGACTTCGCCTACGCCGTCCCTGGCAAGGCCCGGTTCCGCGTCAACATCTACCGCCAGCGCGACGCCGTCGGTGCTGCCTTCCGGTCTGATCCCGTTCGAGATCAAGAAGCTCGAGGACCTCGGCGTACCGCCGTCGGTCGCCAACTTCGCGATGCTGCCGCGTGGCTTCGTGCTCGTCACCGGTCCCACCGGCTCGGGCAAGTCGACGACGCTCGCGTCCCTGGTCGACCTGGCCAACCGCCAGCGCCACGACCACATCATGACCGTCGAGGACCCGATCGAGTTCCTGCACACCCACAAGAACTCGCTGATCAACCAGCGTGAGGTGGGGGAGGACACGCACTCCTTCCAGAACGCCCTCAAGCACGTGCTGCGTCAGGACCCCGACATCATCCTCGTGGGTGAGATGCGTGACCTGGAGACGATCTCGGTCGCCCTGACCGCCGCCGAGACCGGTCACCTGGTCTTCGCGACGCTGCACACCGCCGACGCTGCGCAGACCATCGACCGCGTCATCGACGTCTTCCCGCCGCACCAGCAGCAGCAGGTACGGGTCCAGCTGGCCGGTGCCCTGCAGGGTGTCGTCTGCCAGACCCTCGCCCGTACCAGCGACGGCAAGGGGCGGGTCGTCGCGACCGAGGTCCTGGTCGTCACCCCCGCCATCCGGAACCTGATCCGCGAGGGCAAGACGCACCAGATCTACTCGTCGATGCAGGCCGGCGCGAAGTTCGGCATGCACACGCTCGACCAGCACCTGGCCGAGCTGGTGAAGCAGAACCGGATCACGTACGAGACGGGTCTGGAGAAGTCGCACCACATCGAGGACTTTCAGCGCCTCTGCGGCCGGGCTTAGGACTAGGGAGCGACCATGCCCACGACATTCGAGTACCAGGTCCGGGACCGCGCCGGCAAGATGGTCACCGGCTCGATCGAGGCGGAGACCGAGGCTGCGGTCGCAACTCGGCTGAAGCAGATGGGCTACGCGCCCATCACGATCAGCGAGGTCAACAACAAGGGCCTCAAGGGCGACATCAGCATTCCCGGCCTCGGCCGCAAGAAGAAGGTCAAGCTCAAGGACCTGGCCGTCATGTCGCGACAGTTCGCGACGATGATCAACTCCGGTCTGTCGCTGCTGCGAGCGCTCAACATTCTGTCGGAGCAGACCAGCAGCGCGGAGCTCGGCCGGGTTCTCGGCGAGGTTCGCAACGACGTCGAGACCGGCATCTCCTTGTCCGTGGCCATGGCCAAGCACCCCGACGCCTTCCCGCCGCTGATGATCAACATGTGCCGGGCCGGCGAGGTCGGCGGCTTCCTCGACTCGGTGCTGCTGCAGATCGCGGAGAACTACGAGGCCGAGGTCAAGCTGCGCAGCAAGGTCAAGGCAGCGATGACCTACCCGGTCGTCGTCTTCGTCATGGCCATCCTGATGGTCATCGGCATGCTGCTGTTCGTGGTCCCCGTCTTCGCCAAGATGTTCAAGGACCTGGGCGGCAAGCTGCCGGCGCCGACGCAGTTCCTCGTCTTTCTCAGCGGCGCGATGAAGTACCTCGTTCCGATCGGCATCATCGGCGGCATCGCCTTCGTCATCATCTGGGGAAAGATCAAGAACCAGGAGAACGTGCGCCAGGTCGTCGACCCGATCAAGCTGAAGGTCCCGGTCTTCGGCAACCTGTTCAAGAAGATCGCGGTCGCCCGCTTTGCCCGCAACCTGGGCACGATGATCTCCAGTGGTGTTCCGATCCTGCAGAGCCTCGACATCGTCGCCGGCACCACCGGCAGCATGGTGCTCGCCAACGCGGTCCGCGACGTCCAGGACAGCGTCCGGCAGGGTGAGTCGCTCACCAAGCCACTCGAGCGTCACCCCGTGTTCCCGCCCATGGTGGTTCAGATGATGACCGTCGGTGAGGACACCGGTGCCCTCGACGCCATGCTGGCGAAGATCGCGCAGTTCTACGACCAGGAGGTGGAGGCGACGACCGAGTCCCTCACCGCCCTGATCGAGCCGCTCATGATCGGCTTCCTCGGTGCCATCGTCGGCTCGATGATCATCGCGCTCTACATGCCAATCTTCAGCATCTTCAAGCTCATCAACTAGTTCGCGCGCATTAGCCCGCTCGGCTTACGGCCCGTGACTTCGGTCATGGGCCGTCCGGCTTATCCGGGAAAAGCGAGCGTGAATTCACCCTTTCGACGGCCAGAAATTTGGTCGGGTGCCTCAAGTAGCGCATCGCGGGGGTCGAAGTTCAACTTGTCAACGAGCTACTCGGCCAGACAAGAGCACACCCGTCGAGAGGCGGGGCCGCAAAGCCAAGGAACCCAGCACCCGGGTCAGCCTGGTTGCCTCGGTCGGATCCCACGATCCGTATGAGGGCGAGCATCCGAGAGCGCTCAAAACGTCATCACCATCTTTCAAGGAGAGAAATGCTCGCTCGCATCCGCAAGTCGCTGGAGAACCGTGAGGAAGGCTTCACCCTCATCGAGCTCCTGGTCGTCATGGTCATCATCGGCATCCTCGCCGCGATCGCCATCCCGTCCTTCCTCGCTCAGCGGGACAAGGGCTACCAGTCCGCACTGAAGTCGGACCTGAAGACCGTCTCCATCGCCGAGCAGTCCTACGCCACCGACTTCAACGGTGCGTTCACTGCCGACGGTCCCATCACCAGCACCACCGCCGCCACCGACCCGCTGGTTGCCCAGGGCGCCAAGGTCTCCGGCAACGACAGTGTCGTCGCCAAGCTCTACACCAGCACCGGTGGCACCACGAACGACAGCTACACCCTGTGTGCCACGTCCACCAAGACCACGGCGATCTACGTCCTGGACTCGGCGAACGACACGCCCACCAAGGCCACGGCCTGCCCGTAACACCTGCTCTCTCCGAAAGGGCGGTCCCGTTCGCGGGACCGCCCTTTCGGCGTTTTCGGTGGTGAGGCCCGCCGATTGCCGGCGTGGCGCCGGTGCCACCGGTCGGCTCTACAGTCCGCGATCCGAATTGTCGAAACCCGGGATGTCATCAACATCATTTCTGTCGCGACGCGCGCCCCGGCTCCCGTTGTGGCTGGTCCCAAGGAGAGTCATGCGCGCACGATTGCAAGCGCGGCCCAGACCTCGAGATGAGGGCTTCACTCTTATCGAGCTCCTGGTCGTCATGGTGATTATCGGCATTCTCGCAGCCATCGCAATTCCGTCATTCCTGGCCCAGAAGGACAAGGGCTACCAGGCCGCCATCAAGAGCGACCTGCAGGTCGCCGCACTGGCCGAGCACGCCTACGCAACGGACAACAACGGGTCGTTCGCCGCGGACACCGTGAGCTCCACGGCCACCACCGGACCGCTCTCGCAGCAAGGGGACAAGACGACAGCGGGGGTTGTCATCGCCGCGACGCCCTACAAGTCATCCGGTGGTGTGGCCGACGACTCCTACTGTCTCTACGGCACCTACCCCAGTAAGACGAGCGCGACGTACTGGCTGACCTCGGACAACGACACCCCGGTACGTGTCAAGCCGAGCGTGTGCCCCTGACCCGCCACAGGGTCCGAACGGACCAGTTCGGGCTGCTCCTTCGTGGACTACATCCGGTCCTTGCTGATGCCGAAGCACTTAAGCGAGTCTTATTTTTGTCCTCTTTCAAGGAGAATCATGCTCGCTCGCATCCGCAAGTCGCTGGAGAACCGTGAGGAAGGCTTCACCCTCATCGAGCTCCTGGTCGTCATGGTCATCATCGGCATCCTCGCCGCGATCGCCATCCCGTCCTTCCTCGCTCAGCGGGACAAGGGCTACCAGTCCGCACTGAAGTCGGACCTGAAGACCGTCTCCATCGCCGAGCAGTCCTACGCCACCGACTTCAACGGTGCGTTCACTGCCGACGCTCCCATCACCAGCACCACCGCCGCCACCGACCCGCTGGTTGCCCAGGGCGCCAAGGTCTCCGGCAACGACACTGTCGTCGCCAAGCTCTACACCAGCACCGGTGGCACCACGAACGACAGCTACAGGCTCTGCGCGACGTCCACCAAGACCACGGCGATCTACGTCCTGGACTCGGCGAACGACACGCCCACCAAGGCTACGGTCTGCCCGTAACCGGTCAGGGGCTCAACTTGACGGCTCAAACGCCGTTGTAAAGAGGGTGGTCCCCCGGGGCCACCCTCTTTCGGCTGTCAACGGCCCATCGGGGCACTGTCGCGACGTGATGGGAACAACCACAGACGTGGACGCCTACCTGCTGACCTGCATTGCCGTCCTCGGCCTGCTCATCGGGTCCTTTCTCAATGTGGTCGTCTGGCGACTGCCTCGGGGCGAAAGTCTGTCGCACCCGTCGTCGCACTGCCCCTTCTGCAACCACGCGATCCGCCCGTACGACAACATCCCCGTGGTCTCGTGGTTGATCCTGCGCCGGCGCTGCCGGGACTGCTCGGCTCCCATCTCCGCCCGCTACCCGGCGGTTGAGCTGACAACCGGCCTGCTCTTTCTGTTCATGGCAATGAGCATCGGCTGGCACTTGAGCCTGATCGGCTACGAGTTCTTCGTCGCGACCGGTGTGGCGCTGGCTCTGATCGACATCGACACTCGTCGGCTGCCCGATGCGCTGACCTTCCCCACCTATCTGGTGGCGGCCGCGGCCCTGGCGGCGGACTCGGCCCACAGCGGTCACTGGGACCCGTTCGTGCGCGCGGTCGAGGGCATGGCGGCGCTGTTCGCGTTCTACTGGGCGACCCGGATCATCGGCAAGGCGGTGCTCGGCAAGACAGCCATGGGCCTCGGTGACGTCAAGCTTTCGGGCATCCTGGGCCTGCTGCTGACCTGGTTGAGCTGGGGTGCCCTGTGCGTGGGGGCCTTTGCCGGCTTTCTCGTCGGTGCCGTCGCCGGCGTCGCCCTGATCGTCAGTGGCAGGGGCAAGCTGGCGACCAAGATCCCGTACGGGCCGTACATGCTCGTCGGCGCCCTTGTCGGCATCTTCTGGGGCACCTCCATCGCGCACTGGTACCTCAACCTGTCCGGCAGCTGAATTCCGCCCGAGACGCGCTCTGAGCCGGTCCACGGCTGGTCCCTGGCGCAGTGCCGGGCGCGTTTGCCAGCTTCATCGCCACGAATGGCGGTCACTCGCCTGGGCGTCACACGTGCGGCCCTACCCGGTCTAGGCCCTTCGGCGTACAACTGCTGACGCTTCCTGCTCAAGGCGCCCCGGATCGCGTCCGATGCCCTCCTCTGACACGGACCGTTTGATCGGTCCCGAGCCGCGGACCTCAGGCCCGCAGCACCCAGGAAGGCAGGCGACCCCGCAGTGGCAGCACGATCCGCCGTCGGTCTCGACATCGGGACCTCCGGAGTACGCGCGGCTGAACTGTCGTTCGGCAAGGGCGAGGCCACGCTCCAGCGTTTCGGGCAGGTAGCACTGCCCGCCGGAGCTGTCCGTGATGGCGAGGTGGCCGACGAAGACTCGGTCGCCGAGGCGATCAAGAAGCTCTGGTCCGATGCGAAGTTCTCCAGCAAGAAGGTCATCGTCGGTGTGGCCAACCAGAAGGTGGTCGTCCGTCAGGTCGACCTGCCCTGGCTCCCGGCCGACGAGCTGAAGAAGTCGCTGGCCTACCAGGTGCAGGACTACATCCCGATCCCGATCGACCAGGCGATCCTCGACTTCCACCCCCTTGAGGAGCTGGTTGACGAGAATGGCGGCCGGATCCTGCGGGTGCTGCTCGTGGCCGCAGCCAGGGACATGATCACCTCGATGCTGGGGGCGGTGACCAAGGCCGGCCTCACGCCGACGATGGTCGACCTCACCCCCTTCGCCGTCCTCCGGGCGCTGGCCAGCATTGACCAGCTCGGGGTCGGCGGCGAGGCAGAGGCCATCGTCGACATCGGTGCCAGCGTGACCAACATCGTCGTCCACCAGGGTGGGGTCCCGCGGTTCGTCCGCATCCTGCTCATGGGCGGCGGCGACGTCACCGAGGCGGTCGCAGAGCGCATGGGCGTCCCGATCGAGCACGCCGAGTCGGTCAAGCAGTCCATGGGTCTGAGCGGGACCGGTGCCGAGGGGCATCCGGCCAGCAGGGTCATCGAGACCACGGCTTCGACTTTCGTCGACGAAGTGCGCGGCTCCCTGGACTACTACATGGCACAGGCCGGTGCCGCGCGCATTCGGCGGGTGTTGATCACCGGCGGCGGGTCGCGGCTCGAGGGCCTGGCTGCACGGCTTTCTTCAGCCACCCGCCTTCCCGTCGAATACGGATCGCCCATGAGCACTCTTCGTATCGGTAAGACCGGACTGTCCTCCGAGCAGCTTGGCTATGTCGAGCCGCTCGTTGCCGTACCGGTGGGTCTCGCAATGGGGGTCTCGTCATGACATCGCAGACCATGCAAACCATCGTTGGTACGCCGACCCTGCCGCGCGTCAACCTGTTGCCGCCGGAGATCGCCGAGGCTCGTGCGCTTCGCCAGTACCGCCTTGCGGCGGGTGGCGCGGTGCTGGTGGTCGCACTCGGGGTGGCCGGCTTCTACTGGCACTCCCGTGGTGCCGTCGCCGATGCCCAGACCTCGCTCGACGAGTCCAAGGCCCAGCAGGTCAAGCTCAATGCACAGGCCCTGGCTCTGCGCAGCGTCACGGACCTGAAGACTCAGGTGGCCGCTGCCCAGCAGACGCTCACGTCGGCGATGTCATCCGAGATCCTGTGGTCCCACGTCTTGCAGGACATGTCGGTCTCCCTCCCGGTCAACGCCTGGATGACCAACATGGTGATGAGCTCCGGCGCCCCGACCACGGCGGCCGGCACTCCGTTCGCCAACACGACTGCCGTCGGCAACATCACGATGGTCGGCAAGGCAGTGACGCACAACGACGTCGCCAAGCTGCTGGGTGCTCTGGACAACGAGAAGGGCTTGTCCGACGCCGCCTTTACCTCCTCCGCGAAGGACTCGACAGCGATCAACGGCCTCAACCCGGTGATCTTCACTGTCACTGCGGCCGTCAACCAGCGGGGCGTCCCGGTCCACCCGGTGGCCACACCCAAGCCCATCACGCCAACGACTCCGGCGGGACACTGACCATGGACAAGACCAAGCAGACTCTGATGATCGCGGGTATCGCCATTCTGGCGGTGGTCGTGGGTGGCTGGTTCCTGCTCATCGCGCCTCAGCGGGCGAGCGTCTCGACGCTGCAGACCGAGCAGGCGACGCAGGACAAGGCCAATGCCGACATTCAGGCCAAGATCCAGCAGCTGAAGGCGCAGTCGGTGGAACGCCCGGCCGACATCGCCACGCTCGAGGCAGTCGCCAAGCGGCTGCCGCCCAACTTGCAAGAGGCCAACCTCATCCGCTCGCTGACCCACGCCGCGGCAGCCGCCAACGTGAACCTTCAGGTGATCACGCCGGGTGCTCCGGTCCTCGTCGCGGCGCCGGTGGCAGCAACGCTGGCTCCGACGACCACCGCGCCTGCTAGCGGTGCCCCCGCTGTCGCCGGGGCCGCGAAGCCGGCAGCCGCACCGGCCACGAACCAGCTCTACACCATCCCGTTGAGCCTGACCGTGATCGGCAACTACTTCGACATCGAGATGTTCATCCACAACCTCGAGACCATGCAGCGCGCCGTGCTCCTCAACCAGATCACGCTGGCGGGTGGCACCACCGCAATCGCCGGCAACACTGCGGCGTCGCCGACGGCCGCGGCGAACAAGTCAGGGTCAACGTCGAAGGCGACGAAGCTGAAAGACCGGCCGGCTCCCGGTACGCCGGAGGGCGCTGCCGCTGCTGCTGCAGCAATTCCGCCCTTCGTCGCGGACGTGAACACCCTCACGCTGAACGTCAACGCGAGCACGTTCTCGATGTACACCCAGACCCCGATCCCGGCCGCGACGCCGGCACCGGCACCGACGAAGTAGGAGTTCAGACACATGAGCGAGAACCCCATGGACGGCTACGGTGCGCCGGAAGGGGACCAGTCGGTGGAAGCTCCCCCCGGGCGCAACCCCAAGGTCCTGATCGCTGGCGGCATCGGTCTGGCACTGGTCGCGGTTGTCGGTGGCTACCTGTTCCTCGGCGGCGGCTCCGGCGACAGCACCACGGCCCTGCCTCCGCACCCGGTGACCCACCCGGTGGCGACCACGACGCCGGCGACCGCCAAGGTCATCGTCGTCGGCAAGGCCACACCGGCGGTGCGGACGTTCAACGGCGAGGTCGGCCGTGACCCGTTCGCAGCGCTCATCACCCAGTCGCCTGCGCCGACCCCGGTCAAGACCACGGCCAGCGCCGCGCCCCACACCAGCGCCCCGGTCAGCACCAGTGCCGCCCCTACGCTGACTCCCACGGCTCCGGTGACCAACCCGGTGACCCAGCCGACCACACCCGTGGTCACGACGACGCCCGCGCCGACGACGGCTCCGCCGACGACGACAGCCCCGCCTCAGGCGGTGCTGGTGGTGCTCAAGGCGATCGAGTTCCCGACCCCGTCGACGCCAGCGGTGCATGTCATCTTCGGCGGCAAGTCCTACGTGCTCAAGACCGGCGAGACTGCAGCCGGCTCGCTCAAGGTCGTGGCGATCGCGCCGGATGACGGCACGGCGACGTTCCAGCTCGGTGACCAGACGTTCGACCTGCACGTCGGCCAGTCGTTCGTCGACTAGCCCGGCGGACTGCACACAATCGCGAGCAGCACGACGAAGGCCCCGGTCAGCCGACCGGGGCCTTCGTCGTGTGAGACAGCGCCGGCTGTCGAGGCGTCGGACGTGAAAGACTCCGCATCATGCTGCGGTGGTTGACGGCCGGTGAGTCGCATGGTCCTGCTCTGGTGGCGGTGCTCGAGGGCCTGCCCGCCGACGTCGCGACGACGTCGGAGCTGATCGCCGACGAGCTCGGGCGACGTCGTGCCGGCTACGGCCGGGGTGCGCGGATGTCCTTCGAGCGCGACGAGGTCGAGTTCCTGGGCGGCGTACGACACGGGCGCACCATGGGCGGCCCGGTGGCCATCCGGGTCGGCAACACCGAGTGGCCCAAGTGGCAGGTCGTCATGTCGCCCGACCCGGTCTCGGCCGAGGAGCTCGACGGGCTGGCCCGCAACGCGCCGCTGACCCGCCCACGGCCGGGCCACGCCGACCTCGCAGGGATGCAGAAGTACGGCTTCGACGACGCCCGGCCGGTGCTCGAGCGCTCGAGTGCTCGCGAGACCGCGGCCAGGGTGGCGCTGGGCGCCGTCGCGCAGGCGTTCCTCGACCAAGCGGCCGGCGTGCAGCTGCTCAGCCACGTGGTCAGCATCGGTGCGGCCGAGGCGCCGGCGGGGCGCATTCCGCTGCTCGCTGACCGGGCAGCAATCGACGCGGACCCGGTGCGGTGCCTCGACTCCGAGGCGAGCGCGGCGATGGTGGCCGAGATCGACGCGGCCCGCAAGGATGCCGACACCCTCGGCGGCATCGTCGAGGTGGTGGTGTACGGGTTGCCGCCGGGCCTGGGCAGCCACGTGCACTGGGACCGCCGCCTCGACAGCCGGCTTGCCGGTGCGCTGATGGGTATCCAGGCGATCAAGGGCGTCGAGGTGGGCGACGGTTTCGACGTCGCGCGGCGTCGCGGCTCTCTGGCGCACGACGAGATCGTCGACGACGGTGACGGCCTGCGCCGGGTCACCGGTCACGCCGGCGGGGTCGAAGGCGGCATGTCCACGGGCGAGGTGCTGCGCGTGCGCGCCGCGATGAAGCCGATCTCCACGGTGCCGCGGGCCCTGCGCACTGTCGACGTGGCAACCGGCGAGCCGGCGGTAGCGATCAACCAGCGCAGTGACGTCTGTGCCGTGCCGGCCGCCGGCGTTGTTGCCGAGGCGATGGTCGCCCTCGTCCTTGCCGACGCCGTCCTCGAGAAGTTCGGCGGCGACTCCGTGGCCGAGACCCGGCGCAACATCGACAGCTACCTGGCGTCCCTGGCGTTCCGGTGACGGCTCCGTTCGTGGTCCTGGTCGGGCCGATGGGCGCCGGCAAGACCTCCGTGGGTCGTGCGGTCGCCACTGCCACCGGCCGCGAGTTCCGGGACACCGACGCCGACATCGTGGCGAGCACCGGAAAGAGCATCTCCGACATCTTTCTGCTCGACGGCGAGGACGCTTTCCGGCAGCTCGAGGTCGATGCAGTTGAAGCTGCTTTGTCGAGCCACCAAGGAGTTTTGGCTCTCGGCGGGGGAGCGGTGCTCAACGAGCAGACGCGCGAGCGGCTCGCCGGCCACACCGTGGTCTTCCTCGACGTCGGGCTCGCGGATGCCGCTGCGCGGGTAGGCATGGCTCGCGACCGGCCGCTGCTCCTCGGCAACCCGAGGGGCCAGCTGCTGCAGATGCTCGACGCGCGCCGGCCGGTGTACGAGTCCGTGGCGACGCACGTCATCCCCACGGACGGTCGCGACATCGAACAGGTCACGGCGGCCGTGCTGGCGGTGCTGAGGTGAGCGACGCGACCTCTGTCACCGTCACGGGGGAGACCCCGTACGACGTCCTGGTCGGCCACGGCCTGCTGGCTCAAGCGGCGTTGACGTTGGGCAACCCGTGCCGGGTGACCATCGTTCACCCGGCCGCGATGTCGGCACTGGCAGGCACTCTCGCTCGGCAGCTGCGCAGCGAGGGCTTCGACGCCGAGCCCCACCCGATCCCGGACGGTGAGGCGGCCAAGAGCCTCGCCGTCGCCGGTGGCGCCTGGGACGCGATGGGCGCCCGGTCCATGACCCGCAACGACGCCGTGATCGGGCTGGGCGGGGGAGCGGCCACCGACCTGGCCGGCTTCGTGGCCGCGACGTGGCTGCGTGGGGTGCGCGTGGTGCAGATCCCGACCACGGTGCTGGCGATGGTCGATGCGGCGGTGGGGGGCAAGACCGGCATCAACATCGCCGCCGGCAAGAACCTCGTCGGTGCCTTCCACCCGCCGGCAGCCGTGATCTGCGACCTGGACCTGCTGCTGACGCTCCCCGAGATCGAGCTGGCCACCGGCATGGCAGAGGTGGTCAAGGCGGGATTCATCGCGGACCCGGTCATCCTCGACCTGGTCGAGGCCGACCCAACGGCCGCGCTCGACCCTGCCGGCACGGTGCTGCGAGAGCTGATCGAACGCAGCATCAGGGTCAAGGCCGACGTCGTCGGCGCTGACCTGACCGAGCAGGGACTGCGCGAGATCCTCAACTACGGCCACACCCTGGCGCATGCCATCGAGCGGGCAGAGAAGTTCCAGTGGCGCCACGGTGCGGCCGTGTCCGTCGGCATGGTCTTCGCCGCCGAGATTGCCCGACAGGCAGGCGTTCTCGACGAGGCGACCGCCGATCGGCACCGCACGATCCTGGAGTCGCTCGGGCTGCCGGTCTCGTACGAGCGGAAAGCCTGGCCGGCGTTGCACGAGGCAATGCGGGTGGACAAGAAGTCGCGGGGTGACATGCTGCGGTTCGTGCTTCTGCGCGGCCTTGCCCAGCCGTTCATCTTCGAAGCACCCGATGAGTCCCTGTTGGAACGGTCCTACGCGGAGGTTTCGACGTGAAGCCGGTCTACGTGCTGTCCGGTCCCAACCTCGGCCGCCTCGGCACGCGCGAGCCCGAGGTCTACGGCAGCGCCACCTACGCCGACCTCGTGTCGTCCTGCGAGCGGATGGCGGCGGAGCTGGGCCTCGAGGTGATGATCGCCCAGACCGATGACGAGGCCGAGATGATCGGGCTGCTGCACCGCGCGGCCGACGAGGCCTCCGGCGTGGTGATCAACCCCGGCGCCTGGGGCCACTACTCCTACGCCCTGCACGATGCCATCGGGCTCGTCGGCGTGCCCGTCATCGAGGTGCACATCTCCAACCCGCAGGCACGCGACGAGTTCCGTCACACCAGCGTGGTGTCAGCGGTCGTGCTCGGCACCATTGCCGGCTTCGGCCAGAACTCCTACCTGCTGGCGCTGCGCGCGCTCGCCGACCGGCTGCACGAGTCCTGAAAAACGCACTCGAGGCCCGCCCCCGGTGGGGACGGACCTCGAGTGATCGGGCTAGGTGATCAGCTGGCGACGATGGCGTCGACCGAGACCTTGGTGCCGGTCGCCTTCGAGTCGTGGGTGCCCAGCGGTGCCACGATGATCGAGTGCGTTGCCGAGCTGAGCCCGATGAGATGGACCAGCGTCTTGTTGCAGGACGAGTACGACTGGTACCCATCCACGGTGGCCTTGAGCTTGCCGTCGATGTAGACGCCCAGCAGGCCGGAGTCCGGGGACTTGCAGCCCACGACGTGTACAGCGGTGCCGAAGAAGTGCCCGGTGAGCGTCGGCTTGCTGGCATGCCAGGCGGCGAGGTAGCTGGCCTCTGCGTCGTAGGAACCCTTCACCGCGTCGGTCGAGCGGTGCCGTGACCAGGCCTGAACGGCGCTGGTCTGCTGCTTCAGGGCGCCGTCGACCTTGATCGTGTCGACGTTGACGGCATTGCCCTTGGACCCGCTGGGGTGCGAGCCCTTGACCTGGACGGTGAGCGTGTGTGCGCCCTCGTTCAGCAGGGCGGAGTACAGCGTGACGCCGTACGCCGTGGTGTGGCTGTAGAAGTTGATCGTCTTGCGCGGCACGCCGTCGACCAGCACGGTGCCGTAGCCGCCGTCGGGCGTCCGAATGCCAACCAGCGAGACCGCGCTGCCGGTGAACTTGAACTGGATGTTGTCCAGGACGCCGGCCGCCTTGGCGTAGCTGCCGCCGCTGGCGTGGCTGGTGCTGATCTTGGCCCACGCCTCGGTGATGGTCGGTGAAGCGCTGTCGATCGTCGGGTCGACCAGCGAGCTGGACGCTCCAACCTTGGCAGCGTTGCCGGCCAGGTCTGACGACGCCGTGGTGACCCACGGCATGACCCGCTCGCCGGGAATCAGGGGCGAGGACGGGATGAACGTGGCGTTCGCCGGTCCGGCGGCCGGCCAGATCAGGTGACCGGCGATGTTGCCGCCACCCACCCTGCGCAGGCCGAGAGTGGCGCTGGTGACGCCGGTGACCGGAGCCGCGAACGTCAGGTTGACCGAGCTGGTCGGTGAGAGCAGGCCGGTCTCGCCAATCGTGACCTGCGGGGCGATGGTGCCCTTGACGACGGTCTGAACCGGGCTCCAGGACATGACGTTGTCGCTGCCGTCGATCGGGGCGACCCGCCAGTAGTAGCCGTTGTCCGGCAAGAAGCCGTTCTGCTTGGTCCAGTGCGTGGCGTCGACGTCGACGGTCGTTGCCGACAGCCAGTCATCGCCGGTGCTGTTGTACTCCAGGCGGTAACGCGCGGCCTCCTGGTTGGACTGAATGCCCGCCTGCTCCGTGTACTGCAGGAGATCGTCCCAGTGGAAGGTCATCTGCTGGCCACGGACCTGCTTTACCGCGGTGCTGAGCACCTGGTTGTTGTCCGTAGTGACGAACAGGCCGTTGTGCCCGAGCGTCGAGCTTGCGCCGGCCGGAGCCAGGGGCAGGTTCGGCGAGGCCTTGTGGAAATTCAAGGTGGCGGTGTTGTCGCCGCAGACCGGCGGCGAGGCCGCGAAGTCGGCGGTGCAGGCACGGACCCGCCAGTAGTAGGACTTCCCCGACTGGTTGTCCAGGAAGGACTCGCGCGGGGTGAACTTGTTGTACGCGACCTGGTACGAGTGGTAGTCCGTGGTGAACTTCTGGTCGGCCGAGGTCTCCACGAGGTAGCTGTTCGCACCGGCCACGGAGTTCCAGGAGAAGGTCGGCGTGTCGTAGCACAGCGGCACCGTGCCGCCGCCAACGACTGCCGTGCAACCAGTTGTGAGGCCGGTCGGAACGTCGCCATTGAAGGCAGGGTCCAAGTAGGCGGGGTACGGCGAGTAGTGAATCTTCTGCGTGGCAGTCCAGGGACCGCAGTCCGCGCCGTCGCTGTAGCAGGTCACGCCGGTCTCAGCAGGGGTAGCCGCGGCCGTGGTGCCGTCGATGCCGCGCACCCGCCAGTACCAGTTGGTGGCAGGGGACGTGTTGCCTGGCTG
Source organism: uncultured Actinomycetota bacterium (assembly GCA_963797535.1). Classification (GTDB taxonomy): domain Bacteria; phylum Actinomycetota; class Actinomycetes; order JAWWOL01; family JAWWOL01; genus JAWWOL01. The sequence goes on along the minus strand of CAWCPQ010000001.1, from coordinate 1,025,474 downwards.
CAGAACGAGCATCAGTTGGTCGAAGTTGTCGCAAGAACCCTCGACCTGGCCGGGGGGCGGGCTGGGCTCGAGCGGGTAGTCCTTGACCGGCGAGAAGGTGGTGTGGTTGGTGGTGCAGTCGTAGGTCTCGACCGAGGACGCGTTCTTGGGGAACCCGGAGTTCTGGGAGATCTCGACCTCGTAGGCGGAAGCGTCAGGGATCGGCTGCCAGGAGAAGGCGCCCTGCGCGGACGAACCGGTGGCGGGCAACGGGTTGCCGGGGGTGTCCACCCAAGCCTTCGGGAACTGCCAGACGCTGGTGTCGTCTCCCTCCTGCGTACCCGTCCACAACGTGGCGTGTCCGGCAGCGTCCTCGCCGCGGACTCGCCAGTAGTACGACGCGTGCGGCAGGGTCTGCGGCACGTCGTACTGCGTCGCGATAGTGATGCCGCCGTTGGGCAGCGCCACCTGGTTGTTCGTGAAGTCGGCGTTGGGGGAGAGCTGCACCCGGTAACGGGTGACCGGCAGCTTCGTGATCGCGGTCCAGCTCAGCTCCGGGTGACGCATGAAGTCGTCAGCCGAAGTGCCGGCCGGAGGGTTGGGCTGATCCTGGTCCTGGCCCATGGTGGGTGACAGGGTCACTGGCCCCGGCCTGTCCGCCCAGTGGGTCGGCGGACGCCGCCGAAGCGGTGGTCGCCAGTACGGGCAGGGTGGCGACGGCGAGGGCCGTGGCAACCACTCCGGTCAGGACGGCGCGCATGCGCTGGATCTTGGACACGTCTCTCCTCGTACGGTGGCCGACGAACGCAGCGGATGCTCTGCGCTGGCACCCGATGACATGACTCGTCACCTAGGTCCCGTCGCCCTATCGGCGCAGACCGTGGGGGACATTAGGCCTAGTCGTCCCCGTCGCCCGGTTGGCCTAGTGGCCGGGCGGCTGAGCGTGGCCGTTCGGGCGGCCTCGGAGGCAGCCCGTCCGCTACGGTGTGATCGTCCGGCGCAGGGGCCCGTCGGCGGGAGCCGGCCGGGAGGTGCCATGGGCAAGGCACACGAGCAGCGCCGTGGTCGGCTCCGCGAGCTGCTCGCGGAGCGCCAGCTGGACGCCCTGCTGGTGACGTCGTTGGTCAACGTCCGCTACCTCACCGGTTTCGTGGGGTCCAACGCCGGCTTTCTGGTCTCCGCCGATGCGAGGGACTCCGTACTCGCAACGGATGCGCGGTACGCCGAGGCGGCGGCGCAGGAGTGCCCCGATGTCGAGCTGCTCGTCGAGCGCGACACCGGCCCGGCGCTGGCAGCCCTCGCGGTCGAGCGTGGCCGGCGGCGGCTCGGCTACGAGAGCCATCAGCTGACGGTGGACGGCTTCCGGGACGTGCAGCTGGCCGGGCCAGCGCTGGACCTGCGACCTGCTGACCGGCCCGTGGAGCAGCTGCGCCGGGTCAAGGATCTCGACGAGGTCGCGGCACTGCGAGCAGCGTGTGCCGCTGCTGATGCCGCCCTTGCCGACGTGCTGGCGCTGATCCGGCCGGGGTTGACCGAACGTGAGCTGGCCGTCGAGCTCGAGGCTCGGATGCGCGCCCACGGCTCCGAGGGGCCGAGCTTCGACACCATCGTCGCCGCTGGGGAGCACGCCGCCGTACCCCATCACCGGCCCACGGACCGCCGGCTGGCCAGGGGCGATCTCGTCAAGCTCGACTTTGGTGCCGTCGTCGACGGCTACCACTCCGACATGACCCGTACCCTCGTCCTCGGTCGCCCGGCCGACTGGCAGCGCGAGATCTACGACCTGGTCGCGGCAGCACAGCAGGCGGGGGTCGACGCGGTGTGCGCGGGCGTCGCCACGGCCGACGTCGACCGTGCCGCGCGCGAGGTGGTCGAGGCGGCCGGGCGGGGCGAGCAGTTCATCCACGGGGTCGGCCACGGGGTCGGGCTCGAGATCCACGAGCTGCCGGCACTGGGGACGGGAAGCGCCGGTGTGCTGGCCGAGTCGATGGTGGTGACGGTGGAGCCGGGGGTCTACCTGCCCGGTCGTGGCGGCGTGCGGATCGAGGACACCCTGCTGGTGAGCGCGGCCGGCCAACCGGCCCAGCGACTGACGGCGACGACCCGCGAGCTGCTCGTCCTGTAGAAGCGACGGCTCGCGAGAGATCGTCCCGGCGGGTGCCCGTTGGGTAGAGTTGCCCGTCGCACGTGAACAGGTACGCGTACGCGATCTCCCGCACGATGACACGAGAACGGGCCGACGATGGCGAGCACGAACGACCTCAAGAACGGCATGACCCTCGACCTCGAGGGCCAGCTCTGGAACGTGGTTGAGTTCCAGCACGTCAAGCCCGGCAAGGGCCCCGCCTTCGTCCGGACGACCCTCAAGAACGTGATGTCGGGCAAGGTCGTCGACAAGACGTTCAACGCCGGCACCCGGGTCGAGGTGGCCAACATCGACAAGCGCGAGATGCAGTACCTCTACCAGGACGGCGACGACTACGTCTTCATGGACGCGCAGACCTACGACCAGCTCCACATCCCCGGCGAGGTCGTCGGTGGCAGCCGTGACTACCTGCTCGAGAACATGACCGCCACCGTGGCCATGCACGACGGCACGCCGCTGTACGCGGAGCTGCCGGCGTCGGTCGAGCTGGTCATCTCCCAGACCGACCCCGGCCTGCAGGGCGACCGCTCCACCGGCGGCAACAAGCCCGCCACGCTCGAGACCGGCGCGACCATCTCGGTGCCGCTGTTCATCGTCACCGGGGAGAAGGTCAAGGTCGACACCCGTACCGGCGACTACCTCGGCCGGGTCAAGAGCTAACCGACCTCATGCCGGCTCGCAGCAAGGCACGCAAACGCGCCCTCGACGTGCTTTTCGAGGCAGATTCCCGCGACGCCAACGTGACGTCGACGCTGGCCGACCGGTTGCGCCAGTCCGACCCGCCCGTACCCGAGTACACCGTCGAGCTGGTCGAAGGCGTCGTGGCCAACCGCGAGCGGATCGACGAGCTGATCTCGTCCTACGCCGTCGGCTGGACCATCGACCGGATGCCAGCCGTCGACCGCAACGTGCTGCGCATCGGCATCTACGAGCTGCTGTGGCGCGACGAGGTGCCCGACGCCGTCGTGATCGACGAGGCGGTGACCCTCGTCAGCACGCTGTCCACCGACGACTCGCCGCGCTTCGTCAACGGCCTGCTCTCCCGGCTGCTCGACCTGAAGCCGACGCTGCAGCGCTAGCCGCGCATACCGGCTGGGCTCGTGGCAGTGAATCCGTTCCCGGAATCCGCGAACGGATTCACTTTCATTCGCTGGCGGTGATGTCCACAGGCGAGGATCTTCTCCACAGCCGGGTTCCGGGTCGGGCGGCGGCGTCGTTGCCGCGCGATCGTCGCCGAATGAACGAGTCAGCTTTGGACCCCGTGGCACTGCGCGCCGTGCTGCGCGCGCAGGACGGATTGATCAGTCTCGGCCAGGCAAGAGCCGTCGGGCTGACGTCCTCGGCATTGAGTCGTCGGGTGGGCAACCCGGTAAGCGGCTGGCAGCGGGTGCTGCCGCGCGTCTATCTGCATGGCACTGCTGACCTCGTGGACCGGCAGCGGTCGAGAGCGGCCGTGCTGTACGCGGGCGACTCGGCAGGGCTCACGGGTGCTGCGGCTTTGCGTTGGCACCGGATCCAGCACCTTCCGTCCGAGCTGTCCCGGGGGCGGGTTGACGTATTGGTTCCGCCAGGGCGTCAGCGGCGTAGTCACGGGTGGGCGCAGTTGCACCGGTCGGAGAGAAGCCATGGTGCCTTTGTCCTCGACGGTGTCCTGACAGTGCCAGTCACCAGGGCACTCGTCGATGCAGCCCCCGGCCTGTCCGAGGAGACGCTCCTGGCGGCGATGTGCGCTGCGGTCAATGAAAGGAGGACCAGTGTCGATCGGTTGCGCGACGAGTTGGTGCTGGCACCCGTCAGAGGCAGCCGCGTTCTCCGGCTGGCCCTGGCCGAGCTGGGTACGGGGGTGCGATCGGTGCCGGAGGCGGTGGCTCGGCGGGTGTTCGCCAAGGCCGGCTTTCCGACTCCGTTGATCAACGAGCCGCTGTGGGTGGGCGGGCGGCTGTTGACGCCTGATTTTCGCTGGGGTCGGGTCATCGTCGAGATCGACTCGAAGGCGTTCCACCTGCTCCAGGAGGGCAGCTGGGACCGCACGCAGGAGCGGCGGGCATACCTGCGCGCGCACGGCTATTGGGTGATCCCGGTGACTCCCCGGCAGCTCCGCGAGAATCCGGAGCAGGTCCTCGCGGAGATCCTCAGCGCCCTCGCTCTGTTTGCGGCGTGATGAAAGTGAATCCGTTCCCGCAATCCGCGAACGGGTTCACTTTCATTCGGCAAAAGGCGGCTCAGGTGAGGTCGATCATCCGGCTCTGGTCGGCGCCGAGGACGCCCCAGTCGATCAGCTGCTCGGCCAGCTGCGACGGCGAGCGGTCGTAGATGATCGCCAGCGCGCGCAGGTCTTCCTGACGGATCGACAGCACCCTGCCGTTGTAGTCGCCGCGCTGGCTCTGGATGGTCCGCGCGTAGCGGGCCAGCAGGGCTGCTTCGGCGGCCGGCACGGCCGAGAGCTTCTCGAGGTCGAGCACGAGTCGCGGAGCCGGCTCGACGGCGGGGGAGGAGGCGCCCTCGGGCAGCAGCTCGGAGACCGGCACGCCGTAGAAGGAGGCCAGCTCGGCCAGCTTTTGTACGGTCACGGCTCGGTCGCCGCGCTCGTAGGAGCCCACGACGACGGCCTTCCAGCGCCCGCGGGACTTCTCCTCCACCCCGTGGAGTGACAGTCCCTGCTGGGTGCGGATCGCGCGCAGTCGGGCCCCGAGGGCCTTGGCGTAGTCGGTCTTGGCGATCTCGGTGGTCATGCTCATCGCTTCAGCTGCCTGCCTGCCGTGGTTACGTCAGTGGTCATCCTGGATGCGTAACCAAGACGTCACTGTAAGTGATCAGTTACTCGGAGTAGCCCCCGGCCTGCTGGCCCGATGCTGATTACACAGAGTGACGGTAGTCGGTGGAACACAACCGGTCAAGCGTGCTGCCCCGGTGGGTTCGTGTCGCAGGACCACGGCACGACTACAGCTCGCGATCCCGGCCTGGTGCGTGACCCGCCGAGTGTGGTCCGGGGGGCGGCTCTGATACGGTCGTTGCTGCGCCGCGACGGCGTGAACGTGCTCCCTATTCGACATCCTTTAACGACCCGTCCTGTGAGGCGGGAAAGGAGGTCCGGTGCCTGCTGGCACGCCTTCGGCCGCGCCTTCACCGCGTGCCGATCGCCCGGTTCTCGAAGCCGTGGACATCGCCCGTGCACTCACCCGGGTCGCTCACGAGATCGTCGAGCGCAACAAGGGCGCTGACAACCTGGTCCTGCTCGGCATCCCCACCCGTGGCGTCACGCTGGGCCATCGTCTCGCGGCCCGCCTCGCCGCCGTCGAGGGCGTGGACGTGCCCTGCGGCTCGCTCGACACCACCATGTACCGCGACGATCTGCGCCTGCGTGGTCCGCGGGCGCTGGAGCACACCGCGGTCCCGTCCGGCGGCATCGAGGGCAAGGTCGTGGTGCTCGTCGACGACGTGCTGTTCTCCGGCCGTACCGTACGAGCCGCGCTCGACGCGTTGTCCGACCTCGGCCGACCCCGGTCGGTACAGCTGGCCGTCCTGGTGGACCGCGGTCATCGCGAGCTGCCGATCCGGGCCGACTACGTCGGGAAGAACCTGCCCACCTCGCTGATGGAGAACGTCCGGGTGCTGCTCGAGGAGATCGACGGCAGGGACGCCGTCCTGCTCGGGTCGGGCGAGCTCAACCGGCGCGCCAGCGACGACACCGCCGGGAGCCCCCAGTGAACCGTCACCTGCTCTCGGCCGCCGACCTGTCCCGCGATGACGCCCTCCTGGTCCTGGACACGGCAGAGGAGCTCGCCGAGGTGGCGACCCGGCCGATCAAGAAACTGCCGACGCTGCGTGGGCGAACCGTCGTCAACCTGTTCTACGAGGACTCCACCCGCACTCGGCTGTCCTTCGAGGTGGCGGCCAAGCGGCTGTCCGCCGACGTGATCAACTTCTCGGCCAAGGGCTCCAGCGTCTCCAAGGGCGAGAGCCTCAAGGACACCGCGCTGACCCTGCAGGCGATGGGCGCAGACGCGGTGGTCGTACGCCACCACGCTTCCGGGGCGCCGCACCGGCTCGCCACCTGGATCGACGGCAGCGTGGTCAACGCCGGTGACGGCACCCATGAGCATCCGACCCAGGCCCTCCTCGACGCGTTCACGATGCGCAGGCGGATGGGCCGCCTCGAGGGGTTGCGAGTCACCATCGTCGGCGACGTGCTGCACAGCCGGGTGGCCCGTTCCAACGTGCTCCTGCTGGCGACGCTCGGCGTCGAGACCACGCTCGTCGCGCCGCCCACCCTGCTGCCGGTCGGGGTCGAGACCTGGCCGTGCTCGATCTCGTACGACCTCGACGCTGTGCTCGCCAAGAGTGACGTCGTGATGATGCTGCGAGTCCAGCGCGAGCGGATGAATGCGTCGTTCTTCCCGACCGAGCGCGAGTACTCCCGCCGCTACGGCCTCGACGGCGCGCGGATGGCGACGTTGCACGACGACGCGATCGTGATGCACCCCGGCCCGATGAACCGCGGCATGGAGATCGCCGCTGACGTCGCCGACTCGGTCCGTTCCACCATCGTCGAGCAGGTGACCAACGGCGTCTCCGTTCGCATGGCCGTCCTCTACCTCCTGCTCGGAGCCAACGAGCCGGCCATCGGAGCCACTCCATGACCCTGATGACCGCACGGACAGGAAGGCAAGCAGTGACCCACTGGCTCCTACGCGGTGTCCGCCCGCTCGGCGGTGACCCGGTCGACCTGCGCATCGTCGACGAGACGATCACGCAGATCGGCGTCGGACTCGACGCTGACGAGGCGACGATCGTCGAGGCCGCTGGCCTGATCGCGCTGCCGGGCCTGGTCGACCTGCACACCCACCTGCGCGAGCCCGGCCGCGAGGACGCCGAGACGGTCGAGTCCGGCACTCGTGCCGCGGCCCTGGGTGGGTTCACCGCCGTGCACGCCATGGCCAACACCTCGCCGGTCGCCGACACCGCCGGCGTGGTCGAGCAGGTCTGGCGGCTCGGTCGTGAGGCCGGCCACTGTGACGTGGCCCCGGTAGGCGCGGTCACGATCGGACTCGGCGGGGAAAAGCTGGCCGAGCTCGGCGCGATGGCCGACTCCGCCGCTCGGGTCCGCGTCTTCTCCGACGACGGTCAGTGCGTCTCCGACGCGGTGCTGATGCGCCGGGCGCTGGAGTACGTCAAGGCCTTCGACGGCGTGATCGCTCAGCACGCCCAGGAGCCCAAGCTCACCGCCGGCGCTCAGATGAACGAGGGCGACCTGTCCGGGGTGCTCGGCCTCACCGGCTGGCCGGCCGTCGCCGAGGAAGCCATCATCGCCCGCGACTGCCTGCTGGCCGGCCATGTGGGTTCCCGGCTGCACATCTGCCACGTCTCGACCGCCGGCTCGGTCGAGCTGATCCGCTGGGCCAAGGGCAAGGGCTGGGACGTCACCGCCGAGGTGACGCCGCACCACCTGCTCCTCACCGATGACCTCGCCGCGACCTACGACCCGATCTACAAGGTCAACCCGCCGCTCCGCACCAAGGCCGACGTCGAGGCGCTGCGGCTCGGGCTCGCTGACGGCACCATCGACGCCGTCGCCACCGACCACGCGCCGCACCCGCTCGAGGACAAGCAGACCGAGTGGTCGGCGGCCGCGTTCGGCATGGTCGGTCTCGAGACCGCTCTGTCCATCGTGATCGAGACCATGGTCAACACCGGGCTGCTGGACTGGGCCGGTGTGGCCGACCGGCTCTCGGTACGCCCTGCGGCCATCGGCCGGCTCGGCACCCACGGCCACCCGGTGGCGGTCGGGTCGCCCGCCAACCTGGTGCTGGTCGATGCTGCAGCGTCCTGGACGGTGGTGCCGGCCGAGCTCGCCTCACGCAGCAGCAACACTCCGTACGCCGGGCTCACACTGCCGGGGCGGGTGATGGCGACGTTCCTTCGTGGCCGGCCGACCGTACTGGAAGGAAAGAGCCTGTGAGCAAAGGTTCCGCACTGCTCGTGCTCGAGGACGGCCGGACGTTTCACGGCGAGGCCTACGGCGCGGTCGGTGAGACGTTCGGCGAGGCGGTCTTCAACACCGGCATGACCGGCTACCAGGAGACCCTGACCGACCCGTCCTACCACCGACAGGTCGTCGTGATGACGGCGCCGCACGTCGGCAACACCGGCGTCAACGACGACGACCCCGAGTCGCGACGGATCTGGGTCGCCGGCTACGTCGTACGCGACCCGGCCAGGGTTCCGAGCAACTTCCGGTCCCTGCGCAGCCTCGACGACGAGCTCGACTCCTACGGCGTGGTGGGCATCAGCGGCATCGACACCAGGGCGCTGACCCGGCACCTGCGCGAGCGCGGAGCCATGCGCGTCGGCGTCTCCAGCACCGAGACCGACCCGGCCGCCTTGCTGGAGCGCGTGCTCGAGAGCCCGTCGATGGCCGGTGCCGACCTCGCCGTCGACGTGACCACCGCCGAGCCCTACGTCGTGAGTTCCCTTGCCCAGCAACGGTTTCGGGTCGTCGCCCTCGACTACGGCATCAAGAAGTCCACCCCTCGCTACATGGCCGAGTGGGGCTGCGAGGTCCACGTCCTGCCGGCGAACGCGACCTCCGACCAGGTGCTCGCCCTGCAGCCCGACGGGGTGTTCTTCAGCAACGGGCCCGGCGATCCGTCGACCGCCGACTACGCCGTCGAGACCATGACCGGCGTGCTCGCTGCCGGACGCCCGGTGTTCGGCATCTGCTTCGGAAACCAGATCCTGGGCCGGGCGCTGGGCTTCGGCACGTACAAGCTGAAGTACGGGCACCGCGGCGTCAACCAGCCGGTCCAGGAGCGCAGCACCGGCCGGGTCCACGTCACCAGCCACAACCACGGTTTTGCCGTCGCCGCTGAGATCGGCGTCGTCCACGACACTCCGTTCGGCCGCGCGGAGGTCAGCCACGTCGGCCTCAACGACAACGTGGTCGAGGGGTTGCAGTGCCTTGATGCGCCGGCCTTCTCGGTGCAGTACCACCCGGAGGCCGCGCCCGGCCCGCACGACGCCACCGGGCTGTTCCAGCGCTTCACCGACCTGATGGAGGCACACCGGTGACCGAGGACCCCTCGCGCACCGAGGCCGCCCAGGCCGGTCTGTTCCACGAGCAGGCCGAGACCGCTGCCACCGGCCAGCACCACCAGCACGTCACCGCTGACGAGCTCGCCCCGGACCACCTGGCCCAGCAGGCCAACGCCGACGTCGAGACCGAGCCGGTCGCCCGACTGGCGCTGGTGGTCGCGGCGGTCGTCGCGGTGGCCGTGATCCTCGCTCTCGTTGCCGTTGCCGTCGCCGTCCACGGCTCCTGAACCGTTAGTCCGCACCTCTCGAAGGGACCGCAATGCCCCGCCGCACCGACCTGAAGTCCGTACTCGTCATCGGGTCCGGGCCCATCGTCATCGGCCAGGCCTGTGAGTTCGACTACTCCGGCACCCAGGCCTGCCGGGTCCTGCGCGACGAGGGTCTGCGGGTCAGCCTGGTCAACTCCAACCCGGCGACGATCATGACCGACCCGGAGTTCGCCGACGCGACCTACATCGAGCCGATCACCGTCGAGATGGTCGAGAAGGTCATCGCCCGCGAACGTCCCGACGCGCTGCTGCCGACCCTCGGCGGCCAGACCGCGCTGAACACGGCCGTCGCGCTGCACGAGGCCGGAGTGCTCGAGAAGTACGGCGTCGAGCTGATCGGTGCCAACATCGCCGCCATTCACCGCGGCGAGGACCGCCAGCAGTTCAAGCAGATCGTGGCCGACGTCGGCGCCGAGACGGCCCGCAGCTACATCTGCCACACGATGGACGACTGTCTCGAGGCAGCGGGGCAGCTGGGCTACCCGCTCGTCGTACGCCCGAGCTTCACGATGGGCGGCGCCGGCTCCGGCTTCGCCCACGACGAGGCCGAGCTGCGCCGCATGGCCGGCACCGGTCTGTCGCTGAGCCCGACCACCGAGGTCCTGCTCGAGGAGTCGATCCTCGGCTGGAAGGAGTACGAGCTCGAGGTGATGCGCGACCACGCCGACAACGTGGTGGTCGTCTGCTCGATCGAGAACCTCGACCCGATGGGCGTCCACACCGGCGACTCGGTCACCGTCGCGCCCGCGCTGACCCTCACCGACCGCGAGTACCAGCACATGCGGGACGTCGGCATCGCCATCATCCGTGCCGTCGGCGTCGACACCGGCGGCTCCAACATCCAGTTCGCGGTCCACCCGCAGACCGGCCGGCTCATCGTCATCGAGATGAACCCGCGGGTCTCCCGTTCCAGCGCCTTGGCGTCCAAGGCGACCGGCTTCCCGATCGCCAAGATCGCGGCCAAGCTGGCGATCGGCTACACCCTCGACGAGGTCGCCAACGACATCACCCGCGAGACGCCGGCCAGCTTCGAGCCCACCCTGGACTACGTCGTGGTCAAGATCCCGCGGTTCGCGTTCGAGAAGTTCCCCGGCGCCGACCAGACCCTGACCACGACCATGAAGTCGGTCGGCGAGGCCATGTCGCTCGGCCGCAACTTCACCGAGGCGCTGCAGAAGGCCATGCGTTCGATGGAGACCAAGCAGGCCGGGTTCTGGACCGTGCCCGACGCCGCTGACGCCTCGGTCGAGGAGGCGCTCACGGCCTGCGCCTGGTCCCACGACGGCCGGCTCTACGCCCTCGAGCGCGCGCTGCGGCTGGGGGCGACCGTCGAGCAGGTACACGAGGCCAGCAAGGTCGACCCGTGGTTCCTCGACCAGATCCTGAGCCTGGTGGAGCTGCGGGCCGAGCTGCTCGAGTTGGGCTCCCTCGACGCGCTTACGCCCGCACAATGGTTGCGCGCCAAACGGGCCGGCTGCTCCGACCGACAGCTCGCGGCGATCTTCGAAGTCTCCGAAGATGTTGTACGGCAACAACGGCATGCCCTCGACATCCGGCCCGTCTACAAGACCGTCGACACCTGCGCCGCCGAGTTCGCGGCCAGGACGCCCTACCACTACTCGTCCTACGACGAGGAGGACGAGGTCGAGCCGCAGACCGAGCGGCCCAAGGTGCTCATCCTCGGCAGCGGTCCCAACCGGATCGGCCAGGGCATCGAGTTCGACTACTCCTGCGTGCACGCAGCGCTCGCGCTCAGTGAGGTCGGCTACGAGACCGTCATGGTCAACTGCAACCCGGAGACCGTCTCGACCGACTACGACACCAGCGACCGGCTCTACTTCGAGCCGCTGACCTTCGAGGACGTCCTCGAGGTCGTCCACGCCGAGCAGCGGTCCGGCACCGTGGTCGGCGTCATCGTCCAGCTCGGCGGCCAGACGCCGCTCGGCCTGGCCCAGCGGCTCAAGGATGCCGGCGTCCCGATCGTGGGCACTTCGCCCGAGGCCATCCACCTCGCCGAGGAGCGTGGTGCGTTCGGCCGGGTGCTCCTCGAGGCGGGTCTGCCGGCACCCAAGCACGGTCTCGCCACCTCGTACGAGGAGGCCAAGGCGCTCGCGGACGAGATCTCCTACCCGATCCTGGTCCGGCCGTCCTACGTGCTGGGCGGACGGGGCATGGAGATCGTCTACGACGACGCGACCCTCAAGGCCTACCTCGAGAAGCACGCCGCCGGTGACTTCATGGTCCACCCGGTGCTCATTGACCGCTTCCTCGACGACGCCATCGAGATCGACGTCGACGCCCTCTTCGACGGCGAGCAGCTCTACCTCGGCGGCGTGATGGAGCACATCGAGGAGGCCGGCATCCACTCCGGCGACTCAGCGTGCGCCCTGCCGCCGACCACCCTGGGCGCCGCCGAGATCGAGCAGATCCGCGACAGCACCGAGCGCATCGCCAGGGGCGTCGGCGTGCGAGGCCTGCTCAACGTGCAGTACGCGCTCAAGGAGACGACGCTCTACGTCCTCGAGGCCAACCCGCGCGCGTCCCGTACCGTGCCCTTCGTGTCCAAGGCGACCGCCGTGCCGCTGGCCAAGGCGGCTGCGCGGGTGATGCTCGGCGCGACCATCGACGAGCTTCGGGCCGAGGGCATGCTGCCGCCGGCCGGCCGCTACGGCGACGGCGGCTCGATGCCGTACGAAGCGCCGATCTCGGTCAAGGAAGCCGTCCTGCCCTGGAACAGGTTCCGTACGCCGGAAGGTGCGGGCGTCGACACCGTGCTCGGTCCGGAGATGAAGTCCACCGGAGAGGTCATGGGCATCGACCACTCCTTCGGCACCGCCTTCGCCAAGTCCCAGGCTGCTGCCTACGGTCCCCTGCCGACCAAGGGCAGGGTCTTCATCAGCATCGCCAACCGGGACAAGCGGGCGATGATCTTCCCGGTCAAGCGCCTGCACGACCTCGGCTTCGAGATCCTGGCGACCGAGGGCACCGCCGACGTGCTGCGGCGCAACGGGGTGCCCGCAACCGTGGTGCTGAAGTACTCCCAGCGCGCGGGCGGCACCAAGACCACGATCGTCGACCGGATCCACGCCGGCGACGTCGACCTGATCGTCAACACCCCGTTCGGCACCCCCAACAACGCCTCCGGCGGCGCGGTGCGCATGGACGGCTACGAGATTCGTACCGCCGCGGTCACGCTCGGCATCCCGTGCATGACCACCATCCAGGGCCTCGCTGCGTGCGTGCAGGGCATCGAGGCACTGACCCGTGGTGAGATCGGGGTGACCCCGTTGCAGGAATACCATGCGATCCTGCGGTCGGCCCGTTCCGCCGACAGCCTTGACCTCGAGGAGAACGCCTGATGCCCCCGGTGCAAGTGCGTGGCCAGGTTCTCAGCAACCGTCCGATGGGGGCCTACCACCTGATCTCGGTGGTGGCGCCGGGCATTGCCGAAAACTTCCGTCCCGGCCAGTTCGTGGCCATTGCCGTCGGGGGCGAGGACGGCTCGATGCTGCTGCGTCGATGTTTCTCGGTGTACGGGGCCAAGCCCCGCGGCGTCTACGGCGGCACCGTCGACTTCGTCTACGCCGTCCACGGCAAGGGCACCCAGTGGCTGTCCCGGCAGCGCCAGCACGACCCGATTGACGTGGTCGGCCCGATGGGACGCCCGTTCGCCCTGCCGCGCCAGCCGTGCAACGTGACTCTGGTCGGCGGCGGCTACGGCACCGCGCCGCTGTTCTCCCTCGCCGAGGCGCTGCGGGCCAGGGGCTGCCGGGTCGACTTCGTGATGGGCGCCTCGACCGAGAACAAGCTGTTCGGCTACCTCGACGCCAAGCGGATGTCCGCCAGCATCGCGGTCACGACCGACGACGGCAGCATGGGGGAGCAGGGCCGGGTCTCCGACATCCTGCCCGAGGTCCTCGAGCGCACTCAGTCCGACGTCGTCTACGCCTGTGGCCCGATGGCGATGCTCCAGGCGGTCGCCGCGGTGGCCCAGATCTACGGCGTGCCCAGCCAGTGCGCGGTCGAGGAGTCGATGGCCTGCGGCACCGGCGTCTGCATGACGTGCGTGCTGCCGGTGGTCGGCGACGACGGCCAGACCCGCATGGTTCGTTCCTGCGTCGAGGGTCCGGTGTTCGCCGGCGACCGGGTGCGGTGGAACGACGTCGGCACGGTGCCGCCGGACGCCCTCGGCGCACCCCCGCCCGAGCCCACCCCGGAGCCGGCGCCCATCGAGCCGACCCCCGCAGCCGCCGCCGGAGCCAAGGGGAGGCACGCATGACCCCGCCCAAACCAGCCAAGCCGCCGGTGGACATGTCCACGACGCTCGCCGGCATCAGCTACCCCAGCCCGGTGTTCACCGCGTCGGGTTGCGCAGCCGCCGGCCAGGAGCTGTCCCAGTTCGTCGACGTGACCAAGCTCGGCGCCGTCGTCACCAAGTCGATCATGAGCAAGCCCAGGTCCGGCCGGGCCACTCCCCGGATGGCGGAGACGCCCAGCGGGATGCTGAACAGCATCGGACTGCAGGGCCCCGGCATCGACGTGTTCATGGACAAGGACCTGGCCTGGCTCGAGGCCAAGGGCGCCAGGGCGATCGTCTCGATCGCCGGCAGCACGGTGGACGAGTACGTCGACCTGGCCCGCAAGCTGCGCGGTCGCACCGGCATCTCGATGATCGAGGTCAACATCTCGTGCCCCAACGTCGAGAACCGCGGCCAGGTCTTCGCGTGTGACCCTGCCGCCGCCGCCGCGGTGATCCATGCGGTCAAGCGCAACACCGCCCCCGAGGTGCCGATCTTCGCCAAGCTGTCCCCGGACGTCACCGACATCGTCGAGGTCGCGAGGGCGTGCGTCGACGCCGGTGCGAACGGATTGTCGATGATCAACACCCTGCTCGGCCTGGTGATCGACACGAACACCCTGCGCCCGCTGCTCGCCGGCATCACCGGCGGCCTGTCCGGCCCGGCGATTCGCCCGGTCGCGGTCCGCTGCGTCTGGCAGGTGCACGCCGCGATGCCCGAGGTCCCGATCCTGGGCATGGGAGGCATCCGTACCGGCCTCGATGCGCTGCAGTTCTTCGCCGCTGGCGCCTCGGCGGTGTCGGTCGGCACCGTGGTCTTCAACGACCCGAGCGCACCCGCCCGGATCCACACCGAGCTGGCCGCCGCCCTGGCCGCGCGCGGCATCGCCCGGCTCAGCGACGTCATCGGCATCGCGCACCGGGTGCCCGAGCTCGTCCCCGCGGGCTATGACGAGGGCCCCGACCCCATGGGCGACGACCTGGTCGGCGCCGCCTTCACCGGTGACCCGGCCGACTTCGTCGCGCCCCCGCCGCCGGTGGGCCCCGGCCCTGAGCTGGTCGAGCTCTCACAGCCGCAGGAGCAGCGCCGGTGACCTCCAGCAGTCGCACCCCGGCCAAGGCGCCGATTGCCGTCGCACTGGACACCCCGGACCTCGAGACCGCAGCCGTGTGGGCGAGGGCGGTCACGCCCTACGTGACCGTGCTCAAGGTCGGCATGGAGCTGTTCTACCGCGGCGGCCCCGACGTCGTGGACGTCGTGCGCGGTGGCAGCAAGGTCGGGTTGTTTCTCGATCTCAAGCTGCACGACATCCCCAACACGGTCGGGGCGGCGGCCAGGTCGGTCGCGCGGCTCAAGCCGCAGTACCTCACGGTGCACGCCAGCGGTGGCTCGGACATGGTCAAGGCTGCCGTCGAGGCAGCGCCGGACGTAGCGATCGCCGCCGTCACCGTGCTGACCTCGCTCGACGAGGACGACCTCGCGGACATCGGCCTGAGCGGGCCGGCCCTGGACGCTGCCCGGCGGCTCGCGGTGCTCGCGGTGGCTGCCGGAGCTCGCGCCCTGGTCTGCTCGCCGCGCGAGGTGGCCGCCATCCGCGCCGAGGTCGGGCCGGCCATCACCTTGATCACCCCCGGAGTGCGCCCGGCCGGGGCCGACGCCCAGGACCAGGCGCGGGTCGCGACCCCCGAGCAGGCCCTGGCCGACGGTGCCGACCTGCTGGTCCTCGGTCGTCCCATCACCGGTTCCAGCGACCCGGCGGGGGCGGCGGCACGCATCGCCATGTCGCTCCGTCAGCACTGATCAGGCCGCAGCGAGCGCCCGTCCGTCCATCCCGCGGAAACTCTCCCACCAAATCTGACGGGAAGCTTTCCGCGCAAGCGCCCGCCTCTGTGCCCGATGTGCCAGCAAATGTGCCGCCGATCCGGTCAATCCGGGTGCCCCGCGTTGCCTTGCGACCGTCGGACTCGCTAGGTTCCTCGGACGACCTGTTGTACGTGGGGACCGGGTCGCGACAGCATCATCACCATCCCCGTCCGACCTGAGGTGACGCGCGTGGCCCTTCCGCCTTTGACACCTGAACAACGTGCCGCTGCGCTTGAGAAGGCGGCACACGCCCGTCGTGCCCGCGCCGAGCTCAAGACCAAGCTCAAGGCGTCGAGCATCACGCTGTCCGAGGTCCTCTCGGCCGGCGAGACCGACGACGTCGTGGGCAAGATGAAGGTGTCGGCAGTCCTCGAAGCCATGCCCGGCGTGGGCAAGGTGCGGGCCGCCAAGCTGATGGAGAAGCTCGCCATCTCGCCCACCCGCCGGGTACGCGGCCTGGGGGACAAGCAGCGGCTGGCGCTGGAGCGCGAGTTCGCCGGTGAGGCCTGAGCCGGCACCACGACTGACGGTGCTGTCCGGGCCCTCCGGGGTCGGCAAGAGCAGCGTCATCGCCGAGATTCGCAAGACCCACCCCGGCGTCTGGCTGTCCGTCTCCGTGACGACACGCCGGCCGCGGCCGGGCGAGACCGACGGCGTCGAGTACCACTTCGTCGACCAGCGGGCCTACGACGCCATGGTCGAGCAGGATCTGCTGCTGGAGCACGCGGTGTTCGCCGGCAACTCCTACGGCACCCCGCGCGCGCCGGTCGAGGCGCGGCTGGCCAGCGGGCGCTCGGCGCTGCTCGAGATCGACCTGCAGGGTGCGCGCCAGGTCAGGGCAGCGATGCCGGATGCGCAGCTGGTGTTTCTCAAGCCGCCGTCCTGGGACGAGCTGGTCCGCCGGCTCACCGGCCGGGGCACCGAGCCGCAGGACGTGATCGATGCTCGCCTCGCCGAGGCCAGGCTCGAGCTGGCGGCCGAGGGCGAGTTCGACAGCGTCGTGGTCAACACTTCCGTCCCGGACGCCGCGGCTCAACTGGTAGCCTTGCTCCAGCAGTAGTGCGCCCACTGGCGCGCCATTCTTGGCAGGAGACCACGTGGCAGGAACCATCGCATCCCCCGAGGGCATCACCAACCCTCCGATCGACGAGCTGCTGGAGCGCACCGACTCCAAGTACGCGCTGGTCATCTACAGCGCCAAGCGCGCTCGTCAGATCAACGCTTACTACTCCCAGCTGGGAGAGGGCCTGCTCGAGTACGTCGGCCCGCTGGTCGAGACGCACGTGCACGAAAAGCCGCTCTCGATTGCCATGCGTGAGATCAATGGCGGTCTGCTCACCTCCGAGAAGATCGACCAGTAGCCACCACTCCGATGTCGCCCGATGCCGCTCGCAGTCCCAGGGTCATTCTGGGAGTTGCCGGCGGCATCGCTGCGTACAAGGCCTGTGAGCTGCTGCGGCTGCTGACCGAGTCGGGTCATCGGGTACGGGTGGTTCCCACCGACGCCGCCTTGAAGTTCGTCGGGGCGCCCACCTGGGAGGCGCTGTCCGGCGAGCCGGTGGCCACCACGGTATGGACCGACGTCGCCGAGGTGTCCCACGTTCGCCTCGGCCGCGACGCCGATCTCGTGGTCGTGGCCCCGGCCACCGCTGACCTGCTCGCCCGTGCCGCCTCCGGCCGGGCCGACGACCTGCTCGCGGCCACGCTGCTGACCGCTCGCTGTCCGGTCGTGTTCGCGCCGGCCATGCACTCCGAGATGTGGGAGCACCCTGCCACCAGGGCCAACGTCGCGACCCTGCGCTCGCGCGGCTCCATCGTGCTGACGCCGGCCAGCGGCCGGCTGACCGGCGCCGACTCCGGCGTCGGCCGGCTGCCGGAGCCGGCCGAGATCTTCGCCGTCGTGCGCGCGATCCTGCAGGGCGGTGACCGGGACGCCGACCTGCTCGGACGCCACGTCGTCGTCTCCGCCGGCGGCACCCGCGAACCGCTGGATCCCGTGCGATTCCTCGGCAACCGTTCATCCGGCCGGCAGGGCTACGCGCTGGCTGCCGCCGCCGCAGCCAGGGGCGCCACGGTGACTCTGGTCAGCGCCAACGTGTCGCTGCCCGACCCGGCCGGCGCCACGGTGGTCCGCGTCAGCACCGCTGCCGAGCTGCGCACGGCGGTGCTGTCGGCTGCCGCTGAGGCTGATGCGGTCGTCATGGCGGCAGCCGTCGCCGACTTCCGCCCCGCCGAGGTCGCCGCGTACAAGATCAAGAAGACCGGCGCCGACCCTGAGCCGGTCGCGCTCGTCCGCACGGCCGACGTGCTGGCCGATCTGGTGGCCGCCAGGGCTGCGGGCGAGGTGGCGTCGGTGCTGGTGGGTTTCGCCGCCGAGACCGACGACGTGCTGGTCAGGGGCCGCGAGAAGCTCGCCGCCAAGGGCTGCGACCTGCTGGTGGTTAACGAGGTCGGCGAGGACAAGGCGTTCGACCAGCCGGACAACGCTGCGGTGATCCTCAGCGCCGATGGCAGCGAGACCGAGGTCCCGTACGGGCCCAAGGACGTCCTGTCGCACGTGATCTGGGACCACGTCGCGGCGTTGCTCGCTCAATCCTGACCGGACTGGTCGGTTTGGGCTCGAATGCTGAGACGTCGATCACGTTACGAGCGTGGCCGAGCCCGGTCTGCTCGTCGGCGGGCATAGACTGCTGCCCAAGCCGGGACCGTGCACCCGCACCCCGCAACTCTCCCCGTGGCCGCCTGCCGGCCCACCCGCTGCAGCCAAGGAGCTCCTTTGTCGCGTCGTCTGTTCACTTCCGAGTCCGTCACCGAGGGTCACCCGGACAAGATCGCCGACGCGATCTCCGACTCGATCCTCGACGCCCTGCTCAAGGAAGACCCCAAGAGCCGCGTTGCCGTCGAGACGCTCATCACCACCGGCCAGATCCACGTCGCCGGTGAGGTGACCACCACCGCCTACATCGACATCGAGTCGATCGCTCGCGACCGGGTGCTCGAGATCGGCTACGACTCGTCCAAGAAGGGCTTCGACGGCGCCTCCTGCGGCGTCTCCCTGTCGATCCACGGTCAGTCGCCCGACATCGCCCAGGGCGTCGACACCGCCGAGGAGATCCGCACCGACGCCAGTGACGACGACGAGCTCGACCGCCAGGGCGCCGGCGACCAGGGCATGATGTTCGGCTTCGCGGTCAATGAGACCCCTGAGCTGATGCCGCTGCCGATCGCGCTGGCGCACCGGCTGTCCCGCCGCCTGACCGCGGTCCGCAAGGAGGGCACCGTTCCCTACCTGCGCCCGGACGGCAAGACCCAGGTCACCATCGAGTACGTCGACGGCAAGCCCACCCGCCTGGACACCGTCGTCCTGTCGACCCAGCACGCGGCCGACATCGACATCGAGACCCTGCTCAAGCCGGACATCCTCGAGCACGTCATCGAGCCCGAGGTTGCGCTGCTCGACATCGACACCTCGGACTACAAGGTCTACGTCAACCCGACCGGCCGGTTCGAGATCGGTGGCCCGATGGGTGACACCGGACTGACCGGCCGCAAGATCATCGTCGACACCTACGGCGGCTACGGCCGGCACGGTGGCGGCGCGTTCTCCGGCAAGGACCCGTCCAAGGTCGACCGCTCGGCCGCCTACGCGACCCGCTGGGTCGCCAAGAACGTCGTCGCTGCCGGGCTGGCCGACAAGTGCGAGGTCCAGGTCGCCTATGCGATCGGCCGGGCCCACCCGGTCGGCGTGTTCATCGAGACCTTCGGCACCGAGCACGTTCCGGTCGACAAGATCGAGGCCGCCATCGCGCAGGTCTTCGACCTCCGTCCGGCCGCGATCATCCGCGACCTCGACCTGCTGCGTCCGATCTACGCCCAGACTGCCGCGTACGGACACTTCGGCCGTACCGAGCTGGACTTCACCTGGGAGGCGACCGACCGCGCCCAGGCCCTGAAGGACGCTGCGGGCGCCTGATCCTCGAACGCTGCACCGACGGCCCCCGGCTCCGGCCGGGGGCCGTCGGCGTTGCGGCAGGACCCATGGCGCGAACGCACTGTCGTGTCGGTGCTCGCGCCGATCTTGGGGATCATGCCGGTCCGGCCCTCGATAGATGGGCATGATCGGCAAGATCGGCGCTGCCCCGGGGATCCGGCCTGTGGACAGCCGCGGCCGTCCGTCGGCGGAGTCTGGTAGGACCTCACTGTGACCGACCTGACCGACGAGCTCCTCGCCCCCGCAGCGCTGCCGCGGGTCGCGCGCGTGGTCGTCGACTCGCCGCTGCCGCACCTCGACCGGCTGTTCGACTACGCCGTGCCCGCCGAGCTGGACGAGGTGGCCTGCCCCGGCGTACGGGTCAAGGTGCGGTTCAGCGGCCGGCTGGTCGGCGGCTACCTGCTCGAGCGCACCGACGGCACCGGTCATGGCGGCAGGCTCAGCCCGCTGTCGGCGGTGGTCTCACCGGAGCGTGTGCTCACCCCCGAGGTTGCCCGGCTCGCCAGGGCGGTGGCCGACCGCTACGCCGGGACCATGACCGACGTGCTGCGACTCGCCATCCCGCCGCGGCACGCCAGGGTCGAAAAGCAGCTGCTGGAGCCGGTGCAGGTGCCGGCACCGCCGGCCCTGACAGCAGCGCCCCGGCTCGACGCGTACGAGAACGGGTCGGCGTTTCGGGCAGCTCTGCGCGACGGCAAGGGTCCGCACGCCATCCTCACCGTCGCAGCCGGGCGCGACTGGACGGCCGACCTGGCCGATGCCGTGCGCGCGACGGTCGACGGCGGCAGAGGAGCGGTGATCGTCGTTCCCGACGGCCGCGACGTCGATCGGGTCGATGCCGCCCTGACCGAGGCCCTCGGGCCGGGCCGCCACGTCGCCCTGACCGCCGACCTTGGTCCTGCCGAGCGTTACCGCCGGTTTCTTGCGCTGGTACGCGGCCGGGTGCCCGTCGTCGTCGGCACCAGGGCGGCGGCCTTCGCTCCCGTCCATGACGTCGGCCTCGTCGTCGTCTGGGACGACGGCGACGACCTGCACGCCGAGCCACGGGCGCCCTACCCCCACGTGCGCGACGTGCTCGTCCAGCGGGCCCACCTCACCGGCGCCGCGCTCATCATCGGTGGTCACGCGATGACGGCCGAGTCCGCGCTGCTGCTCGAGTCGGGCTGGGCCGCGCCGCTGACCCAACCGAGGGCGGCGGTGCGGGCGGCGTCGCCCAAGGTGGTCTCGCTCGCCGAGGACGCTGCTCTCGTACGGGACCCCGCCGCGCGGTCAGCGCGCATCCCGACCGTGGCCTGGCAGGCAGCGCGCGAGTCCCTGACCAAGGGCTTGCCAGTGCTGGTCCAGGTGCCGCGCCGTGGCTACCAGCCGAGCCTCGCCTGCGCCGACTGTCGCACCCCCGCGCGGTGCTCCGCCTGCTCCGGACCGTTGCGCCGAGCCGACGGGACGGCCATCGCGTCCTGTGGCTGGTGCGGCCGGCCCGCGGTCGACTGGGCCTGTGCTGCGTGCGGTCACGCGCGGCTGCGCGCCGTCGTGGTCGGCGCCCGGCGGACGGCGGAGGAACTGGGCAGAGCCTTTCCGGGCGTAGTGGTGCGCACGTCCGGCCGTGACGCCGTGCTGGCTTCCGTCCCGGCGGAGCCGGCGCTGGTCGTGGCCACCCCTGGTGCCGAACCTGTGGCCGACGGCGGCTACGGCACGGTGCTGCTGCTCGACGGCTGGGCCCTGCTCGGCCGCGCTGACCTGCGGGCGGGGGAGGAGGCACTGCGACGGTGGCTGCTCGCCGCTGCCCTGGCCAGGCCGGGTTCCGGTCCAGGCGGTGGCCAGGTGGTGATCACGGCCGACAGCTCGCTGCCGGCCGTACAAGCGTTGCTGCGCTGGGACCCGGCCTGGCACGCCCGGCGCGAGCTCGCCGACCGCGAGGCGGTCTCCTTTCCGCCCGCCGTACGGATGGCTGCCCTCACCGGCACCTCAGCGGCCATCGCCGACCTGATCAGCCACGCGACGCTGCCGCCGGGCTCCGACGTGCTCGGACCGCTGCCGGTGCCGGACGGCGGCCCGAGCACCGACGGTGACGAGCCTCGTCAGCGCGCGCTGGTGCGGGTGACCCGCGACCGGGGCGGCGACCTCGCGGTCGCCTTGAAGGCCGCCATGGCCATCCGCAGCGCCCGTAAGGCGCTGGAACCGGTACGGGTCGAGCTCGACCCGGTCACGGTCGGCTGAACATCCATCCGGTGAACACGGACTATGACCGGCACCACCGCCCGTCCGTAGACTTGAGGCCACACCTCGTGAGGAGCCCCGTGTCCGTCAAGCCCATCCGCCTGTTCGGTGACCCGGTGCTGCGCACCCCCGCCGCAGAGGTCGTCGACTTCGACAAACAGCTGCGCAAGCTGGTCAAGGACCTCACCGAGACGATGATCGACGCGCCGGGGGCCGGGCTGGCCGCCCCGCAGATCGGCGTGCCGCTGCGGGTGTTCACCTACGACGTCGACGACGAGGTGGGGCACCTGATCAACCCGGTGCTGAGCAACCTCTCCGACGAGGAGCAGGACGGCGAGGAGGGCTGCCTGTCCTTTCCCGGCCTGGCCTTCCCGACCAAGCGTGCCTGGCGGGTGGTCGCCAAGGGCATGAACATGTGGGGCGACCCGGTGATCATCGAGGGCACCGAGCTGCTCGCCCGCTGCATTCAGCACGAGACCGACCACCTCGACGGGGTGCTGTTCATCGACCGGCTCGACGCCGAGCAGCGCAAGCTCGCCATGAAGGCCATCCGCGAGTCCGAGTGGGGCGGCGAGCCGGCCCCGGTCGTGCGGCTGTCCCCGCACGCCACCGGTGGCCTCGGCCGATGACGAGCTGACCTCGGTGCGCGTTGTCTTTGCTGGCACTCCCTCCGTCGCCCTACCCTCCCTCGACGTCCTGCTCGGCTCACGGCACGAGGTCGCCGCCGTGCTGACCCGGCCCGACGCGCCGGCCGGTCGTGGGCGCACGCTGGTCGCCAGCCCGGTCAAGCAGCGGGCCCTCGAGGCCGGCATCGAGGTCCTCACACCGCGACGGCCCAGTGAGCCGGAGTTCCTCGACCGCCTCCGCGAGCTTGCCCCCCGACTGCTGTCCGGTCGTCGCCTACGGAGCCCTGCTCCCCACGGCCGCGCTCGAGGTCCCTGCCGACGGCTGGGTCAACCTGCACTTCTCGCTGCTGCCGGCCTGGCGCGGGGCCGCTCCCGTACAGCGGTCCGTCCTGGCCGGCGACGAGTTCACCGGCGCAACGACGTTCCGGCTCGAGCAGGGCATGGACACCGGTCCGGTCTACGGGGTGCTGACCGAGCGCGTGCGCCCGACCGACACCTCGGGCGACCTGCTCGACCGCTTGGCCGAGGCGGGGGCGGAGCTGCTGCTGCGCACGCTCGACGGCATCGAGGACGGGTCGGTGCACCCGGTGCCGCAGCCGACGGACGGGGTCTCCCTCGCACCCAAGTTCAGCACCGAGGACGTGCGGGTCGACTGGTCGGCACCGTCGGTCCGCGTCGACCGGCTGGTGCGGGCCGCGACTCCGGCGCCCGGCGCCTGGACCACCTGGCGCGACAAGCGGCTCAAGCTGGGTCCGGTACGCCTGTCGGCAGCCGAGGCCGGTGAGGCGCTGGCTCCCGGCGAGGTGCTCGTCGACGGTCGCCACGTCCTGGTCGGCACCGGCCGCGGGCCGGTCGCACTGGGCAGCGTCCGCCCCGAGGGCAAGGGCGAGATGGCGGCCAGCGACTGGGCCCGCGGGGTCCGGCCGGCCGCAGGCGAGCGGTTCGTCTGATGGCTGCCGACGCACCCAGACCGCCACGTCCGTCCGGCGGCCCCCGTCGCCCCCGTTCCGTCATCGATCCCGCTCGCGACGCGGCCTTCTCCACCCTGCGGGCGGTTGACGAGAACGACTCCTACGCCAACCTGGTCCTGCCGACGCTGCTGCGCGACCGCAAGGTCAGTGGCCGTGACGCTGCGCTGGCGACCGAGCTGACGTACGGCACCCTGCGCATGTCCGGCCAGCTCGACGCCGTGCTCGCCGCTTGCTCCAGCCGACCGCTGAGCGAGATCGACCCCCAGGTGCGCGACGCCCTGCGCCTGGGCGCCTACCAGGTGCTGCACACCAGGGTGCCCCAGCACGCTGCCGTGTCATCGACGGTCGACCTGGTCCGCCGTCATGCAGGCGAGGGGCGCTCCAAGTTTGCCAATGCGGTGATGCGGGCGCTCACCCGCAAGACGCTGGACGAGTGGATGGCCGAGGTCGCGCCCGATCCGACGACCAACCCGATCGGTCACCTCGCCATCACGACGTCGCACCCGCGCTGGGTGGTCAGCGCGGTGGCCGACGCCCTCGGTGGTAACCCGGCCGAGCTGGCCGAAGCGATGGCCGCGAACAACGAACGGCCGCAGGTGCACCTGGTGGCTCGGCCGGGGCGCATCAGCCGGGACGAGCTGTTGGCCGCTGCCGGTCCCGAGGCCGTCGTCGGGCCCTACTCGCCTTACGCCGTAAGGCTTCCCGGCGGTGGCGAGCCAGCTGCGATCGTTCCCGTGCGCCGCGGCCGTGCCGCCGTACAGGACGAGGGGAGCCAGCTGGCGGCGATCGCCGTGGCAACAGCTCCGCTCGAGGGCAGGGACGAGTTCTGGCTCGACCTGGCGGCGGGACCGGGCGGAAAGGCCGGATTGCTCGCCGGGCTGGCTGCCGAACGAGGCGCGCTGCTCGTGGCCAACGAGCTCGCGCCGCACCGGGCCAAGCTGGTCGGCCGGGCCCTGGCCGACTCGGCCAACGCGGTGGCGATCGTCGGTGACGGGCTGCGCCCCGCCTGGCGCGCCGCGGGCTTCGACCGGGCGCTCCTGGACGCTCCCTGCTCCGGGCTGGGCGCGCTGCGCCGTCGGCCCGAGGCGCGCTGGCGTCGTAAGCCGGAGGACCTCGCCGGCCTCGGCCCGCTGCAACGAGCCCTGCTCGACACCGCGCTGGCCTCGGTCCGGTCCGGGGGAGTCGTCGGCTACGTGACCTGCTCGCCGCACCTCGCCGAGACCAGGGCCGTGGTCTCGGACGCGCTCAAGCGGCACGCCGGTCTGGAGCGGATCGATGTACGGCCGCTGCTTCCCGGCGTTCCGCGGCTCGGGGACGGGCCAACGGTGCAGCTGTGGCCGCACCGTCAGGGCACCGACGCCATGTTTATCTGCTTGCTGCGCGTGCCCTAACGCTTGCACAGCGTGGCTAGAATCCTGAGCACAGGGGAAGAAGGGTTCGTCCACGTGACACTGCAGCTGGCGCCGAGCATTCTTGCGGCCGACTTCGCTCGGCTCGCTGACGAGGCAGCGGTCGTCGCCGACGCCGCCGACTGGCTGCACGTGGACGTGATGGACAACCACTTCGTGCCCAACCTCACCTTGGGGCTGCCGGTCGTGCAGGCTCTGGTCAAGGCCACGGCGCTGCCGCTGGACTGCCACCTGATGATCGAGGACCCCGACACCTGGGCACCGCGCTACGCCGAGGCAGGCGCCGGCAACGTCACGTTCCACGTCGAGGCTGCCGCCGCGCCCATCCGTACCGCGAGAGCCATTCGGTCCGCCGGCGCGAGGGCGGGCATGGCGCTGCGGCCGGCCACGCCGATCGAGCCCTACGCGGACCTGCTCGGCGAGCTGGACATGGTGCTGATCATGACCGTCGAGCCCGGCTTCGGTGGCCAGTCCTTCCTCGACGTGATGCTGCCCAAGATTCGGCGCACCCGCGAGCTCATCGGCGGCAGCGGACAGTCGGTGTGGCTCCAGGTCGACGGCGGCGTCGACGAGGACACGATCGGCCGCTGCGCACAGGCCGGCGCCGACGTCTTCGTGGCCGGATCGGCGGTCTTCGGGCGTGAGGACCCGGCTGCGGCCGTCACGTCCCTGCTCGCGACGGCCAGGGCAGCCGCTCGGTGAACACCGTCCTGATCGTCGACGACGACGCGGACATCGCCCGGTTCGTCGAGATCAACCTGCGCCTCGAGGGCTTCGACGTGCGGATCGCCTGCGACGGCGCCGAGGCGATGGCGATCATCCGTGAGTCGATGCCGGACCTGGTGCTGCTCGACGTGATGATGCCCGGCATCGACGGGGTCGAGCTGACCCGCCAGCTGCGCTCCGACCCGATCACCTCCAACATGCCGGTGATCCTGCTGACGGCCAAGGACCGCTCCGCCGACCGGGTCGTCGGCCTCACCGCAGGCGCCGACGACTACATCGTCAAGCCGTTCGACACCCTCGAGATGGTGGCCAGGGTGCGCTCGACGCTGCGGCGCAACGCGGAGATGCGGTCGGTCTCCCCGCTGACCGGACTGCCGGGCAACTACCGGATCGAGCAGGAGATCGCTCGTCGGCTGGCCACCGGCGAGGACTTCGCGGTCTGCCACGTCGACCTCGACAACTTCAAGGCCTTCAACGATGCGTACGGGTTCCTGCGCGGCGACGACGTCATCATGCTGCTGGCCGGTGTGTTGCAGCGGGTGGCCGGCAACACCGAACGACCCGTGCCGTTCGTCGGTCACATCGGTGGAGACGACTTCGTCGTGCTCGCCTACCCGGAGCAGGCCGAGGCGGTGTGCGAGCGGATCCTCGAGGCTTTCGACGCTTCGGTGATGGCGCTGCACGACGCCGACGACGTCGCCAAGGGCTACCTCGAGCTGCGGGACCGGCAGAACATCGTCCGGAGGTTTCCGCTCGTGTCGGTGTCGATCGGCATCGCCATGGCCGGGCGGCGGCGGTTCGAGGACCACCGCGAGATCGTGGCTGTCGCTGCCGAGATGAAGTCCGTGGCCAAGGCGACGGTCGGCTCGGCCATTGCCATCGACCGTCGCGGCGACATCGTCGGCTGACCCCACACACGGCCCTGGTACGGGTCGGCTTCCGGCACATCCTCAACGCCGACCCCGGCATCGACGTGGTCGGCGAGGCTGCGGACGGGGCCGAGGCTGTGGCGATGGTCAACGCTTTGCGCCCCGACGTCGTACTGCTGGACGTGCGCATGCCTCGGGTCGACGGGTTGGCAGCAGCGCGAGCGATCCTCGGCCGGCCCAACCCGCCCAAGGTCGTGATGCTCACGACCTTCGACGTGGACGACTACCTGACCGACGCACTCCTGGCAGGCGCATCCGGTTACCTGCTCAAGGACGTTGAACCGGACACCCTGATCGCGGCTGTCCATGCCGCGAGCAAGGGTGACCTGCCGCTGGCTCCCTCGATCGCCCGGCGCCTGGCCGACGCCTACGTCCACCGGCCGCCTGCTGCTGTGCCGGATCCCCGGCTGGGTCTGCTGACGCCGCGGGAACGCGAGATCCTCGCAGCTCTCGGACGTGGACTGAGCAACGCCGAGATCGGGGCCGAGCTCCACGTCAGCCTGTCGACGGTGAAGACGCACGTCGCAGCGATCCTGGCAAAGCTCGGACTGCGCGACCGGGTCCAGGCCGCCATCGCCGCGTACGAGCTCGGGCTCGCCGGCTCCTCTTGACCACGGGCTGGTTCGGATCAGACTCAGCCGCATGGCAGACGATCTTGAGGCCTGATGACCGGCCCGGCGGATCTTCGGGTGGTTCGGCGCACTGAGCCGAGTCGCGCCGGCCTGTGGAGTCTCGCGGTCATCTTCGGCTGCTTCAAGGTCAGCGAGTACGGCTCCTGGATCACGGTCACCATCTACGCCAACAACCGCGGCGGCGTGCGGGAAGCGGCCTTCGTGCTGGTCGCCTGTCTGGTGCCCGCGACGCTGGCGGCCCTGGGCATCGGGAGTGTGCTCGCGAGGCTGGGTTCACGAGCGGTGCTGAGCCGCGGCCTGCTGGTGCAGACCGCTGGCTTCGTCGTGCTCTCCGTGTCCATCCGGGCGTCGCTGCCGGTGTTCGTGTCCTATGCGGCAGCGGTGCTCGCGGCAACGGCGATGGTCACCACCCGGCCGTCGATCTCCGCCCTGCTGCCGTCCCTGACCCCGGACGCCCGCAGCATCACCAGGGCGCACGTGCTCCTCGGCTGGTTCGACGGCACCGCGAGCCTGGTCGGACCGGCCGTGGCCGCCGTGCTGCTCTCCTTGGCGAGCTTCGCTGCCGCCTTTGCGGCGTTCGCCGTGATTGCCGGAGTCGCGACCGCAGGGGCGTTCCTGATCCGGCCAGGGGTCGAGGACATCGTGTACGAGAGCGGTACCGCGCCGAGACTGGCGAACGCCCTGCGGGCCATCGGACGAGCCGCCGGTCCCCGCGCCGGTCTCCTGCTGCTTGCCGGGCAGGGCTTTCTGCTCGGGTGTCTTGATTTGCTCGTCGTCGTCGTGGCCAACGGCATGAACGGTGACCCGTCGACGGCCGGATGGTTCGGAGCCGCGCTGGGGGCGGGAGCGATGGTCGGCGGCACGGCCTCCGTCGTGCTGATCGGCCGGCGGCATCTGTGGCCGGCCGCCGTCGGTGCCGCTGCCCTGGCCGGCGGCGCGGTGACCGCGCTCAGTGCAGCGCGTGCACCGGGGGCCGCGGCCGCGATCTTCGTGCTGATCGGGGCCATGGCCTCGGTCATGCTCGTGGCCGGGACAGCGACCCTGCAACGGCTGACCGAGCTGCGCCTGCTGGCGCACGTCTTCGCTGCCGCGGAGGCTACCGAGTCGGCGGTCCTGCTGCTGGGCGCTCTCGTGGTTCCGCTGCTCGTCGCCGTGGTCGGGATGGACGGCACTTTCGTGACCATCGGCGGACTGCTCATCGCGACCGCGGTCGTTATCGCGCGGCCCTTGATCGTCGCCGAGCAGGGATTCCTCGGCGCATCGTCGCGGGTCGAGGCACTGCGGGGGGCGGAGGCGCTGGCGCACCTCGGAGCCGCGACCCTCGAAGGACTGGCCAGGGCCGCGGAGCCACATGCGTTCGCGGCCGGCGTACCGCTGATGTCCCAGGGTGAGCCCGGTGACCGCTACCACGTCATCGTGACCGGCCGGGTCGTTGTCACTCAGGACGGGCTTGTCGTCAACCGGCTGGGACCGGGATCGGGGGTGGGTGAGCTGGCGCTGCTGTTCAACACGCCGCGAACAGCGACGGTCACCGCCGTCGACGACGTCACCACGCTGAGCCTGAACCGCGAGACTTTCCTGCTGGCCCTGACCCAGCAGCCACCGCCGAGCTCCTGGAACGCCGTGGTGCAGTCGCGGCTGGCGACCCGAGCAGGCGGTGCACGGCCGTGATCGACGTGCCAGACTGGCAGCGTACGAACAAGCTTCACGTACGCGCGCTCCGGGATCGGTGAAAGTCCGAGCCGGCGGTGACAGTCCGCGACCCGACCACTGCCAGTGGCCGGTTGACCCGGTGAAATTCCGGGACCGACGGTGAAAGTCCGGATGGGAGGCAGCGCGCGGGCGTCCTGCTGGTGAGTGCGCCGGACTTGATGATTCCTGGCGTGTTTCTCAGGATTGCCCGTGCCCCGTCCTCGTCCCGGTTACGCCGTACGGCGACCGAGGACCGGAGGCGAGCAGCATGGCCAGCGCGAACGAGCACGAGGCGATGCAGCATGCGCTCGTTCTCGCCAGGGCAGAGCTCGGTCGTACGGGCACCAACCCGATCGTCGGCGCGGTCGTGATCGACGCCCAAGGCCACGTCGCCGGCACTGGTGCCCACACCGGCGGCCCAGGCCATCCGCACGCGGAGATCCTGGCCCTGGCGACAGCAGGCGACCGTGCTCGCGGCGGCACCGTCGTGTGCACCCTCGAGCCGTGCAACCACGTCGGCACGACCGGTCCCTGCTCGCAAGCGATCATCGACGCCGCCGTTTCGCGAGTGGTCTACGCCGTCGACGACCCCAACCCCGCCGCGGCCGGCGGTGCCGAGGCACTGCGCAGGGCCGGCATCACGGTGGAGGCGGGACTGCTCGCCGACGAGGCCGAACGCGACAACGAGGCCTGGCTGCTGTCGGTGCGCCACGGCCGTCCCTTCGTGACGTGGAAGTACGCCGCCAGTCTCGACGGCCGGTCCGCCGCTGCCGACGGCACCAGCAAGTGGATCACGTCGGAGCAGTCTCGCGCCGACGTGCACCGGCTGCGGGCGCAGGCCGACGCGGTCGTGGCCGGCATCGGCACCGTGCTCGCCGACGACCCGCGGCTCACGACCCGTACCGCGGCCCTCGCCCGGCAGCCGCTGCGGATCGTCCTCGACTCGGACGGCCGCACGCCAGCCGGCGCAGCTGTGCTCGGCGCCGGCTGCCTGATCCTCGTTGGCGAGGGTTGCGAGCGCACCTGGCCGCACACCGAGGTCGAGACGGTGACCCGCGGCACCGACGGCCGGATCGACCTGCGGCAGGCGCTCAAGCAGCTGGATGCACGGGGTCTGCGCCACCTGTTCCTCGAGGGCGGCCCGACCCTGGCCGGCGCCTTCCTGCAGGCCGACCTGGTCGACCGGGTGGTCGGCTACATCGCGCCGCAGCTCCTCGGCGCCGGCCGGTCGGCGCTCGAGGAGGCTGCGGTGACCACGCTTGCCGAGGCGCACCGGTTCCGCTTCGACGACATCGAAAGCATCGGTCCCGACGTTCGCATCGTCGCCCGGCCCGTACGAGAGGGGATCTGAGTGTTCACCGGCATCGTCGAGGAGCTCGGCACGATCGAGACGCTCGAGCACACGCAGGACGCGGCACTGATCACCGTGCGCGGTCCGCTCGCGGTGAGCGACGCCCACCCCGGCGACTCGATCTGCGTGAGTGGCGTGTGCCTGACCGTCACCTCGATCGAGGGTGACAGCTTCGTCGCCGACGTCATGCTCGAGACCCTGCGCCGGACCACCCTCGGCCTGCTCGGCGCCGGATCGCCGGTCAACCTCGAGCGGGCGATGAAGGCCGACGCGCGACTGGGCGGTCACGTCGTCCAGGGCCACGTCGACGTCACCGGCACCGTGGTCGAACGCAGCCCCTCCGAGCACTGGGAGGTGGTCAAGGTCGCGATCCCGCCGGCCTACGCCGCCCGGGTCGTCGACAAGGGCTCGGTCACGGTCGACGGGGTCAGCCTCACCGTCGTCGAGGCCGGTGACGACTGGTTCACCGTCTCGCTCATCCCCGAGACCCTGTCCCGTACGACGCTCGGGCACCGCGAGGTCGGCGAGCCGGTCAACCTCGAGTTCGACGTGATCGGCAAGTACGTCGAACGGCTGCTGTCGGTCCGAGGGGTCATCGCTGGTGGTTCCGCCGAGTCCACGAACAACGAGGAGAGCTCATGAGCTTCGACCCGATCGAGGCGGCCATCGCGGACATCGCGGCCGGCAAGGCCGTCATCGTGGTCGACGACGAGGACCGCGAGAACGAGGGCGACCTGATCTTCGCCGCCGAGATGGCGACCCCCGAGCTGGTCACTTTCATGGTCCGGCACACCTCCGGCTTCATCTGCGTGCCGCTCACCGAGGAGGAGTGCGCGCGCCTCGACCTGCCGCCGATGTTCCACACCAACCAGGACAAGCGGCTGACCGCCTACACGGTGACGGTCGACGCCCGCGAAGGCGTCTCCACCGGCATCAGCGCCGCGGACCGGGCTCACACGATCAACCTGCTCGCCTCGCCCACGACCCGGCCGAGCGACCTGTCCCGGCCGGGCCACGTGGTGCCGCTGCGCGCAAGGGCCGGAGGTGTGCTGCGGCGCCCCGGCCACACCGAGGCCGCGGTCGACCTGCCCCGACTTGCCGGGCTGCGGCCGGCCGGC
Source organism: uncultured Actinomycetota bacterium (assembly GCA_963797535.1). Taxonomy (GTDB): domain Bacteria; phylum Actinomycetota; class Actinomycetes; order JAWWOL01; family JAWWOL01; genus JAWWOL01. The sequence continues at coordinate 994,165 of CAWCPQ010000001.1, read as the reverse complement.
GTGCTCTGCGAGATCGTCAACGACGACGGCACGATGGCCAGGGTGCCCGACCTCAAGGACTTCGCGGCCGAGCACGGGCTGACCATGATCTCGATCGCCGACCTGGTGGCCTTCCGTCGCCGTACCGAGACTCAGGTCATCGCGGTGGCCGAGGCCAAGATCCCGACGCCGCACGGCGAGTTCCGCGCCGTGGGTTACCAGGGCGCCTACGACGGCCACGACCACATCGCCCTGGTGATGGGCGACATCGGCGACGGCGAGAACGTCCTCGTACGAGTGCACTCCGAGTGCCTCACCGGCGACGTGTTCGCGTCCAAGCGCTGCGACTGCGGGCCCCAGCTGCACGCGTCCATGCACGCGGTCGCCGACGAGGGCAGGGGAGTGGTGCTCTACGTCCGCGGCCACGAGGGACGGGGCATCGGGCTGATGCACAAGCTGCAGGCCTACCAGCTGCAGGAGATGGGCGCCGACACGATCGACGCCAACCTCGAGCTCGGCCTGCCGTCGGACAGTCGCGACTACGGCACGGGCGCGCAGATCCTCTACGACCTCGGGGTGCGCACGATGCGGCTGCTCACCAACAACCCGGACAAGCGGGCAGGTCTCGAGGGCTACGGTCTCAGCATCGTCGAGAGGGTGCCCCTCCCGGTGTACGCGACCGCGGAGAACCTCCGGTACCTTACGACCAAGCGTGACCGGATGGGCCATGACCTGCCCGACCTGCCCGACCTGCCCATCCGCGGCACTCCCGCACCCGGCCCGACCGTGGAGGACACACCATGAGCGGCGAAGGCCGACCTGCCGCAGTCGGGCAGCTCGACACCGCCGGAGTACGGGTCGCCGTCGTGGCCACCCGCTGGTACCCCGAGGTCACCGACGCGCTGCTCGCCGGCGCGCTGCGTGCTCTGGCCGACCTGGGCATCGACGACCCCAGGGTGCTGCGCGTGCCGGGAGCCTTCGAGCTGCCGGTCGCGGCCAAGGTGCTGGCCGACTCCGGCTACGACGCAGTCGTCGCGCTCGGCCTGGTCGTCCGCGGTGGGACCCCGCACTTCGAGTACGTCTGCCAGGGTGTGACCGCCGGCTGCACCGAGGTGTCGGTGTCGACCGGCGTTCCCGTCGGCTTCGGCGTGCTGACCTGCGACACCATCGAGCAGGCGATCGAGCGCAGCGGGCTGCCCGGGTCCAAGGAGGACAAGGGCCGCGAGGCTGCAGAGGCTGCCGTCGAGATGGCGGTCCTGCTGCGCGGCCTGCGTCCGGCCCACGAGCGCCAGCACGCGCATCACTAGGCGGTCCGGCCGCCCTGCTGCCGCGCCGCCCACACCCTGAACCCACCTCTGTTGCTGTCGAACCGAAAGGCACCCCGTGCTGTCGCTCGTCCTTCCGAAGGGCTCGCTCGAACGAGCCACCCTCGACCTGTTCGAGGCCGCTGACCTGACCGTGCGCCGCGGCTCCGACCGTGACTACCGCGCCACCATCGACGACCCGCGCATCGACAAGGTGATGTTCCTGCGCCCGCAGGAGATCCCCCAGTACGTCGAGCAGGGACTGTTCGACGTCGGCATCACCGGCCGGGACTGGATCACCGAGACCGACTCGGACGTCGTCTCCCTCGGCGAGCTCGAGTACTCCAAGGCCACCAGCAATCCGGTCAAGATCATCCTGGCCGTGCCCAAGGAGCACCCCGCCAGCTCCGGTGCCGAGCTGCCCGACGGTGTACGGGTCTCCACCGAGTTCCCGGAGCTGACCCGCCGGTTCTTCGACAAGGTCGGCGTCAAGGCGCGGATCATCCCCTCGCACGGCGCCACCGAGGCCAAGGTCCCGGACATCGTCGACGCGATCGTCGACCTCACCGAGACCGGCACCAGCCTGCGTAAGCACGGGCTGAAGATCATCGAGACGCTGCTGGTGTCCCGTACCGAGCTGATCACCAACACCGCCAGCTCGGCCGACGCCGAGAAGCGGGCGGCGATGGACGACATCGCGCTGCTCCTGCAGGGAGCGATCCGCGCCCGCGGCCAGGTGCTGCTGAAGCTCAACGTCCCGGACTCCGCGCTGCAGGACGTGCTGGCCCTGCTGCCGTCGATGGGTTCGCCGACGATCATGGCGCTCGCGTCGGGGGACGCGCACGCCGTCGAGTCGGTCGTGGCCAAGCGCGGCGTCAACACGTTGATCCCAGCGCTGAAGGCTGCCGGCGCCCGCGACATCCTCGAGCTGCCGATCACCAAGATCGTCGAGTGACCTCGGCCGTTCCCGAACAACCGCTGCCGGACCGCACCTGGCGGGCTGTACGAGGCCGGCGCGCAGCGCTGATCGGCGCCGGCGTCGTCCTGGTGGGCGCCGTCCTGCTCGGCGCCAACCTCCCGGCGCCGTTCCAGGGCGGGGACAAGGTGTCGGTCGCCCTGATGGGGGTCCCGGTTGCTGCGGTGCTGCTGCTGCTGGCCAGGCCCTCCATCACCGCCACCGGCCGTGGCGTGGTCGTGCGCAACTTGGTCACCACCCGGCGCCTCGACTGGCCCGAGGTGGTGGCCATCCGTCTGGGACGCGACGACTCCTGGGCCTCGATCGACGTGGCCGACGGCACCTCGTTGCCAGTGATGGCGCTGCAGACGGCTGACGGGTCTCGTACCCAAGCGGCGCTGGCCGAGCTGCGCGAACGCCTGGCCATGGCGGAGACCGGGACCCCCGATGACTGACCCGATCGACGACGCGCTGTCGGCGTGGGCTGCGCAGCCCGAGCCGGCCGCGGCGGCGGTGGTCCTGGCAGCCCTCGTGGACGCGACGGTGCTGCTGCCGGTCCGGGCGACCGTCGTCAGCGAGGCAGTGGTCGCGACGACCGGGCTGCGGGCCGAGAAGGAGTCGGAGCTCGCGCTGATCACGCTGACGCTGGGGGACCCTTCGCAGGATCGCCGGGTGCTCCCGGTGTTCACCACCACGGGAGCCATGCGGCGCTGGCGGATCGAGGCGCGTCCGGTCACCGCCAGCGTCCGGGATGCCTGCCGGGGAGCGCTCGACCAGGGCTGGCAGGGCATCGTCGTCGATCCCGGCGGTTACGGGTTCCCGGTCGGCGCTGTCGCGTGCCGCGCCTTGGCGGATGGCTTCGTCCCGGTGGCCGGCGACGAGTCGATCTCCGTCGGCACGCAGCCGCTGCCCGACCCGATGGCTGCCGACGACCCGGCTGTTGCGTCGCTGCCCTCGCCGACGATCGACGCAGTGCGCCGGGCGATCGCGCGCGAGCCAGCGGTCGCAGCAGCCTGGCTGATCGATGTGGTTCCGTCGGGCACCGCTGCTCCGGCGGCACTGCACCTGGGCGTGTCCCTCCGGGCTCCGGTCGACGAGGCCGGACTTGCGGTGATCACGCGGCGGGTGGCAGGTCGGCTCGGGCGCGGCGGCGCCGATCAGGCGATCACGGTCGCGGCGCTGGGGTCCGCGACCACGGACCGGGTGGCCCGGACGTGCCTGCGGCTGTGGCCCTGACTCGGTCCGGGCTGATCCAGGGGACTCGCACGCTTGCCGCTGGCAGGTCTGCGTCTGCTAGTGTTGCTGTTGACCAATCGGTGCGGTTTTCGGCCGATCTGCAAGCGGAGATCTCGTCTCCCACCTGCGCGGCCTCACGGCCGACGGGTTTGGTCCGGCGATCAGGCCAGGGATTCACTCCCTGACTGGTCCTCGCGCTCCGTCCGGCTCCGGCCTCGACGTGAGCGCCCGGTCGACGAGCCCCCGCCTGTGTGCGGGGGCATTTGCGTTTCCAGGCCCCCATGGTCCGGCAGCCCGTCTGCCGAGCAGTCGCCTGTTTCCGTCTCGAGGAGGCCCCATCAGCGCCGAACACCGCATCAACGACCGGATCCGCGTACCCGAGGTTCGCCTCGTGGGACCAGCGGGAGAGCAGGTCGGCATCGTCCGCATCGAGGACGCCCTGAGGCTCGCTCAGGAAGCCGACCTCGACCTGGTCGAGGTCGCCCCGATGGAGCGCCCGCCCGTCTGCAAGCTCATGGACTACGGCAAGTTCAAGTACGAGGCCGCGCAGAAGGATCGCGAGGCGCGCCGCAACCAGGCGCACACGGTGATCAAGGAGATGAAGCTCCGACCGAAGATCGACCCGCACGACTACGAGACCAAGAAGGGTCACGTGGTGCGGTTCCTCAAGGCCGGGGACAAGGTCAAGGTCACCATCATGTTCCGCGGTCGTGAGCAGTCACGTCCCGAGGTGGGTTACAAGCTCCTTCAGCGCCTCGCCGGCGATGTTCAGGAGCTCGGCTTCATCGAGACCAGCGCCAAGCAGGACGGCCGCAACATGACGATGGTCATGGCGCCGCACCGCGTGGTCAAGGAGATGGCAGCCAAGACCCGCCCGGTGCGCAAGCTCAAGGGTGACGAGGACGAGATGGGGGCAGCAGCCGCAGCAGCCGAGGCGCAAGCCGACGCCGACGCCGATGCCGCTGTCACCGCTCCCGCGGAGTAGCCAGCACCACTGCACAGCCCCTGTTCAGCACAACCCCGGACCTGCGTACTGCTGGTCCGGGCCATGAGATCCGCGCAGGACGAGGAGACGACGGCAGCGATGCCCAAGATGAAGACGCACAGCGGTGCGAAGAAGCGGTTCAAGATCACCGGTACCGGCAAGCTCATGCGTGAGCAGGCCAACCGCCGCCACCTGCTGGAGCACAAGCCGTCGACCCTGACCCGGCGCCTGGCCGGCAACGTCGAGCTGTCCAAGGGCGACGCGAAGAAGGCCAAGAAGATGATGGGCCTGTAAGCCCAAACTTCGCCCTTCTCACCCTCCCTTCCCCTTTCGTTTCACCTGAACAGCAAGGAGCACTTTCGTGGCACGCGTGAAGCGGGCAGTCAACGCCCACAAGAAGCGGCGGGTCATCCTCGAGCGCGCCAGCGGTTACCGCGGCCAGCGGTCGCGGCTCTACCGCAAGGCCAAGGAGCAGATGGTCCACTCGATGGGCTACGCCTATCGGGACCGCCGCAAGCGCAAGGGCGACTTCCGTCGGCTCTGGATCACCCGCATCAACGCGGCAGCCCGTGCCAACGACCTCACGTACAACCGCTTCATCCAGGGCCTGAAGGCTGCCGGGGTCGAGCTCGACCGCAAGCAGCTGGCCGAGATCGCGGTGTCCGACCCGGCCGCGTTCACGGTTCTCGTGGAGGTCGCCCGCGCCGCACTGCCGAGCACTGCCTCCGCCGCGGCCTGACGAGCAACGCATCAGCACCGCCCGCACCACCAGTGGTTCGCCGGTCACCGGCGTGCTGTCCTCGGCCCGCAGTCCGCGGGTCACGGCAGCACGTCGGCTGACCAAGCGGAGCTTCCGCGAGAACGACCGGCTGTTCCTGGCCGAAGGCCCGCAAGCCGTGGGCGAGGCACTGGCCGAGCCGGCTGCCGTGGTCGAGCTGTTCTGCTCGACCGACCTCACCGGCCGGGCGGCTGATCTGGCCGACCGGGCCCGCACCCTCGGGCTGACGGTGACGCCGGTCAGTCGCGACGTGATGACGGCGTTGGCCCAGACGGTGACCCCGCAGGGGCTGCTCGCCGTCGTCCGATTCCGCGACGTCGCACTCTCCGACGTGTTCGGCCCGGCTGTTCCGGCCCCGGTGCTGGTGCCGATCCTGGCCGCCGTACGCGACCCCGGCAACGCCGGCACCGTGCTGCGCACTGCGGACGCTGCCGGGGCGGACGCGGTGGTCTTCGCCGACGCGTCCGTCGACCCGTACAACCCGAAGTGTGTACGCGCCTCGGCTGGCAGCCTGTTCCACCTGCCCTTCGTCGCCGGCTCGCCAGCAGCTGACGTCGTCGCAGCGGCGCGCACCGCCGGTTTGACAGTGCTGGCAGCCGACGCCGGCGACGGCGCCGAGAGCCTCGATGACCTCGCGGACGCCGGGGCGTTGGCCGGCCCGACCGCGTGGCTGTTCGGCAACGAGGCGTGGGGCCTGCCGGAGGCCCTGCGCGACCTCGCCGATCGCGTTGTGTCCGTCCCGATCCACGGCCGGGCCGAGAGCCTCAACCTGGCAACGGCCGCCGCAGTCTGCCTCTACGCGTCGGCGCGGGCGCAGCGGGCCGGACTTCGTCCCTAGGGTCCGGTCCAGTTCGCCGATTTCCCGTCGGCGGGTGAACCGACGGGGCGGCGGCACCGAACACCGCGGTACGAATCGGGCAAAAAGTCGTAATCTAAGCCGTGGCCCGTCGATGATCGCGGCGCGGGTAGGAGGGGCAGGTCCAGCGTGGAGCCGCACAGTGGCCAGGAGCCAGGGCAGTCGTGGGACAAGGATGCCTACGAGGACCTGCCCGATGGCGTGGTTGTCGCTGACGAGACGGGTGCCGTGGTGGTCGTCAACTCCGCGGCCGTGCGCCTGCTCGGCCGCAGTGTCGACGAGTCGATCGGCTGCGACTACCGCGACGTGCTGGCCTTCACCGACTCCAACGGCCGTGACTGGTGGGCCTGCACCCAGCCCTACTCCGGGCTGTCCATCCGGACCGGTCAGCCGGAGCGCCGGCTTGTCCTCACCAACGCGCGGGTCGAGGTTCGCGAGCTGTTGGTGACGGCGCGCTTCGTCCGGCACGAGGGCACGGTCGTCCGCCTGGTGGTCTGCCTGCGCGACACCGCCGCACGCGAGCGGCACGAACGCAGCCGGGCCGACCTGGTGTCCACCGTCGCGCACGAGCTGCGCTCACCGCTGACCAGCGTGAAGGGCTTCACGGCCACGCTGCTGGCGAAGTGGGACCGGTTCAACGACGAGCAGAAGAAGGTCATGCTGGCGACGGTCAACGCAGACGCCGACCGGGTCACCCGGCTGATCAGCGAGCTGCTCGACGTCTCCCGCATCGATGCCGGCCGGCTCGAGCTGCACAAGCAGGTCGTCGACCTTCCCCGTGCCGTGCGCCGGCTGGTCGACGGCCGGGTCGCCAGCGGCGAGCCCGAGAGCCGCTTCGTCGTCACCATCGAGGACGGCCTGCCCGAGGTCTGGGGTGACCCGGACAAGATCGACCAGATCCTCGGCAACCTGGTCGAGAACGCGCTGCGGCACGGGCGGGGCGTCGTGTCCATCTCGGTCAGCCGCAGCGGGGACGGGCTCCAGGTTGTCGTCGAGGACGAGGGCGACGGCGTGCCGACCGAGATGTGGCCCCGCATCTTCGCCCGGTTCTGGCGCGGCGGACCGGCGGGGGAGCACCGGTCTCGGGCTCTACATCGTCAAGGGGCTCGTCGAGGCGCACGGCGGCACGATCGAGGTCGGCAGCGCCGCGTCCGGGGGAGCCCGGTTCCGGTTCACCCTGCCCGAGGGCCGTCCCTACGCGACTGAGCGACCGGACACCGCGGGGCGTGGACAACTCCTTCGCCCTGGCAGAAGCGCGTTGCCTAGACTGCGCCTGGCAACCGACTCCGTTCCGACGACTCTTGCGAGCACCGATTTCATGTCCGGACCGAACGACCCGTACGACCCCAAGCAGGTAGCAGCGCTCAGTGAGTCGGCGCTGCACAGCGCCGTCGAGGACGGCCGGGCGGCCTTCGCAGCTGCCATGACCCTGGACGAGCTCGCCGCCGCCAAGGTCGCCCACCTGGGTGACCGGGCGCCGGTGCGCCTGGCCAACCGCGAGATCGGGGCGCTGCCTCCGCACGCCAAGGGTGACGCCGGCCGGCGGGTCAACGAGGCGATTCGGGCGCTGACCAACGCCTACGAGGGCCGGCTGGTCGACCTCGAGGAGGAGCGCGACGCGCGGGCGCTCGCTGAGGAGTCGGTCGACGTGACCCTGCCCGTCTCCTGGCAGCGCCGGGGCGCCCGGCACCCGTTGACCACGGTTCAGGAGCGGATCGCCGACATCTTCATCGGCATGGGCTACGAGGTCGCCGAGGGCCCGGAAGTCGAGCACGAGTGGTTCAACTTCGACGCTCTCAACATCAGCGCCGACCATCCGGCGCGCGGACTCCCAGGACACCCTGTTCGTCGCGCCCGAGGGCTCCGGCCTGGTGCTGCGCACGCACACGTCTCCCGTACAGATCCGCAGCCTGCTCACCCGCGAGCTGCCCGTCTACGTCGTCTGCCCCGGCCGGACCTACCGCAACGACCCGCTCGACGCGACCCACACCCCGGTCTTCCACCAGGTCGAGGGACTCGCCGTCGACGAGGGCATCACGATGGCCCACCTGCGCGGCACGCTCGACGCGTTCGCCGCCGCGATGTTCGGCGAGGGGCTGCGCACCCGCTGGCGGCCGGCCTACTTCCCGTTCACCGAGCCGTCGGCCGAGATGGACCTGCAGTGCTTCGTCTGCCGCGGCGCCTCTGCGCTGCCGGGCGGCGAGCCCTGCCGCACCTGCGCCTCCGAGGGCTGGATCGAGTGGGGCGGCTGCGGCATGGTCAACCCCAAGGTGCTCATCGCCTGCGGCGTCGACCCCGAGCGCTACACCGGATTCGCGTTCGGCATCGGGCTCGAGCGCACCCTGATGTTCCGTCACGGCATCCAGGACATCCGCGACCTGATCGAGGGCGACGTGCGGTTCTCCCTCGCGTTCGGCACTTTCGGCATGGAGGCCTGATGCGCGTCCCGTTGTCCTGGCTGCGCGACTACGTCGCCCTGCCCGAGGACGTCAGCGGCGCCGATCTGGCAGCCAGGCTGATCCGCGCCGGCCTCGAGGTCGAGCGGGTCGACGTGCTCGGTGCCGACGTCACCGGGGTGGTCGTGGGCGAGGTGCTCGCCTTCGACGACGAGCCGCAGAAGAACGGCAAGACCATCCGCTGGTGCCAGGTGTCGGTGGGCGAGGAGCCGCGCGGCATCGTGTGCGGCGCCGCCAACTTCGCGGTCGGCGACCGGGTGCCGGTCGCGCTGCCGGGAGCGGTGCTGCCGGGGCCGTTCCCGATCACCGCCCGCAAGACCTACGGCCACGTCTCCGACGGCATGATCTGCTCCGCGCGCGAGCTCGGACTCGGCGACGAGCACGACGGCATCCTGGTGCTCCCGCCGGACACCCCGATCGGCGCCGACGTGGTCGAGCTGTTCGGCTTGCGCGACGAGGTCCTCGACATCGCCGTGACGCCCGGACCGCTCCTACTGCCTGTCGGTACGCGGGCGTGGCGCGCGAGGCCGCCACCGCCTACGGCCTGCCCTTCACTGACCTCGGCCTTGTCGCGGCGCCGGCGCGCCGACAGCGCCGGCTACCCGGTGGTGGTCGTCGACACCGCCGGCTGCGACCGCTACACGGCGCGCACGATCAGCGGCATCGACCCCAGCTGCCGTCTCCCCGATGTGGCTGCAGCGTCGGCTGATCATGGCCGGCATGCGGCCCGGTCTCGCTGGTCGTCGACGTCACCAACCACGTGATGCTCGACCTCGGCCAGCCGTTGCACGCGTTCGACCGCGACCTGCTGGTCGGTGCCATCACGGTGCGCGCCGCCGAGCCGGGCGAGACGATGACCACCCTCGACGGGGTCGACCGCAAGCTCAGCCACGGCGAGCTGCTCATCTGCGACGAGACCGGGCCGGTCGCCATGGCCGGTGTCATGGGCGGCCGCCGCGCCGAGTGCTCTGCCACGACCACCTCCGTCGTCCTCGAGTCGGCCCACTTTGCACCGGTCGGGATCGCTCGGGCTGCCCGCCGGCACAAGCTGCCGAGCGAGGCGTCACGCCGCTACGAGCGAGGCGTGGACCACGCGCTCGCTCCCTCGGCCGCCGAAGCCGCCGTCGCTCTGCTCGTACGCCTGGCCGGTGCCACCGCCGACGCCGGCTTCACCGACATCGACCACCGGGCGCCGGTCGATGCGATCGCCTTCGACCCGGCCTACCCTGGCCGCCTGGCCGGCCGCCCGTACGACGACGCGGTCGTCCGCGGCCGTCTTGCCGACGTCGGCTGCTCGGTCACCGACAGCTGCGCACGGCGCTGTCGGTGGTCCCTCCGTCCTGGCGCCCCGACCTCGAGGTCCCGGTCGACCTGGCCGACGAGGTGATCCGGCTCGAGGGTTACGAGGAGGTGCCGGCGCTGCTGCCGCGTTCGGTCGCCGGTCGCGGCCTGACCCGGTCCCAGCGGACCAGGCGCAATGTCGGCCGGGCGCTCGCCGCCGCCGGCTACGTCGAGACGCTGTCCTACCCGTTCGTCGGCAAGGCCGCCCTCGACGCCCTCGGCCTCGAGGCAGACGACCCGCGCCGTGCGGCGACAGCGATGGTCAACCCGATCTCCGACGACGAGCCGCTGCTGCGCACCACCTTGCTGCCCGGCGCTCCTGACCACGCTGCTGCGCAACGTGGGCCGAGGGGCTCGCGATGCCGCTGTGTTCGAGACCGGTCTGGTGTTCGGTCCGCCGCGCGACGTCGATGCGCCGGCCGTGCCCGGTGTCACGCAGCGGCCGAGTGCCGAGCAGATCGCCGCGCTCAACGCGGCCCTGCCCGAGCAGCGCCTGCACGTCGCCGTGGCCATCGCGCCGCACGGTCGCGCCGGCAGACGACCAGGCTTGGTGGGGGCAGCATCAGCCGCCGACCTGGGCCGAGGCGATCGCGACCGCCCGACTGATCGCGACGACAGCAGGGGTGCGGGTCGAGCCCGTGAGCACCCAGCTGGCGCCCTACCACCCCGGCCGCTGCGCCGCGCTCCGGGTCGGCGAACGGGTCGTCGGTCACGCGGGTGAGCTGCACCCACGGGTGATCGCCGCCCTCGGGCTGCCGCCCCGGACGGCTGCGCTCGAGCTCGACCTGAGCGCTCTGCTCGAGCTCGAAGCCTCGAACGTGCGGGCGCCCGAGCTGTCGTCGTTCCCCGAGGCGACGCGCGACGTCGCGGTCGTCGTGCCCGGCGCAATCCCGGTGGCGGAGGTTGCCGAGGCGCTGAGCGAGGGTGCGGGTTCCGTGCTCGAGTCGCTGGCGCTGTTCGACGTCTACGTCGGCGAGCCCGTACCGGCCGGGCACCGGTCGCTGGCGTTCGCGATGCACTTCCGGGCGCCGGACCGCACCCTCACCGACGACGAGGTCAACGCCGCCCGCGACAGCGCCCTCGCGCTCGCGTCCCAGCGGACCGGCGCCACGCTGCGCGGCTGAGTCCAACCTGGTTGCATCATCATGCACTGGGCTGTATGAATGACGAATACGTTTCGTCGAGCAGGGGAGTGTGGCCGGGTCATGGGCATCAGCGCGGGCATCGTGGGGGCGAGCGGCTACGCCGGCGGTGAGCTCCTGCGTCTGCTCGCGGGACACCCGGCGTTCGAGCTGGCCGGACTGGTCGCCGCCGGGTCGGCCGGCCTGCCGGTGACCGACCTGCACCCGCACCTGCCGCAGTTCGCCGGCCGCACCTTCGACACGCTCGACAGCGGCGTCCTGTCCGCCTGCGACGTGGTGTTTCTCGCCGTCCCGCACGGTCAGTCCGCCGCCATCGCTGCCGACCTGCCCGAGTCGACCCTCGTGGTCGACCTCGGTGCCGACCACCGGCTCACCGACGCTGACGCTTGGGAGCGGTACTACGGCACGCCCTACGCCGGCGCGTGGGTCTACGGCCTGCCGGAGCTGCCGGGTCAGCGCGAGCTGATCAAGGCCACCAAGCGGGTCGCGGCCACCGGCTGCTATGCGGTGTCGACCATCCTCGGGCTCGCTCCGCTCATCGCCGCCGGCATCGTCGAGGCCGACGACGTCGTCGTCGTGGCAGCCAGCGGCACCACCGGCGCCGGCCGTGCCCCGAAGGCCTCGCTGATGGCCAGCGACGTCATGGGTTCGCTCACCCCGTACAAGGTGGGTGCACACCAGCACGTCCCCGAGATCAAGCAGGCCAGCGGCGCGACCTCGCTGTCGTTCACGCCTGTGCTTGCTCCGATGCCGCGGGGCATCCTGGCCACGATCACGGCCAAGCCGGTCGGCCAGGTGGACCCGGCTGCCGTACGGGACGTGCTGGCGGCCGCGTACGAGAACGAGCCGTTCGTCCACGTGCTGCCTGACGGACGTTGGCCGCAGACCGGTGCGACCTTGGGCAGCAACTCTTGTCACCTGCAGGCAACCGTCGACGTCGACTCCGGCCGGGTGATCGTGGTCAGCGCGATCGACAACCTGACCAGGGGTGCCGCTGGGCAGGCGCTGCAGTGCGCCAACATCGCCCTCGGTCTCGACGAGACGGCCGGCCTGAGCATCGCCGGGGTGGCGCCGTGAGCGTCACCGCCGCCGCCGGCTTCCGGGCCGCGGGTGTTGCTGCCGGTCTCAAGTCCACCGGCAAGCCCGACGTCGCCCTCGTCGTCAACGACGGACCAGCACACGCCGCAGCCGCCGTCTTCACCGGTAACCGGGTGCAGGCTGCTCCGGTCGTCTGGAGTCGCGAGATCATCAAGGACGGCCGGGTCGACGCCGTCGTCCTCAACTCCGGTGGCGCCAATGCGTGCACCGGCCCCGGCGGCTTCCAGGACACCCACCTCACGGCCGAACGGGTCGCGGAGGCGGTGGGCTGCTCCACCACTGACGTCGCGGTCGCCTCCACCGGGCTGATCGGCGTGCGGCTGCCGATGGCCAACCTGCTCGGCGGCGTCGCTGACGCCTCAGCGATGCTCTCCTCGGACGGCGGTTCCGACGCCGCCCTGGCCATCATGACCACCGACACCGTGCCCAAGAAGTCCGTGCTTCACGGCGACGGGTTCACCATCGGCGGCATGGCCAAGGGCGCCGGCATGCTGGCGCCGGCGCTCGCGACGATGCTCGTGGTCCTCACCACCGACGCCGCTCTGGACTCCGCGGACCTGGACAAGGCCCTACGGTCGGCCACCTCGACCAGCTTCGACCGGATCGACTCCGACGGCTGCATGTCCACCAACGACACGGTGCTGCTGATGGCGTCCGGGGCGGCCGGCGTCACCCCGTCGCTCGAGGTGTTCACCGAGGCGTTGCGCGAGGTGTGCGCCGACCTGGCCCGCCAGCTCATCGCCGACGCCGAGGGCGCGAGCAAGGACATCTCGGTGACCGTTCAGGGCGCCGTGTCCGAGGCCGAGGCCGTCGACGTCGCCCGCACGATCACCCGGAGCAACCTGCTCAAGTGCGCGCTGCACGGCGAGGACGCCAACTGGGGCCGGGTGCTGTCGGCGGTCGGCACCACGTCAGCGGTGTTCGACGCTGACCGGCTCGACGTCGCCATCAACGGGGTGTGGGTGTGCCGGCAAGGGGCCGTCGGCGAGGACCGGTCGCTGGTCGACATGACCGGCCGCGAGATCGCCATCGTCGTCGAGCTGCACGCGGGAGCCGCCACAGCGACCGTGTGGACCAACGACCTGACGGCTGAGTACGTCCACGAGAACTCCGCGTACAGCTCATGACGACTGCCGCGGCTGCGACCGCCCGCCGCCATCACGCCCTGGGCAAGGCCTCGGCGCTGATCGGCGCACTGCCGTGGCTCGAGCGTTTCCACGGCACCACCCTGGTCATCAAGTACGGCGGCCACGCGATGACCGAGCCGGCGCTGCAGAAGGCGTTCGCCGAGGACGTCGTCTTCCTGCGCTACGTCGGCATCCGAGTCGTCGTCGTCCACGGCGGCGGCCCCCAGATCAACGAGCACCTCGCCAAGCTCGGTATCGAGAGCTCCTTCGCCGGTGGCCTACGGGTGACGACGCCTGAGACGATGCAGATCGTGCGGATGGTGCTGGTCGGCCAGGTCAACCGCGACCTGGTCAACCTGATCAACGACCACGGCCCGTTCGCCGTCGGCCTGTCCGGCGAGGACGCCCAGCTGTTCACCGCCGTACGCCGTGGCGTCGTCGTCGACGGCGAGGAGGTCGACCTCGGCCAGGTCGGTGACGTCTCCGTCGTCGACCCGGCCACTGTGGTGGCTCTCCTGGAGGCCCAGCGCATCCCGGTCGTCGCCACCATCGGCCGGGGCGAGGACGGCGACATCTACAACCTCAACGCCGACACCGCAGCCGCTGCCCTCGCCGTCGCCCTCGGGGCCGAGAAGCTGGTCGTGCTCACCGACGTCGAGGGCTTGTACGCCGACTGGCCGGCGAGTGAGGAGCTGATCAGCGAGCTCAGCACCGACGACCTCCGGCTGCTGCTGCCCACCCTGTCCGCCGGCATGATCCCCAAGATGGAGGCGTGCGTGCGGGCCGTCGAGGGCGGCGTGCCCAGGGCCCACGTGCTCGACGGCCGGGTCCCGCACGCGCTGCTGCTCGAGATCGTGACCGACGAGGGCGTCGGGACCATGGTGGTCCCCACCGAGGCAGCGCAGGTCGCCCCGTGAGCGCCTACGACGTGCTGGCCCAGCGGTGGAACGCCGTGATGATGCCCAACTACGGGACGCCGCCGGTGGCTCTCGTCGAGGGCAAGGGGTGCCGCGTCCGTGACGCCGACGGCAACGAGTACCTCGACCTGCTGGCCGGCATCGCCGTGTCATCCCTCGGTCACGCCCACCCGGCGATCGTCGACGCGGTCTCCCGCCAGGTCGCGACCCTGGCGCACACCAGCAACCTCTACCTGCACGAGCCGGGGCTGCGTCTCGCCGAGCGGCTGACCGGCCTGCTCGACAAGCCAGGGACGACCGAGGCAAGGGTCTTTTTCTGCAGCACCGGCACCGAAGCCAACGAGGCCGCCCTCAAGCTCGTCCTGCGCCACGGTCAGCGGGCCGGCCGACCACGTCGTTCTCGAATCATCGCCGCCGACCATGGTTTTCACGGCCGCACCCTCGGCTCGCTCTCCCTCACCGGTAAGGCGTCGATCCGGGAGCCCTTCGGCCCGTACGGCACCGACGTCGTGTTCGTGCCCTACGGCGACGCCGACGCGCTGGCAGCCGCCGTCGACGAGCAGACCGTTGCCGTGCTGCTCGAACCGACTCAGGGCGAGGCCGGCGTCGTGCCGCCGCCCGCTGGCTACCTCACCGCAGCCCGCCGGATCTGCGACGACGCCGGTGCCCTGCTCTGGCTCGACGAGGTCCAGAGCGCGATCGGGCGCACCGGCTTCTGGTACGCCCACCAGGCCGACGCGATCCTGCCCGACGTCCTGACCCTGGCCAAGGGTCTCGGCGGCGGCCTGCCCATCGGCGCCTGCATCGGCGTCGGTGCTGCAGCGACAGCGTTCCAGCGCGGCGACCACGGCAGCACGTTCGGCGGCAACCTCGTCTGCGTCACCGCCGCGCTGACCGTGCTCGACGTCATCGAGACCGAGGGCCTGCTCGACCACGTCCGGGTCGTCGGTGCTGAGTTCGCGGCGCTGCTCGGCGCCGTCGAGGACCCGCTGCTCGCCGGTGTACGAGGGCGTGGCCTGTGGCTCGCGCTCGTGCTCACCGAGGACGTGTCCGCCCTGGTCGAGCGGTTCGCGCGCGAGGCCGGCTTCCTGGTCAACGCGGTCGCGCCCGACGCCGTACGACTGGCGCCGCCGCTGATCGTGAGCGCGACCGAGTGCCGCGAGTTCGCCGAGGCGTTGCCGTCGATCCTGGTGGCTGTCCGAGAGCACCTCGAGGGCACTAGGGTCGGGTCATGACCGGTGCCGCCGTACTCGTTGTCGAGGACGACCCGAGTGTCCGCGGCCTGCTGCACACGCTGCTCACGGCCGAGGGCTACGACGTGTCGACGGCCTCGGACGGGCTGGCCGGGCTGCGCAGCGCCGTGGACTCCCCGCCGGCGCTGATCCTGCTCGACGTGATGATGCCGGACCTCGGCGGAGTCCGGGTGCTCGAGGAGCTCGGCAGCGACCCGGTCCTCGCGGGGGTCCCGGTCATCGTCGTCACCGGCCGGGTCGATGCGGTCGCCGACCTCGAGCGTCTGCTCGGTCCGGGCATGGTCTTCGTCAAGCCGTTCGCTGTTGACGAGCTGGTGCGCAAGGTGGCCGAGCTGATCGGCGGTCCGGCCCGACCGGCCGACCCGCGCCGCCCCGCATGATTTTCCCGCCACCCGCCGGCTCCATGGACAGAAGGATCCCGTCACCATGACAGCCCCCGTGCGCCACTTCCTCGTGGACGACGACCTGACTCCCACCGAGCTCGAGCAGGTGCTCGACGCTGCGGCCAAGATGAAGCTGGACCGCTACAGCGCCAAGCCGCTCGCCGGCCCGCAGTCCGTCGCTGTCATCTTCGAGAAGCCGTCCACTCGCACCCGGTTGTCCTTCGAGGCCGGTATCGCCGAGCTGGGCGGTCACCCGATCATCGTGGACGCCCGCAGCACCCAGCTCGGTCGCGGCGAGACCATCGAGGACACCGCCAAGGTGCTGTCCCGGTACGTGTCCGCCATCGTCATCCGTACCTTCGGCCAGGACCGGATCGAGCAGCTCGCCTCGGCCGCCTCGGTGCCGGTCGTCAACGCGCTGACCGACTACGCGCACCCCTGCCAGGCGCTGGCCGACCTGCTGACCATCCGAGAGCACAAGGGCGGCCTGTCCGGGCTGACGCTGGCCTACCTCGGCGACGGCAACAACATGGCCCACTCGTTGCTGCTCGCCGGAGCCGCCGCCGGCATGCGCGTACGCGTCGCCTCGCCGGCAGGCTACGAGCCGATCGCTCAGGTCGTCGGGCGGGCCAACCAGATCGGTGAGACCACGGGCGGCGCTGCCGTCGTCACCCACGACGCCCTCGAGGCGGCGACCGGCGCGGACATCCTCTACACCGACGTGTGGGCGTCGATGGGCCAGGAGGAGGAGAGCGACACCCGCCAGCTGGTGTTCCAGCCCTACCAGCTCGACGAGCGGGCGGTCGACGCTGCCAAGGACGACGTCCTGGTGCTGCACTGCCTGCCGGCGCACCGCGGCGAGGAGATCGCCGGCAGTGTCATCGACGGTCCGCACTCTGCGGTCTGGGACCAGGCCGAGAACCGGCTGCACGTACAGAAGGCCCTGCTGTCCTTCCTGGTGGAGTATGCGGCCGGTGGTGCCTGATGGCCCGAGCCTTGCGCGCGGACGTCGCTGCCTTCCCCGCCACCAAGGCCGCCCGCCAGGCCCGCATCGCCGCGCTCGTCCAGCACGGTGAGGTGCGCTCCCAGGCCGAGCTGGCCGCGATGCTGGCCGCCGAGGGGGTCGTGGTGACCCAGGCCACTCTGAGTCGCGACCTGGAGGACCTCGGAGCCGAGAAGGTACGCCAGCGTGGCGGCGTTGCCGTCTACGCGCTGCCCACGGAAGGACGTCCGACCCCGTTCGCCGATGTCGACGCCGATGCCCGGCTGGCCCGCATGCTCGAGGAGCTGCTGGTCTCGGCCCAGGCCTCCGGTCAGCTGGTCGTCCTGCGCACCCCGCCCGGCGGCGCCAACCTGCTCGCCTCGGCACTCGACCGCACTCCGCCACCCGACGTCATCGGCACGATCGCCGGCGATGACACTGTCCTGCTGATCTGCCGCGAGGTGCCGGGCAACGCTGCCGGCGCCGACGTGGTCGCTCGTCTGCTCGCCCTGGCCGAGAGCCGGGTCTGAACCGTCCACCGCCATTACCCCGCACCATTTCTCCCGTACCTCGCGAACCCGACAGGAGCAACCCCATGAGCAGCCCCAAGCGTGTCGTCCTCGCCTACTCGGGTGGTCTCGACACGTCCGTCGCCATCGGCTGGATCGCCGCTGAGACCGGTGCCGAGGTGATCGCCGTCGCCGCCGACGTCGGTCAGGGCGGCGAGGACATGGACGTCATCCGCCAGCGTGCCCTGGACTGCGGGGCTGTGGAGTCGATCGTCGTCGACGCCAAGGACGAGTTCGCCGACGAGTTCTGCCTCCCGGCGCTCAAGGCCAACGCGTTGTACATGGGCCAGTACCCGCTCGTCTCTGCCCTGTCCCGCCCGGTGATCGTCAAGCACATGGCGATCGCGGCCAAGACCTACGGCGCCGACCTCGTGGCCCATGGCTGCACGGGCAAGGGCAACGACCAGGTCCGGTTCGAGGTCGGTCTGGCCAACCTGGCACCCAACCTGGTCTGCCTGGCTCCCGTACGAGACTCCGGCATGACCCGCGACCGGGCGATCGCCTTCGCCGAGGAGCGCGCCCTGCCGATCGACGTCAACAAGAAGTCGCCCTACTCGATCGACCAGAACGTGTGGGGACGAGCCGTCGAGACCGGGTTCCTCGAGGACCCGTGGAACGCCCCGATCGAGGACGTCTACTCCTACACGGCCGACCCGGCCATCCCGCGTGATGGCGACGAGGTCGTCATCACCTTCTCCGGCGGTGCCCCGGTCGCGATCGACGGCAAGCCCGTGACCATGCTCGAGGCGATCCAGCAGCTCAACGTCCGGGCCGGCGCCCAGGGCATCGGCCGCCTCGACATGGTCGAGGACCGCCTTGTCGGCATCAAGAGCCGGGAGATCTACGAGGCTCCCGGCGCGCTGACCCTGATCGCGGCCCACCAGGAGCTCGAAGCCCTCACCGTCGAGCGCGACGTCGCCCGGTTCAAGAAGGGCGTCGAGCAGCGCTGGACCGAGCTGGTCTACGAGGGTCTGTGGTTCTCGCCGCTCAAGCGCGCCCTCGACGCCTTCCTGGACTCGACCAACGAGCACGTCTCCGGCGAGGTCCGGCTCACGCTGCACGGCGGCCGTGCCGTGGTCTCCGGTCGCCGCAGCGAGGCCTCCCTGTACGACTACAACCTCGCCACCTACGACGAGGGCGACACGTACGACCAGGGCCTGGCCAAGGGCTTCGTCGAGATCTGGGGCATGCCCAGCCGCATCGCCTCCCGGCGCGACCAGCACCTGGCGACCGGCCAGTGACCGACTCCACCAGCGGCACCTTTGGACTGTGGGGCGGCCGGTTCTCGGGTGGTCCGGCCGAAGCGCTGGCCGCGCTGAGCGTCTCGGTGCACTTCGACTGGCGGCTGGCCCCGTACGACCTGCGGGGGTCCAGGGCGCACGCCAGGGTGCTGCACCGCGCCGGCCTCCTCGACGACAGCGAGCTGGCCCGGATGCTCGAGGCGCTGGACGGACTCGAGGCCGACGTGCTGTCGGGGGCCTTCGTGGCGCGTCAGCAGGACGAGGACGTCCACACGGCACTGGAGCGTGGGCTCGTCGAGCGGCTCGGGTCACTCGGCGGCAAGCTGCGCGCCGGGCGCAGCCGCAACGACCAGGTGGCCACGGACCTGAGGCTCTACCTGCGCGACGTGGCACGCGACGTCGCAGACCGGGTGCTCGACCTGTGCGACGCCCTCAACGGCCAGGCCGAGCTGCACCTGCGCACCGCGGCACCCGGCATGACCCACCTGCAGCACGCCCAGCCGATCGTCTTCGCGCACCAGCTGCTCGCACACGTGCACAGCTTTGCCCGCGACCTCGACCGGCTCGCCGACTGGGACAGGCGCACCTCGGTGTCGCCGCTCGGCTCGGGGGCTCTCGCCGGTTCGACCCTGCCGCTCGACCCGGAGGCCACGGCGCGCGAGCTCGGTTTCGCCCGCGCGGCAGCCAACTCGATCGACGCCGTGAGCGACCGCGACTTCGCGGCCGAGTTCCTCTTCGTCGCCGCGATGATCGGCATCCACCTGTCGCGCCTGGGCGAGGAGGTCGTCCTGTGGTCCAGCCGCGAGTTCCGCTGGATCGAGCTCGACGACGCGTTCTCGACCGGCTCGTCGATCATGCCGCAGAAGAAGAACCCGGACGTGGCCGAGCTGGCCCGCGGCAAGTCGGGCCGGCTGATCGGCGCCCTGACCGGGCTGCTGGTCACGCTCAAGGGGCTGCCGCTGGCCTACGACCGCGACCTGCAGGAGGACAAGGAGCCGGTCTTCGACGCGGTCGAGACGCTGCTCGTGGTCCTGCCGGCCACCGCAGGCATGATCGCGACGATGCGGGTCGACGTCGAGCGGCTCGCGTCGTCGACGCCGGAGGGTTTCGCGCTCGCCACCGACGTCGCCGAGTACCTCGTACGACAGGGGGTCGTCTTCCGAGAGGCGCACGAAGCCGTCGGCCGGCTCGTGGTGTGGTGCACCGAGCACGACTGCGACCTGCACGAGGTCTCGGACGAGGACCTGGCAGCGCTCGACCCGCACCTGACCCCGGACATCCGTTCGGTGCTGTCCGTGGCCGGTGCGCTGCAGGCGCGGGCGACCCCCGGCGGCACTGCCCCGGCCATGGTGGAGGCACAGCTGGCGGCCGTGCGGACCGAGCTGGCCGGACGCAGGGCGTGGGCGGCGCACCGCGCGTGACCCCGCACCCCCGGCAGTGGTACGCGCGGCCCGTGCTCGAGGTCGCGCCTGCCCTGCTCGGGCAGCGCCTGGTCCACGTCACGGACGAGGGCTCGGTGGTCGTGCAGGATCACCGAGGTTGAGGCCTACGGCGGGTCCGACGACCCCGGCTCGCACTCCTTTCGCGGCCGAACCAAGCGCAACGCGGTCATGTTCGGCCCGGCCGGCTTCTCCTACGTCTACTTCACCTATGGGATGCATCACTGCGTCAACGTGGTGACGGGACTGGACGGGGAGCCGTCGGCCGTACTCATCCGGGCAGGGGAGGTCGTCGAGGGGGAGTCCTTGGCCCGTCGTCGCAGGGGCAACGTCGCCGGTACGCGACCTCGCCCGAGGTCCGGCCCGGCTCACCGTGGCGACTGGGGATCGACCTGCGGCTCACCGGCCGTCGACCTGACCCTGGGCGGGGAGCTGTTCATCGCTGCCCGGCGCGCCGGTCGCCGCCGACGCCATCGGCACCGGTCCCAGGGTCGGCGTCTCGGGGGAGGGCGGGGTGCGGCCGTGGCGGTTCTGGGTGCTCGGCGACCGTACGGTCAGCGTCTACCGCCCGGCCGCGAAGCGGCCGCCGCCACCCGTACCGGAACCCTGAGGGCCCAGCCGTCCGATCATGGGAGACTCGACGCCATGTCGTCCCCACGCACCCGAACCACTGTCAGCAGCCGTCACCCGCCAGATCGAGATCCTCAGCGCCGGGGCCGCCCAGGTGCTGCCGGCCGGCTCGCTCGGCCCGCGTCTTGCCGAGGCGGAGGCTGCGGGCAGGCCGCTGCGGATCAAGCTGGGTATCGACCCTTCGGGCAGCGAGCTGACGCTGGGTCACGCGGTGGTGCTGCGCAAGCTGCGCCAGTTCCAGGACCTCGGACACCTCGCGGTGCTGATCATCGGTGACTTCACCGGCATGGTCGGCGACCCCACCGGTCGCTCAGCGGTGCGCTCGATGCTGACCGCTGAGCAGACCGCGGCCAACGCGACGACCTACCTCGAGCAAGTGCATGCGGGTCCTCGACCCGGATCGGGTCGAGATCCGGCGCAACTCCGAGTGGCTGGCGCCCATGACGCTGACGGAGGTGGTCCGCGAGGCGAGCGTCCTCACCGTCGCTCGGCTGCTGGAGCGCGACGACTTCGCCAAGCGCTACACCGCTGGCCAGCCGATCTCGCTGGTGGAGTTCCTCTACCCGCTGCTGCAGGGCTACGACTCGGTGGCCGTGCGCGCTGACGTCGAGATCGGTGGCACCGACCAGACGTACAACCTGCTGGTCGGCCGGGACTTCCAGCGGGCGCACGGGCAGGAACAGCAGCTCGTGCTGACCGTGCCGCTGCTCGAGGGCCTCGACGGCGTGCAGAAGATGAGCAAGTCCCTCGGCAACTACGTGTCGCTCACCGAGCCACCCGAGGAGCAGTTCGGCAAGCTGATGTCGATCCCCGACGGGCTGGTGGTGCGCTACGCGCTGCTGTGCACGGACCTCCTGCCCGAAGCAGGTTGCCGCGGTGGCTGCTGAGGTCAACGCTGGCGGCCCGGCAGCCAATGCGGCCAAGCGTTCGGTCGCCAGGTCGATCGTGGCGCTCTACCACGGTGTCGAGGCGGCGGAGCGGGCAGAGGAGCACTTCGACGAGCGGTTCAAGCGGCGCGAGGTGCCCACCGACGTGCCGGAGCATCGGCTGGGCGCCGACGACCCGGTGCACCTGCCGCTGCTGCTGGTCGACGCGGGCCTGGCCACGTCTCGGAGCGAGGCCCGGCGGTTCATCGATGACGGCGCGGTCCGTCTCGACGGTGAGCCGGTTGCGCCCAAGGTCTACGACCTCGCCCTGGTCGACGCTGACCGGGCGAGTGCTCCAGCGCGGCAAGCGGCTGGCCGTGCGGCTGCTCGACTGATCCGCCGTTCGGCGCCCGGGTCGGGTTGAGCGGGCTCCGAACGAGTTCGGACGAGTTTCCGGGCCTCTGACCTGCAGCTTTGGTACGGGAGGCCGGTTGGGACCGCTCCGGGCCTTGGTGAACTTGACGTGTCGGCAGGAAGTCTCTAGTGTTGCTCCTCGCCCCACGAAGCAACGAACGCCGAACAACACGACGGTCGGTTCGCGGGGAACCCCAAGGCCTATCAGCCGTATGCAGCATGTCTGCAGCCGGCTCGTGAGCATGCGGGTGGACGAGCAGGCCGGTGTCAATTTGACACCAACTGCAAATCCGAATAGGTTACTAAAGGCCTCGCGGCGAGTTGAGAAACGCAAAGCGATGCGCGATCGATCCTTGAGAACTCAACAGCGTGCCAAAAGTCAGTGCCAAATGTAACAACTCCGTATGTCGGCGTCATTTCGACAATGACAACGGTTCCTTTGGTGAATTGACAGACGTTCAGTAACGTCTGCATTTTTGCTAGAATCAAATGCGTGACCGAGGCAATCGGTCCGTGCTCTGTGTCAGCATCCCGCTTCGGCGGTTGCTATATATCATTCACGGAGAGTTTGATCCTGGCTCAGGACGAACGCTGGCGGCGTGCTTAACACATGCAAGTCGAGCGGAAAGGCCCTTCGGGGTACTCGAGCGGCGAACGGGTGAGTAACACGTGGGCAACCTGCCCCTAGCTCTGGGATAACTCCGGGAAACCGGTGCTAATACCGGATATGACCTCGAATGGCATCCTTTGAGGTGGAAAGATTTATTGGCTAGGGATGGGCCCGCGGCCTATCAGCTTGTTGGTGGGGTAATGGCCTACCAAGGCGACGACGGGTAGCCGGCCTGAGAGGGCGACCGGCCACACTGGGACTGAGACACGGCCCAGACTCCTACGGGAGGCAGCAGTGGGGAATATTGCGCAATGGGCGAAAGCCTGACGCAGCGACGCCGCGTGAGGGATGACGGCCTTCGGGTTGTAAACCTCTTTCAGCAGGGACGAAGCGAAAGTGACGGTACCTGCAGAAGAAGCGCCGGCCAACTACGTGCCAGCAGCCGCGGTAATACGTAGGGCGCAAGCGTTGTCCGGAATTATTGGGCGTAAAGAGCTCGTAGGCGGTTTGTCACGTCGGCTGTGAAAACCCGAGGCTCAACCTCGGGCCTGCAGTCGATACGGGCAGACTAGAGTGCTGTAGGGGAGACTGGAATTCCTGGTGTAGCGGTGAAATGCGCAGATATCAGGAGGAACACCGGTGGCGAAGGCGGGTCTCTGGGCAGTAACTGACGCTGAGGAGCGAAAGCGTGGGGAGCAAACAGGATTAGATACCCTGGTAGTCCACGCCGTAAACGTTGGGCGCTAGGTGTGGGCTGTCTTCCACGCAGTCCGTGCCGCAGCTAACGCATTAAGCGCCCCGCCTGGGGAGTACGGCCGCAAGGCTAAAACTCAAAGGAATTGACGGGGGCCCGCACAAGCGGCGGAGCATGTGGCTTAATTCGATGCAACGCGAAGAACCTTACCTGGGCTTGACATGCAGGGAAATCTGGCAGAGATGCCAGGTCCGCAAGGGTCCTGCACAGGTGGTGCATGGTTGTCGTCAGCTCGTGTCGTGAGATGTTGGGTTAAGTCCCGCAACGAGCGCAACCCTCGTCCTATGTTGCCAGCGGGTAATGCCGGGGACTCATAGGATACTGCCGGGGTCAACTCGGAGGAAGGTGGGGATGACGTCAAATCATCATGCCCCTTATGTCCAGGGCTGCACACATGCTACAATGGCCGGTACAAAGGGCTGCGAAACCGCAAGGTAGAGCGAATCCCAAAAAGCCGGTCTCAGTTCGGATTGGGGTCTGCAACTCGACCCCATGAAGTCGGAGTCGCTAGTAATCGCAGATCAGCATTGCTGCGGTGAATACGTTCCCGGGCCTTGTACACACCGCCCGTCACGTCACGAAAGTCGGTAACACCCGAAGCCGGTGGCCCAACCCGTAAGGGAGGGAGCCGTCGAAGGTGGGATCGGCGATTGGGACGAAGTCGTAACAAGGTAGCCGTACCGGAAGGTGCGGCTGGATCACCTCCTTTCTAAGGAGCACCTTCACGTCGTTCACTTGTGAGCTGGCGTGCAGAGCCACAGCTCGAGCGAATGTCTCGAGGTGGTTGCTCAAGGGTGGAACACTGACTAGTTGGGCAGAGCGTCTGCGCTCGCAAGTACAACCGCACCTCGGTGCGGAGTGGAAAGCAAACGCAGGTTGCGATTCCTTGGCACGCTGTTGGGTCCTGAAGGACCGGCTGCGCCGGCTCTTCTGGACAGGCCAGGACCGCCACCCCTCTGAACCACTCGCTCAGCGAGCAGGCAGCGACTCGGTAGCGGGACCGCCCGTAGCTTGAGAACTGCACAGTGGACGCGAGCATCTTTGTGGTCAAGTTAATAAGGGCACACGGTGGATGCCTTGGCACCAGGAGCCGATGAAGGACGTGGGAGGCTGCGAAAAGCCTCGGGGAGCTGCCAACCAAGCTGAGATCCGAGGATTTCCGAATGGGGAAACCCCGCAGGAGTAATGTCCTGTGACCCTCACCTGAACACATAGGGTGAGTGGAGGGAACGTGGGGAAGTGAAACATCTCATTACCCACAGGAAGAGAAAGCAACCGCGATTCCGTAAGTAGTGGCGAGCGAAAGCGGAACAGGCCAAACCCGTTACGTGTTAAAGCCGGCAGGCGTTGCGTGGCGGGGGTTGTGGGATCATTCAGGTAGATCTGCCGATCTACCAGAGAGTAAGAAAGCACTTTGTTAGTCGAAGGCCATGCGAAAGGGCCGCCACAGACGGTAACAGCCCGGTAGACGAAAACATTTTGCCTCTCGAATGACATCCCAAGTAGCACGGAGCCCGTGAAATTCCGTGTGAATCTGGCGGGACCACCCGCTAAGCCTAAATACTCCCTGGTGACCGATAGCGGACAAGTACCGTGAGGGAAAGGTGAAAAGTACCCCGGGAGGGGAGTGAAATAGTACCTGAAACCGTGTGCCTACAAGCCGTTGGAGCGTCTTCTCACCTTGTGTGAGCCCGTGACAGCGTGCCTTTTGAAGAATGAGCCTGCGAGTTAGTGGTACGTGGCGAGGTTAACCCGTGTGGGGAAGCCGTAGCGAAAGCGAGTCCGAATAGGGCGATTTAGTCGCGTGCTCTAGACCCGAAGCCGAGTGATCTACCCATGGCCAGGTTGAAGCGCCGGTAAGACGGCGTGGAGGACCGAACCCACTTAGGTTGAAAACTGAGGGGATGAGCTGTGGGTAGGGGTGAAAGGCCAATCAAACTCGGTGATAGCTGGTTCTCCCCGAAATGCATTTAGGTGCAGCGTCGCGTGTTTCTTGCCGGAGGTAGAGCACTGGATGGTCTAGGGGGCCCAAAAGCTTACCGAAACCAGCCAAACTCCGAATGCCGGTAAGTGAGAGCGCGGCAGTGAGACTGCGGGGGATAAGCTCCGTAGTCGAGAGGGAAACAGCCCAGACCACCAGCTAAGGCCCCCAAGCGTGTGCTAAGTGGGAAAGGATGTGGAGTCGCACAGACAACCAGGAGGTTGGCTTAGAAGCAGCCACCCTTGAAAGAGTGCGTAATAGCTCACTGGTCAAGTGATTCCGCGCCGACAATGTAGCGGGGCTCAAGCACACCGCCGAAGCTGTGGCATTCAGGCATTAGCTCGGCGCACCTTCGGGTGCGTCCAGGCGCCTGGATGGGTAGGGGAGCGTCGTGTGGCCAGAGAAGCGGCAGGGTGACCTAGTCGTGGAGGCCACACGAGTGAGAATGCAGGCATGAGTAGCGAAAGAAGGGTGAGAAACCCTTCCGCCGAATGATCAAGGGTTCCTGGGGCAGGCTAATCCGCCCAGGGTAAGTCGGGACCTAAGGCGAGGCCGACAGGCGTAGTCGATGGACAACGGGTTGATATTCCCGTACCCGCCATGAGTGCGACAATGCTGAACCTAGTTGTGCTAAATCGGTGAAGCCGGCGACTCTTCGGAGCTGCTGGTGGATCGGATGACCCCGACTAGTATTAGGCCAGCAATGGGGAGACGCAGGAAGGTAGCCTAACCCGGGCGACGGTTGACCCGGGGTAAGGATGTAGGGCGAGGTGTAGGCAAATCCGCACCTCATTAAGCCTGAGATCCGATGCCGAGCCGATATAGGCGAAGTAGGTGATCCTATGCTGTCAAGAAAATCCTCTAGTGAGTGTCATGGCGGCCCGTACCCCAAACCGACACAGGTGATCAGGTAGAGAATACCAAGGCGATCGGGCGAACTATGGTTAAGGAACTCGGCAAAATACCTCCGTAACTTCGGGATAAGGAGGGCCCGGTGACGTGTAGGGACTTGCTCCCGAAGCGTTGTCTGGCCGCAGAGACCAGGGGAAAGCGACTGTTTACTAAAAACACAGGTCCGTGCCAAGTCGCAAGACGATGTATACGGACTGACGCCTGCCCGGTGCTGGAACGTTAAGGGGACGGGTTAGCTCTTCGGAGCGAAGCTCAGAACTTAAGCGCCAGTAAACGGCGGTGGTAACTATAACCATCCTAAGGTAGCGAAATTCCTTGTCGGGTAAGTTCCGACCTGCACGAATGGCGTAACGACTTTCCTACTGTCTCAACCATAGGCCCGGCGAAATTGCAGTACGAGTAAAGATGCTCGTTACGCGCGGCAGGACGGAAAGACCCCGGGACCTTCACTATAGCTTGATATTGGTGGTCGGTTCGACTTGTGTAGGATAGGTGGGAGACTTTGAAGCATGGACGCCAGTTCATGTGGAGTCATCGTTGAAATACCACTCTGGTCGTACTGGCTGTCTAACCTAGGTCCGTGATCCGGATCAGGGACAGTGTCTGGTGGGTAGTTTAACTGGGGCGGTTGCCTCCCAAAATGTAACGGAGGCGCCCAAAGGTTCCCTCAGCCTGGTTGGCAATCAGGTGTCGAGTGCAAGTGCACAAGGGAGCTTGACTGTGAGACAGACATGTCGAGCAGGTGCGAAAGCAGGGACTAGTGATCCGGCGCTGGCTTGTGGAAGCGGCGTCGCTCAACGGATAAAAGGTACCCCGGGGATAACAGGCTGATCTTGCCCAAGAGTCCATATCGACGGCAAGGTTTGGCACCTCGATGTCGGCTCGTCACATCCTGGGGCTGGAGTAGGTCCCAAGGGTTGGGCTGTTCGCCCATTAAAGTGGCACGCGAGCTGGGTTTAGAACGTCGTGAGACAGTTCGGTCCCTATCCGCCGCGCGCGCAGGAGACTTGAGAAGGGCTGTCCCTAGTACGAGAGGACCGGGACGGACGAACCTCTGGTGTGTCAGTTGTTCTGCCAAGAGCACCGCTGATTAGCTACGTTCGGAAGGGATAACCGCTGAAAGCATCTAAGCGGGAAGCTCGCTTCAAGATGAGGTCTCCCACAGGGTTAACCTGGTAAGGCCCCCGACTAGACCATCGGGTTGATAGGCCGGAAGTGGAAGTGGGGTAACCCATGCAGCTGACCGGTACTAATAGGCCGAGGACTTGACCACAAACATGCTACGCGTCCACTGTGCGGTTCCCGAGATACGGGTCAATTCTGACTTGATATCTCCATAGAGTTTCGGCGGCCATAGCGACAGGGAAACGCCCGGTCCCATTCCGAACCCGGAAGCTAAGCCTGTCAGCGCCGATGGTACTGCACTCGGTAGGGTGTGGGAGAGTAGGACGTCGCCGGACATACTTTCGATAAGGGCCATTCCTCAGGGGATGGCCCTTATCGCTTTTTCAGGCCATTTAAATAGTGATATTTTGGCACCGCCCGCGTTGAAGGAGCATGGTGTGACCCCTCCCGAGGACCATTCCGAACGACCACCGACCTCGGATCACAAGAAGCCCTCCGCAGGCAAGAAGCCGGCCCGTGGCGGTCCGACGAAGGGCGGGAAGCCGTCGTCAGCCGCCAGGGGCGCGAAGCCGACGTCGGGCGGGCCGCGTACGGGCAAGCCGGCGCACGGCAAGCCCGCAGCCGCCGACTCCCGCGGTGGCAAGCCCCCGTATGGCAAGCCGGCGCATGGCAAGCCCGCAGCCGCCGACTCCCGCGGTGGCAAGCCTCCGTACGGCAAGCCCGCTACAGATCGTGCGGGTGGCGCCGATGGACGCAGTTCTCGCCCGGCCAGTGGCGATTCCCGCGGCGGCAAGTCGACGAATAGCAACCCTCCGAAGGGCAAGCCTGCGTACGGGAGGCCCGCTGGTGCGGATCCCCGCGGTGGGAAGCCGCCCTATGCCAAGCCAGCGAGTCCTCGAGCCAGCGCGGCCGACGGGCGCAGCTCCCGGCCGGCCAGTGCTGAATCTCACACCGGCAGGCCGCCCTACGGCAAGCCCGCGACCGGTGAGCCCCGCGGCGGGAAGCCCTCGTACGGCCGTCCTTCTTCCGGCGCGGGTCCAGCCGCGTGGGTCGTCGGTGGCGGGGACCAGGAGCTCCTCGCCGAATCGCTCTGGCCCACCCTGCCGACCGCAGTGACCGACCTGCCCGGCCAACCACCAGCGGCGACAACCGGTCCGCGCGACCGCCGCGCCGCCCGCCCGCTCCAACGACGGTGATCGCGGTCGCCCGGCCCAACCTTCGGGCCCGTCCGGTCGCGGGTCCTACGATCGAACCGAGCGCCCGAGCCGCGGTCGTGCCGACGACTTCGACCGCCGGCCACCGCGTCCGGCGGAGCCGGAGCTGCCGGCCGGTTCGGACGTCTCGGACCTCGATGACGACGTGCTGCGTGAGCTTCGCGGGCTGCCGGATGGCCTCGCCGAGCGAGTGGGCAACCACCTTGCGGCGGCTGGCTACTACCTCGACGACGAGCCGGAGGTGGCGCATCAGCATGCCGTCTTCGCGCGTTCGATGGCTACGCGCCTGGCCTGTGTCCGAGAGGTGGTCGGGATCACGGGCTACCTCACCGGTCACTACGCTGACGCGCTCGCTGACCTGCGGGCGGCCCGGCGCATCACCGGTCGCGCGGACATGCTGCCGATGATGGCCGACTGCGAGCGTGGCCTCGGCCGGCCGGAGCGGGCACTGGCGATGTGGGACGACCCGCAGGTCGCGCGGCTCGACGTGGCTACCCGGATCGAGCTGCTGATCGTGGTGGCCGGCGCCCGCCGGGACATGGGGCAGGACGAGTCGGCTGCGGTGATGCTCCAGGTGCCGGAGCTGCACCGCAACGTCACCGAGCCATGGTCGCCGCGACTGCGCTACGCCTACGCCGACGTTCTGGCCGCCCTGGGGCGCAAGGACGAAGCACGTCGCTGGTTCTCGGCGGCCGCCGCTGCGGATGCCGACGACCTCACCGATGCGGCAGAGCGGCTCGAAGAGCTGGGCTGAGCCGGTCTTGACTGGCCCTGTGGACAGCCGGCGCGGGTTTTCGGGTGGAGTTGTCCACAGGACACCGGCCGGGCTGGCTGGCTGAGCTGCTGACGTTCACCGTAGGTGCAGGGCGCCATGTCGGCGCGCGGCACGAGGGGTGGACGACGATGGCAGCAACGCAGAGCAGCGAGTCGGACCAGGTGCAGGAGCGGGTGTCCGACCAGCCGTTCAACGAGGTCCGGCTGCTAGGCCGGGTCGCGGCACCGGCTGAGGTCAAGGAGATGCCCAGCGGTGACCTGGTCGCGACATTTCGGGTGATTGTGCCGCGGGAGCTCGGCGCGCGTGCCTCGGCCGGTCGGAAGGACGCTCGCAAAGGCGGGGTCGACACGATCGACTGCGTTGCGTGGCAGGCCGGTCTGCGTCGTACTGTGAACTCGTGGCGTGAAGGCGACACAGTGGCGGTGACCGGCGCGTTGCGACGGAGATTTTGGCGAGGCGAGGCAGGCGCGACGAGTCGACACGAGATCGAGGTCTCCAAGGCCACGCGGGTGCGGCGCGCCTCGCCTTGAAAGGGTGTCCGGCGACGTTGCCGGAACACAGGGCGCGGAGATCGGTCGCGAGACCGGCGGAGGAGGTGGCTCGTGACGCAGGGCAACGATGACTGGTCGCAGCCGGACGAGATCTCACCGGACCCCGCGCCCTACGAGGTGCCCGCCGATGTGCTGCCCGTCGGGGAGGTCTACGACTGGTACGTCCGCGGTGTGGAGCTGCTCGAGGGCGGAAACGCCGCCGCCGCCGTGCAGCTGCTCAGTCACGCCAGCGCCGCCGAGCCGGCTTCGCGCAGCGTCCGGGAGAGCCTGGCGCGAGCGCAGTTCGACGCCGGGATGTACGCCGAGGCCAAGGAAAGCTTTGCCATGATCATCGCGATCAACCCGACGGACGACTACGCCCAGTTCGGCATGGGTCTTGCGGCTGCCAAGGAAGGCTTGCTGCAGGAGGCGGTCGAGCACCTCGCACTCGCCGCTGCCATGCGTCCCGACATCACGCACTACGCCACGGCCCTGCGCGGTGCTCGGGCGGCGCTGAGCGCCAAACGATGACGCTCGCCCCGGATCCCGCCGTGGTTGGTGACGGCGACGGGTTCTCCAAGCCTGTCGCGCGCGGGCCGTTGTCGCGCCGCTACGACGTGGCCCTGCTGGACCTCGACGGGGTG
The DNA here is from genome assembly GCA_963797535.1 of uncultured Actinomycetota bacterium. GTDB lineage: Bacteria > Actinomycetota > Actinomycetes > JAWWOL01 > JAWWOL01 > JAWWOL01. Next base: position 963,669 of record CAWCPQ010000001.1, on the reverse strand, counting down.
GTCTACCGCGGCCCGGACCCGATCGCCGGGGCGGCTGAGTCGCTGGAGCAGGCGCGCGCGGGCGGGATGCGCTTCGGCTTCGTGACCAACAACGCGTCCCGAACGCCGGAGCAGGTCGCCGCTCACCTGGTCGACCTCGGCGTGCCCGCTGCTCCGGCTGAGGTGGTGACCTCTGCTCAGGCTGCAGCAGCGCTGTCCGTGGAGCGGTTCGGCCTCGGGCGTCGGGTGTTCGTCGTGGGCAGCGACGGACTTCGGGCCGCCGTTGCCGACGCCGGCCAGATCCTCGTCGACAGCTATCTTGCCGACCCACCGCCCGAGATCGTGGTCCAGGGCTTCTCGCCGGACCTTCGGTACGAGGACCTCGCGCAGGCGACGTTCGTCGTAGCCGCAGGCGCGCACTGGGTCGCGACCAACACCGACACGACGTTGCCGACAGCGCGTGGGATCCAGCCGGGCAACGGCACGCTGGTGGCGGTCGTCGCTGCGGCCACCGGCAGGAGTCCACTGGTCGCAGGTAAGCCCGAGCGCGCGCTGGTCGACGAGGCGGTCAAGCGGACGGCAGCGAGCCGGCCGCTGATGGTCGGTGACCGACTCGACACCGACATCGAGGGGGCGGTCCGCACTGGCATGGACAGCCTGCTCGTGCTCACCGGCATCAGCACCGTTGCAGGAGCTCCTGAGCGCCGACGCCTCCCTGCGCCCGACCTTCCTCGCGGCCGACCTGTCCGGCCTCAATGCCGACCTGACCCCGCTCGCCGAGGTCGGGTCGTTGCCCGAGCAGCGACGGTCCGGCTGGCGGGCCGAGGTTAGCGAGGGAGCCGTTGTGCTCACCCGCGCCGGTGGCGCTGGCGATCCGATGGACGCGGTCCGTACCCTCGTGGTGGCAGCGTGGCGGGTGCTCGATGCCGGAACGACGTTGACCAGCATCACGGTCGACGCCGATCAGGTCTCGGCTCTGGGCGAGCTGGGACTGCCCAGCCAGCTGCTGCGCGCAGCCGACTCGCGGTCACCACACGGAGGAGACGCCCATGCTGGACAGTGACGCTTTCGACCGATCGGGCAGTGACGCTCCTGCGGGAAGCACTACCGGTGACGAGCGGGTCGATGCCGCAGTCGCCCGCCTCGCTGGACTGGACGACCTGCCGCTGGCTGCCAGGGTCACGGTTTTCGACGACGTGCACCGGCTGCTGCAGGACGCACTGACCGCTGGTGACCCGGCCGGTTCCGGGCCGGCGGAGACCCCCGGCCGGTGAGCCGACGCCTACGGCTGGACGCCGAGCTGGTGCGCCGGGGCCTGGCGAGGTCCCGCGACCATGCGGTGGAGCTGGTCGACGCCGGCCGGGTCACCGTCGGCGGCCAGCGGGCGACCAAGCCCGCGACCCAGGTGGACGGTGCTGATGCTTTGCACGTGCGAGCCGCGGGCGAAGCCGACGACTATGTGTCTCGCGGGGCGCACAAGCTGATCGGCGCCCTCGACGCCTTCGCGCCGTACGGCCTCGGCGTCGACGGCAGGCGCTGCCTCGACGCGGGCGCCTCCACCGGTGGGTTCACGGACGTGCTGCTGCGAAGGGGAGCCGCGACGCGTCGCAGCTGTCGATGTCGGCTACGGCCAGCTGGCGTGGCGGTTGCGCCAGGACGACGAGGGTGCAGGTGCACGAGCGGGTGAACGTCCGCAACCTGACCCCCGAGGACATCGGCGGGCCGGTCGAGGTGGTCGTGGCCGACCTTTCCTTCATCTCGCTGCGGGTCGTGCTGCCAGCGCTCGCGGCGTGCACCGTGATCGAGCCGCCCGGCGATCTGGTCCTCATGGTCAAGCCCCAGTTCGAGGTGGGCCGTGAGCAGCTCGGTGCAGGCGGAGTGGTGCGCGAGCCCGAGCTGCGCGCGGACGCGGTACGGTCCGTGGCGACGGCAGCGGCGCAGCAGTCGCTCGGCGTGGCCGGGGTGACGGCCAGCCCGTTGCCGGGACCGTCCGGCAACGTGGAGTATTTCCTCTGGCTGCGCCGCGACGCCGGACCGCTCGAGGAGGACGCACTGATGACAGCGCTCCGCGAGGGCCCGGCATGACCGGGTCCGGTCGCGAGGTGCTGCTGGTCGTCCACACCGGACGTCCCGCTGCCTTGCACAGCGCCGCGATCGTGGCGCGTCAGCTCGACGAGGCAGGCGTCTCCTTGTACGTGCTCGGCGAGGAAGCCGAGGCGCTCAAGCTCGAAGGCCTTGCCGTTCCCGGCGCATCGGATGACGTGATCGAGCGCGCGGAGATCGTGCTGGTCCTGGGTGGCGACGGCACGCTCCTTCGCGCTGCCGACCTCGTTCGCGCCGCCGGGACGCCGTTGCTCGGGGTCAACCTCGGTCAGGTCGGCTTCCTCGCCGAGGCCGAGCGCGAGGCGCTGACCTCGACGGTGACGCGGCTGGTCGACAAGCGCTACGACGTCGAGGAGCGGATGACCCTTGACGTGGTGGTGACCCACCCCGACGGCGAGGAGCAGCACGGCTGGGCGCTCAACGAGGTCGCCGTCGAGAAGGACACCCGCGAGCGGATGATCGAGCTCGTGGTGGAGATCGACGCCCGGCCGCTGTCGCGGTGGGCCGGCGATGGCGTCGTCTTTGCGACTCCCACCGGGTCGACTGCCTATGCCTTTTCTGCCGGCGGTCCCGTCGTCTGGCCCGAGGTCGACGCGCTGCTGCTGGTGCCGATCAGTGCTCACGCATTGTTCGCCCGCCCGCTCGTGACGTCTCCGCAGTCCGTGCTCGCGGTCGAGGTGCTGCCCGGCTCGCCCAACGGCGTGGTCTGGTGCGACGGTCGCCGCCGGCTCGAGGTGCTCGAGGGCTCGCGGGTCGAGGTAACCAGGGGGATCGAGCCGGTACGGTTCGCCCGCCTGCACCGGCGACCGTTCACCGACCGGCTGGTGGCGAAGTTCGGCCTGCCGGTACAAGGGTGGCGCGGTCATGGCGAGTAAGCCCGCCAAGGCCAAGGTCGACCGCCCACGCGACGGTCTGCTTGAGATGCGCATCCAGGGTCTCGGGGTCATCAACGAAGCCGTGCTGGAGTTCGGGCCCGGCCTGACGGTCGTGACCGGTGAGACCGGCGCGGGCAAGACGATGGTCGTTCAGGGTCTCTCGCTCCTGCTCGGCGCCAAGCCCGACCCGGCGATGATCCGCACCGGAGCCGAACGGGCCCTCGTCGAAGGCCGGCTGCGGATCGCTCCCGACGGGGCGGTGGCTGCGCGGGCGATCGACGCCGGGGCCGACCTCGACGACGACGAGCTGATCATCAGCCGGGTTGTCTCCGCCGAGGGCAGGTCGCGCGCCCAGCTCGGTGGCAGGGGAGTGCCGGCGGCCGTGCTGGCCGAGCTGGCCCAGCAGTGGGTGGCCGTACACGGTCAGTCCGATCAGCAACGTCTGCTCAAGCCGGCGACGCAGCGTCGGGCGCTCGACCGATTCGGCGGCGAGGACGTCGCGTCAGCGCTCGCCGACTACGCGGTGGCCTACGCGGAGTTCACCACCGCGCGCCGCGAGCTGGACGAGCTCACCGCCAAGTCCGACACGCGCGCTCGTGAGCTCGACCTGCTGCGGTTCGGACTCGCCGAGATCGACGCCGTGGCTCCCGAGGCCGGCGAGGACAGCCTGCTCGCGACCGAGGTCGAGCGGCTCTCGCACGCTGACTCGCTGCGTGCAGCCGCCACCGCCGCCCACGCCATTCTCGGCGGAGACGACGACAGTCCCGATCCGGCCGCGGACGTCGGCGTGGCCCTGGCTGCTGCCCGGCGGGTTCTGGACCCGGTCGGTGGCCACGACCCCCTTCTCGCATCGTTGAGCACCCGCATCCAGGAGGCCGGCTACCTGCTGGCCGACATCGCCGGCGACCTGGCTGGCTACGTCGACGACGTCGAGGCTGATCCCGTACGACTCGGGGTTGCCCAGGAACGGCAGGCGGCCCTGTCGACCCTGACGCGCAAGTACGGCCCGACCCTGGACGACGTGCTCGCCTGGGCCGAACGGGCCAGGGTCGACGTGCTGGCTCTGGACAACGCCGACGACCGACTTGCATTGCTGCGCAGCAGATTCGGCGAGCTGGAGGCCGTGCTGCGCGAGGCGGCTGCTGCCCTGACCGGTGCCCGCGAGCGTGCGGCCGACGGCTTCGCCACCGCCGTGGCGGCCGAGCTGACCGAGCTGGCCATGCCGCACGCCCGGCTGCGGGTGGACCTGGAGCGCACCGACGACGCCGACGGCATCGAGCTGGAGGGCCGGCGGGTGGCGTTCGGCCCGTTCGGCGTCGACGAGGTCGAGATCTCGATGGCCCCGCACCCGGGGGCGGACTTCCGCCCGCTGGCCAGGGGAGCGTCCGGCGGTGAGCTGTCCCGCGTCATGCTCGGCATCGAGGTCGTGCTCGCCGGCCAGGACCCGGTCGCCGACGTTCGTCTTCGACGAGGTCGACGCCGGAGTCGGCGGCAGGGCCGCGGTCGAGATCGGCCGGCGGCTGGCTCGGCTGGCCCGTGACGCCCAGGTGCTGGTCGTGACCCATCTTCCCCAGGTGGCCGCGTTCGCCGATCAGCACCTGCTGGTCTCCAAGAGCGACGACGGCACCGTGACCAGTAGCGACGTCCGGCTGCTCGAGGGCCAGGACCGGGTGCGCGAGCTGTCCCGGATGCTGGCCGGGCTGGACGACTCGCTCCTGGCGCAGGGCCATGCCGAGGAACTGCTCGCTACCGCGACCAGGGCCAAGCAGGCGGGGTGAGCCCCGGGCGGCGTGGGCCCGTGGAACCGCCGGGCGCGTCTGTGACAATGGCCGGATGAAGGTCCCGGTTCTGCGTCGACACCGGGCTACTCCCATGCCGGGGGTGATCGGCGTCGCTCGCGTCGACCGGCGTACCAAGAACCTCACCAAGCGGATCCGCCCCGGCGAGATCGCCATCATCGACCACCTCGACATCGACCGGGTGAGCGCCGAGGCGCTGGTCCTGTGCGGGGTCGCCGCGGTGGTCAACGTGGCGGCCAGCATCAGCGGCCGCTACCCCAACCTGGGACCGCGGATCATCGTCGATGCCGGCATCCCGCTGCTCGACGCCGTCGGTCCCGACGTGTTCACCGCTGTACGCGACGGCGACCGGGTCCGCCTCGACGAGGGTGTCCTCTACGTCGGCAGCGATCAGCGTATCGCCGGCAAGGGCTCGCAGCTGTCGATCGAGGACGTCGAAGCCGCGATGATCGAGGCACGCGCCGGACTCTCCGTACAGATCGAGGAGTTCGCTGCCAACACGATCGAGTTCCTGCGCAAGGAGCGCGACCTGCTGCTCGACGGCGTCGGAGTCCCGGACATCCGCACCGTGCTCGAGGGCAGGCAGGCGCTGCTGGTCGTCCGCGGCTACCACTACCGCGAGGACTTGCAGGCGCTGCGCCCGTACATCCGCGAGTACCGCCCGATCCTGATCGGCGTCGACGGCGGGGCGGACGCGTTGCGGGACGAGGGCTACAAGCCGCACCTGATCGTCGGCGACATGGACTCGGTCAGCGACGCGACGCTGTTCTGCGGTGCCGAGCTGGTGGTGCACGCCTATCCCGACGGTCGCGCGCCCGGTCTCGAGCGGGTGCAGCAGCTCGGGCTCGACGCGGTGATCTTCCCGGCAGCGGGCACGAGCGAGGACGCGGCGATGCTGCTGGCCGACGAGAAAGGCGCGGAACTGATCGTCGCAGTGGGAAGTCATGCCACGCTGGTGGAGTTCTTGGACAAGGGCAGAGCGGGTATGGCCAGTACGTTTCTCACCCGGCTGCGGGTCGGGGGCAAGCTGATCGACGCCAAAGGCGTGTCCCGGCTCTACCGCAGCCGGATCGGCACCCCGAGCCTGCTGCTGCTCATCGTCGCGACGCTGATCACCTTCAGCGTCGCTGTCGCCTTCTCGTCAGTGACCCCGATCTACCGGGACATCATCGTCGACAGGTGGCACACCTTCTCCTTCTGGCTGTCAGGACTGTTCCGTTGATCGACTTTCGCTACCACATCGTTTCCATCGTCGGGATCTTCCTTGCCCTCGCCGTGGGACTCGTGCTCGGCACCACCACGCTCAACCCGGTCCTGACCCATGACCTCAAGTCCAACGTGCACGCCCTCACCCTCGACAAGCAGTCGCTGCGCGACCAGCTGAGCACCTCCGAGCAGGACCTGTCACACGCGGGCGGGTTCATCTCCGCGGTCGAACAGCCACTGATCGATGGCCGGCTCGCGGGTCGCAAGGTGCTGCTGGTTGCGGCACCGGGCGCGCCGGCTGACCTGCGCCGTTCGATGGCCAAGGCGGTCGCCGATGCCGGCGGCCTGGTGACCGGGCAGATCGCCCTGACCGACGACTACCTCGTCCCCGAGAACCAAGCCCGCCTCGGCGACGTGGTCAACAGCGTCGCGCCCGGCTCGGTGACCCTGCCCAAGGACGGGACCTCCGGTCAGCGCGCGGCCCAGCTGTTGGCCAGCCTGCTGGTCAGCAAGACGCCCAAGGAGACCGCCTCGACCGAGGCGACGTCCGCGTTGCAGGCGCTGTCCCAGGCCAAGTTCATCAAGCTGCTCAGCAACACCGTCACCCCGGCGGACCTGGTGCTCGTGGTCAGTGACGACGGGCCCGGCGACAAGCCCACGCCGGCCCCCACCGCGTCTGCGACACCGGCGCTCAGTGACGACTCGCTGCTCGACCTGGTGGGTGCTGCCGACAGTGCCGGCGGCGGAGTCGTCGTCGTGGGCACCGCCGACGCGACCAAGGGCAGCCTGCTCAGCGCCGTGCGCGCCAGCGGCACCTCCGACAACGTCTCCACCGTCGACACCGCCAACTCGCCGCAGGGGGTCGTCCAGGCGATCTATGCCCTGGTCGCCCAGCTGCGCGGGGACACGGGAGCCTACGGCGCCAACAGCGGGGCTGATCTGCCGTTGCCGACGCCAGCGTCGTGAGGCTCGCAGGGCAGGGACGCCTTGCGGTGTCCGCGGGAATCGCTGCGGGGGTGACGTTCGGCACTCGCACGATCCTGGACCGTCGTACGGACGGGCTGCGGCGCACGAACTACCGCGGCACCACGGTGAGCCTGGCCGGCGGTCCGTCCGCGGCAGCAGGCATTCTCGCCGCGATGCTCGGGACGGGCGCACCTGCGGGGGCCACTCTCGCGGTGGCCGGAGCGGCCGCGGCCGGCTACTACGACGACCGGTTGTCCGGACGCGAGGACGAGGCTGCCACCAAGGGCTTTGCTGGACACCTGCGTTCCGTGAGCGAGGGAAAGGCGAGCGCCGGCCTGGTCAAGCTCGCCGTCATCGGGGCTACTTCCCTTGCTGGGGCGGCAATCCAGCGTGGTGCTTCGGTCGACACCGTGATCGACGGCGCGCTGGTCGCTGGTGCCGCCAACCTGGCCAACCTCTTCGACCTGCGGCCGGGCCGGGCGCTCAAGCTTGCTTCGTTGGCGGCAGGGGCGGCGACTCCCGGCTCGGACGATGGTTCTCGTACGGTCCTCGCGGCCGTGCAGGCTGTGGCGGCTGCCGAGCTCCCAGCGGACCTGGGGGAGCGCACGATGCTCGGGGACACCGGTGCCAACGCGATCGGGGCAGCTCTCGGCGTCGCCGTCTGCGGCCGTAGCCGGCGGGTCCGGCTGGCTGTGCTGGCGGCCGTCGTGGGCCTGACAGCTGTCAGCGAGCGGGTGAGCTTTACGTCCGTCATCGCAGCCAGTCCCGTGCTGCGTCGGCTTGACGAGCTGGGTCGGGCCGTTGGCTGAGCCGGTCGGTTCCGTCCACGGCGAGGTTCGCCGAGCTGCCACGCTGCTGGCCGTCGTCACCGTCGCCTCGCGTGGCGCCGGCTTCATCCGCGGTCTGGTGTTCGTACGGGCGGTGGGTGCCACCGACGTGGGCGACACCTACACCCGCGCCAACACCGTCCCGAACATCATCTTCGAGACGGTTGCCGGTGGGGCGCTCGCCAGCAGCATCGTTCCGGTGCTCGCGGGCCCGGTGGACGAGGGCGACCGCGATCAGACCCTGCGCACGACGGCTGCGCTGATGACGTGGACGGTGGCCCTGCTCGTACCGATCGCCATAGCCGGGGTCGTCCTCGCCCGGCCGATCATGGAGCTCCTGACGCCGGCCAGGGTGGGCAACGCCGATCGGGCCGAGGCCGTGGCAGTGGGCGCGCGCATGCTCGCCGTCTTCTCGCCGCAGATCGTGCTGTACGGCGTCGCGGTGGTGCTGACCGGCGTGCTCCAGGCCCATCGGCGTTTTCTGGGGCCGGCCATCGCTCCCCTTCTGTCGAGCCTGGTCGTCGCGGCCGCTTACATCGTCTACGCCGTCGAGACGCACGCGAAGCCGCCAACACTGGCGACGCTGACCACGGCTCAGGAGCTGACCCTCTCCGTCGGCACGACCCTCGGTGTTGCCGTGCTCAGCCTGTCCCTGCTGGTGCCGATGCGCAGAGCCGGCGTGCCGTTGCGTGCCGCGCTGACCTTCCCGCCGACCGTTCGTAGCCGCGTCGTTCGCCTGTCGCTGGCCGGGATTGCGGCACTGGCAGCACAACAGCTGTCGCTGGTCGTCGTGCTGCGACTGTCCTACGGCGGTCCGGCTGGCACCCTGGTGCTCTACCAGCTGGCCTGGCTGATCTTTCTCCTGCCGTGGGCGGTGCTCGCAGTTCCCTTGGCTACCAGCGCTTTTCCCCATCTTGTGGTCTTTCACGGCAACGAGGATCGGGCCGCCTTTGCCGATGTCGCAGCGGCGACGACGCGCAACGTGCTGGTGGTCTGCTGCGCTGCCGCGGCCGTGCTGATGGCGACGGCGCAGCCGGTCGCCCGGCTGTTCGTGCTCCACGCCCGAGGGGTTGAGGACCCCGCCGTGCTGGCGCGGGCGATCGTGGTGCTGGCGCCAGGTCTGCTCGGCTACGCGATGGTTGCTCATCTCGGCCGTGCTCTCTACGCCTGCGGCCAAGGTCGTCGTGCCGCCATCGCCACCGTTTCGGGCTGGATTGCCGTACTGGCAGCAGATGTTTCACTCTCGTCGGTCACCTCGGGTTCGAGCCGGCTCGCCGTCCTGGCGTGGGGCAACACGATCGGCATGACGATCGCTGGCCTGGCGCTGGCCAGGGCTCTGCACGTCGCCGCGCCCGGCAGCTTCGCGGGTGTCGGCTACGCCTTGGTGACCGGGCTCGGTGCGGCGACCCTGAGCGCCTCGACCGGATATGCGTTGGCCCGGTGGCTGCCGTACGACCGGCTCTGGACCTCGCTGCTGGCAGCCTGCCTCGTCGGGGCCTGGGTTGTTGCCGTGTTCGCAGGCATTCTCCTGCTGACCAACCCCAAGGCGGCCAAGGCGTTCGTAGCCTCGAGGCGGCGAGCCGATGGCTGACCTCGAGCGTTCGCTGTTGCTGGTGCTTGGCAACAGTACCGGCGGCATCGGGATGCATGTGGCGTCGTTGAGCACGGCTTGCGTCGACGCCGGCTGGGACGTCGCGGTCTGCGCGCCGACGACCACGGACGACGTGTTCGGCTTCTCCGACACAGGTGCGGACGTCGTACGGCTGCCGGTCGGTCTGCGCATGCTGCTCAGTGGATCCCAACGCCGTACCCTGCGCGGGCTGATCTCGAGCCATGCACTCGTGCACGCGCACGGGCTGCAGGCAGGCGTGGTGGTTGCGGCACTGGCGGCAGGGACACCCGTGGTCGTCACCTGGCACAACGCCCCGCTGTCCGCTGGTCCCGTGCGCTGGCTGCACCGATGGCTCGAGCGTTTCACCGCCCGCCGCGCAGCCATCACGATCGGCGCCTCCGAGGACCTCGTCGTACGAGCCAGCAGGGCCGGTGCCGTCGACGCTCGATTCGTGCCGGTGGCTGCGCCCAAGCCTCAGCCCCCGACCCTGACCCCGGCGGAGGTCCGCGCGAGTCTGGGGATCGGGTCGGCGCCGGTGGTGCTGGCTCTCGGCCGGCTGCACCGGCAGAAGCGGTTCGACGTGCTCGTCGAGGCGGCCGCGGGCTGGCGCACCCTCGAATCGGCCCCGGCCGTGCTGATTGCCGGCGACGGTCCGGAGGATCAGGCTCTCGAGCGGCAGATCGCCGACCTTGGCGTCAACGTCACGCTGCTGGGTCGACGCGATGACATCGCCGACCTGCTCAGCATCGCCGACGTCGTGGTGCTGCCGAGCTCGTGGGAGGCCCGGCCGCTGGCCGCTCAGGAAGCGCTGCTGACCGGACACGCGCTCGTGGCCACAGCTGTCGGCGGGGTGCCGTCGCTCGTCGGTTCGGCTGCGGTGCTGGTGCCGGTGGGCAGCCCGGCCGCTATCACCTCCGCCGTGCGCAGGCTGTTGACGGACCCGCAGGCGCGACACAGTCTCGAGCGCGAAGCCTTGGCCAGGTCGGCGCAGTGGCCGGACGCGCAACGGGTAGCCGACCTGCTGATGGAGATCTACGACGAGCTGCGGTCAGCATGAGGCGAACCGGCTTCCTGCTTGCGTTGACGGCCCTGGTGGCGGCGCTCGCCACCCCGGCTCAGCCGGCCCTTGCGGACGACCAGCCGCCAACCGTCGTCGTGGTCGGCCTTCCCGGACTGCAGTGGAAGGACGTCACGGCCACGGGCACGCCGACCCTTTGGCAGCTGGCTCACCGTGGTTCGGTGGGCGCCCTGTCCATCCGCTCCGCTGCCGAGGTGACGTGTGCGGCCGACGGCTGGCTGACCGTCGGTGCCGGCAATCGCGTACGTGTGCCGGGACCGTGCGGCGCCACACCGCCTGTGTCGGCCAGCAGTGGCAGTGCGTCGATTGACGGCTGGCCGGCCATCGTCAAGGACAACCACTCGCTCGACTTTGCCGCCGTACCAGGCATTCTCGCCTCCGCCATGAGCGACACCGGCTCTGGATGCGTCGCAGCAGTCGGCCCTGCCGCAGCGCTGGGCGCAGCCGATCGTACGGGCAGCGTCGCGGTCTACTCGGCGGCCCTGTCGGCGAAGGCGTTGTCCGTCTGCCCGGTGAGTCTCGTGACCGGGCCATCGGTAGCGACACCCGCTGCTGCCGTCCGCGCTGACGCCTTCGTCGAGGCCGTTCAACGTGCTCGTCCGGCTGGGTCGGTCCTGATGGTGCTCGGCCTTTCCGACACCAGCCGACGTGATCGCGCCCACTTGCACGTGGCCATCGCGTCCGGTGGCCCGTACGGACCGGGGTTGCTGCGCAGCCAGTCCACCAGGCGGGCGCCGTACGTCCAGCTGATCGACGTCACCGCGACGCTGCTTCAGCTCACCGAGGCGAGCGGAGCTCCCGGCGTCGCCGCTGCCGTCGACGGTCAGCCGTGGCAACACGTCGGTCATCGCCCGGACAGTGTGGCCGACCTGGTCGACGCGGACACCGCTGCAGGTGCCGTGCGCGCCGCAACCCCTTACGCTGCAACGTTTCTGGTCCTGCTCGCCGTCCTCGCAATGTTCCTCACCCTCGCGGCGTGGCGATGGGGGAGGGGACGAGGGGCGGCGTTGTGGCTGCTCATGGTCGCGCTGGCCGGACCGGTTGCGAGCTACCTGGCCAACCTCTCCGACTGGTGGCGATCCGGCAGCGCCACTCCCGTCGTGATCCTCGTGATCGCGGGGCTCGCAGCTGTCATCGGCAGCGCCGCCTGCGCACTGGCTCTCCGCACGTCCGCCGTCATCGCCGGTGGCGCCGTAACCGGTCTGACTTTTGCCCTGCTCGTGCTCGACGTCGTGCTCGGGTCGTCGCTTCAGCTGGACAGCGTCCTGGGCTACTCGCCGCTGGTGGCCGGCCGGTTCATGGGCTTCGGCAACATTGCTTTCGGGGTGCTCGGTGCCTCGGCGATGCTGACCGCGACGTCGGTCGCCATCTGCCGGACGCGGGCCTGGCCGGCGGTTGCTGCCATCGGCGCCGTCGCGGTGCTCGCAGACGGTGCCCCGATGTGGGGCAGCGACATCGGGGGGGTGCTCGCGCTCATCCCCGCGTTCGCGGTGATGGTCCTGCTCTGCGCCGGCCGTCGCGTCTCGCTGGCCAAGGCTGCCGCCATCGGTGGCGCTGCGGTCGCGGCGGTGTTCCTGCTGGGACTGATCGACTACGCCAGGCCGGCCTCCGCCCGTACCCACCTCGGCAGGTTCGTCGGCAAGATCCTGCACGGAGGCGCCTGGACGGTGCTCGAGCGCAAGGGGAGGGCCGACCTCGACCTGCTGGTGACCAACGTGGGCACGCTCGTCGTCCCGGTGATCATCGCGGTGGCGCTGTGGCTGGTGCTCCGGCCGCGGCCTCGTCTGGCCGTCGCCTACGCCAGGCTCCCCGAGCTGAGGTACGGGCTCATCTCGCTGAGCGTGCTCGCGCTGGTCGGGCTCGTCGTCAACGACTCCGGCCTCGCGATCCCAGCAGTGGCCGTACTTCTCGGCGTTCCCTACGTTCTGGCGGTGTTGCTGCGCGACGCGACCGACGACACGGGCGACATCGGGACGGGACCGCCTGCGGCAGACGCCGACGTGTTACCGTGAACTCCCGTGGACGGGCGAGATTCCTCGCCGCACCTTAGCCACGGGAGATGCGCGTATGGCCCCGCCGCAGACGACCAAGCACGTGTTCGTCACCGGGGGCGTCGCCTCCAGCCTCGGCAAGGGTCTGACGGCCTCCAGCCTGGGCAGCCTGCTGAAAGCACGCGGGCTGCGGGTCACGATGCAAAAGCTCGACCCCTACCTCAACGTCGACCCCGGCACGATGAACCCGTTCCAGCACGGCGAGGTGTTCGTCACCGAGGACGGGGCTGAGACCGACCTCGACGTCGGTCACTACGAGCGGTTCCTCGACACCGACCTGCACGGATCGGCCAACGTGACCACCGGCCAGGTCTACTCGCAGGTGATCGCCAAGGAGCGGCGCGGTGAGTACCTCGGCGACACGGTCCAGGTCATCCCGCACATCACGAACGAGATCAAGAGCCGGATCCGGCGGATGGCCTCCGACGAGGTCGACGTCGTGATCACCGAGGTCGGCGGCACGGTGGGCGACATCGAGTCGCTGCCGTTCCTGGAGACCATTCGCCAGGTGCGCAACGAGGTCGGCCGGGCCAACTGCTTCTTCCTGCACGTGTCGCTGGTCCCGTACATCGGGCCCTCCGGCGAGCTCAAGACCAAGCCGACCCAGCACTCCGTGGCTGCGCTGCGCACCGTCGGTATCCAGCCGGACGCGGTCGTCTGCCGTTCCGACCGACCGATCCCGACCAGCCTCAAGCGCAAGATCAGCGGCATGTGCGACGTCGACGAGGAAGCCGTGGTCTCCGCCGTCGACGCGCCCTCGATCTACGACATCCCCAAGGTGCTGCACGCCGAAGGGCTCGACGCCTACGTCGTACGGCGCCTGGGCCTGCCGTTCCGCGACGTCGACTGGAGCGTCTGGGACGACCTGCTCCGGCGCGTGCACACTCCCGCTCGCACGGTCACCGTGGCGCTGGTCGGAAAGTACGTCGACCTGCCTGACGCCTATCTGTCGGTCACCGAGGCACTGCGCGCCGGCGGCTTCGGCAACGACTGCAAGGTGGTCATTCGCTGGGTCACCTCCGACGACTGCGAGACCAGCGAGGGTGCTGCGGCAACGCTGGCCGAGGTCGACGGCGTGCTCGTACCCGGTGGCTTCGGCGTGCGCGGCATCGAGGGAAAGCTCGGTGCGCTTCGCCACGCCCGTGAGCACGGCATCCCGACCCTCGGCCTGTGCCTCGGCCTGCAGTGCATGGTGATCGAGGCCTCGCGCAACCTGGCCGGACTCGAGGGAGCTGGCTCAGCCGAGTTCGACCCGGCCACCCCGCACCCGGTCATCGCCACGATGGCCGAGCAGCGCGACGTGGTCTCCGGCGAGCGGGACATGGGCGGCACGATGCGCCTTGGCTCCTACCCCGCCAAGCTGCTCGAGGGCTCCGTCGTCCGCGAGGCCTACGACCAGCCCTGGGTCGACGAGCGCCATCGGCACCGTTACGAGGTCAACAACGCCTACCGCAAGCCGCTCGAGGACGCCGGCCTGGTGTTCTCCGGGACGTCACCCGACGGCCGACTGGTCGAGTACGTCGAGCTGCCTCGCGAGGTGCACCCGTTCTACGTCGGCACCCAGGCCCACCCCGAGTTCAAGAGCCGGCCGACCCGTCCGCACCCGCTGTTCAAGGGGTTCGTCGCCGCCGCGATCCAGTACGCGGAGGACAAGAGCGGCCGGCTGCCGTGGGACCTGACCGACGGCGACGACCCAGCGGCCGGCCACGCCGCGCCGACAGTTCCGGTTGGTGCCACGGCACAGTTCGGCTGAGCGGTGGCTCTCGAGCTCCCGTCGTCCGAGGTCGTTGACCGGCAGGAGGAGCTGCCGGTCGCCACCACGACCCAACGCTTCGCCGGTCACGTCATCGCGGTGCAGACCGATCTGGTCCGGATGCCCGACGGTGCCACCGTCGAGCGCGACGTCGTCGTTCACCCCGGCGCGGTCGGCGTGATCGTTCTCGACGACCGCGATCGTGTCCTGCTGGTGCGGCAGTACCGCCACCCGCCGCGGCGGATGTTGTGGGAACCACCCGCAGGGCTGCTCGACACCGACGCCGTCGGGCAGACCCCGTACGAGAACGCCGCGCGCGAGCTATATGAGGAGGCCGGCTTCCGGGCCACCGAGTGGCTGTCGCTCGTCGACCTCTTCACCTCGCCCGGCATGTCCGACGAGGCCGTGCGCCTCTACCTGGCGCGGGGCGTCACCGAGGTGGCCGAGGACGAGCGTCATGTCGGCCATCACGAGGAGGCCGACATGCCCTACTCCTGGGTGCCGCTGGACGAGGCTGTCGACAAGATTCTCGCGGGCGAGCTGCACAACCCGCTGACGGTGAGCGGGGTCCTGGCAGCCGCCGCCGCCCGCGCCCGAGGGTTCGCGACGCTGCGACAGGTCAGCGCCGTTTGGCCTGAGCGACCGGGGCCCTAGACTCGCCTCACGGGTGATCCATCGCAGGCGCAGTTCGACCCTTGTCACAACGGCGTTCCGAGGAGATGTGCATCGCTGTGAAGATTGGAATCCCCCTCGAGATCAAGGACCACGAGTACCGCGTCGCCATCACACCGGCCGGCGTGCACGAGCTGACCAAGCGCGGTCACTCCGTAGTCATCGAGCACTCGGCCGGAGTCGGGTCCTCCATCCCTGACGACGACTTCGTCGCCGCCGGCGCGACGATCCTGGCCACCAACGACGATGTGTGGGAGCAGGCCGACCTGATCCTCAAGGTCAAGGAGCCGCAGCCCAGCGAGTACAAGTTCATGCGGGCCGACCAGATCCTGTTCACCTATCTCCACCTGGCAGCGTCCCGTGAGTGCACGGACGCGCTCATCTCGTCGGGCACGACGGCGATCGCGTACGAGACGGTTCAGCTCGCCGACGGTTCGCTTCCGCTGCTGGCGCCGATGTCCGAGGTGGCCGGTCGGCTGGCGCCTCAGGTCGGCGCGCACACCCTGATGCGGGCCGAGGGCGGTCGCGGCATCCTGATGGGCGGAGTCTCGGGTGTCTACGCTGCCAAGGTCGTGGTGATCGGTGCCGGCGTCTCCGGGATGAACGCCGCTGCCATCGCGCTGGGCATGCAGGCCGAGGTTCTGCTGCTCGACCGCAACATTGCGCGGCTCCGCTCGGCGGACGCGATCTATCAGGGTCACCTGCAGACCGTGGCCTCCAACTCCTACGAGGTGGAGCGGGCCGTCCTCGACGCCGACCTGGTCATCGGTGCCGTCCTGGTGCCCGGTGCCAAGGCGCCCATCTTGATCAGTGACGACCTGGTCGCCCGGATGAAGCCGGGCAGCGTTCTGGTCGACATCGCCATCGACCAGGGCGGATGCTTCGAGTCCAGCCGGCCGACCACGCACTCCGACCCGACCTTCAAGGTTGCCGAGTCCACGTTCTACTGCGTGGCCAACATGCCCGGCGCCGTGCCGCACACGTCGACCTACGCGCTGACCAACGTGACGCTGCCGTACATCACCGAGATCGCCGACCGAGGCTGGATCGAGGCTTGCCGTGACGACCCGTCGCTGGCCCTCGGCCTCAACGTCGTCGGTGGTGCGGTCTGCTACGCCCCGGTCGCCGCGGCGCACGGCTACGACGTCACGCCGTTGGCCGCTCTGCTGTCGTGACCTCGCCGGGCTTCGCGCAGTTGGGGGACGCCCCCGATCAGGCGTCCCCCGTCATCGCCGCGGGCCTGCTCTCGGCAATGCAGACCTACCTGGACCACCTGGCAGTCGAGCGGGGACTGGCCGGCAACACGTTGACGTCCTACCGTCGCGACCTGCGCCGTTACGCCGAGTCGTTGACCCGGCGGGGTGTTCGGGACCTGGGGGAGGTGACCGAGCCGGACGTGGCAGCCTTCCTGTCCGACCTGCGCGACGGCGACGTCGATCACCCGCCGTTGGCTGCGTCGTCAGCGGCTCGGACGATCGTCGCCGTGCGAGGGCTGCACCGGTTCGCCGTACGCGAGGGGCTGGCTGCAGCTCGACCCGTCCAGCGACGTCCGGCCGCCCACCCCGCCCAAGCGGCTGCCCAAGGCGATCTCGATCGACGACGTCGAACGGCTGCTGGCTGCTGCTGGCGCCGACGACACCCCCATCGCGGTTCGGGACAAGGCCCTGCTCGAGCTGCTGTACGGGACCGGCGCGCGGATCTCGGAGGCGGTCGGACTGGCCGCGGACGACATCGACCTCGAGGCACGGGTCGTGCGCCTGGCCGGGAAGGGTGGCAAGCAGCGCCTGGTCCCGATGGGGACGATGGCCCGGCTCGCGGTCGAGGCCTACCTCGTCCGGAGCCGTCCGACCCTGGCCGCCGCCGGTCGTGGCACGCCCATCCTGTTCCTCAACGCGCGGGGTGGGCCGCTGTCCCGGCAGAGCGCCTGGACGATTCTGCGCACCGCCGCCGGTCGGGCCGGGCTGTCCGTCGACGTGTCCCCGCACACGCTGAGGCACTCCTTCGCGACGCACCTGCTCGAGGGCGGTGCGGACGTCCGGGTGGTCCAGGAGCTGCTCGGGCACGCGTCGGTGACGACGACCCAGGTCTACACCTTGGTCACCGTCGACACTCTTCGCGAGGTCTACGCCGCCGCACACCCCCGCGCTTTGGGGTAGTTGCGCCTGCAGTGTCCGGAAACTCGTAGTCGCCATACCGCCCTGGCTACGTGTAGCATCAGCCATTGATCGCCAGGGCGGTCAATCGATGTCGCGATATGTCGATAAAGATGCTGGGTTCTTGTGGGAACCCACATATGAGTCGGGAGGCGCCGAAAGATGGCGAAAGCAGCGTCGCACGACGATCCCCGGTACGAGGAGGATCCGATCCAACCTCGGCACATCCGTTCCGCGGACGCGGCCGGCTCGGAGGCGACGGCGGCGCCCGCCAAGCCGCGCCGCAAGCCGGTTCCGGTGATCCCCGGCCAGATGGGGCCGACCGGCAGGGTGCTGCCGGAGGTCGCTGAGCCGACGGCGCTTTCCCATCACGGTCCGGCCCAGATCATCGCCCTGTGCAACCAGAAGGGTGGCGTCGGCAAGACGACCACGACGATCAACCTGGGTGCAGCGCTGGCCGAGCTCGGTCGCCGGGTCCTGCTGGTGGACTTCGATCCCCAGGGCGCACTGTCGGTCGGGCTCGGGGTCAACCCGTTGCAGCTGGACCGCACCGTCTACAACCTGCTGATGGAACGCGACGTCACGGTGGACGACGTCCTGCTCAAGACCAGCGTCGCCGGCATGGATCTGCTGCCGAGCAACATCGACCTATCGGCCGCCGAGGTGCAGCTGGTGGGGGAGGTGGCGCGAGAGCAGACCCTGGCTCGGGTGCTCGCCCCGGTGATGAACGAGTACGACGTGGTGCTCATCGACTGTCAGCCGTCGCTGGGCCTGCTCACCGTCAACGCCCTCACCGCCGCCCATGGCGTGCTGATCCCGCTGGAGTGCGAGTTTTTCGCCCTTCGCGGCGTCGCCCTGCTGATCCAGACCATCGAGAAGGTCAAGGAGAGGCTTAACCCTAAACTTGAGGTTGAGGGAATCCTCGCCACGATGTACGACGCTCGCACCACCCATAGCCGTGAGGTTCTGGCCAGGGTGGTCGAGGCGTTCGGCGACACCGTCTTCCACACCGTGATCAACCGGACCGTACGGTTCCCGGAGACCACGGTGGTCGGCGAGCCGATCACGACCTATGCCCCCGCGTCCGCGGGTGCCACCGCCTACCGCGATCTCGCCAAGGAGGTGCTTGCCCGATGTCTCGCCGCGTGAGCCTGCCGGGTGCTGCCGAGCTGTTCCGGGTCACCGGCGACGCCGATCCGGCCCAGCCCAGCACCGCCCAGCCCAGCCCGGCCTCGCCCAGCAGCACTGCCCAGCCCCTGCCGGCGCAGAGTGCGCCTGCCCAGCCGGCCAGCCGCCCCGTGGAGCCCGCAGCGCGCGCGGTCGAGGCTGAGGCCGCCCCGGCCGTCGCGCGTCCGGCTCCTGCCAGCAGCGTGGAGACCGACGACTGGGACCCCGCACCGCCGCGGCCGGTTCGGCGCCGGCGCCCGGCAGGTGCCGATCGTCGCCCCACCGGGCGCGAGCGACACGAGGAGAAGATCACGGTCTACGTCTCGGCCGAGGAGCTGATCGATATCGAGCAGGCTCGGCTCACCCTGCGCGGGGAGTACGGGATGGCGGTCGACCGTGGCCGCATCGTGCGTGAGGCGATTGCGGTGGTGCTGGCCGATCTGGACGCCAAGGGCGAGGCCAGCATCCTGCTTCGCCGGCTGCGTGGGATCTGACGCGTGCTTTACACTCTAGGTCACCCTGAGACTTTTCTGCTGCTTTTGGTCGGTCTTGCGTCTCGCGTGGGCGGTGCATGTCGGTGCCCAGCGGTTGGTGCAGTCCCGAATGCCCGAGACCAAGTGGCTGCTCCAGCACCGGCCGGGCGTGGCCGGCTTCGTCGATCCGTTCTCTGCGGTCGCGGCTGTGCTCGGGCCCGGCTTCCGCCGGCTGGACGCCCAACGTCGAGTGGACGGCGGTCCGTGGGTCCCGCCGACCCTTCGTGGTGCTGCTGCTGTCCGGACCGCTCGGCAACCTGCTCGCCGGCGGCGTGGCCCTGATCGGTTTCACCGCCTGGGTCGGCCAGGCCGTGGCCACCGGCGCCGTCGACCTCTACGGGCGCTTCCTCGGCAGCTTCGTCGACTTACGCGCAGCTCCTGCGGACCTCGGAGCTCGTCAGCGTCGCCTGCAGCGTGCCCTGCTGCTGTTCGGGATCCTCCAGCTGCTGGTGGGCGCGATCAGCCTCATCCCGATTCCTCCGCTCGAGGGCGGCCGGCTGCTGTTCCTGTTCTCGCCCAAGACGATCGGCTGGCAGAAGGCGGAGTACCAGCTCGCCGAGCGCAACATCGGGCTGATCATCCTGCTGGCCGGCCTGGTCAGGATCAGCTCCGGGCTGGTGCCGCCGTTCGCCTACCTGGGCGACGTGATCGCACACGGTCTGTCGGTGCTGATCGTCCAGATCTGAGCCCGCGCCCGATCCAGCGCCGACCGGCTACCGTCGTGGCATGCATTCCGCCCCACCCGTCGCTGAGCAGGACACCGGCCTCCCCGTCGAGGGCTCGGTCGACCCGGTCACGCTCCCCGCGGCAGCTGCGAGCGGGGCGTTCGAGGTGCACCTGGACGTCTTCGAAGGACCGTTCGACCTCCTGCTGAGCCTGATCAGCAAGCACCAGCTCGATGTGACCGAGGTCGCGTTGCACCAGGTCACGGACGAGTTCATCGCGTTCATCCGAGCCAGGGGAGCGGACTGGGAGCTGGGGACGGCCACCGAGTTCCTGCTGGTGGCGGCCACGCTGCTCGACCTCAAGGCCGCGCGGCTGCTGCCCAGCGGCGAGGTCGAGGACGAGGAAGACCTCGCCCTGCTCGAAGCCCGTGACCTGCTGTTCGCCCGGTTGCTGCAGTACCGCGCGTACAAGCAGGTGGCAGCGGTGTTCGCGACCATGTTCGCCGAGCAGGGCCTTCGCTACCCGCGCGCGGTGTCGCTCGAGCCGCAGTTCGCGGCAGCGCTGCCCGAGGTGCTGCTGGGGATCGGTCCGGAGGAGTTCGCCCGGCTGGCCGCGGCCGCGTTCCGGCCCCGCGAGGTGCCCACCGTCGCCATCGACCACATCCACGCTCCGATGGTGAGCGTGCGCGAGCATGCTGCGCTGCTCAGTGAGCGGTTGCGCCGGCTCGGCAGCGGCTCGTTCCGGTCGCTGTGCCAGGACTGCGAGAACACCCTCGAGGTCGTCGCCCGGTTCCTGGCCCTGCTGGAGCTGTACCGCGAGTCCCAGGTCGCGTTCGACCAGGTCACAGCGCTCGGCGAGCTGCACGTGCGGTGGACCGGCGGCGATGGTGAGGCCGATTCCGTCGCCGGCGCGGAGCTGGGCGCCGAGTGGGACGAGCCGCAGACCGACGACGACGACGAAGATCCGGAACCGACAGCACAGGAGAGCTCATGACCAGCGGTGAACCCAGCGTCAGCACCCGTGACGTTGAGGGCTCGGCCGCCCCGGCCGCTGACCTCGAGGTGCTCGAGGACGCGGCGCCCGACGCTGCCCGGGAGCCAGCCCCGCAGCCCCCGGACGTCCCCGAGGACCTGCCGCTGCCGATGATGCTCGAAGCACTGCTGATGGTGGCCGACGAGCCGGTCAACGAGATGCTGCTGGCGGAGCTGTCCGGCCATCCGGTGGCCGCGGTGACGGCTCAGCTCAGCGAGCTGGCCGGCTCCTACGAGGCCGAAGGCCGCGGCTTCGAGCTGCGTCAGGTGGCCGGCGGGTGGCGGTTGTACACCAGGGCCGAGTGCGCGGGCCTCGTGGAGCGGTTCGTCCTGCGCGGACAGCACGCTCGAATGACACAGGCCGCGCTCGAGACCCTGGCGGTCGTTGCCTACCGCCAGCCGGTGGCCCGCGGCCGGGTGGCTGCGGTGAGAGGGGTCAACGTCGACGGTGTCATGCGAACGTTGCTCTCCCGCGGGCTGATCGAGGAGCGGGGGAGCGACCCGGACTCGAGCGCGACGCTGTACGGCACCACACCGCTGTTCTTGGAGCGGCTGGGACTTCGGGAACTCAGCGACTTGCCGTCGCTGGCCCCGCTCCTACCAGACCTAGAGTCACTCGAGTACGGTAATGACTCAATCTCTACTTGAGAGTCGGTACAGATGGACCAGCAAGGGATCCGACTGCAGAAGGTCATGGCACAGGCAGGGGTCGGTAGTCGCAGAGTCTGCGAGGACATGATCGATGCCGGCCGTGTTCGGGTGAACGACAAGCTGGTCACCGAGCAGGGGATGCGGGTCGACCCACAGACCGACGTGATCAAGGTCGACGGCATGCGCATCGTCACCAGCGACACCCAGGTCTACTTCGCCCTGAACAAGCCGGTCGGCATGTTGAGCACGATGTCCGATGAGCGGGGGCGCCCGTGCGTCGGGGACCTGGTCGAGGGACGCAACGAGCGGCTGTTCCACGTCGGCCGGCTGGATGCCGACAGCGAGGGCATCCTGCTGCTGATGAACGACGGAGAGCTCGCCCACCGGCTGATGCACCCGTCCTACGAGGTGGAGAAGACCTACCTCGCCGAGGTGGCCGGCCCGGTGGCCAGGGACGTCGGACGACGGCTCAAGGCCGGCGTCGAGCTCGAGGACGGCATGGTCCGGGTTGACGAGTTCAAGCTGGTGGGCTCTGACAGCCGGCGGGTGATGCTCGAGGTGACCCTGCACGAGGGGCGCAAGCACCTCGTCCGCCGGATGCTCGACCACGTCGGGCACCCGGTGGAGCGGCTGGTGCGCACCCGGATCGGACCGGTCCACCTGGGCAGCCTGCGCTCGGGGAACATGCGTCGGCTGACCCCGGAGGAGATCTCCAAGCTCTACGACGCGGTCGGCCTGTAGCCGCGCCGAGCTGCGGGAGTCGCGGTGAAGCCGCCCGGATCAACCGTCGGCCAACGGCCCCGACCTCTCCTCGCTCAAACTCCTTGCCGGTGAAGCGTCGTCTCGGTGAACCGTTCTAGGGCTTGACCGATGAGTACATCAGCCGATTTATCGATTCATCTAGGCGAGCTCGGGCAGAGCCTCCGTGGCACCCCCAACGTGCCATTGTCGACTTATCCAGCGCTGTGGGGGTACGGTCACGCTGCAATAAAACGGTTTAGCGACATTCCGCGGGCCAACGGCCTGACCGATCAGCCGGACAGGATTACGGCTATATCGATTTACCTGTATAGGAAGAAAACCTGAAAGATGTGAAACCATGCGCCGACTCACCGATAGATAGTCGGGTCGATCTGGCGCTACCTCGCTACAGTGCTTCCTATGCTCTGCCCGGATCCGGCCCCGCTGACGACGACTGCGCGCGCGCGTGTCGGCACGCCGGTTGATACGGCTGGCCGGATCGCCGGCCGAGCGACCGTCGCCCAGCGCTGCGTCGCCTCGGCAGCCGGGCCAGCTGTGGGCTTTCTCCGTCCATCGGGTCCGGTCGGCCTCGGCGTTGGCCGGCGAGTTCCATCGTGGGCAGCACCGACGCCGGCTGATCGCGTGGCCGGGGTCAGCCCCGACTCTCGCGACCGAGGCACCCGGTGCCCGGCCGCGGCGTGTGAGCCGGAGGCGCTGAGCTACCAGAAAGCGTCACAGCCCCTGCTGCTGCTGGACCCGCCGCAGGCCATTGCCGCCCGGTCGGTCGTGGCCGGTCATGGGCACGTCGGTCACCGGCGGACCCGCTCGGTTGCTGTGGGAGCGATCCTGCGGCGGCCGACGGACCAGCCGGTCGACCGGCAGAGAGCCTCCGGGCACGACGTCCCAGTGATCGGCTGGCTGCGATGAGCCAGCAGATCACACCGGGCCTGCCGGGAGCCGGCCCCCTGGCCAGCCTGGTCGTCATCGGCACCGGGCTGCTCGGCACCTCGATCGCTCTGGCCGCGTCTGCAGCCGGCGTTGAGGTCGCCCTGGACGACTCCGACCTGAAGGCGCTGGACGGCGCTCAGCACATCTCCGGCTGTCGTCGCTGGCGCGACGGGATGCCCACGGCGGACCACGTGGTGATCTGCGTGCCGCCCTCAGCAGTGGCTCCTGCGCTTCTGCGAGCTCAGCGGCTACAGATGGGCAAAACGTTTAGTGACGTAGCCAGCGTTAAGTCTCGTCCTCTTCTGGAGGCTGAGACGCTCGGCGTGGACATGTCCAAATTCGTCGGCGGACACCCCATGGCCGGCCGGGAGAGCGCCGGACCCTGGAACGCAAGGGTGGACTTGTTCCGGGGTCGGCCCTGGCCGCTGGTTCCGACCGAGGCGACCTCACCCTCTGCGCTCGCCAGTGCGGTTGCCCTGGCTGAGCTGTGCGGCGCCTTGCCCGAGCTGTGGTCGGCTGTTGATCACGACGCCGCCGTTGCCGCTGTCTCGCACCTGCCGCAACTGGTCTCCAGTGCCCTGGCAGCGAGCCTCGCTGATGTGGACGGAGACTTCTTCGAGCTCGCCGGCACTGGGCTCAGGGACACCACCCGGTTGGCCGGGTCGCCGGCCGGCATGTGGGCGGACATCTGCGTGGAGAACGCGGGAGCCCTGGGGCCGCGGCTACGCGCGGTGATTGCCCGGTTGGCGGCGGTCGAGTCCGCGCTGCGGGCCACTGTCGACGAGGACGAGGGGAGCCCGTCGGAACCGCCCCTTCCCGTCGAGCCGGATCGGGTGGTGGGCAGCGTCGAGAGCTCGGCCGGTGTCGCGGCCAACGCGGTCGCCCGCCTGGTGTCGGCCGGAAACCAGGTACACCGCCGACTGCCGCAGAAGCGCTGGAGCCGTCTGGCAACCGGAGTTGCGTACGGTTTCGTCAGCGTCCTCGTGCCCGACCAGCCCGGAGCGTTCGCCGACATCCTGCGCGCGCTGGCGGACGCCGGCGTCAACGTCGACGACATCAGCGTCGACCACGTGCCGGACCAGCCGCTGGGCCTCGTCGAGCTGACGGTCGTCGCCCGTGAGGTCGAGCGAGCGACAGCGGTGCTGCGCGACGCGGGATTCTCCGCCACCGGTCGGATGGACGACGAGAGCTGACTGCGCCGTGAGCGCTGAGCACCCTGTGGGAACCCATGGGGCGCTGGCGAGGCTCCCGTAGACCGGAATCGAGTGGTCGTTTCATGGTTTTGGGTCTTAGTCGACATAAGGCTAGATGGACCCGGTATCCTCGCTCAGGGCCGCGGGCAGGTTGATGACCTCGCGACTCGCCTTTGTGAGGAGATCAGTGGTGCAGGTGGACAGTGCCCAGATGGTGGTTGCCATCGACGGGCCGTCCGGTTCCGGCAAGTCGACCGTTGCTCGCGGTGTCGCCGTACGGCTCGGATTTCGGCTATCTCGACACGGGCGCGATGTACCGCGCGGTGACGTGGCTGGTGCTCAGGGACGGTTTGCCTCTGGATGAGTTGTCGGCCAACGAGGACCGGCTGAGCGCTCTGCTCGCCTCCTCGCCGCTGGACATCCGTACCGACCCGGCCGACCGCGCGGTGGCCATCGCCGGACAAGACGTCACCGAGGTTATCCGTGGCGACGAGGTCACCTCAGCAGTCAGTGCGGTGGCGGCGACTCCGGCGGTGCGAGCGCACCTGTCCGGTCTTCAACGGCGACTTGCCCTGGCGGCCGTCGCCGGCAGCGGTGGCATCGTCGTCGAGGGACGCGACATCGGTACCGCGATCTTTCCCGACGCACGGCTGAAGGTCTGGCTGACCGCAAGCGCCGAGGCTCGCGGGCGGAGACGTGCGGCTGAGCACTCGGACAACGCACAGCCAGCGCAGACGACGGTCGAGGCCGTGGTTGAGGACCTGGCGCGTCGCGATGAGCTGGACTCCACTCGCAAGGCATCACCGCTGCACTGTGCTCCCGACGCCCATGTCGTCGACACGACGACGATGTCGGCCGACGAAGTGATCAAGGCGGTCGTCGATCTCTGGCAGGTGGTCGAGCTGCCCATCGAGACCGCGGGCCAGCAGAACGACTCGACGCCTCAGAAATCGACACTTCAGGACTCCTCGACGGGAGCAGCCCGGTGACGCGCAGGGATGCCGGGGTCAGCTCCGACGCGGCCGGCTCAGCCGCCGGGCTCGACCTCGACCCGGACCTCGACCCGGACCTCGACGGCGAGTCGGCCGAGGAGCTGGCCTCCCTGCCGGTGCTCGCCGTGGTTGGTCGGCCCAACGTCGGCAAGTCGACCTTGGTCAACCGGATCCTGGGGCGCCGAGAGGCCGTCGTCGAGGATGTCCCCGGCGTGACCAGGGACCGGGTGGCCTACGACGCCAACTGGCGCGGCCGCCGGTTCATCGTGGTCGACACCGGAGGCTGGGAGCCCGACGCTGTCGGCCTGCAGGCGCGGGTTGCCGCTCAGGCGGAGTACGCCGTGGCCGCGGCCGACGCCGTCCTTCTCGTGGTCGACGCGACCGTGGGCGCGACCGACACCGACGAGGCTGTCGCCAGAGTGCTGCGCCGGTCGAAGAAGCACGCGGTGCTGGCGGCCAACAAGGTGGACGACGCCCGTACCGAGGCGGACGCGGCTTCGCTGTGGTCGCTCGGGCTGGGGGAGCCCTTCGCGGTGAGCGCTCTGCACGGTCGAGGTTCGGGCGAGCTGCTCGACGCGGTGCTCGATGCCCTGCCCGAGGCGCCGATGGAGCGCGACGACCCGACCTCGGGCCCCCGTCGGGTGGCGCTGGTCGGCCGGCCCAACGTCGGAAAGTCCAGTCTGCTCAATCGGCTGTCGCACGAGGAGCGCTCGGTCGTCGACGCGACCGCGGGCACGACCCGTGACCCGGTGGACTCGCTGGTCGAGGTCGGTGGGGAAATTTGGAAGTTTGTCGACACAGCCGGTCTGCGCCGACGGGTCCGGCAGGCGTCCGGCGCCGAGTACTACGCCAGCCTGCGCACCAGTGCCGCTCTCGACGCGGCCGAGGTGGCTGTCGTGCTGCTCGATGCCAGCCAGCCGTTGACCGACCAGGACATGCGGGTCATCTCGATGGCGACGGAGGCCGGTCGCGCGCTGGTGCTGGCCTTCAACAAGTGGGACCTGGTCGACGAGGACCGCCGGCTGACGCTGGAGAACGAGGTCGAACGCGAGCTGGCCCCGTACGCCTGGGCTCCGCGGGTCAACGTGTCGGCGTCCACCGGCCGCAGTGTCGAGCGCTTGGCCCCCGCACTGCGGACTGCCCTTGCGAGCTGGGAACAGCGGGTGCCCACCGGGCGGCTCAACGCGTTCCTGGCCTCGATCGTCGCGGCAACGCCGCCGCCGGTGCGCAGCGGCAAGCAGCCGAAGATCCTGTTCGCGACTCAGGCGGGCACCAAGCCGCCACGGTTCGTGCTGTTCACCAGCGGGTTCCTCGAGCCGGGCTACCGACGGTTCCTCGAGCGCCGGTTGCGCGAGGAGTTCGGCTTCCCCGGCACACCCATCGAGATCTCGATGAAGGTGCGCGAGAAGCGCAAGTGACCGAGGGACGGGCACGGCGTTCGTCCGGGGTCCTGCGCCCGGGGTAAAGTCTGCTCCGCTTCGCCGCCCGTACGGTGGCAGAGCAATCGGGACGTGGCGCAGCTTGGTAGCGCACTTGACTGGGGGTCAAGGGGTCGCAGGTTCAAATCCTGTCGTCCCGACAGAGAAGGCACGCAGCTGGTGCCGGGTGGGACGAACCAGTCGACAACGACTTGTTCGTCCCGGAGTTGACGGAAAGCCGCACGGCCCGTATTCGACCGGAAACACCCCGGCGGTAGGCTGGGCGTCAGTGATCATCGACTTCGCCGGCCGTGGGGGCCTGTCCGGCGTCGAGCTGATGGGGCCCCACGCGGCAAACCGGGCGGAGGTGCGTGTCACTGTGACTACAGCCGAGACCACGTCCGATCCGGCGCCTGCCGAAGTGGTGTCCGACGCCATCTGGACCGTCCCCAACGCTTTGAGCGCCGCCCGGCTGGCCGGCGTCCCGGTTTTCCTGTGGCTGATCCTGGGTCCCGAAGCCGATGGCTGGGCGATCCTGCTGCTGATGCTCAGTGGCGTCAGTGACTACCTCGACGGCAAGCTGGCCCGAGCCTGGAACCAGACCAGCCGTCTCGGCCAGCTGCTCGACCCGCTCGCCGATCGCCTCTACATCGTGGCCACCGTGGTCGGGCTGGCGATCCGGGGGATCATCCCGGTCTGGTTGGTCGTCGCTCTCGTCGCCCGCGATGCCCTGCTCGCCTTGACCCTGCCGGTGCTGCGTCGGCACGGCTACGGCCCGCTGCCGGTCCATTACCTCGGCAAGGCTGCAACCTTTAACCTGCTGTACGCCTTCCCGTTGATTCTGCTCGGTGCTGGCGACACCTGGGCCGCTCCTGTCTCCCGTACCTTCGGCTGGGCTTTCGCTGTGTGGGGGGTCGGCTTGTACTGGTACTCCGGCCTGCTCTACCTGATTCAGGTGCGCGAGCTGACCAGGGGCGACGGCGGAACTCTCGCCGAACTTGCTGACAGCGGGGCCGCCAGGGCGTGACGGCACGGTCCGAGGGCATGACCACGGTGGCGAACGGGAGGTGAGGGCATGAGAGCAGTTGTGATGGCAGGCGGTGAAGGCACTCGGCTGCGTCCGATGACGGCCAACCAGCCCAAACCACTGCTGCCCGTGGTCAACCAGCCGATCATGGGTCACGTCCTGCGGCTGCTGCGCCGTCACGGCGTCACCGAGACGGTGGTCACGCTGCAGTTCCTGGCCTCACTCGTCCGCAACTACTTCGGCGACGGTGAAGAGTTCGGCATGACACTGAGCTATGCCACCGAGGAGACGCCGCTCGGCACGGCCGGCAGCGTCAAGAACGCCGAGGAGGCGCTGCGGGACGAGCCGTTCATCGTGATCAGTGGCGACGCGCTCACCGACATCGACCTCACCGACATGATCAAGTTCCACGAGGCCAACGACGCGCTCGTCACGATCGGGCTCAAGCGGGTGCCCGACCCGGTGGAGTTCGGCATCATCATCGCCGACGAGGAAGGCCGGATCGAGCGGTTCCTCGAGAAGCCGACGTGGGGGCAGGTCTTCTCCGACACCGTCAACACCGGCGTCTACATCATGGCGCCCGAGGTGCTCGACCACGTCGCGACCGGGCAGTCGGTCGACTGGTCCAACGACGTCTTCCCCAAGCTGCTGGCTGACGGTGCCCGGTTGTACGGCTACGTCACCGAGGCCTACTGGGAGGACGTCGGCAACCACGACAGCTATCTGCGGGTACAGGCGGACGTTCTTAACCGTCTAGTCGACGTTGAGATTGACGGCTTCGAGGTGTCCAGTGGGGTCTGGATCGCGGAAGGCGCGGAGGTTGACCCTGACGCCGTGCTCCGGGGGCCGCTGTTCATCGGCGACTACGCCAAGGTCGAGGCCGGCGCCGAGCTGCGGGAGTACACCGTCCTGGGCAGCAACGTCGTGGTCAAGAGCGGGGCGTTCCTGCATCGGGCAGTGCTGCACGACAACGTCTTCTGTGGTCCGTCCACCAACCTGCGCGGCTGCGTCGTCGGCAAGAACACCGACCTCATGCGGGGCGCACGGGTCGAGGAGGGCGCCATCATCGGCGACGAGTGTGTCGTCGAGGAGGAGGCGTTCATCTCCGCCGGGGTCAAGATCTATCCGTTCAAGACGATCGAAGCCGGCGCCGTCGTCAACACCAGCGTCATCTGGGAGTCGCGCGGTGCACGCTCGCTGTTCGGCCCCCGAGGCGTCTCCGGGCTGGTCAACGTCGAGATCACGCCCGAGCACGTCGTACGGCTGGCCAGCGCCTACGCGACCAGCCTGCGCAAGGGCTCGACCATCACGACCTCGCGCGACGCGTCCAGGGCTGCCCGTACCCTCAAGCGGGCGGCGATCAGCGCCCTGACCGCGAGCGCGATCAACGTCCGCGACCTCGAGGTGACGCCCACGCCGGTGACCCGGTTCGAGGTGGCGGCCAGCGACTCGGTCGGCGGCATCATGATCTGCACCACGCCGGGGGACCCGCAGGGCGTCGACATCCTGTTCCTCGACGAGCACGGTGCCGACCTGTCCCAGACGGCCCAGCGCAAGATCGAGCGCACCTTCAGCCGCCAGGAGTTCCGACGCGCGTTCCCTGGCGAGATCGCCGACTTGGCCTACCCAGCAAGGACTCTCGACACCTACGTGGCCGAGCTGCTGCGCTGCGTCGACGTCACCGGCATTCGCGAAGCCCGGATGAAGGTGGTGCTCGACACCGCCGGCGGCGCTGCGGCGATGGTGCTGCCGTTGATCCTCGGCCGGCTCGGCGTGGACGTGCTGACCATGAACGGCCGGCTGGACGAGCTGTCGACCACCGAGACGCTGGCAGAGCACATGCGCGACCTCGAGCGGCTGGGCGATCTGGTCGCCTCGTCCAAGGCGGCCTTCGGCGTACGGTTCGACCAGGTGGGCGAGCGGCTGTCGATCGTCGACGAACGTGGTGACGTGGTGCAGGACGACCGGGCGCTGCTGGTCGTCCTCGACCTGGTGGCGGCCGAGGGCCGGGGCGGCAGGGTGGCGCTTGCCGGTGACCACGACCAGGGTGGCCGAGCAGGTCGCCCGGTTCCATGGCGTGGACATCGAGTGGACGTCCACCTCGCCGGAACGGCTCACCAAGGCGGCGGCCGAGAACGGGGTCATCTTCGCCGGCGACGGCCGTGGCGGCTTCGTGATCCCGGAGTTCCACTCCGCGCTGGACGGGCTGGCAGCGTTCGTCCGCCTGCTGGGCCTGGTCGCCCGTACCAAGCTCACTTTGTCCGAGATCGACGCCCGGATCCCCGACGCCAGCCTGGTTCGACGAACGGTCCCCACCGCATGGGCGACCAAGGGTCAGGTGATGCGGGCGGTGGTCGAGGCGGCAGACGGCCGCGAGCTCGACACCACCGACGGCGTGCGGGTGATCGAGCCGGACGGCGAGTGGGTGATGGTGCTGCCCGATCCGCTCGAGGCGGTGACCCACCTGTGGGTCGAGGCGTGGGACCCGGACCGGGCGTTGACGTTGCTGGACAGCTGGGCCGACGTGGTGGAGAGCGCCAGCAAGTAGCGGTGGCTATCGTGGCCGGAGTCAGAACACCCGGCGACCAGAAGAGAGACTTCCGTGTTCCCCGAAGACGTTCGCTACACCGCGGAGCACGAGTGGGCCCGGCTCAGTGCTGACGCGAAGGACACCATCCGGATCGGCATCACCGACTTCGCCCAGGACGCGCTCGGCGACATCGTCTTCGTGACGCTGCCGGAGCTCGGCGCCGAGGTGACCGCTGGCCAGCCGTTCGGTGAGGTGGAGTCGACCAAGAGCGTCTCCGACATCTACGCGCCGGTGGCCGGCGTCGTCGTCGCCCGCAACGAAGCACTGGACCGTCAGCCCGAGCTGCTCAACAGTGACCCCTACGGCGACGGCTGGATCGTGGAGATCCGGGTCGACGCCGCTGATGGCGCGGAGGCAGAGCTGGCCGGGCTGCTTGGCGCGACCGAGTACCAAGCGCTCGTCGGGGCCTGACCGCGCGGCAACCCTCGATCACCAGTTGAGGGTTGCCGCAGCCATCAACCTCCCGTTGATGCTGGGGCCGACTACCCCCTGTTGCGTCGGGGCGTTCTGCCGCTATGCTCAAGACTCGCCCTATAGGTGCGGTTGATGTTGGTCGACCGCTCATGGGCCTTCGCGCAGGGGTTTTCGAACACGCCCGACAGGAGATCGTCACCGCTATGCCGACCGTGTTCTGCACCCGTTGCGGGCAGGAGAACCCCGAGGACAGCCGCTTCTGCGCGCGCTGTGGTGCGCCGCTGACGCGCCCCGGTGAGCCGTTGGACAAGATCGAGCGGGTCGAGCGTGCCGTCGAGACGACGTCGACGATCTCCATCACCGGCATCGAGTCCCTCGAGGCCGAGCACCCGGACGACCCGCAGATCGTCACCGACGTGGCTGTCGAGGGACTGCCCTTCGACTCGGCCCTGCTCGTGGTCAAGCGCGGCCCCAACGCTGGCAGCAGGTTCCTGCTCGACAAGGACCTGACGACGGCTGGCCGGCACCCCGAGAGCGACATCTTCCTCGACGACGTCACCGTGTCCCGGCGGCATGCGGAGTTCCACCGCAGCGGCCAGCGGTTCATCGTGCGCGACGTCGGCTCGCTCAACGGCAGCTACCTCAACCGCGAGCGGATCGACGAGGCCCCGCTGGTCAGTGGGGACGAAGTCCAGATCGGCAAGTTTCGCCTGGTTTTCCTGACAGCACATCGCAGCGACGGAGCAGGGACGGTGGCCTGATGAGTGCATCCATGCCGGCGAGGGCCTCCATGAGCATCGGCGAGGTTCTTGCCGCTCTGCGCCAGGAGTTCCCCGACGTGACCATTTCCAAGATTCGCTTCCTCGAGGCGGAGGGACTGGTCGAGCCCCAGCGGACGGCCTCCGGCTACCGCAAGTTCTCCAGGGACGACTTCGGTCGGCTGCGCTACGTCCTCGGCGCGCAGCGAGACCACTACCTCCCGTTGCGGGTGATCAAGGCGCACCTCGAGGCGCTGGACCGCGGCCTCGAGCCGCCGGCACCCGGAGGCACCGGTCCCCGGGTTCCGCGGGCGCTGGTCTCTGCTGAGGGGCTGCCGACTGCCGACATGTTCGCCAAGGACCTCACCGAGATCCGGCTCTCGCGCGAGGAGCTGATGGACGAGGCTGGCCTGGATGCCGCAGCCCTCGACCAGCTCGAGCAGTACGGCCTGGTGGCGCCCCGCCCCGGTGGCGCCGCACTACGACGGCGACGCCCTCGTCATTGCCAAGACTGTCGCTGAGATGTCTCGCTTCGGCATCGAGCCCCGGCACCTGCGGTTGTTCCGTTCCGCCGCCGACCGCGAGGTCGGCCTGCTCGAGCAGGTCGTCTCCCCGCTGGTACGCCAGCGCGGCCCCGAGGCCAAGGCCCGCGCCGACGAGGTGGTCCGCGAGCTGGCGGCGCTGTCGGTCAAGCTGCACGCGACGTTGGTCAAGGCCGGCGTCCGCCCGGGGCTGAGCCGCTGACCCACCCGGCGCCGACGGCTGCTCCGGGTCGATGCCGCTGCGGGCAGCGGTGTACGGTCGGATCAGGTGGAGGAGGAGCCGGGTGAACGAGCTCAGCGTCGTGGGGGTCCGGGTCGAGCTCCCGGCGAACCAGCCCATTGTCCTGCTCAAGGAGGCGGGCGGTGAGCGCTACCTTCCGATCTGGATCGGCGCCGTCGAGGCGACCGCGATCGCCTATGCCCAGCAGGGAATCGTCCCGCCCCGGCCGCTGACCCACGACCTGCTGCGCGACGTGATCACGGCGCTCGGCGTGGAGCTGACCGCCGTCCACATCACCGAGCTGCGCGAGGGCGTGTTCTTCGCCGAGCTGCTGTTCAGCAACGGCGTCCGGGTCAGCGCCCGGCCTTCCGATGCCATCGCGCTTGCCGTGCGCACCGACGTGACGATCTTCGCCGACGAAGCGGTGCTCGACGAGGCGGGCATCGTCATCGCCGACGAGCAGGAGTCCGAGGTCGAGAAGTTCCGCGAGTTCCTCGACAACATCTCCCCGGACGACTTCCAGACCGGCTCCGGCAACCAGGGCTGACGGGCACGTGCAACCTGGTGCGAGCCTACTGCGCCGATCGAGTCAACCCGAACCTTCCACTTGAGGTTGAGGGTTGCGACGCGCCGGAGCCGAATCACAGCGCGGTGGTTCCGGCGGTGCTAGCGTCCGTCTCAACACCTGCGGACGTCTGCTGCGTGTTCGCGCTGGTTGACCCGGTTGAGCGGGCTGCTGAGCGTGCCGGGGATTGACCAGGAGGCACGGATGTCCGACGGAACCGACGGTTTCGACGCTGAGGTGCCCGCGTCCCCGAATCAGACGGACCAGATGATCGAGCGTCCCGCCTCCGGCGGTCAGGGCCTCCTCTTCGACGACGACCTGCCCCCGCTGCCCGGCGACGACGTCGGCTACCGCGGGCCCACCGCCTGCTCCGCCGCAGGCATCACCTACCGCCAGCTCGACTACTGGGCTCGTACCGGTCTGGTCGAGCCGAGCGTGCGCGGCGCCGCGGGCTCCGGCAGCCAGCGGCTCTACTCGTTCCGCGACATCCTCGTGCTCAAGGTGGTCAAGCGGCTGCTGGACACCGGGGTCTCGCTGCAGAACATCCGGACCGCCGTCGAGCACCTGCGCGAGCGCGGCATCGACGACCTGGCCCAGATCACCTTGATGAGCGACGGCGCGTCGGTCTACGAGTGCACCTCGGCCGACGAGGTGGTCGACCTGGTGCAGGGCGGTCAGGGCGTGTTCGGCATCGCGGTGGGCAGAGTCGTCCGCGAGGTGGAGGGCACCCTGGCCGAGCTGCCGTCGGAGCGCGCAGCCGAGGGCGCTGCCCACCAGGGCGAGAGTCACGACGGGGACGAGCTGGCAACGCGCCGCCGTCGCCGTACGAGTGCCTGAGCGTCTGCTGACCGCCCGGTCCTGATAGCCTCGTAGGCGCTGACAACCCCGTACGGGAGAGTTCCGCGCACGCCAGCGCGGGGCGCCGAAGGAGCAACCTCCCCGGAATCTCTCAGGCCACCGAACCGTACGGGTCAGGCAACTCTGGAAAGCAGGTCGCGCCGGTCCGCCGGAGCGCCTCACCGACGGTGAAAACCCGGTTCGCCGGGTGAAGCTCTCAGGTCCCATGACAGAGGGGGAGCCCCCGCGACGCCGGCAACCCGCCGCGCCGCTCCTGAGGAGGGCCCCATGGGAACGTCATCGGACAGCGTCAACAGCCCCGCACCTGCCGCACCGCCGGCCCCCGTACCGTTTGCCGACCGGCACATCGGCCCGGGCCGCGACGACGTGGCCAAGATGCTCGCCGTCATCGGCTACGGCTCGCTCGACGAGCTGACCGCCGCAGCCGTGCCCGACGCGATCAAGGTGCTCGAGGGACTCGACCTGCCGGCCGGACGCTCCGAGCCCGAGGTGCTGGCCGAGCTGCGCGACCTCGCTGCGCGCAACACCGTCATGGTGTCGATGATCGGTACGGGCTACTACGACACCGTGACGCCGCCGGTGATCCTGCGCAACGTGCTCGAGAACCCGTCCTGGTACACCGCCTACACGCCGTACCAGCCGGAGATCTCGCAGGGCCGGCTCGAGGCGCTGCTCAACTTCCAGACCGTGGTCTCGGACCTGACCGGGTTGCCGATGTCCAATGCCTCGCTGCTGGACGAAGGCACCGCCGCTGCCGAGGCGATGGCGCTGTGTCATCGGGTCAGCAAGGGCAACGGCGCGTTCGTGGTCGACACCGGCTGCCACCCGCAGACCATCGCGGTGGTGCGCACCAGGGCGCTGCCACTCGGCATCCGGGTGGTCGAGGCGGACCTCGCCGCCGGCTTGCCCGAAGGCGACGTGTTCGGGGTGCTGCTGCAGTATCCGTCCACCCATGGTGAGGTGGTCGACTGGACCGCGCTGATCGAGGCCGCCCACCAGCGCGGCGCCGTCGTGGCGATGGCCACCGACCTGCTGGCGCTGACGCTGCTCAAGCCGCCGGGAGAGCTCGGTGCCGACGTCGCGGTCGGTTCGAGCCAGCGCTTTGGTGTCCCGATGGGCTTCGGTGGACCGCACGCCGGCTTCATGTCCGTCCGTCAGGAGTACGCCCGCTCCCTGCCGGGACGCCTGGTCGGGGTGTCCGTCGACGCCGACGGCGACCCCGCGTACCGACTGGCGCTGCAGACCCGCGAGCAGCACATCCGGCGGGAGAAGGCGACCAGCAACATCTGCACCGCGCAGGTGCTCCTGGCCGTGATGGCCAGCATGTACGCGGTCTATCACGGACCCGAGGGCCTGACCGGCATCGCCGAGACCGTGCATCACCGGGCAGCCACCCTCGCGGCCGGGCTGCGCGAGGCTGGCATCGAGCTGGTGTCGGAGAGCTTCTTCGACACCCTCGCGGCGCGGGTCCCCGGCCGGGCCGCCGAGGTGGTCGAGAGCGCACGACGGACGGGGATCAACCTGCGCATCGACGGCGACGTCGTCACAATCTCCTGCGACGAGGTCACGACCGAGGCCCATGTTTCCTTGGTGCTCAAGGCTTTTGGCGCCACGCTGCCGGCCAGCGAGCCGGGAGCCGGACTGCCGAAGGGTCTCGTACGCGAGTCGGCGTTCCTGACCCACCCGGTCTTCAACACGCACCGGTCAGAGACCCAGATGCTGCGCTACCTGCGTTCGTTGTCGGACCGCGACTACGCCTTGGACCGCGGCATGATCCCGCTCGGGTCGTGCACGATGAAGCTCAACGCCACCACCGAGATGGAGGCGGTGACCTGGCCGGAGTTCGCTGCGATCCACCCGTTCGCGCCGATCGAGCAGGCGCAGGGACACCTGGCCCTGATCCGCCAGCTCGAGGCCTGGTTGTGCGAGGTGACCGGCTACGCCGCCGTGTCGCTGCAGCCCAACGCCGGGTCGCAGGGCGAGCTGGCCGGTCTGCTGGCGATCCGCGGCTGGCACCTCGCCAACGGCGACGAGCACCGTACGGTCTGCCTGATCCCGTCCTCCGCCCACGGCACCAACGCGGCCTCAGCGGTCATGGCCGGCATGAAGGTCGTCGTCGTGGCCTGCGACGAGGGAGGCAACGTCGACGTCGACGACCTCAAGGCCAAGATCGAGGCGAACAGCGCCAGCCTCGCCGCGATCATGATCACCTACCCGTCCACGCACGGCGTGTTCGAGGCCACCGTCACCGAGATCTGCGGCCTGGTGCACGCAGCCGGTGGCCAGGTCTACGTCGACGGGGCCAACCTCAACGCCCTGGTCGGGCTGGCCAAGCCCGGCGCGTTCGGCGCCGATGTCTCGCACCTCAACCTGCACAAGACGTTCTGCATCCCGCACGGTGGTGGCGGTCCGGGTGTCGGCCCGGTCGCGGTCCGGGCGCACCTCGCGCCCTACCTGCCCAACCACCCAATGCAGCCCGAGGCCGGCCCGGACACCGGCCCTGGCCCGATCTCGGCTGCGCCGTGGGGCTCGGCCGGCATCCTGCCGATCTCCTGGGCCTACATCCGGCTGATGGGCGGTGAGGGTCTGACCAGGGCGACGCAGGTGGCCATCCTCAACGCCAACTACGTCGCTCGTCGGCTGGCCCCGCACTACCCGGTGCTCTACACCGGGCGCGAAGGACTGGTCGCGCACGAGTGCATCGTCGACCTCCGCGGGCTGACCAGGGACACCGGCGTCACCGTGGACGACGTGGCCAAGCGGCTGGTCGACTACGGCTTCCATGCCCCGACGATGTCGTTCCCGGTCGCCGGCACGCTGATGATCGAGCCGACGGAGTCCGAGGACCTGGCCGAGATCGACCGGTTCTGCGACGCGCTGGTTGCGATCCGGGCCGAGATCGACAAGGTCGGCTCGGGGGAGTGGGACAAGGTCGACAACCCGCTGCACCACGCCCCGCACACGGCGTCGTCGATCGCCGGTGAGTGGACCCACCCGTACAGCCGGGAAGAGGCGGTCTACCCCGCGGGTGGCGACCGTCGTTGGAAGTTCTGGCCGGTCGTGCGGCGGATCGACCAGGCGTACGGTGACCGCAACCTGGTCTGCAGCTGCCCGCCGGTCAGCGACGTACGAGGACTGAGGGCTAGGCGGCGGAGCGGGTGGGCGGCAGCACCCGGCGCGGACCGAGGGCCTGGCCGTCGGGGAGCAGCTCGCCGCTGTCGTCGAAGAGAAGGACGCCGTTGCAGAGCAGGTGCCAGCCCTGCTCGGGGTGGCTGGCAACGATGCGCGCGGCGTCGTGGTCGCACGCGTGGGCGTCGGGGCAGGTGGGTCGGTGTTCGCACATCGTAGGTACGTCGTTTCGGTCTGTCGTGCAGGTGCTGCGGGCATCTTCGGTGTGCCGTAGTTCAATCCTCGGCTTGCGCCGCATGATCGACAATAGCCAACTCGGACGGTTCGGTGAGCAAATGAACTGGGCCGTTCAGGCTCGCCCGTCCTGGT
The DNA here is from genome assembly GCA_963797535.1 of uncultured Actinomycetota bacterium. Taxonomy (GTDB): domain Bacteria; phylum Actinomycetota; class Actinomycetes; order JAWWOL01; family JAWWOL01; genus JAWWOL01. Next base: position 926,783 of record CAWCPQ010000001.1, on the reverse strand, counting down.
CCTGGGCTTCCGCAAGCGCTCCGGCGCGCGGGATCCAGTCGGCGAGCAGCGTAGCGAACCCGGCGGCGCTGACCGCTTCGATCACCTCGGGGTCGTCGTCCACCACGATGGCGACGACGGACTGCCCGGACAGCCGCCGCAGGTGGGACAGCTTCGCCTGACGGGCCGGCCGTCGGTCCTCGTTGGCGCGCATCAGCAGGCGCCCGTCCGGCAGTCCGTGCCGCCTGAGCCACTCCGTGGTGTCCCTGCGGCAGCGTTCGGGACGCCCGGTGAGGTAGACCACCACGTGCTCGTCGGCGAGGGTGGCGGCCACGGCCGCGCCCTCGGGGAGCAGTGGATCGCGGGGGGCGGCTGCGAAGAAGGCAGCCCAGTTCTTGGGTCGGTTCTCGATGTGGTGCAGCCGGTGTCGCACGTCGGCGAGCACACCGTCGATGTCGAGCACCGCCAGGTTGCGAGTCGTGGTGGGTGTCTCCGGGGGGGTGGGCACGAGCTCATTGTTTCGCGAAAACCGGGTGACGCAGCGGATACCGTCGTTGCCGTGATAGAGGCGTTGCGTTCGCGGGACTTCCGGCTGCTCTGGCTGAGCCAGTCGGTGAGTGTGGTCGGCGACGCCCTGATCATGGTGGCCATCGCGCTGTACGTGACCCAGCTCACCGGCAACCCCAGCGACGTAGGCCTGGTGCTCGGCGCCTACACGCTTCCGTTGGTGGCCTTCGTGCTGGTCGGCGGCGTCGTGGCCGACCGGCTGCCGCGGCAGACCGTGATGGTCGTCAGCGACCTGACCCGGATGGTGTGCCACGCAACGCTGGCGATCTTGATCGTGGTCGGCGCGGTTCAGGTCTGGAACATGATGCTGATCGGGGTGCTGTTCGGAACCGCCGAGGCCTTTTTCCGGCCGGCGTACAGCGGGCTCGTTCCCCAGACGGTCCCGGAGTCACAGATTCAGTCGGCCCAGGCGCTCGGTGGGCTCACTCGTGAGGTCGCCAGCTTCCTGGGGCCGGCGTTGGCGACCGTTCTGGTGCTGGGCGTGGGCGGTGCCGCTGCCTTCGGTGCTGACTCCGTCACGTTTGCCGTCTCGGCCCTGCTGCTGATGCGGGTGCGGGCCCGTGACCGCGGCGGCGTCGGCGACCAGGACCGCGGCGGCTCGGTGCTGACCGAGCTCAAGGAGGGCTATGCGGCCGTACGGGAGCGGGGCTGGGTCTGGGTGACCATCCTTGTGTTCTCGGTCGCCGTGCTGACCGTTCTCGCGCCCTTCGACGTGCTCGGTGCCTCGGTCGCCAGGGACGTCTACGGTTCAGCGGGGGTGTTCGGGTGGACCAACGTGGCCTTCGGTCTGGGTACGGCCACGGGTGCCGTGGTCGGATCGCGCTGGCGCCCGCAGCGGCCGATGCTGGTGGCCACCCTCATGGCCCTCCCGTGGCCGGCGTCGGTCGTCGTGTTCGCGGCCGGCCCCCCACTGGGAGTCCTGTACCCGTTGGTGGGCGTCGCAGGCGCGGGTATCGGCCTGTTCGCGGTGATTTGGGAGACCGCGCTGGCGCAACGGATCCCGCCGCACCTGCTGTCCAGGGTGAGCGCCTGGGACTGGATGGGGTCCCTCGCGCTGCTTCCCCTGGGCTACATCGCCGCAGGTCCGGTGGCGAACCGCTTCGGCGCTGTCACCGTGATGGTGGTCGGCGGGATCATCGGCACTGTCGCCCTCTGCGCCGGGCTGCTCGCGGGCTCGACCCGCCGGTTGCGACGGCTCGACGACCCCTTGCGTGAGACCGACACTCAACCGTTGCTCGAGATCGGCCGATGGACTGCCGAGCAATAGACGCCGGCCTAACAGAGCCCGTCACCCTTTGACTTTTGGAGATCCGTTGTCCGCACTGGCCCGGCGTCCCCGTTCCGCCGCTGTAGTTGCCGCGGTCTCTGCTGCCCTCATGGTGGGGTCGGTCGCTCCGGCGCAGGCAGCGTCGCCGAAGTTCATCTCGGTCAGCGCCGCCTACGCAGCGCTCCCGGCCGCTAAGGCTCTGCCGGGGCAGGTGCGGCTGGAGGACAAGGTGCTGGTGCCGGGGCAGTCCGGGATCGTCGGGTGCTTCTGGGACTCCCCGATTCCGTTCAAGGCGACCATGGTCGGCGCGGAGTATGCCCAGGCACACCACCAAACGCCGTCGGAGAAGGCGGCTGGCTGGCAAGTGACGGCCGTCGTGTTCAAGAACGCCACGCTGGCCAAGGCTGCTGCGGCCAAGGTGGTGACGGTCGAGAAGGGTTGCTCGAAGACGCTGCCCACGGAACTGAAGAACAGCGGGATTTCCTACGGTCGTTCGTTCTCGAAGCGCTACTCGATGAACGGTTGGTCCGGCTACCGGACGATCGACACCGTTTCGGGTTACGACCTCATGAGCGGTCCGGCGCCGGTGGGACTGCGCGTCACCAACGTCATCGTCACCCGTGGCAATGTCATGCTCAACATCCTCGAGCAGGGAACCATCGAGAAGGGCACCTACGCACGGCAGGCGGCGTACGCGACCAACGTGAGCCACTTGATCACGGGCGCCTTCAACAAGCTGGGCTGAGCCGAATGGAGTGAACGGTGGCAGAGCAGGCCGAGCTTCGGGCCGACTGCTCGCGCTGTTTCGGGCTTTGCTGCGTTGTTCCGGCCTTCGTGGCTTCTGCCGACTTTGCGATCTCCAAGCGGGCGCACCAGCCGTGCCCCAACCTTGGCGCGGACTTCGGCTGCGGCATTCACCGTGACCTTCGTCGTGATGGATTTGCTGGCTGCACCGTCTATGACTGCTTCGGTGCAGGTCAGCAGGTAGCCCGGGTGACATTCGCTGGAGTGGACTGGCGTCACGACCCGACCACTGCGCAATCCATGTTCGCGGTGTTCCCGGTCATGCGTCAGATTCACGAGCTGCTCTGGTACGTAACGGAAGCGCTCATGCTGGAGGCGGGCTCGAGCGTGCACGCCGACCTGCGCGTGGCCGGCGATGAGCTCCGGGCGTTGACGGGGATGGGGCCGGCAGAGCTGGAGGCGCTCGATGTCGGTGCGCACCGAGATCGGATCAATCCGCTGTTGAGCAAGGCAAGTGAGCTGGTACGGGCAACGGTCGGTGGTCGTCACCGTGACCATCGGGGTGCTGACCTGGTGGGTGCCCGTCTCGGCGGTGCCGATCTTCGTGGCGCCAATCTCCGCGGCGCGCTCCTGGTGGGTGCGGATCTCTCCGGTGCCGACCTGCGACTGGCCGACCTGACCGGGGCGGACCTGCGGGGAGCCGACCTCGGCGGCGCCGACCTCACCGGCGCACTATTCCTCACCCAGTCACAGCTGGCCTCCGCCAAGGGTGACGTGATGACGCAGTTGTCTGCCGGTCTCGACCGGCCGGCGCACTTTACCGGCTGAAATAGCCGGCGGGGCGGCGCGGTTCCAGGCACCATGGAATTGGGAATTTACAGCTTCGGCGACCGTCACCCCGACCCGATCACCGGTGTGCAGCTGTCCGTGGCGCAGCAGTACGAGAACACGCTGGCCCGGATCCGGCTCGCGGAAGAGGTGGGACTGGCGTTCTACGGTCTTGGCGAGCATCACCTGGACACGTACGCCATTTCCAATCCCGGTACCGTTCTCGCCGCCGCGTCGGCCGTCACCGAGAAGATCACGCTGTCGTCCGCTGTGACGGTGCTGAGCACCGAGGACCCCGTACGACTCTTCCAGCAGTTCACGACGTTGGACCAGCTCAGCCACGGCCGGGCGGAGCTGATGGCTGGGCGCGGCTCTTTCATCGAGTCGTTCCCGCTTTTCGGTGCCGACCTCGAGGACTACGACGCTCTGTACGAGGAGAAGCTCGATCTCCTGCTGCGCCTCGATCGCGATGAGCGGGTGACGTGGCGCGGGCGGTTTCGGGCGCCGCTGAACGACGCCGTCGTCCTGCCGAGGCCGTACGGGGACCATCTGCGGATCTCCGTCGCCACCGGCGGCAACCCCGAGTCGTCCGTACGGGCGGGCGTGCTCGGCCTGCCGATCGTCTATGCGGTGATCGGTGGCCGGGCAGAGCGCTTCGCTCCGCTGGTGGATCTCTATCGCCGAGCGGGCGCGTCCGCAGGGCACGCGGCCGAGACCATGCACGTCACCATGGGCGCCATCGGCCTGATCGCCGACGATGCGCAGGACGCCAAGGACGCGTTCTACCCGTACTGGCTGGAGACGATGAAGTACGGCGCTCGTGCCAGGGGTTGGACGATCCCCACCAGGGCGGAGTACGACCAGGCAACCCTTGGCGCGCAAGGGATCTTCGCTGGAAGCCCGGACGAGGTTGCCCAACGGTTGATCTCCGTGGGGCGCCTGGTGGGTGCCGACCGGTACGCGATGCAGATGGACTGGGCTGGCGTACCCCAGGAGCGGGTGATGCGTGGAATCGAGCTGCTGGGCACCGAGGTCCTGCCTCGTGTCCGGCGCGAGCTGGGTGCCGACGCGCCAGCCTGATAACAACCCGGACTCATCGCTTCCCCTTGGCCGAACAGCGGCGTAGCGTCTGCACTGCGGTTTGGGCGAGCGAGGGCAAAGGGAGCCTGGTCGCCATGTCGGAGATTCTCGTCTTAGCACTGATCCTGACAGTCGGTATAGCGCTGTGGTTCGGTGGTCTGTCCTTCAACGGGGACGGCTACGTGGCGCGGTGTGTTGATGCCTGCCACAGCCACTGGGTCAACCGGCACGGGCCGATGGCGACCGCCCGGCCGATCCAGGACATCGCGGTTGACCTGCGTCGACTGCTGCGTGAGTACGACCGGCTCGGCCGCAGGTCGGCAGGGTGGCAGAGCGCGCACCACCGTCGGGCCTGCGAGCTCGCCCTGCGCACGTGCACGGAGGAGGCCGCCGCAGCGCTCGGGTTGCCGCCGGGCGTCTACGCGGCCGACCGACCGTTCTCGTCGGAGCTCAGCCGGCAGCTGCAGCTGCTCGCGCAAGCAGGTCTCGTACTGCCGGAGAGCGCTCTTCCGGGCAGGGACGCGTCGTAAGAGCGTTGTCCGTTCGCCTTCCGTGACAACAGTCCTGCCCGAGCGCGGTATTTTTGGCCGCATGCCCGACTCCTCTGCGCGCCCGTTCGGCTCCCTGCTCACGGCGATGGTCACCCCGATGACCGCGGACGGGTCGGTCGACTACGCTGCCGCCGCCGCCCTGGCCGTACACCTGATCGAGCACGGACATGACGGCGTCGTCCTCAACGGCACGACCGGTGAGGCGCCCACCACGCATGCGCCGGAGAAGGCCGACCTGATCCGTGCGGTGGTCGAAGCGGTGGGGGACCGGGGCGTGGTCCTTGCCGGTGCCGGGTCCAACGACACCAGGCATGCCGTACGCATGGCCGAGCAGGCTGCCGAGGCTGGTGCGCAGGGGCTCCTCGTCGTCACGCCCTACTACTCGCGGCCGTCGCAGGAGGGCATCTACCAGCACACGGTCGCCGTGGCCGAGGCGACCGACCTGCCGATCATGTTGTACGACGTGCCCGGTCGCACCGTCGTGCGATACGCGCCGGAGACGCTGCGGCGACTGGCCGCTCATGACCGCATCGTCGCGGTCAAGGACGCGACCGGCGACGCACAAGGTGCCTTGCGGGTGATCTCCGAAACCGGCCTGGCCTACTACAGCGGCGACGACGGGATGCTGCTGCCTTTCCTGTCCGTGGGTGCGGTTGGCCTGGTCAGCATGGCCGGGCACCTGGTGGGCGACTCCTTGGCAACCGTGATCCAGCAGTTCGACAGCGGCGACGCGGTGGGGGCACGCAAGACGTTCGTGTCGGCCTTGCCGGCGATCGACATCATCTGCGGCTCCGGCAACGGCGCGCTGCGCTCCAAGCTCTCCCTTGCCCTGCTCGGGCTCATCCCGACGGCGACGATGCGCCTGCCGCACGCTGCAGCGAGTGAGGACGAGGTCCGGGAGGTACGGGCTGCGCTGGTGGCGGCCGGTCTGCTGGACCGCGCGGCTACGTGACCCGGCTTTGTGTCGAGGTCAACAGCTGCCCTGTTGTGGGTGTCGCGGATTCTCGTTCGACACCCCTGGCTGACCGGCATCTGCCTTGGCGTACTCGTCGGCGTCCGTACTCAGAGGGACAGCTGCCTGGGCCGGATCAAGGACACCCCGCACTGTCTGCGCCTGGTGGGCCACGGAACCACCGTCGGCGGCGTGCTGTGGGCGGTGTTGCTGGGACTCGCCTGTGCCCTTGTCCTGCGCTGGCTGGGCACTCCCGACGGCTCCCGGCTGTCGCGCATCAGAGCACCCGAGCTCGTTGAGGTGCCGGATCTGCGCGGGCTGACCTGGGCCGAGGCGCAGCAGCTGGGAGCTCGGGGTGGCTTCAGTCTGCGGGCCGTCGTCACCGAGGGCGCGCGATCGGAGCGGATCAATCGAGGCCTGGTCATCGGTCAGGACCCTGCGCCGGGCGCCCCTGCTGAATCGCGCTGCACCATTGCCCTGACGATCGGCTAGAGGTTGGTCATCGCCTCGGCTTGTGGGGAGTAGCGCCCACCCTCGACCTCGATCTGCGAGGCAGCCTGCTCGATCGAGGCGAGGTCTTCCGGCGTGAGTTCCACGTTTGCCGCGCCGAGGTTCTCGTCCAGTCGCTCGAGCCGGCGGGTGCCGGGGATCGGCACGATCCACGGCTTCTGCGCCAACAGCCAGGCGATGGCGATCTGGGCAGGTGTGGCTTGCTTGGCAGCAGCCACCGACGCGAGCAGATCGATCAGCACCTGGTTGGCCTTGCGCGCCTCCGGGGTGAACCGGGGGATCGTGGTGCGAATGTCGCCTGCGCTCAAGGGGGTGGCGTCGTCGACCTTGCCGGTGAGGAACCCCTTGCCCAGCGGGCTGAAGGGGACGAAGCCGATGCTCAGCTCCTCGAGCGCCGGCAGCACCTCGAGCTCCGGCCGCCGCCACCACAGCGAGTACTCGCTCTGAACGGCGGTGAGGGGCTGGACGGCGTGTGCGCGCCGGATCGTCGCGGCGGCCGCCTCGGACATGCCGAAGTGCTTGACCTTGCCGTCGGCGATCAGCTCCTTGACGGTGCCGGCGACGTCCTCGATCGGGACGTCCGGGTCGACGCGGTGCTGGTAGTACAGGTCGATCATGTCAACGCCCAGGCGCTCGAGTGAGCCGTCGACCGCCCGTCGGATGTTGTCCGGCTTGCTGGAGACGCCGGCCGACTTGCCGTCCTCGTAGCGGAAGCCGAACTTGGTGGCGATGACGACCTGGTCGCGGACCGGTGCCAGCGCCTCGCCGACCAGCTCCTCGTTGACGAACGGCCCATACACCTCGGCCGTGTCGAAGAACGTCACGCCGCGGTCAACCGCGGCACGGATGAACGCGATCATCTCGTCGCGGTCGCCGGGGTTGGGTCCGTAGCTCTGGCTCATCCCCATGCAGCCCAGGCCGATGGCCGAGACCTCGAGGCCCTGTCCCAAGGTGCGCTTGTCCATGGTCAACTCCCGTCGGGTAGCCCCCGTACACATCCAACCGCCGATCGGGCGCGCGGGGGAGGGTGTGACGGTCCGGGTTCTGGAGTACCCCTCACCGCCGTTGTCATGTCGACGAGGCCGGCGGGGGTCGGCCGGGGTCATTAGCCGGTGAGGATCACCAGCTGCTGGGTGGCCCTGGTCATGGCGACATAGCGGTCCACGGCGCCCTCGATGCCGGTCCCGTAGTTCTGCGGGTCAACCAGGACGACCAGATCGAACTCGAGGCCCTTCGCCAGCTCGGGCGTCAGCGACCGAACGCGGGACGTCCCCTGGAACGTGGGATCGCCGATCACGCACGCAATCCCGTCCGTGTGCGCGGCGAGCCATCGCTCGAGGATCGAGCCCAGCTCCGTCACGGCAGCATGGATGACGGGCAACCCGTTGCTGCGGATCGAGGTGGGCACGTTCGCGTCGGGGAGTGCTGCCAGGATGACCGGTTCGGCCTCGGCCATGACTTCTTGCGGCGTCCGGTAGTTGATGTTCAACGAGGCCACGTTTATCCGGTCAAGGCCGACCCTCTCGAGTCGTTCCGGCCACGACTCAATGAAGCCGTGCCGAGCCTGGGCGCGGTCCCCGACGATGGTGAAGCTCCTGGACGGGCAGCGCAGCAGCAGCATCTGCCATTCGGCGTCGGTCAGCTCCTGGGCCTCATCCACCACAATGTGCGCGAACGGGCCGGCGAGCAGGTCCGGGTCCGCAGTGGTCACCGCCGTCTCGTCGATCAACGCGTTCCGGAGGTCGTCGCCGCGCAGCATCGACATCACCAGCATCTCGGAGTCGTCGGCCGCGATCAGGTGGTCGACGACCATCGACATCTGCTCCCGCTCGGCGACGATCGCGGCCTCGTGGCGACGGCGCCGTCGTGACGTCTCCGGGTCGCCCAGGCGCTGGCGGGCGGCGTCCAGCAGGGGCAGGTCGGACACGGTCCAGGACCGAGAGTCCTTGCGCTGCAGGGCTGTGACATCGTCGGAACTGAGCCAGGGAGCGCACTTGCGCAGGTACGCGGGCACCGACCAGAGGTCGCTGACGAGGTCGGCCGCTTCCAGGAGTGGCCAGGCGCGGTTGAGCGTGGTGAGCAGCTCCTCGTTCTGCAGCAGGGACTTTCGGAGCAGGTGAGCCGGTGTCTCCGCATCGTCCTTGTCGATCAGGATCGCGACCAGCTCCTCCCAGATCAGGTCGCGCGCCTCGTTATGCGGCGTCCCTGGTTCGGCGGCCTGGAACGCCTCGTGCCAGTCGTCCGCGCTTAGCCAGATGTCGGACCAGTGCGCGGTGACCGCCATCCCCTTGCTGGGCGGTTCCTCGTAGAAGCCGACGGCTGCCTCGATCGCCTCCACGAGTGCCGCTGACGACTTGAGGGTGGCCGCCCGGGGGTTGGGCTCGACCCCCGCGGCGGGTCCCTCAGCCACCAGGTCGCGGATGGTGCAGGTCTGTACGCCCTCCTCGCCCAGGCTCGGGAGCACATCGCCCACGTAGGCCAGGTAGGGCTGGTGCGGACCGACGAACAGTACGTTGCCGCGGTGGTGACCGACGTGCGGATCGGCGTAGAGCAGGTAGGCCGTGCGGTGCAGGGCGACGACGGTCTTACCCGTGCCCGGCCCGCCGTCGACGACGAGCGGTCCGTGTGCGCCGGCCCGGATGATGGCGTCCTGGTCGGACGCGATGGTGCCGAGTACGTCGCGCATCCGGCTGGACCTGTTGCTGCCGAGACTGGCGATGAAAGCGGACTGATCATCGAGGGCTGCGGCATGACCCTCGAACCCGTCGGGGGTGAAAACCTCGTCCCAGTAGTCGCTGATCCGCCCTTGGCTCCACCGGTATCGACGGCGGCTGGACAGGCCCATCGGGTTGGCGTGGGTCGCGCCGAAGAACGGCTCAGCGGCGGGGGAGCGCCAGTCGAGCAGCAGGTGCTCGCCGGTGCGGTCCGTCAGCCCCAGTCGCCCGATGTACTGCGGCTCTGAGTCGTCCGCACCGACCATGTGCCCGAGGCACAGGTCCAGCCCGAAACGGCGCAGGGTGCGCAGGCGACTGGCCAGGCGGTGGATCTCCAGGTCCCGGTCCATCGCCGCTTGACCAGCGCCACCAGGGGCTCTGCGCAGTGCCTCGAGACGGTCGGACAGGTCGGTCACCGACTCGGTGAGGCAATCGGCAATCGCCTCGAAGTGCCGCTCGTCCGCAGCGATCAGCTGCGGGACGGCCTTGGGGGAGAGGTGCTCCGGAAGATCGAATGCAGACGTTGGGGTACGGCTCACGACTGCGGTATCAATTCGGGCTGTGCCAGCAATTCTTTACCCCCAGCAAATTCGGCGAAGTACGGGTTCGATCGCCGATTCTGCCTCATGCACCCGGTCTTGACGCAAGTCCCCCTGCGCGCTATAGATTGAAAGTGGAAGGGAGCTGCGGCTCCCTTTTTTGTTGTCCCGGACCGGCTGCTGGTCGGGAAGCCTCAGGTCGGATGCAGCCCACCATCGAGCAGAAGCACTTGTCCGGTGAGGTAAGCATTCTCGAGCACGGCAAGGGCAAGGTCTGCCACCTCCTCCGGGCGTCCGAAGCGACCAACCGGCACACTGGGACGGGGGCCTCCCGCTGGCAGGCCGTCGATCATGGCGGTGTTCTCGATCAGTGCGGGTGCGATGGCGTTGGCGGTCACTCCGTGCGCGGCGACCCGGCTGGAGAGGAAATGGACGAGGCCGTGCAGCCCGGCTTTGGATGATGCGTAGTGCGGCCCCACGAAACCACCGACATAGGCAGCAGCACTCGAGGTGAACAAGATCCGACCGAAGCCGCGCTCGCGCATTCCGGGAATGGCCGCCCGGCTGAGCAGGAAAGGCGCCGTCAGGTTGACGTCGAGGGCCCGTTGCCACTCGGACAGAGACACGTCCTCGAGGCTACGGACCTCGGCTACGCCGGCGTTGGGCAGCAGCAGATCGAGAGCCCCGTGCTCTCTCTCGACCCTCGGAACCAGTTCGGCCACGGCGTCGAGGTCGGCCATGTCGGCGCGCAGCAGCTGCAGCCGCGAACGAGCGCCTGCCGCGAGCCCGTCGGGCAGAGGTGGATTGTGTTGGCGGGTGGTGGCGACGACCGTTGCGCCTGCCGCCAGTAGCCGAGCCACCAGCGCCGTTCCGATACCACCGAAGGCACCGGTGACCAGCGCCACGCGGTTTGTCAGCGCCGGTCCAGCAGTCTGGCTGGGGGAGTCGGGGGCGACTGTCATAGGGTTCAACCTCCTGGTCGTGTCGGGACCTGACCGACGCTAACCCGGCCCCGGTTACCTCGGGGTGCCTACGCTCGCGCTAGCGAATCTCTCGCGTCAGCCACGGCTTCTGCGTTCGTGTGGGCCCACTCGGCCAACGCAGCGACCGGTCCCCGCAGCGTGAGGCCCAGCGCGGTCATGGCGTAGCGAACAGTGCCGTCGACGTCACGCTCCCGAGCAATGATGCTGTGGGCCTCCAGTCGTCGCAGGGTCTGGGTGAGCACCTTGTTGCTGATGCCGCCGATCGCTGCGGCCAGCTCGGAGAAGCGCAGTGGCTTGTCGCGCAAGGCATAGATCACCACCACGGACCAGGTGCCCGAGACGATTTCCAGCGTCGTACGGGCCGGGCAGTCGGTGAGCAGGATGTTGTGTCCGTCCATGAGCCAGTCTTACCCGTCGCTGCTGGGCGGCCCAGCCACCTGCTCACTATCGAGGTGTCGAGCGGTGGGGACTGCCGCGCCGGCCGTGATGGTTGCCCTGAGGTTGGCAACGGCGGTCATGCGGGCCCCGACGTGAGGCGCGTCCGTCGCTGAACGGGCGGCGTCCAGCGGCGCATGACGCGCCAACGCCCGCAGCTCCTCGTCGATGTCCTCGAGCACAGTCGGTTCGCCACCCCACGGGCCGCCGATGACGATCAGGGCCGGGTCCACCATGGCGACGGCACCGGAGAGGATGCCGGCGACTGCCCGGCCGATGTCCCGGCGAATACGGCGGGCGGGAGCATCCGTACGCCGTACGACGGCAAGCAGCGCAGCAACGTCGATGGCGGTCGAGCCGGGCAGCCGCAAGGCCAGCGTCTGGAACACCTCGGTAAAGGTGGTGGATCGACCGCCGGGCCCGGACGTGAGGACGTGCGCGATCTCACCGGCGAAGCCGACGTGACCTCGCCGCACCTCGCCGTCGCTCACGATGGCCATGCCGAGACCCTCTCCCAGGTAGAGATACAGGAAGTCATCCGCCTCAGCACGATCTCGCGTTTCGCGCTCGGCCCGAGCGGCCCAGTTCACGTCGTTGTCGACCGTCACCGGGCCGGAGACCAAACCGGACAGAGCGTCAACGGGGGACAGCTCCCCGAGCAGGAACGGGGCATCGGGCAGCTGGACGAGTCGGCCCGTAGCCCGTTCGACCGGGTCCGCGGCGCTGACGACAGCGAGCCGGACGGGCTTGCCAGCCGTGACCGTCTCGGCTGCGTGGACCATGGCCCGCTCGACCTCGGCCGGTCGTGCCGGCCGGCCGATCAGCTCGGTCGCGCGATTGGCGACAGTGCCGTACGCGTCGACCGTTTCCGCTACCGCCAGACCGGGAGCGATGCTCACCACCAGGGCATGCCCCACCGAGGGGGCCAGCGCGTAGTACAGGCCGCTGCGGCCGCGGCCGGTGGTCCGTTCACCCGTGTCGCAAAGGACCTCCGCCTCGGTGAGACGCCTCACGCTCTCCGACACCGTTGGCTTGGAGAGCCCGGTGCGGGCGGCGAGCTCGGCCCTCGTCTGCCGCCCGGCGTCCATGACCGCAGCCAGCACGCGCTCATCGGACATCGAGCGCAACAGGGCCAGAGACGGCTTGGGAGTGGGCACGGCATGATTCTAGTCAGGAGTCTTGCCTAAAGAGCGCAAGGCGGCTAACGTGTCTTTGGTAAGGATTCCTCACTAAAGGAGACGACTGTGTCCGCCCCCTCCGTCGCTGCCCCGATCTCGGCCCTGCCGCACTGGGAGACCACTCCGACCGACCTCCCTGCTGCCATCGCGGAGATCAAAGCTGCCCTCCGTGCCCGAATCGAAGCATCCGGCCGGACGGTCGACGAGGTTTTCGGGGTCATCGAGGCTCGCGTGCGTGCACGGGTCGAGGAGATCGTCGCGGCCAAGGAGCGAGGGGAGACGGGGTGGCCGGTCATCGACTACGCCGACATCGCTGCCGGCACGGTGTCGCGCGAGCAGCTGGACTTGCTGCGCACGAGGGGTTGTCTGGTCGTACGCGGCAACTTCGAGCGGGATCAGGCGCTGGCCTGGGACAAGGACATCAGCGACTACGTCGAGAGCAACGCGTTCTTCGAGAACTACCGCGGACCGGGGGACGACTTCTTCGGCACCGTGGGCTCCAAGCCCGAGATCTATCCCGTCTACTGGTCATCGGCCCAGATGCAGGCTCGGCAAAGTGACCGGATGTCCCGCGTACAGGCCTTCCTGAACCGCCAGTGGAGCAACGAGTCCGACGGGGTGCAGTGGTTCGACCCGGACCGGGACTCGCTCTATCCCGACCGCATCCGTCGACGGCCGCCGGGTGTCACCTCGGGCGGCCTGGGCACGCACCTGGACCCCGGGACGCTCGACCTGTGGATGACACAGGACTACCAACGGGCGTTCCGTCACTTGTTCGACGGAACGGTCGAGCAGTACGACCCGTGGGACGCCGCGCACCGCACGGCTGGCCCGCAATACCCCGGCACCACCATGTGCTCGGCATTTCGCACCTTCCAGGGCTGGACGGCGCTGTCGGACATGGCCCATGACCAAGGGGTGCTGCACACGGTGCCGATCCCGGAGGCGATGGGCTACCTGCTCCTGCGGCCACTGCTGTCGGACGTCCCCGAGCAGGACATGTGCGGGGTCACGGTCAGTCAGACCTTTCCTGCGAACGAGACGTGGCACCCCCTGTTGATGGAGGCGCTCAGTGGGATTCCGGACGTCCGGGCCGGCGACACGGTGTGGTGGCACGCCGACATGATCCACAGTGTTGCCCCCGTCGAGGACCAGCAAGGCTGGGGGAACGTGATGTACATCCCCGCTGCGCCCTGGTGCCCACGTAACGAGCGCTACTCGTCCAGCGTCCGCGAGGCATTTCTCACCGGGTCCAGCCCCAGCGACTTTCCGGCCGAGAACTACGAGCGGTCCTGGCCCAACCGGTTCCAGCCCGACCAGCTCAACGAGACCGGGCGTCGCGGCCTCGGGATTGTCTGAGGGGGAGGGGTGGACCGGAAGATCACATGCAGACATTGGAGAGCACTATGGGTTCGTGAGGAGACGCACAGCCGTCATCGTCATAGTCCTGGTATTTGCTGGTTGCCTGGCACTCGCAGCGGGTTGGCCGAGACTGCAGGGCTACGTCGGCACGGCGCCGCCACGTCAGATTGACCGCCCGCTTGGTATGACGCTGCCGCCGGGCACAGGGGCACGCGTAGTGGGGATTGCCCACAACGCTGGCAACAACGCGAAAACTGCCAGCGGGGCGATCCGAGCCGGAGCCGACGTGGTCGAGATCGATGTCATCGAGGCACGGGGTCGGCTGGTGGCCGGCCGTGCGCAAGAGCCCCTGCCGGGCCTGGCAAAGCTGTTGTTTCGAGGCTCGACGCTCGGCAGTGCCTGGCAAGACCTCGGTGGGTCGGAGGCAAAGCTCGACCTCAAGGGTCACGACCCCGGCTATTTGCGTCAGGTCGTCTCGTTTCTGGACACGCGCACCCCCCGCCGCCCCACGCTGGTCTCGAGCCCGGACAGAACAGCGCTGCTCACCATCCACAAGGCGGTGCCTTCGGTGTCGTTGCTGTACAGCGCCGCGAACCCGGCTGCGCTGGCACGCTTGAAGGCCGACTCGACGTTGATCTCAGCGGTCGACGGTTTGTCGATCTTCCAGGGGTTGGTGAACGCCGACCTGGTGACGTGGGCGCACGGACACGATCTCACTGTGATGGCCTGGACCGTGGATGACGGCGAACGTGTTGACGCCCTGGTACGGCTGGGAGTTGACGGGATCACGACGGCCAACCTTGCCGTGCTGCGGGCGTTGCACTCGCCGGCCGGCAGCTAGCACAACTGGCCATGACCTGGACCGTTGATGACTGAGCACGCGCGGATGCTCTGGTGTGTCGTGCCGTCACTCTGCTGAGAGCGGATCTGCTGGTGGCAGAAGGAGCCACGCGACAGCCGAATGTGGATGCAGTCTGGAGGGCATGAGCGAATCACCGAAGGCACCGTTGTTCTCCAACGCAGTCCGCCGCGAGTTCTACGAACGGCGCGTCCTCGTACTGGATGGTCCGCTCGATGACGACAACGGGACACTGCTAGCCACGCAGCTCATCGCCCTGGCTGCCGAGGATCCGGCGACGGACATAGCGCTGTGGATCCACTCACCGGGCGGATCCGTGCCAGCCATGCTGGCCATCCGGGACATCATGCGAACGATTCCGAACGACGTCTCCACCCTGGTGTTCGGGATCGCCTACAGCGCCGGACAATTTCTGCTGTCTGCTGGCACCAAAGGCAAGCGCAAGGCTCTGCCCAATGCGAGGGTGCTGATGCACCAGGGTTCAGCGGGCATTGGTGGCAGTGCCGTCGACGTGGAGCTGCAGGCGGACGACCTGCGGCACACTCGGGACACGGTGCTCGGACTCATCGCTGAGGACACGGGTCAACAGGTCGAACGCATCTTTGAGGATTCGCTGCACGATCACTGGTACACCGCCGAGGAAGCGCAGGCGTACGGATTCATCGACACCATCGTTCAGTCGTTCGATGACTACAGACCGCGGAGCCGCGCAACGGCAGGTTTCGGCGCAGCGATCGATAGGGGAGTCCGTTGAGCACCTACACCATCCCCAACGTCATCGCTCAGCACTCGCGCGGTGAGCGGATCATGGATGTCTACTCCCACCTGCTCACCGAGCGGATCGTCTACCTCGGCACCCCCATCGACGCCGGCGTTGCGAACGCCCTGATCGCCCAGCTCCTTCATCTGGAGTCGGACAATCCTGACGGGGACGTCAACCTGTACATCAACTGCGAGGGCGGGGATCCCAGCGCCATGCTGGCCATCTACGACACGATGCGGTTCATCCGCTCCAACGTGGCCACCACCTGCGTCGGACAGGCCGTTGGTGTGGGCGCCGTGCTGCTCGCTGCGGGGGCGGAGGACAAGCGGTCATCTCTGCCTCATGCACGGATCGTGCTGCATCAGCCGGCCGCCCAGGGTCGCGGAGCGATCCCTGACCTGATTCTGCAGGCGGACGAAGTGGTAAGGATGCGCGCGGGTATCGAGGAGGTGCTTGCTCGTCACACCGGACAAGCTGTCGGAGTGCTCCGCGCGGACACCGATCACACGCGCGTCTTCACCGCTGAAGCAGCGCGAGACTACGGACTGCTGGATCACGTCATCGAGCAGCGATGAGCCCTGCGGAATCAGGCAGCGAGTGCGAGGTGGAACTGGCCGAGCGAGGCCTGCGGGGAAGACGCGGGCTGCACGGTGGCCAGGCGTTCGGCGATCTCGAGGGTCAGGTCCCCGAGGGTGATGTCCAAGGCGCCGGCAACAGCGGCAATCATCTCGCTGGAGGGTTCCTTCAGACCGCGTTCCATTTCCGAGAGGTACTGAGGGGAGACACCGGCACGGGTCGCGGTATCGCCCAGCGTCTCACCGCGGTCGTGGCGGATGTCTCGGAGACGTTCACCGAGCACGCTTCTCCATAGGGGCTCACGCGTACCGGGCTTTTCGACGGCTGCACCATCGCGCCCCATCAGTGCCTTGATGTCCACCGTCACGTCGAAATCGGCCATGCCCGATCGTAGAACGACGCGCCCACTGCCAGGGCCGATTTCTGCTCAGAGCAGAGGCACCTGCGCACGGGACGTCCTGCGGCCGGGGCGCCGGGCCGGAACGCCGGGACCTGTGCACAAATCGCTGTGCACAAGGTATTGTGCATGGTATGACTCGTAGGGCCGTGCGCCGTGTCGAGCTCTCGGATCTGGACACGGTCAGGACGCTGGCACATCCGCGCCGGCAGCGGTTGCTGCAGTACCTGGGTCTGCACGGGCCGGCGACGTCGGCGGGGCTGGCGCGTGCGCTCAACCTGAACACAGGCGCGACGAGCTACCACCTGCGCGAGCTGGCAAAGATCGGATTCGTCGAGGAGGTGCCCGGACTGGCACATGGTCGGGAGCGGTGGTGGCGCGCACCGCAGCGCGACCTGCGGCTGCCACCGCGTTCGGTGCAGGGCCCGGTGTTGCGGTCGGTCCTGGACGAGGCAGTGCGCTTGGAGCTGGCCGATGACCTCGACGAGTTCTTGCGTTACCAACACGGTGACGAAGACGCCGAGTGGGCGGATGCGTCGCTGACGTCCCGTGGCGCCATTCGGCTCGCCGCCGACGAGGTGCATGAGTTCTTCGACGCCTACGTCGCTTTGCTGAACCGCTACCGGCAGCGCCCCGAGGCACCAGCGGGGGCGCGCACCGTAGCTACCCGACTGCTGGTGTTTCCGATGCCGCAGACGGTCGACCAGGAGGGGCCCGCTTCCAGTTAGAGGGAGGGTTGGATGAACACACCAGACAGGTCCGGATCGACGGCAGACGCTGTCCGTTTGGCCTCGGTGAGCAAGCGCTTCGGGCGTGGCGATGGACAGGTGGACGCGTTGTGCGAGGTCGACCTCAGGATCCAGCGGGGCACGTTCACGGCCATCATGGGTCCATCCGGATCCGGCAAAAGCACACTGCTGCGCTGTGCAGCGGGTTTGGACCGGCCGACGTCCGGATCGGTGCTTTTCGGTTCGACAGGCACGGAGCTCACGACGATGTCGGAGTCGAAACTGACGGTCCTGCGCCGCCGCGACATCGGGTTCGTGTTCCAAGCCTTCAATCTCGTGCCGGCCTTGACCGTTCGGCAGAACATCACACTGCCACTGCGACTGGCCGGCAAACGCGTCGACAGAAAGCAATTGGCCGATATCTTGCACCGGGTCGGGCTGGCTGATCGGGCCGGGCACCGGCCAGCCCAGCTGTCCGGTGGGCAGCAGCAGCGGGTCGCGATCGTTCGCGCGCTCATCACGCAACCCGAAGTTGTTTTCGCCGACGAGCCGACTGGCGCGCTCGACTCAAGAACCACCCGTGACATCTTGTCGCTGCTGCGTGACACCGTCGACGCCACAGGACTGACGACGGTGATGGTCACGCACGACCCGATCGCGGCGTCCTACGCGGATGCGGTTGTCTTTCTGGCCGACGGCCGCGTTGTCGAGATCAGCCGGAGCCTGCGAGTCGAGCAGATCGCAGAGCGTATGAACCGCCTCGCGGGGGGCGGCTGATGTTGCGCATGGCGTTGGCGTCGCTGCGCAACCGCAAAGGCTCCGCGTTCGGCGGCTTCCTCGCGTTGTTCTGCGCAGCAGCGATGGTCTGCGCATGCGGAGTGCTGCTGGAAACTGGCCTGCGGGGAACGATCCCGCCAGGCCGTTTCGCCGGTGCGCCGGTTGTCGTCACCGGTGACCAGCAAATCCACTGGATCGACGTCAAGCACAAACACGGCAAGACGAAGAAGAAGGTCAAATCCAAAGACCTGGCCGAGAGAGTCTGGCTGCCGGCATCGGTCGGTGCCCGGCTCGGCACCGTCAGCGGTGCCGCCGTCGTCAGTGACCGGACATTCGCCGCCGCGCTGTTCCGCTCCGATCACGAGTTCATCGACGTCGGTGACGACACGCCGACCTACGGCCACAACTGGTCGTCCGCCCAGCTCACCCCGTACAACATCACGTCCGGGCGCGCGCCGCGCTCAAACAGCGATGTCGTCCTGGATTCCACCCTCGCTGCCAGGGCGGGCGTCGTCGTCGGCGACCGGATCGGTGTGCAGGCCTCGGGGGCCCCGGCGACGTTTACCGTCTCGGGCATCGCACGCGCGCACTCGTCGGTGACCCGGGAGTCGGCGATGTTCTTCTCCGAGCCCGAGGCCACCAAGCTAGCTGCACACGGTGACTCCGTGGATGCCTTCGGCGTGTTCCGGGCGAGCGCTGATGCCGTGCGCCATGCGCTGGATGGCACGACTGCGAAAGTGGTGGTCGGCAACGACCGCGGCGCAGCGGCGTTGCCGGGCGCGGCAGCAGCCAAGACTCGGCTGATCAGCATGAGTGGTGCCATCGGTGGCACGGCGGTGATCATCGCGGTGCTGGTGGTCGTCGGCACTTTCACGTTGTCGATCCAGCAGCGTTATCGCGAGCTCGCGCTGCTCCGTGCGATTGGCGCGACACCGCGTCAGGTGCGTCGGCTGATCAACCGCGAGGCCTTAGTACTGGGTCTTCTTGCCGGAACGTCCGGCGCCGTTGCGGGGCTGCCCTTGGCGAACCTGATCCATCGGGAGTTCGTCGCGTACGGGACGGTGCCGGATGCCATCCGTTTGGCTCACAGCCCATTCCCGCTCATCGGAAGCGCGCTCGTCACGTTGCTCGCCGCGGTGGTCGCATCACGGATCTCAGCGCGGCGGGTCACTCGCATTCGCCCGGCCGAGGCCCTGTCGGAAGCGAGCCTCGAGCAGCGTACGGTCGCCCTCGGTCCAACCATGGCTGGCCTTGTTGCCATCTCCGGCGCCGTGTGGGTGTCGCTACTACTCACCAAGCTGCACACCGAACCGGCCGCGATACCCGTCACCTACCTGTGTGTGCTGCTGTGGATGATCGGGTTCGCCCTGCTCGGCCCCTTCCTCGCGAGTACTGGGGGAGCCATCCTGGGGGTCATGTGGCGGGCCTCACGCGTCGGCGGGTTCCTGGCCGAGACCAACTCGCGGATGTACAGCCGCCGGACGGCTGCGGCCGTCACTCCGCTGGCTCTCCTGATCGGGATGACAGTGACGATCCTGTTCGTCCCCACCACCCTGGGCGCCGCGAAGCAGGCGCAGGTGCGCGACGGATTGTCCGCCGACTGGGTGGTCGGATCCAGCGGGCCCGGTGTCCCAGCTGCCGCGGTCGCGCAGGTCCAGTCGAGTAAGGGCGTCTCGGCGTCGATCAGCGTGGTGGCGTCCACCATCTGGGTCGGTCGTGACAGACGCTCCACTCAGGGCTTGAGCGGCCAGCGATTGACCGACGCGATCAACCCGGAGGTCTCGTCCGGCTCAATAGCCAGCCTGCGCGACGGTGACATCGCGATGAGCACCCTAGCCGCGCAGGGTCGCCACGTTGGCGACAGGGTCGAGGCCACACTCGGCGACGGCAGCAAGGCGTCGTTCACGCTGGTCGCGATCTACCGGCGGGGGCTCGGGTTCGGCGACACGCTGATGAGCTTTGACCAACTGGTCCGGCACGTTGACACCCCGTTGGCGCAGTCCGTGTACATCAAGGGCTCGGTGAATCGGGCCACGCTCTCAGACGAGCTCAGCCCGTACGCTGGTCTGCGGTTGGTCAACCGGTCCGGCTACCGGCAGGTGCTCAGCGACCAGCAGAGCGCCGGGAACGCGGCCAACCTGGTATTCCTCGCCCTAGTTGTGGCGTTCTGTGGCATTGCCGTTGTCAACACCATGGTGATGGCAACCACCGGCCGATCACGGGAGTTCTCGTTGCTCCGCCTCACCGGCGCCACATCGCGACAGGTAAAGAGCATGCTTCGGTGGGAACTTGCGCTGGTCGTCGTTCTCGCGTTCGGGCTCGCAACGATTGCATCATGGTCGACCCTCACCGGGTTCAGCATCGGGATGACCAGCAACGTGACGCCGACCATCGTGCCGCTGACCTACGTCGGCGTGGTGCTGTGGGCAGTCCTGCTTGGTGTGGTCGCAATTTTCGTCCCAGCACGAGCCCTGCTGCGCCGCAACCCGGCCGACGAGTTGACGTCCGGGGAGTAGCGGAAGCTCAAGGATCACCGCACCGTTGGCCTGATGCCAATGGGGCAGAGGTGGCATCCGCCTCACTAGTTGACATAATGTCGGTTATCGGCACTTGAGCCCCGTTGGGCCCGCTGCTCCTGGCGAGGCTGCTCAGCCCTCGTCGCCGGACAGGACAGGGATGGCCGAGTACGGGTGCGCCGCGATGCGCATCGGCGGCTCGGCGAGAAGGTCGATGATCTCGTCGCGCAACTCATCCGCCATGTCGCTGGTCTCGTATGCGTCTTTGGCTTCGACGGAGCGGAACACCTCGATGTTCCAGAGCACGTCGGGGTCGGCGTCCTCCCGCAACATGATGAACCGGTCGGAAGAGTTCGACTTCTGCATTCCGGCCGTCGCCAGCTCGAACAGTCGGTCGCCATTTCCGGGCTTCGCTCGCATCTTGATGATGTAAGAAGGCTGGTCCTTGAAGGCCATGTCGTTTCCCTTCGGAGTGTTGGCGCGGTGTCCCCACGAAGGTAAAGGACACAGGGCCCGCCACCCGCCAACCGGGGCCATTGTCCGCCGTACCTCGGCAACTTCGCCTCGAGCAGCCACTGCGAGCAGGTGCTCCAGGGGCCGAACGCCCTCGTCATCTCTGTTCTGTGCTTCGCGGTGGCGCTCAGCCCCGGGCCCACCGAGTCGCACGCCTGACCCGCCCACCCATCGCGGTTACGCTCGGGGGGTGCCCAACTCCGGTCGCCTGCTGGCCTTCGCCCTCACCTCGCTGGTACTCATCGTGGTGCCGGGGCCGAGCGTGCTGTTCACGGTGAGCAGGGCACTGACCATAGGAAAGCGAGGCGCGCTGCTCACCGTTGTCGGCAACGCGTGCGGCGCCTACGTGCAGGTGCTCGCCGTGGCAGTGGGGATCGGCGCCCTCGTACAACGGTCCTCCGAGGCCTACAGCGCGATCAAGCTGGGCGGCGCGGCCTACCTGATCTTTCTGGGAGCTCAGGCCATTCGGCACCGCCGGTCGCTGACCGAAGCGGTTGCTGTGCAGCACCGCAGGATCCGCGATCGTCGAGTGCTGGCCGAGGGCTTCGTCGTCGGTCTGACCAATCCCAAGACCATCGTGTTCTTCGCCGCGGCGCTCCCCCAGTTCGTTGACAGGGGCTCCGGATCCGTGACGACTCAGCTGCTCGTGCTGGGCGTGCTCTTCCCTGCCATTGCCCTGGTCTCCGACAGCGTGTGGGCAGTCGTCGCCGGCACCGCGCGGGACTGGCTGGCTCGGTCGCCGCGTCGCCTGGCCGCCGTTGGCGGTATGGGTGGGATGGCCATGATCGGTATCGGTGCGACTCTCGCCGTCAGCGGGCGCAAGGACTGACCTCGGACGCCGGCCCTCCTTCCCGGCTAACCGCTCACGTAGTCGGCCAGGTGCTGGCCGGTCAGCGTCGACCTTTCGGCCACCAGGTCGGCTGGGGTGCCCTCGAACACGATCAGGCCACCGTCGTGGCCGGCACCGGGACCCAGGTCGATGATCCAGTCGGCGTGCGCCATGACCGCCTGGTGGTGCTCGATCACGATCACCGACTTGCCCGAGTCGACCAGCCGGTCGAGCAGGCCGAGCAGCTGCTCGACGTCGGCGAGGTGCAGCCCGGTCGTGGGCTCGTCGAGGATGTAGACGTTGCCCTTCTCCGCCATGTGAGTCGCGAGCTTCAGCCGCTGCCGCTCTCCCCCGGACAGGGTCGGCAACGGTTGCCCGAGACTCAGGTAGCCCAGGCCGACGTCGGCCAGACGTGCCAGAATCCTTTGCGCTGCAGGCACTTTCGTGTCACCGGCGCCGAACAACGTCCCGGCCTCGACTACCGACATCGCGAGCACCTCGCTGATGTCCTTGCCGCCGAAGGTGTACTCGAGAACGTCGGCCTGGAACCGCTTCCCCTCGCACTCCTCGCAGATCGTGGCGACCCCGGCCATGGTCGCCAGGTCGGTGTAGATGACGCCGGCGCCGTTGCAGGTGGGGCATGCGCCCTCGGAGTTGGCGCTGAACAAGGCCGGCTTGACACCGTTGGTCTTGGCGAACGCCTTGCGGATCGGGTCGAGAAGACCGGTGTACGTGGCCGGGTTGCTGCGTCGCGAGCCACGGATCGCGTCCTGGTCGATCGTCACCACGGCGTCGTTTGCCGGGATCGACCCGTGGATGAGCGAGCTCTTCCCGGAGCCGGAGACGCCGGTCACGACGACGAGAACTCCGAGCGGGATGTCGACGTCGACGTCGCGCAGGTTGTTCGTCGAGGCACCGCGGATCTCGAGTCCGCCGGTCGCGGTCCGCACCTTCTCCTTGACTGCCGCCCGGTCGTCGAGGTGGCGGCCGGTCAGGGTGCCGCTGGCCCGCAGTCCGTCGACGCTGCCCTGGAAGACGACGTTGCCACCGGCGGCACCAGCACCCGGCCCGAGGTCGATCACATGGTCGGCGATCTCGATCGTCTCGGGCTTGTGCTCGACCACGAGCACGGAGTTTCCCTTGTCCCGCAGCCTGAGCAGCAGCTCGTTCATCCGCTGGATGTCGTGCGGGTGCAGCCCGATCGACGGCTCGTCGAAGATGTACGTGACATCGGTGAGCGAGGAGCCGAGGTGGCGGATCATCTTGACCCGCTGGGCTTCTCCGCCGGACAGGGTCCCCGACGGACGCTCGAGCGAGAGGTAGCCGAGGCCAATTTCGACGAACGAGTCGAGCGTTTGCCCGAGCTTGAACAGCAGCGGCGCAACGGACGGATCCTCGAGGCCGCCAACCCATTCGGCCAGGTCGCTGATCTGCATCGAGGCAGCGTCAGCGATGCTGTGACCGTCAATCTTCGATGAGCGTGCTCCGGCGCTGAGCCGGCTGCCGTCGCAGTCGGGGCAGACGCCGAACGTGATGGCCCGGTCGACGAACGCACCGATGTGCGGCTGCATCGCCTCGCGGTCCTTGGACAGCATCGACTTCTGGATCCGCGGGATCAGCCCCTCGTACGTCAGGTTGATGCCCTCGACCTTGATCTTGGTCGGCGCCTTGTACAGCAGGTCGTGCAGCTCGCGCTTGGTGAAGTCGCGGATCGGCTTGTCGGGGTCGAAGAAGCCACAACCCTTGAAGATGCGGCCGTACCAGCCGTCGACGCTGTAGCCGGGGATCGTCAGCGCGCCCTCGTTCAGCGACTTGCTGTCGTCGTACAACGCGGTCAGGTCGAAGTCGGTGACCGAACCGCGACCCTCGCAGCGCGGGCACATGCCACCCGTGATGCTGAAGCTCCGCCGCTCCTTGGTCGTGCTGCCACCGCGTTCGACGGTGACGGCGCCGGCTCCGCTCACGGAGGCGACGTTGAACGAGAATGCCTGCGGTGAACCGATGTGCGGCTGGCCGAGCCGGCTGAACAGGATGCGAAGCATCGCGTTGGCGTCGGTCGCGGTGCCGACAGTGGAACGGGCATCGGCGCCCATCCGCTCCTGGTCGACGATGATCGCGGTCGTCAGCCCATCCAGGACGTCGACGTCGGGACGGGCCAGGTTGGGCATGAAACCCTGGATGAACGAGCTGTAGGTCTCGTTGATCATCCGCTGTGACTCGGCCGCGATCGTGCCGAACACCAGCGAGCTCTTGCCCGAGCCCGACACCCCGGTGAAGGCCGTCAGCCGGCGCTTCGGGATTTCGACGCTGACGTCCTTGAGGTTGTTCACCCGAGCGCCGCTGACCCGGATCAGGTCATGACCGTCGGCCACGTGCGGGTCGACTGCGAAGCCACCATCAGGCTTCGGGCAGAGCCGCGAAGTCGCGCTTGGCCTTGCGGTACCACCCCATGCCGGCCAGCGGGTTCTTCCACCGGCCCTTCATGTCGTGCAGTGCGCTCTCGTGAGAAGCATCGCCTGCGGCCACGGCATCCTTGAGGTGCTGGTCCTGTGCCTTGATCACGTCGTTGGCGTTGTCCCCGTGCAGCTGCAGGTCACACGGCCCGCCCAGCTGCTTGCACGTCATCGTCTTCATGGCGCAAACCCTTTCGATGATGGAGCTCAGGTCAGCTGCTGCAGCCGGATCATGTTGCCCGCCGGGTCACGCAACGCGCAGTCGCGTACCCCGTACGGCTGGTCGGTCGGTTCCTGGACGATGTCGACGTCGAGGGCCTGCAGACGCTCGAAGGCGCCGTCGAGGTCGTGGGTGGCCAGCAGCAGCTGGGCGAACGTGCCCTTGGCCATCATCTCGGCGATCGTGCGTCGCTCGTCGTCGGTGACTCCGGGGCTCGCCTGCGGCGGGTAGAGCACGATCGACGTGGCCGGCTGGCCGACCGGACCGACGGTGATCCAGTGCAGCCCGTTGTAGCCGACGTCGTTGCGCACCTCGAAGCCGAGGGCGTCGCGGTAGAAGGCCAGGGAGGCCTCCGGGTCGGTGTGCGGAAGGAAGCTGGCGTTGATGGTGATGTCCATGACGGTCAGGCTAGTCGCGGCTGTGACTCCTGTGCTTCTCGATTCCTGATCGGTCTGGTGACCTGTCGGGCCACGCACGACGGCATCCCAGCTGTCGCCCTGGCAGACTCCTCGCGATAGGTGCTCGGGGGTACGCCGACCAGCTCCGTGAAGCGGGTGCTGAAGGTGCCGAGCGATGAGCAACCAACGGTGAAGCAGACCTCGGTGACGCTCAGGTCCCCCCGGCGCAGCAGCGCCATCGCGCGTTCGATCCGCCGCGTCATCAGATAGGCGTACGGCGACTCGCCGTACGCGAGCCGGAACTCGCGGCTCAGGTGCCCGGCGGACATGTGCGCCCCGCGGGCGAGCTCCTCGACGTTCAGCGGCTGCGCGTACTCCCGGTCCATCCGGTCGCGGACGCTGCGGAGCCGGGCAAGATCGCGCAGTCGCTGCTCGGCGGACGGGGTGCTGGTCACCCAACAGATCGTGCCACGTGTCGCTCGAATGAGGCGCTATCCCGCGTCCGGATCCGGGCGTACCGTTCCGGTACGCAGACGAGCAGCCTGCGTTCACTGTCGGGGGCAGGTGCTGCTGATGAGCGGGAGCGCTCGTGCGAGCGTGCGGTTGGCCCCGGCCGTACTCCTGCTTGCCTCCAGCGCTTTCATGCTCTCGGGCTGCGGCGGCGCGTCTTCGGCTGGTGCGTCGTCCGCCGGTTCCACCTCGGCCGATGCAACTTCGGCCGGATCGTCCATGGCCGCCACTGCACCCCCGACGACCAGCGGGCCTGCCGGCTCGACCCGTACGAGCCGCCCGGCCCACCAGACCACGGCCTCTCATGGTGGCGGTGGCTCGGGATCGGAGCTGGGCTGGGTGCCTTTCGGCCCGGCAGATCCGGGCGATCCGCCGCCGGGACCGATCTACCAGTCGCTCGAGAACCGCGACTGTGCTGGCATGGCCACACAGGCCACGCAGCAGCAGGACAACCAGGAGCTCTGGGTGGGACTCGCCGCGGTCTGCGCAGCCGCTGCGGGCGATACCGGCCAGTGGACCGTCGCGCAGGCGGCAGCACAGAAGTTTGCGGCAGCGCCGCTCGACGAGCAGGACGCCAAGTGCCTGCGCCTGCCAGCGATCGCGTTGCTCCAGCGGGCGCTGGCCTGGCACAGCTCGCATCCGGGACAGCAGGTCAAGGTCTCTCCGCCGCAGGCCGGGCGAGCAACGGCTTGCGGGTTCGGGATAACGGCCGTCTCGGTGGTCGACGACGCCGGCAACGCGATCCCCGGTCCGCTCCAAGGTCCAGTTGCGGGCGGCACGTTCCTGGCGATCCAGGGACACGGTCTCACTAGCACTCCTGTGGTACTGATCGGCGGCGCCCCGGCAAAGCTGGTGAACGACGGCTATTCCTTCAGCTCCGAGCACTCGCTCGCTACGGTACGAGTGGAGGTCCCGCCGGCGTCGCATGCTTTCGTGGCGAAGATCCGGCTGCGCAACAGGGCCGGCGAGCTCGTCGCGCCGGTCACGTTCGCCTACACGGCTGCTGGGCCGACAACGACGAGCACACCGGCCGCCAGCACGCCGCCACTCAGCGCCTCAGCGCCCGCCTCGGCTGGACCCTCGTGAGCGCCGAGGCGCCGCAGGACCAGCCGCCGGGCACACCGTCCGCCGAACCGCTGACCTGGTCGGCGGCATCACTGCTCAACGTCGTGTCCAAAGTCGGCCCGCCGCTGACGATCGTGACCGCTCTGCTGATCTACTTCGGCTGGGCCAGAGCCAATGCACAGTCAAAGGCGATGGGCATCGACGTCAGCATGTTCGGCTACTCCACCCAGGACTACGTTCTGCGCAGCGTTTCCACCCTCTACCTGCCGCTGCTCACGCTGTGCGGCGTCGGCCTTGCCTGGCTGACCGTGCACCGCCGGCTGACGGAGTACGGCACGGACGCCGAGCGGCTGCGCGTACTCCATCGTGCCGGGATTGCCTGCCTGGCAGTGGGTCTGGTCGTCGCGGTCGCAGCGCTCATCGTCGGCTGGCGTCTGCCCGACCGTTGGCCCTTGGTGATCCCGCTGGCGCTCGCCGGCGGCACGGCCGTTGCTGCGTACGGCAGCTATCTGATCCGTGTAGCAGGTGAGGAAAAGGCGGTGCGGCCAGCGGACCTCCAGAAGGCGACGCGAGCGGTGCTGATCGGCGGGATCGTCGCGCTTGCGTTCTTCTGGGAGCTCTCCTCGTACGCCACCGTGGTTGGCAACGGCTACGCCCAGCGCATCGCCGACACCGTCGACCGTCTCCCACGCGTCGTCGTCACCAGCCCGGAACCACTGGGCGTCCAGGCCAACGGTGTCGCCGAGACCGCCGTGTCGCTGCCGGTCCAAGGCGGCGCCGGCAGCGTGCGCTATCGCACCACAGGGCTACGGCTGCTGGTGAGCTCGGGCGGCCGGCTCTTCCTGCTCAGCGATGGGTGGAAACCGGGCAGAGGTTCGGTAGTCGTCCTGCCGGACGACAAGACGCTGCACTGGCAGTTCAGCCGCTGACCACGCGGGAGACCCTGGACTACAACCCGGTCACGGCTTCGAGTCGGCCGGAGTCAACGGCCGCCGTGAACGCTTCGAAGTCCTGCTCGTTCTGATCGGCGTAGGCGGCAGCGAAGTCGGCCACTGCCTGATCGAAGACGTCGTTCTTGCCCAGGTAGGACGCGATCGCCACCCGGTCACCGGACCGGGCGTGCGCCCTGGCCAGGGTCTGCCCGCAGACCCTCGCGTACAGCGTCGCTCCCGGGACCCGGAGGGTCTCCACGTTGACCGAACCCTTCCAGTCGTGCAGCTGGCGCACGTAGAAGTCGCGCTCCTGGCCGTCGATACCGGTGACCCGCTGCCAGCCCAGGAAGATGTCGCTCGCCGACTGCATGACCCGCTGCCCTCGTACGACCCGCTCCCCGTGGTGGCCGAAGACGCTCGGCTTCAGGTAGCGCTCGAGCACCGAGGCCTGCGCCTCCTTTGCCTGCAGGATCAGTGGATCGCCCTCGTTGCGTCCGATGAACAGCAGGATCCACGCCCTGGTCCCGACGCTGCCGACGCCGACCACCTTGCGGGCCATGTGCACGAACCGGTACTCCTCCAGGGGGTGGTGATGGTGGTTCAGGGTCTGCTGGTACTGGTCGAGCAGACCGAGCATCCCGGCCTCGAACGCGTCCCGGGTGCCCCCCTCGGGGAGCAGGTCCTCGATCGGCACGATGAGCGGCGGGTCGGGCTTGAACCGCAGCTGCCCGTTGACGTCCTCAACCAGCCGGGAGAACGCCCGCATGCTGTCCCTGGTGCGCGCCTTGGCAATGTTGCGGTCGGTGCGCTGCACCTCTTTGGTACCGGCCAGCTTGTCGTTCTTCTTCGCCCTCACCCAGTCCAGGATCGTGTCAGCGTCGAGACGGTCGTACCAGGCCTGGAGTACGGGCATCCCGGCGGAGATCCGCATCCGGTCGCGGTAGCCGGACACCGCGTTGGTCGCGAGGTCACGGCACTCCTGCGGGGTGAAGCCGCGGTAGCGGCCGCACACCTCGAAGCTGGCCGCCAGCCGCAGCACGTCCCACTCCCACGGGCCCGGCAGCGTCTCGTCGAAGTCGTTGATGTCGAAGATCATGTCGCGTTCGGGCGTGCCGAAGACGCCGAAGTTGGACAGGTGGGCGTCGCCGCAGAGCTGGACCTGGATGCCCGAGCTGGGTGAGCCGGCGAGATCGGCGGCCATGATGGCGGCCGCGCCGCGGTAGAAGGTGAACGGCGAGATCAGCATGCGGCCGTACCGGATCGGTACGAGCTCGGGCACGCGCTCGGCTGCTTGCTCCTCGAGCAGCCCGATCGGGTCCACCCGGTCCGCCGCGGGCGCCCAGCTGCTGGGACTGCGCCTCGGGGTCTCTCGTCGAGCGGCCCGGCCGCGTTCAGAACGCTCGTCGAAGGTGGCGGCAATCAGCCGTTCCCCCCGGATCCGGAGCGCTGCGGCCGCCTCGATGTCCGTTGACGTCATGACCACTCACCTTTCCGGGAGCTGGCTGCCGGCCGTCAGCTGAGGTTGCGGTGGAAATAGGTGGACTTGGTGGCCACGGCCAGCACCAGGATCAGCCCGAGGTAGAGGCCCCACACCAGGATGCGCTGGTTCTTGGACAGTCCGTACATCCGGGCGGAGCCTTTGCCGTTGCTCAACTTACCGGTCAGCGCGGTCAGGACGTGCCCACCGTCGAGGAATGGGATCGGCACCAGGTTGAACAGGTTCATGAAGAAGCCGAAGGCGCCCAGGGCTCGGTAGACCTCGGGGCCGCCCTGGTTCCAGATCTCCCAGGCCACGAACGCGCCAACCGCGCCCAGCCCCGGGCCGGCCAGGCTGCCCAGGGCCGAGTTGTAGACGGTCGTCGGCGCCCCTTTGACGAAGGCCCCGAGCATGGGCACGAACACCGGCATGGTGGTCTTGACCCCTCGGGCCCTCAGCATGATCACGTGGCCGAACTCGTGCACCGCCAGCAGGGCCACCAGTCCGAGCCCGAACGTCCAGCCGTAGAACAGCGCATAGGCGGCGAAGGAGATCATCATCGACCCGGCGAAGGTCAGGAACTTCAGCTTGAGCAGGAGCGCGAGGACCTTGAACTTCCAGAAGGCGGCGAGGCCTGCGGCGCCCACCGTGCTGGCCTTCTGCCAGCGTGAGCGCATGCCGGGGGGTGCTGCGGTGACCGGCGGCTGCTGCTGCTGGGTCCACGGCTCGTACGGCACCTGCTGCAGCCACGGCTCGTAGGGCACGGGGGCTGGTGGTGCGACGGGAGGCGCCGGTGGCGGTGGGACGTCACCCATCGGCACGCTCATGCCGTCGTACGGGTTGCTCGCCACGCTGGCCCTTCCGCGAGGATCTGCCTGAGAGCAACGTCTTCGTCGGGCTGGTTGGTTCCCGCACGTTGGTCCAGCAAGAAACTACGCCGGATCAGCGAAGGCGGCCGTAGTGCAGGTCAGCTGAAGCGAACACCTTTCGGTGGACCACCTTGCCGTTGAGTTTCGACGCGTCGACCATTTCGCCCTTGCCGACGTAGATGCCGACGTGCCAGACCTTGGCAGTGCCGTAGATGACGAGGTCACCCAGGGCCAGCTTGGTGGCGGGGACCGGCTTGGCTCGGGCGGCCAGCATGTTGCGGTCGAGGGGCAGCACTCCCCCACTGGCCTTGTGCCACGCTGCGGCCACCAGGTCGCCGTCGTCGTAGGCCGGTCCGTTGCCACCGGCTTGGAAGCGAGCGCCGATGAGCTGCTTGGCTGCCAGGCTGACCAGCTTGCCGGTGCTGGCCACGGCGGGCGTCGTCGGAGTGGTGGGGCTGGTCGTCGGCGGTGTGTCGGGGGGTGTGGTGGGCGCGCCGGGAGCCGTGCTCGGCGGCGGGGCCGTCGGCGGCTTGAGCGGCGGACCGGTCACCTTGACCGCGGTCGCACGGGGAACCCGGCCGAAGGTGATGCCGACGTTGGTCCACAGCTTGCGGAGAACGACCTTGCCGTGAGAGGCGGAGGCGTCCAGCACCAGGCCGCCGCCGACGACGATGCCGACGTGCGAGGCCGGCACGCCCAGGAAGTAAAGGTCGCCCGGCAGCACCTGGGAGGCTGGCACCGGGATGGCCCACGCCTGCTGCTCGTGAGCGGTGCGCGGGATCGAGGAGACGCCACCGATGGTGCGCCACAGCGTGGACGTGAAGCCGGAGCAGTCGAAGGTCTTGGGGCCGACGGCGCCGTACACGTACTTCTGACCGAGGTGAGTACGAGCGGCAGCCAGAACGGCGGCTGCGGCCGCGTCGGGCGCTTTGGTGGTGACGGATGTGATAAGACCGGTGGTGCTGGAGGAACCGCTGGCGGCGGCAGTGCCGACTCCGGCCACCGTGACAGCCAGGGTGGTGCCGACTGCTGCTGCGCGAAGGGTCGCGAGCAAGCCTGCTCGATGGACCCGTTCACCTACTGCGATGCCGTACCGCACATTTTCCTCCGCTGCCCGTGAGCCGTCCCGATTTCGGCCGGTATGACTCGATCGGCCCCCGCAGTCAAGATCAGACTCGGCACAAAAGGCACGAGACCTTAGGCCACGGGTAGGGGTGGCAGCACCGACGAGCCAAACAGGATCCGGGGATTGTGTCCACCCCCGGGCGCGTCACACTTGACTTTCGGGCCTTGTGATTGCTCCGTACGCACGTCAACTGCGCTGTGTGGTTGGACGAGAACAGTTAGGGGAATCTTTCCCCCGCACCGACCGTTCATCTCTGCGTATCGTCCGTCCCGCCCGAGGAGGCCCCGTCATGGCCGAGCGTGTGTTACGCGGCAGCCGTCTGGGCGCCGTCAGCTACGAGACCGACCGCAACGCAGAGCTGGCGCCGCGCCAGGTCATCGAATTTGCCTGTCCGCAGAATCACCGCTTCAGCGTGCCGTTCTCGGACGAGGCCGAGATCCCGCGCTCCTGGGACTGCAAGGTGTGCGGCGAGCCCGCGATCCTGGTCCACGGTGAGCTGCCCGAGCCGAAGAAGATCAAGCCGGCTCGCACCCACTGGGACATGTTGCTCGAGCGCCGCACGCTGCCCGACCTCGAAGAGGTGCTGGCCGAGCGCCTGCAGGTGCTGCACGACCGTCAGGGCCTCAAGAGCGCCTGACGCGTCAGGTTTTCGGGTCCGACGGATCCGCGAGATGGCCCTCGATCACTGTGTGCCCGGCATTGCTGCTGCCGCGACCGTCATCGGGGGTGAACCCGGCCGGTGGCTGCCCCACTACCAGCAGGCCGGTGGACCTGCGGCTGATGTAGGCGATCAGCGCCTTACGGATCGGCGCCCTGGTGAACGGGATGACGCACAGGAACCCGATCGCGTCGGTCACGAAGCCGGGAATCACCAGCAGAATTCCGCCCAGCAGGATCACGGCGCCGTTGGCGGCTGACTTGGTCGGCGTCTCCCCCGCGCCCAGCTGTTCGACCAGCCGTCGCCAGGTGCGGCGTCCCTCTCGCCGTACTAGCCACACCCCGAGCAGCGTCTCGGCGATCAGGGCGAAGATCGTCCACCACGGCCCGATCACGCTGCCGACCTGGATGATCACGTAGATCTCCAGGATCGGGATGGCGATCAGCGCCAGCAGCAACCAGCCGAGCATGTCAGCGCTCGGCCAGGACCGACTGCGGGTTGACCGGCTTGCTCTTCCACCGGGTCGGCAGCGACGTGATGCCCCAGGCGGTCACGCGCCACAGCGACTCGAACACGATGGATCGGCTCATCTTGGACTCGCCTCGTACGCGCTCCACGAACGTGATCGGCACCTCGACGATGTGGAAGCCTGCTCGAAAGGCGCGCAGGGCCAGGTCGACCTGGAAGCAGTAGCCCTGCGAGGCCACCTCGTCGAGCTTGACCCCTTCCAGGACCACCCGTCGGTAGGCACGGAACCCGCCGGTGCAGTCGTGCATCGGCAGTCCGAGCAGCAGCCGGACATAGGCGTTGCCGCCGACCGAGAGCACCTTGCGGGAGGCCGGCCAGTTCTCCACCTTGCCGCCGTCGACCCACCGCGCCCCCAGCACGACGTCGGCGTCCGCCAGCGCCGCCAGCAGCAGCGGAAGCTGCTCGGGTGCGTGCGAGCCGTCAGCGTCCATCTGACAGGCCACGTCGTAGCCCTGGCTCAGCGCCCACGCGAAGCCGGCCCGGTAGGCGGGGCCGAGGCCGGCCTTGGCGTTGCGGTGCAGGACGTGGATCTGGCTGTCGCCGGCCACCAGCGTGTCGGCGATCTCACCGGTGCCGTCGGGGCTGGCGTCGTCGACGACGAGCAGGTCGGCCTCGGGCACGGCGGCACGCAGCCGGCCGGCGATCACCGCCAGGTTGTCGCGCTCGTTGTACGTCGGCACGACGACCAGGATGCGGCCGATCCCTGCGGTGCCCGGGTCGCTTGCGGTCACGTGCTGTTCCTCCTAGAGCGCCGCCCGATGACCACGGCGA
Source organism: uncultured Actinomycetota bacterium (assembly GCA_963797535.1). GTDB lineage: Bacteria > Actinomycetota > Actinomycetes > JAWWOL01 > JAWWOL01 > JAWWOL01. The sequence continues at coordinate 894,129 of CAWCPQ010000001.1, read as the reverse complement.
CGACACAGCCCACAGCGCCGAGCAGGGCAAGCGCCCACTCGGGGGCCGCGCCAAGTCGGTCGGCAAGGGTCAGGCTGTCGCGCAGGGGAACCCGGTCGACGAGAACCGTCTGGGTGAAGATTTTCGAACTGGCGACAACCCTACCGTCCGGGGCTACGACTGCGCTGATGCCGCTCGTCGCGGCCACCAGGACCGCCCGACCGTGCTCCACGGCACGCAGCCTGGCCATCGCCAGCTGCTGAGAGGTCTCGCTCCTGCCGTAGGTCGCGTTGTTGGTCTGGACGACAAGGACCCGCGCGCCACCGTCGACGCTGCTGCGGACCAGCCCGTCGTAGGCCACCTCGTAGCAGATGACGTCGCCGATCGTGGCCGGCCCGAGCTGCAGGACCCCGTTGCCGTGGCCGGGTGCGAAGTCGTACGGGATCTCGCGGAGCCTCGCCAGCAGGCCGCCCAGCTCGCCGCGCAGCGGGATGTACTCACCGAACGGAACCAGGTGGCGCTTGACGTACATCTGGCCTGGTCCGGTGACGGGGTCCCACACCACGCCGGCGTTGGAGACGTGCTTGGGCCCCGGCCCGTTGAGCACCGCTCCCACCAGCACGGGTACGTCGACGGCGGCGACCGCTTCGGTGACCGCGGCATGCACCTGCGCGTCGGCCCGTGGGTCGACGTCGGTGGCGTTCTCCGGCCAGATGACGACGTCGGGCTTGGGCACGCGACCGGCTGCGACCTCGCGGCCGAGGCGCTCGGTGGCTGAGGCGTGGTTGGCAGTGACAGCGCCGCGCTGGGCGTTGAGGTCGAGCCCGAGCCGGGGCACGTTGCCCTGGACCAGGGCCGCGGTCACCGAGGCAGGGCCGTGTGCGGTCTGCCCGTGCGTCGGCAGGCCGATCGCCAGCGGCACGGCCACGATGGCGAGGATCGCGAGCAGGGCCCCGGCCGCCAGCGCGAGCGGCCTGCGGGAGCCGCCGGCCTCGGCCCGGGTGCGAGCGGTCGTGAGCACGGCCGCGGCGAGCAGCGACCCGCACAGGGCCACCGCAAAGCTGACCAGGGCCGCCCCGCCCCATGCGGCGAGGTGCAGGGTCGGACTGTCGGACTGGGAGAACGCCCAGCGCCCCCAGGTGAACCCCCCGAGCGGGAACCGACCCCGCAGCGCCTCCGCAAGGACCCACACTCCGGCGCTCCAGAGCGGCCAGCCCGGCAGCCGGGACACCAGCCTGAGGCCCAGTGCGACCAGCCCGTACTCGAGGGCCAGCACCACGGACAGCAGGACCCATGCGTCGTCGCCGATGGTGCGGATCCAGGTCAGCAGCGGCAGGAAGAACGCCAGTCCGTACAACGCACCCAGGCAGAAGACTCGACGCTTGGACTCGTGCCGGCACAGCAGGGTGAGGGCTGCGATGGAGACGATGGCGGCCGGCCAGAAGCCGACCGGGGGGAAGGCCAGGAAGCCAGCGACCCCCGCCAGCACGGCGACGGCGCTGCTCCGTAGCAGGGAGCCGCGCGTTGAGGGGCTCGCCAGGGCCGGATCGGTGTCCCCCGGACCAGCGGCGTTCGCCGGGGAAGCATCGGGGGCAGTAGCGGCTGTCACCGCCTGATCGTAGCCGGGGAAGCGGGCCCGGTCGCCCTTCGGACCGAGGTCAGGCCAGCCGGCTGCCAGCCTGACGTCGTTGTCTATAGGGCGCCCGGGCCCCTCCCGGACTCGCCGCACCGCCGCCTCGAGCACAGGCTCCGGTCGTCCGCACGCGCATCACTGGCCCTGGCACCCGGGATGTTGTGGTCAGGGGACCGAACATCTCGTGGACCAGCTGTGCGACGGGGACGGGGAGCACTACGTCGGGACGTCTTCCGGGTGGACGGGAGGAAAACTACCGGTCTCGCCCGGGTGGCTGTCAACACCCCGCTGACCTGCACTGATGGCCTATAAGTGCAGGTCACAGCCCCGCTCGGGTGCTCGGAAGTTTCCGAGAATTCACCTCAGCACCGGCGCGTCGACTGGACGAATGGGACCGAATTTCCCATTCACAACATCAGTCCCGGGGTCCCTACCCTCAAGGTGAGGTAGAGGTTGATGCCATTGTTGATCAAGGGCCTGTGACTGGTGGGTCAAGAAGGGGTTCACCTGTGCCGGCGAGCCGGATCTGCCCGCCGTCACAGCTGGGGCGGACGGCCCTCGAACGGGGTGCTCAGGACGATCGTGGTCTGGGTCGAGACGTTGGCAGCGGCCCGGATCTGCTGGAGCAGCAGCTCCAACGCCGCCGGGGTGGCCACCCGTACCTTGAGGATGTAGCTCTCGCGGCCAGCAACGGAGTGGCAGGCCTCGATCGGTTCGAGGTGGATCAGGCGCTCCGGGGCGTCATCGGGAGCAGCCGGGTCGATGGGGGTGATCGAGACGAAAGCGGTCAGCGGCAGGCCGACGGCCTCCGGGTCGATCCGCGCGGAGTAGCCGCCGAGAACGCCGCGCTGCTCGAGCCGGCGGACCCGTTGATGGACGGCCGACACCGACAGCCCGGTCGCCCTGCCCAGGTCGGTGAAACTCATCCGGCCGTCAGTGGCAAGCAACCGCACGATCTCCCGGTCAATGTCCTCCATGCACCGCAATCTAGTCCGGCTTGGCGTGGCGGGCCGAGATTTGGTTCGGTCGTGTCCCGTGGCGGCGCCGAGGGGTGAAGTGCGCTGTACTGGACAGGAACGTCCCGACACCGTCCGGCGAGAGGATCCGCGATGACAGAGCCCAGTGACATCGACCCGACGATCAGCGACGTGTCGGCCCCCGACAGCCCCGAACGGCGGGCGGCGCTCGCGGCTGCTGTCGCGGACGTGGAGGCAGGAGTCCGGGCGGAGACCTACGACACCGACGGGGAGAACACCGAGGCCTAGTCGGCGGTCAGCCGGGTAGCCGGACCAGCTCTCGGCTGAGCACGTTGAGCCGTTCCACGCCGTCGCCGGTCACCACGACGATGTCCTCGATGCGGGCACCGTGCTTTCCGGGCAGGTAGATGCCGGGCTCGATCGAGAAGCAAGCGCCGGCCGCGAGCGGCTCACGGTTGCCCGCCACGATGTACGGCTCCTCGTGCTCCTCCAACCCGATGCCGTGGCCGGTCCGGTGGACGAAGAGGTCGCCGAAGCCGGCGTCCCCGATGAGGTCGCGTGCCGCGGCGTCCACGCTCTCGGGCGTGACCCCCGGCCGTACGGCCTCGCACGCTGCGACCTGGGCGGCGAGGAGCACCTCGTAGTAGGCGAGGAACTCCGCCGGAGGCCGGCCGACGGTGTAGACCCTGGTGCTGTCGGAGCAGTAGCCGTCCCTGGTGGCACCGCCGATGTCGACGACGACCGGGTCGCCGCTCTCGATGACCCGGTCGCCGGTGTCGTGGTGCGGGCTGGCGCCGTTGGGCCCCGAGCCGACGATCACGAAGTTCACCTGCTGGTGACCCTCGGCCACGATCGCCTCCGCGATGTCCCGGCCGACCTCGCGCTCGGTTCGCCCGACCCTCAGCCACTCCCCCATCCGGGCGTGCACTCTGTCGATCGCCTCCGCCGCTTCGCGCAGGGCCTCGATCTCGGCGGCGGACTTGGTCATGCGCAGCCCCCGCAGGACCTCGCCGGCCAGGCCCTGGTCCGCGCCCGGCATCACGGTACGCAGCCGCAGCACCTGCTCGGCCCACATCCGGTTCCCAAGACCGACGCTGTCCGGCATCGTGCCGAGCGCCTCGTGCAGCAGCCGGGAGACGACGGCGTACGGGTCCTCGGTCTCGGCCCAGCCGATGACCTCGATGCCGAGCCGGCCCGCCGGAGAGGCCAGCGCCGCAGGTCGCTCGAGCAGGGGCACCACCAGGGTGGGGTCCCCCGAAGCCGGGAGTACGAGGCAGGTCAGGCGTTCCAGCGGCAGCGCGTCGTACCCCGTGAGGTAGCGAAGGTCCGCCCCCGGTGTCAGCAGCAGGGCATCGACCCCGTGCGTCGCGGCGGCTGCCGCGGCCAGGCGCAAGCGGTCCGGGGGGAAGAGCTCCGTCGTCGAGGGCACGCCCCCGAGCCTATCCCCGCCCGGATCTGGCAGGCTGTCCCTCGTGGCCGACACCCTGATGCTGCTGGACAGCGCATCGATGTACTTCCGAGCGTTCTACGGCGTCCCCGAGACGATGGTCGCGCCGGACGGGACGCCGATCAACGCCGTCCGCGGCTTCCTGGACATGGTGTCGATGCTGGTCGGCAAGTACCACCCGGACCGGCTGGTCGCGTGCATGGACTACGACTGGCGGCCGGCCTTCCGGGTGGCAGCTGTCCCGTCGTACAAGGCGCACCGGGTCGCCCCCGCCGGCGGCGAGGAGGTACCCGACACCCTGAGCCCCCAGGTGCCGATCCTCACCGCTGCGCTGGAGGCCGTGGGACTCCCGATCCTCGGCGTCGCGGGGCACGAGGCCGATGACGTGATCGGCACGCTGGCCGTACGCCACCAGGGCCCGGTCGACATCGTCACCGGTGACCGCGACCTGTTCCAGCTGGTTCGCGACGACAAGCCGGTGCACGTGCTCTACACCGCCAAGGGCATGCGCGACCTGCCGGTGGTCGACGAGTCCGAGGTGACCGCACGGTACGGGATCCCAGGCCGCTCCTACGCCGACTTTGCTTTGCTACGAGGCGATCCCAGTGATGGACTGCCCGGGGTTCCGGGCGTCGGCGACAAGACAGCAGCCGGCATTCTGGCCCGCTACGGCACGATCGACGCCTTGCTGGTGGCGCTCGAGCAACCGGCAGACGGCGGGCTCTCGCCGTCCGTGCGAGCCAAGCTGGTCGCCGCGAGGGACTATCTCGTGTCCGCACGTCCCGTCGTCGCCGTCGTGTGCGACCTGCCCGTACCCGCGGACTTCGATGACCGGCTGCCGAGCGGACCGGCCGATCCGGCGACGCTGGTCGAGCTGTCGGCTCGCTGGGGTCTCGACACTCCGCTGAATCGACTCCTGGCGGTGCTGGCGAAGGCCGGTTGATCGACCCATAGAATGTCCTCATGAGGTCTGCCGGGTGAGCGCGCTGTCCGTGGAGGGTGCTGCGCCTCGCACCGACGATCCCGCCGCTGCGCAGCGCCGTGCGGTCTACGACGCGGCTGTCGACGCCGCCGTGGCCACGCTGGCAGAGTCCGACCCGACCAGCAAGATCCGGCTGGCCAAGAAGACGTCCAACTTGTTCCGCTCCCGCAAGCCGCATACCGGCGTCTGGCTCGACGCTTCCCCGTTCCGCCAGGTGCTCTCCGTCGATGTCGAGGGCCGCACGGCAAGCGTTGGTGGCATGACGTCGTACGAGGACCTCGTCGCCGCGACCCTTCCGTACGGGCTGATGCCCGAGGTCGTGCCCCAGCTGGCGACGATCACCCTCGGTGGGGCGGTCACCGGCCTGGGCATCGAGGCGTCGTCCTGGCGCTCGGGGCTCCCCCACGAGTCTGTCCTCGACCTGGACATCCTGACCGGCGCAGGCGAGGTCGTGCACGCGACTCCGGACAACGAGCACGCCGACCTGTTCGCGACGTTCCCCAACTCGTACGGGACCGTGGGTTACGCGCTGCGGCTGACGATCTCGCTCGTGCCGGTGACGCCGTACGTGCGCCTGCGACACGTCCCCTTCGCCTCCGTCGAGGCCTTGACGGCCGCCGTGGTCGAAGCCTGCGACGGCAGCTATGACGGGGAGGCCGTCGACTTCGTGGACGGGGTGTGGTTCCGCGAGGAGGAGTCCTACCTCACCCTGGGTCGTTTCGTGGAGACCGCGCCCTACGTCAACTCCTACGCTGGCCAGAAGATTTTCTACCGGTCGCTGCAAGGTCGGCGCGAGGACTACCTGACCACCCACGACTACTTGTGGCGTTGGGACACCGACTGGTTCTGGTGCTCCCGCGCCTTTGGCGCCCAGAACAAGTGGGCTCGCAAGGTCTGGCCGGCCCGGTTCCGCCGCAGCTCGTTCTACTGGAAGATCATTGCTTTGGAGCGGCGCTGGAACATCAGTGCCCGGCTCGATGCCAGGGCCGGCCGACCGCCGCGGGAAAATGTCGTTCAGGACATTGAGATCCCGGTCGAGCGGCTGCCCGAGATGCTGCGTCAGCTGGACGAGATCACGGGCATCGAGCCGGTGTGGGTCTGTCCCGTACGACTGGCGGGCGACCGCACCTGGCCGCTCTACCCGATGAAGCCGCACGTCCTCTACGTCAACGTCGGCTTCTGGTCCTCGACAGCCTTGGCCGAGGGCGAGACCGAGGGTGACGTCAACCGCAAGGTCGAAGCTCTGGTCGACCAGCTCGGCGGACACAAGTCCTTGTACAGCACGGCCTTTTACACCGAGGACGACTTCTGGCAGCGTTACCCTGCGGACGCCTACTGGCCGGTGAAGAACAAGTACGACCCGGCAGGCCGTCTGCTCGACCTGTACACAAAATGCGTTGGAGGCGGTTGATCTATGGCGACCCAGGTGGCGGACGTCTTCTACCGGATTGCGGGCGAGGGTGCCCCGGTGCGGTTCACGGCTTACGACGGCAGCTCGGCTGGCCCCGCCGACGCCGAGATCCGGGTTGAGGTGGTCAGTCCGCAGGCCGTGACCTACCTCGCCTCCGCCCCCGGTTCGCTGGGATTTGCCCGTGCCTACATCACCGGCGGGCTGCAGCTGCACGGCGACGTCTACCAAGCCATGCGGATCTTCACCAGGCTGTCGGTGTCGGACATGGGCCTGGGCGCCAAGCTCGACCTGGCCCGCAAGCTCGGTCCCCTCGCCATCAAGCGCGCTCCGCGGCCGGCTGAAGAGGCGCGGATGAGTGGACGCCGACACTCGCAAGCCCGCGACGCGCAGGCGATCGCCCATCACTACAACGTGTCCAACCGGTTTTACGAGCTGGTCCTCGGACCGTCGATGGCCTACACCTGCGCCGTTTACCCGACCGCGGAGTCAACGCTCGAAGAGGCTCAGTGGGCCAAGCACGACCTGGTGGCGCGCAAGCTCGGCCTCACCTCGGGGATGCGGCTGCTCGACGTCGGGTGCGGCTGGGGCGGGATGGTGCGTCACGCGGCCAAGGAGTACGGCGTCAAGGCGCTCGGCGTCACTTTGTCGCAGGCGCAGGCGGAGTACGCGCAGAAGCGCATCGCGGACGAGGGTCTGTCCGACCTCGCCGAGGTGCGCTTCCTCGACTACCGCAAGGTCGACGAGTCCGGGTTCGACGCTGTCAGCGCCATCGGGCTCGCCGAGCACATCGGCCGGGCGCAGATGCCTGCGTACTTCGCCTCCATCCACGAAAAGGTCAAGCCCGGCGGGCGTTTCCTGAACCACTGCATCACCCGGCCGCGCTCGACCGACCCGGCGATCGACAAGGGTGGCTTCATCGACCGCTACGTGTTCCCGGACGGCGAGCTGTCAGCAGCTGGCCCGCTGGCGACGCACATGCAGGACGCCGGCTTCGAGGTGCGCCACCTCGAAAACCTGCGCGAGCACTACGGGATGACCTGTGCCGCCTGGGGACTCAACCTCGAGGCCAACTGGGCCGAGGCTGCCGCCGAGGTGGGCGAGGCCAGGGCCAGGGTCTGGCAGCTCTACCTCGCCGGCTCCCGGCTCAACTTCGAGCGCGACGAGATCGAGCTGCATCAGATCCTCGGCGTCAAGCTCGACGGCGAGAACGCCCACATGCCGCTGCGCCCCAACTTCTAGGGCTCAGGCCACTTTTTCCAGCCGTTCCAGGAGCTGGCGGTCGAGGACTCCGGTGATGCGGCCGTCCTCGGTGTAGCTCGTCACCTGGCGGTAGCCCTCGCCGGACCACCAGAAGACGTGCGGCGACAACGGTCCCGGTGAGTCGGCGTGGGCCATCGGTGCGAACAGGGTCATGCCCACCCAGGCGGAAACTGCCTGCTCGTCGCGAATGGTGTGCCAGACGAGCTCGTGCCGGTTGGGCACGGCCAGCAGCCAGCCCAGACTTTCGTCGGCCGGGCCGTCATCGTGAAGGTGATCGAGCACTCGCTCTACCGGGTCGGCGAAACCGGGCATGAGCAGGGCCAGGCTCGCGGTGAACGTCGACTCGCCGCGAGCCACGACGAAGGTCGCGCCCTCCTTGGTGGTCATGAACTCGACGCCCTCCGGCTCGCAGGCCGCCAAGTTGGCCCGGCCCAGATCGTGCAGCCGGTCCCAGCCGCCGTACTCCTCGACCCGGTCCCGGTGGAACGGTGCCACGCCGCCCGGAATGCGCAGCGTGATCACCTCGAGAACGCCCGGCACGAACTCGACGGACGGGTACTCGGACGCACCGCCGGGCATCGCGTCTCGTTGCCAGAGCCGGGTGTAGGTGCGGGTGCGCAGGTCCTCCTCGCTCAGCCCTTTGAACGGGTCACCCGCCGCGAAGCTGGCCATCAGCTTGTCGACGTGGTCGTTGATGACCGGGCGCCAGGCCGACTCGGAGCGACCGGCGGCATGGCAGCGGGAGGCGACGTTCCACACCCCGAACTCCCGGCCATCCGCTGCGCGCAGGTGATCGTTGAAGACGGTGACCTGCAGTCCGCGTTCGGCGAGTGCCTCACTCAGCAGGGAGCGCACCTGATCGGCCTGCTGGACGGTCAGGAAGGGCAGTGCCTTGTCCTTGCGGCGGTCATCGAGCGCGGTAAGTCTCTTGCGGTTGGACATGGGCTGCTCCGGTTCTGTCGTCGGTGAACGACAGTCTCGGACCGCGACCTCGGTCGATGCTGGACAATCTCGGCGGCTGTGGACAACCCCTGTCCACAGCCGAATGTTGGCGCTGAGGTGTACGGAATTCGTTGGATGAGCGCCAACACTCCCCGAGGGGAACCCATCCGCGCTGGCCAGCGGACGTTCTCCGGCGCCGTCGATCTAGGACATTCGGGGCCCATTCCCCGCGAATGAGCCCCGAATGTCCTAGATCGGCGCGGCAAGGGGCGGCGGGGAGGGCGGCGGGGTCAGCTCACCGAGGAGTAGGCGACGACGCCGCGGCGCAGTCCGGTCAGGGCCGCCCTGGCGCTTGCCCGTACGGGACTGCCGGCCTCGGCGACGTCGGCTACCTGGCCGAGCAGGTCCATCAGCTGCTTCATCGACCGGACGAAGTCGCCGGCCGTGAGGTCGGCCTCCGTCAGCACCTCGTCCAGGCGGTGACCCGATGCCCAACGGTGGGCCACCAGGGCAAACCCCGGATCCGGCTCGCGCAGGAACGTCAGGTGGTGGCGGTCCTCGAGGTCGGTGAGCTCCGACCAGCGCCGGTGCATCCGTTGCAGGGCGTCTTGTACGGCCAGGCTCGGCAGCCGGGGCGAGATCCCCTCGTCGGCCCGCCGGGTCTCGTACACCAGAGCTGAGACGCAGGCAGCCAGCTCGGGCGGGGTCAGCGCGTCCCACAGGCCCAGGCGCAGGCACTCCACGACGAGCAGGTCGCTCTCGCTGTAGACCCGGGCCAGCTGGTCACCGGCGTCGGTCACGGCACCGGCTTCGAGGTAGCCGAGCCGGTCGAGAACCGTGCAGACCCGGTCGAACGTCCGGGCGATCGTGTTGGTGCGACCGGAGACCTTGCGCTCGAGCTCGGAGGTGTCGCGGCGCAGCCGCTCGTGCCGCTCGGCCCAGCGGGCGTGGTCCTCGCGCTCGGCGCAGCCGTGGCAGGGGTGCTGGCGCATCGCGCGGCGCAGGTCGAGCAGCTGCTGGTCGTCGGCAGCGAGGGCCCGAGTCTTGCGTGGCCGGTCCTTGACCGTGCCCCTGGCGCCGGGACGGTGCAGCGAGGCGGCCAGATCGCGCCGCGACTGCGCCGAGCGGGGGTTGAAACCGCGCGGCACGCGCACGCTGTCGACCACCACGGCCTCGTCCGGGAAGTCGGCCGCGGTGAGCCGCTTCACCTGCCGCTCCTGAGTGAGCACGACCGGGCGCGGGTAACCGTCCGGGCCGAGGTCCTTGAGCCCTGCGTCGAGCACCACGGCGAGCCCGGCCCGACGACCACCGGCGATCCGTACGACGTCCCCGGTCTTGAGCCGTTCGAGGGACTGCGCGGCCGCGGCGCGGCGCAGCGCGGCGCCCTCCCGCGCCAGCTGGCCCTCGCGGTCCTTGATGGCGACCCGATAGCCGAAGTACTCCTCGAAGTCGCCCAGGTGACACGTCATCGCCTCCGCGTAGCCCTGCAGTGCGCCCTGATTGCGGCTCACCTGGCGGGCCAGCCCGACGACGGAGCGGTCGGCTTGGAACTGCGCGAACGACGACTCGAGCAGCGCCCTGGCCCGCGTCTTGCCGACGGTGCGGACGAGGTTGACCGCCATGTTGTACGAGGGACGAAAGCTCGACCGCAGCGGATAGGTGCGCGTCGACGCGAGTCCCGCGACGGCGTCCGGGTCGAGACCGGGCTGCCAGAGCACCACGCCGTGGCCCTCGACGTCGATGCCGCGGCGGCCGGCGCGACCGGTCAGCTGGGTGTACTCCCCCGGCGTCACGTCGACGTGGGCCTCGCCGTTCCACTTGACCAGCTTTTCCAGGACGACGGACCGGGCCGGCATGTTGATGCCGAGCGCCAGGGTCTCGGTGGCGAAGACCGCTTTGACCAGGCCGCGGCTGAACAGCTCCTCGACCACCTCCTTGAACGCGGGCAGCATGCCGGCGTGGTGGGCAGCCACGCCGCGCTCGAGGCCCTCGAGCCAGTCGTGGTAGCCGAGGACGCCACGGTCCTCGTCAGGAATGTCCTGCGTACGGGTCTCGACGATCTCGCGGACCAGCGCGCGCTCGGCCGGCTTGATCAGCCGCACGTTGCTGCGCAGGAACTGGTCGACGGCACCCTGGCAGCCGGCCCGGCTGAAGATGAACGTGATGACCGGCAGCAGGCCGCCGCGGTCCAGAGCGCTGACGACGTCGACCCGGCTCGCAGTGACCCGCCGTGGTTTGGAGCCGGCACCGGGACGGCCGCGGGGTCCCGTACGGGAGAAGCGGTCCTCCTCGCGGGCCAGCCGGTGCAGCTCGGGGTTGACCCTCAGCCGGGGCTCGGGCTCGTCGTCGGAGTGGCCCGGCTCGTGGTGACCGCTGCGGTCGACGAACAGGTCGTGCAGGCGGTCACCGACCATGACGTGCTGCCACAGCGGGACCGGCCGGTGCTCCTCGACGACGACCTCGGTGTGACCGCGCACGGTGACCAGCCAGTCGGCGAACTCCTCGGTGTTGGACACCGTGGCCGACAGGGACACGAGCCGGACGTGCTCCGGCAGGTGGATGATCACCTCTTCCCACACCGCGCCCCGGAACCGGTCGGACAGGTAGTGCACCTCGTCCATGACCACGTAGCCGAGGCCGGACAGCGCCGGTGAGCCCGCGTAGATCATGTTGCGGAGCACCTCGGTGGTCATGATCACCACGGGTGCGTCGCCGTTGATCGAGTTGTCTCCGGTGAGCAGGCCGACGTTGTCCGACCCGTACCGTGCCGTCAGGTCGGCGAACTTCTGGTTGCTCAGAGCCTTGATCGGCGTGGTGTAGAAGCACTTCTGGCCCAGCCTCAGGGCCAGGTGAACGGCGAACTCGCCGACGACGGTCTTGCCGGCACCGGTCGGCGCCGCGACCAGGACGCCCTCACCGCGCTCGAGAGCTTCGCAGGCGCGGAGCTGGAACGGGTCGAGCGGGAACTCGTAGGCCGCGGCGAACTCCGCCAGTGCGACTGAACGGTCGGGTGATCCAGCCGGTCCGGGTACGGCCGCGGTCAGGCTCATGGCTCTACGCTACGGGACGCCAGGGTCGTTCCCGGTGCTAGGTGGCATCCATGTCGTCCGTGGCGGACCGGCCGGCGAGTCCGGAGTGCGCCTCGACCGTCGCGACGATGGGTCCTGCCAGTGCTTCCGCCTCGGCCAGGCTCGACGTCACCGGCGATGGCGAGGCCTGGTCCGGCGACAGGGAGAGCATCGCAGCGGCCTTGGCGTCCCGTCGCTTGTCGGTGAACATTGCGATGAGCGCGGCCACCTCGTAGAGCACCCAGAGCGGCAGGGCCAACGCCAGCATCGTGTAAGGGTCCGTGCTCGGCGTCACGACGGCCGCGAAGACGGTGACGAGGAAGATCTCGATCCGCCGCCAGTGCCACAGCTTCTCATGGCGCACCAGGTGCGCCTGGTTGAGGATGACGATGATCAACGGGAACTCGAACGAGGCTCCGAACAGCAGCATCACCCGGGTGACGAACCCGATGTAGTCGGAGATGTCCAGCAGTGCGGTTGTCCCGGATCCGGCGGCACCCAGCAGGAACTCGAGGGCCTTGGACAGCATCACGTACGCGGCGGCGACACCCAGTGAGAACAGCACGACCGAGGAGCAGACGAAGTAGACGGCCCAGCGGCGCTCGTTGCGCTTGAGGCCGGGCGTGATGAACGCCCAGAGCTGGTAGAGCCAAACCGGAGCAGCGATGATGACGCCCGCGATCGCCGCGACCTTGAGCCGGATGCTGAAACCGTCCAGCGGGTGCGAGTAGTTGAGGTCGCAGCCGTGCGTGCCAGGGATCGGGTTTCGCTTGTCGGCCGGCAGGCTGCAGAACGGGTGCTTGAGCACGCTGAAGATCGGATGCCACACGATGTAGCCGATGATCATGCCGATCACGATCGCGACACAGGCCCGTACCACCCGGGTGCGCAGTTCGACGAAGTGGTCGACAAGGGACATCCGACCGTCGGCCCCGGCCGCAGGCACGGCTTTACGACGTGGCTTGGTCTCCGCCATCTGGTTCAGCAGGAAAGATCGGCGAGGCCGATCAGTGCTGCTCGGTCTGCGGGGTCACCGGCTGCATGACGAACTGCTGGCCGTTCGCGTCGGTGAAGATCTGAGCGGCGGGGGCCGGCTGGGCGACTGGCGCCGGGGCGGCGGGGGCGGCCGGGGCGATCACCGGCTGGGCGACGGCTGCGGCGGTCGCCGCGGGAGCAGGGGCGGTCTCGTCGTCTTCCTTCAGGCCCTTGATCTCGGACTTGAAGATCCGCATCGACTGACCCAGGGAGCGCGCGAAGATCGGCAGCTTGGATGCACCGAAAAGAGCCACCAGCACGACGGCGACGATCAACAGATGTGACGGGCTGGCAATGCCATCGAACATGACGCGTCCTTTCTCGACGTGCGCTCAGTGTACGACCCTGTGCGCGTCCTGCCACTGATGCGAACGGGTCAGTTGTGGTGGTCGGGCGGGACGGTTACCTGGAGCTGAACGGTATAGGACTCCAGCTCGTCGCGGACACCAACAAGCATGGTACGAAGGGCCCGAACCTGTCTCCAGGAGCGCAAAGCGACCACGGTGAAGACGGTCGCGGACGCAATCACCGCCGTGGCACACAAGATCCAGACCCACATGCAGCCGACGATAGCAGCCCGGAACCGCGCTCAGCGCCAACGTGAAGGGCCCCGCTCCAGCAGGAGCGGGGCCCGTACAACGAGATCAAATTGTTAGGTGCCTAGCGCCGCGCCGGCGTGGCCGCCTGTGCCGCTAACAGGTCCATCGTGGCCAGCTGCAGGGCGAAGTCGAGCAGGTCGTCGTAGCTCAGAGTCGGGCCGGCCTTGGGCTCCATCGCCTCGGCGGGAACCTCCCAGACCGTGGCCTTGACGCCACCGGACATCAACAGGGAGACCACGTGGTCGTCGGCGGGCTTCTTGACGATGTCGACGCACTTGGGGCAGGTGAAGGCGTAGTAGGACAGCGAGGCGTGGTTGCAGACCATCAGCGAGATGTCGGCGGAGGTCAGCTCCACCTCACCGCAGCTGGGGCAAGAGGCCTTGATCGTGGTCATCGCTGTCGTCCTTCCGACTGTCGCGTCCCCGTGAAGTCCGCGATAGCCAAAAGTTCGGCACGATGGCTGAAATCCTTGAACTCCCGACGGCCCCATTAGTTGGCCGACTTGGTTAGGCCCTTCGGCCTATGCCGGGGCGTCCTTTGTGTCCGGATACGCCTGGAGTGCGCGAGCGGCGTCGGCCGAGACCTCAGCCGCCAACGAGGCCGGGGCCAGGATGGTCAGGTTTCCGGCCAGGCGTAGCGCCAGTCTGCGCACCCAGCGCAGGTCAGCCACGCGCAGGGTGGCGACCACCCCGTCGCGGCCGTTGCTGACGACCGTTTCGGTCGGGTAGTACTCCGCAACCCAGGCCGCGTCGGGTTCGAGGTCGAGCGTGACGAGCAGATCGTGGGGTGACGCCTGAAACAGCCCAGCGTTGAGGTCTCGAGCCTGCGCCTCGGCCGGCGGCTGGGCCGGTGCGTCCAGCATGGTGATCGCGAGCACCCGGTCGAGCCGGAACAGTCGTACGGCCTCGGCCCTGCGGCACCATCCCTCGAGGTAGCCGCGACCCTCGACCAGCAGCACCCGCATCGGGTCGACGTCGCGTTCGGTCGTCTCGTCACGACCGGGCACGTGGTAGGTCAGGTGCACCAGCCGCTTGCTGGCGACTGCCTCGCGGGCGACGGACAGGGTGGCGTCAGCGCCCTCGACCAGCACCTCGATCTTGTCCGCGTCGTCGGCTGCCGTGCCGGTCGCCGACTCGAGCTTGGCCAGGGCCTGCCGGACCGACCCCCCGTCGTCGACGCCGGGCAGCTCGGCAAGCGTCCGCAGCGCCACGATCAGGGCGAGGGCCTCCTGCGTGGTCAGCCGCAGCGGCCGGGCGATGGTGTCGGCGTTCGTGACGCTGACGGTGTCGCCGTCGTAGCTGACGTCGATCAGGTCGCCGGGGCCGTGGCCGGGCAGGCCGCACAGGAAGACGAGGTCGAGGTCGCTGCGCAGCTGCTTCTCCGTGACGCCGAAGACCTCGGCGACGTCGGCGACCTTGGCGCCAGGGTGGGCCTGGAGATAGGGCACGAGGGAGAGCAGGCGCGGCAGCCGGTCAGCGGATCCGCTCATGCCGACGCCGCCTTGAGCCGGGCCACGACGGCGGACACGAGCTCCGGCGGGTCGAGAGCCACGACGTCGTCGGCATGCCCTGCCACGCCCTGCGCGAGCCACTGCACGTCCCCGTAGGAGATGGTCGCCACGTCCCAGCCGCCCGCGCCGGCACCCGCCTCGACGGAGGCGGCCCAACGGCGCAGCTGGGTCGCTGCCCCCGGCCGCAGCGAGACCCTGGCGTCGCGGCGCTGGGTCGGTTCGCGAAATGTGGTGACCACAAAGCTGCGGAGGTCGACGTCGTCCGGGCGAGGGGTCGTCACCGGTCCCAGCAAGCGGACCCGGCCGACGATGCGGCTGAGCCGGAACACCCGTACGGCGTCGCGGTCGTGGTCGTGCCCGACGACGTACCAGCGGCCGCGCCAGGACACGACTCCCCAGGCGTCCAGCGTGCGCTTGGTGACCGCGGCCGCGGGGCCGGGGCGGTAGTCGAAGCTGACCGCCTTGCCGGCGTGCAAGGCATCGAGCAGCGGCTCGAACGCGGCCTCCGAGGCCTCGACGTGGGGCTCGAGCTCACCGAGAGTGCTGGTGTCCGCCTCGATCCCGGCAGCGCGCAGCTTCATCAGCGCTGAGGTGGCAGCCTCGGCGAGGCCGGCCTGGGCCCACAACCGTGCCGCCAGCCCCACGGCGGCTGCCTCGTCGGCGCTCAGCGCGATCTCCGGCAGCTCGTAGTCCCTGGCGGCGATGCGGTAGCCCTGCTCGTCCTCCCACACGCTGTCGCTGCCGACCTCGAGCGGGATGCCCAGGTCGCGCAGCTCCTCCTTGTCCCGCTCGAACATCCGGCGGAACGCCTCGTCGTCGTCAGGGCCGTAGCCGGGGACCATCTCGCGGATCTGCTGGGCGCTCAGGGCACGGCGCGTCGACAGCAGGCAGATGACCAGGTTGAGCAGACGTTCCGTCCGCCGTGCCGACATTGCTTGCCTCCCGCCCTGGTCTCCGTAGGCTTCGACGCTAACAGCCCTGCGGTTGCGTCCTCGGTAGCCTGGCCCGGTGATCCGTTGGCGCAGAGGTGTGGTGACGGCGGTCGTGCGTACTGACCTGCCGATGCACGAGGTCAGGGTCGACGTGGACGGAGTGTCGATTCCGGCGCTTGCCGACGTGACAGTGGTAGGCGAACCGGTCGTCGGCGACGTCGTCCTCCTCAACTCCAACGCGCTCGACCTTGCTCTGGGTACGGGTGGCCACGCGATGGTGGTGGCGCTTCCGGACCGGCTGCCGCCCGACACTCCCCCGGCCGGGCACATCGTCAAGGCGCGGTACACCCCGCTGCAGGTGACGGTTGGCAGCGCCGACGAGCAGGGGTCGGCGCACCACGCGACACTCGCCGAGGCTGACGACCTGGGCGGGGTCCCCGTCGTCGTAGCCGATCTGCACTCGGCGCTGCCGGCAATCTGTCTGGCTATCGCCGCCGATCGTCCCGGCCTCCGAGTCGTCTACGTCATGACCGATGGCGGCGCGCTCGCGATGAGCTACTCCCGTACGGTGCCAGCGCTTCGAGCCGCCGGGTTGGTGGCGGGCACGGTGACGGCAGGGCAGGCGTACGGCGGTGACCACGAGGCGGTCAACGTCCACAGCGCGCTGCTCGTTGCCCGGTGGGTGCTGGCGGCGGACGTCATCGTTGTCACGCAGGGGCCGGGCAACCTGGGCACCGACACCCGTTGGGGTTTCTCGGGAGTAGCCGTCGGTGATGCGGTCAACGCGATCGGCGTGCTGGGTGGTCGTGCGGTCGGCGCATTGCGGGTCTCGGGTGCGGACCTCCGGCAGCGCCATCAGGGCATCTCACACCACAGCCTCACGGCGTACGGCAGGGTCGCGCTGCTCCCTGTCGACCTGGCGGTGCCACTGTTCGGGCCACACGAGTACTCGAGTCGGGTCAAGGCACAGCTGGCGACGTTGCCGACCAGGCACCGGCAGGTCGAGATCGACCTGACCGGCCTGGCCGAAACGCTGGGAACCGCTGCTGGGCAGGGGGTTTCGCTGTCAACGATGGGCCGCGATCTCGCTCGGGACCCGCTCTACTTCCTGGCTGCGGCAGCAGCAGGCCGGCATGCCGCTGCGCTCTGCGACATGCCGGCCTGAGACTGGGTGTGCTGCTAAACCCTCGACCCGCGACCCATGACGAGCATGACGATGCCCGCGATCAGCAGGATCACAGCGACGATGAACAGCCAGTGCGCAACGGTGGCGAAGCCGAGAATCGCTGCGATGACGGCGAGAACGAGGAGCAGGAGCCACGGACCCATCAGAACTCTCCTTGGTCAGGGCGGGCGCAGGATGCGCCCGCGGGCTCCGGGATGAACGCCCGGCAGCAGTGACCCATAAGTTCCCGGTGCAGCAGAACTCACACCTGCTGGACGCTGTGAATTCGTTACAGACCCGTTGCGGCGTAGGAGATCTGTCGGCTACATGCTGGCGATGAGCTTTTCGACCCGCTCATCGACGGACCGGAACGGGTCCTTGCACAGCACCGTGCGCTGGGCCTGGTCGTTGAGCTTGAGGTGGACCCAGTCGACGGTGAAGTCACGCCGCTTCTCCTGCGCCCGTTTGATGAACTCGCCGCGAAGTCGCGCCCTGGTCGTCTGCGGTGGCACCGACTTTGCCTCGAAGATGGCGAGATCGTTGGAGACCCGGCCCACCTTGCCGTGCCGCTCGAGCAGGTAGTAGAGGCCACGGTTTCGATTGACGTCGTGGTAGGCAAGGTCGAGCTGGGCGACCCGCGGGCTGGAGAGGGGGAGGTCGTACTTTGCCTGGTAACGCTCAATAATCTGCAACTTGGTGACCCAGTCGATCTCGCGGGCGACCAGGTCGAGGTTGCCGGTCTCGATGGCGGTGAGCGTGCGGTCCCAGAGGTCGAGGACTCGCTCGGCGGTCGGGTCGACACCGCGCCGGAACACGAAGTCGGCAGCCTTGGCGTGGTACTCCCGCTGGATCTCCAGCGCCGTGGCCTCGCGGCCGTTGGCCAGCTTGACCTTGCGCCGACCGGTGATGTCGTGGCTCACCTCGCGGATCGCCCGGATCGGGTTCTCCAGCGTCAGGTCGCGCATCACGACGCCGGCTTCGATCATGCGCAGCACCAGGTCGGCGGCGCCCACCTTGAGCAGCGTCGTGCACTCGTTCATGTTGGAGTCGCCGACGATGACGTGCAGCCGGCGGAAGCGTTCGGCGTCGGCATGCGGCTCGTCGCGGGTGTTGATGATGGGCCGGCTGCGGGTAGTGGCGCTGGAGACGCCTTCCCAGATGTGCTCCGCTCGCTGGCTGACGCAGTAGACCGCACCCCGCGGCGTCTGCAGGACTTTGCCTGCGCCGCAGACAATCTGGCGAGTGACCAGGAACGGGATCAGAACCTCGGCGAGGCGGCCGAACTCGCCGTGCCGTCCGACCAGGAAGTTCTCGTGGCAGCCGTACGAGTTGCCGGCGGAGTCGGTGTTGTTCTTGAACAGGTAGATGTCGCCGGCGATGCCTTCTTCACGCAGCCGTCGTTCGGCGTCCACCAGGAGGCCTTCGAGGATGCGCTCCCCCGCCTTGTCGTGGGTGACCAGGTCGACCGGGTTGTCGCACTCGGGCGTGGCGTACTCCGGGTGGCTGCCCACGTCGAGGTAGAGCCGGGCGCCGTTCTTGAGGAAGACGTTGCTCGAGCGCCCCCAGGACACGACGCGCCGGAACAGGTAGCGCGCCACCTCGTCAGGGGACAGTCGCCGCTGCCCGCGGAAGGTGCAGGTGACGCCGTACTCGTTCTCGAGCCCGAAGATCCGCCGGTCCATACCCGTACCCTACGTCCGTAAGGTGACGTCTGCGCTGGTTCCGGTCACGACCGGCCGGAGCAGTTGGCCGGGCTTTAGAACTCCAGGCCGACGCCGGTCTCGCTGATGACCGCCGTCGGCTCGTTGGCCACGTCCGGCTGCGGGAGCCGGATCATCCGTCCGGGGCGACCCCAGCCGCCCTGGACCAGTGCTTCCTCGACGACGGTGCCTGCGTCTCTCACGGCGTTGTGCAGCTCACCGAGGATGTGCGCCTCGGTCCCCTTGGCTTGTGCGTTCTCGGCCCGGTTCAGTGCGATGACGAACTCTCGCATCGCGCGGTGGATCGTGGTGTCGGTAGCCAAACGGCTCATCGTGTGCACCCTTTCACTTCATCCGGTTGCCTGAACTCATTCGGCCGTCCGGACCAAGCACATTGAGCCCGGATGGCGAGGTTCACCCGTCCGGCTGATCGAGCGGGCGCTCTCATCGAATCCACATCGTCCACGATCTGTTCGCATCTGCGTAGGAGTGCGATGGTGACCTCGAACCCGCGACGAAGCGGGCCAATGCAGGTCGGAGGGGATTGTCATGGCCACGGTGGAGGAACTGCAGAGCGAGCTGGAGACCCTGCGCTCGGAGCTGCGCCAGCTGAGGGATCAGGTGGTGTCTGCGCCGGTGGAGGAACCGCGCGGAGTGCTGAGCCGGCGCAACCTGCTCAAGGTGGCGCCGGTCGCTGCCATCGGAACGGCTCTGGTGGCGCTGTCGGCAGGTCCCGCTGCCGCTGCCGCGGGCAATCCGCTCCTGCTCGGCAAGTCCAACAGCGCCGGCACAGGGACGACGGAACTGACCGGAGGGGACGGCACCGCAGACACCCCGGCTTTTGCCTTCGCCGGCGGCGCGAGCGGCGACTGGCTGGCGATCGAGGACGGCAACGGCGGCACCGTCCAGATCGGATCCGCCGATGGACCGGCGATTCAGTCTTTCTCGCTGGACAAGCTCGCGGCCCGCTTCGTCGGAGGTGCTGGTGATTCCAACGCCGCCGGCGGGACCGATGCTGTGCTGATCGAGTCGCTCGGACCGGGTACGGCCTTGACCATCACCGCCGTGGACAAGCTCCTCGTCCCCGAGTACGAACCCGGGCCGACGACAACTGAGCCCTCGACCGCGATCAATATCAGCGCGCAGACCGGGGCCGGAGTCGCCGCCACCGTGACCGGCGGGGTTGGGCTGGCAGCGACGGCTACCGGGGACGGGCACGCGGTGACCGCGGTCGGTACGTCGACCACGACGGCGAGCGACCTGGTCACCCTTGACTACGCCGGGACCGGTCGTGCCTTCTACGCACATTCGCACAACCCGACCAACATCAACGGCACCGTGACCGGGGTGAACGAGGGCCACGGTATCGGCGTCTGGGGTGAGCAGCGCAACGACACCGGCACCGGCTTCGGCCTGGTGGGACTGGGCGGCGCGCTCGGCCGAGGTGCTCGCCTCAGCGGTGGGGCGGCGGCGTTCCAGATCCTGCCCAGCGCAGCAGCAACGCACCCGACGACGGGCAAGGTCGGCGATGTCTTTCTCGACAAAAGCGCTCGACTCTGGCTGTGCCAGAAGGCCTCGTCGGGGTCCACTGCCGCGGTCTGGAAGCAGCTTGCCTGACCTGCTGTCGCGCAAAGGATGCACCTCAAACGTGTCTCTGGCACGGGTATCTGCCGGTAGCCAGGCTGGTGGGGCAGGGTCGTCAGGGTGGCGGCCCGACCAACTCCAGTGGGGGAACCATGCCTGACCCTTTGCTGCTCGGCGTCGACAACAACGCGGGCACCGATCTGACCATCCTGGAATCACCGCTGCAGCTCAACGGGCTGACCACCTTGGGCACGCTGGCTGTCACCGGCCAGAACCCGGGCTGGGACGGCAACCCGGCCGTCACCATCAACGCATCGACTGTCGGGGTCCACCCGATGCCGCAGAATGCGTTGGAGGTCACCGCCGCAGGGGGCGCCGCCGTCACCGTCACCGCCAACGACGGGGTGGAGTGGATGGACCCGGAACCGGTCATCGGCGTGGGCGTTGCCGTGTCGACGCAGAAGGGCACATCACTCGTCGCGATGACCGAGACCGGCCAGGCACTGGTGGCCACGACCACCGACCCGACCGCGAGCAAGGACGCGGTCACCATCGACTACGCCGGCACCGGCCGTGCCCTCTACGCCCAGTCACAGAGCCCGACCAACATCAACGGCACCGTGACCGGCGTCAACGAAGGCCACGGCATCGGGGTGTGGGGCGAGCACAAGAACCCCGCCGTGGCCGGCATCGGCGTGGTGGGCGTAGCGGACGCGCTCGGTCGCGGAGCCCAACTGTCGGGAGGGGCCGCGGCCGTACGACTCGTCCCGTCGACCGCGGCGACCCACCCGACCGGCGGCAAGGTGGGAGACCTCATGGTCGACTCGACCGGACGGCTGTGGTTCTGCAACAAGGCTTCGGCGGGTGCGACACCCGCGGTGTGGAAGCAGCTCGCCTGAGGTCAGGGAGTGGGGGTGACCGTGCCGGACTGGGTGATGGTGCCCGTTTCCGAGCTGGTGGTGACGGTGGTGCCGAGGCTGGCCCCGAGCACGAACACGGCCCAGGCGATGGTGGCGACGCCGGCCAGCATGCAGAACTTGCGCTTCATCGCCTCGTCGTCGCCCCAGACGACGTAGGCGAGAGTCACCCCGACCACGATGCCGCCGAGCGGAAAGATGAGCGTCGCGCCGAGAGTCAGCAGGACGCCCACGGTGGCGACGAAACGGGAGCCGGCGCTGCGATAGACGGCGGGTGCGGGAGCTGGTGTCGACATGGCGTATCCCCCCGGATTTTCGAGCTCGCACGGGATAGTCCCGACGAGACGACCATGATCAGCCTACTGGTTCCTCTGCCGCGGGTGAAGCGGTCGCGTCACCCAGAATCCCGCGCAGGAACGGCGCGCTGAGCCGGCGGAACGTGCGGCCGCTGCGGGTGCGGTCGAGCACCGCGACCTCGAGCTGGGTGGCGGTCAGCGTCCGCTTCTCGCCGTCCGGGCCGGCCTCCGCAAGGGCCCGTACGGCCAGCCGCAGCCCCTCGTCGAGGGCGATCCGGTCGACGTAGGCGTCGCGCATGATCGCGCTGATCGGCTCGGACATGCCGCCCATCACGACGAACGTGCGCTCGTCGAACACCGAGCCGTCGTAGGTGAGGCGGTACATCTGGTCGCCCTCGGCGGAGTCGCCCACCTCGGCCACGACGATCTCGACCTCGTACGGCTTGGACTCCTGGGTGAAGATCGTGCCGAGGGTCTGGGCGTAGGCGTTGGCCAGCGCCCGGCCGGTGACGTCGCGGCGGTCGTAGGAGTAGCCGCGCAGGTCGGCCAGGCGCACGCCGGCGACCCGGAGGTTCTCGAACTCGTTGTACTTGCCGACGGCCGCGAAGGCGATCCGGTCGTAGATCTCGCTCACCTTGTGCAGCGCGGTGGAACCGTTCTCGGCGACCATCAGGATGCCGTCGACGTACTTGAGCACGATGACGCTGCGGCCGCGAGCGATGCCCTTGCGGGCGTAGTCGGCCCGGTCCTTCATCAGCTGTTCGGGCGAGACGTAGAACGGGGTCGACACGGACGGTGCCTCCGGATCTGGTACGGGTGAGGGCGGGTCTCGGGGCGCTAGCCTGCTGCCGGCCCGTCGGGACGGACGTTGCGCTGCTCCATCATGCGGTCGACGTAGCCGCCGATCTCTTCGTCATCGAGGCGCCGGGTGCCCTCGGCATTGACCACCAGGACGACCGGGTAGATGGCCCTGGTGAGGTCGGGACCGCCGGTGGCGGAGTCGTCGTCCGCCGCGTCGTAGAGCGCCTGCACCAGCACGCCCACGGCGCCTTCGAGGGCCAGGCCCTCGCGGTAAAGCTTCTTCAGCGAGCCGCGCGCGAACACCGAGCCGGAGCCGACCGAGTGGTAGGAGTCCTGCTCGTAGCGGCCGCCGGTGATGTCGTAGCTGAAGATCCGGCCGGTCTCCGCGATCAGGTCGTAGCCGGCGAACAGCGGCACGACCGCCAGGCCCTGCATGGCCATCGCCAGGTTGTTGCGGATCATCGCCGACAGCCGGTTGGCCTTGCCGTCGAGGGAGAGCGTGGCACCCTCGAGCTTTTCGTAGTGCTCGAGCTCGACCTGGAACAGCCGGACCATCTCGATCGCGAGGCCGGCCGTGCCGGCGATGCCGACGCAGGAGTATTCGTCGGTCGGAAAGACCTTCTGGATGTCGCGCTGGGCGATGACGTTGCCGATGGTGGCACGCCGGTCGCCGGCCATGATCACGCCGCCGTCATAGGTGGCGGCGACGATGGTGGTGCCATGGGGCACGTCGACGACCTGGTGGGCAGGGGCCGTACGGCCGCCGGGCAGCAAATGAGGTGCCGCGTCAGCGATGAAGTCGCTGAACGAGGAGCCGCCGGGGGTCGTGAAGACCGCGGGCAGCCGCCCTGCGCGGCTGAACTCGTCTGCCATGGTCCGCCCTTCGCCGATCACGTAGGAGCCGTACTCGTCTCGACCCTACCGGTGCGTGGCGATCACTCGCCGCCCTTCTGCACGTAGGCGCGGACAAACTCCTCAGCGTTTTCCTCGAGGACGCCGTCGATCTCGTCCAGCAGTGAGTCGACGTCGTCGGTGAGCTTGTCGTGGCGCTCCTGGACGTCCTCGGTCGCGCTCGTGTCGACCTCGTCCTGCTCGTCCTCGTGCTTGGTGGCCCGCTTCTGCCCACCGGTGTCCTTTGTCGCCATGTGCACTCCTGCCCTGGCCCGGAAAAGTCGTTCCGGTTTCGACCCTAGTCCGCGATCACGACGATTGCCGCGTTCTCGCTATCGGCGTACGAGGACGGCTGAATAAGGATCCGCGCACGGAGGTGGCCGGTTCAGCGACCGGCGGAGATCGTCTCGACCAGCTCGAGCGCGGTCTCGCAGCTGTCGAGCAGGGCGCCGACGTGCGCCTTCGTACCCCGCAGCGGCTCGAGCGTGGGCACCCGCATCAGCGACTCGCGGCCGACGTCGAAGATGACGGAGTCCCAGGACGCTGCGGCCACCTGGTCCGGCCACTTGTCGAGGCACCGGCCACGGAAGTAGGCCCTGGTGTCGTCCGGCGGCTCGGTCCTCGCCCACGTCACCGCGGCGTCGTCGACGATGCGCTCCATGCGCCCGCCGGCCACCAGCCGGTTGTAGAGGCCCTTGTCCGGGCGGATGTCGGCATATTGCAGGTCGACCAGCTGGAGCCGGGCGTCGTCCCAGTCGAGGCCGTCGCGGCTGCGGTAGCCCTCGAGGATCTCGAGCTTGGCGACCCAGTCCAGCTCACGCTTGCACAGCATCGGGTCGACCTCGAGCCGGCTCAGCACCGACTCCCAGCGGGCCAGCACGTCCTCGGTGGTCGGGTCGACGTCGGAGCCGAACCGGTCCTGGACGTACTTGCGGGCCTGCTCGAGGTACTCCATCTGCAGCTGTACGGCCGTCAGCGTGCGACCGTCGCGCAGCTTGAGCAGGTGCTTGAGCGTCGGGTCGTGCGACACAGCGCGGAGCGAGAGGACCGGCTGCTGCACGGCCAGCTCGACCGACAGGAAGTTCTCCTCGATCATCGCCAGCACCAACGCGGTCGTGCCCACCTTGAGGTAGGTCTGGACCTCGCTGAGGTTGGCGTCGCCGATGATGACGTGCAGCCGCCGGTACTTGTCCGGGTCGGCGTGCGGCTCGTCACGGGTGTTGATGATCGGCCGCTTGAGGGTGGTCTCGAGACCTACCTCGACCTCGAAGAAGTCGGCCCGCTGGCTCACCTGGAACCCGTGCTCGCGGCCGTCCTGACCGATGCCGACCCGGCCGGCCCCGGTGATGACCTGGCGGGAGACGAAGAACGGGGTGAGGTGGCGCACGATGTCGGAGAACGCGGTGGACCGCGCCATCAGGTAGTTCTCGTGCGTCCCGTACGAGGCACCCTTGTTGTCGGTGTTGTTCTTGTACAAGTGGATGAGGGTGCCGGGCGCTCCGGACGGCGGGTTGGCCGCGCGGCGGGAAGCCTCGAGCATCACCCGCTCCCCTGCCTTGTCCCACCGCACGATGTCCAGCGGGTTGGTGCACTCCGGCGAGGAGTACTCCGGGTGAGCGTGGTCGACGTAGAGCCGGGCCCCGTTGGTCAGGATGACGTTGGCCAGGCCGAGGTCGTCGTCCGCGTGGTCGCTGGCCTCGCGGGGCAGCTCGAAGCCGCGCGCGTCGCGCAGCGGGTTCTCCTCCTCGAAGTCCCACCGCGCGCGGCGGCCGCGCTCCTGCGAGGACTGCCCGGTGTAGGTGGAGGCGTAGGAGGCGTAGGCGTTGACGATCTGCGACGACGCGACCATCGGGTTGGCCGGCGACTGGCTGCCGGACACGCCGGGCACGGAAATGCCGTACTCGGTCTCGATCCCCATGACCCGACTGGTCGTCATGCCCTCACCCTAACCCCGGTGTCCCACCGAACAGGTGACGCTTCGGCCACGAACCGGGTTGTCGTGGTACGGACCGTGCCGCGCGCGGCCGAGCGTGCCGCATCGCCCCGGCCCTGACCGGGACGATGTCACACGGTCCCTTACAGGTACTGGCCGGTGTTCGCGACGGTGTCGATGGAGCGGCCGGCCTCGGTGCCCTGCTTGCCGGAGATGAGCGTACGGATGTAGACGATCCGCTCGCCCTTCTTGCCGGAGATGCGGGCCCAGTCGTCGGGGTTGGTGGTGTTGGGCAGGTCCTCGTTCTCCTTGAACTCGTCGACGCACGCGGCCATCAGGTGCTGCATGCGCAGGCCCTTGCGCCCGACGTCGAGGAAGTCCTTGATCGCCATCTTCTTGGCCCGGTCGACGATGTTCTGGATCATGGCGCCGGAGTTGAAGTCCTTGAAGTACAGGACCTCCTTGTCGCCGTTGGCGTAGGTCACCTCGAGGAAGCGGTTCTCCTCGGACTCGGTGTACATGCGCTCGACCGTGGTCTGGATCATCGCCTGCAGCGTCGCCTCGCGGTTGCCGCCGTGCTCGGCCAGGTCGTCGGCGTGCAGTGGCAAGCCGGTCGTGAGGTACTTCGAGAAGATGTCGCGGGCCGCCTCGGCGTCGGGGCGCTCGATCTTGATCTTCACGTCGAGCCGGCCGGGGCGCAGGATGGCCGGGTCGATCATGTCCTCGCGGTTGGACGCGCCGATCACGATGACGTTCTCGAGCCCCTCGACGCCGTCGATCTCGCTGAGCAGCTGGGGCACGATCGTGGTCTCGACGTCACTGCTGACGCCGGAGCCTCTCGTACGGAAGATCGAGTCCATCTCGTCGAAGAACACGATCACCGGCGTGCCCTCGGAGGCCTTCTCCCGCGCACGCTGGAAGATCAGCCGGATCTGGCGCTCGGTCTCGCCGACGTACTTGTTGAGCAGCTCGGGGCCCTTGATGTTGAGGAAGTACGAGCGGCCCTCGGGCTTGCCGGTCACCTCGGCGACCTTCTTGGCCAGGGAGTTGGCGACCGCCTTGGCGATCAGCGTCTTGCCGCAGCCGGGCGGCCCGTACAGCAGGATGCCCTTCGGCGGCCGCAGCTCGTGCTCGAGGAACAGGTCCTTGTGCAGGAACGGCAGCTCGACCGCGTCGCGGATGGCCTCGATCTGACCGCCCAGGCCACCGATGTCGGTGTAGTCGACGTCGGGCACCTCTTCGAGCACGAGCTCCTCGACCTCGGACTTCGGGATGCGCTCGTAGGCCCAGCCGGAGCGGGACTCGACCATCAACGAGTCGCCGGCGCGCAGCGGGCGCTCGCCCTCGACCAGCGGCGCGGCGAGCATGACGATGCGCTCCTCGTCGGTGTGGCCGACCACGAGCGCCCGGTCACCGCCCTCGAGGATCTCCTTGAGCAGCACGACGTCGCCGTGGCGCTCGAACTCGAGCACCTGGACGACGTTGAGGGCCTCGTTGAGCATGACTTCCTGGCCGCGGCGCATCGTCTCGGGCTCGAGGGTGGGGCTCAGGGTGACCCGGAGCTTGCGGCCCCCGGTGAAGATGTCGGCGGTGCCGTCGTCGAACGCCTCGAGCAGGGTGCCGAAGCCGGACGGCGGCTGGGCCAGCCGGTCGACCTCCTCCTTGAGGGCCAGGATCTGGTCGCGTGCCTCGCGCAGGGTCGACACGAGCCGGTCGTTCTGGCCGGTGACCTGGGACAGGCTGGCCTGGGCCTCAGCGAGTCGCTCCTCGACAGCTCGCAGCTGCCGGGGCGAGTCGGCCAGCTTGCGGCGCAGCAGGCTGACTTCCTCCTCGAGGAAGGAGACCTGCGTCGTCAGGTCGTGCACGTCCTTCTCGTACTGACCTGCGTCGGCGCCTTCGCCTGAGTCCTTGGTCATTGCACCCACCACCCTCCCGGAAATGGTCCGGTCATCTCGCACCCTACCGTCGGGGAGGCTTCGAGGAACCCCGGATTCGTCCGGGTCGGCCTATCCGCGTGGGGGGTGCCAGGCTCCTTGTATCGTCGCGTTGAGGAATTGCTGTAGACCGGAGGACCCACTGATGACCGCGAACGCGCCCGCCGACCCCGCCCCCGTCCAGGGGGCAGAGGCGGTCGAGGTGTGGGTCGATCAGGACCTGTGTACGGGCGACGGTCTGTGCGTCCAGCTGGCCCCGGAGGTCTTCGAGTTCGACATCGACGGGCTGGCGTACGTGAAGGGCGCCGACGGCGAGCTGCTGACCGCAGCGGGGTCGCGGGTGCCCGTACCGGCTGAGCTGCGCCTGGACGTGCTGACCTCGGCGACCGACTGTCCCGGCGACTGCATCCACGTTGCCAGAGTCGCTGACGGCGTGATCGTGGGCGGGCCCGACAGCTAGGCAGCTCGGCCGGGTGGTGATCAGTGGTGCGGGGTGCACCGTATGCCGGGCGGATTCGGGACGGTGTGCACCAGTGATCGGCCGGGTAGTGGCGAGCCGGGTGGTGATCAGTGGTGCGGGGTGCACCGTATGCCGGGCGTATTCGGGACGGTGTGCACCAGTGATCGGCCGCGGTGGTGGCGGCGGAGGCGAGCGCTAGGGCAGCCGGGCCGGGTCCAGCGGGGCCGCCTTCTCGGTGCCGCCCTCCAGCAGGCTCTGCTCGTACGCCTCGGCGTTGGCCTTGGCCGGCCGGCGCCGACGCGCTGGCGGCGTCACTCCCGGCGCCATCCGCCGCGCGGTGAGCAGGAAACCGGTGTGCCCGATCATCCGGTGCTCCGGTCGTACGGCGAGACCTTCGACGTGCCAGCCGCGCACCATCGACTCCCACGCCGACGGCTCGGTGAACGAACCCTGCTCGCGAAGGGCTTCGACCGTACGGGACAGCTGGGTTGTTGTGGCGACGTAAGCAAGGACGACGCCGCCGGGGATCAGCACGTCCGCGACGGCGTCCAGCACCTCCCACGGGGCGAGCATGTCGAGGACGACCCGGTCGGCCTCGGTGTCGTGGATCGTGGTGGCCAGATCGCCGACGGTGAGCCGCCACGCCGGGTGCGGCGAGCCGAAGAAGCGCTCGACGTTGTCCTTGGCGATCTCGGCAAAGTCGGCGCGGCGCTCATAGCTCGAGACCAGGCCGCGGTCGCCGACGGCACGCAGCAGCGAGCAGGTCAGCGCGCCCGACCCCACACCGGCCTCGACGACGCGGGCACCGGGAAAGATGTCCGCCATCATCGTGATCTGGCCGGCGTCCTTGGGGTAGACGACAGCGGCACCGCGCGGCATCGACAGCACGAAGTCGTTGAGCAGCGGGCGCAGCGCGAGGTAGTCGGCGCCCTTCGTCGTGGTGACGACGGTGCCCTCGGGAGCACCGATCAGGGAGTCGTGCGTGAACATCCCGCGGTGGGTGTGGAACTCCTTGCCGGCGGTGAGGGTGAACGTCTGGTGGTTGCCCTTGGGGTCGGTCAGCTGCACCTGGTCACCGACGGCGAACGGCCCACGGCGTCTGGCGGCGCCGGTGGGCAGGGAGTCGGTTGCGGGGCTGCCGCTGGGCTCGGTCACAGCGGACCACCCTAGCGGTCAGCTCGGACTGAGGACCGCAGCAAGGCGACAACTCACGCGTCCAGGAAGCCGCGGACCAGCGCCGAGACGGTTACGCGGGAAGGACCCAGCCAGTAAAGGTGGCTGGCGGCATCAGTTTCGGCTAGGCGGCTGTCGGGGATCGTGCGGCTGAAGTCTTCGGCATGCGCGAAGGCGACTCCGCCGTCTTGTCGAGACGCTGTCACCAGCGTCGGAGATGCGATCGCTCGTAGCGTCGCCGCTCGGGCGGGTGAGCCGGCGGCGGTTGCCTGACGCAGGTCGTTCACGAATCCGGACCCGGAGTCCATCTGCGAGAAGGTGTCCCGGGCTGCGGCCCGATCGGCAGCCGTCCACGTGTCCCACCACTCGTTGACCGGCAGCCTCGAAAGGGAGGCCATCATCAGGCGCAGGCCCGTGTCCGTGGCGGTCAGGGTACGCACTAAGCGCCAGGTGAATTTCTGGGTGCGGGGTCCGAACGCGTAGGGCCCAGCCAGACGTTGCAGCGAGGTGTCCGGGTAGGGCATGGACGATGGCGCGCAGCTGTGCAGAATGAGCCGCGGGGCGAGGTGCCGCAGGTTGACTGCGACGTGAACGGCCTGCATGCCGCCGAAGCTGAGCCCCACGGTAGCGGCCGCTTCGGCGATCCCGAGTGAGTCGCAGACCTGCGCGATCGCCGGGACGAATTCTGCGGCGGTAAGGGCCCCGACGTCCGTGCGGCCGTACCCCGGGCGCGAGAAGGTCAGTGCACGGTAGCCCAGGTCGGTGTAGACGTCAGTGCCGACCGGTGTTGCCGCCGTGGTGTGGCCACCCGGAAAGAAGAGCACCGTCTCACCGACCCCCGGGCTGAGAGCCACCTCCACCGGGCCAAGCAGCGTGTCCACGACGCGGGTCCCCATCCCTGGATTCTGCCCGCTCCTTCGCTTCCTCTTGCCATGCCCGGCCACCGGCGCCCACCGAGGCTCGCTGCCTTGCGCGAGGGCCCCCGGCGTGGCGGGGCCAGCGGGAACGCTTGGAGTCTCAGCCCGGACTGAGGACGCGGATCAGGTCGGCCGCGACCAGGACGCCCAGGACCTCTCCGTCGGGGGCGACCACGAGGTACTCCGACGCCCGGGTCCTCTGCAACGCCGCCAGCAGGGCCTCGCCGCTGAGTCCGGCCGCCAGCACATGCCCCGGCTCGAGTGCTCGGCCGAGCGAACCGGCACTCACCCACGGCTGCGACTTCACCGGGGTGGCCAGGACCTCCTGCTCGGGTACGAGGGCCTGCGGCTGTCCGTCGTGATCGACCACGACGAGTGCCCTGGCGTTGGCGACGTGGGCTCGACGCACGGCCTCGGCGAGCGGCGTGTCCGCGGTCACCGCGATCGCCGGACGGGCCAGGCGGCGCAGGTCGATGGTGGGCAGCAGCGCGTGCAGGCGGACCAGGTTGAGCTCGGCGCTGGCGCCTCGCCACAAGTACATCCCGAGCAGCGCGGCCATGAAGACGTCGATGAACGACGCCCCGCGCATCTGGGTCAGGTTGGCCAGCACGAGGCCCCCGACGATGACGGCGACGCCCAGCAGACGCCCGGCGTGAGCGGCCACCAGGGTGCCGCGCTCCGACGAGCCGGTGAGCCGCCAGACGAACGCGCGCAGGACGTGCCCACCGTCCAATGGCAGTCCCGGCAGCAAGTTGACCAGTGCCACCAGCCCGTTCAGCCCGGCGAAGATCGACAGCAGGTAGCGGGTGGTCCCGCCGAGCCCGTCGATGGTCAGCGTGGCAGCCGCGATCGCCGCCAGCAGCAGCGACATCAGCGGCCCGGCGACCGAGACGAGGTAGCTGCGCGACGGAGTCTCCGGCTCGCGACCGATCTCGGAGATGCCGCCGAAGAACAGGATCGTGACCCGTCGCACCGGCAGGTTCATCAGCCGCGCGATGCCTGAGTGCGCGAGCTCGTGGGCCAGGACGGAGACCGCGAAGAACAGCGCCACCGTGAACGACAACGAGTAGCTGCGCGCGTCGGGCTCGTTGCCGGACCTCGTGAAGTTGGGGGCGAAGGTGAACGTGATGTAGGCCGCAAGAACGACCCACGTCAGGTCGAAGTAGACCGGTATGCCGAACGGCCGGCCGACGTACACCCCGGGAGTAGGACGTCGCGGCGCGGGTGCGCTCACGTGGGCGAGTGTACGTCCAGGGCCTTCCATTCCCCGTTATCCACAGCGCGGCGCGGGAGGGCGATTTCGTCGTAGCGCTGACCTACCGTGGGCGCATGTCAGCAGCCGTTCCTGTTTCGCCGCCAGCCGAGTCGTCGAGTGCTCCGGTCGATCTCGAGCCGCCGGTGATCGGCTCGCTGTCCCCCTCACGTGCCAGCGACTTCATGGCCTGCCCCTTGCTCTACCGGTTCCGGGTGATCGACAAGCTGCCGGAGCGTCCCAGCCCCGCAGCTGTACGAGGGACCGTGGTGCACTCGGCGCTGGAGCGGCTGTTCGACCTGCCCGCAGCCCAACGCACGCTGGCGGCGGCTGCTGACCTGATCGAGCCCTCCTGGGCGGCGCTGCTCGAGCAGCGGCCGGAGCTGGCCGAGCTGTTTCTGCCGCCCGACCCGGTGATCGGCGACCTGGCCAAGGAGCCGCTCACCCCCGAGGCGTTCCTCAGCGGGGCCCGCGACCTGCTTTCCGGCTACTTCGCGCTGGAGGACCCCCAGCGGCTCGAGCCGGCCGCGCGCGAGCAGTACGTCGAGGTGGTGGTCGAGGGCGGCCTGCGGCTGCGCGGCTACGTGGACCGCATCGACGAGGCACCCGGCGACCTGATCCGGGTGGTCGACTACAAGACCGGCCGCGCACCGAGCGAGACCTTCGAGGCCAAGGCGCTGTTCCAGATGAAGTTCTACGCGCTGGTCATCTGGCGGACCAGGGGCGTCGTGCCGCGCGAGCTGCGGCTGCTCTACCTCGGCGACAAGACGATGCTGCGCTACGCGCCCGAGGAGGCCGAGCTGGTCTCGTTCGAGCGCAAGGTGATGGCGCTGTGGCGGGCCATCGAGCGGGCCATCGAGACCGGTGACTGGCGACCCAATGTCAGCCGGCTCTGTGACTGGTGCGACCACCGCGGCACCCGGTGCACCGCCCACCCGATCGACCCGGAGCGGGCGGCCGCCTACGACACGTGGCTGGCGACCAGGCGACCCGAGCCGCCGGCCGAGACCGTCGATCTTGACCCGTGACGTGCCCTCCCCCCATTCGTGACCTGAGTCCCTTACGCTGGCGCCCGTGACAACGCGACCGCCTTGGTTGCCGAAGGCGGTCTTTGTCGTCTTCGGCGTCCTCGTGCTGGCCATCGGCATGGCTTTCGTGTGGAGCGCCGTCGCCGGGCTGCGGGCCAAGACCGCGTTGGAGCACGTCCGTACCGACCTCAACAAGGTCAAGGCCAACCCGCCCGAGCGCGAGGAGCTGCTGCGCCGGCTGCGGCTGGATAGCGCCAAGGCTGCGGTTGCCCGTGACCAGATGCACCAGCTCGGCCCGGCTGTCGTGTCCCACCTGCCGTTCATCGGCCGCAGCATCGTGGCCGAGCAGACCATCGCCGACGCCGCGAGCGCGGTCCTCAGCTCGGGTTCGGCAGCGGCTGCTGCGACGGACGGCCTGAGCACCGGCGGCACCGGGGTCAACTTGGCCAAGCTCGCCGCGCTGCACACCATCCTGGTCGACGGCGCTGCGAAGACGTCCGGTCCGCTCCACCGGCTGGCCAAGCTCAACACCGGCCTGACGCCCAGCCCCGTACGCAAGGCCGTGCACCAGGCGCAGAGCGAGCTCGGCGGCATCAGCGCCAGCTTCGCCCACGTCGGCGCACTGACCGACGCCGTCGGTGACCTGCTCGGCGCCAACGGTCCACGGACGATCTACATCGGGCTCGAGAACAACGCCGAGCTGCGCGGCACGGGCGGGCTGATCAGCACCTTCACCTTGGCCCACGCCGCCAACGGCCACCTGACCATCCAGCCGTTCCGCGACTCCCAAGGTGTGGCCAAGAGGGCCGAGAACGCGGTACGGGTGCCGGCGCCGCCGGACTACGTCGCGCACTACGGCGGCTACCTCGCCAACACGACACTGTGGCTCAACGCGACCATGGACCCGGACATCCCGGCGAGCGCTTCGGTCATCTCGTCGCTGAGCCGTGTGTCGTTCGGCACCAAGGCCGACGCCGTGCTCCTGCTCGACGTCGCCGGCATGTCCAAGATCGTGTCCGCGACCGGCCCGCTGCACCTGAGCGACGGCGCTGTCCTCAGCGGCGACCAGCTGATCGACGAGCTGCTGGTCAAGGAGTACGGCAATGGCAGCCTCGACCAGCAGGCGCAGGACCGCCGCCACGCGCGGCTGGCCGAAGCCGCCGGCAGCGGCTTCGCAGCTTTGACCTCGCACGAGTCGGATCTGAGCGTGCTCAAAGCCCTGTCAGCAGCGGCAAGCGGCCGTCACCTCGCGCTGTGGTCGGCCAAGCCGTCAGTGCAGGCCGACCTCGACCAGGCCGGGGTCAGCGGCAGCATCGACCCCGAGGGTCAGGACCTTGGGCTGGTCACCGTCAACAACCTCGGCGACAGCCCCAACCTGGGTAACAAGCTCGACTTTTACGCCAAGCGATCCCTCGACGTGAAAGTGATCCTCGGCGAGAAGGCGGCTGATGTCACCGAGACCTTGACGATGACCAACAACGCCCCCGAGGGCCTCGGTCCCTACGTCGAGGGAACCCTGCACCCCGGCCGTATGCACCTGCTGCTCAGTCTGGGTTCGGCCAAAGCTGCGACGCTCGAGCGGTTCGACCAAGACGGCAAGCCGGTCGGGTTTTCCGTACTCCCGCTGGCCAACAGCAAGCAGGTCACGGTCCCGGTCGATCTCGAACGCGGTCAGACGGGCACCTGGACGCTGCAGTACTCCGTGCCGGTCACCAAGGGCCACTACGCCCTGCGGCTGCTCCCCCAGCCGCTCGCGTCGCCGGCCACGCTGACGGTCTCCGTAGCTGCTGGCCAGGGCTCGCACCTCGGTGCTGTCACCGGTGACGAGGACGGCCCCTGGACCGCCAGCCACACTCTGCGAGCAAGTCTGAAGCACCCCAGCTGGTGGGACCGCAAGCTCTGAGCTCCGTCGCCGCGAGGCGTGCCTCCGCGGGGCGACACTCAATCCCTGGTTCCCCCGTTGACATTGTCGTCAAGGCGGAGTCATGCTCGCGGTGGATAGCCCCGACCACTCCCTGAGCCATCTGAGAGGCCCCCATGAGCGTCACCGACGAGCTGCTCCTCAACGCTGAGAACTACGCCGCCGCCTTCGACAAGGGAGACCTGCCGCTCCCGCCTGCCAAGCACGTTGCCGTCGTCGCCTGCATGGACGCGCGACTCAACGTCTACGGGGTGCTGGGGCTGCACGAGGGCGACGCGCACGTCATCCGCAACGCCGGCGGCATCGTCACGCAGGACGAGCTCCGGTCGCTGGCGATCAGCCAGCGGTTGCTCGGCACGACCGAGATCATCCTGATCCACCACACCGACTGCGGAATGCTCACCTTCACCGACGACGCCTTCCGCCAGTCGATCGAGGCCGAGACCGGGGTCAAGCCGACCTGGGCGGCAGAGGCGTTCACCGACCTCGACGCCGACGTGCGGCAGAACATCGCCCGGATCAGGGCTGAGACCGCTATCCCGCACAAGGAGTCGGTGCGAGGCTTCGTCTACGACGTCGCCAAGGGCAGCCTGCGCGAAGTCCTCTAGCGGGCGACTGCCAAGAGCACCCGATGGTGCCGGGGCGTCTCGATCTCGTCGACGACCGCCCCGGCCAGGTCGGCGTACGAGAACGGTTCGTCCGTCGCAATCATCGTCCCGACAGCTGTTCTGTACGCACGACCGGACGTCGCCTCGCCGTCGAGCAGCACCGGCGGCGGGGCAACGACTACCCAGTCCAACGACTCCCCCGCGGCCCGAAGGGTCTCCAGCTCTGCGGCGTGTGCCACGGAGAATGACAGCCCGGCGTCGGGGAACCCTGGACTCTCGTACAACGGAAGTCCAGCGTCGACCTCCAACGTGGTGCCGATGCCCACGACGACCAGCCGTCCGACCACGCTGGCAGCCAGAATGCCTGCCGCCAAGGGAAACAGCCCCTCCGGGTCGGACCTCGTCGACACGGCGCTGACGACGCCACTGGCGCCCACCACCAGCCGGCGAACGTCGTCGAGGATGGTGACATCGCCTGCCACGACGCGGATGTGGTCACCGGTCGGGCCGCCGTAAGCCGTCGGGTCGCGTACCACCGCGGTCGTGTCCAAGCCCCTGCCGGCTGCCTCCGCGACGATGCGCCGCCCTGCCCTGCCGTTGGCTCCGAACACCACGATCGTCATGGCGGCGAGGCTATCCGCGCCGGCCATGGTTCCCGCAACGATAGTGACGCGGACGTAGGCTCGAAGTCATGACGCAGGCACTCGATCCCGACCTGTTCGCCGACTGCGGCAGCGACCGGCTGCCGGTTCAGGTCGGAGACAAGTGGACCGCCAAGATCTTGATCTGCCTCGAGCACGGGCCGCGGCGTTTCTCCGAGCTGCAGGTGCCGCTGCGCAAGGTGACGCCCAAGGTGCTGACCGAGTCGCTGCGGGCGATGGAGCGCGACGGCCTGCTCACGCGCACGGCCCACGACGACGAGATTCCCCGTCGGGTGGTGTACGAGCTGACCCCGCTGGGTCTGTCGCTGTTCGAGCCGCTGGCCGCGCAGTGCGCGTGGACCCGCGCCCACCTGGCCGAGCTGCAGCTGGCGCGGGCGAACCAGGGACGGCTCAGCCCGCCCGGCGCAGCGCCGCGGGCAGGGTGAGCAGCCAGTCGAGGTCGATGTCGGCCAGCGAGTCGAACAGCGGCCGCTCGGCAGTGGCCGTCAAGGGCGCGTGACCCGGGATGCCGATGGCCAGGCAGCCCGCGGCCTCGGCGGAGGCGATCCCCGAGGGGGCGTCCTCGAAGACCACGCACTGTTGCGGCGGCACTCCGAGCGCTGCGGCCGCGGTCAGGTAGGGCTCGGGGTGGGGCTTGGTGTGAGCCACCTCGTCGCCCGCCACCGTGAAGGCGAACCGCTCCACCCCGATCGACTTAAGCGCCGCGTCGACGAGCAGCCGGTAGGACGACGAGACGAGCGCGGTCGGAATGCCCCGTTCGCGAAGGGCGTCGACGAGGTCAAGGGCGCCGGGTTGCGGCACGGCGGCGTCGACGAACAGCGACACCATGCGATCGATCAGGAAGTTGTGAGCGTCCGCCACCTGCTCCACGGACGGCTCGGCCATGCCGAAGTGCCTCAACATCATGGGTACGGACACCGGCAGCGCCGTACCAAGGCACTGCGCCTTGATGTCGTCGTCCCAGACAGCGCCGTAGCGATCAGCCAGCTCGGTCTCGGCAATCGTCCACAAGGGTTCGGAGTCGATCAGCAGCCCGTCCATGTCGAAAAGCGCTCCCTGGAGGGTGTTCGAACCGTGCGGCATGCGGGCGGGCCCTTCGTCGAAGTGTCGCCTCCCATCCTGCACGATGGCCGTCACGGAGGGCGGCCCGTGCGCAGTCACTCGTTGCGCAGCACCTCGGCGATCGGGCTCCACGCCGCCGACCTCGCCGGGATCAGCGCGCCGATCACGGCGATGGCGATCCCGGCCGCACCGAGGGCGACGATCACCCGCACATCGAAGACGTTGAGCAGGAAGTCCGGCACCTCGAGCTGGCCCGAGTGCACCATCGCCGGAACCACGAGCCGGTGGGCCGCGATGCCCAAAGGCACCCCGAGCACGCCACCGAGGGCACCGATCACACCCATGGCGGTCAGCAGCATGCCGATCACCTGACGGGGGGTCATCCCGATCGACTTCAGCATGCCGAGGTCCCTCCGCCGCTCGCGGGTGCTCAGGACCACGGTGTTGAACACACCGAGCGCTGCGACGGTCGCCAGCATCAGCGTGAACAGGACTGCCGCGGCGTCGACGAGCTTGGCCCCGGTGGAGCTGCTGCCCGGTGCCGGGAACGCGTCCAGGGCGGGGTCGCCGGCGCGGACCTTGGCGCTGTAGGCCTGCACATCCGTGCCCGGCGAGACCTGAACGAGGTAACCGTCCGCTCGCGCGGCCGGATCCAGCAGATCCAGGGTCTGCCCGTCGGCAGCCAGCTCCAGGTTGCCTTCCGCCATGAAGTCCCCCACGATCTGTGCGGGGGCCCGGCGGCCGTTCAGCTGGAGGGTGATCCGGTCGCCCACGTGCAGGCCACGGGTCTTGAGCGTCTGGCCGTTGAGCGCTACCTGTGCCGCGCCGCTCGGCCAGTGTCCCTTCACCAGACGCGGTGCCAGCTTTCCCGGATCCTGCCGGTAGAAGGCCGCGCTCACGGTGTCACGCTCTCCGACGATCCGTACGGCACGGTCCACGGTCGGGACGACCTGCACAGTGCCGGGCAGCGCTCGCAGCATCGCCGCATCCTCCGCGTCGCTCTTGGCGGGCGCGTTGTTGCCCACCGTCGAGCCGGCTCGCACCATCACTGGACCACCCGGCCCGCCGCGCGGCTCACCGGTCATCACCTGCACGCGGTCCTTGGCGGGGCTGCGCGCGGACTCGAAGGCGGAGACCGACCTGGTCAGGCCGACGGCCAGCGTCACGCTGAGGACGCCCAGGACGATGGCGGCGAGGGTGACCGCGCTGCGGGCAGGGCGCGCGAACGGCAGACCAAGGCCCAGGCTGACCGGACGGGCCAGCCGCGTTGCGCCCAGCCATCGCTGTACGGCGAGACCACGACCGGCCTGCTGGGCAGTGCCGGCGCTGATCGCTCTGGCGGCAGACAAGCGGCGGGCCCGCAGCGCAGGGGCGGCCGCTGCGACCAGGACCAGCAACGGCATTCCCAGCAGCGCGACCGCGTCTACCCACGGCGCCACCACCAGCGACCCTGCGCCGTAGGACTCGAAGGCGTTGCTCAGCACCGGAGCGGCAAGAGCGTTGCCCAGCAACGTCCCGAGCACGGTGCCGATCACGGCCGGGACACCGACCATCACCAGGTAGACGGCCATGACCTGGCCAGGGGTGAAGCCGATCGACTTCAGCACCCCG
The DNA here is from genome assembly GCA_963797535.1 of uncultured Actinomycetota bacterium. Classification (GTDB taxonomy): domain Bacteria; phylum Actinomycetota; class Actinomycetes; order JAWWOL01; family JAWWOL01; genus JAWWOL01. Next base: position 856,439 of record CAWCPQ010000001.1, on the reverse strand, counting down.
ATGTGCCGAAAGCCGGAGACGACCGCACCGCTGACGACGTTGACGACGATCAGCACGGCGACCAGCAGACCGAGGACGCCGAACGTGGTCAGGAACGGGATGTAGACGTCCGGGCCCCGGCTCGCCGCCGCCCTGAGGGCCAGGTAGGACTGGGACCCGAGCAGCGCGCCGTGCGGCAGGCCGCTCGTGACCTCGGTCCGTCCGGCCGCGACCTGACCGGCCGTGCCCGCCTTGGCGAACCGGAACAGCATCTGCAACGCCGTCGGGTGCATCGCTGCCATGGTCGCCGGAGTGACCCAGCCGTCCGCAGACTGGCTCACCGAGGAGGCGTAGCCCACGACGGTCAGCGGTACGGAGCCCGGAACACTGATGGTGCTGCCCAGCTGCGGGCCCCTGTCGCCCGCCGGGACGGCCAGGACGATCTGGTTGGGGCCGGTGAGCCAGTGGCCGCGCCACACGTTGAGACGGTCGACCGGACCGCCCTGATCCGGGCGACCGACCACGGTCAGATTGGGCCCCGGCCCGGAACCCCCGACAACGCGCTCGCCGAACGGGCCGGCTGCGGCGGTGACGCCTGGCTGTCGGGGCTTCTCTGCCAGTTGGGCCGCCGAGGTCAGCGTGTTGTCGTACGTGGCGACCAGGTGGGCTCCGCGCTGCTTTGCGTAAGCCTGGTCGAACGGCCCGGCGGCGGCGGCGATGAGGCCGAGCGCCACAACGAGCAGCGCCGTGGAGACGAGCACGACGACGCCGATGATGAAGGTCTGCAGGCGGCGGCGCTGCACGGCCGCTCTGGACGCGCGCCAGACCGCACTCATGGCGTCCGCTCCAGCAGTCGCTCCCGTACGATCCGGCCGTCGGCGAGGTCGACCTGGCGACTGGCGCACCGGGTGGCGAGCCCCTGGTCGTGGGTGACCAGCAGCAGCGTCTGGCCGATCTGGTTGAGGTCCAGCAGGAGGTCCATGACCTGCTCTCCCGAGCGGCTGTCGAGCGCACCGGTCGGTTCGTCGGCGAGCAGCAGCGCCGGCCGGTTCATCAGGGCGCGGGCCACGGCGACCCGCTGCCGCTCTCCGCCGGAGAGCTGGTTGGGATAGGCGTTGCGACGGGCGGCCACCCCGAGCTCGTCGAGCAGCTCGAGGGCTCGCTTGCGGGAGTCCCGTGCCGAGGTGCCGGTGAGCTGCCCGGCGATCGCGACGTTGTCCAGCGCCGGCAGGTCGTCGAGCAGGTTGAAGAACTGGAAGATCATGCCGATCCGGTGCCGGCGGAACAGCGCAAGCCCGCGCTCGTCCAACGGCCCCAGGTCCTCGCCGCCGACCACCACCGACCCGGCAGTCGGGCGGTCCAGGCCGGCGATCATGTTGAGCAGGGTCGACTTGCCGCAGCCCGACGGGCCCATCACCGCCACGGCCTCGCCGGCACGGATGGTCAGGTTGATCCCATCGAGGGCTGCAACTTCGGCGTACTCCTTGCGGACGTCGGTCAGCTGTACGACCACGGAAGTCTGGTTGGTCTCGTCGCTCGTCATGCTGGTCAGTCTGGGTCGGGCCGGCGGGCGGGACATCCCTCTGCGGAGGTAACTTCGCCAACCGGTCATCCCGGCGATGTAGCCCTGTGCCCCCCGAGGCCGATGCGCAGGAGCGTTGTTTGCTGGGACAGTGATCGCGTGGGGAACACGTGGAGCTGGTGGTTGGTCGCCCTCGGGCTGTCGGGCTGGCTGGTGGCCGTGGTGGCGGCTGTGGCCAGGAGCCGCTCGAAGCGTGCCTCCGTCAAAGCGTTCGAGGAGCGCGGCTGGCTGCTCGAGCGTGAGCGGGAGGCGGCAGCCCGGACCGCCGTCGACGCGGAGCGGGCCAGGATCGCCGCGCGAGCTGCACGACATCGTCAGCCACAACGTCAGCCTGATGGTGATCCAGGCGGGGGCCGCCCGGCAGGTGCTGACCAGCGACCCGGCCGAGGCCGCCGCAGCACTGCTCGCCGTCGAGGCTGCCGGACGCGACGCGATGACCGAGCTACGGCACCTGCTCGGGGTCCTGTCACCGTCGTCCGACGGCGTCGAGGACGATGCGATGTCGCCGCAGCCGAGCCTGAGCCGGCTCAGCCCGCTCATCGACCGGATCGCCTTCGCCGGGCTGCCGGTCGAGGTTCGGATCTCCGGCGAGCCGCGCCCGCTGCCCGCCGGCGTCGACCTGACCGCGTACCGGATCATCCAGGAGGCGCTGACCAACGCCCTCAAGCACGGTGACGGAGTACGGGCCGAGGTGATCGGTGCGCTACGGCGAGCGCTACCTGCGGATCGAGGTGCTCAACACCGGTCCCAGCGTCCTGACCGGCAGCCGCGGCTCCAGGCCGGATCCGGGTGGGGTTGTCACGCCGGGGCGAGGTCTGGTCGGACTGCGCGAACGGGTCGCCGTCTACGGCGGCGATCTCGACGCCCGCCGGCGGCTGGGCGGTGGCTACCGGGTCCGTGCCCGCATCCCGATCGGCACGGCGTGACCGGCATCGACCTCGAGACAGCGCCGAGGGTGCTGATCGTGGACGACCAATCGCTGGTACGGCGAGGGTTCCGGATGATTCTCGCGGCGGGCGGGATCGACGTCGTGGGCGAAGCCGCTGACGGGGTCGAGGCAGTGACCGCCGTCGGTGAGCTGACGCCCGACGTCGTGCTGATGGACATCCGGATGCCGACGATGGACGGCCTCGACGCCACCCGGCGCATCCTCGAGACCTCGCCGCACTGCCGGATCATCATCCTCACCACCTTCGACCTGGACGGCTACGTCTACGCGGCCCTGGCCGCCGGCGCCAGCGGCTTCCTGCTCAAGGACGTCAGCCCGGAGCACCTGGTGGCCGCCGTCCGGCTGGTCTCCACCGGCGACGCCCTGCTGGCGCCGTCCATCACCCGTCGCCTGGTCGAGCGGTTCGCTGCGACGGCCCCTGCGCCGGTGGTCGTCCACCGTGACCTCTCGGCGCTCACCCCGCGCGAGCTCGAGGTCCTCACGCTGATGGGGCGGGGCCTGTCCAACGCCGACCTGGCAGCGCAGCTGACCCTGAGCGAGGCGACCGTGAAGACGCACGTGGCAAGGATCTTCGCCAAGCTCGTCACTGCATGACCGGGCACAGGCCGTCGTCCTCGCGTACGAGACCGGCCTGGTCTCCCCCGGCGACTCGGCGCAGTGAGCCGGAATGATGTCGAACGCCGGTCGGTTGTTCGGCTAGAATCCCACGAGGTCGAGAGGCGCTGCGACGGGTCATACCCGCCACGCTCGACCTCCTTCGCGGACTCCAAGGGCGCCTCCGACCTCGGAGGCCTGATGTCCCACTCACCCCAGCTGCGTCCCGATGCCACCGCGATCCTGTCCGGGATCCTGGCGGAGCGGATCATCGTGCTGGACGGTGCCATGGGCACGATGATCCAGCGGAGCACCTTCAGTGAGGCGGAATACCGCGGCGAGCGGTTCGCCGACTGGCACCGCGACCTGCGCGGCAACAACGACCTGCTCTCGCTGACCCAGCCCGCAACGATCAGCGCGATTCACCGGGCCTACCTCGACGCGGGATCGGACCTGGTCGAGACCAACACGTTCAACGCCCAGAAGATCTCGATGGCCGACTACGGCATGGAGTCGCTGGCGTACGAGCTCAACTACGAGTCCGCCCGCCTCGCCCGTGAGCAGGCCGACGAGGTGACGGCGCTCGACCCGAGCCGGCCGCGTTTCGTCGCTGGTGCGCTCGGCCCGACCAACCGGACCGCGTCCATCTCCCCCGACGTCAACGACCCCGGTGCGCGCAACGTCACCTACGAGGAGCTCGTCGACGCCTACCTCGAGCAGGCCAACGGCCTGGTCGACGGCGGTGCCGACCTGCTGCTCATCGAGACCATCTTCGACACCCTCAACGCCAAGGCCGCGATCTTCGCGCTGGAGACGCTGTTCGAGGAGCGCGGGCGCCGCTGGCCGGTGATGATCTCCGGCACGATCACCGACGCCTCGGGGCGGACGCTGTCGGGCCAGGTGACCGAGGCGTTCTGGAACTCCGTACGCCATGCCCGGCCGTTGCTGGTCGGCCTCAACTGCGCGCTCGGTGCTGCGGAGATGCGGCCGTACCTGGCCGAGATCGCCAGGGTCGCGGACTGCTTCGTGTCCTGCTACCCGAACGCCGGTCTGCCCAACGCCTTCGGTGAGTACGACGAGGCGCCGGACCAGACCGCTGCGATCGTCCGTGAGTTCGCGGAGGCCGGCCTGCTCAACCTGCTCGGCGGCTGCTGCGGCACAACGCCCGACCACATCGGTGCGATGGCTGCCTCGGTTGCCGGCGTCGTCCCGCGGGTGCCGTCACCGCGCCCGGCGGCGCTGCGGCTGTCCGGTCTCGAGCCGCTGAACATCGTGCCCGAGTCCCTGTTCGTCAACGTCGGTGAGCGCACCAACATCACCGGCTCGGCGCGGTTCCGCAACCTGATCCGCGACGGCGACTACAGCACCGCGCTGACCGTCGCCCGTCAGCAGGTCGAGAGCGGCGCGCAGGTCATCGACATCAACATGGACGAGGGCATGATCGACGGCGTCGCGGCGATGGACCGCTTCGTCAAGCTGATCGCGAGCGAGCCCGACATCAGCCGGGTGCCGCTGATGGTCGACTCGTCGAAGTTCGCGATCATCGAGGCCGGACTTCGTTGCGTACAGGGAAAGCCGATCGTCAACTCGATCTCCATGAAGGAAGGCGAGGAGAAGTTCCGGCGCGAGGCGACCCTGTGCCGCAAGTACGGCGCGGCCGTCGTGGTGATGGCTTTTGACGAGGCCGGCCAGGCCGACAACCTCGAGCGGCGCAAGGCGATCTGCGAGCGGGCCTACCGGATCCTCGTCGACGAGGTCGGCTTCCCGGCCGAGGACATCATCTTCGACCCCAACGTGTTCGCGGTTGCGACCGGCATCGAGGAGCACGCCAACTACGGCGTCGACTTCATCGAGGCGACCCGCTGGATCAAGGCGAACCTGCCGCACGCGCTGGTCTCCGGCGGCGTGTCCAACGTGTCGTTCTCCTTCCGCGGCAACAACGCCGTACGCGAAGCCATTCACGCCGTCTTCCTCTATCACGCGATCTCCGCCGGCATGGACATGGGCATCGTCAACGCCGGTGCCCTCGTCGTCTACGACCAGGTCGACCCCCGGCTGCGCGAGCGGATCGAGGACGTCATCCTCAACCGCCGTCCCGACGCCACCGAGCGGCTGCTCGAGATCGCGACGGAGTTCGCCGGCGACGGCATGAAGGCCGAGGTTGCCAACGAGGAGTGGCGCGAGCTGCCGGTTGGCGAGCGGATCACGCATGCGCTGGTGAAGGGCATCGACACGTACGCCGAGACCGACACCGAGGAGCTCCGGGCGCTGATCGAAGCGCGTGGCGGGCAGCCGATCGAGGTCATCGAGGGTCCGCTGATGGCTGGCATGAACGTCGTCGGCGACCTGTTCGGCGCCGGCAAGATGTTCCTGCCCCAGGTGGTGAAGTCGGCCCGGGTGATGAAGAAGGCCGTCGCCTACCTGATCCCGTTCATCGAGGCGGGCAAGTCCCCGGAGGACGCCGGGCGCAGCAACGGCCTGGTGGTCATGGCGACGGTCAAGGGCGACGTCCACGACATCGGCAAGAACATCGTCGGCGTGGTCCTGCAGTGCAACAACTACGACGTCATCGACCTCGGCGTGATGGTGCCGGCGCAGAAGGTGCTCGACGTCGCCAAGGAGAAGGGCGCCGACATCATCGGGCTGTCCGGCCTGATCACGCCGTCGCTGGACGAGATGGTCAACTTCGCCTCGGAGATGGAGCGGCAGGGGTTCGAGATCCCGCTCATCATCGGCGGAGCCACCACGTCGCGGGCGCACACCGCGGTCAAGGTCGACCAGAAGTACCACGGCCCGGTCGTGTGGGTGAAGGACGCCTCACGGTCGGTCCCGGTCGTCGCCGCCCTGCTGTCCGACGAGCAGCGGCCGGGGCTGCTGGCCGAGCTGCAGGAGGACTACGACTCACTGCGCGAACGGTTCAGCGCTCGTCGCGACGCCAAGGCGATCCTGCCGCTGGACGATGCCCGCAAGAACCGTACGCCGATCGAGTGGACGGGCTACGAGCCGCCGAAGCCCGCCCTGCTGAACAGCGAAGATGACTCGTACTCTCCCTCATACACAAAGGTTTTCGACGACTACCCGCTCGCCGAGCTGCGCCCGTACATCGACTGGCAGCCGTTCTTCAACGCCTGGGAGATGAAGGGGCGCTACCCCGACATCCTCAACAACCCCGCCTCCGGCGAGGCGGCGCGCCGGTTGTGGGAGGACGGTCAGGCGATGCTCGACCGGCTGATCGAGGAGCGCTGGCTCAAGGCCTCCGGCGTCATCGGGCTGTTCCCTGCGAACGTGGTGAACGACGACGACATCGCGGTCTACACCGACGAGACGCGTACCGAGGTGCTGACGACTTTGCGCGAGGTGCGCCAGCAGACCGAGCACCGCGACGGCGTACCCCACCGCTCGCTGGCCGACTTCGTGGCGCCGCATGAGACCGGGCTGGCCGACTACGTGGGTGCCTTCGCGGTGACCGCGGGACTCGGCAGCGCTGAGAAGGTGAAGGAGTTCAAGGCCGAGCTCGACGACTACAGCGCGATCCTGCTGGAGTCGCTGGCCGACCGGCTGGCCGAGGCGTTCGCCGAGCGGATGCACGAGCGGGTCCGCAAGGAGTTCTGGGGCTACCAGCCCGACGAGGATCTCGACAACGACGCCCTGATCAAGGAGTCCTACGTCGGCATCCGGCCGGCGCCGGGCTATCCCGCATGCCCCGAGCACACAGAGAAGCAGACGATCTGGGAGCTGCTCGACGTCAAGGCCAACACCGGCATCGAGCTCACCGACAGCATGGCGATGTGGCCGGGTGCGTCCATCAGCGGGCTGTACTTCTCCCACCCGCAGTCGCAGTACTTCGTCGTCGGTCAGATCGGTCGCGACCAGGTCGAGAGCTACGCCGAGCGCAAGGGCTGGACCGTACGCGAGGCAGAGCGGTGGCTGTCGCCAAACCTGGGCTACCGCACGGACGACGAGTAACAGGTCGCGCGTCGCCAGCTCCTCGGACGGAGCCGGCGACCTTGGTTGCGGCTATGAGGTTCAGGTGGATGATGCACGCATGCGCCTACGTCCGCTCGTAGCACTGCTGGTTGCTGCTTGCCTGGTCGCCGGCGCCGACCTGGGTGTTGACGCTGACCGGGCACGGGCCGCGTCGGCAACCGGAATCGTGGTCGCGAAGGCAAAGCCGGTACCGGTACGGCGAATGGTGATCGGCTCCAGCAGACAGCACCGGCCGATCATCGCGTACGAGATCGGAGACCCGAGGCTTCCTTCGGTGCTGCTCGTGGGCTGCATCCACGGTAACGAGACGGCCGGCGTGCCCGTTGCGCGTTGGCTTGTCGCGCACGCTCAAGGGCTGCACCGAGTGCATCTGTGGATCGTGCCGGTTCTCAATCCTGATGGTGTGGCGCGCCACACGCGACAAGACGCGGCGGGTGTCGATCTCAACCGCAACTTCCCGTACCACTGGGTTCGTGCCAACCGCGGCACTCTCCAGGACTCCGGCCCGCAGGCGCTGTCAGAGCCCGAGGCGCAGGCGCTGGCTCGACTGGCGCGCTCGGCACGTCCGACGTACGGAGTGTGGTTCCACCAGGCGCTGGCCGTCATCGACGACTCGCAGGGGCCACCGGCCGTCGAAGCGTTGTTCAGCCGAACGCTGCACCTGCCTATGCGCCGGCTGACCGACTACCGGGGCAGCGCCGTTGGCTGGGAGGACCAGCTGCGCGCGCACAGTGCCTTCGCGGTGGAGCTCCCAGCTGGGCGGTTGTCGCGGGACAACGTCCGCAGTGCAGCGCTCGCGGTTGTCACCGCCGATCGGATGGCCGGCGCCCACTGACTGCGCACCAGCCCTTCCGACGGTGTGTCGGCCCGTCGCCGCCATCTGCCGGTACCTACGCCGTCAGGGACCGGTAGTTCGGACCGCATGTACCGGCGACGGAAAGCGCCGACCCAGCCCCGATCGGCAACTCGGGCACGCCAGTTCCTTGACCTATGCATCGGTAACCGATATATATCGCTTATGAGCGAACCGATGCGGGAACCTACGTTCCTGCTCCTGACTGCACTGGCGGCGGGGCGCTTGCACGGTTACGGGCTAATCCTTGAGGTGAGCCGGATCTCCAACGGCCGGGTTGTGCTCCGAGCCGGGACGTTGTACGGCGCGCTGGACCGGCTCTCGGCTGCGGGGTTGCTCACCGGTGATGGGGAGGAAGTCGTCGACGGGCGACTTCGCCGGTACTACGTGCTGACCTCTGCGGGCGCCGACGCGCTAGCGGCTGAGGCTGCGCGGATGGCGGAGCTTGCTGCTCGGGCCCGGCGAAGCCTCAAGGCGTCCTCGTTCCGCTCCCCCGCGCCGAGAATTTCCGGTGCAGGCGCGTGACCTCGCTGGAGGCAGGTTACCGTTTTCTGCTGCGGGCCTACCCGCGCCGTTACCAACGCCAGCGGGGCGAGGAGTTGCTCGCGACCCTGATGGACAGCGCGCAACCAGCCCAGACCCGACCTCGGCCAGCAGAGACGGCCGACGTGCTCGGGCACGCCCTACGACTGCGCACCGGATTGACCATGCAGACGACGGTTGGGCGGGCGGTGGCCCTGGCGGCCCCGATCGGTGTGGCGATCGCCGCCGGCCTCGCCTTGGTCGGGTTCCGCTTCGGTGAACTCCCCGGGCACCCGTCCCAGTCGCCGGGCTGGGACCACTACCACTTCGGGGTCTTCGTCACGCCGGGAGTACTGCTGTACGCGCTGGTCGCCGCGACGTGGCTTCTTCTGCTGCTACGGCGGTCCATGGCAACCCGACTGTCCGCCGCGGTGGCGATCCTGGCCGCCGTCGCGGTCTGGGCTTGCGCTCGTCCACTCCAGCTCGGCCGACCCAACCTCACGTTGCTGGTATGCATCGCTGTCTGCTTGGTGCCAGTGCTCTTGGCACCACCGACCGCGGTCCGCGCTGCCAGCAAGGGCTCCCGGATCGCAGCAACTGGAACCGCGCTCACGGTGTTCGCTCTTGGCTTGATGTCGTTCGAGGGTATCGGCCACATCGGGTGGATGGGCCCCGGCGAGGTCTTCTACCGCTCCGGGGCGTCCCTGGTCCTTTACTGGTCGCCGGCCATGCCGGGGGTCGCAGCGCTGGTACTCCTGCTCAGCGCCGGGGTGGCGATCCGCCACCAGTCGTGGGACCACTGGATCGCCGGCACGATGATCTTCATCCCCTGCTCCGTCCTCGCCTACGGCGGTGGGCGCTATGCCCGCAGCAGCCTCGACGAGAGCTATCTGCTCATGCTCGCGGCGCTCGCGCTGGGTGCGCTTCTCGCCAGCGTGGGACAAATCGCTGTACAACGCGCCCGAACCCCAGCAGTGCCAATTGATCCAGCGCAGCGAGAACAGTTGTAGACCCGATGCGCGGCAATTCGCATCCTCAGCGGACCGGCGAGCCGAAACGGATCGTGTTGCCGTCGGGGTCGATGACAACGCCCTCATGCTGCTTCCACGGGGTGTCCTCCGGCCCGTGCACCATGATGCCGGCCGCCCGCCACTCGGCGGCGAGCGCATCGGCGTCCTTGACGAACAAGTACGCGGAATGGGGCTGGATGCGGCCGTCCGGGGGCACACCCAGGTGCAGCTCGACGCGGTCACGTTCCGCGAAGCCGTACCCGCCCTCCTCGTACGCCCGGGTGTTGAAGCCGAGGGTGGCGTAGAAGCCCAGCGAGGCATCGACGTCGCTCACCGGGAAGATCGGTGCGAACCGCCGCAGCTGAGCCATCGGCCCTCCTCGGAAATGCAACATAGCCGGATGTTCTCAGAGCCGCGCCAGCACGTCGACGGGGTGGGGCGGAGCCGATGTCTCCCCGGGTCGATGTGCTGTCGGTCACCGCCAGGGTCTCCCCCCGAGTCGTTGAGCATCAGCACCACCGGAGCCGCTCGACAAGCGCCTCGTTGGTCAGTTCGTCGTTCATCCGCTGATTCTGGCGCGCTGCCGCCGGTGTGGCTTTCCATCGAATCCCTCGTCGGAGGTCAGCGGCTCGCTCTCACTCCTGGGGCGCACCCGGCCATCCCCGTCGCCCATCGGTCGCCGAACCGCAGCTACCTCGTGGGGGAACCGCCGTCCTCCCGACCCAGCCAGCTGAATCCGGGGTGTACCGAACGGGTCAGGCCGTGGTGGTCGGCGAGCTGCTGCAGTATGCGGGCGAGCTCGGACTTGTCGGGATCGGACAAGGGAGCAAGCAGTGCCTCGGCGTGGGCGCCTGCGAGGACGCCGATCTCCCGAAGCTTGTCCTGGCCGGCGGTGGTCAGGTGGAGGGCATAGTTTCGGCGGTCCTCCAGGTCGCGCCGGCGCTGCACGAGGCCATCACCTTCGAGCGCATCGATCAGAACGACGAGGCGGCTCGGCACGATGCCCAGCTGCTGAGCAATAGCCTGCTGGCTGCGCCCTGGCTGGGCGGCGATGACCCGCAGGATTCCCGCGTGAGCGGGGGCGAGCCCCAGCGGCGCAATGCGCGCGGCGAACCCGGCAGATGCGAACGCTCCCACCTGCGCGACCAGGAATCCAACCGCCCCCAGACCGCTGCCGTCCGTGCGTTGGCTAGACATTGAACGAATGCTACACGACCTGTATCGTTCGCCACACGAATGATTCACAAGAGGTACTGATTTGGCGACGGTGGCAGCGTCAAGGTGCTCCGCCACCGGGCTGGCTGATCGTCGCCGGCTTCGCCCTGCCCGCACGACGTACCCGACGAGACGGTGAGGTGCCCGCATGAACGCGTTCACGGACAAGGTCGTCCTAGTCACGGGAAGCTCCCGTGGCATCGGCGCAGCGATCGCGGCCGCGTTCGCCAACGACGGCGCACGCGTCGCCCTTCACGGGCGCGACCGGACCGCCGCGCACGCTGTGCGGCAGCGCATCGAGGAGTCCGGTGGCACAGCGACGGTGCACACCGCGGAGCTGACCGACCTCGCCCAGATCGAGTCGATGCGATCGCAGATTGAACAGACGTTAGGTCCGGTGGACGTGCTCGTTGCCAATGCTGGCGGCAGCCTGACACCCCCGACCGGGGTCGAGGACATCGACGTGGGCGCGTGGCGAGCAACCGTCGAGACCAACCTGACCGCCACGTTCCTGACCCTCAAGTCGTTCCTGCCCGGCATGAAGCAACGAGGCCACGGAAGCATCATCACGCTGTCGTCCGCCGCCGCTCGACGGCCCAATGCCAGCGCCCCGTTCGCCTACGCCGCAGCCAAAGCCGGCATCGAGGTCCTCAGCCAGGCTGTCGCCGCCGAGGTGGGACCGTTCGGCATCCGCGTCAACTGCATCGCGCCGGAAACCATCATGACCGAGAGCAACCAGCTCCGTATCCCTTTAGAGGTGCAGCAAGCACTGGTTCAGCAGCACCCCATCCAGCGCCTCGGCACGCCCGAAGACGTCGCGCAGGCAGCTCTCTTCCTCGCCTCGGAAGACGCTGCCTGGATCAGCGGGACCATCCTCGACGTCGCAGGCGGCTCCGTCCTGGCCTGACCCTCGAGGCCCTTTGGTCCCGCAGCCGACCGCTCGTTCGTCGTGCGGATGAGTAGCGTCAGTCATGGGGAGGTTGTGATGCGGTACGCGCTGATGATCTACGCGGAAGCCGGTCGGGTGGAGGCGGTTACGGATGCCGAGCGGTTGGCGTCGCGTGCGGAGTTCTCGGCGTTGGCGCGGGATGGCCGGATCATCGGCGATGTGGAGTTGCTACCGGCCGAGACAGCGACGTGCGTGCGGGTGGCCGCTGACCGGGCGTTGACGACCGACGGGCCCTTTGCGGACACCAAGGAAGTACTCGGTGGGTTCGTCCTGGTTGAGGCCGGCGACCTGGATGATGCGCTTCTGGCAGCTCGAATCGCCGCCGCCCGTGTCGGCGGTGTGGTGGAGGTCAGGCCGGTGCGGGACATTGACCTCGCTTGATCGAGTCTTCCGGGACGAGTGGAGCAGGGTTCTTGCCTCGCTGGTCGGCTCCCTGGGCGATCTGGACGCGGCCGAGGACGCGGCGCAGGAGGCGTTCACCGTTGCTGCGCTGCGCTGGCCGGTGTCGGGGACGCCGGACAATCCCGGCGCCTGGCTACTGACCACCGCGCGCAACAGGGCGATCGATCGGATCCGCCGGGACCGTACGTTCGCCGAGAAGGTTCGCTTACTGACGGCGTCGGAGGCGACGGGCATGGACGAGTTCGACGCGATCGTCGCTGGTGAGGCGGTCATCAGGGACGAGCGGCTCGAGTTGATCTTCATGTGTTGCCACCCCGCGCTGCCGCTGGAGGGCCAGGTTGCGCTCACATTGCGCGCCCTCGGCGGGTTGCAGACCGCGGAGATCGCCCGCGCGTTCCTGGTCTCCGAGGAGACGATGAAGCGGCGGTTGTCACGGGCAAAAGCGAAAATCAGAGCGACGGGGATCCCCTTTGTGGTGCCCGACGCGACGTTCCTCCCGGAGCGTCTGGACGCGGTGCTCGCCGTCGTGTACCTGATCTACAACGAGGGCTACCGCGGGCGGGCCGACCTCGAGGTCGAGGCGATCCGGCTCGGAGGGATTCTCGTCGGGCTGATGCCGGACGAACCCGAAGCGCTCGGGCTACTGGCCCTGATGATGACCCATCACGCGCGCCGGCGGGCTCGCTTCTCCGGTCCCGGCGGTGAGGACCTCGTGTTGCTCGGCGATCAGGACCGAGCCATGTGGGACCACCAAGGAATAGCCGACGGGCGGGCGATCCTGAACCGGGCGATGGCACTCGGCGGTCGCGGCCAGTACGTCGTGCAGGCGGCGATTGCCGCCCTCCAGACCGCCGCCCAAATCGACTGGCCGCACGTCGCCGAGCTGTACGAGCGGCTGGTCGCGCTGACCGGCTCGGCGGTGGTCGAACTCAACCGCGCCGCGTCCATGGCCGAGGCCGGTGACCCAGCCTCCGCGTTGGGCATCGTCGAGCGGCTCGACCGCGACGGCACCCTGGCCGGCTATGTGTACCTGCACTCGACCCGCGGGGAGCTGCTGCGACGCCTCGGCCGTGTGGACGAAGCCCGGGCCGCGTACCTCCGGGCCATCGAACTGGCCGACACGGTCCCGGAGCAGCGATTGTTGAGCCAGCGGCTGGACGATCTGTGACCAGGTTGTCCCTTGACGGGCGCCTGTTCGTCGCCAGGGCATGAACGACAACCGAGCCAGGGATCTTCTGCTTCTCCATCGCCGCCACCGCGGCGAACCCTCGCTGACGACCCCCTGACAACCCCTGATACGCCCCGGCACGGGCCGGCGCCGATGACCGGTGCCGCCTCGGCGCACCTGATCCTGCCCATCGAACGTCAAGGAGAACCGTCATGTCTGTCATCGCTCGGTGGTGTTTCCGCCGCCCGATGCTCGTCATCGCGACCTGGGTCGCCGTGCTGATAGGACTGGGAGCGCTGGGACACGCCGTCCACGGCGACTACAACAACTCCTTCTCGCTGCCCGGAACGGATTCGACCACCGCACAGCAACTCCTGACCAGAGCCGTGCCGGCCCGAGCCGGTGACTCGGACACCATCGTCTGGCACGTGGACCACGCAACCGTCCGTGACCCGGCGGTCCGGGCACGGATGACCGCACTGCTCGACCGCATCGCCCGGATGCCCGAGGTCGCCGCGGTAGCCAGCCCGTACGCGCCGGGCGCCGATGCCCGGATCAGCCGGGACGGCCGCACCGGCTACGCCACCGTCGACTTCACCAGACCCGACGGCAGCCTGAACCAGGCAGACGTCACCCGGGTCGTCGACGCCGCCGAGGCCGCCCGTGGCCCCGGGCTGAACGTCCAGCTCGGTGGGCAAGCGATCGCCCGCACCGAGCAGCCAGCGCTCGGCGTCACCACCGTGATCGGCGTACTGGCGGCCGCTGTGGTGCTGTTCCTGGCCTTCGGGTCACTGCTGGCTACGCTGCTGCCGATCCTCACCGCAGTCGCGGGAGTCGCCGGCGGCCTGCTCGTGATCACGCCGCTGACCCACGCCATCGAGATCGTCGACTTCGCGCCGATCCTCGGAACCCTGATCGGCCTCGGCGTCGGCGTCGACTACGCCCTGTTCATCGTCCATCGTCACCGCCGTGGGCTGCAGGCCGGGCACACTCCGGAACAGTCAGCGGTCACCGCCATCGACACCTCCGGCCGTGCCGTGCTGCTCGCCGGCAGCACGGTGTGCATCGCGCTGCTCGGCATCGTGATCCTCGGCGTCGATTTCCTCACCGGCCTCGCCGTGGCCAGCGCGCTGACCGTCGTGAGCACCGTGCTCGCCACCCTCACATTGCTGCCCGCGCTCCTCGGCGTGTTTGGTACCCGCGTCCTGAGCCGCCGTCAACGCCGCGCCCTCAGCATGCAGGTGCACCAGGCGAGCCCGGCACGGGGATGGACCCGTTGGGCGGGTGCCGTCCAGCGCCACCCGGTCGTCCTGGCCGGCGTTGCCACCATGGTCAGCCTGGCCTTGGCCGCCCCTCTGCTCGGACTGCGGCTGGGCTCCTCCGACCAGGGCAACAATCCCGAGTCGAGCACCACCCGGAAGGCGTACGACCTGCTGGCTGACGCATTCGGGCCTGGATTCAACGGGCCGCTCCTGCTCGTCGCCGAAACCCACTCCCCCGCCGACGACGCCGCCCTGCAGCGGCTGGCGGCCGACCTGCCGACACTGCCCGGTGTGGCCGCCGCGACACCCCTGGCCTCGGCACACGACACCCACGTCATCCAGGTCACCCCGACCACCTCACCCGAAGCCACGGCGACGGCCGACCTGATCAGCGCACTGCAACACCGGGTCATCCCGACCGCACAACAGGGCACAACCCTGCAGGTCTACATCGGCGGCGTCACCGCGACCTTCGCCGACTTCACCACCGTGGTCAACGCCAAGCTGCCGTGGTTCCTGGCCGCCATCATCGGGCTGAGCGTCCTGCTGCTCGTCGTCGCGTTCCGCAGCCTGCTCGTCCCGGCCACCGCCGCGGTCATGAATCTGCTCGCCGCCGCGACGACCTTCGGCATCCTCACCGCGTTCTTCCAATGGGGCTGGGGCACGGACACGTTCAGCCTCGGCCGAGCCGGGCCCATCGAGTCGTTCCTTCCCGTGGTCATCCTCGCCATCCTGTTCGGGCTGTCCACGGACTATCAGGTGTTCCTGGTCAGCCGCATGCACGAGGAGTGGACGCGTACCGGCGACAACGCCAAGGCCGTCCGGACGGGGCAGGTCGAGACCGGGCGCGTCATCACCGCCGCCGCCACGATCATGATCTGCGTCTTCCTCACCTTCGCCTTCCTCGGACAACGCGATATCGCCGAGTTCGGCATCGGGCTCGCCGCCGCCGTCGCGGTCGACGCCTTCATCCTCCGCACCGTTCTGGTTCCCGCCGCCATGCACCTGTTCGGCAACGCCAACTGGTGGCTACCCCGCTGGCTCGATCAGCGGCTCCCCCACCTGGCCATCGAACCGCCGGACCACCCGTCGCGCCTGGAGACACCGATCCCGGCCGCCGCCGACGAGGTCGCAGCCCTACCGTGATCGCGCCCCCGTGTTCCCGGGCCCGCCGACGGTCTCTCCAACCGGGAGATCGCTCTGAGACTGCCCATCGAACCCGGAACAGCCAAGACGCCCCACGAAGGACGACCCTGACACTGCCGCGGTCACCGCAGCCGACGAGACAGGTGTCCGGCGTCCATCACACCGCGCCGTGCCAGGAAAGCCGAATCCGCAAGCCAGGAGCGGACGGCGCAGCAGATGGCCAGAATGCCCGGCGCGATCCAGCGTCGAGGGCGGTCAGGCGTCGTGGATCACGTCGAGATTGGCGAAGGTTGGCGGTCCCTGGAGCATGGGTCCCATTAACGCCCGTGTGGCGGCCAGACCCTCATCTCGGCGGGGGTCTGCCTCACGGGCGCGAGCCTTCTCCTCGCTTTCGAAGAGCACGAGGGTGTGGTAGGTGCTGGGGTCGGCCTGGTCGCGCAGGACCAAGGTTCGCAGTAAGCCCGAGTCTTCCTGCTCCGTCGCGTGCAGGGCGTCCACCAGGGCCGGGACGTCCTGGTCCTTGCCGGGGTTGACCTTGAACGTGATGAGCTGTGCCCACATTGGGGCCCGCCTTTCCGCGATCGCGCAGTGAGCGCAGTGTGCTGCAGCCCGCAGCCTCGCGCCAGCCCCTGGCCTGATGCGGAACGGCGGCTGCCATGGCCCGTGGGCGGTAAAGAGCCTGGTAGCACAACAAGGGCGCGCCGTGGGCGGCGGGAGCGAACCTCCCGGCCAACGAACCGATGAGGCAGAAATGCGCTCCGCGAATATTGCGTGGTGACCGAATTGCCCGATCCTGCACGGTAACCGGCGTGGTTACGCTGCCGCTCGACGATTCGCGTCGCGTTCCGCCGTCGGTCGCTGTTCTTGAAAAGCGCTCAAGACACCTTGGCGACCTCCCACGCCGCAACGGCGCGGCGTGGCAGAGTACGCGCCGTGAGCGCATATGACGTCGTGCTGTTCTGCCATGTCGCGGTGTTGCTGATCGCCTTCGGCCTCTCGGGAATGCTGCACGGCAGCGAGTGGCTGATGGCGAGGGCCAGCACCGTGGCCGAATTGCGGGCAACAGCCCGGCCGCAGAAACTCGGTCCGTTGTTCGCGCCGATCATCGTCGCCCTGCTGGGCTTGGGGTTCGCCCTGATCGGCATGAGCAAGGAGCCCGAGAAATTCCAGTTCAGCGACCCGTTCGCCTGGACCGCGACCGTCGTCTTGGTCTTGTTGTTCCTGGACGGGCCGCTGATCCTCGGGCGGCATGCCACGGCGATGCGCAAGGCACTTGCCGCGGCTCCGGACGGTCCGGTGACTCCTGAGCTCCGTGCCATGACGCTGGATCGCACGATCTGGGCTGTGGCGACGATAAACACGTTCGCCGTGCTCGGGGTCGTGCTCAACATGGCGACCAAGCCGAGCCTGGTGGTCTGCGTCGTCAACATCGTTGTCGGCGCCGCGATCGGAGCCGTGATCGGGCTGTTCGGGCTGTCCCGCGCCGCTGCCGCCGTGCCCGCCGCGTAGCGGCCGGCCGGCGTTGTCCCGATAATGTCCCGCTGAGGCACGAACCGCCGTTGTGGCCGAGGTCGGCAGCAGGGTGGACGCTGTAATGGCGGTCCGGCCTTACGATCGTCTTCATGCGAGTGCTGCTGACGGGTATGTCGGGCACGGGCAAGTCGACTGCGGTTGCGGAGCTGCGGCGTCGCGGCTACCGGGCTTACGACGCGGATGACGACGGTTTCAGCGAGCCACGCGTGCAGGGCCGCTGGGGCTGGCGGACTGACCTTGTCCGGCAGCTGCTGGACGTGTCACGGGACGACGTGATCTTCTTTGCCGGGTGTTCGGAGGAACAGGCGGAGCTGGAGTTCGACTCCAGGGTGCTACTGACCGCACCACCTGCTGTCCTGTGCGCACGATTGCAGGTGCGTGCGTCGAAGGACTACGGCAGGGCCCCGGCACAACTCGCGCAGGTGCTGCAAGACCTCGACGAGATCGAGCCTTTGCTTCGCGCATCGGCTGACCTGGTGGTCGAGACGACAGGCGCCGCGACCGACATCGTGGATCTGATTCTGGACACGCTCGGCTTGCCTCATCGCTGCTCCCACACCTCGTTACAGGCAGACGTGGGAGGAGGACCGCCGAGGGGAACGACCTGAACACTGACGATTCCGTGCCTGCGCAGGGACGCAGGTCGGCGTGCCGATGCCACGTGTCATTCGGTTCCCGGGTGCTATTTGGCTACAGCATCCCGAGGTGGCGTCGTCGGTGTGCCCCACTCAATCTCCGGTGTAGGTAGCCTGAGTTCCAGCATTGCTGTCCCGTATCGGTCAGCCGGGAGCAGGATGCCGCGGACGGGGACGAACTCGTCGTAGAAGGCAGCGGCGGCGAGCTCGGGTGCGAATTCTTGCGCCACAGCAGCGGATAGCGTGCCGACTCGCCGTTCACCGACATGCACGACGAGCTCACCGGCGGCTTCGCCGGTCGATGGCAGGTGTGCTCAGCCAGGCGTTCACGGTCACGAGGTCGCCGAGGCGGCGGAACCCTGCATGGCCGACGCTGCCCGAGCCATTCGTCGGTGCCGGGATCGAGATGAACGACGGCCGAGCGTCGAGACCCGATGACGAGGGGGTAGCTTGCCTGGGGCGGGGGCTGCATCCAGTCCGGACCGGTGTCCCACCTCTTGGTGAAGTCACGGGTGGCCGCGGCGAACAACCCCGGCAGCGAACCCACTATCAGCCACTGGGAGCGCACCCCGGCGAGGGGCTGCCAGCTCCGTTCGGCCCATTGCACTTCCAACGCCCGCACCGCCCCCCAAGCCAGACCTCGGGCCTCGAAAGCGGCGCTGAGCAGGTCCGCTATCTCTTCGCGGGTCTTCCCGCGGCAGGCGAGCCGGATTTCCTGATAGGCCTGGCTTCTGGCTTTGTCGCGCTGCCGATGGCCCTTCAAGGACGGTCGTGGCGGCCGAGGGCTGCGGTGCGGTAACAACGTCAGGGTTTCCTCCGCGGGCGGGATGCCCGGCCCACCCGCGGCGAGCCACCGTCCGGCCTGGTGGTGGAACCGGCGAAACGCGGCAGCTCGAGCACCGGTCGCGGTGCTGCTGTGACCCTCAAGGAGCGCGGCCGCCTCATCCAGTCGGCCGGCGGAAGCGAGCAGAACGAACCGGCTCTGAAGCTGCAGATCCCGGTTGGTCGACGGCTGCGCGATCAGCCCGGCATCGAGGGCCTCCACCGACGCCAGCGCCAAGGCGGCACCGCGATCGTGGCGGCGGATCATGGCGGCAATCGTTTCGGCGGCGACCTCGCCGCTGTCCTTGCCGGTGAGCGGCACCGGTGGGTTACGGTGCGTCCCGATCGGTTCGTGGACGAGAATCGCCCGTGGTGGCATGGCGAGCACCGGCATCAGCGCAGTGGCCGGCTCGTACCCCGCGCCGAACCGGACGACGATCAGCGATGGCACGACGTACCGCAAGGGCCAATGGGACGGAACCAGGTCTATCTCGACAACGCGGATGAACCCATCGGCGATCGAGCCGGTGAACACGGCAGTCCGTGAATTCCGGAATTTGCGCCGCTGCCAGCCGTCTCGCTCGAGCAGCACAGCCAACGCCGCCGCTGTCTCCGCGAACGCCTCGCTGATCCCGGCCGGCTGGCTGCGCATCCGCACAGTATGTTGCCGGCCCGAACCCCAGAGCGTCTACCGCGGGCATTCTGAGGAAATCCTTATCCGGCCCGCACGACTGAAGCAGCGCGTCGCACGGAGTCGACCCCGTTCCGGGTCAGCCCGGGCGACCCACTCCAGCTGTCATGACCCGCCCGTACCGCGGAACCCGGCCCTACTGCCGCCGGTGTCGGCCCTTGCCCGTTGCGGGGCCGACCGGCCATCGCGACAGCCGACTCGACGAGCGGGGATGTGGGCGCCCCGCGGGTGAGCCGCTTCTCACCCGATCGGCAGCCCGGCCACGACCTCCTCGGGACCGGGCAGCGCGGCGAGCTCGGCCGCCAGGGATCGGGCGGCTAGTGCGAAACGGGGATCGTTCAACAGATTCGTTGCTGCGTCCGCGATCTGGAGCGGGTCGCCGGGTTCGCCCAGCAGGCCGATGCCGCTGCGAGCGACCGCTCGGGACAGCGTCTGCTGGCTGGTGCCCCCGCCAGGGATGACCAGGTGTGGCAGGCCGTGCGCCAGCGCTCCGACGGTGCCGCCGGCGCCGCCATGGGAGACGAACAGGTCGACGGCCGGGAACACGCGGGACTGCCGCAGGTACGGCCGGGCGAAGACGTTCAGCGGCAGCGCACCGAGCGCCTCGACCGCGTTCGGGCCGGTGGTGAGGACGACCGAGTTGACGTGTGGACTGATCGCGCGGGCGATGCTCGTCAGCAGTGCGGGCGTGCTGAAGACCGCGACCGTGCCGAGGGTGATGTACGCGCAGGGTCGACCCAGCGCGGGCAGCGCCTCGTCGTCGGTGTCCGAGGGACCGTCGAACAGGCTCGGCTGCACGTGCAGAACCCTCGCGCTGTCGATAATGGGTGCCAGGTCGTCGGTCTGGAACGGAGGCGGGCAGGCGTCCAGGTAGACCTCGCCCACCCGCCGCGCAGGAGCGCCCGTATGCCGCGCCCAGATCGGGCCGAGCAGCTCCAGAGCAGTGGACTGGCCCGCGGCCGGACGTGCCGGCGACGACCAGGACTGGGTCACGCAGGGCAGGTTGCGCAGTGCTGCAAGGAGCACCGCGGCGTACTCCTCCTCTTCGTGGACCACGAGGTCGGGCCGCCAGTCGTCGACCAGGCGCAGGAGTCCCGGCATGGCCGCGCCCACCCAGACGTCGACGAACATGCGGTCGGTGCGCATCGGTCCCACGAAGTCACGATCGGCCTGCTGGGCCAGCTCGTCCTCGCTGACGCCGACGACCTCGGCGGTCAGGCCACAGCGCGCGATCCAGCTGGCCAGGCTGGGCCCGGAGGCGACGCGGACCTCGTGGCCACCCGCTTGTGCCGCGAGCGCGAGCGGTACCAGCGGATGCAGGTGGCCGTACGAGGGGAACGAGGTGAACAAGATCCTCGGCACCAGGCGATCGTAGGCCCTACCCGTCCCCGGTCGCCGTCCGGCCGGGGGCACCGGCACGAGCGACGGTCCGGTGCCGGCACGGCACGGCAGAGATTGCCCGTCGCAGCGACGGCGGCCACGACGACGCCGATCATGGTGAGCGCCCGCCTGAGCGCACGGGTTATTCACCGGGCGTTTGCGTGACTAGTGTCGAGGTCATGACGGACTCGACGCCCGGTTGCGAGGGCACACCGTGAGCTCGCTCCCGGCCGATCCCTTCGACGACGAGGCTCCGGCCGACCTGCCGAACCCGCCGTTGCGCCGGCCGGTGCTGATCGCGGCGTTCGAGGGCTGGAACGACGCCGGCGACGCCGCCAGCGCCGCCATCGAGCACCTCGAGGAGGTCTGGGACGCGGTGCCGCTCGCGGCGATCGACCCCGAGGACTACTACGACTTCCAGGTCAACCGCCCGACGGTCAGCCTCGAGGAGACCGCCGACGGGGTCTCCCGCCGGATCGAGTGGCCGACGACGCGGCTGTCGATCGTGCGGCTGCCGGGTGCTGAGCGTGACGTCGTCCTGGTGCGCGGGCTCGAGCCCAACATGCGCTGGCGCGGTTTCTGCGACGAGATCGTGGCGATCGCCCGTGAGCTGGGCGTCGAGATGGTGGTGACGCTCGGCGCACTGCTGTCCGACTCGCCGCACACCCGTCCCGTACCCGTGTCCGGCACGGCCTCGGACGCGCGCACCGCTGACCATCTCGACCTGCAGCAGTCGCGGTACGAGGGACCCACCGGCATCGTCGGCGTCTTCCAGGAGATCTGCTCCCGTACGGGCTGGCCGGCGGTGTCGTTCTGGGCCGCGGTCCCCCACTACGTCGCGCAGCCGCCTTGCCCCAAGGCCACGTTGGCGTTGCTGCGCAAGCTGGAGGACCTGCTCGACCTGCAGGTCCCCATTGCCGACCTCCAGGAGGAGGCGCGGGCGTGGGAGCGCGGCGTCGACGAGCTTGCCCGCGACGACGCCGAGGTGGCGGAATACGTCCGTACCCTCGAGCAGCGTGAGGACGAGGCCGACCTGCCCGAGGCCAGCGGCGAGGCGATCGCCAGGGAGTTCGAGCGCTACCTCAAGCGCCGCGGCGACTACGAGTCCTGACCGACCCGCTCTCGCTGTGGTGGGTGCGCCGGCTGTGGCATTCTTCCCAGCGTGCGCGAACGCGGAGACCACACGAAAATCACGGAGCTCTTCCTGCTACCGGAGGACGAACGGGCGGCGGGTCTCGCGATCGCCGAGCGTCTTCCCTGGGCAGCATGGATGTGCAGCCAACCGGGGCTGAACCTGCACCCGGTGCACCTGCACCCCGACGTCACCTCGGCGCTGGACTGTGGCGGGACACAAGCATTTCTCCCACTGCCCGCAGGTGCCGGAGTCGAGGTCGCCGAAGACCTCGCCCCTTGCCTTCCGGCTGCAGAACGGCCCCACCTCCGCGCTGAGGTCCAGCTCTACCGATCCCGGATACTCGACCTTCACCTCCCCAGAGCCATGCACCCTGGGCGGCTGGCAGTGACGTGGAACGCTGAGGACGTCGGACCGCAGACCCACGAACTGCTCGTTGGACAGGTAGCCGCCATCTGGGTAGGTCTGAGGGCGAGCACCCGGCCTGCCCACTTGGTGAGCATGGAGACCGGCAAGCCGTATTCAGGCAGACGCGTCGGTGACGCCGCTCGCGAATTGATCCTGAGCGAGGGTCTTCCCGTGAGCTTCGGATCTCGCTGGCTGTTTCGACTCGATCCCTAGCAAGGGCCCCGCGGCCGCCGCGCGATCGCTAGCGGGTCGCGATCCAGGTGCGGACGACGTCCTCGAGCACGCCGAGGGGAACGCTGCCGACGCCGAGGACGGTGTCGTGGAATCCGCGGATGTCGAAGGCGTCGCCGAGCTCGGCCTTGGCGAGCTCTCGTACCCGGAGAATCTCGAGCCGGCCGGTCATGTAGGCCAGCGCCTGGCCGGGATCGCTGATGTAGCGGTCGATCTCGACCTCGATCTCGTTCGGCGCCATCGGGGTGTTGTCGCGGCAGTAGGCCACCGCCTGCTCCCGGCTCCACCCCAGGGCGTGCAGGCCGGTGTCCACGACCAGTCGGGCGGCACGCATCGAGTCGGCGCTGAGCATCCCCAGCCGGGCGACGTCGTCGGTGTAGAGCCCCATCTCCTCGGCCAGCCGCTCGGAGTAGAGGCCCCAGCCCTCGGCGTAGGCGGTCGTGACGTACACCTGGCGCAGCGTGGACAGCTCGATCTCCTGTACGAGGCTCAGCTGCAGGTGATGGCCCGGCACGCCCTCGTGGTAGGCGACGGCCTCGGACTCGAACCGCGAGCGCTTGGTCGCATCGTGGGTGTTGGCGTAGTAGGTACCGGGGCGAGAACCATCCATCGCCGGCGGGAAGTAGTAGGCCGCGGGCGAGTGCGGCGCCTGGTCGGCTGGGACCGGGGCTACGACGCACCGTTGTACGGGAAGCACGCCGAACCACTGCGGGAGCGCCTCCTCGGCTCGGCGGATCGCGGACTCGGCGAGGGCCAGGATCTGGTCGGCGTCGGTGTAGCGCAGCGCCGGGTCGGCGTGCAGGTGAGCGAAGATCTCGCTCTGCTCGCGGGTGCCGAAGACGCGTTCGCCGAGCTCCGCGTACTCCCCGCGCAGTCGCTCGATCGCGTCGAGGCCGAGCTGGTGGATCTCGGCGGGCGTGCGCGACGTGGTGGTGTGGTAGGCGACGAGGGAGGCGTAGGCCGCGTCGCCGCCGGGCAGCCACAACAGCCCCGGCCGGCTCGTCGGCCGGGCGTGCGGGAGCACCTCGGTCGCGATGACCTCGCTGAAGGACTGCATCGCCGGCCGGACGACCTCGGCCAGGATCCGCGCTCGCTCGGCCTCGAAAGCCGTCGCGCCGTCCCAGCCCGCCGGGGCTGCTGGCAGCAGGAACGGGTCGTGCTGGGGGTCGCCGAGGTAGCGGCCGACCTGGTCGATGGTGCGCTGGGCGAGGTGCGCCACCGCTGTACGACCTGCCTCGGTGCCCGCCGTCGCCCTTGCTCCGGCGGCGGCCAAGTACGCCGGGATGGCCTGCAGTCGTTGAAGATAGGCCTCCGCCTGCTGCGGACTCGGCAGGACGACCTGCGGTAGGAACGACAGCAGCGACCCGAGCGGGGTGGTGAAGTAGTCGGAGACGGCTACCTCCACCAGGTTCGCCGACAGCCGGCCGAGGGTGGACACGACGACGGACCGGACGATCGCCACCTCGAGCGCTTCGGCGTCCGTCGACGGGGTGAGCGCGTCGAGCCGGACGAGCAGCCCCTCGAGCCGCGCGGTCGTGGCGCGTTGCCCCTCGACCGTGACGTCCGGCAACAGGTGGTCGTAGCCGGGCAGTCCGAGCAGCGAGGCGTCCAGCGGCGCCTCGCGCAGGATCACGTCCAGCAGGTCGTCCGACACGGCGGCGATGCTGTCCACGGGGCTGTTCATGGGCCCACCTCTCTCACTCGGGCTGAGCGGTTCGACGCTCCACGGACCAACGCCGGAACGCAACACCTGACCCGGCGGCGGCGGCGAGTGCGGCGATGACCAGGGCGGACGCCCTGGCGCCGGGCTGAACCGTGAACTCGCTGCGGAAACCTCCGTCGGCGGCGACCTTGTACTGCACCCGGATCACGGCACCGAGCGGGATGTCGTCGGTGTCGTTGGGCTGCAGCGGCATCAGGTGTACGGCACCGGAATTGTCGGCGAAGGCCACGACGGGTCCCCCGCGCAACGGGTCGGGTTGCACTACCCGGCCCAGCGAGGACCGCCAGTGGTGTGCCTCGGCGGCGTAGGCATAGGCGCTGACGGCCCACACCGAGAAGGCGACGGCCAGGACCGCGAGACCGAGCCCGAGGCCCAGCAGCCGCACACTTCTGGAAGGCACCCGATCAGCTCAGCTTGACGCCGAGCAGGGCGTGCGCGAGGTCGTGTACGAGTCCGGGAGCGTTGGCGTCCTCGCCGCCGGTCGCGATGGCATCGTCGGCCCAGGCATCGATGAGCTGCAGGGCGCCGGGGGTGTCGAGGTCGTCGCTGAGCCGGGTGCGTACGGCTTCGAGCAGCTGGGTCGCGTCCGGCCCGGACGGCTTGGCGACCGCCGCCTGCCAGCGGGCCAGACGATCCAGAGCCTGCTCGAGGTGGGCGGGGAAGTACTCCCAGTCGCTGCGGTAGTGGTGGGCCAGCAGCGTGAGCCGGATGGCCGCGGGGTCGATGCCCTCGTTGCGCAACCGGGAGACGAAGACGAGGTTGCCGCGTGACTTCGACATCTTCTCGCCGTCGTAGCCCACCAGACCGGCGTGGACGAAGTGGCGGGCGAACGGGCTGACGCCGGTGGCGACGATGGCCTCGGACGAGCTCATCTCGTGGTGCGGGAAGGACAGGTCGCTGCCGCCGCCCTGGACGTCGATCTGGTTGCCGAGGTAGCGCAAGGCGATGGCCGTGCACTCGACGTGCCAACCGGGACGGCCGGGCCCGAACGGGGACTCCCAGGCCGGGTCCCCCGGCCGCTCACCCAGCCACAGCAGGCAGTCCAGCGGATCCTTCTTGCCGGGCCGGTCGGGGTCGCCGCCGCGCTCTGCCGACAGCGCGAGCATGGTCGCCTGGTCGAGGCCGGCGACCTGGCCGAAGTCGGGGTCCGCGGCAACGGGGAAGTACAGGTCGCCGTCCACCTCGTAAGCGGCGCCCCTGTCCCGCAGCAGCTCGATCATCTCGACGATCTCGGGGATCGCCTCGACCGCACCGATGTAGTGCTCCGGCGGCAGCACCTGAAGAGCCGTCATGTCGTCACGGAACAGCTGGGTCTGCTCGAGGGCCAGCTCGCGCCAGTCGACGCCGTCCCTGGTGGCACGCTCCAGCAGCGGGTCGTCGACGTCGGTGACGTTCTGGACGTAGCGAACCTCGTGGCCGGCGTCGCGCCAGGCGCGGTTCACCAGGTCGAAGGCGACGTAGGTCGCCGCGTGGCCCAGGTGGGTGGCGTCGTACGGCGTGATCCCGCAGACGTAGAGGGTCGCCACCGGACCGGGGTTCGTGGGCAGGACCCGCTTGCTGGCGGTGTCCCACAGGGACAGCTCGGGCCCGGCTCCGGGGAGCGCGGGAACGACCGGGGCGGTCCAGGACTGCATGAGGTCGAGCCTATCTGTCAGGGCGCGGTTAGAACGGCGGCCAGGGGATGGCCGGCCAGTCCTCACTGGGCATGGGGTGCTCGCCGGTGGACAGCAGCCGGCGCAGGCGGTGCTCGACAGCGACAACCTCCGGGTCGCTGAGCAGCCGCCTCAGGGTGGTGCCGAGGTCACCGCTCAGGCCGGCGAGCAGATTTTCGAGTACAGCAACCGCGTCGCCGGGCAACGGCTTCCCACGCCAGCGCCAGAGCAGCGTGCGCAGCTTGTCCTCGATGGAGAAGCAGACGCCGTGGTCGACGCCGTACACGTGGCCAGCCGGGGTGGGCAGCAAATGCCCACCCTTGCGATCGGCATTGTTGATGACGGCGTCGAAGATCGACATCCGGCGCAGCTGGGGATTGTTGCTGCGGGCCAGGACAGCGAGGTCGACCTCCTCGTCGACGTCGATCCACAGCTGGCACATGCCGGGGCCGAACGGGCCGTCCCGGAAGACCGTGGGCGGGACGATGTCCCAGCCGGTGGCAGCGCTGACCTCGTACGCCGCGACCTCGCGGTAGGCCAGCGTGCCGTCCGGGAAGTCCCACAGCGGCCGCTCCCCCGCGATCGGCTTGTAGACGCAGGTACGGGAGACGCCGCCGGCCTCGACCTGGCAGTAGAGCGTGGCGTTGGACGCGTCCACCAGCCTGCCTTCGACGGTCAGCTCGCCGTCGCGGAGCAGCGCGAGGGTGCCGGCGTCCGAGGTCAGTGCCGGTGCCCGTTCTGGCGCGGGCAGATGTGGCCCTCGGGGTCGAGGGGCTGGCCGCAGAACGGGCACGGCGGGCGACCGGCAGCGACCACGCGGGCAGCGCGCTTGGCGAAGGCCTTGGCAGCGGCCGGGTCGAGCCGTGACCCGGATCACGTCGGGACCGTCGACGTCGTCGTTGAGAATCGCGGCGTCGGCTTCCTCGTCCTCGCCGGTGATGGCCTCGGACACGGCCATCGCCTCGATCACGACCTTGCCGTCCTCGCCGTCCCAGGCGAGCGCCAGCGTCCCGACCCGGAACTCCTCGACGATGGGCTGGTCGAGCGGAGCGACGTCCTCCAGCTCGTGCGGGGCGACGGTGGGGATGTCACCGCCGCGCCGGCGAGCCTCGTCGAGCAGCTCCTCGAGCCGCTCGGCAAGCGCGAGCACCTGCTGCTTCTCCAGTGCTGCGCTCACCACGCGTCCGGCCGCGCTGGCCTGCAGGAAGAAGGTCCGGTCGCCCGGCTGGCCGACGGTGCCGGCCACGAAGCGGTCCGGCGGGTCGAAGAAGAAGATCTGTCTGGGCACGACGCTCACCCTACGTGTCGCCGGTCGACCCGCCCACGACAGCGTCCTGCGGCGAGGTCTTCGCCTTGCGTCTCCGGCGGGTCTTCGGTGGTACGAGTGCGTCGACGTTGCCGCCGTTGTCGTTGACCTTGACCACGAACGGGCGGACCTTGCCGTACCGGATCACCGTCAGCGACGCCGGGTCCACGTTGATCCGCTGGAAGGAGTCGAGGTGCATGCCGAGGGCGTCCGCGACGATGGCTTTGATCACGTCGCCGTGGGAGCAGACGAGGTAGGTCGCATCCTCGCCGAGCTTGGCGTTCCACTCCCGTACCGCCTCGACCGCGCGGTTCTGCATCCCGCGCATGGACTCGCCGTCCGCGCCGGGGAACGTCATGCCGCTGGGGTGGCTCTGCAC
This sequence comes from uncultured Actinomycetota bacterium, assembly GCA_963797535.1. Classification (GTDB taxonomy): domain Bacteria; phylum Actinomycetota; class Actinomycetes; order JAWWOL01; family JAWWOL01; genus JAWWOL01. The sequence goes on along the minus strand of CAWCPQ010000001.1, from coordinate 828,929 downwards.
GACCGGCCACAGCGGGTCCTTGGCCAGCTTCTTGAGCTCGACCCCGGTCCAGTCGCCGTAGTGCACCTCGCCGAACCGGTCGTCCACCTGCGCCTCGAGGTCGCGGCCCGCCAGCAGCGGCGCCGATGGTCTCGCGGCAGCGCTCGAGCGGGCTGGTGACCACGGCGCTGAGGGGCACCTTGGCCAGCCGATCGGCCAGCGCCTGCGCCTGCTTGAGGCCGTCCTCGTGCAGGTGCACGTCGGGGGTCCAGCCGGCCAGCACTCCCCCGGCGTTCGCCGTACTGCGGCCGTGCCGGAGCAACAGGACTGTGGTCACGGTGGCGAGCGTACGCGACGCGGGGTGACACGACTGCCCGCATGTCGTTGCTGCGCAGAAGGCCGAGTCCGCCGACGTTCAGACCTCTGCTGTACGGGGACGTGGCCCCTGCAACTTGGCGCGGCGATGGCCGGGAGGTGCACTCCCGCGACCTGTATGAGCTGCTGAAGAGTTGCGGGCCCACCTGCACGCAACTCCTGAGTTGCGGGCATCTGCGCACGCAGCTGCTGCAGAGCTGCTGACGGATAACGCCGCAACTCATACACCGCCGGAAGGTCATCCGACCTGCTCCCGCCGCCGCCTACGATCTGGGCATGACCACGGCGGGGATGAGCCAGCTGACCTACCCGGAAGTGGGCGCGACCCTGGGCCAGGTGCTTCCGGCCGGTTACCAGCATGTGCGGCGGTCGGCAGACATCGGCCGAGGCGAGGCCGACTTCCGGGCCCTGAGCCATGCCCTGATGACCTGGCGGGTGCATGAACGGTCCGGGTTCGCCGTGCGCGGATCTCGTCGGGCCGCACTCGGCCAGGTGGTGTGGCTGGGTCTGGTGGCGGGGCCGTTGCGGGTCGGGTTCCGGTGCGAAGTCGTCACCGTCATTGATGAGCCGCGGCGGAAGGGATTCGCGTACGGCACCCTGCCGGGTCATCCCGAGTCCGGCGAGGAAGCCTTCGTCATCGTGTGGCGGGACGACGACGTGGTGGAGATGCGGATCGTCGCCTTCTCCAAGCCGGCTCAGTGGTGGTCCCGGATTGCCGGCCCAGCAGGCAGAGTCGGCCAACGCTGGATGACGGACCGCTACCTCAAGGCGCTGGCCTGACCAGGCGGAAGGGTCGCTAGGAGACCAGGTCCAACGACTCGACGGCGCTGAGCAGGGTCCGCTCGGCTGCGCCGATCAGGACCGCGTTGTCGCCGAGCGAGCCGGTGGTGATCGAGAGTACGGCCGCCGCTGAGGGCAGCATGTTGCGCCGCACGACCAGCGCCAGCTCGTCGCCGAGGTGGTCGACCACGTCCTCGAGGTAGCCGGCGAACACGATCATCTGCGGGTTGTACAGCGACGCCAGCGCCCGAACGCCGACCGCCAGCCAGGCCTCGGTCTCCTCCAGCGCGGCGGCAGCGGTACGGTCGCCGCGCATCGCTGCCGTCACCACGGCGGCGACCTCGTGCCGGTGGGAGCCGGTGCGCCCGGCGGCCTCGAGAATGGCCTCAGCGCCGACCAGCGTCTCCCAACAGCCGCGGGCGCCGCAGCGGCACAGCTTGCCCGGGTAGGCCAGCGGCAGGTGCCCGATCTCGGCCATCGACCCGCTCGCGCCCCGCAGCAGCTGGCCGTCGTGGATCACACCGCCGCCGATGCCGATGTCGCCGAGCACGTAGACGAGGTGCTCCGCGTTGCGGCCGACGCCGCGCAGGTGCTCGCCCAGCGCACCGAGGCAGGCGTCGTTGTCGATGATGATCGGCAGCGCCTCACCGAGGTCCTCGCGCAGCCAGGCGCCGAGCGGTACGTCGTCCCAGAGCAGGTTGGCGGCCCGCTCCACACCGCCGTCGTCCGGCCGTACGCTGCCGGGCACGGCGACGCCGATGCCCACGACGACGGACTCCTCGGTGGACACGGCGGTGAGCTCAGCCCGCAACGCGGCGGCGACGATCCTGGCCACCTCCCGCGGCTCGGTGGCGGCGACGGCCAGCCGTCGGGTGTGCTGCCCGAGCACGACTCCGCCGAGCCCGACCAGCGCTGTGGTGATCGCGTCGTGCCGGATCGACGCAGCCGCCGCGACGACCCGGCGCACGTTGAGGCTCACCAGCAACGATGGCCGACCCGTACGAGCCGGGCCACCGAGACCCTCGATCTCGGTGACGAAGCCGCGCTCGGTGAGCGTGCCGACCAGGTGCAGCATCGTCGAGCGGTTGACGTCGAGCGCCCTGGTGAGCGCCGCGCGGGTCATCGGGCCCTCGGTGTGCAGCAGGCGGAGTACGGCCGACAGGTTGCGTGCCTGCCCGCGGGGTACGCCGGCGGCCGCTCGGTCGTCGGAGGGGCGATGCCTGATCGCCGCTCGCGTCACATCCACCTGGTCAGCCACGGCCGTTGGACACCCGCCCACGCCTGCCCAGCGAGTCGACCGTGACGGCCGCGATCAGCACGATGCCGGTGTAGATGCTCTTGCTGCCGGTACTCAGGTCGAGCAGGCCCATGCCGTTGTCGATCGCGGCAACGACCAGACCTCCGAGCACCGCGTTGGCGACCCGCCCGCGACCGCCGTACAGGCTCGTGCCGCCGACGACTGCCGCAGCGATCGCGTACAGCAGCAGCTGACCGCCGCCCTGGGTGCCGACGACGTCCTGCAGCCGCGACGCGAGCACGATGCCGCCGACCGCCGACATCAGGCCCGAGAGCATGAAGACGCCGACGCGTACGGACTGGACCTTGATGCCGGCGCGACGAGCTGCCTCAGCGTGACCGCCGACGGCGTAGACGTGCCGGCCGAAGGCCGTCCGCCCGGCCACGTAGGACAGGATCACCATCGCCGCGAGCACGATGACGACGACGAAGGGCAGCCCCCGGATCGGGACGAGCGTCCCCCGGTCGGTGTTGGCGATCAGGATGACCGCGATCGACACCACGGCGACCACGCTGATCCGCCAGACGACCACGACCGCGGGGCCGGGCTTGAGGCCCCGCCGCAGCCGACGCCGCCGACGCAGCAGCTGCACCGTCGCGAACCCGATGATGACGGCGATGGCCAGCACCCACCCGGCAGCCGGACTGAGCAGACCGTTGCTGATGTAGACCAGCTGCGGAGGGCGCAACGGGATCGTGTTGTTCACCAGCAGCAGGACGATGCCGTTGAACGCGAGCAGCCCGGCCAAGGTCACGACGAAGGAGGGCAGGTTGAGTCCTGTGATCAGCAGTCCCTGCGTCAGGCCCATCGCCAGGCCGGCGAGCAGCGCCAGGATGATGCCGACCCACCACTGGTGCGGATTGTCGCCGGTCACGGTCCGGGCGAGCACGGCTCCGCCCACGCCGCTCATGTAGCCGACCGACAGGTCGAGCTCGCCGATCAGCAGCACGAACACGACGCCCATCGCGATCAGGGTGGCGCCGGCGCCCTGCACCATCAGGTTGGTCAGGTTGCCCGCGGTGAGGAACTGGCTGTTCTGGGACTGGAAGAACAGCGAAAGTGCCAGGAGACCGACCACGACCGGCATCGAGCCGACCTCGCCGCCCCGGAGGCGGGCGATGTAGCCGGACAGCTGGGTTCGTACCGACCAGTCATCCTGGCGCTCGGGGGGCAGCTCGCCGTGCTGCTGGCGCAGGGCCTGCATGTCCGGGATCAGGGATCGACTCATGCGTGACCCCTGCGCAGCGGCGCGTCGATCTCGGCGTCCCGTCCGGCGTGACCCGTCGTGATGAGCTGGACGACCTCGTTGCTGGTGACCTCGTCCGGGCTGACGTCGGCGACCATGCGGCCCAGGCGCAGGACGGCGATCCGGTCGGCGACCGCGAAGACGTCGCCGAGGTTGTGCGAGATCAGGACGACGCTGATTCCCTGGTCGGCGAGCTTGCGGACCAGGGTGAGCACCTGCTTGGTCTGCGCGACGCCGAGGGCCGCGGTCGGCTCGTCGAGGATCACCAGCCGGGAGTTCCACATCACGGCGCGGGCCACCGCCACCGACTGGCGCTGACCGCCGGACAGGCTCGCCACCTGCTGGCGTACGGAGTGGATGGTGGTCACCGACAGGGACTCGAGCGTCTCCGCTGTCCTGGCCTCCATCATCTCCTCGTCGAGGCGGCGCAGGCCGTTGCGGATCTCACGGCCGAGGAACATGTTCTGGACGACGTCGAGGTTGTCGCACAGAGCCAGGTCCTGGTAGACGACCTCGATGCCCAGCGCCGATCCGTCGGCCGGCCCGGCGATGGTCACCAGCTGGCCTTCCCAGACCACAGAGCCGCTGTCGATGGTGTTGATGCCGGCGATGCACTTGATCAAGGTGGACTTGCCGGCGCCGTTGTCCCCGACGAGGGCGGTCACCATGCCTCGCCGTACGGTGAAGTCGACGCCCTTGAGCGCCTCGACCGCACCGAAGTGCTTGCGTATGCCCTGCAGCTGCAGCAACGGAACCGCGTTCACCGGCGCTCACCTCCTCGTTGGCTCACAACAGCCCGGCTGCCTTGCACGGGAGCACGTAGCGACCCGTACAGATCTCGCCAACGGTACGGAACCCGTCGTGGATGACCGTCTCCTCGATGTTGTCCTTGGTCACCGCGATGGGTCGTGAGCAGGACCGAGGGTACGTCGTGGTTGCCCGCGAAGAGCTCGGAGGTCTTCTCCGTCGGATGGGCGCCTTCCCTGAGCTCGAGGGCGAGGTGCGCAGCGGCGTTGGCCTCGAGCCGGATCGGCTTGTAGACGGTCATGCACTGGTCGCCGGCGAGCAGGTTCTGCAGGCCCTCCACAGTCGCGTCCTGACCAGTGACCGGGATCTCGTGCAGGCCCCGGTTGCCCAGGACGGTGATGGCGGCGTTGGCCAAGCCGTCGTTGGCGGCGGCGACGCCGTCCACCTTTCCGTTGGCTGCGGTCAGCATCTGGTCGAAGATCGTGGCGGCCGCCTGGATGTCCCACTTGGGAACCGACTGCTCCCCCACCCGGACATAGGTGTGGGAGGCGAACAGCGGGTTCAGCACCGAGTCGTACCCGTCCTTGAACTGTGAGGAGTTGTTGTCGTCCGAGGAGCCGTCCAGCTCGATGATGCGCGGGCGGTTGATCGGGGGCGACTTGCTGTCGAGGCAGTCCACCAAGCCCTGACCCTGCAGCCTGCCGACCGACACGTTGTCGAAGCTCACGTAGTACGAGGCACTTCCGTGCAGCGTGAGCCGGTCGTAGTCGATGACCTTGACGCCCCGGCTGACCGCGTTGGCCTCGATCGCCGCGCCGGAACCGGAGTCGAGGTTGACCAGCATGAGCACGGAGGCGCCGTTGGTGATGGCCTGTTCCGCCTGCAGCTGCTGGTTGCTCGCGTCCCCCTGCGCGTTGTCGATGGTGAAGTCGCTCTCCTTGAGCCCTTCAGCCTTGAACGCCTGGGTGAGGTAGCGCCGGTCGTCGGACTCCCAACGGGTCGAGGACGCCGTGTCGGGCAGGAGCACCGCGATCTTGCCCTGGCCCAGGTTGGGGTGGTTCGCGCCCGACCCTGCAGACGACGCGGCGTGGGCAGTGCAGCCGGCCAGCGCCAGGCTGACCGCCGTGGCGGCGCAGCCCGCTGTTACGGCCGCGCGAGGAGACCGGCTACGCATGCCGAGTGCCTCCTGCCCGCGACCGTCCGAATGTGTCGGGTCACGGTAAGGCCGCTCGGGCGCTCCGTCGAGGCGCGATGACCGCTTTGCCCGGCTCGATCCGGATAACCGCCGGGGTCAGGTGTTGGTGAGCACGCCGGTGGCCAGGCCGATGAGCACGAGAACGCCGAGGGCGACGCGGTACGGGACGAACTTCGCGATCGAGTTGTGGGCGACGAACTTGAGCAGCCACGCGATCGACACGTACGCGACGACGAAGGACACCACGGTGCCCACGAGCAGCGGCGTCGTCTTGGCGCCGGAGCCGACGGCGTCCTTGAGCTCGTAGATGCCCGCGGCGAGCAGGGCCGGGATGCCCAGGAAGAAGGAGAGCCGGGTGGCGGTGACCCGGTCGAGCCCGCGGATCAGACCACCGCTGATCGTCGCGCCGGAACGGGAGACTCCGGGGATCAGCGCGATGCACTGCACGAAGCCGATGATGACGACATCCTTGAGGTTGATCGCAGGCTCACCGCGGTCCTGCCTGCCCACTCGCTCGGCGTAGATCATCACTCCCGACCAGGCGATCAGGGCGACGCCGACGATCCAGAGCTGGCGCAGGTCGTTCTTGATGAAGTCCTTGGCAGCGAAGCCGACGATGAGGATGGGCAGCGTGCCCCAGATCACCATCCAGCCGAAGCGATAGTCGGCGCTGGTCCGTGCCTCGGCGCTGACCAGGCCGCGGCACCAGCCGGAGACGATCCGGATGATGTCGTCGCGGAAGTAGAGGATCGCGGCCACGATCGCGCCGACCTGGATCACTGCGGTGAAGCCGGTGACCGCGTCGGCGTCGGTCTGGATGCCCATGAGCTGCTCGGCGATGGTCAGGTGGCCCGTGCTGGAGACCGGCAGGAACTCGGTCAGCCCTTCGACAACTCCCAGGACGACGGCCTGAGCGACGCTGATGGTGGGGCTGCTCACGTAGGTGCTCCCATGGGGTCGAAGGCGATGGCGTGCGCGGCGCTGCGGTCGACCAGGCAACCACCATGCCCGACGAACGATGTGGAGCACATGAGGACGGAGTGAACGGTCGTGCTGGCGAGATCAGCGTCGTCGCGTCCCTCGTGCCCAGGCGCACTCTATCGGCGCGTCCGCGGGGCCCGACGGCCGACTCGGCCCGGCGCTCGGTAGCCTCCCCAACCATGGAGCAGCGACAGCTCGGCCGGAGTGGTCTGATCGTTTCCCGCCTCGCCCTGGGCACGATGACGTGGGGCAGGGACACCGACGAGGTGGACGCGGGTCTGGCCCTGGCCGACTTCCGCGACGCCGGGGGCACCTTCATCGACACTGCGCACCGCTATGTCGGCGGCGAGTCGGAGCGCATCCTCGGCCGGCTGCTGGCCGAGACCGATCGTGAGCAGCTGGTGGTGGCGACCAAGGCCGGCGCTGCGGCGCAAGCCGGCGCGCTGGAGGCCGGCGGTTCGCGACGGTCGCTGCTGAACGCGCTCGAGGTCTCGCTGCAACGGTTGCAGACCGACTACATCGACCTTTGGCAGCTGCACGCGTGGGATGCGCTGACGCCGCTGGAGGAGACCCTGGCCGCCTGCGACGCCGCGGTTGCGTCGGGCAAGGTGCGCTACATCGGGGTGTCCAACTTCACCGGCTGGCAGACGGCCAAGGCGGCGACGCTGCAGAACGCGTGGCCGGGCCGGGCCCCGATCGTGTCGACGCAGATGGAGTACTCGCTGCTGGCCAGAGGCGTCGAGCGCGAGGTGATTCCGGCGGCGGACGACCTGGGCATCGGGCTCGTACCCTGGTCCCCGCTCGGCCGTGGCGTACTGACCGGCAAGTACCGCGACGGCGTGCCGGCTGACTCCCGTGGCGCTGCCGAGGACTACCAGCGTTTCGTCCGGCCCTACCTCGACGAGGATGCCGCTCGCGTGGTCGAGGCTCTGATCACCGCTGCTGACGGCCTGGGGGTCTCCCCCATTGCTGCTGCCCTGGCGTGGGTACGGGACCGGCCGGGGGTCGTCGCTCCGGTGGTCGGAGCCCGCAACCCCGCGCAGCTCGCCGCCTCCTTGGAGGCCGAGGACGTCGAGCTTCCCGACGAGATTCGCGCGGCGCTGGATGACGTGTCCGAGCCCGAGGCCGGCTATCCGGAGCGCTCGCCCGCGTGGGGCTAGCGGGGGCGCCCGAGGCCTCGTCGGTCGAGCTCCTGCTCGGACCGGGTGGACCGGCGGTCCTGGCTGCAGCGGCTTCCGCTGAGGGGCCGCCGCTGAGAGTCGCGGAGACCCTGCGCCAGCAGTTCCCTGCCGACCTGGTCGCCGCGGCGCTCACCCAGCTCGATCTGCGTGTGCGGGCTGCTGACAAGTTCGACGATCCCGGTCGGCTGCTGTTCACCCGCGCCGGGTTGGAGCAGGCGTCGACGGCACGGGTTGCCGCTCACCGGGCGACCCGCTTTGCCTCGTACACGAGGGTTGCCGACCTGTGCTGCGGCATCGGGGGTGACCTGCTGGCACTCGCAGCCGTCGTGCCGGACGTGCTTGCGGTGGACCGCGACCCGGTGCATCTGCGGCTGGCGCTGCACAACGCCGAAGTACTGGGATTCACGGTGACCGGCATTTTGGGCGGGGCCGAGTCTGCTGACCTGTCGGGAGTTGAGGCCGCGTTCGTCGACCCGGCCCGGCGCGCCGAGGGCAGGCGACTCGGGTCAGCGGACGGCTCGCCCTCGTTGGCCTGGTGCCGTGGGCTGTCCGCTCGGCTGCCGGTGGCGGTCAAGGCTGCGCCGGGCATCGACCGCGCGGTGGTCCCGATCGGGTGGGAGCTCGAGTTCGTCGCTCAGGACGGCGAATTGAAGGAGGCGGCGTTGTGGTCGCCGGGCTTGGCTGGGGCTGCCCGCCGGGCGACGGTGCTCAGCGGCAGCGCAGTGCACACGATGGCCGCGGACTCCGCCGAAGCAGGCGCCGGGGCACCGGTCGCCGCGCCCGGTGCGTTCGTACTGGATCCCTCGCCGGCGGTGACTCGGGCCGGGCTGGTCGGCAGGCTGGCCGAGGAGCTCGGTGCCTGGCAGATCGACCCGATGATCGCGTTCCTGTGCGCTGCGGCACCGGTGCCCACTGCGTTCGGCCGGTGGTTCGCCGTCGAGGCCTCGATACCGTGGAACGTGCGGACCCTGTCCGCGACACTGGCCGCCGCCGATGTCGGAACCGTCGACCTGCGCAGACGGGGACTGGCCGGTGACGTCGAGGACATCCGCAAACGCCTGCGGCTCAAGGGTTCTCGTCGGGTGACGGTGATGATGACGAGGGTCAACAACGAGCCCTGGGCCCTCGTCGGCACGCCGGTACTGCCCTGAGCCGCCGCGGAGTGTTGGCGCTCAGACGACGGAAATCGTGCACTTGAGCGCCAACACTCGGGTTGCCCCGATCCAGGGCGTCCAACGGCCATCGCCGGCCTCACTTGTGGACAACCGGTTGACCTCCCGGCCACCCGAGTCCGTAGGGTTGCCCCGGTGAGCACCACGGACGAAACCGCCAGCAGCACGACCGTCGAGCAGCAGGTCTTCCAGGCCTTCTGTGCGGCCGGACTGTGGCCGGGGTTGAGCCGCACCCGGGCCCGCCAGCTCACCGAGATCGGCATCGTCTCCCCCGACACCGTCACGGCCGGCGCGCTGACCAAGCTGAACAAGGTCACCGCCAAGCAGGCCGACCGTCTCTCGCAGAACTTCACGGCCGCCGCCCCTGTCTATGCCGTCGTCGAGCTGCTCGTCCCGTCCGGCCTTCCGCCGCGGTGGGCACTCGCCCTGGTGGACAGCTACGGTCCCGCGGCGGTCGATGTCGTACGGGAAGACCCGTGGTCGGTGCTGCTCGTGCCCGAAGCCTTGCCGGCCCAGGCCGACGCCCTGGCGGTGCGCATCCTCGGTGCGCCGATGTCGCGCCTGGTCGAGGACCCGCGCCGCGGCCGAGCCCTGTGCGCGCACTTCCTGCACCGGGCCGCCCGCGACGGGCACACCGCCCTGCCGCTGGACGTGATGCGCGAACGGCTGTCCAGCGCCGACGTGCCCGATCCTGACAAGGCCCTCGCGACAGCCGACGCAGACGCCATCGTGATGATCGTGCCCGAGCCGTCGCAGCACGAGGACGACTCGCTGGTGATGCTGGTCGCGCTCCCCCGCTACGCCATCGCCGAGGAGACCGTCGCCGAGGGACTCGCCCGCATCACTGCGCTGGCCAAGCCGATCTGCCTCCCCGAGGGCGTCAAGCCGGTGGTCACCGACCTCGACCCCGAGCAGGCCGCAGCGGTCACCGCCGTCTCCCAGCACGGCGTGAGCGTCCTCACCGGCGGTCCCGGCACGGGCAAGTCCCGCACGGTCGCCGCCGTAGTCGCACTGGCCAGGATCCGTAACCAGCGCATCGCCCTGGCAGCCCCCACCGGCCGGGCCGCCAAGCGTCTGGAAGAGCTGACCGGTGAGACGGCCTCGACGATCCACCGGATGCTCGGCGCCCAGGGCACCACCGGCACCTTCGCCCGCGGCGAGGAGTGGCCGCTCGATGCGGACATCGTCGTCGTGGACGAGGCGTCCATGCTCGACGCCGAGCTCGCCGCAGCGCTGATCGAAGCCATACCCGACGGTGCCCGGCTGATGATCGTGGGCGACCCGGCGCAGCTGCCGTCGATCGGCGCCGGACGGGTGCTCGGCGACATCCTGGACTCGCAGGTCGTACCGGTGACGGAGCTGACGACCCTGCACCGCCAAGCCGAGGGCGGCACCATCGCCCGGCTCGCGATTGCCGTACGCGGCGGGGTTCTGCCACCTGTCGACGACCCCACCCGCGAGGTCGTCATCGTCCCGGCAAAGGGCTCCGACGAGGCCGCGCACCGCACCGTACAGCTGGTCACCGACTCGATCCCGCGGGCGCTGGGCATCGCCGGCGACGACATCCAGGTCGTGACACCGGTGCACCGGGGCCCGGCGGGGACGGCCGCGCTCAACACCGCGCTCAAGGCAAAGCTCAATCCTGGTACGGGAACTGTCGGCGGTTTCGACGTGGGCGACCGCATCGTGGCGACCGCCAACCACCTCGATGAGGGCTTCGCCAACGGTGAGATCGGCGTCGTCACAGGCATTCTCGACGGTCAGCTGGTCGTGTCGTTCACCGGGTCACCGCCGGTCGCCATCCCCGCCTCCGTCCTGACCGACCTGCGGCACGGTTGGGCGATCACGGTTCACCGAGCGCAGGGGTCGGAGTGGCCAGCCGTCGTCGTCGTGCTCCCGCCCGAGGGTGTCGGCATGCTCTCCCGGCCGCTCGTCTACACCGCGCTGACCCGGGCAGCGCGGCACCTTTCCGTCGTCCACGCGGCCGGCCCGGCGCTCGGCCGGGCGGTCGCGCAGGTGGGGGCCAAACCGCGTCGTACCCGACTCGCCGGACTCCTGCGCGACCAGGACTGAAGGGATCAGGCAAAATGGGCCGGTGGAGTTCGAGTATCAGCGGGTCTTCATCCCACGCGACACGTCGCGCGGCGCCGCCCTGCGCCTGTTGACCGACCACGCGGAGTACGGCCACTGGGAGCTCGTCCGGACCAGGCTGTTTCCCGACGGCAGCCGCCGAGTCACCCTGCGGCGCAAGATAATCCGGGCGCGCTCGACGCTGCTGCCGGCCTGACAACTGGGCGAGACGATCACGGCGACGTCGCCGAGCGCCCGAGCACCGATGAGTTCCGGTCGTCCCAACCGTCCACGGTGCAGGTCCACCACCGGAGGTGTCGAATGCGCAAGGTCGTGGTGTACGAGCTGCTGTCCCTGGACGGCGTCGCGGAGAGCCCGGATGGCTTCACCGACTGGGACGACGTCATCGATGCCAACCTCGCCGAGGTCATCGCGGCTCAGGACGCGGTGATCCTGGGCCGGCGCAGCTATGACGACTGGGCTGCGTTCTGGCCGGGCAGCGACATCGAGCCGTTCGCGACCTTCATCAACGGGGTCGCGAAGCACGTGGCCACGGCAAAGCCCCTCGATGGGGGCTGGGCCAACAGCGGGGTGATCGACGGGGACCTGGTCGAGTTCGTACGGGATCTCAAGGACCGGCCCGGAGCCGACGTCGGGGTGCACGCCAGCATCTCGGTGGCCCGAACACTGCTGGCGGCCGGGGTTGTCGACGAGCTCAGACTGGTCGTTGCCCCGACGATCGCGGGGACCGGGCGGAGTCTGCTGGACGGCTTGCCGAAGACGCGGCTCGAGTCGGTCGGGTGCACGGTCTCGCCGACGGGCACCCTGCTGCTGCACTACCGCGTCATCGGTTAGGCGCCCACAGGGCGTTCGGATTTCCGTACAGTCGGATCATGCCGTTCACCGGGAGCCACCCCGCCGCGGTGCTGCCGTTCGTGAGCGTGCTGCCCGCGTCGGCGCTGATCGTCGGGAGCATGGCGCCGGACTTCCCGTACTACCTGCCGTTGACGACTAGCTCGTGGCCGACGCACTCCCTCGGAGGCATCTTCGGCATCGACTTGGCGTTCGGCCTCGCGGTCTGGGCCGTCTGGCACGCCGTGATCTCAGCACCCGCGATCGCGTACGCGCCGCAGGGCTGGCGAGCGCGGCTGGCCGGCCGGGTCGAGCCCGGGCTGCGCCAGCGGGCTTCGTCCGCGCGCCAGCTCGCAATGGTCGTCTTCGCCCTTGTCCTCGGCGCCGCCTCGCACGTGCTGTGGGACGAGTTCACCCATCCGCACCGGTGGGGCATGAACCACCTCCCGGCCCTGGCTGAGCAGTGGGGGCCGTTGCCCGGCTACCGCTGGTCGCAGTACGGCAGCGGCCTGGTCGGCGCCGCGGTGGAGGCGCTGTGGCTGTGGGCCTGGTGGCGGCGAACCACACCGGTCCCTGTCCCGGCGAGGCCGCACAACGGCTGGACGTGGCTGGGCCTGGTCGCGGTCGGCACAACGGCCGGCCTGTGGGCGGCGGTGACCTCGGTGAGTCTCCAACGTGCTGCCTTCAACGGCGCCACCGCTGGCGGCGGAGCGATCGCGGCAGTCGCCTTCGTCCTCGCCGCAACGTGGCATCTGCACCATCGCCGAGCCTCGGTCCGATAGCTCCTCCGGCTGCAATCGTCGAATCAGGTTTACCTATCTGCCTAGGCAGACTACTCTCGGCCCATGCTCGACTTCCGGATCGACTCGAACAGCGGCCTCGCCCCGTACGCGCAGCTGGTGCAGCAGGTCAAGCAGGCGCTGCGGATGGGCTGGCTGCAGCCCGGTGACCGGCTGCCAACGGCCCATCAAGTGGCGGCCAGCGTCGCCATCAACCCCAATACTGTGCAGAAGGCCTATCGCGAGCTCGAGCTACTGGGGCTCGTCGCCGGTCGGCCGGGCCAGGGCACCTTCATCGAGCGCAGTCTGGTTCAGTCGACACCGGCCGAAGTCGCCCAGCTGAGCCGACGGCTTGACCGCTGGATCGGGTCGGCACGCACGGCCGGACTGGACGACGACGGCATCCGCGACGTGGTCGAGACCACCTTGCGCCGTTCCAGCGACGAGGCGATCGCGTGACGGCCGACGCAGTCGTGCAGACGCACGACGCCGGCCGCCGCTACGGAAAGCTCTGGGCGTTGCGGCACTGCGAGCTGGCCCTGCCGGCCGGCTCCGTCACGGCCGTGGTCGGTCCCAACGGCGCTGGCAAGACGACGCTGCTCAACCTGCTGGCCGGGGTGCTGCCGCCATCGGAGGGGCAGCTCTCCGTCGCCGGCGAACAGCCAGCCGCCAACGGGGAGTTCCTGGCCCGAATCGGCTTGGTGGCCCAGGACTGCCCGCTCTACCGCGAGTTCTCGGTGTCCGACATGCTGCACTTCGGGCGGTCGATGAACCCGCGCTGGGACGACAAGCTGGCCCGCGAACGGCTGGATGCGGCTGAGGTGCCGATGTCCAGGAAAGCAGGACGGCTCTCGGGTGGGCAGCGCGCCCAAGTGGCGCTGGCTCTCGCGGTGGCGAAGCGGCCCGAGGTGCTCATCCTGGACGAGCCGCTCGCCGCCCTTGATCCGATTGCGCGGCGCGAGTTCCTGCGAGCGCTCCTCGAGACGGCCGGCTTGTACGAGATCACCGTGATCTTGTCCTCGCACCTGATCGGCGAGCTGGCCCGGGCGTGCGACCACCTGGTGGTCATCCGCGACGGACTCGTCCGGCTGGCCGGCGAGCTGGACCAGGTCCTCGCCGAGCACCACTGGCTCTCCGTCGCTGCCGATCACCGCCGCCGACTGCCCGACTCGGTCCACGTAGTCAGCGAGACCAGGCATGACCGGCACACCACGATGCTCGTACGGGCCACCGAGCTGCCGCCCGACCCCGACCTCACACCATCAGCGGTTGGCCTTGAGGACCTGGTAATGGCCTACCTCGAGCGGCCGCAACCCACCTTGGCAGTAGCGGAGGCCGGCCGATGATCTGGACCACCTGGCGACAGCACCGGGCCGAGGCCGGCGTTGCGGCCGCCCTGATCGTCATCATTGCCGCCGCGCTCGTCGCGGTCGGCCAGCGAGCACGGGAACGGGCTCACGGTCTCGGCCTGCCCGCCTGCCTGCACGCGCACGGTGATTGCAGCAGCGCATTCGACGCGCTGCACCGCGACTTCCACTCCATCCCCCCGGTCACCGGGTCGCTGATCGCACTTCCCTTGCTGGCAGGCATGTTCTGGGCTGCTCCGCTGGTCTCCCGCGAGTACGAGGCGGGCACGCACCGGCTCGCCTGGAGCCAGTCGGTCGGGCCGCGCCGGTGGTTGCTGATCAAGATCGCACTGATCTTTAGCCTGCTGGCCGCGGCGGCACTCGCCGTGGGGCTGCTCACAACCTGGGCATTGGACCCGCTCAACGCGGCGTTCGGTGGTCGCTACAACAGCACGTGGTACGAGATCCAAGGCATCGTTCCGGTGGCGTGCATGCTGTTTGCCCTCTCCACAGGCCTACTGGCAAGTGTCACGATCCGGCGGACGATCCCGGCGATGGCGGTGACCCTGGTGGTCTACGCCGCCGCCCGGATCCCGATGCACTGGCTGCGCGTCGGCCTCGTACCGACATCGACGCAGTCGCAGACCAAACCCCTGGCAGTCCTTCTGAGCAACCTGACCGCGGGCTTGCCGGATGCGTTCGGACAGCTGGCCCCGGCCGGGGCTCTTGTGCGCGGCACGACGTTCAGCGTCCAACCCAGTGGTGTGTCGGTGCCGGCGAGCAGGGAAACGATCGACCTGATGAAGCAGTTCTGCCCGACGCTGCAGGTCACCAGGAGTGGCGACGGGATCCACGTCGGCAACGCGGATCAGTGCCGGACCGCTCTGCACGACGTGACTCTCAAGGCGACGGTGCACTTCCAGTCGGCGTCGCACTTCTGGGCGATGCAGGCAGTCGAGGTGGGGCTGTTCGTCGTGCTGGCAGCGGTCTTCACTGGCGTGGCCGTGGTGATGGTCGGCCGCCGGCGACCGGCCTGAACCTCAGCTGTCGGCGAGGAACCGGTCGAGCACCCGAGCACCGAAGCGCAGCGACTCCAGCGGCACCCGCTCGTCGACGCCGTGGAACATGCCGGCGAAGTCCAGGTCGGCCGGCAGCCGCAGCGGCGAGAAGCCGTAGCACTTCATGCCCAGCTGGGAGAACGACTTGGCGTCGGTGCCGCCGGACAGGGTGTACGGCACCGGCCGGCCTTGCGGGTCCTCGGCCTTGATCGCGGCACTCATCGCCTCGACGAGCGCACCCTCCCACTCGGTCTCCACCGCGATGTCGTGGTGGATGAACTCCCGCTGGATGTCCGGGCCGAGCAGCTCGTCGATCTGGGCGAAGAAGTCGTCCTCGAGGCCGGGCAGGAACCGGCCGTCGATGCCGGCGCTGGCCGTACGCGGGATGACGTTGACCTTGTTGCTGGCCTCGAGCATCGTCGGGTTGGCGGTGTGCCGCAGCGTCGCGCCGATGATCCGGGCGATCGAGCCGAGCTTGGTGACGGTGTCCTCGAGGTTCTCGGCGTCGAGCTCGACGTGCAGGGCTGTCGGACAGCTCGTCGAGGAACCGCCGTACGGTCGGCGTCAGCTGGACCGGGAAGGTGTGCCGGCCGATCCTGGTGACCGCCTCGGTGAGCGCCGTGACCGCGTTGTCGTCGTTGAGGAAGCTGCCGTGTCCGGCCCGGCCGCGGGCGGTCAGCTTCATCCAGGCCATGCCCTTCTCGGCGGTCTGGATCAGGTAGAGCCGCTGGTTCTCGGCGACGGTGACGCTGAACCCGCCGACCTCACTGACGGCCTGCGGTGCAGCCCTCGAACAGCTCGGGCTTGTTGTCGACCAGCCAGTGCGCGCCCTTGGCGCCGCCGGCCTCCTCGTCGGCCAGGAACGCCAGGACGATGTCGCGTGGAGGCTTTCGACCCGTACGCGCCAGGTTGCGTACGACGGACAGGATCATCGCGTCCATGTCCTTCATGTCCACCGCGCCGCGGCCGTACAGCATGCCGTCGACGATCTCGCCGGCGAACGGCGGCGACCGACCACTCGCTCGGGTCGGCGGGGACGACGTCGAGGTGGCCGTGGACCAGCAGCGCGTCGCGGCTCGGGTCGGCGCCCTCGATGCGGGCGAGCACGCTCGTACGGCCGGGCTCGGACTCGATACAGCGTCGGCTCGATGCCGACCTCGGCCAGCTTGGCGGCGACGTACTCGGCGGCCTTGCGCTCGTTGCTGGTCGGGTTGGACGAGTCGATCCGGATCAGGTCACGGCACAGGTCGACGACCTCGTCCTCGGCACTGCTCGGCTGCTGTCGGTCACGGGGTCACTCCTGAGCGTCGCTGGCGGGTCCGGTCCGAGGCTATACCGCCACGGCTCATGCGTGGCTCATCCTCCGTACCGGAGCCGGTCGGGACGGGTGTGGCCGATGCTGTATCGTTGTCCAGCGCCGACGGGCCTGCCCGTCGGCGTAGCCGCGTCCGAGTGGCGGAATGGCAGACGCGCTAGCTTGAGGTGCTAGTGCCCTTTAACGGGCGTGGGGGTTCAAGTCCCCCCTCGGACACCAGCAGATTGCACGGCCGACTCCCCCAGCGGGATGTTGAGTCGTTGTGCCCCCGGCCTGACCACCTCGACATGGTCAGGGAGGTGGAGGCCCTCTCGACGGGCTGTTCAGCGAGGACGTGGCGCTCTTCCACGGTGCCCGGAGCCTTCGACGCTGCCGCTCAAGATCAACGTGAACAACTGCCGTGGCCGCTAGGTGCCGGGCTGCGAGACGACCCAGACGTTCAAACCGCCGGCCCAAGTCTTCGCGAATGCTCGGTTGGCGGCGGTGTAGAGCCGAATAGCGTACTCATCTGGCCAGTTGGACCGGAACGTGAATCGGATCTTGCCATTGGCGGGTGACGTCCCTCTAAGGAGGGTCACCCAGCCGTGACCGGGCTTCCAACACTGGACAGCCATCGGGGTGCCCTTGGGAAGTCCGGGAACCACGCATTGACCAGGATCAGCGACACCCACCTGCACCGTCCGATGGTTGAGGGTGCAGGAGCTGGGAGCGCTCTGCGGCACTTTCACGGTCCCGACGCTGGCGCTGAACTGTGAGTTGCCCACAACTGTGGCTGTGATGGTCGCATTGCTCACCGCCAGGAACCTCGTGGTGAAGGCGCCCGCGTAGTCGGTCCCCGTCTCAACGCTTTGCGGCTTGCCCAGCACCGGCTTGTACACCACCCGGACCCGCATCCCGGGTATCCCTGTACCCTCAGCCGTCACGCTGCCCACCACGAAGAAGTGTTGACCGACAGGTGGCACTTTGTGAGGAATCAGCGTCGTTGTCGTCACTCCGAACACTTGTACCGCGACCGCGGCCGAGCGCGCGGAGCGTTTGCCCACCGTGAAGAATTCCGCGCTCACGGTGTGCCCGTACGCCAGCTTCCGCACGTCCCACGGAATGCTCACCGTGCAGACGTCGGGGTCCGGATCAGTGTCCTGTGTCGAACACTTCCCTCCGCTGCCCGGAATGGCGCTGCCGTCCTGGAGCAGGACAAATCGATCCGGCTGGTCCGCTTGAGCCGGGTCGACGGAGCCGGTCACTACAACGGGCGTGACCCCCCTGACCAGCGTCTGACTGACAGGCGACACGATGTGAACCGCTGTCCCCAGGTTGTCGACGCTGACCGTGATGGGCGTCGAAGCAGCAACTCGGAGGTCGTTGGTGGTGAGTCGCGCCTGGAGGACAAAGGAGCCTGTCACCTCGGCGGTGTCCCAGGAGAAGGTCGTCGTGCAGGTGTACGGACTCGGATCGCTGTCGCGCGTGGCGCAGTCAGCGGCGAAACCCAGACCGCCGTCACCAATGAGCAGATCCAGGCGGCTCGGACGATCGGTTTGCCCCGGATCCACCGAACCGGTCACAGTGACCGAGGTGATGCCCCGAACCGTCGCAGCGTCGACAGGTGAGTCGATCTGTACCTTGGGCGCAGGATTGACGGCCGTGACCGTCACCGGCGCTGACAGGGCTACCAGGTTGTCGTTGGTGCGGAATTCGGCCTGGAGCACGACGTCTGCGTTGACGCCTGTCGTGTCCCACACCACGTCGATAGCACAAACGTCAGGGTCGGGGTCCAGATCCTTGCTGCCGCACCCCAGGCTTCCAAGCCACGGGGACACTCCGTCCACGAGAAGCACAAAGTCAGACGGCCGGTCGTGCTGTGCAGGGTCGGTGCGGCCGACAATCCTGAAGTGCAAAGGGCCGTGTGCGGGCGCGCCGCCCGAAAGCACCACCTGCACGGATGGGCCCAGCGCCGCAGCAGCTGGTGCAACCGTCCCGAGCGTCGCGACAACCATCACTGCACTGACCACGGCTGCGAGACGCGACAACGGGGCCACCCTCATCCGTTCCAATTCCTCTCTGTGTGCTTGGACAACATGGCCCGCTGACTATGAGTTCGGCCGGAGCACCACGACGGACATTGGGGCACCCCAGCTCTGCACGAAGACGGGGTTGGCTTTGGCCACCAGGCGTACTTCAAAGCCGCCCCAGCCGTAAGACCCGAAGCCGAACCGGATCTTGCCCCCGGCGGGTGACCCACCGGTGGCGAGCGTCTGCCAGCCGCCAGCCGCCTCCTCGTACTGGAGGACCAGCCCGGTGCCCTTTGGCAGATGTGCGATCGTGCACGAGCCCGGATCAATAACCCCTACCGGAACCGCCGAATGCGCCATCTTGCAGACGATCCGTGCGCTCGACAATTGTTTGGTTGTGCCGAAACTCGACCCAAAATAAGCGTCACCGAGGGTGGTTGCCGTCACCGTCCCGTTGCCACGAGAGACAAACCTTGCGGAAAACTGGTCCAGCGCATTGACCCGGACCACGACGGTTTGAGGTGCACTACCCACCGGCTTGTAGACCACGCGGACACGTGCGCCGGTTGTTTTGGCGCCGCCCCCGACCACAGGGATCACGGTACCGACAGCGCTGAAGGGCTTGTCGCTGGTGACCTGCGTGGCTCTATAGACCCTGGTCTTTGTAGCGCTGAACATTTGGACGTGGACCACGGCCGAGGTCGCGGAACGGTTGCCGAGGGTGAAGAATTCGGATCTGAGGGTGTGTCTGTAGACGAGATGCTTTGGGTCCCACGGGATCGACAGCGTGCACGTGTTCGGGTCCGGGTCGATGTCCCCCGTCGAGCAATTCCCGGTGCTCCCGGTGGCATGACCATCGACGAAGAGGACAAAGCGACCCGGCTGGTCGCTCTGCAGCGGGTCGACCGTGCCGCTTACGGTGACCGAGGTTGCCCCCTTGACCCCTGAATTGTCGGTCGGGGACACGATGTGAACCATCGGGCCGCGGTTGTCAATGCTGACTGTGATGGGCGCCGACCCCACGGTTCGGCCTTGGAAGGTGACCAGCACTGCTTGCAACGTGTAGGAACCCGTTGCCATGGTTGTGTCCCAGGCAAAACTCGTCGTGCAGACGTACGGGTCCGGATCGCTGTCCCGCGTCGCGCAGTCAGCGGTGCCGCCGGCGAACGCGGCTCCCCCGAGGAGTAGCTGGAGGGTGGCCGGTCGATCGATCTCTCCGGAGTCGGACGCAGCAGACACCGTCACAGTCGTGATGCCGTGCACCGTGGCGCCGTCCACCGGCGTAACAATTTGTACCGAAGACCCCAGGGTGGCTGCGGCTGGCGTTGCAATACCGAGCGTGGCGAGCAGCAGGACGAGACTCACGCCGGCAGCTAGTCGCGACGACCGGGCACCCGTCATCCGTTCCCCCAAGCATCCGGCAAGCGTCAGTGGTACGAGAGAGTAGCGCCGTGTGGCCACTGTGTGTATCCAGCCGACCACAACGCGCCAAATGTCCACTTCTGGCCTCACCAGCGTGACCAAGGCCACGGCCCTCCTGTCGAGCAAAGATGTCCGGGTGATGTTCCGCGACCGGGTCGATGCCGGGCGTCAGCTGGCAGCCGCCGTACGAGATCTGGCTCTGACCGATCCCGTGGTCCTGGGTCTCCCCCGTGGTGGAGTCGTCGTGGCTGCCGAGGTAGCCGACGGTCTGGACGCTCCCCTGGACGTGATCGTGGTGCGCAAGCTCGGCGTGCCCGGCCACAACGAGCTGGGCATGGGCGCGATCGGTGAGGGCGGCGTACTACAGCTCAACGACGACGTGCTCCGGCTGAGCCGGGTGACCACCGACCAACTGGTACGGGTACGGGCCCGCGAGCAGGCCGAGCTGGAGCGCCGGGTCGCCGCCTTCCGCGGTGATCGCCCGGCGGTGTCGCTCGATGGCCGTACCGCTGTGGTGGTCGACGACGGCGTCGCCACCGGGTTCACGGCGCGCGTGGCCTGCGCCGTGGCAACAGCTCGCGGCGCCGCACGAGTGCTGCTCGCCGCACCCGTCGTCCTGACCCGCAGGCCGCTGGAGGTCGAGGTTGTCAGCCTCTCAGCACCGTCCTGGCTCACGGCGGTAGGCCAGGCGTACGAAGACTTCGAGCAGACGACAGATGAGGAGGTCGTTCGCCTGCTCAGCACTCGATGACGTTGACGGCGAGACCTCCGCGCGACGTCTCCTTGTACTTGTCCTTCATGTCGGCGCCGGTCTGGCGCATGGTGCGGATGACCTTGTCCAGGCTCACGACGTGCTGCCCGTCGCCGCTCAACGCGATACGGGCGGCGTTGATCGCCTTGACCGCCGCCATCGCGTTGCGCTCGATGCAGGGGACCTGAACCAGACCGCCTATCGGGTCGCAGGTCAGGCCCAGGTTGTGCTCCATGCCTATCTCGGCTGCATTCTCGACCTGCATCGGCGTGCCCCCGAGCACCTCGCACAGGGCACCGGCCGCCATCGAGCAGGCCGACCCGACCTCGCCCTGGCAGCCGACCTCGGCACCGGAGATCGAGGCATTCTCCTTGTAGAGCACGCCGATGGCGCCAGCAGTGAGCAGGAACCTGACCACGCCCTCGTCGTCAGCACGAGGAACAAACCGTTGGTAGTACTGAAGAACCGCCGGGATCACGCCAGCAGCACCGTTGGTCGGAGCGGTGACGACCCGGCCCCCGGCCGCGTTCTCCTCGTTGACCGCGAGGGCGTAGAGGTTGACCCAGTCCATGGCCTGCAACGGGTCGGACACCCGCGCTGGATCGGTCAGCTGGGCGTACAGGCTCGGCGCCCTCCGTCTGACCTTGAGGCCGCCGGGCAGCTCCCCCTCGTGCCGCAGCCCTGCGTCAATGCAGTCCTGCATCACCGCCCAGATATGCAGCAGCCCCGATCTGATATCAGCCTCGCTGCGCCAGGCGGTCTCGTTGGCCAGCATGATGTCAGCAATCGACATGCCTTGCTCAGCAGCGATTCTGCACAGCTCGTCACCGGTCGTGAAGGGGTACGCCGGCTGCGCGTCGTCGAGGGCGATCCGATCGGCGCCAGCCGCTGATTCGTCCACCACGAAGCCGCCGCCGACCGAGTAGTAGGTGCGCTCCCGTACGAGGTCGTCAGAGTTGTCGTAGGCACTGAACCGCATGCCGTTGGGGTGGAACGGCAGTGACTCGCGTCGGTGGAAAACCAGGTCGCCGGCCGTAAGCCGGACCGGGTGCTTGCCCAACAACGACACCGACTCGGCTGCTCGAGCCGCGGCGAACCGTGGCGAGCATCGTGGTGGTGTCGACCCGTTCGGGATGCTCACCCTCGAGCCCCAGCACGACTGCCCTGTCCGAACCGTGTCCCCGGCCGGTCGCGCCGAGCGATCCGTACAGCTCCACCCGGATCCGGGCGACTCGCTCGAGCTCGCCGTCGTCTTGCAGGCCTACCGCAAAGGTGAGCGCGGCGCGCATCGGCCCAACGGTGTGCGACGAGGACGGCCCGACGCCGATCGAGAACAGGTCGAACACACTGATCGCCATTGACCACCGCCCGGTCCGAGCATAGGCCGTACGGGACAGGGCGGACGTGCGGACCGTGCCGGTCTCGGACGGTTCCTTGGCGTAGTGCGGAACGACCCGAGCCCTAGCGCCGGCGCGCCCGTGCCGTGATCAGGTCGACGGCTGCCTCGATGAGTGCGGCGGCAAGGATGCCCGCGACCAGCCGCTTGCCCACGCGTTCCGTACGAGTCACCAGCGGTTCCAGCTCCTTGGCCCGCAGGTGCACCTCGATCCCACCGCTGTCGAGCAGGTCGAGCAGCCGCCGCAGGTGCGCTGGCAGCTCCAGACTGAGCTGGGCCGCGTCGAGCCCTGCCTGCCCGATCCGTTGCGCGAAGGCCGCCGGCGCCTGACGGGCCATGAACCGTTGAAGGTACGGGGTGAGCACGTCACCGATCCGGAAGGTCGGATCCAGCAGCGCGCCCATGCCCTCGACCATGACGAGCATCTTGATCAGCAGCGCGAGCTGGCGCGGCAGGACGATGCGGTGCTTGCGCAGGATCGTGAGGACCTCGTTGACGAACGCACCCACCGGGATGTCGCCCAGCGACCGGCCCTGATAGCGGCGGAGCAAAGCCGAGACGTCGTAGACCAGCGCCTGCCGATCGACCTCGGCCTGAGCCTCACCGATCATGAGCAGCGCGGAGGCCACGCGCTCGGGATCACTGCGGGAGAACGCGGTCAGCAGGTCGACCAGCTGTTTGCGGGTGCGGTCGTCGACCGTGCCGACCATCCCGAAGTCCAGCAGGCCGATCGTTCCGCCGGGCTCGATGAACAGGTTGCCGGGGTGCAGGTCGGCGTGGAAGAAGCCGTTCTCGAAGACCATGTCGGCGACAATCCGGGTAGCCCTCGACGCCAGCGCCGGTCGATCGATGCCGGCCGAGTCCAAGGCTTCGAGGTCGCTGACCTTGATGCCCCACAGCCGTTCCAGGGTGAGGACCCGCGAGGTGCTCGTTTCCCAGTAGACCTTGGGAATGTGCACGTCCGGATCGCCGGCGAACTCCTTGGCGAACCGCTCGGCGTTGCGACCCTCTCGCAGGTAGTCCAGCTCTGCGCGCGTCGTGTCGGCGAAGTCGTCCACCAGGCCGACCACGTCGGTACGTGCGGCGACCTCCCAGTGCCGAGAGGCATGCATCGCGAGGTTGCGCATGATCTCGAGATCGTCGCCGACCTGCTCGACAGCACCCGGCCGCCGGACCTTGACCACCACCTCCGTACCGTCCAGCAGCTGCGCGGCATGAGCCTGTCCGATGGAGGCGCTTGCCAGCGGTGCGAAGTCGAACGAGCGGAACACCTTGGCCGGGTCGGAGCCCAGCTCGTTGGTCAGAACCCGCCGGATGGCAGAGGCTGACACCGGAGGCGCCCCGTCCTGCAGCTTGGCCAGCTCGTGCTGCAGGTCCGAGGGCAGCAGGTCCGGTCTGGTGGACAGGATCTGCCCCAGCTTGACCGCGGTCGGGCCGAGCTCCTCCAGCGCGAGGCGCAGGTGCTCAGCGGCAGCCTCCTGCCCGGCCTCCGGCCGAGAGCTGGGAACCCATCGCGCGAGCCCCAGGATCTCCGTGAGGTAGCCGAGTCCGTGCCTGGCGAGGACCTGGGCGACCTCTCGATACCGCGCCTGCTGCCGATTCATGAGTGGGTGCCCTCCGCGCTTTGGCGCGAACGCGGGCCGCCCAACGCCGGTGCTTCCCCTCAGATTACGTATCCAGCTAAACCAGGCTTGAGTCGGTCAAGAGCTGATCGGTGGCTCAGACGCCACCATCCACGCTGCCTCAACGCTGTCGCGGTCACCAGTGGTGAACGGCGATGAGCTCGCTAGCGGGGGCGATCAGCCGCCGGAGCTCGTCGGACAAGCCGTCGTCCGCGCCGAACGGTGACGCGCAGTCCCCCACGACGACTACCGCAGCCTGCGTGGCGAGCGCGACGTCAACGATGGTCTCCGGCAGCTGCCCGTACGGCGCTTCCACGGTCATCGGGACGGCGGCGACCCCCACGCCGGCCAGCGTGTGCGCGACGATCGCCGCGATGCACGG
This sequence comes from uncultured Actinomycetota bacterium, assembly GCA_963797535.1. Taxonomy (GTDB): domain Bacteria; phylum Actinomycetota; class Actinomycetes; order JAWWOL01; family JAWWOL01; genus JAWWOL01. The sequence goes on along the minus strand of CAWCPQ010000001.1, from coordinate 804,974 downwards.
GTCGTCGGGCGCATGCTCGCGCGCCACGTGCACCGCGTCGTCGGGGTCGACCTGGTGCACATGCAGGACCAGCACCCGGCCACCGCGGCGCCTGAACACCTCGACCACCCGCTGCAGGGATTTCGCGGCGTCGATCGGGTCCTTGACCGACATCAGAATCGTCGGGCTCTGCCCGTCGGTGAGCCGGAGCGTCTGTGCCGAGGTTGCGGTCATGGCTACATCCCTGCTTGCTTGCCTGATTGCCAGCATTGCCTTGCGATCAAGGCTTGGGGCGCACCACGAGGACCGGGCACGGCGCGTGGTGCACGCACTGGCTGCTGACGGAACCCAGCAGGAGCGACGTGAAGCCGCCGCGACCCCTGCTGCCGACGACGAGCAGGTCGGCGCCCTTGCTGGTGTCGATGAGGACGGCTGCAGCTGAGCCCTCAACGTGGACCGGAGTCACCTTGAGCCCGCCCCGAGTATGAGCCTCGACGATCTCGTTGAGGACGCGCTCGCTGTCGTCCTTGTCGGCCGCCGCGTGCGCAATCGTGTGGACAGCGCTGGGGTGCCAGGCCTGAACGACGGTCACGTCGGCCTTGCGCTCCTCGGCGAGGTCGAGCGCCCAACGCAGGGCGTTCAGCGAGTCCGGAGAGCCGTCCACGCCGACAACGATGCGCGGCACGCCTTCGTTCTGCAGCTCAACATTGCTTGTCATCACACACTCCCTTGTGGCGACGAACCGGTCGGCTGCGCCGCACCCCTGAGCCTCGTCCCGACCGGTGCCGCGGCCAACGGCCGAACGGCACGAGGCCCGGGGACTTAGGTCACTGCTGCCGCCCGATCCACCGATTTTCGAACATGTCTGCTGACCGCCGGCGGCCGGCACGATCACCGGGCGCGGCGGCAAATGTGCCGACGTCGCGGCTGACGACACCGGCGCCAACGGCGCGCAGCTGGAGCTGTGGGACTGCGGCACGGCAGGCGGTCAGGTCTGGCAGCAGCAGGCCGACGGCTCGCTGAATAATCCGCAGTCGGGCAGGTGCGTGGACTCCCCCAGCGGTGCCACTGCCAACGGCACCCGCCTGCAGATCTACGACTGCAACGGGTCCGCACCTCGAAAGCTAGCCGTTCGGCGCCGGTGACCACCGGCCCGCGGAGTGCCGGTCAAGGGTAAGGGGTACGGGAGGTTGGTCTATCCGTACCCCTCACCCCTGCTCGGGCGCCAGCTGCTCCGAGTCGCGGATGCGGCGGATGTCGATGAGCTCGAGGCCCAGCGCTCGCACCCGGTCGATCAGGCCCAGCAGAGCTGCTTGATCGAGCTCGCCCGACAGCACGGTCGACGTCGGCTCGGTGTCCACCGACAGGTCGGCGAAGGCCTCCTTGGCTGCTGGCCCGAGCGAGCCGAGAACCCTTACCTCATAAGGAATGCGACCCATGGACTCCCCTCGAGTCGATGTGATGGTGGGCTCCAGCTCACGCGTGACTGGGAGTCGGAAGCTCCTGATCGGTCGACTCGGAACCATCACTTCCGGGGTCCCAGGTCATCGCGAAAACGATCAGCGCACCGGCGATGACCACCACGGTGAGGAACACGCCGGAGCTGGGGTTGGTCCACAGCAGCAGGACCAGGGCGGCGACAGCCGCGATGGCACCGGAGGTGATCTTGCGGTTGGCAACGAGGGTCGCGACCAGCGGGCTGGTCCTTGACCAATGACCGACCCGAGCACTCCTGGCCGATGCTGCTGCCCGGAACCGTACGCCCCTGTCCGATGGGCCGGTGAGCCACAGGACCAGGCTGAACAGCAGGGCGAGCACGAACAGGATGCGAATGCCCTCACGCAGGAAGCGGACCACGGTGTCGTACACCGTGCCGGTCACCGGGAAACCGAGGTTCTCCTTGCTGAGATTGTTGATGTAGATCTGGCGGCCGATCTGGGTGGACAGCCCCACGAGCGCCATCGCTCCCGCGATGCAGAAGCCGGCCGCAATCAAGGTCCTCCTCCGCCGACGCGCGAGCAGAGCCGCGCCGGTGAAACAGAGCAGGCTCAGGAACGGCAGCCAGACCGCCAGGTGGTCCAGCAGGCGCACCCACCGGCGCGCCGCGTCGATGCCGTGAACGTCGGCGATCTTGATCGTGACCCCGACGACCGGAACATTGGCTGCGACGGCCAGTCCCGCATTGACCAGGAGCGTTTTCACCTGCTCAATGATCGGGCCGAGATTGAGCGAGACGATGTCGTTCTTCAGCGTGATTGCTTGATTCTCCGTATGTGTGCCGGTCAGGATCGCCACCACCGCGGCGTGGGACGTCCGGTTCAACCCGTCCCAGAGCTGGGCGAACTGCGGGCTCTGCACGAACTTGGTCACGACGGTGCTGACCAGGCTGCTGGCCGCGGCCTCGATCGGACCGGACAACAGCGTGGTCGCGCGGGGCGGCAGTGCCTGAGCCACCAGCGCCTTGACGTCGACGTACTTGTCGAACTGCTGGTCGACGAGGGTGACGATGTCGGCCTGGATCTTGGGATTCGTGGCCAGCGGCGACATGGTCTGCACGTAGCGGTCCGTGTTGAGGACGAGGTTCCTGCCCCAGATGGCGACCGGGGTCAGCATCGCGAAGAGCGTGGCGAACACCAGCAGGGCGACCACACCGGTCGAGCGGAAGCCGGACGTCCACGCCTTCTTGCGCTTGTCGCTTACCTTCTCCTCGAGCTTTGCGTTGCGCTCGCGCAAGGCCTCGACTTCCTGCTGGAGCGGGTCGTTCTCGGGATCCGGCTGGTTTCCTGGTGCATCCGTAGTCATGGTTAGCCTCCGTCAACACGCACGCCGGCCCGCACGGCCGATCAAGATTCTGGAATATTAGGGCCGGAGGCGGACCTCTCGCCTCATTCGCTCAGGACCAACCTTGGGCGACACAGCGTCCGGTAGGACGCCGAAAGGACTGGGCCGTGACCTGGCAGGAGCGTTCCCGTTCGCTGCGGACGGACGGCCTGGCCCAACTTCGCTCCGGCATCCCGCCGTGGAAGATCCTGCGTCAGGATGTGCTCGCCGGTCTGCCGGGCGCCATCAGCAGCGTCCCCGACGGCATGGCGGCGAGCGTGCTCGTGGGCGTCAGCCCGGTGCACGGCTTGTACGCGAGCTTCGCCGCACCGATCGCCGGCGGCCTGAGCCAGAGCACCAAGCTCATGGTCGTCACGACGACGAGCGCCTCGGCGTTGGCGGCAGGCTCAGCGCTGGCGTCGACCCCGTCAGCGCAGCGCCCCCAAGCGCTGTTCCTGCTCACCCTCATCGCCGGCATCCTCATGGTGGTCGCCGGCGTGCTGCACCTGGGCCGCTACACCCGCTTCGTACCCCACTCGGTGATGATCGGCTTCCTCACCGGTATCTCGCTGAACATCATCTTCGGCCAGATCCCCGACCTGGTCGGCTACCACGCAACCGGCCCGTACAACCTGGCGAAGTTCGTCGACACGCTGCGGCACCTCGGCGACATCAATGTCGCCTCCCTGCTGACCGGGTTGTCGGCGATCGCGCTGATCCTGCTGCTCGGCCGCGGCAAGCTGGCCCCCGTCAGCGCCATCATCGCCCTGGTGGTGCCGACGGTCGTCCTCGTCGTCGCCGGCGTGCACGGGGTCGCCACGGTCAACGACTCCGGGGTCATCCCGAGCGGACTGCCGACACCCTCGCTCCCCCGCCTGCGTGACCTGAACTTCGGCGTCATCACCGGTGCGATGGCCATCGTCGCCATCATCTTGGTGCAGGGAGCAGGCGTCGCAGAGTCGGCGCCCAACCCCGACGGCAGCCGCTCCTCGTCGAACCGCAACTTTGTCGCCCAGGGTGCCGGAAACATCGCCAGCAGCCTCTTCCAGGGCCAGCCGACCGGCGGGTCGGTCGGCCAGACCGCACTGAACATCAAGTCCGGGGCCCGTACCCGATGGGCAGCCATCCTCTCCGGCTGCTGGATGCTGATCATCCTGCTGCTGTTCGCGAAGCCGGTCGGCAAGGTCGCCATGCCGACACTGGCGGCCGTGCTCATCGTGGCCGCATTCGGCTCGTTCCGGTTCGACCAGATCGACATCATCTGGCGCACCAGCACGATCTCCAGGGTCGGCCTGGTGACCACGTTCCTGTCGACCCTGTTCCTGCCGGTTGCGGCAGCCGTCGGCATCGGTGTTGCGGTCGCCTTGCTGCTCCAGCTCAACCAGGAGGCGGTCGACCTGCGGATCGTCGAGCTGATCCCGCTCGGCGACGACCGGTTCGAGGAGCACGAGGCACCGCGGGTGCTGCCCAGTCACGCCGTCACGGTCCTGGACATCTACGGCAGTCTCTACTACGCGGGAGCCCGGACCCTGCAAAGCCGGCTGCCCGATCCCGGTCCGTCCACGTCGGCGGCCGTGGTGATTCGACTACGCGGAAGGACGATGGTGGGAGCGACCTTCGTCGTCGTGATCGAGGATTACCTCAAGCGGCTGCGCGTCGGCGGGGGCCAGCTGTTCCTGACCGGCGTCGCCCCCGACGTCGCCGAGCAGCTGGTCGCGGTCCACCGGTTTGACGAGGGCGACGTGCACGTGCTCAATGCCGAGGTCGTCATCGGCGCCACGTCCCAGAAGGCTGTCGATCGCGCCAGGGAGTGGCTCGAGGACCAGCCCGAGAGCGTCGAATGAGCGCCATTTCCCAAGATTGTGGGCGCGACTCACCCCGTTGTGGTGAGGGCATGCCCCCGGGTGGGCGCTAACCTCATACCGATCGATCCGCGAGCGAGAGGAAATTTCCGTGCTTGAACTGGCTAAGGCCCAGGACTACCCGCTTCTCAACCTGTTCTGGACGATGCTGTGGCTGTTCGTCTGGATCCTGTGGATCTTCCTGCTGATCCGCATCATCAGCGACATCTTCCGCAGCCACGACCTCGGCGGCTGGGGCAAGGCTGCCTGGCTGATCTTCGTGATCATCTTGCCGTTCCTCGGCATCCTGGTCTACCTGATCGCCCGTGGCGGCGGCATGCAGGACCGCGACATCAAGCAGGCCCAGGCAGCTGACGCCGCAATGCGCAGCTACATCCAGGAGACCGCCAGCTCCAGCAGCAGTACCGCGGCCGAGCTCGAGAAGCTCTCAGCGCTGCACACTCAGGGCGTGCTGACCGACGCCGAGTTCGCCAGCCAGAAGGCCAAGCTTCTCGCCTGAGAAGCCCGGTCCGACCGGCTCGCCCAGCGAGGTCGTTGTCGCGGATCCAGCCGATGCTGCCGCACCGCTCCCGAAACCCGGGAAGGTGCGGCAGCGTCGTGCTGGCCGGGCTACCTTTCGGCGGGGCGACCCAGCGCCTGTCGGTAGAGCGTGCCCGCTGGGTCGATCGTCTCCCACGGGTAGTGCACCCAGGCGTTCGTCTCCACCACGTAGAAGTCCGGCACTGTGCCGGTCGTGTTGGGCGCCGGCTTGTGATGGATAGCAGCAGTCCGTACGGAGGTGGCGCCCAGGTCGAGCAGGATCTCCTTGGCGCGCTGCATCGTCTCGCCGGTGTCGTGCACCTCGTCCGCCAGCAGCACCACCTGGCCCTCGACCGAGCCACGCCCTGGCAGTGACCCGATCCGGAACTCCCCCGCCTGCGTCGGGTGCTCCCGGTCGTACTTCGACAGGCTGATCGAGAGCACCTCGCTGCCACTGAGGCCGAGCATGCGCGAGAGCACGTTGACCATGTACAGCCCGCCGCGCGGCACCACGGCGATCCGGGTGATGCGCTCTGCCGGATCCTCGAGCGTCCGGTGGATGATCGCGTGCCCGAGGGTGGTGGTCTTGAGGAAGACGCTGTCCCAGGTCTCCCAGATCGGTGTCTCCGGCACGTCAGGCATGCCCGAACCCTACCAACCGCGGTTTTCCGTACGCGCACGTTCCGGCTACATGCCGGAAACCTGAGCGCGCGATCCTCGACCCATGGTGAGTGACGGGGATCAGCTGGCTATCGAAGCCAGCGACCTCATCGTGCGGCGGCTGGGCGAGACGACGTTCCCCAACCCGATGGCCACCCTGCTCCGCGAACGGGCCAGCTCCCCGCACTACGTGCACGAGTCGGACCGCGTCCTGCTCGATGACACGGTCGAGATGGCGGTCGCCCGCAACCTGTCCGTCGCGGACCTGCCGTCGTTCGAGCCCGGCGGGTCGCGGGCCCGGCTGTTCTTCGACCCCGCCGTCACCAAGGTCGGCATCGTCACCTGCGGCGGCCTGTGCCCCGGACTGAACAACGTGATCCGTGGTCTCGTGCTCGAGCTGTCCGACCACTACGGCGTGACCGAGATCTATGGCTTCCGCAACGGCTACGCCGGCTTGGTCAAGGGCGACCAGCCGATGAGCCTGACCCCGGAGCTGGTCGCCGACATCCACAACAACGGCGGCACGATCCTGGGCACGTCGCGCGGTGACCAGGACCCGCAGGAGATGATCGCGACCCTCGTACGGCTGGACATCTCCATCCTGTTCGTCGTCGGCGGAGACGGGACGTTGCGCGGCGCACAGAAGATTGCCGACGCCGCAGAGGCCCGCGAGGTGCCGATCGCCGTGGTGGGTGTGCCGAAGACGATCGACAACGACATCCCGTACATCGACCACAGCTTTGGCTTTCAGACCGCCTTCTCCAGGGCCACCGAGTCGATCCGGGCGGCCCACACGGAGGCCCAGTCGACGGCGAACGGGGTCGGCCTGGTCAAGCTGATGGGCCGGCACTCGGGCTTCATCGCGTGCTACGCCGCCCTGGCCAACCAGGATGCCAACTTCGTCCTCGTGCCCGAGGTGCCGTTCTGCCTGGACGGGCCGCACGGTTTCCTCGCCGCGCTGCGCGAACGGGTCCAGCGTCATGGTCACGCCGTTGTCGTGGTTGCCGAGGGCGCAGGACAGGAGCTGCTGGAGACCAACGGCGCACGCGATGCCTCGGGCAACACCAAGCTCGCCGACATCGGCCAGCTGCTGCGCGACCGGATCGTCGCCGACTTCGACTCGGTGGGCGCCGACCTGACGTTGCGTTACGTCGACCCCGGCTACGCGATCCGCAGCGTGCCGGCGAATCCGTACGACGCGGTGTTCTGCCTGAGGCTGGCCCAGGCCGCCGTGCACGCAGCGATGGCCGGACGCACCGCGATGGTCGTCGGTCGCTGGCATGGCCGGTTCGTCCACCTGCCGATCGCGCTGGCCACCGGCAGCCGCAACCAGGTCGATCCGGACGGCGACCTGTGGATGTCCGTCCTCGAGGCCACCGGCCAGTCACCCCGCTTCTGCTGAACCAGCGCGCCTCTCGACGCCCGGCCGATTCGCCGCGATGATGATGATTCGCCGGTGATCGCCCCGGGGAGGGCGCCATGTCCGTTTCTGCCGTCACGCCCGGACGATCGCGGCCCGCACACCCTGAGCTGACGCAGACGCTGTCGCCGGAGGACCTCTGGGAGCACCCGCGGCCAGCATCGCTGGGGACGCAGGAGCTGCGGCTGGCCATGGCGTTCACCGGCGGAGTCAGCCTCGCCGTCTGGATGGGCGGCGTGGCCAGGGAAGTCGATCTCCTCGTCCAGGCGAGTGAGCGCCGTCGGACCATCAACGGGGCCAAGCAGGATGCCAGCACCCCTGACCCGGATCCCGTGCGCCGGTACTACCGCCGGCTGCTGGACCTGCTCGACGTCCAAGTCTGTGTGGACGTGCTGGCCGGTACGAGTGCCGGCGGCATCAACGCAGCACTGCTCGGCCTGGCCAACGCCCAGCGCTCGGACCTGTCCTCGTTGCGCGACACCTGGCTCAGCTCCGGATCGTTGAGCCAGCTGCTGCGTGATCCGCGCGAGGTCGACCCGCCGTCGCTGCTCAAGGGCGACGGCCAGCTGCTGATGGCCCTCAATCGGGCGATCTCGGCGGTACGGGGCGACGCCGACCCGACCGACGAGCCACGCGCCACGGACGTGTTCATCACCACGACCTACCTGTCGGCGGAGACCAGTCGCTACGCAGACGACTACGGCACCCAGATCGTCGACTCCGACCATCACGGACTGTTCCACTTCAACCGAGAGTCCCTGACCCTCAAGGAAACGTGCCCGGCGCTGGCCCTCGCCGCGCGCAGCAGCTGCTCGTTCCCCGGCGCGTTCGAGCCGTCCTACATCCCGTTCGGCTCCCCCGGCGACGGTGCTTCCCATCCGGACATGGAGGGCTTCTCCAACGCCACGCGTCCGCACTGGGCTGCCGACGGCGGCCTGCTGGTCAACCGCCCGCTGGCGCCGCTGCTGCAGTCGATCTTCGACCGCTCGGCCGACCGTCAGGTGCGCCGCACCCTGCTGTACGTCGTACCGACCAGCTCATCACCGAAGTTGCCCTACCCAGCAAGGCAAACCACGCCGCTGAGCCTGTCCGACGCACTGGTCTGCGACCTCGAGGCCACCCTGAACCAGTCGATCGGCGCCGACCTCGCAGCAATCAAGGAGCACAACGACCGGACCCGCTCGGTGGCGGACACCCGGCTCCGGCTGGCCGGCCTCGGCCGGTTGTTGCCGGACAAGGTACGGCTGGCCGACCAGGCCACATGGGACGACTACCGCACCCGGCAGGGTGACTGGCTCGTCCGGCCGCTGGTCTCCGAGCTGACCCGCCAGCTGGGCATCGCCGGAAAGTGGCCGGCCGCCTGGGAGCAGCGAGCGGCAGCCTCGCGCGACGCCGCTGTGCGAGCGCTGTGCCGCCAGGAGTCGACACTGCGCTGGCCGGTGCTGCTGCCCAGCGCAGCAACCGCCGCCGACGGCGCCGCGACCCTTGGCCAGTCGGCCTTCGACACCGCCAAGGCCACGGTGCTCCGGCTGCTGCGTCTCGGCTACATTCTCGCCGCCAGGGCTGCAGACCGGGCCGAGCTGTCGGTCATCGGCACGCGCATCTACGAGCTGACCGACGGCCGGTCGGAGTTTGACCTGCGGACGTTCGTGCGCAAGAGCCTGGTGCAGTCAAAGGCCGACGGGGTGAGCGTCCGCGACGCCGTCATCACCTTGGCCAGGGCCTACGGCCAGCAGCAGGGCGACGTTGGCGTTCTCCGCGCCGCATGGACCGGGCTGGCCACCATCGTCGGGTCCATGCAGGAGCTCATGCAGCGGCTCATCGACGAGGAGGTCGCCAAGCCCACCGACCTCAGTGGCGCGCCCGCCGCGTCGGTCCTGCGCCGGCGTTCCAGCGCCGCAACAGAGCTGTCCACGTACCTCGCCTACCTTGGCCGCGGCGACGTGGTGCTGCAATTGCTCGACCTGCACGTCGTGGTGCGATCCGTACTCCCTGTGCAGCTCGAAGTGGAGCAGCCGGTCGAGCTGATCCAGGTCAGCGCCGACACGCGCAGCCCCCTGGCCGAGGCCAGGGCAACGGCCGCAGCCAAGTTGACCGGGCTGCAGTTCCATCACTTCGGCGCGTTCTACAAGGCCTCCTGGCGTGCGAACGACTGGATGTGGGGACGTCTCGACGGCTGCGGCTGGCTGGTGCACGTACTCCTGGACCCGCGTCGGATCCTGAACGTGATGGAGGACGACGCAGTGCCTGCCGGCCAGCGGCTGGCGACGTTCGAGCAGAGCCTGTTCCACGCCCTCGACCTGCCGAAGGACACCGTGCTGCCGGCAGAGGTACGGGACACGCTGGCCTGCCTGGACGACGAACGCGTTGCTGTCCCGGCGAGCCTGCCAGCCTTGTCCCACTGGGTCGCTGAGAACCTGCAGCGGCACATCGCCGCGGACGAGCTACGTTGCGTCGCCTCCCACATGCGACCCGGTGCCGAGGGCGACCCGTCCGCGCCGGCCCGCGCCTGGCTGGCCGACTTCGACGAGAAGAACCGCATACCCGACGAAACGGCCCGTCGCAACGCCATCGCCGACCTGCTGGCTTCGTGCCCCGTGCCCAACGAGACTCTCGAGAGCCAACGCGGATCGTCACTCTTCTTGCGTACCGCGACCAGAAGCGTGGCGGTCGCCACAGCGGCCGGCACGTCGCTGAAGTCTCCCCCGGCGTCGCTGCGGCCCACGTTTGCGACCCTGCGCTCGATCACCCAGACTGCCTACCTGGCAACGGATCGCACCCAGGGCAGCCGACGGGTCATGACGTTCACCGGGCTCGGCCTGATGGGCTTCGGGGTGCTGGCCATGCTGACGCACACCTTGTGGCTCGGCCTGCCGGGACTCGCCCTCTTCGGAGCGGGTGCGCTCATGCTGGCGCTCTGCATCGGCCGTACCGTCAAGAAAGTTGCCCAGGTGCTGCTGGCCATCGCGGTGGTCCTGCTGGCGTCGGCGCCGTGGCTGCCGTTCCTCAACGACCACCTGTTCTCCTGGCTCGAGCAGACGTTCATCCCTTGGCTGTCCAGGGAGAAGTGGGTCTGGCCGGTCATGGTCCTGATCCTGCTCATCCCACCGGCCACCACGGCAATCGAGGGTCTGACGAAGACCAAGCAGAAGACGGCCCGACGTACGCGGCACCGGGTCGGTGACCTGCCCCTCGACCCCTATCCGGTCGCCGAGCAGGGCACCGGTGCCGATGCCAAGGCCGCCGCCCCGAACCGGTTCGGCTCGCTGTAACGACCTACAGCTTGGCGAAGCCGGCAAGCATGGCGGTGGTGGCCTGCTTGCGCGCCTGCTCCGCGACGGAACCACCCACGGTGCTGATCTGCCCCAGCTCCAGCAGCACGTTGCCGCGGACGAGGAACTCGGTGTTGATCCGCAGCGACTCGGCCGGGAAGTGGTTCACCGGGTCGGCGGGAGTGTCCGCGTGATCGGTGCTGCGCCACCCGATCCAGCCGTTCGCGCCGTAACGAGCGGTCACCGTGCGGACGTCGGTGCCGTCGGGACCGCTGTAGTGGCTGGGGCAGTGCGTCTCCGCACGCCCAACGGCGGCCATGCCCACCTTCGCATCGGCGACGGTGTGGAAGACGAACGCTGCGACCATGAACGTCGGCTCATTGTTGTGCCCGTAGTAGTTGACGATCGCGTGCGCGTTGGCGAAGGTCACCGGTCCGGGGCCGGTGAAGCACACGTCCTGCTGCAGGTTCGAGTTGTCCGTCTCTGTCCCCAGCAACGGAGTCTTGCCCGGCATCGCCGACGCGTGCGGCAGCGCAGCAGCGGCCTGCGCTCGGGAGACGAGATGCGCGGGGGCAGTGGTGGCGTGCGCCGAAACGGCCGGCAGCACCACACCGGCGAGGAGCGGGGCAGTCAGCGCAACGGTGGACAGACGGCGAAGGTGGTGCGACATCAACGGTGCTCCAAAGTCAGCGATACGCGCGGTCAACGGTCGACGGCCTATCGGCGACCCGGACGCAAGTCTTACTGCCGCGCCGGTCCATTGCCGCTGCCACTGAAAATTTGGTCACAACGGGCTAGCGGACCCGGCAGAAATAGTCATGCCCCGAGACCCTGGCGGGCCTAGTAGACGGCGCGGCTGCGAAAACGCTCCAGCTCGGCCACTGGCAGCCGCGTCCCCGCGGCTTCGAGCAGCGATATGACATCCTGCGTGCGCCGGTCGAGCCGTTCGGCCAGCAGGAATGCCAGGTCGGCCACGACGGCAGTCGCTAGACGTTCATGGCGGGCAAGGCGGCCTTGCACATCGTCTGCCCGCCACTTGATCATTCGGACGGGCGCGCTGGCCCTGACCGTGGCGGTCCGAGAGGCGGCCGAGGCGAGCACCGAGAGCTCGCCGAGCACCGCACCGGGTCCGAGCGTCGTGAAGATCCGGCCCCGCTTCAGGACCTCCACGTGGCCTTCGACGATGGCCGCGACGCCGTCTGCGGGGTCGCCTTCACGGAAGAGCGTCGAGCCGGTGGCCACGTCAATGGTCGAAATCTCACGGCTGAGCTGCTCCAGGTCCTCGTCAATGACGAGCCTGAACGGGCACACCGCTCGAATCCCTGCTAGTCCCTCCGCATTCAAGCGCATGCTCCGTGACTGTCGACGGGATCGGTGTGGGCACGATCCTAGGACGGGCGGGGGCAGGTCGCCAGGCACTGGCCGGTCACCGGACGTCCCAGCTCTCTCGTACCGCTCTGCTGTTAGGTTCACCGGCGAGAGTTCTTCCACGCAGGCTCGGCCTCGATCGGTCGACTGGAGGCGGTGATGGGTCAGAGGGAGTCGAGATTCACCGACCGAGCGTCCTGGCTGTTGCGGACCCCACTCGCGACTCCCACCATCCCGTTCGAGGATGAGGCGACCGGATGCACCCTGTGGCTGAAGCTCGACTACCTGCTGCCCAGCGGGTGCACCAAGGATCGGATGGCGACGAACATCGTCGCCCATGCGATCGCCTCGGGAGAGGTGACCCCGTCGACCATCGTGGCTGAGGCATCGAGCGGGTCGACCTCGATCGCCTTGAGCATGGTCTGCGCCACGGTCGGTGTGCCGTTTCGGGCGTACATGCCGAAGACAGTCAGCGGAGAGCGGGTCTTGATGATCCGCCGGCTCGGTGGCGAGGTGATCCTCACCCCAGCCGACGAGGGCATGGGCGGAGCCGTGGCGGCCCTGCTCCGCGATTCATCAGCGGAGCCGAATGTGTACGCCGCTCGGCAGTTCGAGAATCCGCGCAACGTCTTCGCGCACCGGCACTCGACCGGGCCGGAGCTTATCCAGCAGGCTGGTGTTCGGCTTCACGGCTTCGTCGCCGGCGTCGGCACCGGTGGCACGCTGATGGGAGTGGCACACGCGCTGCGCGATCACGGCTACGACACGGTCATCGCGCGGGCGATGCCGACCGCGACGTTCACCGCTGACGGCGATCCGGAGGTGGTGGGCGGGATACCAGGCATCGTCGATGGCATGAGCCGCCTCCTCGACCCTGGCGCCGTCGGACTCGGGGAACCGGTGCTGGTCCCCGAGGCGGAGGCGATCGACACTGCCCGGGAGTTCGGCCTTCGCGGACTGGGCATCGGCCCGTCGAGCGGGCTGAACATTGCAGCCGCGCGGCGGCTCGCCGCCCGACTCGGCCCTGGGCACCATGTGGGCACTGTGCTGCCGGACCGGATGGAGCGTTACTTCTCGACAGCGTTGTTCGAGGACGTGGCGGCGGAGCTGTAGCCAGCTAGTCGTCGAGGAGCGAGCTGCGCAGCTCACGCTCCGGCAGAACCTGGATGAAGTACTCGACGCCGAACATCTCCTGGAGAATCCGCTCGGGGAACATTCCCGGATCGATCGGATACTGGGACCGGTGTGCGGCCGTGGCTCGGATCTTGTGATCAACGAACTGGGAGACGTCGATGCAGGTGCTCACTGCGGCGTCGACCCGATCGCCTGACGGAAGCAATCTGGTCAGCGCACCCTCCGGCTCCGCACCGCGTCGGTCACTGACAAGAGGCTTGTCTGCCGAAAAGGTCAAGCTCGTCACGTCATCCAGGGCAACGACGTGCGCATTGCGGGGCTGCCCCGTTGCGATGCCTTCTTCCCCGACGAACTCACCAGGGCCGGACTGGTCGATCGCTTCTACGTAGCCGTCCTCGCTCTCTCGTCTGATCTCCACGTGACCGGAGAGCAGGAAATACATCGACGTGGCCGCCTGGCCCTGCTCGATGAGGTAGGAGCCGGTGGGAAACCATTCGAGGTTGACGAAATCGGCCGCGTACCCCAGCCCGGTCGCCTCCCGCGAGAAGACGGACAGTGCGCGGACAAAATCCTGCGTTCCTCGGAAGCGGGTCGTCAGCTCAACGACCCACTCGGCCAGACGATCACGCAGCAACATCCTCTTGCCTGGCATGTGACAGTGGAAGAGCCGGACCGGCCTGGCGGACCGCCACTCGTAGCAGGCGGAGGTGACCGCAGCTCCGACGGCTATGTGGTCGGGATGGCCCGAGAATCCGTCGGGACCGAACGTGATCACGACATCGGGATCGAGCTCGCGGAGCAGCTCCGACGCGATCCCGACCATGACCGCATCATCGATGCTCGAGAGCTCTCCGTCCGGATGGTCGAGACACCTCGTCTCGGTGAGCCCGAGCTCTTTGCCGGCAGCAGCAAGCTCCTTCTCCCGAGCGGCCGTCAAGGTCGCTCGGGTCGCTGTGCTCGCATCCCTGATCTGGCCGGCCCCGCCCTTGGTGTACGAGACCACACGGACATCGGCTCCCGCACTTGCGTACTTGGCCAGCGTGCCGCCAGCGCAGAGCGTCTCGTCATCGGGGTGGGCGAAGATGCCCAGCACGACCAGCGGCTCGCGTGGATCAGCCACTAGTACTCGCCGTGCACGACGTTGATCAGGGGCTCGCCGGCACGGAAGCGAAGGAGCTGGTCGTGGACGAGCGCGAATGCCCGCGGTCCGGACGCCACGATGTGACCAGCCGCGTGCGGGGTCAGGACGAGATTCGGCGCATTCCACAGCGGGTGCCCTGCTGGCAGCGGCTCCGGCTCAACGACGTCCAGCCCGGCCCGCAGCCGGCCGGACCGGAGCTCGGCAAGGATCGCCCCGGTGTCGACGATCCTGCCTCTGGAGACGTTGATCAGCATGGCGCCATCAGACATCCGGGAAAGGAAGGTGGCGTCGACCAAACCCTCGGTTCGGCTGGTGAGCGGGAGGGTCAGGACCACCATGTCGGCCTCGGGCAGGAGCGCCGGGAGCTCAGTGGTCGCGTGAACACCGTCGCGGGCCGCACTCGCCACCAGCACCGGAACCGCGTCGAAGCTGCGCAGCCGGCGAGCCGTCTGTTCGCCCAGATCGCCCGCTCCGACAATCAGTACGCGCTTGCCGCGCAGGTCGTCGGCTTGCACCGGTTGCCAGCGGCCGCGTCGTTGACTGTCGAGAAAGTCCGGTAACCGTCGTTGCAGCGCCAGAATCATCAGAACCACCAGCTCGGCCACAGCACTGCCGTGCACGCCGCGGGCGTCACACAGTCGCAGCCCCTCGGGAATCTGGCCAGAGACGTCTTCGATGCCAGCGCTGGTGAGCTGGATGACCTTGAGCTCGGGCATCACCAGGAGGATCTCCTGCAAATCAAACGGCTGCTCGACCCGCGGGACCCAGAACTCGGTGCGCTCGAGACCATGGGGCGTGCTCTCCCCGATGTCCCAGGCCAGGACCTCGACCCCTTCGGGCACCGGCCCCAACATCGCGACAGAGTCCTGGTCCGGCATGCACGCAACGGTCACGAGGGCCAGTCTAGACAGAGCCCTTGACCCTGGCGACGTACACGGAATTCGACGACTCGCCGCCGGTGATCGGGTTGGCGAAAGGCACGACATGCCCATCCGCGGTGGCAAACACTGTCCGCAGCAGCGCCAGAAACGCATCGTCCGGCGGATCGTCGGACCACAGCGCAAAGACACCGCCGGGACGCAACCGCCCGGCGAGCCTGGTCAGTCCCGACTCGGTGTAAAAGCCGCCGTGGCTCGGGTGCAGCAGGTGTGAGGGCGTGTGGTCGATGTCGAGCAGAATGGCGTCGAGCTCGCCGACGAACCCTGGTCCGAACCCCGCCTCGGCTGCCACCAGGGCGAAGAAATCGCCTGCTATGAAAGAACATCGCGGGTCGGCGGTCATCTCCGCCGCCAACGGCAGCAACCCGCTCTCGTGCCAGCCAATCACCTCGGCCAGCGCCTCCACCACTCCGAGCGACCGCACCCTGCTGTCCTCCAGCACCGCCCGCGCCGTGTAGCCGAGACCCAACCCACCCACCACCACGTCGAGCCGGTCCCCTTCGACAGCCCCCAGGCCGAGCGTCGCGAGCGCAATTTCCGCGACCGTGAAGACACTGGACATCAGGAACTCATCGCCGAGCTTGACCTCGTACACCTCCATGCCCAGCAACGGATCGCGGCGGCGGCGAAGGCTGATCTCGCCCATCGGCGTCTGCTGCCAGTCGAGCTCCTCGAACCGCAGGCTCACGAAGTCCCCTCGGTGTCGGAGTGGTGCCAGACCCTGGTCACCAGCGCAACGCCGGGACGATAGGCCAAGTGTACGGGCGAGGGTGCATCGAGCAGGATCACGTCGGCTGCGGCGCCGACCGCCAAGTGGCCAATGTCGTTGCGGCGCAAGGCTTGAGCGCCGCCTGCTGTCGCCGACCAGACGGCCTCGTCCGGCGTCATGCCCATGTCACGCACCGCCAAGGCGATGCAGAACGGCATGCTCGTCGTGAAGCTCGACCCCGGGTTGCAGTCGGTGGCGAGCGCAACGGTGACGCCGGCGTCCAGCAGCCGACGCGCGTCGGGCCAGGGTGAGCGGGTGGAGAACTCCGCCCCCGGCAGCAACGTGGCGACGGTACGCGACCCCGCCAGGGCGTCCACGTCGGCATCGCCGAGATGCGTGACGTGATCAGCGGACGCGGCGTCGAACTCGACCGCGATCTGCACCCCCGGCCCGGCCTCCAGCTGGTTGGCGTGCAGCCTCGGCACCAGGCCGGAATTGACGCCGGCCCGAAGAATCTCCCTGGTCTGGTCGGCGTCGAAGGCGCCGCGGTCGCAGAACACGTCGACCCACTTTGCCTGTGGCGCACAGGATCGCATCATCGGCCCGGCGACAAGTGCGACGTACTCGTCCGGGTCATAGCCTGGCGGCACCACGTGCGCGCCGAGGAACGTCACCTCGTCGGTCACCTCGCGGGCGAGGGACAGCGACCTGAGCTCGTCGGCCACGGTCAACCCGTACCCCGACTTGCACTCGATCGTGGTGGTGCCCGAGCCTCGAGCCTCGAGGACCAGCTTGGCCAGGTTGGCGCGCAGCATCTCGTCGGAGGCGTTCCTCGTCGCTTGCACCGTGGTCCTGATTCCGCCTGCGGTGTAGGGCTTTCCGGACATCCGGTGGGCAAACTCGCTTGTACGGTCACCGGCGAAGACCAGATGGGCGTGACTGTCGACAAATCCCGGCAGCACGGTGCCGCCTTCGGCATCAACCCGTCGAGCGTCCGCATCGGGAGCCTGCCCACGGGGCCCGTACCACGCCACCTTGCCGTCATGTAGCAGCAGCGCCGCGTCCGTCAGCGACCCGAGTGGGCCGCGCCCCAGCGTGACGTCGTTGGTCACCAGGGACCCGATGTTGTCGATCAGCACCGTGCTCACGTGACCGCCGCGATCGCCGTCGCGAGGGCACCCGGCACATCGTCGACCAGCACATGCCGGCCGTCGACCACGATCCGACGGCCAGCCACGACCACCTGCCTGACGTCGGCAGCTGTCGCGGCGTGCACGACCATCTCGAGCAACGGCCCGGACCCGGCCAGCCGCACCGAGTCCGTGCCCACAGTGACCAGGTCGGCAGCCGCGCCCTTGGCCAGCCGGCCAACTTCCGGCCAGCCCAGGGACGCGTGCCCGTCGCCGGTGGCTGCACCCAGCAGGTCGGCGGCCCGCCAGTGTCCCCGCCGCTGGGACCGCAGCCGCTCGTCCAGCTCGACGCCGCGCGCCTCCTCCCACAGGTCCACGACGGCGTTGCTGTCGCTGCCGACGCTCAGCGGCGAGCCCGCCGTCGCCAGCGCCCTGGCCGGTCCGATGCCGTCACCGAGGTCGCGCTCGGTCGTCGGGCACATGCAGATCGTCGTGCGGCTCCCGCCCAGCAGTTCGATGTCAGCCGGGGTGAGGTGCGTGGCATGGACGGCGCTGGTCCGCGGGCCGAGCGCGCCGTGCTGGGCCAACAGCTCCGTCGGGGTGCAGCCGTATGCGGCAACGCAAGCCTCGTTCTCCGCCTGCTGCTCCGACAGGTGTACGTGCAACGGGGCCTCGTGCACGGAAACCCACTCCACGACCCGGTCCAGCGCCTTCTCCGGTACGGCACGGACGGAGTGGATGGCGGCGCCGACCCTGGCCAGGCCGGGCGGATGGAACCCGGTCAGCCGCTCGGCCCACGCGTCGGCGGACCCGTCGGAGAAGCGCACCTGTGGCCCTTCGAGCGGCTTGTCGATGCCGCCACTGAGGTAGCAGGCGTCGATGAGGGTGATGCGGATGCCTGCCTCAGCAGCCCCGGCCACCAGCGCCTCGGACATCGCATTGCCTGCTGCGTAGGGCTTCCCATCCACGTCGTGGTGGACGTAGTGAAACTCGCCAACGGTCGTGACACCCGACAGCGCCATCTCCGCGTAGACCGCGCGGGCCAGCACATGGTAGTTGTCCGGCGTAAGCCGACCCGCCACCGCGAACATCTGTTCGCGCCAGGTCCAGAACGATCCACGCCCCTGCTGGGTACGTCCTCGCAGCGCGCGGTGAAAGGCGTGGGAGTGTGCGTTTGCCAACCCCGGCACCGTGACGCCGGCGAGCCGGACGGAATCAGGGGTGGGCGCCCCGATCCGGACGTCCGCGATGAAGCCGCCCACCTCGTCGATGAGCACCGCAGCGGTCACGGCATCGCCGCCGAGCCACGCGTACTCCGCCCAGTAGGTGGTCACGTCGTCGCGAGCTCCGCCAGCACGTTGGCCAGTGCCTCGACCCCGGCAACGCAGTCCTGCGACGAGGCCTGCTCGTTGGGGCTGTGGCTCACCCCGGTCGGGTTGCGCACGAACAACATCGCGGCGGGCAGGTGCGCGGACAGGATGCCGGCATCGTGCCCTGCACCGGTCGGCAGCAGCGGCGGATCGCCGAGCACCTTGCACAGCCGGTCCCGCAGGTCACTGTCGAAGTCGACCGCCGGGGTGGACGACTCGCAGACGACCTCGACGTCGATCCCGTGCGCCGCAGACGCCTGAGCCGCCGCCGCCGTGATGCCTGCGACCAGCTCCCGCAGCACCGACTCGTCGGCGGCACGGGCGTCCAGCCAGCCGTGAACCGTCGATGCGATCGCGTTGGTGCCGTTGGGCTCGACCGCAACCTTGCCGAAAGTGGCGACAGCGCCAAGCTCGGCAGCCACCTCACGTGCGGCCAGAACCGTTGCGGCGTAGGGCAACATCGGGTCCCGCCGGTCGATCAGCCTGGTGGTTCCGGCGTGGTTGCTATCTCCCCGGAACGTGCAGCGCCACCGCCCGTGTGGCCAGATGCCGGTCGCCACTGCCAGCGGAGCATCGAGATCGACCAGACCCCGACCCTGCTCGACGTGCAGCTCGACGAACACCCCGATGCGGGACAGCGCCTCGTCGTCGCGCCCGATGGCGGAGGCCGCCACACCCGCGGCAGTCATTGCCTGCTCGAGCGTCGTGCCGGACGCGTCCCGCAGCGACCGGGCAGCGACCGGGTCGAGGACCCCGGTCAGCAAGCGACTTCCGACGCAGGCCACCCCGAACCGAGCGCCCTCCTCGTCGACGAAGCAGACCACACCGATCGGCTTGTCCGGTACGACGCCACGAGCCCTCAGCTCGTCGATGGCAAGGAGCGCGGACACCACCCCGAGCGGGCCGTCGAAGCCACCTCCGTCGGGCACGCTGTCCAGATGGCTCCCGGTGACCACGGCTCCCGGCCCTGGCTCACCCCACCAGGCCCACTGGTTGCCGTTGCGGTCGAGCTCGTAGGTCAGGCCTCGTTCCTTTGCCTGCTCGGCAAACCAGCCCCGTAGCGTGCCGTCGACCGTGGTCCACGCGTAGCGTCGGTAACCGCCGGTGCCGGCGTCCCTGCCGACCTCGGCCAGGGTGGACCACAACGCCTCGAACTGATCGACGGTCGTCACGACATCTCCAGCATCGGTACGGCAACTCCACAGGCTTCGGCCACAGTAACGGCATCCGCGTAGCCGGCGTCGACATGGCGGATGACGCCCATGCCCGGATCATTGGTCAGGACTCGCCGGAGCTTCTCCGCCGCCAGGGCGCTCCCGTCGGCAACCGTGACCTGTCCCGCGTGGATCGAGCGGCCGATGCCCACGCCACCGCCGTGGTGGATCGACACCCAGGACGCCCCAGAGGCGACGTTGACCATGGCGTTGAGCAGCGGCCAGTCCGCGACGGCGTCGGAGCCGTCGAGCATCGACTCGGTCTCGCGGTACGGGGAAGCCACGGACCCGCAGTCCAGATGATCGCGCCCGATGACGATCGGTGCCGACACCTCCCCCGATGCCACCAGCTCGTTGAACCGCTCCCCCGCCTTGTCCCGCTCGCCGTAGCCCAGCCAGCAGATCCGGGCCGGAAGTCCTTGGAACGTCACGCGATCCTGAGCGGCTCTGATCCAGCGCTGCAGGTGGTCGTTGTCCGGGAACAGGTCCATCACCGCGCGGTCCGTCGTGTGGATGTCCTTGGCCTCGCCGGACAGCGCCACCCAGCGAAACGGCCCCTTGCCCTCGCAGAACAGCGGCCGGATGTACGCGGGCACGAAGCCGGGGAAGGCGAACGCCCGGTCATAGCCGCCTTGCCTGGCTTCGTCCCTGATCGAGTTGCCGTAGTCGAACACCTCAGCGCCCGCGTCCATGAACCCGACCATCGCCTCGACGTGGCGGGCCATCGAGACCCGCGCCCGATCAGTGAAGTCCTCCGGCTTGGTACGGGCCAGATCAGACCATTCGTCCAGCGAGACCCCTTCGGGTAGGTAGGACAACGGGTCGTGAGCCGAGGTTTGGTCGGTCACCACATCGATGGCGACACCGCGCCGCAGCAGCTCGGGGAAAACCTCGGCGCAGTTGCCGACGACGCCGACGGACACGGCCCGCCGCTCCGACTTTGCCTGCAGGCACTGGGAGACGGCCTCGTCCAGGGACGGAGCCAGCTCATCGAGGTAGCGGTGATCGACCCGACGTCGCAGGTGCGACTCGTCGACGTCCACGATGAGGCAGACGCCGCCGTTGAGGGTTACCGCCAGCGGTTGAGCGCCGCCCATGCCGCCGCAGCCGCCGGTCAGCGTCAGCGTCCCGGCAAGCGTCCCGTTGAACCGTTTCGCCGCCACCGCGGCGAAGGTCTCGTACGTGCCCTGCAGGATCCCCTGGGTGCCGATGTAGATCCAGGAGCCCGCCGTCATCTGCCCGTACATCGTCAGCCCGAGGCTCTCCAGCCGGCGGAACTCCGGCCAGGTCGCCCAGTCCGGCACCAGGTTGGAGTTGGCGATGAGAACCCGCGGCGCCCACTCGTGCGTGCGCATCACGCCGACCGGCCGGCCGGACTGCACCAGCAGCGTCTCGTCCACCTCGAGCGAGGTCAGGGTCCGGACGATCGCGTCGTACGAGCGCCAGTCCCTCGCCGCCCTGCCGGTGCCGCCGTAGACCACGAGATCGTCGGGCCGCTCGGCGTTCTCCGGGTCGAGGTTGTTCATCAGCATCCGCATCGGCGCCTCGGTCTGCCACGACTTCGCGGTCAGCGTCGAACCCCTGGCGGCGCGGACGGGACGGGCACCCTGCATCGCGAGACTCCTCAGTGACGGAACGGTTCGACGGCCTGCACTACCTGGCCGTCGCGGACGAACACGGTGGCTGCCTCGATCTCCGGCGACAGCATCCGGTCGGGGCCGGGCCCACTGGTCGTGAGCCGCAGCCCGGCGATGACCGCAGCGGTGGCGGGAGCCGGCAGCAGCGGCGCGCGGAGCTCGATCCCCCGAGCCGCGGTCAGCAGCTCGACAGCGAGCACCCGGCTCAGCCCGTCCACCGACCTGCGCAGCTTGCGGGCGGCCGACCAGCCCATCGAGACGTGGTCCTCCTGCATCGCCGAGCTCGGGATCGAGTCGACGCTTGCCGGTGCCGCCAGCCGTTTGAGCTCGGAGACGATGGCCGCCTGGGTGTACTGCGCAATCATGTAGCCGCTGTCGACGCCAGGGTCGTCGGCCAGAAAGGCATGCAGGCCACCGTTGCGTGAGACGTCGAGGAACCGGTCGGTTCGCCGCTCGGCCATCGACGCGACATCGGCCGCGACGATGGCCAGGAAGTCGAGAGCGTAGGCGACCGGAGCACCGTGGAAGTTCCCGTTGGACTCCACCCGGCCGTCCAGTGTGATGACCGGGTTGTCCACGGCAGCAGCAAGTTCGCGAGCAGCAACGGCAGCCGCGTACTCGACGGTGTCGCGGGCCGCGCCCGTGACCTGCGGCGCGCACCGCAGCGAGTAGGCGTCCTGCACTCGCGTACAGCCGGGCCCGCGGTGGCTCTCCATGATGGGTGAGCCGGCCAGCACCGATCTCATCGTCGCTGCGGAGACGGCCTGACCCGGGTGGGGGCGCAGTGCCTGCAGGTCATCGGCGAAGACCGCGTCGGTCCCGAGCAGCCCCTCGACGCTCATCGCGGCTGTCACGTCGGCGGTGTCGAGCAGCAGCCGCAGGTCGTGCAGAGCCAGGACCAGCATCCCGAGCATGCCGTCGGTGCCGTTGATCAGGGCCAGACCTTCCTTCTCCCTCAGCACCACCGGCCGGATGCCCGCCGCGGCCAGCGCTTCTGCTGCTGGAACAACGGCACCGGAGGAGTCTCGTACGGGCCCCTCCCCCATCACCGCCAGCGCACAGTGGGCCAGCGGGGCAAGGTCACCGGAGCAGCCGAGGCTGCCGTACTCGTGCACCACCGGCGTGATGCCGGCGTTGAGCAGTGCAGCGTAGGCCAGCGCCGTCTCCTCCCGTACCCCCGTTCGTCCGGTCGCCAGCGTCGACAGCCGCAGCAGCATCAGCGCCCGGACCACC
Source organism: uncultured Actinomycetota bacterium (assembly GCA_963797535.1). GTDB lineage: Bacteria > Actinomycetota > Actinomycetes > JAWWOL01 > JAWWOL01 > JAWWOL01. The sequence continues at coordinate 782,568 of CAWCPQ010000001.1, read as the reverse complement.
TCGCGCTCGACCTCGGGACCGGTGCCCGCGGAGTGCGATCGGACGAGAGATGCCTGCAGCTGTTGGCGCAGCTCGACCGGGATGTGCCGGTTGGCCAACGCGCCGAAGCCGGTGGAGATCCCGTAATGAGGTTCGGTGTCGCCGGCCAGCGCATCCACCAGCGCGCGGCTGCGCCGGATCTCGGCGAGGGACTCCTCGGACAGCGTCACCGCCGCGCCAAAGCGGGCCACCGCCACCACCGCGCCGGGATCCACCGGGCCGATTCCGACGGTCACGGTGGCTGGCGAGGTCTGCATCACCCCATTCCATGCTTCGGGGCTGCCCGCGGCTACAGCCGTCGACGATCTATTGTCTCGGATCTGAGACACTGGGTCATGGCCAACGCCGCTGCAGCCGCCCATGCCCTGGCGGTCCTGCGCCTGCTGGCCCGGCACACGGAGCCTCAGCCGGCAGCCGCGATCGCGCGCGACCTCGGCCTCCCTCGTTCCAGCGTCTACCACCTGCTCAAGGTGCTGGTCGACAACGGTTTCGTCGTCCACCTGCCCGAGCAGCGGCGGTACGGGCTGGGCGTCGCGGCGTTCGAGCTCGGCTCGGCCTACGCCCGGCAGGCCCCGCTGCAACGCGCCGGGCGGCCGCTGCTGACCCGCCTCGTCGACAGCACGACCCACAACGCCCACCTCGCCGTGCTGCACGGTCGCGACGTCCTCTACCTGCTCGAGGAGCGCGCCCCCGGTCGGCCGTCCCTGGTCACGGATGTCGGGGTTCGACTGCCGGCCCAGCTGACCGCGAGCGGCCTCGCGATGCTGGCGGCACTGCCGGCCGCCCAGCTGCGGGCCCTGTTCCCGGCGAAGGACGTGTTCGTCCAACGTCACGGCGTTGGCCCGTCCTCACTGTCGGAGCTGCGCGCGGTCCTGCAGCGGGTACGGGCAACCGGCTACGCGAACGAGGACGGCTCGGTCACGCCCGACTTCGCCTCCGTCGCCGCTGCGGTGCTGGACCACAACGGGCACCCGGTCGCGGGCGTCGCCGTCACGTTTCCCAGCGCTGACCTCGGACCGGACGACCGAACTGCGCTGGCGGCCAAGGTGTCCCGTACTGCCGGCGAGATGTCGAGGCGGATCAGTGGCCGCGCCGTCGGCTGATTGGTCCTTCAGCAGCCGCGGGCCCGTTCCGACAGATCCTGTGTGCCGTCCAACGACGAGGAAGCCACCCAGCCGCCCCTGCGCGCGGTGACGCTCGACCTCGACGACACGCTGTTCGCCCAGTCCGCCTGGCTGGACGGCGCCTGGCGTGCGGTGGCGAACGCAGCTGGTGCGTTCGGCATCAACGCTGCGGCCCTGCACGAGGCCCTCGTTGCCTGCGCTGCCGACGGTTCGGACATGGGCGGCGTCATCGACCGGGCGCTGATCGCCGTCGGTGTCGACGACGCCGACGCCCTGCTCACCTCACTCGTGACCGTGTTCATCCAGTGGTCGCCGCCGATCCTCAGCCTCTACCCCGGCGTGCATGACGCCTTGGTACGCCTGCGGTCGGCCGGTCTGCGACTGGTGGTCGTCACGGACGGCAACCCCATCATCCAGCGCGGAAAGATCGCGCGGCTCGGCCTTGCCATGCTGGTGGACGAGGTCGTCGTCTCGGACGAGATCGGCGGCACTGCGACCCGAAAGCCCAGTCCAGCAGGGTTTCTGCGCGCGCTGGAACTTGCCGGGGTGACCGCGGACGAGGCCGTTCACATCGGCGACCGGCCGGGCCAGGACGTGGCAGGGGCGGCCGCTGCCGGGATGCGCTGCATCAGGGTGCGCACCGGTGAGCACGCCGATGCCGCCGACAGCTTTGGTGACGTCGGGCCGTGGCGTACCGCTGACACGTTCGTCGAGTCAGTGGACCTGCTGCTCGCGGATCAGTGGACGATCTCAACCCTGGCGACGCTGACCCAGAACTAGCGCACGCCGGTCAGCTGTGCACCGGGCAGGTGCCGAGGATCTCGATCGTGTGGTCGCTGGGGGTGTAGCCGTGCGACGCCGCGACCGTGCCGATCCAGCGCTCGACGTTGGTGGCCTCGATCTCCACGGTCGCCCCGCAGACGGTGCACATGAGGTGATGGTGGTGCTTCATCGTGTCGCACAAGCGGTAGCCGAGCTCACCGCTCGGCAACCGCGCCTCGTCGATCTTGCCGGCGTCCCGCAGTGCCTGGGCGGCGCGGTAGACGCTGGTCAGTCCGACCGGACTGCCCTGGGCGCGAAGGCGGGCGTGGATGTCCTGCGCGGCAAGGAAGCCGGCCTCGCCCTGCAGAGCATCGAGTACGGCGCGCTGTCCCTTGGTCACCGCTTCCCCCTCACGAGATGGCCTGGATCAGGAAGTACATGAGCGTGGCGCCCAGCACCGTGAAGACCAACGTCAGTCGGGACGGGTGCTTCGCGTGCGCTTCCGGCAGCACGTCGCTGGCGCCGATGTAGAGCAGGAATCCGGCGAAGACACCGAGGTAGATCAACAACCCGCTGTCCGGCACGGTGAAGAACAGGGTCACGGCCACTCCGGCCAGAGGCGTCAGCGCGTCCAGCGCCAGCAGCCTGAGCGCCCTTGCCCGGTCGTTGCCGTTGGCGAGCATCAGCGAGACCGTGTTGAGACCGTCGGCGAAGTCGTGGCCGAGCACGGCGATGCCGACCGTCCAGCCCACGGCATGGCTTACCTGGAACGCCAGACCGATCGCGACGCCGTCGGCGAAGCTGTGGCCGGCCAGGGCGAGCGCCGACACGACGCCCACCGTCGGATGGTGGTGGTTGCCGTACTCACCCTCGTGCGCGTTGTGCAGCAGCAGGCCCTTCTCGACGATGTGAAAGCCGAGGAAGCCGCAGACCAGGGCAATCATCGGCGTTGTGAACGAGATGTGGGTCGACTCCGACAGCGCCGAGATCTCCGGCAGCAGGTCGAACGCCACCACTCCGAGGATCACGCCGGCGCTGAAGCCGAGAATCAGGTGCAGTCGGTCCCGGTGCCTGAGCGCGAACAAGCCGCCGAGGGACGTCGAGAAGAACGTCCCGACTGCGAGCACCATTGCCATGGCTGACACTCTACCAACATGACAATCATTACCGTTATCGAATTGCGGGCCGAAGCAGCGGCAGCGTGACGTGCACCAGCGGCCCGATTGCCAGCGCATACACGACCGTTCCCAGCCCGACAGCACCGCCGAGCGACCAACCGACGGCCAGGACGCTCAGCTCGATTGCCGTGCGCACCAGCCGGACCGAGTGTCCTCGTGCGGCGATCCCGGTCATCAGACCGTCGCGGGGTCCGGGACCGAGACCCGCTCCGATGTAGAGCCCGGTGGCGACCGCGTTCAGTCCGACCGCGGCAAGCATCACGACCACCTGTGCGGCGAGGCCGTGCGGCCGCGGGATGAGAGCGAGGCTTACGTTGAGAACGACCCCGATCAGGATCACGTTGGTGAGCGTGCCGATGCCGGGCTTCTGCCGCAGCGGGATCCAGCCGAGCAGCACAACCGCGCCCACGATGCAGCTCCACGTGCCGACCTGACCGCCGAAGGATCGGCTCAGGCCCTGGTGCGCAACGTCCCAAGGGTCCAGGCCCAGGCCCGCGAGCACGAGCAGACCATCGCTGAGCCCGTAAAGGACGAGCCCGAGGATCAGGAGCGAGAACCGCAGGGACCGGGTGTGCGCCATCCATCGACCGTGGCATGCTCGATGGACAGTTGGTCTGTTCCGGACCAGACCAAGTGAGTCGAGGTGGACTGCCATGGACGAGGGCCGCGCTGCCAACCTGGGCCTGCTGCTGGCACCGCTGCTCGACCGCGACGACGCCAACCGGGCCGTGTCGACCGGCATCAGGTCGCTCATCCTGGACGGCCGTCTCGTGGTGGGCGCGCGGGTCGCGTCCGAACGCGACCTGTCGACCTCGCTGGGCGTCAGCCGCTCGACGGTCAGCACTGCCTACCGTCGACTGCGGCAGGAGGGCTATCTGGTCAGTGACCACGGCGGCGGCACCAGGGCCAGCGTCCCGACCTCGAACCCCGCCCGGCCGGACGGCACCAAGCTCGGGCACGACAACGGCCTGCTCGACCTGACGATCGCCGCTCTGCAGGCACCGGCGTCGCTGCCCGAGCTGGCGGCCCTCGCCGCTGCCGAGCTGCCGCCATTGATGGCGGGGCACGGGCTGCACCCGCTGGGCATCCCCTCGCTGCGGCGAGCCATCGCGGGCCACCTCACTGAGCGCGGGTTGCGCACCGTACCGGACCAGATCCTGGTGACCCAGGGTGCGCTGCACGGCTGGAACCTGCTGCTGCGCACCCTGACCGCGCCAGGCGACCGGGTGCTCGTGGAGTCGCCCACCTATCCGGCGGTCGTGGACGCCGCCCGAGCCCAGCGCACCCGGATCGGCCCCATCGGTGTGTCCGCGCAGGGCTGGGACCTGTCGGCGGTGAAGGCCACTCGTGGAACTGCCCCGCCGGTGCTCGCGCACGTCACGCCTGACTACCAGAACCCGACCGGGTTCAGCGCCGGCGCCGCGGCGAGACGGGAGCTGTTGCTCGCGCTGCCACCGTCGACGCTGGTCGTAGCCGATGAGACGTTCCGCGAGCTCGCGCTCGACCAGGACGCCAAGCCGGCCAGACCGCTGGGGCACTACGGCGCCTCCGACCGGGTGGTCACACTGGGCTCGTTCAGCAAGAGCGTCTGGGCCGGGCTGCGGGTGGGCTGGCTGCGGGCCTCCCCCGACCTCGTACGCCGGATCGCCACCGGCCGAACCAGCCTCGACTCCAGCACCCCCGTGCTCGAGCAGCTCGTCACCGAACAGGTGCTCCAGCGCTTCGACGCGCTGCTGGCGGAGCGACGGGCGATGCTACGACCGCGTCGGGCCAGGCTCTACGCCGCCCTCGCGGCGCACGCGCCGGACTGGACCTTCCACCGTCCGGCCGGAGGACTGGTCACCTGGGTCGACCTCGGCGCTGGCCAGAGCAGCACCCGGTTGGCCGACGCGGCGCGCCAGCACGGGGTGCGGGTCACCCCCGGCACACGGTTTGCGTTGCGCGGGACCCACGACCGTTTCCTGCGACTGCCGTACACCTTGGCCGAGGACCAGCTCGTCGGAGCGGTCGAACGCCTCGCCGCCGCCGCCCGTGAGGCCGACAGCCCCCACCGCCGTGGTCGACCCGCCGATGCTGCCCCGGTGTGGACGGCGTGACCCGCAGCGGGTTGAGTCAGGGGCACCGATCAAGGAGGACGGCGCGATGAGTGCGGCAACGACGACGATTGTCGTGATGGGCGTCTCGGGTTGCGGCAAGAGCACGATCGCCGCAGAGCTGGTCGCCCGTACCGGATGGGCTTTCGCGGAAGGCGACATCTTTCACGACCCCGAGAACGTCGCCCGGATGCGCGCGGGTCAATCACTCACCGATGCCCAGCGCCTTCCCTGGCTGCAGAACCTGGCCGCTTGGATCGGCGAGCGCGAGACGGCCGGCGAGAACGCGGTCATGACCTGCTCAGCGCTGCGCCGCGCCTATCGGGACATCCTGCGGGACGGGCACCCGTCCGTGTGGTTCGCCCACATCACGGCTGCCGACAGCCTCCTCAGCGACCGGATGCAGCACCGCGAAGGTCACTACATGCCCTCGTCATTGCTCGCCAGCCAGCTCGCCACCCTCGAGCCGCTGCAGCCGGACGAGCCGGGAGCCGTGTTCACCAACGCTTCCACGCCCGGCGATCTCGCCGACCTCATCCTCGCTGCCCGCAACCGCCGATGACATCAGCGTCCCGCTGGGGACCAGTCGGCGGCGGCTAGTGCGGAAACTTAACCCCGCCAGTCGGTGGGGAAGTTTCCGCGCAGGGGCCGGGCTTGCGGGTTCAGCTCTGGACGAGCGGCCAGACCTCGACGACGCCGTGGGCAACGGCGCACGGCGTGCCCGAGACCATCGCGACAGCCTCCGCCAGGTCGGCCGCCTCGAACACCGCGAAGCCGGCGATCGGCAACGCCGCGTCCAAGAAGGCACCGTCCTTCGTCTCGACGCCGCCGCCATCGGGGTTGCGGACCTGCACCGGCGCCCCCGCAGTGCCCATCTCCACGCCGCCGGCGCGCAGCTGTGCATCGTGCTCGTGCGCCGCGTCCCGTACCGCCGGATCAGTTCGGTCGTAGCCCGCCTGGTCGCCGTACCCGATCGTCACGAACTTCGGCATTCCCGTACCTCCTCCGACCCTGCCGCCTCGGTGGGCGACGTCACCACTCACTATTGACGCCTCGACCCGCGCGCAACCATCGACGACCGCACAGAACCCCACGACATGACAGGACTGGGCCTCGTCACCGGAGCTTCCTCCCTGCTCCCGTCGGTGTTCGCCGCAGACCGACTTGCCGAGCGCTACCAGCAGCGGTGGTAGACACTGACACATGAGGGCTTGGGCAGTTGACCAGGTCGGGCCGATCGACTCCGGGCCGCTGCGGCGGCTCGACCGCGATCTGCCCGAGCCTGGTCAGGGGCAGGTTCGGGTACGGGTGAGCTGCTGCGGCGTGTGCCGGACCGACCTGCACCTGGCCGAGGGCGACCTGCCACCGAAGCGCCCGCTGGTCACGCCGGGCCACGAGGTTGTCGGCGTGGTCGAGGCACTGGGTCCGGGCGCTCAGCGCTTCGCCATCGGCGACCGGGTCGGCGTCGCCTGGCTCGGTGGCACCGACGGGTCGTGCCGCTTCTGCCGGAAGGGGCAAGAGAATCTCTGCGAACACCCCGTGTTCACCGGCTGGGACCTCGACGGAGGCTACGCGGATGCCTGTCTGGTGGACGAGTCGTTCGCGTACGCCCTGCCGGGGACGATCAGCGACGAGCACGCCGCGCCCCTGCTGTGCGCCGGCATCATCGGCTACCGGGCGTTGCTGGCTGCAGCCCTGCCGGACGGTGGACGCCTCGGCCTGTACGGCTTCGGCGGCAGTGCGCACCTGACCGCTCAGATCGCGTTGCATCAGGGGGCGACCGTGCACGTCCTCACCCGCGGAGAGGCCAACCGGGCGCTGGCGCGCGAGCTCGGGGTCGACTCGGTCGGCGACAGTGCTGACGCCCCGCCCGAGCCGCTGGACTCCGCCATCCTGTTCGCGCCGGCCGGCGAGCTGGTGCCGGTTGCCCTGCGGGCGCTCGACTCCGGCGGGACCCTCGCCGTCGCCGGCATCTGGCTGTCGGACGTGCCTCCGCTGGTCTATGCCGACGAGCTGTTCCGGGAGAAGAAGCTGCGCAGCGTGACGGCGAACACTCGCGCTGACGGTGAGGAGTTCCTGCGGCTGGCTCAGCGCTTCTCGATCACGCCCACGACCGTGGGCTACCCGATGGACGAGGCCCCAGAAGCAATGTCCGACCTCGCCCACGGTCGCTTCGGCGGCGCAGCCGTACTCCACAACTAGGGGTATCGGGTGCCTGATGACGCGTGACCGTGACGTGGCGATCCTCACCCGAGGGTTGACCAAGAACTTCGGCGCCCGCCCTGCCGTGGTGGGCCTCGACCTCGAGGTGCGCCGCGGCGAGGTGTTCGGGTTCCTCGGCCCCAACGGCGCCGGCAAGTCCACGACGATCCGGATGCTGCTGGACCAGCTGCGCCCAAGCTCGGGTGAGATCGAGGTGCTCGGCGCTCGGCCGCGAGCGACCGGCGTCGAGAATCGACGCCGGATCGGTTACCTGCCAGGCGATTTCGTGATCTGGGAACGACAGACCGTCGGGGCCGCACTGAACACCCTGGCCCGACTGCGCGGCGGCGTCACCGGACCCCGGCTCGACCGGCTGTACGACCGGCTCGACCTCGACCCCGGCCGGATCGTCCGCGAGCTGTCCAAGGGCAACCGGCAGAAGGTCGGGCTGGCCCAGGCCTTCATGGGCGACCCCGAGCTGCTGATCCTCGATGAGCCGTCCTCCGGCCTCGACCCGATCCTGCGCCGGGAGTTCATCGCGATGGTCGACGAGGTACGCGCTGACGGGCGGACCGTCTTCCTGTCCTCGCACATCCTGTCCGAGGTCCAGGCCACCGCCGAACGGGTCGCGATGATCCGCTCCGGTCGGCTGGTGACCACGGACACCATCGCCTCGCTGCGCGAACATGCGGTACGCCGGGTCGAGATCCATTTCAACGACGTCGTCGACGAGTCGGCCTTCAGCGCCCTGCCCAACCTGGTGGATGTCATGGTCGCGACCGCTGACGGCACGAGCATCCTGACCTGCCGGCTCTCCGGCGCTGCTGACGCCCTGGTCAAGACCGCCGCCGGCTACACCGTGCGCACCCTGCTGGTCGAGGAGCCGGACCTCGACGAGGTCTTCCTCACCCTGTACGAGACGGGTCACGATGGCGACGCCTGACCTGGTCGGTGAGACGCTTCGACAGGGCCGGCGCGGGATGGTGGGGTGGTCCATCGGCCTGGCGACGCTGACCGCCGTCTACACGTCCAGCTTCGGCAGCGTGTCCGGGGCGAAGAGCGCCGCCATCGAGAACTACCCGGAGGCCTTGAAGAAGGCGCTCAACCTTCAGGACCTGACCTCCTCCGCCGGCTACCTCACCTCGACGGTCTTCGGACTGCCGGCCCTGCTGCTGATCTCGGTCTTCGTGGTCTCGGCGGCGACCAGGGCGATCGCTGGCGACGAGGAGTCGGGGTTGCTCGACCTCACCCTCGCCTATCCTGTCGGCCGACGGCAGCTGGTGTCGGCGAGGATGTGCGGGATCGTGGCGCAGCTGCTCGCCCTTGGCGCAGTGGTCGCCGTGGTCACGGTCGCCCTGTCTTCTCCGGCCGGGTTGTCCATAGCCGCAGGCAAAGTCGTTGCAGTGGCGGCCACCTGGGTGCTCCTCGGAGCAGCTCTCGCTGGGGTGGCCCTGGTCGCCAGCGCCGCGACCGGCCGCCGGGGTTCCTCCCTCGGCACCGGCGCCGCGCTGACCCTGCTGGCCTACCTGGCCGACAGTTTCCTGCCGCTGATCTCGTGGCTGTCGTGGACCAAGTACCTCTCGCCGTTCTACTGGTTCAGCGCCGGTGACCCGATCCGGAACGGACTGCAGCCCGGCCCGTGCGCCGTGCTCATCGGCATCGCCGTGGTGGCAACGTATGCCGCAGCCACGATCTTCGAACGACGCGACCTACGCGCTTGACCTCAACGGTTTCCGGCACGGATGCGCCGAGCGACGGCGCGGTGGAACGGGTCAAGCTCGACACCCTCGCCCGCCATCCTGGTCCGTACCACGCGACGGTGACGCCAGAACATCACCAGCCCGAACGCCCACATGAGGTACTGCACCGAAAATGCGGCGCGGAAAGAGTCGAGGGTGTACGCGGTACTGCCCCGCGGGGTCAGCAGGTCGAGCACGACTCCGATGGCGAAGATCGTGATCAGGGAGGCGACGAACCCGCCGACGTTGACGATGCCCGAGGCGCTGCCCATCCGGTGCGACGGGTTGAAGGAACGGGCATAGTCAAACCCCAGCAGGGCACCAGGGCCGTTGGACGCGAGCACCAGCACCAGCACGGTGAGCAGCCACACCGGCGCCTGGCCGGGCCAGCAGAGCACCACCGTCCAGGCGAGCGCGCTGGAGCCGACAACGCCGAACACCAGGGCGGACCGGCGCATGGGCCAACGAGCGGCAAGCTGGCCGAGCAGCGGGGCAAAACCCGTACCCGCAATCACCAGCAGGGTGAGCAGGAGTGCGGCTTCCCCCGGCCCGAGTCCCTCTCCGACGGTGAGGAACGGGTAGCCCCACAGCAGCGCGAACGTCGTGCCGGGGAACTGCGTGACGAAGTGCGTCCACAGACCCATCTGGGTCCCCGGTTCGTGCCAGGCGTGCACCAGCAGCTGCCGGATGTCGGCACCGGAGCGAGCGCCGGGCACGCGTACGGTTCCCGCTGGCGCGTTGGACAGGGTGAACCCGACGACCAGGGCGACGGTCAGGCCGAAGAACGCCACGGTGGCGAAGGTGATGCTCCAGCCGGCGCGATGCAGCAGCGCCACCAGCGGGACTGCGGCGAGAAGCTGGCCGAACTGGCCGAGCATGCCGGTCAGCTGCGTCACCAGGGACAGTCGGCTGGTGGAGAACCAGCTGCCGATGAGCCGCAGCACGCTGATGAACGTCATCGCGTCGCCTGCCCCGACCAGCACCCTGGCCATGATGGCTGCCGGAATCGTGTGGCTGACCGCCATGGCACCCTGGCCCGCCGTCATCAACAGTCCACCGGCTACCAGCATCCGGCGGGAGCCGATCCGGTCGACCAGCACACCGACCGGAACCTGCAGCGACGCGTAGACGCCGAGCTGCATGACGCTGAACAGCGCCAAGGCCCCGGCGCCCGCGTGGAACCGCTCCTGGGCAGCAACTCCGGTGACGCCGAGCGAGCTGCGGTTGAACACCGCCATGATGTAGGCGCAGACCCCGATGCTCCAGATGAACCAGGCCTTCCGCTGATTCACCGGCCAGCACCGCTGATGTTGGCCGACATGGTGGCCAGGTGCACCATCACTGCGGCCCGCAGTGCCACCCGGTCACCGGCCTGCACCGCCGCGAGGATCTCGCTGTGCTCGTGCACCGCCAGCTCGATCCGCTGCGGGGCTCCGCGCATGAGCACGGCGCCCATCAGCAGCTGGCGGTCGCGCAGGGTGTCGTACAGCTTGGTCAGGATCGCGTTGCCGCCCGCCGCGACCATCGCGCGATGAAACTCACGATCGGCCTGGATGAAGCGCGGAACGTCGCGGTCGGCGGCGTACCTGCGCATGTCGGCAAGCCGCTCCGCGAGCTCCTTGACCAGGGCGTCGTCGGCGACGTCCAGAACCAGCTCGACGGCATGGGTCTCGAGCAGCTCGCGCGCCTCAAGGATGTCGTGCACCTCGTCGGCACTCACCGAGACCACCAGGGCGCCACGCTTGGGGTAGAGCCGCAGCAGCCCCTCCGCCGACAGCCGCAGCATGGCCTCTCGCACGGGGGTACGGGAAACCCCCACCGCCTCGGCGACCTCGCCCTCGGTGATCAGTGAGCCCCCGGCGTACTCCCGGCTCAGGATCGCGGACTTGAGGAACTGGTAAGCCCGTTCAGCGGCCGGGTCGGTATCCATGATGTATCTATGCTACCGGCAGATCTCCCGGGTAGCCGACCGACTCATCGGTGAACGTCTTCGCGCCGGCGGCGTAGAACCGCACCTCCTCGGTGCCGACGACGTCCGTCGGCTCCCCGTCGCGGGCAGCCCTGGTCCGCAGCCGGTCCAGCGGGAGGGGCTGGCCGGGGACGGTGGCGCAGACGAAGACGAGGTTGCCGACGTCGCGGCCACGGAAGACCCGGTGGGCAGCCACCAGCGCGACCTCGGGAAAGGCACCGAGCAGGGTCGCGGCGATCCGCCTGGCGATGTACTGCGGTGGAGCGTCGATCACGTTGAGCACGTAGATCCCGCCCGGAGCGAGCACCCTGCGCACCTCGGCGGCGAACTCAGCCGTGGCCAGGTGCGCCGGAACCAGCCCGTCCACGAAAGCGTCCCCGATCACGACATCGGCCGAGCCGTCGGTCCGCCCGACGATCCGGGTGCGGGCGTCACCGAGATGCACCTTGAGCCGGGCCCCCGACTGCAGACCGAGATGGCGGCGCGCGACGTCCACCACCAGCGGGTCGTACTCGATCAGCTCCGAGCGCGACTCGCTGCGGGTAGCGGCCAGGTAGCGGGCGTAGGTGCCGCCACCGCCGCCGATGTGGACCGCGCGCAACAGGTCCCGTACCGGAAACACCGCGTCCACGACGTCGCGGATCCGCCGGACGTAGGAGAACTCGAGGTGCTCGGCGTCGGCGAGGTCGACGTAGCTGGCCTCCATGCCCTCCAGGAACAGCCACCGCCCCATCGCCCGGTCGCTGTCGCGGCGCACCTCTACGTGGTCCTGGCTGAACAGCACCAGGGACGCGCGCCTGCTCCGCCGGTTGCCGGCCGCGACGGGTTGGCGGGTGGGACGTCGTGCTGGCCGGCTGGTCACCCCACCATCGTCCCAGTCCACGGGGTGGATTTGCCGCGCCGACCGGACAGACTGTTCAGGTGACTGCATCCCGGCCCCTGTTGCCCCGACTGATCCTTGCCTCCGCCTCCTCCGGCCGCCTGGCCGTGCTGCGCGGAGCCGGGTTCGACCCGGAGGTGATCGTCAGCGGCGTCGACGAGGACCACGTCACGGGGACGCCCTACGAGATCTGCCTCGAGCTGGCCCGGCTCAAGGCAGCCGCTGTCGCGACGCTCGTCGAGGACGCCGCACTGGTGGTCGGCTGCGACTCGGTGCTCGAGCTCGACGGCGAGGCGCTGGGCAAGCCGGCTTCGGCCGATGAGGCGATCGCCCGCTGGCAGGCGATGAGCGGCCGCACCGGCCTGCTGCACACCGGCCACTGCGTCATCGACACGGCGACCGGAGCGGACGTTTCTGCCGTGGGGACAACGGTTGTACGGTTCGGCAGCCCCGACGAGGTGGAGCTGGCGGCCTACGTCGCAACCGGTGAACCACTCAAGGTTGCGGGTGCCTTTTCGATCGACGGTCTGGCCGGGCCGTTCGTCGAGGGCATCGACGGCGACCACGGCAACGTCATCGGGCTGTCCCTCCCGGTGTTCCGGCGGCTGCTGGCCGAGCTGGGGGTGCGGATCACCGACCTGTGGCGGCCGCAGACGGCGGCGCTAGAGCTTCGCCGGGCCCGGGGCCGCGAGGATTAGGTCGCGAACCCGGCCCACCATGTACTCCATGTTGCACAGGGCGATCACGTTGAGGCCGCGCTCGGGCAGGTGGTAGGCAATCGCCTCGACACCGGGATCGCCGCCGTCGTGACCCCACAGCGCCCCGGCCGGCCCGCTGAGCAGGTGGACGCCGTAGCCGTACTCACCGCCCATGGCACCTGTCGCGCACGGAGTCAGCATCAGGTCCCGAAGGTCCGGGCTCAGCAGCTCGCCGTTGGCGTAGTAGCGCAGGAACCGGTCGACGTCGGCTGCCGTCGCGAGCGCCCCGCCATCGGGTCCGCCCAAGGCGGGGACGGAGTAGATGTTGGATCGCCAGGGTCCACCCGGCACGGAGGGGCGTGAGTAGCCGGTCGCCACGTCGGGGTGCACCTCGTCGAGGGCGAGAAATCCGCTGTCGGCCATGCCGGCTGGCGCGAACACCCGCTCGCTCACCACGACGGGATACGGCTGAGCGGACAGCTCCTCGATCAGCAGGCCGAGCATGATGTAGCCGGCGTTCGAGTAACGCCAGGCAACCCCCGGTGCGGTGTACGGCGGCAGGTCCGCGAACAGCGGCAGGAAGTCCGCCGTCGTTCGCATGGCGTACGAGGGCCTGGTCGCCCACAGACGGCTGTAGTCGTCCTCCGTCTCCTCGTCGAAGTAGTCGGCCATGCCGGACGTGTGCGTCAACAGGTGATGAACGGTGACGTCGTCGCGCAGGGTCGAGGGACGTCGCTCGGCCGGCAGCAGCTCCACGACCGGAGTGTCGTACGGCAAACGGTTCTCGGCCATCAAAGAGACGGTCGCGACCGCGGTGAACATCTTGGTGATCGACGCAAGGCCGAAGCGGGTACGCGTGGTCACCGGCACCTTGTCGGCGCGGTTTGCCCAGCCGTAGCAGCCGGAGAACAGCGTCGCGTCGCCGCGGGTGACCAGCACGGTTCCGGAGAAGTCGTGCTGGTCCACCCACTCGCGCAGAGTCTGGTCGACCCCCTGCCAAGCGACGCTCATGCAGCCACGCTAGACGCCGACCCTGCTCACCGGAATCTGTCCCATCCGGCCGGCCTGGAAGTCGTCGATGGCCTGAGCGATCTCAGTGTGCGAGTTCATGACGAACGGCCCGTGGTGCACGATCGGCTCACGCAGCGGGGTCCCGCCCAGGAGCAGCACCTCCAGCGACGGGCTCGGCGCGTCCTGCTTCGCGTCGGCGGCAACGGTCAGCGCGTCCCCCTCACCGAAGATCGCGAGGCTGCCCGTGGTCACCGGCACCCGGTCGACGCCGACCGAGCCGTGGCCGGACAGCACGTAGACCAAGGCGTTGAAGTCGGTCCGCCACGGGATGGACAGCTCCGCACCCGGCGAGATTGTCGCGTGCGCGTAGGTGATCGGGGTCCAGGTGATGCCGGGGCCCTCGTACCCGGCGAGGTTGCCGGCGATCAGCCGTACGAGCGAACCGCCGTCCTCGCTGGCGAGCAGCCGCACCTGTCCTGCCCCGATGTCCTGGTAGCGCGGCTCGGTCATCTTCAGTGCCGCGGGGAGGTTGACCCAGAGCTGGACGCCGTGGAAGAGCCCCCCGCTGGCGACGAGTCGCTCCGGCGGAGTCTCGATGTGCAGGAGGCCCGCGCCGGCTGTCATCCACTGTGTCGCGCCGTCAGCGATCAGGCCGCCGCCACCGGTCGAGTCCTGGTGCTCGAAGGCGCCGTCGATGATGTAGGTCACGGTCTCGAAACCGCGGTGCGGGTGCCAGGGCGTTCCCTTGGGCTCGCCAGGGGCGTACTCCACGGCTCCCATCTGGTCGAGCAGCAGGAACGGGTCCGTGACCGACAGCGCGGTCTTGCCGGGGAACGGGCGGCGTACCGGAAAGCCCTCGCCCTCGAAGGTCTCGCGGCTGCGAACCGTCGTGACGACGGGGCGCTGAACCACGGTTGCGGCGGGGCGGGGGACCCGCGGCAGGACGAGAAGGTCGTTGGGGGTGACGGCGGGCATGGTGTCCTCCTGCTGACGTGATCTGCTTCGTGCTGCCTCGAACAGTAGTTGCACGCGCAACATTCCGCTCGCCGCCTCGCCGTAGCCGCGAGCGTCTGGCAGGCTGGTCGCATGACGGAGACCATTCAGGAGACCGGCACTCGGATCGTCGAGGAGACGGTCCCCGCCTACCTCCCCGACAGCGGTGACCACGAGCGCTTCGCCCACTACGTGCTCAAGGATTCGATCATGGAGTCGGCGATGACCGGCTCCCCCACCATCGCCCTGTGCGGCAAGGTGTGGGTGCCCGGCCGCGACCCCAGCAAGTTCCCGGTGTGCCCGGAGTGCAAGGAGCTCTACGACATGGGGCCCAAGGGCCGGGCGAAGTTCTGGAAGGACAAGGCCAAGAACGAGGGCTAGTCCGGCACTCGTACGGCCAGCAGGGCGATGTCGTCGCGCGGGTCGCCGGCCTGGAAGTCGACCACGTCGTCCAGGACAGCGCCGACCATCGCGTCAGCGGATCCGCCGCCGACGGCGTCGAGGAGACGCTGCTCACCGTAGAACTCGCTGCCACGACGGCCCTCGGTCACGCCGTCGGTGTAGAGCAGCAGGGCGTCACCCGGCGACAGGACGAACTGCTCGACGGTGAAGGACGGATCGTCGATCGCCCCTACGAGCGACCCCGTACTCCCGAAGAACCGGGGCTGCTCGCCGGGTCTGACCAGGACCGGCACAGGATGCCCCGCGCAGCTCAGGGTCGCCACCCAGCCGGACTCGCGCCGGCGGAGCCACAGCAACGCGACCGTGGCGAAGCGGTCACTGTGGCGCAGCAGCACGTCGTTGAGGGTCTCGAGCGCGCCGGTCAGCTGGTCCGGACGCAGTGCCAGAACGCGCAGGGTGCTGCGGACGAGTGCGGTGACGACCGCCGCCTCCGCACCCTTGCCGCAGACGTCCCCCATGGCGAAAACCCAGTCCCCCGCGGCAGTTTCGAAGAAGTCGTAGAAGTCGCCGCCGACCTCGTCGCCGGCATGGGCGGGGCGGTAGGCGGCGGACAGCTCGAGCCCCGCCACGATCGGCGGCTCCCGCGGAATCAGCACCTGCTGCAGCGTCTGCGCCATCGCCGACGCCTTCTCGGTCGCGGCCTCGGCTTCGGTCTTTGCGCGGAGCAGCTCGCGTTCGTAGGACCGTCGCTCGGTCGCGTCGAACAGGGCTGCGCGCACCACCACCGGATTGCCCTCAGCGTCGCGTTCGAGAACGGAGCTCACCAGCACCGGCAAACGGGTGCCGTCCTTGCAGACGATGTCCAGGGCGATGCCGCCGGCCTTGCCGTGTACTCGCAGCAGCGGCGCGTAGTGCGTCTCGTGATAGATCCGTCCGCCGGGCGAGAGAAGGGCGACGAAGGTGCGTTCACCGACGAGCTCGCTGCGGTCGAAGCCGGTCCAGACCAGAAAGGTCCGGTTGACCTTGATGATGACGCCGTCAGGCGTTGTGGAAAGGTAGCCGCACGGCGCCAGGTCGTAGAGCAGCTCGGGATCGTCCTCGAGCAATGCTTCGTGAAAGCCGGAACGGGGTTCCTCGGCGGTCACCGCGCCGGCACCGGTGCCTCGGCCAGGAAGGCCTCGATGGCGTTGGCTGTTGCGTCGGGAGCACTCAGGTTGGGGCAGTGTCCGGTCGCGTCGAGCAGGACAAAGGTGGCGTTGGGCAGCTGGTCCCGTACGAACTCCCCGACCACGATCGGCGCGATCACGTCGTCGTTGCACTGGAGCACCAGGGTTGGCGTGGTCACGCGGTGCAGGTCGGCCCGGTTGTCCGACAGGAAGGTCACCCTGGCGAACTGGCTGGCGACGGCCGGGTCGGTGCGGCAGAAGCTGTCGGTCAGTTCGTCGCCCAGCTCCGGCCGATCGGCGTTGCCCATGATCACCGGAGCCATGGCACCGGACCAGCCGAGGTAGTTGCTGTCCAGCGACTCCAGCAGCTCGGTGATGTCGTCCTCGGTGAAGCCGCCGACATAGGGCGGGTCGTTGATGTAGCGGGCGGAAGGGCTGACGAACACCAGGCGGGCAAACAGCTCCGGCTCCTTGATGGCCGCGAGCGCGCCGACCATCGACGACACCGAGTGGCCGACGAAGATCACGTCGTGCAGGTCGACCTCATGGCAGATCGCGAGCACGTCGTCGGCGTAGGCCCCGAGGCTGGCGTAGCGCTCCGGATCGTAACCCTGCGGGTCCGACCCGCCGGCGCCCATGTTGTCGAAGGTGATGACCCGGTAGCGGTCGGCAAACCTTGGCGCGACGTGCCGCCACATCCGCTGGTCACACCCGAAACCGTGGGCAAAAAGCATCGGCTGGGCGTCGTCCGGACCCATGATCTTGACGTTGAAGCGGTCCGAGGCTGACATGCCCCGAGGCTAGCAGCCACAGTGCTGGCGGAAGCGCGATCGCCATTGCTCAAGGGCTGAGCTGGGCACCTTCGATTCCACCAGCCGCGTACCCGACGACAGCAACGGTGTGCAGGACCGGCGACGGCACCGGCACGAGCGGTCCCCGTAGTCTCAAGGCATGGGCATCATTGGCTGGGTCGACCGGATGGATGACGCTGCCGCAGACGCCCTTGTCTCGTTCCTCCGGGGCCCCTGCCGACGCAATCGGTGGCTCGGCGCACTCGTGGTCGGCACGGCCGGCGTGGTGACCGTTCTCGCCGTTGTGCACGATCCTGTCGAGGCAGCCTTCGAAGCGCTAGCGCCGCCCGACCGCGTAGAACGCGACGGCAGCGGCAGCACCGACGTTGAGTGAGTCGACGCCGTGCGCCATGGGAATTCGTACGGTGGCGTCGGCGAAATCGAGCACCCGCGGGGAGAGCCCCGGTCCCTCGGCACCGAACAGCAACGCGACCTTGTCGTCACGGCCGAGCGAGAGCTGGTCGAGCGGGACCGCCTGCTCCCCCGGAGTCAGCGCTAGCATCCGGAACCCGGCCTGGCGGATGACGCCCAGCCCGGCCGGCCAGGGCGGTTCGAGCCGGGCCACCGGCAGCGAGAACACCTCTCCCATCGAGACTCTGATCGATCGCCGGTACAGATGGTCGACACTGCGCGGGCACAGCAGCACCGCGTCCATGCCGAGCCCAGCGGCGCTGCGAATGATCGCGCCGAGGTTGGTCGGGTTGTTGACCGTGTCGAGGACAGCCACGCGGTACGAGGTCGCCAGCACGTCAGCAGCGGAGGGCAGCGGCTTGCGAGCGAACGACGCGAGGGCACCGCGGTGCACGTGGAACCCGGTCACCTGCTCGAGCACCTCGTCCGCGGCGACGAAGAGGTCACCCTCGGCGACCGCCAGCTCGGGGTCGAGGCTCTCGTACCACCGCGGCGACATCAGCGCAGACCGCATCCGGTAGCCGGATCGCAACGCCCGCCGGATCACCAGCTCGCCCTCGGCGATGAAGATCCCGTGCTCCGGCTCGACCGCCATCCGCAGCGCGACGTCGGTGAGGTCCTGGTAGTCGGCCAGTCGCGGGTCGGCCGGGTCGGTGATCTCGAGCACGGTCACATCATCCCCGGACGGTGAGGCCGGATGCGGTACGGATCGCGTCGACCAGCCGCTCGTCCGCAGCAACCCTGGCACCCGGCCACAGCACGCACCGCTCGGCGACTCCCTCCACCACAGCGCCGGTCCCCACGACGGTCGTCCCTCCGGACGCCAGCATGTTCGCGGCGAGATAGTCCGCCGGAGTGCCGCAGTCGACGAACGGGCCCTCCAGGGCGACCAGCTCGAGCCTGCCCGCCGCCAGCGCAGCGCGCCATGAGACTTCGTAGAGACCGGTGGGCTCGGCCTGCAGCTCAGCGACATCGGCCCATGGCATGGCGCACATCCCGGCGTAGCGCCAGCGACCATCGAAGTCCGGCCGTACGATGTCAGCGACGACGCCCAGCCGGATCGACGACCCGTCCCAACCCGCCAGCAGAGGCTCCCATGAACCGGCGAGGTAGGCGTCCGCGTTGGTGACAATCGTTGCCCGGCCGGCTATCCACGGCCTGAGCACACCCAGTGCGCCCGCCGTGCCCATTGCCTCGGGCGACTCGTACGACAGCCGCACACCGCTGGTCAGGTGTTCGGTCATTGCCTCGGGAAACGCGTGCACGTTGACTGCAAGCGAGGAAATCCCCAACGCACGCAGGCGTTCCAGCCCGAGATCGACCAGCGGGACTCCGCCGACCGGGCACAAGGCTTTGGGCAGCTCGAGGGTCAGTGGCCGCAGCCGCGTACCGGCTCCGGCGGCCAGCACCACGCCGCACAGCTCGTCAGACAACATCCAGCAATCCGCGGGCTTGGTACTCCGCCAGCACCTCAGCCGTGATCGCCGTGACCACGGGCAGGTCGCCGACCGTGCACCACCGGATGTCCGCGACCTCCACGTGCGAAGGCACCGGCGTCCCAGCGTCGGCAGCCAGAGCGCAGGCGAACAGGACATCGACCCGTCGCGACCGCGGGTCCACCAGAACCCCGACAGCATGGGTGGCATCGGCCATGTCGAGATCGATGCCGAGTTCCTCTGACACCTCTCGACGCAGACCCTCCGGAGCGCCCTCGCCGCGACGTAACAGACCGCCGGGGAGGGCCCACTGGCGCGTGTGCCGCTGATGGACGAGCAGCACCGAGGAGGTGTCGTCGCCGCGCTGCAGCAGCACCAGGGCGCCGACGGTGAACCCGGGCGTGCCCGCACGCACCGCCCAGACCCGGACCCGCCGGGGAAGGCGACCGAAGATGGCAAAGCCGAGGCGCCGTGGATAGTCCAGCAGACCGGACATCAGCCCTTGGCCCCACCGGTGAAGTTCCACGACGCCAAGTGGAGTGCGGGCATCGAGTAGACCCCGCCGTACTGCCGCTGCATCTCCGGCACCGATCCGACTCCCAGCACGCGCCCCGGTCCGAGCGCCTCGATGTAGGACTGGGTGAACCGCAAGTTGCCCACGGGCCGCACGACTTGGCCGTCCTCGACCAGAAAGACGCCGTTGCGGGTGAGGCCGGTCACCACGAGAGTCCGCGGGTCGAGCACACGGGTGTACCAGAGGTCGGTCACCAGGAGCCCGCGACCCATGTGGCTGACGAGGTCGTCGACATCGTGCTGTCCGGTGCCCAGCAGCAGGTTGCAGGCCAGTGCGCCCTCGCTCTCGCCGCCCTCGATCGCATGGCCGGTCGAGGAGTCGCCGGCTACTCGCGCCGTACGCCGGTCATGGGCGAGTCCGACGGCGATGCCGTCGCGCACCAGCTCAACCCGCCGTCGTGGCGTGCCCTCGGCATCGAAAGGCAATCCGATCGAGCGAGGGTCGCCGGCGTCGTCCCAGAGGTTGATGTGCTGGTCGAACTGCGGCTCCCCCAGCCGTACGAAGGATCTCCCTTCGTTCACCGCCTTGCCGTTGAATCCCTGCCAGGAAAGGAAAAACATCATGTCCGAGACACAGCTGGGCTCGATGACGACTTCGTACGGGCCGGGTTCGATGTCGCCGGCGTCCAGCGCCGCGGCGGCTCTCGCAGCCGCCCGTCTGCCGAGCACCACCCCGTCGAGGTCGGCCATCGAGCTCGACGTCCGCCGTGCTGACGCGTCCGAGCCGTGGGTACGGGCGACGCCGTCCAGCGTGGCGGAGCTGGTCCGGCCGGCGATCCGCTGTCCGGCCGAGTTGGCGAACGCGACCACGGAACCGATGGTCTCGCAGTAGCCCGCCGTCTCCAGCCCGTCAGCGGCGTGGACGAAGTCGCGCACCAGACCCGCCCGCTCCGCAGGGTTGGCCAGGGCTGTCATGTGGTCATAGCTGCCCGAAAACCTCGCCGGGGCCGGCTCGGCGGGGCCCACCCAGTCCGGGTCGACCGGCCTGAGCAGCGCCGCATCCGCCGTACGGGACACCAGGCCGCGCAGGACATCGTCGAGGTCCTGACCCGACGAGTCCGGGCTGAACGTCGTGCTCGCGCTGGCCGACCGCCCGTCGTAGGACAGCTTCAGCGACACCGACGCGACGGACTCCGCGACGTTCTGATGGATGAACGAGTTGGCGAAGCGGGTCAGCGCGTGGTGGCCGGCTCGTACGATCACGTCGGCAGAGGCGCCCTTGTCGCACAGCGACACGACCCGTTCGGCCAGCTCGAGCTGCTGCTCCTGCTCCGGCTCCTGCCCCCGATCGGTCATCCGGTCACCCCCACCCGAACGTTGGAAAACCTGGCCGGCACGGTCGGGTGGCCGGTGTGACCGACCTGCATCGGCTGTCCCTTGCCGCAGTTGGGCGTGCCCATGACAACCCATTCGTCCGGGCCGCCCACCCGGTCCATCGACCCCCAGAACGTGGGGCTGATGCCGGTGTAGGTCGGGTTGCGCAGCATCCGCCCACGCTTTCCGTTCTTGATCTCCCAGGCGATCTCGCAGCCGAACTGAAAGTTCAGCCGCCTGTCGTCGATGGACCATGAACGGTTGGTATCCATGAAGATTCCGTCGTCGGTGTCGGCGATCATCTCCTCCAGCGAGGAGTCACCGGGCAGCAGGCCGATGTTGGTCATCCGCACCATCGGCATCCGGTTGAAGCCGTCGGCCCGGACGCAGCCGCCGCTGGTGATGCCTGCGAGTGAGGCGGAGTCCCTGCCGGACAGAACGCCGACCCAGATCCCGTCCTTCACGATGTCGACCCGGTGCGCCGCAGTGCCCTCGTCGTCGAACCCGAAGGACCCGAGCCCACCGGGCAGGGACGCGTCGGCGACCACGTTCATCAACGGCGACCCGAAGCGCAGCGACCCCATCTGCGCCAGGTCGAGCCAGCTCGTACCGGCGAAAGCTGCTTCCCAACCGAGGATCCGGTCGAGCTCGGTCGCATGCCCGACCGACTCGTGGATCTGCAGCGCCATCTGGTTGGCCCCGAGGATCAGCGTGGTCTCCTCGGCCGGGCACAGGGGCGCTCGCAGCAGCGCCTGCGCCTCGTCCGCCAGCCGTGCCGACGCGCCGAGCAGGTCGATCTCGCGGACCTGTTCCCAGCCGCGAGTGCCGAACTGTCCGCGTACGCCGGGGTAGGAGCGGCGCTGGGTCTCGTGCTCCCCCACCGCGGTCGCGCTCGACCAGGCGCCGCACTCGCGGATGTGCTGGTCGATCCGGTGACCCTCGCTGGAGACGAACCACTTGCGGGTGTCCCAGATCGAGTACGCGGCCTGCGCCAGCTGGACCCCGGCCTGGTGCATCGCCGCGGTGACGGCGACCAGCAGATCGCCCTTCTCCGACAGCGGTACCGACAGCGGGTCCTCGAGGCACTCGCTGCTCCAGGACGCCACTTTGGGTCCGTTGCCGCCGGCATCGGCGAGATTGAGGTCCGGTCCCGAGACCAGTCCGCTGGCTCTCGCGATCTCGGCTGCGCGGTGCCCGGCGTCCTTGGCCGAGGCCGTGGAAAGCGTCGGTGAGGCGAAGAATCCCCAGGAGGCGCCGACCAGCGCGCGGACGCCCACACCCGCGGTCTCGTCCTGCTGCAGCCGCTCCACCACAGCGTTCTGCGCGGACATCGACTCGGACTTGGAGATCATCACGCGGGCGTCGGCATAGCGCGCCCCGGCAGCGAGCGCGGCCTCGACCGCGGCGGCGGCGTACTCATCCATGTGTCCAACCTATGCCGTGACTGATCCAAAAGGAGTAATGTGCCGCGCGACGAGCAAGCGGCCGGGAGGTGTGTCGTGCAGAGCAGCGATCATTCCGGCCCGATGGTCCGCCACCTGCCGGCACAGACCACAGCGCGGCGGGCGCGGTCGCGTCACGACATCGAGGACGTCCTCAACAGCCCGACCGCGCTGGCCATGGTGTTTCAGCCGATCGTCGAGCTGGCCACCGGGCGCATCGCCGGCTACGAAGCACTCAGCCGGTTTCGCTCCACGACCTTTCGTACGGTGCCGGTGTGGTTCGCGCAGGCGCGGCGGTTCGGCCTCGGCAGCCAGCTGCAGGCAAAGGCCGTGGCCCTCGCCCTGGCCGCACCGGACCGGCCGGCCGGGCGCTACCTCTCGTTCAACGCGAGCCCCTCCGCCCTGATCAGCTCCGACGTGCTCGACCTGCTCCCCGACGACCTGACCAACCTCGTCATCGAGATCACCGAGCAGGATCACAACCTCGAGGGCGGCCCGCTGCAGTCGGTCCTGGCAGACCTGCGTAGCCGCGGGGCCCGCATCGCCGTCGATGACACCGGCGCCGGTTATGCCGGGCTGCAGCGGATGCTCGCGATCAAGCCCGACATCATCAAGCTGGACAAGGCACTGGTCGGGGGGCTCGAGACCGACCCGGCCAAGATCGCCCTCGTGGAGGCTCTCGTACGGTTCGCCTCACGCACCGGTGCCCAGATCTGCGCCGAGGGCATCGAGACCGCTGGCGAGCTGCTCACCCTCGCCGACCTCGACGTCACCCTCGGTCAGGGCCACCTGCTGGGGCGGCCCGCCGACGGCTGGTCGGAGGTGGCCGACGACGCGGCAGCCCTGTGCCGCACGGCGATGGCGCAAGCCCTGGCCGGCAGGCCTGCCTCCGACGCTTTCCGCGGCCAGGACGGCGACCAGCGGATGGAGGCTCTGAGCCAGTGGCTGACCACGGTCAGCTCCCGGCACGACCTGGCCCAGGTCGTCCACCCGGTGGCAGCGATGTTGCACGCCGACAAGGTGGTCCTGTCGAGCCTCGACGGCCTCGACGGCCGGCTCTACACCGTCAGCGACCAGGGCTGGGCCGCGACCGGGGAGTCGTTCCGGATCGCCGACTACCCGCTGACGCACTGGGTCATGGAGCGCCAGGAGATTGCGCAGGTGCTGCGCGACGATCCCGGTGCCGACCCGTCCGAGCGATCGGTCCTCGCCCACCTCGGCTTCCGGTCCGTCCTCGTGCTGCCGGTCAGCTCGCGGGAGATCCCGATCGGCTTGCTCGAGGTCTACACCAGTGAGGACCGCGCCTGGACCCGTACCGAGATCCGGCGCGCGCGAATGATCTGCAACCAGCTCGGACCCATCATCGCGGGCCTGCAGGCCCCGCTGCCCAACCCGGCGTCGGACAACCTCTAGCATCGACAGGAGCCGCCGACCTCCTCGGCGCTGTCGCGAGAGGCGGAACATCACGTGCGGGTCGTCATCTTCGGTCCTCCCGGTTCGGGCAAGGGCACCCAGGCGACCCGGATCGCTGCCCACTACGGCGTTGTCCACATCTCGTCCGGCGACACCCTACGGGCGGAGCTCGACGCCAACACCGAGATCGGGCAACGGGTGCAGGGCTATCTGAACAGCGGCAACCTCGTCCCCGACGACCTGATCGTCGAGCTGCTCTGGGGCCGGGTCATCGAGGCGGCCCACAACGGCGGCTACGTGCTCGACGGCTTTCCTCGTACGGTGGCTCAGGCCGAGGCCGCGTTCACCCTCGCCACCGACGCGGGGGTCACGGCCCACGCCGCGGTCTACCTCGACGACGGCGGTTCCGACGCGCTCGTCGGGCGGATGCTCGCCAGGGCTCAGCTCGAGGGCCGCATGGACGACACGGCCGAGGTGATCGCCCACCGGCTACGGGTCTTCGCCGAGCAGACCGCGCCGCTCGTCGACTACTACGAGCAACGCGGCCTGCTCTACCGGGTCGACGCCATGCTGACGCCCGACGAGGTGACGAAGGAGATCATCACCGTCCTCGACGCGGTGGAGCCCTGAGCCCGGCTGGCTAGACCACGGCCCCTTCGGCACTGGCGAGGTCCGCCTGAGCCGCCTCTTCGGACTTGGCGGCGGCCAGGCCGGCCTGGGTGCGCAACGCGACCTCCTTGACGAAGAACGACAGGATCACGGTCGGGATCATCAGCAGCGCCGCCACGATGAACACGGTGTGCATCGAGTCGGCGAAGCCGTGCAGGAACACGTTGCGGATCACGTGGGGCAGGCCGGAGATGAAGCCGGAGTCGTTCAGCGCCGAGGAGTTACCGCCGCCGGAGGCCTGCAGCTTCTGCTGCTGAGCCGCCGTCAGGGACTGCCTGGCAGCCGCGAGGCCTTGCGGGTCCGTCTTGGTCAACGAGGCGAAGCGGTTCTGGATCTTGCCGCCGATCGAGTTGAACAGGATCGACAGGAAGATCGCGGTGCCGAAGGTGCCACCCATGGACCGGAAGAACGTGTTGGCACCGGTGACGACGCCCATGTCCTTGGGCGGCATGGCGTTCTGGACCGCGACGATCAGCGTCTGCATGGTCAGACCAAGGCCGCAGCCCATGATCAGCATGTAGAGCGACGCGACCGGGAGCGGCGTGTTCACGTGCAGGGTCGAGAAGGTCAGCATCGCGATGAACAGGCAGATGCTGCCGATGATCGGGAAGACCTTGTAGCGACCCGTCTTCATCATGATCCGGCCCGAGGTGAACGACGCCGTCATGATGCCGACCATCAGCGGGATCAGGAGCAGGCCGGCCTTGGTCGGGCTCTCGCCCTTGACGATCTGCAGGTAGAGCGGGATCGCCGACAGGCCACCGAACATGGCGGCGCCGACGAGGAACGCCATCACGCTGGTGACGGAGAACACCGAGTTGTGGAAGAACCGCAGCGGCAGGATCGCGTCGTCGCCCACGCGGTGCTCGCGGATGATGAACAGGATCAGGGAGACGACGCCGCCGATGATGTAGGCCAGCGAGGTCGCGGAGCCCCAGCCCCAGGCGTTGCCCTTCTCGGCCACGATCAGCAACGGGACGATGCCGACGGTCAGGAACAGGGCGCCGAAGTAGTCGATGCGCGCCATCGAGCGGGTGTGCGGCAGGTTGAGGACCCTGAAGACGACGACAAGGGCGACGATGCCGATCGGCACGTTGATGTAGAAGATCCAGCGCCAGCCGGCGATGCCGAGGATGGTCGACTGCCCGGCGAGGAAGCCGCCGAGCACCGGGCCGAGGACGGACGCGCTGGCGAAGACGCCCATGAAGTAGGCCTGGTAACGGCCACGCTCACGGGGCGGCACGATGTCGCCGACGATGGCGAACGCCAGCGACATCAGACCACCGGCGCCGATGCCCTGCAGGCCGCGGTAGGCAGCGAGCTCGTAGATGGAGTGCGCCGTGCCGCAGAGCATGGAACCGACGACGAAGACGCTGATCGCGAACATGTAGAACGGCTTGCGGCCGTACATGTCCGACAGCTTTCCGTACAACGGAGTCGAGACTGTCGACGTGATCAGGTAGGCCGTGGTCACCCACGCCTGCGCGGTCAAGCCGTCGAGCCGGTCGGAGATGGTCCGCATGGCGGTGGCGACGATGGTCTGGTCGAGCGCCGCCAGGAACATGCCGAGCAACAGGCCGGTCAGGATCGTCATGATCTGCTTGTGCGTCAGCACGCCTCCCCTCGGCAGGGGGGCTGCGACGCTGGGGCTGGTACTGGTGCTGGTCACGCGATCTCCTGGGTCTGTGCTGCTGTACGGAAGGCGGCTACGGCTTCGTTGAATCGATGGAACTGCTCTGACAGCGAACGGCGCTCGTCGTCGGTCCAGCCGGCGAGCAACTGAGTGAGCGACTCCTTGCGCTGCTGGTAGCCCTCGGCAACGACGGCGTTCCCCTGCGGCGTGATGCGCACCAGCGAGGCGCGACCATCGAGCGGGTCGCGCTCGCGGGCCACCCAACCAGCACCCTCGAGGTCCTGGAGCTGCCGGCTGATGGTCGACAAGTCGAGGTAGAGGCAGCCGGCGAGCGCGGACGGCCGGATCGGGCCCAGCTCAGCGATGCGTGCCAGCAGTGCGAACGCGGGCGGGTCGACCGCCAAGCGGGTACGGCCGTGCTGGTGCAGCACCTGGTGCAGGTCCTTGGTGCCGCGAATCAGCGTGATCAGCTCGCGGCCGATCTCATCGGTGTAGTCGGGCACCGGTAGTCCTATGCTCGGGGAACTAGTTGCTTGCTACAAGCATAGCACCTTCATCGGCAGCCGGGTCCCACTCCTTGAGCGATGCCCGCCGGTGCCCCTGCCCTGGCGGGCGCGATGACCTGTTGCTTGCGAACTTCCCAGCACAGGTGCCGGTACAGCCGTTCGTACCCTGCCGCCATCACCGTCGCGTCGAAGTGGGTGCGGGCCCGCACCGTCACGACCCCGGCGGGCTGCAGTGCTGGCTCCTGGTCTGCGCCGCTCCCGGCCAGGCCCGGCTCGACAGCCACCGGCTGTCCGTCATTCTCGACTGCGCTCAACGCAACTTCGCATCGGGGCGAGGTTTTGTTGACAGGCATTTGCCCGCGCGGTGCCAATGCATGCATGGCGCTACTTCGGGACGTGCAACGGCTGGCAGCGCCCGATTAGCTGGAGGGCAGCGGCAGGCGTGCCTCGAAGCAGGTTGCTCCGGCTTGCTCACCTACCAGCTCGACGTCTCCGCCGGCAGCCCTGGCCGCCTCCTGCGACAGCCAGAGGCCGAGCCCAGCACCCCCGCGCTCGGCCCGTGAGGTGACCCACGGCTGGAACAACCGTGCCCGTACCTCCGGATCGACTCCGGGGCCTTCGTCGACGACCCGGACCTGCAACGATCCGTTGGGGGCGGCAACCTGCATCGTCACAATGCCGGCCGCCCGGCCGTGCTGTGCAGCGTTCTCGACGAGGGGATCGATCACCGTGCGCAGCAGGTGCGGATCGACCGAACGGAAGTCCTCCGCGATCGGGGCGAGGTTGATCGCGAGCTGCGAGCCGCTGGCGGCCACCTGCCGTTCCCACCGCTCGGCCGCCGTTGCGAGCGCTGTGGACACCGGCACCGACTCCGAGCGCCTGGCGGTGTGGGCGGCAAGCAGCCGGTTGACCAGGTCCCCGAGGTCGTCCGCATCATCGATCACCCGCCGCAGCGCCTCCTTCATGCTCTGCGTGTCGCCTTCCAGCAGCGCGAGCTCCGCCTCGGCCCGCAGCGTCGCCAGTGGCGTGCGCAACCGGTGGCTGGCGTCAGCGGCAAACCGACGCTCCCGTTCCAGACCCGCCGCGACCCTGGCCAGCATGCGGTCGAGCGCTGCCACCAGCCGGGCCAGCTCGGGGTCACCGGCCGCGACGTCGAGGCCCCTGCCGATGTCGGACAGCCCGACCGCCTCAGCCTCCTCGGTCAGCTCCGACACCGTACGCAGCGCGCGACCGGCGAGCAGCCATGCCAGCAGTCCGGCCAGCGGCACGATGAAGGCCAAGCCGATGAACAAGATCTCGCGCAGCTGGTGTCCCGCAGCCTCGAAGCCCTCGGAGTCGACCCCCACGATCAGGGCGCCGATGCCGGCGGGACTTGCACCCTTGGCTGCGAGCGGCACCTTGACCCCCCGTACCGCGATCTTCGAGTGGTTGAGCTCCACCGTCTGGGAGATCCCGCCGGGTTGGTCACGGATCCGGTCGACGCCGATGATCGCGTCCTGGTGGAGCAGGCTGGCCGTCGCGTCGCGCACCCGGCCGTCCGGCCCCACGACCTGGCCGATGGCGGTACGCGGCGAGAGCTCGAGCTCCTTGAGGTTGCCGTCCTCGGCAACCTGGGGCTCGATGAGGTCGAGACGCTCCTGCAGCGCCGCAGCGATGGAGTGGCTTTCCAACCGTTCGATCTCGACCAGCGCGATGGCGCCGAAGCCGATGGCGAAGACAATCGTGCCGACCAGAGTGGCAACCACCAGACGCCACCTCAGTGGGAGGCGGTCGAGCACGGCTCAGACCCGCGCGTCTGCCGGCAGGGTCACCGAGTCCACCGCACCATCGGCCGCGTGCTCCGGCGGGTCCATCCGGTAGCCGACACCGCGAATGGTGCGCACCATGCTCTCCAGACCGTACTGCCGCAGCTTGCGCCGCAGGTAGCCGATGTAGACGTCCACCACGTTGGACAGACCGTCGTAGGCATAGTCCCAGATGTTGTCGAGCATGTCCCCGCGTGTGACAACTTCGCCCTGACGGCGCATGAGGTACTCGAGGAGGGCGAACTCACGCGCGGTGAGCTCGATGATGCCCTGGTCGCAGGTGACCTCGTGGCGTACGGAATCCAGGCTCAGCGGGCCAACCGTGAGCACGGCGGGGCGCTCCACCTCACCGCGGCGAACGAGGGCGCGCAGCCGGGCGACCAGCTCGGTGAACGCGAACGGCTTCGTGAGGTAGTCGTCGGCGCCCGCGTCGAGGCCGGCGACGCGGTCCTCTACCGCGGTTCGGGCGGTCAGCATCAGGAAGGGCGTCCAGACACCGGCGCGGCGCACCTGCCGGCACAGCTCGAGCCCGGAGGTCCGGCCGGGGAGCATGATGTCGCACACGACGGCGTCGTACGGCTGCGACAGCACCGCGGCCCTGGCCGTCGAACCCTCGCCCACGCTGTCGACCTGCCAGCCCTGCGCGGTGAGTCCCCTGCGCAGCAGCCCGGCCATCCGTACGTCGTCCTCGACCACGAGAATCTTCACGGTTCTCATGAGAGCACGGCAACAGGTCCAGCGGGCTGCTCTCTCATCAACGGCTCATACGACCGTCACCGTCCTGCGCAACAGGTAGGTGTCCATGATCCAGCCGTGCTGGGCACGCAGCTCGGCCTTGGTACGGGCGATGTCGCCGGCCACGTCGACCACCCGTCCGGATATCAGCACCTCGTCAGCGGTGCCGAGGTAGGCACCCCACCAGATCCACAGGTCGGGGTCGTCGAAGTCGCGGCAGGCGAGCCCGGCGTCCAGCATCACCACCACGTTGTCCTGCCCGGCCGGCATCCCGGCGGCGAGCTGGCGCCCGGTGGTGACGTGGACGGACTCCCCCGTCCGGTTCAGCGGCAGCCGATGCGCCGACGTCAGCGACTGGATGCTGGTGATGCCGGGGATGACGTCGTAGGAGAACAGCACGATCCCGCGACCCAGGACGTGGTCGATCACGCTCATGGTGCTGTCGTAGAGCGCCGGGTCGCCCCACACCAGGAACGCGCCGCTGCCGTCCGGACCGACGTTGTCGACGATCGCGGCCTCGAACAGCTCGGCCCGTCGCACCCGCCAGTCGTCGACCGCTCCCTCGTACGCCGCTGCCGTCCGGTCCCTGGGCGGGTCGAGGATCTCGACGACGCGATAGCCGGCGGGGTCGCGGATGTAGCGGTCGCAGATCTCCTTGCGCACGGCGATCAGGTCGCTCTTCACAGCGCCCTTGTCGATGAGGAAGACGACGTCAACCGCGTTGAGCGCGTTGACCGCCTGCATGGTCACGTACTCCGGGTTGCCGGCGCCGATGCCGATCAGGCGGACGGTGCGCATCCGGCTATTGTGCTCCCCATGCGGGTGCTCCTCCTGGGCGGTACGGCCGAGGCCCGGAATCTGGCTGGCGCGCTGGTCGGCCGCGGCGACGACGTCCTGACATCCCTCGCCGGAAGCGTGAGCACGCCCCTCGTTCCTGCCGGTGGGGTACGGGTCGGCAGCATCGGCGGGGTGGCAGGTCTGGTCGCGTTGCTACAGACCTGGCGAGCAGACGCGCTCGTCGACGCCACCCACCCCTTTGCGGCCGGCGTCACCGCCATCGGCTTCGAGGCAGCGGCAAGCACCGGAGTGCCGCTTGTCGTGCTGCGGCGGCCGGCCTGGTCGCCGGTTCCGGCGGACAACTGGACGCCCGTCGAGAACATCGCTGCAGCAGCCGATCTCGTACGAGACCTGCCGAACGGGTGCGCGTTCCTGACCACCGGCCGTCGCGGCCTGGCCGCCTTCGCCCCGGACCCCCGGCCGTTCCTCGTCCGCACGATCGAGGCACCCACCGGCGAGCTGCCGCAGCGGATGACGCTGGTGCAGGACCGCGGGCCGTACACCGTCGAGGACGAGACCAACCTGATGCGCTCGTACGACGTCACCGTGCTCGTCACCAAGAACAGCGGTGGCACCATGACTGCCGCAAAGCTGACAGCGGCCCGCGATCTCGGCGTGCCGGTCGTGATGGTCGAGCGACCAGCGCTGCCGGTCGGAGCCGGGCCGGTGGACAGCGTCGAGGCAGTGCTCGACCAGCTCAGCCCAGTGCTGCGATGACCTGCGTGGCCACCTGCTCGGAGGGCACGGTGACCCTGGTCCAGTCCGGCCCGAGGCCGGGGAACGTGTCGCCGCGCCGGACGGCAAAACCCTTGGCAGCCAGGGCTTCTCGGCGGTCGGACATCTGCAGCAACAGGAAGTTTGCCCGTGCTCCCGGGGTGACCGCGACGCCTGGTACGGTCGCCAGCCGCGCGGCAAACGACTCCCTCGCCATCTCGTTGGCTCGGGCAGCGAGATCGGCCTCGGCCACCGCCTCCACGGAGCTGCACGCGACAGCCGCAGCGAGGGCGGGACTCGACACGGACCACAACGGCTGACACTCCCGCAGCCGGTTGATGATCGCCGGCTCAGCCAGGACGTAGCCGATCCGAAGTCCGGCGAGGCCCCACATCTTGGTCAGGCTGCGAACGACGACAAGCCCTGGTACGTCGACACTTGCGGCCAGCGACTCGGGCTCGCCGGGCACGAAGTCCATGAAGGCCTCGTCGACGACGAGTGTGCGTCCGGGCCGGGCAAGTGCCCGTACTCCGGGGTGCAGCACACCCGTGGGGTTGGTCGGGTTGCCGAGCACCACAAAATCGGCGTCCTCCTCCACGGAAGGCAGCAGGAAGTCGGGGGCGGACGCGATAGCCCGGTCGACTTGGTGGCCGGCAGCGAGCAGTGCTGCTTCCGGCTCGGTGAACGACGGGTGCACGGCCACAGCGCGAAGAGGACGGAAAGCGCGCGCCAGCAGGACGAAAGCCTCGGCGGCGCCCGAGGTAACCAGGACCTCGTCCGGGCTGCGGCCGTGCCTCGCGGCGATGGCTGCCGTGGCCGCGGACGGGTCCGGGTAGCCGGCGAGGCTGGCGACGCTGCCGGCGATGGCTTTCGCCAGCCAGCCCGGCATCGGTGCCACACGCACGTTGACCGCGAGATCGACCAAGCCCGGCCGAGCGTCGCGGTCACCGTGATAGCGCAGGTCCATGCCTGCCATGATCCCCGGTCAGACGCCGACCGAGACCTTGCCCGCCTCGGCAATGATGCCTTCCTGCCCTCGATCAGTACGTTGCGCAGCCGCATGCCCTCGGCCACGTTGAGCTCGAGGGACTCCATCACCGCGCTGACGAAGAGCAGCTGCACCGGCGTGGTGTAGCCGGGAAAGTGGATGATCCGCAGCAGCTCGTCGTAGTCCTCAGAGGCCGTGGCGTCGGACTGCCCTGCCTGCAGGGCGCGAATTCGCCGGTCGAGGTGGCCGGCGTGATGATTCGGGTGCGCCGCTAGCTCGACATCTTGCTCAGGACTTCGCGGACGAAGCCCTCCTTGGCATCGCTGTACGCCTCGCGGTCGTCGCCGTGGAGGTCGGCGAGCTGCTGTTTGAGTGACCCATAGCGCTCCGCGAGAACCGCGTCCGCCCGCAGCGCATCGCGGAACGCCAGCTGTGCCGCCCACGGTTCGCTACCCGCGACGAGCAGGTGCAGGTGCGCGGCCCGATGACCGCCCCTGGTCTGGACGAAGAACCGGCGGTACGCACGCAAGTCGAGCTCCGGCGGCACGAAGTGCCAGTCGTACGGAGCCAGTGCTGCCGCCACCCCGGGAGCATCGGCCAGGTCGCGCACCGCGGCCTGGTAGTCAAGGACCGGCTTCGCCAGCAACCCCGGAACCGCCGTCGAGCCGACGTGCTCGACCGGACCGGCGAGCCACGGCTCCAACAGACCGGTCAGCGTCCGCACTCCTCGCTCACCCTGTCCGGCCCAGGCCGGGTCTGCGGGTTGCAAATGGACGGTTTCGGTCGCCCACGCGGGCCATTCACTCATCCCTCGAGTCTGCTACCACCGAGCGCACGAACGCGAGTCCCGGGAGCGAAGCCCGCTGCAGTGCCCTCCCCATGCCGATGTGATCCGTACGGGGTTCGTGCATACCACGTGCCTCGCCGGCGTCATGTCACGATGGGTTCATGGGAAACGGCGAAACGAGGAGCGGCTCCCAAGAGGCGAAGGACACCCACGCCAGGTCTTTCGGGGCTGCGGCGATCGAGTATGCCCGCGCGCGCCCGTCCTACCCGGAAGAGGCCGTGGAGTGGCTGGTGCCCGCGTCGGCCGCGCGGGTGCTGGACCTGGGTGCCGGCACCGGCTTGTTCACTCGGCTGCTCGTGGCACGAGGACTCGATGTGGTCGCCGTCGAGCCGGCCGAAGAGATGCTTGCCCAGCTGACTGCGACGGTAAAGAACGTGGAGGCTCACGAGGGCTCCGCAGAGAGCATTCCGCTTCCGGATGCGTCGGTCGACGCGGTCGTCGTCGCGCAGGCCTGGCATTGGGTCGACCTAGACCGTGCCGTCCCTGAAGTCGCGCGGGTCTTGAGGCCCGGCGGGGTGCTGGGGCTCGTGTGGAATGTCCGCGACGAGACGGTCGACTGGGTCGCGCAGCTCGGCGGCATCATGCAGGGAGGCACGGAGCACGAGGTGTTCAGCGACTCTCCCCCGGTCGGCGCGCCGTTCGGTGACATCGAGCGCCGCGACTTCGCATGGAGCGTCACCGTGACACGGCAATCCGTCATGGATCTCGTCGCCTCCCGCAGTTACTTCATCGTCTTGCCGCCGGACGAGCGGGCCTCAATGCTCGGGGCCGTCCGTGACCTGCTGAACAGTCATCCGGCACTCGTCGACCGCGAGGAGTTCACGCTGCCCTACATCACCCGGTGCTCTCGCGCGAAGCTGACGTGACCGCGGGCACGCTGACCGGGCCAACGGCTCAGCAGCGGCCCACGACGTCGCGACTCGACGCCCCGTACTGCTGACAGGCGACGACATCTGCGACTCTGCGGCCGGTCGAGTCGGCAATGTCCGCCGATCCGCGACCGGTGTGCGCGTCTCCAACGGGGGGCACGTGAGCGACATGGGTACGTCATCGAGTGAGGGACAAGGTCGTGGGCCGGAGCGGCTCTGGGTGGTGCGCCACGGGCAGAGCGTGGCGAACCTTGCCGCGGCGGCGGCCGAGGCGGAGGGCGCCGAGCGGCTGGTACTGAAAACCCGCGACATGGACGTGGCTCTGTCGCCGCTCGGTACCGAGCAGGCGGCGGCCGTGGGCCGGTTCCTCGGCGATTTGGCTGCCGAGCTGCGGCCGGACGTGGTCTTGGCATCGCCTTACCTGCGTGCGCGCCAGACAGCGGCGATCGCCCTGTCCGCCGCCGGCGGTGACCTTGCCACAGTTGCCGTCCACTGCGATGAACGGCTGCGGGACCGGGAGATGGGCGCCCTGGACGGACTGACCTTGCGCGGGGTGCAGGCCCAGTTCCCCGAGCTGGCCGCCCAACGGTTGCGCATCGGCAAGTTCTACCAACGTCCACCAGGGGGCGAGGCGTGGACGGATGTCCTGCTGCGGCTGCGCAGCGTGCAGCACAGCCTGGACCTGGAGCACCACGGGAAGCGGGTCCTGATCTTCGCCCATGACATTGTCGTGCTGCTGTTCTGCTACCTCTACGAGGAGCTCGACGAGGCTGAGGTCCTTGAGCTGGGAGCGACTGATCCAGTCGCCAACTGCAGCCTGACCAGCTTCGTACGGGCCGGACGGTCGCTGCGGCTGGAGGCCTACAACGTGGTGGCGCCGGTCAAGCAGGCCGGCACGCCGGTCACCGTGGAGGAGGACGAGCATGTCGTCAACGGATGAGACCCGGCAGGTGACCCCTCTGCTGCTGCAGGAGTGGCCGCTGCCAGGCGCCGGTGGTGGGGACAAGGAAGACCGGGGTCAGGTGCTGGTGATCGGTGGTGCCGCGCAGACCCCTGGTGCGGTGATCCTCTCCGCCACGGCCGCGCTGCGCTGTGGCGCCGGCAAGCTACAGGTCGCGACCGTGCACAGCACCGCGATCCACGTGGCCACGGCCGTGCCGGAGGCTTTCGTGCAAGGGCTGCCGCAAACCGCCGATGGGGCACTGTCTGCGGACGGCGCCGAACGGCTGGTCCAGCTCGCCGGCGACGCGCAGGCGGTGCTGGTCGGGCCCGGGATCACCGACGGTGACGCCTGCTCTGCTCTCCTCGACGTACTGCTGCCCCAGCTGTCGACGGACACCAAGGTGGTCCTCGACGCGTTCGCACTGGCCCATGTCGGGGACCACCCCGACTGTCTCAGCCGGTTCGCGGGGCAGGTGGTACTGACGCCGAACGTGAAGGAGATGGCCTTGATGGCCGAGCTGGATCAGGAGACGGTGGAGGCGGACCCAGGGGCTGCCGCTCGCCTCGGTGCTGCTCGCTTCCGTGCCGTGACCTCGGTCGGTGCCGCTCAGTCCTGGATCGCCTCGCCGCAGGGCGTCCTCTGGTGTGACAGCGCCGGCGGTGTGGGCCTCGCGGCGTCCGGGTCGGGCGACGCGATGGCCGGCATCGTTGTGGGCCTGGCAGCGCGAGGCGCCGACGCCGCCCAAGCTGCGGTCTGGGCAGCACACCTGCACGGCCGCGCGGGCGACCGGCTGGCAGCACGCACCGGACGTCTTGGCTACCTGGCCCGCGAGGTGGTGGACGAGGTGCCGCGCGTGCTGACCGAGATCGAGGCATGACCCGGCCGAGTGACCCGATGAGGACAAGCAGTGGGATCCCGACGGTCAGCGCAAGCCGCTCAGCTGTCGAGACCTGCCCTGACGATGCCACGCCAGCCGCACGGGATTCCGTACCCCTCAGCGATCGGCTATCCGTGATGGCCGCCAGCCCTCGAAGTGGGTCGGGCCGGCGGCCCAGCTGCGGGCAGTACGGGAAGATCGTGGGGTGCAGGACACCAGCGCGATGTACCGGCGGTGGGCGCAAGTCGAGGCCCACGGTTCCTCACCGAGCTACGAGCGCCTCGCCCTGGCCGTAGCCGAGGACCCAGCGGCAACGGAGTTGGTGGCGACCCTGCCGCGAGGAAAGCGACAACCGAACCTCGTGTTCGCCGTGCTGCGCTGGCACGGCGTCGACGTCAGCGACCCGGACGCCGCCGTGGGCTGGCTCGTGCGGCACTGGCCGCTGGTGGTCGCGGAGGTGTCCCACCGGCGCACGCAGACCAACGAACCGGCCCGCTGCGCGACCCTGCTTCCCGCGTTGGCTTTGCTGCCCGGCCCGCTGGCGGTCGTGGAGGTCGGCGCCAGCGCCGGCCTGTGCCTGCTCTACGACGCGTGGCGGTACCGCTACCTCGGCGCCGGGATCGACCACACCGTCGGTGACCCGAACAGCCCGGTGCTGCTGACCTGCCAGGTCAGTGGCCCGGTGCCGCTGCCGCAGGCGGTGCCGCAGATCGGGTTCCGGGCCGGGTTGGACCTGCACCCGATCGACGCCAGCGACCCCGATGCCCGGCGCTGGCTGCAATGCCTGATCTGGCCCGAGCACGAGGACCGTGCCGCACGGCTCGCTGCCGGGCTGGATGTCGCCGCCGACCGCAAGCCGCAGGTGCATGCCGGTGACCTGGTTTCCGACCTGGGTGCCCTGCTCGACCAGGTGCCCGACGGGCTCACGCAGGTCGTGGTGCACAGCGCCACGCTTGCCTACCTGCCGGACGAGGGACGGCAGACGTTCGTCGAGCTGCTCGCCGACCGCCACGTTCACCGGCTCGGAGCCGAAGGCATTGACGTCCTACCAAGGCTCGGAACCACCATCACGAAAGCGACCAGCAGCAAGGGGCGTTTCCTGATCTCGCTCGACGACACCGCCCTCGCGCTCGCCCATCCCCACGGCCGCGACCTCACCTGGCTGCCAGCCTGACCAAAGTGCGCGTGTGTCAGTCACCGATCGGCTGGCGGAGCAGCACCCGGCCCCAGACGATCCTGACGTGCCACGCATCAGGGACGGACCAGCTCAACCGAGGGTGGCCAAGAAGGCAAGCAGCCGGGTGTGAGCGTCGGCTAAGGCGGCCTGGTTTGCCCCGAGGACGCCGGCGCGTACCTGACGCTGGTGCAGGTCCCGACGCTCGTCCTGATCGGCGGCAAGGACGTCCAAGTCGACACCACGGCCGACGGCGGACCTCTCGAGCGGGCCGCCGCCGGCAAAGCCAACATCACTTTCGCTTACCCGGCGAACGCCAACCACGTCTTCAAGGAGGACACCCGCACGCCAGCCGAGAGGGCCGCCTCCCCCGGAGGCGGTTACAACGAGGACGGCACCCGACTGGACCCGGAGGCCCTGGCGACGACCCTCGGTTGGCTGCGCGCCCTGTTCGCCTTGCCGTAGTAGCGGTAGCGCCTCAGTGGCGCTCAGGCAGGCGCTACTGATGTGGCCGACTCGGGCATCCAACGTGCCTCGGAGGCTTCAGGCGGCGTGAGTGTCGCAACTGCCGCGCCTTCCAACTCAGCATTCACCAAGACAAGGTCCACCCGTCCAGCTCAGCGCCTCGACCGTCATGAAACGGGAAGACGTGACCCTCTTCCAGTGGCAACGCCTGTCCCATCAGCCCAAGGACACCCGTTGATGGCCACACCGCCCGGTCGTCGATGCGTATCCCACAAAGGCGGACCACTACCCACCTTGGGCTGTCGCAGTCGCCGATCGGCGGATCCTCGACCGACACTCGCGTCGCCTGCGAAGGCGCTCCGCTTCCTGTCAGCCAGCACATCTTGGCCGACTGTTCGATGGGCGGTGCGGGCGTTCGCCGTGCCGGGTGGCCATGCCTGTGGATCCCGAAAAATTGCCGGCGGGATGACATTCGTGCCGCTCGGAATACCAAGCTCGTGGTGAGCCGGGTCAGGAAGCCGAGGGCGCAAAGCGACGGGCTGCATCGAGCACAAGGTCAGCGACCGCCTCGAGTGGCTGGCGCGCGTCGATGATCACGGCACCAAGGCTCTCGTAGGCCAGCCTCATGCCGTTGTTGCACTCGACTGCTGCGGCCAGCTCCTCGGGGTTTCTGCCGAAGGCGTTCGTGGTGCGGGTGGCCAACCGGTGGCGCAGCGTGTCGTCGTCGATAACCAGGCACACGATCAGGTCGAACAGGTCTCGCACGTCGGCCTCGTTCTCGGCCGATCCGCACAGGAACGCCACGTCGCCGCTGGATGTGCGGGCCTGCTGCGCCACCCTCTCGCGCTGGATGACCCAGCCGAACCGGTCGAGCCATCCGGTCGGGACAGGGTACGGGGGATCGTCGATGACCTCACCTGACGTCCGACTGACCCACCCGCTGTACCCATCGTCATCGGTGTCGAACGCGATGTGGCCGCGGGCCTGTAGCAGCTCGCACAGGGTTGACTTGCCGACGCCTGAATTCCCAGTGACCCACACCAGCGGCATGTTGCCACCGTAGAGCCAGCGGGCAGGCCGGCTGGAAGTCGGACCCGATCCGCGCGGGGGACGGCTGTCCGATCGCTGACCGGCACAAGCATCGTGCCGACCCAGCTCGGGCTCGGCCGCTGCGAGGACGTCGCAGTCAGCGATCGATGAGGCAGATCATGCAGTTCCGCTCGGGATTTCGATCGACGCCCGGGACCTGTTCAGCCGCGATAAGCGGGGGGTGTCTCGCACCGGTCCGGGGGAACACCCGGGGCATGGAAGTTCTCTTCATCACGAGCTTCGCTGTGATCGCGCCAGACCCGGGCGCCAGCCGTGCGTTGTACGTGTCGGCGCTCGGGCTGCCGTTGCAGCACGCCGACGGCGACGACTACTGGCACAGCGAGCAGATCGACGGCGCCAAACATTTCGGCGTCTGGCCGCTCGAGCAGGCAGCCGAGGCCTGCTTCGGCTCCACTACCTGGCCCGCCGAGCACCCGGTGCCTCAGGCATCCATCGAGTTCGAGCTGGCCGACGACCAAGCGGTAGTCGCCGCAGCAGCTGAACTCGAGGCATCAGGACACCTGCTGCTGCACGGTGCCAGGCACGAGCCGTGGGGTCAGACCGTCGCTCGGCTGTTGTCTCCCGAGAACCTGGTGGTCGGGCTTTCCTACGCGCCGTCGCTGCACGGCTGACGGCGCCGTCGCTCGGCGAAGATCTGCCGGTCGGTGCCAGCGGCCAGTAGCGCGACTCTGCCTGCAGCACGATAGGGGCTCGATACACGGATCGCCGAACGGTGCCTGCGTCGAACGCGCACGGCACGATCGGATCGCTCAAGGGGAACGGATCCCAATGGCGTTTAGCGTGCCTGTGCCCAGGTACGTCTCGATCCCCTGGTGCGTCAGCCCGAGGCCGGCCAGTACCCCGGTCCCGTCCTCGACCGCCAG
The DNA here is from genome assembly GCA_963797535.1 of uncultured Actinomycetota bacterium. Taxonomy (GTDB): domain Bacteria; phylum Actinomycetota; class Actinomycetes; order JAWWOL01; family JAWWOL01; genus JAWWOL01. The sequence goes on along the minus strand of CAWCPQ010000001.1, from coordinate 743,837 downwards.
AACAGCCAGCAGGACATGCTCGCTTCCGACGGTGTTCGCTTCGAGCTGCTGAGCCGCCGCGAAGGTGCGCTGCAAAGCGTCCTTGGCGTGCTCGTCGAACGGGATGAGGGCGGGCACGTTTGCTGCGGGGGCCGGCAGCGTGGCCAACGCCACCCGTTCGACGTCCCCCAGCGCCACCCCCTGGGCTACGACGGCGCGAGCGGCGGCGTTGTCGGAGGCTGCGACCAGGCCCAGCACGAGATGCCCGATGCCGATGGTGTCGTTGCCCACATCTCGGGCGCGCTGCTGCGCGTTGATCACCACCGCGCGAGCCTCCTCGTTGAATCGGCTGAATCCCTGGCTGGAGTCCAGAGGCGCGACGCGCGGCTGGCTTCTGCCGACGAACCGCTGTTGAGCTGCCTGCTTGCTCGTCCCCATGCTGCGACCGATCTCCGACCAGGACGCCCCGGCACGTCGTGCTTGGTCGACGAAGTGGCCGATGACGGAGTCGGCGACCTCGCCGAGGTCTTCCGCCAGCTGGACTGCACCGGTCACCCGGTCGAGCGGGTCCTGGTGCGCGCCGGCTACGGCGCCGATGAGGTCGTCGAGGCGGGGTGCCGGAACGGACGCTGTCATGACGTCAACCTACGGTTGACGCTGGCGCTTCGTCAACTGCCGATTGACGGGTAGTCGTTCATCGTCGTCGGGAGATTCCATATCCGAGCGGTGCAAGCAACCCGCCGCAGTCCCACCTACGAGCCTCGACTGCCAGGCTGGGCTAAGCCGGAACGAATTCGCCGTGCCAGCAAGGGAACGTCGTCCGGCACACCGCTGGGTCGCCCGCCGCCGTACAGCTGGGCCCGTCCCGGAAGGGTCCCGCTCCGGGACGAATCGCCGTCCAGATGCGGATCCGCGGCCGAGTCCGGGTTCAGTGGACGGCCTGGTCGGTACCAGGTGGGCCGGCCAGAACTCTGGGGACGTACTCGAGTAGTTGAATCCGGCGATCGAAGGTCTGGCTGTTGATCATGTCGAGAGCAACGTCGGGGTACTCGTCGTAGATCCGGTCTCGACCGCTGCTGCCAGTGATGACCGGGAAGATGACAACGCGGAAGCGGTCCACCAGGCCAGCGTTGAGCAGACAACGGCACAATGTGAGGCTCCCTATGGTGCGCATGGAGCTGGCTGCGTCATCGCCCTTCATCTCTCGCACAGCCTCGGCAGGATCGTGGCGGACCAGTCGCGTGTTGGCCCACCCCAGGGGCTCCGTCAGCGTGGTCGAGAAGACGACTTTGGGCAGATCCGCGAGGGTGTCCGTGCCCGGCTCGCCGTTGGCTGCGAATTCAGACATGAGGCGGTACGTGTTCGCCCCCATCAGGACTGTGTGATCTGCTTCTGGCTGCTCGGCTAACCACGTGAGGTACTCCGGACCTTGCAAACCCCACCAACCCGGCCAGCCCTCAGCGGCTCCATAGCCGTCAAGCGACGTGATGAAGTCCACGACCAGTTCAGCCATCGTCAGTCCTTTGATCGGGCGTCGCGCTCCAGGGAGTTGCTCGGCTGCTGCTGATTGCATCATCGACGCATCTCCCCGGAGGCGAGGCTCCGCAAACGATGCTGACTTCGGAGTGGACTTCGGAGTGTGACTGCTTCGCCGTGCCCCTCGCGGGCTCGCCGAAGCGTTCGTCAACGAGCGACGCCGCGGTATCTGAGGGACACGACGCCGTTGTCGTAGGGCAGTCCACGTAGCAGCGTACGAACGTAATCCGGCACAAGAATCGCTGTGTCAGTAGCGGACGGCTGATCCGCTGTGGGAAGTCACGGCGGCCGCAGGTGCGGCCCCCGGCCCCACGTTGAAGCGCTACCAACCCATGTCGACTGCGACCTGCTCCTGCGCCGTGGCGAGTTGTTCTTCGGTGACTCCGGGGATGTCGGTCCAGCCCTCAAGCCGGTTCAGCAAATCCGCCAGCGCCTGCTTTTGAGCCGGATGGGTGATCGAAACGGTGTTGAGGTCTGTGCTCATCAGCCAGTCGAACAGCACGACAGCGTCAGCGCGCTACAACGACAACTCAACGGTCGGCAGATGAGGATCCATGACCGACTTTCTCCCCGCAGGGCGTATGCCGCTCCGGCCGGGGATCGGTCAGCGGAGCATCACCCCGCACCGGACGAGGATCGGCGTACGGTGATTGCCTGGCCGAGATGTTCGCCTCCGTTCGGGCGGGAGGTGCGGGCGGGCGGGCTGGTCAGCGACGCCCTGCGGATGCGGATGAGCACATTCTTGAGTCACGACACGATGGGGTGTGCCGATGGGTGAAGCTGTCTCGGGGTGAACCGCCCGTTAGGCCTCGGACCGGTGATGAGGAGGCCAGAAATTACGGTTTTTCGGGAGCAGGCGCCGGAGCGGAGCCGGACCGGTCTGCTAGTCGGACTGATCGTGGCAGCAGGCGTGCTGGTGCTGGTGTTGGCCCTGGTGGTCCTGGTGGCGTGGCGGGAACATGAGAGCTCGATGCGCCGCTTGGAGCGTGATCCGTCGTACCAGTACGGCCAAGCCGTCATGCAGGTCTTGGAGGACGAGCCGGGCACGGATGACAGCGCTCGGGAACAGTGTGGCAAAGGGCTGGCCGCTCGGCCGGCCGTGTTTGCCGGCTACGACATCGCCAAGGCGATCAAGGGCTGCATCGCGGCGTACAACCAGCTCAACACGTGACAATCGGTGACATAGAGTTTCGCGCCGCAGCTGAGGGCAGCAGGCGGACGCGTTCCTGGACCGGAAGGTGAACGGTGACGTGGCCGACATAGGCGAGCTCAGGAGGCACTTGGCTGGTCAGTTGGCCGGCATACTCGCCGATACGACATCGAGCACTCACGTCACGCTGGATGAATCCGCCGAGCTGTTCTTTATCTTGGAACTCCTCATTCCTGCCATCTTGTGCGTCAGGCATCCCGAGTGGGACCAGGAAAGTATCGACGGCTTCCGGTTGGCTTCCGTTCGACAACAGGATCGTTCGCTCGAGCTGTTAGGTGTCTGCATCCTCATTCGGGATCAATCCGTGACTCCAATTCAGATCTTTCTGTCAATCACCGACGACGATTCCCTCGTCGGGTTGAGGTTTCGGCTGGGCGAACCCGGCGCGGGAGCCCTCGGCATTTCTGGTCCGCCGTGCAGCTCGCGCTCGGCGGTGGCGCTACTGGCTGGCCTTGAACAGAGGGTGTCGGAAGTCGCCTGGGTGTATGAAGCCCACCTGTAGCGGGGTCTCGTCGCAGACGACGTGAGCGCTGGCGCAGCGAAGGCCGAGCAGAACGCGCGCGGCAGCGCGCCGGGGTGAGCGAGCGACGGGCGCAGCAAACCGACAACGGCGAGGTGGCGCCGAGACGGCCACCGTTGGTCAACCGGGCTACCCGGACGGGCTGGCCGGAAGCCTGCGGGCAACCTTTCCCATCCACGGCGTGTCTGGAGTGAGAGACTTCGGCGGGAGGGGCGGGATGCGGCATCAGCAGTCGGCGCTTGACCCCGACTTTGCCGTTTTCGCCAACGCCCGCCTGGGGTCGCTGACACGGTTCGCGCTGGCGGTCAGCGGCAGCCGCGAGGCGGCGGACGACCTGGTGCAGGCGGCGCTACTGCGGACGGCGCTGCGGTGGCGATCTATCGACGACAAGAGCCATGCGGAGGCGTACGTCCGTACGGCGATCGTGCGCCTGCACCTCAACAGTTGGCGACGCGTTCGGTCCCGCGAGACCCCGGTGGCGCACCTGCCGGAGCCGGCCAGTCGCGACGCGGCTCTCCAGGCGGTAGAGGATCGAGATCAACTGTGGTCGGCACTGCGGACGCTGCCGCCGCGCCAGCGTGCGGTGGTCGTGCTCCGGTTCCTGTACGACCAGACCGAGGCGCAGACAGCCGAGCAACTCGGCTGCTCTATCGGCACCGTCAAGTCCCAGAAGGCCAAGGCCCTCGCGGCGCTGCGGCATGCAGTCCCCGACCTGGTAGGAGACGCCGATGCCTGATCCTGACTGGCACGCCCTGCTCGACGACGCCGTACCCCGAATCGCCGTCGATGCCTCGGCCGTGTCCCGTTTGGAGCTCTCCGTTCGACGAGCTCGCGTGCGACGTCGACGCGCCGCCGTCGCTGCGCCTTTAACTGCTGCCGCGGCCATCATCGCGGTCGTCGTGGCGGCGGGCCTGCCGACGGCACACCACAGCCGGACCGGCGCCGCTCCCAACCCGACCGTCGCCACGTCGACCACGGTGCCCACGACGACACCAACCCCATCGACCGGGCCGACCGCAGCGGCGTTAGCAGCCGCCTGCCGCGACCTGCCGACCCCGGCGAAGAAACTGCGCCTGCCAACCCACTTCGGCGCCGACGCAGGGGCGCTCTGCTCGTTCGACGTCCGGCGCTTCCCGGGAGACGGAACCTGGCAGGTGACGGTGGTCCAGGCCCTGTCAGGAGATCTCGCTTCCCTGACCGAGGCACTGAAGGTGACGCCTCCCACGCAGTCACCCTCACAGGCCTGCACCCTGCAGCTCGATTCAGACCCACCTCTGGTCCTGTTCGACGCCGCGAACCAGCCGTTGGTGCCGCTGATCCCGCGCGACGACTGCGGCCACGTCGGGCGAGCGGTCATCACGGCGCTGACGGCACTGCAGGCGCAGCCCGTGGCGGTCCTCAAGGTGCGGCAGGTACGGACAGAGGCGCAGGACGTCGATGACGCGGCCGCATCGGCGGCGGGCTGCACGACGACGACGAAGGAGCCGTTCAACTTCCCGCTGACCAAGCAGCGCAGCCCTGGCGGCGCACTCAATTGGTGGCCACGGCAGGTACGGGTGTGCGTCTATATCGACGACAAGATCGACACCCATTACGGCAACTTCGTCGCTGAACGCACGCTGACCGGGACCGCGGCGTTGGCGATGGAGCAGGCGATTAACCGGCCTGGTAACCGTCTGGGCTGTGCCAGTCACGCCGAGAAGACCGCGGTGGTGCACGGACCCGACGGCTCATACGCCGTGATCGAACTGGGGGCGTGCTGGCGCGTGGTACGAATCGACGGCTCGGCCAGGACTGTCGGCGCAGCAGACAAGGCACAAGTACTCGCCTTGCTTGGAGACACTGCCCGCTGACACAACCGGACTGGTTGCAGGGACGGGTGAGGCGCGGCCACCGACAACCACCTCGATCACCGAACGTCAACCGACACAGCCATCCTTGCCGCCGCGGAACTGGCACGACGAGCACAGCGATTGCGTCTGCGTCTGCGTCAGGATCATCGATGGCCCGTCAACTGCCCGTTCACGGTCCCACCTCCGGGCGCCGCGACGGCCGGGGCCGAGGCAGGTACCGCACGGTTAGATAGACGGCGAGGACGATCGGGAGCGCCAACACCGTCGTGGCTGTGTAGGGCCATGTCGGAGAAAGTTCCTGACCAACCGGCTGCAGCAGAACGACGGCGGCGACCCAGGTCACTGAGGCGGCCCAGTACGCGATCTTGTCCCTGCGCATGGCGAGGAGTGTGGCACAAGTCGCCCGCGGTTGGTGTTGGTCGAGGATTGCTATGTGGAGCACGCTTGCGGCCACCGTTGTACCGCCCGCGGCGGGCGGCCCATCGCGGCGACCGGGCGACGTTGCGCGCCTCAGCGAGCAGGGATCCCGGTTTGGTGACGGGCAACCGGAGGACAACTGGGCCAGTGTTGCGCGCACACCACAAACAGCCGCACGCAGAACACATCGACCCGGTCCCTGATCACGGTCAGTTGTACTTGTGCCGACCGCGCTGAGTTGCGGCCTGTCAGCATGCGGAGCCCGGTAAGTGCGACGAGGGCGAGCAGCTCGGGGTCAAGGACAAGGCCCCACACGGCAGGATCCGACAGCGCGAACGGAAACGACAACAACGCTGCCGCTCCGAGCGCCCAGAGCAGCCAAACTCCGAGCCGGTGGACGGCTCGACGGCGCCGGAGTAGGTCGCGCACCCTCATCAACACATTGAATCAGGCAGCCGGCCAGCTCTGCCAACCCGTCGCAGTCACCGATCCTCGTCTCGGGCGGGGTGGTGCTCCGCTTGCCGATGGGCAACCGGAAGTGGCCGCTCAAGTTTTGGCTGCCTCGAGTACGGCGTGGACGGTCCGCACGCCGATCCGCCGCATTGTGGCGTTGTCCGCGGAGCGCGCCACGAACATCATCCCCAGTGCTAGTGCCCAGCCCGATGCCCGCACTTTGAGGGCAGGATCCACCGGGTGTGCGGCATGGTCGGCGTAGGACCTCCAGAAGATGGGGCGGTCGTGGGCGGCCAGCAGCATCCAGGCGATGCCCAGATCGGTGGCTGGGTCTCCGGAGGTGATGTCACCGAAGTCGAGGATCGCCGAGACCCGTCCGACGTCGACCAGTACGTTCGCGGGATGGAGGTCACCGTGGAGCCACACCGGCTGGTGATGCCAAGGATCCGCGGCCAACGCTGCGTGCCACGCCGAGCTGGAGCGAGCCGCGTCGATGGCATCGCCGGCGTGGTTCAGGCTCGCCCGGAAGCTGTCATCACGCTGCCCCAGGGGTACCCCCCGGAAGGGGTTCGGCGGGGCATCGGCGGGCGCCGGCCGATGCAGCTCCCCGAGGAACCGGCCGAGCGCCTGAGCCGCGGACTGGCCGTCCAACGGCGGAGCCGCGGCGGCGGTCTCCCCTCGCAGGTAGCGCGTGATGCTCCACGGCCACGGATACCGCCCATTCGGGTGCCCGACGCGTAACGGGACGGGGACCGGCAGAGGCAGCTGCGCGGCGAGCCCAGGCAACCAGTGTTGTTCGTTGGCCACCAGTTGTGCGGCTGCCTCACGCCGGGGTAGTCGCACGACCAGCTCGTCGCCGAGGCGCATCAGCAGGTTGTCCCAGCCGTTGGCGAGGACGCTAAGCGGCAGGGCCGCTAGATCCGGATACTGCTCCTGCAGCAGGGTCCGCACGTCATCAGGCTCCAGCTCCACTTCCGCCCGTGGCATGTCTGAAGCCATCGGCGCATCGTCTCACGGTGATCGCAAGCGGTGCATCGGGCGGCTGTTCGTCGGAGGCGAGCACCAGCTGAGTGCGGCTAGCAGCAATTCGACCCTTGAACTTGTGGTTGTGGGAGTGGCCGGTGTCGCAGCGGCCCTTACTTTCGGAGCAATTGTGCGTCGCTCCCGCGGTGGTAGGTCGGCACCGGTCAACTACGCCATACTCGGGGTCTGCGGGCTGATCACGGTCTGCTCGGTCGTTTGGCTGCGTCGCCGCAGGCCGAGAAGACCCGCAGACTGACAGCCCATCGCTTCGGACGCCGCAAGAGGGCAACTGCGTCACAGGTGGGTCGACATCCGGCACGGGCGAAGCCTTCCGTCAGTCAGCTCACATCCGTCCGTGGTCGACTCGGGCGGCGCTCCCGTCCTCGGACAAGCGCTCGCAGTGGGTATGGCGGCGGCCCCGGCGGGACGGGGGACTCGGCGGGCCCTCCCTGTCGATCAAGGCGATCCCTGTATACAAGGGGTTGCCAGGCGTAGGCCCCACCTCGCGGAGGTTCGCTACGTCTGACCAGACGCGCGGGTAGCCTCGAGAGATGTCGTCACTGACTGCGTTCGAGCCGCCACAGCTCGTACGGCCCGAGGTCCCGACGCTACTGCCGCTCGACCGGGCGGTCGCTGCGCTGTCCTGGATCCCTGGCCGGTTGTGGTGGCGCGCGGCGTGGGGCAGCGTTCTCGGTGTCGTCGTCGCGATCCTGGCGGCCGGCGCGATCGTCGTCGCCTACTTCGAGCTGGTCGGCCGGCGTGACCTGAGCATTCTCGGCGGTGCGCTGACGATCATCGCCGAAGCCCTGCCGCTGCTGATCGCCCTGCACTACGCCCGGCCGATCCGCGACGCCGTGCACGGCTGGGGGCAATCTCTGGGCTGGACCCGACCGACGATGGGTGACGCCCGCTCCGGTGCACTGTGGGCGCTGGCGAACCTCGGGGTCCGGACCGCGGTCGTCGCTGTGACGGTCGCGATCGTCCCCGCGCATATCCGCAACGAAGCGAACAACACCACCGACCTGCACCACACCAGCGTGTTGGCGTTGATTCTCGTCGCGATCGGTGGGGTGATCGTCGCGCCTATCGCCGAGGAGACTGTGTTCCGGGGGGTGGTGCTGCGGGCCGGGATGCGACGGTGGAGTTTCGCCCGGTCGGCTCTGATCTCGTCGCTGATCTTCGGGGCGTTCCACTCCTACGAGGCCGCCTCGGCTGCTGGCGCCGCCGTACTCGTCGTGAACATCACCGCGTTCGGGCTGGTCCAGTGCCTCGCCGCCCGCCGCACCGGGCACCTCGCGCCCTGCGCGATCTCACACGGCCTGGTCAACGGTCTCGCGCTTCTCCTCGTCGCCACCACATAGCCACCGCCAACCGTGGACAACGGATGCAAGCTGAATCGTCCAGTCGTCGATCCCTTACGGCGAAGGCAATCTCGTACCGATTGCCGTCGCTAACCGGGACACGGTCCCGTATCGGGACGAGGCAGCTCAGGTGGCCGGCGCCGGCCGTCGGCGCGCCGGATGAGGTTCGGTGGCCGGAACACCATGACTGTGGTGCCGGCGCTCGTTGCTCCGGCTCGTTGTCAGACGCCTACGATGACTTCCTCAGCACCCCGGCACCAGGAGGGAGTCCGGTGAGCCGCAGCTGGAAGCCGCATGTGTCCGCGTCCGTCGGCGTTGTCGTCGCGTTGCTGGCCGGCTGCGGGCACAGCCCGTCAAGCAGCCCCGCCGGGGCATCACGGGCCCCGGCGTCTGCCAGTTCGGCCGCTACTTCCGCCGCCTGTGCGGCCAGGGCCAACGACCTGTCGGCTCTGACGATCGCTGGAAACCCAACCAGCGAGATCATCGCCAACGTCGGCGGCAGCTTGAACATCGAACAGTCGGCGCTGTTGCGCCCGACTGATCTGGTCTACAGCGACCTCCTCGCGCCCGGGACCCAAAACGGCATGGGCCACGGCTTCGTCTTCACCGCGGTCACCGCGGGCAAAGGAACCATTGAGGAGAAGGCCGCGTCAGGCGACGTGGTGGCCTCGCGACCTCTCCTGGTCCTCGACTGCGACGCGGGATCGTAACGACCAGTCCCGACTTGCCTCCGGGCGTGCGCAAACTCTGCCAGGGACCGCGACACAAGTAACGGACACCGGGTGACGATCGCTAACGCGGACGTTTAGGCCACCGACCGCAACACCATCCGAACCAGCCACACGACGCCGGCGACAACCAGCGACCAGAAGATCAGCCCAGTAATGAGGATGCGCACCGCGCCGGCGTCCAGGCCGTCGTGGTGAGTGACGGAATCATCGGTGAAGTCACGGCGCAGCCACCGGGCTGCAGTTTGCATGCACTCTGTGAACCAGGCCATGCCGCCAGTATTGCCCTCCGGACTCAATCTGCCGTCCGAGTCAGGGATCCCAGACTCGGACGGCATCGACGTCCTCGTGTCGGTTCTGGTTCAGCGACTAGGACTGTGTCGGCTGGCGTTCCATTGCCAGGACGGCATCTCGTGCGGGTGGGGGTCCGGAAAGAGCAGGAAGCCCCCAGGTTGACTGCCCGATCTTGACGGGAGGACTCTCGAGCAGAGGTGTTGCGATGATCTCGCCCAACATCCTGCGGCGCGGCTGCCTGCTGGTGCTCTGCATGACGTTGATCGGCGCCTGTGGTGCTCACTCCAGTGTGCCGACCGCCCGGCCCAAACCGACCGCGTCAACGACTGGTGCAAACCCCGCCAGCCCCGTCGCAGGACCTTCGTCCTCGGGCGCGACTGGCCCACCGTCCTCGGCTGCAGAGGCACTGCCGTCCGGGGGTTTCGCGCCCTCGTCGCGCCCGGCTGCCCCTGGGCACCTGGTCGCCCTCGACGCCCTCACCGGCCGGCAGCGTTGGCGCACGCAGCTCCCGATGGCGACCATCTCGACGCCTCTCGTCGCCGGGGACCTTGTGGTCGTCGGCGGCACGGACGACTGCAAGAGCAACCGGCTGACCGTCGCCGGGCTTCGCACAGCCACCGGCCAGGTGGTCTGGCGCGCCTCGGTGCCGGTGGCTATGCCTTGCAGCTACCCGCCACGTGTGCTCCTGGCCGGCGATGTCGTGGTCGCGGGCGACGGCCTCGGCGCGACAGCCGGCACCTGCCCGCTGAGCACGACAAGCAAACAGCGGGCCGTCGGCCAAACCGCCGCACTGGTCGGGTTGGACGTGGCGACGGGCCGACAACGGTGGCGGGCCCCCGCCGCGGTCGCCATGACCCTCGGCACGACCGCCGATCTGGCGCTTACCAGTACCGGTGGGTCGTGCCTGGTCGCGCTGGACAGCCGGACGGGACGTGTCCGCTGGTCCCGTCCCCTGCCCCTCATTTCACCGGACGTCGTGTCCAGCCCGGCCGGGACCTTCCTCGAGGGACAGCTGCCAGCGGCCCGCGAGCAGCTGATGCGCATCGACCCGGCGAACGGGGCGACAAAGTGGACCACCAACCTGCCGCGGGGCTGGTTCGGCCCCATGGTGGCGCTCACCAACACGGTGACCGGAGCAGTACAGATCGAGACCGGTGGGCTACCGCCGCCCAGCCTGGGCGCCCCCAGCGCCGTGCCGGCCATCAGCATTCCGCCCACCACCGTGAGTTACGCGATCACCAGCTACGACAGCGCCTCCGGTCGCGAGCTGTGGCGCGTATCCGAGCCGGGCCAGAGCTCGGTCACCGGTGGTCCCGGGCTCGTGCTGGTCTCGGACCCCGGCCAGCAGTCGGACCCCGGCCGGCAGAGTGTCGACGCACTCGACCCCCGGACCGGTCACCAGCTCTGGGCGTCACCGATCGCTACGGGTGAGGGCGCGAGCACGATCACCGACGGCACAACTGTGCTCCTCTGGTCTGGCGGCAGCATGAGCGCACTGAAGGCCGCCGACGGCACCGTCCGCTGGTCGGTCCGGGCCGTGGCCGCCGCCGACGGCACCCTGGTCGGTACATCCGCCTACCTGACGCAGCCCGGCACCCCACACAACCCCAGCCGCGGCGGGTGACGCCCGCTTAAGCAGCCGGGGCGTCGCCCGACCGATAGCGGATCCTTGACCGGGAGCCGGGCTCGCATCGGGAGGTGGCCGCCGTCGGACCTAAAGTTCTTTCGTGTGCCGGTCGAGGGGCGGATACGCCGGCGGGTCACCCGGTGACCTGGGCCTCGAGCGCAGGTCCGGCTCACGATCTGCGCTGCCGGACCTGGCCGGTCAGGCCAGCTGCTTCCATGTGGCCGCGGTGGTGCCCGAGGCCGCTTTCTGGCAGAACCACAGCCGGTCTTCCGAGTCGACGAAGAAGTCGCCGGCCTTGCCTGTGGTCGGGTGGGTCACCGTGCTCCCGGGAACCAGCCGCAGTTGGGCCGCGCCGCCGGTGAGCTGAGCCCCGCGACCCGCCTTGCCAGCCACCCCGACGAGTCCGAACCCCGCACCCGTGCCCCGCTGTTCGCCCCACACGCCGATGCCGTTGCCGGCGTTGACGCCGGTGATGGTGCCGTTCACGTTGGTAGGCGAGGTCGACTCGGCGAACAGGGCTCTGCTGGTGCCGGCGTAGTCGATGACCACCGCGTCGTTCTTGGTTGTGGCCGAGGTAGAGGACGCGGTGATGGCGTGGCCCTCGGTGACCGTCGCTCGCACGCCCACGCCGGTGGTGGCGGTGGCAGAGACCCCGACTCCGCCGACCGACTGTTGCTCCGGGTCTGTGGTTTCGGTGGCATAGGAGTCGACACCGACGCCACCGTCGACGTGAGCGAGGAACCCGGTCCCGCCCAGCAGTGCTGACTCGGCGCTGCCGGACTGGACATAGGCGGAGTAGGCGGTCCTGCCGATGACCGCGGACGAGACCCCGTCGATGCTGGCGTACCAGTGCACCTCGTTGACCATGGGAGCGACGAACGATGCGACCGATCCCGTCGGGAAGTCGGCCTGGGGCGCCACGGCCAGGTAAGCCCCGTTTCCGTCGACCATCCACGTCAGTCCATCGGCGGCGAACCAGTCGGTGGCGAGTCCACCTATGGCGGACAACGCTGGTGCATCGGAGGATGTGACCGGCGGCGGCGGACCGGTCGGGTGGGCCACGTAGGTGCCACCGCGCATGATGGTCACCTTGCCGGATCCTGCGTCGTTGTCCTTGCCGAGAAGCACCGGGTCGCCTGTAGCCGCGGCCGCCGGGCCGGCCGACATGGCCGCGAGCGCCCCTCCCACCGCTGCCACCGGTGCCACCCGCAGCAAGTTACGCCTGCTCAGCAGACGCGGCTCCACCGCTGGCGACTGCGCCTGCAGCCCGCTCATCGCCGCCCGCAGCAGCGCCAGCTCCTCTCGTACGGAGGCCAGTTCTTCCTGGAGCTCGTCGTTCGTCGTCATTGCACGTCCCCTCCCGCGCCTGCCCGGATGGCCGACAGCACCACCCACCCTCTCATCCGTGGGCGAACCGTGGGGCCGCGCTTTCGTGGTCCGGCTACCCCGACATTGACGGATGGGCCTCAGTCGACCGCGGTCGGGGGCAACCGGTCAGTCGCCGTGTTGACGGAGCTCTGCCATGAACACTCCTGGCTGCACCAGTCGCCGATCCTCTGCTGACACGGCGATCCGGTGCCGGTCAGGGATCGGCGACTGGCACAGCCGCACCGCCCTGATCATCGCAGGACTGGCCCCAGCCGCGCCCTGCTGGGGCCTAGGCAACGGCATTATGTGGGGATGCAGTGGACCCGCGAACTGACCGGTCGCCTGAATGTGGCCCTGAACGAGGCGACTGTCTTCGGCGTTCGGTATGACGGCGACGCAGCCGTGTGCCGGTTGCTGGTCGAGGTGGCGTCGTTGCCTGAGGTCGGTCCGACTGACCCCGACCCCCGACGCGTCCTTGTCCTGTCGGGGGCGTCCTCTGTCGACGTGCTGCTGCGGCAGGAACTCCCCGGTGAGGACCCCGCGTATGGCCCTGCCCTGCCGTTGGCCGATCTAGAGGAGCTTGGCATCTTCTTGGCCTCGCTGCCCATGGTCGACGCGATGTATGGGTGGGAGTTCGTCGACAGAGAGAACTCGACAGAGGGGTGGCCGGCTGAGCCAAGTCTTCGTGTGGTGGGAGGGCCGACCAGCGGTGCGCACTCACTGACTTGGTTCGCAGAGTGCGCTGACGGCGAGGGTGCCAACTACGTCCTCGAAGGCGTCGTCGTGTTCGACGCGGTCTCCGTGGAGCGTGCCGACGCCATAAAGCTTGACCTAGACGAGTTCCTCGATGATGGCCATCGGTGGTGGCAAGCTTTCAGGGACCACGACGCGCGGCTCACTAGCCAGGCGCCGGCCGCCGCCTTATCGGGCGCCCCATCGTGGCGGGACGGCTCCGAGAGAACGGCGAAGACTTAGTAGCAGCCTTAGCAGTGATCCTGGGTCGAAGGGCCCCGCCAAGGGTCGCGGCCATGTCAACCAGCGATCCCCATGCGATCACGATGTGGCCTCTACAGCGCGTTGGCCAAGAACACCGCGACCGCGACCCCGATGATGACAGCGACGGCACTCGCGGCCAGTCTGCGTTGCCTGCTGGCCCGAGGACGCCCCACGGGCTCGACCAAACCGAGGTATTCAAGAAACTTCAAGTTTGGCACCTCCCAGTTCATTGGGGGCACGACGCCACGTCGTGTGTGGGGCAATGTACTCCAGGGCCATGCGCTGCCTCAGCCCTCACGAGCGGCACAGGCAGCTACAGAGGGCGACCCCTTGACGAACGGTCCACGGGACGCGGAGTCGCCTGGAGGCTATGGCGAGTTCAATGGACTCTGCTCAACCCGCTCGTCTCCGCCCCCATCGTGGCGCCACCAAGCCCCACCACCTCATCGAGGCCGTCGCGGCCCTCGACTTGCAGCTCAGCGAGGACGACACCCATCTGATGCAGGAGCTGTAGACGCCTCACGGATCCTCTTGGTACTGAAGGCTTCTCCGGCAGCCGGCCCCTCGACGCGCGGACGGAAGGAACCCACCATCAAAAACCTCACATCAGCAGGGCTTTGCGTCGATGACCCATTGGCCGCGGGCGTTGTCGCGGCACGCGGTGCTGCTGTTGGCATCTCCTCAATCCGCCGGCGGGACGTCTACGCCGTAGATCTGCAGTTGGATCCGGTCGGGGTCGCGAAAGGCGATGAGGGGGTCACCAATTGCCGACGGGGCGGGCGGGGAGTGCTCGACTCCGGTCAGGGCGAAGCGACGTTCCCACTCGGGAAGCTCGCTCACAGGGACGCTGAAGGCGAGGTGGTCAAGGCCTGGGCGGGCCTCGTCGAAGGGTCGGTCCGCGGTGGCCTGGTGTTGGACCAGCCCTACCAGCCGGCCGTCGGGTAATGCGTACAGTGCCTTCGCGCCGGCGACGCCGTCGTCGGGAATGTCCTTGACCTTCCTCAGGCCGAGCAGGTCGCTGTAGAACGTCGTGGATGCTCGCAGGTCACGTACGGTCAGCAGGACGTGGTGCAGTCCGGTGATGGCCATCGGGACTCGCCTTCTTTGCGATGGTTGGGTTGGGTGAGGTGGCGGCGACCCCGGCGAGGAACACGCGCACGGCGTGTTCGCCGCGGTCGATGAATCGGCGCCCCCCCGGGTCGTTTGCGATCTGTTCGGCGGCGAGTCCGTTGACGAGGCCTCGGAAGACGTCCACGTCGGCTGGGTCGTTGACGCCGACCGCGTGGAGTCGGTCCAACAGCTGACCGAGCGCCGCCAGAGCAACGCTGTGTGACTCGTCGGTGGGCGTGAACCCTGGCACCGTGCGTTGCAGCATGAGGTGATACCGGGCCGGGCTGCCCGCGCACATGGCGAGAACCGTCTGCACTGCGGCGATCAGCGCCTCGGTCGGGGCACTGTTCCTGCTAAGGCCCCTTAGTCGCTCGCCCAGTTCGTGGAAGCCGTCGCGAAATAGGGCGTCGAGCAGCGTCGACTTGGTGGGGAAGTAGTACGCCAGCGACTGCGGCCGGATGCCGAGTGTCTGAGCCAGCTCTCGGAGGCTCAGAGCGGCAACGCCGTGCTGCTCCATCTGCGCCCAAGCGGCATCGAGGACCTGCCGGTGCGCGGCCTGCTGACGATCTTCGCGTCGACCCACCACCGACCCTGCCATTGCCCGAGCCTGCTACTAACAGGTAAAACTGTCAACAGCAGGGAAGGCCCGTCAACGGCCGACAAGCGCAAGGGCCTACGAGCCAGGCCGCGCTCGAAGTCGTACCCACCCGTCAACAGCACAGCGTCTCCCACTGCGATGGTCATTTTCACACCTCGACGCGTGGGTGATCGTGCACTCACGGCGGCGGTCCCGCTGACGAACGCCCACCGGGGCATCTCACAGAGGCCCCGTGGGCGGGACGTCGAGCCTCGCTCAGATCCCGTTTACCCCGACCGAAATTCTTCCCGGTACCGGGCGCTGAACGTGCTCATTGGAAATCGCGCACTTCCCTGTCAGAGCTGGACCGCTCTGAGTAAAGGCGCAGGAGAACTTCAGTGATGGTGGTGGTGGCCAACCACGTCGTCGGGGTGGTCGTGCGGCCGCTGCGGCGCACCGACCTTGGACTCGTAGCCCGGCATCGCGACTCGGTAGATGCAGGTGTCGCAGCTCATCCGTACGTCACCGGTGATTGCCTCGGCGTACCGCTCCAGGACCAGCAACGCGATGCGCTCATCCGGCCCCAGCACGGCTGCATGGCGGACCTCGACGCCCGGATGCTGCGCAGCCCAGGCTGATGACTGGCTGATCACCCGGTCGGGCAGCACGCCGGAGAACAGGAAGTATGGCGAGACGACAATGCGGCTGGCCCCGAGGAGCCTTGCTCGTTCGAGCGCGGCGGGAACGCCCGGCTCGGCCAGCGATATGAACGACGACTCGACGGTGGCGAAGCCGCGGCCCTCGTACAGCAGCCGGGCTGTCTTCGCGATGTCGGCGTTGGCGTCCGGGTCGGTAGCACCGCGGCCGACCAGCACCACGGCCGTGTCGGGATGGTCGGCCGGGTCGAGCACCTGGGCGATCCGCTCGGCCAGGATCTCCTGAAGCACCGGGTGCGGGCCGAGCGGCCGGCCGTAGGCGAAGGTCAAACCACTGCGGCGCAGGCGTTCTCTGGCAAGCGCCGCCGGCACGTCGCCCTTGGCGTGACCGGCTCCGACCAGGACCAGGGGTACGGCAACCAGGTGGCGGTGACCGTGGTCGTAGAGCTGCGCCACGGCGTCAGTCATCGGCGGCGAGGACAGCTCGAGGAACCCGCCGGCCACGTCGTACGGGGCAATCTTGGCCACCAGGTCGACGAACGCCTGGAACTCGGCGACGCCCTCGTCGCTCTTGGTGCCGTGGCCGACGATGACCAGTCCCGGCCGGTCACTCATCGGCACTCCCGGTGTAGAGCAGGGCATTCAGAGCTGCCGCAGCAACGGCAGAGCCGCCCTTCTCGCTGCGGTTGCTCACCGCCGGCAGACCCGACTCCCGCAAGGAAGCCTTAGACTCAGCGGCCCCGACGAACCCGACCGGCAGACCGATGACCAGCGCCGGCGCCGCGTCCAGGGTCAGCAGCTCGAACAGCGCGGTGGGCGCACAACCGATGACCCAGACCGCGCCGGGGCCGACGTCGGCGAAGGCCAATCGGATCGCGGCGGCCGAGCGGGTGATGCCGCGCTCACGAGCGAGGTCGGGCACCGCCGGATCGAGCAGCCAGGTGGACGCCTTCATTCGCGTGATTCCTGCCGCGACCATCGCCACGTCGCACACGATCGGGGCGCCGCGACCCAGTGCGTCCGCGGCGGCGGCGAGGGCGGCCTCGTCGCAGACCAAGTCGTCGCGGTAGTCGAGGTCGGCGCTGGCGTGGATGACACGCTCGACCACGGCTCGGGTCAATGGCGGCAGCGACCGCGTGTCCGTCCGGGATCGCAGGATCGCGTAGCTCTCGGTCTCGATGGGGTGCACGGTACGGCTCATGCGTCCACTTCCCCTGCGTACCAGCGCATCTGCTCGCGTAGTCGCACAACATCGCCGATGACAGTGACGACCGGCGACGGCAGCAGCGCATCGTCGACGGCACCCGCGAGGTGTTGCAGGTCGCTCACGACCACGCGCTGGCTCGGGGTCGTGCCCCTCGCAATCGACGCCGCCGGCGTCCCGGGCGCCCTGCCGTACCGGATCAGCGTCGCGCACACCTCGGCCAGGGTGGACAAGCCCATCAGCACCACCAATGTGCCAGCGCTCTCGGCATGGGCACGCCAGCGGATCTGCGACGCCGGATCGTTTGGGTCGAGGTGACCGGACAGCACGGCCACGTCGTGGGTGATGCCGCGGTGAGTGACCGGAATGCCGGCGTAAGCAGGAACTGCGATTGAGCTGCTGATGCCGGGCACGACGTCGAACGGGATGCCGGCTGCGGCACAGGCCAACGCCTCCTCGCCGCCCCGACCGAACACGAACGGGTCGCCGCCCTTGAGCCGGACCACTCGCTTGCCGGCCCTGGCGTGCTCGATCAGCAGCCGTTCGATCTGGGCCTGCTGCTCACCGGCTTTTGTTGCCCAGCCGCGTTTCCCGACGTCAATGACCTCGGCTTCGACTCGCAGATGGGCAAGTACCGCCCGGTCGACCAATCGGTCGAGCAGGACCACGTCGGCCTGCTCGAGGACCTCCTTCGCCCGTACGGTGAGCAGGCCGGGGTCGCCGGGGCCGGCGCCGACGAGGTGCACCATGCCGGCCGCCACCTCCGGGCGATGCGCCGTAGTGCTCGGCTCAGGGTCCGCACCCGCGACCAGAGCCTCGGCGATCTGGTCCCGCAGTGCCCTCGCCCTGGCCGGCGCTCCCCCGGCGTTGACCGCCACAACGACGTCGCCCTGCCGGTGAATGGCCGGCACCCACGCAGCCGAAGCCTCTCGGTCGTCCGCCCGTACACAGAAGACCCGGTCCGCCTCGGCGTCCGCCGAGACCTGCGCGTTCACGGCGGTCTGGTCGGTGCAGGCGTGCACCATCCAGATGCCGTCGAGGTCGCCGGGGTTGTACGGTCTGGCCGCGACAGCCAGCCGGCCGGCCGCAGCCATCGCCGCGATCTCGTCACCGATCACCGGGGCGACGACGAGGACCCTGGCACCGGCGTCGGCAAGGGCCCGCGCCCGTCGCGCCGCCACCGGGCCGGCGCCGACAACAAGAACGGGCTTGTCCTCGAGGCGCAGCAGCAGCGGATAGCTTGGGTTCACGCCCAACGGTAACCCCTCGGCGTCACCATGCGCCCGGCCACCTCGACGGTCTGGGACGAGCCCACCACGACGACGGTCAGCATGTCCACGTCCTCGGGCCGTACGTCCGCCAGCGTCGTGAGCACAACCCGCTGCGCCGGCCGCGAAGCGTCGCGCACCAGCCCGACCGGCGTGGTCGGCGGCCGGTGCCGGCGCAGGATGTCCAGCGCGTCCGGCAGCTGGTGGCTGCGACCCCGGCTGCGCGGGTTGTAGAACGTGACCACGAAGTCGCCCTCGGCCGCGGCCGTCACCCGACGTTCGATCGCCGGCCAAGGCGTGTGCAGGTCGGACAGGCTGATCGCGGCGTGGTCGTGCCCGAGTGGCGCGCCCAGCAGGGCGGCGGCTGCGAGTGCCGCCGTGATGCCGGGCACCCCGACCACGTCGACAGTGTCGTCCGCCAGCTCCAGCGCCGGGCTCGCCATGGCGTAGACGCCGGCGTCGCCCGAGCCGATCAGCGCGACCGCGTGGCCTGCCCTTGCCAGCTCCACGGCGGTACGCGCGCGCTCCTCCTCCTGGCCGAGCCCACTCTCCAGCACCACCGTTCCCGGCCGGATCAGGTCACGCACCTGGGCGACGTACTGATCCAGTCCAACCACGAAACCGCTACTGGCCAGGGCATCTGCTGCCCGCGCCGACATCAGGTCGCGGGCACCGGGGCCAAGTCCGACCAGCACCAGCCGTCCCCTCGGAGCCCGCCGGGCGACCGCCACCGTCGCCATAGCCGACGCCTGCTTCGGGGCGACCAAGACAGCGCCGACGCCAGCGGCCAGCAACGCCGCCGCCTCGGCGACGCTCGGCGTACCAACCGCCTGCTGGACAACGGCCGACGGGTTGGGCACGGCAACCGCCGCGAGGTCGTGGGCCGGATAGGTCAGCAGCTGCCACCCGCGGCGCGCACATGCCTCGAGCAGCCCCACCTCGTCCGCCTTGGCGTCGATGGTCGCGACGGCACTCACCGACTGTGGCGACAGCCCGTGCAGATCGAGCACTTGGCTGATCAGGGCGTCGATCTCGTCAGCGGGTGCGTTACGCGAGGCACCGATGCCGAGCACCAGGGACGGCGGCCTGACGATCACAACCGGAGCCGGCAGCTCGGCGAGCACCCGGTCACTGACCACGACAGCAGGCGCCACCAGCTCTTCGTACGCGACCCGGCGGACCGCCAGCGGAGGCAGCGGCAACACCTGGTCACTCGCCAGCGTCACGTCCTCGCCATCGAGAAGAGCCTTGGCCACGGATGCCACATCGCCCTCGACCGGCCAACCGAGCCGGTCGATAGCGTTGAGACCGACAGCGTCTGTTGCCGTGGTGACGACGGTCGTTGTGCCGAGGGAGGCGGAAACCCGTGCCGCCAGGGCATTCGCGTCGGCCCCATGGGCGCCGAGCACCGGCACCGCCCACTGACCGGCCTCGTCGACGCACACGACGCCGGGGTCGCTGTGCTTGTCACCCAGGAGCGGCCCGAGCAGCCGTACGACGGCCCCGACCGAGAGAAAAGCCACGATGCCCGAGCACTCGGCCCAAGCCTGCGGCAGCGCCGTGGACGCCGGGCCGCCGAAGACCTTGGCATCGGGCCATACCTCGGCCAGGTGCTGGGCATTGCGCTGGCCGGCAGCCGTCACCGCCACCAGGCCGATCATGGCCGCTCCCCCCAAAGCACGAACACCGGGTTGGTCGCAGCCAGGCGATGAGTGCCATCGGGAAGTGCGGCCAGCCGGGAGGCTGCAATCTGACTACCGCTGGCCGAGAACCCCTGCTGCGCCAACGTTTCCAGCACGGGCGCCACCCGCTCGAGGGCAGCCAGAGCAGCCACTACCCGGGTCGGGTGCCCGATCTTGAGTGCGGCCTCGAGCACCCGCAGGCCGCCGCCGCCGAGGAAGATGCTGTCCGCCTCGCGCAACCCGTCCAATGCGTCGGGCATCACTCCCTCAACCACGTCAACGGTGACGCCATGGGCCGTCGCGTTGGCGGTTATCCGTGCGCAGGACTCCGCGTCGCGCTCGACGGCAACCACGTCTGCCCCGAACGTCGCGCACTCGACGGCGACCGACCCGCTGCCGCTGCCCAGGTCCCACACCACCGATCCGGTACGGGGCGCCAGCCGCGCCAGCACCAGCGCCCTCACCTCGAGCTTGGTCACCATCGAGTCACGGTGGTCGAACGCCTGCTCCGACAACGCCCAGCCATCGGGAACCCTTTGTCCGCCGGCAATCCAGCCGCGCGACGAGGGGGCACCGGGGTCGACAACCAGCACGACGGCCGGCTGAGGCCACGTCGTAGCGGCTGCCTGTTCGGCGGACACTTCGACAACGTTCTGCTCGGGACCACCCAACGACGAAGCAACCGTCAGTCGCCTGCCTGACCCGGCCAGGGCCGCGCCAAGCTCGGCCGGCCCGCTACCCGGCGCAGTGAGCACGGCAACCTTCGAGTGCGCGCGGCACGCCGCCGCCACCGGCCCGAGCGGCCGACCGTGCGCGGACACCACGAGCGCGTCGTCCCAGGACAGGCCGGCCTCAGCGAACGCCAGCGCGATCGACGACACCGCTGGGATCACCCGGACCTCGAGCCCCCGCTCGCCCAGCGCCCGCACGATGCCGAAGAAGCCGGGGTCACCGCTGGCCAGCACCGCGACATCACCGTTGTGACGGGCAACGGCCTCGATCGCCTGGGCGACGTCACCCATAACGGAAACCGTCGCTCCCGCCGGCACCGCAACCTGGTCGAGGTGGCGGCGGCCGCCCGCCACCAGGGTCGCGGCCGCGAGTGCGTCAGCCGCCGGACTCGTGAGCGGGCTGCCGTCCAGGCCGATGACGGTGATCACGACGGGACGCCCCGGGAAGCCCGAAGTTCCTTGCGGGCAACGGGATCCGCCCGCCGGTGCTCGTGGAAGTGGCCGGGGTGGTAGAGGTGGGAACGGGTGCCCTGAGCACCCTTGAGTGCGGGGCCGACCAGTACGAGCGTGTGCTTGTAGAGCTTGTGCTCCTTGAGCGTCGCCTCGAGATCACCGAGGGCGCAGCGCACGATCAGCTCGTCGGGCCAGGTGGCCTGATAGGCCACGATGCACGGCGTCTCAGCGTCGTAGCCACCGGCGAGCAGTTCTTCCTGCAGCTGCTTGCCCCGTGCCGCGGACAGGAAAAGCGCCATGGTCGTGCCGTGCCGCGCAAACTCGCGCACCTTCTCCAGCGGCGGCATCGGGGTCTTGCCTCCCTCGAGCCGCGTGAGCACCACCGACTGCGCGACCTCGGGGACGGTGAGCTCGACCTGCTCGATGGCAGCGACGGCGGTGAAGGCGGAAACCCCTGGTACCACTTCAGTATCGAGCCCCATAGCCCGGCAGCGCTCGATCTGCTCGATCACGCCGCCCCACAGGGCCGGGTCGCCGGAGTGGACCCTGGCCACGAGCAGTCCCTCGTCCGCTGCCCGCTGATAGACCGGCAGGATGCCCTCGAGCGGCACGAGCGCTGAGTCGATGATCTCGACGTCGGGCCGGACATCGGCGAGCACGTCCTCGTGCACCAGGCTTCGGGCCCAGATGACGATGTCAGCCGAGGCGATGACCCGCGCACCCCGCAGCGTGATCAGGTCAGCCGCGCCGGGCCCGGCACCGACGAACACCACCTTGCCGGTCACAGCTTGCCTCCGCGGCTCTCCCGCTTGGCCGGCACGATCAGCGTCGACAGGTAGTGCGCCGGACCACGGTGCCCGGCAGCCTCCTGCACCTGCTCGCCCTCGAGGCCGAGGCGCGCGCCGTACACCGCCTCGTCGATCCGCCCGGCCTTGCGCACCACGTCGAGCACGGCTTCGAACCGACGACCACCCTTGTACGCAACCACGGTGTCGAAGCGGGCGAGTGCTTCAGCCAGGACTGGTTCGCCGGCGGTGAACGGCAGCAGGGCGAGCGTCTCCGTCCCCTCGACCAGGACGGTTCCGCTGCGAGCGGCGAGGTCCTGCATTGCCGTGATACCAGGCACAGTCGCGATCTCCACGTCAGGCAGCAGAGCGCGGACGGTGGCAGCGAGGTAGGTGAAGGTGCTGTAGATGTTGGGGTCGCCGATCGTGGCGAACGCCACCGTGCCGCTGGCCGCAAGCGCTTCGGCTACCTCGGCACCGGCGCTGTCCCAGGCCGAGTTGCGGGCGTCGTCGTCGTGAATGGCGAACCGCAACCGGCGGACGTTGGCAGCGTCGACGTAGGCGAGCACCGTTGCCTCGGCGCGGCCGACCTCGCCGGTGTCGGTCACGGGTACGAACACGACGGCCGCCTCCCGCAGCTCGCGGACTCCCTTGACGGTAACCAGCTCCGGGTCGCCGGGGCCCACGCCAACGCCCACGAGTCTCATGTCGCGACCCTGCGCACGGACGACAGCAACCGGGAAGGTACGTCCGGCAGGCCGGTCCAGTGCAGGTGCAGGTAGGACGCCACCAACCGGGACTCGCTGAAACCGGCCAGAGTGCCGTTCACCAGGAATGCCGGCGTCGTTCCTGCCACGGGCAGGCAGTGCGTGCGGTGGAACTCGTGCGCCCGTACCGACAGCCCGGCGATCGGCCCGTGCTCTGCGGCTGCCTCGCGGTAGCCGAGTGTCAGCCGCCCGGTCATGGCGGCGTCGGTGGCGAGCCGGCCCACCATCGGCGTGCCGTCGAGGGTGCGGCTCAGGTAGAGCAACCCGGCGCACTCGGCGTAGACGACGCCGTCGTAGCCGCGCACTGCCGCGAGCATCGGCCGGTTGGCGCCGAGCCCGGCGACGTGCTCCTCGGGGAAGCCGCCGCCGATGAGCAGTACGTCCGTTCCGTCGGGGAGCGAAGGCTCGACGAGCGGGTCGAACCCGACCACGGTCGCTCCGGCGGCGGCAAGAATCTCAGCGTGCTCGGCATAGTCAAAGCTGAAGGCGGCACCACGCGCGACTGCCACGGTGACCCCGCGACCAGCGTCGGGGGCAATCTCGGGTGTCCACGCCACGACCTCCGTGGCCTCGGCGCTGTATGCCAGGTCCGCGATCGCGTCCAGGTCGCACGAGCGAGCCACCACGTGTTGGGCCGCGGCGACCATGGCCTGCGCCGCGTCCGTGCGTTCGGCGACGGGTACGAGCCCGAGGTGACGGCTCGGCGTGATCAAGTCATCGTGCCGGCGGATCACACCGAGCACCGGGATCCCTTGCGGCGCCAGGGATTCGCGCAACATCTGCTCGTGAGTGTCGGAGCCCACCTGGTTGAGGATGACGCCGCCGACCCGTACCCGGGTGTCGTACGAGACGAACCCGTGGACGAGTGCCGCCACGGATCGCGACATCGACCGCACATCGACTACCAGGATCACCGGCGCGCCGAGCAGCATGGCCACGTGCGCCGTCGACGCCTCGTCAGTGCCGCGACGCCCGTCGAACAGCCCCATCACGCCCTCGACCACGGCGATGTCGGCGCCTGCCGAGCCGTGGGCGAACAGCGGCACGATGCGCTCCTCGCCGGACAGGAAGGCATCGAGGTTGCGGCCCACCCGGCCGGCGGCGAGACCGTGGTAGGACGGGTCGATGTAGTCGGGCCCGACCTTGAACGGCGCGACCCGAGAACCCCTGGCCCGCAAGGCAGCGATCAGTCCGACGGCGATGGTGGTCTTGCCGCTGCCCGACGACGGCGCGGCGATGACGACTCTGGGGACGAGGGCTACCACTCGATCCCCCGTTGCCCCTTTTCGCCGACGTCGAACGGGTGCTTGACCTTGACCATCTCGGTGACAATGTCTGCTGCGTCGAGGATCTCGGCCGGACACCGCCGGCCGGTGATGACCACGTGCTGGGTACCGGTCCGTGCGGCGAGCACGCCGAGCACCTCGTCGGTGGAGACCCAGCCGCGGGCCATGACGTAGGTGAACTCGTCGAGGATCAGCAGCTGGTAGGTCTCGGCGGCGATCGCGGCCTTGACCTCTTCCCACCCCTGCTGGGCCAGCTGTTCCGAGGTGGCGTCCTCGCGCTGGATCCAGGACCAGGACGAGCCCATCTTGTGCCAGGAGATGCCGAGCGCCTCGGCTGCCTTCTCCTCGCCGACCTTCCACTTGCTCGATTTCACGAACTGGAAGACCCCGACCGGCCAGTCCTGGGCCCAGCCGCGCAGCATCAGCCCGAAGGCAGCCGTCGACTTGCCCTTGCCCTCACCGGTGTGCACGATCAGCCGCGGCTTGGCCCGCCGGGTGCGGGTGGTGAGCCCGTCCACCGGCACCGTCTCCGGCACGCCTTGCGGCATCAGGCAGCCCTGAGCGCGTGGACCAGGCCGGCGAGGGGAGCGGCCGCCAGCTCTTCGAGTCGCAGGCAGGGCGCGTCCAGATAGCCGGCCAGGTCGGCGGCCAGGCCCAGCCGGACAAACCCGTCCTCGGCGTCGACCACCACCGACGCCACCCGGTCGTGCGCGAGCCGCGAGGCAGCCGCACGGGCAGCGTCCACCGGCGATGCTCCGCCACTGGTGGCCTTGCCGTCGGTGACCACGACCAGCAGCGGACGACGGCGGGGGTCCCGTACCCTCTCCACCGCCAGCAGCTCCGCCGACCGCGCCAACCCGGCGGCCAGCGGGGTACGGCCGCCGGTTGGCAGCTCCGTCAGCCGCTTGGCCGCCATGTCCACGCTCGACGTCGGGTGCAGCACCAGCGTCGCCTCGTGGCCGCGGAAGACAATCAGCCCGACCTTGTCCCGGCGCTGGTAGGCATCGGTGAGCAGCGACAGCACCGCTCCCTTGACCGCGCTCATCCGCTGGCGCGCCGCCATGGACCCGGACGCGTCGACGCAGAACAGGACCAAGTTGCCCTCGCGCCCCTCGCGTACGGCCTCGCGCAGGTCGCCGCGCCGCAGCTCGAGCCGTGCGCCCCGTCTCCCCCGCTCCTGCTGGTGAGGCGCGGCAGCGCGGATCGTGGCCATCAGGTGGACCGACTCGGGGCGTCCGTGCGGCGTGCGGGCACCGGTCAGCCGGCCGCTGAGGCCCTCAGCTGCGCTTCGCTTGCCGGTGACGCCCGTCTCGCGGTTGCGGCCGGGGACCTTCAGCGCCACCGGGCGAAACGTGGCGCCCACGTTGGCCGTCGACTCGGCACCCGTGCCCCCTGCTCCGGGGCCCGGCTCGCTGTCGCCCGCGGACTCAGCGGGGGCCGACTCGCCGCCACCAGGACCGTCGGGATCCGGATCGGGCTCGTCGCCGCCGGATTCGGCCGAGCCCTGCGCCTTTGCCTCGTTCAGCGCCTCGTCAAGCTTGGACTCGTCCAGACCCGGCTCCTCGAACGGGGTCCGGCGACGACGGTGGGGCAGCGCGAGCAGCACCGCCTGGCGGACATCGTCCGTGGTGACCTCGTCGCGTCCGGCCCATGCGGCCAGGGCGATCGCAGCCCGCGCGGTCACCAGGTCGGCCCGCAGTCCGTCGACGTCGA
Source organism: uncultured Actinomycetota bacterium (assembly GCA_963797535.1). GTDB lineage: Bacteria > Actinomycetota > Actinomycetes > JAWWOL01 > JAWWOL01 > JAWWOL01. The sequence goes on along the minus strand of CAWCPQ010000001.1, from coordinate 718,240 downwards.
ACGCTGCGCAGACGGTCGTGATCTCGCGCAGTGCGTCGTCGCCCAGGATGACCGACGGCAGCAGCGTGCGAGCTGCGACGATACGGGCGGCAAGCGCGGCCTCGTCGGCGGCGAAGCGCCCAGCGAACCCGTCCGGGTCGGCCTCGAACGCCAGCCGCCGGCGTACGACCTCGGCCCGTTCCACCGGCTCACGGGTCGCCCGCACCTCGACCGTCAGCCCGAACCGGTCGAGCAGCTGCGGCCGCAGCTCGCCCTCCTCGGGGTTCATCGTCCCGACCAGCAGGAACCGCGAGGCGTGGCGTACGGAGACCCCCTCGCGCTCGACGTAGGCAGTGCCCAGCGCTGCAGCGTCGAGGAGAAGGTCGACCAGGTGGTCGTGCAACAGGTTGACCTCGTCGACGTAGAGCACGCCGCGGTGCGCAGCGGCGAGCAGTCCCGGCTCGAACGCCTTGACGCCCTCGGTCAGCGCACGCTCGATGTCCAGCGAGCCGGCGACCCGGTCCTCCGAGGCGCCGACCGGCAGCTCGACCAGGCGGGCCGGTCTGGTGGTCCGAGCGACCCCCTGCTCGTGCGGGCCGTCCGGGCACAGCGGGTCGGGGTCGGCCGGGTCGCAGGAGAACCGGCAGCCGGCCACCACGTCGACCGGCGGCAGCAGCGCGGCGAGGGCACGCACGATGGTCGACTTGGCGGTGCCCTTCTCGCCCCGAACGAGCACGCCGCCAACGGCGGGCGAGACGGCGTTGATCAGCAGGGAAAGGCGCAGGTCATCCAGGCCGACGACGGCCGTGAACGGGTACGACGGCACGCGGGCCTGCCTCCCTCGGGGTGTCCACGCCCCGGGTAGAACGGACGACGGGGCAGTCTCTGGCTCCCGGCGGCCCAGTCGGGACTGGGTGTGGCTGCCGGTGACAGTGGCGGGACCGCGCCGGACTCGCACCGGCTTCCTGCAGGATCCGTCATGAAGTTGTCGAGCTCGCGGCCTACTGTAGCGAACATGAGATATCGCCGACTCGGCCGTCTCGGCCACGAGAGCTCCGTCCTGATCTACGGCGCCGCAGCGCTGGCCGAGGTCGACCAGGACACCGCCAACGCCTCCGTCCAGCTGGCCCTCGACGCGGGGATCAACCACCTGGACGTCGCCGCCAGCTACGGCGAGGCCGAGCTGCGCCTCGGCCCGCTGATGGCCGACATCCGGGACCGGGTGTTCCTGGCCACCAAGACCGGGGAGCGGTCCTACGACGCCGCCTGGGCGCAGATCAACGCGTCGTTGGAGCGGCTGCGGACCGACCGGGTCGACCTGCTCCAGCTGCACGCGATTGGCGACCTCGCCGAGCTCGACCTGGTCTTCGCCGATGACGGCGCGCTGCGGGCGGCCGTGCGGGCGCAGGAGGAAGGGCTGGTCGGCGCCGTCGGGATCACCGGTCACGGCCACGAGGCCCCCGCCACGCACCTCGAAGCGCTGCGGCGGTTCCCGTTCGCCACCGTCCTCACGCCCTGGAACCCGGTGCTGTCCCGCGACCCCGCGTTCACCGCGGACTTCTGGGCTCTGGTCGCCGAGGCGCAGCGCCAGGACGCCGGACTGATGACGATCAAGACGGTCGCCCGGCGCAACTGGCCCGAGGGCGACGAGAAGCGCTACGCGACCTGGTACGAGCCGTTCGAGGACGAGACCCCGATCACTGCAGCGGTGAGCTGGGCGCTGTCGTTCCCGGAGATCACCGGCATCCCGACGCCGGGCGACGTGCGGCTGCTGCCGGCGCTGCTGCGCGGCGAGGAGGCTTCGCTGTCCATCAGCCGCGAGCAGGCCGAGGAGATGCTCGGCCCATCGTTCGCCGACCCGGCCTACTCGTCACCGTTCATTGCGATGCCCTGGTAGTTGGCGCAAGCGGACAGCCGTCAGCCGCGCACTCCCGATCCACTGACGGGATCGCCGAAGATGCTCAGAAGCTGGAACTTCTGGGTTGAGTGCGCCGATGGCAGCAAGACGCCTACCTCGGTGAGGTAGTTCGCGCTCAGCTGCGTGTAGTTGCCGGCTGCGATTCCCCCGTACTCGTAGCGGTCCTCGGGGGTCTTCAGGATGAAGCGCCAGCCCTGTGCGACCGGTTGCGCGCGCATCGTCGACCGAAACAGTTCGGCTGAGGAGAGAAAACACAGCGCCCCGCCGACTGCCGCCAGGCACAGCGGCGGGTAAGCCGTCGGGCTTACCTTGCCGTAGAAGACCGAACGGGCGTCGTTCGGCGCGAAGCCACTACCGAGATCGTTCAGCAACGGCGTGCGGGCCCACTGCGATGACAAAGGGTGCCCCAACACCGCGGTCTCCTCTAGCGCGATCCACTTGGCATTGAGGAACTTCGGAGTGATGGACAACGCGGCGGAGTTGAGCGCGGGAATGTAGCCATCCTTGCCCACCACAAAATGCGGCACCGGCCCGCCCGGCCGAATGTAGGTCAGGTTCGTCGCGCGCCAAGCAGTCGAAGCACTGGGTTGCCTGAACACCATCAGCGTGAGGAACTTTGTCGGCGCCTTGCCGCTTTTCTGCTCGTGGAATGACACGGCAAACAGGGCAGGACGCGTGGTCTGGGGTGGCACGAACACCTGAAGGCCCACTGCCTTGTACCCCGGACGATGTGCCAGACCGACGTGATGACTGATCCGGAATCGTGCGTCGATAATCGCCAGTGTCTCCGCGCTGGTGACGGTCGCCAAGAGCTTCCGGTCGTACGTTGCCTCGGCCTTGTTCATTGTTGCGACCCAGTGAGTGACGATCGCTTTTGCTTGCGTCGGCGTCACGACGGGCGCCGGTGTCACCGCCCCGGCAGGCACCGCCACCATGAGGGAAGCCAGCACCGCGAGGGTCGCACCGAATGACAAGATCCGTTTACGCATGCGCGGACTGTAGCGGTTACACCCCGGAACGCAAGTCCGCCAACCGGGTACGGGTGAAGCTGATGTCGTGGAACACCGCGTCGCAGCCGTCCCCGATCGGCGACTGCACCAGCAGCCCGACCCGGTCCCCGGCCGAGGGCCCGATGGTGAGATGCCTGACGAGCTCCCAGCGCTGCCCGTCGAGGGAGTAGTGGAACCCGTACGCGTCGCCGATCCGCGAGATGCGCAGCCAGATCTCGGTGTTCTCCACCACGACATGGTTGGCGTCGTCGGACCGGCCGTGGCAGACCACGGACACGACCATCGGCTGGTGCTCGGGCGAGTACTCCAGCAGCAGCTTCGCCCACGCCTCGTCGTCGCGCCAGACGACCAGAGCGCCAGCGTCGTAGGTGGCACCGAACGCCACGTCGACCCGTACCGAGAGCTGGAAATCGCCGTCGCCGGGCGCGCCGATCACCCGCACTGCACTGAGCGTCGCATCGCCGGTGCCGGGGTCGATGAACAGGTCGGTACGGGGACCTGCGGCGACGCGCACCGGTTCGACGGCGGTGCCACCCCCGTCGCCCTCGAGCGTGACGTCGAACGGCAGTCCGGGGACCTGAAAAGCGCTCATAACCGGAATCCTACGGTCCCGAGCCCATCCGTCCGATAGATCGATCATGCTCAAGTTCATCGCGATCGGCTTGCTGCTGGGCGGCGCGGTCATCGCCGTCCGATGGTGGCTGAACCGGGTCGACTCCCTCGGCCGCAAGGTCCCGTTGCCGTGGTCGGCCTGGATGCTGCCCGTACTCGGTCTCATCGCGTTGGTGCCAGTCGTCCGGCACCACAACGAGGAGGTCAAGCTGAGCCGGGTCGCGAGCATGCTCGCCGGCGTCAAGACGACCGTTCACTGCCAGAGCGGCACGGCTGAGTGGGTCGATACCGGACCGGAGCTGGGGTACGTCAAGTGGGGGCCGGACGGCGTGCCCGAACACTCGACGCTGATCAAGCACGAGCAGTGCAAGCTGCTCGCGGGCTACCTCAAGGGCGGCCGCACCCACCCGTCGCTGGACGAGATGATCGCCGTCCACGTCCTCACCCACGAGTCCATGCACATGGCCGGCCTCACGGCCGAGGCCGAGGCAGAATGCGCGGCGGTCCAGCGCGACGCACAGACCGCCAGGCTGCTCGGCGCCAATGCCCAGCAGGCGGAGTTCCTCTCCCGCGCCTACTGGCACGGCGTCTACCCGAACATGCCGGACGACTACCGCAGCGGCGACTGTTCGTCGGGCGGCAAGCTGGACGAGCACCTCGGTGACGGGCCGTGGTACTAGTCCGACCCCTCGAGATCGCCTTCCAGCTCGAGGTAGGTGGCGCGTAGCCGGTCGATGGTGTCGGCCTCCGGCTCTGCCCACAAACCGCGATCGGCAGCCTCGAGCAGGCGTTCTGCGATGCCGCGCAGCGCCCACGGGTTGGACTTCGCCATGAACGCGCGGTTGGTCTCGTCGAACACGTACTCCGCGCTGAGCCGCTCGTACATCCAGTCGTCGACGACACCCGCGGTGGCGTCGTAGCCGAACAGGTAGTCCACCGTCGCGGCCATCTCGAACGCTCCCTTGTAGCCGTGCCGCTGCATCGCGGCGATCCAGCGCGGGTTGACCACTCGGGCGCGGAACACCCGCTTGGTCTCCTCGGCGAGGGTACGGGTCTTGACCGCGTCCGGGGTGGCCGAGTCGCCGACATAGGCAGCCGGGCTCTCGCCGGTGAGCGCCCGCACGGCCGCGACCATGCCGCCGTGGTACTGGAAGTAGTCGTCGGAGTCAACGATGTCGTGCTCGCGGTTGTCCTGGTTCTTCGCCGCCACAGCCACTCTGCGGTAGACGGCCTCCATGTCGGTCCGGGCCTCGCGTCCGTCCAGGCCACGGCCGTAGGCGTAGCCGCCCCACACGGCGTAGACCTCGGCGAGGTCCTTGTCCGTGCGCCAGTCGCGGCTGTCGATCAGCGGCAGCAGGCCGGCGCCGTATGCCCCCGGCTTCGACCCGAACACCCGCGTGGTCGCCCGGCGCCAGTCACCGTGGTCCCGAGCGTCGGCTCTGGCATGCGCTGCGACGAAGTTGCGCTCGTCCGGCTCGTCGAGACCGGCAACGGCCGTGACTGCATCGTCGATGAGCTGGACCACGTGCGGGAAGGCGTCACGGAAGAATCCGGAGATCCTGACCGTGACGTCGATCCGGGGTCGCTGCAGCTCGTCGTACGGGACCACCTCGAAGCCGCTGACCCGACGAGACGCCTCGTCCCAGACCGGCCGGCATCCCAGCAGCCACAGGATCTCCGCGATGTCGTCACCGGCCGTACGCATGGCTGAGGTGCCCCAGACCACGAGGCCGACCGACTGCGGCCAGGCGCCGTCGTTGTCCTCGCGGTACCTCGTGATCAACGACTCGGCCAGCGCAACGCCCACCGTCCAGGCCAGCCGGGACGGGATCGCCTTGGGGTCGACGCTGTAAAAGTTGCGTCCCGTCGGCAGCACCCCGACGAGCCCGCGCGTCGGCGAGCCGCTCGGACCGGCCGGGACGTAGCCGCCGTTCAGTCCGTGCAGCAGGTTGTCGATCTCGTCGGTGGTGCTGGCCAGCCGCGGCACCACCTCGGTGGCGGCAAACGTCAGCACCTGCAGGACTTCAGGCGGCTGGTCGCCGAGGATCTCCTCAACGACGACCGGCACCTTGTACGGGTCCCAGCCGGCGTCGTGCAGACCCTCGACCAGCCTGCGGGCGACCGCCTCGATCAGGTCGACGGCGTCGGCTGCTGTGCGCGCCGGACCGTCGGCGAGAGCGGAAAGCCTTGCTGGTACGGCAATCTGGGCTCCCGGCTCGGCGAGCAGCGTCTTCTCGTCGAGCCCGACCAAACGGGTCAGCGCGCGGCGAAGCCCCGGCACCGCTCCCCCGTCGCCGGCCCAGGTCTGCTCGGCCCGCAGAATCCCGAGCACGAGGTTGACCAGCGCCTCGCCCTCGGGAGCGCCGCCGAGGATGTGCAGCCCGTCGCGGATCTGGACGTCCTTGATCTCGCAGAGGTATCCGTCGATGTGCAGGATGAACTCGTCAAAGTCCTCCTGGGCGGGCACCTCGTCGACGTGCAGGTCGTGGTGCAGCTGAGCGGCGGTGACCAGCTCCCAGATCTGCGCCCGGATCACCGGCAGCTTGACCGGGTCGAGCGCCGCGACGCTGGCGTGCTCGTCGAGCAGCTGCTCGAGCTTGGCCAGCTCGTTGTACGTGTCCGCCCGCGCCATCGGCGGCACCAGGTGGTCGACGATCGTGGCGTGCCCACGGCGCTTGGCCTGCGTGCCCTCGCCGGGGTCGTTGACGATGAAAGGGTAGAACAGCGGCAGGTCACCGAGAACAGCGTCGGGGGCGCACCCGGCGGACAGCCCCAGCCCCTTGCCCGGCAGCCATTCCAGCGTTCCGTGCTTGCCCAGGTGCACGACCGCGTCGGCGCCGAACTCGTGCTCGAGCCAGCGGTAAGCGGCGAGGTAGTGATGGCTCGGCGGCAGCGCCGGGTCGTGATAGATCGCGATCGGGTTCTCACCGAAACCGCGGGGTGGCTGAATAGCGAGCACCACGTTGCCGAACTGCAGGCAGGCGACCACGATGTCGCCGTTGTCGACGTACAGCCCACCCGGCGGCTCGCCCCACGTCGACAGCATTCCCTCGCGCAACGTCTCGGGCAGCTCGGCGAACCAGCTCGTGTAGGTCGTCAGCGGCACCCGTGCCTTGTTGCCGGCGAGCTGGGCCTCGGTCAGCCACTCGACGTCATGCCCGCCTGCAGCGATGAGGGTGTGGATCAGCTCGTCGGAGTCCTCGGGGAACTCGCCGACGTCGTAGCCCGCGGCCCGCATGGCCTTGAGCAGCACCACTGCGCTGGCCGGGGTGTCCAGGCCGACCGCGTTGCCGACCCTTGCGTGCTTGGTCGGGTAGGAGGACAGGACCAACGCAATCTTCTTGTCAGCGTTGGACTTTCGCCTCAAAGCGGCCAGTCGGGTGGCGATGCCGGCAACGCGCGCGGCCCGTTCGGCGTCGGCAACGTAAACCGGAATCCCGTCCGGCCCGGCCTCCTTGAACGAGAACGGCACCGAGATCAGCCGGCCGTCGAACTCCGGGATGGCCACCTGCATCGCCGCGTCGAGCGGCGAGATCGCAGCGTCGGAGTCGGCCCACTGCTCGCGGGACGAGGTCAGGCACAGTCCTTGTACGAGAGGCACGTTGAGAGCCGCGAGGGCGCCGGCGTCCCACGTCTCGGTGTCACCGGCGTTCGAGCCGCCGCTGGCCAGCACGGTGATGACGAGGGCGTCGACCTTGCCCACCAAAAGCTGCTCGACCGCCTCGATCCGACCGTCGGCGTCGGGGCGCAGGGACGGCACGAACACCGGCAGGGCGTTGCCACCCTTGGCCTCGATGCCGTCGCACAGCACGTCGACGAAGCCGATGTTGCCGCTCAGCTCGTGCGCCCGGTAGAACACGACGCCCACGGTGGGCCGCGCCGGATCGGACGCACGCGCGCCGTGAACCCCGTACAACGGAGTCGTGATGGGCGGGTCGAAACCATGCCCGGTCAGCAGCAGCGTGTCGGACAGGAAGCGCAGCAGCGACGCCACGTTGGCCGGGCCACCCTCGGCGAGGTAAGCAGCCGACTGGGTCACCACACCCGACGCCACCGTCGACAGCCCGGTCAGCTCAGCATCCAGCGAAGCCTCGCCGCCCAGCGCTACCAGCGGGATGCGCGCGCCCGCACAGGCTCGGCGGAGGGCTTCGAAGCCGTCGCTCCAGGCGCCACGACCGCCGAGCAGGCGTACGAGAACGACGTCGCTTCCGTTGACGAGGTCAGCAACCTCGGCATCCGTCAGCGCGATCGGGTTGGCGATCCGCAGCGGGCGCAGCTCGTCCGGCAGCAGGGGCTCAGCGGCCCGTGCGGCGAGCAGGTCGGTGTCGGCGGTGGACAGCAGGAGCATGGTCGATGACCTCCTCCGGGGTCCGCGCCCCGGGTAGGACGGATGACGGCGCGAGCGTCCTGGCTTCCGACCCAGCAGCGCTGAGCCGGTCACAGTGGCGGGACCACCCCGGACTTGCACCGGGTTCCCTCGCGGGCGTCATGTTGGCTCCGTCACTCTAGCCGCGCGTTGCGGCGGCACCGACGGCCCTGTCCGGATGTCTGTGCCGGTACCCGGTTGCCGCGCGGGCTTCGCTCTCAGCACGGAGTCGACGGCGGCGACCAGGTCCATCCGGTCGCCGAGCCACCGGCTGTCGACGGCTCGGGCGACCACCGGCACCCGGTGCCAGCTCGCTGGATCGGCGGTCGAGCGTCCGAGCGCCGGCACCTCGGGAAACGCTGAACCGTCCGGCAATGTGAAGATCGGCTGCCCGTCCGCGCCCATGACGAGACCGAACCCACCGTCATGGACGCTGCCATGGTGCCTGCGACAGAGAAGGACCAAGTTGTGCAGCGCCGTGGGACCGCCGTGCAACCAATGCCGGACGTGATGGGCGTCCACCCGGCGAGTGCGTTGGCAGCCGGGGAAACGACAACCGCCATCCCGCAGCCACAGCGCCTTGCGCAGCGCCGAGTGGATCCGGCGTGTCTTGCGCCCGACATCGAGCACCTGACCGCGCGGTCCCCGATGGACGCAGTAGGCGGAGGAGTCACACGCCAGCCGCAGTGCGGTCTCGGTCGGCAGCGCGGGTCCGTCCTCCACGTGCGGCGGGGCGTCGTCGCGGACGTGCACGACGACCTGATAGACGTCAGCGCCCGCCACCGGCGCCTGCCCAGCGAGGTAGGCCTCGGCCACGGTGACCAGCGCCTCGACCCGGCTGAGAGTCCGCTCCTCCCTGGTCGCGGGCGGGTGTTCGTGGAGGGCCGGCTCGCTGGCAACAGAGGCATTGGCCACGACGTGACTGCCTTCCGTGTCGACCTCCGCGCCGCCCGTCCTGTCCCCCGCCACGTCGGGCACGTGAGCGTCGACCTCGTTGGCGTCGCCCTCGTCGACCTCGTCGCTGTCCCCTTCCGCGCGCCAGTCAGCGGCCTGCGCTGCGTCGATCGCCTTCAGCAGCGCCGCACCCTGCTCGGGGCCCAGCCGCGCCCGGAAGACCAGCGAACCGTCGTCCTCCCAGTGCGAGTGCACGTAGCACTGAGCGGCCCGCTCCTTGACCTCGTCGAGCTTGCGCACTCCCACGGTTGCCCGCACGATCTTCTCCAGCTGGGCACCGGTCGAGTGTCGCGCCAACTCGACCAGGTGCTCCTCGTTCTCGGGCGTTGCCGCCCTGACGATCGCCCTGGTCCGGGCGTAGCTCAGCTCGCCGCTCTCGAACGCCTTCAGGACTGCGGGCAACGTGCGCAAGGCACGGGCGACGCGTACCTTCTCGTGCGCCGTGGTAAGGCTCAGACCGCATCGCCAGGACAGCCAGTGGGCGCAGGACAGGACCCCGAAGCCGGCCCAGCCCTCACGCCGGTCGAACTCTTCCACCATCTGGAGCCAGCGGCACTCCGCCGCCGCCAGGTCGCTGGCAAGTGCCAGCAGGTCGGCCTCCAGCTCCGGCAGCGGGCGCTCGCCGGCACCAGTCTCGCGAGTCGACTTTCCCTGCCCTGCAACGGTTTCCGTCATCGAACGATCCCCTCGTCGGTCCTTGCAACCAACCTAGAGAGAAGGTGTGACACTTCGCGCGGACGCCGTTGGATGAGCCAATCGGCCTGTGGACAAGTGGCTTCCGCGGAAGCCACTTGTCCACAGCACCAGGGCTACTCGGGCGTCCCCGGAGCCACAAACGGCAACGCGGACGGCGCCCCGCCTTCGATCAGCCGCAGCACAAAGTCGCGGTCCAAGTTGTCGGCGACCAGGTCACCCAGAGCATCGAGCCGGTCCTCGCGCACGTCCGCGAAAGCCACATCGCCTGGCAGCCAACGCTTTCCGACGGCACCGGCGACCGAGGCAAGGAAGCGGCGGCGGAACGCGTCGTTCTCGAGCACGCCGTGCCACACGGTCCCCCACACCTGTCCGGAGCGGCAGCCCTCCGGTTCGCCTGCGAGGGAGACGAACAGCGGCTCACCGTCGGACACCCTGATCCGACCGTGATGGATCTCGTACCCACTCACCGGGTCACCATCGACCGACACTCCCGTCGGACGGCCGAGCGCCTTGGACTCGGCGAACACCGTGTCCACCGGCAACAGCCCGAGCCCGGGTACGAGTCCAGCCGACGACTCCACCTCGTCGCGGATCGACCCGCCGAGCATCTGGTAGCCGCCGCAGATGCCCAGCACCGGCAGCCCCGCGGCCGCACGTCGAGCCAGGGCCACGTCCAGCCCACGCGAGCGCAGCCAGGCCAGGTCGGCGACGGTGGTACGCGTACCCGGCAGCACCACCAGGTCAGCGTCGGCAAGCTCCGCGGCCGACGTGACCATCCGCACGGCCACGCCCGGCTCGCAGCCCAGGGCGTCGATATCGGTGAAGTTCGAGACGCGCGGCAACCGTACGACAGCAACCCTGAGCACGTCCTCACCCACCGGCGGAAGCCCCGGCCCACGGTCGACGTCGAGCCCGAGGCTGTCCTCCACGTCGACCTGCACCCCGCTGAGGAACGGCAGGACCCCCAGCACCGGCCGGCCGGTCAGCGCGTGCAGCTGGTCCAGCCCGGGCGCCAGCAGTCGGGCGTCGCCACGGAACTTGTTCACGATGAACCCCGCGACGAGTGCCTGGTCCGACGCAGGCATCAGTGCGAGAGTCCCGTACAGCGCGGCGAAAACGCCGCCACGGTCGATATCGCCGACCACGACGACCGGCATCGACACCGCCCTGGCCAGGCCCATGTTCGCGATGTCGGTCGACCGCAGGTTGATCTCCGTCGGCGAACCGGCGCCCTCGCAGATCACCGCGTCGAACCGGGACCTCAGGTCCGCCAGCGCTTCCAGCGCAACCTCGAGCAGCCTGGGCTTCCACTCGCGGTAGCCCAACGCATCGACCTCGGCCACCGGCTGGCCCATCACCACCACGTGGCTGACCCGATCGCTGCCGGGCTTGAGGAGTACGGGATTCATCGCGGCTTCGGGGTCGACCCCGGCAGCCGCCGCCTGCATCGCCTGCGCCCGGCCGATCTCGGCGCCATCGGGCGTGACAGCCGAGTTGTTCGACATGTTCTGTGCCTTGAACGGCGCCACCCGCATCCCCTCGCGGGCCAGCCATCGGCACAACCCCGCGGTCACCACGGACTTTCCGGCATCCGAGGTGGTGCCGGCGACCAGCAGCAACCCGCTCACGTCCGGCGCCGAACCGCGCGGCCCACCATCACGGCAACCGCAAGCGCGCCAGCGGTACGGGAGACAAGGGTCGACAGTCGTACGGCGCGCTCGACATCCTCGACGACAACCGCACGCCCCGAGCCCATGAGCGGACGTTCCTCGACCCGCCCGGCGTAGACGTTGCGACCGCCGAGGGTCACCCCGAGCGCGCCGGCGAAAGCAGCCTCGCACCGGCCGGAGTTGGGACTCGGGTGCGCAGCGCCGTCGCGGCGCAGCACCGCAGCCGTCTCCCTCACGTCACCGCCGACGTAGGGCGCGAGAGCCACGACGAGCCAGCCGGTGAGCCGCGCCGGCAGCCAGTTGGCTGCGTCATCCAGACGCGCAGCCGCCCAGCCGAACTGCTCGTACCTCTCGGAGCGGTACCCGACCATCGCGTCCAAGGTGTTGATCGCGCGATAGGCGACCATGCCGGGTACGCCGGCCAGCGCGCCCCACACCAGCGGGGCGACGACGGCATCGGACGTGTTCTCCGCCACCGACTCCACGACAGCCCTGGCGATCTCGCCGGGCGACAACGAGGCCGGGTCGCGGCCGACCAGCGCCGGCAGCCGTACCCGAGCTTCCTCGACGTCACCGGCGACCAGCGCCGAGCCGATGCCCCGAGCCTCGCGGCCCAGCGTGGTGCCGCCGACGACGGCCCACGTTGCACCAGCGGTCAGCGCCACCCGCGGCAGAAAGGATCGCCCCCACAACAACGCCGAACCTGCCGCGAGCAGCGGCACCCCGACAGCGACGCAGGTGAAGGCAGCACCGGCCAGGCGGTCGTCCCGCCACATCCGGCGCTCCAACGCCGCGGCCGCAATGCCGAACGCCGCGACCGGATGACCCCGGTGGGGGTCACCGATCGCGGCGTCCAGAGCAAGTCCGACGGCTACTCCGGTGGGGAGAGTCATCGCGGAGTAGGACACGCGGGCCATGATGCCAGCGTGGTCGGTCCACCTGCCCGATGGGTCGAGCCGGATGGGCTCAGGCCGGATTGGATCAGGCGACGCGCTTGACCGCGGAGACGTCCAGGATCAGCTTGACCTTGTCGCTGACCAGAACGCCGCCGGTCTCGAGCGCGGCGTTCCACTCCAGGCCCCAGTCCTTGCGCTTGATCTCGCCCTGGCCCTCGAACCCGGCGCGGGTGTTGCCCCACGGGTCGGCGCTGAGGCCGAGGCTCTCGACGGTCAGCGTCACGGGCTTGGTGACCTCACGGATGGTCAGGTCGCCGGTCAGGGTGTAGGTCTCGTCGTCGAGCTGCTTGACCTCGGTGGTGACGAACGAGATGGTCGGGTACTTGTCGACCTCGAGGAAGTCAGCCGACTTCAGGTGGTCGTCACGGCCCTGCACACCGGTGTCGACACTCGCAGTGTCGATCGTGACCTCGGCCGTGGCCTTGGACGCGTCGTCAGCGTCGAAGTGCAGCGAGCCGGAGAAGGCCTTGAAGCTCCCGCGCACGGTCGCCACCATCGCGTGGCGCGCGGAGAATCGAAGGCCCGTGTGAGCGGGGTCCAGGTCCCAGTCGCCGGCGAGCTGGGACAGAAGCGTGGTGGTCATGGCATCTCCCAAGATGAGGTATTTGCGTTTGCAACCAAGTAGTTGCTGCTTCAAGTAACTGCCCTCCCCCGGAACCTATTCCCGGCCACGCCGACCAAAGTCCGGGTTGCCAATGTCCGCTTTGTCAAAGTCGCCCGATTGGGCCATGGCTGACGGCTCCCGGATGCGGCACTGTTGATCACATGGCGATATCCCGTGCCCAGCTGCGTCCGGCGAGGGTGCTGGTCGGGCTCCTGCTGGCGGGGCTGCTGGTGCTCGTGGTGGCCGGCATCGTGACCGGGCAGCCGCTCGAGGCGGCTCTGGCCGGCATCCTGTTCGTGATCACCGCTGTCGGAGCTTGGTGGCTGCGCCCGGGTACGGACCCGGCCGCGGAGCAGCTGCGGCGACTGCAGGCCACCCGCGAGGACCTGCTGGCCACGATCTCGCACGAGTTCCGTACCCCGCTGACGGCGATCCAGGGGGCCGCGCTGACCCTGCGCAAGCACGGGGACAAGCTCGATCGGCAGCGAACGGACACCATCCTCGACGCAGTCATCGCCAACGCCGAACGACTCGGCAGACTGCTCGAGAACATGCTGACCGCCGCGGAAGCGCGTTCACCCGACCAGCATGCCGTCGCCGACGTGCACCGGATCGCCACCGACGTCGTCGCCACTGTCGAAGCCGCCCATCCGCTGCGCACCGAACCGATCGTGGTAGCCATCGCCCCGGATCTGGAGGCCAGGATCGAGCCGGCGGCCCTGCACCAGATCCTGTCCAACCTGCTCACCAACGCTGTGATTCACGCCCAGCAGGGCTCCCGAGCGATCATCGCCGCCGGCTACGACGGCGGCGACATCGTCGTGACCGTCGCCAACGAGGGCCAGGGCATCGACGCAGAGACCCTCGCCGCGCTGTTCGAGCCGTTCACCCAGCAGGACAGCTCCAGCACCCGTCCGTACGAGGGAGCCGGCATCGGCTTGTACGTCGTGCGCCGGCTGGTCGAGGTGTCGTCGGGGTCGCTGAACGTGAGGTCAACGCCGGGCTGGGTCAGCGTGGAGGTACGCCTGCCCCGCCCGGCACCTCGTACCGTCGACCTGACCTCGGCCGAGGCGCCGGTGGACCTCGACCACTAGCACAGAGACCGGTCAGGCACCGACGGCGTGCACTCCGCCGTCGACGTGCACGATCTCGCCGGTCGTCGACGGGAACCAGTCCGACAGCAGGGCGACGCAGGACTTGGCGACCGGCAACGTGTCGGTGAGGTCCCAGCCGAGCGGCGCCCGGCCGGCCCACACGTCCTCGAACGCATTGAAGCCGGGGATGTTCTTGGCCGCCATCGTGCGCAGCGGTCCGGCTGCGACGAGGTTGACCCGGATGCCCTGACCGCCGAGCTCGCGGGCGAGGTAGCGCGAGCACGACTCGAGGCCGGCCTTGGCCACGCCCATCCAGTCGTACGCCGGCCACGCGACCGTCGCGTCGAAGTCCAGCCCGAGGATGCAGGAGCCGGGCGTCAGCAGTGGCAGCGTCGCCTTGGCCAACGAGGCCAGCGAGTAGGTGGAGACATGGACGGCGGTCGACACGTCGGACCACGGCGCCTCGAGGAAGCCGCCGCCGAGACAGCTCTGCGGGGCGAACCCGATCGCGTGCAGCACGCCATCGAGGCCGTCGACGTGCTCGCCCAGCCGTCCGGCGAGGGAGGCCAGCTGTTCCTCGTCGGTGACGTCCAGCTCGATCACCGGTGCCGGCTGGGGCAGCCGCCCGGCGATGCGGGTGGTGATCGACATGGCCCGGCCGAACGAGGTCAGGACGACCTGCGCCCCTTGCTCCTGCGCCACCTTGGCCACGCCGAACGCGATCGACGCGTCGGTCAGCACCCCGGTGACCAGGATGCGCTTGCCTTCCAGCAGACCACTCATCTGTGTCCCATTCCTAATGTCCCATTCCTAGACCGCCGTCGATCGGGATGACGGCACCGGTGATGTAGGCAGCCGCGTCGCTTGCCAGGAAGGTGACGACACCGGCCACCTCCTCGGGGCTGGCGTAGCGCCCGAGTGGTACGGAGCGCAGGATCTCCTCACGGCGAGCCTCGGTGAGCTCGGCCGTCATGTCGGTGTCGACGAAGCCGGGTGCGACCACGTTGGCCGTGATGCCGCGCGAGCCGAGCTCGCGGGCGATCGAGCGAGCCAGTCCGACCAGGCCGGACTTGCTCGCCGCGTAGTTGGTCTGCCCAGCCGAGCCGGACAGGCCGACGACGGAGGACATGAAGATGATCCGGCCGGCCCGCGCCCGTAGCATGCCGCTGGCCGCCCGTTTCACCACGCGGTAGGACCCGGTCAGGTTGGTCCCGACCACGTCGTTCCAGCTGTCCTCGTCCATCCGCAGCAGCAGCGTGTCCTTGGTGATGCCGGCGTTGGCGACCAGCACCTGCACCGGACCGTGCTCAGCCTCGACCGCCTTGAACGCCTCGTCCACGGACGCTGGATCGGTGACATCCATCCGTACCGCGAAAAGATCCTCCGGCGCTGCGCTGCCCCGGTAGGTCACCGCGACCTTGTCCCCCTGAGCAGCAAAGGCACGGGCGACGGCCAGGCCGATACCGCGGCTGCCGCCGGTGACGAGAACGGAACGGCTCACCAAGGCACACCTCTTGCTCGTGAAGGATGGGTCGTGACGGGTCGGACGGGTTGATCGCGGGGGAAGTCTGCCACATGCGCCGTTCGGCCCAGCGGACATGCACCCGCAGCCCGAGCTGCGAGGGGCCGCCTGGGCGTTCGAATCGACCCGGAAAGAGCCTCCCAGCGGACCTGCGAGCAGATCGGGCCGGGGACGATGAACCTTGTGTCAACCAGGAAGTCGCGCCGGAGGTACCCGCCATGTCGAACCCCACGTTCGCCGCAGTCGATGTCAGCACCGTTGTCACCGACGACGGCATGCTGATCCAGCTCAACGGCGCGCTCGGCGCGGGCTCCCTCCCGGCACTGCGCGGCGCCTTGCTGGCTACTCGCCCCGCGGGTTGCGACGACGTCATCATCGACGCGAACGGCGTGACGAGCGTCGACGACGAGGCCCTCGCCGTGCTGCTGGCCGCTGGCGCCTGGGCCGTCGACACCGGTGCCCGGCTGGGCTTCTCGCGGATGTCGGACTCGCTGCGCGCCGAGATCTCGTTCCTCGACATCTCGATGCTGCTGCCGATGCTGGCCCCCGCCGGCGAGCGCGCCGGCCGCGGCAAGGCCGCTCCGCTGGCCATCGCCCGCTAGCTGAAACACCCCTGAGCCGACGGCCTTCCGGACCCCCGACCGGAGGGCCGTCGTACGTTTCCGGGCGGCCAGAAAGTCGTCGCCGCTCGTGACATCTTTGTTGCTGTGTTGCACTCGCAACGATACAGGGATCCATGTAGCATCGCCCTCGATCGCGCTGGTGATCCCCCGACATCAGTGCGAGCGAAGCGGTGCCGGGTGCCTGCCCCCGTGGTCGCCCGGCACCGCTTCTTTAGGATCTGGCGATGACCATCTGTTCCGCCAAGGGCTGCGGCAAGCCGGCGCTCTGGATCCTGATCTGGAACAACCCCCGGTTGCACACTCCCGACCGGGAGAAGCAATGGCTCGCCTGCGACGACCACCGCGAGTCGCTCTCGCAGCACCTCGAGGTCCGCGGCTTCCTGCGCCGGGTCGACCCGTTCGAACCGGCGGCGCAGTAGTTACAGCGAGGCACTCTCGAGCGGGACGAACGGCACCGGCTCGGCCTCGACCAGAGCTGGGTCGTCCACGGCGAAGGTGCGGATCGGTCCCGGCGGGGTGTGGGCGCCCTCGAACCGCACCGTCACCCGGCCGACGCCGGATCCCTGAACCCAGCCGCGGCCGTACTCCTCGTGCTCGACGTCGATGCCTGCCGCCCAGCCGCGGGAGTGCACCGCCGGAGACGTGACAGCTGCGCTGATCCGGACCGGTGCCACGACGGCCTCGGGTACGAGGTCGGGCAGCTCGTCCTGGACGTGGTCGGACAGCCCCGACACCGCCACCCCGAGCAGCCGCACGCCGCCGCTGACGTCGACCTCGGCGAACAGCGTGCGGACGACCCGGCGGATGACGGCCTCGTCATCGGTGCCGCCGGGCAACGTCTGGGACCGGTTGACCGTACGGAAGTCGTGCAGCCGCACCTTGAGGGTGACCGTACGGCCGGAGTGGCCAGAGCCCCGCAGCCGCCGGGCCGTGCGACTCGCCATCAGGTCGAGCTCGTCCCGCAGCCGGACCTGGTCGACGACGTCGGTGTCGAACGTCTCCTCAGCACCGACCGACTTGGTCTCGCGGTCCGCGACCACCGGCCGGTCGTCCTGCGCCCTGGCCTGCGCCGCGAGACCGCTGCCGACCGACTGACCGACCACGCCGATCAGCTCGTCGACCGGGATGGCGGCCAGCTCGGCGACCGTGGCGACCCCGATCCGTTGCAGTCGCTGGGCCGTCGCCGGGCCGACGCCCCACAGCCGGGTCACCGGCAGGGCGTGCAGCACCGCGAGCTCGTCGCCGGGCGGCACCACCAGCAGCCCGTCCGGCTTGTCGAGGTCGGAGGCGATCTTCGCGACCAGCTTGGAGGTGCCGGCCCCGACCGAGGCCACCAGCGAGGTCCGCGCCTTGATGACAGCACGCAGCTGCGACGCAATGGCGTGTACTGCCTGCGGTCCGAGGTCGCCGAAGTCGCCGGCGGACAGGTCGACGTAGGCCTCGTCCAACGACAGCGGCTCGACCAGCGGCGACAGCTCGCGCAGCGCCGCCATGACGATGTCCGACGCCATCCGGTAGGCGCCGAACCGGGGGCTGAGGAAGGCGGCGTTGGGGGCGCGACGACGAGCCTCGGCGCCGGACATGGCGCTGTGGATCCCGTACCGGCGCGCCTCGTAGCTGCAGGTCGAGACCACGCCACGGGGGCCGGTGCCGCCGACCACCACCGCCTTGCCGCGCAGCGACGGCTTGTCCCGCTGCTCCACCGCGGCGAAGAACGCGTCGAGGTCGAGGTGCAGGATGACCGGACGCGCGCGCATCAGTGGCTGGTGTCCGGTTGGTCGTAGCTCTGGACGATCGCCTTGAACTTGTCCTGGCCGAGGCAGATGGACAGTTTGGCCAGGTCGCCGTCGCTAGCCTTGTCGACGCGGAACCGGACGTTGCTCAGCCGTTCCGAGACCAACGTGCCGGTCCCGATCGGCTCGGGGTCGACGTGGGCGATGCCGCTGCACGCGGCCAGCACCTGCTTGTGCTGCTCCTGGCTGGCGCCCGGCTTGAAGATCACCACCCACTCGCGCTTGCCCAGGGCAGCGCCGTACTTGCAACCGCTCAGCCCGGTAGTCAGGGCAGCCAGCACGGCAAGGCAGGTGAGGGTACGGCGAGCGGCAGGCACCCACCGAGAGTAAGCACTCGGTGCGACACTCCGCAGACCGCTTGCCGCGACCGGACCGGGGAGGCAGACTGCGATTACATCATTACGACGCGAGCGCGCGAGGTGAGCATCATGACGGAGCTGAGAATCGGGGACCTCGAACGCGACCGTGCGGCCGACGAGCTTTCGGGGCACTTCGCCGCCGGTCGGCTCGACCACTCCGAGTTCGACTCCCGGCTCGCCGCCGCTTACGCCGCCAAGACCGGTGCCGACCTCGAGCCGCTGTTCGCCGACCTGCCCGGCCATCAGCCGGCTGTGCCGACCGGACCGACCGGCCACGCAGTGCAGCACCAGCACCAGGGGCACGGATTCTTCCCGCTGTTCCCCATCGTGATGCTGATCCTGATCGGCGCCTCGGTGGCCGCGATCACTCACGGCTTTCCGCCGGTGTTCCTGTTCGTCGCGTTCTTCATGATGCGCGGTCGCCGACGTCACTACCGGGCGGGACGCCCCGGCGGCTACTAGCCCGCCGGCAGCAGCAGCGGCAGCACGTCGCCGATCGGTTCGCGCAGCACCGCGTCCGCGAGGCTGTCGTACGGGGTCGGGTCGGCGTTGACCACCACCAGCAGGGCACCGGAGCCGACGGCCACCCGGCACAAGCCGGCCGCTGGCTGCACCCGCAACGACGACCCGAGCACCAGGAACACGTCGCAGCTGGCCGCAGCCTCGCGCGCCGCCGACAACGTCTCCGGGTCCAACGGCTGGCCGAAGCCCACGGTCGCCGAGCCGAGCAAACCGCCGCAGACGAGGCAGCGCGGGTCGGGGTCACCGGCCCGTACCCGATCGAGCTGCTCCTCCATCGGGGTCTGCGCTCCGCAGTCGAGACAGCGCGATCGGAACAGGGTGCCGTGCAGCTCGATCACCGTCGAGGAGCCGGCCCGCTGGTGCAGCTCGTCGATGTTCTGCGTGACGATCGCAGTGCGCCGCCCCGACCCCTCCAGCTCGACCAGTGCCCGGTGCCCGGAGTTGGGCTGCGCGGTCCACGCGCCGTGGCCGGCCCGGTTGGCCCAGGCCCGGCGCCGCAGCTCCTCGTCGTCGCGGTAGCGCCCTGACATCAGCGTGCGGGCCGAGTCCGGATCGCGGCGCCACAGGCCCTGCGGGCCGCGGTAGTCGGGGATGCCGGAGTCGGTCGAGATGCCTGCCCCGGTGAGCACCGTGATCGTGCGGGCTTCGGTCAGCCAGCCGCGGACGGTACGGATGACCTCGTCATCGGGGCTAGGGTCGGTGGAAAGGCGCATCACCGCTACGACGCTACGACGTCGCGGACCGAGCGCACGGGGAGGTCGAGTTGATCAGGGCAGCTGTGCTCCGCGAGATCGGGACTCCGCTGCGGGTCGAGGACATCGACCTGCCGCACGCGGCGCCCGGCCAGGTGCGGGTCCGGCTGAGCGCTGCGGGGGTCTGCCACTCCGACCTGTCGCTGGCCAGAGGCACGTTGCGCCAAGCCGTGCCTGCGGTGCTGGGTCACGAGGGCGCAGGCGTCGTGGTCGAGGTCGGCGACGGCGTGAGCAGCGTTGCGACCGGGGACCACGTGCTGCTGGTCTGGTCACCGCCGTGCCGCGAGTGCTGGTTCTGCGTCAAGGGCGAGACCTGGCTGTGCGAACGCGCCGGCGATGCGGCGGCTCGCCCGTACGCGACGAGCAAGGACGGACTGCCGCTCTACCCCGGCTTGGGCGTGGCCGCCTTTGCCGAGGAGACCCTGGTCAGCGAGCGAGCGGTGGTCCGGCTCCCCGAGGACCTGCCGCTGGAGACCGCCGCGTTGCTCGGGTGCGCCGTCATCACCGGCGTCGGAGCAGTCCTGCACAGCGCCGCCGTTCAGCCGGGCGAGACGGTCGCGGTCTTCGGACTCGGCGGGATCGGGCTGTCGGCCGTGCAAGGAGCCCGGATCGCCGGCGCCTCGCAAGTCATCGCCGTCGATCCGTCCTCGACCAAGGACGCGATGGCGCGCGAGCTCGGTGCCACCCACGTGCTCGCGACCGGTGCCGACCTCGTCGCCACGATGCGCGAGCTCACCGGCGGGCGCGGTGTCGACCACGCGATCGAGTGCGTGGGGCGCAGCGACGCGATACGCACCGCCTGGGCCAGCACCCGCCGCGGCGGCCGTACCACCATCGTCGGCATGGGCTCCCGTGACGACACGGTCGGGTTCAACGCCCTCGAGCTGGCCTACTTCGGACGTTCGCTGCAGGGCTGCTTGTACGGGTCGGCCGACCCCGCCGTCGACATCCCCATCCTGATCGAGCACGCTTACGCCGGACGCCTGGACCTGCAGGCGCTGATCTCCGACCGGATCGGCCTCGACGACATCGAGGACGCGTTCGACCGGATGGGCATGGGCCTCGGCGCGCGCAGCGTGATCACCTTCGACTGAACCGCGGAGACTTGACGCTGGCGAGGCTGTCTGTTGCAAGACGGACGTACGGTTTGCTAGCGTGACCCTTATGCCCAAGGTGAGTGCCGAGCGACTGCTGGCCACGCGCCGGCAGATCCTCGACGGTGCCAGGCGGGCGTTCGCCCAGCACGGGTACGAGGGTGCCACCGTACGGGTGCTCGAGCGCGAGATCGGGCTGTCCCGCGGCGCGATCTTCCACCACTTCAAGGACAAGGACGCGCTGTTCCTGGAGCTCGCCGCCGAGGACGCCGAGGAGATGGCGGCCGTGGTGGCCAGCTCGGGCCTCGTCCAGGTGATGCGTGAGCTGCCCGCCCGCGACTCCGGCTGGCTCGGCGTCCAGCTCGAGGTCTCCCGCCGGCTGCGCACCGATGCCGACTTCAGCGCAGCGTGGCAGGAGCGGCTCGGCACGGTGCGCTCGGCCGCCGTCGAGCGACTCGAACGCGGTCGCGACGCCGGCACCGTTCGCACCGACGTGCCGGTCGAGGTCCTGGCTGCCTTCCTGTCCCTTGTCCTCGACGGACTCGTCCTGCACCTGGGGACGGGGATGGCGGTGGCCGACGCCGCCGCCGTGCTCAACCTGGCCGAAGAGGCCGTAAGACGACCCAACGTCCACGCCCGATCACCGATAGACGAAGATTCTCACGCCACGTCATCCGCGCAGGAGGCAGTCTCATGAGCAGCGCCAGCAAGAACAGCTTCGACGCCCGCGACACCCTCGAGGTGGCCGGCACGTCGTACGAGATCTTCCGGCTGGACAGAGTCAACGGCGCCGCCCGGCTGCCGTTCAGCCTCAAGGTCCTGCTGGAGAACCTGCTGCGTACGGAGGACGGTGCCAACGTCACCGCCGACCAGATCCGCGCGCTGGGCTCATGGGACCCGGCGGCCGAGCCGGACACCGAGATCCAGTACACCCCCGCCAGGGTGCTGATGCAGGACTTCACCGGCGTCCCCTGCGTCGTCGACCTGGCCGCGATGCGGGAGGCGATGGTCGACCTCGGCGGCGATCCGGCCAAGATCAACCCGCTGGCGCCCGCCGAGCTGGTCATCGACCACTCCGTGATCGTCGACGTCTTCGGCGGCCGCGAGTCCTTCGCCCGCAACGCCGAGCTCGAGTTCGAGCGCAACCAGGAGCGCTACCAGTTCCTGCGCTGGGGCCAGAACGCGTTCGCCGACTTCCGGGTCGTGCCGCCGGACACCGGCATCGTCCACCAGGTCAACCTCGAGTACCTCGCCCGCGTCGTCTTCACCCGCGAGGTCGGCGGGGTCCTGCAGGCCTACCCGGACACGCTCGTGGGCACGGACTCGCACACCACCATGATCAACGGCCTCGGCGTCATCGGCTGGGGCGTCGGCGGCATCGAGGCCGAGGCGGCCATGCTCGGCCAGCCGGTATCGATGCTGATCCCCAAGGTCGTCGGCTTCAAGCTGTCCGGCGAGCTGCCAGAGGGCGCGACCGCCACCGACCTCGTACTGACGATCACCGAGATCCTGCGCAAGACCGGGGTGGTCGGCAAGTTCGTCGAGTTCTACGGCCCCGGCGTCTCGTCGGTGCCGCTCGCCAACCGCGCCACCATCGGCAACATGAGCCCGGAGTACGGGTCCACCGTCGCGATCTTCCCCATCGACGAGGAGACGCTGACCTACCTGCGCCTCACCGGGCGCGACGCCGACCAGGTGGCCCTGGTCGAGGCGTACGCCAAGGTGCAGGGGCTGTGGCACGACCCCGCGGCAGAGCCTGTGTTCAGCCAGACGGTGGAGCTCGACCTGTCCACCGTGGTGCCGTCGATCGCCGGGCCGAAGCGCCCGCAGGACCGGGTCGCGCTGTCCGAGTCCGGGCCGCGGTTCCGTGAGGCGCTCGCCGACTACGTGCAGGCGCCGGCGGAGCACGCCAGCATCCAGGGCATCGTCGACGAGGGAGCGGACGAGTCGTTCCCTGCCTCGGACCCGCTGGCCGTCAGCCTGTCCGGCAACGGCGACAGCAAGCCACACGACCACGCGGCCCTGGCCGGCGTGGTCGGCCGGCCCTCGTCGCCGACCGCCGTGACGCTGTCCGACGGCCAGACCTTCACCATCGACCACGGCGCCGTCGTCATCGCCGCCATCACCTCGTGCACGAACACGTCCAACCCGTTCGTCATGGTCGCCGCTGCTCTGGTGGCCAAGAAGGCGGTCGAGCACGGCCTGACCGTCAAGCCGTGGGTCAAGACCTCGCTCGCTCCCGGCTCCAAGGTGGTCAGCGGCTACTACGACAACGCCGGCCTGACGCCCTACCTCGACAAGCTCGGCTTCAACCTGGTCGGCTACGGCTGCACCACCTGCATCGGCAACTCCGGCCCGCTCATCCCGGAGATCTCCGCCGCGGTCAACCAGGCCGACCTCGCCGCCGTGTCCGTACTCTCCGGCAACCGCAACTTCGAGGGCCGCATCTCCCCCGACGTCAAGATGAACTACCTGATGTCGCCGCCGCTGGTCGTCGCCTACGCCCTCGCCGGCTCGATGGACGTCGACCTGCAGAACGACCCGCTGGGCAATGACGCCGACGGCAACCCGGTCTACCTGCACGACATCTGGCCCTCGCCGGCCGAGGTCTCCACCGTCGTCGGACAGGCGCTGCGCTCGGACATCTTCGAGCGTGACTACGCCGACGTCTTCGCTGGAGACGCTGCCTGGCAAGGACTTTCGATCCCGACCGGGGACGTGTTCGACTGGGATCCGGCATCGACCTACGTGCGCAAGCCCCCGTACTTCGACGGCATCCAGCGCGAGCCGGCCCCGGTCACCGACATCGAAGGCGCTCGCGTCCTGCTGCTGCTGGGCGACTCGGTCACCACCGACCACATCTCCCCCGCCGGCAACATCAAGAAGGACTCGCCGGCCGGCCGCTACCTCACCGAGCACGGCGTCGCACCCGCAGACTTCAACTCGTACGGGTCGCGGCGCGGCAACGACGAGGTCATGGTCCGCGGCACGTTCGCCAACATCCGGCTGCGCAACCAGCTGGCGCCCGGCACCGAGGGCGGCGTCACGCGACTCCTCACCGGCGCAGACCCGTCCGAGGTCGTCTCCATCTACGACGCGTCGCGCGCCTACGCCGAGGCCGGCACGCCGCTGGTGGTGCTGGCAGGCAAGGAGTACGGCTCCGGCTCGTCGCGGGACTGGGCGGCCAAGGGCACCGCGCTGCTGGGCGTACGCCTGGTCATCGCCGAGTCCTACGAGCGCATCCACCGGTCCAACCTGATCGGGATGGGCGTGCTGCCGCTGCAGTTCCTCGAGGGCGAGAACCGCGAGACGCTCGGGCTGACCGGCGAGGAGACGTTCTCCGTCGCCGGCCTTGCCGGGGCCGAGACCGCGCCGCGCGAGGTGACCGTCATCGCCGACGGGCGCGAGTTCCGAGCCAAGGTCCGCATCGACACCCCCGGCGAATGGAGCTACTACCAGCACGGCGGCATCATGCAGTACGTGCTGCGCTCGCTGCTCTAGGCCGATGGACCTCGGACTGGACGGACGCGTCTACCTCGTCACCGGCGGCACCAGCGGCCTCGGCTTCGCGACTGCTCAGGTGCTGGTCGACGAGGGCGCCAGGGTGGTCGTGTCCTCGCGCCGCCAGGCATCGGTGACGGCTGCAGTCGAGACTCTCGGCGGCCCCGACCACGCGGCCGGGGTCGTCGCCGACAACGGTGATCCGGCCACGCCGGAACTGTTGATCCGTACCGCGACAGAGCAGTTCGGCCGGCTCGACGGTGCCCTCGTCAGCGTCGGCGGGCCGCCATCGGGCACTGCGATGGACGCCTCCGACGAGCAGTGGCAGCACGCCTTCGACACCGTGTTTCTCGGCGCTGTGCGGCTGGCGCGCTCGGTGGCGGCTGCTGTGGGTGAGGGCGGCGCGATCGCCCTGGTGCTCTCGTCCTCCGTACGGTCGCCGCTGTCCCACCTGGCCATCAGCAACGGGTTGCGGCCCGGTCTGGCCATGTACGCCAAGACGCTGGCCGACGAGCTCGGACCGAGAGGGGTACGGGTCCTGAGCCTGCTCCCCGGCCGACTGGACACGCCGCGTATCCGTGCCCTGGGTGGCGGAGGCAGCCCACCGGTCGACGACATTCCGTTGAAAAGACTTGGTACGCCGCAAGAGTTCGGCCAAGTCGCCGCGTTCCTGCTGTCCCCCGCGGCGTCCTACCTGACCGGACTGGTCGTGCCGGTCGACGGCGGCATGCTGCGCAGTCTCTAGCGCTCCAGCACCATGCCGGCGTCGGCGAGCTCCCGGATGCGGACCTCGAGGTGCACTGTCGTCCAGCCGGCGACCGGCGCCGGGCAGGGACCGAGGCCCAGGGCCCTGGCGGCTTCCTCGGCCACGTCGTGCAGGTTGCGCTCGCAGACCCTCAGGTCATGCGTCACGTACCACTCGGACCGCGAACGGGACAGGCGGTCGCGCTCGACCAGGACGCGGCGCAGGTCAGCGGCGATGACCTCGATCGGGCGACCCTGCGGGCGACGGCCGCTGAGCAGATCCTGCAGCAGGCGTCGCGGGTCCATCACCACGCGGCACAGCTTCGGGGCGAACACGGCCAGCAGCCCGAAGAAGGCGAGCGCGAAGCACATCACGGCGACCAGGCCTGTCAACACGGTCCAGAGCATCACACCCGCCTCTTTTCGTGACCGGCTGGGTTCGACGCTACTCCGGGTCAATCGTGGACGGGTTGAAGCGTCAACGAACCGGCGTAGCGTGGACGACGTGACCGCCGCACCCGCTCCTGCCGACGAACCGCGCTGGCTCGACGCCGACGAGCGGGCCGCGTGGCTGAGCCTGACCGG
Source organism: uncultured Actinomycetota bacterium (assembly GCA_963797535.1). Lineage (GTDB taxonomy): Bacteria > Actinomycetota > Actinomycetes > JAWWOL01 > JAWWOL01 > JAWWOL01. The sequence goes on along the minus strand of CAWCPQ010000001.1, from coordinate 692,886 downwards.
CGTGCTGATCCGGCTGCCGGGGGCGATCGACGCCCAGCTCGAGCGTGACGCGGGGCTGAGCCACTTCGAGTACATCGTGCTCGCCATGCTGTCCGAGACCGCCAGCCGCACCCTTCGGATGAGCCAGCTGGCCATCGTGACCAACGGTTCGATGTCGCGACTTTCCCACGTGGCCACGCGATTGGAGCGCCAGGGCTTCATCCGGCGCGAGCCGAGCGCCGACGACGGACGCTTCATCAACGCCGTCCTGACGGACAGCGGTTGGGCCAAGGTCGTCGCCACCGCGCCGGGGCACGCGGCCCGAGTGCGCGAGCTGATCTTCGACGGACTGAGCCCGGCCCAGGTCACGGCGCTGCACGAGATCGGCACGATCATCCTCGAGCGGATCGACCCCGACTCCCCGTTCGACCCGGACCGCACCCGGCAGGGCCCAACCTAGGCGAGCTCGGCGATCTCCGCGGTGGCCTGACGCTCGAACTGGGTGCGGTAGAGCTCGGTGTAGAGCCCGGCACTGGCCAGCAGCTGCTCGTGCGTTCCGCGCTCGACGATGCGACCGCCGTCGATCACGAGGATCTGGTCGGCCTCTCGCACGGTGGACAGCCGGTGGGCGATGACGATCGAGGTACGTCCGGCCAGTGCCGTCGCCAGCGCGCGCTGCACATTGGCCTCGGACTCGCTGTCGAGATGGGCCGTGGCCTCGTCGAGGATCACGATTCCCGGCGCCTTCAGCAGCAGCCGCGCGATGGCGATGCGCTGCTTCTCACCGCCGGACAGGCGATAGCCGCGGTCGCCGACGACCGTGTCGAGACCGTCGGGCAGCGAGGCGATCAGATCCCGGATGTGCGCAGCGCGCAGCGCCTCGTGCAGCTCCTCGTCGGTCGCGTCGGGCTTGGCGTACAGCAAGTTGGCCCGGATCGTCTCGTGGAACAGGTGGGCGTCCTGGGTCACTACCCCGATCGAGTCGCGCAGCGACTGCAGGGTCGCGTCACGGACATCGACGCCGCCAACGAGGATCTGGCCGGCCTGCACGTCGTACATCCGGGTCGGCAGCTGGGAGATCGTCGACTTGCCGGCTCCCGATGGCCCGACCAGCGCCACCAGCTGACCCGGCTCGGCGGTGAAGGACACGTCGTGCAGGACGTCGTACGAGGGAGCAGCGTCCAGCACCGCGACGTCCTCGAGCGAGGCCAACGACACCTCGGCCGCTGTCGGGTAACGGAACTGCACGTGCCGGAACTCCACGGTCCGGGAGTGGGCCGGAATGCTTACCGCGTCGGGCTTCTCGTCGATCATCGGTGGCAGGTCGAGGATCTCGAAGACCCGCTCGAAGCTCACCATCGCCGTCATGACGTCGACCCGCACGTTGGACAAGGCGGTCAGCGGCCCGTACAGCCGACCCAGCAGTGCCGACAGGGCGACGATCGTGCCGATCGACAGCCCGTGCTCGATGTTGAGGTAGCCGCCCAGGCCGTAGACGACAGCCGTCGCCAACGACGCGACCAGGGTCAACGCGGTGAAGAACGTCCGGCCGTACATCGCCGACGTCACCCCGATGTCGCGCACCCGACCGGCCCGGCTGGAGAACGACTCCGCCTCCTCGTCCGGACGGCCGAAGAGCTTGACCAGCAGGGCTCCGGAGACGTTGAACCGCTCGGTCATCGTGGAGTTCATCGACGCGTTGAGCTGGTAGGACTCGCGGGTGATCGCCTGCAGCCGGGTGCCCACCCGCTTGGCCGGGATCACGAACACCGGCAGGATCACCAGCGACACCACGGTGATCTGCCAGGACAGCTTGAGCATCACCACGATCGTGATGGACAGCAGGATCACGTTGCTGACGACACCGGACAGAGTGGACGTAAATGCCTGCTGCGCGCCGAGAACGTCGTTGTTGAGCCGACTGATCAGGGCCCCGGTCTGGGTACGGGTGAAGAACGCGATCGGCATCCGCTGGACGTGGTCGTAGACCTGCGTGCGCAGGTCGTAGATCAGCCCCTCACCGATCCGGGAGGAGTACCACCGTTGGGCCAGCGAGAGCCCTGCGTCGACGACCGCCAGGCCGGCAACAGCGAACGCGATCCCGTACACCATCGCGAGGTTCTTCTGCGGCAGCGCCGTGTCGAGCAGGGACCGGAACAGCAACGGTGTCGCGACACTCACGAGGGCGTCGAGCACAACCGTCACCAAGAAGATCGCCAGAGCCCGACGATAGGGTCTCGCGAATCCCCACACTCGTTTCACCGTGCCCGCGGCGAGGCGTTGCTTGCCCACCGACGGGTCACGGGTGAACGAACGCATCGTGCGCCATCCTGCTGCGTCCACGCATCACCTTCCCACAGGGCGCCAACACCTTTGGCCGGTCGGTGCTTCCCGGCGTCGAACCGGTCAGGCGGTACGAGGTCCGCGACGCCGCATCAGGAGCAGCAGCACCGCTCCGACAACGAGCATGACCAGTGCGCAGACCACGACGTTGACCGTGTTGAAGCCGGTGTAGGGCAGGTTGGGCTGGACTACGACGGTGATGGTGGCCACGGCGGTCTGCCCGTACGAGTCCGTCACCCGGTAGCTGACCGCTGTGGTCGTGCCCACGTAGCCGGCGACCGGGGTGAAGGTGACGACCCCGTTGTCCACGGTGTAGGTGCCCTCGCCGGGAACCGTGACCGTGCTCGTCGCCTGGCCGGTGGACGGGTCGATCAGCGTCAGCGTCGTCGGGTCCAGCGTCGCCCCGCCCTGGCTGGGGGTGTCGTTGGTCAGCGGGTTGATGACGACCGGGGTGTTCTCCGGCGTCGTCCCCTGGTCGTTGACCGCCGCCGGTCCCGGCGTGATCGTCACGTCCAGCGTCGATCCGGTCCGCTGTCCGTACGTGTCGACCTCGACGTAATGCACCGGGGTCGTGGTCCCGCTGAACCCGTTGACCGGCGTGAACGTGACCGTGCCGTCGGCGTGCACGGTGTAGGTGCCCTGGCCGGCGACCGTGACCGAGGTGACCTTCTTGCCCGTGGTCGGGTCGATCAGCCGAACCGAGCCGGGCACGAGGGTCGCGCCGCCCTTGCTGGGCGTGTCGTTTGCTTGCGGGTCAAGGGTTACCGTCTCGCCGGCGTGGCCGGCGCCGTGGTCCGGCTTGGCCGACGGACCGGGGCCGATGGTCACCACGATCTTGGCGCCGGTCCTGAGGCCGGCGCTGTCGGTGACCGTGTAGCCAACAGCCGGCGTCGGCCCGTGGAACCCGTACACCGGCTTGAAGATCACCTTGCCGTTGGCCGCGACGGTGAAGGTTCCCTTGCCCGGCAAAGAAACCTTCGTGACGGGGTGCCCCGTCTTGGGGTCGGTCAGTCGCAGGGTGGTCGGGTCGAACGTCGCGCCGGTGCTCGGGGTGTCGTTGGCCAGCGGGTCGATGACCACCGTCTGACCGGCGTGCCCGGAGCCCGAGTCGTCAACGGCCTTCGGGTCGGCGAACACCGTCACCGTGTCGACGGCAGTCGTGGTCTGGCCGCTGGCGTCGGTCACGGTGTAGGTGAACGTCGTGACGCCCACAAAGCCCGGCGGCGGCGTGTAGACGACCTTGCCGCCCACGATCGCCGTCGTCCCCTGGCCCGTCGGCGGCTGGTCGACAGCCGTCACGGTGAGGGTCTTGCCGTGGTCGTTCGCCGCGGAGTCCAGCGTGACCGGCGTCGCTTCCTTGGTACGGGCAGAATCCGGGCTGGCCGTCGGCGTGACCATGATCGACACCGTGGTGGTCGCCGACCGGCCGTAGGTGTCAGTGATCGTGTAGGTGTACGAGTCCGGGCCGGTGTAGTCGGTCGCCGGGGTGTAGGTGTACGAGCCGTTGACGTCGGCCGTCACCGTGCCGTGCGATGGCGCCGTGTTCGCGGTGACCGTGATGCCGGCGCCGCTGTCATTGGGCAGGACGCTGTGCGAGTCCGTCACGTCCACGACAAGCTTGGTGTTCACCGGCGTCGTGTCCGAGTCCGGGTTGGCCACGGGCGCGGCCGGCGGGCTGCCGATGATGTTCAGCGGCGCCAGCAGCGTCGTGCTCGGGTAGAACACCCAGGTGTCCAGGCCCTTCACGTCGCCGAAGGAACCCAGCACGTTGCCGGGGGCGGGCCCGGGGTCCGGGCAGGGCACGTTGGCGTTGCCGCCGCTGTCCTGGCCGTACGCACGCTGGGCGGAGGTGCTGATGTAGCCGGTATCGGGGTCGCTGTGGTCCGGGCTCGGCGCCCCGACACCGCACAGCGGCTGACCCGGGGTGCCGACGTCACCGCCGCCGCTGCCCTCGGTGTGGTAGCCGCGGTCGTCGTAGAACGCCGTCGTGCACGCAGTGTTCGCGAACGGGCAGGTGCCGCCCGGCGGGTTGAGCAAAGTGAAGCTCGGGCCGCCCTTGGTGGAGTTCTCGGCGTCGATCAACGGGAAGTGGTACTCGCCGTTGTGCAGCCGTGCCCGGACAGGGTAGTTGTTGCCGATCGGGAAGTTGTGGCCAGCGTTGTCCTTGCCGTTCCAGCTCACCGTGTTCGCGCCGGCCGGCTTGTGTCCGCGCAGCACCCGGTTCAGCGGGTTGCCGGGGTCGAAGTCGGTGCCGTTGCGGGAGATGACGAACTCGTACTGGGCGGGGACGTTCTCGGTGAAGCTGAACGTACCGCCCGCACCGACGGTCGAGTAGTTGGCGCCGACGCTGCCGGCGAAGCTGAACTTGGTCATGATCGGCGCGATCGGCGTGGAGGGGATGCCCAGGGCGGCGATGGTCTCGGCCGACAGCGGAGTGAACGAGATCGGAAACTGAGGAGCCTCGAAAGTCACCCCGCCGGCCACCGTGGTGAGCTGGCCGTTGTTGCTGGTGCCGAACGCATCATGGTCCAGCGGCGAGACCCCGTCAGCGTCGAGGAAGCCTTCCCGGTTGCCGTAGATCAGGAACCCGTTGGGGTCGAGGCCGTTGGTGTCCGTGCGGTAGCGGAACCCGTCCAGCGTCGTCACGTAGAAGGTCGAATCGACCGGAAGCCCGTTGCCGCCGGTGAAGGCGGCGAGGGCGTAGGTGAACAGCCGGCCGTCGAGATCGGCCGTGCTGGTGCCGTTGGCCCGTACGGTGACGTCCCAGCCGGCGATGCTGGTGCCCTGCGTGGAGTTGAAGTCGTTGGCGCCGGTCATGTCGATGTCGGCGGTGACGGCGCCGTCGGCGGCCGAGGCGCCGCCGACCGGCCCGTACATCACGACGTTGTAGATGCCCTCGGTCGGCGCGATGTAGCTGCACGGGACGTAGCCGGTCGGATTGCCGCCGCCGGTCACTGCCTGCGGGCCGGCCTTCTCCTGTGCGCGGCTGGTGATCATGCCGTGGGCCGCGTTGCCGGCGACGGCCCGCTGCACGGAGCACTGGAAGCCGGTGCCGGGAGTGATCGTGGGCAGGGTCGCGGCTTGGGTGTCGCTGACGACGCCAGGGTTGTAGACCAGGATGTCGGCCGAGCCGTTACCCATCGCGGTGGACCCGGTCTCGATGACCTCGCCCGCCTTGGCGTACAAGGAAAAGACGGTGCGCCGGAAGATCGACGACCCGGCTGGCCCGTAGGAGTTGGTACGGAACTCGATGTTCGCTCGGCAGGGGCCGGGGTTGGGGACAGCAGCGGTGGGAGTAGCGGAGTTGGGAGCGCAGGTGGCGTCGGTCGGGAAGAGGTTGCGGCTGCCCTCGGCAGTTGCGACTCCGGCGGCGAAGGGCGAGACGAGCACGACGAAGAGGGCGCCCGTGAGCGCCCTGCGGTATAGCCCCACCATGAACCGAACTCCCGCCTGGCCGTGCCCCGATCGCGTGACACTAGCCGAGCATGATCGTTCTCAGGCTCGGGACTCACCGTCGACGGCCGAACCTTCCGAGTCGTCGAACCGGCGCAGCTGTGCCCCACGTTCGGCGCCCCGTTGGTTCTCTTGCGGGCGATTCTCGGCATTCAGGAGCAAGGCCTTGACCTCTCGAGCGTCATCGCGCCCCGGGACGAGCAGGGCGGTGACCAGTCGTTCAACCTCCGCCTGGAGCTGGTCGGGCTCCACGACCTGCTGCAGCAGGCCGCGGGCGTGCGCCTCGGGGGCGCTGAGTCGACGGCCGGTGAGACAGAGGTCGAGCGCTGCCGGGTAGCCCACGGCGTCGACGAGTGTCTGGCTGCCCGAGGGCAGCAGGCCGCCCGGTGCGGGTACCGCGGCCAGAGTGGCCCGGCTGCTGGCGATCCGCAGGTCACTGCCCAAGGCGAGCAGCAATCCCGGACCCGTCACGTCGCCGTCAAGGACCGCGATCGACACGAAGGCCGGGTCGCTGTGCCAGTCGAACGCCCGCTGCAGGTCGGCCAGCTGGGCGTCCGTGGGGGCGCCCTCGATCGGGGTGGCCTCGGCGGGGGCGACGGTCGGAACCGGTTGGCGGCTCGTACCGACGCGGAGCACGACCACCCTGGTCGTGCCAGGGATCGAGCGCTGCACCTCGCGGAGGATCAAGGCGAGTCTTGAAGTGACCGCTTGCGGTCTCAAGGTGACGTCAAGCCTGACCCTTGGACCATCGCGGTCGGCCCAGATCGCGTCCACTCCGTCGGCTCGCCACGTGGACTCGTCACTCACCGCGAGCTCCCGGTGAGGGGCGCACGACGGTTGATGACGGACGAGCGGACTGGGTACTGGCCGGGTCAGGCCGACTTGACCTTGCCCCTGGTCGCACCACCGCGCCCGCGCAGCGAGGCACCGGACTCGGTCAGGATGCGGTGCACGAACCCGTAGCTGCGACCGGTGCTCTCGGCCAGGGACCGAATGCTCGAACCGGCGTCGTACTTGCGTCGCAGGTCGGCGGCGAGGGAGCTCCGATCCGACCCGGTCACACGACTGCCCTTCTTCAGATCCACCACGCGTCTGCCTCCGTCCAAGGTGCGCGACTCCCGCGGCTGCCGTCAGGTCCTGTGTCGGGATGACCCGTACGGTGGGGAGTCGGCCACTCCAGTGATCTTCCAATCCCCGGCCGGACGAAACCCCTTGAGCACAAACGATTCGGGAGCCGGTCACGGAAAGCGCCCGGTTCTAGGCGAGTGCCACGAGGTCGACCAGCTCGTCACTCCACAGGTCCTCGATGCCGTCGGGCAGCAGGATGACCTTGTCCGGTGAGAGCGCCTCGACGGCACCCTCGTCGTGGGTGACCAGCACGATGGAGCCACCGTAGGTGCGCAGCGCCTCGAGCACTTCCTCGCGGCTGGCGGGGTCGAGGTTGTTGGTGGGCTCGTCCAGCAGCAGCACGTTGGCACTGGACACGACGAGGGTGGCCAGGGCGAGCCGGGTCTTCTCCCCGCCGGACAGCGTGCCCGCGGGCTGGTGCACGGCGTCGCCGGTGAACAGGAACGCACCGAGGACCCGGCGCAGCTCGACCTCCGGGAAGTCCGGCGAGGCGGACGCCATGTTCTCGAGCACCGTACGAGACGTGTCGAGCGTGTCGTGCTCCTGCGCGTAGTAGCCGAGGCGCAGCCCGTGACCCGGCAGCACCTCACCGGTGTCCGGTTCCTCGACTCCGCCGAGCAGGCGAAGCAACGTGGTCTTGCCGGCGCCGTTGAGGCCCAGCACGACGACCCTGGTCCCCCGGTCGACCGCCAGGTCGACGTCGGTGAAGACCTCGAGGGATCCGTACGACTTGGACAGCCCGGTCGCTGTGAGCGGCGTCTTGCCGCAGGGGGCGGGGTCGGGGAAACGCAGCTTGGCCACCTTGTCGACCTGACGGACCTGCTCGAGACCCGCGAGCAGACGCTGGGCCCGGCGGTCCATGTTGTGCGCGGCCTGAGCCTTGGTCGCCTTGGCCCGCATCTTGTCGGCCTGGCTGGAGAGTACGGACGCCTTCTTCTCGGCGTTGGCCCGCTCGCGCTTGCGCCGCCGTTCGTCGACCTCGCGCTGCTGGAGGTAGAGCTTCCAGCCCACGTTGTAGACATCCATCGCGGCGCGGTTGGCGTCGAGGTGCAGCACCCGGTTGACCACCTGCTCGAGCAGGCCGACATCGTGACTGATGACGATCAGGCCGCCGCGGTGCCGCTTGAGAAAGTCGCGCAGCCAGACGATCGAGTCGGCGTCGAGGTGGTTGGTCGGCTCGTCGAGCAGCAGCGTCTCGGCACCGCTGAACAGGATCCGGGCCAGCTCGACCCGACGGCGCTGGCCACCGGACAGCGTCCCGAGCGGCTGGTGCAGCACCCGCTCCGGCAGGCCGAGGCTGGACGCGATCGACGCCGCCTCGGACTCAGCGGCGTACCCACCGAGGATGTGGAACTGCTCCTCGATCCGGCCGTACTTGCGGACGGCAGCGTCGCGTCGAGCGTCGTCGGCGCTGGCCATGGCGCCCTCGGCCTCGCGCAGCTGCGCGAGCAGGACGTCCAGGCCGCGGGCGCCGAGGATCCGGTTGCCGGCGAGGGTCTCGAGGTCTCCCGTACGAGGGTCCTGGGGCAGGTAGCCGATCTCACCGCTGCGGGCGACCTCGCCTGCGGCTGGTTGGCCTTCGCCGGCCAGCACCTTGGTCAGTGTCGTCTTGCCAGCGCCGTTGCGCCCGACGAGGCCGACCTTGTCGCCGGCGGCAACCCGGAAGGAGACGGACTCGAGGAGGGTGCGCGCGCCGGCACGGATTTCAACTTCAGAGGCGGTGATCATTGCCTCCAGTCTACGAGGCGACGCCTTCGCGGACGCCGCCTTGCCCACTTCCTTGTGAATTACTTCACAAGGGCCGTCGAGAAGGTCTAACGTGATCGACCGAAGGCAGCACCAAGGTGGGAGGCGCGGGATGCCCGCGGACATGGATCAGGGACTGGTCGGAACGATCGGCCACGTGTCGGTTCCCATCACCTCCGGCCGTCCCGGTGAGGTCGTGCTCCCGGTACGCGGAGCCACCGAGGCGTTCGCCGCCTTCTCGGACGAGCCGATCGCCAAGCACTCGCGCGTAGTCGTGGTCGAGTGCCGGTCGGCGAGGTCGGTCACGGTTTCCCCGTACGGATAGCCGTCGACCGTCGCTTTGGCAGGATCCGCATCAGCGCCTCCTGCGGACGGTGCGCAACGAAGCGCACCCAGTGAAGGAAGTCAGATGTTCTTCTGGCACGTACCAGCCCCCAACGAAGCCCTGCTCATCTCGGGCTCTAGGCGCAAAGGAGAGGCCGACGCAGTTCCGGATCGTCACCGGTCATGGCAGCCTGGTGATCCCGGTGAAGCAGAAGGCCCGCATCCTGTCGCTCTCGCTGCATGAGGCCGAGATCGCGGAGGAATGCGTTACCACGCAAGGGATCCGGCTTCGCATCCGTGCGGTGGCTGCCTTCAAAATTGGAGACGACGACGCGTCGATCGCCAACGCTGCCAGGCGTTTCCTGGCCGAGCAGGACCGGATGGAGGAGCTGGTCGGGCGGATCTTCGCCGGTCACCTGCGGTCCATCATCGGCAGCCTCACCGTCGAGGAGATCATCCGCGAGCGGGACCGGCTGGCGCAGGAGGTCAAGGACGGCAGCCACGGCGAGATGGAAAAGCTGGGCATCGTCGTGGACTCGATGCTGATCCAGGAGATCGAGGACGCCAGCGGCTACATCAACAATCTTGCGGCTCCGCACGCAACTGCCGTCGCTTCCCTCGCCCGCATTGCTGCGGCAAAGGCAGACCAGGAAGCGACTCAGCGCGAGCAGGAGGCCGCCGCGCTGCGCTTCGAGTACGTGCGCAACACCGAGATCAAGCAGGCCGGCTTTGCCGCGGAGGTGCAGGAGGCGCACGCCCGGTCGGCCCAAGCCGGTCCGCTGGCGGAGGCTCGGGCATCCCAGGAGGTGATCGAGCAGCAGACCGCGCTCGCTGAGCGCACCGCTGAGCTGACGGCACAGCAGCTCGAGTCCCAGGTACGCCGTCCGGCGGACGCGGAGGCGTACAAGCAGCGGACTCTGGCGGAGGCCGCGCGCGACATGATCAAGCTGCAGACCGAGGCGGAGGCGTACAAGCAGCGCGCACTGGCAGAGGCACACCGGGACACGAACAGGCTCACGGTCGAGGCGGAGGTCAACCACCGCCGCTCGATCGCCGAGGCCGACGCCGAAGCCCGCAAGGTTCAAGCCGATGGCGAGGCTTATGCCCAACGGGCGATCGCGACCGCCGACGCGGAGGCGATCGAGGCTCGTGCCGCGGCCCTGACCGACGGAAATCAGGCTCTGATCGCGGCGAACAAGCTGATCGAGATCCTGCCACTGCTGGTGGATGCCGCGGCCCGTGGTCTCTCCGGCGCCAACCTCACCGTGCTCAACGGGACCGAAGGAGTCAACGAGACCATCACCGGCATGGTCGGTCAGGGGCTCGCGATCTACGAGACCCTGCGCAGTTCCCTTGGCACGCCTGCGGTCCCGGCGGCGGTGACGACGTCTCACGCGGCCTGATCGAAGCGGATTGGCTGCGGATGTGGGTTAACCGTCGTCTGCCGACGGTTAACCCACATCCATCGCGACCGGCGGCCATGCGACCCCTGTCCGCGGCCACACCGCGTTATAGTCAGCGCTCGGTCGGTTACCCACGATGGGGGAAATGCGATGCGCGCGGCGCGGCTGACGGCAGTTATTGTGGCAACAACGGCCCTGCTGGTGCCGATGACAGGTGTCGCGAGCGCGGCGAAGGCCCCCGTCCACCTCACCTATGCCAAGACCGCGACCGTCGTCCGCGGCCCGCTTTCGCTGCGTCCGGCGGGGTTCAAGCTCACCTACCTCAAGAGCAAGCGGGGCAGCTACACGTTCTGGCTTTGTGCTGGGTCGCCGAAGATGACCATGCCCAGCGTCGGCTACAGCGACATCGAGTACACCAGCCCGGACAAGACCAGCGACGTCTTTGTCCGGGTTGACTCCATGACCTCGACCGCCGCCACCCTGGCGATGGCCAAGAAGATCTCGGCTACCCAGTCACATTGCCACTACGTCACGGCAACCAGTCCGGCGCCCAACGTCATCCGCTACGACACCTTCAAGGTGGCGGCCTACAAGACGGGCGTCTGGCAGGGTCTGCGGGTCGTCGACCACGTGAGCTCGTACTCCAAGGGAAAGCACGTCGGCCGCGACGCCATCTTCATGAGCACCATCTTGTGGCGCGGCAACACCTTGCTGGAGATCGACGGCGAGGCGTGGGCCAACCCGCCGTCGACGGTGGCTGACGCCCTGCAGAGCCGGCTGCTGCACAACCTGGCCGTCGCCGGCGTCTGAGCTCAGCCGCCCGAGGTGTGGGCGTCAGCCAGCGCGCTGGGTGGGGTGAGCACACCGGCCGAGTCACGCCAGCCATCCGGCAGTGTCACCAGGCGCGGGCCCTGGGTGTGGCCACGAGACAGCCGTTCGGCGCCCACCGGCAACGGGGTCAGCGGATTGAGCGGCGCCAGCAGCTCGTCCAGCTCGGCGAGCGTCGACGACGATGCCAGGGCCCGCCGGGCGACGCCGCCGACGGGGTAGCCGGTGAGGTACCAGCTGACGTGCTTGCGGAAGTCCCGTACCCCTGCCAGCTCGGAGCTCTTGGACTCGACCAGCAGCCGGGCGTGCCGTCGCATGACCGCAGCAACCTCGCCGAGCAACGGCGCCGGCTGGGGCTGACGGCCGGCGAACACGTCGACCAGATCCCGGAAAAGCCACGGCTTGCCAAGGCATCCACGGCCAACGACGACACCGTCGCAACCCGTGAGCCGGATCATCTCCAGCGCATCCTGAGCGTCCCAGATGTCACCGTTGCCGAGAACCGGCACCGAGGTCACCGCCGCCTTGAGCTCGCCGATGGCCGACCAGTCGGCGCGGCCCGAGTAGAGCTGCTCCGCGGTACGGGCATGCAATGCAATGGCAGCGGCACCTTCGGACTCGGCGGCACGGCCAGCGTCGAGATAGGTCAAGGTGTCCGCATCCAAACCCATCCGCATCTTGACCGTGACCGGCACCGTGCCAGCCGCAGCCACGGCGGCACGCACGATCAGGGCCAGCAGTCCGGTGCGTACGGGCAGCGCCGCTCCCCCGCCGTGCCGGGTCACCTTGGGCGAGGGGCACCCCATGTTGAGGTCGATGTGATGGACACCCTGGTCGACCACCTGCGACACGGCCAGCCCGACCACAACCGGGTCGACACCGTAGAGCTGCACCGAACGCACGGTCTCGTCAGCGCCGAACTCGAGTCGCTTGACCGTCGTCAGGTTGCCCTCGACCAGCGCCCGCGCCGAAATCATCTCGCTGACGTAGAGACCGGCACCGTACGAGCGGCACAAGGTCCGGAACGCAGCGTTGGTGACGCCCGCCATGGGGGCGAGCACGACCGGCGGGTCGACCTCGAGCGGGCCGAGCTTGAGGGTCACGTCACACGTTGAAGCCGAGGGCGCGCAGCTGCTCGCGTCCCTCGTCGGTGATCTTGTCCGGACCCCACGGCGGCATCCAGACCCAGTTGATCCGGAAGTCCGGGGCCAGCCCGGACAAGGCCTCGCGGGTCTGGTCCTCGATCACGTCGGTCAGCGGGCAGGCCGCCGACGTCAGCGTCAGGTCCAGCGTGATAGTCCGGTCGTCGGCGACGGTCACGCCGTAGAGCAGGCCGAGGTCGACGACGTTGATGCCGAGCTCGGGGTCGACCACGTCGCGCATGGCCTCCTCGACGTCCTCGATCCGCGCCTTGGGCTTGTCGTCGGCGGTGGCGACGGTCGTGTCGGTCATGAGGTGACTCCTTCGGGTACGGGCGGGGCGGTGGCCTGATGCGTTGCGTCCTTCCAGGCCATCCAGGACAGCAGCGCGCACTTGACCCGCGCCGGGAACTTCGCAACGCCGGCAAAGGCAATGGCGTCTTCGAGCACATCTTCGTCCGGCTCGATCTGGCCCTTGGACTGCATCAGCCGCAGGAACTCCTCGGCCAGATCCATCGCCTCGGGAACGGTGCGGCCAATGACGAGGTCGGTCATCACGGACGTGCTCGCCTGACTGATCGAGCAACCCTGTCCCTCGTACGAGACATCGCTGACCACGTCACCGTCGAGCTTGACCCGCATCGTCACCTCGTCGCCGCACGTCGGGTTGACGTGGTGCACCTCGGCGTCGAACGGGTCGCGCAGACCCTTGTGGTGCGGGTGCTTGTAGTGATCGAGAATGATCTCTTGGTACATCGACTCGACGCTCATCCGGCACCCCCGAAGAACGCCTGCACGTGAGCGAGACCCTCGACCAGGGCGTCGATCTCGTCGGTCGTCGTGTAGAGCGAGAACGATGCCCGCGTGGTCGCGGGGATGCCGTAGCGCAGGCAGGTCGGCCGCGCACAGTGGTGGCCGACGCGGACGGCGATGCCCTTTTCGTCGAGCAGCTGGCCGACGTCGTGCGGGTGGATGCCCGGCAGGACAAAGGAAATCGCGCCGCCGCGGTCCTCGACCGTGTCGGGGCCGATGATCCGCAGGCCCGGCACCTCGTGCAGCCGGCGCAGCGCGTACGCGGTCAGCTCGGCCTCGTGCGCCTCGATCGCGTCCATGCCGATGTCGTTGAGGTAGTCGATAGCGGCACCGAGACCGACGACCTCGGCGATCATCGGGGTGCCGGCTTCGTACTTGTGCGGCAGGGCAGCGTAGGTGGACCGCTCCATGGTGACCTCGGCGATCATCTCGCCACCACCGAGGAACGGCGGCAGCGCCTCGAGCAGCTCGGCCCGCCCCCACAGCACGCCAACCCCGGTCGGACCCAGCATCTTGTGCCCGGTGAACGCGAGGAAGTCGATGCCCAGCTCGGCGACGTTGACGGCGAAGTGCGGCACCGACTGCGATCCGTCGAGCAGGGTGAGCGCGCCGACTTCTCTTGCCCTGGCGACGATGCGAGCGACCGGGTTGACCGTGCCCAGGATGTTGGACTGGTGCACGAACGCCACGATGCGGGTGCGCTCGTTGAGCAGCGTCGACAGGTCGGTCAGGTCGAGCCGGCCGTCATCGGTCAGCGGGATCCAGCGCAGGGTCGCACCGGTGCGCTCGCACAACAGCTGCCACGGCACGATGTTCGAGTGGTGCTCCATCTCGGTGATGAGCACCTCGTCGCCGGGGCCGACACCGTAGCGGCGCGGCAGCGTTGCCGAGCACGTAGGCGACCAGGTTCATCGCCTCGGTGGAGTTCTTCGTGAACACCACCTCGCGCCGGTCCGGCGCGCCGATGAAGGCCGCCACCTTGTCGCGCGTGCCCTCGTACAACGCGGTCGCTTCCTCGGCGAGGACGTGGACGCCCGCGGTGCACGTTGGCGTTGGACCGCTCGTAGTAGTCGTTCATCGCGTCCAGCACGCGCTGGGGCTTCTGCGAGGTTGCGGCGTTGTCGAGGTAGACCAGCGGCTGACCGTCGTGCACCACCCGCGCAAGGATCGGAAAGTCCTTGCGTACCAGGTCTACATCGAGGCCAGCGCTCATGTGGCCTCGACCAGGAAACGCTCGTAGCCCTCGTTCTCGAGGACGTCGGCGAGCTCGGGGCCGCCCTCTTCGACGATGCGGCCGTTGATGAAGACGTGGACGAACTGAGGCTTGATGTAGCGCAGGATCCGGGTGTAGTGCGTGATCAGCAGCGTGCCCATCGCGCCGGCGGCCTGGACCCGGTTGACGCCCTCGGAGACGACCCGCAGGGCATCGACGTCGAGGCCGGAGTCGGTCTCGTCGAGGATCGCGAACTTCGGCTTGAGCAGCTCGAGCTGCAGGATCTCGTGCCGCTTCTTCTCGCCGCCGGAGAAGCCCTCGTTGACCGAGCGCTCCTTGAAGGTGTCATCCATCTTCAGCGCGCCCATGGTCTGGTTGACCTCCTTGACGAAGGTCCGCAGCTTGGGCGCCTCGCCGCGTACGGCGGTCACGGCGGTACGCAGGAAGTTGGTCACCGAGACGCCGGGAACCTCGACGGGGTACTGCATCGCGAGGAACAGGCCGGCCCGAGCGCGGGCGTCGACCGTCATCGCCAGCACGTCCTCGCCGTCGAGGGTGACCGAGCCGGAGGACACGGTGTACTTGGGGTGGCCGGCGATGGCGTAGGCCAGCGTCGACTTGCCCGAGCCGTTCGGGCCCATGATGGCGTGGATCTCGCCGGTGTTGACGGTGAGGTTGACGCCACTGAGGATCTCGAGCGCCTCACCCTCGGCTTGGACGGTGACGTGCAGGTCGCGGATCACGAGAGAGCTCATCTGGTCAGGACTCCTGAAGGGCGACGAGTATGTCGTCACCGTCGATCTTCACGGGATAAACAGGGACGGGGCGGGTGGCCGGCAAACCGATCGGCCGCCCGGTGGAGAGGTCGAAGCGCGAGCCGTGCAGCCAGCACTCGATCGTGCCCTCCTCGACGTCGCCCTCGGACAGCGGGACGTCCTGGTGGGAGCAAACGTCGAAGATCGCGTAAACATTGCCTTCGCTGCGGACGATCGCCAGCGGCACGCCGCCGACGACGACGCGCACGGCGCCCTCGTCGGGCACGTCGGCGACGGCACAGGCCTTGAGGTAGTCGCTCATGCCAGGCTGCGCTCCAGCTCGGCGTCGACGCTGGCCAGCAGCCGCTCGACCAGCTCCGGTACGGCGATCTTCTCGATCACCTCGGCGAAGAAGCCGCGGACCACGAGCCGGCGAGCCAGGTCGGCCGGGATGCCGCGGGCCTGCGAGGTAGAACAGCTGCTGCTCGTCGAACCGGCCGGTCGCGCTGGCGTGGCCGGCACCGACGACCTCGCCGGTCTCGATCTCGAGGTTGGGCACCGAGTCGGCGCGGGCGCCGTCGGTCAGCAGCAGGTTGCGGTTGAGCTCGTAGGTGTCGGTGCCCACGGCAGCGGCCCGGATGCGACGTCGCCGACCCAGACCGTGTGCGCGCCCTCGCCCTGCAGCGCGCCCTTGTAGGTGACCCGGCTGCGGCAGTGCGGGACGGCGTGGTCGACCAGCAGCCGGTGCTCGAGGTGCTGGCCGCTGTCGGCGAAGTAGAGGCCGAGCAGCTCAGCGTCCCCGCCGGGGCCGGCGTAGGCCACGGTCGGTGTCAGCCGGACGAGGTCGCCGCCGAAGCTGACGATGACGGAGCGCACGTGGGCGTCGCGGCCGACCTTGATCGCGTGCGAGCCGACGTGCACGGCGTCGTCGGCCCAGTCCTGGACGCTGACCAGGGTCAGCTTGGCGCCGTCACCGACGATGACCTCGAGATTGCCTGCGTAGCAAGCACTTCCCTGGTGGTCGATGACGACGGTCGCCTCGGCCTGCGCACCCACCTCGACCACGACGTGACCGTACGAGATCGCTTCGGCCCCCTCACCGCGCAGCGAGATCACCGTCGGTCGCGAGGCAACGGCACCGGCGGGAACGGTCACCAGCGTGCCGGCGGTGAAGCCGGCCAGCGCCAGGGCCGCGACCCGGTCGGTGGGCAGCAGCACGGAGCCGACCAGCGGATGGCCGCGGTCGATGGTGACGACGGCCACCTCGGGCGCGGCGTCGACCTCGACCACGATCTTGCCGTCAGCCGGACGCGCCGGCCTCGGCGGCGTGCAGCCCGCGCAGGCGAGCCAGCGGAGTGAACCGCCACTCCTCCTCGCGGCCCTGCGGGACCGGGAAGTCGGCGACGTCGAAAGACGCGATGCGCGGGCGCGGGTCGCCGGGCTCGCTGGAACGGCGGCCGGTGCCGGGTCCGGCCAGCCGGTTGCCGGAACCGGACGGAGCGACCTCGACCGAGGCAGCGGTGGTGGTGCCGAGGCTGGTGCTGGCATCAGCCGACCGCTCCTTCCATCTGCAGCTCGATCAGCCGGTTCAGCTCGATCGCGTACTCCATCGGCAGCTCGCGGGCGATCGGCTCGATGAAGCCGCGCACGATCATCGCGGCGGCCTCGTCGTCGGTCAGGCCACGGCTCATCAGGTAGAAGAGCTGGTCCTCGCCGATGCGCGAGACGGTGGCCTCGTGGCCCATCGACACGTCGTCCTCGCGGACGTCGACGTAGGGATAGGTGTCCGAGCGGCTGATCGAGTCGACCAGCAGCGCGTCGCACTTCACCGTCGACTTGGAGCCGTGAGCGCCCTCGTTGATCTGGACCAGCCCGCGGTACGAGGTACGGCCGCCGCCACGGGCGACCGACTTGGACACGATCGTCGAGGAGGTGTTCGGCGCGTTGTGCACCATCTTGGCGCCGGCGTCCTGGTGCTGGCCCTCGCCGGCGAAGGCGACCGAGAGCACCTCGCCGTTGGCGTGCTCGCCGAGCAGCCAGACGGCGGGGTACTTCATCGTCACCTTGGAGCCGAGGTTGCCGTCGATCCACTCCATGGTCGCGCCCTGCTGGGCAGCCGCCCGCTTGGTGACCAGGTTGTAGACGTTGTTGGACCAGTTCTGGATGGTCGTGTAGCGGACCCGGGCGTTCTTCTTGACGATGATCTCGACGACAGCGGAGTGCAGCGAGTCGACTGGAGTAGATGGGTGCCGTACAACCCTCGACGTAGTGCACGTACGAGCCCTCGTCGGCGATGATCAGCGTCCGCTCGAACTGGCCCATGTTCTCGGTGTTGATCCGGAAGTAGGCCTGCAGCGGGATCTCGACGTGGACGCCCGGCGGGACGTAGATGAACGAGCCGCCCGACCAGACCGCGGTGTTCAGCGCGGCGAACTTGTTGTCGCCGACCGGGATCACGGTGCCGAAGTACTCGCGGAACAGGTCCTCGTGCTCGCGCAGCGCGGTGTCGGTGTCGACGAAGATCACGCCCTGCTTCTCGAGCTCCTCGTTGATCTGGTGGTAGACCACCTCGGACTCGTACTGCGCCGCCACTCCGGAGACCAGGCGCTGCTTCTCCGCCTCGGGGATGCCCAGCTTGTCGTAGGTGTTCTTGATGTCGGCCGGCAGGTCGTCCCAGGTCGCAGCCTGCTTCTCCGTCGAGCGGACGAAGTACTTGATCTGGTCGAAGTCGATGCCGGACAGGTCGGCACCCCACGCCGGCATCGGCTTCTTGTCGAACAGCCCCAGGCCCTTGAGCCGCAGCTTGAGCATCCACTCGGGCTCGTTCTTCAGCGCCGAGATGTTCTCGACCACCTCGCGGGACAGGCCGCGGCGAGCGGTCGCGCCGGCCGTGTCGGCGTCGGCCCAGCCGAAGTCGTAGCGACCCAGCCCCTCGAGCTCGGGGTGAGTGTCGGGCTGTGTGGTGGTCATGCGGGGTCCCTCCCGGTCACGGGGGTGGTGGGGGTGGTGGAGCCGTGCAGCGGAACGTGCGTGGTGCAGACACCGTCGCCGTGGGCGAGGGTGGCCAAACGCTGGACATGGGTGCCGAGCAGCCGGCTGAAGGCCGCCGTCTCGGCGTCGCAGAGCGCGGGGAACTCCTGGGCAACGTGAGCCACCGGGCAGTGGTGCTGGCAGAGCTGGACGCCGGTGCCGGTGACCTCGGGTGGACGCGGCGAAGCCGTCGGCGGACAGCGCCGCGGACAGCGCCTCGAGTCGAGCCTCGCTGTCGGCGGGGTCGTTCGTCGCTCCGAGCAGCGCCGAGGTAGCGCTCCTCCACCCCGGCCAGCCGACGCTCGGCGAACGCCTTGACCGCAGCCTCGCCGCCGGTCTCGTCGAGGAATCGCAACGCGGAGATGGCCAGCTCGTCGTACCCGTGCGGAAAAGCGTTGCGACCGGCCTCGGACAGAGCGAAGAGCTTGGCCGGACGACCACGGCCGCGAACTTTGCCGCGTACGGGACGCTCGGCGACCTCGATGACGCGGCCCTCGGCCGTCATGGCGTCGAGGTGGCGGCGAACGGCAGCGGGCGTGAGCCCCAGCAGGTCGGCCAGGGTGGCGGCGTTGATCGGCCCGTGCTCGAGCATGGTCTTGGCGACCCGGTCGCGGGTGCGGGCGTCAGCGGGAACCGCGACTGCCTGCTCCGCGTTGGAGGCGGGTGCGGGAGGCACCGGAAGCGGCTGCGCGAGCGGCTGGGAGCCGTCGAGGAGCGTGCCATGGGATTTCACAACAGTGATGTTACCTAAATGGGTCGAGCGCTCCAAACCGAAACCGCGGTCGGCAATGAGGCAAAGATCACGCTCAGCCGAGGCGCGACGAGTGACCGGGCCCGGACCCGGACAAGCCGTCGTGAATCGGACCGTGACGATGCGGATTGAAACGGTGAAGTACGGGCAAACCGAGGCAAACATTCGCGACGATCTGCTGGGCAGTGCGCCGACAGGGACCGAGGGGGCACGCGAACCGATGACCATGATCCCGTCCCCGGGCCGATCATCGGAGAGCCCCGTGCGTGAGCCGCGGACCACCAACAGTGGCCAGGACACCAACAGCGCCTACCCGGACACGGACTTCGCCGACCAGGCAGCGGCGAGCGTCGGCGACCCGGCCGCCAGGGAACGCCGGACGACCTCCGTGACCAGGATCGCCGCGACCGTCGAGCTGCTGGTCGGCCTCTGGCTCGCCGTGTCGCCCTGGATCGTCGGCTTCGGCGGGTCGTCCGTACTCAAGTGGAACGACGTCGTGGTCGGCGCGATCCTGGCCCTCAACGGCCTGGCCCACCTGGTCCGGCCGCAGCTGCCCCGCACGCCGTGGCTCAGTTTTGGTCTCGGCGCCTGGACGATCATCGCGGCGTTCGTGCTGTCCTTCCAGAACGGTTCCACCGGCACGGCTCCACTGTGGAACGCCATCTTCTGCGGCGCCGCCCTGACCGCCGCGGCGGCGTGGAGCACGACCGAGACCGAGCGCGCGCTGCTGCGCTGATGTGCGGCCGCCCGGCGGCTGTACGGGCGCCCTGCTGGCCGTACCATCGGAGCCGATGTCCGCCACCGTTGCCCTGCCTCAGCAGTCTTCGCACACCGGTCTGCGCCGGCTGCTCGACCGACCGACCCCGGCCACCATGCGCCGGGCGGCGATCGCGACGTTGGTCGCCAACATGGCGCTCGTCGCCACCGGCGGTGCTGTCCGGCTGACCGACTCCGGTCTCGGCTGCCCGACCTGGCCGCACTGCCTGACCGGCACCGCGCACGAGCCGACCGCCTACCACCACTGGATCGAGCTGGGAAACCGGCTGCTGATCACCGTCCTGATCACCATCGGCGTGGCGACCGTCATCATCGCGATGCGTGCGCGGCCACGTCGCAGGGACGTCGCCGTGCTCTCCTGGCTGCTGCTCGGCGCAGTGCCGTTGCAGGCGGTGCTCGGCGGCATCACCGTGCTCACCCACCTCAACCCATGGGTGGTGATGGTGCACTTCCTGGCCTCGATGGTCATGGTCGCGGCCGCCACGCTGCTGCTCCGGCGCAGCACCGAGGGCGACGAGGCGCCGCGCCTGCTGACCGAGCCGTTGTTGCGGCTGCTGGTGCTGGGGCTGGCTGCCCTGGTGGGAGTCGTGCTCGTCCTGGGCACGATCGTCACCGGCAGCGGTCCGCACGCCGGCGACGCCACCGCCAAGCGCAACGGCCTCGATCCCGAGCTCGTCACCCAGCTGCACGCCGACTCGGTGTTCCTGCTGGTCGGCCTGACCATCGCTCTCGTGGTGACGCTGGCTGCCGTACGGGCACCAGCCCGGGTGCGACGGGCGGCCGGCTGGCTGCTGGCCGCCGAGCTGGCGCAGGGCGTCATCGGCTACGTGCAGTACTTCACCAAGCTGCCGTCAGGGCTGGTCGAGCTGCACCTGATCGGGGCCACGACCATTGCTGCTGCCACCACCTGGCTGGTGCTGTCGCTGCGTGACCGGGGTCCGCTGGCATCGCCGACGAGCATCCGCCCCACACGGTCCAGACCAATCCACTCAGCACGACGACCTCCCCCCAGCTGCTCAGCTGACCGGGCCGGCGATTTCGTCGCCGGCGACCTGACGCTGCCAGTCCGGCTTGTCCGCACGCCAGCCTTCCTCGGTCCGACCGCGCTTCCAGTAGCCCGACACGGACAGGTCCGCGCGGGCAACTCCGCGCTCGACCAGCAGGTGCCGCCGGACCGCGCGTACCGAAGCAGCCTCGCCGTGGACGAACGCGTGCACCCGCCCGAGCGGCAACGACGCAGCTCGTACCGCGTCGGCCAACAGCTCGGGACCGGCGCCGGTACGGTCGAGCCAGGTCACGGTGAGGGCTCCCGGCGACTCCAGCTTGTGCTCCTCCGCCGGCCCCTCGATCTCGAGGAACGCCAACGCCGGGATGCCGTACGGGACCCGCTCGAGAGCGGCACTGATCGCCGGGATCGCACTCGCGTCGCCCACGAACAGGTGCCAGTCCGCCGACGGGTCCGGCGCGTACTCCCCGCCGGGGCCGCTCAGCGCGATCTCGTCGCCGGGTCGGGCGTTGGCTGCCCACGGACCGGCGAGCCCCTCGTCGCCGTGAGCCACGAAGTCGATCCACAGCTCGCCGGCGTCGGCGTCCCAGCGGCGAACGGTATAGGTGCGCCGGACCGACTCGCCGGTGGCGGGATCGGTCAGGACCAGCTTGACGTAGTGGTCGGTGAAGTCCCCCGCCCGGAAGCCGTGCAGCCCTGCGCCGCCGAGCACCACCCGGACCAAGTGGGGGGTGATCCACTCGGTCCGGGTGACGATGCCGGTCATGGCCGGACGATCACGCCGCTGCGGTGCCGGTGTGCTCACGAGGTGGGTTCCTCGGTGGTCGCAGCCGGCTCGGCCGCTGCAGCGCCCTCGGCCAGGATCAGGTAGAGCGACCGACGGGCCTCGCCGAGTACGGCGAACGCCGCGGCAACCTGAGCCTCGGTGCCGGACCGACCGACCACCCTGGTGGCCGCGTGGACCTCCTCGAGCGCCGACCGGAGGTCGTGGCCCGGGCTGGTTGCGCCGACCTGACCGGCGAACGGATCGCCGATGGCCTCGGCATTGTCGGCCAGATAGGTCCGGCCGGCGTCGGTGAGGGTGACCAGCTTGCGGCCGCCCTCGGCCAGCGTCGTGACGAGTCCCTCGTCCTCGAGCTGGGCAATCGTGGGGTAGATCGCGCCGGGACTCGGCCGCCACACCCCGTTGGTGCGCTCGGCCATCGCCTGCATCAGCTGGTAGCCGTGCATCGGCTGCTCCGCCAGCAGGATCAGGGCGGCGGCGCGGACGTCGCCACGCTGGGCTCGTCCCCGTCCGCCTCGGCCACCGCGGACGTGGCCGCCTCGGCCTTCGAAGCCGCCCTCGAATCCGGGCCGACCGCCGAAGCGGCCGCGTGCCTCAAAGCCGCGGCGAAAGCCGCGGCCTTCCCGGTGACCCGGGTGTCCCTCGTGGGCGTCGTGGACATCGTGTGCACCGGTCTCGGTGCCTTGTGTGTATCGCATGATGTTCTCCTTTCTGCGATACATGAACGATATATCGCGATCTAACTCTTGTCAACGACATATCGTTCACCCACCCGACGGCCGCGATCACCGGTGCACAACGCACCGAAAACCGGCGCTGTACGGGACACTGCGCACCAGTGATCACCACCGCCGCGATCACCGGTGCACAACGCACCGAAACCGGCCCCATACGGGACACACGCACCAGTGATCACCCACCCGACCGGCGATCACCGGTGCACAACGCACCGAAACCGGCCCCATACGGGACACAGCGCACCAGTGATCACCCACCCGACCGCCGCGATCACCGGTGCACAACGCACCGAAACCGGCGCCATCCGGGACACCCGCACCAGTGATCAGCGGGAGGACTTGGCGGCGGCCGCGGCCGCCTTCGCCTGCTTCTTGTACGCGCGCACCTGCGCGAGCGAGGCCGCGTCGCGAATGTCGGCGACGGACAGCAACGAGCCCGCCGCCCCGTACGCACCGGCACTGGTCGCCCAACCCTCGGGCTGTACGCCGAACTGCTTGCCCAGCAGCGCCACGAAGATCTTGGCCTTCTGCTCCCCGAAGCCGGGCAGCGCCTTCATCCGCTTGAACAGCTCCGGCCCGGACGTCGCCGTCAGCCAGATGGCCGAAGCATCGCCGTCGTAGTCGTCGACGACCGCCTGGCACAGCGCCTGCACCCGCGCGGCCATCGCACCGGGGAATCGGTGCAGTGCCGGCGGGGTGGAGAACAGCAGCGCGAACGCCTCGGGATCTCGCCCAGCGAGGTCAGCAGCGTCGAGGTCGCGCCCGATCCGCTGCTCGAGCACCCAAGGCGATGTGAACGCCTTCTCCAACGGGATCTGCTGGTCCAGCACCATGCCGATCAGCAGGGCGAGCGGGCTTCGGGCCAGCAACGCGTCAGCCTCGGGCTGCTGGGACAGCCACAGGGACGGGGGCTTGGTCGATGCCATGTGCTCAGCCGATGAACTGGCCGACGGCGATCGCTACGAACAGCAGCGTCAGGTAGGTGATGGACCAGTGGAACAGCCGCATCGGCTTCGGGTTCTGACCACGCGCGACCCGACCCTGGAGCAGGTGCGCCTCGCGAAGGAACATCACGCCGAGCACCACGGCGGTGATGCCGTACAGCCAGCCGGCGTCGCCCACCGGCACGAGCAGCAGCGACGTCGCGACCATGGCGTACGAGTAGAACGTGATCTTGCGGGTGACGGTGGCCTCGTCGGCGACCACCGGCAGCATCGGCACACCGGCGGCGGCGTAGTCGTCCTTGAACTTCATGGCCAGCGCCCAGAAGTGCGGCGGCGTCCAGAAGAACACGATGCCGAACATCACCCACGCCGGCCAGGCCAGGCTGCCGGTCACGGCCGCCCAGCCGATCAGCACCGGGAAGCAGCCGGCCGCGCCGCCGATCACGATGTTGTTCGGGGTGCGGCGCTTGAGCCCCAGGGTGTAGACGAAGACGTAGAACGCGATCGCGGCATCGGCGAGCAGCGCCGACGGCCAGTTGACCGCGAGGCCGAGCAGGCAGGTGGCGCCGACTCCGAGCACGATGCCGAAGACCAGCGCCTCGACCGGACTGACCAGCGCCTTGGCCTGGGCCAGCGGGCGGCGCGAGGTGCGCTTCATCACCTGGTCGATGTCGCGGTCGACGTAGCAGTTGATGGTGTTGGCACTGCCGGCGGCCATCGTGCCGCCGACGAGGGTCAGCAGGACCACCATGGTCGAGGGCCAGCCCCCGGCCGCCAGCACCATGGCCGGAACGGTGGTGATGAGCAGCAGCTCGATGATCCGCGGCTTGGTCAAGGCGATCAGCGCGCCCACCAGTGGCCGGAGCTGGCGACGACCGGTCACCGGGTCCCGACCGGGCACGACAACCGGGAACGGCGCTCCTGAGGCTTCTTGAGCCGGAGAGGCGAGAGTCGTCACAGGTTGATGATCCTTGGGGAGAGGAGTAGCTGCGCCGGGTGCGGGCCGGGATTGATGCTACGCCCGGCAAGCTCGAACAGACCGACCGGGGCCTGCTTGTCGATTGCGCGTCGCGGGTAGGCTGCCCCCGTACCGATCTTGTGATGAAACCGTCCCCTGCACCGCCATCGTCAGGCCCACGGGATGCACCCGGACGCCCGGCCCCCGAGAGGAGCACACCCCCCGGTGAGCAGCCCGAAGTCACTCGAGTGGACGGACGCGGACAACGCTGCCGTCAATGTCGTACGAGCCCTGGCCATGGACGCCGTGGAGAAGGCCGGCAACGGCCACCCCGGCACCGCCATGAGCCTGGCCCCCGCGGCCTACCTCATGTTCCAGAAGCTGCTCCGACACGACCCCACCAGTCCGGACTGGGTCGGCCGGGACCGGTTCGTGCTCTCGTGCGGGCACTCGAGCCTGACGCTGTACATCCAGCTCTACCTGTCCGGGTACGGGCTGACCCTCGAGGACCTCGAGCACCTGCGCCAGTGGGGCAGCCTGACCCCCGGCCACCCCGAGCACGGGCACACCATCGGCGTCGAGGCGACGACCGGCCCGCTCGGCCAGGGTGTCGGCATGGCGGTCGGCATGGCCATGGCGGCCCGTCGCGAGCGCGGCCTGTTCGACCCCGACACCGCGCCCGGCGAGAGTCCGTTCGACCACCACGTCTACGCCTTCTCCTCCGACGGCGACCTCGAGGAGGGCGTCAGCGGCGAGGCCTCGAGCATCGCCGGCACCCAGCGGCTGGGCAACCTCACGCTGTTGTGGGACGACAACCACATCTCGATCGAGGACGACACCAACATCGCCTTCACCGAGGACACGGTCGCCCGCTATGCCGCGTACGGCTGGCACGTGCAGCGGGTGGACTGGCTGGCTGACGACGGGTCGTACGAGGAGAACGTGCAGGCGTTGTACGACGCCTTCATCGCAGCGGAAGCCGTCACGGACAAGCCGTCGTTCATCGCGCTCCGCACGATCATCGGCTGGCCGGCCCCCAACAAGCAGGGCACCGGCAAGGCGCACGGTTCGGCCCTCGGCGCCGACGAGGTTGCCGCGACCAAGACCGCACTGGGGCAGGACCCGACCAAGTCCTTCGACGTCCCGGCCGAGATCCTCGACCACGCCCGCGAGGTCGTCACCCGCGGTCAGGCCGCGCACGCCGCCTGGCAGTCCGGCTTCGACGCGTGGGCCGCCGCCAACCCCGAGGCGCTCGCGCTGCTCGAGCGGATGAAGGAGCGCAAGCTCCCCGAGGGCTGGGACGCCGCACTGCCGGTGTTCGAGGCCAGCGACAAGGGCATCGCCACCCGAGCGGCTTCCGGCAAGGTGCTCAGCGCCATCGCTCCCCTGCTGCCCGACCTGTGGGGCGGCTCGGCTGACCTCGCCGAGAGCAACAACACCACCCCCGACGGGCAGCCCTCGTTCCTGCCGGAGGACCGCCAGACCAAGGCCTTCAGCGGCGGTCCCTACGGACGAGTGCTGCACTTCGGCATCCGCGAGCATGCGATGGGCTCGATCCTGAACGGGATCGCGCTGCACGGCGGCACCCGCCCGTACGGCGGCACCTTCCTGACCTTCAGCGACTACATGCGCGGTGCCGTGCGCCTTGCCGCGATCATGAAGCTGCCGGTGACCTACGTCTGGACACACGACTCCATCGGTCTGGGTGAGGACGGCCCGACCCACCAGCCGATCGAGCACCTGGCCGCGTTGCGGGCGATCCCCGGCCTCGACGTCGTGCGCCCCGCGGACGCCAACGAGACCGCGATCGCCTGGCGGACGATCCTCGGCAACACCGACCGGCCGGCCGGGCTGATCCTCAGCCGGCAGAACCTGCCGACCGTCGACCGTACGGTGCTGGCTTCCGCCGAAGGCGTCGCCAAGGGTGCCTACGTGCTCGCCGACGCGGTGTCGGGCACCCCGGACGCCATCATCATCGCCACCGGCTCCGAGGTGCAGCTGGCCCTGGCCGCCCGCGAGACGCTCGAGGCCGAGGGCATGTCCACCCGAGTCGTGTCGATGCCGTGCCAGGAATGGTTCGCCGAGCAGGACCTGGCCTACCAGCAGCTCGTCCTGCCGCCGTCGGTCAAGATCCGGGTGTCGGTCGAGGCAGCCGTCACGATGGGCTGGCGCGACTACGTGGGCGACCACGGCGAGATGCTCGGCCTCGACCACTACGGAGCGAGCGCTCCGGCGGCCATCTTGTTCGAGCAGTTCGGGTTCACGCCCGACCGCGTCGTCGCCGCCGTGCACTCCAGCCTGTCCAAGGTCGGCGGCACCAAGGGAAGTACCACCGGCAACTAGCGAGTTGTACCTATCAGCAGTGCACCAGCCAGCAGCAGTGCCCGAACAATGCCGTTCACCCTCGTCCGCGACCTCAGGGAGCACCCCATGACATCGGAGATTCACCACCTCGACCCGCTGGGTCAGCTCAGCGTCGCCGGCGTCGCGGTCTGGCTCGACGACCTGAGCCGCGAGCGGCTGCGCAGCGGCAACCTCGGCGACCTGATCCGCGACCGCCACGTCGTGGGCATCACCACCAACCCGACGATCTTCCAGAAAGCGATCAGCGGCGCGGACGCCTATGTCACGCAGCTCGACGACCTCGCCGCCCGCGGGGTCGACGTCGGCGAGGCCCTGCGGGCCATCACGACCTCGGACGTGCGCTGGGGCTGCGACGTGCTGCGTCCCGCGTACACCGCGAGCGACACCGTCGACGGGCGCGTCTCCATCGAGGTCGACCCGCGGATCTCCGGCGACGCGACGAAGACGATCGCAGAGGCGCGCGCCCTGTGGTGGCTGGTCGACCGGCCCAACCTGTTCATCAAGATCCCGGCGACGCTGGCCAGCCTGCCCGCCATCAGCCAGGCGCTCGCCGAGGGCATCAGCGTCAACGTGACGCTGATCTTCTCCCTCGAGCGCTACGGCCTGGTCATCGACGCCTTCCTCGACGGTCTCGAGCGGGCGCAGAAGGCCGGCCTCGACCTGAGCTCCATCGGCTCGGTGGCATCGTTCTTCGTCTCCAGGGTCGACACCGAGATCGACAAGCGGCTCGACAAGATCGGCACCGACGCGGCCAAGGCGCTCAAGGGCAAGGCGGCCGTGGCCAATGCCCGACTCGCGTACCAGCTGTACGAGGAGAAGTTCGGTGGCGAGCGCTGGGCAGCCCTCGCGGCGGCCGGCGCCAAGGTGCAGCGTCCGCTGTGGGCCTCCACCGGCGTCAAGGACCCGGCCTACGACGACACGATGTACGTCGTCGACCTGGTCGCCGACCACACCGTCAACACCATGCCGGAGCCGACCCTGCAGGCCGTGCACGACCACGGCGTCATCACTGGTGACACCATCCGCGGCCACTACATCGCGGCGCAGGAGGTCCTCAACGACCTGGCCGGCGTCGGCATCTCCTACGACGACGTCGTCGACACGCTCGAGCGTGAGGGCGTCGAGAAGTTCGAGCAGTCGTGGGTCGAGCTGATCGAGGCGGTTCAGGCCAAGCTGAGTCAGCACGGCGAGGAGCACTGAGCGTGACGATCGACACCGCGCACGCCGGCTTCAACCCGCTCCGCGATCCTCGCGACCGGCGGCTGCCGCGGGTGCCCGATCCGTGCGCCTTCGTGGTGTTCGGCGTCACCGGGGACCTGGCCAGGAAGAAGCTGATCCCTGCGGTGTACGACCTCGCCAACCGCGGCCTGCTGCCGCCGGAGTTCGTGCTGCTCGGGTTCGCCAGGCGCGACTGGGCTCATGGCGACTTCGAGGAGCTGGCCCGCGAGGCGGCGATGAACGGGGCGCGGACCCCTTTTCGTGACGACGTCTGGAACCGGCTGGCGCAGTCCATCCGGTTCCAGCCCGGCTCCTTCGACGACGACGAGTCCTTCGATGCGCTGGCCGCCGAGCTGATCCGGCTCGAGGACAGTCATGGCATTGCCGGCAACGCGGCGTTCTACCTGTCCATCCCGCCGGCGATGTTTCCCTTGGTACTCCGGCAGATGCGACGCACCGGCATGGCCGACAACTCGGTCCGCGGCGGCTGGCGCCGGGTCGTCGTCGAGAAGCCGTTCGGCCACGACCTCCCCTCCAGCCGCCAGCTCAACGCTTTGGTCGACGAGGTCTTCACCGCCGACGACGTGTTCCGGATCGACCACTACCTGGGCAAGGAGACGGTTCAGAACGTGCTGGCGCTGCGCACGGCCAACGAGCTGTTCGAGCCGCTGTGGAACTCCCACCACATCGACTCGATCCAGATCACGATGGCCGAGGACGTCGGCATCAGCGGCCGGGCCGGGTTCTACGACTCGGCCGGCGCCGCCCGCGACGTACTCCAGAACCACCTGCTCCAGCTGCTCGCCCTGGTCGCCATGGAGGAGCCGGTCAGCTTCGGGGCCGAGGCGCTGCGCCGCGAGAAGATCAAGGCCCTCGGGGCGATCTCGCTGCCGGAGAACCTCGAGCGGTACGCCGTGCGGGGTCAGTACGCCAGCGGCTGGCTGGGCGGCGAGCAGGTCATCGGCTACACCGCCGAGAAGGACGTGCCGGAGGACTCCCGTACCGAGACCTACGCAGCTGTCCGCGTGGGCGTGGAGACCCGGCGCTGGGCCGGCGTCCCCTTCTACCTGCGCACCGGCAAGCGACTGCCCAAGCGGGTCACCGAGATCGCGGTCATCTTCAAGCGCGCGCCGCACACACCTTTTTCTGCCAACGATGTCGACGAGCTCGGCAAGAACCAGCTGGTGATCCGGGTACAGCCCGACGAAGGCGTCACGCTGCGCTTCGGCTCCAAGGTGCCGGGCACGACCATGGAGGTGCGCGACGTCGCGATGGACTTCGACTACGGCGCCTCGTTCACCGAGTCCTCCCCCGAGGCCTACGAGCGGCTGATCCTCGACGTGATGCTCGGGGACAAGACGCTGTTCCCCAACCACGAAGAGGTGGAGATGAGCTGGCAGGTCATCGACCCGCTCGAGGCCTACTGGGCGTCCACGACCCCGGAGAAGTACGAAGGCGGCACCTGGGGCCCGGCGAAGGCCGACGAGATGCTCGCCGTCGACGGCCGCAGCTGGCGACGGCCATGACCACGCTCTGGGACTGCAACTCCGGCCAGGTCGTACGCGCCCTCGGCGCCGAGCGGCGCGCGGCCGGTGCGGTGGCCAGCGGCCTGGTCCTCACCCTGGTCGCCGTGGTGGACGAGCGTTCCGTACCAGCGGCGATGGAGGCGGCCACCGCAGCGTCGATGGCCCACCCGTGCCGCCTGCTCACTGTCGTGCGGATGCACCCGGACGCCCTCGAGCCGCGGTTGGACGCCGAGGTCACCGTCGGTGGTCACCTCGGCCCCGGCGAGTCGGTCGTGCTCAGGATGTACGGCCAGCTGGCAGCTCACGCCGAGTCGGTCGTGCTGCCGCTGCTGGCGCCGGACACACCGGTCGTGACGTGGTGGTTCGGCGAGCCGCCGGTGCGCTCCGGCGAGGACTGCCTCGGCGCCCTGGCCAGCCGCCGGATCACCGACTCGCGCACCACCGCCGACCCGGTGGCGACGCTGCGTCAGCGGGCCATCGACTACCAGGACGGCGACACCGACCTGGTGTGGACCCGGCTCACGACGTGGCGGGCGCTGATCGCGTCCCAGTTCGACACCGTCACCGCCGCGCCCAAGCGGGTCACCGTCGGCTCGGCCCACGACGGCATCGCGTCGGCCTGGCTGCTCGCCGCCTGGCTGGGCAGCCGGCTCGGGGTGCCGGCCGAGGTCATTCCGGCCCCTGGTCCGGCGATCTCCGAGGTCACCATCGAGCTCGAGGACAGCACCCTGCGGATCGACCGGCCGGACGGCCGGTCGGCGACGTTGGTGCGTCCCGGTCAGGCCGACCGCCAGCTGCCGCTGGCGATCCGCGACCTCGGCGAGCTGCTCGCCGAGGAGCTGCGCCGGCTGGATGCGGACGAGCCGTACGCCGAAGCCCTCGCCGCGTTCGCCGCGGGTGTCGTGACCGCTCCGGCGGCACAGCCGGTCGCCGCAGAGTGACCGGCGCGACAATGCCCCCGGTCGTTCTCGTGCACCCGGATCCGGCGGCTGTTGCCGACGCTGCGGCGCAACGGCTGACCGCCAAGGTCGTCGAGCTGCAGGCCACGAGAGGGTCGGCGTCGGTGGTTCTCACCGGCGGCGGGGTCGGCATCGCCACCCTGCGCAGCCTGCTCGCGGGCGCCGGGCGCACCGCCATCGACTGGCGGGCGATCGACCTGTGGTGGGGGGACGAGCGGTTCCTGCCGACCGGACACCCGGACCGCAACGAGACCCAGGCCCGCGAGGCCCTGCTGGACCACCTCGACCTGGACTGGTCCCGGGTGCACCCGATGGCCGGACCGGACGGACCGGACGGGGACAACCCGGAAGCCGCGGCCGAGCGCTACGCGGCCGAGCTGGCGTCCGCCGGAACGGGTTTCGACATCCTCATGCTCGGGATGGGTCCCGAGGGGCACGTCGCCTCGATCTTCCCGGAGTCGCCGGCGTCCGTGGACGAGCGCCCGGTCGTGGCCGTACGCGACTGCCCGAAGCCACCGCCGACCCGGGTCTCGATGACCTATCCGACGTTGAACAGCGCCAGCGAGATCTGGGTCATCGCGGCGGGGGCGGAAAAGGCAGCGGCCGTACACCTCGCGCTGTCGGGAGCCGACAAGCTACAGGTGCCGTCGGCCGGCCTGCACGGCCGCGACGGCACCTGGTGGTTCCTCGACGTGGCATCAGCCGCCGGGTTGAGCTGACGCTGGGGCCTGGCTAGCTCTTCGCCCGCAGTGCGGCGAGGGCCTCGGACAGGATCGCGTCACCGTCAGCATCGGTGCGACGCTCGCGCACGTAGGCCAGGTGGGTCTTGTACGGCTCAGTCTTGGGCGGCGCAGGGGTGTTGGTCTGGTCGCGCCCGGCAGGGTAGCCGCAGCGCGGGCAGTCCCAAGTCTCGGGGATGGCAGCGTCGGAGGCGAAGGAGGGCTTGGTCTCGTGGTCGTTCGCGCACCAGAACGAAATGCGCTGCCGGGGAGCGGACTCGCCCCGCTCGGCCTCACCCATCGGGCCTGCTCCGACCCGACTGCCACGAATGGCGTTGCCACCTGCCACGGTATTGCCCCTTGCTCCGGTGCTGCCCGAACGGTCATCTCACGCCAACGGCCGAACGCTCAGGGGCCGATGTGTTCTTAGTGTACGGCCTGGTTCCGGTCACTCCGGCGCGGTTGGGCTAGCCGCCGTAGGTCTGCAGTCCCGAGGCGATGATCGCTGCGGCCCAGACGATGCCGACGAAGATGGTGAACCGGTCGAGGTTCTTCTCCACCACCGAGGAACCGGAGGCCGACGACGAGACGCCGCCACCGAACATGTCCGACAGACCGCCGCCCTTGCCGCGGTGCAGCAGGATCAGCACGATCAGCAGGATGCTGGTGATGCACAAAATAATGGAAAGGGCGATGGTCACCCGAACATCCTAACCAGCCCTCGACCGATTTCGGCCCCGCTGACGATCAAATCAGCTCGAGGCTCTGCGCAAAGTGGCACGCGGCCGGGTGGCCCTGGCCGTGGTCGACCAGCACCGGCTCCTCGTTGATGCAGGTTGCCTGCTGGGTGTCGGAGAGCTCGTTCGCGAACTTGGGGCACCGGGTACGGAACCGGCACCCGCTCGGCGGGTCGACCGGGCTGGGCACGTCGCCGGTGATGATGATCCGCTTGCGGGTGCGCTCCTTGTGCGGGTCGGGGATCGGGATCGCCGAGATCAGAGCCTGCGTGTACGGGTGCGACGGCCGCCGGAACAGCTCGTCGCCCGACGCCATCTCGACGATCTTGCCGAGGTACATGACCGCGACCCGGTCGGCGATGTGCCGCACGACGCTGAGGTCGTGGGCGATGAAGACGTAGGACAGCCCGAGGCGCTCCTGCAGCTCCTCGAGCAGGTTGATCACGCCGGCCTGGATCGAGACGTCGAGGGCGGACACCGGCTCATCGAGAACGAGCAGCCGGGGCTCGAGCGCGAGCGCCCTGGCGATGCCGATGCGCTGGCGCTGGCCGCCGGAGAACTCGTGCGCGTAACGCGCCCCGTGCTCGGGGTTGAGGCCGACCATCGCCATCAGCTCACCGACCTTGGCGTCGCCGCCGTTGCGGTAGAGACCGTGGATGCGCAGCGGCTCGGCGATGGCGTCGTGGACGGTGAAGCGCGGGTCGAGCGAGGCAAACGGGTCCTGGAAGACGATCTGCATCTCGCGCCGCAGCGCCCGCATCTGGGTCTTGGAGACGGTGGCCAGGTCCTGCCCCTGGAAGAGGACCTGACCGGACGTGGCCGGCTGCAGGTTGAGCACGGCCCGGCCGGTGGTGGACTTGCCACAGCCGGACTCGCCGACGACGCCGAGCGTCTCGCCCGGATAGACGTCGAAGGAGACGTCACAGACGGCGTGAACCTGGCCGACCTCGCGCTTGATCAGGCCGCCGCCGCGCACCGGAAAGTGCTTGACCAGGTGCTTGACCGACAGGATCGGCTGACCCTCGCGCTCGGCCGACGGCGCTGCCGAAGGAGCACCGGAGGTGGTGGTCACAGCGCCTCCTCGGCCTCGGTGGGGGCCCCGGCCGGAACGTCGTCGGCGAGGTTGGGCTCGAAGATCTCGGTAGCCGCAGTGCCGTCGAGCTCGGCCGAGAAGTGACAGGCGGCCAGGTGGTCCGCGCCGGTCGTCGGCAGCAGGTCGGGCTCGATGTGCTCGCACAGCTCGCGAGCCATCGGGCACCGGGGCGTGAACGGGCAGCCGGGCGGCGGGTTGATCATCGACGGTGGCGAACCCACGATCGGCGTCAGCCGATCCTCGCGGCTCGAGGTGTCGAGCCGGGGCATCGATCCCAGCAGACCCAGCGTGTACGGCATCCGCGGCCGGTAGTAGACGTCGTCCACCGCGGCGACCTCGACCGGGCGGCCGGCGTACATCACCAGCACCCGGTCGGCCTGACCGGCGACGACACCCAGGTCGTGAGTGATGAGGATCATCGCTGCACCGGTGGCTTCGCGGGCCCGGCTCAGCGCCTCGAGCACCTGGGCCTGAACGGTCACATCCAGGGCCGTCGTCGGCTCGTCGGCGATGATGACGTCGGGGTTGTTGGCCATGGCGATGGCGATGACCACGCGTTGACGCATGCCGCCGGAGAACTCGTGCGGGTAGTTCTCGATCCGCTCCTTGGCCCGCGGAATGCCGACGATCTCCAGCAGCTCGATCGACCGCTGCAGTGCCGCAGACTTGCTCACGTTGCTGTGCGCGCGGACGGCTTCGGCGATCTGGTAGCCGATCGAGTAGACCGGGTTGAGCGAGGTCATCGGGTCCTGGAAGATCATCGCGATGTTCTTGCCACGGATGTCGTTGAGCGCTTTCTCCGGGGCCCCGACCAGCTCGGTCGAGCCGAATCGGATCGAGCCGGAGACCCTGGCGTTGGGCGGCAGCAGCCCCATGATGGTCAGCGACGTCACGGACTTGCCGGAGCCGGACTCACCGACGATGCCGAGAACCTCGCCCGCATGCAGGTCGTAGCTGACCCCACGAACGGCCTGCACCACGCCGTCGTCCGTCGGGAACTGGACGTGCAGGTCGCGCACCGACAGAACCACTCCGGGGGCGAGGTCGTTCGAAGCGTCGTTGCCGACGTCGATCGCCGTCATGTGCGGACCCGATCACCCTGCGGGTCAAGGGCGTCTCGCAGACCGTCGCCGACGAAGTTGACGCACAGCACGATCACGATGATGACGATGCCGGGGATCCAGAACAGCCAGGGCCGGGTGAACACGGCGGTCTGGCCGTTGCTGACCAGCAAGCCGAGCGAGGTGTCGGGCGGCTGGATGCCGAAACCGATGTAGGACAAGGCGGTCTCCGTCAGGATTGCTGTTGCCATCAGCACCGTCGCGTTGACGATGATGACGCCCATCGAGTTGGGCAGCAGGTGCTTGCGGATGATCCACCCGTCACTGGCGCCGAGCGCTCTCGCTGCTTCGACGAACTCCTTCTCGCGGATCGCCAGCACCGTGCCGCGGACGACCCGGGCTACGTAGGCCCAGGTGAGACCACCGACGATCAGACCGATCAGCCACCAGGTGCCACCGCCGACGTTGTGACCGAGAACCGCGGCCACGACGTAGATCGGCAGGGTCAGCACGATGTCGGCGACCCGCATCAGCCAGCCGTCGACCCGGCCCTTGTAGTAGCCCGACACCGCGCCATAGATCGCGCCCACGATCGTGGAGAAGGCCGCGATGAAGACGGCAATCTTCAATGACTGCTGGGTGCCTCTCATGACGAAGGCGAACTGGTCGTAGCCCTGGTCGTCGGTGCCGAAGGGGTGGTCCCACGAGGGCGACACGCTCAGGTCGTTGGTCGGGTCAGCGTTGAACTTGTAGTGCCAGAGGTAGGGCCCGACAAAGGCGAACAAGAACATGAGGATCAAGACGACGACGCTGATCATGGCGAGCTTGTGATGCCGGAACCGGCGGATCGCCATGCTGCGGGGACTGCGCCGGGCCGGACCGTAGTCGCGGGCTTCCGCGGGCGGCGGCGCGTCGCGGCCGCCGCCGAGAACCACCGTCGAGCCGGCGGAGGCTGCGTCGTGAATCGTAGGGTCACTCATAACGGATCCTCGGGTCCAGGACCGCGTACAGCAGGTCGGCCAGCAGGTTGAAAAGGATCACGAAAACGGCCGAGATCAGCAGCCAGCCGGCGACCGGATAGACGTCGCGGTTGCGGATGCCGGCGAGGAGATACTCCCCCATGCCGTGCCACTGGAAGATCGTCTCGGTGATGACGGCACCGCCGAGAATGGCCGCGATGTCCAGCGCGGTCACCGTGGTCAGCGGGATCAACGCTGTCCGCAAAGCATGTTTGACCATCACTCGCCGGCGCGAGAGTCCCTTGGACCTCGCCAGGCGGATGTAGTCGCTGCTGAGCACTTCGAGCATTGCTCCGCGCTGGAAGCGGGACCAGGCCGCGTAGGACACCATCGCCAGACAGATCGTCGGCAGGATCAGGTGGCCGAAGTCGTCGGCCAGCACGTGCCAGAACCCGTGCGGTGGTGGGATGGAGGCCTCACCGATGGTGTCGAACACCCGGGTCCCGAAGACGTTGTCGTTGAGCCAGATCCCGCCTTCCTTCAGCAGGATGGCGAACCAGAAGATCGGCAAGGACAAGAAGATGAAGCCGGTGAAGGTAAAGGTGTAGTCGGTCAGGCTGTACTGCTTCACTGCGCTGATCACGCCGACGACGATGGCGAGAATCACCGCCACGATCATGGCCAGCAGGATCAGTCGGACCGTGACCCCGAGCCGGCCGAACAAGTCGGCGCGGATGTCGGCGTTGCGGTTGACGACCGAGGGCCCCCAGTCGCCGTGCACGATCCCCACCAACCAGTTCCAGTAGCGCTGGATCAACGGCTCGTTGACATGGAGCCGCGCCGCCTCAGCATGCAGGAACGCCGGGGAGTACGGCGGCTGGTGGCCGGCGTAGTTGTCCATGGGGTTACCGGTGCTCGCCTCCATAGCGAAGACGATGAAGGACGAGACGATCAGCAGCGGGATGGTGACCAGCAGACGTCTGAGCGTGTAGACCAACACGACAACCCCACCTCTTCGTCAGGTGTCTTCAGGCCAGTGTGCGCCCGGGACAGGGCGGTCAAACAGGTGCCAGGGCAAAAAGATCATGGACTTGCTTTGGGGGGACCGGACGCGACGCGTCCGATCCCCCCAAGCAGCCTCTTAGCTGATCTTGCCGAAGCCCCACTCCGAGACGTTGTACGGCGGTCCGTTGACCGTCGCGTTGTCCCGGACGTTGACCGAGCCGTTCTTGAAGACCAGGAAGGTGGCCTTCTGGTAGAGCGGCATGACGTAGGCGTCAGCGGACATGATCTTGTCGGCCGCGTTCAGCTCAGCGGTGGCCTTGGCCGTGTCGACCTCACCCGCCGCCTGGTTGATGAGCTTGTCGACCTGGGGGTTCTTGTACTTGCCGTAGTTGCTGCCACTGGTGCTCAGCCAC
Source organism: uncultured Actinomycetota bacterium (assembly GCA_963797535.1). Taxonomy (GTDB): domain Bacteria; phylum Actinomycetota; class Actinomycetes; order JAWWOL01; family JAWWOL01; genus JAWWOL01. Next base: position 656,721 of record CAWCPQ010000001.1, on the reverse strand, counting down.
AGCTGCTGGGCACCGGCGAAGGCCGCCGGCGAGCTCTGCCAGGCGAACACGATGACGTCGTAGTCGAGCTTGGACAGCGTCCCGCCGAGGCTGTCGGTGCTCGCGATTGTCATCGTGATGCCGATCTTCTTCAGGTCCCGCTGGAACTGCTGCAGCTCACTGAGCCGGATGTTGTTGCCCACGGTGTAGCGCGCCTTCAGCGTCGGGAACGCCGAGCCGTCCTTCATCATCAGCTTGCCGCCGGAGATCTTGTAGCCGGCGCCGGTCAGCAGCTTGGTCGCCGCCGCGGCGTCACCCGAACCCTGGCTGGCCGGCAGGTTGTTCTGGTAGCCGTCTTGACCGGGGACGAACATGTGGTTGTCGATGACCTTGGCGTTGGGGTCGAACTGACCGATCGTACGAGCCATCAGCGCCTTGCGGTTCAGCGCCGTGAACATGGCGTTGCGAACCACCGGGTCCTTGAGCGCCGGGTTGGTCAGGTTGAGGTCGAAGTGCTCCCACACCAGGCCACCACCGATGTGGTAGGTCACGCCCTTGAGCTTCTGCACCTGCTGGACGAGGTCGACCTCGGGCTGCGGGTTGATGGCCTGGACCTCACCGCTTTGCAGGGCGGGAACTTCCTGCGTCGCGTCGGTGATGATCCGGAACACCAGGGTGTCGAAGTTGGGGCCGGCTGCGCCGAACCACTTCGGGTTGGGCACCTCGGTGACGGCGGTGTTCTTCTGGAACTTGCTGATCATGTACGGGCCGGCCGACCAGGTCGGAACCGTGTCGTTGAAGAAGGTCGTGATGGCCGAAAGGCCAGCCTTGGTGTTGATGTCGCCCTTGGTCTTGCCGATGTGGGCCGGCAGGATCGGGCCGAACATGTTCTTCCAGTCCGAGAACGGCGTGGCGAACACCATCGTCATCGTCTTGCCGCCGTTGGAGGCGGTCATCGACTTGATGTTGTCGTAGCCGGCGGTGACCGCCGGGTCGCAGTGCAGGTTGGGGTTGGCCGACTTGTCGGCGGGGTCGGCGCCACCGCACTTGCTGGCCGTCTGCAGGTTGGCCGTCATGATCAGGTCGCTGGCGTCAAACGGCTGTCCGTCGTTCCAGACCGCCTTGGGGTTGATCTGGTAGACGATGGTCTGCGGGCTGGCCGACGTCTGCTTGATCGAGGTGAACCAGTCCGGCTGCGGACCGAAGCTCAGGTCCGGCAGAGAGGTGAAGGCGTAGGGCTCGATCTGGTTGAGCGCCTCGGACGTGTCGAACTGGCTGCCCGTGCTCGTGAGCACGTTCCAGTTCGTGATGTCCTTCTCAATCGTGTAGGTGTAGGACCCACCCTTGGTCGCTGTGCCCGTGTTGCAGGTCAGCGGCTTCGTGTCGCACGCAACGTTGGCAGCGGCCGGAGTGTCCGCCCCAGCAGCGGCGGCGGCAGTGGTAGCCCCAGCGGCACTGGTCGTAGCGGCTCCCCCGGTCGCGCTGGAGGTCGGCTTGCTGGCGGTACTGCTCGAGCCGCTACAAGCGGACAACGCAAGTGCGGCGGTCACAGCCAGCACCGCGCCCGAATACAACCGTCGATTCATCTGACACCCTTCCCGAGGACGTCCGGGCCGGGACGGCCGCAGACGGACACACGCCGCATTGCTGCGGGCGTGGTTGGAAGATACGTCAGATGCATGGGCGGGGCATAGGTTTCGCCCAGTTGGATGCCAAGGTGTAACACATTTGTTACTCGTGAGTAAGCGGGAAACCTTGCGGCTGGTGGAAAACGATCAAGGAGAATCCGCGGTTGCGGTCACGATTCCCGCAAAAGAGTCCGCATCGATGCTCGCGCCACCGACGAGTGCCCCGTCGACGTCCGGCTGAACCATGATCCCGCCGGCATTGTCCGCCTTGACCGATCCGCCGTACAGCACCCGTACGCCGTCCGCGACGGCCCCGCTGTAGAGCTCGGCGAGGCGGGTGCGGATGGCACCGCAGACCTCTTGCGCGTCCTCCGGCGTCGCCACCTTGCCGGTACCGATCGCCCAGACCGGCTCGTAGGCGACGACCAGCGTGCGAGCCTGCTCGATGGTGATGCCCGCCAGGGCACCGTCGAGCTGGGCCAGCGTGTAGGCCACGTGCTCGCCGCTCTCGCGGATCTCGAGTCCCTCACCCACGCACAGGATCGGCGTGATCTCGACCGCGTAGGCCGCCTTGACCTTGGCGTTGACCAGCTCGTCGGTCTCGCCGTGGTACTGACGGCGCTCCGAGTGCCCGATCACGGCGTAGGAGCAGCCGAGCTTGGCCAGCATGGGCCCGGAGATCTCGCCGGTGTAGGCGCCGGCGGTCTGCGCGGACAGGTCCTGGGCGCCGTACTTCAGCAGCAGCCGGTCACCGTCGACCAGCGTCTGCACGCTGCGCAGGTCGGTGTAGGGCGGGATCACGACGACCTCGACCCGGTCGAACACCGGCTCGGCCAGCGAGAAGGCGAGCTTCTGCACCAGGGCGATGGCCTCGAGGTGGTTGAGGTTCATCTTCCAGTTGCCGGCGATCAGCGGCATCCGGCCGACGCGCTTGTTGGCGTTAGCCACGATCATGCCTCCAAGGCAGTGATACCGGGCAGCTGCTTGCCCTCGAGGTATTCCAGTGACGCGCCGCCACCGGTGGAGATGTGCGAGAAGGTGGACTCGTCGAGCCCGAGGGCGCGAACGGCTGCGGCGGAGTCGCCACCGCCGACCACGCTGATGCCGTCGACGGCGGCAACAGCTTGGGCGACCTTGAGGGTGCCGTTGGCGAACGGGGCGAGCTCGAAGACACCCATCGGGCCGTTCCAGAACACCGTCCTGGCGTCGGCGAGCACCGAGGCGAACAGCTCGACGGACTCGGGTCCGATGTCGAGACCCTTTTGGCCGTCGGGGATCTTGTCGGCCGGCACGATCTGGGTCGGGGCGTCAGCGGAGAACTCAGCCGAGGTCACGATGTCGGTCGGCAGCACGAACGTGTCGGGGTGGTCACGCAGGAAGGCCGCGCAGGTCTCGACCTGGTCCTCCTGGAGCAGCGAGTCGCCGACGTCGTAGCCCTGAGCCTTCAAGAACGTGAAGCACATGCCGCCGCCGATGAGCAGCTTGTCCACCTTGGGAACGAGTGCCTCGATGACGCCGAGCTTGTCCGAGACCTTGGACCCGCCGAGCACGACCACGTAGGGCCGTACGGTGTCGGTGGTCAGCGCCTTGAGCACGTCGACCTCGGCCGCGACCAGACGGCCGGCGGCGTGAGGCAGCTTGTACGGGACGTCGTAGACGCTGGCGTGCTTGCGGTGCACGGCGCCGAAGCCATCGCCGACGTAGAGGTCGAACCCGCCGCCGAGGCCGACCAGCTGGTCGGCGAACGCGGCACGCTCGTCGTCGTCCTTGCTGGTCTCGCCGGCCTCGTAGCGGAGGTTCTCGATCAGGGCGACCTCGCCGTCGCCGAGCCGCGCCGCGACCTCGTCGGCCGAGCTGCCCACCACGTCGGTGGCGAAGGCCACCGGCTTGCCGAGCAGCTCCGCCAGCCGTACGGCGACGGGTGCGAGGGAGAAGTCGGGGTTGGCCTCGCCCTTGGGCCGGCCCAGATGGGCGCCCACGACGACCCGGGCGCCGGCGTCGAGCAGCGCGGTCAGGGTCGGCAGGCTGGCCCGGATCCGGCCGTCATCGCTAATGACGGCCGAACCCGAGCTGCGGTCGAGCGGGACGTTCAGGTCGGAGCGGAGAAAGACCTTCTTACCGGTCACTCCCCCGGCAATCAGGTCGTCGAGGGTGCGCACAGCAAGAAGCTCCTTTACTTACAGGCCAGCGCCGGCGAGGGCGGCAAGGTCGACGAGACGGTTGGAGTAGCCCCACTCGTTGTCGTACCAGCCGAGGACCTTGACCGTGTTGCCGCTGACCATGGTCAGCTGGGAGTCGAAGGTGCAGGAGGCCGGGGTGCCGACGATGTCGGAGGAGACGATGTCGTCCTCGGTGTAGACGAGGTAGCCCTTCAGCGGGCCCTCGGCTGCAGCCTTGTACGCGGCGTTGACCTCTTCCTTGGTCACCTCGCGCTCGAGCTCGACGACGAGGTCGGTGATCGAACCGTCCGGCACCGGGACCCGCAGCGCGAAGCCGTCCAGCTTGCCCTTCAGCTCCGGCAGTACGAGGGAGACGGCCTTCGCCGCACCGGTCGTGGTCGGGATGATGTTCTGGGCAGCGGCCCTCGCGCGACGCAGGTCCTTGTGCGGGAAGTCGAGGATGACCTGGTCGTTGGTGTAGGCGTGGATCGTCGTCATCATGCCCTTGACGATGCCGAAGTTGTCCTGGAGCACCTTGGCCAGCGGGGCCACGCAGTTGGTGGTGCAGGACGCGTTGCTGATGATGTGGTGGTTGGCTGCGTCGTACTTGTCGTCGTTGACGCCCATGACGAACGTGCCGTCCTCACCCTTGGCGGGCGCGGAGATGATGACCTTCTTGGCGCCGCCACCGGTGATGTGCTTCTCGGCACCGGCGCGGTCGGTGAAGTGACCCGTCGACTCGATGACGACGTCGACACCGAGGTCGGCCCAGGGCAGGGCACCCGGGTCGCGCTCGGACAGCACCTTGATCGTCTTGCCACCGACCTGGATGCCTTCGGCAGTGGCGGAGACGTCCTCGCCGAACGTGCCGAGCACCGTGTCGTACTTGAGCAGATGGGCGAGGGTCTTGGTGTCGGTGAGGTCGTTGACTGCAACGATCTCGATGCCGCTGCCGGGGTTGGCGGCGACGGCGCGGTAGAAGTTGCGGCCGATGCGGCCGAAGCCGTTGACGCCTACGCGGATGGTCACGGTGGTCCCCTCAGTAATTCAATGAACCGGAACGCTTGCCGGTGCTGAGTTGGTCGGCCTGAGCCTACCGAAGCAGTCTGTGGGTCACGAAACCGGTATCTCACCGCCCGATCAGGGCGCGAGCATGTCCGCAGTGAGGTTGGCCTCGGTGCCGGGGATGCCCAGATCGCTGGCTCGTTTGTCCGCCATGGCCAGCAACCGGCGGATACGCCCGGCGATCGCGTCCTTGGTCAGCGGCGGGTCGGCGAGGGCGCCGAGCTCCTCGAGGCTGGCCTGGGAGTGCTCGAGGCGCAGGGTGCCGGCCGAGATCAGATGCTCGGGAGCCTCGTCGCCGAGGATCTCGAGTGCCCTGGCCACCCGTGCACCGGCGGCCACGGCTGCCCTGGCCGAGCGGCGCAGGTTGGCGTCGTCGAAGTTGGCCAGCCGGTTGGCCGTCGCCCGGACCTCACGACGCATCCGCCGGTCCTCCCAGGCGAGCAGGGACTCGTGGGCGCCGATCTTGGTCAGCAGCGCACCGATGGCGTCGCCGTCGCGGATCACGACCCGGTCGACGCCGCGGACCTCACGCGCCTTGGCAGCGACGCCCAGGCGGCGAGCCGCGCCGACCAGGGCCAGCGCGGCCTCCGGGCCGGGACAGGTGATCTCCAGCGAGCAGGAGCGGCCGGGCTCGGTGAGGGAGCCGTGGGCCAGGAACGCACCACGCCAGGCGGCGGCTGCGTCGCAGGTCGAGCCGGCGACGACCTGGGGAGGAAGTCCTCGTACGGGACGGCCGCGACTGTCGAGAAGACCGGTCTGGCGAGCGAGCGCCTCACCGTCGCGGGTGATCCGCAGCACGTAGCGGCTGCCCTTGCGCAGCCCGCCCGCGGCCACCACGACGATGTCGCTGGCGTAGCCGAAGACCTCGGCGATGTCCCTGCGCATCCGCCGCGCTGCCACGCCGGTGTCGAGCTCGGCCTCCACCACGATCCGGCCACCGACGAGGTGCAGACCACCGGCGAACCTGAGCAGCGACGCCATCTCGGCCTTGCGGCAACAGGGCTTCGTGACCACAAGCCTGGACAGCTCGTCCTTTACCGCAGCCGTCATTGCCATGCGCGATGCCCTCCCGTACTGCCGGTGTGTGTGGTGCTGGATGCGCTGGACGTCTCAGGCTGGCCGTGCCGCGCCGCCAGCACCTCGCGAAAGGCGCTGGCCAGCCGGACCGGGTCGTGACGTGGGGATCCGTCATCGACGGCAACCGGTGCCAGGACGAGCTCGGCACCCAATGTACGCGCGCCGCGGGCAAGTCCTGCTCTGTCACCGGCAGTGCTCTCGTTGGCCACCACCACGTCGATGCGCAGATTCGGGGCGTAGCTCAAGAACACCTCGAGGTGTTCCTGCGGGGAGAAGTCAGCCGTCTCCCCCGCCTCGGCGGCGATGTTGAGGACCAGCACCCGCCGGGCGGCCGTGGCGTGCAGGGCAGCGGCAAGCTCGGGTACGAGCAGGTGCGGAAGCACGCTGGTGAACCACGAGCCCGGCCCGAGCACGACCAGGTCGGCAGCGTGGACCGCCGTGAGTGCGTCCGAGCAGGCCGGCGGGTCCTGCGGCTCGATCGCCACCTGCACCACACCGGTCGTGACGGCGACCCGACCCTGGCCGCGAACGGTCCGCAACCCGAGCGGAGAGTCGGGGTCGGAGACCTGCGCGACGATCTCGAGCGGCGTCATCGACATCGGCAGCACCCGCCCGCAGGCACCCACAAGTCGCCCGAGCTCGTCGAGGGCCCGGACCGGATCACCGAGCACGCCAAGCAAGCCAGTCATCAGCAGGTTGCCCACCGCATGACCGGCCACGTCACCGTCGCCGGGAAAGCGGTGCTGGAGTACCTCGCTCCACAGGCGGCCGTCCGCGTCGTCGGCGGCCAGCGCCACCAGCGCCATGCGCAGGTCGCCCGGCGGCAGCATGTCGGGGTAGTCGGCGCGCAGCCGGCCGCTCGAGCCGCCGTCATCGGCGACGGTCACGATGGCCGTGAGCTGATCGGTCAGCTGGCGCAGAGCGGTCAGGGTGGCCGCCAGGCCGTGGCCGCCACCGAGGGCCACGACGCGCGGCCCGCGGACGCTCACTCGCGACCCAGGTCGCGATGGCTGACCTGAACGTCGACGCCGAGCTCGGTGAGACGTGCCGCCAGCTGTTCGGCCATGGCGACACTGCGGTGCTTGCCGCCCGTACACCCGACGGCGAGCGCGAGGTAGCGCTTGCCCTCGGCGCGATAGCCCGGCATCAGCACGGCCAGCACCTCGCTGTAACGGTCGAGGAACTCGCGCGCCCCCGGCTGGGACAGCACGTAGTCGCGGACCAGCGGGTCCTGTCCGGTGCGCGGCCGCAGCTCCGGGACCCAGTGCGGGTTGGGCAGGAACCGGCAGTCCACGACCAGATCGGCGTCGACCGGCAGGCCGTACTTGTAGCCGAACGAGACGACCGTCGCCCGTAGCGCGGACTCCCTGGTGTCGTTGAAGGCACCGACAATCCGGGCCCGGAGCTCGTGGACGTTCAGGCCGGTGGTGTCGAGGACCAGGTCGGCCTCGCCGCGCAGCTCGAGCAGCTGCTCCCGCTCGCGCTTGATGCCGTCGACGAGCCGGCCGTCGCCCTGCAACGGGTGGGGGCGGCGGACGTTCTCGAACCGCCGTACCAGCTCCTCGTCGCTGGCCTCCAGGAACAGCACCCGCGGCCGGACGCCTTGCGACTCAAGGTCCGCCAGAGCCGTTCGCAGGTCGGAGGAGAACGCCCGGCTGCGCACGTCGACCACAGCTGCGATCTTCGGCACCGCGCCGGCCGACAGCCCGCCCAGCTCGGCCATCGTCGTGAGCAGCCCCGGCGGCAGGTTGTCGACGACGAACCAGCCGAGGTCCTCGAGGCACTTGGCTGCTGTGCTGCGACCGGCTCCGGAAAGTCCTGTCACCACGACGATCTGGACCGTTCCCGGCAGGGCGCTCATCGGTTCCCTTCGGCGGTCGGATCAGCGTCTTCCAGGATCTCACCCGTGGTCGGGTCGACGCTCGGCGAGGTGGCCGCCGAGCCCAGCGCTGTGACGATCGACGCTGCTGTACGCGGGCCGAAGCCCGGCAGCGCCGCGATCTCCTCGGCGCTGGCAGCCTTCAGCCGTTTGAGCGAGCCGAAATGCTTGAGCAGCGCCTTGCGCCTGGCATCGCCGAGACCGGGGACACCGTCGAGGGCGCTCTCGGTCATCGTGCGCGACCGGCGCTGACGGTGGTAGGTGATCGCGAACCGGTGCGCCTCGTCGCGTACGCGCTGGAGCAGGTAGAGGCCCTCGCTGGTGCGCGGCAGGATGACCGGGTCGGGGTTGTCGGGCAGCCACACCTCCTCGAGCCGCTTGGCGAGGCCGACGAGCGCCACCTCGTCGATGCCCAGCTCGCGCAGTGCCGCGGCAGCAGCAGCCACCTGGGGTGGCCCGCCGTCCACCACGACGAGGTTGGGTGGGTAGGCGAACTTCTTCGGTCGGCCGGTCGTCGGGTCGAGTCCGACGGGCGGCTCGGGCGGCACGGGTGCCGGATCATCAGCGTCCTCAAGGGAAACACCGAGCTCGCCGGTCTTCTCGCGCTCCTCGAGGTAACGACTGAAACGCCGTTTGACGACCTGGTGCATGGACGCGACATCGTCCTGACCGTCGAGGCCGCGCACGGCAAACCGGCGGTACTCGCTCTTACGAGCGAGGCCGTCCTCGAACACGACCATGCTGGCCACGACCTCGGTGCCCTGCAGGTTGGACACGTCAAAGCACTCGATGCGCAGTGGCGCCTCGGCAAGGCCGAGTGCTTCCTGGATCTCTTGCAGCGCAAGGCTTCTCGCCGACAGGTCGCTCGCCCGCTTGAGCTTGTGCAGCTGGAAGGACTGCTGGGCGTTGCGCTGCACCGTCTCGAGCAACGCCCGCTTGTCCCCGCGCTGGGGCACCCGCAGCTCGACCCGAGTGCCCCGAAGCTCGCACAGCAGCTCGGTCAACGCCTCCGGCTCCGGCGGGAGTACGGGCACCAGCACCTCGCGCGGCACCCCCGAGCCCAGCTCGTCGTCGGCGTACATCTGCAGCAGGAACAGCTCGACCAGGTCGGCCAACGTCTCCTCGGCCTCCCCTTTCCCACTGACCCGGTCGACGACCCAGCCGCGCTGGCCGCGGACCCGGCCGCCCCGGACGTAGAAGATCTGCACGGCCGCCTCGAGCTCGTCCTCGGCGAACGCGATCACGTCGGCATCGGCACCGTCGGACAGCACGACCGCCTGCTTCTCCATGGCCCGCTCGAGCGCCTTGATGTCGTCGCGCATCCTGGCGGCCCGTTCGAAGTCGAGATCGCCTGCTGCTGCGTGCATCTCCTTCTCGAGCCGGCGGATGAACGGGGCCGTCTGGCCGGCCATGAAGGCGCAGAAGTCGTCGACGATCTCGCGGTGCTGGTCGGCACTGACCCGGCCGACGCAGGGTGCCGAGCACTTGTCGATGTAGCCGAGCAGGCACGGCCGGCCGAGCTGGCGCTGCCGGGTGAAGACCCCGTTGCTGCAGGTGCGGGCGGGAAAGACGCGGACCAGCGCGTCGAGGGTCTCCCGGATCGCCCACGCATGCGCGTACGGGCCGAAGTAGCGGACGCCCTTGCGACGAGGGCCGCGCATCACCTGGAGCCGCGGGTATTCCTCGTACAACGTGACGGCCAGGCTCGGGTAGCTCTTGTCGTCGCGGTAGCGGACGTTGAACCGGGGGTCGAACTCCTTGATCCAGTTGTACTCGAGCTGCAGCGCCTCGACCTCGGTGCTGACCGTCGTCCACTCGACGGACGAGGCGGTCTGCACCATCGTCTGGGTGCGCGGGTGCAGGTTGACGACGTCCTGGAAGTAGGACGACAGCCGGGAGCGCAGGCTCTTGGCCTTGCCGACGTAGATGACCCGGCCGGAGTCGTCACGGAACTTGTAGACGCCCGGGGCCTCCGGGATCGACCCGGGGGCCGGTCGATAGCTCGCCGGGTCCGCCACAATCTCAGCCTAGTTGAACCCACCGACACATGTGGCCGGTAGCCGACCCGACTTTGCCGCAGCTGTCAGTCCGCGTACTGCAAGGTGTACTCGTACGGCGCGTGCGGACGCTTGATCTTGACCACCGCGGTCGCGTCGAGGGCCGGCAGCGGAAGGTGGCTCGGGTCAGCCGCCTGGGCTGCCGTCGGCGCCGAGGCGGGCGGCCAGGTGCCCGTGACCTCCACCCAGGTGTCGGACGGGAAGTCGGTCGCGGACCCGTGCACCCGGATCTGCTGGATCTCGGCGTCGGCCGCGCAGCAGAAGATGGTGAACCGGGACAGCAGGAAACCGTTGCCGTCCTTGGCCTTTGCCACAAATCCCACCAGTCGTACGGGAACCCCCGTCAGCGAGTGGTCGTCGTCGTCGATGGCTCGCGAGGTGTACTCCGCCAGCGTCATCGGCACCGCCCCGTTGACCCTGGGTCCGACCGGCGGGTAGGTGCCCGTCTGCGGCTCGACGGCACGTTCGGCGCTGGGAGCTGCAGCGGCTCCCAGCGGTCCGGGAGCCACCACGAGGAGCACCAGCAGCGGAGCCAGAACCAGCCAGGGGGCGCGACGCGAGTGCTGATGATCGTGCTCGGTGTGCGCCTCGGCCGCGGCTTCGCGGTCCGGCTGCGAGCGGCTGCGGACCGCAGGGGCTACGGCGAGCAGGAGCAGCAAGCAGCCCGAGGCGAACAGGTAGGGCACCAGGGTGGGGCGGATGAAGGTGAGCGCCCCGCCGTTCGTCGCCAGGACGATCGCGGCAACGCCCATCGACGCCAGCAGCAGCGACTCGGTCCGCCGGTTCACAACAACCACCAGCCGGCGAGGGCGCCGCAGGTCACGGCGACGACGAACGTGATCGGACCGAACCGGATCGCGAACGACCGGCCGAAGGTGCCCCACTGCATGGCGGCGAGCTTGAGGTCGATGGCCGGGCCGACCACGAGGAACACCAGCCGCGAGGTGAGGGAGAACTGGCGCAGGCTGGCGGCGACGAAGGCATCGGCCTCGGAACAGATCGACAGGGCAACGGCAAACAGACCCATCACCGGCAGCGCGATCAGCTTGTGCGTCGCGATCGCGTCCAGCCACTCCTTGGGGATGAAGACCTGCAGGGAGGCGGCCGCTGCTGCGCCGACGACGAGCCAGCCTGCGGCGTGCAGGAAGTCAACCCTGGCCACCCCGGCCAGGGCCCAGACGCCGCCACCCTCCTCGGGGGTCTGACTCCGGACCTTCATCAAAGCGCCGTGGCGATCCAGCCGGGTCCAGATCAGCCCCATCAGGACAGCCACCATCAGCGAGCCGGCGAACCGGCCGGCCACCATCTCCGGGTTGCCGGGGAACGCGACGGCCGTTGCCACCAGGACGACCGGGTTGATCGCCGGGGCAGCCAGCATGAAGGCGAGCGCCGCAGAGCCGGGGACACCGCGCTGGGTCAGCCGGCCGGCCACCGGTACGGAGGCGCACTCGCAGCCCGGCAAGGCGCAACCGGCCAAGGCGGCGATGGGCACCGACACCAACGAGTTGCGGCCGAGCACCTTGGCCAGCAGCCGGGGACTGACCATCGTGGACACGGCTCCGCTGACCAGGACGCCGAGCGCGAGGAAGGGCAGCGCCTGCACGGTGATCGCAACGAAGATGGTCGACCACTGCTGGAGCTTGGCGTTGCCGAGGGAGTGCCCGATGATGCCGTGCGCCCCGGCGGCGATCGCCAGCAGCGGCAGCACGATCCGCTCGTCCGGGTTCCAGCGTCGAATGGCCGCGGGCAGGTCGGTGTGCTGCTGGGTCGCCACCGTCACGTGCCCGCTCACCACCCTGAAGTACTACGCAGCCGCAAAAGGTCTCGGTCAGGGTAGCCCCGCAGGCTGTTGGGAACCTGATGAGCGTGGTTCAGGCCAGCCGGATCTCACCGTTGACGTTCTTGACCGCGATGGCGGCGAGGGGGGCCGGTGGCGGCCCGCTCAGCACCTCGCCGGTCTTCGCGTCGTAGATCCCACCATGGCAAGGGCACTGGAACTGCGCGCTCTTCTTGGCGAAGTTGACGGTGCAGCCCTGGTGGGTGCAGACGGCGGTGAACGCCTTGTAGGTGCCGCCGCCGGTCGCCACCAGCCAGGCGGGATCCCCGGTGGCCGGCTGCCGGAACTCCACGCCGCCGGCCGCGTCGACCTTGGCCGCCGTCGCGATGGTGGTCGCGTTGGCGTCGAGCGTGACGACGCCGTTGCCGGCGGCCGCCGCGGCGTTGTCATGGGCTGCGCCCCGTCCGATAGCGGCGTCGAGCCCGGCCAGCACCAGGCCACCGGCCGCGACAGCCCCGGTGGCGACGACCGCACGGCGACCGAACAGGGGTGCCGGACCGTCCTCGACCACCGGGTCACCGGCCCTGGTGCCGGGGTCGCGACGACGCCAGGCGTCCAGCGACAGCACGCCACCGGCACCGGCCAGGATGAACGGGGTCCAGGCGAACACGAACACGATGTCGGACCCGTAGTAGTAGGGCCGGGTCTTCCAGCTGACCGTGAGGAAGAACGACAGCGCGAGCAGGGCTCCGATGCACGCGGCCGCCCTGCTCCACAGCCCGAGCAGCGTGCCGAGCCCGACGCCCATCTCGACGACGGCAGTGAACGCGCCGAACAGGACGGCGTGGTGCTGGATCGGTCCGAGCATGAACCGGATCGGGCTGGTCTGGTGGAACAGCACGAGCTGAGCCTGGATCGACGTCGCGCGGGAAGCCTGGAAGAAGTGCGGGTCGGCCAGCTTCTGCAGCCCGGCAAAGGTGAACGTGATGCCGAGGAACATCCGCAGCGGGAACAGCACCACGCCGGGGCGGGTCAGCGCAGCCTGCCACTCTTCACGGCTGGCCGGCCACGACAACGCGGCGGTGGAGGTCGACGACTGTTCCGAGGTCACGGTCACCCTTCCCAGTACGGGTCGCCCTGCGCTGCGGTTCAGCGATGCCAATCTTGCCGCAAGGCACCGGACGGTGCCGGCCGACGCGCTTCAGTGGTCGAGCCCGGCTAGCGGGCGGCCGCCGCCCGGCGCTTCGCCGAAGCCGCTGGCGCAGCCTTAACGGGCGTCGTCGCCGGAGCCGCGATCTTGGCTACCCGCTTGCGAGCCACCTTGGCCGCCGGTTTGGCAGCCGGCTTGGCGACCAGCGCGTGACGCAGGAACCGTCCGGTGTGGCTGGCCTCGACCTCGGCAACCTGCTCGGGGGTGCCCTCGGCCACGACGGTGCCGCCACCGGTCCCGCCCTCGGGGCCCATGTCGACGATCCAGTCCGCCGTCTTGATGACGTCGAGGTTGTGCTCGATCACCAGAACCGAGTTGCCGGCGTCGACGAGCCGGCCGAGCACGCCGAGAAGCTTGCGCACGTCCTCGAAGTGCAGGCCGGTCGTCGGCTCGTCGAGAATGTAGATCGTGCGACCGGTCGAGCGCTTCTGCAGCTCGGAGGCGAGCTTGACCCGCTGAGCCTCGCCACCGGACAGGGTGGGTGCCGGCTGACCGAGCCGGACATAGCCCAGGCCGACGTCGTTGAGCGTGCGCAGGTGCCGGGCGATCGCGGGCACCGCCTCGAAGAAGTCAGCTGCCTCCTCGATCGGCATGTCGAGCACCTCGGCGATGCTCTTGCCCTTGAAGTGCACCTCAAGGGTCTCGCGGTTGTATCGCGCGCCGTGGCAGACCTCGCACGGGACGTAGACGTCCGGCAGGAAGTTCATCTCGATCTTGATCGTGCCGTCGCCGCGGCATGCCTCGCAGCGACCGCCCTTGACGTTGAACGAGAACCGGCCGGGCAGGTAGCCGCGGACCTTGGCCTCGGTCGTTTCGGCGAACAGCCTGCGCATGTGGTCGAAGACACCGGTGTAGGTGGCCGGGTTGGACCGCGGCGTGCGCCCGATCGGCGACTGGTCGACGCCGACCACCTTGTCGACCAGGTGGAGCCCGGTGACCCGACGGTGGCGGCCGGGCACCGTACGGGCGCCGTTGAGCTCCTTGGCCAGCACCGAGTGCAGGATGTCGTTGACCAGCGTCGACTTGCCGGAGCCGGAGACACCGGTGATGGCGACGAACTGGTGCAGTGGGAAGGACACCGTGACGTCGCGCAGGTTGTGCTCGCGCGCGCCCTGCACGGTGATCATTTCGCCGGTCTGCCGCGGCCGGCGGATGGCGGGGACCGGGATCGATCGGCGCCCGGAGAGGTAGCCACCGGTGATCGAGTCCTCGTTGGCCAGCAGCCCGGCGACACTGCCCGAGTGGACGACCTGACCGCCGTGCTCGCCGGCGCGCGGGCCGATGTCGACGACCCAGTCAGCCTGCTTGATGGTGTCCTCGTCGTGCTCGACCACGATCAGGGTGTTGCCCAGGTCGCGCAGCCGTACGAGGGTCTCGATCAGCCGCCGGTTGTCGCGCTGGTGCAGCCCGATCGACGGCTCGTCGAGCACGTAGAGCACGCCGACCAGGCCGGAACCGATCTGCGTTGCCAGCCGGATCCGCTGGGCCTCACCGCCGGCCAGCGTGCCGGCGGCTCGGTTGAGCGAGAGGTAGTCGAGACCGACGTCGAGCAGGAAGCGCAGCCGGGCGTTGACCTCCTTGAGCACCCGCGCGGCGATCTGCTCCTCGCGGTCGCTGAGCACCAGGGCGCTGAGGAAGACGGAGCACTCGTCGATCGGCATCTCGCAGACCTGGGCGATGCTCAGGTCGCCGAGAGTCACCGACAGCGACTCGGGCTTGAGCCGGCTGCCCTGGCAGGTCGGGCAGGGCACCTCGCGCATGTAGCCCTCGAAGCGCTCGCGACTCGTGTCGCTCTCGGCCTGGGCGTGCCGGCGCTCGATGAACGGGATGACGCCTTCGTAGGCGGTGTAGTAGGAGCGCTCGCGGCCGTAGCGGTTGCGGTAGCGGACGTGCACCTGGGTGTCGTGACCGTTCATCACCGCCTTGCGCACCTTGGCCGGCAGCTTTTCCCACGGGGTGTCGACGTCGAAGCCCAGGGCGTCGCTCAGCGCCACCAGCAGCCGTGAGAAGTACTCCATCGACTGGTTGCCACGCCAGGGAGCGATGGCGCCAGCGGACAGCGCCAGCGAGGGGTCGGGGATCAGCAGCTCTTCGTCGACCTCGAGCTGGGTGCCGAGGCCGGTGCAGGCGGGGCAGGCGCCGAACGGGGAGTTGAACGAGAACGACCGCGGCTCGAGCTCGTCGAAGGACAGGTCGTCGTAGAGACAGGCCAGGTGCTCGGAGAAGGTGCGCTCGCGGTTGGGGTCGGCCTCGTCGAGGTCGACGAAGTCGAGGGTGACCAGTCCCCCGCCCAGGCCGAGCGCGGTCTCGATCGAGTCGGTGAGCCGGCGCTTGGCGGACGCCTTGACCGTGAGCCGGTCGATCACGACCTCGATGTCGTGCTTCTCGTACTTCTTCAGCTTGGGCGGGTCGGTCAGCGCCACGACGGTCCCGTCGACGCGCGCCCTGGCGAAGCCCTTGGTCTGCAGCTCGCGGAACAGCTCGCCGTACTCACCCTTGCGGCCGCGGATGACCGGGGCAAGGATCTGGAACCGCTCGCCCTCGGGCAGCTCGAGGATCCGGTCGACGATCTGCTGGGGGGTCTGGCGGGCGATGTCGCGCCCGCACTTCGGGCAGTGCGGGTGACCGATGCGCGCGTAGAGCAGCCGCAGGTAGTCGTAGACCTCTGTGATGGTGCCCACGGTCGAGCGAGGGTTGCGGTTGGTGGACTTCTGGTCGATGGAGACGGCAGGAGACAGGCCCTCGATGAAGTCGACGTCGGGCTTGTCCATCTGGCCGAGGAACTGACGGGCGTAGGCCGACAGGCTCTCGACGTAGCGGCGCTGGCCCTCGGCAAAGATGGTGTCGAACGCCAGGCTGGACTTGCCGGAGCCGGACAGGCCGGTGAAGACGATCAGGGCGTCACGGGGCAGGTCGAGCGAGACGTCCTTGAGGTTGTGCTCCCGCGCTCCGCGGACGATCAGACGGTCAGCCATGAACTGGAGAACACCCCTCGAATACGCTTGCGTGAGCACCCCGAACCAGGCCTCCCCACCCTAACCAGGCGGTCCGACAGTTTCTTTCCGGCCCTCAGGAGCCCTCGATGACCTACACCGGCGAGGTCACCCCCGATGCACCGGTCCAGCGCCTCGAGCTGCCCGGTCTGACGGTCACCAAGGTTCTCGTCGGCGGCCGCGGCAACAACGCCTACCTGCTCCGCTGCGTCCGTACGGGAGAAGCCGTTCTCATCGACGCCGCGGCGGACGCCCCGGCGCTGCTGCGCGAGATCGAGTCCAGCGGCGGCGACCTGGCGCTCGTCGTGACGACCCACCGGCACGGAGACCACTGGGGCGCACTCGAGGCGATCGTCGGCAGGACGCAGGCCGGCGTGGTCGCCCACCCGCTCGACGCCGACGCCCTGCCGCTGCCGGTGGACGAGCTGGTCGACGACGGCGACCGGGTCCCGGTCGGCGCGACGTCCGTCGAGGTCATCCACCTGGCCGGCCACACTCCGGGTGGGATCGCCCTGCTCTACGACGCCGACGGCGAGCTCGCCGACGAGCCGCACCTGTTCACCGGCGACTCGTTGTTCCCCGGCGGTGTCGGCAACACCTGGAGTGATCCGGCAGCGTTCGCCAAGCTGATCGGCGACGTCGAGACGAAGGTCTTCGATCGGCTGCCGGACGCCACCCATGTCTACCCCGGCCACGGCGACGACACGACCCTCGGCACCGAGCGCCCCCACCTCGGCGAGTGGCGGGCCAGAGGCTGGTGAGCGCTCGCCAAGATCGCCTTGATGGACGACAGAAGACGGCAAGTTGAACAGATGGTGAACGAAGGCCGACCAAATCCTCACCTGCCCTTAGCGAGCGGATGAATGTCCGGTAAACACTCGGCATGGGTAACTCAATGGTGCTGGTACTCGTCGTCGTGACGGCCCTGGCCTTCGACTTCACCAACGGCTTTCACGACACCGGCAACGCCATGGCCACGTCCATCGCCACTGGAGCCCTGCGACCCAAGGTGGCTGTCGCCATCGCCGGTCTGCTCAACCTCGTCGGCGCCTTCCTGTCCTTCACGGTCGCCGCCACGATCGCCAGCGGGCTGGTCGAAACCGGCGCTGTCACCCTGACCGTGGTCTTCGCCGGACTCTGCGGCGGCATCCTGTGGAACCTCGCGACCTGGTACTTCGGCATCCCCTCGAGCTCTTCGCAGGCCTTGATCGGCGGTGTGATCGGTTCCACGATCGCTGCCGCCGGACCGTCTGCCGTCAAGTGGCACGGCCTGGCCTCCAAGGTGGCCATCCCGGCGCTGCTGTCGCCCGTGATCGCCGGCATCGTCGTGATCGTCGGCACGTTCCTGCTGTACCGGATCACCCGCAAGGTCAACAGCGGCGTCCAGACGAAGGGCTTCCGGGTCGGCCAGATCGGGTCGGCAACCCTGGTCGCACTCGCGCACGGCACCAACGACGCGCAGAAGACCATGGGCGTGATCACCCTCGCCCTGATCGCCAACGGATCGCTCGCCGCCGGCACCAAGGCGCCGAGCTGGGTCATCGTCTCCTGCGCCATCGCGATCGCTCTCGGCACCTACCTCGGTGGCTGGCGGATCATCCGTACCCTCGGCAAGGGCCTGGTCGAGATCGATGCCCCGCAGGGCATGGCGGCGTCCTCCTCGTCAGCCACCGTGATCCTGCTCGCCTCCCACTTCGGCTACTCGCTGTCGACCACCCACGTCGCGACCGGCTCCATCCTGGGGTCCGGTGTCGCCAAGCGGGGCTCGGAAGTCCGCTGGCGGGTCGCCGGCCGGATGGCCACCGCGTGGTTGTTCACACTGCCGATGGCCGCCCTCGTCGGTGCCGCCAGCTACGGCTTGGCAAGCTTCATCGGGGGTACCGAGGGCATCGTCGTCTCGTTCGTGCTGCTGATCGCCATCTCGGCCGCAACCTACGTGGCCTCCCGCCGGGCCCCCGTACACGCTGGCAACGTCACCCAGGAATGGGACGGAGCACTGGTCCCCAGCGCCACTGCGGACTCCACGGTGGACCTTGACGCCCTCACCACCATCCCGGCAGCGTTGCCTCATCACGAGTCATCGCAAGGAGCCCTGACATGAGTTCCTGGATCAATCTCCACGCCATCTGGAACATCCTCGCCTGGTCGTTGCTGCTCGGGGCCGGCCTGCCGGCGTTGTTCGCGCTCGGACTGCTCGCGCTCAACTACAGCGAGTCCGACCGGACGGCGACCGTCGGCACGGCCACGATCAACCGCAGCCCGGTCCGAGTGGCCGCGGCGGGTCTGTGCTTCGCGATCGTGGTGGCTGCCATCGCCTACGGCATCTACTTCCTCGTCCAGGGCTGACGCCCATGCTGCCGACGGTCCTGCAGTCGGTGGTGGACTTCCTCAGGGCCGGCTATCCCGAAGGTGTCCCCCAGCACGACTACCAGCCGCTGTTCGCCCTGCTTCGCCGCCGGCTGACCCCCGAGGAGGTCAGCCTGGTGGCCGCCGAGCTCAACGCCACGGGTGACGACGACACCAAGGCCGCGATCAAGGCCGCGATCGAGCTGGTGACCGATGTCGAGCCGAGCGAGACCGACATCGCCAGGGTTCAGGAGCACCTGGCTGCCGGTGGTTGGCCGCTCGCCTCCCTCGACTAGGACTGCGCCCGCAGGCTTGCGCACCAGGGAATGTCCGGCCCCGCGGAGGCCTTGGCCACGCATGTGACCAGTGACCTGTCGCTCTCCGTTCTGGACTTTGTCGGCATCGAGTACGGCGAGAGCGCCACCGCGTCCATCAAGGGCGCCGTCGGCATCGCGCAGGCGGTCGAGGCCGCCGGCTACCGCCGGTACTGGGTCTCCGAGCACCACAACATGCGCAGCCTCGCCTGCAGCGCCCCGGAGATCCTCACCGCGCACATCGCCGCGCAGACCTCGCGGATCCGGGTCGGCGCCGCCGGGATCATGCTGCCCAACCACGCCGCGTTCAAGGTGGCGGAGACCTTCCGCACCCTGGTCGCGATGTACCCGGGCCGGGTCGACCTGGCGCTCGGTCGCGCGCCCGGCACCGACCCGCTGACGGCGCACGTACTCCGGCGCGGCCTTCGGGTTGACCCGGCTGAGGAGTTCCCCACCCAGGTGGCGGAACTGGTTGCGTTCCTCGGCGAGGGCTTCCCGGAGGACCACCCCTACGCCCCGCTCGTCGCGGCACCGGTCGTCGAGGAGACGCCGGAGCTGTTCATCCTCGGGTCGAGTCAGTACGGGCCGAAGTTCGCCGCCGTCAACGGCATGAGCGCCGCGTTCGCCCACCACATGAGCCCCGAGATCGCCGTCGACGTCCTGCGTGGCTACCGCAGGGACTTCACGCCTCGCCACGAGGGCGACGAGCCCTACTCCGTGATGTCCGTCATCAACTTTGCCAGCGAGGACGACGAGGCGCTGCTGGAGTTCGAGGCAGCGTGGACCCTCACGATGGCCAACCTGCGCCGCGGCATCCGCGAGCCGCTGCGGCCCGAGCAAGTCTCGCTGTACGCCCAGTCCTCGGCCTTCCGGGACATGCCCCGTGACGGCAACCGGATGATCGTGGGCTCGCCCAAGGTGGTGGCCGAGCGGCTGCTGGAGCTGAAGGAGCAGGCACAGGTCGACGAGATCGTGGCGGTGACGCCGAGTCTCGACCGGGCTCGTCGTACGGCCAGCCTGGTTGCGCTCGCCGAAGCCTGGCGCGCCGCGCGCTGACGCTGGTTGAATTGGGGCATGCAGGACGACGTCCGTACCTACGTTGACGCGATAGCGCCGGAGCATCGCGCGCTGTTCGACCACGTGTACGCACTGGCCGACGCCGCCGACGCGGAGGCTGTGCGGAGCATCTCGTACGGCGTGCCGACGTGGCGGGTGGGCAAGCGGCGGCTGTTCATCGGCGTCTGGAAGCACGGGATCTCGGTCTACGGGTTCCTCGGCCACGACGGCGGCTTCGTCGAGCGCCACCCCGACTTGCTGGCGTCGAAGGGCACCATCCACCTGCGGGCCGAAGACGTCGCTACCATCGGTGACAGCGAGCTGAGCGACCTGTTCAGCGCGATCCTGAAGCAGTGACGATGGTCCGAGCGCACCGCGAAGCGCTCCTTCGATGACTGACGAGCTGAGCCGCCCCCGCGCGTGAGCGGGGCCCGCGTCCGTTCCCGCAAAGACCTCACGGCCCGTCGCCAGCGCAGCCACAGCTGCTGGGACCACCTGCTGGTCGCGCCGCTCTGGCCGATGCACGGCGTCAACCTCGGCACCCTGTTGCGCACCTGTGACGCCGTGGGCGCCTGCATGGCGGTCCCGCGGCTGCCGTGGGTGCCCGAGGCGCTGGCCCGCGGCAACACCCTGCGCCGAGCCGCCTGCGTGCACTGGGTGGGACGAGACGTTGACGGGTGGCTCGTTCAGCAGAGGACGGCTGGCTCGACCATCGTCGGCGTAGAGCTTGTCGAGGACGCGGTTTCCCTTGCGGACCTCCCCGCCGCGCGAGGCCGCACAATCGCGGTGCTCGGGCACGAGAGCTCCGGGATCCCGCCGGAGTCGCTCGACCTGATGGACGTGTTCGTGGAGATTCCCATGATCGGTACGGGAGCCAGTCTCAACGTCGCGGTCACGGGCTCGCTGGTTCTCTACCGCCTGGCCGGCCTCGTCTGACGCCTAGAGGCCGCCGGCGGTCATGCCACGGAGCTCCTTCTTCAGGTCGTTGACCTCGTCCCGCAGCCGGCCGGCCAGCTCGAACTGCAGCTCCTTGGCGGCGTCGTGCATCTGGTCAGTGAGCTGCTGGATCAGGTTGGCCAGGTCGGCGCGCGGCATCCCGGACAGGGCAGCCGCGTGGCTGGCCTGGCGGTCCTTGGTGTTGACCCTCGTCGAAGCCATGCCGGGAACCGGGGTCTTGCCACGGCTTTGCTGACGCCCCGACCCACCGATCAGCTCGCCGTCCTCGGCGGCCTCGCTGTAGACCTGGTCGAGGATGTCGGCGATCTTCTTGCGCAACGGCTGCGGGTCGACACCTCGCTCGAGGTTGTAGGCGACCTGCTTCTCGCGCCGGCGGTTGGTCTCGTCGATCGCCTTGCGCATCGAGGGCGTGATGGTGTCGGCGTACATGTGCACCTGGCCGGAGACGTTGCGGGCGGCACGGCCGATGGTCTGGATCAACGACGTGCCCGAGCGCAGGAAGCCCTCCTTGTCGGCGTCCAGGATCGAGACCAACGACACCTCGGGCAGGTCGAGTCCCTCGCGCAGCAGGTTGATGCCGACCAGCACGTCGAACTCGCCCTGCCGCAGCTCGCGCAGCAGCTCGATCCGGCGCAGGGTGTCGACCTCGCTGTGCAGGTAGCGCACCTGGATGCCCAGCTCGAGCAGGTAGTCGGTGAGGTCCTCGGACATCTTCTTGGTGAGCGTCGTGACCAGGACCCGCTCGTTCTTCTCCGTACGGAGTCGGATCTCGTGCACCAGGTCGTCGATCTGACCCTTGGTCGGCTTGACCACGATCTCCGGGTCGATCAGGCCGGTGGGCCGGATGATCTGCTCGACGACGCCGTCGCCCTCGCCCAGCTCGTAGGGGCCGGGGGTCGCGGACAGGTAGACGGTCTGGCCGATCCGCTGCTGGAACTCCTCCCAGCGCAGCGGCCGGTTGTCCATCGCACTCGGCAGCCGGAAGCCGTGGTCGACCAGAGTGCGCTTGCGGCTCATGTCGCCTTCGTACATGCCGCCGATCTGGGGCACCGTGACGTGGCTCTCGTCGATGACGAGCAGGAAGTCCTCGGGGAAGTAGTCGAGCAGTGTGTTCGGCGCCGTGCCGGCACCACGGCCGTCGATGTGCCGAGAGTAGTTCTCGATGCCGGAGCAGAAGCCGACCTGGCGCATCATCTCGATGTCGTAGGTGGTGCGCATCCGCAGCCGCTGGGCCTCGAGCAGCTTGCCCTGGCGCTCGAGCTCGGCCAACCGCTCGACCAGCTCGGCCTCGATGCCGGCGATGGCGCGCTCCATCCGCTCGGGACCGGCGGCGTAGTGGGTGGCCGGGAAGACCCGTACGCCGGGGTCGTCGCTGATCACCTCGCCGGTCAGCGGGTCGAGCGTGGAGATGTGCTCGATCTCGTCGCCGAACATCTCGACCCGGATCGCCCGCTCCTCGTAGACCGGGAAGATCTCGATGGTGTCACCGCGCACCCGGAAGGTGCCGCGGGTGAACGCTAGGTCGTTACGGGTGTACTGCACGTCGACCAGCAGCCGCAGGATCCGGTCCCGCTCGATCTCCTGACCGACCTGGAGCCGGACGCTGCGGTCGACGTACTCCTGCGGGGTGCCGAGTCCGTAGATGCAGCTCACCGACGACACCACCACCACGTCGCGGCGGGTCAGCAGGCTCATCGTCGCGGAGTGCCGCAGCCGCTCGACCTCCTCGTTGACCGAGGAGTCCTTCTCGATGTAGGTGTCCGTCTGCGGGACGTAGGCCTCGGGCTGGTAGTAGTCGTAGTAGGAGACGAAGTATTCGACAGCGTTGTTGGGCAGCAGCTCGCGGAACTCGTTGGCCAGCTGGGCGGCGAGAGTCTTGTTGGGCGCCATCACCAGGGTGGGGCGCTGCAGCCGCTCGATCAACCAGGCGGTCGTCGCGGACTTGCCGGTGCCGGTGGCGCCGAGCAGCACGACGTTCTGCTGGTCGTCGCGGATGCGCTTCTCCAGCTCGTCGATCGCCGCCGGCTGGTCGCCGGACGGCTCGAAGTCGCTGACAACGGTGAACGGGGCCTGACGGCGCTCGAGATCGGTTACTGGGCTCACTCGTCCACTGTAGGTGCGTCCTCCGACAGTTTGCGCACCGCGCCCCACAGCCGGTCCACCTGCACCACCAGGTCCTCGTACGAGCCGTCATTGTCGATCACCAGGTCAGCGACCGACATCCGTTCCGCTGCGTCGACCTGGGACTTGACCCTGGCCAGCGCCTCGTCCGCGGTCATCCCCCGTGCGGACACGAGCCGGTCGACGCGGACGGACACCGGCGCCTCGACCACGACTACGAGGTCGTACCGGTCAGCGGCGCCAACCTCAACCAGCAGCGGGATGTCGTGCACCGCGATGGCGTTCGCCGGCAGCTCGGCCAACCGCTGCCCGGTCAGGGCGGCCACCCTCGGATGCACGATGGCGTTGAGCGTTGCTAACGCTGCCGCATCACCGAAAACCTTTGCTGCCAAGGCTTTTCGGTCCAGCGAACCGTCATCGGCGAGCACGTCGTGGCCAAAGGCCGCTGCTACGGCTGACAGTCCGTCGGTGCCCGGCTCCACCACCTCACGCGCGAGCCGGTCGGCGTCGATGACCACCGCGCCTCGCTCGGCCAGCAGCCCCGCGACCGTGCTCTTGCCCGCGCCGATGCCGCCGGTGAGACCGATGAAGTACACGAGGCGCATTCTGCCAGCAACGCCGAAGGCCCCGGCGGTTGCCCGCCGGGGCCTTCGTGGACGTGCGTGGAACGGGGTGGATCAGGTGGCCGGGCCACCGGACAGACGCTCGCGCAGCTCGGCGAGCTGCTCGTCGCTGGCCAGGGTGCCCTCGACCGGAGCGTCCGACGTGTACGAGGTGTTGGCAGCAGCCTCGGCCTCGGCCGCCTGGGCCTCGACGATCTGCTTCTGGTGCGCCTCGTAGCGAGCCTGAGCCTCTGCGTACTGACGCTCCCACTCGGCCTGCGCGGCCTCGTGACCGGGCAGCCAGTCGCCGGTCTCCGGGTCGAAGCCGTCCGGGTAGATGTAGGCGCCCTGCTCGTCGTACTGGGCCGCCATGCCGTACAGGCTCGGGTCGAACGTGCCGCCGACAACCTCGCCGGACGCGTTCTCGTTGGCCTGCTTGAGCGACAGCGAGATCCGGCGACGCTCGAGGTCGATGTCGATGACCTTGACCATGATCGAGTCGTTGACCTGGACGACCTGCTCCGGGATCTCCACGTGGCGCTCGGCCAGCTCGGAGATGTGAACCAGACCCTCGATGCCCTCGTCCACCCGGACGAACGCACCGAACGGGACCAGCTTGGTGACCTTGCCCGGAACGACCTGGCCCACGGCGTGCGTGCGGGCGAAGTGCTGCCAGGGGTCTTCCTGGGTGGCCTTCAGCGACAGCGAGACCCGCTCGCGGTCCATGTCGACGTCGAGCACCTCGACGGTGACCTCCTGGCCGACCTCGACAACCTCGCTCGGGTGGTCGATGTGCTTCCAGGACAGCTCGGAGACGTGCACCAGACCATCGACGCCGCCGAGGTCGACGAACGCACCGAAGTTGACGATCGAGGACACGAAGCCGGAGCGGACCTGACCCTTCTGCAGGGTGGTCAGGAAGTTCTGGCGGACGGCCGACTGGGTCTGCTCGAGCCAGGCCCGGCGGGACAGGACCACGTTGTTGCGGTTCTTGTCCAGCTCGATGATCTTGGCCTCGAGGGTCTGGCCGACGTAGGGCTGCAGGTCGCGGACCCGGCGCATCTCGACGAGCGAGGCGGGGAGGAAGCCGCGGAGGCCGATGTCGAGGATGAGACCACCCTTGACCACCTCGATGACGGTGCCCTCGACGATGCCGTCCTCTTCCTTGATCTTCTCGATCGTGCCCCATGCGCGCTCGTACTGAGCCCGCTTCTTGGACAGGATCAGGCGGCCCTCCTTGTCCTCCTTCTGGAGAACCAGGGCCTCGATCTGGTCGCCGACGCTGACAACCTCGTTGGGGTCGACGTCGTGCTTGATGGACAGCTCGCGCGAGGGGATGACGCCCTCGGTCTTGTAGCCGATGTCGAGCAGGACCTCGTCGCGGTCAACCTTGACGATGGTGCCCTCGACGATGTCGCCATCGTTGAAGTACTTGATCGTCAGGTCGACGGCTGCGAGAAAGTCCTCGGCCGACCCGATGTCGTTGATGGCAACGACGGGGGTGGTGTAGGCCGGTGCGTCAGTCTCGGGTCGTACGTCGGTGGTCGTGGTCATGTGGGTTGGTGTCTCCGGACAGGGGTCGGTGGTGGACAAGGCGCGCCGACGGGTCCTGTTTCGCTAGCCGGGACGATGGACGCATCCGCCGGAAAACCAGCGGGGACAGACAACCGTATGACGACATCACGAGCGCAGGCCTGCTCCATATGAGGCAACGCGGGCCCACAGCGCAACGTCCAGACTACGCGGATGGGCAACCCAGGGTCAATCCGCCCGGAATCACCGGCTGTGCGACATTTCCGCGCCGCGAGGATGCTCGTCATCGTGACCGATCACGAGCAGTCCGGCAACCCCACCGCAGCAGCCGTCGAGCGCCGACCGGTGGGCGCTGCGGCAACGGTACGAGCCAACCGCCGCTGGTGGGACGGCGCGGCCGCTGACTACCAGGCCGAGCACGGTGACTTCCTGCGTGACGACGGCTTCATCTGGTGCCCGGAGGGCCTGGACGAGGCTGACGCGCACCTGCTCGGTGATCCGGCTCGCCTCGTCGGTGCTGACGTGCTGGAGGTCGGCGCCGGCGCGGCGCAGTGCTCGCGCTGGCTGCTCGGGCAGGGTGCACGGCCGGTGGCGCTGGACCTGTCGGGTGAGCAGCTGCGCATCGCCGGTCGCCTCGACGCCGACCGGCCGTCGCGGGTGCCGCTGGTGCAGGCCGACGCCGAAGCACTGCCCTTCGCCGACGCCAGCTTCGACATCGTCTGCTCGGCGTTCGGTGCCGTGCCGTTCGTCGCCGACTCGGGCGCGGTCATGGCCGAGGTGGCCCGAGTGCTGCGTCCCGGCGGCCGATGGGCGTTCTCCGTGACCCACCCGCTGCGCTGGTGCCTGCCGGACGACCCCGGACCCGAGGGCCTGCGGGTGATCTGGAGCTACTTCGACCACCGGCCGTACGTGGAGGTCGCGGCGGACGGCAGCGAGACCTACGTCGAGCATCACCGAACCCTGGGTGACCGGGTACGCGAGATCGTCGCCGCCGGCCTGGTGCTCGTCGACGTGGTCGAGCCGGAGTGGCCGCCCGGCCACGACCGGGTGTGGGGTCAGTGGTCGCCGTTGCGCGGCCGGATGGTGCCCGGAACTGCCATCTTCGTCAGTGAGAAACCGCGGGCTTGAGAGCGACGCCCTCGTCACCGGGGCGTGCCTTCTCGTTGTCCATCGCGCCGGCCTTGGGCCGGACGAGGACGATCACGATCACACCGGCCAGCAGGCCGATCAGGCCGGCGACGATGAAGATCGCGTCGAGCCCGGAGGCGAACGCCACGTGAATGGCGTGCACCACCTGGTCGTGCTGGGCTGCCGGCACCTTGGCGATGACGGCCTGGGACTGGCCGCCGGCGATCGCGTTGGCCACGTCCGAGGCCCCCTGGACGCCCTTGCCCGACAGCGAGTGGGCGACCCGCGCCGTGAACACGCTGCCGAGGATCGCGATGCCGAGGGCAAAACCGAGCTGGCGCCCGGTGTTGACGGCGCCGGCTGCCATGCCGCCGCGCTGGGGCGCCACCGACGCCATCGCCGACGAGCCGAGCGTTGGCGTGGCCAGACCGACACCGATACCGCAGATGGTGTAGCCGGCCACCAGTGCCGGCCAGCTCGAGGCGGGGCCGACGAGGATCGCGTCGACGATGCCGCCGAGGCCGATCAGCAGCAGGCCGCCGCCGATGATCGGGCCGGGCGAGGACCGGTGCAGGAAGCGGCCGATCAGGGCCGAGACCAGGAAGGCGGACGCCGACAGCGGGAGCCCGGTCAGGCCGGCCTGGATCGGGGTCAGCCCGAGCAGTGACTGCAGCCAGATCGAGGTGTAGGTGAAGTAGGCGAAGGCCGCGAAGTTGATCAGCAGCGCGCCGATCATGATCCCGACGAAGGACCGGCTGCGGAAGAGCGACAGGTCGAGCATCGCGTGGTCGCTGCGCAGCTCGAGCAGGATGAACGCCACCAGGGACGCGGCGCTGAGCACCAGCAGGCCGATGACGCTGGCCGAGGACCAGGAGTCGTCGCTGGAGCGGATCGCCGCGAACGTCAACGCGCCGGCAAACACGGTGAAGCTGACCATGCCCGGCAGGTCGACCTGCATCCTGTGCACCGGGCGCTCGCCGGACAGGACGTACATGGACAGCACGATGGCCGCGACGCTGACTGGCAGGTTGACGAAGAAGATCCAGCTCCACGAGAGCCACTGGGTGAGCAGGCCACCGAGGATCGGGCCCAGCGCGGCCGACGCACCAGCCACAGCGCCCCACATGCCGTAGGCCGTACCGCGATCCCGGCCCTGGTAGGAGCTGTTGAGCAGGGCGAAGGTGGTGGCGAACATCGCAGCGCCACCGATGCCTTGCACGGCACGCGCGGCGATCAGCACCCCGACGTTGGGGGCGATGCCGCAGACGAACGACGACGCGGCGAACAGCGCCAGGCCGGCGATGTAGGACCTGCGGTGGCCGGCGATGTCGGAGATGGAGCCGATGCCCATCAGCAGGGCGGCGAGGGTTAGCGCGTAAGCGTCGACGACCCACTGCAGCGACGAGAACGACGTCTCGAGGTCGACCGCCATGTCCGGCAGCGCGACGTTCACGATCGTGACGTCGACCAGCAGCATGAACGTACCCATGCAGACGGCGACGAGTGGCCACCACTTGCGCATCGAGCTCTCCTCATCCAACACACTCATCCGAACAGGACCCCAGCCTGCCAGCCGGGCCGGACAGTTCTGGACCCGGGCCGCATTCCCGTACCAAGGCTCGACAGCGCTAGTACGGGGCGGCCATCGACTTCCACTGCTGGGCGACCGTGATCGTGGTGCCCTTGGGGAAGGACACCTTGTCCGGGTTGCCGTCGGAGGTGTAGAGCGTCGAGGCGTTGGCGACCATCTGCGGCAGCAGGTAGCTGGAGATGAACTGCCGGTCTCCCGGCTTGGCCTGGGACTGGTCCTCGGCCCGGATCCGCGGGATGTAGCTTGCCTCGAATGCTGCGTTGTACGGCGAGTGCGACGGCCCGGCGCCAACAGCGAGCACCCCGTCCAGGTGGTAGGTAACCCCGCCGGAGCTGCCGGTCTGGGCGAGCGAGTGCACCTTGGGCCGGTTGCCGAACGGCAGCGCCATCGTGGTGACCTTCTGAGCCGGGTCGGCCTTGTTGATCATGGCGAGGTTCTCGGCGATCTCGGCCTGGACGACCGCGTCGCTCTTCGTGTTCAGCGCGTAGTGGTGCACGGTGTGGACGCCGACCTCGTCGCCGTGGGCCGTGAGGTACGGCAGCGCCTTCTCCCCCGCCGTGGTGCCGAACGGTGCGGCGTTGACGTAGAACGAGCCGATCGCCGGGAAGTCGGGGTGCGCGGCGGCGAACGCATCCATCAGCGCGATGGCGGTGCCCGGCTTGGGCTTTCCGTCAGCGCCGAGCTCGAACTGGCTGACCGTGCCGTCGTCGAACGTCAGCACGACGGGGTGCTTGCCGGCCGGGATGTCGATCTTGCCGGCGACCAGGTCGGCTGTCGTGATCGGGTAGAACTTGTGCTTCTCGAGGTAGGTGAGGTCGGCGGTGAACTGGGCCGGGCTGCGCTCGTAGTCGCTGGCCGGAGTGGGCACGATCCGGTGGTACATCAGCACGGGTACGAGCCCCAGCTCGTTGGCCTTGACGCTGGCGGGAGGAGGCGGAGGCGGGGCGTGCGTGGCCGACGCGGACGGCTTGGCCGACGGTGACGAGGCCGCCGAGGTGGCAACCGCGCTCGGGGCTGCTGCCGGGACCGAGGTGGTCGGGGTGGCGGCACTGCCCCCGCCCGACGAGCAGGCCGAGGCGACCAGCGCGACGCAGCCGACGAGAGCGGTCGTGACTCGGACGCGACGAGCGGGCAGGGCGGTGGAGGCGCGCAACATGGGATCCCGGTTCGTCTCGGCCAGCAAAGTCTTCACGCTACCGGGAGGCTACGCGACGTGGCGTAACGACACATGAGAGAGCACACGGCTCGCCGAAAAGCCCCTAGGCTGACAACACCCGTTCCCGGCAGTACCCGCGAGGAGATCCGTGCACTCCCCCCGTACCGGCAAGCCTCGTATCGGCAAGTCCCTGCTCGGCCCCGTCGCCACCGTCGTGTGCGCCGCCCTGCTCGCCGGGTGCGGGTCCGGCAGCGCGACCAAGGCCGACCCGACCACCTCGGTGCCAGGCGTGCCCAAGGCCACCGCCACGGCGCCGGTGAGCACGGCCCCACCCACCCCGCCAGCCTCATCGACTGCTCCGACGGTTCCGGCGAGCTCGAAGCCAGCAACCTCGTCCGCGGCAGCCACCGGTGGTCCGCGCAAGCCTGTACCGGCGACCAGAGCCATCCACATGACGGCCCTGGCCTGGAACTACAAGCCGAAGCACGACGCTGCTATGGCACTGCTGAAGTCGCACCGGATCAACGCGATCGAGGTCGACATCAAGGACGAGCAGGGCCAGATCGGCTACCGCAGCACCGTGCCGCTGGCCAAGACGATCCACGCCACGAACGGCTACTACGACGTCAAGAAGATGCTGGCCGAGGTGCACGCTGCCGGGGGTCGGGTGATCGGCCGCGAGGTCGTCTTCCACGACCCGGTGCTGGCCAAGTGGGCGTGGAACAACGGGCACAAGGACGAGGTGCTCCAGACGCAGGACCGCCAGCCGTGGAAGGGCTCGTACGGCGACTTCGCGTTCACCAATTTCGCCAGTCCGGCCGTTCAGAAGTACAACATCGACCTGGCCGTCGAGGCGGCGAAGGACGGCTTCGACGACGTCCTCTACGACTACGTGCGGCGTCCCGACGGCAAGCTGTCGGAGATCTACTTCCCCGGCCTGGCCGGCACTCCCGAGCAAGGCGTGGCCTCGTTCGTCGAGAACACCCGCAAGGCCTTCACGGCTGCTGGCGTGCCCACCCTGCTCGGCGCGTCCGTGTTCGGGATCGCCGCCACCCGGCCGAAGGAGATCGGGCAGAACATCACGATGATGGCGCCCTACCTGGACTACGTGGCGCCGATGGTCTACCCGTCGCACTGGGGCAGCGACGAGTACGGGCTGAAGAACCCGGTGACCGAGCCGTACAAGATCGTCAACCGCTCGTTGAAGGACTTCCAGACCAAGGTCAAGGGCACCGGAGCGAGCGTTGTGCCGTGGCTGCAGGCGTTCTCCATCGGCGGCGTGACGTACGGAACCGCACAGGTCCTCGCGCAGGAGCAGGCCACCAAGGACGACGGCCTGGACGGATTCCTGCTCTGGAACGCCGGGGCCGACTACGAGACCGCGTACCTGCCGCCGATGAAGTAGCGGAGCAGGATCGCCCGAATGGCCCAGCCCGGCTGAGCCACCCGGACGGGCCAACCAGTCACCACCCGCCGCGGCCGATCTTGTGGAGGACAACCACAGGCTAGGGGGCCCCGTGACGACAACCTTCGACCCGCTGACGCTGAGCGACTTCGGCACCGAGATGGTCTCGCTGCACGACGACGAGGGACGGTTCCTGTCGTCCACGCCACTGAGCATCGACGTCCTGGGCCAAGGGTCCGAGGAGCTGTCCGGCCGCCGGCTGTCCGACCTGGTGCACCCCGAGGATGCGCGAGCGCTTGAGCTCGCGTTCGAGGACTCCCCCGGTCAGCTGCGTCGCGGAACCGCGACGGCGGTCTGCCGGCTGCGGCACGCGGACGGCAGCTGGGCCTGGCAGGAGATCACGGTACGGCCCGCAAGCGGCGCCTCGTCGGGCGCGACGGTCGTGGTGACCCGGCCGGCCGACGAGCTCGTCGCGGCGCGGCAGTCGGCCCGCTGGGCTGAGGAGTCCCTGCGCCGGGTGTTCGACCACGCACCGACGCCGATGGCGACGATCGGCCTGGACAACCGGTTCGAGCGGGTCAATCCCGCCTTCTGCTCGATGCTCGGCAGCCGGCCGGAGCAGCTCGTCGGCCGCTCGGTCGGCGACCTGTCCGAGAGCGCCGACGGGCCGGGAGACCGGTTCGCCCTGGCCGAGCTGGTCAGCGGAAGGGTCGACCAGATTGCCGGCACCCTGTCCTTCCGACGAGTCGGGCAGGGTCCGGTGATCGTCGACGTGCGCCGGACCCTCGCTCACTCGGCCACCGGCCGCCAACACGTCATCCTGCACGTCCTGTCCGCACGCGAGGGCAACGTCCTCATGGTGCCCGACCAGCCACGGATCCCGGCCCGGCCGGAGCCGCGCGCTGAACAGAACAGGGCCGAACCGAAGGCTGAGCGGCCGGCGCCCGATGGTGGTGTCACGGGCCTCACCAGCCGCACCCTGCTCTTGGACCGGCTCACCCTGGCGGTGGCCCGACCCGAGCGCGAGAGCCACTTCCTGGTGATGTTCTTCGTTGAGCTGGCCGGAACCACCCGGGTCCTGAACCGCTGGGACCGGCGCCCGCTCGAGTCGGTCATGGCCACCACCGGTAACCGGCTCCGGGCCGCCGTACGACCGGAGGACACCGTGGCGCGATTCGGCGACGGCAGGTTCGTGGTCCTGTGCCCGGTGGTCGCGGCGAGCGCGGACATCGTGGCGTTGCGACAACGTCTGGCGGTCGCCGTGTCGGACGGCCCGGTCCATGCGGACGGCCGCAAGCTCAAGCTGACCGCCACGATCGGCGCAGCGGTGGTCGGTCCGCGGGAGGCCTGCGACGCCGACGACCTGCTCGACCAGGCCGACCGGGCGATGGCACCGGCATCGGGTGGGGGCGCCCGCCGCTGACGACCGCTTGGCCGGGCTCAGTGCCCGGCGTCGTCCCAGGTGCGGCCGGAACCGAGGGACACGTCGAGGGGTACGGCCAGCTGGTAAGCGCTGCCCATCTGCTCGCGGACGAGGGCCTCGACCTCGGCTCGCTCACCGGTCGCCACCTCGAGCACGAGCTCGTCATGGACCTGCAGCAGCAGCCGCGACTTGAGGCCGCCGTCGGTCAGCGCCTTGTCCACACCGAGCATCGCGACCTTGATGATGTCGGCGGCCGAGCCTTGGATCGGGGCGTTGAGCGCCATGCGTTCGGCCATCTGGCGACGCTGGCCGTTGTCACTCACCAGGTCGGGCAGGTAGCGACGCCGACCCAGGATGGTCTCGGTGTAGCCGTCCTTGCGGGCCACGTCGACCACGTCGCGCAGGTAGTCGCGCACGCCGCCGAAGCGGTTGAAGTAGGTCTCCATCTGCGCCTTGGCTTCCTCGGCGCTGATGTTGAGCTGCTGGGCCAGGCCGAACGCTGAGAGTCCGTAGGCCAGTCCGTAGCTCATCGCCTTGATCCGCCGGCGCAGCTCGGGGTCGACCTGGTCGACCGGGATGCCGAACGCTGTCGACGCGACGAACGTGTGCAGGTCCTCGCCGGAGTTGAACGCCTGCAGCAGGCCCTCGTCGCCGGACAGGTGGGCCATGATCCGCATCTCGATCTGGCTGTAGTCGGCGGTGAGCAGGGTCTCGAAGCCTTCACCGACGACGAACGCCTTGCGGATCTCGCGGCCCTCGGCAGTGCGGATCGGGATGTTCTGCAGGTTGGGGTCCGTGCTCGACAGCCGTCCGGTCGCGGCGACCATCTGGTTGAAGGTGGTGTGCACCCGGCCGAGGTCGTCGACCATCGGCATCAGCGAGTCGACGATGCTCTTGAGCCGTGCCACGTCACGGTGGCGCAGCAGGAACTCGAGCAGCGGGTGGTCGCTTTGCGCCTGCAGCCACTGCAGCGCGTCGGAGTCGGTCGTGTAGCCGGTCTTGATCTTCTTGGTCTTGGGCAGGTTGAGCTCGTCGAACAGGATCGCCTGCAGCTGCTTGGGCGAGCCAAGGTTGAACTCGCGGCCGACCACGGAGTAGGCGGAGGCCGCGGCCTCCTTGACCCCGGCACCGAGCCGCGCCTCGAGGTCGGCCAGGTGCTCGAGATCGGCGGCGATGCCGGTGCGCTCCATGCGGGCCAGCACGTCCACGAGCGGCAGCTCAACCTCCTGCAGGAGTCGGGTGCCGCCACGGCGCTCGAGGTCGGCCTCCAGCGCCTCCGCGAGGTCGAGCACGGCGTGCGCCCTGACCATGGCCTCCCCAGCGACCTGCTCGTCCACCGAGTCGTCGTCGCTGTCGAAGCTCAGCTGCCCCTCGGCGCTGACCTCGGCCCGCAGCTCGCGGCGCAGGTAGCGCAGCGCCAGGTCGCCGAGGTCGAAGCTGCGCTGGCCGGGAAGGGCGAGGTAGGCCGCGAGGGCGGTGTCCTGCGCGAGCCCGTGCAACGTCCAGCCGTGGGCGGAGAAGGCGAGCAGCGGCCCCTTGGCGTCGTGCAGCACCTTGGGCCGGTCGGCGTCGGCGAACCAGCCGGCCAGCGCCTGCTCGTCGGACTCCGTGAGCTGGGTCGGGTCGACGAAAGCTGCGGCGCCGTCAGCTGCGGCGAGCGCGATGCCGGTCAGGACGCCGGTGCCGCGCCCCCAGGTGCCGTTGACGGCGATGCCGACCCTGCCCTCGGTACGGGCGTGCTCGTCGAGCCAGGAGGCCAGCTCGTCCGGGCCGATCTGCACGCCTTCGATGTCGAAGCCCTGGTCGGCCTCGGGTTCGACGGCCTGCAACGTGGCGTAGAGGCGCTCGCGGAGAACCCGGAACTGAAGGGTGTCGAACAGCTGGTGCACCTGGTCGCGGTCCCACTGGCCGAGGTGCAGGTCGTGCGGCCCGACGTCGAGGGGCACGTCGCGCTGGAGCTCGGTCAGGGTGCGGTTGCGCACGACGTCGGCGAGGTGCTCGCGCAGCGCGTCCCCGGTCTTGCCCTTGACCTCGCCGACCCGGTCGACCAACCCGTCGAGAGAGCCGAACTCGCGAACCCACTTGGCCGCGGTCTTCTCACCCACGCCGGGGATGCCCGGCAGGTTGTCGCTGGGGTCGCCGCGCAGGGCCGCGTAGTCGGGATACTGAGCGGGCGTCAGGTCGTACTTCTTCTGCACCTGCTCGGGGGTGTAGCGGATCATGTCCGAGATGCCGCGGACGGTGTAGAGCACGGTGACCTTGCCGGTCACCAGCTGGAAGGCGTCCCGGTCCCCGGTCACGATGAGGACGTCCATCCCGGCAGCCTCGCCCTGCGTCGCCAGGGTGGCGATCACGTCGTCGGCCTCGTAGCCGGCCACGGACACCGAGGGGATCGCCAGGGCCTCGAGCACCTCGTGGATCAGGCTGACCTGGCCCTTGAAGTCGTTGGGGGTCTCGTTACGGGTGGCCTTGTACGCCGGGTAGGCGGCGTGGCGGAAGGTAGGTGCGGGCAGGTCGAAGGCGACCGCGATGTGGGTGGGCACCTCGTCTCGCAGGACGTTGATGAGCATCGACGTGAACCCGTACACCGCGTTGGTCGGTTGGCCTGTCGTGGTCGAGAAGTTCTCCACCGGCAGCGCGAAGAAGGCGCGGTAGGCCAACGAGTGCCCGTCGAGCAGCAGCAGTCGCCCCGGTGGCCCATCGGAGGGCGCAAGGACGGTCAGCTCATCGATCTCGAGGTTCGGCACCCCGCCATCGTAGGGGTGTGCCCCGACGCTTTTCCGCGGCCCGGCGCTTAGGCTGTGGCCATGACCGATGGACAGCCGGATCCGGGGTACGTGGACCCGGCGACAGTGCCGCTCGGCCCGCTCGCTGAGCGGATGGGGATCCGGCTGCTGGAGGCCTCAGCGAGCCGGATGGTCGCTGTCATGCCGGTCGAGGGCAACACGCAGCCGTTCGGGATCCTGCACGGTGGCGCGTCCTGCGTCCTCGCGGAACAGCTGGGCTCCCTGGCCGCCAACCTGCACGCGGGTCCCGGACGGTACGCGGTCGGCATCGAGCTCAACGCGAGCCATCACCGCTCGGCAAGCTCCGGTGAGGTCACCGGCGTCGCCACGGCGCTCACCCTGGGACGCACCCTGGCCACGTACGAGATCGTCCTCACCGACGATCAGGGTCGGCGCACGTGCACGGCGCGGCTCACCTGCATCGTGCGCGAGGGGGCGCCGGCATGATCCGGCGAGCGGATCAGTCGGGCAGCACGATCATCGGCTCGTCGCTGTAGCCCAGCCGCGAGCGCAGCCCAGCACGACCGCCGAGGCCCAGCGGCGCACGTCGACGCGGCCCGGTGGCACCGCGTGGGCCGGACAGTGCGAGGTTGCGCCGCAAGGTCGTCACGGGAACGACCCGGCGCATCACCAGCGGCGCGAAGCCGAGCCTGGCGTAGAACCGGTTGGCCTCCCGCAACGACGGCGTCACGTTGGCGACGATCTCGTCGGCTCCGACCTCCTCGGCCCAGGCGAGAGCACCGGTCAGCAGCGCCCGGCCGACACCGTGCCGGCGCTGGCCCTCAGCGACGACCAGGTGGGACAGCTGGACGGCCGGCATCTCCATGAGCTGACCGATGAAGGTGTCCGACAGGATGGCCATCCCGACGACGCCCTCGTCCTCGCTCTCGGCCACGACGACCCGGCACTTCGACGAGGCCAGGACCTCACGCAGCCGCTCGCCTGCTGCGGTCACGACGGACATGCTCGGCTCGCGGACGGAGCGACCGCTACGGATGGCCCGCAGGGAAAACCAGAGCTCGAGCAGCGCGGGCAGGTCTGACTCAGTCGCGGGGCGTACGTGCACGGTCGGGCGGCTCACGCGCGGATCCTTCCAGGCCGAGCGGGCACCGCGAACGGCGACCGCACCTCGAGTGAATGAACCGGGCCCGGCGACAACATCATTGGTGCGCCGCGGGCTCCCCCGCGAGCCGTCACGGAGCGTAAGCCCAGGGAGGCTCTCGAGGGAATAGGCCGACGCGAATTGCCGTGACCGGAAATGATGATTCACCGGACGCTCCGGACAATCCGGACAAAAGGCCAGGGTTTAGCCGGCTCAGCTGCTGGCGGGAGCCGAGGTGTCGGGCAGCACGTCGCCGCTGAGGATCGCCTCGGCGACCCCGCGCATGGTCAGCCGACGGTCCATCGAGGTCTTCTGCACGAACCGGAAAGCGGCCGCCTCGGTGAATCCGTACTCGTTCTGGAGCACCGCTTTCGCCCGGTCGACCAGCTTGCGGGCCTCGAGCCGGCCCTGCAGGTCGCCGACCTCGCCCTCGAGGGCGACGATCTCGGCGTAGCGGCTGACCGCCATCTCGATCGCGGGCAGCAGGTCGTGCTTGGCAAACGGCTTGACGAGGTAGGCCATGGCGCCGGCGTCGCGGGCCCGCTCGACCAGCTCGCGCTGGCTGAAAGCGGTCAGCATGAGGACAGGTGCCCAGCGCGCCTTGGCCACCTTCTCGGCCGCGCTGATGCCGTCGAGGACCGGCATCTTGACGTCGAAGATGCACAGGTCCGGACGCAGCTGCTCGACGAGCTCGACCGCCGTCTGGCCGTCGCCGGCCTCACCGACGACCTCGTACCCCTCCTCCTGCAGCATCTCCTTGAGGTCGAGGCGGATCAGCGCCTCGTCCTCGGCGAGAACGACCCGTCGGGGGGCGGGTTCACCGGTCGGGCGGGGGGTCGGCAGCTCGGGCTCATTCATGCTCACGCGAGCAGCCTACTGGTCGTGCGTTTCGGGCGGGTGGGCCTGGTGGGATTCGAACCCACACTGTCGCGGGTTTGAGCCGCGTCCCTCTGCCGGTTGGGGTACAGGCCCTCCCTGACGCCCATGCTCGAGGCTGCTGGGCGGGCGTCAGGATGCTGGACAGGCGTCAGCCTAGCGAGTTGACCTCTTCGCCGATGCGGTGCATGCGCAAGGTGTTGGTCATGCCGGACCGGCCCACCGGGCTGCCGAACACGATCGCGACCAGGTCACCGGGGGCACAGCGGCCGATTGACAGCAGGGCCTTGTCGACCTGACGCACCATCTCGTCAGTGTGCTCGACCATGGGCACGGTGAAGCTCTCCGTGCCCCAGGACAGTGCGAGCTGGCGCTGGACGGATTCGTACGGCGTGAAGGCGAGCAGCGGGATGACGCAGCGGTGCCGCGACAGGCCGCGCACGGTGTCGCCGGAAGACGAGAACGCCACCAGGAACTTGGCGCCGAGCGTCTGCCCGGTCAGGGTCGCGGCCCGGCCGATCGCGTTGCCGATGGTGGTCGGCCGGCCGACCAGCCGCGGGATCTCGGTGATGGAGGCGGCCTCGGTGGCGACGACGATGCGCGCCATCGTGGCCACGGTCTCGATCGGGTAGTCGCCCACGCTGGTCTCGCCGGAGAGCATCACAGCGTCGGCACCGTCGAGTACGGCGTTGGCGACGTCGGAGGCCTCGGCCCTGGTCGGGCGTGGAGCGGAGATCATCGACTCGAGCATCTGGGTGGCGACGATGACCGGCTTGCCGGCCTCGCGGGCCAGCATCACGGCGCGCTTCTGGACGATCGGGACGTCCTCGAGCGGCAGCTCGACACCGAGGTCACCACGGGCGACCATGATGCCGTCGAACGCCTGGATGATCTCCTCGAGCTTGTCCACGGCCTGCGGCTTCTCGATCTTGGCGATGACCGGCAGGTGGATGCCGAGCTCGTCCATCACCTCGTGCACAGCGTCGACGTCCTCGGGGCGCTGGACGAAGGACACCGCGATCAGGTCGGCGCCGATCTGCAGGCCCCAGCGCAGGTCCTCGAGGTCCTTCTCGGACATCGCCGGGACGCTGAGGGTGGCACTGGGCAGGTTGAGGCCCTTGTTGTTGCTGACCTTGCCGCCGAGGATGACGACCGTGTGGACCTCGGTCGGGGTGACCTCGGTGACCTCGAGGGTCAGCCGGCCGTCGTCGACGAGGATGCGGTCACCGGGCTTGGCGTCGTTCGGGAGGCCCTTGTGCGTCGTGGAGCAGCGATTGATGTCGCCGGCGATGTCCTCGATCGTGATCGTGAACGGCTGGCCCACGACGAGCACCACGGAGCCCTCGGCGAACCGGCCGAGCCGGATCTTGGGACCCTGCAGGTCAACCAGGATGGCGACGGTACGGCCCGCCGCTGCGGCGTGCTCGCGAACGAGGTTGTAGCGCTCCTCGTGCTCGCTGTAGTCACCGTGGGACAGGTTGAGCCGCGCCACATCCATGCCGGCATCGATGATGGCCCGCATCTTCTCGGGCGACGTCACCGCTGGCCCCATGGTGCACACGATCTTTACCCGACGGCCTTCAAGCACGACGTCGCCGTCCTTTCCCTGTGCTGCATGTGGTGAAGTTCGACCGAGCATGGCCGAGCGTGCGGCGGATGCGAATGCCACGGTCCAGACCTTATCCGAACCGCCCGGGTACGCCGACACGCCCCAGCGCTCCGGCGAGGTCCTTCGAGACGATCCGCTCCTCGCCGCGCTGCATCGGTCTGGACAACCTCCACAGCCAGCAACCGCGAGGTCGCTGAAGGAACCGTTGCGGCGCGGCCGGAGTCCTATCCTCATGCGCATACGGACGGCGAGGACCCCTGGACCTCGAGCTCCTTTCATCACGATGACCGTCGATGTGGAGCGCGGCGAAACCCGCGGGCTGCCCGTGAGAGCGAGTGCCCGCCGATGAGGCGATCCGTTGCCATTCTCGCGAGTCTGGCGCTGCTGACCGCGGGCTGTCGGACAGGCGCGAGGACCCCTGCCACCGGCACCGTCCGCTCGACAGCCGGGTCTGCGTCTGCAGCTGACGTCCTCGAGCCCGGCCCGCTCTACTCGAAGGCTGCCGCAACCGCACGCGCCGACGCCGTGCTCGCCCTGGCTGTCCTGCCCGGCGCCACCCGGGTCGAGCACGTCGATGCAACGACGCTGAACGGTCCGCCCGAGGGCACCGACGACCCGCAACAGATCGACGTGCACTCGCTGTGGACCGCCCCCGGTGACAAGGCGGCGTACCTCGCCCGCCTGCTCCAGCACCCACCGGTGGGGTTCGGCAAGGCCGGCGGAGGTGGCTACGCGGGGACGCCGACCCAGCCGGTCTGGGTCACGTTCAACCGGGGGCTCGGCAAGGTCGGCGAGATCTACGTGACCGCGGCCGACGACGGGGACCACGTCGACCTGCGGGTGGACGTCTCCGACCACTGGGTCACGCCGCGGCCCGCAGACACCCTGGTCCCGGCCTCCGTGACGAGTGCGGTGCTCGACTACGACAACGGTTTCACCAACGCCAACAACGCGCAGCTGGGTCCGGGCCAGCAGGACACGACGCCGAAGCCGGCGCATGCCCACGTAGTGCTGTCGGGCACGCGACTGGCAACCGTTGTCCGCGAGCTGAACGGGCTGATCCCGCAGAGCGGAGCCACCCGCAGCTGCCCGGCGGACGCTGGAGAATCCTTCACGCTGACCTTCGCGTACGGCGGCCACCGCACCGTGTTCGACGTCGACGTTCAGGGCTGTGGCGACGTGCTCGCCAAGGTCGACCGGCGCGCACCCCTGGACCTGGCCGGCGACCAGCGACTCACGGACGACCTGTTCCTGGCCATCGGGGTGGTCAAGACCCCGATTCCGTCGGTGCCGGCCCAAGGGCCGCCGGTGCGCACCCCCGCTCCGGCGATCGCCGTGCTGCAGCACGACGCGGTACAGGCGATGCGGGTCGCCCGGGACTTCCCGAACCGGGTCGGGCCGCCGGACGACTTCTCTTACCAGTGGAACGCCGGCGTCGTCCCCCGACCGCCGTACACCGGTTCAGGCACGGCAGTGAACTGGACCGAGGCGTACACCGTCAAGGGCAGCATGGCGCAGCTGGTCGCGTGGTTCCGCGCCTATCCGGCGAAGGGAACCGTCGCCGCCGAACCGCTGCCGGAGAAGGACGGGGTACGGCGGCTTGTGATGGAGCCGGTCGACCACAGCAAGGCGGTGAGCGTGCTGGTGTGGGTGAGCATGTTGCAGAAGGGCGACACGGTCAGGCTGCGCATCGACTCGCAGGCCGCGTGGAAGCGCTGATGAGCTGGCCGCGGCGGGCGAGACAGGAGGCAGGCCCAGCGCCTCCGGTGCTCACGGTCACACGCCGGACAGCCGCTTAAGAGCTCGCAGGCCATCAGCGGATCCCGACCAATGGCGGTCGAGTGCCTCCGGACCTGCCGCCCGAGCCACCGACCGCAGCGCCCAAGCGACGATGATCACGTCGTCGGCGTACCCCACGACGGGGATGAAGTCGGGTATCAGGTCGATCGGGGAGATCAGATAGGCGATAAGGGTCCTGCCCCCTCTGACCCGGGCGTGAGAGATTCGGTTCCCCCATAGTCGGTAGCGTGCGTCGCATGCCCATCAAGTTGGAGAACGTCGGCATTGCCGTTAGTGACCTCGAAGCGACGATCGCCTTCTTCACCGACCTCGGGCTGATCGTCCTGGGCCGGGACACAGTCAGCGGAGAGTGGACGGACACCGCCGTCGGCCTCGACGGCAACCACGCCAAGATCGCCATGCTCCAGACGCCGGACGGCAACGGTCGCCTCGAGCTGTTCGAATACATCCACCCCGAGGCGATCGAGACCCAGCCCACACGGCCCAACGAGATCGGGATGCATCGCGTCGCCTTCTCGGTCGACAACATCGAGGAGGCCCTCGAGATCGCGGCCAGGCACGGCTGCCACCCGCTCCGGGGCGTCGCCACCTACGAAGACATCTACAAGCTCACCTATGTACGAGGCCCCAGCGGCATCATCGTGATGCTCGCCGAGGAACTGCACAAACGCTAGCTGGGAGCACCCTCGTGTGGATAAGTGGCTGCCGCGGCAGCCACTTATCCACAACTTGCTTGCCCGCACGCGTCTTGCGAGCGGCGACAGGCTCAGCCGTGACTGATGGTGTCCACCAGCTGCTGGCAGAACGCCTTCAGGTCATCGGGCTTGCGGCTGGAGACGAGGGTGTTCGGCCCGGCTGTGCACACGGCGACCTCTTCGTCGACCCAGTGGCCACCGGCGTTGCGGATGTCCGTCCGGACGCTCGGCCAGCTGGTGAGCGTGCGGCCTCGTACAACATCGGCTTCCACCAGCGTCCACGGTCCGTGGCAGATCACAGCGACCGGCTTGCCCGCGTCGAAGAAGGACTTCGCGAAGGCCACCGCCCGCGGCTGGGTACGCAGCTGGTCCGGGTTGGCGACGCCACCGGGAAGCACCAGGGCGTCGTACGCGCTCACATCGGCCTGGTCAAGGGTGACGTCCACCGGGAAGGTGTCGCCCTTGTCCATGTGGTTCATCGCCTGCACGTTGCCGCGCTCGGCGGACACCAGGTGCGGGGTGCCACCCGCCTGCTGAACGGCCTGCCAGGGCTCGGTCAGCTCCACCTGCTCGATGCCCTCGGCGGCGACCAGGAATGCGACGGTCTTGCCCTGCAGCTCGCCGGACATGATGTGAACCTCCTCTTGTCGGATGCGCTGACAAGAAAGCCCTGCCCGGCGAGGCAAAACCCAACCCGGTTCCGACGGTGCGGGAACTGTTCCGTTAGAGGAAGGTTGCCCGCACCGACGAGGCGGATGGCGCGGGTGACGTCAGACCATCGGGCGGTCGTACGGGCGGATCGGCGCCGGCAGAGCCGTCTCGCCGGAGAGGTACTCGTCGACGGCGGCCGCGCAGGCACGTCCCTCGGCGATCGCCCACACGATGAGGGACTGGCCGCGGCCCATGTCGCCGGCCACGAAAACGCCGGGCACGTTGGTCGCCCACTCGCGGGTACGAGCCACGTTGCCGCGGGTGTCGTACTCGACCCCGAGCGCGTCGAGCAGGCCACCACGCTGCGGCCCGGTGAAGCCCATCGCGAGCAGTGCCAGGTCGCACGGAATCGTCCGCTCGGTGCCCGGCACCTCCTCGAACCGGCCGTCGACAGCGTTGATCTCGCTGAGCACGAGACCGGTGACGTTGCCGTCGGCGTCGCCCTCGAAGTGCTTGGTGGACACGGCGAACATCCGCTCGCCGGCCTCCTCGTGCGCGCTGGACACCCGGTAGATCAGCGGGTAGGTCGGCCACGGCGTCGTCTCGGAGCGGGACTCCGGCGGCCGCGGCAGGATCTCGAGCTGGGTGACCGAGGCAGCGCCCTGGCGGATCGACGTGCCGAGACAGTCGGCGCCGGTGTCGCCACCGCCGATGATGACGACGTTCTTGCCGCGCGCGTTCAGCGGCGGCAGGTCCGGTGCCGGGGAGTCGTCGAAGGTGTCGCCCTCCTGCAGCT
The DNA here is from genome assembly GCA_963797535.1 of uncultured Actinomycetota bacterium. Lineage (GTDB taxonomy): Bacteria > Actinomycetota > Actinomycetes > JAWWOL01 > JAWWOL01 > JAWWOL01. The sequence goes on along the minus strand of CAWCPQ010000001.1, from coordinate 614,950 downwards.
TGTTGGCCAGCGGCAGGAACTCCATCGCGAAGTGGATGCCGCCCAGGTGCCGACCGGGCACGGGCAGGTCGCGCGGGATCGTCGCCCCGCCGGAGAGCACCACGACGTCGTACTTCTTGCGCAGGGCCTCGGCGGTGATGTCGACGCCGACGTCGACGCCGGTGCGGAACTGCGTGCCCTCGGCGGTCATCTGCTCGAGCCGCCGGTCCAGGTGGCGCTTCTCCATCTTGAACTCGGGGATGCCGTAGCGCAGCAGGCCACCGATGCGGTCGGCCCGCTCGTAGACGACGACGGTGTGCCCGGCCCTGGTCAGCTGCTGGGCGACAGCGAGGCCGGCAGGACCGGAACCGATGACGGCGACGGTACGGCCGGACTGCCGGCCGGAGACCTGTGGCGTGATCCAGCCCTCGTCCCAGGCCCGGTCGACGATCTCGACCTCGACCTGCTTGATGGTGACCGGGTCCTCGTTGATGCCGAGAACGCAGGAGGACTCGCACGGCGCCGGGCACAGCCGACCGGTGAACTCCGGGAAGTTGTTGGTCGCGTGCAGGCGCTCGATCGCGTCGCGCCAGTTGTCCCGCCAGACCAGGTCGTTCCACTCCGGGATCAGGTTGCCGAGCGGGCAGCCCTGATGACAGAACGGGATGCCGCAGTCCATGCAGCGGCCGGCCTGCTTGGTCAGGTGCTCTGCCGAGAAGTCCTCGTAGACCTCTTTCCAGTCGCGGATCCGGACATCGACCGGACGCCGTACGGGAGTCTCCCGCGGCGTGGTCATGAATCCAGTGGGGTCAGCCACGTGCGGCCTCCATCACTGCCAGCTCCACGGAGATGCCTGCCTCTCGGGCTGCCGCCATCGCGTTCAGCACCCGCTTGTAGTCCCTGGGCATGATCTTGCTGAAGCGCGCGACCGAGGCGTCCCAGTCGGCCAGCAGCCGCTCGGCCACCGCCGACCCGGTCTCGGCGGCGTGCTTGGTGACCGTCGCGCGCAGGAAGACCAGGTCTTCCTCCTCCAGCGGGTCGAGGTCGACCATCTCGGCGTTGAGCCGCTGCTCGTCGAGGTCGAGCAGGTAGGCCACGCCGCCGGACATGCCGGCCGCGAAGTTGCGGCCGGTCGCGCCCAGCACGACGACCCGGCCACCGGTCATGTACTCGCAGCCGTGGTCGCCCACGCCCTCGACGACGGCCGTCGCACCGGAGTTGCGGACGCAGAACCGCTCCCCCACGATGCCGCGGAAGAACGCCTCGCCGCTGGTCGCGCCGTACAGCAGCACGTTGCCCGCGACCAGGTTGTCCTCGGCGACCAGCGGCGCGTCGAGGGCCGGGCGGACGATGATCCGGCCGCCGGACAGGCCCTTGCCGACGTAGTCGTTGGCGTCGCCGAGCAGCCGCAGCGTGATGCCCTTGGGCACGAAAGCGCCGAAGGACTGCCCGGCCGAACCGGTGAACGTCACGTCGATCGTGTCGTCCGGCAGTCCGGCGCCGGCGTAGCGCTTGGTCACCTCGTAGCCGAGCAGCGTGCCGACGGTGCGGTTGACGTTGCGGATCGGCAGCTCGAGCTTGACCGGCAAGCCGTCCTCGAGCGAGCCCTCGGCGAGCTGGATCAGCGTGTTGTCCAGCGCCTTGTCCAGGCCGTGGTCCTGCGTCGTCGTGTTGTGCAGCGCTGCGCCCTCGGGCAGCTCGGGCACGTGCAGGATCGGCGTCAGGTCGAGGCCGGCAGCCTTCCAGTGGTCGACCGCCTTGCGGGTGTCGAGCAGCTCGGCATGGCCGATGACCTCCTCGAGCGAGCGGTAGCCGAGGTTGGCCAGGTGCTCGCGCACCTCCTCCGCGATGAACTCGAAGAAGTTGACGACGAACTCCGGCTTGCCGCTGAACTTCTTGCGCAGCTCGGGGTTCTGCGTCGCGACGCCGACCGGGCAGGTGTCGAGGTGGCAGACCCGCATCAGGATGCAGCCGGACACGACCAGCGGCGCGGTCGCGAAGCCGAACTCCTCGGCACCGAGCAGGGCAGCGATGATCACGTCGCGACCGGTCTTGAGCTGACCGTCGGCCTGCACCACGATCCGGTCGCGCAGCCCGTTGAGCAGCAGGGTCTGCTGGGTCTCGGCCAGGCCCAGCTCCCAGGGCGCACCGGCGTGCTTGAGCGAGGTCAGCGGCGCCGCACCCGTACCTCCGTCGTAGCCGGAGATCAGGACCACGTCGCTCTTGGCCTTGGCCACCCCGGCGGCGACGGTGCCGACCCCGATCTCGGCGACCAGCTTGACGTGCACCCGAGCCTTGGGGTTGGCGTTCTTGAGGTCGTGGATGAGCTGCTTGAGGTCCTCGATCGAGTAGATGTCGTGGTGCGGCGGCGGGGAGATCAGGCCGACGCCCGGGCGTGGAGTGCCGGGTCTTGGCCACCCACGGGTAGACCTTGTTGCCGGGCAGCTGGCCGCCCTCGCCCGGCTTGGCGCCCTGGGCCATCTTGATCTGGATGTCGGTGGCGTTGACCAGGTAGTCGCTGGTGACGCCGAACCGGCCACTGGCCACCTGCTTGACCGCGCTGCGGCGCTCGGGGTCGTAGAGCCGCTCGACGTCCTCGCCGCCCTCGCCGGTGTTCGACTTGCCGCCGAGGCGGTTCATCGCGATGGCGAGGGTCTCGTGCGCCTCCTGCGAGATCGACCCGTAGGACATCGCGCCGGTGGAGAACCGCTTGACGATCGCGGAGACCGGCTCGACCTCGTCGATGTGTACGGGCTCGCGGTCGCCGGGTGAGAGCTCGAACAGCCCACGCAGCGTGGCCAGCCGCTCGGCCTGCTCGTCGACGGCGCGGGTGTAGTCCTTGAAGATCTCGTAGCGGCGGGTACGGGTGGCGTGCTGCAGCTTGAAGACCGTCTCCGGGTTGAACAGGTGCTGCTCACCCTCGCGACGCCACTGGTACTCGCCGCCGACCTCGAGCCGCCGGTGCTTGGCAGCCTCGAGCGGGTAGGCGACGCGCTGGCGCATGGCCACCTCGGCGGCGACGACGTCGAGGTCGATGCCGCCGAGCTGGCTCGTCGTGCCGGGGAAGTACTCGGCGACGAGGTTCTGGGCCAGGCCGACCGCCTCGAAGACCTGGGCACCGGTGTAGGACGCGATGGTGGAGATGCCCATCTTGGACATCACCTTCAAGACGCCCTTGCCCAGCGCCTTGACGTAGTTGCGGGCAGCCTGCTCGGGCTCCAGGGAGCCCAGCGCACCGTCGCGGGCGAGGTCCTCGACCGTCTCCATCGCGAGGTAGGGGTTGACGGCCGCCGCGCCGTACCCGATCAGCAGCGCCGCGTGGTGGACCTCGCGGGCGTCGCCGGTCTCGACGATGAGCCCGACGTGGGTGCGGGTCTTCTCCCGTACGAGATGGTGGTGCACGGCGCTGGTCAGCAGCAGCGACGGGATCGGCGCAAGCTCGGCGGTGGACTCGCGGTCGGAGAGCACCACGATGTGAGCGCCCGCCGCGATGGCGGCGCTGACCTCGGCGCGGATGCGCTCGATGGCCTCGCCGAGCGCGGCTCCCCCGCCGGCTACCGGGTAGAGCCCGCTGACCACGACGGCGCTGAAGCCGGGCAGGTCGCCGTCGTCGTTGATGTGGACGATCTTGGCCAGCTCGTCGTTGTCCAGGATCGGGAACTTCAGCGCGACCTGACGGCAGCTGGCCGGCGTCGGGTCGAGCAGGTTGCCCTCGCCACCGGTCGCCGAACCGAGTGAGGTCACCAGCTCCTCGCGGATGGCGTCCAGCGGCGGGTTGGTCACCTGGGCGAACAGCTGGGTGAAGTAGTCGTAGAGCAGCCGGGCCCGGTCCGAGAGCACGGCGACCGGGGTGTCCGAACCCATGGAGCCGACCGGCTCGGCGCCGGTGCGGGCCATCGGGGACAGGATGATCCGCACCTCCTCCTCGGTGTAGCCGAAGGTCTGCTGGCGGCGCAGGACGGACTCGTGGCTGTAGACGACGTGCTCGCGGTCGGGCAGCGCCTCGAGCTTGACCAGGCCGGCGTGCAGCCATTCCTGGTACGGCTTGGCAGCGGCGAGCTCGGACTTGACCTCCTCGTCGTCGACCACGCGGTGCTGCACGAGGTCGACGAGGAACATCCGGCCGGGCTGCAGGCGGCCACGGCGGACGACCCTGGCCGGGTCGATGTCGAGAACGCCGACCTCGCTGGCCAGGACGACGAGGTTGTCGTCGGTGAGCCAGTAGCGGGCCGGGCGCAGGCCGTTGCGGTCGAGCACGGCGCCGATGACCGAGCCGTCGGTGAACGTGACGCAGGCGGGACCGTCCCACGGCTCCATCAGCGAGGAGTGGAACTGGTAGAAGGCCTTGCGCTCCGGCGACATCTCGGTGTGGTTCTCCCACGCCTCCGGGATCATCATCAGCACCGCGTGCGGCAGGCTGCGGCCACCGAGGTACAGCAGCTCGAGCACCTCGTCGAAGCTGCCGGAGTCGCTGCCCTTGGGGTCGACGATCGGGTAGAGCCGGTTCAGGTCGCCGGGGATCGTGGACGACTGGAGCAGCGCCTCACGCGCGCGCATCCAGTTGCGGTTGCCCTTGACCGTGTTGATCTCGCCGTTGTGCGCGATGTAGCGGTATGGGTGGGCCAGCGGCCAGCTCGGGAACGTGTTGGTGGAGAACCGGCTGTGGACCAGGGCGAGCGCGCTGGAGAAGCTCTCGTCGTGCAGGTCGGCGTAGTACTCACCGAGCTGCGGGGCGGTGAGCATGCCCTTGTAGGTGATGGTGCGCGAGGACAGGCTGCACGAGGTAGACGCCCACCTCGTTCTGGACCCGCTTGCGCAGGCAGAAGGCCAGCCGGTCGAGCGCCAGGGCGTCGTCGCCGTCGCTGATCGCGCCCGGAGCGGCCTGGACGAACAGCTGGCGCATGAGGGGCATCGCCGCGAGCGCGGTCGGGCCGAGGATGGTCGGGTCGACGGGGACCTCGCGCCAGCCGAGGACCTCGAGGCCCTCCTCGGCGGCCAGCTCGGTGATCCGGGCGACAGCCTTGTTGGCAGCCTCCGCATCGTCCGCCGGTAGGAACACGATGCCCACGGCATAGCTGCCGGCGGCGGGCAGAGCGAAGTCGGTGTTGGCGCGAAGGAAGGCGTCGGGGACCTGGACCAGGATGCCCGCGCCGTCGCCGGTGTTCTCCTCGCTGCCGGTCGCACCGCGGTGCTCGAGGTTGTTCAGCGCAGTGATGCCCATCGCCACGACGTCGTGGCTCTGGCGACCGGTGATGTCGGCGACGAACGCGACGCCACAGGCGTCGTGCTCGTGGAGGCCGTCATAGAGGCCCTGCGGGGGCGGGGTAACCGAGGACATGCGGCTCTGGTTTCCTAACGTCTAGCTCCGGAGGTTGCGCCGTACGGCAGTGCGCAAACTGCGGGACAACGTTGGCCCAGGATGTGCGATCAGGCTACACGATCGTTACTTTGGCGGCGCTCGAGTTCTTCGCCCCGGGCAACGGAACCGGGGTCCTGCGGGGGCTTACGGAACCGACCCGACGATCAGGCCGACGCCGTACGAGACCGCGGCGGCGAAAGCGCCCAGGGCCAGCTGTCGGGTGCCCGAGAACGCCCAGCCCCGCGTGGTGAACGCGGACACCGCCGTCCCTGCCGCGAACAGCGCGATCGCCGTCAGGATGAGCGACCACAGCAGGGTCTGCGCGCCCAGCAGGTAGGGCAGCAACGGGACGAGGGCACCGATCACGAAGGCCACGAACGACGATCCGGCTGCGGTGTACGGCGAGGGAAGATCATCGGGGTCGACCCCCAGCTCCTCACGGGCGTGCACCCGCCACACCTGGTCGGGGTCGGCGGAGAGCTGTCGGGCCACCTCGGCGGCAAGCTCGGGTGAGAGCCCCCGAGCGCGGTAGAGCGCAGCGAGCTCCGCCTCCTCGGCCACCGGGGAGTCGGCCAGCTCGGCCTTCTCCACGTCGATCTCGGCCTGGATCAGCTCGGACTGCGAGGACACCGACACGTACTCGCCGGTAGCCATCGACACCGAGCCCGCGGCCAGGCCGGCGAAACCGGTGAGCACGATGGTGTGGGTGCTCACGTGGCCGCCGGCGACGCCGGACAGCAGCGCAATGTTGGACACGAGACCGTCCATCACGCCGAACACAGCCGGCCGAAGCCAGCCGCCGGTCACGTCACGGTGCGTGTGGTGAATCTCGCCACGCGCCGTGGTGGGGGTCGAGGACACGCCTCCAGGCTACCCGGGCGCCTCAACAGGCGTCAGACGCCGGGGCGTGGTCGCCGGGTCGGGCTCAGCGTCGGCCGTCTCTTCGCCCGAATGGCTCAGAGTCGGCTGCCTCGACGGGGTCGGGCTCGGGTACGGGGTCAGCCTCGGACGCCTCGGTGGCTGCGTCGATCTCCTCGTCCACGCGAGTCAGCCTCGTCCGCGGAGTCAGCCTCGGCTGTGGCCTCGTCGGTCGCAGCGTCGACTTCCAGCGTGCGCGGGTCGACGACGGCCTCGCGGGTCAGGTTGCGGGTGATGAACAGGTAGCCGGCGGCGCCGAGGAACAAGATCAGGCTGGTCCAGTCGTTGAGCCGCAGGCCGAGGAAGTGGTTGACGTCGTCGACCCGCAAGGCCTCGATCCAGCCGCGACCGGCGGTGTAGGCGAGGACATAGATCGCGAACGCCCGGCCGTGGCCCAGCCGCCAGCGCTTGTCCGCCCAGATCACCAGTGCCGCGACGCCGATGTCCCACAGGGACTCGTACAGGAAGGTGGGCTGAAAGTAGCCGATGCCGGAGTCGCCGCGGGTGATGTGCAGCGCCCACGGCATCCCGCTGTGCCGGCCGTACAGCTCCTGGTTGAAGTAGTTGCCCCAGCGGCCGATCGCCTGCGCGATCACGATGCCGGGCGCAATCGCGTCGGCCAGCGGAGGCAGCTTGATGCCCAGGCGGTGGCAGCCGATCCAGGCGCCGATCCCGCCGAAGAAGACGGCGCCCCAGATGCCGAGGCCGCCGTTCCAGATCTCCAGCGCGCCGACCGGGTTCCAGTGCGCGTGACTGAAGTAGAGCTCGGGGTCGGTGATCACGTGATAGATCCGGCCGCCGACCAGACCGAACGGCACGGCCCAGACCGCGACGTCGCCGACCGTGCGCGGCAGCCCGCCACGGGCGACGTAGCGCTTCTCCGAGATTGCGATGCAGACCGCGATGCCGACGATGATGCACAGCGCGTAGGCGCGTACGGGGAACGGGCCGATGTCCCACACGCCCTGCGAAGGGCTGGGGATCGACGCGAGCACGAGGTCCGGAGATGTCACCTCGGCGACGCTACCGTGTCGAGGTCACGATCCGGGCAGCGATGTCAGCCCCAGGACTTGGCGATCCAGCTCTGGCCACCGTTGATCGTGACCCAGTAGGTGCTGCCAGGCGTCGCGGGGAGGGCGATTCCCTGAGACGACGCTTGTAAGCCCGACGTAGCCGAAGTCACCCGCGGCAACCCGCTGGGTCTTGATGTTGGCAACGAATTGCCACAGTCCGGCACCGGTGTAGGAGACGACAGTCCCGATCCGATTGGTGGCTACGGAGCGAGCGACGACGGCGCTGCCCGTGGTCGAGGCCAGGGCGAAGTCGCCGTCGTGCTGGGGTTGGCGCTTGCCGTCGAACCACGACGCCTCGACCGTCCCGTCGGCACAGATGAAACGGCCGAACTTGTAGTCGACCAACGCGAAGAGCGGCGCTGCGGCCACGCTCTTGCACGGGGACGGGACGGTGTGCCAGGTCCCGCCGAGATTGGCGCTGACTCTGACCGTCGTCCGGCCGGCCTGGGATCTGGTGACCGCCAGGGTGTTGGCGTCGATGCTTACCGTGTCGACCGCGTCGGCGTGCGCCACAGGCAGCCCGATTGTCGAGGCACGTGTCCAGCTGTCGGAGAGTTCATCGTCGTTGACCCAGAGCCCCGTGTCCCTGCGGCCGACGGCGTAGACGTGCCCGCCCAGCGCCTCGAGCGCGTCGATCGACTTGTCCTGCAGCGCGGCTACGGATGCCCAGGTGCGGCCGCCGTCGTGGGTCGCAGTACACGCCCTTCGAGCCCGACCAACCAGCCGTCCTGAGAGCTGGCGAAGCGCAGGATGGCGTTGCTGGACGTGACTCCGTACTCAGTCGCGGACGCAGGCCTCGGGACGGTCTGCCAGCTGCCCCATGCCGTCCGTCGTCTCGAGCACGGCGAGACACTGGTTGCCACCGGAACAGGGGTACTCCCCCAGCGCCCATCCGTGCTGCCCATAGCTGACGAAGCTGACCGACAACGCCTTGAACCCGGACGGAACGGCGGGGTCGACCGCGGGTGCGGCGGTCGTCGGTCCAGCGGAGGTGATCGTCGCAGCCGGAGTCGTCGAGGTGGACACCTTGCCGCTGCTGAACACGCCGGAACCGAGCACGCCGCCGGTGCCCACCACCGCGACGACGACGGCAGCGGCTACGGACACCGCGGTCGTGTTGCGGTTGCGCCGCCTGCGGGCCACGGTGCGCAGCTCGTCGTACCTCCCCGGCGGCACGGCGAGCACGGGCACGGTCTCCCGTTCGCGCTCGAAGAAGTCGTCGACCTTGTCGTTCATCGGTGCCCCTCCAGGGCTTCGTGCAGCAGCGCCCGCGCCTCGAACAAACGGCGCTTGACCGCTCCCTCGGAAACCTTGAGCAGTCGAGCCGTATCCCGTACGGAGATGTCGGCGTAGTAGTGCAGGAGCACGACGTCGCGGTGCCGGTTGGGCAGCCGCTCGACCACGTCGCGCAACGGCGGGGCGGCGTCGGCACCGGGGGCCGACACCACGATCTCGACCCGGCCGAGGGCCCGGCGCTCGCGCTCGAGCCGGCGCCAGTGGTCCTTGACCAGGTTGCTCGCGGTCACGTAGAGGTAGCCGCGGATGTCCTCGACTCCGCGCCACTTGCTGAGCAGCCGGGTGAACGCCTCGGCCGCGATCTCGTGCGCGAGCTGTTCGTCGCCCACCAGTCGCGAGCACCAGCCCGCCAGCCGGCCGTAGTGCGACGCGAACAGCTCGGCCATCGGGTCGTCACTGCCGCGGCCGAGCGTGACCTCGAGCTCGTCGCGGGGCTGGCCGTCGGCGACGGGTTCAGGCAGCTCGACCGCCACCGGCTCCTTGGGCAGGTCCGGCACGGAGGCCAGGTAGGTGCGGATCAGGATCGGCGGTGCCACGGGCGGCGCAGGCGCCAACGAGGCGTCCATGGACGCGCTGCCGTCGAACGCCACTGGACCTCCCTCCGACACCCGCGCAGCGACGACGCCGGGCGGGTCGTGCTCCCGATCGGCCACAAGGACGCCGCTCCCCCCGGTTGGGTTCGGATCAGTCTGCGCGTACGCGAATGCCCTGTCGTACGCCATCGGCGAGCTCGGCCGCAAGCGCCCGTACGGCTGAAAGTCCTGCCGCCTCGTCGGGGGCGTCGAGCAGCCGGCGGACGAAAGCGGAGCCCACGATCACCCCGTCGGCGTAGCCGGCGACCTGAGCCGCCTGCTGACCGGTGCCCACACCGAGGCCCACCGCGATGGGCAGGTCGGTGGCGGCGCGCAGCCGCCCGACCAGCTCGCCGGCCCTGGCGCCGACCTCTGACCTGGTGCCGGTGATGCCCATGGTCGAGGCGGCGTAGATGAAGCCGCTGGCGACCTCGGCGACGATCTTGATCCGGGCATCCGTCGACGACGGCGCCGCCAGGAAGATCGGGTCGAGGCCGGCCGGCTCGACGGCGGCGAGCCAGTCGGCAGCCTCGTCCGGGATCAGGTCGGGGGTGATGACGCCGACACCGCCGGCCGCGGCGAGGGCGGTCGTGAAGCGCTCGATGCCGAAGTGCTCGATCGGGTTCCAGTACGACATCACCAGCGTCGGTACGCCGAGGGCCGCGACCGCCTCTACCGTGCGCATGACGTCGGTGATGCGCACGCCACCGCGCAGCGCGAGGTCAACGGCCTCCTGGATCACCGGCCCGTCCATCATCGGGTCGGAGTAGGGCAGGCCCACCTCGACGACGTCGACGCCGCCCTCGACCATGGCCGTGATCGCGGCTACTCCCCCGTCGTACGAGGGAAATCCGGCGGGCAGGTAGCCGATCAGCAGAGCGCGGTCCTCGGCCTTGGCTGCGGCGAAGGCCTCGGTCAGCGCGCTCATGCCTCGTCCTCGAAATCGTGCTCGGCGTTGATCAGCTCTGCTTCGGCGACTTCCTCGGCGGTCGTCAGTCCGAACCACCGGGCGGCCGTGTCGACGTCCTTGTCGCCTCGGCCGGACAGGTTGACCAGGATCGTCGCGTCCGGTCCGAGCTCCTTGCCGAGCTGGACGCGCGCCGGCGACAGCGTGGGCCGACTCGATGGCCGGGATGATGCCCTCGGTACGGCACAGCAGCGCGAACGCGTCCATCGCCTCGGCGTCGGTGATCGGCCGGTAGGTCGCCCGGCCCAGGTCGGCGAGCCAGGCGTGCTCGGGTCCGACACCGGGGTAGTCGAGGCCGGCGGAGATCGAGTGCGACTCGATGGTCTGGCCGTCGTCGTCCTGCAGCAGGTAGGACCGGGCGCCGTGCAGGACGCCGGGCGAGCCGCCGGTGATCGTGCTGGCGTGGCGGCCGGTCTCGACGCCGTCGCCGCCCGCCTCGAACCCGTACAACGCCACCTCGGCGTCGTCGAAGAACCGGTGGAAGATGCCGATCGCGTTGGACCCGCCGCCGACGCAGGCTGCGACAGCTGTCGGCAGCGCACCGGTCAGGTCGAGGCACTGCTGGCGGGCCTCGACGCCGATGATCCGCTGGAAGTCACGCACCATCGCCGGGAACGGAGCCGGGCCGGCCACGGTGCCGAACAGGTAGTGCGTGGTCTCGAGGTTGGCCACCCAGTCCCGGAAGGCCTCGTTGATCGCGTCCTTGAGGGTGCGGCTGCCGATGGCGACCGACACGACCTCAGCCCCGAGCAGGCGCATCCGGGCGACGTTGAGCGCCTGACGCTTGGTGTCGTCCTCGCCCATGTAGATCACGCACTCGAGGCCGAGCAGCGCCGCGGCCGTGGCCGTCGCGACGCCGTGCTGGCCGGCGCCGGTCTCGGCGATGACCCGGGTCTTGCCCATCCGCTGGGTCAGCAGCGCCTGGCCGAGCACGTTGTTGATCTTGTGCGAGCCGGTGTGGTTCAGGTCCTCGCGCTTGAGCAGGATGCGCGCGCCGCCGGCGTGCTGGCGCAGGTTGCGCGCGTCGGTCAGCGGCGAGGGCCGGCCGCCGTACGTCGTCAGCAACCGGGTCAGCTCGTCGGTGAACGCGGGGTCGGCCATCGCCGAGGCGAAGGCCTCGGTCACCTCGTCGAGGGAGGCGACGAGCGCCTCGGGCACGAACCGGCCGCCGTACGGGCCGAAGTGGCCAGTGGCGTCGGGGAGGCACGGGAACGTGGGCTTGAATTGTCACCGGGTCAGCGTAGTGTGATCGGCCGGACCCGCATCTGAATATCCCGCATCAGATATCAGGAGTGGTGCGGACCGTGGGCGGGGTGCGAGCCGGCGGTGACCAGCTCGGCGACCGCCTGTCGTGGGTCGCGCCCGGTGACCAGGCTCTCGCCGACCAGGACGGCGTCGGCGCCGCACGCCGCGTAGGCCAGCAGGTCGTGCGGTCCCCGTACACCGGACTCGGCGATCTTGACCACGTCGGACGGGATCAGGGGCGCGATCCGGGCGAACACCTCGCGGTCGACCTCGAGCGTCTTGAGGTTGCGGGCGTTGACCCCGATCACCCTGGCGCCGGCGTCGAGCGCGCGCCGGGTCTCCTCCTCGTCGTGCACCTCGACCAGCGGGGTCATGCCGAGGGAGACGGTGCGCTCGACGAGGGACTCGAGCGCGTTCTGCTCGAGCGCGGCGACGATCAGCAGGGCGAAGTCGGCCCCGTGCGCGCGGGCCTCCCACAGCTGGTAGGACGTGACGATGAAGTCCTTGCGCAGCACGGCGACGTCAACGGCTGCGCGTACGGCGTCAAGGTCGGCGAGCGACCCGCCGAACCGGCGCTGCTCGGTGAGCACGCTGATGACCGACGGCACCGCCGGCCTCGTAGTCGAGGGCGAGGGCGGCGGGGTCGGGCACAGCGGCGAGGGCGCCCTTGGACGGGCTGCTGCGCTTGACCTCGGCGATGACCGGACACGCCGGGACCCCGCAGCAACGAGTAGCCGTCCCGCGCGGCGGGCACCTTGGCGGCCTTGAGCTTGAGCTCGTCCAGCCCGACCGACGCCTGGCGAACGGCGAGGTCGGCCCGCACGCCGGCCACAATGTCGTCCAGCACGTTCACGCAGAGATCCCCCTCGGTTGCATCTCGGTCAGCGCGAATGCTAGACGAACCGGCACCGGCACCCTGATGCCAGGGGCCCTCATGAGGTCGCCGGGACAGCCTTGTGCGCTTGGTACTCAAGATCATTCTTGGTCACCCAGTGCTCGACGACGAAGGACAGGAACGGCACGGTGCCGGCCAGCATCACGAGCAGCGCCTTCCAGATCGCCCACCGGCGCCGGAAGGCGAGATCGATCGCGGTGACCAGGTAGACGATGTAGAGGAACCCGTGCAGCGGGCCCACCACCTCCACCACCCCCTTGTTGTGCCAGATGTACTTCGTCGGCAGACCCACGAAGAACAAGATGATCAAGCCCACACCGACGATCCAAGCCATCACGCGGTAGCGGGTCAGCGGGTCCCTCACGCAGCACAATCCTTCTTCTGGCGTCGGTCTTGCTAGTTGTTGGAACGTTCGTTGAGCTGAGCAAGGTAGGCGTTGTACGCGACCAGCTCGGGGTCGTCCTCGATGGGCGCGTCCAGCTCGGCCGGGCGCTGCTTGCGGTAGAGCGCAGGCAGCGCGACCGGTGCCGGGGCGGGTTGTCCGGGGTGCGGTGTCCACGACCTCGTCGCGGGCGAGCTCGTCGCGCAGCGTCTTGCCCCAGCCGTAGACCACCAGCGCGGCGAAGATCCACCAGTTGAACGCGTAGAACAGGTTCTGCAGCGTCCCGTCGCTCGCCATCGCGCGGTTCCACTGCCACTTGCCGAGGAAGATGCAAGCGCGATCGCCAGGACCGCCAGCAGGTGCCGAAGCAACCACTTGCCGGAGAAGACGACCTTGAGCACGCGCACGGATCGAGGTTACGCCGGGTCGATGCGGGTCACGGCGTCGGTGCCGTCACCCGCGAGCATGGCCCTGGCGGCTCCTCGGCCTTGGTCTGGGCGAGCTCCTCGGCCAGGAACTCGTCGTACGCCGACTGCGCCCAGGCCTTGTGCTCGCGGATGGCCCACGGCAGCGGCACCCAGCCCGTACGCATCCCCCTGCGGGCCTTGGGGTCGCGGTAGGCGAACCAGATGTGACCGAGCACGACGGCGGCGACCGCGTAGGCGAGCCAGTCGTGGACGAACGTCGCGCCGGTCCGCCAGACGACCGGCCAGGCGTTGGCGTACCGCATGATCAGGCCGGTCGCCAGCATCACCAGGATCGCGCCCCAGACGAAGCTGGCGTTGAGCTTCTGGCCGGCGTTGAACTTGCCCACCGGCAGCCGCCCGCTTCGCCGGTCCGAGCTGCGCAGCCACTGCCTGTCCACGGGCAGCCAGCGGCTGATCACTCGTACGTCCGCCCGAAATGCCTTGTCCAGGTAACCGAGCAGGAACGGGATCGGCAACGCAATGCCTGCGTAGACGTGGATCCGGGCCACCAGCGCGCGCCGCCCGATCGCCACCGACAACGGCCCGAAGTAGAGGATCGCCGCGGTGGCCAGGCAGATGCCCATGAGGATGCCGGTCGCCCGGTGGACCCAGCGCTGCTGCGGGACGAACCGCAGCAGCTGGTCACGACGTCGCTGCATCGTCACGTCCGTTCGACTTGCCGACCCAGGCGTCGATGTCGTAGCCCTCGTTCTCCCAGAAGCCCGGTTCGACGGCTGGGACGAGCTTGATCCCGCCCAGCCACTTGACCGACTTGTAGCCGTACATCGGGGCGACGTAGAGCCGCACGGGGCCGCCGTGGGCGCGGGTGACCGGCTTGCCGAGCATCCGTGTGGCGACGATGACGTCGGGGCGGCGGGCCTGGGACAGGGTGAGGCTGTCGGTGTAGGTGCCGTCGAAGGACACGAAGGTGATCGCCTTGGCCGCTGGCTTGACCCCGACCTCGTCCAGCAGGTCGCTCAGCTTGACGCCGGACCAGTGCACCGACGGGACCCGCCACCCCGTCACGCACTGGAAGTCCCGTACGAGGCTGGTCTGCTTCATCGCTTGCAGGTCGGCCAGGGTCAGCGTCATCGGCTTGTCGACCAGGCCGGAGATGTCCAGCCGGTAGGTCTCCGCGGTGCGGTGCGGCTCGGAGTCGGTCACCGAGTAGTAGCGGAATCCGCCACCCGCAGGCAGCAGCTGGCTCAGGCCGGTGGGGTCGCGGTTCTGCAGCGGGGCAACGACGTTTTCCTCGAACGTCTGCAGCCGCCCGCCGACGGCGACCCCGACAGCACCGAGCCCGAGCATGCCGAGGACCACCCGCCGACCGACGGGCTTGCCCCGTTCGAGCGGCTGCGACGGATCGGTGTCAGGTGCCATGGGTCGATGGTGTCTCGGGTTACGCCGCAGTGCTGGCAAACTCACCCGGCTGTGAGAACACCGTAATCAGCCGGTGGGGTCGTCGCCGCGGTCGAGCGCGTCCCACAAGGCGACGTCGGGATCCTGCTGGCGGGGGGTTCCGGGGGCGTCGTACTTCGCCGACATCACCGACCAGTGGTTGCCGCGGACGGCTGCGACGAGGCCGGACAGCGTGATCGGCACGGCGGCCACGATGGTCACGACCCGCCAGGCCGGGAGGCTGTGGACCACGCCGGGGACGTCGGGGTTGGACGCCGTGACGGCAGCGATGACCACGCCGACACCGGCTGCTGCGATGAGGACGCCGATGGCGATGCGGCCCCAGTGCTTGGTGGCGAGCAGGGCCGCGGCGCCGGCGAGGGCGACGAACGCCAGCGGTCGTACGGCGCTGGCCATGCTCGAGCCGGAGTAGCTGCGGGTGATGCCGGCCGTGCCCGTGACCTCGGCCCACGGCCTGCCCACCGCGACCAGCACGACGAGGGCGGAGATCGCGCAGACGAGCACGGTCGCCGCCAGCTCTCGGCGCGCCGAGGTCACGCGCTGGTCACTCGCCCTCGACCGGTGCCACGCCGACGACGGCCTCGAGCTTGTCCGCGTCGAAGCAGGTGCGGTCACCGGTGTGGCACGCGCCGCCGATCTGGTCGACCTGGACGAGGACCGCATCCTTGTCGCAGTCGAGCGCGACCGACTTGACCCACTGCTCGTGGCCGGACGTGGCGCCCTTGACCCAGTACTCCTGACGGCTGCGGCTCCAGTAGGTGCACCGGCCGGTGGTCAGCGTGAGGTGCAGCGCCTGGTCGTCCATCCAGCCGACCATGAGCACCTCGCCGGTGTCGTACTGCTGGGTGACGCGGCGATCAGCCCGTGCTCGTCGCGCTTGAGCCTGGCCACGATGGCGGGGTCGAGGTCGGTGGGGCGGACAGGTCCGGTGATCGTCTGCGACATGTCGGCGATTCTCCCGTACGACGGGGTGAGCGGCGAGGCGGTATACCGCGATCCGGACCCTCGACCTCGTGGCACCCCGGCGGCCGTGGGCGGCCGCTGAGGTCAGGCGGGTGCGGTGTGGTGCGCCGACCAGGAGCGGTGGAGGTCGGCATACCGCCCCGGTACGGCGACCAGCTCGGCGTGGCTGCCTCGCTGCACGATCCGGCCGGCGTCGACCACGACGACCTCGTCGGCCACCTCGGCCGTCGACAGCCGGTGGGCGATGGTGACCGTCGTCCGGCCCGTGAGTGAGCCCGTCCAGCGCCCGCGACAGCCGCTACCTCCGTCGCCGGGTCCACCGCCGACGTCGCCTCGTCGAGGACCAGCAGGTCGGGGTCGGCGAGGTAGGCCCGGGCCAGGGCGACCAGCTGGCGCTCGCCGGCGGACAGCGAGCCGCCGCGCTCGCCGACCGGGTGTCGCCAGGCCGAGCTCGAGCGCCTCGACCCAGTCCGTCAGCGCCAGCTCGTCGAACGCGCGCAGCACGTCGGCGTCGGAGGCGTCGGGGCGCCCGTACCGGACGTTGGCCACGATCGTCGTGTCGAACAGGAAGCCGTCCTGCGGCACCATCACCACCCGCTGGCGCAGCGAGGAGAACCGCACGGAGGTCAGCGGCACGCCCGACAGCAGCACCTCGCCGGACACCGGGTCCATCAGCCGGGTCAGCAGCTTGGCGAAGGTCGTCTTGCCGGAGCCGGTCTCGCCGACGATGGCCACCTTGGTCCGCGGGGCGAGGTGCAGGTCGATCCCGTGCAGCACCTCGGGTCCGTCCGGGTAGGCGAACCGGACGTGGGAGAAGGTCACGCTCGAGCGGACCGGGCGGCAGGTCGCTTCCGGCCGGTCCCGGGTCGGCGACGTCGGTCGCGTGTCCAGGATCTCGATCACCCGACCCCAGCCAGCGATGGCGTTCTGGGCGTCGTTGAGCACCTCGGTGGCGGCCTGCACCGGCGAGACGAACAACGTCGCCAGGAACAGGAAGGCGATCAGCCGGCCAACAGTGAGCTGGCCGTGCAGCCCCAGCTGGACGCCGACGACGATGATGCCGGCGTTGGCGAAAGCGGCCGCCAGCTCGCCGGTGGAGAAGGTGGACGCGGTCAGGAACTGGGCCCTGATCGAGGACTTCACCTGGCGGTCGATCGCCGTGTCGACCCGCTCGGCCGTACGGGCCTGGGAGCCGTACGCCTTGATCACCGACGCGCCGACGACCGACTCGGCGACGGCGCCGAGCATCTCGCCGACCCGCTCGCGCACCTTGGTGTACTCACGCTGGATGCCCGGCTGCATGCGGAACAGCACGACCGCCAGCGGGACGAAGCAGACGTAGACCAGGATCGTGAGCTGCCAGGAGTAGTACGCCATGACCACGGTGGCGACGATCAGCTGGGCGACGCTGACGATCACCAGCAGACCTCCCCACTGCATGAAGTTGCTGATCTGGTCGACGTCGCTGGTCACCCGCGACACCAGCGACCCGCGCCGCTGACCGGCCTGGTGCAGCATCGACAGGTCGTGGATGTGCCGGAACGCCTGCACCCGCAGCGAGGCGAGTCCGGTCTCGGTGCTGCGGTAGAGCCGGACGTTCATCCAGGAGGCCGGCAGCCGCCGTGACGCACCACCGCCACCGTGGCGACGGCGACGGCATTGCGGATCAACGACAGGTCCGGGCCTGCCGGCGCCCTGCAGGCCGCGGTCGATGATCTGCTGGATGGCGATCGGCACCACCACCCGCCCGGCGGTGGCGACCAGGACCAGGAACAGCGTGAACGCCGCAGGCCGGGCGGAACTCGGGAGTCATCGTCACGCCCCGGCGCAGCGTGTGCCACGACTCGCGTACGGAGACCTGCTCGACGATCTCGGCGCTCACGCGGCGCCCTCCTCGTCGCCCAGCGACTCGTCGTCCTCGGCTCGCTCATAGGCGGTGACCAGGTCGCGGTAGCCCTGGACCTGCTCCAGCAGCTGCGGCGTGCGTGCCGCGCGCGACGACTCGTGCCCTGGTCGACGAACACCACCTCGTCGGCCAGCGCGATGGTCGCCCTGCGGTAGGCGACGACGAGGACCGAGACAGCTCCGGTCGAGCCGATGCCGGACAGGCCGGCCAGGATGGCCTGCTCGACCCTGGGGTCGACGCTGCTGGTGGAGTCATCGAGCAGCAGCAGCCGCGGCCGCCGCACGACCGCTCTGGCGAGGGCGAGCCGCTGGCGCTGCCCACCGGACAGCGTGGTGCCCCGCTCGCCCACCACCGTGTCGAGACCCCGCGGGAGGGCCCGTACGAACCGGTCCGCCTGCGCCGTTTCAAGGGCCGCCCAGACCGCATCGTCGTCAAGGTCGGCGCCGAGGGTGACGTTGCCGCGCACGGTGTCGTCGAACAGGAACGTCGACTGCGGCACGAGCGCGGCCGCATCGCTGACCTGGCCCTCCCGCAGCGAGCGCACGTCGACGCCGTCGTAGAGAACCGTCCCGTCGTCCGGGTCGACCAAACGGACGAGAAGCCCTGCCAGCGTTGACTTCCCGGAGCCGGTGGGCCCGACGACGGCGATGGTGCGTGCCCACCGGGACATCGAGCGTGATGTCCTCGAGGACCGGGTCGTTGTCGCCGTACGCATACCGCACGGACCGCAGGGACAGCCCCACACCGGCGTCCGCGTGACCCAGAGTTCCGTGGCCGTAAGGCATCGAGCCCGCAGCGTCGAGCACCCGGAACACCCGCTCGGAGCCAACGACAGCCTTGGGCATGTCGGCGAACACGAAGCCGATGGCCCGGATCGGCAGGGCGAGCAAGGTGAACAGGTAGGTCGACCCGGACCAGCTGGCCGGCGTTGATCGCGCCGCTTCTCGAGCTGGTAGGACCCGACGAGGAGGCAGGCGAGAACCGCGAGGTTGGGCAGCGCCTCGAGCAGCGGGTCGAACAGGCCGCGCAGCCGCCCCACCGTTGACCAGCGCGTCGCGCAGCTCGAGCGAGCGCGCCTCGAACTGTTCGGTCTCGTCGGCCTCGCGGCCCAGCGTCTTCACGACGAGCGCGCCGTCGAAGCTGTCGTGGGCTGCGCTGCTGACGGCGCCGCGCAGCTCCTGGGCGCGCATCGCGCGAGGCGCGACCACCCTCAGGTAGGCCCAGGTCAGCACGCCGACCAGTGGGAACACCACGAAGCCGATCAGGGCGAGGAACCAGTCGGTGAGCACCAGCACCACCGCCGTGCCGACCAGCATCACGAGCACCCCGCAGGCCAGCGGGAACGGCGCGATGTTCTCCCACATCGCCTCGATGTCGCTGTTGGCGTTGGACAGCAGGGTGCCGGTCGACCACTCCTGGTGCCAGGACAGCGGCAGCCGGAGGTACTGCCGGGTGACCCGTGCGCCGGTAGTCGCCCATCAGGCGGTACTGCAGCATGCCGGCGGCCGACCCTGCGGGTCACGACCCCGATGCACTTGAGCACCGCTACGCCGATGATCAGTGCGGTCGCGCCGGCGAGAGCGGCGGCGGTGGTGTGACCGCTGTCGAACGCCGGCAGGACGACGTGCTGGGTGACCCGGCCGAGCACGACTGCGCTCGCGACGGTCATCAGGGCGTAGAGGGTCGAGCCCGCGAGCGCCACGCAGAAGATGCGTGGTTGCTCGCGCACTGCTCGTGCCAGCAGCCTCAGCCCCCGCCGGATCACCGCGGAGGAGGCAGCCGTCGACCCGGATGAGGGCACGGTTCTCCCTTGAACAGTTGTGCGTCTCGGGATTGGCCATGCTAGCAAGCCGAGCTGACCCGCTCCGACTGGTTATTGACCACGGAGGCCGGGGTGGTGCTCTTCCCGACCGTGTATGAGCTGCGGGCATGTGAGCCCGCAACTCATACACGGCCGAGCTCAGCCGACTAGTGAATGGGAAACCTCGGCGACAGCAGCCACCCAGTCCACTGCCAGCCGGTGTCGCCGAGGCGGGTGCGCGCCCGTTCGAGACGGCGGCGGGACCGGGCAGAACTCCAGGTGGCCGACGACCGAGCCGCGCCCGGCCAGTCTGCCAGCACGACGTCCCTGGTACTTATGTAGGCGTCAAACACCCCCGCCGACAGCCAGTGACCGGTGCGGTGCAGGCGGTGGAAGTACCGGTCGTCGGCCATCAGCCAGGTGTGCCGGTTGAGCGTCGACGGCCGGACCGACCTGAGCGCGACCAGCCGCCGGGCGAGAACCGCCTCGAGATCATCGGCTGAGCCGCGCACCGCCATCCGCTCACCGTACGGGCACGCCCGCCTTGCGCAGCGCAGCCTTGGCCTCGCCGATGCGCAGGGTGCCGAAGTGGAACACGCTCGCGGCGAGTACGGCGTCCGCGCCAGCAGCGACGGCGGGGGCGAAGTCCTCGACCCTGACCGGCTCCCCCGCTGGCGATGACCGGGACGTCGACGACCGCCCGTACCTTGCGGATCAGCTCCAGGTCGAAGCCGTCGCGGGTGCCGTCGGCGTCCATCGAGTTGAGCAGGATCTCGCCGGCGCCGAGCTCTGCGCCCCGGTGCGCCCACTCGACCGCGTCGATGCCGGTGCCCTTGCGCCCGCCGTGCGTCGTGACCTCGAAGCCCGACGCCGTGGCGGGACCGTCGACCACGCGACGAGCGTCCACCGACAGCACGATGCACTGAGCGCCGAAACGCTCGGCCGCCTCGCGCAGGAAGTCCGGCCGGGCGATGGCGGCCGTGTTGACGCCGACCTTGTCGGCACCGGCACGTAGCAGCTGGTCGATGTCGTCGACGGTACGGACCCCACCGCCGACGGTGAGCGGGATGAACACCTGCTCCGCGGTTCGGCGGACCACGTCGTACGTCGTCTCGCGGTTGCCGCTGGACGCGGTGATGTCCAGGAAGGTCAGCTCGTCAGCACCCTCGGCGTCGTACAACCGGGCCATCTCCACCGGGTCGCCGGCGTCTCGCAGCTCACGGAAGTTGACACCCTTGACCACCCGGCCGGCGTCGACGTCCAGGCACGGGATGACGCGTACGGCAACGGTCATCCGCCACCGCCGGAGCCCGGCTTGGCTGCGACCAGCTCGACCTCGACCAGCATCGCGCGGGTCGACGAGCGCCGCAACCCCGACCATCGTGGCGGCCGGCCGGATCGCGCCGAAGACGGCACCGTGAGCCCGCCCCACCGCGTCGGCGTTGTCGCGGATGTTGACCACGTAGAGCCGGGACTGGACGACGTGCACGGGCTTGAAGCCGGCCCGGCCGAGGGCTGCAACCGCCTGCTCGAGCGCCACGAGAGCCTGCGCACCGGCGTCCTCGTAGCCCTGCAGCTGCCCATCGACCACGGCCGTGGTCCCGGCGGTCCACGCGTGACCGTTCATCACCACGACGCGGGAGTAGCCGACCGCTTCCTCGTACGGGCCCCCCGAGCCGTACCGCTTGGCCTCGAGCCCCATGGTGCGGCGAAAGCGCTGGCCCCGGCTGAGCGCCATCAGCCCGCCACCTCCAGCGCCTGCTCGAGGGTGAACGCGCCTGCGTACAAGGCTTTCCCGACGATCGCGCCCTCGACGCCGATGTCGACCAGCTCGCGCAGGACCCGCAGGTCCTCCAGCGACGAGACGCCGCCCGAAGCCACGACCGGCCGTGACGTTGCGGCGCAGACCTGACGCAGCAGCTCGACGTTGGGGCCGGTCAGGGTGCCGTCGCGGCGCACATCGGTGAGCACGTAACGCGCGCAGCCGTCAGCGTCGAGCCGGGCGAGCACGTCGAACAGCTCGCCGCCGTCCTGCGTCCACCCGCGCGCCGACAGCGTGGTGCCGCGTACGTCCAGCCCGACGGCGATCCGGTCACCGTGGCGGGCGATCGCTTCCCGTACCCAGTCCGGGTTCTCCAGCGCTGCGGTGCCGATGTTGACCCGGCGGCAGCCGGTGGCGAGCGCTGCCTCGAGCGAAGCGTCGTCGCGGATGCCGCCGGACAGCTCGACCGCGACGTCGAGCTTGCCGACCAGCTCGGCCAGCAGCTCGCGGTTGGACCCACGGCCGAAGGCCGCGTCGAGGTCGACCAGGTGGATCCACTCGGCGCCGGCTTCCTGCCACGCCATCGCCGCCGCCACCGGGTCGCCGTACGACGTCTCGGAACCGGCCTCTCCCTGGACCAGCCGGACCGCCTGACCCTCGACCACGTCGACGGCGGGAAGGAGCTCGAGCTTGCTCATGCCAGGGACCTCAACCAGTTCTCGAGCAGGTGGGCGCCGGCGTCGCCGGACTTCTCGGGGTGGAACTGCGTCGCGCTCAGGCTGCCTCGCTCGACCGCGGCCACGAACCGGCTGCCGTGCTCGGCCCAGGTCGCGTGGTCAGCCATCGACGCCTGCTGCGCGGCGTAGGAGTGGACGAAGTAGAACCGCTCGCCCTCGATGCCGGCGAACAGCGTGCTGCCCTCGTGCGGCTCGAGGGTGTTCCAGCCCATGTGCGGGAGCACGGGGGCCTCGAGCCGGTCGACCGTACCCTCCAGCACGCCGACGCCGGGGGTGTCGATGTCGTGCTCGACGCCGTTGCCGTACAGGATCTGCATGCCGACGCAGATGCCGAGCACTGGTCGCCCGGCGGCCAGTCGTTCGCGGATGACCGCGTCCCCACCGACCTCGAGCAGCCCGGCCATGCAGGCGGCGAAGGCACCGACGCCGGGCACGACCAGCCCGTCGACCTCAGCGGCGTGGGTGATGTCGCTGGTGACGGTCACGTCGGCACCCACCCGCTCCAGCGCGCGTTGCGCCGAGCGGATGTTGCCGGAGCCGTAGTCGAGCACGACGACAGTGGGCGCCGCCATCAGCCGAGCCGGGTGTAGCCGGAGAACAGCAGCACGGCAGCGATGACGCCGACGATGAAGGCAACGCCGACATAGGCCTTGGTACGCGGCTCGTGCTGCCACAGCGAGTAGGCACCCCCGGTGAGGATGCCGGCGGCGATCATCATGAGGATGCCGGCGGCGTGGCTCCCGCCCTTGCTCACCGGTTGTCCTTCGTCACAGCGAACCCTTGGTGGACGGCACTCCCGACACCCGCGGGTCGATCGCGACGGCGTCGCGCAGTGCCCTGGCGACGGCCTTGAACTGGGCCTCGACGACGTGGTGGCCGTTGTTTCCGGACAGCACGCGGACGTGCAGCCCGATCCGGGCCTCCGCGACGAAGGACTCCCAGATGTGCTTGGTCAACGTGGTGTCGTAGGTGCCGATCAGCTCGACGATCTGCGGCTGCTCGTGCACGAGGTAGGGCCGACCGGACAGGTCGACGGCCGCCTGGGCGAGGGTGTCGTCGAGCGGGATCAGCGCGTCGCCGAACCGGCGGATGCCGGCCTTGTCGCCCAACGCCTCGCGCAGGGCCTGACCGAGGGCGAGCGAGGTGTCCTCGACCGTGTGGTGAGCGTCGACCTCGAGGTCGCCCTTGGTCCGTACCATCAGGTCGAACAAGCCGTGCTTGCCGATCTGCTGCAGCATGTGGTCGAAGAACGGCACACCGGTGTCGATGTCGGTGTCGCCCTGGCCGTCGAGGTCGATCTCGACGAGGACGCTCGACTCCTTGGTCTCACGCTTGACCTGCGCCGTACGACCCACGGGTCCTCCTGAAGACGAGTTCGCAGCGCTCACGGTAGTGGAGGGCCCCGGCCCCCACCGCGGGATATCCCGACGGCTGAAACCGCGGGGGCCGCAGACTACGCTCCCCGCATGGCGACCAGGGACCTGCTGACCGGCGACGACCTCGATGGTTTGGGTCACCTCGCCCTGTCCGGCGACGAGCCGCTGGCGATCGCCGAGCGGATCGTCGCGGCGGTCGACACCGGGCGGCTGGCCGACACGTCGGACACCGTCTATGCGTTGACCCTGGCCGCTGAGATCCATCAGCAGGTCGACGACCTCGACGGCGCCATCGCGCTGGCCGAACGGGCAGTTGCGGCGAAGCAGCAGTACCCGACGGAGGACTCGACGTTCACCGAGGCCTACCTCGGCGAGCTGCTGCTGCTCGCGGGGCGGGAGCAGGAGGGGATGGCCTGCCTGCTCGAGCTGAGGCCCCTGATGACCACCGAAGTTCTTGCCGGTCCGACGGTTGCCGAGGCGCTGGAAGCGGCCGGCCGCGAGGAGCTGGCGGTCGAGTGGCTCACCGAAGCCCTGCAGACGGCGATCGAGCGGGACGCCGATCTGGACGACGACGACCCGGAGCTGGCCAGCAGCACCACGGTGATCCACGACCTCGCACAGGTGCGGCACCGGATCCGGGGCGAGCTCGGGCTGGACCACGATGAGCTCGACCAGCTCGCGCACGACCTGCGGGAAGCCGTCGAGAAGTTCGAAGCGCCGGACTCGGTGCTGTTCTGGCCGCAGCCGGACTTCGAGGCGCTGACCGCTCAGTGGCTACAGCTGGCTGAGGGTTGGGAGGGCTCCTGGGAGGAGCACCGGCGGCTGCTCGAGATCGACCTGCAGCAGTGGTCGGAGCAAGGTGTCACGGACGTGCGGGTGATCCGTGGGTCAGCCGACCAGCTGGCCGCCTTCGCCGATGAGCTGGGCGAGAGCGAGATCGACCCGGACGTCGAGCAGGGCTACCTCGAGTGGTTGGAGCAAAGCCCTGCCCCCGCCATGGTTCCCTGGCCGCCGCCCCGCAACGGGACCTGCTGGTGCGGGTCCGGTGCAAAGTACAAGAAGTGCTGCCTGCCGCGCGGTCGCTCCTAGGTCGCAGGCGGTGAAGGATTTGTCCCGCTCAGCGGGACGATTCCTTCACTGGGACCTCGAGCACCAGGACCTCGAGGAGCGCGGTGCGGAAGGCCGCCATCTCGGCCGGCGTGCCGACGCTCACCCGCAGCCACCCGGCCGGTCCGGTCGCCCGGATCAGGACTCCGCGGTCGAGCAGCTGCTGCCACACCGCGTCCCGGTCCTCGAAGCGGCCGAAGAACACGAAGTTGGCGTCGCTGTCGGCGACCTCGAGGCCTTGCGACCGCAGCCACTGCACGAGGGCGTCGCGCTCGTCGCGCATCAGGTCGACGGTGGCGAGCAGCTCGTCGGCGTGGGCGATGGCGGTGCGCGCGACGATCTGGGTCACCGCCGAGAGGTGGTAGGGCAGCCGTACGAGACGCAGGGCGTCCACGATCCCGGGCGACGTGACCGCGTAGCCGAGCCGGGTTCCGGCGAAGGCGAACGCCTTGCTCATCGTGCGGGTGACGATCAGGCGAGGCTCGGTCGCGAGCAGCTCGAGCGCGCTGGTGGTGCCGGGCCTGCGGAACTCGCCGTAGGCCTCGTCGACGACGACGAGGCCGCCGTACTTTGCCGTGGCAGCAAGGACTTCCCGCGCCGTGTCGAGTGGCAGCGCCGTGCCGGTCGGGTTGTTCGGCGAGGTCAGGATGGTGACCGTCGGCTGGTGCTCGGCCACGGCGGCGACGGCCTTGGCCGGGTCGATCGAGAAGTCCGGCTCGCGCGGCTCCGTCACCCACGTGGTGAACGTGTCACGGCAGTAGTCGGGATACATCGCGTAGGTCGGGCTGAATCCCAGCGCCGTGCGCCCCGGGCCGCCGAAGGCCTGCATCAGCTGGAGCATCACCTCGTTGGAGCCGTTCGCCGCCCACACCCGGGACTGGTCGACGGTGATCTGCTCACGCTTGGCGAGGTAGCCCGCCAGGTCGGCCCGCAGCGCCAACGCCTCGCGGTCGGGGTAGCGGTTGAGGCCGCCGGCTACCTCCCCCACCGCCTTCGCCAGGTCGGCGACCAGGGCAGGCGAGGGCGGGTAGGGATTTTCGTTGACGTTGAGCTGCACCGGGACGTCGAGCTGGGGCGCGCCGTACGGGACCTGTCCGACGAGATCGTCCCGCAGCGGAAGCGGAAGACCGTCCGGCTCAGTCACGGCCGACCCGGATCGACACCGCGTCGGTGTGCGCGATCAGGTCCTCGGCGCTGCCGAGCGCGACGACGTGCGGAGCGACAGCGGCCAAGGCTTCGCGGTCGTAGTCGATGACGTGGATGCCGCGCAGGAACGAGTGCACCGACAGCCCGGCGGTGTGCCGCGCGGAGCCCGCAGTCGGCAGCACGTGGTTGGAGCCGGCGAGGTAGTCACCAAGGCTGACCGGAGCGTACGGGCCGACGAAGATCGCACCGGCGTTGCGGATGCGCATCGCGACGTCGCGGGCGTCGACGGTGATGACCTCGAGGTGCTCGGCAGCCCACAGGTCGACCACCTCGATGCCGTGGTCGAGGTCGTCGACGAGCGCCAGCGCGGACTGGCCGGCGAGCGAGATCTCGACCCGCTCACGGTGCCGGGTCGCAGCGATCTGGGGTACGAGCGCGGCTGCGACGGCGTCGCGGAGGGCCTCGCTCGGCGTCACCAGCAGGCAGGCGGCCATCGGGTCGTGCTCGGCCTGGGCAATCAGGTCGGCGGCCACGTGATCGGGGTTGGCGGTCTCGTCAGCGAGGATCGCGATCTCGGTGGGACCGGCCTCGGCGTCGATGCCGACGAACCCCCGGACGAGTCGCTTGGCCGCGGCGACGTAGACGTTGCCGGGACCGGTGATCACGTCGACGGGCGGGCAGTCCTCGGTCCCGTACGCCGCCATCCCGACCGCCTGGGCCCCGCCGACGGCGTAGACCTCGTCGATGCCGAGCAGGGAACACGCCCCGAGGACGGCGGGGTGGGGCAGGCCGCCGTTGGACTTCTGCGGCGGGCTCATCACCGCGATCGAGCGGACGCCGGCAACTTGTGCCGGCACAACGTTCATGACCACGCTGGACGGGTAGGCGACCAGGCCGCCGGGGACGTACAGCCCGACTCGGCCGACCGGGACGTAGCGCTCGGTCACCGTCGCACCCGGCGCCAGGGTGGTGGTGTGCTCCTCGAGCCGCTGAGCCTCGTGCACGACGCGGCACCGGCGGATGCACTCCTCGAGGGCAGCGCGCAGGCCCGGCTGCAGGTTGTCGAGCTGATCCCCCGCGGCGGCAATGGCCTCGATCGGCACCCGCAGGGCGTCGAGCCGGATGCCGTCGATGCGCAGGGTCGCGTCCCGGACCGCGGCGGAGCCGCGAGCCCGGATGTCGTCGAGGATCGGGCGGACCACCTCGGCGGCGTCCTCGACGTTGACGGCGGCGCGGGGCAGCAGTGCCGCCACCTCGACAGGACCAAGGCCACGGCGACCACGCAGGTCGAGAGAAGGGATCACGCTCGGCAGCCTACCGGCGGCCCGCGCACCACCGCGCGGGGATTGCGGCCTCGGCCTACTCTGAGGCGTGGCCATCGACCTGCCGCTGTTCCCGCTCGGCGCGGTCCTGCTGCCCGGCTTCGATCTGCCGCTGCACATCTTCGAGCCCCGCTACCGGACCCTGGTCGAGGATCTGCTGGCGCTGCCGGCCGACGAGCCACGCCGGTTCGGCGTGATCGCCATCCGGGCCGGCCACGAGGTAGGCGTCGAGGCTGCCAGTGACCTGCACGCGGTGGGCTGTGTCGCGGAGGTCACCGAGGTCACTGCGTTGCCGGACGGCCGCTACCTCGTCGAGAGCAGCGGAATGGTGCGGTTTCGGGTCAGGTCGCTGCGGCGCGAGGTCGCGCCCTACCTGGTCGGCTCGGTCGAGCTGCTGGCCGAACCGTCCGGCGACGGCGCGGCCGAGCAGGCCGCTGGAGCGCGGACAGCGTTCGACGGCTACGCGGACGCGCTGACCGAGCTGGGCGTCGAGGCCCGCGAACCGCGATCGATGCCGAGCGACCCGGTCGCCCTGTCGTACGCGATCGCCGGGTCGATGGTGCTGGATCTGGGTGACCGGCAGCGGCTGCTCGAGTGCGACGACGCGGCTGCTCGCTTGAACGCCGAGCGATCGCTGCTGCGCCGCGAAACCGCCCTGACGGAGGCCCTGGGGGCCGTGCCCGGCTGGGACCTCCTCCGTGGCACGTCCTTCTCTGCCAACTAGGCAGGGTCCGGGCTGCCGGGTCCGTGAGCCTTGGCGTTGCGGCCCGGCTCGCGATTGGTTGCCGCCGTGCCGACAGCCACCATGCCTGCCGGCACGTCCTTCGTGACGACAGCACCAGCGCCCACGTGGCAGCCCCGACCCAGGGTGACGCCGCCGATCACGATGGCGCCGGCCGACACCACCACCTCGTCCTCCAGGACCGGCGCGTTGAGAAACGAGTCGAACCCGATGGTCACCTGCTGGTTCACCCAGCAGTTAGCCCCCACCCGGCTGGCGCCGATGGACGTGGCGAAGCCGTGCTGGATGAACAGCCCCGGACCGATGTCCGCCGTACGAAGGAACAGCGTCGGCTCGCCGTGATAGATCAGGGCAGCCAACCGGCTGAACACCAAGCCGGCCAGGCCCTGCCTGGCGAGGCGGTGGTAGTACAGGTTGCGAAACTCGTGGGTCGTGTCCGTCAGCAGCATCAGCAGAGCTGTCAGGCCCCGGTCATCGCGTCGTTTGACCTCCTGCCACCGCAGCACGTCCAGGGCGATGACCTCGCGTGCCGCCGGGAACACGCCGTAGCCGACGAGCAGCGGTGCGGCGCGCACGCTCAGCAGATGCCGGATGGTGCCCTTCAGGCTCGACATCGCGCAATCCTCCAGCCTTGATCAGGACCCTGGCCAAGCGCGCCGGGAGTGCGTGTCAGGCAAAGGTGCCACCACGGCGTGGGCTTTTCATGAGGGACCAGCTGGCCTGTCGCCGCTCTCATCAAGAGCACACCGCCGGAACGGACATCATCAACTCGTGTCGGCGGCGGACGCAACCGCTCAGCTGCTCGGACCGTCGGTGAAGCCCCGCGCGATCTCGGCGGACAGCGACGACCGGAGGTAGGCGCCGCGAATGACTGTCCACGCCCGGATCCGGCGCTCGTCGAGCCCTGCCGCAACGAAGGCCTCGATCCGGCCCTCCACGACGTCCCGCTGATCGAGGCGGCTGCCGATCGGGTTCCACAGGAACGTCGGCACGTCGTACTCCCTGTCGGCGAGGTAGGGCTTCGGGTCGATCACCACCCACTGGTCGCCCTGGCGCAGAACGTTGTGGTGGTGGAAGTCTCCGTGCACGACCCAGTCGGCCGAGGGGCGCATCTCCTCCAGCAGCCGCCGAGCCAGGGGTACGAGCACAGTGTCGTCGGCGTTGTCGAGCCAGCGCCGCACCTGCGGCAGCACGGGCCGAAACGGGGCCGCTGCTGGCCGCCACAGCCGGCCGGCCAGCTCCACGGCCACGTCCGTAGCCTCGGCGTCCGGCAAGGTCGACAGGTCCTGTCCGGGGCGGGCTCTGCGCTCCAGCAGAGCCCCACCATGGGCGTCGACCAGCCGCACCGCACCGTTGCCGTCCCAGAGCCGCAGTGCGTCCGCCTCGTGCAGCGACTCGTCGTCGCCGGTCCAGGGCACCTTGATCACCAGGTCGCCGGCAGGGGCGACGTAGGACACGGCCGACAGGTCAAACGCGGGTTCGAGCTGCACCCCCCAATGAGTGGCAGCCGCCAGCGCGATCGACCGCTCCCGCGAGAGGTCGAAGCCCGCCGGTGGGCTGGCCACTAGCTCTCGACGTGCGGCGGCTCGTCCGGCGCAGCAGCCGCGGGAGCGAGCAGCTGCGCTGCGTCCGGCTGTTCGGGTGCGGACTTGGTCGGCCACATCAACGCGTAGAGCAGGCCGTGCACGACCACTGCCGCCACCGCCCAGCTGACCAGCACCACCCGTGCACCCAGGTCGGGGGCGAGGTGCTTCCTGGTGCCGTCCGGGGTGAGCGCGAGCTTGATCGGCTGAACCCCGCCGGTCCAGGCGTGACCGACCCGCCAGGCCAGCCAGCCGGCAGCCAGGCCACCGAGGGCGAGGCCCACTGTTGCGCCGATCTCGGCTCGCTTGACCAGCCAGTAGGTCAGCCCGCCGCTGATGATGCCGGCGATTCCGGTGATGAGCAGGAACCACGCGTCGGCCCGTACCAGCGGCTTCGCGTCACCGACCACGAGATTGAGCTGGTGGCCGCCGGTGTAGTAGAGGGTGTGGGGCGCCACGTGGCCCCAGATCAGGCCGACCGGGAACGCGGCGAGCTCGAGGATCACCACGATGACGGCACCGACGCTGACGTCACGCTTCCAGCTGCGGGCCGGAGCGGCCGGCTCCGGCGGGACCGGGCGGGGTGCCTGAGCGCCGGAGTAGTACGGCGGAGGAACGGCTGGAGAGCTCACGCCCCTATCCAAGCACTCCTGATCACCGTCGGACGGCCCTGGTCAGGGCGAGCGATGACAGGGCGAGCGCGACCGCAGCCACGGCGACGCACACGAGCAGGTCGCCGGCGATCAGCCACGGGTCCGGATGACGGGCGAACCCCTCGGCCAGGGCGTCGGCTGCGTAGGTGGACGGGACGCAGGCCCGCAGCACCTGAACGGCCACCGGCAGCCCGTGCGCCGGCACCAGGTCGAGGAAGATCACTGCCGACATGCCGATCTGACCGGCGACGGTCGCAATCTCCGGCTTGGGGGCCAGCAGACCGATCGCGGCACCCACACCGGCGAGGGAGGCGCCGGCCAGCACGATCACCATCGGCAGCAGCAGCGCCGGGGTCCAGGGCAGGCCGAACATCGCCACACCGGCGGCGAAGGTGACCAGGGTGCCGGGTACGGCGAAGGTCGCGTAGGACGTCGCCGTGGCCAGAACCACCACGCTCGGCGGCACCGGCAACGCCGCGTAGTAGTCCAGCCCGCCGTTGGCCTTGAGCGCGCCGAAACGCTGAGCCAGCAGGTTGAGCCCGACGAAGGCGATCACCAGAACGCTCGCGCCGGCCACGATCTGGGCGTCGTCGTCCCCCGTGCCGCCGACGACGCGCAGCAGGACGAGGATGCCGATGCTCTGGAACGCCGCGACGAACAGCAGCGGGATCCGCACGACCCTGGTCCGCGCGAGCTGGGCAGCGTAGACAGCGCCGAAAGCTGCTGCCCACGACGGGCTCCTCGGCGGCACCGGAAGCGACGTCACGGGCAGCTCGACCGCCGCCAGCTCGTGGGTGCTCACAGCCGCTCGAGGTCGCGGGCAGCGCCGCCCAGGGTGAGGTAGACGTCCTCGAGCGACGGCGTGGCGAGGGTGAAGTCGTCGAGGGCTGGGAACGCGGGGCCACCGGTGAGCCGGCCGAGCGCCTCACGGGCGTCGGCGGTGGACATCCGGGCCGTCCAGCGGCGGCCGCTGATGGTGGCTGTGCCGGAGAGAAGCGCGACAGTGGGATCGTCCAGCGGCGGGTCCGAGCGCCAGACCAGGTCCAGGCGCACCTCGTCGCTGACCATGGCTTTGAGCCGGCCGGGGGTGTCCTCGGCGATGACCCGGCCGCGGTCGAGCACGGCTACCCGGTCCAGGACCGTCTCCGCCTCCAGGACGTTGTGGGTGACCAGAACCACGGTGGCGCCGAGGACCCGGCGCCGGTCCAGCGCGTCCCAGACGGCACGGCGAGCCAGCGGATCGAGTCCGGTCGTTGGCTCGTCGAGCACCAGCACCGGCCGGTCAGCGATCAGGGCAGTGGCCACCCCGGCGAGGCGCCGCTGCCCACCGGACAACCGGCTGATCGGCCGGTCCGCGATCGACTCCATGCCCAGCTCGGACACCAGGTGGGTCGTCGCCGGGACCGACTCGGACTTGGTGAGCCCGCGCAGCCGCCCGGTGGTGTCGACGGCGACCCGTACGGTCAGCTCGTCCAACGCCGGCTCGGTCTGCGCGAGGTAGGCGACGTGGCGCGACACCAGGTCGGGTCTGGACGTGACCTCACGGCCGAACATCGTGATGCTGCCGGCGTCCGGCGTGAGCAGCCCGATCAGCTGGCGCACCAGCGACGTCTTGCCTGCGCCGTTGGGACCGAGCAGCCCGTAGACCTGGCCGGCTTCGATGGTCAGGTCGATGTGGTCGGTCGCGACGACGGCGGGACGGGGGTTCTTGCCGGTGCGACCGGGATAGCTGCGGACGAGCCCTCGTACGGCGAAGCAGGGCGTCGCAGTCACACTCATCGGGCCTCGGGGATCGTCGCGTGCGTCAGTGGTCGAAAGACCAGAGTCCCCGACGACCGGGTGCAACCGCAAACCGGGATGTCAGGCGAGGCTCGTCAAGGGCGATCGGTCAGCAGGACCCGGACCGCCCGGTCGATCAGCCGGGCGTGGGTTGTGATGAAGGTCTCTGCCGCGGCCAGGTCGATGGCTTTCACGGCGCCAAGCCCTCGAGAGCCCTGGCCAGGTCGTCGGCCCTGGACCACATCGGCCAGTGCCCGGTCGGCAGGTCGACGATGGTCGGCTCGAGCTTGGCCGCTTCGACGAAGTAGGGGTGCCCCTCGGCCATCAGGGTGCGGATCTGCTCCGCCGGGAACGACGACGTGATCATCGTCACCGGCACCTCGAGACGCCGCGGGTCGGTGAGTCGCAACGGGTCACGGGCTGGTCCAGCCGGGTGCGGAACGGCCCGGGAACGGAACTCGGTGAGCTGTGCGTCCTCGAGACCGTCGAGGCTGCTGCCGTTGGCCGCCAGCTCCGGCCAGGTCGGCAGCGGGATCTCGTCGGCGTCCGAGTCGGCAGGAAACCCCACCGCAGCGCCATCGGGCAGCGGCCCGCTGTCGACGTAGACCCCGCGCGAAACCAGCGCTGGCGCACGATCGGTCGCCCCGTAGATCACCGCACCCGCACCGCTGTGCCCGACCAGGATCGCCGGGCGCCCGGACCTGAGCACGGCGACGACGGCCCGGATGTGGTCGTCGAGGGAGATGGCCGACCGATCGGTGTCAAGCGACTCGAGCCCCGGCAACGTCACCGCCTCGACGTCGTGGCCCGCGGCACGCAGGGAGGACGCGACCGAGTCCCAGGCCCAGCCACCCAGCCAGAACCCCGGCACCAGCACGAACCGAGCCACATCAGCCGCCGAGGCAGGACGGGCCGAGCAACGCCTTGAGGTCTCCCATCAGCGAGGGAGTTGCGGTGACGCGCAGCCGGTCGTCGAGCTGGAGCACCTTGGTCCGACCCCCGCTGACCAGCTGCAGGTGCACCTCGGTCGTGCCGGGATGACTGGCCAGCACGTCCTTGAGCCGCTCGACCACCGGTGGGGTGCATCGGGCAGCCGCCATCGTCAGCACCACCGGTCCGCGCGGGCCCTGGGACAGGTCGGGGATGGTGATCTCCATCGCGATCAGCTTGGGCGTCTCGTCCCGCTTGTCCAGCCGGCCGCGGACCAGCACGACAGCGTCCTCGGTCAGGTGCACGGCGCACTGCTGGTAGGTCGCCGGGAAGAACATCGTCTCGATCGCACCCTCGAGGTCCTCGACGATGGCGATGGCCCAGGCGTCACCCTTCTTGGTGATCTTGCGCTGGACGCTGGTGATCAAACCCCCGATCGTGAGGACGGATCCGTCCGGCCGCGCCTCGTCCGACATCACGGTCGCCAGCCCCGCGTCGACAGCGCCGGACAGCACGTGCTCGATGCCGAACAGCGGGTGGTCGGAGACGTAGAGGCCGAGCATCTCGCGCTCGTAGCCGAGCAGGACGGCCTTGTCCCACTCGCCCACCGGGATGACCAGCTCGAACGCGTCGGCCACGTCGCCGGTCGTGTCCTCGTCGCCGCCCATGCCGAACAGGTCGTACTGCCCGATCGCCTCGGCCCGCTTGGTCTCCATGACCTGGTCGATAGCCGTCTCGTGGACGGCAAGCAGGCCGCGTCGGGTGTGGCCGAGCGAGTCAAAGGCGCCGGCCTTGATCAGGGCGTCGACGGTCTTCTTGTTGCAGGCGACCGCCTCGACCTTGCGCAGGTAGTCGGGGAAGTCGACGAACATGCCCTTCTCGCGCCGGGTGGCGACGAGGGACCGTACGACGTTCTCGCCGACGTTGCGGATGGCGGACAGGCCGAACCGGATGTCGGTGCCGCGCGGGGTGTAGTTGGAGTCGGACTCGTTGACGTCCGGCGGCAGCACCTTGATGCCCATGCGCCGGCACTCGGCGAGGTAGAGGGCGCTCTTGTCCTTGTCGTCACGGACGGAGGTGAGCAGCGCCGCCATGTACTCGGCGGGGTAGTTGGCCTTGAGGAACGCCGTCCAGTAGGACACCACGCCGTAGCCGGCGCTGTGGGCCTTGTTGAAGGCGTAGTCGGCGAACGGGACCAGGATGTCCCACAGCGTCTTGATCGCCGCGGCGCCGTAGCCCCGCTGGCTTCATGCCGGCCTCGAACCCGACGTACTCCTTGTCGAGGATCTCGCGCTTCTTCTTGCCCATGGCGCGGCGGAGCAGGTCGGCCTGACCGAGCGTGTAGCCGGCCAGCTTTTGCGCGATCGCCATGACCTGCTCCTGGTAGACGATCAACCCGTAGGTCTCGTCCAGGATCTCGGCCAACGGCTCGGCGAGCTCGGGGTGGATCGGTACGACCGGCTTGCGGCCGTTCTTGCGGTCGGCGTAGTCGATGTGAGCGTTGGCGCCCATCGGACCCGGCCGGTAGAGCGCGATGAGGGCGGAGATGTCGTCGAACGAGGTCGGCCGCATCATCCGCAGCAGCGAGCGCATGCCGCCGCCGTCGAGCTGGAACACGCCCAGGGTGTCACCGCGGCCGAGCAGCTCGTAGGCGTTGGCGTCGGCATCGAGGTCGAGGTCCTCGAGCACGAGCTTCTCGCCGCGGTTGGCCTCGATGTTGGCCACGCAGTCGTCGAGGATGGTGAGGTTGCGCAGGCCGAGGAAGTCCATCTTGAGCAGGCCGAGCGACTCGCACGCACCCATGTCGAACTGGGTGATGATCGCGCCGTCCTGGTCGCGGCGCTGGATCGGGATGACGTCGAGCAGCGGCTCGCGGCACAAGATGACGCCGGCAGCGTGGACGCCCCACTGACGCTTGAGACCCTCGAGGCCGCGGGCGGTGTCGACGACTGTGCGCACGTCGATGTCGGACTCGTACAACGCCCGGAACTCGCCGGCCTCGGCGTAGCGCGGGTGGGCCGGGTCGAAGATGCCGGACAGCGGCACATCCTTGCCCATGACCGACGGCGGCATCGCCTTGGTGATCCGGTCGCCGAGGGCGTAGGGATAGCCACGCACCCGGCCGGAGTCCTTGACCGCCTGCTTGGCCTTGATCGTGCCGTAGGTGATGATCTGCGCGACGCGTTCCTCGCCGTACTTCTCGGTGGCGTAGCGGATCATGTCGCCGCGCCGGCGCTCGTCGAAGTCCATGTCGATGTCGGGCATCGAGATGCGGTCCGGGTTGAGGAACCGCTCGAAGAGCAGCTTGTGCTTGATCGGGTCGAGCTCGGTGATGCCCATCGCGTAGGCGATCAGGCAGCCGGCCGCGGAACCGCGACCGGGGCCGACCCGGATGCCGTTGTCCTTGGCGTACTGCACCAGGTCGGCGGTCACCAGGAAGTAGCCGGGGAACCCCATCTGGCAGATGACGCCGATCTCGTACTCGGCCTGCTTGCGGTGGGTGTCGGGGATGCCGGCCGGGAACCGCTTGTGCAGCCCGAGCTCGACCTCCTTGACCAGCCACGACTCCTCGGACTCCCCCGGTGGTACGGGGAACTGCGGCATCAGGTTGGCGCCCTCGTTGAACGAGACGTCGACCCGTTCGGCGATCAGCAGCGTGTTGTCGCAGGCGCCGGGGATCTGACCCCACAGCTCGCGCATCTCACCGGCGGACTTGAGATAGAAGTCCTTGGCGTCGAACTTGAACCGGTTGGGGTCGGCCATGGTCTTGCCGGACTGGACGCAGAGCAGGACCTCGTGCGCCTCGGCGTCCTTCTCGAAGGTGTAGTGCAGGTCGTTGGTCGCGACCATCGGGATGGCCAGCTCGCCGGCGAGCTTGATCAGGTCGGCGTGGACGCGTCGCTCGATGCCGAGGCCGTGGTCCATCAGCTCGCAGAAGAAGCTGTCCTTGCCGAAGATCTCCTGCAGCTCACCGGCCACCCGCTTGGCGCCGTCGTAGTCGCCGAATCGCAGCCGGGTCTGGATCTCCCCGGACGGGCAGCCGGTGGTCGCGATGATGCCTTCGGCGTAGGTCTCGATCAGCTCGCGATCGACCCGCGGCTTGTAGAAGAACCCCTCGAGGCTCGCCAGCGACGACAACCGGAACAGGTTGTGCATGCCCTTGGTGTTCTCGGCGAGCAGCGTCATGTGGGTGAACGCGCCACCGCCTGAGACGTCGTCCTCGCCGCCCTCGGCCCAGCGCACCCTGGTCCGCTCGTACCGGCTGGTGCCCGGCGTGACGTAGGCCTCCATGCCGATGATCGGCTTGACCCCGGCGGCCTTGGCCTGCTTCCAGAAGTCGTAGGCACCGAAGACGTTGCCGTGGTCGGTCATGGCCAGCGCCGGCATCTCCATCCGGGACGCCTCGGCGAACAGATCCTTGAGCCGGGCGGCACCGTCGAGCATGGAGTACTCGGTGTGCACGTGCAGGTGCACGAACGAGTCGGCCGAGCTGTCCGACATGGGGCCGGCTCCTCTCAGACAAGCGCCAATGAGCGGCAGGAGCGCTGGGGAAGGAGCGATCGGGCCGTACAGCGGGGGTCACCCGCGCAGAGAGAGTCTGTCATGCGCCGCCGACAGAATCGGCGTGTCCCGGGGGACGTCCAGCAAGGACGGCGTGTCGGTGACCCAGGCGGCTGTGCCGATCTTGCAGATCATGCCCGTCCCGGCGTCGCGAGACGGGCAGGACGTCCAAGATCGGCGGGAAGGGAGTACGGGGGAACTGGTCGCGGACTATGCCTTCGTCCAGGTCGACACGGTCTTCGTGGCCTTCCGGTCGGCCCGGCGTCGCGCCAGCCGGGCCGTCGGCAACCGGTTCCACAACGACCGGCCGAACGCCCGCCCGCCCAGCTGAAGTCCGCCGTCGGTTCGCTCTCGAAGCGCGCCCGATGAGATCAGCCATGCCCGCTCCGCCTCCCGGTTCCGGGCCATCAGACGCCGTACGTCCTCGAGGCTGGTCGGGCACAACGGCTCCGCGCCCACGGTGAAGCACTGGCGCCGGTGGATCCCTAGCAGCCCGGCCTGGCTCGGCTCCGCCCACCACAGCACCTGACTACCCGGCCGTACCAACGGTTCCAGCATCGAGGACGAGGCCGCCAGCGCGTGCAGTGCGGAAGGCTCTGCAGGGTCACCGTGATAGGTCACGAACCCCCGATGGAGCCGTGCCTCGCCGGCGCGCCCGCCGGGGATGAACGTCGCAAGGGCGACCGTCCCGTAGGACGTCTCGTCCAACCAGACCTGCAGCAACGCGCCCTGTCCGCGGTACGACGCCGCGTTGAGCACACCGAGTGAGCGGAAGCCCAGTGGCGTTGGGTCGTGGGCAGCCCAGAGGTCGACCGCCCGGTCCGGCAAAGGGTCCTCAAACCGTTCACCGGGCGCGACCTCCTCGAGCGCCGGGTAGTGCCAACGCCGAAGCATGGACGACTGCCGCCACACCTGCCTGAGTACAGCCACGGCCAGGCAGGCGGCAGCGAAAACCCACACCCCAGCCGGCACGGGTCAGGACTCTTCGCGCAGAATGTCCATCGCCCGCACGAGATCCTCGGGGTAGGGGCTCTCGAACTCCACCCAGCGCCCGTCGTCGGGGTGTGCGAACCCGAGTCGTACGGCGTGCAGCCACTGACGCTTGAGCCCGAGCCGCAGCGTCAGCGTGGGGTCGGCGCCGTATTGCGCGTCGCCGGCCAGCGGGTGCTTGAGCGCGGTCATGTGCACGCGGATCTGGTGCGTGCGCCCGGTCTCGAGATGGATGTCCAGCAGCGAGGCCGCGCGGAAAGCCTCGATCGTGTCGTAGTGCGTGATGCTCGGCTTGCCGTCGGCGATCACGGCGAACTTGAACTGGTGGTTGGGGTGCCGGTCGATCGGTGCGTCGACGGTGCCCCGCAGCGGGTCGGGATGGCCCTGGACGAGGGCGTGGTAGCGCTTGTCCACCTCTCGCTCACGGAACGCCGACTTCAGCACCGTGTAGGCGCGCTCGCTCTTGGCCACGACCATCAGTCCGCTCGTGCCCGCATCCAGGCGGTGCACGACGCCCTGTCGCTCCGCTGAGCCGGAGGTCGAGACCGTGTGCCCGGCAGCCATCAAGGCTCCGACAACGGTGGCCCCGGTGTAGCCGGGCGACGGGTGCGCTGCGACGAACGGGGGCTTGTCGATGACGATGATGTCGCCGTCCTCGTGCACCACGGTCATGCCGGGTACGGGCGTCGCCCTGGCCGCGAGCGGAGCAGCCGGCGCCGGCAGGTCGACCTCGAGCCACGCTCCCGCGCTGACCCGGTCAGACTTGCTGCTGGCCCTGCCGTCGATCGTCGCGAAGCCACCCGCGACGAGGTCGGCGGCAGCCGTACGTGAGAGTCCGAACAGGCGGGACAGCGCAGCGTCGAGACGCATCCCCTCCAGTCCGTCGGGGACCGGGAGGGTGCGGCGGTCGGTCACGGCTCGACGACCTCGTCCTCGGCGTGATGGCGGTGGTGGTCGGCGTGGGTGCCGTCCACCTGGATGCCGCGCGAGGACAGGATCACGGCGATGACGCCGCCGCAGACGATGGCGGAGTCAGCCAGGTTGAACACCGGCCAGTGCGGCAGCTCGATCCAGTCGACGACGTGCCCGCGCAGGAAGCCCGGGTAGCGGAAGATCCGGTCGCCCAGGTTGCCGAGCGCGCCCCCGAGCAGCAGACCGAGCGTGATCGCCCACCACAGGCTGCGCAGGCTGCGCGCTGTCCGGATGATGGCCACGGCCACCGCGACGGCAACGAGGGCGAACACCACGGTCATGCCCTCGCCGAAGGAGAACGCGGCACCGGCATTGCGGGTGTAGGTGATCTGCAGCAGCCGGCCGATCACGTTGCGGGTCTCGTTCTCGGTCATCCACGACACGATCGCGATCTTGCTCAGCAGGTCGGCGATGATCACCGTCAGCGCGACCGCCCCGAGCAGGGCAATACGGCGCATCGACGGCTTGACTGCGGCCTTGGCTGGGGCCGGCTGGGTCGACTGCGCGGCCGGTGACCCGGCCTCGGCGGACGAAGTGGACTCGGTCAGCGACGTTCCTCGCGTTGTTTGCATGTCACACACAGGGTGGCACGAGGGAACGCCTGGAGCCGAGCCTTGCCCACGGGCTGACCACAGTTCTCGCAGATGCCGTACGTGCCGTTGTCCAGCCGCGACAGCGCCCGGTCGACCTGAGCGAGCAGGTCACGGCTGTTGTTGGCGAGGGACAGCTCGTGCTCGCGCTCGAA
Organism: uncultured Actinomycetota bacterium; assembly: GCA_963797535.1. Lineage (GTDB taxonomy): Bacteria > Actinomycetota > Actinomycetes > JAWWOL01 > JAWWOL01 > JAWWOL01. Next base: position 576,303 of record CAWCPQ010000001.1, on the reverse strand, counting down.
CGTCTTGGTGCCGGCGTCGGCCTGATCGTCGCCGGCCCCGTCGCCCGAGTCGCGCTGCAGCTCGTGCCAGGCGATCTCGGCGTCGTCGATCTCGCCGCGCAGCTCGCGCGCCTGCTCCTCGAGCTCGGTACGGATCTCGGCGAGCTCCTCGGTGGTCCAGGGGTCCTCGCCGTCGCGTACGGCTGGCAGCTCGAACGGGCCCTTGGCCGCACCGCGTCGCGCCGGCGCAGCCTTGCGGGCGGCCGGAGCCTTGGCGGGAGCCGTCTTGGCAGGGGCCGTCTTGGCAGGGGCCGTCTTTGTGGGGGCGGACTTGGTGGCTACGGGCTTGACCGCGGCGGCCTTGGCCGGGGCGGTCTTGGCCGGAGTGGCGTTCGCGGGCGCGGTCTTGGCGGGTGCGGTCTTCACGGCGGCCGTCTTGGCCGGTGCCTTCGCCGCGGCCGGGGTCTTGGCAGGCGTCACCGATGCGGACACGGTGGCAGCAGACTTCTTGGCCACCGCAGCCACACTGCGGCTCGGCTGGGCGTCCTCGCCCGACCGGTCGGTAGTTCGAACCATCCCTGTGCCCCCAATTCCGGCGGCCCCGTTGGAAACGCGGCTTCCTGGTCACGAGCGAGCGGCAACTCGGGCGTTGCCCGAATCCGATCACGAGTCCGAGCAGGATAAGCCCCGACTTGTCCCGCATCCAACGCAACGCGCCGCCCGGGCGTTCCCGGTGCGATCCGTCAGTCTGCCACGCGTTTGTCCACAAAGCGCCCGGATTGTGGCAGCGGGCGTTACCATGCGGCCCGCGCGCCCGTCCCGGGCGACGCTGAGCCCGCGGCTGCGTCCCCTGCCAGCGACGCGGTTGGACTCCCCTGCCGTGCTGCTGCGCTACGCGCCCGCCTGAGCAGGCGTCATTGGTAAAGTCGCAGGGAGTTTCCGCACCCCGGGTGAAGATGCGCTGTCCGACGGAGAAGTGAGTCATGAGCACCGGTCACCCACGCAAGTTCGCCGCCATGGCGCCCCAGGTCGACCTGCCGGCGCTGGAGCACGTGGTCCTCGAACGCTGGGCAGCCACCGACGTCTTCAACCGCAGCCTCGAACGCACCGCCGACGGTGAGCGCTGGGTCTTCTACGAGGGCCCGCCCACCGCCAACGGCAAGCCCGGCACCCACCACGTCGAGGCACGCGTCTTCAAGGACCTGTTCCCGCGCTTCAAGACGATGAAGGGCCACCACGTCCCCCGTACCGCTGGCTGGGACTGTCACGGTCTGCCGGTCGAGCTGGCGATCGAGAAAGAGCTCGGCTTCACCGGCAAGCAGGACATCGAGGCCTACGGGGTCGCGGAGTTCAACGCCAAGTGCCGGGCGTCGGTGCTCGAGCACGTCGACGAGTTCACCTCACTGTCCGAGCGCATGGGCTACTGGGTCGACTTCGACAAGGCCTACTGGACGATGAACCCGGAGTACGTCGAGAGCGTCTGGTGGTCGCTCAAGACGATCTTCGACAAGGGTCTGCTGGTCCAGGACCACCGGGTTGCGCCCTACTGCCCCCGCTGCGGCACGGGCCTGTCCGACCACGAGGTCGCGCAGGGCTACCTGACCGTCACGGACCCGAGCGTCTACGTCCGGTTTCCGCTCACCGCTGGTGAGCTGGCCGATGAGTACGGCGTCGGCAAGGTCAGCCTGCTGGTCTGGACGACGACCCCGTGGACACTGATCAGCAACACCGCCGTTGCCGTGCACCCCAACGTCGACTACTCGGTCGTGCTGTCCGAGGGTGAGCTGCTCGTCGTTGCAGAACCCTTGCTGGGCAAGGTTTTCGGCGAGGTCGCCTACGAAGTTCTTCGTACGGTCAAGGGTTCCGAGCTCGAGCACGCCGTCTACTCACGGCCCTTCAACATCGTGGACTTCCCCGAGGGCAAGCACGCACACTACGTCGGGCTCGCGGAGTACGTGACCACCGAGGACGGCACCGGCCTCGTGCACCAGGCTCCTGCTTTCGGCGCCGACGACCTCCTCGTGGCGCGCAAGTACGGCCTGCCAGTAGTCAACCCGGTGCGTCCGGACGGCACCTTCGAGCCCCAGCTCCCCCTGGTGGGCGGCCTGTTCTTCAAGAAGGCCGACAAGGGGATCGTCGAGGACCTTCGCGCGCGCGGCCTGCTGTTCCGGCACGTGCAGTACGAGCACAGCTATCCGCACTGCTGGCGCTGCGACACCGCCCTGCTCTACTACGCACAGCCGTCCTGGTACATCAGGACCACGGCGATCAAGGACCAGCTGATCGCGGAGAACGCCAAGACCGACTGGCACCCGTCCACGATCCGCGACGGCCGCTACGGCGACTGGCTCGAGAACAACATCGACTGGGCCCTGTCCCGCAACCGCTACTGGGGCACTCCGCTGCCACTGTGGCGGTGCACTGACGGGCACGTCACGGCCGTCGGATCTCGCGCCGAGCTCGGATCCCTTGCAGGGCGGGATCTTTCCGACCTCGACCCGCACCGGCCTTTCGTCGATGAGGTCACCTTCCCTTGCCCCACCTGCAGTCTCGAGGCAACGAGAGTGCCCGAGGTCATCGATGGATGGTACGACTCGGGCTCGATGCCCTTCGCGCAGTTCGGCTACCCGCACAGCGGTCCGCAGCAGACGGCGGAGTTCGAGGCCTCCTACCCGGCCGACTTCATCTGCGAGGCGATCGACCAGACCCGTGGCTGGTTCTACACGCTGATGGCGGTGGGCACGCTCGCGTTCGAGCAGTCCTCGTACAAGACGGTGCTCTGCCTGGGCCACATCGTCGACAAAGACGGTCGCAAGATGAGCAAGCACCTCGGCAATGTCCTGGACCCGTTTGAGCTTTTCGAGAACCACGGCGCTGACGCACTGCGGTGGTACATGCTCTGCGCCGGCTCGCCGTGGCAGACCCGCCGGGTCGGCGACGAGGTGCTCGAGGAGGTCGTGCGCAAGGTCCTGCTGACCTACTGGAACACCGCGTCCTTCCTTGTCCTCTATGCCAACGCCAACGGCTGGGTGCCCGGCTCCTTCGCTCCCCCCGTCGCGGAGCGTCCGGCGATCGACCGGTGGGCTCTCTCGGAGCTGCACGCCACGGTGATCGAGGTGGACGAGGCGCTCGAGGACTTCGACTCGACCCGTGCCGGCCGTCGGCTGACGCAGTTCATCGACGACCTGTCCAACTGGTACGTCCGCCGGTCCCGTCGGCGGTTCTGGGACGGCGACCCGGCGGCCCTCGCGACGCTGCATGAGTGCCTCGAGGTGCTGACCCGGCTGATGGCGCCGTTCGTGCCGTTCATCACCGACGAGGTGCACCGCCGGCTGGTCGTCGACGTGTGGCCGGACCTGCCGGACTCGGTCCACCTGCGGGACTGGCCAGCGGTCGACGGCGCCCTGGTCGATGAGCGCCTCGCGGCCCAGATGGCGCTGGTCCGGCGGCTGGTCGAGCTCGGTCGCGCCGCTCGTGCCGAGTCCGGTGTGAAGACGAGGCAGCCGCTCGGGCGCGCGCTGGTGGGAGCCAACGGCTGGGCCGAGCTGCCCGCCGAGCTGCAGGCTCAGGTCACCGACGAGCTCAACGTGCAGTCGCTCGAGTCGCTGTCCGGCGCCGGCTCCTTGGTCGACGTCACGGTCAAGGCCAACTTCCGGGCGCTGGGCAAGCGGTTCGGCAAGGGCACCCAGCCGGTGGCGGCGGCCGTTGCGGCCGCCAACCCGGAAGAGCTCGTGTCCGAGCTGCGGGCGACCGGCTCGGCTGTCGTGTACGTCGACGGCGAGACTGTCTATCTCACCGCCGAGGAAGTTGTCGTGACGGAGACCCCGCGTGAGGGCTGGGCGGTTGCATCGGCCGCCGGCGAGACGATCGCGCTCGACCTCACCATCTCCCCCGAGCTGCGCCGGGCCGGTCTCGTACGCGACGCCGTTCGTCTGGTGCAGGAAGCGAGAAAGACCTCCGGACTCGACGTCTCCGACCGGATCGAGCTGTGGTGGGTGGCCGACAGCGACGACGTCGCCTCGGCCCTGCGCGAGCACGCCGCGACGCTGTCGAGCGAGGTGCTCGCTCCGCTGGTCACCGAGGACCGGCCGGCCGCTCCCCTGCCCGAGCACCGGGACGACGACCTCGGCCTCAGCTTCTGGTTGCGTGCAGCAGGCGCGTAGGCAACCCGCCCGTCAGCGGATCGCTCTTTCTCGGCAGTGAGGTGGCGCCTAACGGCAACTTCGGCTTCGTAGCGGTCATGGACTTCGCCGACTTCGACTCGGCGCGCGACTACGTGCAGCACCCCCTGCACCAGACCTACATCCGCGATCACGCCAGCAAGGTCGTTGGCGAGCGCGTCATCGTCCAGCACGACTGGCGTCCACCGCCGCGCTAGCAGCACGAGCCCGCACGCGCGAGCCGGGCGATGAGTTTGCACGACCGCCGACGTCGAAGCAGCATGACGACGATGAACCTCGTACTTGAAACCCCGGAAGCCGACCTCGCGTACGACGTGCACGGTCCGTTGCCGACTGTGGACGGTCGCCCACCCCTGGTCATGATCGGCCAGCCGATGGACGCCAGCGGCTTCACCACGCTGGCATCGCTGCTGCCGGAGCGGACGGTGATCACCTACGACCCGCGCGGCCTCGGCCGCAGCGTGCGCAAGGACGGCCGCCACGAGAACGTGCCAGGACTGCAGGCCACCGACGTGCACGCCATCATCGAGGCCCTCGGCGCGGGTCCGGTGGAGATGTTCGCCAGCAGCGGCGGGGCCGTGACGTCGCTCGCTTTGGTCGCTGCCTACCCGGACGACGTCACCACCCTGGTGGCGCACGAGCCGCCACTGATCCCGGTGCTGCCCGACGGCTTGGCTGCCGAACGGGCCTGGCTAGGGGTACGGAAGACCTACGAGGCGGGCGGCCGCAACGCCGGGATGGCCGCCTTCATCGCCTTCACGTCGTGGAAGGGCGAGTTCAGCGATGCCTACTTTGCCCAGCCAGCACCGGATCCGGCGATGTTCGGCATGCCCACCGCGGACGACGGCACCCGCGACGACCCGCTGCTGTCGGACGCGTCCCAGGCGGTCGTCGACTTCCAGCCGGACGTAGCGGCACTCCTCGCCGCGCCGACCCGGATCGTCATCGCCGTCGGCGAGGAGTCCAGGGACCTCTTCACCGGACGCACGTCGGTGGCGGTCGCGGAGCTGCTGGGCCAGCAGCCAACCGTGTTCCCCAGCCACCACGGTGGGTTCCAGGGCGGCGACGGCGGCTATGCGGGCAAGCCGGAAGCCTTCGCGGTCCGGCTCCGTGAGGTGCTCAGCGGCTGACGCGGTAGGTGATGTGCGTGCACACCGGCGAGACTTCGACCGACGTCTGCGTCAGCCGGTGACGTCCGACTCCTGCAAACAGCGGCGTACCAGCCCCGAACAGCTCCGGGGAGACGTGCAGCCGGAGTTCGTCGAGCAGCCCGTCGCGCAAGCAGGAACCGACGAGCGAGCCACCTCCCATGACGAATACGTCGCGCTCGCCGGCTGCAGCCCGCGCCTGCTCGACAGCTGAGGCCGGCCCGTCGCTGACGAAGGTGAAGTCGTACGCGTCCGACAGCCGATAGGCGTCCGGCGCCCGGCTCGTCACCACGAAGAATGGCGGTCTGGCGTCCAGGTCAGCGCCGTACCCTCGTTCCTCACTCCATCCGGCGTCCACGGTGTCGAAGGTCCGACGCCCCATGATGACTGCGCCCGAAGCGGCCACGTGCCGCTCGAGCACCCCACGATCGACCGGATCGTGACTGTCGAGGGCCCAGGCGTGCAAGCCCTCAGCGTTGAGTCCCAGGCCGTGCTGCGGGTCGGCTCCCGGCCCGGTCACGAAGCCGTCGATCGAGATGCTGATGTCGCCGATCACGAGGGTCATGGCTCTCCTGACTCGACCCGCGGGCAAGACTCATCGGTGCCGACCGATGAGTTGGCGCCACGTCGGCGGTAGGTACCTGCGAGCACCCTGCTCGCCCATCCTCCACCACCGCCAGGAGCCAACCATGACGACGATCGAGAAGCTCGACATCAGCGCCGACGAGGCAGGGGTACGCGACCTGCTGGCAGACCTGACCGCGACTTGGGCCGCGCAGGACGCCGACGGTTTCGCCGCCCTCTACACCCGGGACGCCACCGTGGTGACCGGCGTCGGCTACTCCCGAGGCAGGGACGAGATCCGCGCCTTCATGACCGCCGGATTCGCCGGCCGGTTGAAGGGCACCAGCACGAGTGAGCAGCCGGACCGGATCCGACTCGTTTCGGACGGCGTGGCGATCGTCAACAGCCTCAGCGCGGTCGTGCTGCCCGGCGAGACCGCTCCCCGGCCGGAAATGCTGCGCCGCTCGACCTGGGTCATGGCCCGCGTCGACAACCGCTGGCTGGTTGAGGCCTACCACAACTGCGCGACGCAGGACTGAGCTCGCCATGATGCTGAAGGACAAAGTCGCCGTCGTGTACGGGGCCGGCGGTGCCATCGGCGGCGCAGTAGCCCTGGCCTTCGCCTGCGAGGGCGCGCACGTCTTCGCCACCGGACACCGTCGGCCATCCGTCGACGACGTCGTACGGGACATCGTCGAAGCGGGCGGAAACGCTGAGGCTGCGACGATCGACGCGCTGGATGAAACCGCCGTCGCCCAGCACCTGCAGTACGTCAGCGACATCGCCGGCCGCGTCGACATCTCGTTCAACGCGGTCGGCGTTCCCAACCAGGGAATTCTGGGAGCGCGGCTGACGGACCTGGACGTGGAAGCCTTCTCCCGGCCGATCACGGCCTACGCGACGTCGTACTTCCTCACCGCCCGCACCGCGGCCAGGCACATGATCCCCAACAAGTCGGGGGTGATCATGACCGTCACTGCGTTGCCATCGCGAACCGGCACGACCCTCAACGGCGGCTACGGATCGGCGATGGCTGCCAAGGAGGCGCTGACCCGCGACCTGTCCGCCGAGCTTGCCCCGTACGACGTGCGGGTCGTCAACCTGCGGCCGCACGGCATCGCGCAGACGTCCACGATGCTGGACGTGTTCGCCCTCAAGGTCTACGGCATCAGCTATGACCAGTTCGAGCAGCGCCTCGCCAGCACCACGCACCCCCAGCGCATGCTGGCGCTCGCGGAGGTCGCCAACGTTGCGGTCTTCATGGCCTCGGACAAGGCGAGCGCGATGACGGGCACTAGTGTCAACCTGTCCATGGGCAGCCTCAATGACTAGCGCTGTCCGCGAGGCAACCGACGGGAGGCACGAGCCGCGCTTGTCGACCAGCGAGGACTTCGAGCGCCGGACGGCTCCGTACCGGCGCGAGCTGCTGGCCTACTGCTACCAGATGCTCGGGTCGGTCCACGATGCCGAGGACCTCGTACAGGAGACGTTGCTCAGGGCTTGGCGGGCCTACGACCGCTTCGACGACTCCCGTGCCTCGTTGCGCACCTGGCTGCACCGCATAGCGACCAATGTCTGCCTGACAGCGCTGGAAAGTCGGGCCCGCAGGCCGCTGCCGTCGGGCCTCAGCGGGCCCGGCGACGACCCGCATGCGCCGATGATTCCGGGACAGGAAGTGCCGTGGGTGCAGCCGATGCCGGACGCGCTCATCCTCGGCACCCAGCCCGCTGACCCGGCGTCGATCATCCTGGGCCGCGGCCGGTTGCGGCTCGCCTTGATCGCGGCGATGCAGCTGCTGCCGGCCCGGCAACGCGCCATCCTGATCATGCGCGAAGTGCTCGAGTGGTCCGCCGCCGAAGTTGCCTCTGCCCTGGACACCACTCCGGCCGCGGTCAACAGCGGCCTGCAGCGAGCCAGGGCCCGGCTGAGCGACCAGGGGATCGCCGAGGACCTGGTCGACGAACCCCTCTTGCAGGAGCAGCGCGCCCTCGTGGACCGCTACGTCGCTGCCTTTGTCGACGCTGACCTGACCGCTCTCGCCGGGCTGCTGACCGACGATGTCCTGCTCGAGATGCCGCCCGTACTCAACTGGTACGAGGGCCGCGAGCACTACGTCCAGTTCATGGCCAGGGCCTACGAGCTGAGGGGTACGAACTGGCGGGCGCTGCCGGTCGCCGCCAACGGCCAGGCTGCGCTCGCGGCCTATGCGTGGGCCGGCGTCGACTACCTGGCCCACTCGATTCAGCTGTTCTCGGTGACTACGGCCGGAATCGTCCGGACCACCGTGTTCGCCGACCCGTCGCTGTTCGCCGTCTTCGACCTGCCGGGCCGGCTGGACCCGGCCTAGAAGTAGCGCCCCTCGTCGAGGTCCTCGATGAGGCCCTGGTGCGTCGGCTGCCAGCCCATCAGCTCACGGGTCAGGGTGCTCGAGGCCGGGGCGTCGGTGCCAAAGAACCGGCCGAGCCAGCTGAAGTGCTCCTCAGCCTGCTCCCCCGGCACCGACACCACCGGCAAGCCGAGGCCACGACCGATCGCCTCGGCGATGTCGCGGGTCGGGATGCCCTCCTCGTCAGTCGCGTGCAGCACCGATCCGGCCGGTGCGTTCCGGACGGCGAGGCTGACCAGCCTTCCGGCGTCGAGACGGTGTACAGCCGGCCAGCGGTTGGCGCCGTCATCGACGTAGCCGGAGACACCCTTCTCGCGAGCGATGGCGACGAGGACCGCGACAAAGCCGTGGTCGCCCGCGCCATGGACGGTCGGCGCGAACCGTACGACCGAAGAGCGCACACCTCGCTCGGCGTACGACAGGGCGAGCGCCGCGTTGGCGACGCGGGGGTGCAAGCCGTCGGCGGGGGTGTCGCGCTCGGTCCCGACCCGTCCCGGCGCGAGGCCGAGCGTTCCGGACGCGATGACCATCGGACGGTCACTGCCCTCGAGCGCGGAGCCGATCGCATCGATGACCTGGTGGTCGGTGTCAGCCGCCGCCCCCATCTGCGAGAAGTCATGGTTGTAGCCGAGGTGGACGACCCCGTCGGAGGCTGCGGCGCCTGCGCGCAGCACGTGGAGGTCGGCGAGGCTGCCGCGCAGCACCTCGGCGCCGAGCGCCTCGATCGCAGCCGCTGCCTTGTCCGAACGAGCAAGGCCGATGACCTGGTGTCCCGATCCGATCAGCTCGGCGGCAGTGGCGGAACCGATCCAGCCGGATGCTCCGGTGACGAACACGCGCATTGCGGACCTCCTTGGGCTGCCGTGGTCAAGGCAGCTGCGATGTCAGTTGATGACATCACTCTAGCACTGTGATGTCAGACCATGACATCACTACACTCGCCGCATGGGTCGATGGGAGCCGGACGCGAGCGGACGACTCCGTCAGGCCGCCATGGAGCTGTTCCTCGAGCGCGGGTACGAGCAGACGACCGTCGCGGAGATCGCCGAGCGGGCAGGGGTGACGGCGCGCACGTTCTTCCGCTACTTCGCTGACAAGCGCGAGGTGCTCTTCGGCGGGTCCGAGGTGCTGCAGGAGCACATCGTGGCGGCCGTCGACGGCGCCCCGGCATCCGCCTCCCCGATGGACGCCGTTGCCGCAGCGCTCGACGCGGCGGGCGTGATGCTCGGCCAGCACCGGGACTACTCGCGAAAGCGTCAGCAGGTGATCACCGCCAACGCCGAGCTGCGCGAGCGCGAGCTGACCAAGATGGCCACGTTGGCAGCCGCCATCGCCGACGCACTGCACCGTCGCGGCGTCGTAGAGCCGAACGCGAGTCTCGCCGCCGAGACCGGCATCGCCGTACTCCGGGTCGCCTTCGAGCAATGGGTGAGTGCGGACGAGGACCAGGACCTCTCCGTGCTCATGAGCACGTCACTCGTCCGGCTCAGGACGCTCACCGCGAGCTGAGCCCGGCGCCGGCCTCGGTGGGAGCCGATGAGCCAGTGAAGGATTCGTCCCGCTGAGCGGGACGAGTCCTTCACCGCACCAGTCGGGCCGAAAACCACCCATTCGGCAGAGTCAAGACGGCACCCCTCTGCGACCGATGGTCCTTGTGCATCACCCAGCGTTCCGCCGTCCGGCGCAGCGGGTGTTGCATCGGAGCGTTCGAGCGGAGGTCGCCGTGTCGGCTAACAGCTTGTCCCTGGCAGCGCAGAGCCCCACTGGAGGACTGCGCCTGAACCCGCACGCCGTCGCCGTCCCCGCCCTGGCCAGCCACGTCCGGCCGGCTCTCGTGCTGCACGAGCGCGAGGCACGCCAGCTGCTGGAGACCGCGAGCCAGTACGACGTCAGCAGCGGGGGCTGCTTCTCCGCCGGGCCCGCGGGCATCCAGGTCTGGACCGGGCCGTGGGACGGCCCGAACGGCGGCCACGGCGAGTCCGTGCACCTGGGGTCGGTCGACTGGAGCTACGACACTCCGGTACGCCATTACGCCACGGTCTACCGGGCGATGGTGACCGAGGCCGGGGTGTCCTGTGGCGAGACCACGACATCGGTGCTCGCCAGGGTCCTGGCGCTCAGCGGCCTGCCGCTCGAGGGCAGCCGGGTCACGATGCCGCAGCCGCCGAGGCGGGACCCGTTCCGCGGCGGCCGTCCGGCCTGACCGCGCTCACACCAGCCCTGTCTCAGGGCCGGCAGACTCCGCACGGCATGGCGTTGGACGCCTTGGCGGCACCCACGGTGGTCATGATCGCGTCGTCGGCAACAGTGACATAACGGCAGTCCGGCCGGTGGTAGCGGTTGCGCACCTGGATCACCGGCGCGTCCGGGTCGGCCGGGCGGTGCACGGGGAAGCCCGGCTCGCGCGGCACTCCGACCTGGATCGTCGGCGGGGTGGCCGGGGGCGACGACGGCGGCTGACCGGGCGTGCGTTCGGGGCGCGCGATCGGCATCGGCTTGGGCGTCGGAGCCATCCGGACGTTGCTCGCAGTGCTGCCGGGCACCGGCATGACCTGGACGTTGGTGGGCTGCGGCGGCGGCGGCGTGGCGGCCGGCGGCTGAGCCGGCTTGGGCTTGCCGAGTCCGCTGAACCGCGGCTTGGGCGCCGGGGCCTCGCCGCCGGGCTCGGCCGGCGGCTTGCTGGTGGGCTTGCGGGTCCTCGGCTTCGCGACGGTCTGCTCTGCCGTCTCCGCGACCGCCGCCGTGCGGGCTCCGCGCAAGCGCACGGCCTTCGGCGGCGGTGGGGCCGCCTCCTCGTCCGGGGTGGCGGGGAACTCGTCGCGACGCTGCCGGGCCGAGATCACCACCAACGCGAACGCGCCGATCGAGCACAGGACCGACAGCCAGATCGCCGCCTTCCAGTGCCAGTTGCCCAGCACGCCGATCAGCAGCAGCAGGAGCCCGAGACCCACCAGGACGGCGCTCGAGAGCACCATCGGGTCCTCCATGGCAATCGCCAGAAGGTCGATCTTGGACTCGCGCGCCGGTCGCGGCGGCGGGGGCAGCTCGGTCACGATGCGGTCGGCTCCGGGCCTTCGGCGTCGGTTTCGAACCCGGCCTGGCGCGGGGGCCGGGACGGCTCATCGACGGCGAACGGGTTGCCACCGGCCGGGCGCGGCGCATAGGTGCCGCCCACAACGGTGGGAGTGGCCGGGCTGGCCAGACCGGGCACGCCGGCGGTGGCTCCGACCGGCACCGGGGCCGGGTTGGCAGCCGGGGTGGGGACCACGGACACGGTGGCCGGCGCGGCCGCAGCCTCGGCGGGAGCGCGGCCGTCGAGGTCACGCAGCTGGGTCTCGAGGTAGGCCTTGAGCCGGGTGCGGTACTCGCGCTCGAACGCGCGCAGCTCCTCGATCTTGCCTTCGAGGGCGACCCGCTGCCCGTCGAGCTGACCCATGACCGTCGTGTGGCGGACCTGGGCCTCACGCTCGAGCTCGGCGGCCCGCGCGGTCGCGTCGGCGACCAGCTTGTCGGCTTCGGCCTTGGCCTCGGCAACCGCGGAGTCCGCCGTACGCTGCGCCATCTGCAGGGTGCGCAACGCAGCGGCCTCCGGCGGCTCGGCAGCGGCCACGACGGGCGCGGCCGCGACCACCGGGGCGGCAGCCACCACCGGTTCCACCTTGGCCGGCTCGGCGACAGCGGCTGCGGGGGCTGCAGCAGCGACGGTCGTCTGAGCCTGGTTGAGCCGGTTGCGCAGGTCCGCGTTCTCGGTGAGCAGGCGGGTGAGCTCGGCCTCCACCTCATCGAGGAAGGCGTCGACCTCTTCCTCGTCGTACCCCTTCTTCATCCGCGGGGAAGCCGAGAACACCTTGTTCTGGACGTCCTGGGGGGTCAGCGGCATCGGGTCACCTCGTGGCTACAGGACCAAGCATCGGAAAGTACGGGTCTAGTGTGACGTGCTCTGGCAGCCGGGAGTCAACTTCCCAGGTTTGACCAGACCTGGGTCAAGATACCCAACCCGACCAGCAGGACGATGAAGCCCAGGTCGATGGCGGCATTGCCGACCCGCAACGGCGGGATGAATCGGCGCAGAAACCGCAGTGGTGGGTCGGTGACCGTGAACACGATCTCGAGCAGCACCACCATGAATCCCGATGGCCGCCAGTCTCGCGCGAACGCCATCACCCAGCTGACCACAGCTCGGAACAACAGCAGGACGATAGCGATATAGGTCAGCGTCAGGAGAACCTGACCCAGCACCCTCATGGAGTAGTCGACTCTCAGCTCTGGTTGAAGAATCCACCCTCGACGATGCGTGCCTTGTCCTCGGCAGTGACGTGGACATTGGCCGGCGAGAGCAGGAAGACCTTGTTGGTCACCCGCTCGATGCTCCCACGGAGACCGAAGATCAGCCCAGCCGCGAAGTCGACCAGCCGCTTGGCGTCGCCGTCGGACATCTCGGTGAGGTTCATGATCACCGGCGTGCCGTCCCGGAAGTGCTCGCCGATCGTGCGCGCCTCGTTGTAGTTGCGCGGGTGCAGCGTGGTGATGCGGTAGAGGTCCTGCGGCTCCTCGACCGGCGGCGGCGGGGCCATGGACACCCGCTCAACGCCACTGGGGCGCACCGACCGCGGCTGCTCGTCGTAGCGGGTCGAGCGCTCGTCGAACCGGCGAACGGTGGTCGAGCGGGGCGCCGGCTCCTCGATCTCGGGCTCGAGGTAGTCGTCCTCGGCGTAGTCCTCGTAGGCCTCGTCGTCGACGAGGCCAAGGTAGAGGCCCATCTTGCGCAGGGCGCCAGCCATGTCGTCCTCCGGGGTCGCGTGCTCGGCCACACTCCGCAAGCGGTACGGGTGCTTGAGCGCGACCTTATCTGACTGGGGCGAATCGGACGCCGAGCAACGCCGTACCGACACGGACGTGTGTGGAACCGGATTTTATGGCCGCTTCCAGGTCACCACTCATCCCGGCAGAGACCATGGTGGCACTGGGATGCTCGGCTTGCACAGCGGCAGCGGCGCGGGCCAGCAGGACGAACGCGGCAACCGGGTCGGCGCCCCTCGGAGCCACCCCCATCACCCCACGCAGCACGAGCCCCGGAGCCCGCTCGACCGCGGAGCACAGCTCGAGCAACGAGCGGTGCCCCTCGTCCAGCACAACCCCTCCCCTGCCCTGCGCGTCGTCCAGCGCGACCTGGACCGCGACCTGGAGCGTCCGGCCGGCCTGCGCCGCTCCGGCTGACAGCGCGTCCACCAGCCGGCCGCGGTCGACCCCCTCGACGACGTCGGCGTAGGACGCCACCGAGCGGGCCTTGTTGGTCTGCACCTGGCCGACGAAGTGCCACACCACGTCACCGGTGACGGACTCGGGCCTTCTCGCGCGCCTCGCGGTCGCGGTTCTCGGCGAAGTGCCGTACTCCGAGTGACGCCAGCGCCTCGATGTCCGCCAGCGGGTGGGTCTTGGTGACGGCCACGAGCGTCACGTCCGCGGCCGGACGGCCGACGGCTGCGCACGCGGCCTCGATCCGGGCCCGGACCTGCTCGAGGTTGCGACCGAGCTCGTCGAGCCGGCTCACGGCTCCAGCCAGACGACACCGGCGAACCTGCCGGTGACCCCGTCCCGGCGGTGCGAGAACAGGTCGGCGGTCTCGACCGTGCACCTGTGGTCCCTGCTGACCTCGGACACGCCGGCGGCCGCGAGCTGGGCGGCGACACCCTTGGCCAGGTCGAGGGACGGGCTGCCGGTACGGGTGAGGGCCGCGGTGCCAGGGACCGCTGCGTCCACCTCAGCGGCCATGGCTGCGGGCACCTCGTAGCACGCGGCACATACCGAGGGACCGATTGCCGCCTCGTACGTCCAGAGCCCCGGCGGCGCGCATCGCGGCCACAGCCTTGCCGACGATGCCAGCAACGACACCCTTGCGCCCGGCGTGCACGGCGGCCACGACGCCAGCGACCGGGTCGGCCATGAGGATCGGCACGCAGTCGGCCACCATGATCACCAACGGCGCAGCGGCCACGGTCGTGACCATCGCGTCGCCGTCGCGCCGGCCGACCCTGGTCTTGACGGTGCCCACCTGGTGGTCGACGACCGTGAGCACGGTGTCTGCGTGCACCTGGTGCACGAAACAGAGCCGGTCCTCGGGGAATCCGACGGCCTTCGCCAGCAAGGACCGGTTGGCGTACGCGCGGTCCCACTCGTCGTCGACGTGGTAGGCCAGGTTGAGCTCGTCGTACGGCGGTGCGCTGACCCCGCCGCGACGATCGGTGAACGCCGCACCAACGCCCCGCCCGAGGTCGACCCGGAGTAGCGGGACCGCCACCTACTTGAGGAAGTCGGGCACGTCCAGGTCGTCGCTGTCGTCGAAGACGATGGTGCGACGCTGCGGTACCGGGTCGCTGGGCTTCCAGGTGGTCGGGGCGGGTGCGTCCCGACGCGCCGCCGGAGCAGGAGCCGCCGCGGTCTTCTGCCTCGGCGCGGTAGTGGCGGGCTTGGCCGCCTCGGCTGCGGCGGCCTCGCGACGGCGCACCGTCTCGGGCCGGATTGGCGAAGGACGGCCGCCGTCGAAGCCGGCCGCGATGACGGTCACCCGTACCTCGTCACCGAGAGCGTCGTCGATGACAGCACCGAAGATGATGTTGGCCTCGGGGTGGGCGGCGTCGGCGACCAGCTGGGCCGCCTCGTTGATCTCGAACAGGCCGAGGTCGGAGCCGCCGGCGACCGAGAGCAGCACGCCGTGGGCACCATCGATCGAAGCCTCGAGCAGCGGGCTGGAGATCGCCATCTCGGCGGCGGCGACCGCTCGGTCCTCGCCGCGGGAGGATCCGATGCCCATCAGGGCTGAGCCGGCGTCGGACATGACCGACTTGACGTCGGCGAAGTCGAGGTTGATCAGGCCAGGGGTGGTGATCAGGTCGGTGATGCCGGACACGCCGGACAGCAGCACCTGGTCGGCCTGCTTGAACGCGTCGATCACGCTGATGCTGCGGTCGCTGATCGACAGCAACCGGTCGTTCGGAATGATGATCAGCGTGTCGACCTCGCTGCGGAGCTCCTCGATGCCGGTCTCCGACTGGGTCAGCCGGCGACGGCCCTCGAAGGTGAACGGGCGGGTCACGACGCCGATGGTCAGCGCCCCGAGGCTGCGGGCGATGCGCGCCACGACGGGTGCACCACCAGTGCCCGTGCCGCCACCTTCACCGGCGGTGACGAAGACCATGTCGGCGCCCTTGAGCACCTCTTCGATCTCGTCCGCGTGGTCCTCGGCGGCCTTGCGGCCGACCTCGGGGTCGGCGCCAGCGCCCAGGCCGCGGGTGAGCTCGCGACCGACGTCGAGCTTGACGTCGGCGTCGCTCATCAACAGCGCTTGCGCGTCGGTGTTGATGGCGATGAACTCGACACCCTTGAGACCGACCTCGATCATCCGGTTGACGGCGTTGACGCCACCACCGCCGATACCGACGACCTTGATGACGGCGAGGTAGTTCTGCGGAGCTGCCACGATGGTTTTGCCTTCCGTTCGGACCGACTAATCGGCACCCTCACCCTCAGGTAGAGGTATATAGTTATGTCAACCTGTGCCTAATCGGAGAGTAACCGACTTTCCCGCCGAGACTCAAGTGACCCGCCGCAATTAAGGCTGAATGTCGCATTTTCCCGCGGGATCACCGGCAAAAAATCATCCCAAAGCGGGGCGTGCGTCTCGCTGTGCCACACCCGTAACGGGCTCCGGCCGTGCAGAAGTGACGTGCACAACAGGCAGCAAAATGTAACGGCGACAAGAACGAGGATTAACGCTGCGGACATTGCACCGGTCGAAATCGCTGCCTAAGTTGGCTCTTGGTCGGGCACGTTGGCGTGGGGGCTCCAGGGGACGGCACCCGACCAGTCCAGTGCCGGTGCAGTGGGCGAGCCGAAGGGGTTGCGGCTCGCCCACTGACGGCCGACACTGCGTGGGTGGCGCCCCGTCACCGGCTCCGGTCTGCCTGCCCCTGGTCATTCACCATGAAGCGTCAGCCAGCACTTCGCCGCACCGGGCGCCGGATCGTACCGGCACTGGCCGTCACCGCGCTGGCGGCGTTCACGCCCACCCTGGTCGCCACGACCCCGGCCGCCGCCGCGGTGCCCACGTCGTTGAAGGTCAACTTCCAGGCAACGGGGGTCACCCCGCCCGCCGGCTACACCGCCGACACCGGTGCCGCGTACAACGGCACCTCCGGCTGGCAGACCGCGACCGGCACGCCCCTGGATCTCAGCGCCAACGCGCGGGTACGCCACTCCGCCCAGTCCCCCGACGTGCGGTACGACACGATGGTGCTGATGCAGGCGCCGTCCGGCAGCGGCAACACCACGCCCGGCACCTGGGTGAGCGCGCTGGCCAACGGCACGTACGACCTGACGGTCGCCGTCGGCGATCCGACGGCGATCAACTCGGTCTACGTCATCACAGCCCAGCCGGGAACGGCCCGGGCGACCACCGTCATCGACCACTACACCCCGACGGCAGCGGCTCCCTGGTCGACGCAGACCAAACGAGTGACCGTAGCCAACGGTCAGCTCGTCCTGTCCCCCACCGGCGGGTCCAACACCAAGATCGACTTCGTGACAGCGGCTCCGGTGACCAGCGGGAGTCCGAGCCTGACCGTGACCTCCGCCGACACCGCCACCCTCGGCCTGAGCTCGCCACGACTCGTCTACTCCATGATCCGGGGCGCAGCCTTCCCCGCCGCCAAGAGCTTCACCTTCACCAACTCCGGCAGCGCCACGCTCACCGTGTCCGGACTGAGCTTCGCCGGGGCCAACGCCAGCGACTTCGCTCTCGCCACCGGCCAGGCCTCGTCACTGTCGATCCCGGCCGGCGGCTCGGCCACGGTCTCCGTGCAGTTCCATCCGGCCGACCCGACCGGCTGCTCGACGAACAACTCGACCGCCATCGGCAACGCCAACCGGGCAGCGACGCTGACCTACACCACCAACGACCCGGCGCACCCGACCGGCTCAGCTGACGTGGCGGGCCTCGACTCCTGCGGTGCCGGGGGCAACGCCGAGCCCGTGCTCGACCAGATCCTCCCCGTGCTCGGCTACACCGACGTCGTGGACAACCAGTACATCGACCGGCGCTTCATCGGCCCGGCGCGGTTCAAGTCCGGCACCGACGAGGTCGTCTCGCCGTACTTCCGGGCGGCCAATCCGGCCCAGCCGGTCAGCCTCACCCCGATCGCGCACTACGGCGGCCCCAACACCCAGGTGTACGGCCGGACCGGGTGGTACGCGCAGGGCGCAGCCATGACCTCGACGTCCGCCTGCAGCTCGGCCTGCCAGCAGCTGTGGACGTTCCCGGCCGACCCGAGCTCCAGCACGTACAACCAGAACCAAAAGCTGCTGCCGGTCCCCGTCGGCACGACGACGTTCTCACCTGCCGGCAGCTTCGGGCTCTACAGCGGCGACTTCAGCGACGTCAACTTCTCCGACGACAGCCTGAACATCGCACACTGGACGGACAACACGAACGTGCCGGTGCCGCACTACCTGCACGACCTGCGCATCTACCCCGCGTACGGGCCCGGCCACGTCGCGATCCCGAACACCTACGTGGTCGGCATCGACATCACCAGGGTCCCGGACTACAAGAACAACGACTACCAGGACGTGGTCCTGCTGCTGCGCAACGCGACCCCGGCCATCGGCGCCGGGCCGGCGCCCGGCTCCGCCACCACGGTCAACCTCGCCGGCGGTGGCTCGGTCAGCGGCTCCTGCGCTGTCACCGGGTTCGACGGCGTTCTTCCGAACACCGCAGGCAACCAGTGCGTCGCCGGCAAGCTCGCGTTCGCCAGCGGTGGCCTTGCCGTGACCAGCACCGCCGGACAGCTCGCGGACAACAACCAGCAGAACGCGCTCTACAAGACCTTCGACGCCTCGCGCGGAGCCTTCACCGTGACCACACGGGTCGTCGGGCCGCTGAGCTATCTGGCCAGCAACTACCAACAGGTGGGTGCCTTCTTCGGGCCGGACCAGAACAACTTCGTCAAGGTCGAGGCCGAGGCCAACGGCGGCCCGCACCTGACCATGTTCTACCGGGAGAAGGGCGTCGCCGGCACGGTCGGTTCGGTGTCGCTGCCCGCGCTGACGACGGCCAGCACGCTGGACCTGGTCATCAAGGGCAACACCACCGTGCCCGACCCGCTGCCGTACGGCGACGCCTACCATGTCTCCGGCTACCCGCTGGACCAGCTGACGGTCTTCTACAGCCTCAATGGCGGCGCGCTCGTCCAGGTCGGCACGGTAAAGCGGCCGGCTGACGTGACCGGATGGTTCTCGACGTCGGCCAAGGCGGGGATCCTCGACTCCAACTCCGGCAGCCCGACCCCCGTCACGGCGACGTTCTCGAGGTTCTCGATCACGTCGCCCTGACAGCAGCAGTCAGGCCGGACCGAGCGGCAGGTTGCCGTCGGGGGCGACGGCCTCGTACGGGGTGCTGGTCATCCGCAGCAGGTTGGCGATCGAGCCGCGGCCGAGGTCGCTGAGCAGGGCGTCGTGGACGGGATAGGCGCGTACCGGCGCCACCTCCCTGATGTAGTCGACGACCTCGCCGGCCTTGGACCACGGAGCATGGACCGGCAGCAGCAGCGTGTCGACCCGCACGCCGGGCACGGTGAACGCGTCGCCAGGATGGAACACGCTGCCACCCAGCAGGAACCCGACGTTGGCGACGATCGGGATGTCCGCGTGCACTGGCGCGTGCCACTCGCCGTACACCCGGACGTCCAGGCCGCCCACGGTGACCGCGTCCCCGTTGCCGACGACGGTGACACGCCCGGCCGGAGCCTCCAGCAGGTCAGCGACCGACCGATTGGTCCAGACCCGCAGCGCGGGGTTGGCGACCAGCGCCTCGAGCAGGACGTCTCGCTGGAAGTGGTCGCCGTGCTCGTGCGTGATGAACACAGCCTGTGCCCCCACCAGCGCGGTCGGGTCGCTGTAGGCGCCGGGATCGACCACCACCGTGAATCCGTCCGAGGTGACGATGCGAATGCAGGCGTGGCCGAGTCGGGTCAGGTCCATGGTGACTCCTTGGTGTGCGGGCGCATGAACCCGAACTCTACAGTTTCGCTGTGGGAAATGCACAGCGACGCTGTACTTATCCTCTACGATCGTCACCATGACGACCACTGACGTTGAGAACACTGCCGCGCAGCTCAGACTCATCGTTGGCCAGCTGTCCCGCCAGCTACGGGCCGAGACACGAGGCCCTGCCACGCTGCCGGTCCCCCAGGCGGCGGCCCTCGGCTGGCTGGACCGCGAGGGGCCGATGACGACGAGCCAGCTGGCCGCGGCCCAGGCCGTACGGCACCAGTCGGCGTCACGGGTGGTCGGCCAGCTGGCCGACCGGAGGATGGTCGTGCTCCGCGCGCATCCCAGTGACGGACGCAAACAGGTGGTGCATCTCACCGCTGCCGGGCGAAGAGCGTTGGTACGCCAGCGGGAACAGCGGGTCGAGTGGCTCAGCGACCTCATCACGGCCAAGCTCACGCCGGCTGAGCAGCGGACGCTGGCCAAGGGCGTCGACACGCTGGTCGCCCTGCTGGAACGGTGACGCGCCTACCTCACCGTGACCTCGGTGGGGTCGCTGACGTCGAACACGGTCGCCTTCTTGGGTGGGATCTGGCGACCGTGCGAGTCCAGGTTGGGGGCCGGGTGGGCCTGGCTGTGCAGCAAGGCCTTGAGCGCCTGAGCCTTGCGCCGCGAGTTGGTCGCGTCGCCCCAGACCACCGTGATCCCGCTCGCGAGCTTGAGGGTCACGCTCGCCGGTGTCGGCGCCTGGATCTCGGTCACGGTGGCACGCAGGGCTGCCGGCAGTGCGACGACCACTCCCAGCGCAGCCTTGGTCGAGAGGTCGCCGGGACCGGGTGAGGACAGGGCTAGCACCGACATCCCGGTCGGGACTGCGGAGACGTTCGCGATCAGCACACCGGTGGGATCGATCAGCGCCAGCGGCTTGCCGCTCTGCTTCACCACGGCGGCCGGCTTGCGCTCGACCACGGTGATGTCCACCGTGTTGGGCCAGGACCGCTCGACCGTGACGCTCCTGACCTGCGGCAGCGCCTCGACCCGGTGCCGGATCGCGGTCACGTCCAGCAGGACCATCGGCTTGTTCACCGGGACCTGCGCTGCCCTCTTCACACTGGCTGCGCTGAGCCGGGACTCGCCGCTGACCGCAACCTTCTGCACGGACAGGAAGACCGAGCCGAAGACCAGCCAGCCGAGAAACACGATCACGGCGATGATCGCGAAGCCGATCAGCAGGGGTCGCAGCGACAGCAGCCTGCGCCGGCGGGCCCGCTGGGCGAAGCGGCGCTCGGTGGACGGACGCAGGGACGCGTTGCTGCCCACCGTGCTCGGACGGTTGCGCAGATGCAGGCTCATCGCTGTCCTCCACTGGTCGGGGCTGGGCGGCCGGCGCCTTCAGAAGCCAACAGGGACAGCACTTCCGGGCCAATCAGCGTGACGTCACCGGCTCCGACCGTCATCACCAGGTCGCCGGGCGCGCTGCGCGAGACGAGCTCCGCGGCGACCGCCGACCACGATGGCTGGTAGGCCACCTGTGCGTAGGGCAGCGGAACCGCATCGGCGACCAGAGCACCCGTGACCCCGGGGACGGGATCCTCGCGGGCGGCGTAAACGTCCATGACCACCACCTCGTCGGCGATGGCCAGGGCCCGACCGAACTCGCGGGCAAACGCCTCGGTCCGGCTGAACAGGTGTGGCTGGAACGCGACCACCAGGCGGCCGTCACCGGCGACCTCGCGGGCGGCTCGCAGCGCGGCGGTGACCTTGGTCGGGTGGTGGGCGTAGTCGTCGTACACCCGTACCCCGCCCTCGACCCCCTTCAGCTCGAACCGGCGGCGGGCACCGCGGAACCCGGCCAGGCCGGCAGCCAGCTGCTCGAACGGGAGTCCCAGCCGCAGCCCGACGGCGAGCGTGGCAGCCGCGTTGCGAACGTTGTGGTCCCCCGGCACCTGCAGCGCCAACAGTCCCATCCGCCGGCCGTGGTGGATGATCTCGGCCTCGCTGGTGTGACCGTCGAGGCGGAACTGCGCGATCCGGAGGTCGGCGTCTGTCGCCGTCCCGTACGAGATGACCTCGACACCGTCGGCCGCAGCCGCAGCGCTCACCCGGCGGGCACCAGGGTCGTCGGCGCAGCTGACCAGAAACCCTTGCGGATCAAGGGTCGCAGCGAAGGAGACGAACGCCGCCTCGACCGCAGCCTCGTCGGCGTAGTGATCGAGGTGGTCCGGCTCCACGTTGGTGATGACCGCAGCGTACGGCGACAGGAGCAGGAACGAGCCGTCGCTCTCGTCGGCCTCTGCGATGAAGTAGTCGCCGCTGCCGTGGTGGGCACCGGAGCCGGGCTCGTTGAGGTCCCCGCCGATGGCGAAGGACGGATCGACGCCACAGTGCTGGAGCGCGACGGTCAGCATCGAGGTGGTGGTGGTCTTGCCAGCGGTCCCGGCGACGGCGATCCCCCTGCGACCAGCCATGACGGCCGCGAGGGCCGCAGCCCTGGGTAGCACGCTGAGACCCCGTGCTCTGGCCTCGACCAGCTCGGGGTTGGTCTGACGGATGGCGCTGGACACGACCACCGTGTCGACCTCCAGCACGTTGCCCGCTGCGTGGCCCACGTAGATGCGTGCGCCCAATGCACGCAACGCCGCCAGCATGGTCGAGTCCTTGGCGTCG
The DNA here is from genome assembly GCA_963797535.1 of uncultured Actinomycetota bacterium. GTDB lineage: Bacteria > Actinomycetota > Actinomycetes > JAWWOL01 > JAWWOL01 > JAWWOL01. The sequence continues at coordinate 554,335 of CAWCPQ010000001.1, read as the reverse complement.
CTGCCCGACACCTGAACCCCGCGGGCCAACAGGATGCGGGCAATGCCGCTCATGCCGGCACCACCGATACCGATGAAGTGCACCCGCCCGAGATCGCTCGTCACAGCCACTCCTCTGCGGTCGCGATGACCAGCTTCGCGAGCAGCACGTCGGCGTCGCGTCGCCCCAGGCCGGCGGCCGCGGAACCCATGGCTGCCAAGCGATCCGGGTCGGTGAGCAGTGGGAGTACGGTCTCGCGAACCGACCGCGGGCCGAGTTCGGCGTCAGCCACGATCACCCCGCCGCCGGCTTCGACCGTCGGCATCGCGTTGAGCTGCTGCTCGCCGTTGCCGTGCGGCAGTGGTACGTAAACTGCGGGCAGCCCGACAGCCGCGAGCTCGGCGCAGGTCATGGCACCGGCCCTGCAGAGCACGAGATCTGCTGCCGCATAAGCCAGCTCCATGTGGTCAACGTAACCGAGGGCCACATAGGGAGCGCCTCCCGGCGGCGGCAGCGCCGACTGCACGGCCTCGATGTGGCCGGCGCCGGTGTGGTGCAGCACCTGAACCCCCGCAGCGGCGAGATCGGCCGCGGCCCCGACGACGGCGTCGTTGATCTGTCGCGCCCCCTGCGAGCCACCGGTCACCAGCAGGGTCGGACGGTCGGCGTCGAGCCCGAAGCTCGCCCGCGCCTCGGTCCGCGACGCCTCCCGATCCAGGTTGGCGACGGCCGAGCGCAGCGGGATGCCGATGTGCAAGGCGTGTGGCAGCGAGGTGCTCGGAAAGCTCACCGCCACCTTCTTGGTCATCCGGGCACCGATCCGGTTGGCCAGACCCGGCCGGGCGTTGGCCTCGTGGACCACGATCGGGATGTGCCGGCGCTTGGCGGCGAGGTAGGCAGGCATCGCCACGTAGCCGCCGAAACCCACGACCACGGTTGCTTCGGTGTCCTCGATGATCTGCTCGACGGCGTGCACGGCACCGAGCAGACGCCCTGGTACGGCAACGATCTGGGGGGTGACTCGTCGGGGCAGCGGCACCCGAGGGATCTCGGCGAGCCGGTAGCCGCGGGCGGGCACGAGCCGGGCCTCGAGCCCCGTCGACGTGCCCAGAGCTGTGATGCCGATGGACGGGTCGATCCGGCGCAGCGCGTCAGCGGTGGCTAGCGCGGGCTCGACATGACCGGCAGTGCCGCCGCCGGCAAGGATGACGTGCATCGGTCAACGCCCGACCGTGGTGGTCTCAAGGACCGTGTCGGGTGCGGCGCTGGCAGCACGCGCCGCGGCGGCCATGCGGGGTGCCGGCACGGGTGTCTTCTTGCGCGAGAAGCGTTGCCGCAACGGAGGTCTGGCCGCAAGCGCCTCGGCAGCACCGGGCTCCCGACGAGCGAACGATGCCAGCATGCCCAACGCGGCGAGCGTGGGCAGCAAAGCCGAGCCGCCGAAGGAGATCAGCGGCAGCGGGATCCCGGTGATGGGCAGCAGGCCGGTGACGGCGCCCATGTTCACGAGAGCCTGCGTCAGGACCCATGCGACGACCCCGCCGGCGGCGAGGCGGGCGAACGGCTCCGCCGAACGACGGGCCACCCGCAGACCGGCGTAGGCGAGCAGGCCGAAGAGCAGGACAACGCCGAGCGCCCCGATCAGGCCGAGCTCCTCGCCGATGATGGAGAAGATGAAGTCGGTGAAGGACTCCGGGACGTAGCCCCACTTCTGCTGGCTGCCACCCAGACCGACGCCGAACCATCCGCCGGACGCGAGCGCGTACTTCCCTTGCAGCGCCTGCCAGTGGGCGGTCGGCGAGCTGGACGGCTGGACGAAGGCGATGACCCGGCTCCAGCGGTAGGGCTCCGCCATGGCCAGGCCGAGCGCTCCCAGAGCGCCGAGACCACCGATCAGCCACAGCACCCGGCTCGGCGCCCCCACGCACCAGAGCAGGGCGAAGGCGATCGCCACCAGGACGAGGGTCGTTCCCATGTCCTTCTCGAGGATGATCATGGTCGCGAGGATCACGACGACGGGCACCAGCGGCACCATCAGGTGGACCCAGTCGCCGAGCAGCTTTCCCTTGCGCACCAACAGGTCCGCGCCCCACAGGACGAGGGCGAACTTGGCGATCTCGCTCGGCTGCACGTGGATCGGGCCGACCGGGATCCAGCGGACCGCGCCGTTGGACGCGTGCCCGAGCCGCGGCACGAGCATCAGCAGTGCCACAGCGACCAGGAGCAACGGGGTCGGGAACAGCCGGTAGAACCTGACCGGCATCCGGCTGGCCAGGAAGAAGATCGGGATGCCGATGGCGACCCACAACGCCTGCTGGTCAAAGATGGCGAAGCTCGAGCCGGAGACCTTGTACGCGGCGGGGCTGGACGCCGAGAGCACCATGACCAGGCCGAGCGCGAGCAGGATCCCCGTACAGCCGAGCACGAGGTAGTAGGAGGTCAGCGGGCGGTTCATCACCGAGGTCCGCGCACCGTCCTCGACCGGGGCGGAGCTCACCGGGCAGCCCCGAGAGCTCGCACCGCCGCGGCGAAAACGTCGCCCCGCTCGGCATAGTCGCGGAACATGTCCATCGACGCTGCGGCAGGCGCAAGCAGCACTGTGTCACCGGGCTGGGCGAGCCCAGCCGCCACCGCTACGACCGTCGTCATGGCCCCAGTGTCCGTCGCCTCGACCTCATGAACGGGGACATCGGGTGCGTGTCGCGCGAGAGCCTCGCGGACAAGGTCACGATCGGTGCCGATGAGCACGGCTGCCCGCAGGTGATCGCGCGTGCGACGCGCACCAGATCGTCGACGTCGGCGCCCTTCAGCAGACCGCCGGCGACCCAGACCACCGACCGGTAGGCGGCGAGCGACGCGGCCGCCGCGTGCGGGTTGGTCGCCTTGCTGTCATCGACCCAGGCCACGTCGTCGATGGTGGCCACCAGGGCATTGCGATGAGCGCCCGGGTGCACACGGCGCAGGCCGTCGCGTACGGCCTCGGGCTCGACCCCGAACGCACGTGCCAGCGCCGCCGCGGCAAGGGCGTTGGCCACGTTGTGCGGACCGGCCAGGTGCAGGTCGTCGAGGGTCGCCAGCTCAACCGCTGCCGTGGACGGGATCAGCGACGAACGCACGGTCGACGAGCAGGTCCTCGACGATGCCGAGCTGACCACGCCGTGGCGACTCGAGTGTGAACGTGACCCGCCGCGCCGCCTGCTCCTGCGAGGCGAGCAGGTCGACGGCAGCGGGGTCGTCGGCGTTGGCGATCGCCACCGTCGAGGGCGTCCAGACCTTGGCCTTGTCAGCCGCGTAGCCGTCCAGGGAACCGTGCCAGTCGAGGTGGTCGGGCGCCAGGTTGAGCACCGCCGCCGCCAGCGGCGTCACCGTCGAGGACCAGTGCAGCTGAAAGCTGGACAGCTCGACGGCGATCACGTCGTACGTCGGCCGAGCCGACGACCTCGACCAGCGGCGTGCCGATGTTGCCGGCGGCGACGCTGCGGTGCCCTGCCGCCCGCAGCATCGCGTCGAGCATGCCCGACGGTGGTCGTCTTTCCGTTGGTACCGGTCAGGGCGAGCCACGGCGCGGCGTCCGGCGCGCGCAGCTGCCAGGCCAGCTCGACCTCGCCCCACACGGGTACGCCGGCGGCTGCGGCGGCGAGCAGCAGCGGCGAGTCGGGACGCCAGCCGGGCGACGTGACGACCAGGTCGACGCCCTCGGGCAACGCGGCTACGCCGGTCCACCCGGAACCCGTACCCCGTGCTGCCTCGAGGTCGGCGAAGTCAGCCGTCCGCTTGCGTCGACCCCGACGACGTCAGCCCCGAGACCTGCGAGGCCTCTGGCGGCGGCCGCACCCGAGACGCCGAGACCGGCGACGGCGACGTGTCGGCCTTCCCACCCCGCCACGGCTAGGTGCTGCCCGAGATGAACTCGGCGTAGAAGATGCCGAGCCCGAGGGCAACGGCAAGGCCGGCGATGATCCAGAACCGGACGATGACGGTGTTCTCGGCCCACCCGGCCAGCTCGAAGTGATGATGGATCGGCGCCATCCGGAACACCCGCTTGCGGGTCGCCTTGAAGAAGCCGACCTGGATCACGACCGAGAGCGTCTCGACGACGAACAGTCCGCCGAGCACGACGAGCAGCAGCTCGGTACGGGTCGCGATCGCCAGTCCGGCAAGGCATCCACCGAGGCCGAGCGACCCGGTGTCGCCCATGAAGATCTTGGCCGGCGAGCAGTTCCACCACAGGAAGCCGAAGCAGGCGCCCATGGCGGCAGCCGCGACGATGGCCAGGTCGAGCGGGTCCCTGGTCTGGTAGCAGTGCAGCACCGGGTCGGGCAGCACGCAGCCGTTGCCGAACTGCCAGAACGCGATGATGACGTAGGCGCCGAAGACCATCGTGGCGACGCCGGAGGCGAGACCGTCCAGGCCGTCGGTGAGGTTCACCCCGTTGGAGGTCGCGGCGATCATCAGCACGGCCCAGACGATGAAGCCGATCGCGGTCATGCCGATGCCCAGGAAGCCCACGTCCCGTACGAAGGAGATGTGGACGGAGGCCGGCGACAGACCGTGACCGTTCTTGAACCGCAGGGCCAGCACTGCGAACAGCGCGCCGACCACCAGCTGCCCGACCAGCTTGGAGCTCGTGGTCAGGCCGAGGCTGCGGTTCTTGCGAATCTTGATGAAGTCGTCGAGGAAGCCCACCGCACCCAGGCCGGTCATCAGGCCGAGAACGAGCAGCCCCGAGGCCGTGAACCCGCGCAGCGCGAACAGGTGGGCGCACAGGTAGCCGAGCAGCGTGGCGGCGATGATGACCGTGCCACCCATGGTCGGGGTGCCGCGCTTGGTGTGGTGCGTGGTCGGCCCGTCGTCGCGGATCAGCTGGCCATAGCCGGCGTTGGTGAAGATCTTGATGGCCGCGGGCGTGGCAATGATGCAGACGGCGAGAGAAATCATCGCCGCGAACAGGACTGAGATCATCGACCCGCTCCCGCTGGCACGTCGGCGAGCAGCGCGGTTGCCAGCCGGTCGAGACCGGCGGACCGAGAACCCTTGACCAGTACGACGTCTCCCGGCGCAAGCTCGGCGCGCAGCAGTGCGAGCGCGGCCGCCTCGTCGGGCACGACCACGGACTGCTGGTGATCTGCTCCGGCGGACACTGCTCCAGTGTGGAGGGCTGCGGCTGCTTTCCCGACGGCGACAAGCCGAGAGACCCCCAGTTGTCTTGCCAGCCGGCCGGTCCGAGCGTGAGCCTCGGCCGAACCATCCCCCAGCTCGGCCATCTCACCGAGGACCGCCCAGCTGCGACGACCGGCCGCCATCGAGACCAGCGTCTCGAGACCGGCCCGGACGGACTCCGGGTTGGCGTTGTACGCGTCGTTGACGACGACCACCCCGTCCGGCCGCTCGGTGACCTCCATCCGCCAACGGCTGCGGGGTACGGCAGCCGACAGCCGCGCCGCGATGTCGGGTACGGCGACACCGAGCTCGAGCGCCACGGCTGCAACCGCCAGGGCGTTGGAGGCCATGTGCGCGCCGTAGAGCTCGAGGGCTACTGGGGCGGTGCCCGCCGGTGTCACCAAGGTGAACCGTGCCCGGCCGGCGTCGAGCGACAGCCCCTCCGCGCGGACCTGCGCCTCGGCGTGCCAGCCCGTACGAGACGACGCGCACTCCCCTGGCGAGCGCCCCGGCGGCCATCGCCGCCACCCGGTCGTCGTCCGCGTTGAGCACGGCGAGACCGCCCGGCGCGACGGCGTCGACCAGCTCGGCCTTGGCGACGGCGATGGCCTCGCGGCTGCCGAACTCGCCGAGGTGAGCCACGCCGACGTTGAGCACGACGGCGATCGAGGGCCGCGCGATGCCGCACAGGTAGGCGATGTGGCCGATCCCGCGGGCGCTGTACTCCAGGACGAGGTGCCGGGTCCGCTCGTCGGCCGCGCAGCACGGTGAGCGGGTGGCCGATCTCGTTGTTGAAGGACCCGACCGGCGCGATGGTCGTCCCGAGCGGCTCGATCACCGCGGCCAGCAAGTCCTTGGTGCTGGTCTTGCCGGACGAGCCGGTGATCCCGATGACCCGGGCGTCCGGCAGCAGCGCGAGCAGGGCGTGGGCCAGCCGGCCGAGGGCCACCTGCACGTCGTCGACCAGCACGGCCGCAACGCCGACCGGGCGCGCGGCCAGCACCGCGACAGCGCCGGCGGCGACCGCGGCTGCGGCGTGGTCGTGGCCGTCGGAGCGCCCGCCCGCGAGGGCGACGAACAGCGAGCCGGGCTCCGCCGCACGAGAGTCCAGGGTCACGGAGGTGACGACGACTGCACCGTCAACGTCGACGACAGTGCCGCCGACCGCAGCCGCGACCTGGTCCAGCGTCAGCGCGATCATGGGGCGGCCAGGGCAGAGAGGCACGCCGTCAGCACGAGCCGGTCGTCGAACGGCAGCACCGCGCCGGACACCTCTTGCCCGGCCTCGTGCCCCTTGCCGGCGACGACGACCGTGTCGCCGTCAGCAGCGAGGGCAACGGCTCGGCGGATGGCCTCGTGCCGGTCGGGCTCGACGACGATCTCTGCACCGCCGACCACCGCGCGGGCGCCCTCCTCGACAGCGGCGAGGATCTGCAGCGGGTCCTCCGACCGGGGGTTGTCGCTGGTCAGCACCGCGATGTCGGCACCGCCGGCAGCGGCCGCGCCCATCAGGGGCCGCTTGGTCCGGTCGCGGTCTCCGCCGGCGCCGAGGACCACGATCAGTCGGCCGGTCGTGACCGGGCGCAGCGCGGACAGCAGGTTGGCGACGGCGTCCGGGGTGTGCGCGTAGTCGACGAGGGCAGCGAAGGACTGGCCGACGTCGATGCGCTGCATGCGGCCCGGCACCCCGTCCAGGCCGGCGATGCCCCGTACGGCATCGTCAACGCCAACGCCGGAGGCGACGGCTGCCGCGAGGGCACCGAGCGCGTTGGCCACGTTGAACCGGCCGGGCAATCCCACCTCCGCAGCGACGTCGACCCCGTCCGGACCGAGCACCCGGAACGCGCTCCCCGCGACGCCGGCCACGCACATCGAGGGCCCGCCAGTCCGCGGGCGCGCCCGAGATCGAGTAGGTCGCCACCGGCTGGCCGCCGGCAGTCAACCGTTCCGCGAGTACGACGCCGTGCTCGTCGTCGACGTTGACAACGGCGAACCGGGACCGCTCAGGGCCGAACAGCAGCGCCTTGGCCTCGAAGTAGGCCTCGAGGTCCGGGTGGAAGTCGAGGTGGTCCTGGGACAGGTTCGTGAAGGCGGCCACGTCGTAGGCGAGGCCCTCGACCCGGCCGAGGGCCAGCGCGTGGCTGGAGACCTCCATCACCGCAGCGGTCACGCCCTGCTCGCGCATCACCGCGAACAGCGCCTGCAGCTCGATCGCCTCCGGCGTCGTGCGCACGCTCGGCAGCACCCGGCCGGCGACGTGGGTCTCAACCGTGCCCACCAGCCCGGTGACCTGCCCGGCGGCTCGCAGCGCCGCGTCGATGAGATAGCTGGTCGTGGTCTTGCCGTTCGTGCCGGTCACGCCGATCAGTCGGAGGTTGGCCGACGGGTTGCCGTACACCCTGGCCGCGACCGGACCGGCGGCGGCGCGCGCGTCGGAGACCACGACCACCGGAACGCCCGCCGTTCCCACCAGGCCCCAGCCGGCCGCGTCGGTGAGCACGGCGACGGCACCGGCGGCGACCGCGTCACCGACGAACGCCGCGCCGTGCGAGCGCTCGCCTGGCCGGGCCAGGTAGAGGTCGCCCGGCCGGACCAGGTGCGAGTCGTGGCTGATCCCGGTCAGCGCGACGTCGTTGACGGAACCGGCGACCAGCGCCGGCGCCGACCCGCCGACCAGACTCGGCAGCTCGTCCAGCAGGTCGCTCAGGCGAAGCCCCGGACCGGTGGCCGGACGGGGCGGGCCCGGCGCTGGGGCGGACGGAGAATCGGACACGGGAGGCAACGGTACCGTCAGTTGACGGTGAGCTTGGCGGTCGGTGGGGTGGTGTTGGTCGGGGCGATCCCCAGCGCGGCGAGCGCGAATGACATGACCTTCTGGAACACCGGGGCGGCCACCTTGCCACCGAAGTGCCCGTTCACCGGCTTCTGCAGCACCACCTCGACCACGAGCTGCGGGTGGTCCGCCGGGGCGTAGCCGACGAACGTCGCGGTGTAGCCGTCGTAGCCACCCTTGCCGTCGGCGCGTTGAGCCGTGCCCGTCTTGCCGGCCACCCGGTAGCCGTCGATCCGCGCCTCGGGAGCCGTGCCCTGGTCGGTGGTCACGGCCTCGAGCATGTCGGACATCTGGTGCGCGACCTTGGCGCTGACGACCCGTACCCCCGGCGACTTCGGCGTCTTCTTGACCGCGCCACTCGGGCTCGTGGTGGACGCCACCAGCCGCGGGATCATGCGGACGCCACCGTTGGCGATGGTCGAGTAGACGGACGCGACCTGCAGTGCGTTGACGGAGATGCCCTGGCCGAACGCGATCGTCGGCAGGCTGGTGTTGGACCACTTGTCGACCGTCGGCAACAGGCCCTTGTCCTCCCCCGGCAGGTTCAGTCCGCTGAGGCGGCCGAAGCCGAACTTCGTCATGTAGTTGTAGAGCCGCTGCTGGCCGAGCTTCTGGCCGATCTCGATCGCACCGATGTTGCTCGACTTGGCGAGAACCCCGGTGGTGGTCAGCTGCTCGGCGCCATGGACCTCGGCGTCGTGGAAGCGGTGACCCCCGGCGACATAGGTGCTGGGTACGTCGACCTCCGTGGTCGGCGTGACCAGTCCCTCCTGCATCGCCGCCGACAAGGTGATGACCTTGTTGACGCTGCCCGGCTCGTAGATGTCGCTCAGCGCCCGGTTGCCCAGCTCGTCGGGCGTGGCGTGCGCGGTGTTCGTCGGGTCGAAGGTCGGCGCCGTCGCCATCGCGTAGATGTCGCCGTTGCGCGGGTTCATCACGATGACGGTGCCGGACAGCGCCCCGGTCTGGGCCACCGCAGCCGTCAGCGCCCGCTGCGCCTGCCACTGGATGTCGCGGTCGATGGTCAGCGAGACGCCGGTGCCGGGGACCGCCGCGTTGACCTGCCCTGCGCCGACCGGGATCACGGTGCCGCCGACGGAGACCTGCACGTTCTCGCTGCCGTCGGTGCCGGCGAGGGTCTTGTTCATCGCGTACTCGAGCCCGGTCAGGCCCTTGAGACCCGTACCGTTGCGGCCGTCCAGGCCGACGATGTTCGCGGCGACGTTACCGCCGGGGTAGAGGCGCTTCTGCTCCGCGCTGGCGGCGATGCCGGGCAGCCGCAGACTCGCGATCGTGGTGGCGACGGCCGGCGTGATGCCGTGCGCGAGCACCACGTAGCTGGCCAGCTTGGTGCCCCGGTGCTTGCTCAGCTTGGCCGACAGGTCGCTCTGGCTCAGTCCCAGCAGCGGGGCGAGCGTGTGCACCTCGGAGTCGAACGTCCACTTGCTGGTCTTGAGCGCGACACCCTTGGCGACCTCGTCCGGATTGGCACTGATCAGCCGGGCGTCGACGGACATGGCCAGCGGCTGGCCGGTGCGGTCGTAGATCGCACCCCGCATCGCCGGCAGGGTACGCACCACCTGCCGCTGCTTGAGGGCGTCCTGGGCGTAGGCCTTGGAGTCGAACGTCTGCAGCTGCACGAGCCGCCCACCGAGCACGGTGAGCAGGACGACGAGGAAGACCAGCGCCACCCGGATCCGCCGGGCCGGGCGGGCGAGGGTCAGCCGTTGCCGGGGAGGACGCGGAACGCGGGGTGCGCGCGGCACCGGTGCCGGGCGGGGCGCGGGGGTACGCGTTGCCCGCGGGGCCGAGCCGCTGGGGCGAGGCCGTCCGGCGCCGCGGCTGGCACTCGCGACCGTGGTCCGTTGCCTGGATGCGGACGTGGACGTAGTGCGCTTGGTGCCCGGTCGTTGCTGTCCCCGTCGGTCCGGCGGCGGCGTCACGGCTTGCCCTTCGTCGGCGGCGTCTTGGCGGGCGTCTTCGAGGCATGGATGGTCGGCTTGGCACTGCCCGACGGCTTGGCACTGCCCGACGGCTTGGCACTGCCCGACGGCTTGGCACTGCGCCGACGGCTTGGCGCTGCCCGACGGCTTGGCACTGCTCGACGGCTTGGCACTGCTCGACGGCTTGGCACTGGTGGACACCACAGGTGCACCGGCTGACGGCGTCATGGCGGGATTGAGCGCACCGGGGGTGGGCAACGGTTGAGGCTTCGGCGGCGGCGGTGGCGACGTGGCCACCTTGGCCATGCCGAGCACCTTGCCGTCTGGCAGCCGCAGGAAGGCCGGCGCACCACCCGGCACCATGCCCAGGGCCACCGCACGGGAGGCCAGCGCGTTCGGCTGCCCGGCGTCGGCCAGGCTGCGGCTCAGCTGTTGCTGCTGGTCGGTGAGCGCGGAGCCCGACTTCTTCAGCTTCTGTACGGCGAAGGCACCCTGGGACAGCGCGGTGTTGATCAGCAGCAGCGACACCAGCCCGGCACCGAGCAGGGTGAGTACGAGGGCGACGAAAGGAGCCTTGGCCGCGCGGCTGCGGGCCCGCGGCGGCACGACCCGCAGCTCGACGTGCTGGCTCGTCGGCGACATCGGGGGTCGGTGCCGGCCGGGCTGCCAGGGCCACGACATCGCCAGTGCCCGTAAAGGCCAGGGACGGAGGCTGCGGCGGTGCCGGCGGGCTCGGCGGCGGGCACGTCGGCAGGCTGGTGACACTGGCCAGGTGCAGGTCGACGCTCACGCTGCCTCCCGTACACGCTCGGCTGCGCGCAGCCGTACCGAAGCTGCTCTCGGGTTCTCCGCGATCTCGGCCTCCGACGCTTCCTCGGATCCCCGCACCAGCAGGCGCAGCGCCGGCTCGGAGCCGGCGGGGATGAACGGCAGGTCGTGCGGCACGGTGCTCGCCGTCGCGGCCGTCAACGCGCGCTTGACGATCCGGTCCTCCAACGACTGGTAGGCCAGCACGACGATCCGGCCTCCGACAGCGAGGGCGTCGAGGGCCGCGGGCACGGCTCGCTCGAGCACGGACAGCTCGGCGTTCACCTCGATCCGCAGCGCCTGAAAGGTGCGCTTGGCCGGGTTGCCGCCGGTGCGACGAGTGGCCGCCGGGATGGCGTTGCGGACGATCTCGACCAGCGCGGCACTCGAGGTGAACGGCGTCTTGGCCCGTTCGCGCACGATGGCATCGGCGATGCGCGAGGCGAACCTCTCCTCGCCGTACTCCCGCAGGACCCTGGCCAGCTCCTTGCCGCTGTAGCCGTTGACCACGTCACCTGCGGTCCGTCCCTGCGTCGGGTCCATCCGCATGTCCAGCGGCGCGTCGTGGCTGTACGCGAAACCACGCTCGGCCACGTCCAGCTGCATCGACGACACCCCGAGGTCGAACAGGATCCCGTCCACGCTGCGCAGACCCTCGGCTTCGAGCACCTCGGGGATCTCGTCGTAGACCGCGTGCACCAGACGGATCCGGTCCGCGTACGCCGAAAGCCTGGCGCCGCTGCGCGAGAGCGCCTCGGGGTCGCGGTCGAGTCCGATCAGCCGTACCTGCGGGAAGCGGGTGAGCAGCGCTTCGGCGTGACCACCGAGACCGAGCGTCGCGTCGACCACGACGGCCGGCCGGCCCTGCAGGGCCGGACCGAGCAGCTCCAGGACCCGCTCGAGGAGGACAGGTATGTGACGCGGCTGGGCCGGGGCATCGGACATGTCAGGAAGCCGGGCGCGTCAGGAGGCCAGCGCCTGCAGCAGCGCGATGCCGCCGACGGCGATGCCCAGCAGGGTGATGGGCAGCGCGAACAGACCGAACAGCAGCACGCTGTCCCGCATCTCCTGCGCCAGAGTGGGTGGCGCGATCGCCACGGTTTGAGCGGTGCTCGTCATTCTCGACCCTTCTGAGCCTGCTCGGTCCTGCCCTGTGATGGCGGCGAGGTCGTGACCCGTTCTCGCGGTTCGGGTCCGGCTGCCGTTCCGTGCCTTCGTACGAGGGCCGTGTCGTGCGCCCGGGTCTCCGTCCGCACCATCCGCCTGGCGCCGGGGAAGGGATGCCAGGAGGGTGGAGCGGGACGGAGGCCTCAGCTCACGAAGGCCGATGTGGTGCAGCGGCTCGCTGTGGTTCACAGCAAGCCGGGCAGCACCTCCTCGGCGATGTCGGAGAAGTTGGACTCCTGGGCTGCCTCGTACGTCGCCCACGCCGCCGCGTCCCAGATCTCGACGCGGGTGTTGGCGCCGATGACGACGCAGTCCTTGGTCAGGCCGGCGTAGGCCCGCAGCGACGCAGGGACCGTGATCCGTCCCTGCTTGTCCGGCACCTCGTCCGAGGCGCCGGCGAAGAGCATGCGCAGGTAGTCGCGGCCGCTCTTGCTGGTGACGGGGACGGCGCTGGACTGCTCGGTCATCCGGGCGAACTCGGCGGCCGGAAAGACGTAGAGGGAGCGCTCCTGACCTCGCGTCATCACGACCCCCTCCGCCAGCTGGTCACGGAATCGGGCCGGCAGGAAAAGCCGGCCCTTCTCGTCGAGTCGCGGGTAGTGCGTGCCCAAGAACATCCACGTCACCTCCCGCCCTCTCCCGGTTGCGCCACTTTACCCCACTCTTCCCCACGCACAAGCGTTTCTCGACAATTTCTGCCGCCGATTGAGGACGAACTTGCAGGTCAATCACGGTGGAGTGAAGTGGAGGGCGTTTTCGCGCTCCGGGCCTTCTGCACAGTGAGTGCGGCGGCTGACGAGCCACTGAGCGTGCAGAACCGGCACAATCCGTACCGATGAGCGCTTGATGTGAACCAACGGCTGCGAAAATGCGTTGGAGTGGAGCAGAGTGGGGGACGCCCGGTGACGCGGACGCTCGGTCCCCAGCGGGCCGGATTCGGTGGCACACTCGAAACTCACGGGCTTCAGTAGCCGGCGGTCAGTCATCAGCGGGGCGCGTGCGAGGAGGCATGGGTGAGCGGGCAGCTCGACTACGGCAGCGACCGATCGGCTCTCGATGAGCTGGCCGACACGACGGGACGGATCATTGCCTCGATAGAGCAGGTGATCGAGGGCAAGCCGGGCGTGGTCAAGCTGGCCCTGACCGTCCTGCTCAGCGAAGGGCACCTGCTGATCGAGGACGTCCCCGGCGTCGGCAAGACGATGCTGGCCAAGGCGCTGGCTCGGACCATCGACTGCTCGGTACGCCGGGTCCAGTTCACGCCCGACCTGCTGCCGAGCGACGTCACCGGCGTCGCCGTCTACAACCAGGAGACGCGCGAGTTCGAGTTCAAGCCCGGCGCGATCTTTGCCAACATCGTCGTCGGCGACGAGATCAACCGCGCCTCGCCCAAGACCCAGTCGGCGCTGCTGGAGTGCATGGAGGAGCGTCAGGTCACCGTCGACGGCACGACCTACACGCTGTCCTCACCGTTCATGGTCGTGGCGACGCAGAACCCGATCGAGATGGAGGGCACGTACGCGCTGCCCGAGGCCCAGCTCGACCGGTTCACCGCCCGGATCTCGATGGGCTATCCGGCCGCCGCAGCCGAGCTGGCCATGCTCGACAGCCACGGCATCACCAACCCGCTGGACGACCTCAGCCCGGTCACCGACGCGATGGAGATCGTCAAGCTGATCGACACGGTCCGGCGCATCTACGTGTCCGACCCGATCCGGCGCTACGCCGTCGAGCTGGTCAACGCGACCCGCAAGTCGCCCGACATCCGCCTCGGCGCCTCGCCCAGGGCGACCCTCCAGCTGCTGCGCGCCTCGAGGGCCGCTGCTGCCCTCGACGGGCGCGACTACGTGCTGCCGGACGACATCAAGATGCTCGCCGAGCCGGTGCTCGCGCACCGGATCATGCTCTCGTCCGAGGCTCAGGTGGCCCGGCGCCCCACTCACCAGATCATCGCCGACCTGCTGACCCGCATCCCCGTACCCACCGAGCCCGCGCCCGGCACCAACCCGCCGCCACCGCCGCTGTCCGCTGCTCCACGCCCGACGACCCGTGGCGGCGCGCGCTGACCGGGCGGGCGACCTGATGCGTGAGGCACTGGCAGGGCTCACGACGCGCGGCCGCTGCTTTGCCTATGCCGGACTGGCGTGTGCCGGCTGCGGCCTGCTGCTCGGGCGCCACGACTTCATCGGGATCGGGGTCTTCCTGGTCGCACTCGCCCTGGGTGCCGCTGCGTCCGTACAACGAACGCGCTACCGGCTCACCTGCCGGCGAGTGATCGAGCCGGCCAGGGTCCAGGCCGGCAAGCCGGGCCGGGTGGTGATCCGGCTGCACAACGTCTCGCGGCTGCCGACCGGAGTGATGCTGGTCGAGGACACCCTGCCCTACACCCTCGGTGCCAGGCCACGGTTCGTCCTCAACCGGCTCGAGTCCCAAGGCGTGCGCGACGTGGCCTACACCTTGCGCTCCGACGTCCGCGGCCGCTACCTCGTCGGACCGGTCACCATGCGCCTGACCGACCCGCTCGGGCTGTGCGAGGTGGCGCAGTCGTTCACCAGCACCGACACGCTGGTCGTCACCCCCCAGGTCTGGCAGCTCCCGCCGATTCGACTCGGGTCCGGTACGGGCGGCAGCGGCGACAGCAGGCTCCGGGCGGCCGCCAGCTCCGGCGAGGACGACCTCGGCACGCGCGAGTACCGCCACGGCGACGACCTGCGACGGATCCACTGGCGCTCGACAGCCAGGGCCGGTGAGCTGATGGTCCGCCGCGAGGAGCAGCCGTGGCAGGCCCACGCGCTGCTGGTGCTGGACAACCGGCTGCACGCCCATCACGGCGACGGGCCCGGCTCCTCCTTCGAGTACGCCTGCAGCGCCGTGGCCTCGGTCGGCGTTCAGCTGCTGCACAACAACTTCACCTTGCTGCTCGACCGCGGCGAGGGTGCCCGGCTGGTCAGCGGTCCCGACGTCGACGACGGGCTCCTGCTCGACGAGCTGGCCATCGCCGAGCTGGCCAAGGGGGCCAGCCTGGCCGGGCGTGGCGGCCTGGCTCAGCGCCACCTCCCCCGCGCCGGCGGCGTGGTTGTTGCGGTCCTGGGAGCGATGACGATCGCCGACGCCGAGTCGGTCGTACGAGCCCACCGCGGGAGCCGCCAGCGGATCGCGATCGCACTGGACACTCGTACCTGGGCAGCCACGATCACCACGACGACGAGCGGGCGGCTCGCCGTGGCCAGGGCGCGCGACGAGCACCCCGATACCGGCGTACGCGTGCTGCAGGCCGCGGGGTGGCGGGTGCTGCGGGTCAGCGCCGGCACTGCGCTCGGCGACGTGTGGAACCTCTCCGGCCTGGCGCTGGCCGACGTCGCCGGCGGTGTGCAGTGAACCCGCGCACCCAGCTGGCCGTGGCCGCAGCCGGCGTCACGCTGCTCGGCGCCACCTCCCTGCATGCCGTGTTCTCCGACACCGGCTGGATCGCGCCGGTGGTCGGCGCCGTCCTTGCGGTCCTGGTCGGCGCCGAGATCGGCAGCCGGCTGGGCCAGCACCTGGCCGCCCGCCCGGTCTGGCGACTGATCGGGTCGGTGCTCGCGCTCCTGTTCTACCTGACTGCCGTGTTCGCCCATCAGGGCGCCGTTCTGGGCTTCATCCCGCGCGGGCACACCTGGCACCTGCTGCGGCAGATCTTCGACAAGTCCTTCGACGAGGTTCACAACCTGAGCACGCCGGCGCCGACCTTCCGTGCGCTGATGTTCCTCACCGCCCTGGGTGTGGGACTCGTTGCCATCGCTGTCGACCAGCTCAGCATCCGTCCGCCGCTGATCGGGCTCGCCCTGCTCGCGCTCTACTCCGTACCGGAGTGGCTGTCCCAGCACGGCACCGGCTGGGTCCCGCTGGTGCTCGGCGGCGCCGGCTTCGTCGCCCTGCTGATCCGCGAGGGCCGCGACCGAACCAGCCGCTGGGGCCGCACGGTCACCGGCACCACCACTGTCGGGCGCAACACCACGACCGCGGCGGCGATGAGTCAGGCCGGCTGGCGGATCGGGGTGGCCGCGATAGCGGTCGCGCTGGTCGTGCCGCCGCTGATCCCCGACATGGGCCACTTCAACCTGGCCAAGGGCGGTGGCCGGGCTGCCGGCTCGCCGGTGCGCTACAACACGATCGCCAAGCTGGCCGGGTCACTCAAGCAGGGGCCGATTGAACCGCAGTACAGCTATCACTCCTCGGACAACAAGGGCCACTACCTGCGGATGGCGACGCTGTCCTCGTACAGCGTCAGCAAAGGCCAGATGCAGCAGGGGGCTCAGCTGCCCGACCCGGTCGACCCGACCTCGGACACCTTGTCCCCTGACGGCGTCGGGCCCGACGCCGGCGCCACCGCCCTGACCACCGACATCGCGATCGGCCCCCAGCTCGAAAGCCCGCTGCTGCCCGTGCCGATCGCAACGACCAAGCTGGATGGCCTGCAGGGACGGTGGGCCTACCAGCTGTCGACCGAGATGATCTTCTCTCCCGACAACACCCAGGACGCCACGAAGAACCAGAGCTTCCGGGCCACCTCCGACCTGATCGCCCCGACGGCGGACGTGCTGGAGAACTCCACGCTGACCGGCGACGACATCACCGCGCTGCAGTCCGAGGCGACGGGGCCCTCGGATCTGCCGGTCCGGGTACGGGCGCTGGCGCTGGCGGTGACGAAGAACGACAACACGGAGTTTGAGAAGGCCCTGGACCTGCAGAACTACTTCCGCAGCGGCCGGTTCAAGTACTCCCTCAACGGCCCGACCGGCTCCGGCTACAACCCGCTGGTCGACTTCCTGTTCACCTCCCGTCGGGGCTTCTGCCAGCAGTTCTCCACCGCCATGACCTTGATGGCCCGCTCGCTCAACATCCCGGCCAGGGTGGCTGTGGGCTTCACCCCCGGCATCCGCACCAGCGGTTCGGACAACTTCTTCGTCGACAGCCACGACTTCCACGCCTGGCCGGAGCTCTACTTCCACGGCATCGGCTGGCTGCGCTTCGAACCGACGCCGCGCAGCGACCACCAGACGGAGGTCCCGAGCTATGGCAGCGGCACCGTCGCGGCGATCAAGGCCCAGACGGCGAAGGGGACCAAGTCCACCGTCGTGCCGGGGGGCAACGGCCAGATCCCGAGGCAGATCGGGCCCACCCCGGCCGAGCGCGGTTCCGGAAACATCGGGTCCGCCGGCTCGGGCGGACTCTCGTTCTCGTTCAGCGGTCGCGGCATCGTGTTCACGCTGGCCGGTCTCGCCATCCTGCTGGTCCTGATCGGCATCCCGCTCGGGCACGCCCTGGCTCGGCGGCGCCGGCTGCGTCACGGCGGTGACCCGCGCGACGTTGCCCTGCTGGCGTGGCGGGAGATGCAGCGCGACGCCCTCGACCTCGGCTACGTCACGTCCACTGCCGACTCGCCGAGGCAAAGTGCTCGCCGGCTGACCGACGCCGCCGCGCTGCCACCCCACGCTGCTGCCGCCATCGACCGACTGGCTCGAGCAGTCGAGCGTGCCCGCTACGCACCGTTGGCCGGTGACCCGTCGGGTCTGCTCGACGACGGCGAGACGGTACGGGCCGCCATGGCTGCGCACGCCCCACGACGGGTGCGCTGGCGGGCCAAGGCTCTGCCGCCGTCCACGATTTCCTGGACGACGGGTGTGCTGTCCCGGCTCGGTGCCCGCATTGCTGCGGCGGTGCAACGGACCGCGGATCGAGGGACGGCCATAGCCAACCGGATCCTGCGCCGGCGACCGTCGTCAGTCTGAGCGTGAGCCTGGCCAAACGGCCGATGGCGAGTCGCTAGGCGCCGGATGTCCTAGAAGTCTTGCTGGTCCCAGCGGCGGTGCCAGCGCTCTTCGAACCGTTCGACGAGCGACAGGTGCGCGTCGCCGGAGCGGGACTTCTCACGGCGGCGCTTGGTGGCGGCGACGCCGCCGGTCAGGCGCTTCCAGTTGGCGACGCCGAAGACGAGGCCGACCAGGGCGACAATGACGCCCGCGACCACGAGCGGGTTCACCTTGGTCAGGACACCGGCGACGATGAGCGCGACGCCCAGGCCGAAGCACAAGGCGGCCCTGACCGTGCGACGGCGGTGGAAGTAGCGAAGGTCGGTCGTGCGCACGGTGGACGCGAACTTCGGGTCCTCGGCATAGAGCGCCCGCTCGATCTGCTCGAGCAAGCGCTGCTCGTGATCAGAGAGCGGCACGTCGCTCCTCCTGTAAGCCGGCTGACCTGCCCGTTTGCGCGGTAGGTCAGGTTGAACAAGTGTCCAAAAACGAGTGGTCTCTTATGAGGATACGGTTGCCGTGGCCGGTGCGAAAGCCGCGAACGATAACGGCTCTCCTACGACTTGTGCACCACTGCCTTCGGCTGGTTGGACCGGACCCTCAAGCGTGAAGCGCCACCTTTCCTTGATCTTGTCCCACGCACCCCTCAAGCACGAGGCTTCTGCGGATTTTGGTGCACTTTCTTGGCCGCAGCCGAAGGGTTCGTGCCGGCCACAGCCGGGCGCGGTGGCTCCGGCAGTCGGGCCGGAATCTGGTCGGCAGCCACCGCCAGTGGGACGGCCATCGCCGGACTGACCAGCACCGCCGGGCGTACTGCTCCGGCCCCGAACCGCCGGGCGGCCCGATCGACGGCGCGATCGGCTTCGCGCCAGCCTGACTCTCGTTCGCCGAAGGCAAGCTGGCGCGGCATGCTGTCGGCAGCGACCAGGCCTTCGATCCGTACGCCGACGAGTCTGATCCGAGCCCGCTCGAGACCGAGTCCGTCGAAGAGCTGGCGGGCGACATCGTAGATTTCCCGGCCGATGTCGGTGGGTTCACGCAGGGTTCGGGACCGGGTGATGGTGCTGAAGTCGGCGAACCTGACCTTGATCGAAACCGTCCGACCCTGGTGGTCCCCGGAGCGCAACCGGGCGGCAGTGCGTTCGGAGAGCCGCAGCAGCTCGCGGTGAATCACGAGCGGGTCGTCGACGTCGGAGCCGAAGGTCTCTTCGTGGCCGATGCTCTTGTCCGGCTCCTGGGGCACCACCGGGCGCTCGTCACGACCCCAGGACAGGGCGTAGAGGTGGTTGCCCGCAGCCGGACCCAGCGCCCGGACCAGGGTGGTGGCGGGGGTGTGCGCGATGTCGCCGACGGTCCGCAACCCCAGCCTGGTGAGCACTTCCTCGGTCTTCTCACCGACCCCCCACAGCGCCCCCACCGGCAGCGGGTGGAGGAACTCGACCACCCGGTCGGCGGGGACGACGAGCAACCCGTCGGGCTTGCAGCGCGCTGAGGCGAGCTTGGCCACGAACTTGGTCGGGGCAATGCCCACCGACGCTGTGATGCCCTGTTCGTCGGCTATCCGGCCACGGATCAGCTCGGCGATCTGGGCCGGTCGACCGAGCCGGCGAGTCGCGCCGCCCACGTCGAGGAAGGCCTCGTCGAGTGAGATCGCCTCGACCAGCGGGGTGACCGAGCGGAAAATCTCCATGATGCCGGCGGTGGCTCGGGAGTAGGCCTCCGGGTTGGGCGGGATGATGACTGCCTGCGGGCACATCCGGCGGGCGCGCATCATCGGCATGGCACTGCGTACCCCGAAAGCCCTGGCCTCGTAGGTCGCGGACAGCACCACCGACCGGGTGCCGGTGCCACCGACGATCATCGGCCGTCCGACCAGCTCGGGGCGGCGGATCAGCTCGACGCTGGCGTAGAACGCGTCCATGTCGGCATGCAGGATCGGGCAGCCGGTGTCGTCACCGCGCGGACCCAGCGCCGGTCCGGTGGGCGGTGGTCCGGTGCGGCTCATCGGGACACCACCGGGAACGGTGGTTCAGCCGGTGACATGTCCGGGCCGCCGGGCAAGCACGTGCAGTGCCGCCGCCACGTCGGTGAACTCCGGCCGGTCGACCACGAGCTCCTCCAGCCGCAGCAGCGCGGCCGCTGCGGCCGGGTCGACGTCGAGCAGGGTGCCGGGCAGCAGGTCGCTGAACACCCGGGACCCGTGCAGCCCGACGACCTCAAGGCCGGCGCCGGTGAGCTGGGTGAGGATGCTCTGCCGGTCGTAGCGCCGGACCAGCGGGTCGTGCTGGCCGGATCCCTCGCAGTCCTCGAGCAGCTCGACCGCCTCGTCGAGTCGTCCGGCGACGGCCCGGCTGAGCACGGCGCCGTTGACGTTGGAGACGAGAACACTGAGCAGCCCGCCGGGGCGCAGCACCCGCACCATCGCCGCGACCGCGATTGCGGGGTCGTCGACCACCTCGAGCACGTGGTGGCACAGCACTGCGTCGTAGGACTCGGGTGAGGCGACGTCGAGCAGCCCCGCGGCGTCACCCTGCACCCCGCGGATGGTGTGGATGTCGGCCTCGGCCGCGCGACGCTCGAGCGCGGCGAGGGAGTCGGGGCTGGGGTCGACGACGGTGACCCGATGACCGAGCTCGGCCAGCGGTACGGCGAATCCGCCGGTGCCGCCCCCCGCGTCGAGAATGTCGAGCAGGATCGGCTCGGTGGACTTGCCCGGCGCCGGCTCGGGCTGGCCAGCGGCGAGAGCAGCGCGCAGCGTGGACCAGACCGCAGCGTTGCGGGTGGTGGCGCGAGATCTACGAGTGGCGACCACGACGCTCCTTGACTCGGCCTTCGGGCGGGGCAGGTCCGGTGGGGCCAGCCTAGTAACCCACAGTTCCGGTTGCCGTGAGAGCAACCACCGCTGTCTGGGTAACGGAGGCGAGCACCGAGGCGCGTTCTAGCCACCGGAGCTGCCGGGGCTCGAGTGCCACAGCCGGCGGGGAGCTGAACCGGTGTCACCACCTGCGGGCTTGATGTCGGAGTAGGCCGAGAGCTCGAAGCCACTGGCGAACCGGCGCACCGGCGCCATCACCGGCCGGGTCGACCGGCTCTCGGCAGCCCCCTCGGTGGCCAGCTCGGAGAAGCCGGGAGGCGGCGCGGCCAGCGCATCGGCGACCGCTGTCATGCCGTGGTTCTCCCAGAGCTCACGCAGCAGCGGCAGCTCCCAGCAGCCATCGGCCTGCAACGAGATGCCACGCGGACCGGTCCGGCGCACCGTGCCCCGGATGACCAGCAGCCAGGAGTGGAACACCGTCGCGGCGTAGCCGGCCTGTGCCTCCTCGAAGAAGGTGGCGTCGACCGGGCCGGTCGCGTCGTCGAGGGTCACGAACACCACTCGCCGGCCGGAGCGGATCGGTGGTGTCTGGGTGGCCACCTTTACTCCGGCGACCAGCACTTCGGCCCGGCTGCGGCAGCGCAGCAGGTCACGCGCCCTGGTGATGCCGGCAGCGGCGAAGAACTGCTCGTAGAACGCCAGGATGTGCGCGCTGGCGTCGAGGCCGAGAATGTCCAGCTCGGCCCGTACCTTTTCGCTCGGGGTCATCTCCGGCAGACCGCTGGGCACCGCAACGGTGGGCTCGTCACCGAGGTCGAGCGCGAGCTGGATGTCCGACCCGACGACGGCGGCGGGTGCCCTGGACTGCCGCGCCGCCTGCGCCCGGACGTCCATGCCACCGGGGTCGCCTGCTCGAAGCGCACCAGCGGAAGAGCTCGCGGTACGGGTGCCCCGGCGGCCGCTACCGCGGGCGGTGGCTCGCGACCACTGGTCGAGGTCGAGCACCTGCAGGAGCAGGTCGCGCCGGGTCACCGCTCCCCTGCGGCGAACCGGAATCGTTGAGCTGATCCCGTACAACGAGTCGAAAGCACCGGCCAGGACGAGCCTTTCGGCAATCGGCCGCGAGACGCCGGCACGGTGCCAGAAGTCGGACAGCGAGTGGTAGGGCCGACCGGTGATGATGCGGGACAGCTCGCCGTCGTTGATGCCTTTGACGTCGGCAAGCCCGAGCCGGATGCCGTAGGCGCGCGCGTCGGGCAGCGCCTCGACCTCGAGCCGCTCGCGGGTGGACTCACCGAGAATCAGCGGCGGCGGCTCGTCGAGCACGCCGACCCGTTCGATCCGGTACTCGCCGTCGGAGGCGTTGACGTCGAGCGGGAGTACGGCGATGCCGAACTGGCGGGCGTCGTCGAGGATCAACCGTTTGGGGTACATACCGGGGTCATGGGTGAGGACCCCGGACAGAAACGCTGCCGGGTGGTGGGCCTTGAGCCAGGCGGACTGGTAGGTGGGCAGGGCGAACGCCGCGGCGTGGGCCTTGCAGAAACCGAAGGCGGCGAAACCCTTGAGCAGCTCCCACACCTGCTCGGTGGTGGGCAGGTCGTACCCCTGGCCGAGCATGGCCGGGAAGAACCAGACCTGCACTTCCTCCTGGCTGATCGGGTCGCCCATCCGGCGACGGACCTCATCGGCTTCGGCCAGGGTGCAGCCGGTGACCCGCGAGACGATGCGCAGCACCTGTTCGTGAAAAACCACGACCCCCCAGGTCTCCTCGAGCGCCTCCTGCAGGTCGGGGTGGAGGTAGACCGGAGCGTTCCAGCCCTGTCTCGCCTCGAGGAATGGCCGGACCATGTCGGTCTTGACCGGGCCGGGGCGGAACAAGGAGATGTCGATGATCAGGTCCTCGAACGTCTCCGGGGCGAACTTGCCGACCAGCTCGCGCTGGCCGGGCGACTCGATCTGGAAGCAACCGAGGGTCCTGGTCGACTGGATGAGGGCGAACGTCGCCGGGTCGTCGCGCGGGATGGTGTCGATGTCGACCCGTTCGCCGTCGACCCGCTCGACCTCACCGATGGCGTGGGAGATGGCGGACTGCATCCGGATGCCGAGGACGTCGAGCTTGAGCAGCCCCAGCTCTTCGACGTCGTCCTTGTCGAACTGACTCATCGGAAACCCGAGCCAGCTGGCCTCGACCGCAGTCCGGTCGAGCAGGGTCGAGTCGGACAGCAGCACTCCGCAAGGGTGCAGAGCAATGTGGCGGGGCAAGCCGTCGAGCCGCTCCGCGATCCGGATCAGCTGGTCCGCCTGGACGGAACGTTTGCCGGCCGCCAGCCCGGAGCTGCGCAGCTCGGGCAGGTCGACCAATGCGGCGGACAACTGGTTGGCCCGGATGTGCGGGAACGCCTTGGCGATGGCATCGATCTCGTCCGGCGGCAGCCCCAGAGCGGCGCCGGTGTCACGGATCGCGTGCCTGGCCCGGTAGGTGTCCATCATCGAGACGCAGACGCAGCGGTCGCCGCCGTAGCGGCTGAGGATGTGCTCGTAGATCTCCATCCGCCTGGCCGACTCGACGTCGACGTCGATGTCCGGCAACGCTCCGCGCAGCGGCGAGAGGAACCGCTCCATCACCAACCCGTAGCGGAGCGGGTCGACGTCGGAAACCCCGAGCAGATAGTTGACGAAGCTGCCCGCGCCGGAACCCCTGGCAGCACAACGAACGCCGTGGTGCTTGATCAGGTCAACCACATCAGCGACGGTCAGGAAGTAGGAGGGGTAGCCCAGGTCACGAATGATGCCGAGCTCAACCTCGAGCCGGTCTCGAGCGAGCGGGGTGACCGCCATGCCACGCCGCTCGAAACCGGCCAGGCACCGCTCGTAGAGGATGCGGTCAGCCGCGCCCGGCGAAGTGACGTCGATGGCGCTGCCATTGGTGGCGAAGGTCAGCTCGGGGAAATGCACCGCGCCGATGCCGAGGTCGAGTCGTGGGTCCAAGGCACAACGGTCGGCGACCTGCCGGGTGCGAGCGAGCAGGCGGCTGCCGATCCGCTCGTCGCCGGCGGCTTCGGAGATCTCGTCAGCGAGGTCGGACATCTCCTTGCCGGTCTTGAGGTAGCCCTCAGCGTTGACCCGGTCGATGTGGCGGGCGTCGAGAACGACCAGCCGGCGGGAGGCATCGAGCACGTCGGCAACCGGCGCATCGGAGTGGTCGAGGTGACGCACGGAGTTGGTGAGCACCGCCTCGATGCCCTGCTGCTGAGCAAATCCCGCCATCCGCGCGGCAACAGCGAGCGAACCGGGGCCGCGGTGGTGGACGACCTCGATCAGCAGGTTGTCCGAAGGGACCTCGCGCCGCCACGCCGACAACAGCTCGCCGGCCAGATCGAACCTGCGGAGGGCCACGGCGCGGCCCACCTCGGACTCGGGGCCGAGCAGGACGAACAAGTGCTCGGCATGATCGGCGATCAGTCGTGCGGTGCTGACCGGCTTGCCTCGCTCACCGCGCAGATGAGTAGCGCTGACCAGACGGCACAACGCTGCCCAACCAGCCTTGTCGTGTGCCAGCAGAGTCACCCGTGGGTAGCCGGGATCGACGAAGGCCCCGCCGTGTGCCGGACTGCGCCGACCGGTCCCCTGCCGGCTGCCTCCAGTAGCACCGCCGGGTCTCTTGGCCCTGATCGGCGTGGGTTCCATCGCAAGGTCGGCTCCTAGAACCGGGCGAATGCCGGCCGCCATGGCGGCTTTGACGAACTTCACGGCGCCGTAGACCCCGTCACGGTCGGTCAGCGCCACCGTGTCCATGCCGTGGTCGACCGCGCGCTCGACCACGGCATGTGGGTGCGCGGTGCCGTACCTCATCGAGTAGCCGGAGGCAACGTGAAGATGGACAAAGGGGTCGGACATGGTGACGCGGCTCTCCCACCGGACTTAGTTGGAACCGGTGGCGCTGAGGACGTTTTGGTGGCTCAAGCCCAAGGTGGTCTCAACGACAGCAAGGAAGGTCTCGGCATCACGGCGCAGGTCGTCGGCTTCCCTGGCCGACACCGCGCGGCTCAACCCCGCCTCGGCAGCGGCTCGTTTGCCGGCACCGGCGGCGAAGAAAGCCGACCACTCGGTGAGTTCGGGGGCAACGTCGGTCAGCAGCACCCAGGCGCTGGCCGGACGTCGCGATCGGCCGGGACGTGTGGTCGCTGGCTGAGCGCGAGCAGCAAGCACGGCAGCGGCTGCCCGCAGAGCAGCAAGGTGCGCCGCCGCGTACCGCTCCCCCGGCTCGGTGAGCAGGTCGGCTTCGAGCAAGCCTCGTCGGGACAGCGCCACCAGGTCGAGGGCTGCCGGGCCGGGACGAGTGCCCCGTCGGTGATGTGTGAGCTCCATTGCTGGCATGACCCGTCCTTAGTCCAGTGCCCGTGCGAGCAACCAACTGCCGGCAGCCCAGTCGAAGCACAGGTCGAAGACACCAGTGCCCAGGTGCCGTCCCGCGCCTGCCTCCACCCGCCAGAACTCGCGCTCGCCGTCGGAAGTCGCACCGGCGGATGCCGTACCGGGGATGCGCCACCAACCGCCAGCCTCCACCCAGTGGGCGTAGACATCGCGGATCAGGTAGAGCCGCCCGCGCCACAGGAACTGGGTCGGGGTGGCATCTCGACGCTGAACGTCAACGGTCTCGGCATAGATACGCACTGCGGCACTTCCCTCGGCTCATCTGCAGGACAGTCGCGCCGGGGGAAGACGGCTTGGACATGGCGGGCGCCGGGCGGGCTCGGCGCTTCCCCACGCCGAACCCGCCCGGCGAAGTCGAGGCGCTCGCACGGCGCCAGGGGTCGAGTCCAGCGTCGTGCGATGATCGACATCCGCCTCCTGGTGAGCCGCCGCGAGCAACTCACCCGGTATGTTCGAACAACTGTTCGAACATCAACCACAGTAAACCTCGGGTCGGACAGAATCGTCAACGGCGGGTTTGGCCCCGGTGGATAACAGCCCTCGCCGGATCGGCTACCGTTCTCTCATGCGCCGAACGTCAGTCACTCGCGCCCTCGCCGGGCTAGCCGCAGCAGCTTCGCTCGCCACCGTGATCAGCGGCTGCAGTGCAGAGCCCCAGGACTCGAACACGACCAACGGCATCACCCCAGGACCGCCGCCCCCGTCGGGCATCATCCTGCCGACCGAGCACCAGCTGCCGACCGCGACGGCCACACCCTGACCGATCAGGGCTGCACCTTTTGCGCCATCGTCCGCGGCGAGGTTCCCGCGGAGATCGTGTACGAGGACGACCTGTGCCTGGCTTTTCTTGATCATCGGCCGCTCTTTCACGGCCACGTCCTGCTGATCCCCCGTGAGCACGTCACCACCTTCGCCGACCTGCCGGCCAAGGACGTCGGCCCGTACATGCTGGTCGGTCAGCGGCTGGAACGAGCGGTCGAGTCGGCCATGGCCAGCGACGGAAGCCTGATGATGATGAACAACATCGTCAGTCAGTCGGTGCCCCACCTGCACTTGCACGTAATCCCGCGCAAGTTCAAGGACGGGCTCCGATTCTGGCTCGGCCCGCGGGTGAAGTACGGCGAGGAAGTACCGATCACCGACGTCGGCCAGCGCATCCGTGCCGCCCTCAGCTGACGCTGTCACGGGTTCGTTAGGCCAAACGGGTGAATCCTGTGGACAGAGCAGCGACTGAAACCGTGAGGTTCGTCTAAGATCCCCGCCATGCGGATCACCTCGCGCGGCCCTGCGGCCGTGACGGTGGGGCTGGTGAGCGCTGTTCTGCTGGTGGGCTGCAGCAGCGACAGCCAGAAGCCGACAGTCCTGCCGACACTGTCGACATCGAGTGCTGCCCCCACGACCACGACCACGCCGGCTCCGACGACAGCGGCGCCCACGACGAGTGCTCCGACCACGACCACGACCACGAGCAAGCCGGCGCCGATCGAAGTCTCCGAGCAAGAACGCCGCCCTCGCGGCCGAAGCGACGAGCTTCGTCAGGTCCTACTACTCGACGGCGGCCAAGGCGCTGCACAACAAGGCCGAACTGGCCAAGTGGAAGACGCTCTATGCGCCGACATGCAACGTGTGCGACGGGGACTACAAGACTGTCCCAGAAGCACTCGCGGCCAGGCGACCGATACGAGGGCGGCGGGTACCGACTGACACGTCCCGTGAAAATCTGGAACGATCCCAAGACGGTGCACGGCTCGACATCTACTTCTACCTCACCGCCGGCAAAGCGTTCGACAACCATGGGCAAATTGCGCAGCATCTCGATCGAGGATCCTGCACGGCCAAGGGTGCGCGTGCGATCGCAACAAACGGAAAGTGGCTGCTGACTCTCAGATTCAACGCCGAGATGCTCGTGAAATTCTTCGGACTTCGGCCTAGCAATTCGTACTGCTATTCGGCAGACTCCATGCGGATACACGCAGTCGCAGCTTATCGCCAAACCGTGCACGATCTGTTGAGGGACAGCGTGGTGCCATCGACCGATCACGGATCTCGTTTCGACTACCAGTACGTGGACTCGACGTCCTCGTTCTACAAGGTGCCAACCACTGGCACCGGTCCTGTCGGTAGCCAAGCAACCGTCCCCCAGCAATACTTTTACGAACCCAACTGTCCGACAAATTTGCCACCAACAGCCGCCGGTCAGGTGGTACGACAACTTGTGCCCAGGAGCGCTTATGGGCTGCCCTCCGGGACAGATTCGAACCCGCGTGTTTGCACGTGACCAAGGCACCGCAGTCGTACCCCGAGAAATCGGTCTCATCTGCGTCGGACCCGAAAGAGTCATCACCCTCGCCGACCTCAATACCGATATCCAGCGACAATTCCAGCTCGACGTCGCCAAGAAGGACGTCGGTACAGCACCGGTCACTGTCTCCCCACCCAATCTGGCGCTGGTGAACCTGCCGATCATCATGTCGACCGACCTCGTCGCCAAGAACTTGCACATCACCGAACCGCTGGCGGCAGACGTACAACTGGTTCCGGTGCCGACCTGGGACTTCGGCGACGGCTCAGCCAAGGTCACCGGGGTGATCGGCCTGCCGTACGACGGAACCAACGCGATCGACGATCCGGGCCACTATCCGCTGACACACCAGTACGCGAAGCCGGGCACGTACACCATCACCTTGAGCGTGCAGTGGACCGCTGCGAGCGTGACGACGGCCCGCCACCCCGACCCCATCCCGTTGCCCGACCCGAAGCCCACCCTCACCGTCCTCAGCGTGTTCAACCTGACCACGCACGAGGCCCACGCTGTACTCGTCACCGGCGGCTGAGTCAGACTCAGGGGCATGGCTTCTCCCATCGTCACCGTGCATGTGTGGGGCATCAGCGCTCGGCGGATCCCGCAGGCCTTCGCCAACATGGCCCGTGGCAACCGCGGCACCCGCCGGAGCCCTGGCGTCATGTTCACCAAGCAGCTCGGCACTGGCGGCGATGACTTCAACGTCAACGACCCCGACCCGTTGCACTGGGTCCTGCTGACGGTGTGGGAGAACGAGGAGTACGCCGCAGCCGCCGACAAGCTGCCGGCCGTGCGGCGCTGGGACCAGATCGCCAACGAGCAGTGGCGCATCGACTTGTCCCCGCTGGCTTCGCACGGGCAATGGTCCAAGAGCGAGCCCTTCGGGACATTGCCTGCCCCGACCCGGCAGCAGGGCCCGGTGGCCTCGGTCACCAGGGCACGACTAGCACCAAGAACGGCACTCACATTCTGGCGGGCTGTCCCGCCAGTGGCCCGCAGCCTGCGCGAGTCCCCCGGCTTGGTCACCGCCTTCGGCATCGGAGAGGCGCCGGTCGGATTCCAGGGCACCTTCAGCGTCTGGGAGTCGGCCGAGGCGCTCCGGGCCTATGCGTACGACGGCGCAGCGCACAGCCAGGCGATCGCCCGGACCGGCGAGGTGGGGTGGTACAGCGAAGAGCTGTTCTCCCGGCACGCCGTCATCCGGTCGGTGGGCACCCTGCACGGACAACAGCTGACGCTCTAGGCTGCCCCGATGCGCGACGTCGTCATTGTGGGAGCCGGGCACAACGCGCTGGTAGCCGCGTGCTACCTCGCCCGCGAAGGCCTCGACGTCGAGGTGGTCGAGCGGGACACCATCGCCGGTGGAGCCGTCTCCACCGTCGAGCGCTTCCCCGGCTACAAGGTCGACCGCGGGTCGAGCGCCCACATCATGGTCCGGCACACGGGCATCATCGAGGAGCTGCGGCTCGACGAGTGTGGCCTGCGTTACCTGGACTGCGACCCGTGGGCCTTCGCGCCTTACAACGGAGAGCACGGTCAGCAAGCCATCACGTTCAGCACCGATTTGGCCAGGACCTGCAACAGCATCGCCGACACCTGTGGCGATCACGACGCCGACGCCTACGAGAAGTTTGCCATCGACTGGGGTGCCCGCAACGTCAAGATCTTCGAGGCTTTTCAGCATCCGCCGACGATGCGTCACCTGGGCCAGCGGCTGTGGAATGTCGGCCGGTCAACCGGTCTCAAGGGTCCCGAGCTCGCCCGGCAGTTCCTGCAGCCGGCCGATGCGCTCCTGGACGCCACCTTCACCGATGAGCGACTCAAGACTGCGCTGTCCTGGCTGGGCGCCCAGTCCGGTCCCCCGACCCACGAGGTCGCGACCGCCGACCTGGTGGGCTGGAACATGGTCCTGCACCACCTGCCGCCGGGGCGCCCGGTCGGCGGTTCCGGTGTGCTGTCCGACGCGCTGGTTGCACGATTCCGTTCGTACGGGGGAACTCTGCGCCTGGGTGATGCAGCCACAGCCATTCGCTCGGTCGGTGGCGAAGTCCGGGGGGTGCGCACGGCGGGCGGCGACGAGATCCGCGCCGAACGAGTCCTTGCCGGCTGTCATGTCCTCACCACGCTGAGGCTGCTCGAGGACGAGGAACTGCTCCGGAACGCGCTCGCTCGGGTTCGCGTCGGCAACGGCATCGGCATGATCGTCCGGCTCGGAACCAGCCGGCTACCGAACTATCCATCAGCGGACGATGGAGGCGGCGCCCATCAGGGCCTGCAGCTGTTGGCGCGGGATCGCAACCAGCTGCGCTCGGCGTACGGGGACTTCTCAGCGGGACTGCCACCTCGCGACCCTGCTGTGCTCGCGATGTCCTTCAGCGCCGTCGATCCGACCATCGCTCCAGAGGGGAAGCACAACATCAGCCTCTGGGCACAGTGGCACCCGTACGAGCTGAGCAATGGGGAGCGCTGGGATGACATCGGCGAACGTGAAGCCGACAAGATCGTCGCTGCGGTGGAGGCAGTGGCACCGGGGTTCACCGAGACGATCGAGCATCGCTTCGTGCAGACGCCACTCGACCTGGAACGCGAGCTGGGCCTGCTGCGCGCCAACGTGATGCACGTCGAGATGGGCCTGGACGCCATGTTCTCGCTGCGACCGTTGCCGGAGTGGTCCGGCTACCGCGGCCCGCGCAACGGCCTCTACCTGACCGGGGCATCCACCCATCCGGGCGGTGGTGTCTTCGGCGCTAGCGGACGTTCGGCGGCGCGGGTCATCCTCGCGGACAAGGCCGGATCACGGCGTTCCCGGCTGGCCCGACGAGCCGGCGTAACACGGCACCCGTAGGCTCAGCAGGTGCCCACCACCTACCGCCTCGCGCCCCTGCCGCGGCCGGACGGCCCCGCGGCGTGGTGGCTTGCGATCCTGACGGTGCTGCTCCAGATCTGCTACCCGCTCGTGCACGGTCATCTGCGCGACGAGCTGACCGTGCTCACCGTGATCGTGTTCGCCATGGCGACGCTCGCACAGCTGGTGTCCAGCCGGGGTACGCCGGTCGCAGTGGGCTTTCTCATCGTCACCCTCGGCGTCGGCTTCCTCGTCGAGGCCGTGGGCACGAACACCGGACGCCCATTCGGACACTACGTCTACGACGGCAGCCTGGGGCCGCGTCTGCACGGCGTCCCCCTCGTCATCCCGCTGGCGTGGACCATGATGTCGTGGCCGGCACTGGCGGCCGCGCGTCGGCTGGTCACCTCACGCCGTGCCCGTGCCGTCGTCGGCGGATGGGCGCTGGCCAGCTGGGACCTGTTCCTCGACCCGCAGATGGTGGCGGCCGGGCATTGGCGATGGAGCCATCCCTCACCGGGATTGCCTGGTATTCATGGGATCCCGCTCACGAACTACCTTGGCTGGTTGCTCGTGTCGATCGCTCTGATGGCGGCGCTCGACCGGATCATCCCGATCCGGGGTTCCGACGAGCAGCCGCTGGCGCTCTACCTCTGGACGTACGCGTCCAGCGTGCTGGCCAACCTGGTCTTCTTCGGCCGGCCCGGCGTGGCGCTCGTCGGCGGCATCGGTATGGGCCTCGTCGCGCTGCCCCTGGCATTGCGGCTGCGATGAAGCGTGCCATCGCCCTCGTGGCTGTCGCGGTCTCAGCCCTGTCCCTGCACTCTTGGGTGAACACACGACTGCTGCGCCGGCCGCCCTTCCCTCCGCCCGAAACCCGGGACAAGGTCTCGGTCCTGGTGCCCGCACGGAACGAAGAAGAACACATCATTGCTTGCCTGTCAGCGGTTCTGGCCCAGCGCGGGGTCAGCGACCTCGAGGTCCTGGTGCTCGACGATGGCTCGACCGACCGGACCCGGGAACTCACGGAATCCTTGCAGGACAGCAGATTGCGGGTCATCTCGGGTGCGGGAGAACCGCCGGAGGGCTGGCTGGGCAAGCCGTACGCCTGCCAGCAGCTCGGCGATGCTGCCAGCGGCGAGATCCTCGTGTTCCTCGACGCGGACGTCGTGCTCAGTGCCTCCGGGCTCGCCGCGACGGTAGCCGCGCTGGCCGATCTCGACCTGGTGTCTCCCTATCCTCAGCAGCAAGCGGTCTCGTGGTTGGAGCGACTCGTCCAGCCACTTCTGCAATGGACATGGCTGACCTTCCTGCCGCTTCGGTTAGCGGAAACCTCCTCGCACCCGTTGCTCGCGGCCGCGAACGGACAGCTCATCGCCGTACGTCGGTCGGCGTACGACCGTGCGGGGGGCCACGCGGCCGTTCGTGGTGAGGTCATCGAGGACGTCGCACTCTTACGTGCTGTCAAGCGATCCGGTGGACGAGGAACGGTGGTCGATGGCACGGCCGTGGCGACCTGCCGGATGTACGACGGACCTCGCACGCTGGCCGACGGCTACGCGAAGTCCTTGTGGTCGGCGTTCGGCAGCCCCGCGGGGGCCGGCTTCGTTGTGGGAACGTTGGGCGTCCTCTACGTCCTCCCACCCGTTGCCGCGCTCAGAGGCAGCCGTGTCGGCATCATCGCCTACGCCGCAGGTGTTTCCGGCCGGGTCGTCTCCGCCAGGCGCACGGGCGGCCGGGTCTGGCCGGATGCATTTCTGCACCCGCTCTCGGTCATCGCCTTCGGCGGACTTACTGCCCGTTCCTGGTGGGGTCACCGCAACCGCACGCTGTCCTGGAAGGATCGCCGGCTGTGAGGGCGGTGGTGGTCGGCGCCGGCGTCGGCGGCCTCGCGGCTGCGGCTCGCCTGGCAGCTCTTGGTCACGACGTCACCGTCTATGAACAGGCTTCAGTAATCGGAGGCAAGCTCGGATCCCTGACCACGCAAGGCTTTACGTTCGACACCGGGCCGTCGGTGATCACCATGCCGCAGGTGTTCCAGGAACTGTTCTCGACCACCGGCGACCCCTTGGAGTCCGTGCTTTCCCTGCGGTCAGTGGACCCCATCGCCCACTACGAGTTCGCCGATGGCACCGAGTTTGACTCGTCGAGCGATCTGACCACGTTCTGCGACAGCCTCGACAACGCGCTCGGCGAGGGCAGCGGCGACGACTGGCTCGCCTTCATGCGCCGCGCCGAACGGATCTGGGATGCAACGCACGTGCCGTTCCTGGAAACCCCGCTGGCTGGCATCCGTAGCCTGCTGCGACAGTCCTGGCGACTGCCGGACCTCACAACCATCGCTCCGTGGCGAAGCCTGAGATCCCTCGGCCAGCAGTATCTTCGGGACCCGCGGCTCCGCATGTTTCTGGACCGCTACGCCACCTACACCGGATCGGATCCGCGCCGTGCACCGGCGGCGTTGGCCGTCATCCCCTACGTAGAGCAGACCTTCGGATGCTGGTACGTCGAGGGTGGCCTGCACCGTCTTGCCAGGGCCATGGCGGACAGGGCCACCGAACGCGGCGCGCGCATCGTGCTCGACGCCTCTGTCAAGAGCATCGATGTCGCGGGTGGGGCAGTCAGTGGCGTCACACTCGCTGACGGAACCTCCGTCGACGCCGACCTCGTCGTCGCGAATGCTGACGCCGCAACGGTTTATGGCACGTTGTTGCAGGGCGCACACCGGCGACGACGCGGCCCAGCACAACGGCGCCTGTCCCGTACGACGGCGTCGTTCTCGGGCTTCGTCCTCCTGCTCGGACTGCGGGGCGCGACGCCCGGGCTGTCCCACCACACGGTGCTGTTCCCTGCGGACTACGACGCAGAGTTCGACGGTGTCTTCGGCGGCTGGACGGTCGACGACCCCACGATCTACATCAGTGCTCCCCCTGATGACGCGGTCGCCCCCGCCGGTGATGAGGCTTGGTTCGTCCTGGTCAACGCAGCCCGGAACGGGCCGGTCGACTGGGACGCAGTCGGGGACTCGTACGCCGAGCTGGTCATCGACCGGCTGGAACGGCGCGGGTTCAGCGTACGAGATCGCCTGGTAGTCAAGCAGATCCGTACCCCTGCCGACCTCGAGCGCGCCACCGGAAGCCCCGGCGGCGCTATCTATGGCAGCTCGTCGAACGGTGCGACCGCTGCGTTCCTGCGCCCCGGCAACGCCTCCGGCGTACGCGGCCTGTTCCTCGTCGGCGGCTCGGCGCACCCCGGTGGCGGGCTCCCCCTCGTCACGCTGTCGGCGAAGATCGTGGCCGGTCTGGTCGGCCCGGCCTAGTTATCCACAGGGCACGAAATTGCCCTGCCCGGATCGCGCCGGTTGCCGGAACATCTGCTGGGACGGGGAAGCAGCCCCGGCGGATGGGGGGTGGCGCGGTGACGCTGGTCAACACAGCCGTCGCCGCGGCTCCGCCTCCTTCGGCCTATCCGCACCCGATCACGCTGCCGGTGGCACCGCACGGGGACCCGGATGCAGCGCGTACTCTGGCCACGGCCTACCGCGAGCTCGCTGACCGCCTTGACTCCACAGCCCACCGGGTCGAGGACATCACGCTCGACCTGTCCAGCCGCTGGCATGGGGCGGGAGCCACGGCCCTCAAGGTCCCGTCACACACGGTCGCCACGAACATCCGTACCCTCTCCGCCGCGGCGCGGGAGACGGCGACCCACTTGGACGACTACGCCGCAGCGTTGCACAAGGCGCAGCACCACCACCGCTGGTCATTGACCAAGATCGTGGCCATCGGGGCCGTCGTCGCGGTGACAGCGGTCGCCATCACCATTACGGTCGGGGCAGCCGCACCGGTGGGGACTGTGGCCGCACTCGAGGTCGGCGAGGCCATCGCCGGCGCCGAGGCCGCCGCCGCAGGAGCGACTGCGGCCGAGGCCGCCGCGACCACAGCCATGAGCCTGACCGCCAACGCGATGACAGCGTTGCGGGCGCTCCAGGTCGTGGCCCTTCCGCACCTGGTGCAAGGCGCCGTCTCGACCACGATCGACGTCGGTATCCACCTAGCGACCGGTCGCAAGATTTCGGACGAGGACCTGATCAAGTCGTTCCTCGTCGGGGCGGCGGTGTCCGGCACGACCGGCGCCACCCAGTCGGCCCTGAGCAAGTCGATGGCGTTCCGCGGCGCCGGCCATGCCGGTCAAGCCGCGCTGAGCACCACCGCGATCACCGCCACGCTGACCGCCGACGATGCGCTGGAGCAGTACGCCAGCACAGGGCACGTCAATCCGAGCGACCTGACCAAGACTGCGCTGCTGGCTGCGTTGACCGGTGCCGTCAGCGCAACTCGTCATCCCACCGAGGGCACCGGCGCCGCGACCAAGCGAAGGCCGACCGGGCAGCGCGTCGACGACCTCCGCCAGCAGGTGCGGTTACGGATGCACGAAGGCCGCTCGCCCTTCGGGCATACGATCTACAAGCACGTGGGCAGAGATCGGGAGTGGCTGCAGCGGCGACTCGACAGGGAGCCCTGGATTGACGAGGTGAGCTCGTTCACCGACCTCGTCACCGCTGAGAACGCCGTCGATGCAGCGATCGCCGCCAACCCAGCGAAGATCGCCAAGCTCCTCAACGGCACCAAGGACATCGATCTCGCTCAGGACTCGACTCAAGTCCCCCGCAGGGATGAAACTATCCCGAGATGGCGTCTACGTCCCAGCCTCGACGGCCGTAGTGCGTCTCACCCTCGTCAACGGCAAAGTCGTTGTAGTCACAGCCTATCTGGAGTAGTCGTGCCGCTCGATCGCGAATGCAGATGTATGAGGACTACCCAGAAGCCTTCGCCCTGCTCGACTTGCTTCGGACAGGACTACGACTACGACTACGACAAGAACGAACGACGTGCGGTGGACGACTTCATCCGAGGCCAGCGAAACTTCCTGGCGGAGACGATCGCCGAGCTCGACGCCTTGTTGCTGCGCTTCCCGACCAACGAAGCCATGCGTGAAGCCGTCAAGGCTCTCGGCGTGAGTTGGTCGATGTGGGATGCCGACGAGAACGGCTGGCTCGCCTTCGTTGCAACGACTCCGTGGCTGGCTGGTCGAGTCACTCGCCGAGCCGCCCAGCTGATCGACCGATGCGTCCACGTTCCGGAGTGGCTGAGACTTGGAGTCGCTGGGACGACGGCAAGTCTCCTCGACGTTGGCGGACAACGAAGGGGAACGGGCCTTGTCTACGCAGCAGGTTTCGGTCACTATCCGGGAGTGACCAGCAGAGGCGACGTCCGGCCCGACCGCACCCAGGCCCTGCTCGCTGCCGGCATGGTCCTCTGCTACGCGATTGGCTATCCGATCGCGCTCCTCGGTCACTCTCCGATCGGCTGGGGCTTCGTGATGCTGGGCGGCGTGCTGCTGTTCCTGCTGCTCCTGGTCACGATCCGCCGGATCAACCGCGGAGCCTGACCGGGCTCAGCCGTTGCCGGTCAGCCAGTGCTGATCGGGGTGCCGGTCATCCAGCCGAGCACGTCCTCGACATCGGAGGCCGTCCAGGCACCTGGCTGCGGTGAGGCCTGGTTAGCCCTGCCCTCGTCATTGAGAAAGCTCGCGAGAGGGCGAGGGAATCGGTACGCATGCAGCATTCGGCGCGCCGGCGATCAGATAGCGCTCGACGCCGTGCGGGTCCAGGAAGAACAACACGTCCGAGTGCCCCACGTCGTAGGTCAGTCGGCTTGCCGGTCCACCAGTCGATCGGTGCCGGAGAGGTCTCCGGCTGTCGCTCATAGGCAACCCCGAACCACTTCCACAGTGCCGCAACATCGGCAGCACTACCGGTCAGCAGCATCCAGTTGGCGCCAGCGCCGATCAGCTTCGAGTAGTCAGCAAGACGAGCGACTGTGTCCCTGCCGGGGTCAACGGTCACCTCAACAAGCTCGATGTCGTTCTGCCGTCCGGCCCGGTCGATCGCCTGGTTCACCTGGCCGAGATTGGCGCTGGTGAGGGGACAAACTTCCTGGCAGAGCGAGAGAAAATCGGTGAGGACCAAAGTCTTTCCGCGCAGCGAGGCCAGCGAGACCGGGCTGCCTTGAGCTGCCCCGGAAGGTCAGTCGTGCGATCGAGTCGGGGACCGATCTGTGCGCCACCGTGCCGGCCGTAGGCGCCGCGGCGCCGCCGTTGTGAGGGTTGGAGCAGGCCGAGAGCACGAGCATCGACCGCAAGCGAAACGCCGATCAGACGACGCCGTCCGGAGCGTGTGTACCACCGAGCGGCCCTCACTCTCCGAGACAGATGTCCTGCGCAGTCAACCACTCCCGAAAGCCCCTGTATCAGAGTAAACTCAGCCTGCTCCGCCAGGCCCGACTACGGCTCCGAAACCCGGAGGCTGAAAGTGCCCTCCACGTCCGGCGCCCCGCTCCCCGACCTGAGCGCGAGCCTCTATGACACGCTGCTTCGCAGTCTCGGCTGGCTCGGCTTGGCTGCGCTCCTGTGCGCCCTCGCTGTCTGGTTGCTGTCACGTCAGGAACGGCCGCGCCTGCAGTCGTGGCAGGCACGGCTGCTCGGCCCGTGACGGACGCTCCGCTGAGCCTGCAGCACGTCGCTTTCTTCGCATCGCCTTCGGGTTGCTCTGGCTGGTCGACGGCCTCCTGCAAGCGCGTCCGCAGATGGCCTCCGGGTTCGGCCGCGAGGTACTCGCCCCCACCCTCGCTGATGCCCCCGGTTGGCTACGCGACGGCTCCGCGCCGCTCTTACGGTTGTTCGTACGTCATCCCGTGACCGCCGACGCGGCTACCGTCTGGATCCAGGTCGGCCTGGGCCTCCTGCTGATCCTGGGTGGGACCGGCCTGCTCAGCCGGTTTGCCATCTGGGCGTCCGTGATCTGGAGCCTGCTGGTCTGGGTCGTCGGCGAGAGCTTGGGCGGCATGTTCAGTACGGGAGCCGGCTGGCTGAGCGGAGCACCCGGAGCCGTAGCGACCTACGTCGTTCGCTGCGCTGCTGCTGCTGGCACCGTGGTCGTGGTGGGAAAGCGGCAAGACTGCCTTACTGGCACGCCGCGGGGTCGGTGCCTGGCTGTTGGTCGGCGTGGTCCTCCAAACCCTGCCCTGGGAAGGATTCTGGTCCGGCTCCGGCGCAGCTGCACCGTTCCGGGACGGCGCGGCCAACCAACAGCCCGCGCTGCTGCGAAGGCCGATCAGCGCACGTTGCCGACCTTGCAGCGGCGCACCCGGTCGTCGTCAACATCGTTGTGGTGGCCGCGCTGCTGCTCATCGGCGCCGGTCTGTGCCTGAGCCGGGCCACGGGCTGGGTGCTGGCCGGACTGATTCTGTGCATGCTCACCTGGTGGCTGGGGCAGGACTTTGGCGTACTGGGCACCCTGCCCACCGACCCGAACACCGCACTTCCCCTTGCTTTGCTACTGATGTGCGCGCTTCCCGGCTGGCCGGTCACCTCCCCTGCCGAGCCGTCCGGGCACACGGGTGCCTTCCGCGAACCGGTTGCCGCCGGTACTGCCGTCCTCGGCATCGGATCACTGGTCGTCGCGCCCCTGGTGGCGGCCGGGACTACTGCTCGGCCCCGCTGGCTCGTCGGCAGTCGCGCTGACAGTGGTGGAGGGATCGTGACGGTGAACCACCGGCCAGCCCCACCTTCGACCTCACCGACCAGACCGGCGCTCAGGTGTCCTCGGAACACCTGCGCGGCAAGCTCACCGTGCTCACCTTCCTCGACCCGGTGTGCAGTGACGAGTGCCCGTTGATCGCCAACCAGCTGGCGACGGCCGACCGCGAGCTTGGCTCCTTGTCCTCACGATGTCGAGCTCGTGGCGATCGACAGCAACCCTTTGTTCACCGGGGTCGCCGATGTCGCGGCGTTCACCGACCTCGCACGGACTCGACGACTTGCCCAACTGGCACTTCCTCGCCGGCTCCGCCGCAGACCTGCAACAGATTACGGCGGCGTACGGGATCGCCATCCAGGTCCCCTCTGTCGGCATGATCCAGCACGGTGAAGGCATCTACTTCATCGGCAGGGACGGCACGATGCAGGCCTACCTGGGCGACGGCGCGGCCGAAGAGCTGACCAGCACCTACGCCGAGACCGTACGCGGCGAGATCCGCCGGCTGCTTGCATGAAGTCATCGCGACGTCCGGATCGCCGTACAGCCGGACGACTCCGCCCCGCAGTCATCGGCCTGTCCGTACTGCTCGCAGCCTGTGCGTGGCCAGCTCGAAAGCGGAGTCCGCCCGGATCGGCACCGTCATCCGCGGCGCCCCAGCCAGCCCGGACTCCTTACCTGCACATGCAAAACCCGACCCATGGCTGGCTGGTCTGGCCGAGCGGCACGTCATGGGTGGTCCTCCACACTGCTGACGGCTGGCGACACGTCGAGAACGTCACGCCAGCCGCGGTTCCGACCGGTGGTGGCCTCGTGCTCGGCGTCGGCCCCGGCAGCTCTGCTGCCGTCGGTGTACTCCCGTACGAGCTGCTGCTCAGCTCGCCTCTGCTGTCCAGAACGGTCCAGCGGAGCAATGGACTCCCAGCGAGCTGCCGGGAGCCGTAGCTGATGCGCGGCAGGCCGTTGCCATGTCCCGGGCGGCAACTACGGTCGTCACTGCAGTCGGGACGCGTGGTGACCAGCGACGGGGCAGGGTGGAGCACGCTCACGACTGCCACTGCGCTGGCACCGAGCAACGCTCCCCGACTCGATGCCGTGACCTGGGCTGACGCCGGCCTCGGCTGGCTGACCGGCCATGGGTCGAAGGGAGCAACCGTGGCGTTTCAGACCACCGACGGCGGACGCACGTGGGCGCCAGTGAACCTCAGCAGCCGTGCTGCCGTCGCGGCGCTGGCGCCTTGCGGGAGCGGCAAATCCTGGCTCCTGCCAGTGATCGGCGACGACGGCACCATCACCGTCGAACGGACAGCTGACGGCGGGAAGACCTGGGTCGCGGGTGCGTCGATTGCCGGGCCCGCAGCGCTTCCGGCGTGGGGATGTCGCGGGGCGCAGGTGTGGCTGGTCGGCCGTGCCGGTCACATCTTCGCGTCGGACAACGACGGCAGCACCTCGTCCGATCGTGGCAAGGCGCCGGCACAGCTCACCGACCTTGCTCCAAGCTCCGGCGATGCAGGCTTCGCCACCTCAGGCAGCGCGCAGCACCCGACCCTGTGGGCGGTGAGCAGCGGCGGCGCAGCGTTCGACAAGATCCCACTGCCCGCGTGGGTCTCGGCGCTGGGCGCCACGATGTCCTCGAGCTGAGCCCGATCTGTTGCTCAGCCGAGGATGTGGACGTGGTTCGGGCTGGCCACGAACGAGGTCGTGAATGCCGTGATCACTGCGGCGAGGGCGATCCAGTTCCACCAGATGCCGACGAGCTGGACCTGCCAGTCGTTGTCGGCGGCGTACTTGTCAAGGCGAGCGCGATTCAGCACCGCCACGCCGACAAAAGCCGTGAGCAGCAGGTGGAAGACGTTGGCCCCGCCGATGACATAGATGGAGGAGGCATAGGATCCGTGCCCGGCACCGAACGGCAGGGTGGCCAGCTGGACGAACTGCACCACCAGGTCGACGACGACCAGGACAAGGGCAACTGCGACCCCGGCCCGCAATCGACCATGCTTGTCCGACTCGAGCCCCACCCTGCCCCAGCGGTAGGAAGCCGCGCTCACTATGAGGATCGCCGCGATCACCCAACCGACCCAGATGGGCGCGATGGCTTGCCCCTTGGCCAGCCAGGCACCCTCCGTGTTGAGCCCACGCAGGTAGAAATAGCTGAAGACCAGGCTGGCGACGAACGCGGCGTCGGCCACGATCAGCAGGATCACGCCGCATCGCCAGCGGCGGCCGATCGTGTCCCGCTCCTCGAAGTGGTGAACGGGATCCTCGACGGTGGTCGCGCTCACGGCGTACCCCCTTCGCCGTCTTCGCCTGCGGCACCCGGCTGCAGCGCCCACCTTTTCGTGGTCCGGAGCCCCTGGTCCCTTCGACCCAGTGAGACGGTGCCAGATCGCCTTCGCCGTATCCGTAGGCGTCCGCGATGACGACCGGCAGCACCTCGAAGTTCTCCAACGGAATCGGGTTCGGGACGGTCCACTCGAGCGTCTTGCCGCCCCACGGGTTGGCGGGCGCGATCGGACCGTGGCGCCACGACGCTGATCACCGTCGTACAGCAGGAGCAGCATGCCCAGCCCGATCATGTAGGCGCCGATCGTCGACACGAAGTTGCCGACCGCGAACATGTGCGTCGTAGGTGAAGACCCGCCGAGGCTGGCCGGCGAGCCCGACCGCGAACATCCCGATGAACGTGACGTTGAAGCCGATCTGTACCAGCCAGAACGACACCCTACCCGAGCTGGTCGTTGAGCATCCGTCCCGTCATCTTCGGGAACCAGTAGCCAGAGCGCACCGATGGCCCCGGTGAGCCCGGCGCCCATCAGCGTGTAGTGGAAGTGCGCGGTGACGAACATCGAGCCGTGCAACGCGTAGTCAGCGGGCACGTCGGAGAGGTAGATGCCGGTCACGCCACCGATGAGGAAGTTCCAGAGCATCGCGTAGATCGCCATCATCGGCAGCGTCGTCCACATCCGGCCACGCCAGATCGTCCCGAGGATGACGAGGAAGATCACCCCGGTCGGTATCGGAGATCAGCTCGGTCGTCAGCATGAACGGCCCGTTGAGGTCCGGAGCCCAGCCGGACGCGTACATGTGGTGCGCCCACACCATGCCGCTCAGGCCGACGATTCCGACTATCGACGAGCACGGCAGCGTTGAAGTTGTACAGCGGCTTGCGGGCGAACACCGGCGTGATCTCCATCAGCGCGACGACTGCCGGAAGCACGATCACGTAGACCTCGGGGTGACCCATCATCCAGAACAGGTTCTCGTACAGCCAGGCACTGCCGCCCCCGGCGGCGACGTAGAACTGGCCACCCATCGCGCGGTCTACGCCGAGCAGGATCTGCGCCGACATGAAGATGGGAAACGCCGGGATGGCCAGCCCGACGCTGGCCACCACGCCGTACACGAAGATCGGCGTGCGGTTCCACGTCATACCGCGGGCGCGCATCGTCAGTGCCGTCGTGGTGATGTTCGCGCCCGCCACCGCGCTGGAGATGGCGAAGATGATGATCGCCATCAGGTAGGCGTCCATGCCGGGCGGCGCCTGATCGGCCAACGGAGCGTAGCCGGACCACCCGGTCGGGATACCGCCCATGAAACCGGCGGAGAGCAGAACCGGGACCGACGGCAGCGAACAGCCACAAGCTCAGCGCGTTCAGCCGCGGGAAGGCCATGTCCCGCGCCCCGATCATGATCGGCAG
This sequence comes from uncultured Actinomycetota bacterium, assembly GCA_963797535.1. GTDB lineage: Bacteria > Actinomycetota > Actinomycetes > JAWWOL01 > JAWWOL01 > JAWWOL01. Next base: position 512,957 of record CAWCPQ010000001.1, on the reverse strand, counting down.
GATGAAGTTTCCGAACGGGCCGGTCACCGCCACGATCAGCGCCAGGATCATGATGATGCCGTGCATCCCGACGACCGCGTTGTACGTCTGCGGTCCGAGGAAGTTCGAATGCGACGTGATCAGCTCGGTGCGGATCATCATCGCCAGGGTGCCGCCGACCCCGAGCAGGACCATGGTCAGGACCAGGTACTGGATCCCGACCACCTTGTGGTCCGTGGTGAACCGGAAGTAACGCGACCGACCCCCTGATCCTTGCCGGCCAGGAACATCTCGTCGTCGTGCGTGAGGTCGCGGCCGATCAGCCAGCGGATCGGACCGTTGAAGGCCCCGATCCCGGCCATGAAACCGATCGCCCAGCACCGCCATGGTGATCGAGCGTCGACCTGATTCGACGAGATCGGGATCATCGGTCTCGGCAGAATCTGGTGGGCGATCACCCAGCCGACGCCGCCCACGACGCCGCCTCCGACCACGGCGGTCGCGAGGTTCAGGCGGCGCATCAGACCGCCGCCACCGCGACGCCGGTGGCGCCGCCGTGCCTGACCATGGCCTCACTCATCGAGACCGCCTTCTGCCGGTGGGCCTCATCACGTATGCCCGCCATTTGCGGACACCCAGGAAGCGAAACTCGCTGCCTTCACGACGTGAGCCGTCGGTCTCCATATCTGCGTGCAGGAGGCCGCACAGCTCCGCGCACCGCACGTCGAAAATCCCTAGCTTGTCCGGCGTCACCTCGGTCGTCGTCGTCTCGCCGGGAGTGGCGTCGACCTTGATGCCCATCTGCACGACCCAGAATGAATGGATGACGTCTTCGCTGGTGACCCGGAAAACCACCGGTCGATTGACCGGCAGGTAGAGCTCGTCGACTTTGGACCCCACCCTGCTCCGGGTAAGTGAAGTCCCAGACCCACTGCTGACCGGTGACGTCGACCACGAGCGGATCCCGGTGGCCGCCGCAGGCTCCGACGGACTGCGATCTCGGCCAGGCCCCAGATCAGCAGGAACAACACACAGCACGCTCGACAGGACCATCCACAGATAGCCGTCGGCCGGCCGGTACGCAGGGCGCGGACCATCCATCTCGGGCTGCTGCCCTCCCGTGACGCCACGCAAACAAGCTGTACAAGCCGATCGCCCACACCACCGCGGCAACCGGGCCGCGGCGACGGTGAAGAACGTCATGGTGCTCTTCGACGGCGCGCATGGTGGGTGACGCCGGCGGCACCCATCAGCCGAGCCGGCACGTTGAGCGAGAAGATCACGCCGCAGCACCGTCAGCACGAACCACAGAGCGAGCACCTGACGGATGTCGCGGCGGTTCCACAACGCGCGCGTGCGATCCGAGATGTGGTCCATCGACGTCGTGATCGTCATCGCTAGACGCGTCTCCCGGCATGCTGGTTCACGTGGACTCCGTCATGTGACCGTGAACGTTCCCGACATGTAGCCACGTGTGGACATCGGGCCGCCGAACCTGGCGTAGAAGCCGTCGCCGCAGGGGAACTCGCAGTTCCACACGTACTCCCCCTTGCCGCCGGTGATGAAGGAGAACGTCACCACGTTCGGTTCGGGTAGAGCGTGCCGGCACCACGGGGCGTCGTCGGCAACCGCCGGCAGCGGCACGCTCACGAACAGCGGGTCCTGGTTCGTCGGCGCGGCGTGCATCGTGAAGGTGTGCCCGACCGCTCGGGATCCGCGTGCGTCGTCGGTCTTGCCGTTGACGGTCGTCGTGCCGCCGACAGTCCCGTGCACCTTGGCGAAGTATGGGTTCGTGATCGTCTCACCGCCGTCGTACTGGTTGATCGTGACGGTGACCAGCGAGTGCGCGGGGACGCTTCAGCGTCGCTCGTCGGGCCGTAGCTCACCCAGTCCGGGTGCGCGCCGCCGTCTTGACCGTGCTCCCCTGCCATGCTGTCGGGGTAGGTCGCGAGATTGAGAAACGCGTGCGGCAGGGCGCCCTGCGACGTCTGCGCCGTCCCCTTGACCGTCGCGCTCAGCGGGCTCGCCTGGGCGCCAGCGCTCGAGAGATGAAGCCGGTCAGCGCAACGACCGCCGCAGCCGCCAACAACAGTGATCGCCGCACCAATAACGGCCTTGCCTACGCCCACGACGACCCCCAGCCGCTATGGGTCTTGATTGGCCCGCTCCGCAGGGTGGCACTGCGCTCCGCGGCTGTCAAGCAGTCGTGGCAAAGATCTCAAAAGTGTCATATAAGACTTCACTAAAGGCCCACCCGGTCGCAGTAGCATACCGGCTGTGCTGAGGGTCGTTACATTCCTCGACAATGGACCTTCGCCCCCGTCCCGGCATACTTCTTGCTCATTACCAGCGCCAGCTACGTCTGCGCCGTCCGCCGGCTAGTCCGCAACAACCCGGATCGTCCCTGGCCGCGGTGCAACACGGTCTCCTTCCTGTCCGGCATCGCCCTCATCTGGGTGGCCATCCTCGGACCCCTTGGGGCTATGATGACATCTTCTTCTGGTCGCACATGGTCCAGCACCTCGTGCTCATCATGCTGGCGGCGCCGCTCCTCCTGCTCGGCAACCCGATCCTGCTCATGCTGCGGGTCAGCTCCCGACAGGTCCGGCACGACCATCTGTTCCGGTGCTCCGCAGCCGAGTCCTGACCGTTGCTACCAACCCCGTCCTCGGCTGGTTGCTCTTCGCCGGCGTCCTGGTCGGCACGCATTTCTCGCCGTTCTTCGATTACTCACTGAATCACCCGCTCGTCCATCGAGCTAGTCGAACACCCCCTCTACCTCGGTGCCGCCTTGCTTGTTCTACTACCCGCTCCTGCCCGGCAACTCCGGCCCCCGGCGAGTGGCGCCCGCGTGGCGTGCTCTGTCGCTGTTCCCGATGATGATCCCCGAAACCATGACCGGCTTCTTCCTCTACGCCTCCAACTACCTCCTTTATCCCTTCTACCCCACCGTCTCGCGGCCCTTCGGCCCGGGCCCGCTCAGCGACCAGCAGCTGGCCGGGCGCTGATGTGGTCCGGCAGCATGGTCATCGACTCCGTCTGGGTATCTTTCGCCGTGCTCGAGTGGCTCCACAGCGAGGAGCGCCGATCCCATCGGATCGACCTGGAGACGCTCGCATCCCCGCGGCGCCCTGTGCCGGGGGTCTCATGACCAATCACTACCCGCTCGAGGACGCACCACTCCTGCTCGGCTTTCCGTTGTGCCTTGCGGCCGGTTGGTTCGAGCTCACCCGCGCCCTTGGCGGACACGAGATCGCATGGGTCTACGCATTCGAGTGGCCGCTCTACGCCGTGGCCTGGGCCGCTATGTGGTGGCAGCTCTTGCACCGAGATCCCGTTGCCACCAACGATTCAATCGCCCCGCCCGGCGACGACCCGGAGCTGGTCGCCTGGCAGAACTATCTCGCCGACCTCGACGCGGTCGACCCGCCCGGCACGCCACCGGCCCGAGAGAAGCCCCGCCGGTCAGAACAGCTGCCGCAGCAGCGCGTCGACCGCAACGGCTGAGAACAGCAGAGTCAGGTACTGGATCGACGCGTGAAAGACCCGGGTCGGCCGTGCAGCAACGCCGCACCGCACTCGGAAGCGCAAGGCGTAGACCTCACGCAAGAACAGGGCACCGAGGACGACCGCGGCCGTTGGGTAGAGCACCGTCGTGTGGGCGAGCGGCCACAGCACCAACGATGCTGCGACCATCGCCCAGGAGTAGACGATCATGCGCGAGACCACGACAGCCGGGGTCGCAACCACGGGGAGCATCGGCACGCCGGCCGCTGGCGTAGTCGTCGCGGAACTGCATCGCGAGCGCCCAGAAGTGGGGCGGCGTCCAGAGAAAGACCACCGCGAACAGAACCACCGGCGTCCAGCCCAGCGAGCCCGTCACCGCCGACCAGCCGATGAGAACCGGCATGCACCCGGCCGCGCCACCCCAGACGATGTTCTGCGACGTTCGCCGCTTGAGCAGCATCGTGTAGACGAGGACGTAGAAGGCGATCGCTGCCAACGCCAGGCAGCGCCGACAGCGCATTCGCGGTGAGCCAGAGCTCGGTCACAGCGACGACCGCGAGCGCGAGACCGAAGCGAAGCGCATTGCCCGGTGGGATGACCGCACGGATCAGCGGTCGCCGTGACGTCCGCTGCATGAGGGCATCGATGTCGCGGTCGACGTAGCAATTGAGCGCATTTGCGGCACCCGCAGCGAGCGTCGCCGCCGACCAGAGTCGCGCACCACCAGGGTCGACGACGGCAGCCACCGCGCAGCGAGCATCATCGCCGGCACGGTCGTCACGAGCAGCAGCTCGATGATGCGGGGCTTGGTCAGCGCGATATAGTCGCCGACAATCGCCCACGTCTGATTTCTTTGAGCGGTCAGCTGAATAGGCTCGTGCACAGCGCTAGCCATGCTTCTCCCTACGGCCGGACCTAGGGCTATCTCCCGGGCGACGTCACTGTAGACCCGACGGACCGCGACGTGAAGTCAGAGTTTTCAGATTTCTAGGAAAGCTGGTCCACGAGCAGGTTGATCTCATTCTGCGTTGCAGCCCCGATGATGACGGCGGCAATCCGGGACTGACGGTCGATGACGACGGTGCTGGGGATACCGCTCTGCGGGAGCACGCTCACTTTTCGGAGCAATGCACCGGTTTTGTCTGCGAGCTGCGGATAGGTCGAGCCGGTGGAGGTCACGAACGCTCGACCGGCTGACGCCTTGTAGTCCTCGTCGAGGCCGAGGAACGCCACGCCCCGACTGCCGAGAGCCTTGGCCGAGGCCGCGAGCATCGGCGACTCCTGACGACAGGGTGCACACCAGGAAGCCCACACGTTGACGAACACCACCTTGCCGGCACCCATCTCGGCCAACGAGACCTGCTTGCCGGTGAGGGAAGTCCCGCTGAGTGATGGCGCGGGCTTTCGTTGCTGCACGGGGTACTGCACGAGGCCAATCGCAGACACGGCGGCCGACGTGCCACCGGGCCGGGCAGCTGCCCCGCCGGACCTGCCACAGCCGGCCAGTGGGAGCAGAAGGGTTGCCGCCACGAGCACCGGAACCGCCGCGTCGGGCAACGCTGCGCCACGGTCCCACCATGCCCGGAGGCTACCCCGAATCTCGGCGAGCCGCGACGAGGAACTGGGCCAGACCCACCAACGCCACAGCACCTGTCAGAACGACCGCCACAGCAGCGACTCCGTCACCATGCGCGGGGAAAACCCCAACGGTGAGAAGGAAAGTCGCTGAGCGGCGACACCAAGTAGGCCCGGCCCCCAGCTCCGTGAATGTGGCCAAACGATCGCCAGGCGACAGTTTCCCCACATTCACGAACGCGGAACGCCCCTTCAGGGCAGCGTGCGGCGGACGAACGCGAGCAGCTGCCCCAGCCCCACCAGCGCTACCACGCCCGTGAGCACGACCGCGACGGCCGACACGGACGCGGCGTGCGCACTGAAAATGCCAACCGTGACAAGGAAAGTTGCCGCGATGATGACCCGGGTGGGTCGCTCCCCGACGGTCACCACGGACACCGAACCCATCGCAGCGTTGCCAGCCCTCGCCCGGACGTACTCCAGCAGCCCCAGCGCCACTCCCGCCGCGACACAGAGCCAGCCGGCGGCGCCCAGCAACCAGAACGTGACGAGGTACAAGCCGTCGGCAAGCCGATCCACCAGCGAGTCCAGCACGAAGCCCCAGCCGGATGTACGCGATGTCAACACCGCCACAGCACCGTCGAGGTTGTCCAGCAGCGCGCTGAGCACCACCACCAAGCCGGCCACGGCGGGCCATCCCGGTCCCACCACGGCGATACACGGGACCAGTCCCGCCAGCACGAGACCGAATCCGGTCAGGACGGACGGACTAACCCCGGCCGAGGCCAGCGGACGGGCCACGACATAGACCCCGCGCAGCCACCACGCCACCATCCCGCGCGGCACGATGTCGTCATGAAACCTTGCCCAGGAGGCAAAGTAGTCGCCCACGGACGGCAACCAGGCCACTCGCGAGCGGCCGAAGAAGCCGGCGACGAGCAACACCACGGCACAGACCGCCAGAACCGCGAACCCGTACGGGAGCCACTGCGTCCCAGCCGGGGTCGTGGTCATGGCACCACCGTAGCTAACTCAGCGTCCACACAACGGTGACGTTGACGGAGACTGCCTGCGAACCGGCTTGGATCGGCACGGATGCGCCGGCAGCAGCCGAGGCCGCCGCGAACGGGTAGGAGTCGCTCGAAGGCTGGGCGACGTGCTCGGAGACGGACACGACCGGCCCGAGCGTGCGGCCAGCGAGCTTCGCGTACTGCTCGGCCTTGGCCTTCGCGTCGGCGTACGCGTCAGCCCTGGCGTCCTTCACCAGCGTGCCGTTGCCCTCGAGGTCGAGCGAGATGCCTTGCATCGTCACCGACTTGCCCCCGATCGTGACGACGGCGGAGATGGTCTTGCCCGCGGTCGACAGGTTGCGCAGGGTCGCCTGCAGCTGCTCGTTGGCCTCGTACCCGTGCAGCGTCGCCTTGCCCTTGCCGTAGACGTAGACCGGACTGACCGACAGCCCGGTCGTCTTCAGGTCCTTGGCGGCTACGCCGCGAGCGAGGAAAGCCTTCTGCACCTTTGCCATCGCCTTGTTGGCGCCGTCGAGAGCGGTGGACGGACTTGCGCCGCGGACGTCCACGCCCAGCGTCGTCACCATCGTGTCGGGCGTGCCAGCGGCCTTGCCGGTGCCGTCGACCGTCACCACGTTCTGGGTCACGGCCGTCGTGTCAGCCTTGGCAGCCGTCCCACTCGACCCACCCGATCCGACGAGGTAGGCGGCGACCAGCAACCCGGCAACCGCGGCAGCTCCACCAGCGGACAGAACCTGTCGTACGCGTACCTCAGCCATCGTGTGCTCCCCGGCGTCGTCGAAACTGACGGGGGTTGGACGCGGCTAGCGCCCGGACGGTTCCGTGACCCAGCCACTTCGGCGCAGGTTGGCGTAGACCTCGCGGCTCGCGGTCGACCGGTTCAGCGTGATGAAGTGAATGCCGGGGGCACCCTCGGCGAGCAGCTTCTCGCTCAGCTCGGTGGCGACCTCGACGCCAATCTCGCGTACGGCATCCAGGTCGTCCTCGACCGCGCGCAACCGAGTCGCCAGCTCCGGCGGGAACTTCTGCCCCGACAGCACCGCGAAGCGCTCGATCTGCCGAGCGTTGGTCACCGGCATCACGCCGGGGATGATCGGAACGTCGCAGCCCTTGGCCGCCACCCGGTCGCGCAGCCGCAGGTAGTCCTCGGCGTAGAAGAACATCTGCGTGATCGCGTAGTCGGCGCCGGCCCGGCACTTGTCGATGAAGTACTTGACGTCGCTCTCGTCGTCGATCGACCTCGGATGGCGCTCCGGGAAGGCGGCGACTCCCACGCAGAAGTCACCAGAGGCCTTGATCAGGTGTACGAGCTCCTCGGCGTAGCCGAAACCGTCGGGGTGACGCACCCACTCGGCCTGCGGGTCGCCGGGCGGGTCCCCCCGCAGCGCGAGCAGGTTGCGGACACCGGCGGCGGCGTACTGGCCGATGATGTGCCGCAGCTCGGCGACGGAGTGGTTGACAGCCGTGAGGTGGCCGACTGGCGTCAACGTCGTGTCCGAGGCGATCCCCTCGATGATGCGCACGGTCGTGTCCCTGGACGACCCGCCGGCGCCGTAGGTCACGGACACGAACGTCGGGGACAACGCCTCGAGCTCCCGGATCGCCTGCCACAGCTGGCGCTCGCCGTCTGCCGTCTTGGGCGGGAAGAACTCGAACGAGAACGACCGGTCACCCGCGGCCAGAAGGTCGCGAATGGTGGGGGTACGGGAGCCTGGCATGACGATCACCTTAGCGAGGACGGCCGTTCGAGTGGCGGACCCAGCGGACCGGCGGATACTGAGACTGTTCCCACCCGGCAAGCCTCTCGGAGCGCCCGTGACCTCGCTGCCCGCCTCAACCGAGCACCCGCTCGACCGCGTCGACCTGCGGGCCAGGGTGGCGAAGGCGCTGGACGCGTTCCTGGCGTCGCAGCAGCCGACGCTGGACGGCATCAGCGAGGACATCGCACCGATCGCGCAGGCCATCGCCGAGTTCGTCGACGGCGGAAAGCGGCTGCGACCGGCGTTCTGCTACTGGGGCTGGCGGGCAGCCGGCGGCGAGGACTGCGACGAGATCATGACCGCGGCGGCCGCGCTCGAGCTGCTCCAGGCGTGCGCGCTCGTCCATGACGACGTGATGGACGGCAGCGACCGTCGCCGGGGCGCCCCTGCCGTACACCGCAAGTTCGCGTCACTGCACCGCGTCGCCGGGTGGCACGGCAACCCGGAGTCGTTCGGCGTCGCAGCGGCCATCCTGCTGGGCGACCTGTGCCTGGTCTGGTCGGAGCAGATGTTCAACAGCAGCGGCCTGCAGCACGAGGCCCTGCTGCGCGCCCAGCCCGTGCACGACCGGATGCGAGTCGAGCTCATGACCGGGCAGTATCTCGACGTCATCGAGCAGGCGATGGGCGGCGTGTCCGTCGAGCGAGCCTTGCGCGTTGCCCGCTACAAGGCGGCGAAGTACACGATCGAGGGGCCGCTGCTGATCGGTGCCGCCCTTGCGGACGGCTCTCCCGAGGTCGCCGGCGCACTGAGCTCGTACGGGCTGCCGCTCGGCGAGGCCTTCCAGCTGCGCGACGACGTGCTGGGCGTCTTCGGCGACCCCGGCGAGACCGGCAAGCCGGCCGGTGACGACCTGCGCGAAGGAAAGCGCACGGTGCTCGTCGCGGCGGCCCTGACCAGGGCTGATCAGCGGCAGGCGGCGGTCATCCGCCGCCACCTCGGCGACCCGGGCCTGGACACCGGCGAGGTCGAGACGCTGCGCGAGATCATCGCCGAGACCGGGGCCCTGGCAGAGGTCGAGCGGATGATCGCCGAACGAGCCGGAAGCGCCCTGGCCGCGCTCGCCTCACCAGGTCTCGACCGTAGCGCCGTTCGCGTCCTCACCGAGCTCGCCGAGATCTCCACGGCTCGCAGCACCTGACACCTCGACGAGCACGGACGAGCCCGCGCCGGTCTTCGACTCCCAGCGCCACGCCTCGTGCAGGCGGATGTCACCGGACTCGAGCAGCTCGATCCGGTCCCGCGACCAGCCGTTGGCCGTCGTCCCGTCGCTGAGCAGCTGGGTGTAGCGGAACTCGAGGTACTTCCCGTCGCTGGTCCCGACCAGGAATCCCAGCCGGACCCGGCCTCCGCCGTAGCGTGCCCAGACCAGGTCGCCGTCCTGGTGAAACTCGAACTCGGTGTCGACACCGACGTCGCCGCCGGTCACGTTGTCGGGCGGTCGGAACCTCCGGCCATCAAGCGATGTCATGGGCCAGGCCTCCTCGGGATGCACGCGTTGCCTGCCGAGCCTAGGGTTAGCCCCGAACCGACTTCGAGGGAGGCCGTGTTGCGCACCGTTTCCGGCCCCACCGACCGTGTCGTCGTCGTCGGGGCCGGGCTGTCCGGCCTGGCCGCAGCGCTGCGCCTGGCCGGTGCCGGCCGCGACGTTCTGGTGCTCGAGCAAGCGGATGTTCCGGGCGGCCGGGCCGGGCGGCTCGAGCTCGGCGGCTACTCGTTCGACACTGGTCCCACGGTGCTCACCATGCCGGACATTGTTGCGGAAACCCTTGGTGCCGTTGGAGAAGAGCTCGACGACTGGCTCGAGCTCACCCGGCTCGACCCGGCCTACCGCGCCTACTACCCCGATGGTTCGACCTTGGACGTCCGGGCCAGCACCGAGGACATGGCCGAGGAGATCGGCCGCGTCTGCGGACCGGCCGAGGCGCAGGGCTACCGCCGGTTCGTCACGTTCGTGACCAAGCTGTACGACCTGGAGATGCGGCACTTCATCGACCGCAACCTCGACTCCCCATTCGACCTTGCCCGCCCGTCGCTGGCTCGGCTCGCCGCACTGGGCGGCTTCCGCCGGCTGGCCCCCAAGGTGGGCAGCTACCTCAAGGACGAGCGCACCCGGCGGCTGCTGTCGTTCCAGGCGATGTACGCCGGGCTCTCGCCGTACGACGCCCTCGCGATCTACGCGGTCATCGCGTACATGGACACTGTCGCCGGCGTCTACACGCCCGCTGGCGGCATGCATGCGCTACCCCGAGCCCTGGCCGGCGCCGCGGAGAAGCACGGAGTGAGCTTCCGGTACGGGACCACGGTCACCAAGGTTGAGCTAGCCGGCGACCGGGCGGTGGCCGTGCACACCGCCGAGGGAGACCGGATCCCGTGCGACACGGTGGTGCTCACGCCGGACCTGCCGGTCGCGTACCGCACGTTGCTGCCGCCAGAGGTGACGCCGCGCCGGCTGCGGACGATGTCCTACTCGCCGTCCTGCTTCCTCCTGCTCGCCGGCTCCAGCGCCTCCTACAGCAAGATCGCGCACCACAACATCCACTTCGGCCGGGGCTGGCGTTCGGTGTTCGACGACATCATCGACCGGGGCTCGCTGATGACCGACCCGTCGTTCCTGGTCAGTTCGCCGACGTTGTCCGACCCGTCCCTCGCGCCGGCCGGCAAGCAGATCTACTACGTCCTGTTCCCCACACCCAACCTCGACGCCGACATCGACTGGTCCACCATCGGCCCCCGCTACCGCGAGGAGTGCCTGATCACCCTCGAGCGGGCCGGCTACGTCGGCTTCGGCGACGCCATCGAGGTGGAGTCGGTCACCACTCCTGCCGACTGGGGCCGGCGGGGCATGGAGCGGGGGGCGCCGTTCGCGGCCTCGCACACGTTCCGCCAGACCGGGCCGTTCCGGCCGTCCAACCTTGCGCCCGGCCTGGCCAACGTGGTCTTCGCCGGCTCCGGAACGACGCCCGGCGTGGGGGTGCCGATGGTCCTGGTCTCGGGACGACTCGCTGCCGAGCGCATCCTCGGACCGACGACGTGAGCCGCCGCGACCTGGCGGCGGCCGGCATCACCGACCCGCTGCTGCAGGCCTCGTACGAACGCTGCCGGAGGCTCAACGCGGCCCACGGCAAGACCTATTACCTCGCTACTTTGCTGCTCCCGCCGGCAAAGCGCCCCTACGTGCACGCGTTGTACGGCTTCGCCCGCTACGCCGACGAGATCGTCGACGACCTCGACAGCACCCTGAGCGACGAGCAGAAGGCACAGTGGCTCGACGACTGGTCGACCCGGTTCCTCAAGGGCGAGCGCGACGCCGACGGACAGGACGTGCTGCCGGCGATCCACGACACCATCGCTCGCTGGGACCTCCCGCTCGCGCACTTCGAGGCGTTCCTCGACTCGATGAAGATGGACCTGCAAGTCACGCAGTACCAGACGTTCGAGGACCTGATGGGCTACGTCTACGGGTCCGCGGCCGTCATCGGGCTGCAGATGGTGCCCGTGCTCGAGCCGCTACCGGGTATGGCAGAACCGGCCGCCGTCTACGCCCGCGACCTCGGGGTCGCCTTCCAGCTCGCCAACTTCATCCGGGACGTCGGCGAGGACCTGCGCCGAGGCCGGATCTACTTGCCACAAGCGGATCTCGCCGAGTTCGACGTCACGAGGGAGCACCTCGAGCACGGTGTCGTCGATGGCCGGATCAGGCGGCTGCTCGCGTACGAGATCGCCCGTACCCGGGAGATCTTCCGCTCCGCGGCCCCGGGTGTACGGCTGCTCCACCCGACCAGCAGGGACTGCATCACCACGGCGACCAGGCTCTACGCCGGCATCCTCGACGAGGTGGAGAAGGCCGACTACCGGGTGCTCGACCGGCGGGTCGGGGTCGGGCTGCCGCGTCGGCTCAGCGTCGCCGTGCCCGGTCTCGTGCGGGCCCGTGCCGCCCGAGCCACACCCACCAGGCGAGGGTCTGCGTGACCAGCGCGAAACCGAACAGCAGGTCCTCGACCGGCGCGTAGCCGATGCGACCGTGCCCGAGCAGGTGCGGCGTCGTGGACCCGAGGACCGCGGATCCGGCGTAGGTGACGACCCGACGGCCGGTCAGCACGCCGTTCACCAGCAGCTGGAACACCAGAATGATCGCGTACGAGAGCCAGAACGGCCGGCGGGTCACCAACCGTGTGCGCAGCACTGCGACGTCGAGGACGAGGGTGAGGGCGACCACCGCGAGCGCAATCCCGGTGTAGGTCACGGCTCCTCCGGCGCGGGTTCGTCCGGCTCGTCCCCGAACGACCACTCCGGCCGGCGGACCCGGACGGCCTCGTAGGTCAGCACGGCGCAGATCGGGATGACCACGAAGAACAGCAGCTCCTCGATCGGTAACCGGCCGGGCAGGATCCAGCCGGCGATCTGGCGCCGGTCGTAGGCCCACTGGTGGTGCGCGATCGCCCACAGGTCCCACACCAGGAACGGAACCACGACGCAGGAGATCGTCAGGCAGAGGCGACGCCAGCGGCGGTAGACACCCACGTGGAGCACCAGCTCCAGCGGCAGCGTCCCGAGCAAGCAGACCGCGAGCAGCAGGAGATAGGTCGCCCTCACCTGGTGGCTGGCTTAGAAGGCCAGTGCCTGGGCGCGCCGAGTGACCTCGGCCCGCCGGTCGTCGAGCAGCGCCTGCGCGGGCGATCCCGGCAGGCTGTCGTCGGGAGTGTAGAGCCAGCGCAGGATCTCGATGTCGGAGTACTTGTTGTCGTACAACACATTGAGCAGGCCGGGCAGACCCTTGAGCAGCTCGCCGTTGTCCAGCACGAAGTCGGCGGGAACGTAGAGGGCGTTGTTCTCGCCGCGCCGCACCGCCACCAGCTTGTGCTCGGCGACGACTTGGCGAACCCGGTTGACCGGGAGCCTGAGCCGCTCGGCCACCTCAGGAAGGGACAACCAGGCGGGTACGAGGGCTTCGAGCTCGGCGACTGCTGCGGTGTCGGTCATGTCGTTCACCGTGCAAGCGTCCCACAACCGACCAGTCCCGCAGGGGTCACTGCGTCGGGAGCGAGTCGACGAAGCTCAGCTGACCCGGCTCGAGGCCGACCGCCCAGGTTGTTCCACCGGTCATCAGGTGCATGCGCATGCGGGTCACGTCGTCGATGCCCAGGTCGGGACTCTCCTGCAGCCACCACGTGGTCAGCGCGATCGTCTCTCCTACCCAGCACCGGGCGATGGCCTCGAGCGGCATCCGCGGCGTGACACCGACGACGGCGATGCTCTCGGTCATCAACGCGCTGTAGGCCGTCGTCAGCTGGTTGACGTAGGAGTCGAGCGGCACTCCGCCAGCGGCCCCGTGAATCATGGCGAGGTAGAGATCACGATGCTGCCGGGCGTGCTCGAACAGGACCCGGACGCCGAGCCCGGTCAGCCTGGCGGTCCCTCTGGCCGCGACCGCCGCGACGTCTCCCACCAGCTGTTCGGTCAGGTGCGCGACCGCGTCGCCGAACAGGGCGTCGCGGTCGGCGTAGTGGGAGTAGAAGGTGCCGCGCGCGACGTCAGCGCGCAGCAGGACGTCGGCGACAGTGATCTTTTCGTACTCCCGATCGGACACCAGGTCGACCATCGCGGCGCGCAGGGCGGCCCGGCTGCGCCGGACCCGGCGGTCGGTCACTCCCTCGGTCACGGTCACGCTCGAAACTATACAGCGAATTTATTACTGAACAGTACGTTCGACTTTGTACACGCTGTCTAGTAAGGTCAGGGCACTCACTCCGGACCTCCCCGCAGCGCGCGGGTTTGAGGCGGAGCTCTCGAGGAGCGTGATGGCGATCGCCGGCGTGTCCCCGATCGACGGGCAGCTGATCCTGGCCGGCATTACCTCAGCCGTCGCGGCTGAGCAGTTCTGGGTGGCGAGCTGGGCACGCGAGCGCCGCCTGCCCCGGTGGACGGGCACGTGCGCCGCCCTGGTGGCGGTGCTGATCGGCGCCAACGCGCTGATCCTCAACCACCACCTGGAGCCAGGACTGGAGCGCCTGCTGTTCATCCGCTACGTCGCTGCTTCACTGCTACCGGTGACAGCGGTCTTCCTCACCGCGGCCCTGGCACGGCGTCGGGCGCCGGCCTGGATCGTGGCCCTGTGCCTGTCCGGCGTCGTGGCTCGGCTGATCCTCTGGCCAACGACCGACCTCGTCTACACCCACCACCTGGAGGGCGGCTGGCCGGTCTACGGGCCGTTGCCGCCACTGCTGACGATCCCGTTCGTCGTGGTGAGCTTCGGCTATGTCCTGCGGACGCTGATCCGGGTCGGGAACAACCTCGACCTGGCGGCTCTGTTCGCGGCCGTAGCCATCACCGCGCTGGTCACAGTGGTTGGATTTGCCACCAGCCCGGACCCCGCTCTCGCCGAGCAGCTCAACGGTTGGGTCCTCATCCCCCTGTTCCTGGCGCTGATCGTCATCGTCGGTCGCAGGCAGGCGGCAGCCACGCGCAATCGGGAGGCGCAGATCGTGCGGGAGACCGCCCTGGCGGATCTGGCTCACCAGGGCATGACCGCCAGCGCGATCGAGCTGCTGCCCGAGGCCGAGACGTTGCTGCACGAGCACGCCCACGAACAACCGTTCGTGGAGGCCGTGTACGGCATCACCAATGCTGCGGCCCAGCGCGACGCCGCCGAGCAGGCCGTGCTCTACCGAGCCACCCACGACGAGCTGACCGGTCTGCTGAACCGCTCGGAGCTGCGCAACCTGCTCGAGGACGCCCTGTCCGGTCCGCCGCTGCCGATCACGGTTCTGCAGCTCGGCGTCGACTCCATGCGTGCGGTCAACGACTCGTTCGGTCACCCGGTCGGGGACCGGATCCTGCAGGCGATCTCGGAGCGGCTGCAGGCGATCCTGCCCGCTTCGTCCCTGCTGGCACGGGTCGACGGCGACGAGTTCGCCGTGGTGGTCATAGGCGGTGAGGGCTCCCCGGCCGACATCGCCCAGCGCGTTCTGACCGCGCTTCACCTCCCGTACCAGCTGAACGGGTTCACCGACACCATCACCGTGTCCGTCGGCGTCGGCAGCCGACCGGCGGAGTCCCGCCGCAGCGATGCGGACGGCCTGCTGCACGACGCCGACATCGCGATGCACCGGGCCAAGGCCGGCGGCGGCCGTAGCGTCGCCTACTTCGACGACTGGATGCGCGCCGAGCTGTTACGGACCCGGGGCCTGGAACGCCGGCTCGCCAAGGCCCTCGACAACGACGAGATAGTGCTGCACTACGAGCCGATCGTCGCACTGTCCGACCGCCACCCGATCGCCTACGAGGCCCTGGCCCGCTGGCGTTGCGAAGGCGAGATGATCTCGGCGGCGTCGTGGATCCCGGTAGCGGAAAAGACCGGCCACCTGATCGACATCGGCCGCCATCTCGCCGAGCTGGCGACTGGTCAGCTGCGCGATTGGCGGTCCGCCGGTGTACCGATCGACGTGTCACTCAACGTCTCGGCCAGACAGCTGCGCACGCCCGACCTCAGCCGAGCACTGGACGAGGCGCTGGTCGACGGGCTCGACCCGCAACAGCTGTGGCTCGAGGTCACCGAGAGCATCGCCGTGGACGACGACGCCCTCAACGCCCTGAAAACCTTGCGGGACAAGGGTTTTCGCATCGTTCTCGACGACTTCGGTACGGGCTACAGCTCACTGCACGCCCTGGGCAGGTTGCCGATCGACATCGTGAAGATCGACCGGTCCTTCGTCGCCAGCCTCGGCGACCGGTCGGCGCACGCACTCGTCGCCGCCGTTGTCTCCATCGCCGAGGCCAACGGCCTGGACATCGTGGCCGAGGGCATCGAGACCGAGTACCAGGCCGAGCGGCTGGTCGCGCTGGGCTGCAAGTGGGGGCAGGGCTACCTGTTCGGCCGTGCGGCCGCACCCGACACGTTCGTGCCGGCGCCGCACAGCCTGGCCGGCCTGCCGCGGCGCGCGGTCTAGCTCCGCCGACAGCTCACCTCGGGTCGACCGGGGCACCGCCGGCGCGGGCGGAGGTGAAGCAGGCGTCGGTAAGCGCGGCGTTCGCCCTGGTCTCGGCCAACGGCAGCAACCAGCCGTCCTCACCGCGGATGACCGCCGAGAACTCCTCGAGCATCAACCGGTAGGCGTCCACCCCGTCGAAGGAGAACCTCTCGGTGCCCTTGCCGCCGACGGACAGCCACAGCTCGACCGGGTCGGACAGGCCTGCGCCGAAGGCCTTGCCCCGCAGCTCGAGCTCACCGTCGTCGCCGGTGATGATCAGCGCCTGCCGCGGTGTCTCCGCGATGGACACGTGCACCTGGGCGTCGCCGGCGTCGAAGGACAGCACTGCGTCAGTGGTGAGGTCGACCCCGGTCGGTCCGATGTCCTGCTTGGCCACCACCTCGTACGGCGCAGCGTCGAAGGCCCAGAGGGCGCCGGACAGCGCGTAGTGCCCGATGTCGTAGACCGCGCCGCCGCCGCGCGTCGGGTCCAGCCGGTAGTTGCCGGCAGCGACGCCGTCGAAGGTGAAGACGGAGGTCACGTGGCGGACGGTGCCGATCGCCCCCTGGGCGAGGAGCCGTTGGGCCATGCGGACGCGAGGGTGCCAGCGGTACCACGAGGCCTCGACCAGGTGGCGTCCGGCCGTGGTCGCCGCGGCGGTGAGCCGGTCGACCTCGGCCACCGACGTCGACAACGGCTTCTCGCACAGGACGTGCTTGCCGGCCGCCAGCGCCCGCTCGGACCATGGCGCATGCGCGTCGTTGGCGAGGGAGATGTACACGGCCTCGACGGTGGGGTCCTGGAGGAGCGCGTCGTACGAGCCGTAGGCGGCAACCGGGGTGCCGATCGCCGGCCCGAAGGTCTCGCCGAGCTGTTGGGAGCGAGCGATGTCGCGGGCTCCGACCGCGCTCAGAACCCCGTTGTACGAGGCCCGCACAGCGGGTCCCAACGCCTTGCTGGCGATGTGCCCCGCCCCGATGAACCCCCAGCGAACCGGGTCGGCGGTGTGGGCGGGGTCAGTCATGAGCGTCCTCCGGGTCAGCAACGGCGTGGGGGCAATCTAGCCCGCGGACCCGGGTCCACCGGAACGGACAAATAGCACATTTGTCCCACCAGTCCCACTTGCCACACCGGCCACAGGGGTTTAGCGTCGCTGAACATGTCCTCCCCGCACGAGCGCTCCCGAATGATCCGGCTGGCCGCCGTACCCGTGGCCATCGCCTTGATCGCGACTGCTGCCGTCGGTCGGACCGCCACCATCCGGGTGCACAGCGGCGACACCCTGTCCCAGCTGGCGGTGACCCACCACACCACCGTCAGCAAGCTGCGGCAGCTCAACCACATCCCGGCCAACAGCTCGCTGATCATCGCCGGGCAGAAGCTGCTGATCCCGGCCGCCGGTCCGCGTCCGGCAAAGCACAGCACCCACACCGCGAGCAGCACGCACAAGGCTGCTGCCAGCTCCCACACCCGGGTCATCACCTACACCGTGCGCTCGGGCGACTACCTGTCGGCGATCGCGAACCACTACAAGGTGTCGGTCGCTGCCATCGCCAGCCGCAACCACCTGCGCACGACCAACCTGATCTTCGTCGGCCAGCGGCTGCGGATCGCCGTACGGGTCAAGGTCAGCAACCCGCACAACAGCTTTGCCGGGCGCACCTACCCGGACTCGACGGTTGCCGCGGCCGACCACAACCGGGCAGCGCTCGCCCGGCACCGACAGCCCACCAGGGCTCAGACCAGAGCCATGATCATCCGTACGGCGCACGCGTGGGGCCTCAACCCGGCACTGGCACTCGCGATCGGCTGGCAGGAGTCGGGGTTCCAGCAACGGGTGGTCTCCCCCGCCAACGCGATCGGCGTCATGCAGGTCGTGCCGTCGACCGGCCGCTACATCAGCCGCTACCTGGTCGGACGTCACCTCGACCTGCTCGACCCGGCCGACAACATCACCGCGGGAGTGGCCCTGCTGAACGCGCTCGTGCGGGCAGCGCCGCTGGACAAGGCCATCGCTGGCTACTACCAGGGCATCGAGTCGGTGATGTCCAGGGGGATGTATGCCGACACCAAGGTCTACGTCAGGTCAGTGCTGCGGCTGCGGCACCAGTTCAGCCACTGAGCGTGCGGCGGCGTCCCGTACCCCCAAGTTGGTGGGCGAGCCGAAGCCGTGGTTGACCGATGCCGAGCCCGCCGGAACGTAGGATCGCCAGCGTGGACACGACCCTCGCTGACGCGCTCGTAGGGCGGGTGCTCGACGGCCGGTACCGGGTCCAGGAGCGCATCGCCCGCGGCGGGATGGCCACGGTCTACCGCGGGGTCGACATCCGGCTGGACCGCCCGGTCGCCATCAAGGTCATGCACTCCTCGCTGGCCGAGGACCCCGATTTCGTGGCCCGGTTCACCCGTGAGGCCAAGGCTGCGGCCCGGCTGTCGCACCCCAACGTGGTCGCCGTGTTCGACCAGGGCAGCGACAACGGGGTCGTCTTCCTGGTGATGGAGTACGTCGACGGCGCCACCCTGCGCGACCTGATCCGGGACCGCGGACGGCTGTCCCCGCGGCAGGCGCTCGACGTGATGAAGCCGATCCTGGCAGCGCTGGACGCGGCGCACCGGGCCGGCATCGTCCACCGCGACATCAAGCCCGAGAACGTCCTGATCGCCGGCGACGGCCGGATCAAGGTCGCCGACTTCGGACTGGCCAGGGCGATCACGGTGTCGCGCACCACCGCGACCACCGGACTGCTGATCGGCACCGCCGCCTACCTCGCTCCCGAGCAGATCGAGCGGGGGGTCGCCGACCCGCGCACCGACCTCTACGCTGCGGGCATCGTGCTGTACGAGCTGCTGGTCGGTCGGCCGCCGTACGACGGCCTGACCCCGATGGTCATCGTCTACAAGCACGTCAACGAGCAGGTCCCGGCGCCCTCGCTGGCCCGCCCGGAGGTGCCGGGTGCGGTCGACGCCCTGGTCCTCGACGCCACGCAGCGCGACCCGGCCGACCGGCCGCCATCGGCTGCCGAGCTGCTGGCCCAGCTCGAGGCAGCGGCGCGCCTGCTGCCGCCGGAGCCGCTCGACCTCACCCAGCCGACACAGGTGCTGGGTGCCCACCTCACGACCGTGCTCAACCCCGGCGCTCCGCCTGTGCACACCTTGGTCTCCCCGCCGGACTGGCCCCCGCCACCGCCGCAGGACCCGGCCGAGGAGGCAGCGCCCCGCCACTCCTGGTGGCGCGGCTGGCGGCTGGCGCTGATCCTGGTGGTCCTGCTCACGTTGATCGCCGGGGCGAGCGGCGCCTACCTCGGGATCCGCGCGCACAACCAGAACGCCAACAGCCCCGGCGCCAACAGCCCCGGCGCCGGCACACCCACACAGGGGCTCAAGACGACGGCAGCACCCACGACCGTCGCGATGCCCGACTTCACCGGCAGGACCCGGGCGGCGGCCAACGCCCTCGCCGCCGCCAACCAGCTGGCCCAGCCCACCTACGCGTTGCCCCAGTACGACGCGCACAAGGCCACCGGCACGGTCATGGACCAGGACGTCGAGCCGCAGGTGCAGGTCCGCACCGGCACGTCCGTGCTGCTCACGCTGAGCAAGGGTCCCGAACCGGTAGCCGTCCCCGCCAACCTCGTCGGGATGCAGCTCGCTGAGGCGGCGACAGCGTTGCAGGCCGTACACCTCAAGCTCGGCGGGCACAGCTCGGAGTACAACGCCGACCAGCCAGAAGGGGCCGTCCTGCGGAGCACCAAACCGGGCCCGTTCCTGCCGGGCACGGCAGTCGGCGTCGTCGTGTCCCGCGGCCCGGCGCCGGTCGCCGTCCCCGACGTCGCGCAGCAGTCGCTCAGCTCGGCCAAGGCCGAGCTGGCCGGCCACGGTTTCACCCACACGAACGTGATCAGGGAGTACAGCGACACAGTGGCCGAGGGCCTGGTCATCCGACAGTCTCCGAAACCACCAGCGACCGCTCAGACCACGTCGACGGTCACGCTGTACGTCTCCAAGGGAGCCGAGCTGTTCCGGGTGCCCGACCTGTTCGGCCTGACCGTCAACGAGGCCAAGGCGGCCCTGGCCAACGTCGGCATGGTCGCCAAGGTCATGGACCTGCGCGGCGGCCGCAACGAGCACGTCCTGAGCCAAGATCCCGGTCACAACGCCTACCGCCGGCACGGCACCGTCGTCACGATCCGAATCTTCTAGCCGTTGCCGCCACGCAAGCCGTCCCGGATCGGCGCGCACGTGTTCACCGCTGGCGGGCTGGCCACGACCGGTCTGGTCTATGCCCGCAAGATCAACGCCTCGGCGATCCAGGTCTTCGTCACCAACCCCCGCGGCTGGGCGCCGTCGCCCGGTGACCCTCGCCAGGACGAGCTGCTGCGGGCCGGACTGGCCAAGGACGGGATACCGCTGTTCCTGCACGCGCCCTACCTGGTCAACCTCGGCTCACCGGCCGAGACGACCAGGGTCAACTCGGCAGCTGCGCTGCAGCACGCTCTCGTACGCGGAAAGGCGCTGGGTGCAGCCGGCGTCGTCTTCCACGCCGGGTCCGACGTCAGCGCCGGACGCCGGACCGAGGCGTTGGCGCACTCCCGCGAGCTGTTGTTGCCGCTGCTGGACCTTGCTGCGGCGCAGCCGGGTGGCCCGCGGCTGCTGGTCGAGCCCACCGCCGGCGGCGGCGGGGCGCTGGCGGCGACCGTCGATGAGCTGGCCGGCTACGTCGACGCCCACGACCGGCACCCGGCGCTCGGCGTCTGTCTCGACACCTGCCACCTGTTCGCAGCCGGCCACGACCTGTCCGAGCCCGGAGGCATGCGCCAGCTGCTCACCGCCTTCGCCAAGCAGGTCGGGCGCGGGCGACTGGGCCTGATTCATGCCAACGACAGCCGGGACGGCGTCGGCTCGCACCGCGACCGGCACCAGTCCATCGGTCGCGGCATGATCGGGGCCGAGCCGTTCGCAGAGCTGTTCCGGCACCCGGTGACCCGCGAGGTGCCCGTACTCATCGAGACTCCGGGCACTGTGGAGGACCACACCCGCGACCTCGCGCTGTTGCGGGCGCTGCAGGACCGCTAGTCCGGCATCGGTCCCTGGTCAGTCCTCGTCGGGGAAGTCGGTCAGCCACTGCGGCCGGTGGAACAACCGGCCGATCCGGTCGTGCATCGAGCCGCCGGAGTCCGCCAGCGCGTCGACGTGCAGCACGGGGTTCCCGCTCGGCGCTGGCAGTGCAGCGGCCTCCTCGCTGCTCAGCGAGCAGACCACACAGGTGTCGGTGATCTCGGCGATCTGATCGCGGTCGACGAAGCGCAGACCGTCGGGGGTCGAGATCGCCAGCCCGTCGAACAGGTCCTCGGACGGGATCTCGAGCACGTGCTCGACGGTGCCGAACTGCTGGAGGTCGCCGGTGACCACCGGGGTACCGAGCGCCAGCCCTGAGTAGGCAATGGGATTTCCCTTGTCCACGACAACCTCCACGAGAGAACTGATGCTGCGATCTGCGCACCACCATCATGGCCCGCGCTGACCCGAATGACCGGATGG
Organism: uncultured Actinomycetota bacterium; assembly: GCA_963797535.1. Classification (GTDB taxonomy): domain Bacteria; phylum Actinomycetota; class Actinomycetes; order JAWWOL01; family JAWWOL01; genus JAWWOL01. Next base: position 491,597 of record CAWCPQ010000001.1, on the reverse strand, counting down.
CCGCCCGAGGTGGCAGGCTTCTGGGATGGAGGCCGATGTCCACGAGGAGAGAGCCTGATCACCGGCTGACGGTGTAGCTCACCATTCGCTGCTCGGGGTTGTCGGCGACAGCCATCACCACGTGCCGGTAGTCCAGCGGTCCGAGCCGGGGATGGCGCAACCGCTTCGTGCCACCCCCGATGGCCGTGACGTCGTGCAGCGGCCACCAGGCGGCCACCAGCTCGCTCTCCTGCTGGAGCTCGTCGATCAGCTGCACCAGGTCGCTGTCGTCGCCGAGGCCGGCTGCTGCCAGGCGGACCCGGCCGAGCATGGCCTTGGCCTCGTACTCCCAGTCGACGTAGACCTCCCGCGCCCGATCGGTGGTGAACATCCAGCGAACCAGGTTGGACTCGACGGCCGGGTCCGCCCAGTCAGCGAACAGCTCATTGGCGGCGTGGTTGGCGACCAGGATGTCCCAGCGCCGGCCCTTGACCAGGGTCGGCGACGGCTCGAGCCGGTCGACCAGGTCGATCACGGCGGGGTCGAGCCACTCGGCACCAGCGGCCGGCTGCGGGCTCGCCGTCCCGGCGCCGAGGCGCTGGAGGTACTGGCGCTCCGGTGCCGACAGCTGCAAGGCCTCGGCCAGGGAGTCGAGGACGCGTGGAGAAGGCCGCACGGGACGCCCCTGCTCGAGGAACGTGTAGTAGGCCGTCGAGACGTTGGCCAGCAGGGCCACCTCCTCGCGGCGCAGCCCTGCGGTCCGCCGCCGGTCCCCGGTGGGCAGCCCGACGTCGGCCGGGGCAAGGCGTTCCCGGCGCGAGCGCAGCAGCTCGCCGAGTGCCTGCGGGTCCCCGTACGGCGTCACGGGCGCAGCCTACCCAGCGCCAGCCTGGTAACCGCATGCGTATTCAGCCGGCCGCCGGGCGACGCAGGCTCTGGGGCATGACCATCACAGCCGAGACCGCCCGGATCACCGTTGCCGACGGGACCTCCATGCAGGCCCTCGCCTTCCGGCCGGCCGGGCCACCGTCCCCGGTCGGTGTCATCGTCGCGCACGAGCTGTTCGGCGTGAACCCGGACATCGAGGGGATCGTCCGCGACCTCGCCGAGGCCGGCCACCTCGCGGTCGCGCCCGAGTTCTACCACCGCAGCGCCGGACCGGGGCACTGGCTCGAGCGCAACGACGCCGGTCGGGACGAGGGATTCGCCCTGCTGCACCGGATGGGCCGGCAGGATGCCCTGGCCGACGTCGCCGCGACCATGGCCTGGCTGCTGGCGAACCCGGACATCGAGGAGGTGGCGATGATCGGGTTCAGCGCCGGCGGTCACCTGGCCTACCTTGCCGCCTGCGAGCTGCCGCTGTCGCGAACCGCCGTGTTGTACGGGGGCTGGCTGCCCACCACCGACATCCCGCTGAGCCGGCCGACGGCCACGCTCGAGCTCACCCCCGGCATCACCGGCCGGCTGGTCTACCTCGTGGGCGACGACGACAAGCTCATCGGCGCGGCTGAGCGCCGGCAGATCGACCAAGCCCTCGAGGCGGCCGGCGTCGACTACGAGCTGGTGGCCTACCCGGACACCCAGCACGCGTTCTTCTGGCCGGACACCGAGGCCTATGCCGCTGCTGCCCGAGCGGACGCCTGGGCTCGCGTGCTCGAGCTGCTGGCGAGCTAGGCCCGGCGGGCACCCGTTGAGCCACCCCGCAGGCGGCGCAACCCCGCCGAAGGATGGACCCGAACTGGTGCTGGGACGCCACGAGGAGTCCACGCTGTCGCGGGGTTCGCCCGCACGGGGGCCGCTGGAAGCGACAGCCGTAGGGGGAGAACTGGCGAGCTAGGCCCGGCGGGACCGGCGGCGCTGCAGCATCTCGGCGACCAGGAAGGCCAGCTCGAGGGACTGCCCGGTGTTCAGCCGTGGGTCGCACGCCGTCTCGTAGCGCCCGGCCAGGTCGGCGTCGGTGAGCATCTGGCCGCCGCCGAGGCACTCGGTGACGTCCTCGCCGGTGAGCTCGATGTGGATGCCGCCGGGGATCGTGCCCAGCGACTCGTGCACCTCGAAGAAGCCGCGGACCTCGTCCAGCACGTCGTCGAACCGGCGGGTCTTGTAGCCGGTCGAGGACTCGATCGTGTTGCCGTGCATCGGGTCGCAGGTCCAGACGACCTGAGCACCGGTGGACTCGACTGCCTCGACCAGCGGCGGCAGCAAGGTGGTGACCTTGCGGGCGCCGAGGCGGGTGATGACGGTGAGCCGGCCGGGTGTGCGGTCGGGGTCGAGCGCCTCCACCAGGGCGATGGCGTCGGCCGGCTTGGCCGTCGGGCCGAGCTTGATCCCGATCGGGTTGTTGATCTGCTGGGCGAACGCGATGTGGGCACCGTCGAGGGCACGGGTGCGCTCGCCGACCCACACCATGTGCGCGGACAGGTCGTAGTCGTGGCCGTGCTCGTCGCTGCGGGTCAGCGCGGCCTCGTACTCGAGCAGCAGCGCCTCGTGGCTGGAGTAGAGCTCGACGCCCTTGGCCGTGCCGACCCGGTCGAGGTCAATCCCGATCGCGGCCATGAAGGCCAGCGCCCGGTCGATCTCGCCGGCGATCTGCTCGTAGCGCAGCCCGGCCGGCGAACGCTTGACGAAGTCCTTGTTCCACAGGTGTACGGCCCGCAGGTCGGCGTCGCCACCGGTGGCGAAGGCCCGCATCAGGTTGAGCGTCGAGGCGGCTGAGTGGTAGGCGCGCAGCAGCCGCTGCGGGTCCGGTGTGCGAGCCTCGAGCGACCGGGACAGGTCGTTGACGGCGTCACCGCGGTAGGACGGCAGCTCCATGCCGTCAACCTTCTCGATGCCGCTCGAGCGTGGCTTGGCGTACTGGCCGGCGATGCGACCGACCTTGACCACGGGCACGGAGGCGCCGTAGGTCAGCACGGCCGCCATCTGCAGCAGCGTCTTGATCTTGTCGCGGATCTGGTCGTAGGTCGCCGCCGCAAACGTCTCGGCGCAGTCACCGCCCTGGAGCAGGAAGGCCTCACCGCGGGCCACGCTGGCCAGCCGGGTGCGCAGCGTGTCGCACTCCGACGGCATCACCAGTGGCGGCAACGAGGACAGCTCGGCAGCGACAGCACCCAGCTCGGCCAGGTCGGGCCAGGCCGGCTGCTGAGCGATGGGAAGCGCGCGCCAGTCGCCCGCCGGGGCAGCAGTCGGGAGCGGGGTGGTCAGGGCGGAGTCAGGCAGCACGGTCACGCCGTACAGCGTAACTAGGCAGGGCAACCGGCTGCGAGGCATTACCGCGATGCGGGACGACCCGGCGGTGTCGAAATGGTCGAGCATCGTTCGTCGGATGAGGGAAGACTCGTCGCGACGTTGCTGAAAGGTCGGCGCATGACGGCACAGGACACTGCACTCGGTACGGCCGCGCAGCCTGCTCCCCCGGCGCTGCCTGTCGCAGGCGGAGCCAGCCGCTGGCCGGTGACGGCGGTGTTCTTCCTCAACGGTCTGACCCTGTCGACGTACATCATCCGGATCCCCGCGCTGAAGGACGCCCACCACCTGAGCACCGGTGAGCTCGGTGCCATCGGCATGCTGTTCGCCGCCGCGGCCCTGGTCGCCATGCAGTTCGTCGGGCCGTTGGTCACCAGGATCGGGGTGACCCGGCTGATCCGGATCGACCTGGTGGCCCTGCCGCTGTCCCTCGTGCTGATCGGTGCCGCCGGCGGCCTGCCAGTGTTTGCCGTCACGCTGGTGCTCATGGGCGCCCTGCACGGGACGCTCGACGTTGCCATGAACTCTCACGCGGTCACGGTCGAGCGTCGGTTGTCCCGACCGATCCTCAGCGGCTGCCACGCCGCATGGAGCATCAGTGCGGTCGTGGGGTCGCTGGCCGGCGCCGTGGTGATCCACGCGGGAGTCGCTCCGACCGCGCAGTTCGCCGGGGTGGCCGCAGTGGTCATCGTGGGCGGTCTGCTGGTGGGCCCGCTGCTCGGAACGACGCCGGTAGAGGCGCGCCAGCCACGGCTGAACCGGCGCGAGCAGCGACGCCGGCTGCTCGCCGGCTGGCGGGTGGGCTGGACCCGCACCGTGCTGAGGCTCGGTCTCACCGGAACAGCGCTGATGGTCTGCGACGGCGCTGCGTACGGCTGGAGTGCGATCTACCTGCACGACAACCGTGGGGCCTCGCTGGCGGTCGCCTCCCTCGCGGTGACCGGCTACACCGCGGCGCAGACAGCCGGCCGCGTCGTCGGCGACGGGTTCAGGCGCCGGTTCGGCGACCCGCGGCTGTTCACCGCCGGCGCGATCGTCGGCACCGCCGGCTACTCCCTCGCAGTCTTCGGCCAGCATCCCGCCAGCGCCATCGCCGGCTTCGCCATCTGCGGGCTCGGCACGTCGGTGCTGGTCCCGATGATCTTCAGCGCGGTCGGCCACGAGGGCGAGAAGGGAGCCGGCGCCGCCACCTTCGTCTCGCGCTTCACCACGCTCACGTACGCGGGGATCCTGCTCGGCCCGGCAGTGATCGGCTGGGTGGCGGAGGGTATCGGGCTGACCTGGACCCTGGCGCTGCTCGTCCCGATGCTCGCTACGGTCGCGGCGGTGACCCGGCTGCCCGACTCACACCTCGGCAGCTGAACGCTGCAACAGCGACGGGCCGTCCACCAGTGACTGGTGGACGGCCCGTAGTGAGCTGCTGGTCTAGCCGAAGAAGACCTCGGCCTCTTCGAACCGCTCCTTGGGAACGGTCTTGAGCTCGGCGGTCGCCTCGTCAAGACCGACGGAGATGATGTCGGTGCCCCGCAGGGCAGCCATGGTGCCCCACTGGCCTTCCTGAACCGCGTCGATCGCGCGCAGGCCGAACCGGGTCGCGAGCACCCGGTCGAACGCGGTCGGCGTGCCACCGCGCTGCACGTGACCGAGGATGGTCGCGCGCGCCTCCTTGCCGGTGCGGGCCTCGATCTCCTTGGCCAGGATGTCGCCGATGCCACCGAGGCGGACGTGGCCGAAGGCGTCGAGCTCGCCGGACACGAGGGTCATCGTGCCCTCGGCCGGCTGAGCTCCCTCGGAGACCACGATGATCGGCGAGTAGTGGCTGGCGAAGCGCTGCATCACGTAGTCGCAGACCGCGTCGATGTCGAACGGCCGCTCGGGCAGCAGGACCACGTTGGCGCCACCGGCCATGCCGGCGTGCAGGGCGATCCAGCCGGCGTGGCGGCCCATGACCTCGACGATGAGCACCCGGTGGTGGCTCTCGGCCGTGGTGTGCAGCCGGTCGATGGCCTCCATGCAGATGTTGACGGCGGTGTCGAAGCCGAAGGTGTAGTCGGTCGCGCCGAGGTCGTTGTCGATCGTCTTGGGGACGCCGATGACCTTGACGCCCTCGTCGTGCAGCTTCTTCGCGACGCCGAGGGTGTCCTCGCCGCCGATCGCGATCAGCGCGTCGATCCCGAGGCTGGCCAGATTGTCCTTGATCCGCTGGACCCCGTTCTCGATCTTGAACGGGTTGGTCCGGCTGGAGCCGAGGATGGTGCCGCCGCGGGGCAGGATGCCGCGCACCTGGTCGATGCCGAGGGTCATGGTCTCGCCCTCGAGCGGGCCGCGCCATCCGTCGCGGAAGCCGACGAATTCGTGGCCGTAGACGCCGACGCCCTTGCGGACGACGGCGCGGATCACGGCGTTGAGTCCGGGGCAGTCTCCGCCGCCGGTCAGGACACCGATGCGCATCAGGATCTCCTTGCTCATGTGTTTCGTCATGTCGGGGGACGTGCTCGGCGGCGGGCTGAGGGCTCGGCCCGTCGCAACTGTCGGTACGCATCATGCCTTGCCTTGGCCCCGCCGTCCCGCCTCACGTCCGAACCGACAGCGTCGACCGTGGTCAAGCCGCGTTCCTCGAGCGCCGACGGATGAACGTGGACAGCATGGATTCGGTACGGCCTCCGGCCCGCTCGCACGCTGCGGGTGGTGCTGCCGGCGAGCGCCGGCTCGCCCGCACCGTCGCCGTCCTCGCGGTGGGCGCGGTCCTCGGCGTGTCGGGCTCGGCTGGCGGCGCATCGGCCGCGCCGACCGCCGCCAAGAAGCCGGTCCATGCGGCGGCTCCCCCGGTGAGCGCCGTCGACATGGCCTCGCTCCAGCACCGGCTCGACGTTGCAAGCGCCAAGGCCCAGCGCGCCGCGAGCGCGGTTCTGGCGGCCGCGGGCAAGTCGGTCTCGCTGCGCAGCACGCTCGACTCGGTCGCGGCCGAGCAAGCCAAGGCGCAGGCGGACCTGCAGGCGACGGCAGCCCAGATGTACGAGCAGGCGCCACCGCAGGGACTGCCCGACATCGAGTCCCTCGTCATCGACCCCGGCGAGATGACCGGCCTGGTCAGCGTGGGCACGGCCGCGGTCGGTCAGAGCCAGTCGGCGCTGGCCAGGGCGGACGCCCAAGGAGCCCGGCTCACCGCGCTGACCGTGCGCGCCGACAAGGCACGCCACGCTCTGGTGCTGCAGGCCGCCGCCGTCTACGCGGACCAGGACCAGGCCCGCCAGCTGATCGCCCAGCTGCAGGCTGCTCTTCGCGCACAGGCGAAGGCTGCCGCGGCCAGGGCGGACAAGGCGGCCAGGGCGGCCGCGGCCGCAAAGCTGGCCAGACTGGCCGCGGCCAAGGCCAAGCTGGACGCACAGTCCAACCAGCTCACCCTTGCCATGAGCCCGACAATGACCGCAGCCGGCAAGGCAGCCCTGGCCCAGCAATCCTCACTGCTGCAGGTCCTCCTCGCCGCGGGCGGCAACTACCCGGCCGGCTACCACCCGACCGGCCAGACCCTGACCGGCATCTCGTCGTGGTACGGCGACGACTTCGCCGGCAGGCCGACCTCGAGCGGCATCCCGTTCAACCCGGAGCTCCTCACCGCCGCCATGAAGGTCGTGCCGCTCGGCACCGTCGTACGGGTGACGAACCTGGCCAACAACATCGCGGTCAACGTGATCGTCAACGACCACGGCCCCTACGTCGGCAACCGGATCCTCGACCTGTCCCACGCCGCAGCAATCGCCATCGGCAACTCGGGGCTGGCCACCGTACGGATCGAGATCCTGGCGCCGGGCGCTTAGCTCCGCGCTCAGCGTGCGTGACCTCGGCAGGAAGTGTTGTTCTTGCTGCCCGAACGCCCGTACTGGACTGGCGTGTGGCCCGCACTTCGCGTCCCGCGAGGGTCGAACGCTACCAACGCTGACGCAGTAAGTCCCTTTAGAAGAGGAATGGCACGAGCCTCTTGGTCGAGCGCTTGTACACAGGGTAGGTATTCGGGAACTGCTCGGTCAGGTAACGCTCCTCGACAATCGCGCTGTAGCCGAAGTAGATCCCGGCCAGGACCACAGCGCTGAGCCATGTCCAGCTCAGTGCGACGGCGGTTCCCATGCCCGCGACCAATATTCCCGAGTAAATCGGATGACGAACAAGGTGGTACGGGCCGGTTACCACCAGATCCGGCTCATCCTTCTGCGTCATCGGGGTACCCCAGTTGCGCCCAATGTGGATGCGGGCCCAGATCGCGAAGCCCAGCCCGAGCGCGAACATGACGAGTCCGACGCCAACTCGCCACGGATCTGTCTTAACGCCCGGGTGCCGAAAAGCTCCAACACGGATCAAGAGGATCACAAGGACAACGATTGTCGCTCTGATGGGCAACTCGCGAGCCCACGGGACACGGCCCTTTTTCATGGAAAGGGCCGCAACGAGCCAGTACAGCCAGAACGCTGCCCACCCGCCGACGAAGACGAGCTCGACCTCACGCATCGCGACTCTCGCTGCTACAGGACAGCAGCTGCGCAGCGCGGAATGCGAACTCGGGACAGAGGTGCGTTTGGTGACCCGACCGCCGACCACGGCAGCAAGCTGCACAGGATCCGGTTGCCATTCGACCTCTGAGGCTGAGGCCTTTCCCGCGCGCCTTAGAACTCACCGTGGGAGCCAGCGACGACCTGGGTCACTGATAGCAAGGGAGCCGCGTGGTTCGAGCAGGCAACTGCGGGCCACTTCAGATACGCGACTCGCTTGTTGCCGGGCGGGAGGATGCGTAACGCCGTCACCGGGGTGGCGTGGCACACCGGCCCGTAGACGAATCGGTTGGTGATCGTCAGGTTGCCCGAGGCCTGGCCGCCCGGCTTCACAAGCACTGCCGAGTGTGGCCCGCGGGAGTCGACCCAGGCGGCGGAGCGGCCAACTGGGTGTCGATCTTTCCCGGCGACGAAGGCTACGTGCGGGTACCCGTGGAGAGAGCACGTGGCTTTGCCGACATTTTTCAGATGTAGTCGGTAGGCAAAGTGACCAGCAGCGCCGTCGGGACTGTCCAGGGTGATTCTGAGCGCTGTCGTGCGGCAGATCGGCACCGCTGCGGCACCAGCCGCGGATGCCCCGGTCGAGACGGCGAGGATGGCAGTGCCCCCGACGAGCATGAGCAGCGCCGTCGCCGCGTTGCCCATGATCCGAATCGCTGACATATCGGCCCCCGATGCTTGGAGCACGTGGTTTGCCGGGATGGTAGGACTCCTCGTCGTGGAGACGCAAGGGCCGATGAGCGTCACGTCGCCCTGTCCGCGGCCAAGGACAGGGCGTTCACGGCGTCGGTCCCACCCGGCCGGCCGGCTTCCATCGAGGGCGGCGCGTCGCGCTGGTCACCGATGATGAAGTGACACGACCTTGGCGAGCCGAGGGGTCGCTATCGGCCTTCCGCAGCACACTGATGACGAGCAAGGCGAACGAAAGGGACCCGGTGATCGGTCGCAGGCTCGGCCTGCGCAAGACACTCGACCGCGAGCTTGTTGCCGTGCTGTCGGGGGCCAACCGTGCCGCGGAGGACTTCAAGGTTCCGGGCTGGCTGCGGCGTACCGATGGTGAGCATCGCCTGCCGGTCACCGTCGCGATCGTCGCGGCCATGGCCATGCAGCTGGCGCTGCCGGAGCGGCTGTCGCTCGGCCCTTCGTGGCTGCTGCCCGCGCTCGAGAGCGTCCTGCTCGTGCTGCTGATCGTGGCCAACCCGGTGCGGCTGCGCCGGCACTCCCGGTGGGTCCGCACGGCGAGTCTGGTCCTGGTGGCCGCCATCACCTTGAGCAATGTGACCAGCGCGGTCGTGTTCGTCACCGAAATCCTGTACGGACGGCACAACACCACGCACGCCTCGAACCTGCTGGCCGTGGGCGCCGAGATCTACCTCACCAACATCATCGCGTTCGCCCTGTGGTACTGGGAACTTGACCGGGGCGGTCCGTTCCTGCGGGCGCAGGGCACCCCGGCCCACCCCGACCTGCTGTTCCCGCAGATGACGATGCCCGAGCTGACCCCGGACGATTGGCACCCGCGCTTCGGCGACTACCTTTACGTCTCGTTCACCAACGCGACGGCATTCTCACCGACGGACACGCTGCCGCTCCGCCGCTGGACCAAGTTGCTGATGGCGCTGCAATCCGGGGTCGCGCTGGTGATCATCGGGCTGGTCATCGCCAGGGCCGTCAACATCCTCGGTTCGTAGGGCCGCCGGTAACCAAGGCCAGGACGTCGTCGCCGCTCGGAGATGGTCAAGCGGCACTAAGTGCCTGTGGAGCGGGCCATCACCGGCTGCGCCTCGACCGCATGGCTGCACGACCCTCGGTCGTCGGCGTGTTCGCCCGCTCAGACGCGTACCGCAGCCACTGACCGTTCGCCGATAGTGAATCGCCATCAGGGCGGCCGAGAACCGATGGTCGCTGCCTAGCCGTCCCCGGTCACTACACCTAGACCGCGCCGAGCATGGTCATTGAACGCTTCCACCGCAGGTCCCCCAGCGAGCGTCCTCGGGGAGCTCCAGCACCGCGGTGGGCTAACAGAATGGCCGATGAATCAGGCGGCCTTGCGGGCGGAGTGGCCGCTGCTGAGCAGCAGGTCCTCGAGCGGCAGCCGGGTCCGCGGGGCGGTCTCGCGAGCCGCGAACGGCTCCGGGAGCAGCGCCGACGGGTCGTGCTGGCCGACGGCGATGACGACCACAGGGGTCAGATTGACCGGCAGGTCGAACTCCTGCGCTGCCCGTAGCGCGTCGAAGCCACCCATCTGGTGGGTGACCAGACCCTCGTGCTGGGCCTGAGCTGCGAGCTGGGCGACGGCCTGACCGGTGTCGTAAAGGGCGTGGCTGCGGGCGTTGCCGTTCTCGTCGGTGGTCTCAGCGGCGACCAGCACCAGGGCGCTGGCATGCTTGGCCCACACCTGGTTGCCGCCGGCGAGGACGTCGACGAGGTGCTCGAAGTCGGCGTCTCCGCGGCGCGTGACGAGGAACCGCCACGGCTGGGTGTTCGCGGCCGACGCTGCCCACCGGGCCGCCTCGAGGAGCGCGGTGACCTCGGCGTCGCTGACGTCGTGAGCGACGTCGAACGCCCGCGGGCTCCAGCGCTCGGACAGCAGCGGGTGCAGGGCTACCTGGCTGGTCGCGGTCTTGGTCATGTCGTGCTCCTCGTACGATCCATGTCGTTGATGCTTCAACGACCTTGCTCCGTACAAGATGTTTGCGTTCGCAAGTATTCCGCGACGGCTCAGTCCCAGGGCGCGAGCTCCGGCGCCGGGCCCCTGCCCGCCACCCAGGCGACCAGCGCGGTCGGGTCGGCGCGGTCGGCCAGTCCGGCCAGCGCTCCCGGCATCCAGCGGGTGACCAGGGCCTCCGGCCAGTCCGCCGGGGTGTGGCCCAGCCCGAGGTCGCCGTGATGTACCTCTACCTCGCGCCAGCGCGAGAACACCACCTGGTGGGCGGGCACGAGCGACCCGCTGACCGAGCGGCTCAGCCGGTCCCAGCCGTCGTCCGGGACCTCGCCGAGGATGCCGTCGACCTCGGCCGAGGAGCGTTGCAGACCGGCCAGCATCTCGGCGTACGGCAGCCGCGCCAGCTGCTCGATCTCTGCCGCGCGGCCGCCGGCACCACCGACGTACTGGTCGAGCACCCGGCCCTCGATCACCCCGCGCAACCGTCGTACGACGCTGTCGGCATTGCTGGTCAGATGGCCCAGGACGTGTCCCACCGTCCAGCCCGGCAGCAGGCTCGGTCGGCGCAGCACGGCGTCGTCAAGGGTCAGCACGCGGGCGAGCAGGACGCGCTGCGCCTCGCGGCAGCCGTCGATCTCGACCGTGGGCCGGGCCATGTCAGTCGTCGAGACCCTGCTCGATGGCGTAACGAACCAGCTCGACCCGGTTGTGCAGCTGCAGCTTGTTCAGCGTGTTCTGGACGTGGTTCTGCACAGTGCGGTGGGAGATGAACAGCTTCTCCGCAACGGCCTTGGCGGTCATGCCCTTGGCGATGAGCCGCAGCACCTCGGTCTCGCGCTCGGTGAGCACCGGCGCCGGCTCACTGGTGTCCGGGCCGTTCGTGGCCAGCCGACGGAACTCCCCCAGCACCAGCCCGGCGAGGCCGGGTGTGAACACCGTCTCGCCGGCGGCCGTCCGGCCGACCGCGTTGATCAGCTCCTCCCGGCTGGCGGACTTCACGAGGTAGCCGAGGGCGCCGGCCTTGACCGCCTCGAGCACGTCGGACTGCTCGCCGCTGGCAGACAGCACCAGGACCCGTACCGCCGGGTTGGCGGCAATGACCTGGCGGGTCACCTCAACCCCGGACAGCTTGGGCATCTGCAGGTCGACGACCAGCACCTGGGGGCGAGCGGCGGCAGCGATGCGTACGGCGGCCTCGCCGTCACCGGCCGTCGCCACCACCCGGTAGCCGGCCTCCTGGAGATCCCTCGCCACCCCGTCCCGCCAGATCGGGTGGTCGTCGACGACCATGACCGTGATCCGGCCGTCCGGTGCGTTCGGGCCGGGCGGTGTGGGAACGCTCGGTGTGCTCACGATTGCCTCTCCGGTTCAGCGCGTCCGAACCGCGCCCTGCGTCGTTGCCGCGGAGGTTCGGGCGCCGGGCGCGGAACCCGCAGCTCGATCTCCGTCCCCTCTCCGGGTGCTGACGTGATGACTGTCTCACCTCCGAGGTCGGAGATCCGCCCCCGGATCGACTGGGAGAGTCCGAGTCGCCCGGCGCCGGCCGCCTGCAGCGGCCGGGACAGCGACATCCCCACCCCGTCGTCGCGCACGGTCACCACCACCTGCGACGGCTCGTCCTCGACCAGCACCCACGCCTTCGCCGAGTCCCCCGCGTGGTTGCGAACGTTGTCCAAGGCGGCTCCGACGGCCGCGGCCAGCTCGTCGGCGTAGTTCTGCGGCAGCATCACCGGCGTCGCCGGCGTGGACAGCTCCACCTGGCTGCTCGCCCTGACCACGAGCAGCTCGCGCAGGTCGACCGGCTCACCCTCGACCCGGCCCTGCGGAGGCGCACCGACCAGCGCCCGCAACGCAGCCTCCTGCTCGCCTGCCAGCTGCGCCAGCTCCGCCGCCTCGCCGCCGATCTCGAGCCCGCGGCGCTGCACCAGCGCCAGCACCTGCAGGACGCTGTCGTGGATGTCACGGGCCAGCCGCTCCCGCTCGGCCGTCGCCGCCTGCTTCTCCGTCGCCTCGTTGAGCGCCCGCTCGGCCCGCTTGCCGAAGTGAGCGAGGTAACCGAGACACAGACCGGTGATGAGTACGTAGACGCAGTTGCTTGCCAACGTGACGGTGAACGCCCCGCGTTCGAGGACGTCGGCGAGGCAGATCACCAGGCCCGCGCTCACACCGCCGACCGGCCCCCAGGCCACCGCCCAGGCGGCCACCGGGACCACCGACCAGGTGACCGACACCGTCTGCGCGCCGCGGACGATCTCGCCGTGCGACTCGATCAGCCCGGTGGCCAGGACGAGCGCGGCCCCCATCGCCAGGTCCGCAGCCAGCCACGGCCACCGGCGCATGCCGCCGCGGGCGTAGGCAGCGGTGATGACAACCGTCCAGATCACCATGATCGCGTAGGCGCACCAACCCAGGTAGGGCCGGTCGTAGGTGCGCTCGTTGTGCAGGATGACGATGCCGGCATAGACCAACGAGGCGATGCGGAAGACGGCGATCGCTCGGCGCAGCGAGACCTCGAAGCCCATGACCGTGTCCGAGGGTGCTAGCTGGCTCGCTGGGCCGGCGGTTCCGGCCGGTCCTCGACAGCGGAGTCGATGTCCTCGACCGACAGCCGCTGCGCGTCCTGCGCGTCCTCGGCGTCCTCGGACCCGACGGCCGCCTTGGCCTCGTTCGACTTCTTCTTCCGGGCGTCGTCGGCCTGACGCTTCGCGGTGGCGGCGTAGGTGTCGACGTACTCCTGGCCCGACAGCAGCATCAGCTCGTACATGATCTCGTCGGTCACCGAGCGGAGTACGAACCGGTCGCCGGACATGCCGCCGTAGCGGGAGAAGTCCAGCGGCTCGCCGAAGCGCACTCCCGGCCGCGGACGCAGCTTCCAGATGACGCTGCCGGGCGGGTTGATCTTGTCGGTGTCGATCATCGCGCAGGGCACGACGACGGCGTCGCCGTCCAGCGCCATCCGGGCGATCCCGGTCTTGCCGCGGTAGAGCCGGCCGTCCGGCGAGCGGGTGCCCTCGGGGTAGATGCCCAGCAGGCTGCCCGTGCCCAGGACGGCAAGGCCGCCAAGCAGCGCGGCCTCCCCCGCCTTGCCACCGCTGCGGTCCACCGGCAGCTGGCCGGTCGCGCGGAAGAACCAGCGCTTCACGAAGCCCTTGACCCCGCGCTGGGTGAAGTAGTCGCTCTTGGCCCAGAAGGTGACCTTGCGCGGCACCACCAGCGGCATGAAGATCGAGTCGGCGAAGGACAGGTGGTTGCTGGCGATGATCACAGCGCCCTCGTCCGGGATGTTCTCCAGACCCTCTGCCCACGGCCGGAAAAGGGTGCGCAGAAGCGGCGAGAGGATCACCTTGACGATCCAGTACAGCACCCGGTTCTCCCTTCACCTGACCGAGACCCTACGGAGAGCGACCGGTGGGATCAATATGGACCGGCAATCCCCGCGTCATCCGGTGGCTACCTGTCCGGTACCTCCCCTGCACAACAGCCTCGCGACATGCCACCATTCAAAGACGACGCACGCGATCGGTCGACCGGACCGTGGACGTCCGCCGACGTCGCCCCGGAGGTGCCTGTGCCTGTGCTGGAAGGCGCCGAGGCATGGCACTACGACGGCGGTCACGTCGGGGTCCTGGTCCTGCACGGGTTCACCGGCTCGCCGGTCAGCGTCCGCCCCTGGGGTGAGCACCTTGCGGCTGCCGGGCTGAGCGTCTCCGTCCCGCGCCTGCCCGGCCATGGCACCCGCTGGCAGGACGCCAATCGCACCCTGTGGCAGGACTGGTACGCCGAGGCCCAGCGCAGCTTCGTCGAGCTGCAGGAACGCTGCGACCAGGTGTTCGTGATGGGCCTGTCCGTCGGCGGCTGCCTTGCCCTGCGGCTGGCCGAGACCAGAGGCGCAGCCGTACGCGGAGTCGTCGTGGTCAACCCGTCGCTGTTCACGACCGACCGCCGGGCGACGTTCTCCGGCATCGTCTCGCGGGTGCTGCCCTCGACGCCGGGCATCGTCGACGACATCGCCAAGCCCGGCGTCACCGAGGGCGGCTACGACCGCATCCCGACCAGGGCGTTCCACTCGCTGCGCGCGCTGTGGGCGCTGACCCTCGGCGAGCTGGACAAGGTCACCCAGCCGCTGCTCGTGTTCACCAGCCCCGGCGACCACGTCGCCGAGCCCGCCAACAGCGCCGCTGTCATGACCGGCGTGTCCAGCCGGTTCAAGGAGCAGCGCCTGCTCCCCCGCAGCTACCACGTGGCCACCCTCGACTACGACGCCGCCAAGATCTTCGACGGCTCGCTGTCCTTCGTACGAGAGCTGAGTCGGGCGGCGGAGGCCTCGTGACCGGCGATCCGAGCAACGACGAGAGCCAGGAGCTGCCGCCGGAGGAGGACCTGACCGCCAATCCCCCTCCCGGTGACACCGTCCCGACGCAGGAGAGCGACACTGACAGGGCAGCGGGCACGGAACGGATCGACGGAACGGACGGCGAGGCGATGAACGGCACGGGCGACAGCGGCGCCGGAACGGGCGACACTGACGGCACCGACGCGGGCGCGACCAGGGCCAACGGGCTGACGGCCGCCTACTACGTGCCGCTGCGTGACATCGATCCTCGCGTGGGCGTCGAGATGCTGGCCAAGCTGGCCGACGCCGGCATCGCCGCCTACGTCGCCCCCTCGCCCGGCAGCCAGGGCGGCTACCGCGACGTCCACCCGCCGTCGCGGCCCACCGACCGGCTCTGGGTCGACGGCGCCCAGCGCAGCGAGGCCGAGACGCTGATCAACACCTCGATGAGCGAGGACGAGGTCTTCGACCAGCTGGTCGCGATGTTCCACGCCAGCTCCCCGGAGATCGCTCCGTGGCCGGCAACCGAGGAGCTCGGCACCACCACCCGCACGCCGACCTGGACCACGCGGCGCTCGATCACCGCGCGCCAGCCTCAGCCGCCGATGCCGGAGCTGACCCCGTCCGGCGAGCCCGCCCTGCCGGAGCACGTCGAGAACTACCTCGACGAGCACTTCGTGCCCGAGCCTCCGCCGCCCCTGCCGCGGCTGCAGGCGATCACCATCCTCGCCTGGGCACTGATCGGCGTCGGCATCCTGATGATCGTGCTGCACAACCAGATCCCGGCCGACTTCTCCGACGGTTCCAACTTCCTGGCCGCGTTCGCCATCCTCAGCGGCTTTGGAACGCTCGTCTACCGGATGCGCGACAACGACCACGACGACGACGGGGACGGCGCGGTCGTGTGACCGGCGCGCTGGGCTGAGCGCGCCGCCCCGGCGGGCGGGTCAGAAGATCAGGTGCGGAGCATTTCCCGGAGCTCGCGGGTCACAGCGTTGTCGCCGTGCGCAGTCCCGGACAGCGTGAGGCTGATCGGAGCGAACCCGCGGCGCAGCTCGCGACGAAGCTGGCGGCGCTCGGCACCGTCCTGGATGCGGGTGCGCAGCGCCGTCCAGGCGCTGAGCGGACGAGCGGTGGGCTGGATGGTGCTCAGTGCTGACGTAGTCATGTACCGAGTGTGCGTCGCTATCATTCATACGTCCAATGCACAACTCGGCATCAATCCATACGCTATGGTCATTGGTATGGAGACGGACGTCTTGCGGTGGTTCCAACAGGTGGCCGATGGCGTGACAGTGACCGAGGTCGCTGAGCTGTACCTGGTCACCCAGCCCACGGTCTCGCGGGCGCTCGCGCGGCTGGAGGAGGAGGTCGGCACGCCGTTGCTGGTCAAGAGCGGCCGAATCCTGCGGCCCACTCACGCCGGCAGCGTCTTCAAGGGCCACGTCGACTCGTTCATGCATCGGCTGGACGACGGCCTTGCTGCGGTCAACGAGCTGGCGACGCCGGAGACGGGGACCGTGACCGTAGCCTTCCAGCAGTCATTGGGCACCTGGCTGGTGCCCACCCTCATCAGCCGGTTCCGCGGCCAGTACCCACAGGTCCAGTTCCGGCTCGAGCAGTCGCACGACGCCCTGGGGTCGTCCCTGGTCGCTGGCGGCAGCGTCGACCTCGAGCTCACCGCTCGGCGGCCGAGGAACCCCGACGTTCACTGGGAGCGGCTATTTTCCCAGCCCATGGGCCTCGCCCTACCCGCTGACCATCGCCTCGCCGGCCAGCCAGCGATCTCTCTCGCCGAGGTGGCGGAGGAGCACTTCCTGATGATGCGTCCCGCCTGGGAGCTTCGAGCACTGTGCGACCGGCTGTGCGCCGCCGCCGGCTTCACGCCAACGGTCGCCTTCGAGGCGGACGATCTGTCCGTTGTCCTTGGCCTTGTCGTCGCGGGGCTGGGCGTCGCCATCGTCCCCATCACCGAGACCGACGCGGACCCCGCCGGCGTCGCCGCCCACGCGGTCGTGCGCCTCGCCGACGAGGGCGCCTACCGCAACGTCGGCATCGCCTGGTCCCGGACACGGCGACTGCTGCCCTCGGCGGAGCTTTTCCGGCTTGCGGTGATGAGGTTCCGGAAGGGCCCCGCCAGCGCTGCACGGTAGCCCCGTGTTAGTGAACGGGCGCACGACGGCATTGACCGAACCGTGGAAACGTAGCCTGGCCGAGTGCCGATCACGGTGACCTTGCTCGCAGACTCGCTCGGCTGCGCCGACGCTGTGGCGGCGATGCGGTGGCGGGAGTGGGGACGTCCCCCGGAGCCCGAGGAGCCGTCGTGGTGGCTCGAGACCACGGTGCGAGAGGCGGGCAGGGACACACTGCCGGTCACCTTCATTGCGTGTGATGCAGCGGGGCACGTCCTGGGTGCCGTCGGGTTGGACACGTACGACCTCGACGAGCGGCGCGACACCAGCCCGTGGGTGACCGGCATGATCGTCCACGAAGACAACCGCGGCGAGGGAGTGGGCCGGATCCTGATGCAGCACCTTGAGCGGTGGGCAGTCGAGCACGGGATCGCGAGGACTTGGGTGGGCACCGACACGGCCGTCGGGTTCTACGAACGCTGTGGCTGGACCGCGCAGGAGACCTTCGTCGGCAACCGTGGCGAGCCGATCACGGTGCTTTCCAAGCGACTCGTACGGCTCGGCTGAGCCCGGTCGTCCTCAGTCGAGGACGAGCTCGGCCAGCACCGGCCGGTGGTCGCTGGCCACGGCAACCTCGGCCAGGTCGGGCACCACGCACGAGGCGACCCGGAAGCGCCGGTCAGCGAAGATCCCGTCGATCCGCTGGTAGGGCGCGTCCGAGCGGGAGGTGCCGCCGGCGCCAGCCTCGTCGCCGCCCGCCGCGGCCCAGCAGTCCTGCCAGATCTGCGTGAGCATGGTCCAGGCCGGCTCCCCCGGCCGCTCGTTGACATCACCGGCGACGACAAGCGGGATCTCGTACGAGGACAGCACGTCGGCGATCTCGTCGACGTGGCGCACTCGCTCGTCGGGCACCAGGTCCAGGTGCATGCTCGCGACGGCGAAGCGGGTGCCCGCGAGCGACAGCTCGGCGATGGCGAGTCCTCGCTGGTGCAGTCCCGGCTTGCGGGACAGCAGCACGTCGTGCGTGGCGTGCACATCAACGCCCAGGCGGGCCAGCAGGAGCATCGCGCCCGCGGGGCGGCCCCCGGTGACGACGAACAGCCCGGAGGTTCGGGCCAGCGCCGCGCACTTGGACCGCCAGCGCAGGAACCGGGGGGCTTCCTGGATGCACACCACGTCCGGCGCCGACGCCTTGATCACGGCAGCAACAGCGGCCGCGTCATCACGCAGGGAGCGGACGTTGTACGTCAGCACCCGCAGCGTGGTGGGCATCAGTCGCGGTACCGCGCCAGGTCCGCGGAGCCGACCAGCCCGGCCAGCTCGCTCAGCTCGGCAACGACGAGCGACGCCAACGGACGGTGACCGCGGCCCGTGAGCGCCCCGGCGAAGTGCACCCGAGCAGGCGCGAGCAGCAGCTCCCCGGCCTCGGACACGCCGCCGCCGATGACGAAGGCACTGGGGTCGAGGGTCGCGGCAAGGTCGGCCACGCCCTGGCCGAGCCAGCCGCCGACCAGCCGGAAGCACTCGATCGCCGCGACGTCGCCGTCAAGCGCCGCGGCGGTGATCAACGGACCGCTGATCTTGTCGATGTCGCCACCGGCCCGCTCGAGCAGCTCCATCGCGGCGCCAGGCGAGGACTCGACAATCTCTCGCGCCTCGCGCTCGAGGGCGCGCCCGCTGCAGTACTGCTCCCAGCAGCCGCGGTTGCCGCAGCCGCATCGGCGACCGTCGGGAATCACCCGCATGTGCCCCGGCTCGCCGCCGACACCGTAGCGGCCGCGGTAGAGCTGGCCGTCCAGGATGATGCCGCAGCCGATGCCGGTCCCCACCGTGATCAGGATCAGGTGGGTGTGGCCGCGACCGGCGCCGAAGCGGTACTCGCCCCACGCAGCGGCGTTGGCGTCGTTCTCCACGACCACCGGCAGGCCGATCCGCGCCTCGATGATGTCGCGCAGCGGCTCATCGCGCCAGGCCAGGTTCGGGGCGAACCGCACCTGCGAGCGCGTCTCGTCGATCCAGCCGGCCGCGCCGACGCCGACTGCCTCGATGTCGTACTCGTGGCGGAATTCAGCGACGGCAGCCGCGATCGCGTCCGCGGTCTCGGTCGGGCTGTTGCTGGGGGTGGGCCGACGGGACTTGGCCAGGATGACGCCGTGCTCGTCCACGACGCCCGCAAGCACCTTGGTGCCCCCGACATCGACCCCGATGGTCAACCCCACTGCTGGTCTCCTTAGGTGCTGGCTCCGCCCTCAACGCGATTTCACGCAGGGGAGCCACAGAACGGTACCGGGTCCGGCGCCAAGCGCCGCTTTCAACCCGCGATTTCCGTGATCTCGCGCGTCAGTAGTTCATCGTGAACGGCACCCCGGTGCTGCGAAAGTGCCCGACGTTGACGCACTCGCTGCGATGGATCCGGCGGCGCCGTACGAGCGGGTTGTGCACGTGACCGAACAGCACCAGCTCCGGCTGCGTGTCCCGGATCGCGTCGAGCAGCGCCTCGCTCCCCCGTTCGAACCTGCGCCCCCGGACGTCGTAGAGCAGCTCGGGCACTGCTGGCGGGATGTGGCAGCACAGCACGTCGACCGAGCCAACCGCTGCCACCTTGGCGGCGTAGTCCTCGTCACTGAGCTCGTACGGGGTCCGGTACGGCGTGCGCAGGCCGCCGCCGACGAAGCCAAACGTACGACCGCCGATGTCCACCGTCTCGCCGTCGAGGACCCGCTGGCCCTCGCGCAGGAACTCGGGGTAGAGCGCCGGCAGGTCGACGTTGCCGTAGGTCAGGTAGGCGGGCGTCGGCATGGCGGCGAACGTGGTGGCGTACTGACGCCGTACGGCTTGCGTCATCAGCTCGCGACGGTCGCCCTCGCGGCCCCGCCACAGTGAGTCGGTGAACGCTTTCGCGTCCGCGAACCGCTTCGCTGTACGCAGCTCGACCAGCCGAGCCGTCGCCTCGGCCCCGTAGAGGTCGGCAAAGATCCCCTGGCCGTGGTCGTCGTAGTCGACGTAGAGGATCAAGTCGCCCAGACAGATCAGCGCGTCGGCGCCGTCAGCGGCGTGGGCCAGCGCGTCGACCCGGCCGTGGACATCGGAGACGACGTTGACCCGCATGGGGCCAACCTAGTGAGCAGTCCGGCTAGCCGAGAAACAGGCCGGCGATCGTGAACGTGATCAGGATGACCAGAGTCAGTCCCCCGGCGACCAGCGCGCCGATCTTGAACTTCCCACCCTTGCTCAGTCCGTCGATCGTGCCGACCAGCGGCAGGGACGGCTTCGGCTCCGACAGCGCCTCGAGAAAGCCGAGACCGCAGGCGGAGCAGGTGCTGTCCTCGAACTTGTTGACCGTCTCGCAGCGCACGCACGGCCAGGGCTGCTTGCCCAGCTTGAGCTTGCCGGGCGCTGTACCCGGCGGAGGCGGCGGCGGCGGGATTGCTCCCGGCGGCAGCGGAGGGGGTGGCAGGGTGCCGTCGAGTGCGGGCGCACCGGCGCCGATCACCTGGAGGGCCTTCTGCGAGTGCAACGGCTGACGCGCAGGTTTGACCGGTTCCTTGACCAGGCTCGTGTAGCACTGGCCGCACCAGGGCGCGTCCTTGGCGACGTGTGCGGCACACCTGGGGCAGCGGGCATCAGTCACCTGACGCTCATCGGCAGCGAGGCCGGATTTCTTGACCCCCCATCCGTGGAACGCCCAGCGACGAAATCCTTTCGGAGGACCGTCACCAACGACGAGGTCGGTCGTTTGCACCGGTGTCGGACGGGGCCGGCAGCCGCGCAAGGTCCGCGTCTCGAGGGGGGACGCGGCCTGCGCGGGCCCCCTCTACTCCGAGAGCCAGTGACTCAGTCGGGATGCCATCGTGTCCCAACCCCACTCGCGCTCGGCCCAGGCCCGCCCGACGATGCCCATGGTGCGGGCAGCCACCGGGTCGAGCAGGAGCTCACTGATCCGGCCGGCGATCTCGGTACGGTTGCGCGGGTCGACGACGTAGCCGGTGCGGCCCTCGAGGACGGCGTCCGGCGCGCCACCCGAGCGACCGGCGATGACCGGCAAGCCGGTGGCCGACGCCTCCAGAAACACGATGCCGAGGCCCTCGACGTCGAGGCCGCCTCGTCGGGTCCGGCAGGGCGTGGCGAACACGTCGCCGGCCGCGTAGTGCTGGGGCAGCTCGGCCCAGGGGACCTGTCCGGTGAAGTGGACCCACTCCGCGACCCCGACGCGTCGCACCAGTCGCGCCAGCCGGGCTTCGTCGGGACCACCGGACACGATGAGCAGCCGAGCGTCCGGCACCCGGGCGAGCACGTCCGGCCACGCCTCGATCAGCATGTCCTGGCCCTTGCGCTTGACCAGCCTCGAAACGCACACGACGACAGGGCCGACGCCCAGGCCGTACCGCTCCCGGACAACCGCGCCCGACACGTCGGGCGAGAAGACGGTCGGGTCGACCCCCGGCGAGAGCTGCTCGAACCGGGTGCCGGGAGCCGCGACCTTGGCGATCGCGGAGTGGCTGAACTCGGTGAGATAGGTGAGGACGTCGACCCGGTCGCTGATCCGCCGCAGCGCCGAGCCGGCGCCTGGCAGCTTGGCCCAGCCGATCTCGTGACCATGCGTCGTGGCGACGACGCGTACGGCACCGGCCTTGCGCAACGTCGGCGTCATCAGGGCCAGCGGGGCCGCAGCCCCGAACCAGACCGCCTGGCAGCGCTCCTCGCGAAGCAGGTCGGCAGCCTGCCTGGCCACGGCCGGGGTCGCGACCATCGGGTAGCGCGGGTAGCGGACCACGCGGTAGGGCAGCTGCTGGTCGAAGGCCAGGTCGCCGTCGTGGCGTGAGGTCAGCACGACCAGGTCCTGCGCGGGCAGCCGTTCGAGAACTTGATGCACGAACTGCTGGATGCCACCGGGGCGAGGCGGGAAGTCGTTGGTGACGACGAGGGTCCGTCTCATCGAGACCGCGGCTGGTCGGCCTGCGGCGGCGGAACGGCGACCCCGTGCTGCTTGGCCCAGTCCCTGGCCAAGCCGATCCGTTCGGGGGTGGAGGGATGGGTGGAGAAGAGCCCGTACTGCAACGGGTTGGGCTGCAGGCCGCTGACGTTGCTCAGGGTCAGCTGGATCTGGGACCGGATGAACGCCGCCGGATCCCTGGTCAGGTTGAGCGAGTGGACGTCGGCCCTGGCTTCGATGCGGCGGCTGAGCAGGTTCTCGATCGGCGTGCCGATGAACGTCAACAATGTCACCAGGGCAAACGCCAGCGCGACCGAGCGGCCGTCGGCGATGTTGTCGATACCGGCCCTGCGCATCAGGGGTGCGGACGTGATGAGCAGGTAGAGCAGGCACACCGCGGCCGCAGAGGCCAGCGCACCCTCGATCGTGCCGTGGATCACGTCCCGGTTCTTGGCGTGCCCGAGCTCGTGCGCGACGACCAGCCGCACCTGAGCGGGGTCCTTGAGCAGGTTGTCGTAGATGACGATCCGCTTCGTCGCGCCGAAGCCGGACACGTAAGCGTTCTCCGCCGTCGTACGACGCGACGCGTCGGCCACCAGGATGTCGGAGACCTTGACGTGGTCCTGCGCCGCCATCGCCAGCAGCTCGGTACGCAGCTGCCCCTGCTCCAGCGGAACAAAGTGGTTGGACAACGGCTCGATCAGGACGGGGTAGGCGAAGGAGATGGCCACCACGAGGACGGCCACGAGACCGGCAGCCGCGGCCCACCACCACTCCGGCAGCCAGTGCACCAGCGCATACGCCACGAGCAGCACCGGAAGGGCGATCGCGAGCGTCAGCCCGAGCCCGCGCAGCTGGTCAACAGCCCAGGCACCCCAGGTCTGGGTCGAGATGCCGTAACGGCGCAGGACCGACTCCGACCAGGCGTCGAACGGGACCTCGAGCACCTTGACGACCACGATCAGGACCAGGCCACCGAGCAGCACCCGCCAGACCCAGCCTCCGCCGAACGGCTTGGCCACCGCAGTGACCAGGCGAGCCCCCCACGGGGTGAAGCCGAGGAGCAGCGGCACCAGCACCGACAGCGCGTACGACAGGTAGGCCGGGGGGTGCACCGAGCCGCGAAAGGACTGCAGCCGGGCGATCTCGACCGAGGTGAAGTCCGTGTGGATCGACGCGGCCACCCTGCCGCCGGGGACGCTGCCGGGCAGTGGGGACCACGGCGTGGACACGATGGCCACCACGATGAAGGCGCCGAAGAGCACGACCGTCGCTGCCAGCGCCGCCCATCGCGCGGTCGTCACTTCAGCGACGACCCGACGTAGACCCGCCAGGACCGCGTGAACGTGGCCTGGTTGGTGTGCAGAACGGCGGCGAACGCCGTCTTGAGCGCCTGAGCTGGGGTGCCCTTGGCCGTACCGACCGCGCGGTAGAACGCGATCAGGGACGCCTCACTCGTACGGCTGACGATGAACTTGCAGGCGAGCCAGGACTGCTCGTACTGCAGCGGAAGCATCGTGCCGG
Organism: uncultured Actinomycetota bacterium; assembly: GCA_963797535.1. Taxonomy (GTDB): domain Bacteria; phylum Actinomycetota; class Actinomycetes; order JAWWOL01; family JAWWOL01; genus JAWWOL01. The sequence continues at coordinate 468,241 of CAWCPQ010000001.1, read as the reverse complement.
CACGGGCAAAGTCTCCGGCCGCAGGCAACGCGGTGGGCAACCAGCCGCTGTCGACTCGGCGGCCGAGCTCCGCTGCGTCGAATCGCACCGAGGTGGTTGTGCCCTTGAACCCGACGTAGTCCGCGATCCCCTCGACCAGCCAGGTCGGCGAGTTGGCCGTGGTCACCGACCTGGTCGCGACGTGCGTGATCTCGTGGGTCATCACGACCCTGCGGCCGAGGGCTCCGAGGGTCGAGAACGTGGCCGGGTTGATGGCCACCCGGTCGCCGACCGCGCCCGAGGAGCCGCCGACCTCGGCCGTGGCCAGCGCCGCGATCTGGGAGAGGTCCCTGGTGGTGCCGACGATGCTGCCCAGCTCGGCCTGGGTGCTGGGTACGAGCACCACGACCGAGCCGGCCCAGCCGGTGCCCCAGAAGGCCGTGACCCTGGGAACCGCAGCGTCAGCAGTGCCGGCGAGCGTGTGCGCGATCGCAGTGCTGCCGGGGTGCGCGAGCACCAGGCTGTGAGCGCCGCGGACGACGGTGACCGGACCGAAGTCCCAGATGTCCCTGGCGGTGTGAGTGCTGCCCACCGATGCGCCGTCGCCGGCCACGAGCCAGCCGCGGCCACGCGGGGTGAACGTGAGCACCGCCGGCAGAGCTGTGGGTTTGCGGTCGAAACCGCGCAGGGCGTAGTGCAGCGTCACCGCGATGGTCAACCTGCCGGAGCCGGCCGGAGTGGCGGCCGCAACGTCAGCAGCGTCGACGTCGTAGAACCACGACGCAAACGGGACCCCTGCCGTGTTGCTGAAGGCCGCCAGCCTGGCTTTGCGAAATGCCGTCGCCCCGGGATCCAGGGTTGCGGCGAATCCTCTGCGGTCACGGTGCAGAAACGCCGCTGACTGCCTGGCGAGCACCGAGGTGATCGCCTTGGTGCGAGCGGACACCACATCCTTGCTGGTGCTCGGGGTCGCGGCCGCGCCCAGTGCCGGCCGAGGATTGGCAGCTGTCGAGGAGGAGGGAGTGGCTGCGGGAGCAGCGGGCGTTGTGGAGGCCGACGGGGACGCCGGCGTCGCCGAGGCGGACGGCGTGACGGCCGGTGCCTTGTCCTTGTGGTCCTGCAGCTGCAGGCGAATGCCGTTGCCGATCAGCAGCAGCGCGAGCCCGACGACGAAAAGCCGGATCTGGGTGCGCGAGCGCGGTGGAAGAGCCGGGTGACTTGGCTGGACCTGCGATCCGCCCTCAGCCGCACCTCCCTCGTCATCCACACCCCCATGGTAGAGGCGCTCAGCCCGCCTCAGCGCTGCGAAGGACCAATCGCAACGGCGGGACCAGCCCGCCACCGGCCAGGGCGTCGAGCGCACGCCGTTCGGTGTCGTCGAGCTCGAGCGCTCCCGAGGGAGCACCGAGCAGCACCGTCATCACACACCCGGCACACGCATCACCGCGCACCTCACAGCTGTCACAGTCGATCAGCATCGGACCTCCTCGTCGGCCACCGGCCGGCTGCTGCGGCACGGCGGGAGCCGTACCTGTCATCGGCCAGGACGCTAGAAGTGGCCACCGACAAAATCGCCGGCAACGGCCCAGTGCTGACCCCACAGGTGAAACCTCGGCGGTAACCTGACGCTCGAACGGAGGGGTAGTCGATGCGTCGCTTCATCGTGCCAGTGCTCGTGGTGCCGGTCCTGGTCGTGGTCTTCCTCGTGCCAACCGTCGCCGCGGCTCCCTCGACCCGGGACGTGGCGCCCACTGCTGCGCAGCGCACGAGCACGGTCAGCACCGCCGCGCCGAAGCCGGTTCGGACCGGGGCCGCTCAGGCGCTCGCGGTCCCGCTGGCGACCTCCCCAGCGCCACAGCCCGGCGCCGCGCAACCGCAGCTGTTCACCAGGCCCGTACCGATACCCAAGCCGACACCCAAGTCCCCCGCCTGCCCCAAGCCCCGGCCGTTGCAGGCGTGGAAGATCCCGGCCAAGGAGGCGATGCTCACCTTCGACGACGGCCCCAACCCGATCTACACGCCGAGGCTGCTCGCCGTGCTGAAGAAGTACCACGTCAAGGCCACCTTCTTCCTCATCGGCAAGCACGCGGCCGAGTACCCCGCCGTGGTCCGGCAGATCAAGGCGGCCGGCATGGTGATCGGCAACCACTCCTGGGACCACCCCAACCTGGCCAAGGCCTCGAGCAGCAAGCTGGCGATGGAGATAGACCGGACCAGCGCCACGCTCAAGAAGATCACCGGCGCCAGCCCCTGCTTCTTCCGCTTCCCGTACGGCAGCGCCAATCCCGGCGCCATTGCCGCTGTCAACGCGCGCGGGATGACGCCGTACATCTGGACGGTCGACACCCGCGACTGGGCCGGGGTGTCGACGTCGGGCATCATCTCGACCGTCTGGAGCGAGCTTTCGACCCGGCACGGTGCGGTGATCCTGCAGCACGACATCCAGGGTCCGCGGACGATCAACGCGGTGCCCACGATCATCGCCGGCCTGCGCGCGCGCGGCTACAAGTTCATCACCGCGTACGGCGGCAAGCCCTCACCCTGACTCGCACCTGCTGAACCCGCAGTGCTCAGCCGCGCGAGAGCCGGCGCAGCAGCGCCGGGGAACCGACGGCTCGCGCACCCATCGCGCGTACGGTCTCGGCGACCTCGCGATCCGACGACACCACGACCACCGGCCGTCCTTGAGGTTCGGCCCGGACGAGGGCACGCACGAGGTCGTCGGCGGTCTGCCCCGGCGCCGAGAAGAGCAGCCGGACTCCCCTGGGCGCCGGCGCTGCCACCGGAGCCTCTCGCACCGTGCCGTCGAAGACGGCGGTCACCTCCGCGCCGAGCTGGGCTGCCAGTCCCGACAATCCGACCAGGAGCCGGTTGCGCTGAGCCTCGAGGGACAGCGTGCCGTAGCCCGTCTTGGTGACGTTGTAGCCGTCGACGATCAGGTGGACCCCTGGCAGCCCCAGCAGCTGCTCGAGCAGCGCCGGGTCGTCCGGGCCGAGTCCCCGAGACGCCACGCCGGCGAAACCGTCACCGGGTCCGCCGACAGCCTGCACCGAGTCCGCCGGACGCTGGGCCGGCGGCGGGACGGCGAGCTCGCGCCGCAGCCCTGCCGCCGCGTTGACGACGGTGTCCAGCAGCAGCCAGACCCTGGCGTCGTCGGTCCCTCGTCCTTCGCGAGCGGCACTTCGCGCGGCAAGCACTGCCTGCTCGGCCACGTTGACCCTGTCCAGCAGCCGCCGGTTCTCCGCCTCGGCCGCGACGGCTGCCGCACCGGCCGTTTCGGCAGCAGCATGCTCGCGGTCGATGGACGCCGTCAGCGTCTCGACCTGTCGCTCCGCCTTGCGCGCCCGCTCGCGCGCGTCACCCAGCCGCCGGCGCAGCTCGTCGTGCTCGCGTCGCAGGGCCAACAGCTCGGCGCGCACCCTGGCGAGGTCGGCTCTGGCCGCCGACTCCTCTCGTACGGAACCGGCCTGCCTGGCCGATGCGGCCGCCAGCCGCTGCTCCGTGGTCGAGCGGTACTCGTCGGCGATCGTCTCCTGCGCCTGCACGACGGTGTCCACCCAGTCCGTGGGACGCAACAGGTAAGCCAGAGCGGCAACGTCGGCAGGGGGCGCCGCCGGCAACGCAGTGCCCGCCGCCACGGCGTCCGCCAGCTCGGGCATGGCCAGTCGCACCCGGTCGGCCACCCGCTGCCGGAACATCGGGTCGGTCTCGAGCGCCGTCGCCAGCGGCACGGCGGCCAGCTTGGCCCGTCGATGGGGAGTGAAACGAGCAAACGGGCGCAATGTCAGGGGCACCTCGTCGGCTGTGGCACCGGCCATCGCGCCCAGCGCGTCGGCGGCGAGGGTGATGACCCGAGCGCGTACGGCTTCGTGCAGGTGCACGACGGACGGTTCGGGCAGGTCCCGACCGTTGGCGACACTCATCGACGACCTCCCTGCCTCATTGTGGACCGCTTTCCGCGTGGCACCGCGGTTTTGTCGGAGCCCAGCCCTAACGTCCGAGTCATGGCACACCTTCCCGCACCGACGCGAACGCTCGAGGGGGCCGGCTTTCCCACCCAATACCAGCCGACCTTCGACGAGCTCGGCGTCCCACTGCGCGAGGTCACCTTCGTCGTTGTCGACCTGGAGACGACAGGGGGTTCGCCGGCCGCGTGCGCCATCACCGAGATCGGCGCGGTCAAAGTCCGCGGTGGCGAGGTCCTGGGCAGCTTTCAGACCCTCGTCAACCCGGATCAACTGATCCCACCGTTCATCGCCGTGCTGACCGGCATCAGCCAGGGCATGGTCGCGACGGCTCCCCGCATCGATGCGGCCCTGTCGGCATTCCTCGACTTCGCCGGCGACGCGGTCCTGGTCGCCCACAACGCGCCGTTCGACCTCGGTTTCCTCAAAGCGGCCTGCACGAGCACGGGGCGCTCGTGGCCCAACTTCGACTCGGTCGACACGGCCCGGCTGGCCCGTCGGGTGCTCACCCGCGACGAGGCGCCCAACTGCAAGTTGTCCACGCTGGCAAGGCTTTTCCGTACGAGAGTCACCCCATCCCATCGAGCGCTCGCCGACGCCGAGGCCACCGTGGACGTGCTCCACGGCCTGCTCGACCGCCTCGGCAACCAGGGGGTTCAGTCCCTCGACGAGCTGCGCACCTACTCCTCGCAGGTCACGGTGGCCCAGCGCCGCAAGCGCTACCTCGCCGAGGCGTTGCCGCACGCGCCGGGCGTCTACCTGTTCAAGGACGAGCAGGGCAAGGTGCTCTACGTCGGCAAGTCCAAGGACCTGCGGACCCGGGTCCGCAACTACTTCGTGGCCAGCGAGAACCGCACCCGGATGTCGGAGATGGTCGGCCTGGCCGAGCGGGTGGACCACATCGCCTGTGCGACCGAGCTCGAGGCCGAGGTCCGCGAGCTGAGGCTGATCGGTGAGCACAAGCCGCGCTACAACCGGCGCTCCCGGTTTCCCGAGCGTGTGGTCTGGCTCAAGATCACCGACGAGCCGTTTCCGCGGCTGTCCACCGTGCGTGAGCTGCGCGACGACAACGCGACCTACCTGGGCCCGTTCGGGACCAAAGGCACAGCCGAACGCGCGCTGACCGCGCTGCAGGATGCATTCCCGATCCGCCAGTGCACTGGCCGGCTCTCGCCGAAGAAGCCCACGACCGCCTGCGTGCTGGCCGAGATGGGCCGGTGCGGCGCGCCGTGCGACGGCAGTCAGAGTGTCGAGAGCTACGCGGTGCACGTCGAGGATCTGCGGCGGTCGATCACCGTGACGCCGCGGGCGGTCATCGAGGTGTTCGACGCGCGGATGACCGCGCTGGCCGGGCATCAGCGCTACGAGGTCGCTGCGCTTCACCGCGACCGGCTCGCGGCGTTCGTCCGGGCAAGTGCCCGGCTGCAGAAGCTCTCCATGCTCGCGGAGTGCCGCGAGCTGGTGGCGGCCCAACCGACGGCCGAAGGCGGCTGGGCGATCCACGTCGTCCGTCGCGGCCGGCTGGCCGCCGCGGGTGTCGTCCCGCGTGGAGCCGCTCCGAGGCCGTTCGTCGAGGCACTGATGGCCACCGCCGAGACGGTGCGGCCCGGTCCCGGCCCGATGCCCTGTGCGAGCGCCGAGGAGATGGAGTGCGTGCTGCGCTGGCTCGACCGCCCCGGCACCCGGCTGGTCGAGCTCGACGGAGTCTGGGCCAGCCCCGCCTACGGCGCCGCCGGAGCAGTCGGCCTGCTGTCCGCGGCTCCGGCCGGGCGCGACGCGGCCGACCCGTTCGCCGACCGGCGGGGACTGCGCCCGGAGCACCAGCCGGTCCGCGCATGAGTCCGGACGAGCCCAAGGCAGACCTCCTGCGCTACCTGCAGGCGGCCCGCGACGCCCTGCTGTGGAAACTGGCCGACCTGTCCGAGTACGACCAGCGGCGTCCGCTCACGCCGACCGGGACCAACCTGCTCGGGCTGGTCAAGCACGCCGCAGGCGTCGAGCTGGACTACCTCGGCGAGGTCTTCGCCCGGCCGACGACGGAGCCGCGACCTTGGCTGGACGAAGGCGCCGAGCCCAACGCCGACATGTGGGCCACCGCCGACGAGTCGCCCGAACAGGTGGTCGCGCTCTACCACCGGGCATGGGCACACTCCGACGCCACGATCGAGCAGCTCGAGCTCGACGCCGTCGGCGAGGTGCCCTGGTGGCCACCGGAGCGGCGGCAGGTAACCCTGCACCGCGTGCTCGTGCACCTGATTGCCGAAACCAACCGGCACGCCGGTCATGCCGATGTCGTCCGCGAGCTGATCGACGGCACCGCCGGGCTGCGCAAGGGTGCCGCCAATCTCCCCGACGTCGACGCGCAGTGGTGGCAGGCCTACCGGGCCCGGCTCGAGGCTCTGGCCGCGGGCACCACCTGAGGCACTACGCTCAGGCACACCAGTGCGGCCGAGGAGGACGACGTGATCACTGCCATTGTCATGGTCCACTGCCAGCCGAGCCGGATCCCGGAGGTGGCCGAGGCGATCGCCCGCATCGACGGGGTGAGCGAGGTCTACAGCGTCACCGGCAACATCGACCTGATCGTGCTTGTCCGGGTCTCGCACCACGACGACCTCGCCGGGGTCATCGCCGATCGGCTGTCCAAGGTCGACGGGATCACCTCGACGGACAGTCATGTCGCCTTCCAGGCCTACTCGCGGCACGACCTCGAGGCCGCCTTCTCCCTCGGCTTCGACGAGTAGCCCGCGCGCTCAGCGCACGGGCGCGAACCGGACCCTGGCGAAACCGACCGCGTTGAGCAGTGCCCCGGCAGCCGTGCAGGCCGAGGCCACGGCGAGCATCACGTAGCCGCTGTCCACGTAGATCCAGGCCCAGTCGAACTGGCCAGCTGCTGTCACGGCGAAGGCGACGGCGGTGACCCGCAGGGTGATCCGCTGCAAGGTGAACCACCGGGTCGCCTCGAACACGGCGAGCAGGACCACCCCGACGCCGAACGCTGGCACCCCGAACTGGAGGACCTGGTCAGCCGGGGTCGCGACGTGCAGCATCAGGCCGACGAAGGCCGTACCCAGTGCCAGCGGCAGCGCGACCAGCAGGATGTACGGCATCGGCCGGATCCGCCGCGGCGAGCGCGCGGTCTCGAACCCCATCCCGATCAGCCCGAGGGTGATCAGCAGGTAGGCCCACGTCGGCGGTCCGAGCGCGTAGTCGGGGTTGCTCGGCATCGCGGCCGCCGGCAGCAGCACCGTGCCGACAGCAGCCAGAGCCGCAGCACCCAGCGCCGGAGCCATCGATGGCGGACCGTCGAAGAGCCGGGCGAACAGGTGAACAGCGGACGCCCTGGCGGCGAGGGAGCGCTCCGAGGCTGTGGTGGGGTGCCAGTGCTCGTCGATGTCGGCAAGAAACGCATCCTGGCGCACCCGGTCACCGGCGTCCTGACGCCAAAGCTGCAGCCGCCCCGGCGCGCTCATGCGTCCACCTCTCCCGGCAGAGCGGAGGGCAGCGCGTGCCCGAGGTCGATCCAGGTCGGGGCGCCGGCGGTGGCCGCGAGCTGGACCGTTGCCCAGCGCGCGAGCTCAACGCCGCTGGGGGTCAGGGTGTAGAAGACCCGAGCCGGGCCCTCGGTGCTCGGCCGGACATGGGTGTCGTAGAGCCCGCGCCGCTCGAGCGCGCGCAGGCAGCGGTAGAGCGTGCCGTGATTCATCGGTCGCTGGCCCTCCCAGGAGGACAGCTGGGCGAACAGCTCGTAGCCGTACAGCTCGTTCGAGCCTTCTACCGCTAGCCGCAGTGAGGCTGCGAGAACCCGCATCTCGTTGAAGACGAGGCCAGTCCCACCTTTGCGTCGCATTCACTCACGGTAACCCTCCATAGCGATTTCCGGCATCCTCTCTCACCGGCGATTCACTGGACCCTCGATCCGGCGACGGGTTCCTTGTCGCGGAGGCGACTCAGCGTTACTGTGCGCACTCAAAGTTATGCGCACATAGCAGGAGCGGCCGCTCCATCACCGGCGCCGCAGGGGAGCGCCGGTGATCGGGCGCCCGCGTGCCAGGCCTGACCTAGTCGGCGACGAGTGCCCTGCTGGTGCTCACCCAGCGCTCGAGCGCCGCCGCCGCCGCACCGGAGTCGAGTGCCTGTGCAGCCGCTGCGATGCCGGCGATCAGCTGCCGGTCCAGACTGGCCTCGCCCGGTGCTGCGGCGACCAGCGCCGCGGCCGCGTTGAGCAGCACGGCATCGCGTACGGGACCATGCCGGCCGTCCAACAGGGCCCGTACAGCATCAGCGTTGAACGCCCGGTCACCGCCGCGCAGCGCGTCCGGCGCACTCAGCGGGATGCCCAGCTCGACCGGGTTGAGCACCGACTCGTGCACCTGCCGGTCCCGGACCAGCCAGACCCGTGACGTGGTCGCCGTGGACAGCTCGTCGAGCCCGTCGTCACCGCGGAAGACCAGGGCCGAGATGCCCCTGCGGGCGAAGACCGCCGCCATGACCGGAGCCATCCGGGCGTCGTAGACCCCGACCGCCTGGGCAGCGGGCTGCGCCGGGTTGGTCAGCGGCCCGAGGAAGTTGAAGACCGTGGGGACGCCGAGCTGACCTCTGGTCGGTCCGGCGAAGCGCAGGGCAGGGTGAAAGATCGGCGCGAAGCAGAAGCCCACACCGGCGGTACGGATGCACTCGGCCACCTTGGCCGGCGGCAGGTCGACGGCGACGCCGAGCTCCTCGAGCACGTCGGCCGACCCCGTCGACGACGACTGCGCCCGGTTGCCGTGCTTGACGACGGTGACCCCTGCCCCGGCGACGACGAGGGCGGCCATCGTCGAGATGTTGACGGTGTGGGCACGGTCGCCGCCCGTGCCGCAGGTGTCGACAGCGGGGACGTCGACCCGCAGCGGCGCCGCATGACGCAGCATCACCTCGACCAGGCCCTCGATCTCCTCGGGCGTCTCTCCCTTGGCCCGCAAGGCGATCGCGAAGCCGGCGATCTGGGCAGAGGTCGCCTCGTCGCTCATGACCTGCTCCATCGCCCAGGCGGTCTGAGCGTGTGCCAGGTCCTCGCCGCGCAGCAACGAGGTGAGCAGCGTCGGCCAGCTCGGCGCAGGCACCGCGGCCGCGGCCGCGGAAGTACTGCTCACGGCAGCACGCTCGCCTGGTCGATGTGCAGCAGCGGGGCGACGTCGCGCAGCTGGCCACCGGACTGGTCGAGAACGGCGGCGGCGGCCAGCACCTGGCGAACGGCGCTGACCATGACCGCCGCGTAGTCCGGCGCAAACGCGACCCCGCAGCGGGGGCAATGACCGGGAGTGCCCGAGTCAACGACCTCGAGCAGCGGGAACGACTCGCCGCAGCGCCCGCACCAGGCGGTCACGTTCAACGTGCGGCGGTGGCCGCGGGCACGAGCCGGCGCAGCAGCTCGGCCGTGACCTCGGCCAGCTCGATCGCGTCGATCGGGTGCGGTACGGCGGCGTCGGTCTGGGACCAGTGCGCCAGCCACCGGTCGTCCCGGCGGCCGAGCAGCAGCAGGATCGGCGGGCAGACCGCGAGCTCGTTCTTGACCTGACGGCTCAGCCCGATGCCGCCCTCGGGTGTGGCCTCACCATCGAGGATGGCCAGGTCTATGCCGCCGGCGTCGAGGGTGTCCACCACCTCCCGGCCGGTGGAGCACTCGACGTACTCCAGCCGGGCAATGTCGGGAGCCGGGCGGCGGCCGAGGCTCAGTCGCACCTTTTCCCTGGTCGCGGCGTCGTCGCTGTAGACCAGCACGGTGAGGGTGTCGGATGCGGCGGAGGGCATGGCACTCTTCCTGCGGTCGGGCGGGGCTGCCTGTCGTACGGGATCGTACTCAATCCGGGTTCCAGCGGCTCCCGGCCCGCCTGCGAGCGGGGTCTGCCCGCGCGTCGCGAGCCCCCGGCGTGTGCCGTCCCGGAGCGACCTCCATAATGGCCGAGTGGCGACAGCATCCGCGCTCGACAAGATCCCTTCGCACGGATCACTCACCCGGCCGAACATGGTCAGCGTGGGGACAATCATCTGGTTGTCCTCTGAGCTGATGTTCTTTGCCTCCCTGTTCGCGATGTACTTCACGACCAGGGCCGTGCACAAGGGCACCGACTTGGCCGGCTGGCCCCCCGCGGCCATCAACGGGCACGAGATCAATCACCCCGTGCACCTCAACGTGGGCTGGGCCGCCATCTTCACCACCGTGCTGATCCTGTCCTCGTTCACCTGCCAGTGGGGCGTGTTCGCCGCTGAGAAGGGCGACGTGGTCAAGCTGCGGTTCTGGTTCCTGCTGACCTTCTTCATGGGCGCGGTCTTCGTGGCCGGTCAGGGCTTCGAGTACTTCGTCGAGAACGAGTTCTCCATCTCCAGCCATGCCTACGGCTCGGTCTACTACCTGACCACCGGCTTCCACGGCTTGCACGTGATCGGTGGACTCGTCGCGTTCCTGTTCGTGCTCGCCCGTACGACGTACGGGAAATTCACACCGGACAAGGCCACCTACGCCATCGTGGTGTCCTACTACTGGCACTTCGTCGACATCGTGTGGGTGGGTCTGTTCGCGACCATCTACCTGATTCATTGAGATCCCATGAGCCCAAGGCGACCTTTGTGAACTCCCTCCCCGCACCCGCTCGCCGCAGCGCGAGGTCCCGGATGGCCGGTGTCCTCACCCTCGCGATCGCACTGACGATGCTGGGTGCGCTGTACGCAGCCCTGGCGCCGAGCGGGCGGGCAGCCGACCCGGTCTACACCCAGCAGCAGATCATCGCCGGCCGCAACCTGTTCCTCCAGGGCTGCTCCGCCTGCCACGGCCTGCAGGGTCAGGGCGGACGCCAGGCGCCGTCCCTGATCGGTGTCGGCCCCGCGGCGGTCGACTTCCAGGTGTCCACCGGCCGGATGCCGCTGGCAACGCTCGACTCGCAGGCAGAGCGCAAGCCCCCGATCTACACCGAGGAGCAGATCGCCCAGCTGGCGGCCTTCGTCGACTCGCTCGACCCCGGTGGCCCGCAGGTGCCGCACGTCACGGCCCAGGACCTCGCCGCAGCCGACCTCGCCCTGGGTGGCCAGCTGTTCCGTTACAACTGCGCCCAGTGTCACGGTGCCTCGGGCGGCGGCGGCGCCATCTCCGGCGGCGGCTACGCACCCGACCTCGCCCAGGCCACGCCCGTGCAGGTCATGGAGGCCATGCACACGGGCCCGGAGCAGATGCCGAAGTTCAACGAGCTGCCGATCAACCAGCAGCTGGCCATCACCGCCTACGTCGAGAGCATCACCAAGAACGGTCTCGACGCCGGCGGTCACCCGATCGGCAAGATCGGCCCGGTGCCCGAGGGCCTGGTTGCCTGGACGATCGGCATCGGCGCGTGCGTGGTGTTCACGTTGTGGATCGGCGCGCGTCGATGAGCGACGAGACCACCCCCGACGAGGGCAGCGCGACCGAGTCGCCGCACCCCAAGGGCCAGCCGCCCAAGGGCGAAGCCAGGACTGCCTGGCAGGATCAGGGATCCCTCGTACAACGGCTCAAGGCGGCAGGCAACGGCCGCAGCAGGGCACAGAACCAGGCCGAGGCCGACGCGATCGCTCACACGGAGGCGCAGGTGGTGCACGACCGCGAGGCCGCCGAGCGTGAGGGCAGGGCGACCTACGGGGCCGCCACCCACGACTCGCACAACGACCCGCAGCACGAGGACCACGAGCCGCTGAGGCCGGCCATCGAGCCGGTGCACCACGTGCCGACGCCGGAGGAGGTGGTCCGCAAGGAGAAGATCACCGAGTGGGTCGCCTCGGCGATGTTCCTGCTCTCGATCGTCTGCGTGCTGGGCTTTTGCGCCAGCTACCTCTGGATCAACATCCACGACCACCCGACGGCGCTGAACATCGCGCTCGGCAGCACCCTGGCCGGCGCCCTGCTGCTCGTCGGTGCCGCGGCCATCGTCTGGGCCAAGGGCATCATGCCGCACGAGCCGGCGGTCCAGGAGCGGCACCCGGACAACTCGACCGACGAGGACAAGGCGGCGCTCAGCGCCGACTGGCTGGTCGGCGTCGAGGAGAGCGGCGCCACCCGGCGCAAGATGCTGCTGGGCACGATGGGGCTGTCGATGGGCGCCCTTGCCGTACCCGCGCTGTTCCTGTTCCGCGACCTCGGCCCCTCCCCCTTCACCGGCCCGGAGCGGGTCAACCTGCTCGGCGTGACCGCCTGGAAGGCCGGCCAGCACCTCGTCGACATCGTCGGCAAGCAGCCGGTCAACCAAGCCGATATCGGCGTGGGCTCACTGATCACGGTGCTGCCCGAGGGTCACCCGGACTCGTCGGCCGACTCCTCGGTCATGGTCATCCGGCTCAACCTCGAAGACATCAACATGGCTGCCTTCGGGCCGGACGAGGTCGTGGACGGGATCATCGCCTACTCCAAGATCTGCACCCACGCCGGTTGTCCGGTCAGCCTGTACGAGGAGCAGCGACACCACTTCCTGTGCCCATGCCACCAGTCGACGTTCGACGCAGCCGACAGCGGCAAGGTGCTGTTCGGCCCCGCTGCGCGTGCGCTCCCGGTCCTGCCGATTTATGTTGATGACGAGGGTTTCCTGCGAGCCAAGTCAGCGTTCCATGAGCCCGTCGGACCGTCCTTCTGGGAGCGCGGATGAGCACGACCAAGAAAGCGCAGGTCAATCCGGCCGCCGAGGCCGGCAAGGCCGGGTTCGCGTTCGTCGACGACCGGTTGAGCTCGTCCAACTTCGTCCGACGCAGCCTGAACAAGGTCTTTCCGGACCACTGGTCGTTCATGCTCGGCGAGATCGCCCTCTACTCGTTCATCATCTTGCTGCTGTCCGGCACGTTCCTCACGCTGTTCTTCAACCCGAGCGACCACGAGGTCATCTACAACGGCCACTACGCGCCGCTGAACGGGTTGCCGATGTCCGAGGCCTACGCCTCGACCCTCAACCTGAGCTTCGATGTCCGCGGTGGCCTGCTGATGCGGCAGATCCACCACTGGGCAGCCCTACTGTTCCTGGTCAGCATCGTGGTCCACCTGTGCCGGGTGTTCTTCACCGGCGCGTTCCGCAAGCCGCGTGAGATCAACTGGCTGATCGGTGTCGGGCTGCTCACCCTCGGGCTGCTCGAGGGCTTCGCCGGCTACTCCCTGCCGGACGACCTGTTCTCCGGCACCGGCCTGCGGATCGGCTACTCGATCCTGCTGTCGATCCCGGTGATTGGCAGCTGGCTGGCGTTCTTCCTCTGGGGCGGCGAGTTCCCCGGCCACGGGTTCCTGTCCCGGCTCTACACCGTCCACATCTTGCTGCTGCCGGGGCTGATCCTTGCCCTGATCACCGTGCACATGTTGATCTTGTGGGTCCAGAAGCACACGCAGTTCCCCGGCAAGGGCAAGACCGAGACCAACGTGGTCGGCTCCAAGCTGTTCCCGACCTACGCGGCCAAGGGTGGCGGCTTCTTCTTCCTGGTCTTCGCCGTCGTCGCGGCCCTCGCCGCGTGGGTGCAGATCAACCCGATCTGGTACTGGGGCCCGTACGACCCGGCGCAAGTCAGTGCCGGCACCCAGCCGGACTTCTACCTCGGCATGCTCGACGGCGCGCTCCGTCTGACTCCGGGCTGGGAAGTCACGATCGCCAGTACCTTTACCATTCCGATCAACTTGCTGCTGCCCGGCGTCATCCTGCCCGGCATCATGTTCACCCTGCTGGCACTGTGGCCGTGGCTGGAGAAACGGTTCGTCACCCACGACTACGGCTACCACCACCTGCTGGACCGGCCGCGGGACAACCCGATTCGCACCGGCGCGGGCATGATGGCGCTGGTCTTCTACGCCTTCCTGCTGTTCGCGGGCGGCAACGACATCATCGCCAAGACCTTCCACATCTCGCTCTACTACACGACCTATGCATTCCGGGCCGGCCTGCTCCTCGGGCCGCCGATCGCCTACTACGTCACCAAACGGATCTGCTTCGGACTCCAGCAGAAGGACGCTGATGACCTGCACCACGGCGCCGAGAGCGGCACGATCAAGCGGCTCCCGCACGGCGAGTTCATCGAGGTCCACCAGGAGCTGACCCAGCGCCGCATGGACATCCTCGACCCGGACCGCAACAACCCACCCGAGGCCGAGACCGTCGCGGCTGCGCCCAGCCGAGCCGCCATCAGCACCGGCAGGCGAAACCGGCTGGCCGACTTCTTCTACACCGAGGAAGAGGCCGAGCCTGTGCTCCGTGACGATGACGAGTCGCGCGAGCCGACGCACCACGACTAGCCGAGCAGTCGGGACGAGCGCCCGAACCCGGCTGCTCGTAGCCGCTCCTGCCGGCGTCCTCGTGGGCGTCCTCGTCTCGATCCCCTTCAGCTGGCGCTTCGGCCTGATCCTCGGCTGGGACGTCACAGCCCTGATCGTGCTGCTCTGGCTGTGGCCAACCATCTGGCCGATGGACGCCGCACAGACCAAGGCTCACGCCGTCCGCGAGGACTCGTCCCGGCGGATGACCGACCTGATCCTGGTCGGCGCGTCGATCGCCAGCGTGCTCGCGGTCGCCCTGGTCATCCTCGGTGGCAGGGACAGGAGCAACACCCGAGGTCTGATGGTCGGGCTCGCCGTGGCCAGCATCATGGTGTCGTGGACGTTGGTGCACAGCATCTTCGCCACCCGCTACGCCAGGATCTACTACTCCGTGCCGCTGGGCGGGATCGACTTCAAGAACGATGACGACCCGATGTACGCCGACTTCGCCTACGTAGCGTTCACCGTGGGGATGACCTTCCAGGTCGCGGACACCGACCTGCAGAGCGCCGTCATGCGCAGGACCGCCTTGCGCCACGCCCTGATCTCGTACGTGTTCGGCGCCGTCATCATCGCCGCGACCATCAACCTCGTCGCGGGTCTCGGCAACTAGCGCGGGTCAGGCGTCGGTGTCGACGTAGTACTCCATGACCAGGCCGGTGACCGCGACCAGGCTGCACACAGCGCCCACGATCAGCAGCCAGATCCCGATGATGGCACCCAGACTGACCAGGGCTGCCCCGGCTGCCAGGGCCAGCGGCCACCAGCTGTGCGGGCTGAAGAAACCGATCTCGCCGGAACCCTCGTCGACCTGTGCGTCGAGCCGGTCCTCCGGACGCGGCTCCATGCGGCTCGCGGTGAACAGCAGGTAGGTGCCGAGGATGGTGCCCATGCCGCCGGCGAAGAGCAGGGCCGTACCGCCGGTCCAGTCCCCTGACCACAGGAGGTAGCCCGCGCCGACGATGAACAGGAAAGCGGCGAGGAACGCGAAGAGGTAGCCCTCGATCTTCATGTGGTCTCCAGCTCCGGCGTCGCGTGGAAGTCAGGATGACCGGCAGCGTGCGGATGGTGCAGGTCGAAGGCCGGCCGCTCGGAACGGATCCGCGGCAGGGCGACGAAGTTGTGCCTCGGCGGCGGGCAGCTGGTCGCCCACTCGAGGGAGTTGCCGTAGCCCCACGGGTCGTCGCCGATCGCGAGCGGGTTGAGCCCGCGGTAACCGCGCCAGACGTTCCACAGGAACGGGAAGGTGGACAGCGCCAGGATGTAGGCGCCGATCGTCGACACGGTGTTCAACGTCGTGAACCCGTCCAGCGGCGAGTAGTCCGCATAGCGGCGGGCCATGCCCTCGACGCCGAGCCAGTGCTGCACCAGGAAGGTCGTGTGGAAGCCGTAGAACAGCAGCCAGAAGTGCAGCTTGCCCAGCCGCTCGTCGAGCATCCGGCCGGTGAACTTGGGCCACCAGAAGTAGAAGCCGCCGAACATCGCGAACACCACCGTGCCGAACAGCACGTAGTGGAAGTGCGCGACGACGAAGTAGGTGTCGGTCACGTGGAAGTCAATCGGCGGCGAAGCCAGCAGGATGCCGGTCAGTCCACCGAACAGGAACGTCGTGAGGAAGCCGACCGCCCAGAGCATGGGCGTGTCAAAGGTCAGCTGCCCGCCCCACATCGTGCCGATCCAGTTGAAGAACTTCACACCGGTGGGCACCGCGATCAGGAAGGACAGGAAGGAGAAGAACGGCAGGAGCACGGCGCCGGTGGCGAACATGTGGTGGGCCCACACCGTCATCGACAACCCGGAGATCGCGATGGTCGCGAACACGAGGCCCTTGTAGCCGAACACCGGCTTGCGGCTGAACACCGGAAGGATCTCGGTGATGATGCCGAAGAACGGCAGCGCCACGATGTAGACCTCGGGGTGGCCGAAGAACCAGAACAGATGTTGCCAGAGCAGGGCTCCGCCGTTGGCCGCGTCGAAGACGTGCGCCCCGAGCGTCCGGTCGGCCTCGAGGGCTAACAAGGCGGCAGACAGCACCGGGAAGGCCAGCAGGACGAGCACGCTGGTCATCAGGATGTTCCAGGTGAAGATCGGCATCCGGAACATCGTCATGCCGGGAGCCCGCAGGCAGATGATCGTCGCGATCATGTTGACCGCGGTGAGGATCGTGCCGAAGCCCGCGATGATCAGGCCCCAGATCCACAGGTCGCAGCCGACGCTCGGCGAATTGATCTTGCTGTTCAGCGGTGCGTAGGCGAACCAGCCGAAGTCAGCGGCGCCGTCCGGGGTGAGGAAGCCGGCTCCGGCGGTCAAGCCACCGAACAGGAACAGCCAGTACGAGAACGCGTTGAGCCGCGGGAACGCGACGTCGGGGGCGCCGATCTGCAGCGGCATGATCCAGTTGGCGAAGCCGAACGCCAGCGGGGTGGCGAACAGCAGCAGCATGATCGCGCCATGCATGGTGAACAGCTGGTTGTACTGCTCGTTCGACAGGAACTGCAGGCCGGGGCGCGCCAGCTCGGTGCGCATCAGCTCGGCCAGGATGCCGGCGAACAGGAACCAGATGAACGACGTGATCAGGTAGGCGGAACCGATCAGCTTGTGGTCAGTCGTCGTCATCCAGCGGACGAGCAGACTGCCCGGCTTCTTGTGCACCCGGTTGTTGGCAGCGGCTCCCGGCAAGCTGAACGTGGTCACTTGTTGCTCCCAGCGGCAAGCGCGGCGTGTGGCGAGACACCGGTGGCGGACTTCTGCGCGGCGGCGAGCCAGGTGGCGAAGTCAGCCTTGTCCAGCACGCGGACCTGGAAACCCATCCGGTCATGGTCGACGCCGCAGAACTCCGCGCAGCGCCCGACGTACTCCCCCGGCTTGGTGATCGTCAGCTCGAACTGGTTGTCCCGGCCGGGGATGACGTCGCGCTTGAACAGGAACGACGGCACCCAGAACGAGTGAATGACGTCGGGCGAGCTGAGGATGAACCGGATCTTGGTGTCGGTGGGCAGGACGAGCTCGGGCGGCTCACCCTCGCGGCCGTTGACCGAGACGGCAGTCGGCGTGACGCTGGAGTAGTTGAACTGCCAGTTCCACTTGTAGCCGATGACGCCGATCGTCAGGCCGGGATGCGGTGTGTCCTTGTCCTCGTAGTTCTCGATGACGGCCGTGTAGTAGAAGAGCACGCCGATGATCACCAGCGGCATCACGGTGTAGAGGATCTCGATCGGGAAGTTGTAGCGCACCTGGCGGGGAAGCTCGTCGCTGGTCTTGCGGTAGGCGATGACGCACCAGAAGATCAGGCCCCACACGAAGATGCCGACGACCAGCGCCGCGACGACCGAGCCCTGCCACAGCGAGAGCACCCGGGTGCCCTGGACAGTGATCGGCTTGGGGAAGCCGAACCGCGGAACGTCGTTCTTCGAGCAGCCGGTGGCAGCCAGCAGCAGCACGCCCATGAGGGCGGGCATGCGCAGGCGGCGCGACCAGCGGGACGGAGCGTGACTCACGTGTCGCCTTCCGACGAACGATGCGTATGTTCGGTTGCCGGGCAAGACTAACGCAGGGCCCCAGCCGCCACCCCTCGTGGGGGGCACCGACGACAGCGTGTCCCCAACCGTTTCTCATGCAGACCTCCGGAGAGGATCGCCGACCGTTGACCTACCTCGACGCCGCGTCCACCGAGGCGCTGCACCCGGCAGCCCGCGAGGCCCTGCGCAGCGCCCTCGATGACGGCTGGTCCGACCCCGCCAGGTTGTACGGGTCGGCCCGTCGCAGCCGCCAGCTCCTCGACGCGGCGCGGTCCTCGATGGCGACCCACCTCGGCGTGCGACCGGACGAAGTCTTCTTCACCACCAGCGGCACCCAGGCCGTGACGGTGGGCGTTCTCGGGGTCCTCGGCGGCCGGCGCAGGATTGGCCAGCACGTCGTCGCCTCCGCGGTCGAGCACTCGTCCGTGCTGCACGCACTGGAGTACGCCGAGGCTGACACGACGCTGGTCGCCGTCGACCGGACCGGCCGCGTCCACGCTGCTGGGTTCACTGAGGCGCTGCACGCGGACACGGCAGCTGCCTTTCTGCAGACCGCCAACCACGAGGTGGGCACGCTGCAGCCCGTCGCCGAGGTCGCCGCCGCCTGCGCCGCTGCGGGCGTCCCACTCCTCGCCGACGCCGCTCAGTCGGTGGGGCGGCTGCCCGTCGACGCATCGGCACTCGGCGTCGCCGTGCTGACCGCCAGCGCCCACAAGTGGGGCGGTCCGGCCGGCGTGGGCGTGCTGGTGGTGCGCAAGGGCACCCGCTGGCGTTCGCCGCTCCCGTACGACGAGCGCGAGAACAGGCGGGTGCCGGGCTTCGAGAACGTGCCAGCCATCGTCGCCGCGGTGGCGGCCCTGGACGCCGTGGCGAGCGAGCGGGAGACCGCCGCCGAGCGGGACCGCGCGCTCGTCCACCGGATCCGGACCGAGCTGCCGCGACTGGTCCCCGACGTCGAGGTCGTCGGCGACCCCGACCAGCGGCTCCCCCACCTCGTGACGTTCTCCTGCCTCTACGTCAACGGTGAGGCGCTGCTCGGTGCGCTGGACGCAGCAGGCTTCGAGGTGTCGTCCGGCTCGTCGTGCACCGCCAGCACGCTCACGCCCAGCCACGTGCTCGAGGCGATGGGTGTCCTCACCCACGGCAACATCCGGGTCTCGCTGTCGCGCACCACCACCCCGGCTGACGTCGACCGGTTTCTGTCGGTGCTGCCAGGGACGGTCGAACGACTGCGGGCCGAGGCCGGGGCGGCCGGGTTGTGAGTGCCGTGCTCACGATCGACTCCAGGGGCAAGCGGTGCCCGCTGCCGGTGATCGACCTGGCCAGGGCCATCGCCGGGATCGCCGACGGCGAGACGCTCGCCGTGCTGGCGGACGACCCGGCCGCTGCCACCGACATCCCGGCCTGGTGCCGGATGCGCGGGCACGTCTACCTCGGTGCGACAGCGCTCGACACCGGCGGCCAGGAGTACCTCGTACAACGAAAGTCCTGAGGAGGAACGCATGCGAGTAGCAGTCGTCGGCGGCACCGGTCTCGTCGGTCGCCACGTGGTCAGCGCGCTGACCGCCGCCGGTCACGAACCCGTGGTACTGGCCCGGTCGCTGGGCTTCGACGCCGTCACCGGCGACGGGCTCGACGCCGGGCTGTCGCAGGTCGACGCGGTCGTCGATGTCACCACCACCGGCGCACAGACGGCGGCGGAGACCACGGAGTTCTTCGGTACGGCGACCCGCAACCTCATCACCGCTGAGGCCGCGGCCGGCATCGGGCACCACGTCGTGCTGTCCATCGTGGGAGTCGACCGCACGCCCGAGCAGCCGCACTACGCCGGCAAGCTCGAGCAGGAGGCGACCGCGCTGACCGGGCCGGTCCCGGTGACTGTCGTACGGGCCACCCAGTTCCTCGAGTTCGCCGAGCAGGTGGTCGAGTGGTCGACGGTGGACGGGGTCGCCATCGTCGCTCCCGCCCTCGTGCAGCCGGTCGCGGCGGCCGACGTCGGCGCCTACCTGGCCGAGGTAGCCGTCGGGCCGCCGCAGGGACGCGCACCGGAGCTGGCCGGCCCCAAGACCGAGGACTTGTTCGACATGGCACGCCGGACCGTGGCGGCCACCGGCGCCCGGGTCCGGCTCGTGCCCGGCTGGGACGGGATGCTCGGGGTGCACATGGCCGGCAACGTGCTGCTGCCCGGCCCCGGCGCCCGTCTGGGCACGACGACCTTCGAGGACTGGCTCAGCCGACGCTGAGGTGCTCGCGCACGTCGGCAGCGGCCTCGTCGCCGTAGGACTCGGCGAAGCGGGCCACGAAGTCCGAGCGGACGAGCTCGTACTCCTGGGTCCCCACGGTCTCGAGCACGTACGTCGCCAGCAACGAGCCGACCTGGGCGGCGCGCTCGAGGCCGAGGCCCCACGCCACACCGGTGAGGAAGCCGGCCCGGAACGCGTCGCCGACGCCGGTCGGGTCGGCGATGCGCTGCTCGCGCGCCACGGCGACCTGGACGTCCTCATGGCCGCGCTGGTGGATGACGCTGCCCTTGGCACCGTGGGTGGCCACCCAGACGTCGACCCGGTCGAGGATCTCCTCCTGCGTCCAGCCGGTCTTGCTGATGATCAGGCCCTGCTCGTAGTCGTTGGTGAACAGGTAGCGCGCACCCTCGACGAGCTGGCGGATCTCGGGGCCCTCCATGCGGGCCAGCTGCTGGGACGGGTCGGCCGCGAACGGGATGCCCAGCTCGCGAGCCTCGCGGGTGTGCCGCAGCATGCCCTCGGGGTCGTTGGCACCGACCAGGACCAGGTCGACGCTGCCGAGGCGCTCGACCACCGGGCGCAGGTCGATCTCGCGGGCCTCCGACATCGCGCCCGAGTAGAACGACGCGATCTGGTTGTTGTCGAGGTCCGTGGTGCACAGGAAACGAGCCGTGTGGGCGGTGGTGGAGACGTACAACGACGCCGTGTCGACGCCGTGGTCGTCGAGCCAGCCGCGGTACTCCGCGCAGTCCATACCGGCTGCTGCCAGGAGTACGGGGGTCTCGCCGAGCGCCGCCATGCCGAACGCGATGTTGGCCGCGATGCCGCCGCGCCGGATGTCGAGGTGGTCCACCAGGAACGACAGGGAGACCCGG
Organism: uncultured Actinomycetota bacterium; assembly: GCA_963797535.1. Lineage (GTDB taxonomy): Bacteria > Actinomycetota > Actinomycetes > JAWWOL01 > JAWWOL01 > JAWWOL01. Next base: position 447,376 of record CAWCPQ010000001.1, on the reverse strand, counting down.
TGCAGCTGGTCGGGCAGCAGCTGGTCCGCGAACCGGCCGGGGAAGGTCATCAGATGGTCGGTGGCGAACGAACCGGTCACGACGACGCGCACGCGTGCTCCTGCGGGGGTGGGGCGACCTCGCATCGCCGACCCGCTGATGCTACTCGTCGTGCGTCCCGAACCCTCCAGTAGCGTTGCGCCCGTGACCCGAGCCCCCCGATGGACTCTCGCCGGCGGGCTCGCGCTCGTCCTGCTCACCTGGGTCGGCGGGCTGTGGACCCGGCTCGACTACGACGAGGGCGTCTACTCGCAGACCCTGCGACTGGTCTCCTCGGGGCGCCCGCTCGTCTCGGACGTGTTCACGTCGCAGCCCCCGCTGTGGCCCTACCTCGCCCTGCCGGGCTGGCTCGCCGGCGGCATCACCGGCGGCCGGCTGTGGATCATGATGTTCGGGTTGCTGGGGCTCTACGCGGTCTGGCGGATCGGCCGTGTCTACACCTCGCCCCGGCTGGCGGCGCTCGCGGCGATCCTGGTCGCCGCCTCGCCCGAGTACTCCTCTACCGCCGCTGCCCTGCAGGCCGACATCCCGGCCCTGGCGCTGGCGATGTGCGCGCTGGTCCCGACGCTGGCGCCGCGGCTGCCGGACGAGCGGCGGCAGCTGGCCCGTACCTGCGCAGCCGGCGCGCTGTTCGGGCTGGCGCTGATGGTCAAGCTGCTGGTCGCCCCGATGGTCGTCGTCCCCATCGTCGCGGCACTGCTGACCAACAGCAGACGCCGTGCCGCGGCAGAGATCGGCGGGTTCGTCGCGTCGGCAGCGGTCGTCATGGTGGCGATCGGCGCCGGGTTCTGGCACGGCGGCGAGCTGTGGACCGAGGCTGTCGGGCTGCACGTGAGGTCGCAGAGCTTCGTCGGAGGGCTGAAGGCGAACGTCTCGACAGCGCTCAATGCTCCGGGCACGTGCGCCTTCCTGCTCGTCGGGGCCTGCGCCGCGGCCGAGATCATCCGGCACCGGGACCGCGAGCGGACCTTGCTCGTGGCGTGGTTCGCCGGCACCGGACTGTTCCTGCTGGTGCACGTCCCGCTGTTCACCCATCACCTCGTCCTGGCCGTGCCACCCGCCGCGCTGCTGATCGTGCTCGAGCTGAGCCGGGTGCTGCAGCGCAAGCGCCTCGACCTGGCGGTGGTGGGCCTGATCGCGCTGTGCCTGGTCGGGTCGGCGGCCGATCGGCTGACCAGCCCGGCCCGCGAGACGATCGAGAACAACCCGGCAGCGCAGGCACTGCACCGACTGCCGGCCGACGCCGTCGTCGTGACCGACGACCAGGTGCTGGCGACCGCGGCGGACCGCTCCGTCGCCGGCCCGCTGGTCGACACGTCGCAGGTGCGCATCGCCGCCGGCAACCTCACCCCGGTGCAGGTTTGCGCGCAGATCGCGGGGGCGGACGCGGTGCTGCTCACCCGCGACGGCCGGTTCTCGGCACTGCCGGGGGTCACCAGCTGCACCCGCGCGACGATGAAACCCGTGTGGAGCGACGCCAACGCCGTGCTGTTCGTACGGAGCGGGATCAGCCTGGCGCCGGCGGGTGCGGAAACGCAGACTGCCGCGCCCTCACACAAGTGAGGACGCGGCAGCAGACGCTGGTGCAGTCCTAGCTGAAGGACTCGCCGCAGGCGCAGCCGCCCTGAGCGTTGGGGTTGTCGATGGTGAAGCCCTGCTTCTCGATCGTGTCGACGAAGTCGACCGAAGCGCCGATGAGGTAAGGGTTGCTCATCCGGTCGACGACTACGTTGACCCCGCCGAAGTCGGTGACGACGTCACCGTCGAGCGAGCGGTCGTCGAAGAACAGCTGGTAGCGAAGGCCGGAACAACCACCAGGCTGAACGGCAACCCGCAGAGCAAGGTCGGTCCGGCCTTCCTGCTCGAGCAGGCTCTTCACCTTGGCGGCGGCGACGTCGCTGAGCACGACGCTGGCAGGCGTGATGACTTCCTGCGTCGCGGTCTCGTCCTGAAGGGTCATGTCGGCAGCTCCCGCTCCGTTGAAAATTTTGGCTTCACCCGCGACAACCAGGCCGGGTGCAACCACATTCCTTGTTCCTATGGTCGCACAGACCAGCCGCGGGCGACCGCCGCCGCGACGAACCGGATCCAGTCCCCCGCCTGATCCATCGCGGCCTCGATCGACCCGGCCGCATCGCTGAGGGAGTAGGTCGCGTCGAGCCCTGAGGACGAGGTCTGCCGACGCCCGACCACCACCTGGCCGGCGATCAGGATGCAGGGCAGACCGTTCTCTATCGCCAGCGTCGTGACGCCCGAGATCACCTTGCCGTCCCGCGACTGCCAGTCGTACATCCCCTCGCCGGTCACCACGAGCTCGGCCGCCGCCACCTGGTCGGCGAGGCCGACCGCGTCAGATACGAGACCGATGCCCGACACCCTGGTGGCGCCGATCGCCAGCAGAGCGGCCCCCATGCCGCCAGCGGCACCGGCTCCCGGCATCGCGCGGACGTCCGGGTTGCCCGGCAGGTCGCGGGCCATGACGTCAGCCCAGTGCGTCAGCGCCGTGTCCAGCCGCTGGGTGTCCGATGCGCTGGCGCCCTTCTGCGGGCCGTAGACGGCGCTGGCCCCGCGAAAACCCAGCAAGGGGTTGATGACGTCGCTGGCGGCGACCAGCTCCACGTGCGCCGAGTCGCGGGTGCAGGGTGACCACGAGGTGGTCGACGTCGATCAACGGCGCACCGCCGGGCGCCACCCTGGCTCCCGACGCATCCACCCTGGCGACACCCAGTGCGGCGAGCAGGCCTGCGCCACCGTCGTTGGTGGCCGAGCCGCCGAGTCCCACCACGATGCGCTCGGCACCGGCGTCGAGAGCATGCGCGACGAGCTGGCCCACCCCGTACGTCGTCGCCGTCAGCGGGCTGAGCTCGGCCGTGCTCAGCAGGTGCAGCCCACACGCCTGTGCCGACTCGACGTAGGCGGTGTCACCGACCCGCAGGTAGGTCGCCTCGACCGGATGCGCCAGGGGACCTTCGACGGTCAGCGTGACCCGGTCCCCGCCGAGCGAGCTCTCGAGGACGTCGACGAAGCCGGGCCCGCCGTCGGACAGCGGGGCCAGCGACAGCTCGTCCTCCGGCGCGGCCGAGAGCCAGCCGTCCCGGATCCCCTCGGCCGCCTCTACGGCGGTCAGCGTGGAGCCGAAGGAGTCGGGGGCGATCAGCACGCGCATGAGCCCATCTTCCCGTACGGAATTGCAGATGCCCCGCCCGGTGTTGGCGTGGTTGGGTGGTGTTTCGCAGCCGAAGGGAACCAGCGTGACCAGCGCGATAGTCGACGACCTGAACCTGCCGGCCGGTGTCACCGCCAGCCCGGCGCTGCTGCTCATGCTCGGCCGCGAGTCCGACCCGTCGAGCGAGCGCGGCACCGACTGTCCGGGCGAGCTGCCCCCGTCGAGCGACCCCACGCTGGTCGCCAGGGCGCGGGCCGCCAAGGAAAAGCTCGGCTCACGCGTGTTCATCCTCGGCCACCACTACCAGCGCGACGAGGTCATCCAGTTCGCCGATGTCACCGGCGACTCGTACAAGCTGGCCCAGCAGGCGGCCCAACGGCCCGAGGCCGACTACATCGTGTTCTGCGGCGTGCACTTCATGGCCGAGTCCGCCGACATCCTCACCTCCGACCACCAGCACGTCGTGCTGCCCGACCTCGGCGCCGGCTGCTCGATGGCCGACATGGCGACCTTCGATCAAGTCGAGGAGTGCTGGGAGGCACTCGAGGACGCGGGCATCGCCGATGGCGTGGTGCCGGTGTCGTACATGAACTCCTCCGCCGACATCAAGGCGTTCACCGGCAAGCACGGCGGCACCATCTGCACGTCCTCCAACGCCGAGCGGGCGATGCGCTGGGCGTTCGAGCAGGGGGACAAGGTGCTGTTCCTGCCCGACCAGCACCTGGGCCGCAACACCGCGGTGCTCGACCTGGGGCTGTCCCTCGACGACTGCGTGCTGTACGACCCGCGCAAGCCGTTCGGCGGCAACACCGTCGAGGCCCTGCGGGCCGCCAAGGTCATCTTGTGGCGCGGGCACTGCTCGGTGCACGGGCGATTCTCCCGCGAGCAGGTCGACGCGGCCCGCGCTGCCGTGCCGGGCGTGACCGTCCTCGTACACCCCGAGTGCCGGCACGAGGTGGTCACCGCTGCCGACCTGGTCGGGTCCACCGAGTTCATCATCCGCACCATCGAGGCGGCTCCGGCCGGGTCAGCCTGGGCGATCGGCACCGAGCTCAACCTGGTCAAGCGGCTCGCCGCTGCCCACCCGGACAAGACGATCGTGTTCCTCGAGAAGACGGTGTGCTTCTGCTCGACGATGAACCGGATCGACCTGCCGCACCTGGTCTGGGCGCTCGAGTCGTTGGTCGAGGGCACGATCCCCAACGAGATCCGGGTCGACGAGCAGACCACGGCCTACGCCAAGGCCGCGCTCGACCAGATGCTGCTGCTGCCCTGACCAGAGTCGTTACAGCCCCGGAGCGCCCCAGACCGGGAACCAGCGGGTCAGGTCCTTCTCGATCTTGAGGTCGACGCCGATCACACCACGCAGCTGGAGCTCGAGGGTGTTGTCGCGACGCTGACCCGGCAGGGGGGCGAACGGGTAGAAGGTGCCGCGCTTGTAGAGGTAGACCATGCCGAGCGTGCGCCGCGAACCGTTGACGTCACCGGTGAAGCCCACCACCGAGCACAGCAACGCCGGGCCGAAGCCCGCCTCCTCCAGCGAGGAGTTGATGGCGTGCAGGTCGGTCACTAGGCCGGACAGGTCGTCGGGGTCGTGCCTGCAGACCAGCCAGGTGTAGCCGTACGAGTCCTTCACCTGCTCGGCGGGACCGCCGTCGGAGGCGAGCAGACGCTGGACCTCGTCGCTCATGTTCGAGAACGCGGCACCCTCGGCGGCCTTGAAGCAGACGGCCCCTTCGCCGGTGCCGACCAGCCCCATCGACGCCTGCAGCGTCAACGCCGCCGTCGGCAGCGCGAACAGGTCGTCGAGGTTGGACTTGACCGGCTTGCTGCGCCCCATCAACGAGTCGAGGAAGCCCATCAGACCGGCTGGCCCAGCTCACGAGCGATGGAACCGAGGTTCTCCAGCCGCTTCTCCAGCGACGGGTGGGTGGAGAAGAGGGTCGAGAGGCTCAGGCCGGGAGCCGCGGCCGGGGTGAAGAAGAACGCGTTGATCGGCTCGACCCGGCGCAGGTCGTTGGTCGGGATGCGGCCCATGTCGCCGGTGATCTTGACCAGCGCGCTCGCCAGCGCGGACGGCCGGCCGGTCAGAAGCGCACCGGAACGGTCTGCAGCGAGCTCGCGGTAGCGGGACAGCGTCCGGATCAGCACGAAGCTGATGGCGTAGACCGCAGCCGAGACCAGCATGACGATGGCGACCATGCCAGCGGTGTTGTTGTCGCGGTCGTTGCGACGGCCGCCGCCGAACATCTCGGAGTAGAAGGCGAACCTGGTGATGATGCCGGCGAGGACGCCGAGGAAGCTCGCGATGGTCATCACGGCCACGTCGCGGTGAGCGACGTGGGACAGCTCGTGCGCCAGCACGCCCTCGAGCTCGTCGGTGTCGAGCCGGCGCATGATGCCGGTGGTGGCGCACACGACGGCGCGCTTGGGGCTGCGGCCGGTCGCGAACGCGTTGGGCATGTCGGTGTCGGCGATGGCCACGATCGGCTTGGGCATGTCGGCCAGCGCGCACAGCCGGTCCACGATGCCGTGCAGCTCCGGGGCCTCCTCCGGCGTCACGATCTTGCCGCCGACGGCGAACAGGGCGATCCGGTCGGACGCGAAGTACTGGATCGCGAAGAACCCACCGGCGATCACCAGGATCAGGATGACTGACACGTGGATCGCGATGAGCACCGCGATGAAAAGGACGTACAGCAGCCCGAGCAGGAACACCGTCCCCAGCATCCGGGTGACGAGTCCACGATCGGGACGAAAGCGACTATGTGCCATTGGTACGGCTCAGCTCTCCCACATTGAACAGGCGGTCACAGCTGGCGCTGCAACTCATCCAACGCTCACCCGGAACGAGACGTTCCGGGAGAGCACCGTGACTCAGCCGGGGATGAGACCCTCATCGCCGACCAGCTCACGGACATCCTCCAGCGAGATCTCCACCGTGGGGATCACGATGTCACTCGGAACCAGCTTGTCGTCCGGCACCGGCGTGCCGACCTCCCGAACCCTGGCGATCAGCGCCCCAAGAGCCTGCCGGTAGAGCTGTTCGTCGCCCGCCTCGACGGCGACCTGCAGCTCGGTGTCGAGGGCGTTGAGCCGGTCGATCTCGGCGTCGGCCACCTCGACCTGCCCCTCGCCCATGATGCGCACGATCATGACTGTCCCTCGGTCTCGACCGGCTCGGCGGCGGCAACGCCGGGCGCGGCGGTCGGGGCACCCTCGATGGCGGCAGGTGCGTTGCCCGCGGGCAGCGCGCCCTTCATCCGGGCCAGCTCGAGCTCGACGTCGCTCGTCGAGGACAGCCGATCCAGCTCGGCCTGGATGTCGTCGTTGCGGCCGGGGCCGCTGCTGAGCGCGTCGTCGAGAGCACCGGAGGCGACCAGCTCGTCGATGGCACCGGCCCGAGCCTGCATCTGGGCCGTCTTGTCCTCGGCGCGCTGCATGGCCAGGCCGACGTCGCTCATCTCCTCGGAGATGCCGGAGAACGCCTCGCCGATCTTGGTCTGCGCCTCCGCTGCGGTGTAGGTCGCCTTGATGGTCTCCTTGCGGGTGCGGAACGACTCGACCTTGGCGGACAACCGCTGCGCGGCGTTGGTGAGCTTTTCCTCCTCGCCCTGCAGCTGCGCGTGCTGGACCGACAGGTCAGCGAGCTGCTGCTGGAGGCCGGACCGGCGGGTCAGCGCCTCGCGGGCGAGGTCCTCCCGGTTTTGGCCAAGCGCCTGCTGGGCCTGGGTCTGCAGCTTGTCGCTCGCCTGCTGCAGCTGATTCATCTGCAGCTCGAGGCGCTTGCGCGAGGTGGCGACGTCCGCGACTCCGCGCTTGACCTTCTGCAGCATCTCGAGCTGCTTCTGGTAGGAGTAGTCCAGAGTCTCGCGCGGGTCCTCCGCGCGGTCCAACGCCTTGCTGGCCTTGGCCTTGAAGACGAACGCGAGTCGCTTGCTGATACTGGCCATCGGCGCGAACGCCCCTTTCCCACCCGCCGGTACCGCACCGGCGGTCACTGTTCAGCCTACGCATGCAAGGGCTCTCGCTGCACCCCCTCTCATGGGCGGCTACCCTGTGCGGGTGCTAGGACGTCGTACGCCGGCTGGTCCGGCCTCCCCCGATCATGACGGCGAGTCGGTCTCGGACTCCGAGGCCGCCAACCCGGCCACCGCCAAGAAGGGCCGCCCCACGCCCAAGCGCAGCGTGGCAGAGAAGCGGAGGGCTCCCGTCCCGGCGCCAACCAACCGCCGCGACGCCGCCCGGCTGTCCCGCCAGCAGTCCGCCGTCAAGCGCAACGAGGCTCGCCGTGGCCTGGTCGGCGGCGTCGAGAGCGAGCTGCCGTCCAGGGACCGCGGACCCATCCGGCGCTACGTCCGGGACTGGGTCGACTGCCGCCGGACCCTGGCGGAGTTCCTGCTGCCGCTGGTGTTCCTGTTCTTCATCCCGCTGCTGTTCGGCAGCAGCGCCGCCAAGACGTGGTTCAGCGCGGCTCTCGACATCATCGTGATCGTGGTGTTCCTCGAGCTGGCGACGATGACCATCCTGCTGCGTCGGGCGCTGGCCAGGGAGTTCCCCAACGGCGGTCCAGGCCGCAAGGGTGCGATGACCTACGGCGCGATGCGGCTGGCAGCGGTGCGGATGTTCAGGCTGCCCAAGCCGGCGGTCAAGCGCGGCGGCGAGCCCCGGCCCATCCAGCGCTAGCTGCTGGTGACCGTTCCCTAAGCCCTCCCTGAGCCTTTGGTGAAAGACCGCTGAATCGGCTCTGCGGACAGCTCGCTCGCGTCCGAGACTCGAATCATGCACTCACCGTCGAGACTCGCGCTGATCCTGGCAGCCATGCTCGCTGCCGTGAGCGTCCTGATCGCCGACACGACCACGTTCGGCGCCGAGTCGATCGCTCCGCACGCCGCGGTCGCCGTGGTCCCGTCGCCGACGGCACCGGCTGTCCGTACGCCAGCACCGCGCCGGCGAGTCAGCGTCCGCAGCGCACTGGCCGCGGTCGTACCCGCACCCGAGCGGGTCCTGCCCGCGTGCGGCAGGGGCGGCGTGGCCCCGGCCAACTACCGGCACGTCGTGTGGATCTGGCTGGAGAACCGGTCGTTCCACACGGTCATCGGCGGGCCCGGATCTGCTGCCCGCCGCAACGCGCCGTACCTCAACACGCTGGCGGCGGATTGCGGGCTGGCGACGAACTACCACAACGTCAGCCACCCTTCGCAGCCGAACTACTTCGCAGCGGTGGCCGGTACGACCGGCGACGTCACGTCCAACTGCGAGCCCGCCACCTGCTCGCTGCCGCACATCCCGACGCTGTTCACCCAGCTCACCGCCACCGGCCGCCAGTGGCGGTCCTACGAGGAGTCGATGCCCTCGCGGTGTGCGTCCGGGAACAGCGGCGCCTACGTCGACAGGCACAACCCCGAGGTCTATTTCTCCAGCGACAGCAAGCAGTGCAAAGCCTGGGACCTGCCGCTGGGCACGGACCGCAGCGGCCCGCTGGTGACCGCGCTGGCCGACGACACGTTGCCAGCCTTCAGCTTCATCACGCCCAACGTCTGCTCGGACATGCACAGCTGCTCGACCGCGAGCGGCGACGAGTGGCTCGCCCGGTGGGTCCCGCGCATCGTGCACAGTCCCGGCTACGAGCAGGGCGACACGGCGCTGTTCATCACTTTCGACGAGGGCGAGGGCGGAGTCACGAACCACTGTGCCCGGAACACCAGCGATGTCGGCTGCCACGTGGCCACCATCGTGGTCTCGCCCAACACCCCGCGAGGGACGCGGTCAGCCGAGCTGTTCAACCACTACAGCCTGCTCAAGACGACGGAGCAGCTGCTCGGGATCAGGCACTACCTCGGGCACGCGGCGGACGCGGACACCCGGAGCATGGCGTCGGCGTTCAGGCTCTGAGCGGCATCGGCCCGTAGACGTCGCGGTCGTCCTCGTACAGCGTCACCGCGGTCACACCGTCGCCGGCGAGCTCGCGCCAGGTCTCCCCGATCCAGGACTCCGCATCGCCCTGCGTCGGGAACTCCTCGCTGCGAACGGACTCGCTCGCACCGGGGTTGTCGTACAGCCAGGTCCAGCCCATCTCGGTTCCTCCCACCAGCACCCTAGCGGCAGGGACCGACAGTCAGCCGGCGGCTACGATCACTGCGCTCGCACCCGCCGTCGACCAGGGGACCTTCGTGACGACCCGCCCGAACCGCACGCTGGTTCTCGGCGGCGCGCGCTCGGGGAAGTCCCGTTACGCCGAGGCGCTGGTCGAGGCCGAGCCGGCGGTGACCTACGTCGCGACCGCCGGCGAGCGTCCCGACGACCCGGAGTGGGTCGAGCGAGTCGCGGCGCACCGGGCTCGCCGCCCGGCCGGCTGGCGTACTCGGGAGAACGCCGACCTGCCGGACCTGCTGGCCGCAGCCACCGCGCCGGTGCTCGTCGACTGCGCGTCGCTGTGGCTGACCGGGGTGCTCGACTCGTGCGGCTGCTGGGACGACCCCCGAGCCGGCTCTGCCGCAATGACCAGGGCCGAGCAGGAGTACGAGAGACTCATCGCCGCCTTCACCACGACCGCGGCCCGTACCGTGATCGTGTCCAGCGAGGTCGGCTGGGGGGTCGTGCCAGCGACCGCCTCCGGCCGGTTGTTCCGGGACGAGCTGGGACGGTTGAACGCCGCCCTCGCCGCCGCCGCGGACGAGGTGGTGCTGGTCGTCGCCGGCCTGCCGCTGACCCTCAAGTCGTGCTCGTGACCCGAACGCCCACACCAGGAGATTCCGTGCTTCTCGACAGTGCCGGTCCCCCCGCGCCGTTCATGGACGTCCTCTCCCAGCAGCGTGCGCGGAACCGGCAGCTGCAGCTGACCAAGCCCCAGGGCGCGCTCGGCCGGCTCGAGGAGCTGTCGATCTGGCTCGCGGGCGCCCGCGGCGAATGCCCGCCGCCACTCGCGTCCCGGATCAGGGTGGTCGTCTTCGCCGGCGACCACGGCATCGCTCAGGCAGGCGTCTCGGCCTACCCGAGCGAGGTAACCGCCCAGATGGTGGGCAACTTCCTGCGCGGCGGCGCTGCGGTCAACGTGCTCGCGGCTCAGGTCGGGGCGACCGTACGCGTCGTCGACCTGTCCGTCGCCACCGACATTGCGGACGCGCCGGAGGAGACCACCCGGTACAAGGTGCGCCGCAGCTCCGGCCGGATCGACCAGGAGAGCGCCCTCACCATCGACGAGACGACCAGGGCGATCCTGGCCGGACAGGCGATCGCCGACGAGGAGATCGACGGCGGAGCTGACCTGCTCATCGCCGGCGACATGGGCATCGGCAACACGACGCCGGCCACCGTGCTGATCGCGCTGCTCACCGGCCTGGAGTCACACACGCTCGTCGGCCGCGGCACCGGCATCGATGACGACGCCTGGATCCGCAAGACCAGGGCCGTGCGCGACGCGTCGCGCAGGGGCAAGCAGTACCTCGAGCAGCCCGGCCGCCTCGTCGGCGTCGTCGGTGGCGCCGACATCGCGGCCATGGCCGGCTTCCTGTCCCGCGCCGCGGAACGCCGTACCCCGGTGGTGCTCGACGGGATCGTGTCGGGTGCAGCCGCGCTCGTCGCGGACCGGATGACCCCGGACGCTCGGCTGTGGTTCGTGGCCGGTCACGTCTCGACGGAGCCGGCGCACGCCGCGGCGCTGGCCGAGCTCGACCTGGCCCCGCTGCTCGACCTCGGACTGCGCCTCGGCGAGGGCACCGGGGCGCTGCTGGCCGTACCCCTGCTCCAGTCGGCGGCCGCCACGCTGGCCGACATGGCGACGTTCGACGAAGCCGGCGTGAGTGACCAGCAGCAGCCCACCACCCCCTGAGCCGGGGCCGGTCGTGGTCGACGGACTGCGACTCGCCCTGACCACGTTCACGGTTGCGCCGCTGTCGGCCGGCCGGACGGACCGTCGTACGGCCGGGTCGGCGATGCTGTGGGCGCCTGCCGTCGGCGTTGCGCTCGGTGCGGTGCTGGCCCTGGCCGGCGCCCTGCTGCAGCACGTGTTCCCGACCGGTGCCGGCCAGCTGCTGACAGCGGTCCTGCTGATCGGCGCGGCTGCGCTGATGACCAGGGGACTGCACCTGGACGGCCTGGCGGACACGGTGGACGGGCTCGGCTGCTACGGCGGCGCCGAACGAGCGCTGGCGGTCATGAGGGCCCCCGACGTCGGACCGTTCGGCGTGGGTGCTGTCGTGCTGGTGCTGCTCGTCGACGTCGCCGCGCTGACGGTGTCCATGGAGCTCGACCGCTCCGTCGTGGCTCTGGTCGTCGCCTTCGCCACCGGTCGCCTGGCCGTGACCTGGGCCTGCACACCGCGCACTCCGGCCGCCCGGCCGGACGGGCTGGGCGCGCTCGTGGCCGGCACGACGTCAGCCCGTACCGCCGCCGGACTGACCGTGCTCATCGCCTTCCTCGCCGGCCTGCTCGCGGCGAGCACCGGCGACCACCCGCTGCTCGACGGGCTGCGTGCCGTGTCCGCGGTCGTCCTTCCCCTGGCCGTTGCCCACGCCCTGCGGGCGCACGCCGTCCGCAGGTTCGGCGGGATCACCGGCGACGTCCTCGGGGCCCTCGTCGAGGTCGCCACGATGGTCGCCCTGGTGATCATGGCTGTCGGGACGAGCTGACCCGGTCAAGCGGGGAGGCTGGGATGACGAAGTACACGACCATGCCGGACTATGCGCACATTCCACCGCCGCCACCGTTCCCGCCCGGCGACCCGCGGCTGGTGGCGCCGCAGGGGTGGGCCAGTGCACCGCCGGCCTTCCGGAACCCGTACCAGGCGCAGCCAGCGCCCGCGGCGAACACGCCCGGCCGCCGCCCCACAGTCGCGCTCGCGGCCGGCATCGGCGCGGTCGTGATCGTCGGCGTGGCCATCGTGGCCTCGGTCCTGAACCCGGCCCGGAACGTTGCAGCTCCGCCGCCTGCGCACACCTATGCCCAGCCGAGCGTCCCCACCGGGGATCCCGCGAAGCCGGCCGTCCCGTTGCCGCCGGCTCCCACCAAGGGGATCGACCTCGGCACGTCACCGAGCCTGAACGTCGCCTTGCCCAAGCTCGAGGCCTACGTGGAGAAGGCTCGCGGACACCGCTTCCTCAAGCCGGTTACGGTGACCCCGTTGGCCGACAAGGCGTTTCTCGCCGCGCTCAACAAGGGCGAGAAGCCGACCCCAGCCGAGGTCGCGGCGAACCACGGCAGCAGCCTCACCCTGAAGGCGCTGCACCTGGTTCCGCGCGACACCGACCTCGCCAAGGCGATGGCCGCTCAGCAGGCTTCCGACGTCGGTGGCTTCTACGACCCGCGTACCAAACGGCTGTACGTGCGGAGCGCCAAGCTGAACCCGCTTGCGCAGGTCATCGTGGTCCACGAGCTCACCCACGCCCTCGACGACCAGTACTTCGACCTCGCGAAGCTCCAGCGCCGGGCCAAGAGTGGTGACGAGGACGAGGCCATCACCTCGCTGATCGAAGGAGACGCGCGTTCGGTCGAGGACCGGTTCAGGGCCGCCCTGGTGCCAGCCGAGCGCAAGCAGGTCGCCGCCGAGGAGGCCGCGCAGTACGGCCCGGCCGAGGGCACCACACCGAAGTTCGGCTTCCTCGACCTGTACCAGGCGTTCCCGTACGAGCTCGGTGCGGTCTTCGTCAAGGACATCCGCGCGGGCGGCGGTGCCGCAGCCGTTGACGCGGCCTTCCGCCGCCCGCCGATCAGCACTTTGGAGGTGCTGGCTCCGACGCTGTTCCTGCAGCACCGCAGCAGCGTGATGGTCTTCGGCAAGGTCACGAAGTCCAGCAAGGGGACGATCGTCGACCAGGACAACATGGGTGCGCTCGGGATCGCCGCCGTGCTCTCCGAGGCCGACCCGCGCAAGGCCCTGTCGGAGTCCTCCGCCGGCTACTGGGGCGGTGACCACTACGTGACGACGACCAGGGGCAACCGCACCTGCGTGACTGACCGGATCGAGGCGACCAGCCCTCTCGGCCGCGGCTACCTGCTCGGCTCGCTCACGGTCTGGACCCAGACGCACCCCGGGTCGAGTGCCATCAAGGGCCCGACAGCGACGTCGATCGTGCTCACCAGCTGCATCGGCTGACCTCGTACGGGATCAGCGGGTCGAGGTCACCACGAACGGGGGCTTGACCACCCGGACCACCGACGTCCGGCCGCGGACGTCGACCAACAGCTCGTCGCCCTCGAGCACCGTTCGGCCGAGCAGCGCCAGCCCGATGCCGACCCGCTTGGTGGGCGAGAAGGTGCCGCTGGTCACCTCGCCGACCCGGTCGCCGTCGGAGGTGAGCACCGGCATGTGCGGGCGCGGGATGCCGCGGTCGACCGACTCGATCCCCCACAGCAGCCGGCTGGCGCCGTCGGACTTCTCGCGGACCAGGGCGTCACGGCCCCAGAACGCCGGCTTGGACCAGCCCACGGCCCAACCCACCCGTGCCTGGACCGGGGTGATCTCGGGCGAGAGGTCGTTGCCGTGCAGTGGATAGCCCATCTCGGTGCGCAGCGTGTCCCGCGCCCCGAGCCCGGCCGGGAGTACGCCGAGGCCGGCGCCCTCCTCGAGCAGCGCCTCCCACAGCGGCGTCGCGTCGTCCCACGCCGGTAACAGCTCGAAGCCGACCTCCCCGGTGTAGCCGCTGCGACACACGATCACCTTGCGGCCCCGCCACTCGGCGGTGACGAAGCTCATGTAGTCGTGCGCCGTCGGCAGGCCGAGCCGCTCCAGCAGCTGCGGCGAGTCGGGGCCCTGGACGGCGATGACGGCCAGACTGCGGTGCAGGTTCTCGACAGCGATCCCGTCGGGCGCAGCCTCGGCGAGGCGGCGCAGCACCTCGGTGGTGTTGGACGCGTTGGGGATGAGAAAGACCTCGTCCTCACTGCGCAGGTAGGCGATCAGGTCGTCGACCACGCCGCCGTCCGCGTTGCAGCACAGGGTGTACTGCGCCTGGCCCGGCACCAGCCGGTCGAGGTCGTTGGTCAGACAGGCGTTGACGAAGGCAGCAGCACCCGTCCCCCGTACGACACCCTTGCCGAGGTGGCTCACGTCGAAGATGCCGACGTGCTCCCGTACGGCGGCATGCTCCTTGAGCACCCCCCCGCCGGGGTACTCGATCGGCATCTCCCAGCCGCCGAAGTCAGCCATCTTGGCGCCGTGGGCGACGTGCCAGTCGTAGAGGGGCGAACGCAGGAGCTCGGTCGTGGACGGCTGCATGAGGGCGAGGCTACCGGTCGACGGCTAGTCTCGTGCGTGCGCGCCCGGTGACCCCGCGCGCACCTGACCGATCGGAGTGACGTGACCTCGCTGACCCTGTCCAACCGCGCCGTGGAGTCGCTCAAGGTCGACGCCGTGCTCGTGGGCGTCGCCAAGGGCCCGTCCGGGCCGGTGCTGGTGGCGGGGGGCGCCATCGAGAAGGCCCTGGGCGGTCGACTGGCCGCGACCCTGGCCGGGCTCGGTGCGACCGGAGCCGAGGGCGAGGTCACCCGGCTGGCCACGCTCGGTCGCATCTCCGCGCCCCTGGTCGTCGCAGTGGGACTGGGCAAGGCGACCACCCGCTCTGCGCCTTACCCGGCCGAGACCTTGCGCCGCGCCGTGGGCGCCGGAGTGCGTTCACTCGCCGGCAGCGCCAAGGTCGCCACCGAGCTGTCCTCCGCCGGCGGTCCCGGCGGCCTGCGCGCGGTCGCCGAGGGTGCCCTGCTCGGTGCCTACGCGTTCGACCGTTACCGGTTCGCCAGCCGCGAGGCGCACAAGGCGCCGGTCGCCGCCGTGACGCTGGTCACCGACCAGTCCGGAGCTGCGGCCAGGGCCGCACTCCGCCGGGCGGAGATCGTCACCGCCGGCGTGGCCAGCACCCGTGACCTGGTCAACACCTCGCCGTCCGACCTGTTTCCGGCGTCCTTCGCTGCCGGAGCGGTGGAGGCCGCGACGGCCGCCGGGGTCGAGGTCACCGTGCTCGACGACAAGGCGCTGCGCAAGGGCGGCTACGGCGGCATCACCGGCGTCGGTCAGGGTTCGTCACACCCCCCGCGCCTGGTCCGGGTCAGCCACACCCACCCCAAGGCCACTCGTACGGTCGCGCTGGTCGGCAAGGGCATCACGTTCGACTCCGGTGGGCTGTCGATCAAGCCGGCCGCGGCCATGGAGTGGATGAAGTCCGACATGGGCGGCGCTGCTGCCGTGCTGTCCACGGTCAACGTCGCTGCTCGGCTCGGGCTCGCCGTCAACGTCATCGGCTACGCGCCCATGTGCGAGAACATGCCCAGCGGTGCGGCCATCCGGCCCTCCGACGTCCTGACGATGTACGGCGGCAAGCGGGTCGAGGTCCTGAACACCGACGCCGAGGGACGGCTGATCCTGGCCGACGCGATGGTCCGCGCGGCCGAGGACTCCCCCGACTTCCTCATCGACGTGGCCACCCTGACCGGCGCCCAGCTGGTCGCCCTCGGCGCGCACACCTCGGGGGTCATGGGCAACGACGACGCACTGCGCTCGCGCGTCGTGGACGCTGCCGGCCGGGCCGGCGAGCAGATGTGGCCGATGCCGCTGCCGCCCGAGCTGCGCCGATCGCTGGACTCCGACGTCGCGGACATCTCCAACATGGGCGACCGCTACGGCGGCATGCTCGTCGCGGCGCTGTTCCTGCAGGACTTCGTGGCCGAAGGTCTGCCGTGGGTCCATCTCGACATCGCTGGGCCGGCCTTCAACCAGGGCTCGCCGTACGGCTACACGCCGAAGGGCGGCACGGGTGCTGCCGTACGGACCCTGGTCGAGCTGCTCGAGGACATCGCCGCGGGCTAGCTCGTCTGCTCGGCTGCTCGCTTCTTGGCCGCCTGGGCGCTGGTCCAGGCCCGCATCCGGTCCGGGTAGCCGCGCACCGCAGCCTCGTACAACGGGATCGAGTGCTTCTTGGCGAACGCCTCCGCGGCCTTGACGCTGCCGATCCGGCGCCGGGTCCACTCGCCGTCAGCGGCGACCAGCGCGACCGAGGGCTCGACGACGGCCGTGGCCGGCTCGAGATAGACCTCGACGCCGCGTCGGGTCCCGACGAACTCGTCGAGGTAGGCGATCGCCTCCGCGTGGGTGTCCTTCGTGCTGTCCCAGCCCAGGGCACCGCGGCGCTTGCGGCGGATGCTCCACCCGGCCATGTCCATCCCCTCGTCACGCCAGACTGTCCCGCCCCCCGGGCGCGATGTGCCGTTCGTCCGCTACGAGTGGAAGAATGCCACTGTTCGCGGACGTTGGGTGATCGACGCTGCGACACGACCACTTGATGACGGCACGAAGGAGTTTCTGTGACCGACGGCAGCGCCGACACGTTCGACCTCGTCATCCTGGGCGCCGGCAGCGGCGGCTACGCCTGCGCCCTGCGGGCCAGCGAGCTCGGCTTCAGCGTGGCGATGGTCGAGAAGGACAAGGTCGGCGGGACCTGTCTGCACCGTGGCTGCATCCCGACCAAGGCGCTGCTGCACGCCGCTGAGGTCGCGGACCACGTCCGCAACGGTGGCTCGGTGGGCATCAAGGCGACCCTCGACAGCATCGACATGGACGGCGTCAACGCCTACAAGGACAAGGTCGTCGCGACGATGCACCGGGGCCTCACCGGCCTGGTCAAGAGCCGTGGCATCACCGTCATCGAGGGTGAGGGGCGGCTCGTCGCGCCCAACGCCGTCCAGGTGGGCGACCGCCGGCTGACGGCGAGCAAGGCCGTCGTCCTGGCCACCGGCTCCTACTCGCGCAGCCTGCCCGGCCTCGACATCGACGGCTCCAAGATCATCACCAGTGAGACCGCTCTGACCCTGGACAAGGTCCCGGCCTCGGCGATCGTCCTCGGCGGCGGGGTCATCGGCGTCGAGTTCGCCAGCGTCTGGAAGTCCTTCGGCGCCGAGGTCACCATCGTCGAGGCGCTCCCCCACCTGCTGCCGCTCGAGGACGAGGATTCGTCCAAGCGGCTCGAGCGGGCGTTCCGCAAGCGCGGCATCGGCTTCTCGGTCGGCGTGCGCTTCGCCGACGCCAAGGTGACCGACGCCGGCGTCACGGTCACCCTCGAGGACGGCAAGACCTTCGACGCCGAGGTGCTGCTCGTGGCCGTCGGCCGTGGCCCGGTGTCCGCGGGTCTGGGCTACGACGAGGTCGGCGTGGCGATGGACCGCGGCTTCGTCCTCGTGGACGACAAGCTGCAGACCAACCTGCCCGGCGTCTACGCGATCGGCGACCTGCGCCCCGGCCTCCAGCTCGCCCACGTCGGCTTCGCCGAGGGCATCCAGGTGGCCGAGCAGCTGGCCGGGCTCAACCCGCCCGGCATCGACTACGACGGCGTGCCGAAGATCACCTACTGCGAGCCCGAGGTGGCCTCGGTCGGCATCACCGCAGCTGTCGCTCGTGAGCGTGGCTACGAGGTCAAGGAGATCGTCTACGACTTCGCCGGCAACGGACGGGCCAAGATCCTCGAGACGGCCGGAGCGGTCAAGGTCGTTTCCGCCGTCGACGGCCCGGTCCTCGGCATCCACCTGGTCGGCAGCCGCGTCGGCGACCTGATCACCGAGGCCCAGCTGATCGTCAACTGGGAGGCGCTGCCAGCAGAGGTGGCCCAGCTCATCCACCCCCACCCGACCCTGTCCGAGGCCATCGGCGAGGCCCACCTGGCGCTCGCCGGCAAGCCCCTCCACGTCCACGACTGACCGGCTCCGTATGACCGTTCACCCCGCACAGCCCGTACGCTCGTCCAGCCGCCCCTGAATCACTGCCGAGAAAGAGGTCGCCGCCACCATGCCGGTCTCCGTCACCATGCCCCGCCTGGGCGAAAGCGTCTCCGAGGGCACAGTCACCCGATGGCTGAAGAAGGCCGGTGAGCGGGTCGAGGTCGATGAGCCGCTGCTGGAGGTCTCCACCGACAAGGTCGACACCGAGATTCCGTCGCCGATCTCCGGCGTCCTGACCGAGATCAAGGTCAACGAGGACGAGACCGTCGACGTGGGCGTCGAGCTCGCCATCATCGACGACGGCGGTGGCGCCGATGCGGCAGCTCCGGCGGCTGAGGCTGCGCCCGAGCCCGTGGCCGAGCCCACCCCCACGCCCGCTGCCGAGACGGAAGCGGAGCCCGAGGCTGCGGCCAGCCCTGCCGAGCGCGAGGAGCTCGCAGCCGAGACTGCGCCGGCCCCTGCCGCGCCGCAGGTCTCCACCCCCGAGCCTTCGGCCGCTGCCGCTCCGCCGGTCCAGCCGGTCCAGCCGGTTCAGGCCGCCGAGCCGGCCGGCAACTCCGACGCTTACGTCACCCCGCTGGTCCGCAAGCTGGCCTCCGAGCACGGCGTCGACCTGGCTGCGGTTGCCGGGACCGGCGTTGGTGGCCGGATCCGCAAGCAGGACGTCCTCGACGCCGCCGGCGGTGCCGAAGCCGCGGCTCCTGCCGCTGCTGCCCCGGCAGCTGCACCCGCCGCCGCTACTGCCCCGGCCGCCGCTGCTGCCCCGGCTCCGGCCTCGTCGGCTCCGGTCCCGTCGGCAGCCGCCGCTGCTCTGCGCGGTCGTACCGAGCCAATGTCGCGGCTGCGCAAGGTCATCGCGACCCGCATGGTCGAGTCGTTGCAGGTCTCGGCTCAGCTGACCACGGTGGTCGAGGTCGACGTCACCCGGATCGCGCAGCGCCGGGCGGCCGCCAAGGCACAGTTCGAGGCGCGTGAGGGCGTCAAGCTGTCGTTCCTGCCGTTCTTCGCACTGGCGACCATCGAGGCGCTCAAGGCCCACCCGAACGTCAACGCGAGCATCGACCTCGAGGCCGGGACGGTGACCTACCACGACGCCGTTCACCTGGGCATCGCCGTGGACACCGACCGCGGGCTGCTCGTACCGGTCATCAACCACGCCGAGGACCTCAACATCGGCGGACTGGCCCGCAAGATCGCCGACCTCGCCGAACGGACCCGCAGCAACAAGGTCAGCCCGGACGAGCTCGGCGGCGGCACGTTCACGCTGACCAACACCGGTTCGCGCGGCGCGCTGTTCGACACCCCGATCATCAACCAGCCACAGGTCGGCATCCTTGGCACCGGCGCAGTAGTCAAGCGCCCGGTGGTGGTCACCACGCCGGACCTCGGCGAGACGATCGCGATCCGTTCGATGGTCTACTTCGGCCTCACCTACGACCACCGCCTGGTCGACGGCGCCGACGGTGCCCGTTTCCTCAGCACCGTCAAGGCGCGGCTCGAAGAGGGCAACTTCGACTCCGAGCTCGGCCTGGTCTGAGCGCACGCCCGAGCACTCTGCACGCTTTCGTCCGGCCCGGCACGCTTAAAGTGCCGGGCCGGACGTGTCAGGGCAGGATGGGGTCATGCGCATCGCCCTGACCGGTTCCTCCGGCCTGCTCGGCACGTCTCTCGTTCCCCTCCTGCGCAGTGATGGCCACGACGTCGTTCGCCTTGTCCGCGGCACGCCCGCGGAACCGGACGAGGTCGGCTGGGACCCCGCCACCGGCAAGCTCGACCCGTCGGCCCTGCAGGGCGTCGACACGGTCATCAACCTCTCAGGGGCCCCGATCTCGGGGCACCGCTGGTCGGCCTCGCACAAGCAGCTGATCCGCGCCAGCCGGGTCGACGCTGCCACCACGCTGTCGTTGGCCCTGGCCGCGGCTGAACCCCGCCCGCGGCTGATGCTCTCGGCCTCTGCCATCGGCTGGTACGGCGACACCGGTGAGGCCGCCGTCGACGAGTCCGCCCCCTCGGGCATCGGCTTCCTGCCGTCGGTGTGCCGGGCCTGGGAGTCCGCCTGCGCTCCGGCGGAGCAGGCTGGGGTACGCGTCCTGCACCTGCGAACCGGCCTGGTCCTCACGGAACGCGGCGGGCTGCTCGGGTCGGGGGTGGCGCTGCCGGGAGGCCTCGACCTTCCGTTGCTCAGGCTGTTCAAACTGGGTCTCGGCGGCACGCTGGCTGGCGGAAAGCAGTGGCAGTCGTGGATCTCGCTCGACGACGAGCTGGGGGCGATCCGTTTTCTGCTGTCCAACGCGGAGGCGCTGGACCTGCGCGGCCCCGTCAACCTCACCGGTCCGCAGCCGGTGCGCAACCGCGAGCTGACGAAGGCGCTCGGGCGCGCGCTGCACCGGCCCGCGGTCGTGCCGGTGCCGAAGCTCGCCCTGCGGATCGCTGTCGGCGAGTTCGCGGACGACGCGGTCTCCAGCCAGCGCGTGCTGCCCAAGGTGCTGCTGGACGCCGGCTACGAGTTCCAGCACGCGAGCATCGACGCCGCCATCGAGGCTGCCCTGCACGAGACCCGTGCGGCCTGACCCGCAGTGGCTGACCTGCTGGCCACACTGCCGCTCGCGGGCGGACCGGTGACCCTCCGCCGAGCGAACCGCGGCGACCTGGCCGACCTGGTAGCCCTGCTGGCCGCTGACCAGCTGGGCGCCCGACGGGACGGCATCGACAGCCCCGAGGACCTCGCGGCCTACAGCCGGGCGTTCGAGCTCATCGACGCCGACCCGGCCCAGCTGCTCGTGGTGGCCGAGGCTTCGGGTGTGGTGGTCGGAACGCTGCAGCTGACGTTCATCCCCGGCTTGGCCAGGCGCGGCAGTCTCCGCGCCCAGGTCGAGGGGGTACGGGTCGCTGTCTCGCAGCGCGGCGGCGGTTTGGGCACGGCGATGATGAAGTGGTGCATCGACGAGAGCAGGCGGCGCCGCTGCTCCCTCGTCCAGCTGACGACCGACAAGACCCGCGTCGACGCGCATCGGTTCTACGCACGCCTCGGCTTCGCGGCGTCGCACGAGGGGATGAAGCTGCGGCTGTAGCACCTCAAGCACCTCAAGCACCTCAGCCACGGCCTATCGAGGCGATCCGCCACGGCCCAGCCGCGCCGCCGGCACGCACCAGCCGGATCGACCAGGTCGTCGCGGAGCGTCCGGGAAGCCGAGCAGTCACGCGGCGGTCGGGCGCAACCAGTTGGTAGGGGCCGAGCTGGTCGGTGACCCGCAGGTCTGCGCTGGCCGGGCCGACGTTGACCACGGTGATATCGCGCAACCGCAGCGCTAGGCCCTGCGCGTGCTGTCCGGCGTTGACCATGGCGACCATGCGCTGCAGGTCGCCCACCAGCGGCGCGGAGCCGTTGAGGTAGACCCGCTCCAGCTCCGCGGAGTCCCCGGTGCGAAAGGCGTCGTCGCGCAGCCGGTCGAGGCTGGCCATGGTGGCCCGCAGCTCGGCGGCAGTCGGAACCGCGACCCGCACGGGAATCGGCTGCGCCGGCGCAGGTCGCGGGTCGGCGACCGGAGTCGCCTCAGCTCTCGGACGGGCACCGGCGTAAGAACCGGCGTCAGGACCAGCATCGGCAGCTGCATCAGAACCGGCCGGGCGTGCCGGTGACGGCAACGGCCGGTATGAGGACGCAGATGACGGAGCCGCTGAGGATGGCAAGGCCGTAGGGATCACGGTGGCGTTGCCCGCGGACCGGGCCCAGGCGACACCGCCCCAGATCGCCGTAGCGACGGCGATCGGCACGGCGGCAGCGGCGACCAGACGACGCGGCGAGACCCGGACTCGACCCAGCGCCGAGGCCATCCGCTCCATTGTGCTCGGGACCGGCTCCGGCGAGGGGGTCACCAACGGTGGCAGCCGGCGCACCGCGGCGGTCGGCGTCGCGTCGACCGGGACACTGGCGCCAGCCAGCCGTACCGGGAGTGCCGGGCAGGCCGCTAGCAACGCCTTGCCGAACGCGGCGGCGTCCGGACGTGACTCCGGGTCGGGAGACAATGCCGCCTCGATCGCAGCCACCATCGCCGGGGGAAGGTTCGCCGCGAGCGAAGCCAGCGACACTCGACCCGCGGTGGCGGCAGCCATCACAGCATCGGCGTCGTCGCCAGGGTAGGGCGGTTGCCCGCACAGGGCCTCGTGACACACAGCCGCCAGCGCGTACACATCGGTTGGCCTGGTCAGCGGAGCACCGGCGAGGACGGCTGGATCGGCGTAGGCGGCCGTAGCGGCATCGACCCCCGCTCGTCCGGCCAACCGGGCGACGCCGAGGTCGGAGAGCACCGGCCGGCCGTCGGTGGCGAACAACAGGTTGGCCGGGCTGATGTCGCCGTGGATCAACCCGGCACCGTGCACCTCGGCCAGGGCGGCAGCCAATGGAGCGGCGATCGTCACCACCTCCCCCGGGGCCAGCCGGGGGCGAGCGTGGAGCAGCGCGGCGAGGCTGCCGCCGCCCTGAAACTCCAGCACCAGCACAAGTCCGCTGCCGGACGTGACCACGGTGATCAGGCGGACGATGTGCTGGGAGGACAGTCCCGCGAGCACTGCTGCCTCTCGCCGTAGCCGATCCCGTTCGGCCGGCGGCCCATCGGCAGGCAACCTCTTGAGCGCCACCAGCCGTCCGGTCAGCACCTCCCGAGCCCGCCAGACCTCACCGCAGCCACCGAAACCGATCAGCTCCTCGACCCGGTAGCCAGCAACCACAGGGGCTTCGGGGGCAACGCGGCTGGTGCTCTGGGTCATGCGATCCTCCGAGTTGTCCGCCGCCTGTCAGCCCGACCGGCACAGGCAATCACAGATCAGCGAAATCCCCGATTTCCTTGTCCACAGGGCACATCCGACGGCCGTGACGTTGTCCACAATCGACTCGTGCGGGGCACCTGCGCGTCGAGCGCGATCGGCTACTGTCGCTGACGCAGGAACTCCTGCACCGCCATGGCCGCGTTGTGTCCGCCGATCCCACTCACCGCTCCGCCGCGCCGGGCTCCCGAACCGCCGAGGAACACGCGGTCGAGCTCCGTCTCGACCCCCCAACTACCTACCTCGTCGTCGGTCTCCGCCCACGGCCATGCGAGGTCACCGTGGAAAATGTTGCCGCGGGGCATGGCCAGGTCCGCCTGCAGGTCGTACGGCGTGTGGATCTCGATGCAGGGCTCGCCGTCGCTGGCGCGAAGCAGGCAGTCCTCGAGCGGTTCGCCCAGCACGGATTGCAGCGATCGCAGTGCCGCATCAAGTGCCCGCTGGGACGACGCGGAGGGATCAGCGTCGAACAGCGCGGCCGGCGATTGCAGTCCGAACAGTGTCAGGGTCTGAGCGCCGGCGGCGACCAGGTCGGGGCTGAGGATGGAGTCATCGGTGAGGGTGTGGCAGTAGACCTCGCACGGTAGCGGGTCCGGCAGATCGGTCGTTGCCACGTCAAAAGCCTTGTCCAGCTGGGACATTGACTCGTTGATGTGCAGGGTACCGGCGAATGCAATGCGTGGATCGATACCGCTGCGCAAACGCGGGAGCCGGGACAGCACCATGTTGACCTTGATCTGGGCGCCGTCGGCTGTCGGCTGGGATTCCTTGCCCAGCAGGCGATCCAGCACTTCGGGCGCGGCCGTGCAGATGACCGCGGATGCCGTGTGCCCGTGTCCGTCCGCGGTGCGCACCGCCACTGTGCGCCCGTCGGTGTCGATTGCGGTGACCTCGGTGTCGGACTGCAGCTGCACGCCTGCCGCTCGGGCGGCGAGCTCAAGCCGGGCTGTCAGCGCTCCCATCCCGCCTACTGGCACGTCCCAGTCGCCGGTTCCGTTGCCGATGACGTGATAGAGGAAGCACCGGTTCTGACGGAGCGACGTCTCATCGGACCGGGCATAGGTGCCGATCAAGCCGTCGGTGAGTACGAGGCCTCGAACCAGGTCAGAGGTAAACGTCGAGGCCAGCGTGGTTCCGATGGGCGTTTGGGTTGTGACCGACCAGGCCTCCTCGCCCATCCGTCGGCGAATCTCCGCTGCGGATGGCAACGGCTCCAGCAAAGTGGGTGCGATGGCCTTGGCAGCGCGACTGACGAGGTCGTGCCACTGCAGCCACCGGTCGTACTCGCCTGAGTCGCCGGTGACCTCGTCGAAAGAGCGTCGGGTGGCCACTTCGTCGTCACTAACCAGGAGCGCCCGATCGCCTTGGGGAGTGCACGACCCAACCGGCCGCCGGCGCAGCTCGATGTCGACGCCGAGCCCGGTCAGGAGCTCGCGCGGGAACAGCGAGACCAGATAGGAGTAGCGGCTCAGCTTGGCTCCCACGTCGAACGGGTAGCCGGACACCGCAGCGCCGCCCCAGGTCGCGCTGCGCTCGATCACTCGTACGGAAAAGCCCGCGTGCGCAAGCAAAGTCGCGGCCACCAAGGCGTTGTGACCGCCTCCGACCACCACCACGTCCTGCCCGAGCGCGGTCATGCACGCATCCGCATGCAGGCATCATCGCACTCGGACCCCCGACAGCCTCAGCTCAGGCGCTGCCGCTACCGGTCACTCCCGTGGCACGCCCTCGTCCGGTGGGTGTTCCGGGCTCCCGTCCGGCGGACCGGTGTCGTGCTCGTGTCCGCTGTTTTGTTGCCGCTTGTCGCTGTCGGGTCGGTAGTCCCAGGGGTGGGTGGTGTAGGTCCGCCCGAGCGGGGTGGTCCAGGTGATGGTGCCGTCGGGGTGGTGGCGGAGCTTGAAGTCGCCGTGGGTTTTGGCCCGGTGCGGGGTGCGGGACACACAGCACATGTTCGCCGCCGAGGTGGACCCACCGGCGCCGTTGCCGGTGAGGTCGAAGGCCTCGTTGTGCTCGAGGTCGCTGCTTTCGGCTGTGCGTGCCGAGCCGGGGAACCGGCAGTAGCGGTCCCGGCCTGACCAGGAACCGTTCCAGCACCGGCTTGACCCGGTAGTCGTAGCCGCCCTGGTCGAGCAGGTGCCCGCTGACCGGGTCGTGCACCCAGCGTTGCCAGTCCGCGTCCGCGGCCAGCTCCCGGGCCACCCCGGCCGGCAGGTCCCCGTACCCGAGAAGCTCGCCGGTGTCCTCCC
Source organism: uncultured Actinomycetota bacterium (assembly GCA_963797535.1). GTDB lineage: Bacteria > Actinomycetota > Actinomycetes > JAWWOL01 > JAWWOL01 > JAWWOL01. The sequence continues at coordinate 422,401 of CAWCPQ010000001.1, read as the reverse complement.
GCAGGCCGAGCAGGGTCGGCAGCGGCACCAGCACGTTCAACCGGACCTTCGGGGTCAGCGGCACGGTCGGGTCACCAGGGGTCGAGCCGAGCACGGCGGCGACCAGCGCGTCCGCGGTCCGCTCGTCCACGCTGCGCAGTGATCCTGCGGGTCGGCGCTGCGTGACCTTGGCGGCGGCGTCCAGGTGTTCCTTGACCGCGAGGCCTTCCACCGGTGGCAGGAACGCCCACATCCGGACCAGCCCGTCATCACCGGTCAGGTCGAACCCGACCCGCCGCGACTTCCGGGCTTTCGCGAACGTCCGGACCCCCCAGTCCGGGTCCGCCTGCCTCGCGGCTTTGCGCAGCGCCCGCTTCAACGCGGTCGGGGTCTGCGCCGCCGCGCCGGGCAGCACCGCCGCCAACACCCCGGCCGCCCGGGCCGGGTCCGGCAGCGCGGACAGCGTCTCGGTGATCAGCCACACCCGGTACGGGTCCAACGTCCCGGCCCGCAGCCGGTCCCCCAACACCTTCCACTCACCCGCGAGCAACCGCGCCCGCGCGATCCTGGCCTTGGCCTGATCGACCGAGGTGTGCAACGCCGGTGCCAGCTCCACCGGCCAGAACTCCTCGGCCAGCGCCGCCTTACGGGCCGCCAGCACTGCCGGGTCCTCCAGCGGCGCGTCCGCCGGCACCGCCGGCGGGGCGGCCGGCCGACCAGGTCCACGATCGACTGCTGCTCCGCACCGGCCACCCACGCCACCTGCGCCTGCATCAGCTGGACCACGCTGAGCCGCTGATCACCGGACAGCACCCGGCCCGACAGCGAGGCCAGCAACCGGATCGCCTCCGGACCCGGCCCGACCGCCGACACCGCGAGCAACGACTCCGCCACCGACAGCGGCATCAGCGACTCGGCGTCAGCCGGCACCGCCCACTGCTCCGGGCACTCGGCCACATCCGCCTCGTCGACACCGTCGAACCACACCGGGGGCTGCCACCACCCCGGCGCCACGTCCTCGAGGTCCGCCGCGCTGCACATGAGGCGACCCTACCCAAAGAAGCCTCACTTGTCGAACATATGTTCGAACAAGTCTCAGGATCCGGTAGCGTTGCCCCAACCCCGACGGAGGCAGCAATGGCAGCACGCGAGCGGCACATCCTGGCGACGAGTGGCGGCTTCCGGCAGAGCAACCGCTACGCCTGGGAGATCGGCCCGATGATCGACTACGCGCTCGAGCTGTCCGGGGCCAGCCGCCCGAAGATCTGCTACCTGGGCACGGCCGGCGGCGACAACCTCGGCGGCTACGCGATGTTCTACGCCGCCTTCGCAGCCCGTCCCGACGTACACGCGAGTCACCTCCAGCTGTTCGCCATGCCCAACGTCCCCGATCCCGCTCAGCACCTGCTCGACCAGGACGTGATCTGGGTGGGTGGCGGCAGCGTCGCCGGGCTCCTCGCCATGTGGCAGCTGCACGGCATCGACGACGCCATGCGCGCCGCCTGGGCGGCCGGAGTGGTTCTCGGCGGCGTCAGCGCGGGTTCGTTGTGCTGGCACATCGGTGGCACCACGGACTCGTTCGGCCCCGACCTGCGCCCGGTCACCAATGGCCTCGCCCTGGTCCCGTACGGCAACGGGGTGCACTACGACTCAGAGGAGCAACGCCGGCCGCTGCTGCACTCCCTGGTCGCTGACGGCACGCTGCCCACCTCGTACGCGACCGACGACGGCGCCGGGCTGCACTACGTCGGAACCGAGCTGCACGAAGCCGTGACCGATCGCGAGGACTCGTACGGCTACCGGATCGAGCGCAATGCCGACGGGTCGGTCACGGAAACCGTACTGGCGACTCGGCTGCTGTCGTGACCACGGTCCCCGGCCGCGGGCGCGAAGTAGGCTGGTGAGCATGTCCGACCTGCTGCTCGTGCGCGCCGGCCGGGTCCCCTATCTGCAGGCGTGGGAGTGGCAGAAGTCGCTGCACGCGAGGCGCGTCGACCGGCAGATCCCCGACACGGTGCTGCTGGTCGAGCACGACCCGGTCTTCACCGCGGGCAAGCGCACCAACAGCTGGGAACGCCCTACCGACGGCAGCGAGGTCATCGACGTCGACCGCGGCGGCCGAATCACCTGGCACGGTCCCGGCCAGCTCACCGGCTACCCCATCGTCGCTCCCCCGCCGCTGACCCCGACGACCGGGGAGCGGCCAGGACAAGTCGACGTGGTCGCCTACGTACGCCTGCTCGAAGAGGCACTGATCCGCACCTGCACCGACTTCGGGGTTGCCACCGACAGAGTCGAGGGCCGCAGCGGGGTCTGGGTCCTGCAGGACGAGCGCGGGCCGGATCGCAAGGTCGCGGCCATCGGGGTACGCGTGGCCCGCGGCGTCGCCATGCACGGCTTCGCCCTCAACGCCGACTGCAGCCTCGACGGGTTCCACACCATCGTGCCGTGCGGCCTGATCGACGCGGGCGTCACGACCCTCAGCATCGAGACCGGGCGGAACATCGGCGTGGCTGACGTACTTCCTGTTGTCGAGGGTCATCTCGCCCACGTCCTCGGATCCGCTGAGCCCCAGCAGGTCTCGTACACAGAACTCGGTCTGGAGCCGGTACTTGTCTGACACCCAGGTCGGCCCGGACGGCCGCAAGCTGCTGCGCCTCGAGGTCCGCAACGCGCAGACTCCCGATCGAGCGCAAGCCGGAGTGGATCAAGACCCGCGCGGTGATGGGCCCGGAGTACCAAGCGCTCAAGGGCCTGGTCAAGCGCGAGGGCCTGCACACCGTCTGCGAGGAGGCCGGCTGCCCCAACATCTACGAGTGCTGGGAGGACCGAGAGGCGACCTTCCTCATCGGCGGCGACCAGTGCACCCGGCGCTGCGACTTCTGCCAGATCGACACCGGCAAGCCCGCCGCGCTGGACACCGACGAGCCGCGCCGCGTAGCCGAGAGCGTCCAGGCGATGGGCCTGCGCTACGCGACCATCACCGGTGTCGCGCGCGACGACCTCGAGGACGGCGGCGCCTGGCTCTACGCCGAGACCGTCCGCCAGATCAAGGCGCTCAACCCCGGCACTGGCGTCGAGCTGCTGATCCCCGACTTCAACGCGGTGCCCGAGCTGCTGGCCGAGGTCTTCGCCAGCTGAGCCCGAGGTGTTGGCGCACAACATCGAGACGGTGCCGCGCATCTTCAAGCAGATCCGGCCGGGCTTCCGCTACGAGCGCTCGCTGGACGTCATCCGGCAGGCCCGGGCCGCGGGGCTCGTGACCAAGTCCAACCTGATCCTGGGCATGGGCGAGGAGCGGGCCGAGGTCTCGCAAGCGATGCAGGACCTGTTCGACGCGGGCTGCGAGCTGCTCACCATCACGCAGTACCTCCGGCCGTCGGTCCGCCACCATCCCGTGCACAGCTGGGTCAGGCCCGAGGAGTTCGTCGCGCTGCGCGAGGAGGCCGAGGACATCGGTTTCCCCGGCGTGCTTTCCGGTCCCCTCGTACGGTCGTCCTACCGCGCCGGACGCCTGTACCAGCAGGCGATCGAGTCACGCGCGACGGCAACCGGGGGCGGCGCCGGCGAGCCGGACGACCAGATGTCGGTCACCGCTTCCTGACCACGCCCGCCGAGCCCGTATCCTCGCTGCATGGCCGAGAAACCGTCCCGCCGGCAGCGGGTCTCACAGCTGCGTGACGCTTACAAGCAGACCGCCGAGCACGACAAGAAGTTGCCGTGGATCCTGCTCGGGACGTTCATCGGCATCGTTGCCCTGTTCGTCATTCTCAGCCAGTTCCTGCCGCTGCAGCTGTTCTGGATCATCTCGGGCGTCATCTTCGGCGTCTTCGGCGTTCTCGGCGTGCTCTACCGCCGCGCCACGACGGCCGGCCTACGCCAGATCGAGGGCCAGCCGGGGGCTGCCGCCGCCGTGCTCGACTCGATGCGCGGCGACTGGCAGGTCACCCCGGCGGTGGCGTTCAACGTCTCGCAGGACATGGTGCACCGGGTGGTCGGCAAGCCGGGCGTGATCCTGGTCGCCGAGGGTGCTCCCAGCCGTACCAAGGCTCTGCTGCTGCAGGAGAAGAAGCGGGTCAACCGGGTCGCCGCCGAGGTTCCGGTGTACGAGATCAGCGTCGGCGACGACGAGGGTCAGGTGCAGCTGAAGAAGCTGCAGAACTACATCCTGCGGCTGCCCCGCAACCTCGACGGGCCGGCGATGAGCGCAGTCAAGCAACGGTTGCGCGCCCTCGGTGCCGGCCAGCCGCCGATCCCGAAGGGCCCGATGCCCAAGGGCGGCCGGGTCCCGCGCGGAAAGATGCGCTGACCGCCCGGAATCAGCGGTTGATGACGACGACGCCGCTGGCCTTGTCGTGCAGGCCGCGCCGGTCGGAGTCCCAGACCAACGCCGGGATCAGGCACAGCAGCAGCGCGGTGCGGATCAGTGCCCACCACAGCGTGATCCGGTTGCCGGCCAGCGTCACGACCTGGACCTTGACCGCGAACATCCCGATCGTCTGACCCGCGACGCACAGCAGGACCACCGTCTCGGCCACGAAGACGAGCGTCGCCCAGCCACCGGGGGTCGGGTAGCCGTCGGTCGTCTTGCGGGTCAGCAGCGCGGCGATGACGAAGGACGCGGCGATGTCGATCGCCAGGCCGAGCAGTCGCCGGCCGGTGCCGGCGACAGCGCCGGGGCCGGTTGCCGGCAGCCCCAGGCGCACCCCCGGCCTTTGGTCGATCTCGGCCCTGTGGTCGTTCGTGATCACGCGTCTCCGTCCAGCTCGAACCAGATCGTCTTGCCGCCGGCGATCGCGGCGCTCCCCCAAGCATCCGCCAGGGTCTCGACCAGGAAGAGACCGCGTCCCCCTTCAGCGGCCTCACCGGACAACCTGCTGTCCAGGGTGCCGTGTGGCGCGTGGTCGATGACCTCGATCCGAAGGCGGCCCGCGACCGGCTGCAGGACACGCAGCCGCAGCGCCGTGCCGGCATGGCGGACTGCGTTGGTGACCAGCTCGCTGACCAGGAGGACGGCCGTCTCGAGCAGGTCGCCGTCCCTCACCTCGGCCATCGCCCAGCTGCCGAGCACGTCAGTGACGAACTGCCGGGAACGGGCGGCGGACGCTGGCAGCGCCGGCAGCTCGACCTCGGAGGCCGTACCGGAGCCGGGGCCGGCCAGCGTCGACGTGGACGTGGAGCCGTCGGAACCGGTCACGACGATCGCGAGCAGGGCGATGTCGTCGTCGTGGCGACGGCGGCCGCTCGGCGGGCGCCGACCCTCGGCTGAGCCCTCCGGCTGCTGGAGTACGCGCAGGCTGTCCACGGCGCTGCGGCACAGGGCCGTCGCACTGGGGCCGGCGTCGGCGACGGCCCGGCGCAACGACTCCATGCCGTCGCCCAGGGCCAGCTCGGGCGACTCGACCAGACCATCGGTGTAGGCAAGCACCCACGACCCCTGCGGCAGCTCGAGCTCGAGGTCGACGCAGTCGATGTTGCCGACGCCGAGCGGCATCCCCGGGTCGAGGTCGAGGAAGTACGGCTCACCACCCGGCAGGCGTACGACGGGCGGCGGGTGGCCTGCGGTGGCGAGCCGGATCAGGCAGCGACCGGGGTCCCACTCCGCGTAGACGCAGGTGACCAGCAGGCCGTCCTCGAGGGTTGCCACCAACCGATCGAGGCGCGCCAGCAGGTCGGCCGGCGAGTGGCCCTCGAGGGCGTAGGCACGGATGGCCGCCCGCAGCTGGCCCATCGCGGCGGCAGCCCGTACCCCTCGGCCCATCACGTCGCCGATGACCAGGCCGAACCGGCCGCTCGGCAACGGGATGACGTCGTAGAAGTCACCGCCGACGGTCGTGCCCTCGGTGCCCGGCAGGTAGGTCACCGCGACCTCGGCGCCGGGGATCGCGGGCAGCTCAGCCGGCAGCAGGCTGCGCTGCAGGGTGTGCGCGATCTCGGTCTGGTGGTGGAACAACCTGGCGTTGTCGACGGCAAGGGCGACCCGGGAGGCAAGCTCGGACAGGAACGGAATGTCGGCGTCGGCCATCGGCGCCCTCGCCGCCGAGGTGGTCGCGGTGATCAGACCGAGGGAACGGCCACGCGCGCGCAGCGGGAGCAACGCTGCGGAGGAGAGCCCCAGGTTGGCGAGGTCACCGGCCCCCGGCCCGAAGTGCTCGCCGAGGCTCCTGGGCACCCGGACGATGCGGGTCTGCCCCTCGTCGATGATCGCCCGCAGCTGCGCCGACACCGCGGCCGCGTTGTCGCCCAGCCAGTCGTCGGCCGCCTCCCGGTTCTCCCCCAGCGCCGATTCGTCGTCGATGCTGATGGCCACGGAACGGATCCGGCCGCCGGGCTCGAGCACCCTGGCGACCGAGGCATCGGCTAGGGCCGGCACCAGCAACCGGCAGACCTGTTCCAGCGTCGCGTCCAGGTCGAGCGATGACGCGAACAACCGACCGGTTTCGGCAAGCAGGGCCAGCTGGCTGCGGCTGCGCTGCTGATCCGCGCGCAGGCGATTGCGGTCGAGCGCCTGGGCCGTCTGGTCCGCTAGCGCCTGCAGGAAGAACTTGTCCTCCTCGCTCGGCTCGCCGACCCTCGGCAGGGAGACCGACAGCAGCCCGATCACGGTGTCCTCGACCAGCAGCGGGAAGCAGGCCAGCGCCAGCTCCACGAACGGCGGCATGCCGATCAGGGCCGGGTAGCGCTCGTTGCGCTCCGTCGTGCTCGGCAGGAACACCGGCTTGCGGGTGAGTACGGCCTCGGCGCCGGGGAGGGAGAAGTCCACGGCCGGGTAGGAGCTCGTCACACCGGCGCGCACCAGGTCGTCCCGCAGACTGCCGACCATCTCCAGCATCTTGCCGTCGGCGGAGAGCAGGAACAGCAGCCCCTGCTCGGTGGCCAGCTCGCCGCGCAGCTCCTCGGCCAGAGCATCCGAGACCCCGTCGGGCGACAGCGGCTGCGACAGCCGCGCGGTGACCGCCTGCAGCCGGCCGAGGCGGCGCACGGCCTCGGCCTCCTGCTCCCGTGCCAGGCGCTCGTCGGCCAGCACACCCACCCGGTGCAACGCCACAGCGCACTGGCCGGCGACGGCCTCGATGAAGGCCAGGTTGACGGGGTCGAAGATGATCTCGGAGCTGCCGAAGCTCGCGGCGAAGGCACCGAGCAGCCGGTCCTGCACGATCAGGGGTACGGCTGCGAAGCCCGCCCCGATGGATGGCTCCGAACGCAGCGCGGGGAACTCCACGTTGCGCTGCTCGAGCGAGCCGATCAGGACGGTCCGGCGTTCCCGCGCGGCGGCGGCGGTCGGGTACGGCGAGTCCATCGGCATGTGCTGCCAGCGAGTGAGGATTGCCTCCGGGTAGTCGGTCGCGCCGACCAGCCTGAGACCGTCGCCCCGCTCGTCAGCGACCCAGATCGCCCCGCCGATCGCCTGAAACGTCTCGAGTCCGTACTTCACGACCGTGGTGACGATGGACTCGGCGGTGAGCGCTCCGGCCAGGGCTGCGGTCAGCGACTGCAACCGGCCGAGCCTGGCCACCGCGGCCTCCGCGGCGTTGCGGCCGAGGCGCTCGCTCTGGAGCAGTGCCGCGTAGTCCAGCGCAAGGGAAACCTGGGCTGCGGCGTCTCCGGCCGAGGCCTGCGAGAGGTGAACCGCAGCACCGAAGTCGAGGACGAGGTTGAGCCCCGGCCGGTCCTCCAGGGCGATCCAGGTGCGTCGACCCGACTCGTCGACACTTGCGCCGGCGCGATCGACCAGCTCCGCCGAGTCGGCACCCTGCTGCTGGGCCACCCGACGCAGGGCTGCGACAACCACGGGGCTGGCTCGATCGGACTGCCGGGACGTGGGGTGTCGCTGATCCACCAAACCCTCCACCCACCGCGCAAGCCCCGGACCAACGTAGGACAGGATGTCCCCCGTAACGTCACTGAAACGGATCCGACATGGGCGAGAAACCACTAGTTTCTAGCCTGTGGCGTCACGGGCCCAGACAGTGACAACACCCTGACGGCTCGGCTCGATACGGTCAACGTCGCAGCGGCTCCGGTCGGCTGCGTCAGTGGGAGGAAATGAATGTTCAAGAATTCGGACGAGGTTCTACGGTTCGTCGCCGACAACGACGTCCAGTTCGTGGACGTACGGTTCTGCGACCTGCCCGGTGTCATGCAGCACTTCACCGTTCCCGTCGAGAGCTTCACCCAGGCGATCTTCGATGACGGTCTTGGCTTTGACGGCTCCTCGATCCGTGGTTTCCAGGCCATCCACGAGTCGGACATGCAGCTGTTCCCGGACCCGACCACCGCGGTGCTCGACCCGTTCCGCAAGGACAAGACGCTCAACCTGAACTTCTTCATCCACGACCCGCTGACCGGCGAGGCCTACAGCCGCGACCCGCGCAACGTGGCCCGCAAGGCCGAGGACTACCTCAAGGGCACCGGCATCGCCGACACCGCCTACTTCGGCCCCGAGGCCGAGTTCTACGTCTTCGACGACGTGCGCTTCGAGACCAAGGCCAACGGCTCGATGTACCAGATCGACTCCGTCGCCGGCGCCTGGAACTCCGGTCGGGTCGAGGAGGGCGGCAACCGCGGCTACAAGGTCAAGTTCAAGGGCGGCTACTTCCCCGTACCCCCGGTCGACCACTTCGCCGACCTGCGGGCCGAGATGAGCCTTGCGCTGACCGCAGCCGGCATGGTCGTCGAGCGCCAGCACCACGAGGTCGGCACCGCCGGTCAGGCCGAGATCAACTACCGGTTCTCGACCCTGCTCAACGCCGCCGACCAGGTGATGCTGTTCAAGTACATCATCAAGAACGTGGCGTGGGCCAACGGCAAGACGGCGACCTTCATGCCCAAGCCGATCTTCGGTGACAACGGCTCCGGCATGCACACCCACATGAGCCTGTGGAACGGCAGCTCGCCGCTGTTCTACGACGAGGTGGGCTACGCCGGCCTGTCCGACGTGGCGCGCTACTACATCGGCGGCCTGCTCAAGCACGCACCGTCGCTGCTGGCGTTCACCAACCCGACGGTCAACAGCTACCACCGTCTCGTGCCGGGCTTCGAGGCGCCGGTCAACCTGGTCTACAGCCAGCGCAACCGGTCGGCCTGCATCCGCATCCCGATCACCGGTCCTTCGCCGAAGGCCAAGCGGGTGGAGTTCCGCGTACCCGACTCCTCGGGCAACCCCTACCTCGCGTTCTCCGCGATGCTGATGGCCGGCCTCGACGGCATCAAGAACAAGATCGAGCCGGTCAGCCCGGTCGACAAGGACCTCTACGAGCTGCCGCCGGACGAGCACGACACCGTTCCTCAGGTGCCCGGTTCACTCGGTGCGGTGCTCGACGCGCTGGAGGCCGACCACGAGTACCTCACCGAGGGCGGCGTGTTCACCCCCGACCTGATCGAGACCTGGGTCGACTACAAGCGCAGCAACGAGATCGACCCGATCCGCCTGCGCCCGCACCCGTACGAGTTCGACCTGTACTACGACATCTGATTCAGGGATTTCAGCCTCTGTCACCAGACGCCGAAAACGGCCCCTGACCTGCACGGACGTCCTTCGACGCCTGTCAGTGTCGGGGGTCGTTTTTCGTTGTCGTGCGTCTCCAGCGCCCCGAAGCCGATCCGACTCCGCCGAGGGCAGCGGCATGGGCGCCCCGCCCACCTTGTCCCGTCGGCTGACTCATTTCGACTTGCGTGACCACAGCCCCATCGGGGACCGGAACTTGCCGCGCGAGGTCTGCCGGATTGTGCGCATGGTCGGCGTGGCGAGCCCAAGGTTGGCCTTCGCCCGCTGCTTGACCCGGCTCGGCTTGGTCCACGCCTCGACCTGGCTGATGCCGAGGGATCGGCGTACTCGTCGCTTGGCGGCGGTGACTCCGAGGAGTTGGTTCATCGACGGGCGGCGATAGCGCATGAACTTCATGACACCAGCATCCCCCCGGCCTCCGACACTTACCCCGGGAGATCGTCCCTGCTTTCGCGGACGGCCGCATGACGGGGAGCCCCTCGGCACGTCCAGTGGTCGCCCTCTGCTGCGGCGTGCTTGGGCAGCAGGAACACCAGGAGAATTGCGGCTGCCAACGGAACCAGCGCGAAGATCGACCCGAGCACGGCGACACCGAGCAAGGTCGACAGCTATTGGGACGCCTCCATCAGCCCGGAGGCGGAACCAACTTCGTCCATGCCGACCGCGGCGATGGCGCCCGTCCAGGGATCGCGGGCCCAACGATGGTCAAGCGCCGGGAACGCGGCATGGACGGCCGACCAAGTTTTCCGCTGATCACCGCCCGCACCGAACAACTCGTCTCCGGGGATTTGGCGACAGCTTCCGCCATGCGATCGACATCGAGGTCGACGGTGCATTGGCCAGGGCGCTTTTGACTCGACCTGCTCGACAGTTGCGCAGGGGGCGGTGAGTGCGCGAGGATCAGCCACTCGCCGGACCCAAACCCGCGCGCCAACACCAAAGAAAGAGGTTCTCGTGCAGGCCGTGGCTACCATTTATGGGATCATCGCCGTAGTCTGCGCACTCATCGTGGCCGCGGATGTCTGGCGCTCTCCGGCCCACGCCGTGACCAAGATCTGGTGGACCATCTTCGCCCTGGTCTTCAACATCATCACGCTCATCGTGTGGTTTGCCTGGGGCCGTCAGCGCGCGTACTCCTCGGGCGGCATCGTCTGACCCAGCCCCACCCTCAAGCAGTCGACAGAGGCGCCTCCAGCGACGGAAGGGGACGCCGCCGTCATGCTTGGAGAACTACGCCGTGCGAGTGGCAGGATCGGGCAATGGAGCTAGAGGCGTTTCTGAGCCACATGCGCAGCGGCGCGCCCATCGAAGCCGGCTCGGCCGAGCACATGTTCATGCACCGGACGGCTCAAGAGGCGCTCCGGATCCTGGCCGAGCTCAACAACGGATACCGCACGCCCGACGAGGTGCGCACGCTGCTGGCCCAGCTGACCGGCAAAACCGTACCGGAGTCGGTGACGGTCTTTCCACCGTTCTACTGCGAGTTCGGCAAGAACCTCAGCCTGGGCGAGGGGGTGTTTGTCAACATGGGCTGCCGGTTCCAGGACACCGGCGGCATCACCATCGGCGACGGGACGCTCATCGGGCACGGCAGCACCTTGACCACGCTGAACCACGAGGTCGACCCGGACCGGCGCGCCAACATCCTGCCGGCGCCGGTCGTGCTGGGCCGCAAAGTGTGGTTGGGCGCGGCAGTGACGGTGGTGCCCGGCGTGACGATCGGCGACGGTGCGATCGTCGGCGCCGGCGCGGTTGTGACCAGGGACGTGCCAGCCAACGCGATCGTCGCCGGCGTCCCGGCCAGGGTGATCCGCATGACCGGATTCGACGCCTCGCCCAGCTGATTGCTGCGCCGAGCGAGTTCAGCTGGTGGTCAGCGGATCCGGGACGCCGGCGGTGTGAATGCGGGAAAACCGTCGCCCACCGACGGTTCGGCCACATCCACGTCCGCCGACGCACGCGCCGCCTCCAGGAGCAGCTCTCGCTCGTGCAGGGTGGTCCGTCGACGTCCGCGGGTGGCACCCAACGCACTCTCCGCAGCGTCGATTGCCTTCCAGTTGTTGAGGAGTACGGGCTGAAGGCCGCGTGCGACCAGCGTGTGCACGAGGTCATCGACCGGGCCGCCGGGGCGCACCAGTCCCCCGTGCACGTCCTCGAGCAGCGATGCCACCGTCTCGTGAGCATCGTGCTTGTTCGTCCCGACGACGCCGGTGGGGCCGCGCTTGATCCAGCCGGCGACGTACTCGCCCGGCGACGACACCCCGTCGCGCAGCACCCGGCCGCCGACGTGATCGACGGTCCCGGTGCGCTCGTCGACCGGCAGACCGGGCAACCCATGACCTCGGTAGCCGACGGAACGGACCACGAGATCGGCTAGCACCACGGAGATCTCACCGGTTCCGGTCGCCACACCTTCGTCGTCGACCACGGTGCGCTCGAGAACGACGCCGGTCACCCGGTCGTCGCCGAGGAATCGCACCGGACGTCGGTGGAACTGCAGCCGCAACGGAATCGTCCCCGGCCGCGGCTCATGGCCGACCCAGCCGCGCAGCTCGGCCAGGTTGCGCGCGATCGCCCGGTCGCCGTGCTCCTCCGCCGCGTCGTGCGTCATGTCCGCCGGATCGACGAGAACCGTTGCCCCAGCGAGAGTGTTGAGCTCGCGAAGCTCCTGTGTCGTGAACGCCGCCTGGGCCGGCCCACGCCGGCCGACCACCGTCACCTCCCGTACCGGAGCAGCCGCTAGAGCATCCAGCACGTGCTGGGGCATGTCCGTGCCTTCGAGCTCCGACGGGGTACGGGAAAGCACGCGGGCGACGTCCAGTGCCACGTTGCCCACCCCGACGACGACAACCGACTGCGCAGCGGCGACCGCTGCCTCGACCAGGCTCGCGATCGGCGTCGGGATGGCCGCAGTACCAGGCCACCAGATCGGTCGCCGCGATGCTGCCTGGCAGGTCCTCGCCGTCCAGACCCATCCTGCGGTCGCCTGACGCGCCGTAGGTGTAGACGACCGCATCGACGTGACGGCGGAGCTCGGTCAGGGACAGGTCGACACCGATGTCGACGTTGCCGACGAACCGCACCCGGGGATGGTCCAACGCGTGGTGCAACGTGTTGCGCAGCGCCCGCATCTTCTCGTGGTCCGGCGCGATTCCGTAGCGCACCAAGCCGAACGGTGTGGGGAGACGGTCGATGAGATCGACGGCGACCAGCACAGCGTCCTGCTGGCTCAGCGCCTCTGCGGCGTAGATGCCGGCCGGTCCCGCGCCGACGACGGCCACCCGCAGCGGCCTGGCCGCTGGCGGCGTGGCCGGATCGGCGACCTCGACGATCGGCACGAGCACATCGTTGCTCAACCCCGGCCTCCCACGCCACCCTCGGCCGCCGTGAGAACCTCGATCATGAACTTTGATTCGATCGACCTGGCCGTCGTCGTCGAGACGTTCCTGCTGCTCCTGATCGGCGTCGGACCCAAGATCGCCCTCGTGCCCTACCTCGAGCTGACCAAGGGCATGGACGCCGCCACCCGGTCCAAGATCATCGCCCGGATGCTCAAGACGGCCACCAACGTCTCCGTCGCGCTGGTCGTCTTCGGCGCGGTGCTCACCCGGCTGCTGCACTTCTCGCGCGGCTCGCTCGCCGTCGCCGGCGGCATCATCTTGCTGATCATCGCGGTGTCGATGGTGCTCAAGACCGAGCAGCCGCCGCCGCTCGAGGCCACCGACCCGATGAAGCTCGCGGTCTTTCCGCTGGCCGTGCCCTACCTGCTCAACCCGGTGGGCATCGTGCTGCTCGTCGTGCTGTCCGCCGAGACCAAGTCGATCGCGCTGGCGGCGCTGTTCCTCGGCCTGCTGGCGGCGGTGCTCATCCTGGACGTGGTGGTCTTCCGTTGGGCCAACCGCGTCGGTGAGCACCTGAACGAGAGCCGCATGCTCGTGACCGAGAAGGTGTTCGGCTTCCTGATCGCCGCGCTCGCCGTACAGCTGGTCCTGATCGGGCTAGCCGACGTTGGCGTCATCCACCTCACCGGCGGGCACTAGCTCGCGGCTCGTAGCCTCGTCCGGCATCCCGCCGGGGTGCATCAGTGCCGCGACGAACCCGATCGCCAGCGCGATCGCCATCCCGTACAGCACTGCCTGGGTCGCCACGGCGAAGTCGTGGGCAACCGCATCGGCGATCTTCGGTCGAAGGCCAGCAGGCGCAGCGCCGAGTGCCGAGGCGCTCGGCGCCGAACCGCCGTGGGAGAACTTGTCCGCGAGGGCCGCCGGAATCCCGAGCCCGGTGAACGAGGTCCTCAGGTGGTTGGCGAGCACCGTGGACAGGACCGTGCCGAGTACGGCAATGCTCAGGGTCGAGGCGTAGTTGCGCACCGTCTGCGTGATGCCCGTGACCTCGCCGTACGACGCCCCGATCGACCGGTTGACGGCATCGGTGCTCGCCGGCCCCAGCAGCAGGCCGATGCCGGCACCAGCCAACAGCACGTAGGGCCACTGGGCACCGAGACTCAGGTCCGTCAGCTTCCAGCCCCACAGGGCAAAGCCCGCTGTCGCGACGGCGCAGCCGAGGATCACCGGCCGGCGCGCTCCCCCCTTGTCGAGCATGCGCCCACCGACCTGCGCTGCAGGGGCAAAGCCGGCGAAGTAGACCAGCAGGTAGAGCCCAGCGTTGGTGGCGGTGTAGCCCAGCGACACCTGCGCGTAGACCGCGGCGAAAAAGAACACCGGCACGAACGCGACCATCGAGCAGAACAGCACGACGTTGTCGATGACGAACGCCTTCGACCGGAACACCTGCATGCGGATCAGCGGTGGCTCCGTCCGCAGCTCCAGCCGGACGAAGATCGCGAGGACCACGAGGCCGCCGATGATGCAGATCCAGGTCAGCGGGCTGTGCCACCCCCAGGTCGGCGCCTGCTCGAAACCGAGCACCGACAGGCCCATGCCGACAGCGACGAACACGGCGCCGATCCAGTCGATCGCCTCCCGTTTGCGGGCGTCGGGGATCTCGGCATAGGCCGTGAGAACCAGCGCGACGATGGCGACCGGGATGTTGATCCAGAAGATCGCCCGCCACGTCCACTGGGTCAGGTAGCCACCGGCAATCGGCCCGATCGCCGTCAGACCGCCGCTGACCCCGAAGAAGATCGCCAGAGCCTTGCCCCGCTCGTGTACGGGGAAGGTCGACACCACGACCGCGAGAGCCGCGGGAAACATCAGGGCAGCGGAGACACCTTGCAGCGCCCGGAACGTGATGATCCACGCCTGTGCGCCCGAGCCCGTCGGTGTGGCGCCACACAACGCCGACGCGGTCGCAAAACCGATGATGCCGATGACCGCCATCCGGCGATGACCGAGCACGTCCGCCAGGCGGCCACCGAGCGCGAACGTGGCGGCCAGCGCCAGCAGGTAGGCGTTGATCACCCACTGCGAGCCGCTGCGGCTCAGCGACAGCTCCGAGGCGATGTTGGGGCTGGCGATCGCCACGATCGTCTGGTCGATGAACGTCATCGCCACCGCGAAGAGCATCGCCGTCAAAGCGACGTACTTCGACCGACCGGGCACGGTGTCTGCTAAAGCCATCGCCGACCTTTCCTTCGCTCACGGCGGTTGGGAAGGCTCATGATCGCAGACCCGGAATCTAGCGGATGCAACCCCTGGTGCGCCCGACCAGCCGCAGCCCGGTCCGGTCACCGACGCCGTACTCCGCCTTGGGCCGGCTGATGATCACGGGATACATGATCTGCTTGGCGTTGCTCACGTGGTTGAGGCCCATGGCGTGACCGAGCTCGTGCAGCAGCAGCTCGCCCCTGGTGATGCCGGCGCCGAACCCGCGCCTGTACGCCACGGCAGGCTTGGTGCTGAGCACGACGAAGCCGCTGACGATCCGGGGCTTGTGCACCACCCCACCGGCCGTCCAGGACTGCCAGGCGTAACCGCCGTAGCCGTCGTCATAGGCGGGCAACGTGGAGCTGCCGCCCTTGACCCGGCCGGGCTTGGCCCAGGCGATCACCAGCGGCAAGGGATGGCCGGGCTTGGTCTTCTGCCCGTACCCGGCCTGGGGGATGACCGACGTCGGCCCGTCGTAGACGAACCGGATGCCGGTCGCCTTCGCCACCCTGGCGATCGCGGCCTTGACGTCGATCAGCACGCCGACGCCCTTGGGCGCCTGCGCGGTGTTGACCCGGTAGTGGATCGCCGCGCAGGGGTTCCAGCGCAGCAAGGCACCGCCGGGAGCGTGGCTCAGCGAGTAGGCCGGAGCGGGTTTCACAGGCGCCGGTTTGGCAAAAGCGGGCGTCGTGGGAACAACCAGGGTGAGCACCGACATGACCACTATGAGAAGTCGTCGCACCTTCACCCCGTCCCGCGCGCGGCCGCGCGCCTCGGGTTCAAGTGTCCCACGGACCCCGCCGGAGGAAACCGCCATCAGGGTTCATTACGGAGACATCAGGGAGATACCCCGAGGACATCTCACTGATATCTGAGAGGATTGACCAGTGACCATGGGCGATGAGATGTCGGAACAGCTCGCGCGACGCGTAGTTGCTCCGGTCGAACCCGCTCAGAGCACGACCAACACGATGCTCGCCAGGTTTCGCCGCGTGCGCCGTCCGCGCTGGTGGGAAGAGCTCGCCTTCATCGGCTTGAGCTACGCGCTCTACTCGACCGTACGCAACGCGGTGCCCTCGCACAGTGTCGCCGCCTTCCACCGGGCAACGGACATCCTGTCCTTCGAGCGCGACACCCACCTCAACATCGAGCACTGGCTCAACGAGATCGTGGCCAAGAGCCAAGTCCTGGCCTACATCTGCAGCTACTGGTACGCCCTGATGCACTTCATCGTGACGATCGGCGTGCTGGTCTGGATCTATGTGCGGCACCCGCTGCGCTACCGGCCCATTCGTACGGTCCTCTACACCGAGACCCTGCTGGCGCTGCTCGGGTTCTGGTTCCTCGCCCTCGCGCCGCCGCGGATGTTGCCCGGCTTCGTCGACACCGTCGACATCTTCCCCACCGCGTGGGGGTCCTGGAACACCGCCGACGTCGCCAAGCTGTCCAACCAGCTGGCCGCGATGCCCTCGCTGCACATCGGCTGGTCCGTCTGGTGCGGCATCGTGATCTACAAGCTGGCCAGGCACCGCACCGCCCGAGCCATCGGCGTTGCCTACCCGGTGGTCACCCTGTTCGTCATCCTGGGCACCGCCAACCACTTCCTGCTCGATGCCGTGGGCGGGTTGATCGTCCTCGCAGCAGGGTTTGTGTTCAGCCGGCTGCTGTTCGGCCGCTGGCCGTTCGAGCCGGTCGAGTCGCCGACGAGACCCCCCGTCTGGCGGCACTAGCCCGCGCAGCGGTCCTAGACTCACTGGCATGTCGCGACCCTTGGTCATCGCTCATCGTTGCGGACCGCTGGACGCCGACCCGCCGTCGGCTGAGAACAGCATCTCCGGCATGCTGACCGCGCTCGAGCTCGGCGCGGACGCCCTCGAGATCGATGTCCGGCTATCGCTGAACGGCACCCCCGTGCTGATGCACGACGTCACAGCGAGGCGCACCGGTGGGTTCCCGTTCCCCGTCCGGGTGCTCTCGGAGGCGCAGATCGGCCGGACCCGGCTGTTTCGGGCCAAGGAACCGATCCCGACGCTCGCCGCCATGCTCGACGCCGTCCCCGCCGGCCCCGTGATCGTCGCCGACGTCAAGGACCCTCGGGTCATGCGGGCCACGATCGAGGTCGCCAAGGCGGCCGGCCGGCTCGACGACATGATGCTGTGGTGCCGACAGCCCAAGGCGGTACGCCTGGCGGGCACGTTCGTACCCGAGCATCAGCTCGGCTACCTGCACGACTCCGGCAACCTCAAGCAGACGCTGGCCTACCTGAAGAAGACCCGCGACCTCGGGGCGCGCATCGTCAGCATCCACGAGCGTGCGTGCAGCAAGGACGCCGTCAACGCCGCGCACGACCTCGGTCTGGTGGCCTTCGCCTGGGCGCTGACGGCAAAGCCGCACCTGAGCCTGCTCGAGGCGGGTGTCGACGGGATCGTCACCGACTACCCCGGCGTGCTGCGGGCACAGATCGGCCCGGCCGTCGCCTAGGCTCGTCGGTCGCAGCGGCCGGGTCAGTCCATGTCGATCGAGGACATCCGCACCGTGAGGTCGATCTCGTCCCGCGCGTCGAGGAACCGGGCGATGACGCGTACGGAGTCCTCGGGCGCCTCCTCCAGCGGAAAGTGCCCGACGCCCGGCAGCGCGACCAGCTCGGCGGACGGGCCGAGGTCGCGGCACACCGACTCGGCCACCGCCATCGGCATCACCGGGTCGGCTGCTCCCCACAGCACGAGGCGGTCGACGCCGGTGGGCGCCTGGCGCTCACCGGGATCCGAGCCGCGTCGCTTGAGCTGGGCGCGGACGCTGGCTCGGTAGTAGCCGAGCATCGCGGAGACCCGCTGCGGATCGCTGTAGGCAGCCGCGTAGCGGTCACGGATCTCGGGCTCGAGCTGCCGCTCGGACTTCCAGGCGAGGCTCAGCATCCCGTCGACGAGGCGCCGCCCGCCCATCCTGAACACGACTTCGGGCAACCAGGGCAGGGCGAACAACGGGATGTGGAAAGCCTTGGCCAGGTTGACCTTGCGGTAGGGCGCGTTGATGACCACCAGGCGCCGTACGAGGTCGGGGTGCAGCTCGGCGAGGCGCAACGCGAGCACACCACCCCAGTCGTGCCCGACCACGTCGACCGGACCGTCAACCTCGTGCAACACCAGTGCCACCAGCTCGCGGACCATCGTGGCGACGTCGTACGGGCCGCGCACCTCGCTCGCCCCGAGCCCCTTGAGGTCGGGTGCGATGACCACCCGATCGGCCGCGAGTACCGGGAACAGGTGCCGGTAGGCGATCGCGGTCTCCGGGATGCCGTGCAGGAGCAGCACCGGCGCACGCGAGGCCGACTCGGAACCGCCCCGGTGCAGCGCGAACCGGACGCCTTCGATGGCTACCTCACCGGCGACACCTCCAGCGAGCAGGTTGTCCGTCATGCGTAGAACACCCTCTCCACCACGGCCCTGGCCCGGCGGGTCGTCCGCCGGTAGTCCTCGAGGAAGTCTCCCGTGTGTCCCGCAGGGTATCCGACCGCCCTGGCCACCCCGGCGAGGTCCCGTCCCACCGGCGGCAGGCTGTCGCCGGGCTTTCCCCGTACCAGAGTCAGGGCGTTGCGAGCCCTGGTCGCGAGCAGCCAGGAGGCAGTGAGCACGTGCGCGTCGGCCGACTCGAGCAGCCCCGCGTCGGCAGCAGCCCGCAGCGCCCCCAAGGTGCTGGTCGTGCGCAGTGCTGGCACCGCGTAGGCGTGCTGCAGCTGCAGCATCTGGATGGTCCACTCGACGTCGGCCAGACCGCCGGGACCGAGCTTGAGGTGCCCGAACGGGTCGGTGCCCCGCGGCAGCCGCTCGGCCTCGACCCTCGACTTGATCCGGCGGATCTCCCGACGAGCGGTCTCGTCCAGGCCACCCTCCGGCCAGCGCACGGGTGCGACGTCGTTGAGGAACTGTGCGGTCAGCGCATGGTCGCCGGCGAGCGGTGCAGCGCGCAGCAGCGCCTGCGCCTCCCAGACCCGCGACCAGCGCGCGTAGTACTCCCGGTAGGCGGCCAGCGACCGGCTCAGGGCGCCCTGCCGGCCCTCCGGCCGCAGGTCGGCGTCGACCAGCAGCGGCGGGTCCTGTGCTGGCAGCTGCAGCAGCCGGCGCAGCTCCTCGGCCACCGCGTAGGCAGCGTGCGCCGCAACGTCGTCGGGCACGCCAGGCAGCGGGTCGTGCACGAAGAGCACGTCGGCGTCCGAGCCGTAACCTTGCTCGTGACCGCCGAGACGACCCATCGCGATGATGCCCATGCGTACGGGAACCGGGCCGCGTCGTTCGACCTCGACCTTGCGGACCGCCACCCGAAGTGCCGCGCCCACGGTGGCGCCCGCACTGTCGGCGAGGGCGCGCCCCACCTCGGCCGGGTCGACCAGCCCGAGCAGGTCCGCACTGGCGATGCGCAGCAGCTCCTGACGGCGCACCCCGCGGGCGGCGACCACGGCGGACTCCCAGCCGTCGTTGCGACTGACCACGGCGAGCACCCGCTCGTCGAGCTGGAGCCGGGTGCGCGGGACCAGCTCGTTGTCGTCGCCCAGCATGGCGATCGACTCGGGGGCGCGACCGAACAGGTCGGACACGTAGCGGCTGCTGGCCAGCAGGTGGGCCAGCCGCTCGGCCGCAGCGCCGCCGTCCCTGAGCAGCCGGAGGTACCACGGCGTGCTGCCGAGCTTCTCGCTGACCAGCCGGAACGACAGCAGCCCCGCGTCCGGGTCGGCAGCGTCGGCGAACCAGCCGAGCATCACCGGCAGCAGGGTCCGCTGGATCGCAGCCCGCCGGGTGACTCCGTTCGACAGGGCCTCGAGGTGTCGCAGGGCACCGGCCGGATCGTCGAAACCGAGCGCGAGCAGGCGCGAGCTGGCCTCGGCCGGGCTGAGCCTGGCCTCGTCGCCGTGCAGCCGGGCCACCGCCCCGAGCAGCGGCCGGTAGAACAGCTTCTCGTGCAGCGCGCGCACCTCACGCCCGTGCCGCTCGCGGTCGAGCTGGAAGTTCGCCACCGCGTCACCGCGGTAGCCGGTCGCCCTGGCCACCCATCGCAGCGACGTCGGGTCCTCGGGTACGAGGTGGGTCCGGCGCAGCTGCTGCAGCTGGACGCGGTGCTCGACCGTACGCAGCCAGCGGTAGGAGTCGGCGAGGCGGGCTCCGTCGAGGCGGCCGACGTAGCCGCCGACGGTCAGAGCCTCCAGGGCATCGAGGGTGCTCGGGCTGCGCAGCGCGGGATCGGTCCGGCCGTGGACCAGCTGGAGCAGCTGGACCGCGAACTCCACGTCGCGCAGCCCACCGGGGCCGAGCTTGAGCTCGCGGTCGACCTCCTTGCGCGGCACGTGCTGCTCGACCCGGCGTCGCATCGCCTGGACGTCCTCGACGAAGTGCGGCCGCTCGCTGGAGAACCAGACCATCGGCGACACCATGTCCACATAGCGCTGGCCGAGCTCGAGGTCACCGGCCACCGGCCGCGCCTTCAGCTGGGCCTGGAACTCCCAGGTCCGCGCCCAGCGCCGGTAGTACGCCTCGTGGCTGGCGAGGCTGCGGACGAGCGGACCGTCCTTGCCCTCGGGGCGCAGGGCCGCGTCGACCGGCCACAGGGTGCCCTCGCCGGTGTTGGCCTGGCAGGCCCGGATCAGCCCGGTCGCGAGCTTGGTCGCGGTGAGCAGCGCTGCTGCCTCCTCCAGCGGCTCGTCGGAACCGTCAACGGCCTCGGCGACGAACACGACGTCGACGTCGCTGACGTAGTTGAGCTCGTGGCCGCCGGTCTTGCCCATGCCGATGACGGCGAGCCGGCACGGTACGGCGTCCTTCGGCAGCTTGGCTGCTGCGATGGCGAGGGCAGCCTCCAACGCCGCGCTGGCCAGGTCGGCCAGCTTGGCGGCCACCGCCTCGACCCCGATCTCGCCGGAGACATCCCTGGCGACCAGGCCCAGGACACTGCGCCGGTACGCGAGGCGCAGCGCGTCCATCGCGGCCCGGTCGCCCAGCGTGGTGGACCGCCCGCCCGGCAGGCCGGATGGGGGCCCGTCCGGGTCGGCGCCCACTGCCTCGAGCAGGTTTCGGCGCATCCCTTCTGCCGACGTGGGAGTCCCCGCATGGGTGTCCGAGCACAGCAGGCGCCAGTCCTCCGGGTGCCGGACGAGGTGGTCGCCCAACGCTGCGCTGGCCCCGATCACCGCGTACAGCCGGCGGCGCAGACCGGGCTCACCGAGGGCGAGCGCCAGCTCCTCCGGGTTTGCCGTGGCGTCGAGGATGCGGACAAGCGTGCGCAGGCCGAGGTCGGGGTCAGCGGCCTGCTCCGCCAGATCGGCGAGCAGCGCCGGTTCCGTACCGTCGGGTGCTACCGGCCCGACCAGCAGGATCCCCGGCCGCTCGGACAGCAGGACGGTCGCGGCGTCGACGTCGCGAAAGCCCAGCCGCACCAACCTGGCGGCCGGGCTCTGCCCGCGCGGGTGCTCGGCGATGGTCACGTGATGCTCACGAGGTGCGACGCTACCGCCGACGGCGACTCAGGACCGGTGGTCGGCGGGATGCGACTCGGGTTCTTCACCATCGGTCAGTGCCCGACGCGGCGCCGGCACGAACAAGGCCGGTCCTCCGGCTCTTCGGGTCTTGGCCTGGTTGGCCGCGATGACCGCGACCCAGGGCAGCACGAGGGCGCCGATGATGAACACGATCCGCAGCCAGGTCACCGTGACCACGACCGCGAGGAGGAAGCAGGCGATCCGGATGCTCATGACGATCGCGTACTGACGGCGACGGTCGTTGAACTCGTCGATCGGGCTCTGCGGTGCGCTGGTGATCAGCACCGGAGCCGGGGCGATGGGACGTCTGCGCAACACCGCCATCACCTCCGACCACAACCCGTGTGAACCCCACGACTACTGCCGCCCTCTACGGTACGGCCGGCACTTCGGGGCGGCCACCCGGGCTGGGCTCGGACACCGTCTCGGGTACGACCAGCGGTGCGCAGGCGCCCGACGTGGCCAGCCCGAGCAGCAGCAGCGCCGCAGCGGCGAGCAGCGCGTGCAGTACGCCCAGGTGGTCGCCGAGCAGCCCGATCGAAGCCGGGCCGGCGAGGAAGGCGACATAGCCGATGGACGCCACGACGCTGACCCGCGCCGCGGCTCTCGCCGGGTCGTCAGCAGCGGCGCTCATGCCGACCGGGAAGCCCAGTCCGGCGCCAAGCCCGAGCAGGGCGGCGCCGATCATCGCCACCGGCAGACTGCCGCCGACGGAGACCAGCAGCAGTCCGGTGAAGGCGACACCGATCAAGGAGCGCAGCACCGGTACCCGGCCGTAGCGGTCGAGCAGCGCCGAGCCGAACCATCGGCAGGTGGTCATGGCGGCGAGGAAGATCGCCAAGGTGAGTGCACCGAACGCGGCCGGCACGTGGTAGCCGTCGATGACCGCCACCCCCAGCCAGTCGTTGCCGGTGCCCTCGATGAACGCGGCCGTGAGGACGAACAGGCCGATCAGCAGGGTGCGCGGCTCGGTCCAGGCCTGCATCGGGTGCCGACGTTCGTGGGCTTCTTCGGGCTCGGCCGGGAGTACGGGCAGGAACCGCCGCGTAGCCGCCGGCACGATGACCACGATGGCTCCGGCGACCACCAGCAGATGGACGCTCACGGGCACATGCAGGGCGACCGCGAGCGCTCCGATCAGTGCGCCGGCCACGGTCCCGAAGCTCCAGCCGGCATGAAAGCGCGACATGATCGAGCGGCCGAGCAGCTGCTCGACCGCGGCACCTTCGACGTTCATCGCGACGTCCCAGATGCCGTTGCCGAAGCCGAACAGGAACAGCCCGATGACGACCGGGATGACGCTGTAGTGCTGCCCGATGGCTACCGTTGCCAGACCGCCGGCCAGGATGAACGACATGACCGTGATGGCGCGCGGCGCGCCGAACTTGGTCACCGCGATACCCGACAGCGGCAGCGAGATCACCGAGCCGAAGGCGACCGACAGCAGCATCAGGCCGAGTCGGCCGGGGTCGAGGTGCAGCGCATCCCGGACTTGCGGGATCCGCGACGCCCAGCTGGCAAAGGCAAAGCCACTGGCGCCGAAGGTCACGAATACTGCGCTCTTGGCCCGGGATACGTCCGGTCGGTCAGGGGACACACGTCACAGTCAACCAGCCGAATCCGTCCTTGCCCGCCGATCAGCCATTAACGAGCCGAGCAGCCTCCTGAAACGTTTCTGTCTGCTGGTCCCGCCGAGCCTTGCGCTCGGCATTCGTCCCCTCGTTCGCCGTCTCGTCCACCGACCCCGTGACGAGCACCGTGGCCCAGCCGGTGTCGTCGGGAAAGGTCGAGGAGAACATCCGCCAGGTCCGCTCCGCCGTCTTCCCGAGCAGGATCAGCACCTCGAGCTCGTCGACCAGGTTGAGGACGCGGCGCAGCGGTTCGAGCCCGAGCTTGAGCTGGTCCGCCGACGGCTCGCGGGCGACGTACCAGGGATAGGCGTTCCACGGGCAGGTGTCCGCCGGGTCGATCCCCGCGGAGCGCAGCAGGGCGCCGATCCGGGCGGAGGACGCGTCGTCGTTCTCCACCGACAGCATGCCTTCGTACGGCCGGCCGGTGGCCATCGGCGCGGGACCCGGATCACTGCCGAGCCACATCACTCGCGCTGTCACTCCCCCGTGCAGCGGCGCGATGTGCGGCATCCAGCGTTCCCAGTCGACCCGCAGCTCGTCGACCAGCTTGTTCAGCGGCTTCACGTGCGGCGCGTACAGGTCTTTGAGCTGTTCCGCCCGGAACGCCTCGTCCGCCATCCGCCGGGTCACCGGCTCATCCGATCACCGCCGACTCGTTCCCCGGCGTGTAGTGGTGGTCGGCCGGGACGCAGACGTAGATCGGTGCGGGCAGCCGCAGGTACGCAACATGTGCCAGCCCCAGCCAGGTGCTCTCGACCTTCAGTGCACGCAGGTCCCCCGCACCGCCGGGATTGCAGTCGGTGGGCGAAACGATCGACAGCATGAGCGTGCGCTGCTCTCCGGAGGGGATCGTGACCGGCAACGAGCGCAGCCTGCCCGGGTCGATCCGGTCGCTGGGCTCGTTGTTCACTGGCTGCACCCACAGCGCCGTGACCGATCGGTCGTAGCCGACGCTGGTGAGAGTGACCGCGAACGGGCCGTTGTTCTTGACGTCCAGGCTCATCTGCCCGCGCGTACCAGGCTTCGCATCCACCACGAACCCGGTCATCGAGTTGACCCCGTCCCCGATGGTGTTGATCCCGCCGTCGAAGGTGCTCCAGCCCCTGGTCGCGAGCGGCTGGTGGCGAGACGCGTACACAGCGCCAGCGGTGGTGGCCAGCAGGACAAGAGTCAGTGCCGGGACGACGATCCACGGCCACCGACGACGCTTGTGCTCGGGGGGAGGCACTGGCTGCTGGAGCCGTTCGAACGCGACCTCGGTCGGCTCAGCGCTCACGATGTCCCCCAGCTTGGTCACTCAGCGTTGCAACAGGTTAGCGCTGCCGTAGGCGGATCCATCGGCATTGCCGGGACCGTGGTGAATAGCCCCGCCCCTGACCGGCACGAATTACCACGCTGGCCCGTTTTCGGACCGGGATCGCGTGCCAGCCACATGACTCTGGCATTGACTCCGCCGTGGACGGGCGCAATGTGCGGCATCCATTGGCCGTGCCTTAACCCGAGGGAGTCCACCAGGTTGTTCAAGGGCTTCACGTGCGGCGCATAGAGGTTCTCGCGCTGCTCACGTCGGAACGTCTCGTCGCTCATCCGTCTCGTCAAGACGGCGATCCTGCCGAAGGGGTGCGACTAGATCCAGCCGAGCTGGCTGAACTGCGGCCAGCCGCCCCAGTAGATCCCCCAGCCGATCAGCCCGGCGGCGGTGAGCCCGTACGAGATCAGCAGGAGCAGTCCGCTGGTACGGCGGTACTGCCAGCCGTAGACCAGGAACGCCGCGACCATGATCGAGCCGGCGAGAACCACGCCGCCTTCGACAAGGTTGTCGAACAAGGTGACCCCGAGCCCCACGGCGCCGAGGTAGGCGAGTGCTGGTCGCTGCGGAAGTGCGCGCGGTGCCAGCTCCCTGGCCAGGGCAAAGATGACCAGCGCGAGGCCCGCGTACCAGATGTAGTGCCCGACGACCTCGTCCCAGAGGTGCTCGGTCGGGCTCGGCTGGACGTTGCCGACGGAGTTGGCCGCAAGGTGCAGGCCATGGCCCTGCGTGAAGACGACGCCGCCGACGGCCAGGACGATCCAGCTGCTGCGCCGCGCCGCGAGGCCGGCGAGGGACCAGGCGGCGAGCCCGATCACGAGGTAGGGGACGGCGAGGTCGAGCCAGTCGGCCCAACGGGTGCGGTCGACGGTGTGGCCCAGTGGAATCGCGATCGGACCGATCTGCATGCCCACGATGACTGCGAGGACGAACCAGCCGACCCTCCCCCAGGGGGTCGTGCCTGCGTGGTCGGTGCGGACGGCAGCCGTGGTGCGGGGCAGGGAGATGACGGCGTGGGCTCTCATCACCCCATGCTGAGAGAGTGACCACCCGATGACATGGGGTGATGTACTCAGGCGGGTGCTTCTGAGCTGCCGCGCTCGGCCTCAGAGCACGGGCAGGTAGCGCTCCAGCTCGAACGGCGTGACCTGCCGGCGGTACTCGTTCCACTCCTGACGCTTGTTGCGCAGGAAGAAGTCGAACACGTGCTCGCCGAGGCACTCGGCGACCAGCTCGCTCTTCTCCATCACCGAGATCGCATCCGCCAGCGAGTTGGGCAGGGACTGGATGCCCATCGCCATCCGCTCGGCGTCGGTCAGCGCCCACACATCCTCTTCGGCGCCCGGCGGCAGCTCGTACCCCTCCTCGATGCCCTTGAGGCCCGCGGTGAGCAGCACAGCGAAGGCGAGGTAGGGGTTGCACGCGCTGTCCGGCGAGCGGACCTCGACCCTGGTGGCGTTGCCCTTCTGCGGCTTGTACATCGGCACCCGGACCATGGCGGAGCGGTTGTTGTGGCCCCAGGAGATGTAGGAGGGGGCCTCGCCGCCGCCGACCAGCCGCTTGTACGAGTTGACCCACTGGTTGGTGACCGCGGTGATCTCGGCGGCGTGGACCAGCAGGCCGGCGATGAAGGACTTGGCGGTCTTGGACAGGTGGTAGGGGTCGGCGGGGTCGTGGAAGGCGTTGCGGTCGCCCTCGAACAGCGACAGGTGGGTGTGCATCGCCGAGCCCGGCTCGTTGCTGAACGGCTTGGGCATGAACGTCGCGTAGACGCCCTGCTCGAGCGCCACCTCCTTGACCACGAGCCGGAAGGTCATGATGTTGTCCGCCGTGGTGAGCGCGTCGGCGTAGCGCAGGTCGATCTCCTGCTGGCCCGGCGCCACCTCGTGGTGGCTGAACTCGACCGAGATGCCCATCCGCTCGAGCATCGTGATCGCCTCGCGACGGAAGTCGTGGCCGATGTTGTGCGGGGTGTGGTCGAAGTAGCCGCCCTGGTCGATCGGGGTGGGCCCCTTGAACGCCGCACCCATCTCGGGCCGCTCGGTCAGCAGGAAGAACTCGATCTCCGGGTGCGTGTAGAACGAGAAGCCCATCCGGGCCGCCTTGTCCAGCGAGCGCTTGAGCACCTGGCGCGGGTCGGCCCAGCTGGGGCTGCCGTCCGGCATGAGAATGTCGCAGAACATGCGCGCGGTGCCGGGTGACTCGGCCCGCCACGGCAGGATCTGGAAGGTCGCCGGGTCGGGCTTGACCAGCATGTCGGACTCGTGGACCCGGGTGAAGCCCTCGATCGCCGAGCCGTCGAAGCCGATGCCCTCCGCGAACGCGCCCTCCAGCTCGGCCGGGGCGACCGCCACCGACTTGAGGAAGCCCAGCACGTCGGTGAACCACAACCGGATGAATCGGATGTCGCGCTCTTCGAGGGTCCTGAGCACGAACTCCTGCTGCTTGTCCATGCGCACATCATGGCAGGTCAGCGTTACACCCGGATGGCGCGCCACACGGCGGATCCTCAGCCGGCGCCACGCGGCAGCTGCTGGGCGTACACCGAGCCGCCAGGCGCCTTCGGATTGCCGATGCGGGCACCGAGCGGGACCTGGCTGTCGTAGACCGACCAAGCAGCTGCAGCAGGGCCGCCGGGGACGTCCACGCCAGTCACAGGGTGCCGGGGCGCCGTCGGCGCGTCACCGCCCCATTGCGAGACAACGCCGACTGTCAGCACGGCCAGCCCGACAAGGACTGCGGCCAGGACGCGGCCGTGGTGGTGCGGCTCGGCCGCGCTCGCGATCAGTGGGGTTGTCGTCTCGGTCCTCATGATGTGCTCCTCGGCGCAAGGGCTCCTCGAACGGGAGCCGGTGCCGCCACGCTGCTACCCGCCGGTGTCGGACCTTCGCCACCGCGGTATCACGCCGGTATCGCCCCCATTGACCGGGACAGCCGCCGGTCTCGACACTGGCCCACATGGGGATCGAGGTGCTCGGCCCAGTGCAGATCGGCGGCAGCGAGGCGCAGCTCGGCCATCGCGACCGGGTCATACTGTCGGCCCTGGCGCTGGAGCCCGGCGAGATCCTCTCCCCCGACCGGCTCGCCGACGCGCTGTGGGGCGACGAGCCGCCGAAGTCGTGGCAGAAGATCGTCCAGGGCTCGATGATGCGGCTCCGCAAAGCGTTAGGGCCGCAGGCCATCGAGACCACGCCCGGCGGCTATCGGTTGACGCTCAGCGTCGATGAGGTCGACGCGCAAAGGTTCGAACGGCTGGTTGCCCGCGCCCGCGGTTTCGTCGCCGTGCACGAACCGGCGCGGGCGATAGCGGCGTACGAGCGTGCGCTGGCCTGTGGCGCGGCACGCCCTTCGACGAGCTGGAGGGCTGGGACGACGGCCGGGCCGGTGCCGCTCGCCTCGTCGAGGTTCGTCGTGCTGCCGAGGAGGAGCTGGTCGAGGCGCGCCTCGCCGCCGGCCGACCGGCCGAGGCGGCAGCAGAGGCCCGCCGGCTCACGGTCCGCGAGCCGTACCGGGAGCACCGCTGGGCGCTGCTCGCACTCGCGCTGTACCGGTGCGGTCGCCAGCGCGAGGCCCTCGACGTGGTGCGCAGGGCCGGCACGACGCTGCGCGAGGAGCTCGGCATCGACCCCGGCTCCGAGCTGGCCACCCTGGAACAGGCTCTGCTGCGGCAGGACCCCGAGCTGCTCGCCGTGCCCAACCGTTCGGCCCCAGGGAGCTCAGACCTCTGCCCGTACAAGGGCCTGCGCAGCTACGGGGCGGAGGACGCCGACACGTTCTTCGGCCGGGAAGCTGCCGTCACCGCCTGTCTGGACCGGTTGGCCGGGTTCCCGCTGCTCGTCGTCGTCGGGCCATCCGGGAGTGGCAAATCCTCGCTGCTCGCCGCCGGCATGGTCCCTGCCTTGCGAGCCGCCGGGCAACGGGTGGTCCAGCTGACGCCGGGCGCCCGTCCGCTGGAGTCCCGAACCGCGATGCTGGCCAGTCAGCCAGGGCCGGTCGTGCTGGCAGTCGACCAGCTGGAGGAGCTGTTCACCGTTGCGGAGCCGGGCAGCGCCGCAACGTTCCTCGGCATCCTTGCCGACACCGTCGAGTCCGGCCGGCCGGTGCTGGCGACCCTCCGGGCCGACTACCTGGCCGACCTTGCGGTCAGCCCGCCCTTCGCCCGGCTCGCCGAGCGAGGCCTGGTCCTGCTCACCCCCATGTCCGAGGCCGAGCTGCAGCTGGCGATCGGGGCGCCGGCCGCTCGGGACGGTCTGCTGCTCGAACCAGGACTCGTCGACCTGCTCGTACGCGACGTCCTCGGCGAGCCGGGTGGGCTGCCCCTGTTGTCCCACGCGCTCGCCGAGACCTGGGAGCGCCGCGAGGGCAACGTCCTGACGGTCGAGGGCTACACCGCGACAGGAGGCATCCGGGCCGCCGTCGCGCAGTCGGCCGAGCGGCTGTACGACTCCCTGCCGGCCGCCGACCGCGACGCCCTGCGCACCGTACTGCTCCGCCTGGTCACCCCGATGCCGACGGGGGACCCGGTCGGCAGCCCGGTGCCGACACGGGTGTTCGCCGGCGCCGCGGACACACTGCGCGTGCTCGACGTCCTCGTCCGAGCTCGGCTGGTCACGGCAGACGCGGACACCGTGGCCATCGCCCACGAGTCGCTCACCAGGGCGTGGCCGCGGCTGCGGGCGTGGCTGGACGAGGACGTCGAGGGCCAACGGATCTTCCAGCACCTCCAGGTCGCCACCGATGGCTGGGAAGCGCTGGGGCACCCGGCCGAGGAGCTCTACCGCGGGGCTCGGCTGCAGTCTGCGCTGGAGTGGCGGCAGCGGGCACAACCGGCGCTCACGGCCGCCGAGGCGCGAGTTCCTGGAGAGCTCCGAGGTGCGCGAGCAGGAGCAGCGGGTGCGCGAGGACCGACAGCTGCGTCAGCAGGTGCGGCACAACCGCCAGCTTCGGGCCGCCCTGGCGGGTGTGATCGGGCTCCTTGTCATCGCCCTGGTCGCCGGCACCATGGCCTCGAACAACGGCCGGCGAGCCCGCGGCGCAGCGGCGACCGCTGATGCTGCCCGCCTCGGCACCGAGGCCCTCGTGCAGCCGCAGACGGACACCGCGCTGCTGCTCGCCCGCCAGGCGGTCGCACTCGCCGACACGGCCACGACCCGCGGCAGCCTGCTCGAGACGCTCGGCCGGCAGCGCGGCCTCGTCGGCGTCGTTCAACCTCGGACCGCCCAGTTCGGCGGCGGGCTGGCCAACGACGAGCTGGTCAGCCCGGACGGCAGCCGGCTGCTGATGAACGGCGACAACGGCGTCTACCTGATCGACACTGCCACCGGCACGTTCGTCGGCGCAGCTCCCGTCGAGCGGACTCCCGACGACTACGCGGGGATGCCCTACCCGACCGGGTTCGTCGACGGTGGTCGCTCCTTCCTGGTTTCCCGTGCCAGCAAGGGTTCTGGCTCCGGCGGGAAGGTCGAGCTGCAGACCTACACGGCGGCGGACGGAAAGCCGGACGGCGTCGCCGAAGTCGTACCCGGATCGGTGCAGGAGAACTTCTTCGAGGCCGACCGGCTGCGGGTCTCCCCGGACGGACAGGTCCTGCTGTCCCTGCTGGACCGGAAGGTCCGCGTGTGGCGGCGCAGCGGCTCCGGGTGGGGACAGCCGACGTTGGTCGTCCTGCCGCGGCTGCCAACGTCGCTCCCGGACCAGGACCGGCTGCTGTCGGTGAGCTACAGCAAGGACGACAGTCGTGCGGCCATCCTGCTGTCCCTGCAGGGCCCGAACTTCGCCCAGCCGCCCTGGGTCGGCATCGTCCTCGCCACCGACCGGCCGCGGCTGCTGATGCCGATGATCGCCCCGGTCCCCGGCGACTACCGCCCGAGCGCACTGGCCTTGTCCAGGGATGGCACCCGGTTGGCGGTCGGTCACGCCGACGGCAGGGTCACGATCCAGGATGTCGCTTCCGGCAAGTTGGGCACCCACCTCCCCGGCCACACCAGGGTTTCCGCCGTGGCGTGGGGCGACACGAACAGCCGCCTGGTGGTCGGGCATGACGACGGCAGCCTGCAGGTCCTCGATCCCGCGAGGTCGCTGGCACTCGCGGACTTCCCAGCCACCGGGGACAACGTGTCGCTGGTCGCCCTCCGGACGAATCGGCTGGTCAGCCAGACCAACAGCGGTGCCGTGACCGTGCGATCACTGGACCTCACCAACGGGTTCATGACCGTCACGCCGATCGCCTTTGCCCACGCGGTCGCGGCCGGGCCCGCCGGGAGCATGGTCGCGGTCGGCGGGGACGGCGGTGTTGTCACCGTGTACGACCAAACCACGCTGCACCGGCTGCCGTTGCAGCTGTCCCTCGGACCGTACGAGCGCCCCGACACCACCGCGGCCCCGGCCGGTCACCGCCGGGTGTCCGCGCTCGCGATCAGCCCGGACGGCAAGACCCTGGTCGCAGCGGACCGGGTCGGCCACCTGCGGATGTGGTCGCTTCCGGATGGTCGGATGTTGTGGTCGCGCGACGACGTCCCGACCTCGTTCCTCGCGCTGTCGCCGGACGGCCACTACCTCGCTACGTCCGGCTTCACCCAGGATCCGTCGGACCTGCACCCGGACTCGGTGCCGATCTCGACCAGGGTCAGTCTCTGGGACCTGCGCACCCGAAAGGCGGTGCTCACCGACCGGCAGACCGGCGACCACGCCAGCCCCAACACACAGAAGCCCCGAGCGATCGCCTTCTCTCCCGACTCCGCAACGTTGGCCGCCGGCTTCTTCGAAGCACCGCTGGCCGTGTACGACGTCGCACGGCACGTCCGACGGCTCACCATCGACACCGAGAGCTCGTCGCTGGTCTTCTCCCCTGACAACCGCGAGCTGCTCGTCGAGGATCACAGCGCCAGGATCCGCGGTTACGAGTCTCAGACGGGCAAGCTGGTCGAGGCCTTCCCCGCACCCAGCACCGGCGAGTCGCACCTTCTGTTCACCGCGGACGGGCAGTGGCTGGTCGGCAGCAATCCGACGTCGATGTCGGTGTGGCAGGCCGATACGCACCGCCTCGTGGTTTCGCAGCTGCCGCTGCCGTCCGACGGCACCAACGACGCGTTGTCGCTGGCCACGACCTCTGACCGCCGGCTGTTCGTCGCTACCCAGACCAGCCTCGCGTCCATCACGATGGACGCCGCGACGTGGAGCCGGCTTGCCTGTTCGATGGCCGGCCGGGCCCTGACCCAGCTGGAGTGGACCCAGTTCCTTCCCGGTCGCCCCTACCACCCTGCCTGCGCGCAGCAGGCTGCGCCTCAGGGCGCGCGGTAGACCGAGATGTGAGTCTTGCTCGCAGCATCGAAGGGGCGACGCTCGAAGTCGGCGAAGCGCTCGGCGAGATGCAGGCCGGCCCGTACGGCGAGCTCGTCGATCTGCTCCGGCCACAGGTAGTGCATCGCGAACGGCGCCAGGTGAACGCCCGCTGCGTCGAAGGTGATGGTTTGCCGGATGAACGTCTGTGCCGGCCGGTCGTACTGGTGCACCCGCAACGTCACCGAGTCCTCGGTCACGGCGCGCATCTGCACCTGCTCGTCGCGGTCGAAGTCGGCCTCGTTGGGCACGAACGCCTCGATCACGAACGCCCCGCCCGGAGCGAGAACCCTTGCCACGTTGGCAAAGCAGTCCGCCTGCCGCTGCCCGTCGACGAGGTTGAACAGGGTGTTGAACACCAGGTAGACCATGCCGTACGGGCCGGCCACACCGACATCCGCCATATCGCCGATGACCACCGGTACCTCCGCCCCGCCCGGCTTCGCGCGCATCAGCGCGACCATCTCCGGCGACGCCTCGATGCCCTCGACGGCTAGCCCTCGCGCTGCCAGCGGCAAGGCGACCCGGCCGGACCCGATGGCCAGCTCCAGTACCCGGGCACCTCCCGCGACTGACGCCAGGAACTCCACCGCCGGCGCCGGGTCGGGCACTCCCTCGTCGTAGCCGGTCGACCAGAGCCGCCCGAACAGTCCCGGATCGTCGAAGACCGACACCAGCCACCCCTTTCGTCGGACGGGCCGGCCGGCCCGTCAGACGACACAGTGCCCGTACGCCAGCGGCGATGCACCCGAAATAGTCGCCGCACACGTGAACGGGCCCCCGGCGTGCGCCGGGGGCCCTTCACGTGATCGTCAGTCGGTTACGGCAGGTACCACTGCTGGCCGGCACCGCTGCCGCAGGTGTAGATCTGCAGCTTGGCGCCGGGCGTCGTGGACGACGACGGGTCATCGAGACACTTGCCCGAGTTGGGATTGAGCAGCGTGCCGTTGGACTGGCCGACCCACATCTGACCCGGTCCACCGGTGCAGGTGCTCAGGTCCAGCTTGGTGCCGTTCGCTGTCGCGGCGCCGGGGATGTCGAGGCACTTGCCCAGTGCCTGCAGCGAGTTGCTCGCTCCGAAACCCCACGTCTGGTTGGGGTTGCCGGTGCAGGTCGCCAGCTGGATCGGCGTGCCGTTGGCGGTGTTCGATCCGGTGACGTCGACGCACAGGCTCGAGAGCAGGAACGAGACGATCGGCCCGACGGCCGGAGCCGGCGTGGACGGCGGCGGCAGCGGCAGCGAGGTGATCGAGAGCTTCGAGAAGGTGGCGCTCACTGGCGTTGCCGACCCGGCGTTGGACACCTCGATCCCGGCCTTCGCCATCCGAGAGAACCACGACACCACGTCGATCGGAGTCTTGACGGCTCCCACCTGGACGAGCGCCCCACCGTTGAGGCTGTAGTAGACCGTGACCTGATCCAGCGGGAAGCCGCCGATCTTGCCAGCCGCCGGGTCCGGCACCGAGGTGTTGCCGATGACGACGAGGTCGAGGGTGCTCGCACTGGTCAACGCCGGGACGGAGACAGTGGCCACCTTGGTGTTGGTGCCCTTCTCCCGGAAGTACATCGACAGGTGCGGGTCGCCGCTGCCGGTGGCCTCGGCCACGACCTTGACGAAGTTGTTCTGGTCGGGCCCGAACCACGCGCCGATCTGCTGGTTGGTCGAGGTGAGCTGGTTGACCGGACCGACCACCTGCGCGTCGATCTGGAACCCGCCCCTGGTGGCGTCGAAGCTCTTGTACAGGGCGTTCTGCTGGGTGCTGGTGCTCAGCTGCCCGGCGGTGGACTTGAGCGTCAGGCCGCTGGCGCCGAACGAGATGTTCGGAGCGCTGCACTGGGTGGCCGCCGTGTTGGCGAGCACCCCGTCGAAGCCGGTGACCGCACACGACGGGCTGACCGTGCCGCCAGTGGTGAGGTTGACCGTGCTGGCAGCGCCCGGCAGCGGGCCCTGCGCGACAGCGGGGGTCACGTTGCGGAGCAGGAAGACGATGTCCTGGTAGTCGTTGTTCTTGCCCGAGGCGTTGCGACCCGGGTCGTCAGCCAGGATGTAGGTGTTCGGGATGAGGACGCGGTTGACGTCGAAGGCCTGGTAGACCCGGATGCTGTGCTCGTAGATCACCGGGATCGTCGAACTGGTGTTGAGCCCGTCGTCGGTGTAGCTGACGTCGCCGCCCAGCCCGCCGTACATCCCGAAGATTCCGGTCGGGTTGAAGGTGGTCGTGCCGTTGACCGAACCGGTCGGCACGGGCAGCAGCTTCTCCGACTGACCCAGGTTGGTCGAGGACGGGTCGGTGGGGTGGATGAACAGCTGGTGGCAGCTGCTGTTGCAGACCGAGCCCGAGCCCATCGGCGCGCCCTGGCTGTACCAGCCGCCCGGCTCGTTCGGCCTGCCGCTCGGACCGCTGTAGTGACCCAGCGAGCTCAAGCTGACCGGCTGGTTCGGGTCGGCCTTGGTGAAGTACGGGGACTGCACCTCGTCGGTGAACGGGGCGTAGCGCACCTTGGGCTGGTAGCGCCGGTCGCCACCGGGGGTGTCGACGATGGTGGAGTAGCCGAGGCCCTGGATGATCTGGTCGAGCACGGGCTCAGCGTTGCCGCCGCTGTAGCAGGCGTAGACGCCGGAGACCGCGTCCGAGCCGTTCGGGTAGGTCGGGTCGTTGGTCGTGTAGACCAGCGTCGCGTCCCGGTTGATGGCACCGATCGCGTTCGGTGCTGCGGTGGTGGGGCACCCGGTCGGCTCGGTCGGGTGGAAGGCCACGCCCACCTGCGCCGAGGCACCGGGGGCAATGGTGAGGTTCTGGGCCTGCCCTGCCGCGAGGGTGTAGCTGCCCGCGTCCGGGCCGGCGAACTTCAGCCCGTTGATGGTCAGCGGTGCGCTGCCGGAGTTGGTGAAGGTGAAGAACCGGTCGGGCGCACCGTCGTAGCCGCGGACCGCTGAGAACACCAGCCGCGGAGCTGCCTGGGCCAGGGTGACCTGGTCCAGCGAGGTGACGACCAGCTGCGGAAGGGTGGCCGCCTGCTGCGTCCAGGTGGCGGTGGCAGTCCCGACGTTGCCGGAGTTGTCCGTCGCCGTGACGGTGAACGTGTGTCCGGACAGGACGGTCACCTTGACCGGGGAGGTGTACGGGATCGCCGCGCCGCCATCGAGTGAGTAGGTGAAGGTGGCGATGCCCGAGCCGCCGGCCTCGTCGGAGGCGGTCGCGGAGACCGTGACGCCGCCGCCGTAGGTGTTCGGAGAGAGCAAGGCACCCGCCAGCGAGATGGCCGTGGTCGGCGCAGCCGTGTCCGGCGGGGCCGGAACAGCGTCGACGAAGTCGATCTTGGTGTTGCTGCCGCCGGTGGCGTTCAGCGTGAGCTTGCCGTCCGCCACCGTGATCCGCTTCGTGACGGTGGAGAAGAAGTTGCCGGAAGCGGGAACGAAGTTGTTGATCATGATGACCGCGTTGGCGGTGCCCGACTCCAGGTTGACCCGGTCGATCGAGTTGATCGCGGACGCGTCACCCACCGCGACCGTGACGAGGTAGTCGCCGTTGGCCAGGGCGTGCTCCCACTGGCCGGGCGTCTGCGTGCCGGTCGAGGAGGATGCGGTCTGCTGCATCTGAATCATCGTGTCGTAGCGCTTGTCCGGCGAGGCGGCGAGGTTGCGCTCGCGACCGTTGCCGACCAGCGAGGTCGGCGTGCCGTCA
This sequence comes from uncultured Actinomycetota bacterium, assembly GCA_963797535.1. GTDB lineage: Bacteria > Actinomycetota > Actinomycetes > JAWWOL01 > JAWWOL01 > JAWWOL01. Next base: position 386,821 of record CAWCPQ010000001.1, on the reverse strand, counting down.
TTGGCGCTCTCCCAGCCCATGCCCGCCGTAGCGGTGTAGGCCAGCCCGTAGTCGTTGACGTAGCCAGCGGGCGTTGCGCTCGTCTGCGCCGCGAAGTTGACGTGGAAGCTGGACGGGCCCTTGTCGGAGATGGTGAATCCGGCTGACTTCGTCGTGGTGTTGTTGGCGGCGTCGATGGCCGTGACCACCACCGTGTGGTCACCGGTCGCACTCACCGTGAACGGCACGGTGTACGGAGTGGCGGTGCCGCCGTCGACCGTGTAGGTCTCCGTGACGACGCCCACGTTGTCCGTCGCCGTCGCGGTGACCTGGACCGGCCCGTTGTAGGTGGTGCCGCTGAGCAGAGTGCCGGTGAGGCTGACCCCCACGACGGGGGCGAGGTTGTCGCCAGCGGCGGGAACGGCGTCAATGAAGTCGATCTTGGTGTTGACGCCGCCGCCGGCGGCGTTCAGCGTCAGCTTGCCGTCGGAGACGGTGATCCGCTTGGTCACGGTGGAGAAGGGGCTGCCAGCGGTCGGGACGAAGTTGTTGATGATCGTCACTGCGTTGGCGGTGCCCGGCTCCAGCGTGATCCGGTCGACGGAGTTGACGGCGGAAGCGTCGCCGACAGCGACGGTCACGTCGTACGAGCCGTTGGTCAGCGCGTGCTCCCACTGGCCGGGCGTCTGAGTGCCGGTCGAGGAGGACGCGGTCTGCTGCATCTGGATCATCGTGTCGTAGCGCTTGTCCGGCGACGCGGCGAGGTTGCGCTCGCGACCGTTGCCGACCAGCGAGGTCGGGGTGCCGTCATTGGCGCTCTCCCAGCCCATGCCGGTGGCGTCGGCGTAGGCGACGCCGTAGTCGTTGACGTAGCCCGCGGGCGTCGCGCTCGTCTGCGCGGCGAAGTTGACGTGCAGGTTGGTCGGCAACAGGCTCGCGATGGTGAACGTGGAGGTCGCCGTACCGGTATTGCCGGCGGCGTCCACAGCGGTGACGACCACCGTGTGGTCACCGACGCTGCTCACCACGAACGGTGCGGTGTACGCAGTCGAGGCACCACCATCGAGGGTGTAGCTCAACCCGGTGACACCGACGTTGTCCGTCGCGCTCGCCGTGACCGTGACCGTGCTGGAGTACGGGCTGCCGGCACCGGCGGACAACGTGCCACCCAAGGCGACCGTGGCCACCGGCTTGGTCGTGTCAACCGCCGCCGGGACGGCGTCGACGAAGTCGATCTTGGTCTGAGTGCCGCCGGTCGGGTCGAGCGTGAGCTGCCCGTTGCTGACCGTGACCCGCTTGGTGACCGTCGCGAACAGCTTGGCCGCCGTGGGCGTGACGTGGTCGATGATGACCGTCGCGTCGGCGGTGCCCGGCTGAGCTGTCACTTCGTACACCGAGTTGACGGCGGTGGCGTCACCCACGCCGACCGTCACGTCGTAGCTGCCGTTGTTGAGCGGCGTGGTCCAGCGACCGGGGGTGAGCTGTCCGCTCTGGCCCTGCATGATCAGCAGCGTGTCGTAGCGCGGGTCAGGGGAGTTGGCCGAGTTGCGGATCCGGGTGTTGGCGCTCATGTCCAGCGGGTTGCCGCTGACGTCGGTCCAGCCGGTGCTGCCGTTGAACGGCTTGCCGGTGTCGGCGGTGTAGCCCGCCGGGACCGTGCCCGTCGGCTGGAAGTTGGTGTGGACGCTCGTCGGCAGCAGGCTCGCGATCGTGAACGTGCTCGTCGCCGTGCCGGTGTTGGCAGCCGCGTCGACGGCGGTGACCACAACCGTGTGGTCGCCGACGCTGTTGACCTTGAAGGGCGCGGTGTACGCCGTCGTTACGCCGCCGTCGAGGCTGTAGGTGAGCCCGGTCACCCCGACGCTGTCCGTCGCACTCGCGCTGACCGTGACGGCGCTGGAGTAGGGGCTGCTCGCGTCACCGGTCTGAGTCCCGGAGAGGACGACCTTGACTGCGGGAGGCGTGACGTCCTGGGCGGCCGGAACGGCGTCGACGAAGTCGATCTTGTCCTGGGTGCCACCGGTCGGGTCGAGGATCAGCCGGCCGTTGCTGACGTTGACCCGCTTGGTCGCCGTGGTGAACAGGTTGGTCGAGGTGGCCTGGAAGTGGTCGACAAGCAAGGTCGAGTCGGCGGTGCCCGGCTGCGCCGTGAGCACGTCGACCGAGTTGGTGGCACCCGCGTCGCCCATGCCCACCGTCACGTCGTACGCGCCGTTCGGCAGCGTTGCGACGTAGCGGCCGGGGGTCTGGTTACCGCTGCTCGTCGGCAGCAGCTGCATGACGAGGAAAGTGTCGTAGCGCGCGTCCGGCGAGCTAGCCGAGTTGCGGATGCGGGTGTTGCCGGTCAGCGAGACCGGGTTGCCGCTGAGGTCCTGCCAACCGCTCGTGCCGTTGAAGGCGGCGCCGGTGTCGGCGGTGTAGCCGGCGGGCGTGGCGCCGGCCGGCTGGAAGTTGACGTGGATGCCACCATCGGCGGCGACCGCCGGGGAGACCGCCAGTGCCGGCAGCATCGCCGCGACCACTGTCGCGACGGCGACCGGGGCAATCAGGCGGCGGAGGGACGAGCTCTGGTGCAGATTCATGATGCTCCGTGGTCTCGCAGTGGCAACGTCTCGTGCGTTCTGTGGTCGCTGTCCGGTGAAACGAGCGAGAGCCAATCCGGAAACCGCCTTGCGGCGAGAAATTGAACCGAATCGTTACTCAAGTTCGCGACATCACCTGCCGAGAACTACTCCGTAGCCCCCGCCACCGGTGTGTCCCGACCTGTCTGAGGATAGGTCCATTGACCACGGAGAGCAACCGAGGATCACGCTCTGACGCTTGCGTCACCCGTTTGGCGGCTCAACTCACTACACTCCGTCACCGGAATGGCCCAACGGGGTAACGACCGTTTTGGGCAATTTGCCCCGCCGAATCCGGCTTTATCCGGGTCGATATAACGCAGCGCAACCTAGTGACTGCAAACTCCGAGTGGCGATGAACATTTGGTGCGAGTGACACCTTTTGTCATGGGTTGGCAGGAACGCCCGCAACCACGGCGACGCAGACCACCGGGACAACCACCAGCAACCAGCCCTTCATCGGGCCTCCCGCTGTCGTTGCTGCACCGTACGACGGCGGGCGGCTCGATAGGCTGGCCGAGGCGGCATCCGAAAGAGGTGGCAGGGCGTGGCACAGCTTCGAGTGGCACTCGCACAGGTCGACACGACCGTCGGGCGACCTGGCCGGAAACGCCGCCATCGTCCGTGAGTCGACCAAAGCGGCCGCAGCCGAGGGCGCCCACCTGGTGGCGTTTCCGGAGATGACCCTCACCGGCTACCCCGCAGAGGACCTCGTCCTGCGCGGCTCCTTCGTGCAGGCGGCCTGCGCTGCCCTCGAGCAGCTGGCCGTCGACCTCGCGGACGACGGGCTCGGCCAGCTTGCCGTCGTCGTCGGCTACCTCGACTGGAGTCCCTCGGCACTGCCCCGGCTCGGCCGGCCGGCCCGTGAGCCGCAGAACGCGGCCGCCGTCCTGTTCGGCGGCAAGGTCGTCGTCCGATACGGCAAGCACCACCTGCCGAACTACGGCGTGTTCGACGAGGCGCGCTACTTCGTGCCCGGCTTCACGTTGCCGGTCCTCCAGCTGCACGGCATCGACGTCGCGATCTGCATCTGCGAGGACCTGTGGCAGGAAGGCGGACCGATAGCGGTTGCCGCAGCCGCGGGCGCCGGACTCGTGGTGTGCATCAACGCATCGCCGTACGAGCAAGGAAAGACCGACGCCCGAGCCGACCTCGCTGCCCGTCGGGCCAGCGAAGCCGGCGCTGCTCTTGCCTACGTCAACGTGGTCGGCGGGCAGGACGAGCTGGTCTTCGACGGGGGCAGTCTCTTCGTCGACTCAGCCGGCACTCTGCTGGCCAGGGCGCCGCAGTTCAGCCAAACCCTGCTGGTCGCCGACCTCGACCTGCCCACCGCGACCAGCACTGTCGCCGGACCGGTCGACGCCCGCGACGGCACCACGATGGTGGTGGAGCGGCACACCCTGTCGACCTCGGTTCTCGAGCCATACTCTCCTTCGTTACCAGGCATTGTGGCGCCGCTGGACGAAGCGGCCGAGGTTTACGGTGCGCTCGTTCTCGCGACACATGACTACATCGAGAAGAACGGCTTCGCCTCCGTCGTGCTCGGGCTCTCCGGTGGCATCGACTCTGCCCTCGTCGCCACCATCGCCGTCGATGCCATCGGTGCCGATCGGGTGCACACGGTCGGGATGCCGAGCCGCTGGTCGAGCGACCACTCCGTCGACGACGCGCGGGATCTTGCGCAACGCCAAGGGATCTCGTACACCGTCATCCCGATCGAGCCGATGGTCTCGGCCTACCACGCCGCTCTCGAGGCGACCGGCGGACTGCACGGCCTGGCCGCCGAGAACCTCCAGGCCCGGGTCCGTGGCACGACGCTGATGGCGTTGTCCAACGAGCACGGGCACCTGGTGCTGACGACCGGCAACAAGAGCGAGCTGGCCACCGGCTACTCGACGCTCTACGGCGACTCGGCCGGCGGCTTCGCGCCGATCAAGGACGTGTTCAAGACCTTGGTCTGGGAGCTGTGCCGGTGGCGCAACGCCGAAGCCGAACGCCGTGGCGAGACTCCGCCGATCCCCGAGAACTCGATCACCAAGCCGCCGTCAGCCGAGCTCTCGCCCGGTCAGGTCGACACGGACAGCCTGCCCGCCTACGAGATCCTCGACGCCCTGCTCGACGACTACATCGAGGGCGACCTGGGCCACGACGCCCTGATCGCCGCTGGTCACGACCCGGCGCTGGTCGAGCGGGTGATCCGCATGGTCGACGTCGCGGAGTACAAGCGGCGGCAGTACCCGCCCGGCCCCAAGACCACGTTGAAGGCTTTTGGCCGCGACCGCCGGTTGCCGATCACGTCGCGCTGGCGCGAGAGGTCGGCCACCTGAAGCCGGGTCAGGACGCGACCAGGCCGTCGACGTGGACCGCCTTGCCCGAGCTGCGCGCGGCCTTCGTACCCGTCACCTTGAGCACGATGGACCGGATCTTGTACGAGCTGAAGCCCGCCAGGGCGATCCGGGACACCGGATGGCTGATGGCGCTGTAGAGGCTGACGTCCCGCACGTGCTTGCCGTCGACCCAGACCGCGACAATGCCGCAGTTGGCGCAGGTCGTGGTGAGCAGCGCGAAGTGCGATCCGTACGCCTTGATCCGCGCGGTCGCCCCGGTCTTGACCGACTTCATCAACGAACCCTGGAAAGCCGGCTTGCTCAGGATCCGTGACCAGCCGGGGCTGAACGTCAGGCTCTTGTCGTCGTACGGGGCGCTGAGCACCTTGGTCACGTTGTGGGTGTTGCCGAGGCCGTCCCTGGCACCGACCAGCAGCTGGTAGACCGAGCCCAGCCGCCGGGGCAGCGTCACCTGACCGGTGACGCCGACCGTGGCCCCCCAGACCTTCTTGCCGTTGCGAAGGACCGTGGCCACCACCTTGGTGACGCCGGACCCTGAGTCCGACACCTTCCACGCGTAAGTCGCGGAGGTGGCCGAGTTGGCCCGTGCGGTCAGCGCGATCGCCGGCCCGTGCGAGTCGACGAACACGTGCGCACGCCCGACGAGGCAGCGCTGATAGCCGAGGTAGCCCTCGACCCAGACGGTGACGTTGCCATCGGCTGGCACCTTGACCGCCGGCAGGGCAGCGGACTTGCCGACGATGGTGCCGCAGGCAGGTGCATTGCCGTAGCCGGTGCGCCACTTCACGAAGTGCTGGCCGCCGGCCGGCTTGACGCTGAGGTGGATCACCCTGCTCCTGGTACGGGCCGGCGCCGTGACGACGGGCGCGCGCAGGAACCGGTCGACCAGGGCGTGCCAGTTCGGTGCCCCGAGACCGGTGGTGAAGTCGTAGTGCGAACCTGCGGCGTAGCCGCCGTTGTAGCCCGACGTGATGTCTCGGAAGCTGCTCGACGGCGCGGTGTAGAGCGCACGGTGGATATCGCCGAGGCCGCCGTTGACGATGCCACGCGACCCGAGCTCGGCCGTCAGCAGCGCAGCCGACAGCGGCGCGGACAAGCTGGTCCCGCCCATCTGGTATTTGGCACCCTTGAAGATGACGCCGGCGCCGGAGTTCGGGTCGGCGTCGGCTGCGATGTCCGGCACCCCGCGCCCGCCACTGGACACCACGCCGTTCTGGTAGGACGGCCGGGCGAAGTAGGCCGAGACGCCACCACCGGTGCCGTGGAAGACGCCCTTGTTGTAGGCGCCCCAGGCGGTCTCGGTGTGCTTGTCGACATCAAGGGTCGTTCCGCCCACGCCGACGACCATCGGGTCGGAGGCCGGGTAGTCGACCTCCTTGGACGACTGGCCGTCATGGCAGTCGTCCGAACCGCTGTCCCCCGAGGCCGCGAAGACCGTGACCCCGGCTGCGGTCAGCCGGCTGAACATGGCGTGGGCGAGGTCGAGGTAAGCGGTGTAGTGGTTGTACTCGCACGAGCCCCAGGAGATCGACAACGCCATGATGCTCGAGTGCGAGTACGCGTCGGTGGCGACCTGGGCGAGAGCGTCCAGAATGCCGCCGCCATTGTTGGGCGCGAAGTAGGCCCGCTGGTGGGCGTACGGGTCGACCGAGTAGATCGACTCCTGGTCCAGCGCAACCTCGAGCGAGTCGGCGGAGACCGCGGTGGGCTTGGCACCGTCGACGGAGACAGCGGTGAAGGTGTGCGCGCCCGGCTTGGGCAGGTGGGCCCAGCCGGCATAGGTCGACAGGTCACGGGGGTTCCAGCCGGCCAGCTGCATCGTGGCGATCACCGGCGCGTTGGGACCGTGCGGCTTGGCGCTGGAAGCGCCGTAGGCGGCGCGGAAGTTCGCGCCGTTCAGCTGACGCAGTGCCAGTGGCTGCATCAGTCGGGTCGGGCCGCCGCTGACGACGGACTCGGCACCAGGGACCAACGAGGGCGCATCCGTGACGAAGCCGGCATGCGTGGTCCCGGACGCCTGGAGCGCCGCCACCGCTGCCGCCGAACCGTGCACCGTCATGGTCCAGGAGGTCGTGTGGTCGACCGTGAGGCCCAACCCGGCCAGTGAGGCCCGGACGGAGGTCCGGGTGGCGCCGGTCGGCATCAGTGCAGCCAGCTCCGACTGACGGTCGGTGATCGACAACGGGCCGAACCTGGCCAGGGCGTCGATGGCCGCCTCGTCGGGGGTGCGCAGGACGATCGTGGCCGACACCGGGCCGGTAGCCACCGTGCTGGCGTTCGCAGAGGCCGGCAGGACGGAGACCACGCTGCAGGCGAGGGCAGCAGTGGTAGCCGCGATCACCGCTGTCCTGGTCCTGGACTTCGTACGGGGCAGCACGGCTATTTTCGACACGATGTTTTCCCCCTGGAGAGCCCCGCCCGGCGGCGGGACGTAAATACTGCGGCTAACGCCGTCGACTGTACGAGACGCCGTCGACGATTTCCTCACCCGGACGGGCCAAAGCTCCCGTCAGCACAAGATCAACAATTCCTTCTACGTACGACCGACCGGGTGCACGGCCGACCGAGTCGGTCATGACGCGATGCATGATCGGCCCGACCAGCGCGTCCACCAGCACCTCGAGGTCGACGTCCTCGCGCAGCTCGCCAGCGTCGACGGCCTGCTGGAGGCGGCCGACCAGCCGGCCCCGCCGCGGCTCGATGACGGTGGCCCGGTAGGCCGCCATCAGCTCGGGACTCTCGCCGATCAGCCGGCGGTAGAGCCGGCCACCGGCAGTGGTCGCGTGCTTGCGCAGCATGCGGTCGAGCGAGACGACCAAGTCCTCGCGGAGCCGCCCGGACAGTCGTTCGTACGGGGACGTCTCGGTCACGGTGGCCACGGCGTGGATGACCAGCTGTTCCTTGCCCGGCCAGCGCCGGTAGATGGTGGCCTTGCCGACCCCAGCCCTGGCCGCCACGGCCTCGAGAGTCAGCCGTCCGTAGCCCTGATCGTCCAACAGCTCGATGGTGGCTTGGATGATCGCGGCCTCGACCTGACCGTCTCGCGGCCGGCCTGGAGGCCGTACCGGCAGCGGGGCGACCAGGGTCATGCGAGGACCGGCTCGGTTACTTCCGACACACCGGTGTGGGCGCCGGACTGCTTGCCCGGCAGCCACTTCAGCACGACGAGCAGACCGACAAGCACCACGAGGGCCGACGCCAACGACGTCACGTGCATCGCGTGGACGAACGCGTCCTGGCCCTTCTGCCACCCCGGTCCCTGAGGCGTGCCGGTCGGGTTGGCCTTGCCGAGAACCTGGGACAGCGCACCGATGGACTCACCCGCCGCCTCGCGAACGGCCGAGGGCAGGTGCAGCGCGTCCAACGTCGGGGTGATAGCACTGCGGTAGGTCGCGGCCAGCAATGAACCGAGGACGGCGACGCCCAGGGCGCCGCCCACCTGGCGCATGGTGTTGTTCACGGCAGATCCGGCGCCGGCTCGTTCGCGCGGCAGGGTCGACATGATCGACTCGGTGGCCGGCGCCATCACGTGCGCCATGCCGGTGCCTTGGACGAACAGCAGCACCTCGAGCACCCAGATCGAGGTGTCGGTGTAGAGGAACAGGTAGCCGAGGTAGGCCACCATCACCAGGGCCATGCCGCTGGCGACCGTTGCCTTGTTGCCGAAGCGCCGGGCGACCTTGGAGCTGCGAGGCGAGAAGAAGAGGATCGCGAGAGCCACCGGCAGCAGGCGCACACCTGCCTGCAGCGGCGTGTACCCCCGGTCGAACTGCAGGTAGAAGGTCAAGAAGAACGTCGCGCCGAAGAGGGCGAAGAAGATCAGGGAAATCGCGGCCGAGGCTGCGGAGAACGCCGGGTTCTTGAACAACGTCACGTCGAGGGACGGGTGGTCGCTGCGGCGCTCGAGGAGAACGAAGACTGTCAGCAGCACAATGCCTGCAATCAAAGGGATCAACGTGCTCGGCGTGCCCCAGACGTTGTGCTGGCCGCCCTTGATGATGCCGTAGACGAGTGACACCAGACCGACGACGGACAGCAGGACGCCCGCGAGGTCGACGTGCCGCGGGTGCGGGTCCTTGGACTCCGGGATGATCAGCGCGCTGGCGATGACACCCACGATCACGAACGGGACGTTGATCAGGAAGACCGAGCCCCACCAGAACCGCTCGAGCAGGGCGCCGCCGGTGATCGGACCGATCGCGATGGCAATACCGGAGACGCCGGCCCAGATGCCGATCGCCCGGCCGCGCTCGCGCGGGTCGAAGACGTTGGTGATGATCGACAGCGTCGAGGGGGTAACGGCTGCGCCGCCGATACCCATGATCGCCCTGGTGAAGATCAGCATGTCCGGGGAGGTGGCAAAGGCCGAGGCGATGGAGCCGACGCCGAACACGACGAGGCCGACGATGAGGATCAGCCGACGGCCGAGCCGGTCGCCGAGGACACCGAAGGTGAACAGCAGCCCGGCGAAGGCGAGGGTGTAGGAGTCGACCATCCACTCCTGCTGGGACTGCGACGCACCGAGGTCCTTCTGGATGCTGGGCAGCGCCACGTTGAGGATCGTGTTGTCGAGCACCACGATCAGCAGCACGATGCAGAGCACCGACAGGACCCACCACCGCTTCGAGTAGCCGGTGTTTTCTTGCAAGGTCATGGTGTCGCCGCCTTTGAGCAGGGAACAGTTACGGATCGTGGTCGTCTCGTAATTGCTGACCTCAGCCTACGCGGGTGCCCCGCACCGGCAAATTGATATCCGGGAACAGTCGTTTGCCCTCGGCAGTTGGCCACTGGCGTGCCACGATCGAGGGAGTCCGGGGACACCGCAGGGTGCCTCGAGATGACGAGAGGCAATGCCATGAGCAGCAATGAGCAGCCCCGACAGGACGAAGCCCCCCGCCTGTACGGCTACCAGTCCCCCGGCCCCGCCGGCAGAGCCCCGCGTCGCGTGACCATCCGCGACCTGCAGGAAGCCAAGAACCGGGGCGAGAAGTGGGCGATGCTCACGGCCTACGACGCCCTGAGCGCGCAGATCTTCGACGAGGCAGGCATTCCGGTGCTGCTCGTCGGCGACTCAGCCGCCAACGTGATCTACGGCTACTCCTCCACGGTGCCGGTGACGGTCGAGGAGATGCTTCCACTCGTACGCGGGGTGAGCCGCTCGACGTCGCGGGCCCTCATCGTCGCCGACCTGCCGTTCGGCTCGTACCAGGAGTCGCCCAAGCAGGCCCTCGCCACGGCCGTGGCGTTCCTCAAGGACGGTGGCGCGCACGCGGTCAAGCTCGAAGGCGGCCACCGGGTGGTCCCGCACGTCGAGCTGCTCGTCGAGTCGGGCATCCCGGTGATGGCACACCTGGGACTCACCCCGCAGAGCGTCAACGCGTTCGGCGGCTACCGGGTGCAGGGGCGCGGTGAGTCCGGCGAGTCGCTCATTCACGACGCCAAGGCGCTGCAGTCGGTCGGCGCGTTCGCGGTCGTCCTCGAGGTCGTCCCCGCCGACTTGGCCGAGCGGGTCACCCGCTCGCTGGCCATCCCCACCATCGGCATCGGCGCCGGCTCGGCTACGGACGCTCAGGTGCTGGTCTGGCAGGACATGGCCGGGCTGACCGAAGGCCCCGGACCGAAATTCCTGAAGCGGTACGCGGACCTGCGCGGCCAGCTCACGAGCGCCGCCCAGCAGTTCGCCGAGGAGGTCCGGGACGGCGCCTACCCGGCGGAGGAACACAGCTATCACTAACCGTGGCTACAGATCCCTGAGGTAATCTGCGGACCGCAAATTGTTGTCGGTTCCCGGAGGAAATCTTGCGTGCTGCCCGTCGACTGACCCTTGGTGTCACCGTCCTCGCCGTCGTTTCAGCGATGGTGACGCCATCAGCCTCGGCAGCGTTGCCGGACCCGCCCGTCGCACACCTCACCTCCCCGGTGCCGGGGGCATTCGTATCGGGCGCCGTCACGATCAAGACGACGGGCACCGCCTTTTCGGGCGACACGGCACGCAGCATGGCGCTCGTCGTCAACGACGTCCAACAAGGTGCGGCCAAGACCTGCGTCGCCAGCGGCTGCCCGACCACGTTCACCTGGGACGCGACCGGGAAGAGCGGCCCGTACACGCTCAAGGCACGGTTCTTCACTGATGTGGCGACCGGTGGGGCTGAGAGTGACGGGGTCACTGTCACAGCAGGCATCGCACCCAGCGTGGTGCTCACCTCCCCGGTGGCGAACAGCGTCGCCAAGAGCACGCTCGTGGTCCAGGCTCTCGGCACCATGGATCTGAACGCCGGCGACAAGCCCGCTTCGATGCGCATGTGGGTGGACGGTCTCGCCTTCGGGACCGTTGCCACCTGCCACGTGGTCGTCGGCTTCACGCAGACCTGCACCGGCCGGATGTCGGGCAGCACGAGCAAGCTGTCCGGGCCGCACACCGTGCGCGTTGCCATGACGACGACCCACCACAAGGTCATCTCGAGCGCACCGCGGATCTTCTACGCGTACAGCCCGGTCAAGCTGGCGCTTGCCCGGCCGGCGACCGTCGCGGCAGGCAAGTCGGTGACCGTCCGCGGCCTTGCCACCTTGCTGAGCAGCGGCAAGCCGGCGCACACCAAGGTCACTGTCACTCTGGCCGGCGCCTACGGCAAGAAGCGGGTGGTGTCGCTGCTCACCGGCGCGACCGGCCGGTTCGCCTTTGCGGCCAAGATCGTGGCCAACACGACGATCAGCGCCAAGATCGCTGCCACCCGCTCGACCGGAGCCGCCGTCGCTTCGACGAAGGTGAAGGCGACCGCCGTGATCACCTGCAGGTTCGGCGCGAGGGTGCGCTACCAAGCCTCCGACGCCGGGCACTGCGTCGTGCCCCACATCCCCGCCCACACCAAGGTGACGCTGCAGTATCAGTCCAAGAAGAAGTGGCACGCCTTGGTCTCGGGCACGGTGAGCAGCTCCCCGATCCCGATCTCGTTCAGCTTCGGCCGGCGCGGCACTTACCCGATGCGGCTGATCGTGGCAGCCAACTCGGTCTATACGACCACGTACGGTCCGGTCTTCACCGTTCGCGTCGTCTGAGCGCGTTGCCCCGAAATGCCCGCCAAAGCGTAGTGCTTCCCCTACGCTCAGTAGGTGGATCATCGGTCGGAAGCAGTCCGTCGAGCGGCGCCGCGACTCGTCGTCGTGGCGCTGGCCCTGGCGGGTGCCGAGAGCACCTCGGGGCTGCTGTCGGACGTCTTCGATGGCGTGTTCCTGTTCGCCTCCGCGGGCCTGGGCCTGGTTTGGTGGCGCTACGTGCGGCACGGCAACCGGGACCAGCCAGCCCTGCTGCCGTCCGAAGGCGATGGCCCGTACGAGCTGTGGCTGATCGAGTCGGGCACCAAGAAGATCGAGGTCATCAAGACCGTACGCAGCCTGACCGGGGCTGACCTGCGCACCGCAAAGGACCTCGTCGACTCGGCGCCCGCGCTGATCGCCGGCAACCTCGATGAGGACCTGGCCGAGCAGGCGGCGACGCTGCTGCGCACCGCCGGGGCGCAGGCGAGCGTCGAGACCGTCGGCAGCGATCGGGCCGAGTCGCCGCCAGCAACACGGCGGCACTGACCGGGGTACGACGTCGGCAGTGGGCTGGGTCATGAAACGATCCGGTCAACGGTTCGAGTCAGAGGAGGTCGAGTGGACGCGGCGAACGTCAAAGCACTACGTGAGCTGCTCTCGTCCACCGGCTGGGGTGATCGGACTCGTCGCTTCGGCAAGTCGCTGCGCGAGGCCGGCCACGAACAGGGCGGCCTGCTGCTCGTGGGCACCCCCGACGAGGAGCCGTGGCACCTCACGGCCCACCTCGACGAGGAGTCGCGCTGGTCCGGGATCCCGACGCTCGCACCGACTCTCATCCGTTGGCAGCCGCCGGTCGGAGCCCCGCCGCACCTTGCCATCGGCCTCGAACGGCTGGAGCACGCTGGCAAGGGAGAGACCGTGTTCGTCATCGCGCCCGACGCGCCGCCGCCTTCGCTGCTCGAGCGGGTGTCGGACGCACGCGCCGACGGCGCGGTGATCCTGACCCTCGACGGTGGTGACCGAGAGCTCGAGTCGCTCGCGCACGACGCGCTGGTCGTCCCCTCCGGCCACCGTACGGACACCGGGGTGGTGCTGCCGGAGGGCCTGCCGCCGGTCTCGTTCGACCTGGTCAGCCACCTGGTCAGCCTGTCGGCCGGCGAGGCCCCCTCCCAGCTGCGCCGGGGCATGCGCTCACGACTGGCTCAGCTGCTGGACACGCTGTCGGGACCGCGGGAAAGCTAGCGGTCTAGTGCGTGAGGTAGTAGTGCCCGGCGAGGACCACGCCGCTGTAAAGCATGAGGGCGGTGATCAGACCGAGCGGGAGCATCATCCGCCGGTAGGCCCGCGGGTTGGCGTCGGCCAGTACCCAGGCGAGACCGCCACCGATCAGCAGCATCACACCGTAGAACGAGACGTACAGGACCTCGACCTGCTGGTGCTTTGTCACGCGCCCGACTCCTGCTCGCTGGTCACCCATCCCTACGCCGATCAGCGTAGCGGGTGGGTCGCCGGGTAAGGCACGGGGGCACCGAGTGTCGCGCGATTCGCCGGTCACCCCCTGCGGGTGATGCAGCGAGCCCCCGCATGCTCCAGGCTGACCCAAAAGACGACAGGAGACTGAGCACATGAGCGAGATCACTCAGCAAGGGCTCGAGCTGAACATCGGAGCGCTCAAGCGGGGGGCGTGGATCTTCAGCCTCGGCGGCCTCATCGCCCTGATCGGGCTGGCGCTGTCCAGCAAAGAGCTCGCCCTCGCGGCCAAGCGGTACGTCGACGCAATGCCGGTGCCGCCCAGCGAGCTGGCCAAGCAGGGCTGGTCGCAGGCAAGGGACGGCTTCTCGATCGCGCGCAACGCCGCGACGGCTGGGGCGGTGGCCGGGGCAGCGGCGGGCGCTGACGCCTGGCGCAAGAGCGCTGCCAACACCCAGTAGCCGCTCGGCAGGCAGTGGCCGAGTCAGACCTCGGCGACGACGCCGTCGACCACGCTCCAGCGTCGGTCGGTGGGCACCGCGTCGAGCAGGCGGCGGTCGTGCGTGACGAGCAGCAGCGTGCCCGCGTACTCCTCCAGGGCCTCTTCCAGCTGCTCGATCGCCGGCAGGTCCAGGTGGTTGGTGGGTTCGTCGAGCACCAGCGTGTTGGTGCCCCTTGCCTGCAGCAGCGCGAGCCCTGCCCTGGTCCGCTCCCCCGGTGACAGCGACGCCGCCGGCCGGGTGACGTGGGCGGCCTTGAGCCCGAACTTCGCAAGCAGGGTGCGGACCTCCTCGATCGGCGCGTGCGTCGCGGCTTCGAGCACGTCAACCACGTTGGCCTCGACGTCAAAGCTGCGCCTGGCCTGGTCGAGCTCGCCGACGATCACGCCCGAGCCGAGCGTGGCGGTGCCGCTGTCGACCGGCAGCCGACCGAGCAGCACCTGGAGCAGCGTCGACTTGCCGCTGCCGTTGGCACCGACGATGGCTACCCGGTCCGACCAGCCGAGATCGAGGTCGACCGGACCCAGCGTGAACGAACCGCGGTGCACCACGGCAGCGCGCAGGGTGGCCACGACCGATCCCGACCTGGGCGCCATCGGCAGCTCGAGGCGCAGCTCCCACTCCTTGCGCGGCTCGACGACTCCCTCGCCCTCCAGCCGCTCGAGCCGGTTCTCCAGGGTGCGGATCTTGCCTGCCGCCGAGGTCGCCCCTTCGATCTTGTACGAGCGGACGCTCTTGTCGTTGTCGGGCACCCGCCGCTTGGCCCGCAAAGCCCCCCGTACCGACATCTCGCGCGTGCTCTGCACCTGACCGGCCAGCTTGTCCCTGCGGTCCTCGAAGTCCTCGTAGCGTTCCCTGGCTTGGCGTCGGGCCAGCTCGCGCTCGGCCAGGTAGGAGTCCCAGCTGCCGTCGATGGTGCGGGAGACCTTGTTGTACGGGTCGATCTCCAGCACTGCGTTGATCGTGCGCGACAGGAACTCGCGGTCATGGCTGACGACGACAAGACCGCCGCGCAGTCCTTGGACGAAGCTCTCGAGCCGGTCGAGGCCATCGAGGTCAAGGTCGTTCGTGGGCTCGTCCAGCAGGATCACGTCGTAGCGGCTGAGCAGGACTGCCGCCAACGAGGCGCGCGCCATCTGGCCGCCGCTGAGACCGGTGGTCTCCGACTCCAGCATCGACGGCGGCAGGCCGAGGTCGGCGCACACCTCGGCAGCCCTCGCGTCGAGGTCGGCGCCGCCCAGCGCCAGCCACTCGTTCAGGGCCTGCTCGTAGGCGTCAGCAGCAGCCATGGTCTCCTCGCCCAGCGCTTCCGCCGCGCTCTGCATCGCCTGGTCGGCTTGCGTCACCCCCGTGCGGCGACCGAGGTAGGCCTGCAGCGTCTCGCCGGCCCGCCGGTCCGGCTCCTGGGGCAGGTAGCCCACCGTGCCGGTGGCGGTGATGGTTCCGCCGTCGGGCGGCACCTGCCCGACGAGCGCCTTGAGCAGCGTCGACTTGCCAGCCCCGTTGGGACCGACCAGCCCGAGCCGGGTTCCAGGGCCGACGACGACGTCGACCCCGTGCAGGATCGGGACATCGGCAAAGGACGCGCGCAGGCCGCGGGCAACGAGAGTGGACATGCCACCAGTCTCGCCTACAAGCCGACGGCTTGCCGCCAATTGAGCAGGCACCCGTTTGCGTATCGTCGGCACCCCGGACTCCCCTCGCCGAACCACGCCAATCCCGAGGTGGCGGACCATGTGGTCGCGGTGAAGAACCACTGGCTGTCCCGACGCGCCGACGGCTGGCGGCTCGATGCTGCCTACGCCGTACCCACTGCATTCTGGGCTGCCGTGCTGCCACGGGTGCGGGAGGAGCATCCGAATGCCTACCTGGTAGGCGAAGTCATCCACGGCGACTACGCGGCAATCGTTGCGGCCGGGCGCCTCGACCGGAGCAGGAGGACGTGATCCAAGGGGACGGCGAAGTGCTGCGTCTGCACCGAGAGTTGATTGCCCTGCGGCGCAAGCATTCCCGGCTGCGCCGGGGGTGAGCGACGGGCGGTCATCGATCCGAGCGGTTGAGCCACGCTCAGACGGTCGGCTCAGCAAACGCAGGTGCTGCGACAGGCGCCTTCTTGGCCGGAGCCTTCCTCGGTGCGGGCGCCTTCTTGGCCGGGGTCTTCTTCGCCGCTGGCGTCTTCTTTGCCACGGGGGCGGAGATCACTGGAGCGGACACCACGGGGGCGGCGACCACCGGAGCGGCGACCTCGACGGCCGGCTCGGTGACGGCCACCGGCGCCGGAGCGGCGGCTGGTGCCTTCTTGGCGGGTGCGCGCCCGGGCCGCTGACGCACTGGTGGCATCGTGGCGGCAACGGCGGTCGCGACTGTGGGCAGGTCGATCAGCCGGCACGGGATGTCCGTGTCCTCATCGACTTCGTGGCTCGCGCAGACCCGGTGGTAGCCGTCAGCGATCTGCAGCGGAAAGCCGCCGACAAGGTCGCCGCGAACGAGCAGCACAGGCGCGAGCGGCTGCCTCTTGTGAATCTTTTTCAAGTCGATGGCCACGTGAACGTTGTCGCCGGTCAGCAACGGCAGCTGCGACGCGCGGAGCAAGTCCTTGGCCTTGTAGTGCACCAGCTCAGCCGCCTGCAGCTGGGCAACCAGCTCCGCGCGCAGACCCGGGTCGGCAACCAGAAGCGAGAGATAGCTCGCCGCGGCGGGAAAGTCGTGCTCGTCAGGGTTGCGCTTCCATTTGACCTTGCGCTTGTCCGAAGCCATGTCGTTCTCTCTCCCATCGTCCGCGCCTCGAAGGCGAGCCTTTGCGCGCATCATGTCCCAACCGGACACGTCCATGTCAGGATCTTGAGCATGTCGTCGCGGGCAATTGAAAACTTGAGCAGGCGTCCGTGACCCTGTTGGGGCTGGCCGGCATCTTGTTGCTGAGCCTGATCGGGCCGTTGCTCGCCAGCAGTCGCAGCCCACGGATCCCCGTAGTCGTCGGCGAGCTGCTGGTCGGGGCCGTCATCGGACGCTCCGGCTTCGGCTGGGCGCACCCGGCTGACCCGATCTTCACTTTCCTTGCCCAGGCGGGATTCGCACTGGTCATGATGATCGCGGGCACGCATGTGCCCGTACGAGATGTCCGGCTGCGCGGCGCTCTGCTGCGCGGCGGCCTGATCACGGCCGGGGTCGGCGTGCTCGCCGTGCCGGTGGCCTACGCCCTTGCTCATGTGTCCCACACCAACCACACGGCGATGTACGCGGTGATTCTCGCTTCCAGCTCCGCCGCGTTGGTGATCCCGCTGGTGGACAGCGACAAGCTGGAGGGCCCGTACGTCCTCACGATGTTGGCCCAGGTCGTGGTGGCCGACACCGCATGCATCGTGGCGCTCCCACTAGCGGCCGACCCGTCGCAGGCCGGCCGCTCCGCGATGGGAGCGGTCATCGTGATCGCCGTCGCCGTCGTGATCTACTTCGTCCTGCGTGAGCTCGACCGGCGCGGACTGCTCAAGGCCCTGCACAAGCGCAGCGTCAGGCAGACGTTCGGGCTCGAGCTGCGGCTGTCGCTGATCATGCTGTTCGGCCTGGCCGGCCTGGCGGTCAAGGTGCACGTGTCGGTGATGCTGGCCGGCTTCTCCATCGGCATCGTGCTCGCCGCCATCGGGCCACCGCGTCGGTTGGCCAGACAGCTGTTCGGCATCACCGAGGGACTCTTCGGCCCGATCTTCTTCATCTGGCTCGGCGCGACCATCGACGTGCGGGCGCTGGTCAGCCACCCCAAGCTGGTCGTGCTCGCCGTGGGACTGGCCGTCGGGACGATCGCCATCCACGCAGCCGCTCGACTGGTCGGGCAGCCGATTCCACTGGCAGTGCTGGCGTGCGCCCAGCTGGGCGTGCCGGTGGCCGCCGTCGCGCTGAGCACTCAAAGTGGACGGCTGGCACCCGGCGAGGGCGGTGCGATCCTGGCAGCTGCGCTCGTCACGGTCGTCGTGGCCGGGATCGCGGCCACCGTGGCAAGCACGCGGCTCAGCCGGACGACGCCAGTCGCTCCAGGGTGAGCTCGCGCGCCTCGGCGTAGCGACGACGCACCGCTGGCACCTCGTCAGCCTCGAAAGTCTCCCCAGCCGTGGCGCCCCAGGTCGGCGGCAGCTCCGCACCGGACAACGTCCAGGCGGCCTGCCGCGCCGCGCCGTCGGCGACGTACTCGCTGGGCGGGGCGACGACGACCGGCCGGCCGAGCACGGCCGGTGCGATGGCACGAACCGCAGCGGACTTGGCCCCGCCGCCGATGAGGAAGACCCGATCGACCCGAGCGCCCTGAGCCACCAGCGCATCCAGACCGTCGGCCAGCCCGCAGAGCAACCCCTCGACCGCTGCCCTGGCCAGGTGAGCCGGGGTCATCGACGCAAGGGTCAGCCCGTGCAGCGAGCCGGTCGCGTCGGGCTTGTCGGGGGTGCGCTCGCCCTCCAGGTAAGGCACGAGGACCAGCCCCGCCGCCCCCGCCTGCGCGGAGAGAGCGAGGTCGGAGAGCTGCTGCAGGGACACGCCGAGCATCGCCGCGGCCGAGGACAGGATGCGGGCGGCGTTGATGGTGCACACCAGCGGCAGGAACCGCCCGGTCGCGTCGGCGAACGAGGCAACGGCGCCGGTCACGTCGGCGGCTGCGACCTCGCTGACCGCCGAGACCACACCGGACGTACCGATGGACACCACGACGTCACCGGGCCCCGCCCCGAGACCGAGCGCGGCAGCGGCGTTGTCGCCCGTACCTGGACCGAGCAGGGCCCCCCCGGTGCTACGTCCGCCCGACTCGGCCGGCCCCAGCACAGTGGGCAGCTCGACCTGCTTGCCGAGGGCCAGCTCGAGCAGGTCGCGTCGGTAGTCACCGATCATCGGCGACCAGTAGCCGGTACCGCTCGCATCGCCCCGGTCGGTCCGGATTGCCTGCAGGCCAGGCGATCCGGCCAGGTGCCAGCTCAGGAAGTCGTGCGGCAGGCACACCGCAGCCGTACGGGAGACGCTCTCTGGCTCGTGCTCGGCGAGCCACCTCAGCTTGGTCACCGTGAACGAGGCCACCGGTACGGTGCCGACCGCATCGACCCAGCCCTGAGGGCCCAGCTCGGCCACCAGATCGGCGGCGGCGGCGCCGGAGCGCAAGTCGTTCCAGAGCAGGGCCGGACGGACCACGGCGCCATCCTCGTCGAGGCACACCATGCCGTGCTGCTGAGCGCCGACCGCCACGGCGGCAACGTCGTCGAGGCCACCGGCTGCTCCGATGGCCAGACCGAGCGCCTCGATCCAGGCGGCGGGATCCACCTCGGTGCCCTCCGGATGAGGGGCGGAGCCGAAGCGGACGAGAGCGCCCGATTCGGCGTCGCGCACCACTACCTTGCAGGACTGGGTCGAGGAGTCGACTCCGGCGACGAGCATCGCGTGTTCCCGTCCATGGCCTCGGTGAATTGGTTGGGGGTCACAACTTATGGGCCGGTTCAGTGCCGGTCAAGGCCGCCGCACCTACGCTGGAACCGATCGGAGGCCGAAGTGACCATGCCGCAGCCGGCAACAGCCGGGTCAGCGTACGAGCGGGCGTTCGCGGATGCCCTCGGCCAGGTCACCGGCGGGAGCAGGGCGGCACCGGCTCTGGCCGGGACGCCCGGCTCCCTGCCGTCGCTGTTGCCGGTCGAGGACGCAGCCGCAGCCACGGTCGCCACCGCTTTGACCACCGCCGCTGCGTGGCGGGCCATCAACAGTGGCCGGTCGGCCGAGGTCGGCCTGCACCGGGACCACGTAGCGGCCGCGTTTCGCAGCGAGGCCCACGTGCGTCTGGACGGCGAGCCGCTGGGCGCGGGCTTCGCACCACTCTCCCGATTCTGGCCGACCGCGGACGGCTGGGTGCGCACCCATACCAACTACGACTGGCACCGCCACGCACTGCTCAGCACGCTCGACATCGCCGACTCAGCAGCACATCCGGACGCGGTGGGAGCTGCCATTGCGCGATGGAACGCCACCGAGCTCGAAGAACGGGTCATCGCGGCCGGCGGCGTCGCCGCGGCAGTGCGTTCCGAGGATGACTGGCCCGGCGCCGGGCCACTGGTCGACCACCATCGCGTCGGCGACGCCGCCGCACGGCCGGCCGGCGGATTCCGCGTACTCGACCTGACCAGGGTCATCGCCGGGCCGGTGGGCACCCGGTTTCTGGCGGCCATCGGCGGCGAGGTGCTCCGAGTCGACCCGCCCCAGCTGCCCGAGCAACGAGCCCACGTGGTCGACGGGTTCGTGGGCAAGCGCAGCACTCTGATCGACGCGCGCACTGCGGAGGGGGCGGCGACCCTGCACGGGCTGCTCAACGATGCGGACGTCCTCGTGCACGGTTACCGGCCCGGTGCGCTGGCTGCGTTCGGCCTCGACCCGGCGACGCTCGCCGTGCGCCAACCCGGCCTGGTGGTGGTCGCGTTGTCCGCCTGGGGCACCGAAGGCCCTCGAGGTCAGCAGCGAGGATTCGACAGCATCGTGCAGGCAGCGTCCGGCATCGCCATGATCAGCTCGCCGGACCATGAGCAGCCGGGTGCTCTGCCGTGCCAGCTGCTCGACCACGGCACGGGCTACCTCGTCGCGGCAGCAGCCCTCGATGGCCTGCTCCGTCAGCGATCCGAGGGCGGCACGCACCTGCGCACCCTGTCCCTGGCAGCGACCGCCTCCTGGCTGCTCGGCCTGCCCAGAGCCGCGAGCGTCGAGGCCGCGGAGCAGCGCGACCCCGGCCCGTGGATGTCCACGATCGGACGGCTGACGGCGGTCGACCCGCCCGGAACCCTGGACGGACAGCGGCTCCGCTGGCCACGTGGATTGCCGGACTATGGCGCCGACCCGCCTCGGTGGTGACGGCTCACTCGCGGGTGCGGCGCCGGCTGACCCGTACCGCGACCACCGCTCCTGCTGCCGCCAGGATCACCACCAGCAAGGCGGAGACGGTGACAGGTAGGGCCTGGCTCTTGTGCTGCTTTGCCGTGCTGGCACCGAAAGCCAGCGCGTAGTCGCCCATTCCGGCGAACCGGGTCCGGTAGATGTCATTGCCCCACCGGCTCGTCGGCAGCACCCGCCACGCGACGCTGGGAGCCGTCCGGTAGACGAACACCGGGGGCGGCGCCTTGGCGCTCGTCGCTCGCATGAGCATGAACGAGGCGTCAGCAGTGTCGCCCGGCGGCGGGGCGAAGGACACCGACGCCGAAGGGGTGGCCGCGCCGGTCACTCGATAGACGTTTCCGTCGATGGATCCCTTGCTGGGCTGGCGATCCGGGGCCAGCGGCGTCGCCGCGACGGTGACGGCACGACCCGCCGGGCCGACTGCGATGACCCGGCCGGGCAGGACGATGCTGATCTGCGGCGCCTGCTCCGCCGTGTCGACGTAGATGGTCACCGCGTTGGTTCCGTCGTCGACCCGGCTCGAACCGTGGCCGGCCGTGGGTTCAGGCGTCTGCCGGTAACCGGGCGGCGGCGCGACGAAACGGTAGGGCTCGTCCGGAAAGCTGATCCCGTCGAAGAGCGGCACGGCCGCAGGGGCCAGCACCCTGGCGACGAGCAGCGCCCCCAGCGCTGCCAGCACCCGCCGACCCGGTCGGCCGAGTCTCGCGGTCAACGACCCAACGACGCGCCGGCGAGGGCAGCCGGTGTGCCCGTCGCTGGTGCTGTCACTGCCGGCCGGCCGAAGGACTCATCCGACTTGGGCTTGTCCTCCTGGACCAGCGGCTGCGCGATCAGCCACAGCGACACCATCGTGTAGGCCACCATCGCCACCAGCCAGCGGTACTCGCCACGGCGCGCGTCCGCCCGGTCGCGGCTGAGCAGCGTGAGGTGCCGGTGGGCGATGACGACGGCGATGATGTGCACCACGATGATGACGACAACCGCTGCGTACCAGTAAAAGGCGTTCGGCAGGAACTTCGGGTGCACCTCGAAGTCGTCGTTGAACGGGTAGGGCAGGTGGATCGGCCAGCTCTCTTCCCCCGTCGGGTTGCCGACCAGCGGCAGCAGCAGCTGGGAGTTGACCAGGACGTACTGCATGTTGTGCGCGAGGAGGTAGCCGAAGGCGATCGGCAGCATCGAGGGCAGCAGGTCCGCCAACGCTGGCAGCAGTTTGGTACGGGACCCGGCCGCTCGCGCGGCAGCGTAGGCGAACCCGCCGAAGACGGCCGCCACGATCAGCGCGAGCACGAGGAAGACCATCAGCGAGAAGGCCTCCAGCCGAAGCGCCGGGTGTGGGGCACTCAGGTCGAGGTTGTCGGTGACGGTCTTCCATCGCGGCGTCGCGATCAGGCCGTCAAAGTTGACACTGACCAGCAGCAGCAGCACGAAAGCAGTCCGCGAGGCCGAGGCCTGGAACGGCAGGTCAAGCCCACCGGCGAACCCCCGGCGTCCTTGCGCGCGAAAGCGAAAGAAGCCGAGCCGGCCCCAGGTCGCGAACAGCACGCTGAACATCTCGCCCCGCTCGAGCCAGCTGCGACCGAACATCAAGCCGCAGAACGCGCTGACGAAGGCGTAGATCAGCAGCGAGACCGCCGTCACCCGTGGCAGCACCGCCGTCTTGTTGAAGATCAGCTCGCCGCTGGCGGTGAGGAAGTAGAGCGCCACCGCCGGCCACCAGCCCAGCCACTTCGGCCAGGTCACCGGTTCGGTGGTGCCGAACAACGCCTTACGCAGCCCGGGCCGGTCGCACACCTTGGCGAGCGTCGCGAACGGGTTGACCGCCTGCGTCCAGTCACCGAGAACGCCACAGGTCAGCGGCACGATGATCCAGATCACCAGCCAGAACGTCGTCGGCAGGATGTTCTCCGGCACCTCCTGGCTGCCGGTGATGCCGACGATGATCATGAACGCCAGCACCAGCAGGCTGATCGTGCCGCCGATCACGCCGGCCCGGTCCATCTCGCGCACGTACGGGACGTCGGCGTTTGTCTGGTCGTTGGTGACCGCCACCGAACGCCGCTCGGCCACCAGGAACGACAGCACCACGACCACGGCGCCGCCGAGCACGAAAAGGTAGAGCGGGAGCGGCAGGTCGTAACGTGCGCCGAACGCGTGGGCCAGGATGAGTGGCGAATCGCTGGTCACGTACACGCTCCTTCCGGGTCCGGCGTGAGCGCCGCCCGACGATCAACAAAGTGGGTGCAGCCTACGTCCCCTGGCTTGACGTTGGCTGCACAGGACGGGCCCTCTCCTGCAAATCGGGCAGAATTGCCTAGTGACGACACCTGCGCCGGCCCCGGCGGTCCAGAGCATGACTCCGCTCGCCCACCCGCCGAGCACCGTCGTGCGGCCGCCCGGATCCAAGTCGATCACCAACCGGGCCCTGCTGTGCGCTGCCCTGGCCGACGGGGTGAGCACCCTGACCGGCGCGCTGTTCGCCGACGACACCCACGCGATGATCGACGCCGTACGGTCCCTCGGGGCGCAGCTGACGATCGCCGACGGCGACATCACGGTACGAGGCATCGGCGCCGGCATCTCCTCCGTGGCGGCCGCGGTGGACTGTCGCAAGTCCGGCACCACGTCGCGGTTCATCCTGCCGGCCGTGGCGCTGAGCTCGGGCCGCTGCGTCGTCGATGGTGGTGAGCAGCTGCGGGCGCGCCCGTTCGGCCCGCTCGTCGACGCGCTCGCCTCGCTGGGCGTGACCGTCGAGTCGCTGGACCGGCCGGGCTACCTGCCGATCGCGGTGACCGGTCCGGCCAAGGGTGGAGCGGTGTCCTTGCCGGGGCACCTGTCCAGCCAGTTCCTGTCGGGGCTGTTGATGGCGGCGCCGTTGATGGCGGAGGGCCTCGACGTCTCGTTGACCTCCCCGCTGGTGTCCGTGCCCTACGTCGAGATGACCGCGGCGGTGATGGCGTCGTTCGGCGTGGAGTCCGACGGCTTGTCCGTACGGCCGCAGGCGTACCGCGCGGGGGCCTTCGCGATCGAGCCGGACGCGAGTGCAGCCTCCTACTTCCTCGCCGCAGCCGCCATCACCGGCGGCACGATCACCGTCGAAGGCCTTGGCACCGCGAGCATCCAGGGCGACGTGCGGTTCGTCGACCTGCTCGAGCAGATGGGCGCACAGGTCGTCCGCGAGCCGCACCGGCTGACGGTCACCGGCACCGGAACCCTGCGCGGCATCGACGTCGACATGGCCGACATCTCCGACACAGCACAAACTCTCGCCGCCGTCGCAGTGTTTGCCGACAGTCCCACCGTCGTACGGGGCATCGGCTTCATCCGGGCCAAGGAGACCGACCGGATCGCCGCCATCGTGACCGAGCTGCAGCGCGCCGGGATCCACGCGGTCAACGACGCCGACGGGTTCACCATCCACCCCGGCCCCTTGCGGCCGACGAGGTTCGCCACCTACGACGACCACCGGATGGCGATGAGCCTGGCCCTGATCGGACTGCGGCAGCCCGGCATCGAGATCGAGGATCCCGGCTGCGTGGTCAAGACCTACCCCGACTACTTCGCCGACCTGGCCGGGCTCGAGGCTTGACAGCAAAGTAGTAAGCGCGCATATTACTTTCATGACAACTCTTCAGCACGCCTCATCAACGTCCACTGCCCCCACCTCCGCGTTCTTCGCCCGCTGGGCCGACATGGCCACCTGGCCCGAGTGGAACGCCGACACGGAATGGGTCCGCCTCGACGGCCCGTTCGTCCAGGGCGCCACCGGCCGGCTCAAGCCAAAGGGCGGCCCCAAGGTGAAGTTCGAGGTCACCTCGCTCAACGACAGCGAGTTCGTCGACGTGTCCCACCTGCTGGGGGCAAAGCTGACCTTCGCCCACCACATCGAGGCCAAGCCCGACGGCAGCGCGGTGGCCGTCGAGGTGTCGCTCGAGGGGCCGCTCGCACCGGTGTGGAACCTGATCCTCGGCAAGGGCATCAAAGCCACCCTGCAGCGAGACCTCGACGCCCTCGTCGCCACCGCCGAGCGCGACACGGCCGGCGACCGGTCTTGACCGACCGACTGGCCAGCGAGTTCGACGACGCCGACGACAGCCCCGGCCTGCTGCTGTGGCGGGTCACCAACCGGTGGCAAGCCACCCAACGTGCCGCGCTCAAGCCGTACGGCCTGACCCACGTTCAGTTCGTCGTGCTGGCGTCCCTCACCTGGCTCGCGGTCGACGGTCCGGTGACCCAGAAGGCCCTCGCCGACCACGCCGCTCTCGACCCGATGATGACCTCACAGGTCCTGCGGGCCCTCGAGTCAGCAGGGCTTGTCGTCCGAGAGGACCACCCGACCGACCGCAGAGCCAAGGCGTTGACGGTGACCGCGGAGGGCAGGGCGCTGGCCAATCGGGCCGTGACCACGATCGAGGCGGCCGACCGTGCCTTCTTCGCCCCGCTGGGAACCGTCCACGAACTTGCGGGGTCGCTGAAGACCCTGCTGGCCTCGCAGTACCCGGCGGCAGACTAGCCGCGTACGGTCGCGATGAAGTTGTCGAACTGGGGCTCGCCGACCGTCGTCCAGAACTGCACAGCGGGCGGTGGCATGTGTTCGAGCATCGCGTCGCGCTGCTGCTGGTTCATCGCCTCACGGATCAAGCCGAGGACCAGCCACATCTTGTCGCCGCTGAAGTGGGCCATGCCGTGCGCTGGCAGTGCCCCCCACTCCTGCTCACTCAGGTTGACGGCCGCCAGCGGAAGAATGATCTCCTCCTCCTCGGCGAGGTGCGGTGACAGCACGTTGAGCAGGTGGGTCAGCGCGTCCGCCAGGGCGCGGGTGTTCTCCGGCGTCGGGCTCGCGGCCCAACCGGCGACTCCGGCCTCGGCAGCGGACACCGCACCATCGACATCGCGGTGCTGGGCGGCGATGCGGGACACCTCGGCCGGGTTGTCGACGCGCTCGAGCAGCAGCGGCCAGAGCAGCTCGTCCTCGCCCTCGTGGTGCACGTGCAGGAAGGCCAGTGCATTGGCGAAGTAGGACGCCACGACGGCAACCCGGTCGTCGTCCCCGGGATCGACCCGATCAAGCACGGCCGGACCAGTGGTCAGCACCCGCCGCAAAGCGTCGTGAACGGCGAACATGTCCGAGGTGTCGATCGGGGACGATGCGGACAACAGGTGCTCCTCTGGGGTCAGGCGGCGACGGCGTACTCGGGCTCTAGCGGGAGACTACGCACAGCTGCGGGCTCGCGGGAGAGAACCACGATGGCCGCGGACAGCGCAGCAATGATGGACGAGTTGACCATGATCACGGGATCGTGGGCAATCACCCCGTACGACACCCACAAAATGTTGCAGCCGATGCTCATGGCCCAACGAGTGCGGGACACCCCGGCCGCGTCGAAGATGCCGCGACGATAGGCGGTGAACAACACGACGACCTGTGGCAGCACGCCGCTGATCGTGGCCACCGAAGCAGTGATGCCGAGCGGTCGCGCACCGAGGCAGAACATCGCGCCCAGTCCGGCCCACCCCACCAGCAACCATGGCAGCCATTGTCGAAGCGCCGGCCTGGCCAGGATCAGGTGACCGCAGAGAACCATCATCAGAGCGGTGAGACCGAGAAGGTTGGTGACCACCATGACCGTGCTGTGCGAGGCGAAACCGTACAGCAGCCAGGCGGTGGCGTAGAGCACGGTGAGAACGTTCGACGACAGGGACAGGCCTTCGTGCCGACGGACCACCCACAGTCGCCAGGCCTGCGGCCAACCGGTGGCGACGCCGAAGGCGCCGGCCGCCCAGCCGCACAGCTCAGCGACGGCAGGGACGCCGACCCGCGCGCTGTGGTGCGCCGACGAGGTCAAGGTCAGGACAAGAGGTGCGGCGTGCACGGCGGAACAGCTCCCGGAAATGGGTCTCACGAATCGGCAGCCGCCGAAAGGGCGCGGTGGTGCGCCTCATCCCTAGTCGGACGCGCACCTCGATTCTTGAGTTGTCGGAGGCGCCGAACGGCTCGGCATTCGAGTGCTGTTGAGAAAGGTTGTGCTCGCGCGCTGGGCGGTTCGCTTGACCAAGGGCCGTTGCAACAGCACCGTATGGGCATGGCACAACGGAGATTGACGTCGCTGGTCGATGACCTCAACGGCCGAACCGCCGACGAAACCGTACGTTTCGGGCTGGGCGGACCCGAGTACGAGATCGACCTCAGCCGGGCCAACGCACGAAAGCTGCGTTCGGCGCTGGCCCCCTTCGTCGCCAAGGCTCGGCGGGTGCGCCCCGCGCCCCGCTCAGCAGCAACGAGGAAGCCGCCGCTGCGCATCGGCCTCACCATCGACCCCGAGTGGTCCGACAAGTCGCCGTCCTGACATAGGATCCGTTTCGTGCTGACTCCGGCGATGGCGCGTGCGCGTCACCGGCAGCCCGCGGGGTGGCGGCGGGTCGTCCGGGTCGGGCTGGCGCTGGTGTGTGCACTCGCCGCCCTCGTCGCGATCAAGGCCCTGGTGCACGATCTCCGCGTCGACCGGGCACTGTCCCATCGTGGCGTGGCCGCGACCGGGCACCTCCTCGACACGCACTGCCACCTGTGCCGCGCGGTCGGCGTTACCTACACCGAGACCGACGGCGTCGCGGTGTCGACCGTGGTCTCCGCGATCGGACCGCAGGACAACGCGACCATCGCGTTGAAGTACGACCCGAAGCAACCCTCGGTCGTGCATCCGGCCAGAGGCGTGGTCGAGGCGGAGCTGCTCGCAGCGATGGTTTTCGCGGTGGGACTGTTCATCGCACTGCGCTGCTTCGACCTCCCCCGCCGGCGTCGCGGGCACCGGCCGAGAGTCCGCACGACCGGCCGTACCTCGTACGACATGAAGGGCCATGTCCGGGTCGTGCGCGACTAGCCCGCGGCTAGCCGGCCAGGATGACCTCGAGGCTCGGCTGCCCGGTGGCGAGCGTGCCAAGCTCGACCCGAAAGCCTGCTGCTACGGCAATCTCGGCGACATCGACCGGCTTGCCTACCTTGCGACCGGCAGCCTCGGCCGCAGTCAGAGCACGAGCCAGCTGCCCCTTGGTGAGCTTGCTGGAGTAGCTGACGACGCTGCGCACCGCGCAGCCGTCGACCAGGCGTTCGGTCAGCACCTTCACCGCCAGCACCTGTCGCGCCGCAGAGCTCGGTACGGGCGGGGTGCTCGCGTAGTCGCTCGAGCGCAGGTCGACGACCAGCTGGCGCGAACGCACCATCGTCGGGATCGTCCCGTCGAGGTGCCGGCGCCAGTACGGCGTGAGGCCGCCGATTCCCGGCACGGAGGCGGCCATGGGGATGCGGTGGTCCGGGATCGGTTCGCTCGCCTGCAGGAGGCCGAACCCGCCGGAGGCGATGAAGACGCTGCGGTTGACCACGCGCCGCTGTTCCGGACCCATCGCAGCGACGTCCAGCCCGTCGTACACCACCCCGCGAAAACGCTCGATCGCGGGCATCGTGCCGGAGGTGAGCGCGGCGCGGTTCACCCTGAGGTCCGCCTCCGCCGTGGACGGAGGAAAGCCGAGCCCCCGTGCCGCCTGCTCTGGATCGCTTGCGCACCAAGCAGAAACCGCTTCGAGTACGGCGAACCGGGCCTCGTCCAGCGGCCCGGTCCTCCCCCGCGCCGCCAGGGAACGAGCCCGGCCCTTGGCGTGCCTTGCCCTCGCTGGGCGGCAGCAGTATGCGCATCGGGACAGTGTGACCTGCCGCGGCGGGAGGCACGACTGCGGTGTGTCGGGAATCAGTTCGCCCACCGGAGGTTGGACGCTTTGAATGGTTCGACCCACCTCGAGAGGACCTGCGTCGTGACTGGATTGTCCGTTCTGTTCATCGGTGGTACGGGGGTCATCAGCTCAGCCTGCTCGGTCGCCGCGGTCGAAGCCGGCCACGAGCTGACGGTGCTCAACCGGGGGGCGACCTCGGTCCGGCCGGTGCCCGCGGGCACGACTGTGCTGCGGGCCGACATCCGCGACAGCCAAGCGGTCGCCGCCGCGCTGGCCGGCCGATCCTTCGACGTGGTCGTCGACTTTCTCGCGTTCACTCCCGACCACGTCCAGCTCGATCTCGACCTGTTCCTCGGCAAGGTCGGACAGTACGTGTTCATCAGCTCCGCGTCGGCCTACCAGAAACCGCCGGCCCGGCTGCCGATCCTCGAGTCGACGCCGTTGCGCAACCCGTTCTGGCAGTACTCCCGCGACAAGATCGCCTGCGAGGACCTGCTGACGACGGCCTACCGCGAGCACGGCTTCCCGGTCACGATCGTGCGGCCGAGTCACACCTACGACCGGACCCTGCTGCCCAACAGCGGCGGCTGGACCGACATCGACCGGATGCGCAAGGGCCAGCCGGTCGTGGTGCACGGCGACGGCACCTCACTGTGGGCGCTGACCCACCACACCGACTTCGCCCGAGCGTTCAACGCCCTGCTCGGCCGGCCGCAGGCGGTGGGCGACAGCTTCACCATCACCACCGACAACTCGCTGACCTGGAACCAGATCTACAACGCCCTGGGCGCCGCCGCCGGAGTCGAGCCTGAGCTGGTGCACGTGGCGTCGTCGACGATCGCTGCTGCCGACCCCGAGCTGGGGCCCGGCCTGCTCGGCGACAAGGCGCACTCGGTCGTCTTCGACAACACCAAGATCAAGACGTTCGTGCCCGGCTGGGAGGCCACCATCCCGTTCGTGACCGGCGCGCAAGAGATCATCGCTTGGTACGACGAGGACCCGGCCCGCCAGGTCGTCGACCCCGAGCGCAACGCCGTCTGGGATGCGCTGATCAAGCACGCCAGGGGCTGAACTGCCGGTCCACCCGACCGGAAAGGTGACACTTTGCATTATGTGGAAGCGCTCCCATTGACATGGCCATCCGCCGGGTCCACAGTCTCAGCAATCGACACTGGGGCCCAAACCGCCCCTTTGCGATCATCTCGGGCATTCGCGTCTTTCTGACTGCCCGGGGCTGCCTCCGGATCCATCGGCCCTGTCCACGAAGGAGCATTCCGTGACCCACCGGGAATCCACCACCGCAAGGCTGCGGTGGCGTCTGCGCGGCCTCGTCACCGTGACCGGCATCGCCGCCGTCGCCGGCCTCTCCGCCGTTCCTGCACAAGCGACCACGACGAGCCATCAGCTCGCCGCGAATACCCGTTTCGCGCTGCATCAGCCCGACCCCGCGGCGGTCCAGCAGGTCGGCCAGCTGCTGAAGCAGCACGACTTCAAGGACGCAGCGCTCGTGACCGGCGAGCTGCTCACGCCGCAGGCCGACTGGTTCACCAAGGGCACGCCGCAAGAGGTTCGAAAGGCGGTGCACAGGTCGGTCGTACGGGCCGCGGCGCTGCACAGGGTGCCGACGCTGGTCGTCTACAACGTGCCCGGCCGTGACTGCTCGCAGTACTCCTCGGGTGGAGCGGCCACGGATGCCGCGTACCACGCCTGGATCGACGGCTTCGTCAAGGGCTTGGGCAACGCCAAGGCCGTGGTCGTCGTCGAGCCGGACGGGCTGGCCAACTTGCCGAGCGACTGCGCCGGGGCCTACCCCGGCCAGGATGTCGCGGCGCTGACCGCCGGCCGCATCGCCGACGTGAAGTACGCGGGTGCTCAGGTCGAGAGCAAGGACCCGAACTCGTCGGTCTACCTCGATGCCGGCAACAGTGCCTGGCACAACACCGGTGACATCGCCTCGCGCCTCGTCGACGCCGGAGTGACCGGCCTGCAAGGGTTTGCGCTCAACGTGTCGAACTACCAGTACACGCAGAACTCGGACTTCTACGGCACCTGGGTGTCGGACTGCATTGCGTACGCGACGGTCGTCGCCCCCGGTGACTTCGCCAGCTGCCCGAACCAGTACTGGAACGGCGGCCCGCTCGACGGTTACGCCAGCGGTGTCGCGTTGAACCGGTACGGCGTCTGGAGCACCACGTCGCCGGAGCAGGACCTCAACGTGGCCAACCTCAACGCGCACTGGGCTGCGATGCTCGGCTCGACCACGCCGACAGCCCACTTCATCGTCGACACCAGCCGCAACGGCAGGGGCCCGAACGACATGAGCGCCTACGCCGCCGCGCCCGTACAACCAGCCGGCCGCCGTCATCACCGCCCTGCAGAACGGCAACTGGTGCAACCCGCCCGGCGCCGGTCTGGGCGTGAAACCCACCGCGAACACCGGGGTGCCCCTCGCCGACGCCTACCTGTGGGTGAAAACCGTGGGCGAGTCCGACGGCCAGTGCAACATCGCCGGCGGCGCCAGGGCCTGGGACTACACCGCCTACAACGGCTGGGGCTGGAACTCCGCGCAACAGCAAGCCAACGACCCGCTGTGGGGCATCACCGACCCAGCAGCAGGCGCCTGGTTCCCACAACAAGCCATCCAGCTGGCAAAGAACGCGGTCCACTAGCAACAGGTTCGCTCATGGATGTGGGTTAGCCGTCGCCCAGCGACGGTTAACCCACATCCACGTGTGGCGGGCTAGGAGCCGCCCAGCTTGAGCAGCCGCTCGCCCGCGATGTGCAACGTCTCGAGCTGCTTGGGGAAGGCGAACCGGATCTGCCCGGCTCCCAGCTTGGGGTCGGCGTAGAACGACGACCCCGGCACCGCGGCCACGCCGAACTCCGCAACGAGACGCTGGGCAAAGGCCACGTCGTCCCGTGCCGGGTCAAGTGCATCGGTCTGCGTGAGCACGTAGTAGGCGCCGTCGGGCTTGTGGAAGAGGAACCCCGCCTGCGCCAGGTAGTCGCAGAGGACCTCGCGTCGCTCGCCGTACTTCGCTGCCATGTCGGTGTAGTAGTCGGTTGGCAGGTTCATCGCAGCGACGCCCGCGGCCTGCAACGGGGCCGGCGCACCTACGGTCAGGAAGTCGTGCACCTTGCGGATGGCGTCGGTCATGACGGCCGGGCCGACCACCCAGCCGACCCGCCAGCCGGTGACGGCGTAAGTCTTCGACAGCGCGTTGATCGTGATGGTCCGGTCCTGCAGCCCGTCGACGGTTGCCGGCGGCACATGACCGCCGGGGCCGAGGTAGTGGATGTGCTCGTAGATCTCGTCGGTGATGCACAGCACGTCGTACTGCTGGCACAGCTCGCTGATGAGGGCCAGCTCGTCGCGGTTGAACACCTTGCCGGTGGGGTTGTGCGGCGTGTTGACGATGATCGCCCGGGTGCGGTTGTTGAACGCCGCGCGCAGCTCGGCCTCGTCGATCGACCAGTCCGGCGCATGCAGGGTGACGTAGACCGGGGTCGCACCGGAGAGGATCGCATCGGGGCCGTAGTTCTCGTAGTACGGCTCGAAGACGATGACTTCCTCACCGGGGTCGACCAGGGCGAGCATCGTCGCGATCATCGCCTCGGTCGACCCGCACGTGACGCAGAGCTCGGTCTCCGGGTCGATCACCCAGCCGGGGTAGGTCCTCGCGGTCTTCTCCGCCACCGCGCGCCGGAAATCGCTGGCGCCCCAGGTGATCGCGTACTGGTTGACGTCGTCGTCGATCGCCGCCTTCGCAGCGGCTTTGAGCTCCGGCGGGCAGGAGAAGTCGGGGAAGCCCTGCGCCAGGTTGACCGCGTCGTGCTCCATCGCCAGGCGGGTCATGCTGCGGATCACCGACTCGGTGAACGTCTCGGCCTTGGCGCTCACCGGACCTCGGCTACGTGATGAGGCGGTCACGGCTCACACTCCTGCGGCTGCACGACAACGGCGACAGCGATGCTATCGGGTCAGTGTGCGTACGCCGGCTCGCCGCCGAGCTCGGACGAGGCCTCGGCAGCCGCATCCCGGCGGGCCGCCGTGTGCCGGTTCTCCGGCACCGGCAGGCCGAGGTTGCCACGCAGCGTGGTCGACTCGTACTCGCTGCGGACCACGCCACGCTCGCGCAGGATCGGCAGCACCCGGTCGGTGAAGCTGGCGAACTCGCTGGGGACGGTGACGCCGAGGTTGATCCCGTCGAAGCCACCGGCCTCGAACCACCGCTGGATCTCGTTGGCCACGGTCAGCGGCGAACCGACGAACGGTGAGCGTCGCGCCTCGAGCTGATGCTCGACCACCTGGCGCAAGGTGTAGCCGTTGTCCTTGGCGAACTTCTTGATCCCGTTCGCCTGGGTACGAAAGCTGTTCTGGCCGACGTCGTCCGGCAGGTCGGGGAACGGCGCGTCCAGGTCGTACTGACTGAAGTCGTGCCAGCCGAACGGTCGGCCGAGCTCGGCGAGCGCGCGGTCGAAGCTCTTGGCGCCGAGGATCTCCTGTTCCTTCTCACGCGCCTCCTCGTCGGTGTCGGCGATCACCACGGAGATGCCCGGCAGGATGAGCAGGTGGTCCGGGTTGCGGCCCTTGGCCGCCGCCCTGGCCCGCAGCTCGGTCCGGAACGCGACCGCCTTCTCGAGGCTCGGGGCGAACGTGAAGATGGCCTCGGCGATGCTGGCCCCGAGGTCGCGACCGTCCTCGGAGTCACCCGCCTGGAAGATCACCGGCTGCCCCTGCGCCGAGCGCTCCAGGTTGAGCGGGCCGACGACCGAGAAGTACTCGCCCTTGTGGTTGAGCTGGTGCTGCTTGGAGCGGTCGAGGAAGACGCCAGCCTCCTTGTCACGGGGAAAGGCGTCTTCTTCGTACGAGTCCCAGAGCCCCTGAGCGACCTGCACGTGCTCGCGCGCCCGGCCGTACCGCGTGGCGTAGTCGTAGTGCTCGTCCCGGCTGTAGTTGCCGGCCGTCCCCGCGTCGCCGGTGGTGACGACGTTCCAGCCGGCCCGGCCGCCGCTGATGTGGTCCAGGGAGTACAGCCGCCGGGCGACGTTGAACGGCTCGTTGTACGAGGTGGTGATCGTGCCGACGAGCCCGATGTTGCTGGTGTGTACGGCAACCGCGGACAGCAGCGTGAGCGGCTCGAGCCGGCTCAGGTAGTGGTGCGGCGAGTCCGGGGTGATGAACTGGCTGTCGACGATGAAGATCAGGTCGAACTTCGCGGCCTCGGCCTGCTTGGCCCGCGCGATGTACCACTGGATGTCGACGCTGGCGTTGCCAGGGATCTCGGGACTGAGCCACGTGCTGTGCTGGCCGGGACCGCCCGCGCCGTAGAGGACTGCACCAAGCTTGAGGGTACGGCCGGACATGAGAACGCCTTCCTGACGTGGCTGACGACGACGGGCTAGGGTCAGACTCATTATTTTTACCAAATCGATCGGAATTAACAACAAGAGGGCAGTCGGGGACGCAACACGGATCAGAAGGTCCAGGGGTCAGGGGCCCAGAATCGTGGCCGTGGCGTCGTGAACTCCACCGGCGCTCACCCGCGCGTCCGTCCCAAACTGCCCACTGGCGGAATCCTGGCGATCCGCTCGCCCGAGCACCCGCATGACGGCGGCGGTGCGGTTGGAGACGTCGAGCCGCTGGTAGATGTCTTTCAGGTGGGTGCGTACGGTGCCCTCGGAGACCCCGAGGCGCCGTGCGATTTGGGCGTTGGTGTGGCCGGAAGCGAGCAGTTGCATCACGTCGCGCTGCCGCGGGGTCAGGTGCGGTACGGGGTGGAGGCTTCGTTCTGCGTCCAGGTAAGCCTGTTGCAGGTGTGGCCGGAGCAGGGTCAACACCGCCCGGTCGCGTTCGGAGAAGTCGGGCCCGGACTCGCGGAAGAAGAACAGCCGCACGGTACGGCCAGGGACCGGGCTGGACGCGGGAGGCAGGGTCAGCATCAGATCGTGTGCAAACCCCAGCGGCCGGCTGATGCCGCACCGGGTGCCGACGTTGCGCCACTGCCGGGCGCTGTAGAAGTCGCCGATGCCGACAACGCTAAGCAGGTCGCCGGTCCGGTCGGGGTAGCTGCAAGGCTCACAGTTCCAGTAGTGCTGCCAGTTCACCGGATCCACGTCGGTCACCACCGCCTGGCCGCGGTCAGGGCCCGACGGCAGGAACCACGGGCTCGTCTGCAGGAACCAGGTGTGCTGCCGCCCGCTGTCGAAGCCCGCCAGCCCTACCACGTCGCAGCGGATCTGTCCGGCAAGGTCGGTCAGTAGCGAGGGCGGTAACCCACCCCGTCCGGGTAGGTCCATGCGGCGCTCGGCGACGATACGAGCCAAGGCGCGAAGATCACGTTCACTGGCTCGCGCCGAAACGGTCATCACGACCCCCGCGAACAGTCATCACGGCCCACGCCGACACTACCCCCGTCCGGCCCGCTTGGGTATCCGCAGAAGGGGGGATGGCGACAGTCCGGCGGTGCCCGGATGCTGAAACTCGCTCTGCGGTACAGGCTCCCTGCAGCACTGCCCAAGGATCGGCGGAGATCCAGGTCCGCATCCGTCCGGGGCTCGGGTGCCGGTGTCGTCATCGGCCGCATTCGGCGGCCTCGGATGAAGGGCAGGATGCGCCCATGAACGGCGCCCGCAAACGGTGGGTCGTGGCACCGATAGCAGCACTGCTGTCCCTCGGCGTGTGCGCTTCGCAGGCGGAGGCGACCGGAAGCACCGCCGCCGGTACTCCCGAGCGAACTCATGATGGGGACGCCGGCAGCGTGATCATCGACTGGAACATGGCGTTGGTCCAGGCGATCGAGACCGCCAAGACGCCGCCGCCGCCGGCGATGAGGGCGGCCGCGATCGTGCAGTCGGCGGTCTTCGACGCGGTCAACGGGGTCACCCACAGCTACCGTGCGTTCCACGTGCAGCAGCGTGCTCCGCGCGGCGCAGACCCTGCGGCCGCAGCGATCGGCGCGGCACACGAGGCCCTCAGCGCGTTGTTCCCCGCGCAAGACACGGCGTTCGATGCCTTGCTGTCGAGCACGGTCGCCGGGCTCCAGGGCTCCTCCGCGTCAGCGGTGGCTGGCGGTCTGGGATGGGGTGCGTCCGTCGCCGACGACATCCTTGCCTGGCGATCCACGGACGGTTTCACCGCTGTTCCGCCGCCATACCTGCCAAGCCCTGATCCGGGTCGATACCAGCTCACGCCACCATCGTTCGTATCGCCGACGTTCCGGCAGTTCGCAACGATGACGCCGTGGACGATGACCTCACCCAGCCAGTTCACTGCGCCGCCCCCGCCGCCGCTCACCAGCAGGCGGTACACCCATGACTTTGAGGAGGTGAGGACCTACGGCTCGGCGAACAGCACGGCGCGAAGCGCCTTCGACACCGAAACGGCGCAGTTCTGGGCAAGCGAGCCGCCCGTCGCCCTGTGGGACCGCGTTGCCGACGGGCTACTCGCCAGCCGACCGTCGCTGGGCCTCGCCGAGGTTGCCCGGGTCCTTGCCCAGGCGAACATCGCCATGGCGGATGCCGTGATCTCGATCTGGTACGGCAAGAACACCTTCGACACCTGGCGGCCGATCACCGCGATTCATGCCGCTGACACCGACGGAAACCCGCAGACCACAGCGGATCCGACCTGGCAACCACTACTGGTGACACCGACCTTCCAGGACTATCCGGCCGGGCACCCCGGGGTCAGCGAGGCGGCGGCCGCCGTGCTCGCAAGCCATTTCGGTAACCGAACGGCGTTCACGGTCGTCTCCGGCTTGTTCCCGAGCGCGACCCGATCGTTCCTGACTTTCAGCGACGCAGTCGCCCAGGTCGTCGACGCGCGGATATTTGGCGGCATCCACTTCCGGTTCTCCGGCACCGGAGCCGTCACGCTGGGCCGCCGAATCGCTCTTTGGGTGCTCGCCTCGCAAATGCATCGGCAGGGGCCACGGGAAGGCGTGCACGTCGTGACGTCCGCCCAAGTCCGAGGCGGGTGAGGGCGAGAGGCTGCAGACCGTGAAAGGCCATCGGTGGCAACCCACATGGCTGCGGGCAGTGGACGAGTCGGCCTGTAAGCCGGGTTCTGTGCACTGCCCGAAGGCAGCCGGCGACCATCCCTCTCGGGCCTACGTTGCCGCAGGCCTCATGCGGTCTACCCGAAAGCTCGGGCGGGCAGCCCTCGAGCGCTTCCTGTCTGACCTTGCTCCAGGTGGGGTTTACCTAGCCGTCCGAGTCACCTCGGTCGCTGGTGGTCTCTTACACCACCGTTTCACCCTTACCGTCCGGCGAGCCGGACGGCGGTCTGTTTTCTGTGGCACTGTCCCGCGGGTCACCCCGGGTGGGCGTTACCCACCACCTTGCCCTGTGGAGCCCGGACTTTCCTCGGCGACCAGAGCAAGCCCTGATCGACGCGGCCGCCCGGCCGGCTCGTCCACCGTGAGCCACAGGCTACCGGGTCAGCCCACCTGCAGTGCCAGCCACAGCCCGGCCACCGCACCGACGATCGTCAGCGGGACGCTCACCAGGCCGAGCCGGGAGAACTCGAGTACGGACGGATTCTCGTCATGCTCCTGCAGCACCCGCCGCCACAGCAGCGTCGCCAGCGAGCCGGCATAGGTCAGGTTCGGGCCGATGTTCACGCCGATCAGCACGGCGAGCAGCGGTCCCGTACCCCCGGCTGCGGCGATCGGCACCAGCGCGAGAACTGCGGGCAGGTTGTTCACGATGTTGGCCAGAACCGCTGCCAGGCAGGCAATCCCGAGCAAAGCACCGAACGAACTGCCGGACGGCAGCAGGTCGCTGAGCCGGGAGTTGAGACCGTCATCGAGCACGGCCTGCACCACCACCCCGAGCGCGAGCACGAACAGGCAGAACGGGAGGTTGGCGTAGCCCACGATGTCGCCAACCTTCGCCCGACGGTCAGCCAGCGCCCGGCCACCGAGGACGAGCACGCCACCGAGGGCGGCCCAGGCCGGGTTGACCCCGCCGAACGACGTGACGACGAATCCGGCCAACGTCACCGCCACGACGACGAGCGTGAAGACGGGCACGTCCGGCGGGTCGGCTGAGTCCGGCTGAGCCTCGGCCACGGCGAGGTCGACCGCGAAGAACCGACGCAGCACGACGTACTCCAGCCCGATCGCCACCAGCCACGGCAACGCCATCAGCCCGGCGAAGTGCAGGAACGACAATCCCGACACAGAGAACGCCAGCAGGTTGGTCAGGTTGGACACCGGCAGCAGCAGCGACGCGGAGTTGGCCAGGTGTGCCGTCGCGTACACCTGCGGCTTGGACCGCGCCCCCACCCGCGCGGCCGTCGCGAACACCACCGGCGTCAGCAGCACCACGGTCGCGTCCAGACTCAGCGTCGCGGTGACCAACGACGCGACGACGAAAACGCCGACCAGCAGCCGTTGTGGCGATCCGTGTGCCCCTCGGGCTAGCCATGCCCCCGCAGCCGTGAACAGCCCCTCTGCAGCACACAGCCCGGCCAGCGCCAGGATCGCGGCGAGGAACAGCACCACCGGCAACAAGTGCGACGACTCCGCGTGCACGCTCGACCAGCTGACGTCGCCGAAGATGAGTACTGCCGCGGCCGCCGGCACCGCCGCGACCACCTCGGGCAGCCCGCGCGGCCGGATCACCGCGAACACGAGCACGCCGATCAGCAACGCGACCGAGGCAACCTCAGCCCACGCGGCGGAGTTCACGCAGCAGGCTCCCAGCGTCGCAACGGCACGTGTACCGTCACTGCCCCGCCGCAGCGAACCCTAAGCAGGACTCAGGCCCTCGAGGTGGAAGGTCTCGTTGTACGAGCGCAGCACCGCCGGACCGTCGGCTGTACCAAGCAATCTCGCTGATCGCCGACAGGTCCAGGTGCATCCGCGTCACTGACGTCATCGGCGCGTCGAGCGCCAGCCGGACCAGGGTCTTGATCGGCGTCACGTGCGAGACGACCAGCACCGACTTGCCGGCGTGGGCGCCGAGAATGCGGTCGCGCGCCAGGCGGACCCGGCGCGCGGTCTTCGACATCGACTCCCCGTGCGGCGGCGCGACCTCGGGGTCGTCCAGCCAGGCCTGCAGCTCGGTCGGGCCACTTCGCCTGCACCTCGGCGAAGGAGTAGCCGTCCCAGTCGCCGAAGTCGGTCTCCTGCAGGCCTTCGTCGACGGTCACGTCGAGGCCGAGCGCTGCCGCCACCGGTGCTGCGCTGGCCATCGCCCGCACCACCGGCGAGCAGACGATCGCCTCGATCGGGGTCACGGTGCGGGCCAGCAACCGGGCTGCCGCAGCCGCGGCCATCGCCTCACCGCGTGCGGTCAGTGGCTCCGACGTCGGTCCGGAGAACCGCTTCTCCACCGACAGCCGGGTCTCGCCGTGGCGCAGCAGCACCATCGTCGTGGCCGCCGTGAAGACCGCGGGCCGGGCAGCGACTGTCGGCCGGGAGGCCACCTCCAGCGGCGAGTCGGCCCCGGCCTCGAGCACGATGCGCCGGCTCCAGATCCGGCCGGCGGCGGCGTCGTCCATCGCCTCGTTGGCCAGCCGGTCGGCGTGCTTGTTGCGCTCGCGCGGGATCCAGGAGAACGTCACCCGCTCGAACTGCCGTACGAGCTGCTTTGCCTGCAGCGCAAGGGGTTTCATGTCCGGATGCTTGATCTGCCAACGCCCGGACATCTGCTCGACGACGAGCTTGGAGTCCATCCGTACGTCGACGTGGGTCGCGCCCCGAGCCCCAGCGCAGCGTCGAGCCCGGCGATCAGCCCGCGGTACTCCGCGACGTTGTTGGTCGCCCGGCCGATCGCCTCGGCGGCCTCCGCCAGCACCTCGCCGGTCGGCGAGAGCACCACCGCGCCGTAGCCGGCCGGACCGGGGTTGCCCCGCGAGCCGCCGTCAGCCTCGATGGCGACCTGACGGCGCGGTCGGATCCGCGCTGTCGAACAGCGTCACAGACCGGACTCGCCGGTACGGATCAGGATCCGCCGGCACTCCTCGCACCGGACCACCTCGTCCGACGGCGCGTCGCGCACGTTGACCAGGTCCTGCCCGGACAGCGACAGGTGGCAGCCCTGGCAGGCGCCGCGGTAGAGCGCAGCGGCCCCGGTGCCGCCCGAGCCTGCGCGGACCTTCTCGTACAGCGCCAGCAGATCTTCCGGCATCCCCTCGGCCAGCATCGTCCGCTCGTCGGTTGCCTTGACCCGGTCGGCATCGATCGCGGCGAAAGCCACGCTCTGCCGCTCGATCGCGTCGGCCTGCTGGGCGGCGAGGGACTCGCCGCTTCTGGGTCAGTCCGGCCAGTCGGGTCTGGACGAGCTCACGCGCCTCCATCACCTCGAGCACCTGGTCCTCGAGGTCGCCCTGCCGGCGCACGAGCGAGCCGATCTCGTGCTGCAGGTTCTCGAGCTCCTTGGGCGAGGACACGGCGCCGGAGTCCAGTCGCTGCTGGTCGCGGGCGGCCCTGGTCCGGACCAGCTCGACGTCGGTCTCGATCTTGCTCTGCTCACGACCCAGGTCGGAGTCCTCGGTGCCGACCCGGACGATGTCGTCGCGCAGGGCGGCCAGCTGCTGCTCCAGCGTCGCCAGCTCGGCGATCTCGGGCAGCGTCGACCGGCGGTGAGCCAGCTGGTCGAGCGTGGTGTCCAACAGCTGCAGGTCGAGCAGGCGCAGCTGGATGAACGGGTCAGCCTTCACTACTCGGCAGAGCTCCTCAGGTGAGAGTTGGGTACGGCCAGCGTCCACGGATCCGTGCAGATCCGCGAGACCACGCACTCCACGTTAGTGCCGTGGGCCGCCAGCGTGTCACGAAGGCGCGCCGCAGCGTCCGCCAGCCAGGGCCACTCGGTCGCCCAGTGCGCCGCATCCACCAGCGCCGGGCCGCCGGCGGCCATCGCGTCCAGGGCACCGTGATGCTTGAGGTCGGCCGTGACGAACGCGTCCGCACCCGCGCCTCGCGCCGCGTCGATCAGACTGCCGCCCGACCCGCCGCAGACCGCGACCGTCCGGATCAGCCGCTGCGGATCGCCCGCCGCGCGTACCCCGCTCGCGGTCGGCGGCAAGGCACCGGCAACCCGCTCGGCGAACGCCGCGAGGGTCATCGCCTCGGGCAGGACACCCACCCGACCCAGTCCGCGGGCGCTCGGCTCCGGTACCAGCTCGACGAGGGAGAACGCCGGTTCCTCGTACGGATGAGCAGCCCGCAACGCGGCGAGCACGGCGGCACGGCGCTGCCGCGGCAGGACGAGCTCGATCCGGGTCTCGTCGACCCTGGCGATCTCACCGATCGCGCCGACCGTGGGCGCAGCGCCGGGGCCGGGGAGGAAGGTTCCCTCGCCGCGCACCTGCCAGGCGCACCTGGAGTAGTCGCCGACCGCACCGGCACCCGCGGCCGCCAGCGCGTCGAGCAGCCGCTCGGCATCCGCGTACGGGACATAGGTGGTCAGCCCGTCCAGCGCCGGCCCCGGCAACGGCTCCAGCGGCGCGAGCTCGCGCAGGCCAAGGACGGTGGCCAGCGCGTCGGACACGCCGGGTGAGGCGACGTCGGCGTTGGTGTGGGCGGTGACCAGGGCCGACCCGGCCGCGATCAGCCGGTGCACGATCAGTCCGGCCGGGTCCGAGGCGGGGACCCCGTGCACACCGGTCAGCAGCAGCGGGTGGTGGGCGACGATCAGGTCGGCACCGGAGGCCAGCGCCTCGTCGATGACCACCGCCGCCGGGTCGACGGCGAAGAGCACCCGCCGGACCGGCTGCTCCGGGTCGCCGCAGACCAGTCCCACTGCGTCCCAGCTCTCCGCGTCGCGCGGGTCGTAGAGCCGGTCGAGGGCGGCCATCACGTCGGCGAGGCTGGGTGGTTGCTCGGGCACAGCGCGACCTTACTGCCCGGGAGGTTGCTGAACGCTTGCCGGTCGGGAACCCATGGGCGCCGTCGCTCGTCGTACTCTTGGCTCAACCGGCGGCCCCTGAGCACCTGGCGCCGAATCCATTGCGGCGGTTTTCCGTACGGGGACCCGCTGTGCCCGTACGCTTTCGCAGCACCAACTTCCGTTCGCCACTGTTCAGCCCGACCGAGAAACCGCCGAAGGGACCGACGTGACTCCCCCGTCGAACAAGCAGACCCGCAAGGCCGCAGACGCCACCGCGCGTGAGCGCGCGGCGGCGATCAAGGCACAGGCTGAGCGCGAGGAGCGCCGCCGCAAGCTCATGATCCGCGGCGGCATCGGGCTGCTCGTCGTCGCTGCGGTCGGGGGCCTCACCGCGATCGCGGTCAACAGCTCGAGCAGCGGCGGCAAGACCAGCACCGGGCTGCCGAAGATCACGTCGCAGGGCAGCGAGTCGCTCCCGCCGTGGGCCGCCCCGACCGAGACCGCCAACCACGTCCAGGCAGCCGGCCTCCAGGTGCTGCCGACCGAGATGCTCGACCGCCACGACCACGCGCACCTCGACGTCTACGTGGACGGCAAGTCCACGCCGGTGCCGGCCTACCTCGGGATCGTCGGCGGGGCCAACGCCACCGGCTTCTCCTCGCTGCACACCCACGACGCCACCGGCGTCATTCACATCGAGTCGCCCAAGGGCGACCGGTTCACCCTCGGCCAGCTGTTCAACGAGTGGAACGTCAAGCTGAGCCCGACCCAGGTCGGCGGGCTCAAGACCGGCGACGGCAAGACGCTGACCATCTACGTCAACGGCAAGCCGGTCACCACGGACCCGACCGCGCTCGAGCTCAACCAGCACCAGGAGATCGCGCTCGTGTACGGCACCGCCGCCGAGAACAAGACGGTCAAGGTCCCCGCGACGTACAAGTGGCCGTCGGGCCTGTAGTACGTCAGCCCAGTACCCGTCAGGCGAGCAGGTAGTAGACCTCGGTCTCGAGCCGGGCGGGGTCGGCTTGCCAGTCGCCGTAGATCTCCCAGCGAGGACCGGCCGGCGTCAACCCTTGTGCGGCGCACCAGTCCAGGACTCCTCGGTGGGCCGCGCCCAGACCTTCGTAACCTCCCCGGTGGACAGTCATGGCAACCCACCCATGCGGCAGCGCTGACGGGACCACGTCTGCCGAGGGCGCGAAGACCCGGTCCACCTCGACCCCGATCTCCACGTGGGGTACGTCGTCCAGGTAGAGCATCACGTTGTGCCCGACCTGCTGGACCTCGCTGACGCGCAGGAACGCGTACACCTGATCGAGCAGGGAGCGCCACAGGTCGGGGAACTCCGGCCAGGTGGTGGTCCGGCACACGACCGCGGTGGGGCGACTTGCCACGTCCAGCACCTGAACGTCCACGTCGGCTCCGGGGGTGGGCGAGCGGTTGGTGGCCCCTGCAGGGCTCGAACCTGCGACATTCTCGGTGTAAGCGAGATGCTCTTCCAGCTGAGCTAAGGGACCCGGCGCGTCAGCGCTCCTGAGAGGCTACGCGGCGCGCAGGCCCGGTGCCCACAGACTTGCTCACATTCAGGTCGCGTCCGACATCCGCTCGGGCGGCTCCGGGCGCAGGACCCGGTCGAGTGCCCTGCCGACCTCGTCGGCGAACACCGGGTCGTACGAGCGTCCGGCACCAAGCATCGTGGCCTGCGGCGGGATCACGCCACCGGGTGCCTTGCCACAGCCGCGGCACTGGATCTCACCGAGGCTGCGCACCAGCGACGTGGACCCGCACAACGGGCAGCTGGCCAGGTGCGCCTGCCAGTCCGGCTCGGCCTGGCACCGCGGACAGACCAGCACCTGGGCGTCGTCGCGGACGCCTCGGTGCCACGGGCTCGGACCGCGTACGGGATCGACCGGGCGGGCGCCACAGCGGTAGCACGGCATTGCTTCGGTCACCTCCCACGGGAGCCGCCGGCCTTACAAGCCGGCGAGGGCGTTCCTGTAGTCGGCGAGGTCACGGCCGTCCGGAATCTCGTTGACGACGCGCCAGCGCACAATGCCCTCGCGGTCGATGATGAACGTTCCTCGTACCGCTGAGCCCCGATCCTGGTCGAACACGCCGTAGGACTGGGCCACGGCACCGTGCGGCCAGAAGTCGGACAGCAGCGGAAAGGCGAAACCCTCGCGCTCGGCCCACACCCGGTGGGTGTAGACGCTGTCCACCGAGACGGT
The DNA here is from genome assembly GCA_963797535.1 of uncultured Actinomycetota bacterium. Taxonomy (GTDB): domain Bacteria; phylum Actinomycetota; class Actinomycetes; order JAWWOL01; family JAWWOL01; genus JAWWOL01. The sequence goes on along the minus strand of CAWCPQ010000001.1, from coordinate 343,178 downwards.
GAGCACCTGGACCTCGTCGTTCTGCAGCCAGCTCAGGCCCTCGCCGATCGCGAACAGCTCGCTGCCGCAGACCCGGGTGAACGCCCAGGGGTAGAAGACCAGCACGACGTTCTTGCGGTGACGGAAGCTGCTCAGGGTGACCGGCTGCTTGCGCTGGTCGAGCAGAGTGAAGTCGGGCGCCGTTGCGCCTACCGGTATCGCACCACTTCCGGGGTGGTCAGTGGCGAACGGGCTCGTGACGGCGGGGCTCAGCGCTTTCCCCGGCCCGATTTGGGTGCGACCAGACGGGTGCCCGACCAGTCGGGCGCCGCGCTGATGCTGCTCGTCTGCGACAGCCCGGCGGTGGGCGCAGCGTCGTTGACGTCGCTGGGCTCGATGTGGCCCTCGCGGCCGGCCTTCGGCGTGAGCAACCAGATCACCCCGTTGGCAGCCAGCGGCGCCAGGGCATCGACCAGCACGTCGACAAGGTCGCCGTCGTCCTCGCGGAACCACAGCAGCACGACATCGACGACGTCGTCGCCGTCCTCACCGAGCAGCTCGGTGCCGGTCCGCTCGATGACGGCCTGGCGGAGCTCCTCGTCGCAGTCCTCGTCGTAGCCCACCTCCTGGACGACCATGCCGGACAGGATCGACAACCGGTCGGCCAGAGTGCGCTGGCTCCCCGCGTTGCCCGCGGTCGTGCTCACGTAGTGGTTCCTCCCTCGTCCGCGCCTGGGCGCTCCTTGACCGGTAGTCCACACGGGACTGACCGACAGCGCAAGTATCCCCCGGCGACACGCGGCTGATCACACCGGGCCGTGCTCTGTGGAAAACGGCGCCGGTCAGACCTGCGGGCCGAGTCGACCGGCGATGAAGGCGAGGGTACGGGCCCAGCCGTCGGCCGCCGCCTGCTGGTTGAACGCCGCAGGGCGGGCGTCGCAGTTGAAGCCGTGCCTGGCGTCGGCGTAGCGCACGATCTCGCGTGGGCACGGGCGCCGCCGACAACGCGGACCGCAGCTCCTCCACCTGCTCGCTCGGGATGCCCTGGTCGAGGTCGCCGTACAAGCCGAGCCACGGCGTACGAAGCGTCGGCGCGAGCTCCAGCATCGAAGGCATCCCGAACCGTCCCGTCGCGATCCCGCTGCCGTAGAACGTGACCGCCGCCAGCAACGGGTAGCGGGCGCCGTAGACGAACGTCACGCTGCCGCCCATGCAGAAGCCGACGACCGCGACCCGCTCGGCGGGGATCCCCTCGCCGTCCAGCCATGCCAGCGTCGCCTCGAAGTCGGCCATCAGGTCGCCGTCGTTCAGCGTGGCGAGGTAGCCCTTGGCCGTCTCCATGTCGCCGTAGTCGACGATCGGCGAGCCCTCCCGGTGGAACAGCGCAGGGGCCACCGCGAGGTAGCCCGCTGCCGCGGCCCGGTCGGCGACGCCCTTGATGTGGTCGGTGAGCCCGTAGGCCTCCTGCAGCACCACCACAGCGGCGGCCGGCGTGCCCTCCGGTCGGCTGACGTGCACGGGCATGACGTCGCCATTGACGGTGAGCTCGATCGTGGGCACAGCGGCTACCTCCCGAGGCGGTGGCGTGGGTGCGGGTTTCGTTCCGATTGCGGAACGCGAGCCGCACTGACCAGAGCGCGGTCGCACGACAGTCTGCCTGCATCACCCTGCGAGAAAACTCAGTCGCACCGTACGGACCGGGTTGTCGATGTTGAGGTCGACCAGCGTGATCGACTGCCACGTGCCCAGCGCGATCTCGCCGTCGATCACCGGCAGGGTCGCGTACGGCGGGATCAGCGCGGGCAGCACGTGCGACCGGCCGTGGCCCCGCGAGCCGTGCGCGTGCTGCCAGCGACCGTCGGCAGGCAGCAGGTCACCGAGGGCCGCCAGCAGGTCGTCGTCGGAGCCGGCGTGCAGCTCGATCACGGCCACGCCCGCCGTCGCATGGGGCACGAAGACGTGCAGCAGGCCGTCGCCGCCGCACTCGGCAGCGAAGCGGCGGCACTCGCGAGTGATGTCCGCCACAACCTCGCGGCGACCGGTGCTGACACGTGAACGTCGTAGTCTGCATCCCGACTCTCTACCAGCGGACCACCCCGTGGGACGATTGCGTCCCGGCTGGTGATCGCATTCCGCCGGTGGAGGTGACGCTGAGGCACCTTCGTTGGACCATGGACCAGAGGCCATCACCCGCGGCCTGCACCACCCGAACAGCAAGGTCGCACACCACCGCGACTGGACCACCGACAGTAAGGACGAGCGTGGCTTCCGGACACGATCCCGCCATCTCAGCGCTGAGCCAGATTCCCGACATCGACCCCTCCGAGACCGAGGAGTGGCGCGAGTCCCTCGACGCGGTCATCGCGGCTCAGGGTGCCGGCCGGGCGCGCTACCTGATGCTCCAGCTGCTCGACCATGCGAACGCCCGCGAGATCGGCGTCCCGGACGTGCGGACGTCCGACTACATCAACACGATCCCCGCCTCGGCCGAGCCGGAGTTCCCCGGCGACCTCGAGCTGGAGGAGCGGATCACCGCGATCGTGCGGTGGAACGCAGCGGTCATGGTCACCAGGGCGAACAAGACGACCAACGTCGGCGGCCACATCGCCACGTTCGCCGGCGCCGCGACCTTGTACGAGGTCGGCATGAACCACTTCTTCCGCGGCCGCGACGCCGAGGGTGAGAGCGGCGACCAGGTCTACTACCAGGGCCACGCCTCGCCCGGCATGTACTCCCGAGCGTTCCTCGAGGGCCGGCTGTCCGCCGAGCAGCTCGACGGCTTCCGCCAGGAGATCAGCCGCGACGGTCTGTCCTCCTACCCGCACCCGCGGCTGATGCCCGACTTCTGGGAGTTCCCCACGGTGTCGATGGGCATCGGGCCGCTCAGCTCGATCTACCAGGCCCGGTTCAACCGCTACCTCACCAACCGCGGCATCAAGGACGTGTCCAGCAGCCACGTCTGGGCGTTCCTCGGCGACGGCGAGATGGACGAGGTCGAGTCCCTCGGCGCGCTGAACATCGCCGCGCGGGAGAACCTCGACAACCTGACCTGGGTCGTCAACTGCAACCTGCAGCGCCTCGACGGTCCCGTCCGCGGCAACGGCAAGATCATGCAGGAGCTCGAAGGCTCCTTCCGCGGCGCCGGCTGGAACGTCATCAAGCTGGTCTGGGGTCCCGAGTGGGACGAGCTGCTGGCCAAGGACGTCGATGGTGTCCTGGTCAACGCGCTGACCACCGTGCCCGACGGTCAGTGGCAGACCTACTCGGTCAGCAGCGGCGCCTACATCCGCGACAACCTGTTCGGACGCGACCCCCGCCTGCTCACGATGGTCGAGCACTTGAGCGACGAGCAGATCGTCGGGCTCAGCCGCGGTGGCCACGACACCCGCAAGGTCTACGCGGCCTACAAGGCGGCGCGCGAGTTCGAGGGCAAGCCGAGCGTGATCCTCGTACAGACGGTCAAGGGCTGGACCCTCGGCCCCAACTTCGAGGCCCGCAACGCGACCCACCAGATGAAGAAGCTGAACAAGGACGAGCTCAAGGCGTTCCGCACCCGTCTCGGCCTGCCGATCACCGACGAGGAGCTCTCCGGCGACCTGCCGCCCTACTTCCACCCCGGCCCGGACTCCCCCGAGGTGCAGTACGTGATGGCGCGTCGTGCCGCGCTCGGCGGTTCGGTGCCCAAGCGCAGCGAGCGGGCCAAGCCGCTGGTCATCGACCCGAACAACCGCGGCTTCCTCGACCTGCGCAAGGGCTCCGGCAAGCAGGCCGCCGCGACCACGATGACGTTCGTGCGGCTGCTCAAGGACCTGATGCGCGACAAGAACTATCGGCAACCGGATCGTCCCGGTCATCCCCGACGAGGCCCGTACCTTCGGTATCGACGCCATGTTCCCGAGCGCCAAGATCTACTCGCCGCACGGCCAGATCTACGAGCCGGTCGACCACGAGCTGCTGCTGTCCTACCGCGAGAACACCAGCGGCCAGATCCTGCACGAGGGCATCAACGAGGCCGGCTCGATGGCGTCCGTCATCGCGGCCGGATCGTCCTACGCCACGCACGGCGAACACATGATCCCGGTGTTCGTCTTCTACTCGATGTTCGGCTTCCAGCGGGTCGGCGACCTGACCTGGGCGATGGCCGACCAGATGGCGCGCGGCTTCCTGCTCGGCGCCACCGCTGGCCGTACCACGCTCAACGGCGAGGGGCTGCAGCACGAGGACGGGCATTCGCTCCTGCTGTCGGCCACCAACCCGGCCTGCCTCTCGTACGACCCGGCGTTCGGCTTCGAGATCTCCTACATCGTCGAGGAGGGCCTCGACCGGATGTACGGCGAGCGCAACGACGCCGTCTACTACTACTTGACCGTCTACAACGAAGCGATCCCGCAGCCGCCGGAGCCCGAGGTCGAGGGGCTGCGCGAGGGCATCATCCGTGGGTTGTACCGCTACAAGACCGCGGAGCTGGTCGAGGGCAACGGACCCGAGGACCTCCGCCCGCGGGTCCAGCTGCTCGCCTCCGGCACCGGCATCCACTGGGCCCTGAAGGCTCAGGAGCTGCTCGCCAGCGACTGGGGCGTGGCCGCGGACGTGTGGTCGGCGACCAGCTGGACCGAGCTGCGCCGCGAGGCGATGGCCTGCGACGAGTGGAACATGCTGCACCCGGACGAGGAGCGCCGCGTCCCCTACGTCACCCAGTGCCTCGAGCCCGCCGTCGGCCCGATCGTGGCCGTCAGCGACTGGATGCGCGCCGTACAGGACCAGATCGCGCCATGGGTGCCGCAGGGCTTGGTCGCCCTCGGCGCCGACGGTTTCGGCCGCTCCGACACCCGCCCAGCGCTGCGCCGGTTCTTCCGGATCGACGCGGAGTCGACGGTGCTGGCCGCCCTGAGCGAGCTGGCCCGCCGCGGCGAGGTCAAGCACGAGGCACTGGCCGAGGCGATCGCGTTGTACGGGCTGAACGACGAGATCACGATCGAGTTCGCCGCCGACGAGGCCAGCGCCAACGAGCCGGGCGCGTAACCGGCAGCTCCCCCGTCACCATCGCGCGCCGGGTGGGCAAACGCCGAGTGTTGGCGCTGAACAGCCGTTTTCCGTACACCTGAGCGCCAACACTCGCGCTTCGACCACCCTCCCAGCTGTCGCCACGGCGCCGGGCCCAACCCCGCGTGCTCAGCGGCCTGACGGCGGATACGTTGCGCCGGCACTGGGCGACGGCGAGGGCTGGTCGACAGTCGCCGTGCCAGCGAACGGCGAGGCGACGTAGACGGCGGCCATGAGCAGCGCGGGCAGCAGGGCTACGAGGCCGATCCGGAGCCGACGACGCTGTCGGCGTGGACACTCGGGCTCATCGGGCTCCCCCGGTGGTTCCGGAGCCCCCGGCGCTGCGGCCTCGTCCGGCTCTGCCCGCGCGGAATCGCTGCTGATCATGGGATTGCAGCCCCTTTCAGCGATGCGCCATTGCACCGCCCGAGGCTACTTTCCCCCTTTTTGGCTCCGTGATCACACTTTTCGCAGGGTCCAGCCCAGGAAAATGCTGTGGGTTTCGGCGACGACCTCAACCGTCGTTCCGCGTACCCGTACGGCGTCTCCTGACGTGAGGCGGACACCGTCGCCGAGGTCGACCGCACCGCTGACCAGGTAGCCGTGCGCCAGACCGCCGCCCACGAGCTCGTAGGCCTCCCCCGGCGCCAGCTCGACCACCCGCAACGACCCGCGCGGCAACGTCACCGCACCGACCGGCCGGTCGTACGAGACCGTCGTCGTCGGCGTGCGCAGCCACATCTGGACGTACTCCACCGGCTCGGTGTCCGACGCGTTGCGTTCGCTGTGATCGACGCCGGAACCGGCCCGCAGCACCTGCAGCTCGCCCGCCGTGATCACCACGAGGTGCCCGGCCGAGTCCCTGTGCTCAAGGGCGCCCGCCACCACGTAGGTCACCAGGTCGACGTCGACGTGCCGGTGCTGATCGAAGCCAGCACCGGGCGCCACGCACGTCGTGGTTGCTGACGACCAGCGGACCGAAGCCGACGTTGTTCGGGTCGTAGTGCTCCCCGTACGAAAAGCTGTGCCAGGAGGTCAGCCAGTCCGTACGGGTGCACGCTCGGTCGCCGGCCCGGCGCACCTCGACATCGGTCACCGCTAGCGGTCCTAGTCGCCCTCGGTGGGCGGCGAGCTGGACGGCCGTGACGTGGTCGGCTCGACCGCGGTGCCCGGCAACACCTGGCGGGACAGCCCCTCGGTCACCGCGTGCAGGATCGCGAGGCCCTGCGACGCGAGGCTTGCGACGGCGCTGTTCACGCCCTCTGTGCCGTCGAGGATGGTCAGGTTGGAGCCCTTGAGGCCGTCGGCGGCTGCCCGTACGAGGTCGGGCAGCTGGCTGATGATGGCCTGGTCGAGGGCGATGCGACCCTCCGCGGACGCCGCGTCGGCGCTGAGCCTGGTGGCGGCCGCCTGGGCCTCGGCGAGAGTACGGATGCGCTCGGCCTCGGCCTGCGCCGGCTTGACCACCTCGGCGATCAGCTCGGCCTCGCGCAGCTCGGCGTTCTTGGCCGCGACGAGCGCCTGCTCGGCGAGCACCGCCTGCTGCGCCTGGGCGGCCGCGAGCGGGCCGGCTTGGGCCGCCTTCTGCTGGGCGCTGTCGATCTCGGCTTGGTACTGCGCCCGCGCGACGGCAGTCGCCCTGGCGTACTCCGCCTGGTTGCGCTGGCTCTCCTGCTGCGCCTCGGCGCTGGCCTGGTCGGCGGCAGCCTGGGCGATCTGCGCCGCCTGGTTGACCGTCGCCTGGTGCGGCGCCGCGAGCGCCTTGATGTAGCCGCTGCCCTTGTCGTCGATCGACTGGATCTGCAGGCAGTCGACGGTCAGGCCGATCTTGGCCATCTCGATCTTGGAGGCGTCGAGCACGTTCTCCGCCAGCGCCTGCCGCTCGCGGATGATCGCCTCGACGGTCATGCTGCCGACGATCGAGCGCAGGTGGCCGGCGAAGATCTGCCCGGTGAGCTCGTCCATGTGGTCCTGGTTGGCGAGGAAGCGCTGTGCGGCCGCGGCGATCGAGGCCGGGTCGCTGCCCACCTTGAACGCGATGACGGCCCGTACGGTCAGCGCGATGCCTTGCTGCGTCACGCACTCCTCGGTCACCGCGGCCTCGCGCATCGCCAGGGTGAGGAACGAGGTCTTGCGCAGGATCGGCATCACCCAGGACCCGTGCCCGGTGACGATCTTGAACGGGAGGGTGCTGTCCCCGGAGGCCTTCTGCTTGCCCCCGGAGATCAGCATGGCCTCGTTGGGCGACGGCACTCTGTACCCCAGCATCGCGGAACTACCTCTCGTTCAGGCCGGCGGCGCCGTACGGCGTCGAGTCCCGGCAGCAGGTCAGGACTGGCCGAGGGTGTCGGGCCACGGGACGACGTCGAAGGATCCCGAGCCGTGCGAGGAGATGAGCAGCGCCTCGGCACCGACCTCGAGCACGGCATCGCTGTAGGCCAGGTAGGTCTCGTACGTGCCGGAGACCAGGACGCAGACCTCGCCGGGCCCGGCGCTGCCCCGAACACGGTGAACCACTTTGGCCACCTTGCCGATCGCGCTCTCCACCACCCGCGGATCCCGTTCCTCTCCCCCGACCGTCCCGCAACGATCAAGCCGCTGCGGAGACTCCGGGCAACAGTGTGCACCCCCGGACCCGATTCCGTGGTGCCGGTATCCCCCACCATGATCGGGCCTAGCCCTTTCGAGCGATATTGCCCGCCGCCAAGGACCTTTCCTCCCCGAACCGCTCTCGTCGGGCCTGTTGCCGACCGAAGATCGATGCATGGGTGTATTTCCGGGGTTCAGGCAGCGGTCGGTCACGATCACTGACCTCGACCGGCACCCCAACGTGGACGAGATCCTCGGCATCCTGTGCGCACTGCCCAACATCGGCGACGCCGAGCTGCCGGTGCTGGCCAAGCTGTGGCGCAACACCCCGTCGCTCGCCGATGCCAGGGCGCGCGCGCTCGAGCCGGACTCTCCGCTGGTGATCGAGGTCCTGGCCTGCTTCGAGGCTGTGGTCGCGCTCTTCGACGACGACCTGGCCGGAGTGGCTGAGTACGTCACGGTCGCCCCGGACGTCACCACCACGGCCCTGAAGGCGGTCCGCGACGCGATCGCCGCCGCCTACGCCAAACCGGTCCTGAGCGCGTCCGCCTACCGTGCCCTGATCCGGCCGTGGCGTCAGGTCTTCCCGGCCGGCGGAGTGGTCGAGCCCGACCTCGGACCGAACACGGACGCGGTCAACCAGGTGCTGGCCCGGTTGCCACTCATGGCAGCCCGTTGTCACGACGAACGCGGCCAAGCGCTGTTCGACTCCCTCGCCCATGCGGCTGAGACTGTCGACCGCGGCCTGCGGGACGCTGCCAGGGATGAAGCCTGGCGCGCAGCCATTCTGACGTCGCGACGGCGGATGTGGGCCATGCTGCGCCGCAGCGGCATCGAGGCGATCAGCCGCTCGTGCCCCCACGGCCGCAGCTGCCCCGCCGAGTCCTCCCCGCGCAACCAGCGGCTGGTGCTCGAGCTGTGCCTCGACGTCGCCTGCGGGCTGCTCGTCGCCGACGCCATCGACGACACCTTCACCGACATCCTCACTCTGCCGCTGAGCATGCTGGTCCCCGCTCAGCGCAAGCGCTGACGCCTCATCGCTGGGCCCACTGCACCAGCTCGTCGGCGGTACGGGTGTTGACGACCCGATCCGCGGTGACGCCGGCTTCCTGCGCCCGGGAGCACCCGTACGGGAGCCAGTCCAGCTGACCCGTGGCGTGCGAGTCGGTGTCGATCGAGAACGTGCAGCCCATCTCCACTGCCAGCCTCAGCAGCCGCATCGGCGGGTCGAGCCGCTCGGGGCGACAGTTCACCTCGACCGCCTTGCCGAAGGTGCGACACGCCTCGAAGACGATCTCCGCCTCGAACTCGCTCTCGGGCCGGCCCTTGCCGCCCAACCCGCGCATCCGCCCGGTGCAGTGCCCGAGGATGTCCAGGTGCGGGTTGGCGACGGCGGCCACCATGCGCGGCGTCATGTCAGCACTGTCCATACGCAGCTTGGAGTGCACGCTGCCCACCACGATGTCCAGCCGGGCCAGCAGATCCGGCGACTGGTCGAGCGAACCGTCCAGCAGGATGTCGCACTCGATCCCGGTCAGGATCCGGAACGGCGCCAGCTCGTCGTTCAGCCGCGCCACCACGTCGAGCTGGTCGAGGAGCCGCTCAGCTGTCAGACCACGGGCCACCGTGAGCCGGGGCGAGTGGTCGGTCAGCACGATGTACGAATGCCCCAGCGCGATCGCGGTACGAGCCATCTCCTCGATCGTCGCCCCGCCGTCGGACCAGTCGCTGTGCACGTGGCAGTCCCCGCGCAGGGCCGCCCGCAGCGCCTCGCCGCCGCTGACGACGGGCGCGTCGGAGCCGGGTTCGAGCGCGGCGAGGTAGTCCGGCAGCTCGCCGCGCACCGACTGGGTGATGACCGCGGCCGTGGTCTTGCCCACACCCGGCAGCTCTTGCAGCGTGCCACTGGCGACCCGTCGCTCGACCTCCTCGGGGCCCAGCTCGGCGACCGTGCGCGCGGCACCGAGGAACGCCTTGGCGCGGTACTCCGGCTGACCCGAGCGATCGAGCAGGAACACGATGCGGCGCAGGTCCTCGAGCGGGTCACGGGTCGCCATGCCCATTTCCTACCCCGGGCAGCCCCGTCACCGCACGCGAGCCCGTCGCCGTGGCAGGCTGTCGCGCGTGGCAGTCCCGCGTACGAGCGCACCGAGGCCCGGCCAGGCGCCGCGTCAGGCGAAGTCGCCCGGCAAGTCGACCATCCTGCGGGTCGAGCGAGCGACGGGCGCGCTGGCCACGCAGACGACGCAGCACATGGACGAACGTCTGCAGTGGTTCCGGGAGATGCCGGCGGAGCAGCGGTCGTGGGTGACCCTCGTCGCCCAGGCAGGCATCGCCGGCTTCGTGGCCTGGCTGCGTGACCCCGCGCACCGCAACGAGGTCAGTGGTGAGGTGTTCGGCGCGGCCCCCCGTGAGCTGCTGCGGGCGATCACCCTGCACCAGACCGTGGAGCTCGTACGGCTGACGGTCGACGTGGTCGAGGCCGAGGTCCCCGCGCTGGCCGGGCCGGGCGAGGAAGCCGCGTTGCGGGAGGCCATCTTGCGCTTCTCCCGCGAGGTCGCGTTCGCGGCGGCCGAGATCTATGCCCAGACTGCGGAGGCGCGGGGAGCCTGGGACGCAAGGCTCGAGGCGCTGGTGGTCGACGCCCTGCTGCGCGGCGAGCAGGACCAGTCACTCGCCTCCCGGGTGGCGGCGCTCGGCTGGCGCAGCCACCCGACGGTGAGCGTCCTGGTCGGCACCCCACGCGGCGGCGACGCCCAGGCCATCATCGACGGGGTGCATCGGGCTGCCCGACGCAGCGACAGCGACGTCCTGGCCGGCGTGCACGGACCTCGTCTGGTGGTGGTCATCGGCGGCGACGCCGACCCGATGCCGGCCGCCAGATCGATGCTCGCGGAGTTCGCGCCGGGGCCGGTGGTGCTCGGCACCGTGGTGCCCGAGCTCAGTCGTGCCGCCGACTCCGCCCGTACGGCGATGTCCGGACTTCGAGCCGCTGTGATCTGGCCGGACGCGCCCCGACCGGTGTCCGCAGCCGACCTGTTGCCGGAACGGGCGCTCGCCGGTGATCTTGAAGCCCAGGCCGAGCTGGTGGAGGACATCTACAGAAGGTTGGTCGACGCCGGGGGGAGCCTGCTCGAGACCATTGCCACCTACCTGGAGCAGGCCGGATCCCTGGAAGGCACCGCCCGTCTGCTCTTCGTTCATCCGAACACCGTGCGTTACCGGTTACGCAAGGTTCTTGACGCCTGCGGGAGAGACGCCACTCACCCTCGTGACGCATTTGCGCTCCAGCTGGCCCTGGCGTTCGGTCGGCTCGACGAGGTCGACCAACGCGAGCCGGGTCGCTCCCGCCCGTTCCCATCGACTTCCGGTTTGTAGGAAACCTCTAATCCCAGCCCGTAAGACTCGTGGGAGCCAACAGCGACTAGGGACGGCTGCTGAGGGCAGGCTGGTCAGGTGCTCGCAATCCTCGCGCCCGGTCAAGGCGCCCAGACGCCCGGTTTCCTGACTCCCTGGATCGCGGACGTCCCCGGCTTCGCCGACCGTCTGCGCTGGTGGTCCTCCGTCGTCGGGGTCGACCTGGTCGCTGCCGGGACCACCTGGGAAGCCGACCGCATCCGCGACACCGCCGTGGCCCAGCCGCTCCTGGTCGCAGCAGCCCTGGCCACCGCCGGGCCGCTGTTCCGGTCCGACTCCGCCCGCCGTGCCGTGGGCGTACTGGCTGGTCACAGTGTCGGCGAGCTCACCACAGCCGCACTGTCCGGCGCCCTGTCCGCCGAAGCCGCCCTCGCGCTCGTCGGTGCCCGCGGCAAGGCCATGGCCGCCGCCGCAGCCCTCGCCCCGACCGGCATGAGCGCCGTTCTCGGTGGCGACCCGGCCGAGGTCGTCGCCCACATCGAGGCACTCGACCTCACCGCCGCCAACCACAACGGCGCCGGACAGGTCGTCGCCGCCGGCCGTCAGGAGAACCTCGACAAGCTGGCCGAACAGCCGCCCGCCGGGGCGCGGGTCCGTCCGCTGTCCGTCGCCGGCGCTTTCCACACGTCGTTCATGTCGCCAGCCGTGGACCACCTCGAGACGTTCATCGGCGGCGTGACCGTCCGCGACCCTGACGTCCTGCTGCTGTCCAACGCCGACGGTGCCGTCGTGTCATCGGGCGAGGACCTGCTGCGCCGCCTCGTGCGCCAGGTTGCCGCGCCCGTGCGCTGGGACCTGTGCATGAAGACGATGGGGCAGCTCGGCGTCAACGCCGTCATCGAGCTGACTCCCGGCGGCACGCTCACCGGCCTGGTCCGCCGTACCCTCCCCGGTGTCGAGACCCTCGCGGTCAAGACGCCCGACGACCTGGCCGCCGCCCACGCCCTGATCATCGCGCACAAGCGGGTCACCCCCGAGGCGGCGCCAGCCTGGCGGCTGGCCGTCGCGCCGGTTGCCGGTCAGTTCACGCCGGCCGAGATCCCGCTCAACACCGTGGTCAGCGCCGGTGACACCGTCGGTGTCGTCGGCAGCCGGGGACGCGAGGAAGCCGTCGTCGCCGCCCACGGCGGTGTCCTGGTCGAGTGGCTCGCCGAGACCGGTGACCCGGTCAACCCCGGACAGCCGCTCGCCCGGCTCCATCCGACCGAGGCTCCCGCGTGAGAGCCGCAACCGGCGCTGCGGGCGCCCGGATCCTCGGGGTCGGTGACTACCGGCCGGTACGGGTCATGCTCAACAGCGAGCTCGAGGCCATGGTCGACACCAACGACCAGTGGATCCGCGAGCGCACCGGCATCGTCAGCCGCCGCATCGCTGCCCCCGACGAGACCGTCGTCGACATGGGCGCGGCCGCCGGAGCCAAGGCGCTGGCCGCAGCCGGGCTGACCCCGGCGGACATCGACCTGGTCCTCGTCGCCACCTGCTCCCACGCCGACCGGATGCCCGGCGCGGCACCGCTGATCGCGTCCAGGCTCGGCATCACCTCCCCCGGCGCGCTCGACGTCAACGCCGCCTGCGCCGGCTTCCCGTACGCGCTGGCACAGGCCTCGGACGCGATCCGCACCGGCAACGCCCAGCGGGTCCTCGTCATCGGCGCCGAGAAGCTCTCCCCGATCATCGACTGGACCGACCGCGGCACCTGCATCCTGTTCGCCGACGGTGCCGGCGCTGTCGTCGTCGGGCCGTCCGACGAGCCCGGCATCGGCCCGGTCGTCTGGGGCAGCGACGGCGATCGCGGTGACCTGATCACCTGCCTCGGCGACGACCCGTTCCTGCGCATGGCCGGTCCGGCGGTCTTCCGCTGGGCCACCACCTCGCTCAGCCCGGTGGTCCGCGACGCCTGCGCGCGCGCCGGCGTCGAGGTGGCTGACCTGCAGGTGCTGGTGCTGCACCAGGCCAACGCCCGCATCATCGACTCCGTGGTCCGGGCGCTGGGGCTCGGACCCGACGTCGTCATCGCCAGGGACGTCGTCGAGTCGGGCAACACCTCGGCCGCCTCGATCCCGATGGCCCTGGCCCGAGTACTCGAGACGGGACAGGTCGAGTCCGGCTCGCTGGCCCTGCTGCTCGGCTTCGGGTCGGGCCTCAACTATGCCGGTCAGGTCGTTGTTCTACCCTGACCCCACTCGCTTGACCTGTACGAACCCGCACCACTGAGCGTCACCACAACGGAAGCGCTTTCCACAAAGGCACGGCGAACCCGCCGTACCCCACAGGCCGGAAACTCGGCCGAGCACAAGGAGGAAACCCGTATGTCCGAGACCGAGGTCCTCGCCGGCCTGGCCGACATCGTGAACGAGGTCACCGGCATCCCGGCGTCCGACGTGCAGATGGACAAGAGCTTCACCGACGACCTGGACGTGGACTCGCTGTCCATGGTCGAGGTGGTCGTCGCCGCCGAGGAGAAGTTCGGCGTCCGCATCCCCGACGAGAGCGTCAAGGACCTGCGTACCGTCGGCGACGCTGTCACCTACATCGTCAAGGCTGGTGTCTCTGCATGACCCGCCAGGACCAGGTCAACGTCGTCGTCACCGGCCTCGGCGCGACCACGCCCGTCGGCGGGGATGTCGCGTCGACCTGGGAGGCGCTGCTCGCCGGGCGATCCGGCGTGACGCTCCTCGAACCGGACTGGGCCGAGCTACCGGTGCGGCTCGCCGCACCGGTAGCCGTCGACCCGTCCACCGTGCTCGACCGGGTCGAGGCCCGGACGCTGGACCGGGTCCAGCAGTTCGCGCTCATCGCGGCGCGCGAGGCGTGGGCCGACGCCGGCTCACCCGAGGTCGACCCGACCCGGTTCGCCGTGGTCTGCGCGTCCGGCATCGGCGGCGTCACCACGATCTACGGCCAGTACGACATCCTGAAGGAGAAGGGCGCCCGTCGGGTCAGTCCGCACTCCATCCAGATGCTGATGCCGAACGGGCCGGCCGCTGTCGTCTCGCTCAAGCTCGGCGCTCAGGGCGGTGCCCACACCCCGGTCAGTGCTTGTGCCTCGAGCACCGAGTCGCTGAGCTGGGCGGTCGACCTGATCCGGCTGGGCCGGGCCGACATCGTGATCGCCGGCGGCACCGAGGCCTGCATCCACCCGCTGCCCATGTCGGCGTTCGCGTCGATGAAGGCGCTGTCCAACCGTGAGGACGACCCGGCCGGTGCTAGTCGCCCGTACGACAAGAACCGGGACGGATTCGTCCTCGGCGAGGGCGCCGCACTGCTCGTGCTCGAGTCCGAGGAGCACGCGAAGGCTCGCGGGGCCTACATCTACGCCGAGATCGGCGGCGTGGGGGTCACGTCCGACGCGTTCCACATGGCAGCACCCGACCCGTCCGGCGTCGGCGCCGCCAGGGCGATGAGGATCGCCATGAGCGAGGCCGGCGTCGAGCCGTCGGACATCGTGCACATCAACGCCCACGCCACCTCCACCCCGGCCGGCGACATCGCCGAGGCCGGCGCGATCATGGCCGTGCTGGGCGACGCAACCCCCGGCGCCGCCGTGACCGCGACCAAGTCCATGACCGGTCACATGCTGGGTGCCGCAGGTGCGGTCGAGGCGATCATCACGGTGCTCACCATCCGTGACGGCATCGCACCGGCCATCCGCAACCTCGAGGACCAGGACGAGGCGATCACGCTCGACCTGATCCGCCACGACAACCGCAAGATCGACTTCACCGGCAAGGCCGCGCTGTCCAACAGCTTCGGCTTCGGTGGGGCCAATGCCGCGGTCGTCATCCGCCCCTACCCGTCCGGAAGGACCCCAGCGTGACGTTGCTCGGAGACCAGACCCGGGTATCCGCGACCGCAGCTCCCACCGCGACCGCCGGTGCACCGACGATTGCGACCGGACTGTCAGTGTCATCGCCGTCGGCGCCGGACCCGCGCTCACCGCGGGTGCGTCTCGAGCGGTTCGTCGACCAGGGCAGCTTCGAACCGATCACCCGCGAGGACGACGCCAGCGGCGTGCTCGCCGGACTGGGCCGCGTATCCGGCAACCCGGTGGTGGTCTTCGCCAGCGACCCGACCATCCAGGGCGGCGCGATGGGTACGGCCGGCTGCCGCAACATCGTCGAGGCCTATGACGCCGCCCTGCGCGACCGCACCCCGATCATCGGTTTCTGGCACTCCGGCGGTGCCCGGCTGCGTGAGGGTGTCGAGTCCCTCGACGCCGTCGGCCGCGTCTTCGCTGCCATGACCTTGGCCTCCGGCAAGGTGCCCCAGCTCTCGGTCGTGCTCGGCCCCGCTGCCGGCGGCGCCGCCTACGGCCCGGCGCTGACCGACATCGTCGTCCTGGCTCCCAACGGCCGGGTCTTCGTCACCGGTCCCGACGTCGTACGCAGCGTGACGGGTGAGGACGTCGACATGGCGCGCCTCGGCGGTCCCGAGGTGCACGGCCGGCGCTCCGGTGTCGTGCACGTCGTCGCGAGCACCGAGGACGACGCCTACGACAAGACCCGCGTGCTCACCGAGCTGCTCGCCCGCCAGGGCCGGTTCAGCCCCGACCCGGTGCCGGAGTTCGACCTCGCCACCGTGCTGCCCGAGAACCTCAAGCGGGCCTACGACGTACACCCGATCGTCGACGGCCTGCTCGACGAGCCCGGCGTCGAGCTGCACGCCAAGTGGGCTCCCAACATCACCACCACCCTGGGCCGCATGGCCGGCCGCACCGTCGGTGTGATCGCCAACAACCCGATGCGCCTCGGTGGCTGCCTCGACTCCACGAGCGCCGAGAAGTCCGCCCGCTTCGTGCGGATGTGTGACGCGTTCGGGGTGCCGCTGGTCGTGGTCGTCGACGTGCCCGGCTACCTGCCCGGCGTCGGCCAGGAGTGGGACGGCGTGGTCCGCCGCGGCGCCAAGCTGTTGCACGCGTTCGCGGAGGCGACCGTGCCCCGCGTCACCCTGGTCACCCGCAAGTCCTACGGCGGCGCCTACATCGCCATGAACTCCCGCGCCCTCGGCGCCACGGCCGTGTTCGCGCTGCCCGCCGCCGAGGTGGCCGTCATGGGTGCCGTCGCAGCCGTACGGATCCTGCACCGCAAGCGGCTGGCCGAGGTTCCCGAGGACCAACGCGCCGCGGTCGAGGAGCAGCTGGCCGAGGAGCACGAGATCATCTCCGGTGGCCTCGAGCGTGCTGTGTCCCTCGGTGTCGTCGACAAGATCATCGACCCGGCCGAGGTGCGCAGCGAGATCGTGGCCGCCCTCGCGGGTGCCGCGGTGACCAGGGGTCACCACGGGAACATCCCGCTCTGAGCGGAATTCGGGACAAAGGGTTCGGCCACCTGTCACTATCGGTACATGACACGGGGAACGGGGCCCCGGGAGCACGCTGACGGATCCAACTCAACAGTTCCCGGTCTGCTCGACATTGCGGACACCCTTGCGGCCGCCACGACTGACTACCGGACGTTGCTCGGCGTCGCCGCCAGAGCCGTAGCAGCGTCACTGGGCGACGCCGCGGCCCTCTGGGTCCTCGACGACGACGGCTACCTCAAACCCGCGGCCTTCCACCACGACGACCCCGGGGCCCGCGCGTTCATGCGCGACACGGTCGACGGTCACCGGCACCTGCCCGAGCGGGGCGGCCTGCTGGAGCAGGCGCTGCGCTCCGAGTCCCCCGTCCTGCTCGCCCATGCGTCCTTCGACGACTTGAGCAGTCGCATCGACAGCCCGTACCGCCCGTACTACGCCGAGTTCGGCCTCAGCAGCCTGCTGATGATCCCGCTGCGGGCGAGGGATCGCGCCGTCGGCGTGCTGGGCGTCTGCCGGGACAAGGGCCGACCCGCGTACAACGACGCCGACGTGCTGTTCGCCCAGCGGGTCGGAGCACAGATCGCGCTGGCTCTGGACAACGCGCAGTTGCTGACCGAGTCACGCGACGAGGTACGCCGCAGGCGCGAGGTCGAGCTGCAGCTGATCGACCTGGTGTCCACCGACCTGCTCACCGGCCTGGGCAACCGGCACCTGCTGCTGGAGAGCCTGCGCCAGCGGCTCGACCGGGGACACCGCACGGCTCTGCTGCTGCTCGACCTGGACGGGTTCAAGGACGTCAACGACGCGCTGGGCCACGAGGTCGGCGACCGGGTGCTGCAGGCCGTCGGCGAGCGGCTCCTCATGGCGACTGCGCCGACCGGCGCCGTACCCACCCGCCTCGGTGGTGACGAGTTCGCGATCATCTGCGACGGCGCGCTGCCCGATGACGCCTGGAAGCTGGCCGAGGAGGTCTCCTCCGCCCTCGACCCTGGCCTCGCTGTCGAGTCCGGCTCGATCCGGGTCACCGCCAGCATCGGCATCGCCTTCGCACCCGAGCACGGTCAGGACCCCGGCACCCTGCTCCGGGCTGCCGACCTGGCGATGTATCGCGCCAAGCGGCTCGGGCTCGGCGTGCCCGCCGTCTACACCGACGTGATGGGCCAGGACCAGGTCGCCCGGTGGACCACCCTGACCGAGCTGCGACAGGCTCTCGATGCCGGCGAGCTGGTCCTGCACTACCAGCCGCTGCTCGACCTGCGCGACGGGACCGTGACCGCTGTCGAGGCACTCGCTCGGTGGCAGCACCCCAGCAGGGGCCTGGTCGCGGCCGAGCACTTCATGCCGATCGCCGAGCAAGCCGGTCTGGCCGCCCGGATCTCGGTCTGGGCGCTTGAGGAAGCCGCCTGCCAGCTGAACCGCTGGCGCGAGGAAGGTCACGTGCTGCAGGCTGCGGTCAACGTGCCGGCTCAGCTGGTCGAGCGGCCGGACTTCGCGGCCAGGACGCTGTCCCTGCTCGACCGGCACGACCTGCCGCCGTCAGCGCTGCAGCTCGAGATCGCCGAGACCGCGCTGTTCCGCGAACCGGCCATGGCGGCGCTCGGCCGCTGCCAGCAGGCGGGCATCTCGGTCGCCATCGACGACTTCGGTACGGGCTACTCGTCGCTGGCCTACCTCAAGCGCCTGCCGGCCAACACCCTCAAGCTCGACCGCGCCTTCGTGATCGACATCGACACCGACAGCCGCGATGCCGACATCGCCGCCCTGGTCGTCGACGTCGCGCACCGTTTCGGCATGGCTGTCACAGCGGAGGGCGTGGAGACGTCGGCGGCGCTGGAGCTGCTGTCCTCGATCGACGTCGACAAGGCCCAGGGCTACCAGGTAGCCCGGCCGACCAGCCCCGCCGTCCTCACCGACTGGCTCGAGCACCGCTGATCATCGGGTGCGCCGCCGGAACTGCACGCCCACCGCGACGATCGACCCGGCCATGATGGCGAGACTCCAAACCACCGACTGCCAGGCGGAATCGCCGACGGCACCGCCGAGCAGCAGCGCATGGACGGTGGCGATGACCAGGGTCACGGGCTGGTGAGCGGCCACGCCTTGCAGCCAGGAGGGCATCGTCGCCACCGGCACGATGGCGCTGCTGATGTACGGCAGGAAGCTGACCAGGAACGCCACTCCGTTCGCGGCTTCGGGTGAGGCCGCGAGCATGCCGATCGCGGCGGCGAGCCAGGACAGCGCCAGGATGAACAACGCCAGGATGCCGATGGCTGCCAGCCACTGCAGCGGGTCCGCGCTGGACCGGAAGCCGATCGCCAGCGCCACCACGAACACCAGCGCCGTCGAGAACAGGTTGCGTACGACACTGGCGACGACCTGGCCGAGGATCAGCACCTCGCCTCGTACATCCATCGAGCGAAACCGGTCGATGATGGCGCCGGTCAGGTCGTTGGCCACGCTGACGGCTGTCGTGCCGGCGCCGAAACCGACGCAGATCAGAACGACCCCCGGCACGACGTAGTTGACGTAGGACGTGCCGATCCCGACGTTGATCGCACCCCCGAAGAGGTAGACGAAGATCAGCATCAGGATGACCGGGAGAGCCAGGGCGGTGATCAGCCCGTCGATGTTGCGCAAGGACAGTCGCAGCGCGCGGCGGATCAGCACGAGCGACTCGAGGAGGGCCGACGTCCGGGGGGCCACGCTGAGCTCAGACATGGAGGGCACCGCTTTCCGACGTCGCGGCCCGACCGTCGCGAGCTTTGCCGGTGAAGGCGAAGAAGACGTCGTCGAGGGTGGCGGTGTGCAGCGAGAAGCGCTGAACCCGTGAGCCGGCCGGGTCCAGGTCGTCCAGCAGTGCGCGCACGTTCGCCGCGCTGCCATCAGTCGGCACCCCGAGGGTGAGCGTTGCCCGGTCGCGGTGCACGGCGCGCGACCCGAGCAGAACCGACAGGTGGTCGAATCCGGCGACGTCCACCAGTTCGAGGTCGAGCCGCTGCGCAGCGACGGCGGACTTGAGCTCAGCCGCGCTGCCCTGGGCCACGAGCCGGCCGGCGTCGATGACCGCTATCCGGTCGGCGAGCCGGTCAGCCTCGTCGAGGTACTGGGTGGTCAGGAACACGGTGGTGCCGGCCTCGGCGAGGCGGGTCACGACCTCCCACATCGCCTGTCGGCTGCGGGGGTCGAGGCCGGTGGTCGGCTCGTCGAGAAAGATGACCTCCGGGTTGCCCACGAGCCCGACGGCAAGGTCGAGTCGACGCCGCATGCCCCCGCTGTAGGTGCCAACGCGGCGATCCCCGGCGTCGACGAGGTCGAAGCGCGTCAGCAGCTCGTCCGCGCGCAGCCGCGCCCGCCGACGGGGCAAGCCACGCAATCGGGCCATCATGACCAGGTTCTCGGCGCCGGTCTGGAGCTCGTCCAGCGCGGCGTGCTGCCCGGTCAGGCTGATCCGGGCGCGGACCTGGTGCCGACCGGTCACCACGTCGTGGCCGGCAACGACGGCGGTGCCGGAGTCGGCAGCGGTGAGCGTCGCGAGGATCCGTACCGCCGTCGTCTTGCCGGCTCCGTTGGGCCCGAGCAGGGCGAAAACCGTGCCTGCCTCGACAGTCAGGTCCACGTGATCGAGCACCAGGTTGTCGTCGTAGGACTTGGTCAGGCCTCGTGCCCGAACCGCCGGCGCGCTGGTCATGCTGCCTCCAGAAACTGCGTACGATGTACGCTCGATTGCGTACGCTATACGCAGTTCTAGGATGTCGTCAACCACTTCCCCGCTCGGTGGCACCTGGAGGCGTCGGTACATGGCAGGCAGCACCGGCCCGCAACAGCCGCCGGCCGACGTCACGCCGCACCCGGCACTGCCACCGGTCATCGCCATGGCCTGGGGACTCCAGGACCGGGCGGCTCGGGGGCCACGGCGAGGCCTCACCCTCGACCGCGTGGTCGCGGCGGGGATCAAGGTGGCATCGGTCGAGGGTCTCGGCTCGCTGTCCATGAGCCGGGTAGCCAAGGAGCTCGGCGTGGGCACGATGTCGCTGTACCGCTACGTGTCGGCGAAGGACGACCTGCTGACGCTGATGTTCGACTCTGCGATCGGAGCGCCGCCCGGCATCGATCCAGCCGTGCACGACTGGCGCGCGGGACTCACGCTCTGGGCGGAAGGGGTACGCGGCGCCTATCGCCGCCACCCTTGGTCCTTGCGAGTCCCGATCACAGCCCCGCCGCTGGGACCGAACAACGTCGCCTGGCTCGACGCCGCGCTGGCTGCGCAGACGAACACCCCGTTGTCGGAGCAGGAAAAGCTGTCCACCGTGCTGTTGATCAGTGGCTTCGTGCGCAACGAGGCAACGCTGTCCGCGGACCTCGCCTCGGGCAGCGGTGGTGACCAGGTGATGCCCAAGTACGGGGACCTGCTCGCGGCCGTGCTGCCGACCACGGGCTACAGCGCACTACGGCAGGCCATCGCCTCGGGGGCCTTGAGCGACGACGACGACATCGACAACGAGTTCGAGTTCGGCCTTCGCCGGATCCTGGATGGGATCGACGTGCTGATCCGCGGGTACGAGCAGGGCTGAGCACGACGGTCCCGGTCCTGGCACGATGTGGGCATGGAGCGTGTACTGGGCATCGGCGGTTACTTCATCCGGTCGACCGACCCTGCGGCACTGAGTGCCTGGTATCGCGACTGTCTGGGCCTGGACCTCGACGAGAACGGCCTGTGGCAGCAGGCAGCCGGGCCGACGGTCTTCGCCACCTTCGAGGCCGACACCGACTACTTCGGATCACGCACCCAGCAGACCATGCTCAACTTCCGGGTACGCGACCTCGACGCGATGCTCGCTCAGCTGCGGGCCAAGGGCGCGGACGTGGGACCGGAGACACAGGACATGGACGGCGTTGGTCGTTTCGGCTGGGTCAGCGATCCGGAGGGCAACCAGATCGAGCTGTGGCAGCCCGCCTGACCGAGCCGGACGTCTCAGTCGAGCTGCGCTGACAGCCGCTTGGGCGCGATCAGTCGATAGCTGGTCACGATCAGCTCGCGCACCTCGTCCCAGTCCGGCGCCGTGCCGTCCAGCCTCAACCCGACCCAGCCCTTGGACCCGACGTAGGCGGGCAGGAAGAACCGCGGGTCCTGCAGCAGTGACTCGCGCTCCTCGGGATCGGCCTTGACCGTGACCTGGTCCTCGCTGGGGAAGGCGAAGATCTTGTCGCGTACGCGCATCGTCGGCTCCCCCCAGGTCTCCCGTTCCTCCGCCTCCGGCAGGGCGAGACAGATCTCGCGAAGACGGTCCAACCGGCTACGTGCGCGCGCCATGGGTCCTCCCGACGACCGGGCAGAAGCGCCTCAGACGACCCTGGTCAGCCGGTGCTCCGGCGGGCCGTCGGCAGCAGCCCTGCGGTAGGGCTCGAGCTCGCCGTCCCAGGCCGAGCCGAGCAGGCCGCTCAGACCGCGGAGCAGCTCGCGCATGTCGCCACCGCCCTCGCCCACAACTGCCCGCAACCGGTCCTCGCGAACCACGATGTCGCCGTTGGCACTGGTGGTGGCGTGGAAGAGCCCGAGCGCGGGAGTGAAGCTGTAGCGCTCGCCGTCGCAGCCGGGACTGGGCTCCTCGGTCACGTCGTAACGGATCATCGCCCAGCCCTTGAGCACGGTGGCCAGCCGGCCGGACGCGCCGACCGGACCCTGCCACTGCCCCTCGGTGCGCAGCATGCCGAGCGCCATCGACTGGGGCCGCCAGGTCAACGTGACCGCAGCGCCCAGCTCATGGGCAAGTGCCCACTCCACATGCGGACACAACGCAGGTGGGCAGGAGTAGATGTGCAGCGTGCCGCGCACTGACACTGTGACCTCCATCTCGTGAGGGGCGCCTTCCCCGACGACCTCACCGAGCTGAGCGGTCGCGACAGCTTCGCGAGCACCGTGCTGCGTTGATTGTGCCTGATCGGTCGGTCGGCAGCCAGTAAGGGCGCGGCGTGTCCCCGCGTGGATGCTGCGAAGCGCCGCAGCCTCAGCTGATCGCCGGCTCCTCGCTGCCGAGGCGGGGATTCGCGAGCTCGTCCTGCACTCGAGCCAGCCCCGGCCGCACCTCCGACTCGACGTAGCCCAGCGAGCGCTCCAGCTCCTCGTCGCCGAGCGAACCCGAACGGCGCAGCTCGTACGCTCCGGAGCGGGCCAGCCGCCGTTCGACGGCGCGCACCGACTCGAAGAGCTCCCGTCGCAGCTGGCGATGCTTGTCGGCGAGCTGCGGGTGCGGGTTGCGCTCGACCGCGTCGGCAGCCTCGTCGACGTGACGCGCGAGCGGCTCGGTGCTCAGCAGGTCCTCGTCGGCCAGGCGCAGCTGCCGGCTGGTGTAGGCCCTGGCCCAGCTGCTGCGCGACCGGATCACGAGCAACATCGGCCGCCGCCACAACGGAGGTCGATCCGTGCCCACGATCACCTCCGGTTCATCGACTCCTGCGCGCTGGCTACCAGCTCGAGCCCTGCCGGACCACCCTGCCAGACCAAGAGGCCGAGAGTCGCCAACCGGGTCGGCGCGCCGAGAGTGAACCTTCTGCCGGAGGCACATTTCGTTGTGCCCCAGCAGTTCTCGAACGGATTGTTCAGCCGTGCTGGCTGCGCGGCGCCCGGGCCGACCGGGCCGAACGCTCGGAGGCGCCGGCGCGGAAGGCGAGCAGGTCGCCGATCACGCTGCTGCTCCCCGCCTCCGAGGACAGCATGTCCGCCGACGGCGGGCCGGCCGGGTCAGCCAGGTCGAGGAGCAGCGACAGCGGTACGCCCGCGGCCAGCAACGCCATTCCGCGGACGGTCGCAGCGGGCCGCTCGATGACCTGCAGGTCCGGCACCACGGTCAGGTCGGCGACGTTGGCTGAGCTCAGACGGAGATCGTTCACAGCAGGCTCCCTGGGTCGGGTGCGGATCCCGAAGTGAGATCCATGGGTACTTACACCCGTGTCATTCGGTCGAAGGCCGAAAATCCTTGAGGGGTTTTCGGGTACGAGTTTCAACGGTGTGATTCACTCGTTCGGCTCAGCGCCGCGCGCCCCGGCCGACCCGCCCGGAAGCCGCGTCAGTAGTCCCCGCCGCCCGAGTCGAACCCGCCCGAGTCAACCCGCCGAGTCGAACCCGCCGGAGTCGTAGCTCGTCGAGTCGTCCGTAGCGCCACCCCAGCCGTTGGTGTCGCCGGGATCGGCGCCGTAGCCGGGATCGGCGCCGTAGCCCGGGTCGCCGCCGGAGCCGGGGTCGCTGGCATACGCCGGGTCGGACTGGTCACCCGCCCCGTAGCCCTGCTGATAGCCCTGGTCGTAGCCGGACTCGTACCCCACGTCGTAGCCGCCGTAGCCACCGAAACCGCCGACGCCCCCGTACGGGTCGAAGGCGTTGGCGAGCAGCTCCCCGGCGAGGATGCCGGTCACGAAGGAGCCGCCGTAGTTGAAGAAGCCATAGCCGTAGCCGGGGTACCACCCGTACCCGTAGCCGGGGTAGGACGCAGGGGTGTAGTCCCGCAGCATCTGCTGGCGTCGCGGTGCTGGCGACTCGGGCTGGTCCCGTCGGGCCGCCGGGTCGGGGCCGCCGGCCTGCGCCGCGAGTGCGAGCACCTCCGCCCGGGCTGGCACTCCGTCGCGAAGTCGCTGCGCCTGGTCGAGGGCAGCTCTCCCCTGTGCCGTGAGACCCCTGGCACGCGTGACGGTCGCGGTGTCGCGAGCGGAGACGAGCATGGCCTCGGCTGCCTGCTGGCGGGACCAGGCCACCTTGAGGGCCCGCTGCTCCGGGTCGTCGTCGGAAGCGTCGCGGATGCTGACCCGCCCACCCGGGTCCGTGATGAGCAGGTCGTCGGCAAGGGACTCGATCTCGGAGCGCACGTCGGCACGCAGCTCACCCAGTGCCGCCTGCCGGCGACGCTGCCGCCACCAGACCACGAACACCAGGGCGACGACTGCTAGGGCCAGCAGCGACCACCCGATGATGGCGCCGCGGTGGGTGGGCTCGCTCGGCAGCGGGTCGGCTGCGAGCGCCCCCGCCAGCTGCTCCACGTTGCCGGCGGGATCACCGCGGTGGGCGTCCAGGGCTGCATGCAGCTGCTTGCCGTAGACCGTGGGCTCGATCGGGCTCGAGATGGTCGTGAACGTGCCCCGTCCACCGTTGCCGAGAATGACGTAGGAACCGTCGCTCCCCGAGGCCTGCGCCAGGGCATCGACGAGCGGTTTGGCGTCGGGCTGGGCGATGGCCGGCTGGCCGATCACCGCGACGTGGACCTTGCTCGAGCCGATAGCGGCCTTGATCTTGGCAGCGGCAGCGGCGTCGACCAGCGCGTCTCCGCCCGGGTAGACGTAGACGGTCTCGCCGGACTTGAAGGCCGCCGCTGCCGGCGCGAGATCGACCCCGGCCGTGGTTGCCGCGACGGCCGACGGCGCGAGAATGAAAAGACCGGCCAGCGAGAGGCTCAACGCAGGGGCCCAACGGGCAAACCGCCCCGGCAGAGTGGACCGCTTACCGACAGGTTGCTTCGACACCGTCATCATCACCCTCGAAACGCCCGCACAATGATCAGCCCACCGTACGGGCCGAAGCGGGGTCAGGTGCGCAACTCGGCCCGGATCAGTGCCGTCGTGGCAGGGACGACACCGACGTCGCCGTGGCGACAGACGTCGACACCTCGGAGTCCACCGGCACGGACGCCGGCGGGATCGGCAGCACGTCGAGGCAGGACGAGGGGTCGGCCTTGTAGCGGCTGATCAGCTCAGCGGTCGCCGCGTCCAGCAGCCCGTGCAGGCTGGTCCGGTAGGTCGACAGCTGAGCCTCGGCCTCGACGAGCCCCCCCACAACGGTGGCATCCGCCGCGCCGCCGCCCAGCTCGCCCAACGGGTGCGACCACAGCGCGGCCAGCTTGGGCAGCTCCGGCAGCGGAGCCCCCACCTCGGTCGCGACCATGGCAATCCGGTGCTGCCTGGCAACGCCGTCTCCGAGCGCTGCAGCAATCTGCTGGGCCGACATGGGACCGCTCTGCGCCTTGCCGGCAGCGACCATGTCCAGTCGCGCCTGCAGCAGCCGCCGCCAGTACGAGACCCGGTCCTCTTCCTCCCGCAGCTGCAGCCGGTACTGCCGCAGCGCAGCCAAGCTGAGCTCGGAAAGTCGAGCGGTGCGTACGGGAGACTTCGTCATCCGGACAACCTTCGGTACCTCGCTGCAACTCCCCCATCGGTCGCTGCTGATCCCAAGGATCGCCATCTGCACATGGCCGCTGATGCGCCGACCGGCGTAGCGGCACAGGGCCACTCGTGTGGACCTCATCCGCCGCCAGAGGACGTCGCCCGGACCGAGCGTTCGAGCAGCCGGTCGAGGAAGACGGTGAAGATGTCCGACAGCTCGACGGCCGCCGGCGTGCGCCAGGCCTGGACCGGCAGGAACGCCCCCTGCGCCTGCGCGGCGATCGCCCGGTCAGGCACCGCCGGTGACCAGACCAGCTCCGGGTAAGCCGCATCGAGCTCCTCGCGCCGGAAGGCGTGCTCGACGGTGTGCCTGGTCTTGTTGACCACGATGCCGGAGACGCGGATGCGCTTGTTGTAGTTGCGGCGCACCACCTTGATCGCGTCCAGCATCTTCTCGGCCCCGACCAGCGAGAACAGCGTCGGCTCGACCACGATCAGGGCGCGCTGCGCTGCGGCGAGGGCTGTGACCGTCAGTGCTCCGAGGGTGGGAGGGCTGTCGATCAGCACGATGTCGTAGCCGGACAGGCCCTCCATCGTTCTGGCCAGCGCCGTCTCGATGCCGGGGCCGTCACCGTTGCGGTGCTCCAGGGCCAGCTCGGCCGGCACCACGTCGACCCCCTCGCCCCAGCTGCTCGGCTGGACGGCGTCGACCAGGACGCCGCTGCGGCCGTCGGCGAGCACGTCGTTGACGGTGAAGTCGGCCCGGTCAGCCCCGAGGACGAGGCTGGCGTTGGCCTGCGGATCAAGGTCGATGACCAGGGCCCTGCGCCCGGAGGCCTGAGCGGCTCCGGCCAGGCCCAGCACCATGCTGGTCTTGCCGACACCGCCCTTGAGGCTGACAACGGTCGTCACGATCATGCGGGCATCGTATGCGCAGCCCGTCGGCGACGTGCTCGCCGGCAAGTCGCACGGTGGATCAACCAGGTCAGGACTGGGTGGCGCTGCCCGCCAGCCACGTGGTCCAGGTGTAGTTCCAGTCGATCATGCCAGGGTCGTCCCGGTTGGGCGGCACCTTGGCGTTGATGACGTTGACCACGTCACCGGGGATGCTGAGCGTGTAGAACTGCTTGGCCGACGTGAGGTTGGTGTTGACGCACCCGTGGCTGGCCGGGCGTAGCCCCTGCAGCTTGAGCGTCCCCGGCTGGTAGTGCACGAAGGCCCCGCCGTTGGAGATCCGGGTCGCCCACAGCTCGGTCTCCTTGTAGTAGAGCGGGTTCTTCGTCTTGGTGCCGTTGGGTCCGGGCAGGAATTCCGGGATCCCGACCGTGGCCGAGTCCATGACCTTGCTGTCGAACTTCTCCAGCACCACGTGGACGCCGCCCCTGGTCGGCCAGGGGTCCCGGCCCGTGCTGACCGGGTAGTCCGCGAGGGTCCGACCGTTGACGGTGACGGTCATGTGCTGGCTGGCTACGTCGACCGTGCTGACGTGAGCGTCTCCGATGGTGAAGTTGACGTCGTCGTGGTTGGACCCCCAGTCCCCTGGCGAGAGCTGCACGGCCTCGAGGTCCTCGCGCAGCGAGACCTTGGTCCCCGCCGGCCAGTAGTACTTCGGCCGATAGTGGACGTGCGTCGAGTCGAACCAGTGCCACGCCCCGACGACCGGGGTGGAGGTGGTGACGATCAGGCCCTTCTCGGCCGCGGCCCGGTTGGTCACCGGGTGGGTGAACTGCACCGTGATCGCGAAACCGACGCCGACCGTACGACCGGTCAGCGGCGCGACGTAGGTGCGGATCGTCCGGTCCGGCGGCGCCGTGGTCACCTTGAGCGTGTGATAGGCGGACACTCCGTCCGCGCCCTTGGCGTAGACCTGCAGCTGATAGGTGCGCGAGGGGATCACGACGCCGGTGCTGGCCCAGGTGCTGCCGGTGATCGTGCCGGGCAGCTTGAGACCCTTGCTGTCGACGGCGGTGACAGTGAGCAGCTCGCCGTGGCTGACCTTGACCCGTACCGGCAACTTCCAGGACTGGACGTGGTTGGTCAGGCCGACGAAACCCACCTTGATCTTGGGAATGGGCGCCGGGGTTGTTGCCGGGGCGCCCGTGCCACCGGTCTTGGGCTGGCCGAGGACACTCTTGGCGTCCTTGGAACGCGAAGCCGTGAACGCGGTCACTGCGAGCACGAGAGCGACGGCGGCCACGACAGCGACAACGGCGGCAATCAGCCCTGCGCGGGAGGATCGCGCCCCCGTCGCCCGTCCCGCCACGCTCGCACCTTCCCAGCCAACCTCCTGAATGAAGGTCTGTCGCAATCTTGCCTCGGAGAGCCAGTATCGGACACCGAGGTTGGGGATCCGTTGGACACAATTCGGACACGGTCCCCAGCCTTGTCGGCGTCCGCCGCCACATCTGGAGACGCGCGAGCAGGCCGGTGGGTTCACCCGACTGGCCGGTAACCTCAACACGTGAGCCCGACGACCCCCGAGCCGCCCACGCTGATGGCCGTGGCGCACGGAACGCAGGACGTGCGCGGTCGAGCGGTCGTGGCCGACCTGGTCGCCCTGGTGTCGTCGATGCGCCCGTCGCTGCACGTCCAGCTGAGCTGGCTCGACCATGCCTCACCACGAGTGCGTGATCTTGCCCAGCGCGCCGAACGGCCACTGGTGGCCGTACCTCTGCTGCTGTCGACCGGCTACCACGTGCGTCACGACATCCCGCAGGCCGTGTCCGACGCCCCCGTGCCGGTCATGATCGCTCGCCGGCTCGGACCGCACCCGCTGCTCGTCGACGCACTTGCCGGACGCCTGGCCGAGGCCGGCTGGTCGGGCGGGTCCGGCCGGCTCGCGCTCGCGGCCGCTGGCTCGTCATTTCCCGCAGCACGGCGCGACGTCGAGGACCTCGCGGCACTGGTACGGGAACGGTTCGACCGCGAGGTGACCGTGGGCTACGCGGCTGCCGAGCCGGACATCGCCGCGGTGGTCGCCGAGATCCGGGCCACCGGCGGCGACGGCCCCGTGATCGTGGCCAGCTACCTGCTCAGCCCCGGCCAGTTCGGCGACAAGGTGGCCGGCTGCGGCGCCGACCTGGTCGCTGCGCCGCTGGGCGCCCACCCGGCCCTGGCCCGCCTCGTGCTCGAACGCTACGACGAAGCCGTGGCCGCCGCGGCTGTGAGTCCGGCCAGCACCACCGGCCGGCCCGTGTGATTGTGGCCGGACCGTCGCGCACCGACGGTTCCCCCGCGTCCACGGTTACGGGCGCGGCACCTTGAGCCCGGCCGCCTCGAGGTCAGCGGCGTCCGGCGCCACCACCACGAGGCGCTGAGTCGCCCTGGTCAAGGCGACGTAGAGCCGTCGTACGCCGGTGGCGGCCTCGGCCGCCAGCGCTCCGGGTGAGACGACGACGACGGCGTCGAACTCGAGGCCCTTGGCCTCGAGGCTGCTCACGCAGCGCACCCGCGCCGGGTTGACGGGAGTGGCGAGGTCGACGAGGCCTGGGGTGTCGCTGACCGGTCCGACAACCCCGACCGTGCCCTCGACGAGGGACAGCAGCTCGGTGACCGCACTGACGACCGCCGCGTCGAGATCGCCTGCAGCGTCGACGATCCGAGGCTGGATGCCGGTGGACCGCACAGCGTTGGCGCCCTGGTGGTGGGGCTCGATCGTGCGGAGCACGTCGTCGGCGAGGGCCACGACCTCGGCCGGCGTCCGGTAGTTGGTGTTGAAAAGGAAACGCTTCTCGGCCTTGCCACCGGTCGCAGCACGGCGGGCTTCCTCGGCCTCGTCGCGATCGTCCCAGCTGCGCTGCGCGGGGTCGCCCACGATGGTCCAGGTGGCACGACGGCCACGGCGGCCCAGCGCCCGCCACTGCATCGGTGTGATGTCCTGCGCCTCGTCGACGATGACGTGCGCGTAGCCGGAGTAGTCGTCCTCGCGAGCTGCCACGTGGCGGCGGTTGCGATCGGCGAACGTGGTCAGCTCCTCGTACCCCGCATCGGCGAGCTCGTCGTCCTCGCGGATGCGCGGCGCGGCGAGGTCGCCGACCAGGAAACGCAGCTCGTCGGCCAGCGCGACATCGTGGGTGGACCAGCCCGGCCGGGACCAGGACTTCAGCAGCAGCTGGCGTTCCCGGTCGTCGAGGCTGTGCCGGGTGGCGGCATCGAGCACGCGCTTGTCGCGCAGCCGATCAAGGATGTCGACCGGCTTTTGCTGGGGCCACATCGCATCGACGAAGTCGAGGAACCCGTCGTCGTGCAGCATGTCGTCGACGTCGACGACCCGCGCGGGCGGCAGCGGTGACTCGAACTCGGCTTCCTCCTGCTCGAGCATCGACAGCTGGCCGAGCTCCTCCGGATCGGGCTGGTGTCTGCGGTACTCACGGAGCACCATGCGGGCGACGGCGCGGATCATCTTGTCGTAGCTGCCACCCGACCTGGCCGCGTTGGAGACGACCTCGTGCTTGACCCGGTCAAGGGCTCGGCGGTCGACCATGATCGTCGTGGTGAGCGCCGGGCAGTAGAACCGCACCGGGGCAGGCGGCAGGGCCGCCACGATGGCATCACGCAGGATCGGCACCATGCGGTCCGACCCCTTGATCTCGGCAGCCACGTCGTCGTAGCGGGCGCCGCTGATGCCCTCCGCCAGCTCACCGACCGACAGCAGCGCAGCCGTCGTCTCGCCGAGTGAGGGCAGCACCCGCTCGATGTAGCGGCTGAACACGGCGGTCGGGCCCACCACCAGCACGCCGGAGGACCGGTAGCGCTCGCGGTTGGCGTGCAGGAGGTAGGCCGCCCGGTGCAGCGCTACGACGGTCTTTCCCGTACCGGGACCGCCGTCGATCAGCACGACTCCGGTCGCCGGAGCCCGGATCGCCTCGTCCTGCTCGCCCTGGATCGTCGCCACGATGTCGTGCATGTGGTCGTCACGGGACCGGCGCAGCGCGGCCATCAAAGCACCACCGCCGACCGTCGGCAGACCGAGCCGCTCAGCGGCGTCGGCGTCGAGCACCTCGTCGTCGACGTCGAGCACCCGGTCCCCGCGCGAGGTGATGACCCGCCGACGGGCAATCCCCTCCGGCCGGCGCTCGGTCGCGGAGTAGAAGGCGGCTGCCGCAGGTGCGCGCCAGTCGACGACGAGGACGTCGCTGGTGGCGGTCCGCACACCGATGCGCCCGACCCGGAGCCGCTCACCCTCGGAGGTGTCCAGGCGGCCGAACACCAGGCCGTCGGACTGCAGCTCGAGCACCCGCAGGCGCTCGCCGATGCTGTTGACCATCACGTCGCGCTCGTAGACCGATCCCGCGTGGTCCTTGTCGATCGTGATGAGCTGCTCGTCCCGTACGACGGTCGCCTCGCGGCGCAGCTCCTCGACCCTGGCGGTCACGACGTCGACGTGCGCCTGCTCGGTAGCAATCTCGCGCTCACGCTCGGAGATCTGCGGGTCTGCCTGGACCATGCACACCCTTCCGCTCACGATCGGCGAGCCCGCACGCACGCGCGGGGACAGGCCAAACAGCCTCCCAGGAACGCGGCCCCACGACGACCCCGGCTCCCGAGGGGTGGGCCGCTAGGCTGCAGACTCGTAGCAGAGGAAACCAGGGGCGGTAGCTCAGCCGGTCAGAGCACGGGACTCATAATCCCTCGGTCGTGGGTTCGAGCCCCACCCGCCCCACAGCGCCCGTGTAGTAGTTCGGGTGATGCTTGACAGTTCGGTGTCGGGTGATGCTTTACATGGGTTCGGCTGATGCTTGACAGTGGTTTCGGTTGATCCTTGACACTCCCTCGTATGAGGGAGTTGAGCGTGGTTGAGCAGAGGTATCAGGCTGTTCTTGCGGTGATCGCGGATGGCCGGACAGCTACTGAGGTGGCGGCGCAGTGGTCGGTGTCGCGGCAGACGGTGCAGACCTGGTTGGCCCGGTATGAGGCGGGTGGTCTGGAAGGGTTGGCGGACCGGTCTCATCGGCCGAGGTCCTCGCCGTTGCAGATGCCGGCGTCGGTCCAGGCGCGGGTGTTGGAGATGCGCCGGCTGCGCCCGTACTGGGGTCCGCGGCGGTTGCGGGTGGAGCTGGCCAGGGCTGGGGTGTCGCCGTTGCCGTCGGCCTCGGCGGTGTACCGGTGTCTGGTGAGGGCCGGGGTGATCGCCCCGGCCCGGCGTCATCCACGCGGTGAGGGCTGGCGGCGTTGGGAGCGGGGCCGGCCGATGGAGCTGTGGCAGATGGACGTGGTCGGCGGGTTCCACCTCGCCGACGGTTCCACGGCGAAGGCGTTGACCGGGGTCGATGACCACTCGAGGTTCTGTGTGTCGGCCCGGTTGATGGCCAGGGAACGCACCCAGCCGGTGTGTGACGGGTTGACCGCGGCGCTGCTGGCTCATGGGGTGCCGGAGCAGATTCTGACCGACAACGGGAAGGTGTTCACCGGCCGGTTCCATCACCCGCCGGTGGACGTGCTGTTCGACCGGATCTGCCGGGACAACGGGGTGGAGCATCTGCTGACCCAGCCGCGGTCACCGACGACGACGGGGAAGGTGGAACGGTTCCACCGCACGCTGCGCCTGGAGCTGGACACCAACCAGGTGTTCACCTCGATCACCACCGCCCAGGCGGCGCTGGACGAATGGGTCGGCTACTACAACACGCAGCGCCCGCATCAGTCGTTGGCTGATGCGACCCCGGACAGCCGGTTCCATCCCGGCGACGGGCAGGGCGCACCGCCGCGGCGGGTGGCCAGGACCTCGGCCAGGGCCGGGGAGGACTGGGTGGCCCGCAAGGTCGGCGCGAACGGGGTGGTCTGCGTCAGCTGGCAGCAAGTCAGCGTCGGTAAACACCACGCCGGTGATCGCTGCGACGTGCTGGTCACCGACGCCCTGCTGCAGTTCTGGGTCGGCAACGAGCTGCTCAAGACCGTCGCCCGCACCAGCACCGGCGAGGTCCGCAAGAAACGCGCCTCGGAGTTCACTCCGCGGGCCTAACATCACACCCGGGGTGTCAAGGATCAACCGAACACGATCCGTCAAGCATCAACCGAAGCCGGACAGCCCCACAGCGCCCGCCCGGGTCCGATACCGCACGGGATCCGATACCGTGCCGGGATGAGCAAACCGCCGGTGCATCTGCTAAGTGCCAAACAGAAGCGGCGGCTGCTCGTCGTCAGCCTCCTCCGGGCATTCGTGGCCTCGGCCCTGGTCGTGACCCTTTACTACGTCCTGCCGCTGGACAACGTCGTCGGCAACGAGGTGGGCATCGCGCTCGCTGCCGGCCTGGCCGTCCTCGGCACCGTTGGCACCTACCAGGTCCGGGCCATCCTGCGCGCCCCGTACCCCGGCATCCGCGCCGTCCAAGCCCTCGCCACGACTGCGCCGCTGTTCCTGGTCCTGTTCGCGGCTACCTACTACCTGCTCGAGCACAGCACAGCGGACAGCTTCAACGTCTCGTCGATGACGAGGACGGACGCGATCTACTTCACGGTGACGGTGTTCGCAACGGTCGGCTTCGGCGACATCGCGCCGGTGAGCCAGTTTGCCCGCGGCCTGGTGACCGTGCAGATGATCCTGGACCTGCTCATCCTCGGTTTCGGGGTACGGGTGTTCATCGGCGCCGTCCAGATCGCCAGGGCCAAAGATCCGAACTTGGGCACGGTGGCTGCGGAAATCGAGCATGCTGAGGAGACCAACCCCGACGCCGGGTGAGCTCCCGAGGGGTTCATCCGGGGTGTATCTCGTCCGATACCTCCCCGAAGGCCCCCGCGTCGGCGGCTCACAAGGAGTGCACCCCCGTAATGCCGCAGTCGCAGATCCCGACTATTGGAGTGCTCTCGCCGCTGGTGAGTGGCTTCTACTTCGGCGGCATCCTCGACGGCATTGCCAAAGCAGCGTCCGGCGCCGGTTTCACCACCGTGGCGTTCCAGTGCCAGCACGCCGGCGTCAACACCCCGAACCACCTCAACCCGCCGGCCCACACCATGCGGCCGGTCGGCTGGGCCCACCTCGCCGGCTTCATCTCGATCGTCGAGGCCGTCAGCGACAGCTCGCTGGAGCTGATCCTGGCCGATGGCAAGCCGCTGGTCCTGGTCAGCCACGAGCCGGCCGGCATCGACGCACCGGTGGTGCTGCCCGACAACTCCAGCGGGTTGCGCGAGGGCGTGCGACACCTCGTCCAGCACGGGCACGAACGAATCGCGTTCGCCGGCATGATGGGCCAGCCGGACATCCGCGAGCGCTACCGCGCCTACTGCGACGAGCTGCTGGCCCACGGCATCCGGCCCGACCCGGAGCTGCTGTTCATGGCCTCCGACACCTTGGCCACCGGTGGTCGCACGGCCGCGGCGGCCATGCTCGCCGGAGGCCTGAGGTCCACCGCGGTCGTGGCGGCCACCGACCTGAATGCCGTGGGCATCATCGGCCACCTGACCGAGGCCGGGCTGCGGCTGCCGTTGGACCAGGCCGTGGTCGGTTTCGACGGTACGGAGGACGGGGCGTACGTGCAGCCGTCGCTCTCCACCGTCGTCCAGGACTTCAGCGCCATCGGGCGGGCCGCCGCGGAGCTGCTGATAGCGCAGATCCGCGGTACGCGGCTGCCCCGCAGCCATCACCGCGTGTCCACCCGGTTCCTGCCGCGGCAGTCCTGTGGCTGCATGGGCAGCCCGAGCCCGGTGCCTGCCCCCGGCCGGGAGGAACAGGGCGGCCCGGCCCTGATCATCGAGCCGACGCTGCAGGCGCTGATCGAGCTGGACGGCGCCGCGACCGCGGGTCCCGTACTCCTGGCCTTTGCGAAGGCCTTCGCCGCCGTGCTGCTGGACCACGGGTCCGCCGACGACCTCGGGCTGCCCGCGCTCGCCGAGGAACTCTGGCTGGCCACGCCGGAGCTGGGCGACATCGTGCAGCTGTCCTCCCTGCTCAGGGCCGGTGCCGAGACCTGGCTCGGCACGCGGAGCCCCACCGCTGCCCCCGAGCAGCTGGTCCGGCTGGAGCAGCTGCTGTCGCTCGTCGGCATGGTCTTCATCGCTGCCCAAGGGCGCGACCACCATGCCCGGCGCGGTTTCCTGATCGAGTCGCTGGGCCATCAGTACGCCATCGGAATGGATCTGCTGAGCAGCCACCACGAGGACCCCACCACGCTGACGTGGCTGAGCCGTACCCCGATCACCTCGGCGGTGCTGGCATTGCACCCGGACAGCGCGGATGACGGCCGGCTGGTCGTCCGAGGTGTCTACAACGCGGCTGGCGACGCCCCGTCTCTGCGCAGCCTGCTGGACCGCCCGCTGGACGAACGGGACTTCCCTCCGCACGCGCTGCTGGAGCTGGCCGCCGAGAGTCCCGGCACGGTGGTGGTCGTCCTGCCCCTGCGCGGCCGCGAGGCCGACCGCGGGTTTCTCGGAGCTGTCGCGCCCGTCCTGCAGCGTGACGTATCCGGTAGGGAAAACTTCAACCAGTGGGCTGCGCTGCTCGGGCTGGCCCTGGATCATCAGGAAGTGTTGACGTCGCTGCGCGAGCAACAGAACTCGTTAGCGGCCTCGCTCGACCGCGAGCAGGGCCTGGCCGCCGAGATCCGCCGCAGTGAGCAGCGCTACGCCCTGGCCGCGGCAGCGACCAACGACGGCTTGTGGGACTGGGACCTCAACGACGACACCGTCTACTACTCCGACCGCAGCCGCACCATCCTGGGTGCCGGCGTCGGCGAGACCGCCATCACGGCCTGGCTCGACCGGGTGCATCCCGAAGACCGACAGGGGCTGGACGAGGCGATCGACGAGCAACGCTCGGGCGCAGCCGGGCGACCGCTGGAGTACGAGCACCGGATCCGTTCGGGCTCCGGGGAAACCCAGTGGGTGCTGTGCCGCGGCCTGACCCTGACCGACGACGACGGCTGCGCCACTCGCATCGTCGGCAGCTTCACCGACGTGACCGAGCGACGGGAGCTCGCGGAACGACTGCGCCATCTCGCCTTGTACGACAGCCTCACCGCCCTGCCGAACCGGGCCCTGCTGCTGGACCGGCTCGGCGTGGCGATGCGGCGCCGAAGCACTGAGAAAAGCCACCATTTCGCCTTGCTGTTCATCGATCTCGACGGCTTCAAGGTCATCAACGACAGCCTGGGTCACATGGTCGGCGACAAGTTGCTGGTCGGAGTGGCTGGCCGGCTGCAGACCTTCATCCGTACGGGAGACACAGCTGCGCGGATCGGCGGCGACGAGTTCGTCATCCTGCTCGAGGACCTCGCGCCCGGTGCCGACCTGCCCAGTGTCACCGCCCGGTTGCAGGACATGCTCTCCGATCCGTTCGAGATCGAGGGCAGGCGCGTCGTGATCACCGCCAGCATCGGCATCGCTGCGGTGACCCACGAGCACCGAAGCGCCGAGGACATGCTCCGTGACGCCGACATCGCGATGTACCGGGCGAAAGCCCGCCAGCGCGGCGGTCAGGCAACGTTCGACACCACCATGCGAGCGCGCCTGGTCAACCGGATGTCCACCGAGTCCCTGCTTCGGACCGCCGTCGACGAAACTGCCTTTGCCCTGCACTACCAGCCCATCGTCAACCTCGCTGACGGAGAGGTCACGGGTTTCGAAGCCCTCCTCCGCTGGCCGGCCGTGCGGGATGACGAACAGGTCCTGGTGCCTCCGGCGGAGTTCCTGCCCGTGGCCGAGGAGTCGGGGCTGATCGTGGCGATCGGGCGCTGGGTGGTCGAGGAGGCCTGTCGCCAGCTGGCCCAGTGGCGCCGGGAAGCCTCACCGGCGGGGCATCTGCCGGTCAGCATCAACGTGTCGCACCAGGAGTTCTGGCACGTCGGGCTGCTCGACCACCTCGACACGTCGCTCTCGTTGGCTGGGCTCGAGCCGCAGGCGCTCGCCCTGGAGATCACCGAGGGCGTGATCATGGACAACGCTCACCGGGCGGTACGGCTCCTCGACGCGATGCACGAGCGCGGCCTGGCCGTGCACATCGACGACTTCGGGACCGGCTACTCCTCGCTCGAGGCGCTGCACCGGTTCCGGCTCGACGCGCTGAAGATCGACCGCTCGTTCGTCGTCGCGATGTCCGGTGGCACCCGTAGTGCCGAGCTCGTCCGCACGATCATCGCCATGGGCGACGGTCTCGGCCTCGACGTCATCGCCGAGGGTATCGAGGCACCGGAGCAGACCCGCATGCTCCGGGAGTTCGGTTGCCGGTCCGGCCAGGGCTACCTGTTCTCCAAGCCGCTGCCGGCGCCGCAGGTCGACGGACTGTTCCGGGCGAGCCTGATCCGCTAGGGCGTTGCAGAGCTCCCGCGTCTGGACTTGAACCAGAAACCTGCCGATTAACAGTCGGCTGCTCTGCCAATTGAGCTACGCGGGATCGTACGAGAAACTGCTGCCGTCCGAGCGCCGCCGGTGGGGGCAGAGGCGTCCGGGCCGACGACCACCCTACTGTATCGGGAGCACGACACCGCGGCCGTAGGATAAGTCAGTACCTCGCGGGTCCGCCCCACGTCGCCATCAACGGAGGGACCATCATGCGGTTCAAGTTGACGTTCTTTCTCGGCTTCGTCACCGGCTACGTCATGGGCACCAAGGCCGGCCGCAAGCGCTACGACGCGATCTCCGACGGGGTTCGGCGCCTCGTCGACTCCCCCGTCGTGCAGGAGGCCGCCGGCGTCTTGCAGGCCCAGGCCAGCGGCGCGATGGCCACGGCCAAGAGCTCGGTGACCTCCAAGGTCAGCGACAAGGTCAGCGCCCGGATCGGTGGCTACCGCAGCGGCAAGTTCTTCACCGCCAACCACGCCACAGCCGTCGACCCGGACAAGGCTCCGCCCTACCCCGAGGCCGCGCACGAGGAGTTCGGCGCAGAGTCCTGATCCACCCCGTTTGGCCTACGTCACTCACGAAGGGGTAGTTGCCGACCATGCCTCACCACCCCGACCCTGCCGACCCGTACGAGGACGCCGGTTTGCCGTCGACCGACGACGCCCTCCCCGGCAAGCTCATCACCGGCGACGCCCAGGACGACATCGTCGTACCGACGGACCACGCGACCTACGTCAACGCCTACGGCACCACCGATCTGGAGGCCGAGCTCGGCGAGCCGCTGTCCAGCCGGCTGGCGCACGAGGAGCCCGAAATCACCGACATCGACGAGTTCTACGTCGATGACGACGGGCCGGTCGGGCGGCTCGTGGCCGAGGACGAAGGCGCCCACGCCGACGAGGACGGTGACCTGTTCGCCACCTCGGTGGGCACCGACAGCGGCGGCCAGTCGCCGGAGGAGCAGGCGATGCACCTCGAGCCGGACGACGAGTCCTGACTCACTACGCGTGCACGAGCCTCGGCCCCGATCCGGACTGACCGGATCGGGGCCGAGGTCGTTCGTTGACCTGAGCGGACGCGGGTCAGCCGCCGCTGGTGGTGTTGTTCTCGTGCGTACCGGTGGTGGAACCGACCGGGATGTTCGGCGGAGCGTTCCACTTCTGACCGAGCGATCCGTCGCAGGTGGCAACGTACAGCGAGCTCCACTCGCCCAGACCGCTCGCGGCGGGCACGCCGGTTCCGGTCAGGCCCACGGCCAGGCACAGCGAGGGGTTGCTCGCGTCGTGGATGGTGTAGTCCTTGTTGTAGTCACCCGTGCTGTTGCCGATCTCGATCCACTTCATGTTGGTCGGGATCGTGCCGGGGCACGGGTTGAGCCGGACGAACGGCCCGGCGATCGCAGGGTTGGTCTGCACCGCCATCGGGCTGGTCAAGCAGTAGGTGGTGCTGTTGCTCGTGTCGTACGTCGAGATCGAGCCGGGCACAGCCGCCGTGCTGCCGCTGGGCACGACCCCGTTGAACGTGTACTTCTGGTTCCAGGTGATCTCGCTCGGGCTCGGCGACTGCTTGCACGGGTAGGCGATCATGAAGTTGTAGTTCGGGTCCTGGTTCGTGGCGTCCAGGCAGCGACCGAACTCCTTGTAGTTGACCAGCTGCTGCGTGGCCGGACCCGACATACCGGCACCCACCGACGCCTCCGGACGCCAGACCTGGCCGCAGGAGTTGATGTTGATCGTCGAGCCGGTCGTGTTCGCGTTCGTCACGACCCAGCAGTTGCCGGCCAGGGTCGGCTTGCCGGAGGAGTTGATCTTGGAGTTCTCGAACCGGCCGCTGTCGTCGTAGCTGAACTGCTGCTGGATCGCGATCGTGCCGGTCGTCGGCAGCCCCACGCAGGGCGCCATCTTGAGCTGGGTGCCCAGGGCCGCGGGAGAGCCCGCCGCCTGGATGCACATCGGTGCCTTGGCCCCGGTGTCGTTCGTCGTCGACGTGAGCAGGAAGCTCAGGTCGCCCTGGTAGGCCCACAGCTGACCCTGGTCGTTCTTGTCGCAAGCCTGCATCGTGACGACGTCGCCAGTAGCCGGGTGCGCGCTGCCCGCGTCCGGGCACAGGTCGGGCGTCCCGGGGTCGCCGCCGCCCTGGACGTGGATCAGGCCGCCGGAGATGTTCTGGTTGCTCGTGGTGAAGATGTACGTGCTCTCGACCGTACGGGCCTTGCCGGCGGTGGACTTGCCGGTCGACGTGACCAGTGCGTACAGCGGGACCTTGTCCGGGTGTCCGCCACTCGGGCAGTTGATCTGGTTGACCGAGTTCTTCCGCCACGTGTCGGGCTGCGTCGTGGGGTCCGTCGCGTAGTAGGCGATCAGCAACTTGTAGGTGGCGTTGGTCGAACCCTGCGGCCTCGGCGAGTTCGTGGTTCCGTCGACGGTGCCCGGCGCCACGGTGCACGGAATCTTCGACAGGTCACCGGCACCAGTGACGTCGGTCGCGGATCGGATCACGGCGAGCCCAGCATCGAGCCCGGCCTGTGCCGCGCTCAGCGACGTCACCCGCTTGTTGTTGGCCGACGTCTGCTTGGCCAGCGACACTGCGCCTTCCAGCAGCACCAGGGAAAGCGCGCTGCTGATCAGCATGACGAGGAACACGAGAATCAGCCCGCTCCCCTCGTCGTCGTTGGCCGAGGTCTTCGTCCGGCGGATAAGGGTCTTCATGAGCGGGCTACCTCCGTGCAGACGAGGCTGCTGGTGTTTTTGGTGCTGTTGAGCGCCGAGAAGCTGACCGTGAGCTCCGACCGGGTCGACCTGGCCGTCGCCTTGGCGCCTGGCTGAGTCGCGAGCGTGATGGCCAGCTGCTGGTGCGCGTACGTGGTGCCGTCGGACGGGCTGAAGGCGAACGGGTACGGGTTCAGGAATCCGGCCGTTGTCACGTTCTTGGCCATCAGGGTCCACCCCGTGGCCACCACCGGGGTCGCCGCCGGTTGCCAGGTCCGCTCCTGAAGAGTGCCCGCTGCTGGGTTGAACCTGAGCTGGGTGCACGTCTGCGGAGAGGTTGCCAGCGGCTGGGCCATCCACTCAACGAAGTAGCTGCCGTTGACCAGTGTCGTGTTGGGTGTGCTGATCGCGTTGGAGTACCGCACCTGGTGGTCCAGCTTCTGGAACACGTTCTCCAGGCTCGCCGAACCGTCCTGCAGGCTCTGCGACTTCGCGGTGGAGGTGAGCATCGAGATGATCGCGCCCATCGCCAGGGCCATGAAGATGCCGAAGATCACCATGGCGACCAGCGTCTCCATCAAGGAGAAGCCGGCATCCTCCCGTTGTGCCGAACGGAGGCGTTCGAGAACCGAGCGAGTAGGCGTCATGCGCAGCTCGTCACCTTTCCGGTGGAATCGGTCTTGCAGGTGAGCGTCGCTGACACCGGCGACTGGAGGCCAGCACCGTCGATGGCGTAGACCGTGATCAGGTAGGTCTGGTTGTTGTTGAGGCCGCTGTACGTGTAGTTCAGGCCGGCCACGGTGCTCAGCAGCGTCGTGCCTGCGGTACCGCCGTAGACCTTGTAGCCGGTGATAGGACCGCCGGCGTCCGTGGACGCCGCCCACGAGAGCGTGGTGGTCTTGGCGCCGTTGATCGTGCCGGCCAGGCTGACGACCTTCGTCGGCGGCCCATAGGTCGTCACGGCGAGGGTGTTGGAGGCCGCGGAGTAGTTCGACGCCGCGTCATAGGCCTTGACCGTGTAGCTGTACGCCGTTCCGGCGGTCAGGCCGGAGTCGGTGTAGGTGAAGGTCGAGTTGCCAGGAACGTTGGCGAGCAACGTCCCGCCGCGGTAGACGGCATAGCCGGCGACCACGCTGTTGTCGGTGGAGGCCGACCAGTTCAGCGTCACGGCCGTGTAGGTCTTGGCGCTGCTGCTCAGGGTCGGCGGTGCTGGCGCCGTCGTCGAGATGGACGCTGCGCTGCTCGCCGGACCCATGTTCCCGGCCGCGTCGTTGGCCTTCACCGTGTAGGTGTAGGAGGTGAAGCTGGTGAGCCCGGTGTCCGTGAACGACGCGGTCGTGCTGGTCCCGACCTGAACGCCGTTGCGGTAGATCGTGTAGCCGGTCACACCGATGTTGTCGGAAGCAGCCGGCCAGGTCAGCGCCAGCGTCGTTGCCGTCTTGGTCCCAGCAATGACCGTTCCCGGAGCGCCGGGAGGGATGCTGTCCGGCGTGGATACGCCGACCGGGGTGTTGGCGGCGCTCGTGTTGCCGGCAGCGTCGGACGCGGTGACGGTGTAGTAGTAGACCGTGTTGCTGGCCAGGCCGGTGTCCGACCAGTTGCTCGTCGTGACGCTCCGGCAGGTTGGGCTCGTCATAGCCGAGGACAACGACCGGCAGAGCGTGTAGCCGACCGTTGCGACGTCGTCGGTCGAGTTGGCCCAGTCCAGGTTGAGCGTCGTCTTGACGGTGGGGTCGACGGCGCCGGTGAAGCCGGTCACCTTGGTCGGCGCGACGGTGTCCTTGGTCTGGATCGTCGCGGACAGCGGGTTGTTGGAGAGGTTGTTCGCCGGGTCCCAGTCCATCGCCTGAACCGTGTACGTGTAGTACGTCCACGGCGACAAGCCGGTGTCGGTGAAGGTGGTGGTCCCGACCGGTACCGTGCCGACCTGCGTGCCGCCACGGAAGACGACGTACTGCTTGACCTTGTAGTCGTCCGTCGCCGCGGGCCAGGTGAGCGTCACGGTCGTCGTGGCGGACACCGCGGTCAGGGTGCCGGTCAGGACCGGCTTGGTGGTGTCCGGCGGCGTCGTGCACTGGCTGACGAACGGCTGCTGCGGGTTGGTCACGGTGCCCGACGGCACCTGGGGACCCGAGGCGTTGCCCACCGTGTCCAGGGCCAGGACGAAGTAGTAGTACGTGGTGCCGGGATCAGCGGAGGTGTCGGTGTACGAGGTGCCGGTCGTGCCCGTCAGCTTGATCGGCGTACCCACGGAGAAGTCCGGATTCGTGCTGCGGTAGACGTCGTAGCGGGCGATGCCCGAGGCGTCCGTGGACGCAGACCAGGTGACCTTCGCCGACGTGTCGGACTGTGCCGTGCAGACGTCGCTGCTCGGAGTCGAGGGCGGGATGGTGTCCACGACGACCTGGTTGACGTTGAACGTCGGGTCACCGCTGACACTGATCAGGCTCGCGATGACGTAGGCGCAGATGTGGTTGGGGCAGGTGCTGCCTCGGTCGCTCCAGTTGACGGCGACGAGGACCCGGTCGAGTGCCACGGCGCCGGCCCCGACGGCTGTCTTGGTGCAGTCGCCACCGATGGCGGGGATGTAGCACTTGCCGATGACGATGTTGATCCGGTACTGCAGCTTGTTGACGATCGGGGTGAGTGCGACGGTCCTCAGCGCTGCCGTCGCACCGGCTCCGACAGCGGCGGCGCTGTCGTAGACCTCGGTCATCTGCGACGTGTCCACGCCGACCAGGACGGTTCCAGCGGTGGCGGCT
The DNA here is from genome assembly GCA_963797535.1 of uncultured Actinomycetota bacterium. Taxonomy (GTDB): domain Bacteria; phylum Actinomycetota; class Actinomycetes; order JAWWOL01; family JAWWOL01; genus JAWWOL01. The sequence goes on along the minus strand of CAWCPQ010000001.1, from coordinate 300,967 downwards.
GCCCATTGCGCGTCACTGCTCGTCTTGTCCCGGCCGACGGCCAGGTTGAGCACGTTGATGCTGTGCACCTGCTCCATCGTCTGGTCGGCAAGGGCGGTGGCGGACTCGCGGCTGCGCAGCGCCGAGGTCGACTTCTGCGCCCCGATGAAGAACACGGCGAGCGAGGACATGATGATGCCCATCAGCACCATCGCGACCAGGATCTCGATGAGGGTGAAGCCGGCCTCGCGGTCTTCACGGCCACGCACCATCAGCGCTCGCAGCACGGAGTCTCCCCTGACAGCAATGTCGAACGGAGCGCAGCGGTGACCCGCGTGGCGCAGCGAGTTGGCCTCGTCATCGTTCCGAACCCCAGTTCACAGTGGCAACTCGGAGCAAGCAGCCATTGACTGTGAGTAGCCACAGTTGGCACCGGCTCGAGTTGGATCTCACCCGGTATCTCGGCGCGAGGCATCATCGGCCTGAGGGCCGGACGGGTGATTGTTCGCGCGGCGGTCAGCCCACAGGCGCGCGCGAACGGCTCCAGGGCACGCTGCGGCCGTCAGCCGGGCATGCCTGCAAAGAACCCAGTCGTGCGGGTGTTATCGGCAGCAGCGCCGACAAGATGAGCCGGAGGGAGCGGTCTACTCGAGGTAGTCGCGCAGCTTCTGCGACCGGCTGGGGTGACGCAGCTTGGACAGGGTCTTGGACTCGATCTGGCGGATCCGCTCGCGGGTGACCCCGAACTCGCGGCCGACCTCCTCGAGCGTGCGCGGGTGACCGTCGGTCAGTCCGAAGCGCAGCTGGATGACCTTCTTCTCGCGGTCGGACAGCGTGTGCAGGACCGAGTCGAGCTGCTCCTGCAGCAGGATGAACGAGGCGGCATCGACCGGCACGACCGCGTCGGAGTCCTCGATGAAGTCGCCGAGGTGGGAGTCCTCCTCCTCACCGATCGGCGTCTCGAGGCTGACCGGCTCCTGGGACACCTTGAGGATCTCGCGCACCTTGTCCGGCGTGAGGTCCATCTCCTTGGCGATCTCCTCGGGCAGCGGCTCGCGGCCGAGGTCCTGCAAGAGCTGGCGCTGGATCCGGATCAGCTTGTTGATCGTCTCGACCATGTGCACCGGGATGCGGATGGTCCGGGCCTGGTCGGCGATGGCCCGCGTGATGGCCTGACGGATCCACCAGGTCGCGTACGTGGAGAACTTGTAGCCCTTGGTGTAGTCGAACTTCTCGACCGCGCGGATCAGGCCGAGGTTGCCCTCCTGGATGAGGTCGAGGAAGAGCATGCCGCGCCCGACGTAGCGCTTGGCGATCGACACGACGAGGCGCAGGTTGGCCTCGACCAGCTTCTTCTTGGCCAGCTGGCCGTCGCGCTCGATCCACTCGAGGTCGCGGCGCATGGTCTCGCTCAGCCGCTTGCTGGTCGCGAGCTTCTCGGACGAGAACAGCCCGGCCTCGATCCGCTTGGCGAGGTCGACCTCCTCCTCGGCGGTGAGCAGCGGAACCTTGCCGATCTCCTTGAGGTACATCCGGACCGGGTCGTTGGTCGGCGCCTTGAGCGCCAGCTCCTCGGCCTCGCGACGGGTGACCGGAGCGGCCTCCTCGTCAGCGTCAGCGCCGTCGACGACCTCGATGCCCTCGTTGGTGAAGGCCTGCAGCACGGCGTCCATCGACTCGGGCGGCAGCTCTGCGGATGCCAGCCCGGTGGCGATCTCGTCGGATGTCAGGAAGCCCTGTTCCTTGCCGCGGGTGATGAGGTCCTTGACCTCGTCCACCTGGGCCTCGCGGGGCAGTGCCGTCGGGCTCACAGTGCGCCTCTCGCGAAAATCACGCGGTGCCTCTCTCGAAAACGGCTGAACCAACCATTACCCAACCCGTGACGCATCCTGCTGCACACCGCTGGTGCTGGTGTCCAGTGTGCCTCGTCGCGAGCCGGATCGGGTTCACTCGGGACCCTTGGTGAGAAATTCCGGCACTTCCGGTCATCACAAGCCGCCGATCGCCTGCTCGCGCAGGCCCCGCCGGTACTGCTCCAGCGCGAACAGCTCGCCAGCGAGCTTGTTGTACTCCTCCGCCGACTCGATCGGGTTCATCCGCTGCAGCCGCGACTTCAGCTCCTCGAGCCGGCGGGTGACCGCCCGCAGCTGAAGGGTCGCGAGCTGCATCCCGACGTAGCGCTCGTCCACCTCGCGATCGGTCAGGATAGCCTCGACGGCCAGCTCAGTTGCCAGCGCCTTGGTCGCCTCTGTATCGGCAGCCCCGGTGACCGACTGCACCCAGCCCTGTCCCCCGGTGGTCGAACCGCAGCCGCCGGCCTTGGCGATGGCCGCCCGTACCGACCGGTAGGCGGCGGAGGTGAACATCTCGTCCTCGAGGCCGTCGAACACCGGGCCGGCCAGGACCGGGCGCTGCATCGCGATCTTGAGCGACTCGCGCTCGCTGAACAGCTCGCGGTCCTTGGGGTCGGGCCGGTCCTCGACCGGGCGCTGCTCGGGTTGTACTGAGGCGGTGCGGCGGTGCTGCTGTCCCTGGCCCTGCGGCCGGTCGGCGGCCTCGGCGACGCGGGCCAGCACGATGTCGATGTCCATGCCGAGCCAGCCGGCCAGCCGGCGGGCGTACTCCGGTCGCAGCGACCGGTCCTTGAGCTGAGCGACGACGGGGGCTGCGGCGAGGAGCGCTTGCACCCGGCCCTCGGGGATCTCGAGGTCGTAGCGGCTCAGGACGGTCTGGATGGCGAACTCGGCCAGCGGGATCCGGTGCTCGACCAGGTCGCGTACGGCCGCGTCTCCCTTGGCCACGCGCAGGTCGCACGGGTCCATGCCGTTCGGCTCGACCGCGACGAACGTCTGGGTGACGAATTTCTGGTCGTCCTGGAAGGCCCGCATCGCCGCCTTCTGACCGGCGGCGTCGCCGTCGAAGGTGAAGATCACCTCGCCGCGAAACTCGTCCTGGTCCATCAGGATCCGGCGCAGCACCTTGATGTGGTCCTCGCCGAAGGCCGTGCCGCAGGTCGCGACCGCGGTCTCGACGCCGGCGAGGTGGGCGGCCATCACGTCGGTGTAGCCCTCGACGATGACCGCACGGCGCTGGCGGGCGATCTCGCGCTTGGCCATCGACAGCCCGTACAGAACGTGACTCTTCTTGTACAGCACGGTTTCCGGGGTGTTGATGTACTTGCCCGGCATCGTGTCGTCGTCGTAGAGCTTGCGGGCGCCGAACGCGATCGTGTCCCCGGCGATGTCGGCGATCGGCCAGATCAGCCGGCCGCGGAACCGGTCGATCGGGCCGCGCTGCCCCTCACTGGCCAGGCCGGAGTCGACCAGCTCCTTGTTCGAAAACCCTTGACCGCGCAGGTGTTTGACCAGCGTGTCCCAGCCCTTGGGGGCGTAGCCGACCTCGAACTTCGCGGCCGCGGCTGCGTCGAAACCGCGCTTGGCCAGCTCCTCCCGGCCGATCGAGGCCTCGGCGGTGGTCTGCAGCTGCTCGGCGTAGAACTGCTTGGCGGCGGCGTTGGCGAGGACCAGCCGCGCCTTCTGGTTGTGCTCCTGCCGCGGTGCCGCACCGCCCTCCTCGTACCGCAGCTGGACGCCGTAGCGCGCAGCGAGACGCTCGACGGCGTCGCGGAAGTCGAGGTGGTCGATCTTCTGGACAAAGCTGATCACGTCGCCGTTCTCGCCGCAGCCGAAGCAGTGGAAGAAACCCTGCTCCGCGTTGACGTTGAACGACGGCGAACGTTCGTCGTGGAAGGGGCACAGGCCGGTGAGCCGGTTGCCGACCCGGCGCAGCTGGAGGTGCTCGCCGACGATCTCCGCGATGGGTGCTTTGTCGCGTACCAGCGCGACATCCTCGTCACGGATCCGTCCGGCCACGAGCTTCCGTCACCTCCCGAGTCCGCGGCACCGCCCCGGACCGAACGAGTATAGGTGGCCGGAACGTAGGCTGACCCCATGCCGAAACAGGAGAAGCTGCCGCCGGGGCCGTACTACGAGCCGGTCACCAGCTGGCGCGAGATCACGTTCTGGCTGGTGGGTATTGCGATCATCCTGGTCGGTGCGACGCTGGCTCTGATCTACGCCTGAGTCGGCTGGTTCGCGCCGAGGCGAGCGTGCCAGGCCACGGCCGACGGGTCGGTCAGCGATGCGACCTGGTCGATGACGACGCGCAACCGCTGGGCATCGTCGGCTGCCTGGTGCCACTGCTCCTGCAGCCCCGGCTCGAGCGCATCGGGGGCGTGGTCGGCCAGCCGGTCGACCAGCTCGGAGAGCAGCTCCCGTTGCTGCTCCTGCGTCGCTCGACGGCCCAGCATCACGTAGTGCACCGCGATCGCCTTGAGCAGCTCGCACTCCGCTCTGGTACGGGCAGGTACGACCACCTCGGCGTCGTAGCGGCCCAGCTGCCCGTCACCGTGAGCCGCGCGGGTAGCCCGTACAACGGTTGAGGTGAGCCGTGCCGTCAGCTCGCGAGGTCATCCGCTTGACGCCGGCCTGGGCGCGCAGGGTGCCGTCGTAGTCGTGCACCCACCAGGGCTGCTTGACCAGCTCGTCGTAGAGATCACGCAGGCCGTCGGCGGTGTCACAACCGGTCAGCCGGGCGAGATGCACGACCTGGTCACTGTCGATGCGCCCCAGCGGCACCTGCCCGGCATGGATGCCGTCCTCGAGATCGTGTACGGAGTAGGCAACGTCGTCGGCCCAGTCCATCACCTGCGCCTCGAAGCACTGCCGCTCAGCCGGGGCGCCCTGCCTGAACCAGTCGAACACCGCACGGTCGTCGGCGTAGACACCGAACTTCGTGGTGCCTTCCTTGCGCTCCCAGGGGTACTTCGTCGCGGCGTCGAGCACTGCCCTGGTGAGGTTGAGCCCGGCCGAGTGTCCTTGCTGGTCAAGGATTTTCGCCTCGAGCCGAGTCAGGATGCGCAGGCTCTGGGCGTTGCCCTCGAACCCACCGACCGGCTCGGCCTTGATCGCCAGCGCCGTCTCGCCGTTGTGGCCGAACGGCGGGTGCCCGAGGTCGTGCGCGAGACACGCGGCGTCGACCACGTCGGGGTCGCAGCCGAGGCTGGTCGCGAGCTCGCGGCCGATCTGCGCGCACTCGAGGGAGTGGGTGAGCCTGGTGCGCGGGAAGTCGTCCTCGCCGACGTTGACGACCTGGGTCTTGGCGGCGAGGCGGCGCAGTGCCGCGCTGTGCAGCACCCTGGCCCGGTCCCGCTCGTACGGCGAGCGGTCGGCGCCGGAGGCCTTGGCCGCCTCGGCGACCCAGCGTTGCGCCTCACCCGTCATGCCCTCGACCCTAGCGGTCCGCCGCCGCCCCGGCGTCGGTGTGGGATCCGCTCCGCAATCGGATGGCAGCCCACACCCACGGTTGTGCACACCCGTTCGGATCATCCACAGCCCCTGGTTTGGAGCAGCCGGCACACGTTTCCTCCGTCAAGGTCGGCAGATGGACGCAACGTGGCAACGGCTCCTCGTACGGCAGAAGGGCCTCCTCACCGCTGAGCAGGCCCGCGTCTACGGGATCACGTCCGCAATGGTGCACCGTCGTGTGCACGGCCATCGACCCCAATGGCAACCAGTGCTTCCTCGGGTCTACGCCACGTTTCTTCAGCCCTTGACGACCCAGCAGCAGGCGGTCGCCGCGTGCCTGTACGCCGGCCCCGGTGCGGCGCTTACGGGAAACGCCGCACTGCACTGGCAAGGTGTCGCCTACCTGCCACGCGAAGTCCGGCCGACGCCAGTGGACGTCCTGGTGCCGTTCGGACGCGAGTGCGCAAGCAGGCAGTTTGTCCGCGTCGCCCGCAGTCGCAGGGAGCTTGCCGCATGCAACATCAACTGGGTGCCCTGCGTCTCCGTGGCTCGGGCGGCGGCGGACTGCGCCCGTCGGCTCACGTCGTACGAGGCAACCCTTGCCATGGCCTCGAGCGTTCTCAACGGCCGCCGTACGACCCTCGACGCCCTGGCCGCAGAATTGGCCGCCGGTCCAACCCGCGGCAGCCGCCATCTGCGCTCTGTGTTGCTCCAGGCTTCCGCAAATGTCCGGTCCGTGCCCGAAGGACAGCTGCTCGACCTGATCAAGGGGACCAGCCTTCCCCCACCGCTGGTCAACGTGCCGATCACCATCGACGGACGGACTTACCTGCCGGACCTACGCTGGGGCCGCTTCATTGTCGAGATCGAGTCGCGGTTGCACCACCTGCTCGTTCCGGGTTCATGGGATGCGACCCAGCATCGCCGGCTCGCCCTCGAAGCCGCCGGATACCACGTGCTGCCGATCACGCCGGAGCAGATCAGGGATGACCCGCAGGGCGTGCTGACCGCGATCATGGTCGGCTACCGAACCCACGCCGCCGCGTGAGTGCGGGTGAAGCTCCGCAATCGGAGCGATTCCCACACCGACGGCCGCCTTCATTGCCAACCTCAGACGGCGCCGAGGTTGTTCAGCAGGAACGACTCGACCTGGTCCAGACCCACCCGCTGCTGGGTCATCGAGTCGCGCTCGCGGATCGTGACCGCCTGGTCGTCGAGCGTCTCGAAGTCGATGGTCACGCAGTACGGCGTGCCGATCTCGTCCTGGCGACGGTAGCGACGCCCGATCGCGCCGGCGTCGTCGAACTCCACGTTCCAGCGCTGCCGCAGCTTGGCCGCGAGATCCTTGGCCGCGGGCGACAGCCGCTCGTTGCGAGACAGCGGGAGCACAGCCGCCTTGACCGGGGCCAGCCGGGGGTCGAGGCGCAGCACCGTCCGCTTCTCGACGCCACCCTTGCCGGTCGGCGCCTCGTCCTCGAAATAGGCGTCGAGCAGGAACACCAGCAGCGACCGGTCAACCCCTACCGCTGGCTCGATGACGTACGGGGTGAACCGCTCGCCCGCCGCCTGGTCGAAGTAGGACAGGTCGGTGCCGGACGCCTTCGAGTGCGTGGTCAGGTCGAAGTCGGTCCGGTTGGCGATGCCCTCGAGCTCGCCCCACTCGTTGCCGGCGAAGTTGAAGCGGTACTCGATGTCAACGGTCCGCTTCGAGTAGTGCGACAGCTTCTCCTGCGGGTGCTCGAACAGCCGCAGGTTCTCCGGCGTGACGCCCAAGTCCTTGAACCACGCGAGCCGGGTGTCGATCCAGTACTGGTGCCACGTCTCGTCGGTGCCGGGCTCGACGAAGAACTCCATCTCCATCTGCTCGAACTCTCGGGTACGGAAGATGAAGTTGCCCGGCGTGATCTCGTTGCGGAACGACTTGCCCTGCTGGGCGATGCCGAACGGCGGTTTGCGGCGTGCGGCCTGCTCGACGTTCTTGTAGTTGATGAAGATGCCCTGCGCCGTCTCCGGCCGCAGGTAAGCCAGGCCGGACTCGTCCTCGACCGGGCCCAGGTACGTGCGCAGCAGTCCGTTGAACATCTTGGGCTCAGTGAAGGTGCCCTTGTTGCCGCAGTTGGGGCAGTTGATCTCGGCCAGCCCCGCCGGCGGCCGGCCGTGCCTGGCCTCGAAGCTTTCGGTCAGGTGGTCCGCGCGGAAGCGCTTGTGGCAGGACTGGCACTCCGTCAGCGGGTCGACGAACTCGCGTACGTGACCGGACGCCTCCCACACCTCGCGGGCGAGGATCACGCAGGAGTCGAGGCCGACGATGTCGTCGCGGCCCTGCACCATCGAGCGCCACCACTGCCGCTTGATGTTGTTCTTGAGCTCGACGCCGAGCGGGCCGTAGTCCCACGACGCACGCAGGCCACCGTAGATCTCACTGCTCGGGAAGACGAACCCGCGCCGTTTGGAGAGGCTGACGATGGTGTCCATCAGGTCAGCGTTCTTGCTGTTCGCGGGTGCGGGGGCCATGGGAAGCTCCATCCGGCTGGCGGTCGGCGGGTGACCAGGCAGGTTACCGCAGCAACGAGAACCGTCGTCGGCCCCGGTTACTTTTGACCCATGCACCCAGGTCTGCAGACGGTCGAGGCCGCTGAGCTGGTCGCGATCTCCACCGGCCACCCGATGATCCGCCACCTTGTCCCGCACCTGCCCCCCTCCACGCCGGGCTGGTCCTACGGCCGGGCGGTTGCGCTGGTCAACGGCTACTGGCACACCAGCCCCGAGGGCGACCAGATCATCGTGGTCGGGCCGTCCGACGACGCAGCCCACCTGGCCGAACGGCTTGCCGCGGAGCAGCCGCGACCGCTGTCCATCCCGGCCGAAGCGTTCGACCTGTTGCCGGTCGGCCTGCTGACCAACCCGCACCCATGGCAGTTCCGCTGGGTCGATGCGTCGGTGGACCTGCCGGCAGGGGAAGGCTCGTGGCTCGATCCGGCGGCGGACGCCGAGGTGGCCGAACTGCTCGACGGCGCCTTTCCCGGCGCGTCCTTCCGCCCCGGCTCCGAGCGCATCCGCGCCTGGGCCGGTGTACGGGACAGCAGCGGTCGGCTCATCGCCTGCGCTGCCGACACGACCGAGGCCCCCGGTGTCGGCTTCGTGGCCGCCATCACCGTCCGCCGCGACCTGCGCGGCCAGGGCATCGGTCGCGAGCTGACGGCGTGGACGCTCAACCGGCTGGTCGAGCGCGAGGGACTGGCCGCGCTGTGGCTCGACGGTGACAACCTGGCGGCCGCTGCGGTCTACGACACGCTCGACATGCGCAGGCTGCCCTTGGTCTGGGCGGAACGGCTCAGTCAGTGACCGGGCGCCCCGGCACAGCGGTGTCCGCATCCGCAGCGCGGGCGCTGGTGCCCTCCGCCACCGGGTCGACCCCGTCCGCGAAAAGCACCTCGTACGCCGACGGCTCGTCGATGGCCAGGCCCAGCAGCGGTGCCGCCTCGACCTTGACGTCGTACGCGGACAACGCGCGGCGGTAGGCACCGACGCCGACCCACTCGCTGATCACCACCCACGTCAGCGGGTCCTCAACGGCGCGGCCGACCCGTCCACCGCGGTAGCCCGGTCGTGCCGCGAGCGCAGCCAACGCCCGGCGCGCGGCGTCCTGAAAGGCGTCGCCGTCGGCCTCGGCGATGTGGAAGCGGGTGACCACGAGCACGGGCGCTCCTCAGGACGGTCCGATCTGGCAGGATCGTGCCATGACCTCAGCACCGTTCATGACGCCGGGCGCGGGTCCCGTACGAGCGAGGGTCGAGAAGGTCAGCTCCACGTTCATCGTATGGCTGTCGCGACTGCCCCGCGTCGTCCCGCCGGTCATCGTCGGCGTGCTCTTCTTCGGTGGCGTGCTGATCTCGGGCGTCATCGGTTTCGTCATGGTGCTGCTGATCGTGGCGCTGCTGTCGCTGCTGACGTTCCTGAGCTGGCCGAGCGTGCCGACGGGAGCGCGCGTCCTGCGCGTAACGGTCCTCGTCGCGATCACGATTTTCGCGGTGACCCGGCTGTTCTAGCCGGTTGCTCGACGGTGACAGTGCCGTAGCCGCCAAGCCAGATCTGCCGATGGCTCAGTTCCGCATTCGCAAAGGCCGATAACCCTGGTTACGGATGTCGCACGACCGCGACATCCGTACGACGGAGGGACGTACCTTTTACATGCCCAACTCGATGCGCAAGGCAGGCGTCGTGCTCTCGGTGATGGCGGTCGGGCTTGCCTTCGCGCCGTCCGCGACCGGTAACCACGCGGCCGTCCCCAGCGCCGCAGCCGCGACATCCGCGACCGCTCCCAGCATGGTGGTGCAAACGGCTGCGTCCCCGAACTGGTACAGCAAGACGATCACCGCGTCGCACTACTCCTCACCGGCGGTCGTGCCGGTTGGCCCCGCCAAGGCGATGGAGATCGTCGACGGCTTCCCCGACGGCACCGTCCAGGGCTGGTCGCTCGCCGGCAAGCACCTGTGGACCTTCGTCACCGGCCACGGCGCCGTACAGGCGTCTCCGCTGATCATCGACCTGAACAAGGACGGCCACCTCGACGTCATCACCGCTGACACCCGCGGCGACGTGTGGGGCTTCACCCCGGCGCTGAAGAACAAGGTCATCTTCCACAAGATGACCGGTGACGGCCCGCACGCGCCCGGCGACTTCGCGACGCCTGCTGTGGCCGACATCAACCGGGACGGCAAGCTCGACGTCATCGAGACCAGCTGGGACCACAACATCCATGTGTGGAGCGGCGCCGGCACGCACAAGGAGCTGCCCGGCTTCCCGGTGTTCCTGCAGGACACGTCGTGGTCGAGCCCGGCCGTCGGCGACATCGACCACGACGGCTGGCTCGAGATCGCCTTCGGCTATGACTGCGCAGGCGTCCCCGGCCAGAAGTGCCACCCGCACCCCGGCGGCTACGTCGGCGTCCTGCGCCACACCGGCAAGTGGGAGCCGGGCTGGCCGAAGTGGCAGCCCCAGGTGATCTGGTCCTCCCCTGCGATCGTCGACCTGATGAACAACGGTCACAAGGACATCGTGGTCGGCACCGGCGCGATGCCCCACACCACCGGGCGCCGCCTCATCGCGTTCAGCCAGGGCGGCTACTACATCCCCGGCTTCCCGGCCAAGCAGAGCGAGGAGGTCACGTCCTCCCCCGCGATCGGTGACGTCGACGGCGACGGCAAGAAGGACATCGTCTACACCACCAACGACGGCATCCTGCGGGTCCTGAACCGGGCCGGCAAGATCACGGCCAGCACCTGCCTGGCCGGCAGCTGGCACACCTGCCCGATCAGCTACCGCGCCAACGCCTCGCTCGCCGACGTCAACCACGACGGCAAGATCGACATCGTGGTCGGCAACGAGCTGAGCATCGCGGTCTACGACAAGGTCGGCAGCAAGCTCGTGCGCACCATGGTGCTCGGGACCTACGGGTTCCAGCCGGGCGCGTTCTTCGCCAGCCCGACCATCGTCGGCGTCGGCAGCCAGACCTGGATCGTGGCCGCGACCACCAAGCCGGCCTCCGGCGGCAAGGGCAACGTGGGCAAGGTCTTCATCTGGAAGCTCAACAACACGATTGGCAAGGCGCCGTGGCCGACGTTCAAGCAGGGCTTCACCCGGCTGTCGAACGGCTGACCGGGCTACGCCGCACCGCCGGCGAACCCCGTCGGAGGATGGACTCGCAGTGGGACTAGAACCCCACTCCCGGTCCATCCTTCGACGGGGGTTCAGCCACCTGGTTGGGTACGGCTCCCCCGTACCGACGGTCCCGGCGGGCGTAGACCTCGAGCGCCTGCCAGAACGTCCGCCGGTCGTAGTCGGGCCACAGCGTGTCCTGGAACACCATCTCGGCGTACGCGGACTGCCACAGCAGGAAGTTCGACGTCCGCTGCTCCCCCGATGACCGGACGAACAGGTCGACGTCGGGCATGTCCGGCTCGTCGAGGTAGCGCGCCAGCGTCTTCTCGGTGATCTTGGACGGGTCGAGCTTGCCGGCCGCGGCGTCGCGAGCCATCAGCGCTGCTGCGTCGGCGATCTCGGCCCGGCCGCCGTAGTTGACGCACATGGTCAAGGTCAGCACCTTGTTGTGCTTGGTGAGCTCCTCGGCGATCTCGAGCTCCTGGATGACCGAGCGCCACAGCCGCGGCCGGCGCCCGGCCCACCGGACCCGTACCCCCAGCTCGTGCATCTCGTCGCGGCGGCGGCGGATGACGTCGCGGTTGAAGCCCATCAGGAAGCGCACCTCGTCCGGCGAGCGTTTCCAGTTCTCGGTCGAGAAGGCGTAGGCCGACAGCCAGCCGACGCCGGACTCGATCGCGCCCTCGACCACGTCGAACAGCGATGCCTCGCCGCGCGAATGTCCTTCCGTACGAGGAAGGTTGCGCGCCTTGGCCCAGCGTCCGTTGCCGTCCATGACGATGGCGACGTGCCGGGGAAGCAGGTCCTTCGGGATCGGCGGCGCGGTGGCCCCCGAGGGGTGCGGCGTGGGTGGCCGGTGCCGGGGCTTGCTCACGCGCGTTCGACCAGCGCGAGCGACCGCAGCCCTCGTTCGAGGTGCCACTGCAGGTAGGCCGCGACCAGGCCGCTGCCCTCGCGCCGGTGCCGTGGATCGCTCGCGTCGGCGTAAGCCCAGTTGCCCTCGAGCAGCGCGGCGATCAGGTCCATCGACTCCCGCGAAGGGGTCACCGCACCCGCAGGCCGGCAGCCGGCGCAGACCACTCCGCCCGCCGACGGCGCGAAGTAGCGATGCGGGCCCTCCATGTCGCAACGGGCACACGTGTCGAGCGACGGCTCGTAGCCCGGAGACCGCCAAAGCCCTGAGAACAAAAGCATCCAGGACGAGTACGGGTTCGTGAGCACCCTCGGCGAGCGACCGCAGGCCGCCGACGAGCAGCAGGAACAACCGCATGGACGGCTCGCGCTCCTCTGCCGTCAGTCGCTCCGCTGTCTCGAGCATCGCGGTCCCGGCGGTGTAGCGGCCGTAGTCGCTGACGATGTCGCCGCCGAACGGGGTGACGATCTCGGCCTGGGTGACGATGTCGAGCTCGCGACCGGCGTAGAGAAGGCAGTCGACATGGCTGAACGGCTCGAGGCTGGCGCCGAACTTGCTCTTGGTCCGCCGGACGCCCTTGGCCACCGCACGCACACGGCCGGTGCGCCGGGTCAGGATCGTGATGATCCGGTCGGCCTCACCCAGCTTTTGTACGCGCAGCACCACGCCGTCGTCGCGGTAGAGAGTCACGCCGCCATTGTCCCCCGTACCCCACCTGCCGGCGCGCGTGACATGCCCACTCGCGGGGACCCGTCGCCGCATGGGTGCAGGCTGCGCTCCGCAATCGGAACGAATCCCGCACCGACGGGCACCGGCAGCCGCCCCAGGGACACAGAAATTTGTGCGGCCGGCGTGCAACCAAGTCTCCGCGCCATTGGTCACACTCGCCGAGCGGCAAGATCGCCGGGCCCAAACGGGAGGACGACGACATTGGACACAACGGAGGACTTCGACGCGTTCTACGCGTCGACGTCGCGGGGGCTCCTGAGTCAGCTGTACGGCCTGACCGGTGACTGGGCGGAGGCTCAGGACTGCTTGCAGGAGGCCTACGCACGGGCCTGGCAGCGCTGGTCCACGGTCAGCAAGGCCGACGCACCGGCCGCCTGGGTTCGGGTGGTCGCGGTACGACTGGCGCGGAGCAAGTGGCGCCGTGCCCAGCACGGTCTGCGGCTTTACCGCCAACAAAGGGAGCCCGAACCGCTGGCCGGTCCCTCGCCCGAAACCGTCGCCCTCGTCACCGCGCTGCGCTCGCTGCCCGAGGCGCAGCGCCGCGCCCTGGTCCTGCACCACCTCGGTGACCTCAGCGTCGCCGAGATCGCCCGCGAAGAGGGCACCCCGGAAGGAACGATCAAAGCGCGGCTCTCACGGGGCCGCGCCGCTCTTGCGGAGCTGCTCCGCGACGACCTGGAGGCCTGCAGTGAGTGACTTCGACCCGGATCCGTTGTTCGATCAGATGCGCGACAACCTCCGCCGCGCGCCAGTGGCCCCGGCCGCCAACGTGCGTGCCAGAGGCCACCAGCGGCAGGTGCGGGCACGCGTCCTGACGGCGACCACCGCGGTCGTCCTGGTCACCGGTGGAGCCGGTGTCGCCTTCGCTGCCACACACGACACCGACAGCCGGACCGTCACGCCCGCGACAACCACCACGTCGACCAGCACCCCGACGGCTTCGCCCACTCCCACCGCAACCGCGACGCCCACCACCCCGGCCCCATCGACCCCACCGGCAGCTGTCGCGCCGACCTCGCCGACGCAGTCGCAGTCGCAGTCGCAGTCGCAGTCGAGCGTGACCACACGCACCACTCCGCCTGCTGCGGCAACCACGACCCACACCCGCACGACCAGCCATCCGACAACGACCACGCCAGGCGCGCCATTGAGCTCGTCACCGCCGGAGTACATCACCGTCACCGTGACGGCCACTCCGGGCAAGGGCCAGTTCACGTGGCAGACCACGGCCACCGGCCGGGTCGCGCAGACCTACGACAGCAGCACGCACAGGCGGAGCCCCGGGCTCAACCAGTTCGGGAGTGGTTCCGTCGAGCTGGACGGCGCGGTGATCGACGGCGGGGACGCCGGCAACGTCGACTGCCCGATCGGCAGCCCGGTCGTCCCTTCGGCGGTGACGCTGAAGTCACGGGCGCCGGTCATCGTCAAGCCCGGCGTCCACCAGCTCACGTTCACGATCAAGAGCTGCGACGGCGTCATCGGCTCCCGAACGATCACCTTCACCGTCCACTAGCCCGGCCAACCGACGTCCGAAGGATCCCCCCATGACTCGCACCTCTCGACCGTCCCGCCTGCGCGCGCTGGTGGCCGGCAGCCTGCTCGCCAGTCTCGCCGCCATCTCCGTCGCCCCTGCCGCCAGCGCTGCAGGCAGCAAGCTGACCCTCGGCCCTACGCACCTGTCCGGCACGCTCCGGGGCAAGGTCATGGTGAGCATCGCTGCTGACGGAACCGAGCGGGTGACCGCCCGCCTGCCGCATATCGGCTGGCCGTTCCTCTCGCCCAACGGAACCTGGATCGCGTGGGCGACCAACAAGGGCATCTTCGTGATGCACCCCGACGGTTCCGGCTACCGCCGGCTGGTCGCCGGCATCGCGGCCCAGGTGCTGGCCTGGGCGCCGGACTCGCGCAGCCTGCTCGTACAGACGCCTCGCCTCGAGGCCCAGATCATTCACCTGTCCAACGGTGCCACTCGTGCCCTCGACCCCAACGACAACGAGAACTGGAACGGATCCTCGAGCGCGTTCACGCCGGACGACCGCTATGTCCTGACGTCCTTCTACCACGGCTGGCGCCTGCAGCGGACCAGCAACGGCGCTGCCCGCACGTTCCTCAAGGCACCCTGCCGCGACGCTGCGCAGCTCGCGTTCTCCCCGGACGGCAAACGCATCTCCTTCGTCTGCGAATCCACGGGAGCGCTCCCCTGGTCCGGCCTGCTGACTATCGCCACCGGCAAGATCACCCGGTTCGGCAACTGGCAGGACTCGTCGCCGGTCTGGATCGCCAACGGCAGTGTGGCCGCGCTGCACGCCTCGACGCCGGTGACGCCTCAGCAGGTGCGCACCTACGACCTGAAGGGCCACGTGCTGGCCAGCGTCAACCTTGCCGTCGCGGTCAACGGGCTGTACGCCACCCGCTGAGCTGCTCCGAACACCACGGCCGCGTGGGTGTGGAATGTGCTCCGCTATCGGAGTGCAACCCACACCCACGTGGCCGCCAGCGGCTACGGCAGGGAGCGGTAGAACGCAATCTTCTCCCGGATGTGCGTGCGTTGAGCCTTCAGCAGCGCGATCTGCTCACCCACAGCCTTGTCGTGCTCCTCGAGCAGCTCGCACCGGGCCTTGACGGTGTCCTCGCCGCCACGAGCAAGCTCGGCGTACCGCAGCATCCGGGCGATCGGCATCCCGGTGTCACGCAGGCAGCGCAAAATGTCGAGCCACGCCAGGTCATCCTCGCTGAAGACCCGTTGGCCGCCCGGCGCGCGGGCGACGCCGTCGAGCAGGCCGATCCGCTCGTAGTAGCGCAGCGTCTCGATGCTGAAGCCCGAGCGGGCCGCGGTCTGGCCGGGCGAGAACGTCGTCATCCCCCCAGTCTGCCTCGGTTGACCTGTAGTGCACTCCAGGTGTTTGAGTCGGTGGCCTGACCAATGGAGGAACGATGCAACTGGCTCTGGGCGCGATGTACTTCGGTACGCGACTGGCAGACCGCGAGGCTTTCGCCATCCTCGACCGCTACGTCGACGGCGGGGGCACCCTGATCGACACCGCCAACTGTTACGCGTTCTGGGACAGCCCGACCGGGCACGGCGGACAGAGCGAGGAGCTCATCGGCCGCTGGCTCGCCCGCCGGCCAGGGATGGCCGACCGGGTCGTGCTCAGCACCAAGGTCGGCGCCGAGCCGACGGTCGTCGGAGATTGGCCGGCGTCCGCGGAAGGCCTGTCCCGCAAGGTGATCCTGTCCGGCATCGAGGCCAGCCTCAAGCGGATGGGCACCGACCACGTAAGCATCCTGTGGGCCCACATGGACGACCGCAAAACGCCTCAGGCCGAAACGGTCGAGGCCTTCGCCGAGGTGGTCGGACGCGGCTACGCCACCGAGGTCGGCTGTTCCAACTTCCCGATGTGGCGAGTCGAGCGGGCGCGCGGGATCGCAGCAGCCGCAGGCATTCCCGGCTTCTCAGCCCTGCAGCTACGGCACTCCTACGTTCGTCCACGACCCGGCGTCCAAGCTCCGGAGCACGACCACCTTTTCGGGTCGGTGACCGAGGAGACGTTGGACTACGTCGAGACCGAGGGCCTTGCGCTGTGGGCCTACACCCCGCTGCTGCGCGGCTCGTACGACCGCCCCGACCGGCCGATGCTCGAGCCGTTCCAGCACCCCGGCACCGAGCGGCGGCTGGCAGCGCTCGCCCCGGTCTCGGCCGAGCTCGGGGTCACCAACACCCAGGTCGTGCTGGCGTGGTTGGCGGGCGGCCGCCCACCGGTGACGTCGATCGTGGGGGTGAGCACGCCCGAGCAGGTCGATGCCGCCCTTGCCGGCGTACGACTCGAGCTGTCCGCCGAGCACAGGCAACGACTCGATTCCGCCGGCTGACTCGGCCTCGAGCCCCCAGACCCCCTGTCCGCACCCCACCCCAATCGGTACATGGCGGCGTTTGCGGCGTGTCGCGCCGGCGTGTCTCGCCATATGCCGAAGTGGGCCAGAAACGCGCGGCGGCACGCTCACCGTTCTCCCGGCACCACCACGCCCGTCTCGTAGGCGAGCACGACGAGCTGAGCCCGGTCCCTCAGGGCCAGCTTGCTGAGCAGCCGTCCAACGTGGGTCTTGACTGTCGGCACGCTGACCGACAGCGCCGCGGCGATCTCGTTGTTGGACCTGCCGACGCCGACCTGTTCCAGCACCTCGAGCTCGCGCCCGGTGAGCTGGTTCAGCCGGCCGGCATCAGCAGCCGGTACGGGCGCCCGGCGAGCGAATTCCTCGATCAGGCGTCGGGTGACGCTGGGGGCCAGCAGCGCCTCTCCGGACGCGACGACCCGGATGGCGGCCAACAGCTGCTCCGGCGGAGTGTCCTTGAGCAGAAAGCCGCCGGCACCGTTGCGCAAGGCCGCGAAGACGTGCTCGTCCATGTCGAAAGTTGTGAGGACCAGGACGTGGATGCCTTGACCCGCGTCCTGCGCGGCGATGTGCCGGAGAGTCTCCAGGCCGTCCATCACCGGCATCCGGATGTCGAGCAGAAGGACGTCCGGCAGCAGCTCACGGCTGCGCCGGACCGCCTCGGCACCGTTCGAGGCCTCGCCGACGACGGTCATGTCCGGCGCCGAGTCGACCAGGACCCGCAAACCCGCCCGTACGAGGGCTTCGTCGTCCGCGACGACGACCCGGATGGGCGGCGACTCAGTCATGTGCCAGCGGGTCGGACACCGGAAGCTCGGCCCGTACGGCAAACCCGCGGCCCTCGGCGGCCGGGCCGACCTCGACGCTTCCGCCGAACAGAGCTGTTCGCTCCCGCATGCCCAGCACACCCAAGCCGTCCACGCCGCCGCTCGCCCCCGTGCCGTCGTCGACGACGCGGACGGTGACGGCGTTCGTGCCGCAGTCGACCTCGATGTCGACGCGATGGGCGCCGGAGTGCTTGACCACGTTGGTGAGAGCTTCCTGCACGATGCGGTAGACCGACGTCTCCAGCAGGGGCGAGTAGTCGCCGGGCTCGCCGACTCGCCGGTACTCGATCTCGATGCCACCGGCGCGGACAGCGTCGACGAGAGCGGTGATGTCCTGGATGCTCGGCTCGGCCAGCTCGGCCAGCTCGGCATCGGCCCCCGCGTCCCGCAGGTGCGTCAGCACCTGTCGCAGCTCATTCAGAGCCGACCGGCTGGCAGTCTCGATCGAGGCGAGAGCCAGTCCGGCCTCCTCCGGCTGCTCGGCCAGCAGCAGCCGAGCGACCCCCGAACGGACGGCGATCATGCTCAGCGTGTGCGAGATCAGGTCATGCACGTCGCGCGAGACCCGCAGCCGTTCCTCGGCCCGGATGCGGGCCTCTCGCTCCTTCTCCTCGCGCCGGGCCTCCTCCTGCAAGGACACCCGGTAGCCGCGCCGGGTGCGTGCTGCATCGCCGGCCAGCCACGCCGCCGCAGCCAGGATCAGCTGCACGGCGTCCTGGTCCTGGCTCTGCTCACCCACCACGGCAACGACGGAGACGACGTTGAGGCACAGCAGCGTGACTCCGGCGACCAGCAGGGAGACCCGCCGGGGTGTCCGGTCGGCCAGGGCGAAGACCGCGACGGCCAGAGCCGGGCCCGCATTGCTCACCCACGGCGTGAAACGCACATCGGCCAGCGCAGCGACCGCCAGCACAGCGGCCACCCCGGCCACCGCCGCCGTCGGTGACTGCCGGCGGAACAGCAACGGCACCACGGCCAAGACCCCGAAGACTGCTATCCAGCCACTCTGACCGTGGCCATCGGCCGCGCCCGTGAGTACGGGGATCGTCACCGCGACGAAGCAGCCGGCGGCGACCAGGACGTCAATGCCGGTGCGCAGCGCTGCTCGTTGTCACGGGCCGGCGTCAGCGAGGAGAAAGTCGCCATGAGCCGACCTTAGTGAACCCGTCGGCGCGTGCCATCGACCGTTGGTCCTGCTCCGGGGTCATCCCGGAGGATGACGCTTTCGCCGGGCGACGTGCTGGAGGCGTAGAACAGATGGCGACCTCAGCCCGACGACGGACCAGGGGATGCCGCGGAACCCTGAAACCATGACCCAGCTCGCAGCTAACTCCCTGGTAGGCAACAACTCTTCCGGCTCGCGTCGATTGCGCGACCAGCTCTCGCTACCGCTCGTCGCCGTGGGGGCAACCTCGCTCGTCGCCGGCCTGCTCGTCGGATGCGTTCTCTATGCGGGCCGGTCAGAGGTTCACGAGCATCATTCCAGCGGGACGGCGGCCTGGCCGGCTCATCTCGTGCTGCTGGTCGCCGGTCTGCTCCTCGTGCTCGTGGTGACGTGGCGCAGGACCAGGGCCGAAACCGTGCGGCTGCTCCTGGCGCCGGTAGGCAAGCCCGCCGCCGCGCGGATCGCCCGTACGCTGCGGTCCGGCTCCAAGCCGACGACCGCCCTGCGGATCGTGGCGGGCATCCTGCCAGCCGCCATCGTCATCTACGGCCCACTGCGGGCAGGTGCGCAGGTGGTCGGCGGACTGGACCCCAACTTCACCGTCAACGCCTGGGGCGGGCCCGGCTACGTCGGCGCCATGGCCTGCCACTACCTGGACGGGGTCTGGCTGACGGCGCTGTGCGCGTTGCTGCTGGACAAGCTGCTGCTCCCTGCCGACTAGAACCCGTCGGCCGGTGCAGAAGGTCAGAAACCCAGCCGCCGCAGCTGCTTGGGGTCGCGCTGCCAGTCCTTGGCCACCTTGACGTGCAGGTCGAGGTAGACCTTGGTGCCGAGCAGCGCCTCGATGTGCTTGCGGGCGTTGGTGCCCACGGCGCGCAGCCGGGTGCCCTGCGGGCCGATGACGATGCCCTTCTGCGAGTCGCGCTCGACGTAGAGGACGGCATGGATGTCGACCATGTCGTCGCGACCCTCGTGCGGCAGCATCTCCTCGATCACGACGGCGATCGAGTGCGGCAGCTCGTCGCGCACACCCTCGAGCGCCTGCTCGCGGATCAGCTCGGCGACCATCACCAGCTCGGGCTCGTCGGTCAGCTCGCCGTCGAGGTAGAGCGGGTGGCTCGGCGGCAGATGGCGTACCAGAACGTCTGCCACTGTTGACGTCTGGAAGTCCGTGAACGCGGAAACCGGCACGATGTCAGCGAAGTCCATCAGCCGCGAGATCGACAGCAGCTGGCCGGCCACCGACTCCTTGCCGACCTTGTCCACCTTGGTGACCAGGGCCACGATCGGCGTCTTGAGCTCACGCAGCTGACTCACGATGAACTTGTCACCGGGCCCGATCTTTTCATCGGCTGGTACGCAGAACCCGACCACGTCGACCTCGGCCAGCGTGGTGCGCACGACGTCGTTGAGCCGCTCCCCCAGCAGGGTCCGCGGCTTGTGCAGGCCGGGGGTGTCGACCAGGATCAGCTGGGCGTCCTCGCGGTGCACGATGCCGCGTACGGCGTGCCGGGTGGTCTGCGGGCGGTTGGAGGTGATCGCGACCTTCTGCCCCACCAGGGCGTTGGTCAGGGTCGACTTGCCAGCGTTGGGCCGACCGACGAAGCAGGCGAACCCGGCCCGGAACTCGCTCATGCGGTCTCGACCTCGGTGCCTACCTGCACGGTCTGCACCAGGACACCGTCGGGGCCGGCCACGAGAACCGGTGTGTACGAGCCGAACTCGGCGACCACGGCGACGTCGTCGCTGCGCAGCTCGAGACCGGCGGAGACCAGAGCGACGGCCTCGAACCGGCGTGCACCCGAGGATGCCGCGGCGGCGATGGCAGCTCGTACGGCCGAGGTGGTCAGTGCGGGATCGGCGTTCTCGACCGTCGCTGCGGCATAGGTCCGGCCGTCGGTGTCGCGCACCGCTGCACCCTCACCGACACCGGAGTAGGGAGCGTAGGCGCGCTGCAGCGCGACCCTCGCGAGGGTGAGGATCTTGGCGTCCTCCGGGTCGAGGGCGGCGGCGTCGAGCGAGTGGTCAGGATCGGGCATCGGCTGGCTCCGTGCTGTCGGTCGGGTCCGGGGTGTCGGGAGCCGTCTTGGCTGCGGCCTTGCTGGCCGACTTCTTGGCGGACTTCTCGCTCGGCTTGTCGGCCTTGGCGGCCGGCTTGTCGGGCGGGGTGGGCTCTTCGGGCTTCTCGACCGGGGCCCGGCGGACCACGACGGTACCGATCTGGTTGCGCCGTCCGGCGGCCCGTTCGGCCGTGAGGATCAGCCCGTCGACCCTGGCCTCGGCACCGGGGATCGGCACTCGTCCGAGCGCGCTGGCCAGCAGACCGCCTACCGTGTCGATGTCCTCGACCTCGATCTCGGTGTCGAACAGCTCGTTGAGCTCGTCGATGGGCAGCCGCGCCGAGACCCGTACCGTGTGCTCGTCCAGCGTCTCGACCCTGGGCAGGTCGCGGTCGTACTCGTCGGTGATCTCGCCGACGATCTCCTCGAGGATGTCCTCGATCGTGACCAGGCCGGCCGTGCCGCCGTACTCGTCGACCACGACGGCGACGTGGATGTGCCTGGCCTGCATCTCGCGCAGCAGCTCGTCCACCGGCTTGGAGTCGGGTACGAACGTCGGCGGGCGCATCAGCTGGTCGACCGTCATCGAGTTCTCGCTGTCGCGCACCTCGTGGGTGCGCCTGACCAGGTCCTTGAGGTAGATGATGCCGATGATGTCGTCGTCGTTGGCCCCGAGCACGGGGACCCGGGAGTAGCCGCTGCGCAGGCACAGCGACAGCCCTTGCCGCAGTGTCTTGTTCCGCTCGATCGACACGATGTCCGGTCGCGGCACCATGACCGAGCGCACGAAGGTGTCGCCGAGGTCGAAGACGCCGTGGATCATGGCCCGCTCGCCGGACTCGATCAGGTGACGCTCCTCGGCCAGGTCGACCAGGTCGCGCAGCTCTTCCTCGGTGTTGAACGGCCCCTCGCGAAAGCCACGGCCTGGAGTCAAAGCGTTACCCAGCAGGATAAGTGCGCCGGGTACGGGCCCCAGGATGCGGTTGAGCCACACGGCCAGCCCCGCCGTGCGCAGGCTGACCGAGTCGGCGTGCTGCAGCCCCACCGTGCGCGGCGCCACCCCGATCAGCACGTAGGCCACGACCGTCATCGAGAGCACCGCGACGAGGATCGCCGCCCAGTCGGAGCTGAACAGGTGGGTGCACAGGATCGCCGCGAGCACCGTCGCGGTGAGCTCCATCAGGGTGCGAACGAGCAGCAGCAGGTTGAGGTAGCGGGTCGGCTCGGCCGTCACCTGCTGCAGGTGGCGCCAGCCGGCGCGGTCGTCCTTGCGCGACTCGTCCACCTGGACCCTGGAGACCCGGGTCAGGGCGGCCTCGGACGCGGCCACGACGCCGGCGAGCAGGACAAGGACGATCGAGGCGACCAGCAGGGCGAGGTCGCTGAGGCTCACGGGGAATCGCTCCAGGCCTTGAGCAGCTCGCCCTGGAGACCGAACATCTCCTGCGCTTCATCGGGCTCGGCATGGTCGTAGCCGAGCAGGTGCAGGACGCCGTGCGTGGCCAGCATGTGCAGCTCGTTCTCGGTGGAGTGTTTGGCCTCGATCGCCTGCGTGGCAGCAACTTCGGGGCACAGCACCACGTCACCGAGCAGTGCCGGCCCGGCCACCTGCTCGTCGTCCTGCGGGCCGCGCGAGACGTCGATCTCGTCCATCGGGAAGGCGAGCACGTCGGTCGGTCCCGGCTCGTTCATCCACTTGACGTGCAGCGCCTCCATGGCGGGCACGTCGACCAGCAGGACGGACAGCTCGGCCAGCGGGCTGACGCCCATCTTGGCGAGCACGAAGGAGGCCAGCCGCGACAGCGCCGCCTCGTCCACCTCGACCCCGGACTCGTTGGCCACCTCGATCGACACCGTCAATCCTCCGGACTGGTACGGGCGACGGGACGCGGACCACGGGCGATCGCCGGCGGCTGCTGGCTCTCGTCGTAGCGCCCGTACGCGTCCACGATCTCGGCGACGAGCCGGTGGCGTACGACGTCCTCGCTGGTCAGCAAGGAGAAGTGGACGTCGTCGATGCCGTCGAGGATGTCGCGGACGACCCGTAGTCCGGAGGTGGTGCCGTGCGGCAGGTCGGTCTGCGTGACGTCGCCGGTGACCACGATCTTGGAGCCAAAACCCAGCCGGGTCAGGAACATCTTCATCTGCTCGGCGGAGGTGTTCTGCGCCTCGTCCAGGATGATGAACGCGTCGTTGAGGGTGCGCCCGCGCATGTAGGCCAGCGGGGCCACCTCGATGGTGCCGGCGGCCATCAGCCGCGGGATCGACTCGGGGTCGATCATGTCGTGCAGGGCGTCGTAGAGCGGGCGCAGGTAGGGGTCGATCTTGTCGTACAACGTTCCCGGCAGGAAGCCCAGCCGCTCACCGGCCTCGACCGCGGGACGGGTCAGAATGATCCGGTTGACCCGCTTGGCCTGCAGCGCCTGCACGGCCTTGGCCATGGCCAGGTAGGTCTTGCCGGTGCCGGCCGGGCCGATGCCGAAGATGACGGTGTTGTTGTCGATCGCGTCGACGTAGCGTTTCTGGTTGAGCGTCTTGGGCCGGATCGTCTTGCCGCGGCTCGAGACGATGTTGAGCGTCAGGACTTCGGCGGGGCGCTCGACGGTGCCCCTGCGGACCATGGCCAGCGTCCGCTCAACCGCGTCCGTGGTCAGCGGTTCGCCCTGGTCGAGCAGCCCGATCAGCTCGTCGAAGACCCTGGTCACCAGGGCGGCCTCGGCCGCGGTGCCGGTGACGGTGATCTCGTTGCCTCGCACGTGGATGTCGGTGGCGAAGGAGCGTTCGATCACGTGAAGCATCTCGTCCCCGGAGCCGAGCAGGCTCACCATGGAGTGCGACCCGGGGATCACAATCTTGGTCTGGACCTGGGGCTGCGGAGACGATGTCGGGGATGTCGGCATAGGGCATGGCCTGGTGGCCGGTCAGCCTGCCTTCGGGCTCGGGTACGGGACCCCGCCAGTCTAGCCGGGCGGCCAGCGCAGGTCGCGTCCACCGAGGACGTGGGCGTGTGCGTGAAAGACGGTCTGCCCCGCGTCACGCCCGGTGTTGAGGACCACGCGGTAGCCACGCTCGTCCAGGCCCTCGAGCACCGCCACGGCATCGGCCGCCACGATGAGGTCGGCGAACCCCTCCGGGTCGGTCGCCGCCATCGTTGCCGCGTCCGGGTGGTGCGCCTTGGGGATCACCAGGACGTGAGTCGGCGCGACCGGGCTGATGTCGCGGAACGCCAGGCTGCGGTCGGTCTCCAGCACGATCGTCGCCGGCACCTCGTGAGCGACGATGCGGCAGAAGAGACAGTCCGGCACCGAGGTCGCGGTCACGGCTCGTCCGCCAAGGGTCCCGGCGGCGGCGGGGGCGGCGGCGGCCCGGGTGTCTGAGATCCCCAGTCATGGTCGTCATCGGGTTGCGGCGGGGCGGTGTAGCCGCCCTCCTCCGGTCGGTAGACGGGCGGCGGCGGCCGCGTGCCGGCTCCAGCGGCGCCGGCAGCAGCCGCTGCGACCGGCAGGGAGCGGTCGCGAGTCAGGTAGAGCCCGGCGATGCCGGCGATCAGGGCGAGCCCGGCCAGCACGGCGATGATCTCGAGGTAGGTGTCCAGGCTGGTGGAGCCGCCGCCGGAAGTGGCCGGCGGGGGCGTGACGTGCGAGACCACGGTCACCGGGGTGGAGGGTGCAGCGCTCGCCGACACGGAGGCCGGCGCCGATGCCGAGCCGCCGGCGGCCGACCCGTCACCGGTCGGGACGGCGACCTTGGACAGCGTGGTCTGCGCCCCGTTGGCGCCGGTGCCGTTCGAGCTGGTGCTGCCGGGATCCTGGGTGCGGGTATGGGTGGGCGCGACGGTGTGGGTGGGCACGTGGGTCGTGGTCGGCGCCGGTGGCCGCGTGGTCGTCTTCGTCGGTGCGACCGTCGGGCTGGTGGAGGTCGGCTTGTTCGTCGGAGGGGTCGTCGCCGGCTTCGTGGTCGTGGGAGGGGTCGTCGGGGGCTTCGTGGTCGGCGGATGCGTCGTCGTCGGCGGCGCCGGATGCGTGGTGGTTGCCGCCGGGTCAGGCGTGGCGGCCGTCGCAGTCCCGCAGGTCAGTGACACCACCGCCGCGGCTCCCACGGCAGCCAGGGCCACACCCGTAACCTGGGTGACTCTTGCGGTCAGTCTCGCCCGAGTTGCTCGCACGTGTTGGACTCCTCTCCCGGCGGGATGCTAGCGGTCCGCGAACAGATCCGGGTGAGACCCTCGGTAAACCATGACGTCATAGTGTGCGTCGTACGGACATGATCGGAGCTGTGGTGACAGAGCGCGGCCTCCCCGTGCCACCGTCCGACGCGCCGTCCTGGTCCGATGCCGATGGCGCACTGACGGCGCTCTACACAGCGCACTACCGGTCACTTGTCCGACTTGCGGCTTTTTTGCTGCGAGACCCGGCGCAGGCCGAGGAAGTCGTGCAGGACTCCTTCGTCGCGATGCACGGGTCCTGGCGGCGGTTGCGAGATCCGGAGAAGGCTGAGAGCTATCTCAGACAAGCGGTGGTCAACCGATCCCGCTCCGGTCTGCGCCGGCGCAAGGTCGAGGCGAAGTACGCGCCGAAACCGATGCCCGACGCGGCCAGCGCGGAGTACGGGGCCTTCGGTCAGCTCGACCGCACCGCCGTGATCGCGGCCCTGCGCGACCTGCCGACCCGACAACGCGAAGTGCTGGTCCTTCGCTACTACGGCGATCTGAGCGAGGCGCAGATCGCCGACACGTTGGGCATCAGCACCGGAGCAGTCAAAAGCCACGCCTCACGCGGGATGTCCGCCCTCCGAACCACCTTGGAACCCTGGGAGAAGTCGTCATGAGCGAGCGCTACGAGCCGGTTGACCCCCGGCACGAGGACGCGCTGACCCAGGCGCTGCACGCACAAGCCGACACGGTTCGCCCGGCGGGCGACGGCCTGATCCGCATCCGCGAGCGGGTCGAGAAGCGCCGGGCACGCAACCGCTGGATCATCCCGACCGCCACCTGCGCGACGGTCGCGGCGACGGTCACGGCTGTCGTCGCCTCGGGTGTCCTGTCCGGGTCGGGCCACCACGACAACACCGGCACGTTGGGTCTTGCCACGCTGAGCGCCACGAGCAGCCACCACCCCACTCCGTCAGCAACGCCGCCCAGCGCCGCGCCGACACCCAGCCCGTTCGTGGTCGCGCCGCCGAGCACCGTCGCGACGCGGGCGACGACCCCGCCCGCCGTGACGACGGCACCCACCACCCCGACCATGTCGGCCAACACCATGGTGCCCAGCAACGCACAGCTGGGCGCCACTCCGGTGTGGCCGTTCAGCAGCACGGCCGAGGCCGTCGCCTGGCAGAAGACCGCCGCGACCAACCCCGACCAGTGGCGGCTGGACCCCAGAGGCGTGGCCGAACGTTTCGTCGGCTCGCTCAAGCTGCCCAAGATGCAGTTCTCCGGCACGCCCCACGTGGCCCGCGACAACGGCACGGCCACCGTCGACGTCAGCCGGATCGAGCCGACCACCGGCCGCACCACCCGCCTCGGCACGGTGCTGCTGTCGCGCTGGTCCCGCGGCGCCGACGCTCCGTGGGGTGTCGTCAGCATGACCAGCTCGGCCGGCTCGGCAGTTCCGCTGTCGATCACGTCGCCAACCGCCGGAGCCACCGTCGGCTCTCCGTTGCCGGTCAGCTTCACCATGAGCGGGGCCGAGGACGACGTCTTCGTCAGCGCGTGGGCCGCCGGTGCCACCTCGCCTTCGGCCAGCAAGCACATCGTCACCGGCATCGGGGCGACGGTGACGCTGGACACGGCGCTGCCCACCAGCGGCCGCGGCTACGTCGTCGTAGCCGACGGCAACAGTGGCGGCGACTCGCTGCAGATCAGCCGGCTCGCGGTCGTACCGGTCGCCTTCGGGGCCCCGACGACCACGACGGCCACCTACGTGGCGGTTCACAACGGCACGCTCAATGTCTACGACGCCGCGACCGACACAGAGGTACACCCATTGGCGGGCGACTCGAGCGGTGCCACGCAGGTCGCCGTGAGCGACGACCGCCAATGGGTGTACTACCTCAAGACCGGCCCGAACTGCTCCGGCGTCATCATGCGCACGCCGGCGGACGGCTCCGGCAGCCCGCAGGTGGTGAGCACAGCCGCTTCGAACATCAGCGCGTTCTCCATCTCGGGACCGCACGCCGAGCACCTGTCCTACGTCTCGACGACCTGCAGCGGTGCCCAGACCCTCACCTGGCACGGTGGCAAGATCACTACGCCGGCGATCCCGCCCGACGCCCGCACCGTGGCCATCTCGCCGGACGGCACCTCCGTCGCCGCCTTCGTCCGTACCGGCACGCAGGGCAACGTGTTCGTCTTCAAGCAAGGTGGGCCGCACTCCTCCTATCAGGACGGCACCGTGCCGGCCGGTTGCGCCGGCACGGACGGCACCGAGTGCGTGGGTGCGACCTACGCCGCCAACGGCGACCTGGTCACCGTCACCTCAGACGGGCAGACCCTCAAGGTCCAGCGTCAGCACGGCGCCGGAGCCCCCACGACACTGTTCTCGGTCACGGACTCGAGCCAGCTCGCGACGGTGGACCTGGACCCGACCGGTACCAAGGTCTTGCTGACCGACGGGGCCGGTAAGGGCTGGTCCTGGTCCGGTACGGGCGCCGCCAAGCCGTTGCCGGTTTCGATGACCGGCGCTTCCTGGTAGCGTCGTCAACGTGACGCTGAACGTGCTGCTGCTTCTCAGCCGCCACAGCGGGGCCTGACCGACCGGCCCCCCGCTGTGGGGCTGTGTCGCGTTGCCGGTCGATTCTCTCGAGTCCCGGCTGGAGCAAAAGCCCATGAGCAGCAACCGTTTTGACACTCTCAGCACGCCCGTCGGCGCGGTCCCACCCGCAGCCCCGCACTGGAATCCGCAGCGCGGCAGCCAGATGCCCTTCCATCGTTACAAGCCCGCGCACGACCGGGTCGACGTGCCCAACCGGCAGCGCGCGTGGCCGGACAACACCCTCGAAGGCGCGCCGCTGTGGGTGCCGGTCGACCTCCGCGACGGCAACCAGGCCCTGGCCCAGCCGATGGACCCGGCCCGCAAGCGGCTGATGTTCGACCTGTTCCTTGCCATGGGGTTCAAGGAGATCGAGGTGGGCTACCCGTCCGCCAGCCAGATCGACTTCGACTTCGTACGGCAGATCGCCACCGAGGGCGCCGTGCCCGATGACGTCACGATCGTGGTGTTCACCGCCGCCCGTACCGACCTGATCGAGCGGACCTACGACTCCATCGACGGCCTGCGCAACGTGGTCGTCCACATGTACACCGCGACCGCGCCGGCCTGGCGCGACGTCGTGCTCGGCCGTTCCCGAGCGGAGCTGCTCCAGCTGATCCTGGACGCCGGCCGTGACGTGCTTCGCGGCGCCGAGCGCTACCCGGACGCCAACATCCGGTTCCAGTTCTCGCCCGAGGTGTTCAACCTGACCGAGCCGGACTACGTCCTCGAGGTCTGCGACGCCATGACGGAGCTGTGGGACGCGACACCGGAGCGGCCGGTCATTCACAACCTGCCGGCAACGGTGGAGTTCGCGACCCCCAACGTCTACGCCGACCAGATCGAGTGGATGCACCGCAACCTGGCCCGGCGCGACTCGGTGATCCTGTCCGTGCACCCGCACAACGACCGCGGGACCGGGGTTGCGGCTGCAGAGCTGGCGGTGCTCGCTGGCGCGCAGCGGGTCGAGGGCTGCCTGTTCGGCAACGGGGAGCGCACCGGCAACGTCGACCTGGTCACCCTGGCCCTCAACGTCTTTTCGCAGGGAATCGACCCGATGGTCGACTTCTCCGACATCGACGCCATCCGCCGCACGGTCGAGTTCGTGAACCAGCTCGACGTGCCGGAGCGGCACCCGTACGCCGGATCCCTTGTCTACACGGCATTCTCGGGCACTCACCAGGACGCGATCAAGAAGGGCCTGGCGCACCACGAGGCCGCAGCGTCCGACACCTGGAACGTGCCCTACCTGCCGATCGACCCGCACGACGTGGGTCGGACGTACGAGGCCGTGATCCGGGTGAACAGCCAGTCCGGCAAGGGCGGAGTGGCCTACCTGCTGGAGAACGAACGAGGATTCGTACTCCCGCGCGGGCTGCAGGTGGAGCTGTCGCGGGTCGTGCAGGTCGACAGCGAGGCCTCCGGCGGTGAGATCTCGCCGGAGCGGATCGGCGAGCTGTTCGACGCTGAGTTCGTCGACCGGGCGAGCCCGGTGGAGCTGCTGGACTGGGAGGTGTACGAGGGCTCGGCCCAGCCGCACAAGGTGACGGCGGTGCTCTCGGTGGACGGGATCGAGACCAAGGTGGCCGGTGAGGGCAGTGGGCCGCTCGACGCCTTCGTCACGGCACTGAGCGGAGCCGGGTTCGTGGTCGAGATCCTCGACTACAGCGAACATGCACTGACCCGCGGCCAGTCCAGCCGGGCCGCGGCCTACCTCGAGTGCCGCTACGACGGACGCACCCGTTGGGGCGTCGGCATCAGCACGTCTGTGCTCACGGCGTCCGTACAAGCCATCGTCTCGGCCCTCAACCGGGCGACCGGATAACTCTCCCCCGACGTGTATGACCTGCTGATGACCTGCGGGCACACAAGCCCGCAACTCCTGAGCTGCGGCATTCTGGGCCGTCAACTCATCAGCAGGTCATACACGCGCGGAGAGCAGATCAGGCCCAGCGCGCGGTGCGGGTCAAAATCGCGGCGGCCGCCGCGACTCCGGCGGTTGAGGTGCGCATCACGGTGGGACCCATGCGGGCGACGAGCGCCCCAGCCGCAGCGAACGCGGCGAGCTCGTCCTCGCTGATGCCGCCCTCGGGCCCAACCACGAGCACTACCGAGCCGGCCGTCGGGATTGTCTGTGCAGCAAGGGAAGTCGTGGCCGACTCGTGCAGCACCACCGCCAGTGAGGCTTCCGCCAGCATCGAGCTCACGGTACGAGTGGAAGCCGCGGCGGTCACCTCGGGGAACCACACCCGCCGCGACTGCTTGCCCGCCTCACGAGCATGGCCGCGCCACTTCTCGAGCGCTTTGTCGCCACGCTCGCCCTTCCACTGCGTGACGCAGCGGGAGGCGGCCCAGGGCACGATCCGGTCAACACCGACCTCGGTCAGCAGGTCGACAGCCAGCTCGCCGCGGTCGCCCTTGGGCAGCGCCTGGACGACGGTCAACTGCAACGCCGGGCCAGCAGAGTCCTTGCGTAGCAGCACTTCCAGCTCGAGTCCGTCCCTGGAGACCGCCGCGACCAGGCACTCCGCCAAACCGCCGTGGCCGTCGGTGAGGTCGACCCGCTCCCCCGCGACCAGCCGCCGTACGACGGCCGCGTGGCGACCCTCCGGCCCGTCGAGACGGACAACGGCCCCCGTCGCGGCACCGCTGAGATCCGCGACGAAAACCGGGGCGGTCACTTGAAGGCGCCGCGCAGCCGGCCGAACAGGTTGGTCCCCACCGGCGCGTTGCCGTCGGGGTGCTCCTCGTTGCGCAGCTGGGCGAGCTGACGCAACAACCGCTCCTGCTCCGCGTCGACCTTGGTCGGCGTGACGACCTCGACGTGAACGTGCAGGTCACCGCGGCTGGACCCGCGCAGCCGGGGAACACCCTGGCCCCGCAAGGTGATCACCGTCGCCGACTGGGTGCCCGGCTTGATGTTGACCTGCTCCTCGCCATCGAGGGTCTCGAGCTTGAGCGAGGTGCCCAACGCGGCGGCGGTCATGGGCAGCGTCACCTTGCAGTGCAGGTCGCTGCCCTCGCGAGTGAACACCGGGTGGTCGCGCTCGTGGATCTCGACGTAGAGGTCGCCGGCGGGGCCGCCACCGGGGCCGACCTCACCCTGACCGGTCAACCGGATCCGCATCCCGTTCTCCACGCCGGCAGGCACACTGACCGTGAGTGTCCGGCGGGCGCGCACCCGGCCCTCGCCGGCGCACTCCGGGCACGGGTGCTTGATCAGCGAACCGGTCCCGCGGCACTCCTGGCACGGCCGGGTGGTCATGACCTGGCCGAGGAAGCTCCGCTGAACCAGCTGGATCTCGCCGCGTCCCTTGCAGGTCGGGCACGTCTCGGCGTGGGTGCCCGCGGCAGTGCCGGCGCCGGAGCACAAGGTGCACACTGCCGCCGTCTCGACGGTCAGCTCCTTGTCGACACCGAAGGCGGTCTCGGCCAAGTCGAGCTCGATCGCCAGCAACGCGTCCGCGCCTTGACGCACCCGGGAGCGCGGGCCCCTGCTGCCGCCACCGCCGCCGAAGAACGCGTCCATGATGTCGCCGAGGCCGCCGAACCCCTGGAAGTTGCCGGCACCGGCGCCGCCGCTGCTGAACGGGTCGCCGCCGAGGTCGTACATCTCGCGCTTCTGCGGGTCGGACAGCACCTCGTAGGCCAAGGTCAGGGCCTTGAACTGCTCCTGGGCCGCCGGGTCGGGGTTGACGTCGGGGTGCAAGGTGCGAGCAAGTCGGCGGTAGGCCTTCTTGATCTCCTCAGGCGTCGACTCACGCGCGACGCCGAGCATCTCGTAGTAGTCACCGGTGCTGGTTGCCACGCGCTGATCAGTCCTCCGCCAGGATCTGCCCGACGTACCGGGCTACTGCTCCCACCGCGCCGATTGCGCCGGGGTAGTCCATCCGCGTCGGTCCGAGCACGGCCAGACCGGCCAGCGGTCGGCTCTGGGCTCCGTACGCCGTCGAGACCACGGCTGTCGTGGTCAGGCCCTCGGGGTTCTCCTCGCCGATCCGAACACTGACCCTGGTCGGGTCGACCGCCTCGCCGAACAGCTTGAGCAGGGTCACCTGCTCCTCGAGCGCCTCGAGGACGGGGCGGATCGTGAACGGGAAGTCGTAGGCCGAGCGGGTCAGGTTCGCCGTACCAGCAAGGACGATCCGGTCCTCGAAGCGCTCGACGAGCGTCTCGAGCATCGACGCGACGACGGCGGTCATCACGGTGCGGTCCTCGTCGCTGTCGGCCTGCTGCGGCAGTCCCAGGATCAACGTGCCGGCGTCGACGAGCGGTCGGCCGGTCATGTGCGAGTTGAGGGTGGAGCGCAGGTCGCCGACCGCCGCGTCGCTCACCGCACCGGGCAGCTCGACCACCCGCTGCTCGACCCGACCGGTGTCGGTGATGAGAACGAGGAGCAACCGGCTCTGGGCGAGCTTGACCACCTCGACGTGGCGTACCGAGGACCGGGACAGCGAGGGATATTGCACGACGGCGACCTGACGGGTCAGCTGGGCGAGCAGCTTGACCGTACGAAGGACGACATCGTCGAGGTCGGCTGCACCCTCGAGGAACGTCTGGATCGCGCGGCGCTCCGGCGACGACAGCGGCTTGACCGTGGACAGTCGGTCGACGAACAGCCGGTAACCCTTGTCGGTGGGCACCCGGCCGGCACTGGTGTGCGGCTGGGCGATGTAGCCCTCTTCCTCGAGCGCGGCCATGTCGTTGCGGATGGTCGCCGGGGACACGCCGAGGTTGTGCCGCTCGACCAGGGCTTTGGACCCCACCGGCTCCTGCGTGGAGACGTAGTCCTCCACGATCGCGCGCAGAACTTCGAGCTTGCGGTCGTCGAGCATGGGTCACCTCCCGCTGGACCAAGGGGGCTGTTGGCACTCCCGTTTGTCGAGTGCCAATGATACGCGGTACGGATCCCGCGCGCTCAGAGCAGCTCGAGCGCCCTTGCCCTGGCCACCGCGTCCCGGCGACCAGCCGCCGGCAGCTTGCGATAGATCGCCGCGATGTGGGTCTTGATCGTGTTGATGGACACGCAGAGCTCGTCGCCGATCTCCGCCGCGGTCATCGTGGTGGCCAGCCGGCGCAGCACCGCGGTCTCACGGTCGGTCAACGGCTCTGCCAGGGACTGCGACGAAGGACGGGGGGCGCCGGCGAGCGGACCGCGCTCGGCCTCGTCCGCCGGCCACGCTGCCGCGACCTCCGGGTGGCGAGCGAGCAGGCCGGACAGCATCGGCAGCGCGTCGACGAACGGGAACGTGATCGCCTCGCCGGCGAGCCCGGTGGCGCGCAGCACCTCCTGGACCGCCTTGGGCTCGTCGCCACGGAGCTCGGCCACCTTGGCGGAGGTGAGCAACGCTGCGACCAGCACCGGCAGCGCGGCCGTGGGCTCCGACGCGGTGAGCACGGGTCGGAGCACCTCGGCCGCGGCGTCGCTGTCGCCGAGCGCGAGATGGGCCCTGGCGGCCATCACCGCGAGCACCGGCGACGAGGCAACCGGACCGGCCTCGGCCAGGACCTTCAGCGCGGCGTTGGGCCGCCCCATCCGGGTCTCGATCTCGGCCAGGGCCTGGCAGCGGGCCTGGCTGAGCTGGCCGGGCAGCTCGATGGACAGCTCCGGGGCCGAACGCAGGTGCAGGTAGGCATCGGCGACCTGGCCGGCGGCCAGCACCACCCTGGCCTGCCACAGCTCGACAGCGGCAGCCAAGGCCGGATCCGCCTGCGGGTTCGCGGTCTGCTTGGCTCGGCGCACGGCCTTGGCCGCGGAACCGAGATCCATCCGCAGGAATGCCACGACCGTCGTTGCGAGGTGCTGCACGCTGGAACGCTGCAGCTGCGGGAACCTGCGCAGCAGCAGGTGCGCCCTGACCTCACAGTCCTTGGCATGCTCGCTGCGACCCGAGATCGCGTACGACAGCTGCAGGAAGGCGAGGCTCTCGAGCTCGAGGCTCACCACACCCTCGCGGTGCGCCTGCGCGGTGACCTCCACCAGCAGCGCCTCGACCTGCTGCCCGGCGCCGTACTCCCACAACCGCGCGGCTGCCTGACGCAGCTGGACGGCCGCCAGCAGACCGGCGGTGGCGAGAACCCCACCCGCGGGCCGCTCGCCGGCGAACAGGGACGCGGCGACCCGGTCGAGCTCGGGCAGCGCCTGGGCACGTTGCGCAGCCGCGATCTCGACCAGCAGAGCGGTCGCTTCGACATCGGCGCTCAATCCCCGGGTACGGGCCACGCTCAGGTGGGATGCCGCCAGCCCGAGCTGCCCCGACATCACAGCAACGACCGCCGCGGCGACCTCGCGTTCCCCGTCGCCAAGGCCCCGTGCCCGCTCGTCGGCAAAGCTGAGCTCGCCGGTCAGACCGAGCTCGGCCGGGTGCAGCCGCTCGACGAACGCCCTGGCAAATCCACCGTGCACGAGCACCGAAGCCGCCTGGTCGAGGTCACCGGCCTCGATCACGAACCGCATCGCGGCGGCGGGATCGTCGTGCGCGAGGTACCAGGCCCCCGCTCGGCAGCGCAGGTCCGGCAGCTGCGCGCCGTACTCGGAGCGGAGCAGGTGGCGCAGGATCTCCTCGAAGAGCTGATGGAAGCGGTAGTGGTCGGGCCGCTGCCGGTCCACCAGGACGAAAGAGTTGGTCCTGGCCAGGTCGGCCAGGAGCTCGGCACTGTCCTCGATGCCGGTCACGGCCGCCACGAGCGACCCGTTGATGCCCTCGAGAAAGCTGCTCTGGATCAGCAACCGGCGTACGCGGTCGGGCTGACGGTTGAGCACCTCCTCGATGAGGTACTCCCCGACGCTCCCCTGGTCGAGCGTGAGCTGAGTGACGAACTGCTCCGGGTCGTCGGATCCGGCCATGCTCATCGCAGAGAGCCGCAGACCAGCCGCCCAGCCCTCCGTGCGTCTGGTCAGCATCGCCAGCTCCGGCCCGCGCAGGCTGACTCCGTGGGCGGTCAGCAGGGCCTGCGCCTCGGCCCTGGTCATCGCCAGGTCGCCGGCCCGCACCTCGACCATGTCGCCGGCGAGACGGTAGCGGTGCAGCGGCAGCAAGGGATCGCTGCGGGCGGTCAGGACGAGGTGCCAGCGGGGCGAGGCGTAGCGGATGACGGCGTCGAGCTCGGCCAGCACGATCTCGCTGCTGAGCACGTGCGCGTCGTCGATGACCAGCGCGAACTCGGCCGTGCCGGGCACCGCGTCCAGCAACGCCACGAGGAACGGGCCGGCGTCCGTACGGTCGTGCGGCAGACCGGCCAGCGCATCAGCCTCTGAGACGATGCCAGAGGTCGCCAGAGCCTGACCGACCAGCGTCCAGAACCGGTGCGGATCGTTGTCGGAGGCTTCGACCGAGACCCAAGCGGTCGGCAGGGTCTGCGCCGTCGCCCAGTCGCTGACGAGCACGGTCTTGCCCGAGCCGGGGCCAGCCGCAACGAGGGTCAGCGGGCCGCGGGCGCCCTCGTTCAGCCGGTCGTTGAGCCGCGGGCGCGAGACGACGTGGCTCGGCGGAAGAGCGACAGCAACCTTGCTGCTCACTCGGGGTGGCACCTGGCGCAGCGATTCCACCGGCAGCAGTCGCTGCGAAGGAACGGTCACACACGCCGCCAACCTGAACCTGAGCCTGCCCCTGGAGATCCAAACCGTACTGCACGGGCGCAAACCGGGCCAGCAATGACAGACTACGATCACCCATCGGCCTGCGGAGGACGGCTACATGATCAAGCAGCTGCTCGGTTCCTGGCTCATCCTGGCGGTCGCCGTCGCGGTGACCGGCTGGCTCCTGCCTGGAGTCGACCTGAACGGCGGTCTCGTCGGCGTCTTGTGGGTGTCCCTGCTGTTCGGCCTGGTCAACGCCCTCCTCGGCACGGTGCTGCGGGTCCTCACCCTGCCGCTGATCCTGCTCACGTTCGGGTTGTTCGCCCTGCTGGTCAACACGCTGATGATCGGCATCACCGCGTGGCTGAGCAGCGACCTTGACGTCGACGGCTTCTGGGCCGCTTTCTGGGCGGCGATCCTGATCTCGATCATCTCCACGACGCTGACCTACCTGCTCCGCCGGGACTCCCGCCCGGTGGTCTGAACGGGGCGTCAGTCGAGCAGGGCCCGTACCACCGCGTCGGCGAGCAGCCGCCCGCGCAGCGTCAGCACCCAGCGCCCGTTCTCCGGCTCCAGCAGTCCGTCGGTCACCAGCCGCTCGCCGGCCAGGACTCCGCTTCGGGTGAGCAGCCCCGGATCGAGGCCGTCCCGCAGCCGGGTCTCGAGCAGCACCCGCTCGACCCGGCGGTCCTCACCCGTGAGCAGCTCGCGGGCGGCGGCAGGGCTGGCGCCCTCTGCCAGCCTGGCGGCGTAGGCGCTGGGGTGCTTGACGTTCCAGAACCGGACCCCGCCGACGTGGCTGTGGGCACCGGGACCGAAGCCCCACCAGTCGGCGCTTCGCCAGTAGAGCTCGTTGTGACGGCACCGGCCGGCCTCGGACGACGCCCAGTTGGAGACCTCGTACCAGTGCAGTCCAGCGGCGGAGAGGGCGTCGTCGGCGATGAGGTAGCGGTCGGCCAGCACGTCGTCGTCGGGCATCGGCAGCTCACCGCGACGGACCTGGCCGGCCAGCCGGGTGCCGTCCTCGACGATGAGGGCGTAGGCGCTGACATGGTCCGGCCCGGCGGCGACGGCTGCGTCCAGGGAGGCGCGCCAGTCCGTCATCGGTCTCGCCGGGGGTGCCGTAGATGAGGTCCAGGTTGATGTGCTCGAAGCCGGCCCGGCGGGCCTCGGCGACGACCGCGGCCGAGCGACCGGGGGTGTGCCTGCGGTCGAGCAGGGCCAGCACGTGCGGCCGGGCGCTCTGCATGCCGAAGCTCACCCTGGTGAACCCGCCGGCCCGCAGCTCGGCGAGGTAGGCCTCGTCGACCGACTCCGGGTTGGCCTCCGTGGTGATCTCGGCGCCGGGTGCCAGCCCGAGAGTGTCCCGTACGACAGCAAGCGTTGCCACGAGGTCGGCGGCGGGCAGCAAGGTGGGAGTGCCACCTCCGAAAAAGACGGTCTCGGCCGGTGAGGGCTCGCCGAGAACCCTCGCTGCTAGCGCAATCTCGGCCGCGACCGTGCCGGCGTAAGCGTCCTGCGAGGCACCACCGCCGAGCTCGGTCGCGGTGTAGGTGTTGAAGTCGCAGTAGCCGCAGCGGGTCGCGCAGAACGGTACGTGGACGTAGACGCCGAACGGCCGGGACTGCCGGCCGGCCAGGGCCTGCGGGGGGAGGTGACCATCGAGCGGTGCGGCTTCGCCGTCAGGCAGCGCCGAGGGCACCGGCTAGGCCTCGCACCAGCGGTAGATCCAGACGATCGCCGCCGCCTCGATCAGCGCGGCCAGGAAGACGCCGGGCACACCCCAGCTGCCGGCGGCCAGCAGTGCGACGAAAGAGGCGACGATGAAGACCAGCACGCCGACCAGCAGCTGTGGATAGGTCGCGCCCCTGGTGACGGGGGCTTCGGGCTCGGTCACGTCCTCAGCGTACGACGCCATCAGTCCTTGACCTCGCCGGACGTCGACAGAGCAGCGATGAAGGCCTCCTGGGGCACCTCGACCCGGCCGACCATCTTCATCCGCTTCTTGCCCTCCTTCTGCTTCTCGAGCAGCTTGCGCTTGCGGGTGATGTCACCGCCGTAGCACTTGGCCAGCACGTCCTTGCGGATGGCGCGGATGGACTCGCGGGCGATGATCCGGCTGCCGATCGCGGCCTGGATCGGCACCTCGAACTGCTGGCGCGGGATGAGCTCGCGCAGCTTCTTGGTCATCTCGACGCCGTAGGCGTAGGCCTTGTCCTTGTGCACGATGGCGCTGAACGCGTCGACCGGTTCGCCCTGGAGCAGGATGTCGACCTTGACCAGGTCGGCTGCCTGCTCGCCGATCGGCTCGTAGTCCAGCGACGCGTAGCCCCTCGTACGGGACTTCAGCGCGTCGAAGAAGTCGAACACGATCTCGGCCATCGGCAACGTGTAGCGCAGCTCGACCCGGTCCTCGGACAGGTAGTCCATGCCGTTCATCGTGCCGCGGCGGCCCTGGCAGAGGTCCATGATCGTGCCGACGTACTCGCTCGGCGCCAGGATCGTCGAGCGGACGATCGGCTCGTAGACGTCGGAGATCTTGCCGCCGGCCGGGAACTCGCTGGGGTTGGTGACGATGACCTCGGTGCCGTCGTCGTTGACCACGCGGTAGACGACGTTGGGCGCGGTCGAGATGAGGTCGAGGCCGGCCTCGCGCTCGAGCCGCTCGCGGACGATCTCGAGGTGGAGCAGGCCGAGGAAGCCGCAGCGGAAGCCGAAGCCGAGCGCCGCGGAGGTCTCGGGCTCGTAGACCAGCGACGCGTCGTTGAGCTGGAGCTTGTCGAGCGCCTCGCGCAGGTCGGGGTAGTCGGAGCCGTCGATCGGATAGAGGCCGGAGAACACCATCGGCTTGGGATCCTTGTAGCCGCCCAACGACTCCTTGGCCGGCTTGGCGGCGTCGGTGACGGTGTCGCCGACGCGGGACTGCCTGACGTCCTTGACGCCGGTGATGAGGTAGCCCACCTCACCGACGCCGAGGCCGTTGGTGGGCTTCGGGTCGGGGGAGATCACGCCGATCTCGAGCAGCTCGTGGGTGGCGCGGGTCGAGTGCATGAGGATGCGCTCGCGGGGGGTGAGCACGCCGTCGACGACGCGGATGTAGGTGACGACGCCGCGGTAGGTGTCGTAGACGGAGTCGAAGATCAGCGCGCGCGCCGGGGCGTCCGCGTCGCCGACCGGGTGCGGGACCTCGCGTACGACCCGGTTGAGCAGCTCGGGGACACCGTCGCCGGTCTTGGCGCTCACCCGGAGCACGTCGTCGGGGTCGCAGCCGATGATGTGCGCCAGCTCCGCCGCGTACTTCTCCGGCTGGGCGGCGGGGAGATCGATCTTGTTGAGCACGGGGACGACGACGAGGTCGTTCTCCAGCGCGAGGTAGAGGTTGGCCAGCGTCTGCGCCTCGATGCCCTGGGCTGCGTCGACGAGCAGGATCGCGCCTTCGCAAGCGGCCAGGCTGCGCGACACCTCGTAGGTGAAGTCGACGTGCCCTGGCGTGTCGATCAGGTTGAGCACGTAGTCCAGGTCGTCGTCGGCCTTGAACGGCAGCCGCACCGCCTGGGACTTGATCGTGATGCCGCGCTCGCGCTCGATGTCCATCCGGTCGAGGTACTGCGCCCGCATCTGACGGCCGTCGACGACACCCGTGACCTGGAGCATCCGGTCGGCCAGAGTGGACTTGCCGTGGTCGATGTGGGCGATGATGCAGAAGTTGCGGATGCGCGCCGGGTCGGTACGGCTCGGGTCGGAAGATCTGGCTTGGGACAACGCGGGCGATCCGTCTCGATCGGGTGCGGGCTGGGCGGGGGCCTTATTCTCCCATGACCGCGCGACTATAGGAGAGCGGAGCGCAGTGGGTACGGCTACGGTCCAAGGCATAGTCGAGCTGGAGCACGACCACCGTCAGGCGGACGTGTTCCTTCGGCAGTGGGGCGACCCGCACCCCGTCGCCAACACGGCCGTCCTGATGCTGCACCAGCTCGGGATCGCCGGATCCTCGTTGCACCTCGCCGGGCTCGGGTCCGGTTTGGCGCAGACCTACGACCTGAGGGTGCTCGCGCCGGACCTGCCCGGTTTCGGCGGCTCCAAGCCGTGGCCGGCCGAGCAGTACCGGCCGGGCGAGCTGGCCGGCCTGCTGTTGTCGCTGCTCGACCGGCTGGCCCTGGTCGAGGTCGCGGTCGTGGGCCTCTCGTGGGGCGCGACCCTGGCATGTCACCTCACCGCCCTCGCCCCGGAGCGGGTCTCGGCCGCTGGTCCTGCTCGACGCCGGGCACATCGACCCCAGCGACTCCCCCGCGTTCGAGGCCAAAGCGAGGCTGAGGGATCGGGTGCGGGCAGCCAGCCGCTCGATCGAGGGTTTTCGCTTCCGCACCCTGGACGAGGCCCTCAACGCCGTCAGCGACGACTACCCGGCCTGGACCCCGGAGCTCGAAGCCTCCTGGACCGCGGGTCTGCGGCGCAACCGCGGCAGGGTGGTTCCGCGGTTGCGGCCCTCGACCTACGGCGGCGCAGTCCAGGGGCTCGTCGACGAGCCGGTGTCCTCAACCTGGCCGGCACTCGCCGCTTCCGGCCGCCCGGTGCTGCTGCTCACCGCCGACGAGCCTGAATCGGTACGGGAGCTGCAGGCTCGGGGGCGGGCGCGGTTCGGCGCAGCCGTCCCGCAGGCCGACATCCGCGTGCTCGAGGGGCAGCGCAACGACCTCGTGGCCGGCCTGGGCCCCGCACTGGTGCCGTTGGTCGGCGACTGGCTCGCCTCTCGGGGCTGACCGGGCCGGCGTCACGCGCTTTGGACGGGCAGGCCGACGCTGGTACTGTGTTTCCTCGCGCGCGTGCCGTTTCTGTCTCCGCGTGCCCGCACCTTTCGACGCTGACATCACTAACAAGGGTTACTTGTGGCCAACATCAAGTCGCAGATCAAGCGCAACCGCCAGAACGAGGAAGCCCGCCTGCGCAACAAGGCGGTCAAGTCCGAGCTCAAGACTTACATCCGTAAGTTCCGTGAGGCCGTGGCTGGCGGCGACCGCGAGGCCGCGCTGACCTCCTTCCGTGACGCGTCGCGCCGTCTCGACAAGGCCGCGAGCAAGGGCGTCATCCACGCCAACCAGGCTGCCAACAAGAAGTCCGCGATGGCCAAGGCCGTCGGCGCCGACGCCTAGTTTTCCGCTTCGCTCGAGGCACCGTCCGTGCGGACGGTGCCTCTTTGCGTTTCACGAGCTCGGCGGGGCCTCACCGACCTGACCGTCCGCCAGCTCGCGGAGCAGGTCGAGGTGGCCGAGATGACGCGAGGTCTCCTCGATCAGGTGGTGCACGATCCAGCGCAGCGTCCGACCGCCGCTGACCGCGGTGTCGTCCAGCGAGTGCTCGGCGATGATCTCGTCGCACCGCCGCGACTCGTCGGCGTAGGCGCGTAGCAGCTCGCTGAGCCTCGCATCGTGCAGCCCGGTCGGCCGGCTGACGTGGTCGCCGTCCACGCCGCCGACGTGCAGCCCGCGCCTCCCTGCGAACCATCGGCGCACCCAGGACCGCTCGACGTCGGTGAGATGGTCCACGATCCCGGCGACGGTCAGACCCGTGGTGGTCTCGACCCGGCTTGCCGCGTGATCGCTCAGGCCCTCGAGTTTCCACCGCACGAGGTCGCGCTGACGCTGCAGGAAGCCGAGCAGCATCGCGCGTTCCCCAGCGTCGAACGGCACCTCGTCCACGGCTGCCCCCTCGTGCGTCGGCTGACAGTTTGGATCGGGCCGGTACGACCCTACCGCCGGTCGGCTTTCACCTTCGCTGAACAAGCCATCAACGGCGTCTACTTTGCTTGACAAATAGGCGAAGTAGTTCGTTCGCGGGCTGGGGCGGGCACGGTTTCTGTCGGTGGTGATCGGTAGGTTCGGGTTATGGACTTCGGCGGCGACTTCGACTGGTGGGACGCCGATCCGGCGCTGCCTGGAAGCTGAGCTCGCCGACGCGGACCGGGTTGACGGCGCTGACGTGTACGACGGCTCGGTGCCGGTCACCGATCCGGCCAGCGGCGGCTGGGTGCCGGCCAGCGTCGCGGAGATCATCGTCGAGGTGGAGCTGGTCGGGCCGGGGCCGGACGCGCAACGCCTGCTGACCCAGCTGGACACCATGGTGCTGACCGCGGATGAGCGGCTGACCGTGGTCGAGCTGTGGGAGCCGCAGCAGTCCTGGCTGGCCGCGCGGCGCAACACCGCGATGGTCACCTTCGCCGGGGCCACCCCGCCGCCGCGGGCCGACAGCGGTGACTACCGCGCCGATGACTGGGCGGTGCACCAGCTGGTGCTCGCGATCGGGGCGTCGGAGGCGTTCACCCGCAACCGCCTCCACGACGCCAGCGCCCTGGCCGGCACCCTCGCGGCGACCGGTGCGGCGCTGGCCGCCGGGTGGCTGAGTGAGTACAAGGCCCGGCTGATCGTGAAGCACACCGAGCACCTCGACGAGGAGATCGCCCGGCGGGTCGAGTGCTACGTGCTGCCGAAAGCCGCGACCATGAAGGCACCGAACCTGGTCGCGTGCATCGGCCGGCAGGTGATCAACGCCGACCCCGCCGCCGCCGAGCGTAAGCACCGGCAGGGCCGGGCGAACCGGCGGGTGGTGGTCGAACGCTCCGAGCGGGAACCCGGCCTGCTGCTGCTGGAAGCCGCGCTGCCACCGGCGCTGATGATCGCCCTGGACGCCCGGCTGGACGCGAAAGCCAAAGAGTTCGCCACGCGGACCGGGCCGCCCGCAAAGCCCACAGGCGCTGCGCGGCCACCGGGACCGGACGGCGACACGCTGAGGGATCCCAGGGGTGGGTGCCCGGCCGGTGCTGCGGACCAAGGACCAGCGCCGCGCCGACGCGCTGGCCTGGTACGTCCTCGGCCCCGACCCGGCCGACCCGTCCCGGCCCAAAGAACCGCGACGTGCACGTGCAGGTCACCATCGACCTGCCCACCTTGTTGCACCTGCGCGAGCACCCCGGCACCCTCGGCCGGTTCGGCCCGATCCCCGCCCAGGTCGCCCGAGAGCTCGCCGCCGACGCCCAGTGGCGGCTGTTCGTCCACGAACCGGTCACCGGCTACCTGCTCAACCGCGGCGACCAGACCTACCGCCCCGACA
Organism: uncultured Actinomycetota bacterium; assembly: GCA_963797535.1. Taxonomy (GTDB): domain Bacteria; phylum Actinomycetota; class Actinomycetes; order JAWWOL01; family JAWWOL01; genus JAWWOL01. Next base: position 259,004 of record CAWCPQ010000001.1, on the reverse strand, counting down.
CCCAGCTGGACCGGTTCGTCAAAGCCCGCGACGTCACCGACCGGTTCCCCGGCGCCACCACCCCCGCCACCAGCTGCGAGAACGACCACCAGATCCCGTTCGGCCCCAAGGCAGGCGGCGAAACCTCAGCGCACAACCTCGCGTCGCTGGCCAAACGCCACCACCGCGCGAAAACCTTCGCCGGCTGGACCCCGAAACCCCTCGGCCTCGGCGTCATCGAATGGACCACCCCCACCGGACGCAAAGTCACCACCCACCCCCACGACTACCGCGGCGACCCCGACGACGACAGCTCCGGCTGCACCTGCCACACCGAGTGAGTGAACCGCTCACCGGCCCCGTACGTGCCACTGCTTGACCGGCAACCGTCGCTGATGACGGGAATCCCTTGCCAGGTCTCGCGAGGAGGCGACATGAGCGGCACATGGCAACGCATCGCAGCTGGAGGCGCATCGGCTACCGTGGCGGCAGGCTTGCTGGCCACTGGCGGCACGGCTTCGGCCGCGGTACATCGCGTAGCAATCACCCAGACCAACCTGGTGTCCGACCAGCCCGGCGTCGCGCCGGTCACCGATCCCAGCCTCATCAATCCTTGGGGCATGTCCTTCGGTACAGGGGCGACCGCCACACCGGTGTGGGTCTCGAACAACGGCTCGGACAACACCACGCTGTACAAGGGGGCGACGATTCCCCCGACCGCGACGAAGGTTCCGCTGACCGTGACCATCCCCTGGGGTAAGCCCACCGGGCAGGTGTTCAACCCGTCGGACACCGACTTCGTCGTCAGGAACGGCCTTGCCTCGGGGGCGGCGAAGTTCATCTTCGCGTCCGAGACGGGCTACATCACCGGATGGAATCCCAGAGTCCCCGCACCCGGCTCGACCATGGCCCAGGTCGGGACCCGCGTGCCGGGCGCCATCTTCAAGGGCCTGGCCATCGCCAGCGTCAAGAAGCACCAGTACCTCTACGCGGCGGACTTCCACCACGGCACGATTGACGTCTTCAACGCCAAGTTCCAGCGAGTCCGCTGGGCCGGTGCGTTCAAGGACGCCTTGCTCCCCAGAGGCTTCGCTCCGTTCAACGTCCAGCAGCTGCGCGGCGCGCTCTACGTGACCTACGCCAAGCAGGACGCCGACAAGGTGGACGACGCAGCACGACTCGGCCGCGGCTGGGTGGACGTCTACTCTCCCAACGGCCACCTGATCAAGCGCCTGGTCATGCACAGCGTGCTCAACTCGCCCTGGGGCATGACCATTGCGCCAAGGACGTGGGGCAAGTTCGCCGGAGCACTGCTGGTCGGCAACTTCGGTGACGGCCGCATCCACGCCTACAACGCGCGCAGCGGCAAGTTCGTCGGCACCCTGTTCCGCGGCAACGGCAGGCCCATCACGATCCCCGGCTTGTGGGGACTCATGGTCGGTAACGGCGTGGCCGGTGACCCCCATTCCGTGCTCTTCACGGCTGGTCCCGGTGATGAAGCCCACGGTCTCTTCGGAGAGCTGACGGCAAAGGTCAGCTGACCACGAACGGCTGAGGTGGGTGCGGCACAACGGAGTGCTGCACCCACCGAAGCAAGTCTCACCAACGATCGTGCACGTGCGGGCGGACCAGTCGGTCGTAGACATCACGCACCGCGTTCACCTGCTCGACCGTCAGCGGCGGCACGCCTGCCGCCGCTGCGTTTCCCTGCGCCTGGCCGGTGTTTCGGGCACCGGGGATCACCACGCTGACTCCCGGCTGGTCGATCACCCAGCGCAACGCGAACTGCGCGATGGTTTCTCCCGGCGGCACGATCGGAGCGAGCTCCCGCACTGCCTGCAGACCGATCTCGTACGGGATCCCGGCGAAGGTCTCCCCCTGGTCGAACGCCTCACCGTGCCGGTTGTAGTGGCGATGGTCATCCGCGCCGAAGGTCGTGCTCTCGTCGTACTTGCCGGACAGCAGGCCCGAGGCGAGCGGCACCCTGGCGATGATCGCTACACCGGCGTCAGCAGCAGCCGGCAGCACCTCGTCCAGCGGCTTCTGCCGCAGGGCGTTGAACACGATCTGTACGGCCGACACCCCCGGTCGGGCGATCGAGGTCAAGGCTTCGGCACACGTCTCGACCGAAACTCCGTACGAGGCGATCGCCTTGTCCGCCACCAGCTGCCCGAGCACGTCGAAGACGGCGTCGGCGGAGTAGACCGCGGTCTCCGGGCAGTGCAGCTGCACCAGGTCGAGCGTCTCCACACCCAGGTTGGCGCGCGACCGCTCGACCCAGGCGGTCATGGTGGCGGGGGTGAAGCTGGCCAGCACCGGATCGGCCCGACGGCCGATCTTGGTGGCCACGGTCACCCCGCTGCCGGGGTGCTCCCGCAGCCACCTGCCGATGACCCGCTCGGACCGGCCGTCGCCGTACACGTCAGCCGTGTCGAGGAACGTGACGCCCGAGTCGACGGCCGCCGTGATGACGGACAGCGCCTCGTCCTCGTCGACGTTGCCCCAGTCGGCACCCAGCTGCCAGGTGCCGAGCCCGATGACTCCGACAGTGCGCCCCGTGCTGCCGAGCTCGCGAGTTTCCATGCGCCCAGACTAGGTGCCGGCCCGTTCCGCATGCGTTGACGGGGGTTCGCGCCCGCGGATAGCGTCCGGGAGATGACGGCCGAGCAGCCTCCGGTAGGACCTCCCGCAGCGGGGGACGAGGCCGAGACCCTGCTGGGTTCGCTGGAGCGCCAACGCTCGACGTTCGCCTGGAAGGTCGCCGGGCTCGACCCGATCGGCCTCGGCGCAACCGTCGGCGCGTCCGCGATCACCATCGGCGGGCTGCTCAAGCACCTGGCATTCGTCGAGGAGCTCAAGTTCTCCACCATGCTGCACGGCTGGCCACCCGGCCCTCCGTGGGACACGGTGGACTGGGACGCTGATGGCGACTGGCCGTGGCACTCGGCGGCCGTCGACCCGCCCGAGCGGCTGTACGCGCTGTGGCACGACGCCGTGATCCGCTCCCGCGCCGCGATTGCGGAGGCACTGGCCGGTGACGGTCTCGACCGGCGCGTGGTCTGGGTGCTGGACGACGCCGACGAGCGACCCAGCCTGCGCCGGCTCCTCGTCGACGTCATCGAGGAGTACGCCCGGCACGTCGGCCACGCCGACCTCATCCGGGAGACCCTCGACGGCCTCGTCGGTGAGGACCCGCCGGGACAGTGCTACCCCTATCCACCGTTGCCTAGCTGACGAGGACGAGCTTGCCGCGCACGTGACCGGTGGCCAGCCGCCGGTGGGCGGCAGCAGCTTCCGCCAACGGATACCTGTCCGCCACGGTCACCCGCAGTGCTCCACTCACGCACAGCGCGAGTAGTTCCTCCAGCTGAGCCGGCGACCGCTGCGCACCGATCCGCGGAATGCCCCGGTCGGTGGCCGCAGTCGACCACACCAGGGTGCAGATCCGTCCCCGGTCCTTGACCACCGCGACGGAAACTTCCGATGCTTCAACGGTTCCGACCGCATCCAGGGCGGCGTCAACGCCCTCCGGAGCCGCTTCTCGCACGGCCTCCAGCAAGCCTGGTCCGTACGCCACCGGTGTCGCTCCGAGCGAGCGCAGATAGTCATGGTTGGCCGGCGAAGCAGTGCCGATGACGCGCGCTCCCCTGGCCACACCCAGCTGCACCGCCATCGTGCCCACCCCTCCGGCGGCCGCGTGCACCAGCAGCACGTCGCCGGCGCCCACCTCGAGGAACGACAGCGCGGTCGCGGCAGTCTGCCCGGACGCCGACAACGCTCCGGCCTGTTCCCACGGCAGCGACCGCGGTTTGGTCACGACGTGGTCGGCTGCAACCACGACATGTGAGGCGTAGCAGGCTCTTTCAGCCCAGCCCAGGACCTCGTCGCCCACCTGCCAAGGGCCACCGGCGACCTCGACCACGCCGGCAAACTCGTTGCCCAGGCGCTGCGGGAACGTCGCCGGCACCACGTTGGCCATCACGCCGCTGCGAAACAGTCCGTCAACCGGCTGGACTCCCGCGGCCCTGACTCGTACGAGCACCTGATCCGCACCGGGCTCCGGAACGGGCACCTCCACCACGTGCAGGACCTCCGGCGGGCCGTACTCCTCGAACACGACTGCCGTCGCGATGACAACCTCCCTGGCCGATGTTCGACCAGCCTGCAACCTCAAGCAAGGTTGAAGTCAACAATGCCTGCGGCGCAGAGAGGCTCAGTGCACGCGGACCGCGGCGGTCGCGGCAGCCTTGTAGCCGTCCGTCGGCAGGAGGAGGACCCGCACCAGCTGCCCACTGACTGCTGGCACCTTGGCGGTGTAGCGGTGAGCCTTGACCGGAGTGCTCGTGACCACCCGCCAGATCCCGCCGGACTTCACCTGCACCACGACGACGGTGGAGGGGCCGTTGGTCGTGCCCGTCAGCACCTCGGTCCTGCCGCTGCGGGTGGCCTTGGCCGTCACCTTGGTCGTCTTGGTCGGCGTCAGCGGGGCGCCGGGGAACCACTGGCCGAGCATTGCGATCGAGCTCAGCCGCGCCTTGGCCGGATTGAGCGAGCCGCCGGGGGCGCGATAGACGCAGACCAGGTGCAGCTGCAGCTTGAGCACCTTGGTGCCCTGGTAGCGAACCCGCGAGGCGACCGGCCCGTACAGCCGCGCGTCAACGTTGGTCGCCATCGTGGGCGCACAGTGGGACGAAGCCAGCTTCGACGCCAGGATCTCGCGGTAGGTGACGTAGTAGGTCTCGGGCGAGGCTCCCCAGACGGTGACGGTCATCCGCTGCAGCTTGTGCACGGTGTCCGGCTTGCCAACCGCCGTGATGTCGCCCTGCCCCGCCGCCGCGTTGCCCACAGCAACGGGGAGCAGGACGCTGCAGGACAGGGTGGCGGCGGCAAGCGCTGCGATTCGTCTCATGCGAGCAGAGTTTACCCAGCTCTCAGGCCCCGGCCGTTACGCCGTCCGGTGGGCAATGACGTCGAAAACCTCGTGCCCCTTGGCCAGCCCCTGCTGCTCGAACCGGGTGAGCGGGCGATCTGCCGGACGGGGGGCAAAGCCGCCAAAGTCGTTGACCAGCAACGGTTCTGCTTCGATGACCTCGACCACCTGCTCCGCGTACGGACCCCAGTCCGTCGCCAGGTGAACAACCCCACCGGGCTTGAGCCGCGCCGCCGCCAGCGAAGCGAACGCCTCGTTGAAGAGCCGCCGCTTGAAGTGCTTGGTCTTCGGCCAGGGGTCGGGGAAGAAGACCCGGATCTCGTCCAGTGATCCGCTGGGAATCATGCCACGCAGCACCTCGAGCGCATCGCCAACGCCAACCCTGACATTGGTCAGGCCCTCAACGGACAGCCCGCGCAGCAGGGACCCGGCCCCCGGCGTGTGGACGTCGACGGCGATCACGTCCCGCTCCGGCTGGGCCAGCGCCAACGCGATCGTGGTCTCGCCCATGCCGAAGCCGATCTCGAACACCAACGGCGCCCTGCGGCCGAAAAGTGTTTGGGGGTCAAGGACTGTGTCGGCCAGGTCGAGACCGAGCCGCGGCCACAACGTGTCCAGCGCAGTCTGCTGTGCCAGTGTCACCCGACCACGGCGGTACTTGAAGGTACGGATCGGACCGTGCTCGGCGATCGCGAGGTCGGCGGCGGTGCTGCTCACCCGACGCCCAGTCGCTCCAGGATCAGCTCGCGCGCACGCTTGGCGTCGGCCTGTCCCCCGGTCGCTTTCATCACCGCACCGATGAGTGCTCCGACGGCGCCCATGTTGCCGCCACGAATCTTCTCAGCCGTGTCCGGCTGTGCTGCGAGCACGTCGTCAATCGCCGCCATCAGCGTGTCCTCACCGGCAACCCGCCAACCGTGCGCCTCGATGATGGCATCGGGCTCACCCTCACCGGCCAGGACGGCGTCGACCACCTGCCGGGCAAGGGCGTTGGTGAGCGTGCCCTCGTCCTCGAGCAGGGAGACCCGTGCGACCTGCGCGGGCGTGATGGCCAGCTCGGTGGGCTCGATGCCGGCTGCGTTGGACTTGCCCACCAGGTAGGCGAGCCACCAGCCGCGGGCCTTGGCCCCGGTGGTGCCAGCGTCGGCGGTCTCCAGCACCAGGTCGGTTACCCCTGCGTTGGCCATGTCGAGCATGTCCTTGTCCGAGAAACCGTGCTGGGCCGCAAGTCTCGCCCGGCGCGCGGCCGGCAGCTCAGGCAACCCGGCCCGGATCTCCTCGACCCACTCGCGGCTGGGCGCGATCGGCACGAGGTCGGGCTCGGGAAAGTAGCGGTAGTCCTCGGCCTGCTCCTTGGACCGGCCGGAGGTCGAGGTGCCGCTGTCCTCGTGGAAGTGCCGCGTCTCCTGGATGATCCGGCCACCCTCGTCGAGAACGCCAGCCTGGCGCTCGATCTCGGACCGGACCGCGCGCTCGACGGAGCGCAACGAGTTGACGTTCTTGGTCTCGCTGCGCGTGCCCCACTCAGGTGCCCCCGACAGGTTGACCGACACGTTGACGTCGCAACGCAGGGAGCCCTGCTCCATCCGCACGTCGGAAGCCCCGAGCGTGCGAATCAGATCGCGAAGTGCTGTCACGTAAGCCTTTGCGACCAACGGAGCCTTGGCGCCGGTGCCCGGCACCGGCTTGGTCACGACCTCCACCAGGGGGATGCCGGCCCGGTTGTAGTCCACCAGCGAGTGCGTCGCGCCATGGATCCGGCCGGTCGAGCCGCCGACGTGCAGGCTCTTGCCGGTGTCCTCCTCGAGGTGCACCCGCTCGATGCCGACCCGGAACGTCTCGCCCTCGACCTCGACGTCGAGATAGCCCTCGACGCACAACGGCTCGTCGTACTGCGAGATCTGGTAGTTCTTCGGCATGTCCGGGTAGAAGTAGTTCTTGCGGGCAAACCTGCACCACTCCGCGATGGAGCAGTTCAGCGCCAGCCCGATCATGATGGTGTAGCGGATCGCAGCCTCGTTGGCGACCGGCATCGACCCCGGCAGACCAAGGCACACCGGGCAGGTCTGCGTCGTCGGCTCGGCGCCGAAAACCGTTGAGCAGCCGCAGAACATCTTCGACGCCGTGCCCAGCTCGACGTGGGTCTCCAGGCCGACCACGGGCTCGTACCGGCGAACGGCTTCGTCGTACGGGACGAGGGTTGCCACGCTTAGACGACCTCTTCGATGATCTCGTCGGCTGCCTTCAGCGCGATGGCGACGGCGACGGCCGCCAGCCCGATCCGGAACAACGAGCGCAGCACGAGCAGCGACCCGTCGTTGCGGCGGTTGGCGAGGTCCCGGAAACCGGCAAGGACGGCAGCGGTGCCACCGACGATGGTGATGATCCGTCTGGCCGTGGCCGTGTCGAAGCTCATAGACTCGGTGCCTCCTCAAGCAGTGGGTGTCCCCAACGGTCAACGTACGCGGCCTCCAGCGTGCCACCAACCTGGTACAGCCGGTCGTCGGCAAAGGTCGGCGCCATGATCTGCAGGCCCACCGGCAGCCCGTCCTCGGGCGCGAGGCCGCACGGCAACGACATCGCGGCGTTGCCGGCAAGGTTGGCCGGGATGGTGCACAGGTCGGCGAGGTACATCGCCAACGGGTCGTCCGCCCGCTCGCCGATCGGGAACGCGGTGGTCGGCGTCGTCGGCGAGACCAGGACGTCGACCTGCTCGAACGCGGCCGCGAAGTCGCGGGTGATCAGGGTGCGCACCTTCTGTGCCTGACCGTAGTAGGCGTCGTAGTAGCCACTGGACAGGGCGTAGGTGCCGAGCATGATGCGGCGCTTGACCTCGGGCCCGAAGCCGGCCGCGCGCGTGAGCGCCATGACCTCCTCGGCGCTGTGCGCACCGTCGTCGCCCACCCGCATCCCGAACCGCATCGCGTCGAAGCGGGCAAGGTTGGACGAGCACTCACTCGGCGCGATCAGGTAGTAGGCCGGCATCGCGTAGGCGAACGACGGGCACGACACCTCAACCACGTCGGCCCCGAGCGACGTCAGCAGCTCGACGGCCTCGGCAAAACGCTGGCGTACCCCTGCTTGGTAGCCGTCGCCGTCCAGCTCCTTGACCACACCGACGCGCATCCCCCGGATGTCGAGGCGTTGGGCGGCGGCGACGACCTGCGGAACGGGAACATCAACCGAGGTCGAGTCCATCGGGTCGTGTCCCGCGATGACCTCGTGCAGCAGCGCTGCGTCGAGCACGGTGCGGGCGCAGGGCCCCACCTGGTCCAGCGACGAGGAGAACGCGACGAGCCCGTAGCGGCTGACTCCGCCGTAGGTGGGCTTGACGCCGACCGAGCCGGTGACGGCTGCTGGCTGGCGGATCGAGCCGCCGGTGTCGGTGCCGATGGCGAGCGGCGCGAGGTAGCCGCTGACGGCAGCGGCCGAGCCACCGCCGGACCCACCGGGGATGCGGTCGAGGTCCCACGGGTTGTGCGTCGTGCCGTAGGCGGAGTTCTCGGTCGAGCTGCCCATGGCGAACTCGTCCATGTTGGTCTTGCCAAGGATGACCACACCGGCCCGCTTGAGCCTGGTCACCACGGTGGCGTCGTAGGGCGGGCGCCAGCCCTCGAGAATCTTGGAGCCGCAGGTCGTCGGGACCCCCTGTTGGGCGAGAACGTCCTTCAGTGCCAGCGGCACACCGGCCAGCGGACCCTGCACCTCGCCGGAACCGCGCAGGGCGTCGACCCTGGCGGCCGAGGCCAGGGCGCCGTCGGTGTCGACGTAGAGGAAGGCGTGCACCTTGTCGTCCACGGCATGGATGCGGTCAAGGTGAGCCTGCGTCACCTCGACCGCCGACACCTCGCCGGAGGCGATGGATGCAGCCGTACGGGCGGCCGTCCAGGTCGTGACGTCGGTCATCGGTCAGGCCTCCTCGTCGAGCATGCGAGGCACCCGGAAGCGGCCGTCCTCGGCCGACGGCGCCTGCGACAGGGCGTCCTCCCTGGACAGCGACGGCTTGATCACGTCCGGCCGGAACACGTTGGTCAGCGGCACGGCGTGCGACGTCGCCGGGATGTCGTCGGCCGCGACCTCGCTGACGGTCGCCACCGACGCCAGGATCACGTCGAGCTGGACCGCGAAGTGGTCGAGCTCGTCATCGGTGAGAGCAAGCCGCGCGAGCCGCGCGAGGTGGGAGACCTCCGCGCGGGTGATGGCTGTCATGCGTCTCCCTCGGGCTGTTGACCTGCCGACACTGCATCGAGCAGTGACCGCGCATCAGTCTAGGGGTTCGGCCGAGCTCGGTTCAGGCGGTTATCTCGGCGGCGGCCAGCCGGTCGAGCAGCCACGCGGTCGCGCTCTCGGGCGCCATCGGCCGAGCGAGGTACCAGCCCTGGGCATCGTCGCAGCCCATGGCCGCGAGCCGGTGCCAGGTCTCCGGCGTCTCGACGCCTTCCGCGACCACCCGCAGCCCCAGCGCCCCACCCAGGTCGATGATCGAGCGAACGATCGCCGCATCGTCGGCGTCGATGTGCAGCCGCTGGACGAAGGAGCGGTCGATCTTGATCTCGCGTACAGGCAGCCGCTTGAGGTGCCGGAGCGAGGAGTAGCCGGTGCCGAAGTCGTCGAGGCTCAAAGCGACCCCGAAGTCGGCGAGCTCCCGGAGCACCTCCTCTGTCCTGGCCGGGTCGTCGATCAAGGTCCCCTCAGTGATCTCGAGCTGCAGCGACGCGGCAGCAACGCCCTCGGCCTCGCACCGCTCGCGCAGTGCCACTGCGAACTGCGGGTCGTGCAGGTCGCGGACGGACACGTTGATGGCGACCGAGACCACGATCCCGGCCTCACGCCACGCCGCGACCTGGCGCACCGCCAGCGCGACCACGTGGTCGGTGAGCGGGCGCATGAGCCCGGTCTGCTCCGCGAGCGGGACGAACAGGTCGGTGGGGATCAGGCCGCGTACGGGGTGGTACCAGCGCACGAGGGCCTCGACGCCGACGATGCGACCGGTGGCGAGCTCAGCCTTGGGCTGGTAGTGCAGGGTGAGCTGGCCGTCGTCGATGGCTCGGCGCAGCTCGCCCAGCAGCGCCAGCCGCTCGGTGGAGTGCCGGTCCAGCGCCGCGTCGTAGACCCGGAAACCGCTGCGGTCGTGCTTGGCGAGATACATCGCGACGTCGGCACGGCGCAGCAACGCCTCGAAGTCCTCCGCGTGCTGCGGGTGCAGCGCGACGCCGATGCTGACATCGAGGTCGAAGAACATCCCGTCGCCCGCGAACACATCGTCGAACGCCGCGATCAGCCGCCGGGTGAGCTGGCCGGCTTCCGCGGCGTCGACGTCCCGGAACATCACCGCGAACTCGTCCCCGCCGAGCCGCGCCACGGTGTCGGTCGGGCGCACGGCCGCGCGCAACCGGGCAGCGACCAGCTGGAGCAGCCGGTCCCCCACCTGATGGCCCAGGGTGTCGTTGACCTCCTTGAACCGGTCGAGGTCGAGCAGGCACAAGGCCAGCCCGGCACCCTCGTGCCGCGCCGCGTCCAGCGCCTCGTCCGCCTGGAGCAGCAGATACTTCCGGTTGGGCAGCCCGGTCAGCGAGTCGTGCAGTGACGCATGCTCCTGCTCGAGCGACACCTGGCCGTTCTTGTAGACCGCCAGCAGCGGTACGAGCAGCAGCGGCACCAGCCAGACGCTGGCGTCGAGGGCAAGCACCACGAAGGGCGCGAGCGCCAGGAGCGCGCCGGAGCTGAGCAGCTGGAAGCCGAACTCCTGCCGCAGGTCCTTCCACAGGTTCTGGTGCGACAGCAGCGCGACGGCCACGCTGACCAGGACGTCGTTGACCAGGAAGTAGGTCAGCCCGGCCGCGACGATGACCCAGACGTCGACCATGTGCAACGTCACCGGCGAGAAGGGTGAGGCATGCAGCCCGGCCAGCGCGAGGACGGCGGCACAGGCCGCCCAGCTGAGCGCGTACTGCCCGGTGTTGAAGGCCATCCGCCACCAGACCCGGCGCTGCGCGCGATCCCCGACCACCGTGGCCACGGTCTGCAGCAGGATCGCGACCGGCCATCCCCAGTGGATCAGGATGGCGAAGACGAAGCAGGTGGTGATGGTCACGCCGTTGCTGTCCGGGGAGCCGGCCACGAGCAGCGGGCGCATCTCGGCGATCAGCACGAAGGTCGCCATGAGCGCGAAACCGCTGCCCATCCGCGGGAAGTCCGACCAGCTCATCTCCGTGAGGGACCAGCCGATCACCACCCAGCCCGCAACGATCACCAGCGCGACGTAGCCGAAGAACAGGTAGGCACCGCGGCGGGGGCCGCGGTTGCGAATGTTCGGGTCCTCGAACAATTCCGTCCTCACGTTGCTTGCAGCCCGTGACTGTCATTGTCCGCTAAGTGACTGCCGGGAACCTGCAGAACGGAAGAATTGCCCTTCGGCGCGGCGCTGGGCGCGACCGCAGCTAGGCGCTGAGCTTCTGGAACGTACGCGTCCCCCACCACGCGAGCAGGGTGGCCAGCACGAACGTCACCACCACTCCCCAGAACACGGTCCCGGTGGAGTAGGTGCCGTGGAACAGGTCGCGGCTCGCGTCGACCACGTGGCTCAACGGGTTGGCCTGCGACGTGCGCTTGAGCCAGACCGGTGCGAGCGCCATCGGCAGCAGCACGCCGGACAGCAGCAGCAACGGCAGCGAGACGCCCTGGATGAACGGGGCGAAGGCGTCCTCGTCCTTGAGGATCAGGCCCATGGCGTAGGACGCCGCAGAGATGCCCAGCGCCAGCAGGCAGACGAGCGCAATCGTCGCCGCAACACCGCCGACGGTCGCGTTGAGCCCGAAGAACAGCGCCACGACGACGAGCAGAACCGACTGGACCGCGATGGTCACCACGTTGCCGAGCGTGCGGCCAAGGATCAGCGAGCTGCGCCGGGCCGGCGTCACGCGCTGGCGGTCGATGACGCCCTCGCGCAGCTCCTGGATGATGCCGAACCCGGCGAAGCCGGCGCCGAACAGCGCCAGCTGGAGCAGCAGGCCGGGGACGAAGATGGCCCAGGAACCGTTGCCGCCGAGACCGCCGCCGGTGACCCGCTTGAGCAGCGGGCCGAACAGGATCAGGTAGAGGATCGGCTGGGTCAGCCCGAAGAACACCCACACCGGGTTGCGCAGCAGGATGCGCATGTGGCGCTGGAAGACAACGTAGATCTCGGTCAGCATGGCGTACTCCCGTTGAGGATCAAGGCTAGTGGTCGGCAGGCGCGGGGACGGCCGACTCGCGTTCGTCGCGACCGGTCAGGGTGAGGAAGACATCGTCGAGGGTGGGCCGGCTGACCTCGATCGAGCGAACGGTGATGCCGGCGGCGTCGAAGGCGCGCACCAGCGGAGCCACGGCCACGTCGCCCTTCTCGACCGTGACCTCGAGCTTCTCCGGCGAGACGACGTGCGCACGCACCTCGACCGCCCCGAAAGCTGCGGCAACCGCGCGGTCGCGGGCGTCGGCCGTCAGCTCGTCGAACACGATGGTCACGAGGTCACCGGAGATCTTGGCCTTGAGCGCCTCCGAGGTGTCGTTGGCGATGACCGTGCCGTGGTCCATGACCAGGATCCGGTCGGCCAGCGCGTCGGCCTCCTCGAGGTAGTGCGTGGTGAGCACCACCGTGAGCCCGAAGCCGTCCCTCAGGTAGCGGACGTGCTCCCAGAGGATGGCCCGGCTCTGCGGGTCGAGGCCGGCGGTGGGCTCGTCGAGGAAGACCAGCTGCGGCGAGTGCATCAGGCCGAGCCCGATGTCGAACCGGCGCCGCTGGCCGCCGGACAGCTCGAGCAGGGCCCGGTCCTCGAGGCCGGTCAGCTGCAGCGCCGGTGCCAGTTCGGCCAGCCGAGCCGTCGCAGCGGCCTTGGACATGCCTTGCAGCCGAGCCTGGGTGACCAGCTCCTCGCCGACTCTGGTGCCAGCCGACGGCGCGGAGCCGACCTGGGCCACGTAGCCGATCTGGCGGCGCACGTTGCGCGGGTCCTTCAGCAGGTCGTGGCCAGCGACCGTGGCCGTGCCCCCGGACGGAGTCAGCAGGGTGGTCAGCATGCGCAGGGTCGTGGTCTTCCCGGCGCCGTTGGGGCCGAGCAGGCCGACGATCTCGCCCTTGGCGACGTCGAGGTCGATGCCCTTGACGGCCTCGACCGGTCCGGCCTTGGTCTTGAAGTTGCGGCGCAGGCCGCGTGCTGTGATCACAGGAGTCCCCTTTTCTTCGCTGACCGCAGACTCTCACAGCCGTCGGACATTAGTCAAACTTGATTAATTATTTCAACCATCGACCGGCCCCCGTACTCCCAGTCCCGGCCCCAGCGGCGGGAAATCAGCCTCGTCGGAGAACGTGTAGGCCCCGGCTCGGAGCCGCTTGATCAGGCCACGGGTCCAGTCCAGCTCACCCCGAGTGCGCGCGCTGATGAAGTCGAGCAGCTCGCGCACGTGCTCGGGAATCGCGCCGTCAGCGCCGGTGGCCCCGTCCCGGATCGTCTCGCGACTGAAGCCGATCGCGCGCAGGTCGGCGTGGAGCTGGTCGACCCTGGACGTCAGCGCCGCGATCAGCTCCTCGCGGGGCATGAACAACATCATCGACAGGGCCGGTACCAGCGGCTCGGCCGGATGGTCGACGCGCCACCAGGACTGCCGCATCAACAGCTGGAACTCGGTCTCGCCCTCGCCGGTCAGGACGTAGGACGTCCGCTCCGGCCGATGATCCTCGCTCTCCCTCGAGTGCACGGCGATGCAGCCGTCGCGCTCGAGGGTGCGGATCGCGCTGTAGATCGAGCCCGGCTTGACGTTGGCCGTCTCCTCGATCCGCCAGGAGATCAGCTCGCGACGCACCTCGTAGCCGTGCACCGGCTGCTGGATGCGGATGACGCCCAGGACGAGAAGCCGAGTCGCTGACATGGCAGGATCTTACTCAACATTGACCACCTCGTCAGGTTGAATTGCCACCTCGTCAGGTTGAATTGCCACGGCGTCGGGACCACCGGCAAGCAGCAGCTCGAAGGCCGCCTCGTCAAGCACCCGCACGCCTAGGCTGACCGCCTTGTCGAACTTGCTGCCCGGTGAGTCGCCGGCCACCACGAAGGACGTCTTCTTGCTCACCGACCCGCTGACCTTGCCACCACGGAGCTGTACGGCCTCGGTCGCGGAGTCACGGCTGAACCGTTCCATGGACCCGGTGATGACGACGGTTACGCCTTCCAACGGTCGCGGCCCCTCGTCGACGACCTCCTCGGCCATCCGTACGCCGGCTGCCCGCCACCTGTCGACGATCGCGCGGTGCCAGTCGACGGCGTGCCAGGCGACGAGGGCCTCGGCGATCGTCGGGCCGACGCCCTCAACGGCTGCGAGCTCGTCGACCGAAGCGGCGAAGATCCGGTCGAGGTCGCGCATTTCGCGCGCCAACGCCTGGGCGGCCGACGGCCCGACGTGCCGGATCGACAGCGCGACGATCACCCGCCACAGCGGGCGTTCCCTTGCTGCAGCGAGGTTTTCCAGCAAGTTGACGGCCGTGGCCTTGAGCTCGCCGTCCTGCTTGGTGAAGTAGGGACAGCCGGCCAGCTGGTCGGCGGTCAGGTCGAACAGACCACCCTCGTCGACCAGCAGGTCGCAGTCGAGCAACGCCATGGCCGTCTTGTAGCCCAGCGCCTCGATGTCGAGCGCCCCACGACCACCCAGCGCCGCCAGCCGCTCACGACGCTGGGCCGGACAGGTGCGGGCGTTGGGGCAGCGAGCATCGGCCTCTCCCTCGGGCCGGGACAGCAACGTGCCGCACTCGGGGCAGTGCGTCGGCATGACGAACGCACGCTCGGTGCCGTCCCGCAGATCGACTACCGGGCCGACTATCTCGGGGATGACGTCGCCGGCCTTGCGCAGCACCACGGTGTCGCCGATGAGGACGCCCTTGCGCTTGACCTCGTCCTGGTTGTGCAGGGTCGCCAGCGAGACCTCGGAGCCGGCAACGGTCACCGGCTCCATGAAGCCGAACGGCGTGACCCTGCCGGTACGCCCCACGTTGACCCGGATGTCGAGCAGCTTGGTGGTGACCTCCTCGGGGGGGTACTTGAACGCGATCGCCCACCGTGGCGCCCGCGACGTCGAGCCGAGCCGTCGCTGCAGCCCGATCTGGTCGACCTTGACCACGACGCCGTCGATCTCGTGCTCGATGTCGTGCCGGTGCCTGCCCCAGTGCTCGACGTAGGCATTGACCGCCGGCAAGTCGGGCCGTACCTCGTACCGCGTCGAGACCGGCAGGCCCATGGCGGCGAACCGTTCGTAGGCCTCGGACTGGCTGGCGACCTCGAATCCGGTACGGGCACCGAAGCCATGCACCGTCATCCGCAGCTGGCGGGTCGCTGTGACCCGCGGGTCCTTCTGGCGCAGCGATCCGGCGGCTGCGTTGCGCGGGTTGGCGAACGGCGCCTTGCCGGCCTCGACCAGCGACGCGTTGAGCGCGGCGAAGCCAGCAGCAGGGAAGAACACCTCGCCGCGAACCTCCAGCAGCTCCGGGATGTCCTTGCCGGTCAGCCGATCCGGCACGCTGGCAAGGGTGCGGACGTTGAGCGTCACGTCCTCGCCGGTGCGGCCGTCGCCGCGGGTCGCCGCCCGGATGAGCCGGCCCTTCTCGTAGACCAACGCCACGGCGAGGCCATCGATCTTGAGCTCGCACAGGTAGACCGCGCCCTCACCGCCCTCGCGGTCGACCCGGTCGGCCCACGCCTGCAGCTCGTCGGTGCTGAACGCGTTGTCGAGGCTCATCATGCGCTCGAGGTGGTCGACCGCGGTGAACTCGGTGGAGTAGGTGGCGCCCACACGCTGGGTCGGCGAGTCGGGAGTGCGCAGCTCGGGGTGCTCGTCCTCGAGAACCCGCAGCTCGGCCATCGCGGTGTCGTAGGCGGCGTCACTGATCGTGGGCCGGTCGAGCACGTGATAGCGGTAGGACGCCTCGTCGAGCCGGGCTGCGAGCTCCTCGTGCCGCTGGCGGGCCTCGACCGGGGTGCCCACCGCGTCCGTGCTGCTGCTCACCGTTGCTCCTTCGATCCGTCGGACCACCCCTGCACGTCGTCGGCAGAGTCTTCGAGCGCCCTGGCCAGGTCACGGCTCAGCCTGGTCGCCGCCTGCGCCCAGCCGGGACTGGCCCCCGCCAGCCCGCACGCCGGCGTGACGACGATCTCGGCCTGGCGGTGCCCGTCGAAGCCGAGGCGCCCCCAACGCTGGCGTACTCCCCCGAGCAGGGCGCGTACGCCGGGCGCCGGCGAGGGGTCGAGCGAGGGGACGGCGCCGAGAAAGACCCGCACACCCGCGTCGATCGCCTCCCCCAGCGCGTCGTCGTCGCGATCGTGCAGCATCGCTGCGTCGACCGACACCGCCCGTGCGCCGGCGCGGATGAACAGGCCGATCGGCGGCCGCGGGGCGCAGCAGTGCACCAGCGGGTAGGCGCCGGCCGACTCGATGGCGGTGAGGACACCGCCGAGGCGCTCGAGGGCGGTGGTCTCGTCGACCGAGCGCAGCCGGCCGAAGCCGCTCGCAGTGGGCACCTGACCGGCCCGGACAGCCGGCAGGGTCGGCTCGTCGACCTGGACCAGCAGCTGTGCGGCCGGAATGCGTCGGTGCACCTCCGTGACCAGTCGTGCCGCCGTGTCGGCGATCGCTTCGGCCAGGTCACGGGAGGCCCCGTGGTCGGCGAGCACCGCCTCTCCCCTGGTCAGCTCGAGTCCGGCAGCCGCGGTGAGCGGACCCACGATCGCGAGCTTGATCGGCCCGGTCCAGCCATCGGCGGCTTCCTCGAGGGCGTCGAGATCACGGTCGAGCAGGTCCAGCGCCCGCCGCTCGTCGAGCCCCGGTCGCGCGACCAGCCGCCAGCCGCTGGGCTGTACGTCGGCGTGCAGATGGCCGGCCAGCCCGAGCAGCGCAACCTGACGTCCGATCATGGTCGCGCCATGACCCCGGCCGGGCAGCTCGGGCAGGTAGGGCAGCTCCGGCAGCAGCTCGAACACCATCCGGGTGGCTGCCAGCGGGTCGGCCCCCGGCAGGGACCCGACGCCGGTCGCCAGCCCGGAACGAGCAAGGACCGGGATGGCTTCGGCAGTGGAGCCGGAGCCGACAGGGTTGGGCGTGCGCAGGTCGGGGGACACAGCCGTCAGCGTAGCCACCGGCACCGACAGGATGGTGCCGCGACCGGCTCCGATCGCCGCTCCCTAACGTTGGGGTTACTAACCAGTAACCATCCGGGAAAGTCCGGTTTGGGGGGTTGCACAACCCGGCGGCGACGAGAAGACTGCTGCAAATTGTGTGCAAACCTCGTAAAACCTGACCAATGGGGAGATTCATGCCGCCACATCTTCACCACCTTCGCGTCGGCCTCGTGGCCACCACCGTTGGAGCCGTGGGCCTAGCCCTCGCGCTGCCGGCGGGCGCCAGCGCTGCCACCACCACGACCAAGGTGCAGGTCACCGCCGTCCCGCACTGGACGGCCCACGCCCGCAACATCGGTGCCGTGGCAGCACGCACCCCACTGCGGCTGACCGCCGTGCTCAACCTGCGCAACAGTGTCGGCGCGCAAAAGCTGGCACTCGCGGTGTCGGACCCGACCAGCACCCAGTACAAGCACTACGTGACTCCGGCGCAGTGGCGGGCGAAGTTCGCGCCGACCAGCGCCCAGATCGCCTCGGTGACGAAGTGGCTGTCCCACCAGGGCTTCAAGGTCGGCAAGGTGCCGGCGAACGGCCGCTACGTCAGCTTCACCGGCACGGCCCTGCAGGCCAACAGGGCCTTCGGCACCAGCGTCCACGGCTATGTCCTGGACGGGGCTCGGGTCACGGCCAACGCCAAACCGGTGGTCCTGCCGGCCTCGGTAGCCCGCGTGGTCGCAGGCATCTCCGGTCTCGACAGCTCGGCCAAGTCCCAGCCGACCCACCTCACCGGCCAAGCCAGCAGGGACGCGACCACCAAGCGCAGCACAGCACCGACGCTGACCACTGCCAGGGCCAAACCGGCCGACGAGCTCCCGCCGCCGGACCCGGTCTTCCGAAACTCCGGTCCGTGCTCCGCTTACTTCGGCGAGCTGGCAGCTCCCTACCCCAGCCCGTTCGCCACCCCGCTCACCTACGTGCCGTGCGGCTACAAGCCGGCACAGCTGCGAGGCGCGTACAACCTGACGCCGTTCCAGTCCGCCGGGTATGACGGACGTGGCGCCACGGTCGCCATCGTCGACGCCTATGCCTCGCCGTTCCTGCCCGGCGATGCGCAGCGCTACGCAGCGCGCAACGACTCGTCGCACCCGTTGCGGAGCTACCAGTACAGCGAGAACCTGCCGCTGACCTTCACCGACACCGAGGCGTGCGGCGCGGGCGGCTGGTACGGCGAGCAGACGCTCGACGTCGAGGCCGTCCACGCCATGGCTCCGGCAGCCAACGTCCTCTACGTCGGCGGGCAGAGCTGCAACGACGCCGACCTGGCCGCAGCCGTCAATACCATCGTCGACAACAACCTGGCGCAGATCATCACCAACTCCTACGGAGACTACGGCGAGCCGAGCTCCGTCGACGCCAGCGTGCAGGAATTCCTGCAGACCTCATTGCAGGCTGCGGCGGAGGGCATCACGGTGCTGTTCTCCTCCGGCGACAACGGTGACGAGATCGACAACACCGGCACGCGTCAGGTCGACTGGCAGGCCTCCGACCCCTTCACCACGGCGGTCGGCGGAACCACCCTCCAGCTCGGCAAGACCAACAACTGGGAAGCCGAGATTGGCTGGGGCACCGGGATTTCGCCCCTGACCAACGGCCACTTCCCGCTCCCGGCGGTCTTCCAGTCCGGTGGCGGTGGCGGCACGAGCCGGCTGTTCGACCAGCCGAGCTACCAGCACGGCGTTGTACCCCAGGCGATCGCTCGGTCCAACGGGAGCAACAAGCCCATGCGAGCCGTACCGGACGTCGCCATGGACGCCGACGTGCAGAGCGGCATGCTGATCGGCCAGAGCCAGACCTTCCCCGACGGTTCGATCAAGTACAGCGAGTACCGCATCGGCGGCACCAGCCTGTCCAGTCCTCTGATGGCCGGACTGACCGCGGTCGAGGAGCAAGCGCTGCACGCGCAGCTCGGTTTCCTCAACCCGCTGCTCTACAAGGTGTTGTACGGCACCTCGGCCCTGCACGACGTCAACAACGGTCGGGCGATCACGTCGGGGGTGGTACGGGTCAACTTCGCGAACAGCTTCGACGCGAGCGCCGGCCTGACCACGTCCCTGCGGACGTTCAACCAGACGGGAACCATCTGGACCCGCAAGGGCTATGACGACGTCACCGGAGTGGGCACGCCCGACGCGCTCAACTTCCTGCTGACGACGGCCGGCCTGCAGAAGCAGGGCGCGCACGGACCCGCACCCCGCCGCTAGCCGTGGCACCCGATGGCCGGCGAGGACACCGTCCTCGCCGGCCATCGGCGCGTTACCGACCCGACCTGGCCGCGCGGGCCCTGATAGACATAGCCGCGTGACGACCACCGACGACGTACGTGCCGCGACCGAAGCCCTGATGCGCGACATCGTGGGCCTGACCGAGGAGCAGGTGCGCGCCGCGTCGTTGCTGCCCGGCTGGAGCCGCGGCCACCTGCTCACCCACCTGGCACGAAGCGCAGATGCCATGGGCAACCTCGTGACCTCGGCACGCACCGGCGTTCCGATCCCCGCCTATCCCAGTCCCGAGTTCCGAGCCGCGGGCATCGAAGACGGCGCCGGGCGTCCGGTTGGCGAGCTGCTGGCCGATCTCGCTGCCACGGGCGAGCGACTGTTGGCGGACATCGACACCCTGTCGCCCGAGGCGCTGAACTACCCCATTCACCTCGGGTCACGAGACTTTGCCGCCGCCAAGCTGGCGTTCCTGCGGCTCCGCGAGGTGGCGGTGCACCACGTCGACCTCGGGCTGGGCTTTCGGACGCAGGACTGGCCGGTGTCCTTCGTCGTACCCATGCTCGACGACCTCGCCCCGGTGCTGCGGGACAATGGGACGCAGGTCGCCGAGCTGGTGTCGGACGATGTGGGCACGACGTGGCGGGTGGCCGGCACCGGGACGGTCCTGACCGGGCCGGCGACCGACCTGCTGGCTTGGGTGGTGGGCCGTGCGCACACGGCGGCGCTCAGGGCAGATGCCGGTGAGATCCCGCCCGGCCCGATCTGGGTCTGACCGGCGCGAATCCTTTCACCTTCCGCCGCCTCTTATGAGTGCCGGCACCGCGCCGGCGTCGACCGGGAGGTTCCCATGGCTGTTGCTGCCGTGATCGTCACGATCGCGCTGATCTGTGCCTGCAGTGTCACCGTGCTTCGTCGACGGGCCCGCTCCCCTGCGTGGACGGCCGTTGCGAGATCAAACGGGCATCAGGCACGGAATGGCTTGCGTCCCAGGGCGCTGATCATCGGTGAGGTAGCCAGGTCGAGCCGGCCGGACCTGACGTTGGCGAGGTGTTCGTCGACCTCGGCGTTCGTCGCAATCCCGTTGGATACCAGGCGATCCCGGATCTGCAGCGTGGTCGCTTCCTCGAGCACGGCACCCTGCGGCCCGGAGACCGGGAAGTAGGCGTCGGCCTCAACCTCGAGCAGACCGGAGTCGCGCATCAGTCGTGGCAGCCGGCGCCCCAGGGCGAGGTCGACGCCGCGACCGAGCATGAGCTCTCGAAAGCCGTTCTTGAGCCGGTTGGCCAGGCGCTCGGGCTCACCAACCTCGTCGGGACAGACCAGCGGCTGCAGCATCGGGTCGGCTTCCTCGAGCACCAACCAGCCACCCGGCTTGAGCGCAGAAACCATGCCCGCCAAGGCTTCTGCGCGTTGGGTGACGTGCACGAGCAGCAGCCGGGCGTGAACCAGGTCGAACGGTCCGGCCGGCGGCGGTTCGACGCCGACATCGTGCCGGAGCACCTCGTACGGCGCACCCTCCGGCAGCCAGGACGGGTCGATGTCCGTCGCCAGCACGCGACCGGTCGTGCCGACACGACTCGCGAGCCAGGCCGGCACGGTGTCACCACCAGCGCCTACTTCCCAGCAATGCCAGCCATTGTCCACGCCAACGCGTTCGAAATGCCTGAACGTCGTCGGGTCGAACAGTGCGGACAGGGCACCGAATCGTCGACCCGCCTCGTGTTGCCGGTTGTCGAGCAGGTAGCCGCTGTCGGAGGTGCCTGAGCTCATGGGCTCAATGTACGACGGACACCCGCGAAGCCTCGTCGATTGTGGCGGACGCCACAACGCGGTCCCCGTCGTAGACGACCACGGCCTGACCCCTGGCCACACCCCGCAGTGGCTCGGAAAGCCGGATCAACAGGCGATCCGGCTCGACCGTGACCTCGGCCGGCGCGACGCCGCCGTGAGCCCGTACCTGGACGACGTAGCTGCCGTCACCAGCCGTGGGGCCGCACCAACGCGGCCGGAGCCCGACGATGTGGTCGACGTCGAGCGCCTCGGCGGGGCCGACGGTCACCCGGCCGGTGACCGGCGTGATGTCCAGGACGTAGCGCGGCCGGCCGTCAGCGGCTGGGCGGCCGATCTTGAGACCCTTGCGCTGGCCGACCGTGAAGGCGAACGCGCCGTCGTGCACGCCCAGCACCTCGCCGGTGGCCTCCTCGACGATCTCCCCCGGCCGGTCGCCGAGAGCCTTGCGCAGGAAGCCGGCCGTGTCGCCGTCGGCGATGAAGCAGATGTCGTGGCTGTCCGGCTTGTCCGCCACGGCAAGGCCGCGCGCGCTCGCCTCGGCCCGAACCGCTTCCTTGACCGTGTCGCCGAGCGGGAACATCGAGTGCTGCAGCTGATCCGCGGTCAGGACTCCGAGGACGTAGGACTGGTCCTTGCCCTCGTCGACGGCACGGAACAGCTCACCGTCGACGAGGCGGGCGTAGTGACCCGTGCAGACGGCATCGAAGCCGAGAGCCAGCGCCCGGTCGAGCACGGCGGTGAACTTGACCTTCTCGTTGCAGCGCAGGCAGGGGTTGGGCGTGCGCCCGGCTGCGTACTCCGAGACGAAGTCGTCCATCACGTCCTCGCGGAACTGCGCGGCCAGATCCCACACGTAGTAGGGAATGCCGATCACGTCAGCGGCCCGGCGGGCGTCGCGGGAGTCCTCGACGCTGCAGCAGCCGCGGGCGCCCGTGCGCAACGACTGCGGGGACTCGGACAGCGCCAGGTGGACGCCGGTGACGTCGTGACCGGCGTCGACGGCGCGGGCTGCGGCCACGGCGGAGTCGACGCCGCCGGACATCGCGGCGAGGACCCGCATCAGCTCTCCCGCTTGCGGGTCACGCCGGCCAGCCGCGCTCGCTCGACCACCGGACCGATCGCGTCGACGAACGCGTCGACGTCAGCAGCGGTCGAGGTGTGGCCCAGGGTCAGCCGAAGCGACCCGCGCGCCCGTTCCTCGTCGTAGCCCATCGCGAGGAGCACGTGGGAGGGCCGGGCAACGCCGGCCGAGCAGGCAGAACCGGTCGAGCACTCGATGCCACGAGCGTCGAGGAGCAGCAGCAGCGAGTCGCCCTCGCAGCCGGAGAACGACAGGTGGGCGTTGCCCGGCAGCCGGTAGTCGGCGCCGCTGCGCGGATCGCCGTTGACCAGTGCGTCCGGCACCTGCTCGAGGGTCCGGCGTACGAGGTCGTCACGCAGGGCGGTCAGCCGCTCGAGCGCTCTCGGGCTGGGTCTTGACCGCGAGCTCGGCGGCAACCGGACAGCCCGACGATCGCGGCACTGTCGAGGGTGCCGGAACGAACGTCGCGCTCCTGTCCGCCGCCGTGCTGGACCGGCGTGACCTGGACGTTGCGGCCGAGCAGCAGCGCGCCGGCCCCGACAGGTCCACCGAACTTGTGGCCGGTGATCGTCATGGCGTCAGCGCCGCTGGCTGCGAAGTCGACCGGGATCTGGCCGACGGCCTGGACGGCGTCGGTGTGCAGCGGGATGCCGTACTCGTGCGCGATCTCCACCAGCTCGTGAATCGGCATCACGGTGCCGACCTCGTTGTTGGCCCACATCACCGAGACCAGCGCCACGTCGGTCGGGTCGCGTTCGATCGCCGCGCGCAGGACGGCTGGCGTTACCCGGCCGTCCAGGTCGACCGGCAGCCACTCGACGATGGCGCCCTGGCTCGCCGCGAGCCACTCGAGCGGGTCGACGACGGCATGGTGCTCGACGGCACTCGCCAGGATCCGCCGGCGTCGCAGGTCGGCGGCCGACCGGGCCCAGTAGATGCCCTTGACCGCGAGGTTGTCCGCCTCGGTGCCGCCGCTGGTGAAAACCACCTCGCTCGGCCTGGCGCCCAGAGCCCTGGCCAGGCGCTCGCGGGACTCCTCGACCGCCCGCCTGGCCGCTCGGCCCGAGGCATGCAGGGATGAGGCGTTCCCGCCTACCGCCAGCTGTGCCGCCATGGCGTCGATCGCCTCGGGCAGCATGGGCGTGGACGCGGCGTGATCCAGAGAGACCATCGGGCTCCAGAGTAGACGTTCGGCGGCCATCACTCAGGTCGTACGGGCATCCAGCTCCGCGATCAGCTGGGGCAGCACGTCGAACACGTCGCCGACGATGCCGAAGTCGGCCAGCGCGAAGATCGGCGCCTCCCGGTCCTTGTTGATCACGACGACGGTCTTCGCCGTCTGCATGCCGGCCAGGTGCTGGATGGCGCCGGAGATGCCGACGGCCAGGTAGAGCTCCGGCGAGACCGTCCGGCCGGTCTGCCCGACCTGGTACGCGTGGGAGCACCAGTCCGCGTCCGTGGCTGCCCGCGACGCGCCCACGGCAGCGCCCAGCCGGTCGGCCAGCGCCTCGACCAGGGCGAAGCCGTCCGGCCCGCCGACCCCCCGTCCACCGGCGACGACGACCGACGCGTCGGCCAGGTCCGGCCGCTCGCCTGCGGGCTCCCGTACCCGATCCACCACCGTGGCGAGGGTGTCGGTGGGGGCGAGGGAGACGGTGACCACGAGCTCCGCCGGCGACGCCGGTGCGGGCTGCGCGGTCCAGCTGTTGGGGCGCAGCGCGATGACCGGCGTCCCCCTGGTGACCGCTGAGCGCACCGAGGTCGAGCCGCCGAAGATCAGTTGTTCGCACACAAGGTCCGCGCCGATGCCGACGACATCGGTGAGCACGCCCGACCCCAGTCGCACGGCCAGCCGGCCGGCGATCTCCTTACCCTCCGGCGTCGCCACGACGAGGACCGCCCGTGGCGCCCGCTGGACCACCAAGTCGGCGAGCACTGACACCACCGGTGCTACCGGATGACGATCGAGCGCCTCGTCGCCGGCGAGGCAGACGGTGGCCGCGCCGTACTCCGCGAGCGCGGTGCGGGCGACGTCGATGCCGCCTCCGCAGAGGACCGCGACCGGTTCGCCGAGCTCGCGCGCCTTGGTCAGCGCCTCGAGAGTGCCCTTGCTGACCACGCCGTCGCGGTGGTCCACCAGCACCAGGACCTCGGTCATCGCCCGGCTCCGGCAAACCCGCGTTCGACCAGGAAGGCGGCGAGCCGCTTGCCACCGGTGCCGTCGTCGGCCGTGATCTCCCCCGCGGTCTTCGCGGGCCGCAGGGCGGCGTCGAGTACAGCAGTAGCGGCACCCGCGAGCCCGACCCTGGCCGGATCGGCGCCGATGTCGGCCAGGCTGATCGTCGTGAACGGCTTCTTCTTCGCCGCCATGATGCCCTTGAACGACGGGTAGCGCGGCTCGTTGATCTTCTCCACCACGCTCACCACTGCCGGCAGGTCCGCCCGTACGGTCGCGTGGCCGTCGTCGGTCACCCGCTCGATGGTCAGCCCGGCTTCATCGAGGGTGACCTTGCGGGCCAGGGTCAGCTGTGCCACGCCCAGCTGTTCGGCGAGCATCGCCGGCAGGACCGACATCCGGGCGTCGGTGGACTCCGAGCCGAGCAGGACCAGGTCGTACGGAACCGTGCCGAGCGCCTGCGCCAACGCGTAGGACGTTGCGACAGCGTCGGTGCCCTCGAGCCCGTCGTCGAGCAGGTGGACAGCGGCGTCCGCGCCCATCGACACCGCTTTGCGCAGCGTCTCGGCCGTTCGTGCCGGGCCCATCGACAGCACCGTGACGGTCGTCTCGCCCTGGCGCGCCTCCTTGATCCGCAGCGCCTCCTCGACGGCGTACTCGTCCGGCTCGTTGAGGACGGGGTCGGCTGCGTCGCGGTCGAGGCGCCGGTCGCCGACGCGGAGGGACTTCTGCGCCCAGCTGTCAGGCACCTGCTTGATGCAGACCACGATCGACAGTGGGGCCAGCGGGCTGGGCAGGGTCATGACGTCCTCCGGCATTCGGCGGTCGCTGTCGCCTCGATGTTACCCGCCGGTAGCATCCTCGGTCATGCCAGGGCCGGGCGCCTCACTTGACGATCAGGGTCGCCGTCATGTCCGCGTGGTAGTCGCAGGTGATGAGATAGTGCCCCGGCGTCGTCGGGGCGGTGAAGAAGCCGTAGGCGTTGCCCTCCACGCTGACGTCGATGCCCGCACTCGCGATCGTGACGGTGTGCGCCACCGAGTCCTCGTTCAGGATGACGACCTTGGCCCCCGGCGCGACGTGCACCGGCACTGCGTACTCGAAGTTGGCCATCGTGACCGTGCCACCGGTGACCGGGGTGGTCGTGACGGCTGGCTTCGTCGGGGTCGGGTGCGCTGACGGCGTCGGCGGCCGGGTGGTCGGGGCCTTCGTCGCGGGTGCGTGCGTGGTGGGCGGGTGCGTGGTCGGGGGGTGCACGGCCGGCGGGCGCGTGGCCGGCGTAGTCGTTGTGGTCGGGCTGGCGGGCGACGTCGTACCGGTCGTCGTGCCGGGCACGGTCGTCGGCGCTGCCGTGGTCGTCATCACCATCGCTGCGGTCGGGCTGACCTTGGGCGACGGCACCGGCTTCGCGCTCGTCGGGACCGGGTGATGGCTCGGGTGGTGGACGGGCGGCGCGGTGCCGGTCGGCTGCGGCGCTGCGGAAGTGGCCGGGGCCGGCGACGGCAGCAACGATCCGCCGGACCCACCGTCGGCTGCAGCGGTGGCCCTCGCCGGCGACCCGGACTTCGTCGCATTGACCATCAGTGGCCACGCGAGCAGGAGCACGAGCGCGGCCGGCAGCATCATCCACGTCCGTCGCATGCCCGGTTTGTCGGCAGTGCGCGCGCTCGCATTCAGTCGGAACCACGACCGGACGGGTACGGGCGAGCCCCTCGCGTCGTCGGCCTTGCGATGCCGACCCCACCGGCGCCCTGCCGCCGGTAGCCTCGGACGGATGGAAGCCGAGGCCAGCGCTGTCGACGAGGCGCCGCCCAGCGCGCCGGTCCGGGCGCCTGAGCGGCACGGCCGGGCACGCACGCGGGGCGCTGCTGCCGCCGAGCTGATCGCGCTGCTGCTGGCTCCCCCACTCGTGCTCCTGACACTCGGCGAGCTGCGCATGGCAGCGGTTCCGATGATCGACCGCTACTTCTACCAGGCCTACACCGAGCACGGACCCGACCTGGTCCAGCGCTACGGCGCCGGCGGCTACTACTGGGTGCGGATCGCGTTCATCGCGCCGTCCCGGGCGTTGTACTCGCTGCTCGGCGCGACCGGCGGCTTCTTTGCCTTCCGCTACCTGCTGGCGCTGATCGCCATCCTGCCGGCCTACCTCCTCTTCCGAAGGCTTGGCGGGCGCGGGGCCGGAGCCGTCGTGGCCGCCGGTGTGCTGTCCTGCCCGGTCCTGATCTACGCGGTGGGCACCGACTACCCGGACTCCTCGGCCGTCGCCTACCTCCTCGGCGGGATGTGCCTGCTGTTCATGCCGTCGCCGTCGCAGCTGGCACGGCTCGGCTGGGTGGTCGGCGGCGGCATCTTGCTGACCCTGACGGTGCACTCGCAGGCGGTCAGCGCACCGCTGGTCGCGATCGCGGCCGGCGTCTACCTGCTCGGCTCGATCCGGCGGCGGTGGTGGCGGACCCTGGTCGACGCTGCCCTCCTGATCGCGACCGGCGGCGCGGTCACGCTGCTGCTCATGTGGTCCGCCCATGCGATGTTCGGGCACTGGAACATCATCACTCCCACGCTGGACGCGTCGCGCCATCTCCGTACGCCTGCTGAGCTGCGCAAGTGGCACACCACCGACTGGCGCTGGGTGCTCCACGACCCCTACCTCGCGGTTCCCCTCCTTGCTCTGGCCGGGTGGCTCGCCGCCCGGTTTGCGGTACGGCGCAAGGTCACCGTCCCGCCGCCGGCTGACCCGGAGACCCTCGAAGCAGAGATGCCGGAAGCAGAGGCGCCGGAAGCAGAGACGCCTGCGCCGGCTCCACGGCCGGCACCCGTCCTGGCTCCGGAGCCGGCCTTCGTCATCATCCTGGCGCTGCAGCTCGGCTTCTTCGCCTGGTGGCAGTTCTTCGACCGCGGGTACGGGCTGGAGTACCACTTCGCCTCGTCGATGCTGTGGCCCGCGACCGTGCTGGTCCTGGCGGCGGCAGTGGTCCGGGTGAGCGGTCCCCTGCTGAGCCGACCGCGGACGGCCGCCGTACCCGCTCTGCTCGTCCTTGCTGTTCCCTACGTTTTGACCTGGACGAGGGGCAGGCTGGTCTTCGGGCTCGTCGCGGGGCTGGTCGCCATCGCCGTGCTGACGGCGCTGGTGGCCGTCTACGTCCGTTGGCAGCCGAACCCCGGCCGATTCGCCTTGATCGCCGCCGTCCTCGCCGGACTTGTCGGCGCCACGATCACCGGCACCGCCTATGCGCTGACGACTGGTGAGGATCTCGCCCAGCCGCTGCGCGCCTGTCAGCGCCCCTTCCCGCAGCCGCTGTACGCCGACGTGCTGCGCACCGAGGCACGCTGGCGCGACACCGAGGCGCAGTACAAGCTGGCGTCCCAGCTCAACGCCGCTGTTCCCGCCGCCCGGTTCAAGGGCGAGGACCTGATGATGTGGTACCCCACCGGCGACCTGCTAGCGAGCGGGCTCGCGGCCCAGTTCCTGTGGCGGCCCAACGCGCTGCGAGCCGACCTACCGACGCTCACCTCACCCGACGTCCACCTGCTCCAGCGACGACACCCGCAGACGGTCCTGCTCATGGGCAGCAGCGACAGCCACTTCGCCCTGGCCGTGAGCGGCTTCGCGCAGTCCGGGGCGCCGATGACCGTGGAGAGCAAGCACACGCTGAGCGCGGGCCGTTATACCTTCTACGTCTGGGTGCTGAACAACGACCACTACGACGCCAAGCTGGTGTCGCGCCATCCCGCCATCCCGTCAAATTCGACTCTTGTAACATGTGGGGCGCCGGACCCCGGCGCGTCAACCTGATGGGGGAATCGTGCCGGACTCTGATTTTGGGCGCACGGTCGCCATCATCGGCGGCGGCGGACACGTAGGCCTGCCGCTGGCGATCGCGCTTGCGGCCTCCGGTGCCAGCGTGTCCATCTACGACCTCAGCGAGACGGCTGTCGCAGCGATCAACGACGCGAGGCTCCCGTTCGCCGAACCCGACGCCGCGCCCCTGCTGACTCGGGTCATCGCCGACGGGACGCTCGTCGCCAGCACCGACCCGGCCGTCGTGGGCGAGGCCGAGACCGTGATCGTGGTCATCGGCACGCCGGTCGACGAGCACCTCAACCCAGACCCGCAGGCCATCCCGCGCGCACTGGACCTGTGCAGCAAGCACTTCCGCGACGGCCAGCTGCTGGTCCTGCGCAGCACGGTCTACCCCGGGGTCACCGCCCTGGTCGAGTCGATGATTGCCAGGCTCGGCATCGACATGCCGGTCGCCTTCTGTCCCGAGCGCATCGCCGAGGGCAAGGCGATGACCGAGCTCTACACGCTGCCGCAGATCGTCTCGAGCCGCACCGACGCAGGCCGCGAGCGGGCGAGCACCCTGTTCCGCCGCCTGACCGACCAGATCGTCGACCTCTCCCCCGAGGAGGCCGAGCTGGCCAAGCTGTTCACCAACACCTGGCGCTACATCAAGTTCGCGACGGCCAACCAGCTCTACATGATGGCCAACGACCGGGGCCTGGACTTCGAACGGATCCGCCAGGGTCTGATTCTCGACTACCCTCGTGCCGCCGACCTGCCGGGTGCCGGGTTCACCGCAGGGCCGTGCCTGTTCAAGGACACGATGCAGCTGGCAGCGTTCAACAACAACAACTTCACCCTCGGCCACGCCGCGATGCTGGTCAACGAGGGCCTGCCGCTCTACGTCGTCAACCGGCTCGAGCAGCAGTTCGACCTGCCGTCGATGACGGTCGGCATCCTGGGCATGGCGTTCAAGGGCGGATCCGATGACACCAGGGCCAGCCTGAGCTACAAGCTCAAGCGGATCCTCGAGTTCAAGGCGGGCGCTGTGCTGTGCACCGACCCGTACGTCACCGACGACGCCGGCCTGGTCTCGCTCGAGCGGGTCCTCACCGAGTGCGACCTGCTCATCGTCGGGACGCCGCACCCGGACTACGCCGGGCTGAGCACCACCATCCCGGTGGCCGACGTCTGGAACATCCTCGACGAAGGCGTACGGATTTGACGACGCCACGGGTGTCGGTGATCATCCCCGCCTACAACGAGGGCACGGACATCGTCCCCGTGCTCGACCGGCTGTTCGAGAGCGTGACCCTCGACTGCGAGGTGCTCATCGTCGTCGACTTCCCCGAGGACACGACGGTCGACGCTGTGCTGAGCTATCCCGTGGACGAACCCCGGCTGCGTCTGGTCGTGAGCACCTACGGCCGCGGCCCGGCGCAGGCGATCCGGTGCGGCATCGACTCCGCCAAGGCCGCCTGCGCCGTCGTGACCATGGCCGACGGCTGCGACGACCCCCGCCAGATCGACGACCTCACCCGGCTGATCGAGCGTGGCGTGGTGGTCGCGGCAGCGTCGCGCTACATGCCGGGCGGCCAGCAGGTCGGCGGCCCCGCGCTCAAGGCGGCGCTGTCCCGGCTGGCCGGTCGCTCCCTGCACTTCCTGGCTCACGTGGGCACGCGCGACGCGACCAACTCCTTCAAGGCCTACTCGACCGACTTCGTCCGCGCCGTCGGCATCGACAGCCGGGCCGGTTTCGAGATCGGCATCGAGCTCACCGTCAAGGCCAAGCGCCTCGGCCTGCCGGTTGCCGAGATCCCGACCATCTGGCTGGACCGTCAGGCCGGTGTGTCCAACTTCAAGCTGGCCGCCTGGATCCCGGAGTACTTCCGCTGGTACCGCTTCGCCTACGGCCGACGCCTCACCCCCGAGACCTTGCGCACCCGTCTTTCCCGCCGACCGGAACGAGCAGAGCAACCATGAGCGAGCAGTCCCCCGACGCCACCCCCACCGAGGGGCTTCGCGTCCTGGTCAGCGGCTCCGCCGGCTTCATCGGCGGCTACGTGGTCGAGGAGCTGCTCTCCCGCGGCCACACCGTGGTCGGTATCGACAACTTCTCCAAGTACGGCAAGATCACCAAGTCCTACGACGACCACCCGCGCTACACCCTGGTCGAGGGCGACGCCCGCGACGTCGAGCTCATGACCAAGCTGCTGATGGACTGCGACCACTTCATCGCCGGCGCCGCGATGATCGGCGGCATCTCCTACTTCCACGCGTTCGCGTACGACCTGCTCGCCACCAACGAGCGGATCATGGCGTCCTCCTGCGACGCCGCTATCGCTGCCCATCGCGACGGCCACCTGAAGAAGGTCACCTACCTGTCCAGCTCGATGGTCTTCGAGTCGGCCACGACCTGGCCGTCGTTCGAGGGCCAGGAGCGCCAGGTCCCGCCGCCGCTGTCCTCGTACGGGTTCCAGAAGCTCGCCGTCGAGTACTTCGCCAAGGCGGCGTGGGACCAGTACGGCCTGCCGTACACCGTGATCCGGCCGTTCAACTGCGTCGGCACCGGCGAGCAGCGCGCGCTGACCGACGTCGAGGTCGAGTCCGGCAACGTCAAGCTGGCGATGAGCCACGTCGTACCCGACCTGGTTCAGAAGATCCTCAAGGGACAGGACCCGCTGCACATCCTGGGTTCAGGCGAGCAGATCCGGCACTACACGTACGGCGGCGACCTGGCCAAGGGCATCGTGACCTGTATGGAGCACCCGGCGGCGCTGAACGAGGACTTCAACATCTCGACCGCCGAGGGCACCTCCGTGCGGGCGCTCGCCGAGGTGATCTGGCACAAGATCAAGGGCGCCGACGTTCCGCTGTCCGTCGTCAGCGACGAGGCGTACGAGTACGACGTGCAGCGTCGGGTCCCCGACGTCGACAAGGCCCGCCGGGTGCTCGGCTACGAGGCCACGACGACGCTCGACGCGATGCTCGACGAGGTCATCCCGTGGATCGCCACCGCGATCGCCGAGGGACGGATCTAGCCATGACGACCGACGGCGAGGCCATGCGGGTGCTCTACTCCGAGCGCTTCGGCGGCGACGAGGTGTTCCGCAGAGCCATGTGGGAGGTCCTGGCGAAGAACTTCTTCCAGGAGTACGTGCCTGCCGACGCGGTGCTGGTGGACATCGCGGCCGGCGGCTGCGAGTTCGTCAACGCGATCGAGGCCCGCGAGCGGATCGCGGTCGACGTCAACCCAGCCGTTGCCGCAGCCGCAGGCCCCGGCGTCCGCGCCATCGTGGGTCCTGCCGACGACCTCGGTGAGCTCGAGGACCACAGCGTCGACATCGTCTTCGCCAGCAACTTCTTCGAGCACCTGCGCCGGGACGACATCCTGGCCGTCATGGCCGAGGCGCATCGCGTGCTCAAGCCGACCGGCCGGTTCCTCATCCTGCAGCCGAACATCCGCTACTGCGCCAAGGACTACTGGATGTTCTTCGACCACGTGACACCGCTCGACCACCACAGCCTGACCGAGGCGCTGGCCATGTCCGGGTTCCGGGTGGAAAAGCTGGTCAAGCGGTTCCTGCCGTTCTCCACCAAGGGGCGACTGCCCAAGTCGACCTGGCTGGTCAAGGGTTACCTTGCCGTGCCCCCGGTCTGGCGCGTGCTCGGTGCCCAGTCGTTCGTCGTCGCCGGACCGGTCGGCTGATCGCGTGTCCACCATCCCCCTGTCGTTGCCCGATGGCCCGTGGCCGGGGCGCCACGCACCGATCGGCGCCACCTGGGACGGCGAGGGAACCAACTTCGCCATCTACGCCTCCGGCGCCGAGGCAGTCGACGTCTGTCTGTTCGACGACGACGGCACCGAGACCCGGCTGCCGCTGGAGGAGTCGACCTACCACGTCTGGCACTGCTACCTGCCGCAGGTCGCGCCCGGTCAGCGCTACGGCTTCCGGGTCGACGGTCCGTTTGACCCGCACAACGGTCGACGGTGGAACCCGAGCAAGCTGCTGGCCGACCCGTACGCCAGGGCCTTCGACGGCGAGTTCATCCTCGACGACAAGCTCTTCCCGGGCAGCGACGCGGTGTTCGGCTACCCGCCAGGCCGCGACGACCTGGTCCAGGACCACCGCGACTCGGCCCCCTACGTCCCCAAGTCGGTCGTCGTGCACGACGCCTTTCCCTGGGGTGACGACCACCGGCCGCAAACCGCATGGTCGGACTCGGTCATCTACGAGCTGCACGTCAAGGGCTTCACCGCCGCCAACCCGGCCATCCCCGAGCCCCTCCGCGGCACCTATGCCGGTCTGGGGCATCCGGCGTCGGTCAACTACCTGAAGGACCTCGGCGTCACCGCGGTCGAGCTGCTCCCCGTGCATCAGTTCGTCAGTGAGCCCTACGTCCAGCACCGGGGGCTGACCAACTACTGGGGCTACAACACTCTCGGCTACTTCGCCCCGCACGCCGCCTACTCCGCGAGCGGCTCGGGCGGCCAGCAGGTCCGTGAGTTCAAGGCGATGGTCCGGGCCATGCACGCGGCCGGCATCGAGGTCATCCTCGACGTGGTCTACAACCACACCGCCGAGGCGGACGAGATGGGCCCGACCCTGGCCTTCCGCGGCATCGACAACGTTGCCTACTACCGGCTGCGCGACGGCAACCGCCGGCGCTACACCGACTACACCGGCTGCGGCAACACCCTCGACGTGCGCCACCCGCACGTACTCCAGATGATCATGGACTCGTTGCGCTACTGGGTGACCGAGATGCACGTCGACGGATTCCGGTTCGACCTGGCAGCCGCACTCGCCCGGTCCTTCCACGACGTCGACAAGCTCTCGGCGTTCTTCGACGTGATCCAGCAGGACCCCGTGGTCAGCCAGGTCAAGCTCATCGCCGAGCCCTGGGACATCGGCGAGGGCGGCTACCAGGTCGGCGAGTTCCCCCCGCTGTGGACCGAGTGGAACGGCAAGTACCGCGACACCGTACGAGACTTCTGGCGCGGCACCGAGACCGGCGTCGCCGAGATCGGCTACCGGCTCACCGGGTCCAGCGATCTCTACCAGGACGACGGCCGCCGCCCGTACGCCTCGATCAACTTCGTGACGGCGCACGACGGCTTCACGCTTGCCGACCTGGTGGCCTACAACGGCAAGCACAACCTGGCCAACCGCGAGGACAACCGCGACGGCGAGAACCACAACCGGTCGTGGAACTGCGGAGCCGAGGGGCCGACCGACGATCCGGAGATCCTCTCCCTGCGCGGCAGGCAGGTGCGCAACTTCCTGACCACGCTGCTGCTGTCGACGGGTGTGCCCATGCTTGCGGCCGGCGACGAGCTCGGCCGCAGCCAGGGCGGCAACAACAACGCCTACTGCCAGGACAACGAGATCTCCTGGGTCAACTGGGATCTCGGCGAGGAGGACCAGCACCTGCTGACCCTCGTACGCCACATCCTCGCGGTCCGCCGCGACCACCCGGTGTTCCGGCAGCGGGCGTTCTTCCGCGGCCACCCGCTCGATGACGGCGACGTCAAGGATCTGGCCTGGTTCACCGCCTCGGGCGTCGAGATGACGGCTGCCGACTGGTCGGCGCCGGCCGCCCGCACCATCGGCATGTTCCTGTCGGGCAAGAGCATCCGCAACCGCGGCCCTCGCGGCGAACGGGTGACCGACGACTCCTTCTTCATCCTGATGCACGCCGGGGACCAGCCGCGCGAGTTCACGCTGCCCGGCGAGCCGTGGGCCAACTGGTACGACGTCATCGTCGACACCGCGGACGAGGACCATCCGTGGAGCGGCCGACCCTTGCTGCCGGCCCACGCGGTCACGCTCGTACCACGCTCGATGCTGGTCCTGCGGGCCGTCCCGGATAACGGTTCGGTTCCACAGGTTTCAGCGATCTCCCCATTGGTACGTCCCCGGACGTAAGGTGTCATCGGGCGAGGAGGCTCGGATGAATCCTGAGCGTAAGAACAGCGGGTCCACCAGGGTCGACTGGGTGCGTCGGCACCGTCCGGGCGCCACGGCGTTGCTATGGGCCGGGTCCGTCTGTCTGCTGCTCGCCGACGTCCTCGCCGCCGACCTGATCCCCGGCCCCACCTCGGTCATGCACTGGATCGCTGCGGCGCTGGCCATCACTGCAGCCGTGCTGTTCCTGGCCGCAGCCCTGCTGGGCCTGCGCTACCTGCTTCGCCAGCGAGCCCGGCAGGCCTGGCTGCGCAAGCACCGCCCCGGCACCCCCTACCCGATCGACGAGACGGCCATCGCCCGCGAGGCCGCCCGCGGCATCAGCGACTGTGAGGCCTTCCTGGCCAGGCAGAAGCACACGCACTAGTCCGACCGCTGGTCCAGTCGCAGGCCGCGGATAGGTTGCGAACAGCGACGTACCCGTCAGTCAGTCCCACGCTGCTGGTCAGGTCATCACTCGCTCAAGGCCGGCGCACGACGCTGGGCGCTCAACCGTGCCCTGGCCACCACGATCGGCGCCGTCGTCCAACCGGGGCCGGCACCCTCGGCAGGACCCTCACCGGAGGCGGTGCCGCTGGTGGGTCGCCAGCAGGAAGACCGGGCGGACCGTAGCCATCCCTTTCCTGAAGACATTCTGAAGAAATGGCTGACATGAGCCTCGATGAATCCAAGAAAGCGTTTCGGCCGACGGCGAGGCAATTGTGCCCACGAGCCGACGGCGGCACCGGCGAGCACCTTGCGGATTCTCGGGGCCCTGATTCTGGTCTCCACAGGCTTCGCCGGCGGGGTCCGCGAGGCCAAGCACACCCCGGCCAGCAGCAGGACCGGCGGCGCGCGGCGACCGGCGACCGGCTGGGACAGACCGGCGGGCCCGGCAGCCAGACCGGCGGGCAGTCCTTGGCTGCTGGTGGGGCTGCTTGGATCGGCACGGTCAAGCTGGTGGATGGCACCACTATCTAGCTGGCGACGTCCGATCGCAGCGTGGTCAAGGTTTCCCCGAGCGGAACCACCAAGGTCCAGGTCAGCAGTGCAGGCAAGGCCAGCGAGCTGAAGGCAGGCACCACGGTTGTCGCGCAGGGAACCGCGGATGCCGGTGATGACGTCAAGGCCACCGGCGTGACCGGCGGCGCGACGACGACGCCCCAGGTTCCGGCTGCTGTCGGCGGGGCTCCCGCAACCGGCTGACGGGCGGGACACCACTCCCCGCCGAGCCGCTCACAGCGCTTTGCCAGGAAACAATTCAATATGGGGCCGAATAATTCAGGATCCCTTCAGTTGGCCGGGCGAGCATAGCCACACCGAGCCGACAGAGGAGCATCCCTTGAGCGACATCAAC
Organism: uncultured Actinomycetota bacterium; assembly: GCA_963797535.1. Taxonomy (GTDB): domain Bacteria; phylum Actinomycetota; class Actinomycetes; order JAWWOL01; family JAWWOL01; genus JAWWOL01. The sequence continues at coordinate 223,545 of CAWCPQ010000001.1, read as the reverse complement.
GACGCAGTCAACCCCTATTCCGATGGTATTCCGAGCATTCCTCCGCCGCCCTCGGCCATGCCGAGCTGGCTGCCCCCGCAGGCCGCGCCCGCCGCGCCGGTCGCTCGCACCAACAGCAAGCTGAAGCTCACCGCAGGCATCGCCTCGCTGGTCCTGGTGGCCGGTGCCGCCGGAGGCCTCGTGTCCGCCCAGTTCGGCAACGACGCTTCGCCGGCCGCCTCGGCCGCGGCCAACGCGACCACGCTGAACGCGATGACCCAGAACATCTCCGCCTCCTCGGCCGTCCCGCAGTCCTACGCCGCTATCGCGGCCAAGGTGCTGCCCGTCGTCGTCTCGATCGACGTGATCGGCGCCAGCGTGAGCGACACCGGGTCGGGCATCGTCCTCACCTCCGACGGCTACATCCTCACCAACAACCACGTCGTCGCGGCGGCCAAGACCAGCGGCCACATCACCGTGCACTTCAACGATGGCTCGACCGCCTCCGCCAAGATCGTCGGAACCGACCTGTCCTCCGACCTCGCCGTGATCAAGGTTGACAAGACCGGCCTCACCGCGGCCAAGCTGGGCAACTCCTCGAACGTCCGGGTCGGCGACGCCGTACTCGCCGTCGGCTCGCCGCTCGGACTCACCGGCACCGTCACCTCCGGCATCGTCTCCGCCCTCAACCGGCCGGTCGACACCACCTCCGAGCAGTCCTCGGCCCTGACCGACCCGTCCCAGGGGCAGAGCAGCGGTTCCCAGGCCCAGGGCGACCAGTCCCAGGGCGGCCTCGGCGACCTCGGTGGCCTGCTGAACGGCCTGCTCGGCGGTGACTCCAGCGGTTCGGGGTCGACCGACGGCAGCGGCGGGACCGATGGCTCCGGCGGCTCCGGCTCCGGCGGCTCCGGCTCCGGCGGCTCGACCGGCGGCAACGGCAGCACCGGCGGCGGCGCGGACACCTCGACCACTTCTTCCGTGGCGACGGTGTTCGGCGCGATCCAGACCGATGCAGCCATCAACCCCGGCAACTCCGGTGGTGCGCTCGTCGACGCCTCCGGCAACGTCATCGGCATCAACAGCGCGATCGCCTCGCTCGGTGCCAGCGCCAGCGGCAGCCAGCCGGGCAACATCGGTGTCGGCTTCGCCATCCCGATCAACCAGGCCAAGACCATCGCCTCCGAGCTGATCAGCAAGGGCAAGGCGACGCACGCCCAGATCGGCCTGTCCGTCGGCGCGAACACCGACAAGACGACCGGTCAGACCACGGTCGTCGTCCAGGCCGTGACCGCTGGCGGCGCGAGTGCCAGCTCCGGCCTCAAGCAGGGCGACGTCATTACCAAGATCGACTCCACCCTGGTGACCGACCCGGACACCCTGATCGCGACCATCCGCTCGCACGTCCCCGGCGACAAGGTCACCGTGACCTACGTCCGGGCCGGCGTCACCAAGACGACCACCATCACCCTCGGCTCCGCCGGCTGAGGTACGCCCCCACAGGCAGCCGGGCCAGGATCGCGCCCCCCGCACCCTGGCCCGGCCCATAACGGCTCGTCTCCCGCTAAGAACGGGAGACGAGCTGTTGGCGTTTCAGGACCGGCCGGAAGCCATGACGCGGAGCCGGGCGGACGCAGAGCGCTCATGAGAGTGATTCCGTTCGCGGGATCCGGCAATGGATTCACAGTCATGCCGGCAGCCCCCTGACCGGGCGTCGTTTCCGTCATCCGCGGGCGGGCCGCTGAGTTCGAGGCGGCAGGCTCGTCGAAGGAGTAGACGCGCTGAACCGAGAGGAAACCGGTGGGATGAGTGGCAGCGGAACAGCCAAGCTCACACCTCGGTCGACCGTGCGGGCGAACGGGGTCGACCTCGGCGTGGAGACCTTCGGGGGTGATCCCGATCCGCTCGTGCTTCTGGTCGGCGGAACCACGATGCTGTCGTGGCCGGACTCGCTGTGTGAACGGCTGGCGGCGGGTGGTCGGCGGGTGGCGCGCTACGACCTACGCGACAGCGGTGCGTCGACGACGCTCGACCCGGAAGCGCCGGCGTACGGCCTGCGTGACCTCGCCGCCGACGCAGCAGCGCTCGTCGGCGTGCTCGGCGCGGCGACGGCTCACCTCGCCGGTATCGGGGTCGGCGGGATGGTCGCCCAGGTCGCCGCGCTCGACCATGCTGGCGCGTTCTCGGCGCTGACGCTGGTGGGCACGCGGCCGGTCGCGCCCGGCCCGGTCGACCACGATCTGCCGCCCCATGACCCGGCGACCATGCAGGCCGCGTTCTCGCGGCCGACGCCGGACTGGGCCGACCGGGCTGCTGTCGCCGACTTCGCCGCTGAGACCGCGGGCCTGATGGGCAATGACCCGGAGCAGGCGCGCGCCACGGCAGCCCGGATCTGGGATCGCACACCGTCGACCGACCCCGCGGTGCAGGCGGCGAACCAGCTCGGGTTGGTGTTCGCCCGACTCGACTGCGCGCCGCGGTGGCGTGAGCGCCTCGGCGAGCTCACGCTGCCGACGCTCGTCGTACACGGCCGTGCGGACCCGTTCTTCCCGGTCGGCAACGGCGAGGCGCTCGCCGACGCGATATCGACCGCAAGGTTGCTCGTCCTGGACGACATGGGAACCTCCCTGCGGGACGCCGCGGCCGACGAGGTTGCCGGCGCGATGTTGGCCCTCACCGACCGATGACTTCTGTGCCACCAAGACGTCGTAGGGCCAGCAGCCGTGTGGCGCAACGACATCCAGGGAAGCGAGCACTCATGCCCTCGTTCACCGTCACCCCGGTTCTCGTGGCCGAGCTGCTCGCCGAGGGCGAGCGGATGCCGGTCTACGTGCACGTCATCGACCATCCCGACGCTCGGGTGCTGGTCGACACCGGCATGACGCAGCTGCACCCTGCGGTGGCGGACATGGATCCACGCCTGATTCCACTGAATGCGCAGGCGGACTTCGACCCGGGCAGCATCGACATCGTCGTCAACACGCACCTGCACTTCGACCACTGCGGCGGCAACCACCTCTTCACCGGCCGGCCGATCTACGTCCAGGGCCGAGAGCTCGACGACGCCCGCAGTCAGGACGACTACACGATCCCCGAGTGGGTCGACGCGCCGGGCGTGCAGTACGCACCGGTCGACGGTTCGCTCGAGCTGCTGCCGGGACTCCGGCTCGTCCCGGCGCCGGGACACACGCGAGGCTCGCAGGTCGTCGTCGTCGGAACTGGCGAGAATTGCGTGGTCGTCGGCGGTGACATGGCCGTCTTCTACGGCGAGCTCGACCAGCCGAGCACCGAAGGCCAGCTGTTGGTCCGCGCGCTCAACCCTGAGGCGGTCTGGCTCGCGCACGCGCGCGAGCCATGGCGGCCGCAGGTCGACCAGCACGCCTGAACCTACAACTTTTCCCCTTCGCCCGCTTTCCCGACGGACGGCCGCGTCATTGTGCGCGAGCAGCCAGTGGCGCTGGCCCCTCGCGGGTTGGACAGCCTCGCGACGGGCACCGCACCCGCCACCGCAAGCAACACACTCCCAGTGCACGGCCACCTGAGCCGGGTTCAGGAGAGTGACGGCAGCTTCAGCCTGTTGACCGTACGAGGGAAGGCCTTGATCCTCATCGCGGGCCCGGCAATCTCGCGCGCGGAAGTCATCAAGCTCGCCGGACGACTGTAGGGATCCGACCGGGACGCTTCTGCGACCGACCTTCAGAGCGGCCCGCTGGCGGTCGATCCACTGAATCCCGCGGCAGACACGCGCGGGTCTTCTTTCCTGGTCATCCCACTGCCGAACACCAAGTGGCCGACCTTCCAAATCTGCAGTCCCTGAGGAGAGCAGATGACTGACCTGGCAGAGCGGCTGGCTGACCTTGAGAACCGCTGGTTCGCCGCCGGCTTGCCAAGGTCGGGCGTGCTCGCGCCGGGACTGAACCGCGAGACGGCCAGGGATCGGTTGCGGTGGTCCACAAGCCACGAACCACCCGAGGACCTGGTCACCTGGTTCGCGTGGCACGACGGTGGGTTGATCCTGCCCGCACCAGCGTTGGCACCTTCCAGGTTCGACTTCCTCCGCCTGGACCACGCGATCTTCCAGTACCACCTGATCGTGAACCAAGGGCAGGAACTGGCCGCCGAGTACCACCAGCCCGTCAGCAACTTCTGGGAGGACTCCTGGTTGCCCATCGGAGACGACACGGGAGGTGGCACCTCGCGGTGGACCTGACGTCTCCTGACGGGGTGCTCACAGGTCCAGTCCGCTCGGTCAACTGGGAGCATGAAGACGAGGCGATGAATCCCCGGGCCGCCTCCCTGCGCGGCCTACTGGACGTGTGGCTGTCGGCGTTGGACCTCGGCCTGTGGTTCTGGAACGACCAAGGGGCTCACTGGGACGCTGACCACGATGCCGTCCCGGCGGAGTGGGCCAAGACGGACTTGGTCGAATAGCAACAGTGCGGTTGCGTAACTGTCGTCAACCGCAGCCGAAGCCGGGGGTTGCAGACGGCGACCGACGCCCCTTTGCCGGACCGCGGAACAGTCCAACGTGTTGCTGGGATGCGACCGAGTGTGAATGGGTGGTCTGTGCCTCCCTCCGACAATGCACTGAGGAGATTCGCGCGCCAAGGGGTGCTTTTCAGCTCCGGCTCGGTGAAGTTTTCTGTAGTGCAAATCGGGATGCCAGCAGCATGGTGCCCCCGCCTTCGGGTCCTTAGCGTGAATAACACATTCGCGACGAAGGGTTAGGACAATGCCTCAAGAGCGGGCCGCGAGCGACCGGCCACCGAGCAATGCCTTGCGCCTTGTGGGCGTGACCAAGGTCTACGAAGGAGCGCGGGCCGCGGCACCGGCGCTCGACAACGTGACGCTGACATTGCCGCCCGGTACGTTCACCGCGGTCATGGGGCCGTCGGGCTCGGGCAAGAGCACGCTCCTGCAGTGCGCCGCCGGTCTGGATCGACCGAGCAAAGGGCGAGTCTTTGTGGGAGGCGCCGAACTGCCGGCCGGCGGTGAAGACGAATTAACCAAGTTTCGGCGAGGCAGAATCGGGTTCGTCTTTCAGCAATACAACCTCATCCCGTATCTGACAGTGCAGCAGAACGTCACTCTGCCGCAGCGCCTGGCTGGAGAACGAGTGAACCGTGCGGCGACGGCGGCGGTCCTGTCCCGGCTGGGTCTCGCGGCCGTGTCAGGGCGCCGCCCGGCCGAGTTGTCCGGCGGAGAGCAGCAGCGGGTTGCCATCGCCAGGGCACTCGTGAGTCGGCCCTCTGTGCTGTTCGCCGACGAGCCGACCGGCGCCCTCGACACGACCAGCAGTCGTCAGGTCCTCGAGCTGCTGCGGGAGGCGGTCCATGAGTTCGGCCAGACCGTCCTGATGGTCACCCACGACCCGGTCGCCGCTTCCCATGCGGACGAGGCGCTCTTCCTCGTTGACGGAGCCGTTGTCGATCGGATCCCCCGTCCCAGCGTTGCCGCCGTTGCCGATCGAATGACCAACCTGGAGAGACTCGCGGATGAAAGCCGCCATGGCTCCCCCGACCAGGTGGGTGCGCCTTGACCGGGCTCGCTGTCGCCTCGGTGCGGCATCGTCGCAGCGGGCTGTTCGCCAGCTTTCTCGCGGTGTTCGCGGGGGCAGCCATCGTGATGGCGTTCGCGTCGTTGCTCGACACCGCAGGCGGCGCCGGTGTGAGTGCCACGGACAAGTCGACGTTGACGATCATGGCGTCGGTCGTGGGCGGTTGGGGTGCGATCATTGTCGCTTCAGCGATCGTGACGACAGTGTCGGTGGCCTCCCGTCAGCGCGCGACCGAGCTGGCCCTCCTGCGCGCCGTGGGTGCGACGCCCGCTCAGGTCGTACGGCTGATGCTGGGCGAGGTGCTGATCGTCGCGTCGGCAGCGATCGCGCTGGCGCTGCCCGTGGGCTTTGTCGGCGGAGCCGCTCTCGTGCGCATCTTTCGGCACACCGGTCAGATCGGGGCCGACGTCCAGTACCACTTCGGCGGAGCAGCCCTCGTCATCGGTGTCGGTGAGACGCTGCTGGCAGTCCTCCTCGCGACCTGGCTGACCGCGAGAAGGACGGCTCGGCGGCAGGTGAGTGACGCCCTCCTCGTGGCAGCCACCGGTGTGCGAGGGATGAGCAGGCTCCGCTGGGTCGCGGGCACTGTGCTGTTGGGCGCAGGGGTGGGCTGCGCCATCGTGACCGCGACCGTGCTGGACGGGGCGAAGCTGGAGAGTCAGTCGGTCGCAGCAGAAGCTGCCATCCTGTCCGGGATCGGCCTCGCCCTGCTGGCCCCGCCGATTCTTGCAGTTGCTGTCAGGATTCTGACGCCGGCGCTGCGTCTCCTCGGCGGAGAGCCGGCGCACCTCAGCCTGCTCCGCGTTAGGCAGCGGACCCAGCAGGCCGCGACCCCGATGATGCCGATCATCGTGTGCACGGCGATCGCTGTCGGCACGCTCTACCTGCAGTCGATCTGGAACTCAGCACATCCGACGAGCTCCTCGGACGACAGAACCACCGAGACCCTCAACTACGTCGTCGTGGGCATCATCGCGGCTTTCGCAGCCGTGATGCTGGTCAACCTGATCGTCGCCGACCTGACCGGGAGGCGCCGGGACTTCGCCCAGCTGCGGCTCTTGGGGACGACGCCGCATCAGGTGCTACGCCTCGTCGGCAGTGAAAGCGTCCTGATGCTCGTGGTCGGTCTCGTGCTCGGCACGGCTGCCGGACTGTTGACGGTCGTGCCGTACAGCATCGCCGTCAGCGGCACGGTCGTACCCGACACCTCGCTCCTGCTCTATCTTTCGGTGGTGGCCGCTGTCATCCTGCTCACCGTCGCCGCGAGCCAGACCGCCGCGCGCAGGGCGATCCGGATGCCGGCCATCGAGGCCGTTCAACGCACGGCCGCCTGATGGCGCGCGCTCGAGCCGACTGGGGCTCATGGCTGGCACTGCAAGGCGCTGCATCGCTCGTTGTCGCCATCGCGGCAACGGGAGTCTGGCTGGCCAGCCGGCCGCAGTACTTCTGGCCCCGCTGGGTGTGGTTCGGGCTGGCACTGATTCTGCTGATCCAGTACGCGTCGAGGTGGGCGCTGCGCAGGCCTCACGACCGGGCGCTCGCCCTTCACGCCGTCCTGACCGCCGTCTACATCGTGATGGACGTGGCCATCTGGGCGCTGTCCGGCGGTGGCTTCTTCTGGCCCTTCTTCAGCATCGCCGTCGTCTCGATCGCTCTCGTGGCTCACGTCTGGTGGCGGCGACGCACGCCACCCGGTCGCGAGCAGGAGCTCGCCGATCGGGTCAACGTGCTGGCCCGCACCCGCAGCGGCGCGCTCGACGTCCAAGCCGCTGAGCTCAAGCGAATCGAGCGCGACCTCCATGACGGCGCGCAGGCCCGGATGGTTTCCCTCGCGATGAACCTCGGCCTGGCCAGCGAGCTGTTGGACAGCGACCCGGCCGCAGCCGCGGAGCTGCTCACCGAGGCAAGGGCCACCACCTTGTCCGCGCTGGCAGAGCTGCGCACCGTTATGGAAGGAATCCAGCCGCCGGTCCTGTCCGACCGCGGCCTCGTCGGGGCGGTTCAAGCGCTCGCGCTGGATCTCGCTCTGCCCGTCACCGTCACTGCGACGATGCCGGGCAGGCTGGATCCTGCTGTGGAGTCTGCCGTCTACTTCTCCATCGCCGAGGCGCTCGCCAACGTGCTCAAGCACAGCCACGCGACCAGCGCCTCGGTCACCTTGGACCACCGCGCTGGCGTCCTCACCGTGGTCGTCGGCGACAATGGCGTTGGCGGAGCCAGCATGACGGCCGGGCGTGGCCTGTCCGGCATCGCCCGGCGACTCGAGGTTTTCGACGGCACCCTAACCGTGAGCAGTCCGGCGGGAGGCCCAACGAGCGTGACCGTGGAGGTGCCGTGCGCGTTGTCATCGCCGAAGACCTCGTCCTCCTCCGCGAGGGAATGAGTCGTCTGCTCGAGGCCTCCGGCTTCGACGTCGTCGCTGCCGTAGGCGACGCGACAAGCCTTGGCGCCGTGCTGGACGACGGTACGGTCGACATCGTCATCCTCGATGTGCGGATGCCGCCTACGTACACCAACGAAGGTCTGGTTGCGGCGATCCAGGCGCGAGAGCGCCGGCCGGGGCTGCCGGTGATCGTGCTCAGTCAGTACGTCGAGCAGATCTACGCCCGTGAGCTGCTGGCTTCGGGAACGGGAGCCATCGGCTACCTGCTCAAGGACCGGGTCGGCGACGTCCCAGCGTTCGTGGAGGTCGTCCGTCAGGTGGCCGCCGGCGCCACGGTGCTCGATCCCAAGGTCGTGGCAGCGATGGTCAACCGAGCCAGCGCCCTCGAGCCGCTGACCCGACTGACTGCCCGTGAGCGCGAGGTGCTCTCGCTCATGGCTCAGGGCCGTTCCAACCTGGGTATCGCGACTGCGCTCGTGATCACCGAGAACGCGGTCAGCAAGCACATCAACAGCATCTTCACCAAGCTCGACCTGCCGAGTGCCAGCGATGACAACCGGCGCGTGCTGGCCGTGCTCACCTACCTCAACGACTGAATGTTCGGCTGACGTGTCGATCCGAGCCGATCCGGTTCGTCGTCTTGGTGGGCACACGCACCGGTGCTGTCGGGTAACACCAGTCGAAGGAGATCCGCGATGTTCGCCGCTTCCAAAACGATCGGCGCCTTGACGTTGTTCGTCGAAGACCTCCCGACGACGAGGTCCTTCTACGTCGACGTCTTCGCCAAGCCCATCGTCTTCGAGGATCCGCGCTGCGTCATGTTCGACTTCGGCACCACCTTGATCAATCTGCTGGAAGCCCCAGCGGCTGTTGGCCTGATCGCCCCCGCGCCGGTAGGGACGGCCGACGACAACGCCCGCTTCCAGCTGACCATGTGGGTGGAGGACGTCGACGAGGCCTGCACCGAGCTGAAAGACCGAGGCGTCGACCTGCTGAACGGCCCGATGGACCGAGTCTGGGGCCAGCGGACGGCGGCCTTTCGCGACCCCGCCGGCAACATCTGGGAGATCGCCAAGGCGTTGTCCCCCGTCGAGGCCTGACCACCCGTGGGTGAGCCGGCCTTTCGACCCCGCGGAGGTGAGTGATGTCCGAGTACATGCTGCTGCTCTACGCAACCGATCCCGACGAGGCCGAGGATGCCCGGCGCTGGACGGAGCTGCCGTTGTGGTTGGAGGTGACCGAAAGCCTGCGCGCTGCCGGTTTGCTGATCCGCAACGGCCCGCTGCACCCGGCGACCACGGCGACGACCGTGCGCGTACGCGAGGACGAGGCCGAGCTCACCGACGGCCCGTTCGCGGTCACCAAGGAGATCCTGGTCGGCTACTACCTGCTGGACTGCCCCGACCTTGACGCTGCGGTTGCTGCTGCTGCCCGGCTGCCGGTCGCACGCTACGGCTCGGTCGAAGTCCGTCCCGTACGCGCGATAGCGGCTGTCGGAGGCGTCGGCCTGGCCGCGAACCCGTTGGCGTGACGGCGGAGCGGGCGGGGGCCGGTGATGCGGCGAGCGCGGCAGTGGCCGACGCTTTCCGATCGGAGCGCGCGATTGTGCTCGCCGCGCTCATCGGCTACGTCGGGGATTTCCAGCTGGCCGAGGACGCGCTTCAGGACGCCTTCGTCGACGCGCTACGGGCGTGGCCGAGGAGCGGAATCCCGGCGGATCCGCGGGCGTGGCTGTCCGTCACCGCGCGGCGCCGCGCCATCGACCGGGTACGCCGAAGCCGGTCGCAGGTCCAGCGCGGGCGAGACCTGGCCGAGCTGATCGTGCTGGAGCAGCAGACAGAGGCGACCATGACGGAGGACAGCTCGATCCCTGACGACCGTTTACGGCTGCTGTTCACCTGCTGCCATCCCGCGCTCGACATGGGCGCGCGCGTCGCGCTCACGCTCCGCACGCTCGGCGGGCTCAGCACCGTTGAGATCGCGAGGGCTTTCGTCGTAGCCGAGCCGACGATGGGCAAACGCATCGTGCGGGCCAAGCGCAAGATCGCCGATGCGGGCATTCCGTACCGCGTCCCCGGCGATGCGGAGCTGCCGGGTCGGCTCCGCGGGGTGCTGCGGGTCATCTATCTCATCTTCAACGAGGGATATGCCGCCACCAGCGGCGAACAGCTCGTGCGCGGGGAACTGTGTGGTGAAGCGATCCGGTTGGGCCGGCTGCTGTCCACCCTGATGCCCGACGACCCGGAGGTCTGGGGGCTGCTGGCGCTGATGCTGCTGCATGACGCGCGGCAGGCGGCCCGCGTCGACAACCACGGCCACTACGTCACTCTCGTCGACCAAGACCGCTCTCGCTGGGACCGCTCGCAGCTGGAGGACGGGCTCCGGGCGCTGAGCCGCGCGGTCGCCTTGCGTCGGCCGGATGTGTACATGCTGCAGGCCGCGATCACCGCGCTGGAGATGGCCGGGGCCGAGCAGGGCGGGACGGACTGGCCGCGGATCGCTGAGCTCTACGAGGCGCTGCTGGTGCTGCGGCCTTCGCCCGTGGTCGAGCTCAACCGAGTCGCAGCCGTCGGCTTCGCCGATGGACCGTACGCCGGTCTGGCCCTGCTGGCGCCGCTGCTCACCGACGCCCGGTTGGAGCGTTACCAGCCCTTGCACGCCACCCACGCAGACCTGCTCCGCCGGACCGGGGACGTTGAGGGCGCATCTGCGGCGTACGCGAGGGCGATCGCGCTCAGCGCCAACGACGTTCAGCGTTCCGAGCTCGAACGACGCCTCGGTGCGCTCGGTCCCGGTTGACGGAGCCGGGTCTGCCAGCTGTCCAAATCGAGGAATGAGCCGCGTCTCTCCCGTGAGGCGATCGCAACAGCGCCGCCACTGACACCGCACCTGGCGACCCATCCGGGCGCCGGGAAGGGAGCGAAGCCATGGCCAGCAAGGAATCCGAGCGCGTCAGCCGCTACTGGGAGCTCGTCAAGCAGCCGCCGGAGCCGGACAGCCTGATCACCAACGACAGCTGGGAGGTCCTCTCGAGCGAGCCGGGCGGCGTCGACTACCTGGAGATCGACGCCGCCGGTGTGCCTGCTCTGTGGGCGATTCCCCACGAGGTGGGCGAGGACGGTCCGGTGCTGTTGTGCTTCCACGGCGGCGGCTACGTGGGCGGCTCGATGTTCACCCACCGCAAGATGTTCGCGCACCTGGCCAAGGCGATTGGCGCTCGGGCTCTGTCCATCGACTACACCCTGCTGCCCAACGGTGGCGTTTACCCCGTACCGATCGTTGAAGGGGTCAGCGTCTACGGCTGGCTGCTCGACCAGGGAATCGCCGCCGACCGCATCGGCTTTGTCGGCGACTCCGCCGGCGGTGGCCTGGCCATGACCGTCCAGCTGCGCGCACGCACCGAGGGGCTTCCGCTCCCGGCGGCGGCGATGCTGATGTCGCCGTGGAACGACCTGGCGGGCCTCGGTGAGTCGCTGGAAGGCAACGAGGGCAAGGACGTCCTGTTCACCAAGGACTGGATCGCTGCGCTGGCCGCGGGGTTCCTCAACGGCCAGGACCCTCGCGACGAGCTGCACATGCCCATGCACGCCGACCTCGGTGGGTTCGGCCCGATCTACATCCAGGTCGGCGATCAGGAGCTGCTGCTCGATGACAGTCGCTTGCTCGCCGACCGGGCTCGCAAGGCCGGAGTTGACGTGCGGCTGGACGAGTTCCCCGGCCAGCAGCACAGCTTCCAGATGGCGGCAGGTCGCGCCCCCGAAGCCGACGACGCCATCGACCGGCTCGCGGCGTGGGTACGGCCCCGGCTGGGCGTCGCTCAGGAAACGCACCGATGAGAGTTGGACCCGAGAGCAGTCAGTCAAGCGAAGGTCCAGCACCTGTCGCAGGTGTTGGAGATGCAGGCAACCCGCACCAGGAAGGAGCACCCGATGAGCGCCACCGCGTCCCACATCACCGGCGTCCGCACCGTCAGCATCCCGGTCGACAGCCAGGAGGCGGCGTTGCCCTTCTACGTCGACACCCTCGGCTTCACGGTCCTCCGCGACACGCCAACCCCGACCGGCGGCCGGTGGATCGAGCTTGCCCCTGGCGGCAACAACGTCATCGTCACGCTGGAGCCGGCCACGCCGGAGATCTCGCGCGGAGCCATCGGCATCCGCTTCACGACCGACAACGCGCAAGCGGCGCATACGGCACTGTCTGCCGCGGGCGTCGACACCGACGAGATGCTGCGCTGGCCTGGCGTACCGCCGATGTTCGCCTTTCGCGACCCCGACGGGAACGCCTTCTCCATGACCGAGGTCGGATAGCTGCTCGACAGTCGAGCGGCGGTCGGGCTGCGACAAGCCCGGCCACCGTCCAGGCTCAGGCGTTGACGACCAGGCCCAGCTCAGCCGGGTTGACGAGCGACGGATGCGCCGGCAGGACCCGTACCGAGTAGCCGAAGGAACCGGTACGGCCCAGGGGCACGGATCCCTCGAACCGGTGCAGCCCGTCCTCGCCGACGCCGTCCGGCTCGAGCGTGACGCAGCTGATGTCGTGCAGCTCGTCGTAGTCGTCGGCGCGGCCGTAGACGACCTGCACCTCGACGTCGCTGACCTCGAGACCGGCCAGGTTGATGCTGGCCCGAACACCGAGCACGTTGCCCACCTCGGGGTTCTCCCGCTCGCCGATCGTCTCGACGTGACCGACCCGCACGTGGGCCCACTTGGTGGCGAGCATGGCCCGCCACGCCGCGAGGTCCTTGGCTGCCGCGTAGGTGTCAGCGAGCATCAGTCGCGAGCTGCCGGCGGCCGGCGTGTAGAGCTGGTTGACGTAGTCGCGCACCATGCGCGAGGCCAGCACCTGCGGACCGAGGCTGGCCAGGTCGTGGCGCACCATCTCGAGCCAGCGCGGCGGCAGGCCCGACCCGTCCCGCTCGTAGAACCGAGCCCGGACGTTGTTCTCGATCAGGTCGTACAGCGCGTTGGCCTCGAGCTCGTCGCGGCGGTCCTGGTCGACGATGCCGTCGGCGGAGGGGATCGCCCAGCCGTTGGCGCCGTCGAACATCTCGTCCCACCAGCCATCGAGGATGGACAGGTTGAGACCGCCGTTGAGCGCGACCTTCATGCCGGACGTGCCGCAGGCCTCGAGCGGGCGCAGCGGGTTGTTCAGCCAGACGTCGACGCCGGGCATCATGTCGCGGGCCATGCCGATGTCGTAGTCGGGCAGGAACGCGATCCGGTGGCGCACCTTGGGGTCGTCGGTGAACTTCACGATCTGCTGGACGAGCGCCTTGCCGCCGTCGTCGGCCGGGTGGGCCTTGCCGGCGATGACGATCTGGATCGGGCGATCGGGGTCGAGCAGCAGCGAGGTCAGCCGCTCGCGGTCGCGCAGCATCAGGGTCAGCCGCTTGTACGAGGGCACCCGGCGAGCGAAGCCGATCGTGAGCACCTCGGGGTCGAACGCGGTCTGGATCCAGCCGAGCTCGGCCTCGGTCGCACCACGCTGGATCGACGAGGTGCGCAGCCGGGACCGGATCTGGGCGACGAGATTGGTGCGCAGCGCCGCCCTGGTCTTCCAGATCTGGGCACCGTCGACCTGGTCGATACGGGTCCAGCCCTCTTCGTCGTCGTCCATGCCGACGCCGATCTCACGGCCGAGCAGCTCCTGCATCTCGCGGGAGACCCAGGTCGGGGCGTGAACGCCGTTGGTGACCGAGGCGATCGGCACCTCGGACTCCTCGAAGCCCGGCCAGAGGCCGGCGAACATGCCGCGGCTGACCTCGCCGTGCAGGATCGAGACGCCGTTGGCACGCTGACCGAGCCGCAGCCCCATGTAGGCCATGTTGTAGACGCTCGGGTCGCCGCCCTCGGGCTCGGCGCCCAGGGACAGGATCCGGTCGACGGGCAACGACGACCACTCCGTACCGGGACCGAAGTAGGACGCGATGAGGTCGCGCGGGAAACGGTCGATGCCGGCAGGGACGGGCGTGTGCGTGGTGAACACGGTGCCGGCGCGTACGGCCGCCAGCGACTCGTCGAAGCTCATCTTCTCGTCGACGGCGAGCTCACGGATGCGCTCGACGCCCAGGAAGCCGGCGTGGCCCTCGTTGGTGTGGAACACCTCGGGCGAGGCCGCCCCGGTGAGCTCGCAGTAAGCACGGATCGCCCGCACGCCGCCGATGCCGAGCAGCATCTCCTGCTGGAGCCGGTGCTCGGTGCTGCCGCCGTAGAGCCGGTCGGTCACCTCACGCTCGGCCACGGCGTTGTCCTCGACGTCGGAGTCGAGCAGGAGCAGGGGTACGCGGCCCACCTGCGCCTTCCAGACCTGAGCCCGCAGCACTCGGTCGCCCGGGAACCCGACCTCGACCCGCACCGGCGAGCCGTCGGCCGAACGCAGCAGCTCGAGCGGCAGCCCGTACGGGTCGATCGGTGGGTAGCGCTCCTGCTGCCAGCCGTCGGCGGACAGCGACTGCGAGAAGTAGCCGTGCTGGTAGAGCAGGCCCACGCCGATGATCGGCACCGCGAGGTCGCTCGCCGCCTTCAGGTGATCACCCGCGAGGATGCCGAGACCGCCGGAGTACTGCGGCAGCACCTCGGTGATGCCGAACTCCGGGGAGAAGTACGCGATCGCGGCCGGCGCCTCGGCGCCGAGCGACTGGTACCAGCGGTCGCTGGACAAGTAGCTCTCGAGGTCGGCATGCGCCTCGGCCAGCCGGGCGAGGAATCCCTCGTCGGCCGCCAGCTCCGCGAACCGGGCCGGGCTCACGGCTCCGAGCAGCTGCACCGGGTCGCCGTTCACCGCCGCCCAGACCTTCGGGTCTATCGACTCGAAGAGGTCGCGCGAGGCGACGTGCCAGGACCAGCGCAGGTTCATGACAAGCGTGGACAGCGGCTGTAGCGGCTCCGGCAGGGCCACTCTGACGGTGAATCGGCGAAGGGCTCTCACATCACTGACCTTAGCCATGCCCGGTTACGCGCGTCATCGGGTTCTGTTAACGGCTCGGACATTGTTTCGGTTTCGCGACAAATCGGGCACAAGATCACCGAAAACCTTTCGGGCCCCCGGTGACCACGTTCCATCCCCGGCACCGCGGGTAAGGTCGCCCTTGATGAAGATCGGACGCATCCCCATCACCGACGTCAGCCCCGTCGTCTCGTGCGGGCGCTGGTCCGCGCGCGCTGTGGTGGGCGAGACCCTGACCGTCGCGGCGACCGTCTTCCGTGAGGGGCACGATGCGGTCAACGCCGACATCGCGGTGCGCAACCCGGCTGGCGAGGCACTCCCCCTCGTCCGACTGGTCGAGATCAACCACGGGCTCGGCCGCTGGGAGGCCGAGGTCACCTTCACCAGCGTGGGCCTGTGGACCTACACCATCGAGGCCTGGGCCGACCCGATCAGCACCTGGCGCCACAACGTCACCGTCAAGCGGGCCGCCGGCCAGACCGACGCCGAGCTCTCCCTCGACCTCGATGAAGGCGCGCTGCTGCTGGCCCGCGCGGCCAGGCAGATGCCAGCGCCGTTCTCCAAGCAGGTCAGTGCCGCCGTACGTGCGCTGCGCTCCTCCGAAGGCACGGCCGGCGAGCGGCTCGAGCTGGCGCTGTCCCCCGCGATCACCGCCATCCTCGACGAGCACCCGCTGCGAGACCTGCTGACCGAGTCGGACCGGTTCGAGGTCTGGGTCGATCGCGAGCAGGCGCTGTTCTCGAGCTGGTACGAGTTCTTTCCGCGGTCGGAGGGCGCTTTCCAGAACCCGCACACCGGCCAGTGGCAGTCGGGCACGTTCGACACCGCAGCCGAGCGCCTTCCCGCCGTCGCCGCCATGGGGTTCGACGTCCTCTACCTGCCGCCGATCCACCCGATCGGCAGGTCCTTCCGCAAGGGCCCGAACAACACCCTGACCCCCGCGCCCGACGACCCGGGCTCACCCTGGGCGATCGGCTCCCCCGAGGGCGGACACGACGCCATCCACCCCGATCTCGGCAACTTTGCCGACTTCGACGCCTTCGTCGCCAAGGCCCGGACCCTCGGGGTCGAGGTCGCCCTCGACCTGGCGCTCAACGCCTCGCCGGACCACCCGTGGGCCGAGAAGCACCCGGAGTGGTTCACCGTGCGGGCTGACGGCAGCATCGCCTACGCCGAGAACCCGCCGAAGAAGTACCAGGACATCTACCCGTTCAACTTCGACACCGACCCCGACGGGCTCGCCGCCGAGGTGCTGCGCATCGTGCGGCTGTGGATGGCCCACGGCGTCCGGATCTTCCGGGTCGACAACCCGCACACCAAGCCGGTGGCGTTCTGGGAGTGGCTGATCGCCGAGGTCAAGGCGACCGACCCGGACGTGCTCTTCCTCGCCGAGGCCTTCACCAGGCCGCCGATGATGCACACCCTCGGCAAGGTGGGGTTCACCCAGTCCTACACCTACTTCACCTGGCGCAACGAGAAGTGGGAGCTCGAGGAATACCTGCGTGAGCTGGTCGCCGCCAACGACTACATGCGGCCCAACTTCTTCGTCAACACCCCCGACATCCTGCCGACGGCCCTGCAGTACGGTGGTCCGGCGATCTTCAGCATCCGCTCGACCCTGGCCGCCACGATGTCTCCGGCGTGGGGGGTCTACGCGGGCTTCGAGCTGTTCGAGAACGAGGCCCTGCACGCCGGCGGCGAGGAGTACCTCAACTCCGAGAAGTTCCAGCTGCGACCGCGGGACTGGGCAGCGGCCGAGCGCCAGAACCGCACGCTGGCACCGCACCTGACCCGGCTGAACAAGATCCGCAAAGCTCACCCGGCGCTGCACTTCCTGCGCAACCTGAGGTTCCACCACGCCGACCTCGCCGAGATCATCGTCTACTCCAAGAAGTCCGGCGACGACGTCGTCATCGTGGTGGTCAACCTCGACCCGCACTCCGTACGAGCGACCACGCTGGCCCTCGACATGCCGGCGCTGGGGCTGGACTGGAACGACACGTTCTCCGTACGCGACGAGCTCACCGGCCACGTCTTCGAGTGGGGTCAGCGGCCCTACGTCCAGCTCGACCCGTTCACCCAGCCGGCGCACATCCTGACCATCACCCGCCGGCCAAGCCACCAGGACCCGACGTGAGCATCGCTGAGTACCCCGACGACTCGACGCCCGGCCAGGCGCGTGACCCGCTCTGGTACAAGCGCGCGGTCTTCTACGAGGTGCTCATCCGGGGTTTCTACGACTCCAACGGCGACGGCACCGGCGACCTCCGCGGGCTGACCCAGAAGCTCGACTACCTGCAGTGGCTGGGCGTCGACTGCGTCTGGCTGCTGCCCATCTTCAACTCCCCGCTGCGCGACGGCGGCTACGACATCTCCGACTACATGCAGGTGCTGCCGGAGTTCGGCGACCTCGGCGACTTCGTCCAGCTGGTCGACGCCGCGCATGCCAGGGGCATGCGGATCATCGCCGACCTGGTCATGAACCACACCAGCGACGCCCACCCGTGGTTCCAGGCATCGCGCTCCGACCCGACCGGCCCGTTCGGCGACTTCTACGTCTGGTCCGACACCGAGGACCTCTACCAGGACGCCCGGATCATCTTCGTCGACACCGAGAAGTCCAACTGGACCTGGGATCCCGTCCGCGGGCAGTACTACTGGCATCGATTCTTCAGCCACCAGCCCGACCTCAACTTCGAGAACCCACGGGTCCAGGAAGCCATGCTCGAGGTGCTGAGCTTCTGGCTCGACCTCGGCATCGACGGCTTCCGCCTCGACGCCGTTCCCTACCTGTTCGAGGAGCAGGGCACCAACTGCGAGAACCTGCCGCGCACCCACGAGTACCTCAAGGCTGTGCGCAAGCAGATCGACGACCTCTACCCCGACCGGGTGCTGCTGGCAGAGGCCAACCAGTGGCCTGCGGACGTCGTCGAGTACTTCGGCGACGGCGACGAGTGCCACATGGCGTTCCACTTTCCTTTGATGCCACGGATTTTCATGGCCGTGCGGCGCGAGCAGCGCTACCCCATCTCCGAAATCCTGGCCCAGACGCCGGCCATTCCGGACAACTGCCAGTGGGGCATCTTCCTGCGCAACCACGACGAGCTCACCCTCGAGATGGTGACCGACGACGAGCGCGACTACATGTATGACGAGTACGCCAAGGACCCGCGGATGAAGGCCAACATCGGCATTCGCCGCCGGCTGGCACCGCTCCTCGAGAACTCGCGCGACCAGATGGAGCTGTTCACCGCGCTGCTGATGTCGCTGCCGGGCTCGCCGGTGCTCTACTACGGCGACGAGATCGGCATGGGCGACAACATCTACCTCGGTGACCGCGACGGCGTCCGTACCCCCATGCAGTGGTCCCCCGACCGCAACGCCGGTTTCTCCAGCTGCGACCCGCAACGGCTCTACCTGCCGATCATCATGGACCCGGTGTACGGCTTCCAGTCGCTGAACATCGAGTCCCAGTCCCGAACGACGCACTCGCTGCTGCAGTGGACCCGGCGGATGATCGACGTCCGCAAACGGCACCCAACGTTCGGGCAGGGCAGCTATGCCGAGATCGGCTCGGCCAACCCCTGCATCCTCGCCTTCGTCCGCGAGTTCGGCGACGACATCGTGCTCTGCGTGAACAACCTCTCGCGCTTCCCGCAGCCGGTCGAGCTGGACCTGCGCCGGTTTGAGGGTTGCACCCCCGTGGAACTTGTCGGTGGTGTCCACTTCCCGCGGATCGGCGAGCTGCCCTACCTGCTCACGATCGCGAGCCACGGCTTTTTCTGGTTCCGGATCACCCGGTTCGAGGAATCGCGATGATCGATGACCCGGCCGCTCTGGCTGCCCTCGTCACCGGCTGGCTGCCGAACCAGCGCTGGTACGGCGGCAAGGGACGTGCCGTAGCCTCCATGCGGGTCGAGGACGACATTCCTTTGCTGGAAGGCGATCCGGCGCTGCATGAGGTGCTCGTCGAGGTCGTGTTCGAGGACAACGACGTGGAGCACTACCAGCTGCTGGTCGGACTGCGCCACGACGGGCAGGACCGGATGGACCATGCCGCCATCGGTGCCGTCGGTGACCGACTCGCCTATGACGCGGCGCACGACCCGGAGCTGATGTCCGTACTCCTCAACGGGATCGCGGTCAATCGACGGGCGGGCGACCTGCAGTTCGTCGCGGCGGACAGCCCCGACGACAACGCGACACTGCCACCGATCGACGTCACTCTCTCCAGTCGGCTGCTGACCAACGAGCAGTCCAACAGCTCCGTGGTTTTCGGCGACTCCTACATCCTCAAGCTGTTTCGCAAGGTGCACTCGGGGATCAACCCCGACCTCGAGCTGACCCGGGTCCTCGCAGCCGCTGGCTCCCAGCAC
Source organism: uncultured Actinomycetota bacterium (assembly GCA_963797535.1). Taxonomy (GTDB): domain Bacteria; phylum Actinomycetota; class Actinomycetes; order JAWWOL01; family JAWWOL01; genus JAWWOL01. Next base: position 204,305 of record CAWCPQ010000001.1, on the reverse strand, counting down.
ATCGCCCGGCCGATCGGCTGGATCGCGGGTGTGCTCGACGGCCAGCCCACCACGTTGGGGCTGATGCAGGAGTTCCTGACCTTCGGCACCGAAGGCTGGGCGCTCGCGCTGAACAGCGTCAGAGACCTCTTCGCCGAGGGTGACCTGCACGCAGACGAGGTGGGCGGCGACTTTGCCAGCGAGGCCGAACGACTGGGGCAGGCGACGGCCGAGGTGCACCAGGACCTGGCCCGCGAGCTGCCGACCCGGCTGCTCAGCCACGCCGAGGTCGCCGCCATCGGCGCCACGATGCGGGCCCGGCTCAACGTCGCCTGCACCATCGCACCCGAGCTCCGCCCCCACCAGCGTTCCATCGCCGCCATCTTCGACCGGCTCGCTGACGAGGCCGGACCCGTGACCGTTCAACGCGTCCACGGCGACCTGCACCTGGGCCAGGTCATGCGCACCGACTTCAGCTGGGTGCTGCTCGACTTCGAGGGCGAGCCGGCCAAGGCGCTGGACGAGCGGCGCGAGCTGTCGAGCCCGCTCCGCGACGTGGCCGGGATGCTGCGCTCTTTCGACTACGCAGCAAGCCATCTGCTGGCGGAGCAGCCCGGTGCGAGCCAGCTCGAGTACCGTGCCCTCGAGTGGACAGAGCGCAACCGTGACGCGTTCTGCGACGGCTACGCCAAGGGCGGCGGCTCCGACCCACGCGAGCAGGCAGCCCTGCTGCGGGCGTACGAGCTGGACAAGGCTGTCTACGAAGTTGTCTACGAATCGCGGAACCGCCCGACCTGGGTGACGATCCCCTTGAGCACCATCGAGAAGTTAGCGGGCTGACCATGACCGGGAACGCTGTCGGAAAGCCCCCCGCAAGCACGCAGAGTGCGAGCAAGCCACTCGCCCCGGCGCCGGTCTCGAACGAGGAGATCGATCGGCTGCTGGCGGGAGCACATCACGACCCGCACTCGATCCTGGGCGCGCACCCCGCCGGTGGCGTCGTGACCGTGCGCACCTTGCGCCCGCACGCGTCGACGGTCGAGGTCGAGGTGGGCAGCCAGCGCTACCCGATGTCGCACGTGCACGAGGGCGTCTTCGCCGCGGCGCTGCCCGGCGACGAGGTTCCCGACTACCGCATCCGCGTTGCCTACGACGGTGACCCGGTGGTTGTCGACGACCCCTACCGGCACCTGCCGACGGTCGGTGAGATCGACCTGCACCTGATCGGGGAGGGCCGGCACGAAAACCTGTGGCACGTGCTGGGCTCGCGGGTCCGGTCGTTCCCGAGCGTGCACGGCGACGTGACCGGAACCTCCTTCGCGGTCTGGGCCCCCGGGGCCCGCGGGGTCCGCGTCGTCGGGGACTTCAACCACTGGGACGGCCGGGCCCAGCCGATGCGCACGCTCGGCTCCTCCGGCGTCTGGGAACTGTTCATCCCCGGCATCGGCGACGGGACCACGTACAAGTACGAGATCCTCGGCGCAGACGGGGTTCTGCGGCAAAAGGCCGACCCGCTGGCGTTCGCCACAGAGCACCCGCCCCGCACCGGGTCGGTCGTGTTCACCGAGGGCTACACCTGGCGCGACGAGGACTGGATCGCCACCAGGACGGCGTCGACGCCGCACAGCCGGCCGATGAGCATCTACGAGTGCCACCTCGGCTCGTGGAAGCCGGGCCGGTCCTACGTCGAGCTGGCCGACGAGCTGGTCGAGTACGTCCAGCATCTCGGCTTCACGCACGTCGAGTTCCTGCCGGTCTCCGAGCACCCGTTCGGCGGCTCCTGGGGCTATCAGGTCTCCTCGTACTATGCGCCGACATCCCGTTTCGGTTCGCCGGACGAGTTCCGCTTCCTCGTCGACCGTATGCACCAGGCGGGCATCGGCGTCATCGTCGACTGGGTGCCCGGTCACTTCCCCAAGGACGACTGGGCGCTGGCCAAGTTCGACGGCACGGCGCTGTACGAGCACGCCGACCCGCGCCGCGGCGAACAGCCCGACTGGGGCACGTTGGTCTTCAACTTCGGCCGTTCCGAGGTACGCAACTTCCTGGTGGCCAACGCTCTTTTCTGGCTCGAGGAGTTCCACATCGACGGGCTGCGCGTCGACGCCGTCGCCTCGATGCTCTACCTCGACTACTCGCGCAAGGACGGCGAGTGGCTGCCCAACCAGTACGGCGGCCGCGAAAACCTTGAAGCCATTGGCTTTTTGCAGGAGATGAACGCCACCTGCTACAAGCGCGTACCCGGCATCGTCACCATCGCCGAGGAGTCCACCTCGTGGCCGGCGGTGTCGCGCCCCACCCACCTGGGCGGTCTGGGCTTCGGCTTCAAGTGGAACATGGGCTGGATGCACGACACCTTGGACTACCTCACCAAGGCGCCGATCTACCGGCAGTACCACCATCACCAGATGACGTTCTCGATGATGTACGCCTACTCCGAGAACTTCGTCCTGCCGCTGTCCCACGACGAGGTCGTGCACGGCAAGGGTTCACTGCTGCGCAAGATGCCCGGCGACCGCTGGCAACAGCTGGCCACGCTGCGCGCCCTCTACGCGTACATGTGGGCGCACCCCGGCAAGCAGCTGATCTTCATGGGCGACGAGTTCGGCCAGGAGTCCGAGTGGTCCGAGGCCAGGTCCATCGACTGGTGGCTGCTGGACACCCCGGACCACCGCGGTGTCTTCAACCTCGTACGCGACCTCAACGCGGTCTACAAGGACAACCCCGCACTGTGGACGCAGGACCACGATCCGGCCGGATTCCACTGGATCGACGCCAACGACGCTGGCAACAACGCGTTCTCGTTCCTGCGCTTCGGCAGCGACGGCTCGACGATGGCCTGCGTCGCCAACTTCTCCGGTACGCCGCACGCCGACTACCACCTCGGGCTCCCGCACGGTGGCTTCTGGCGCGAGGTCGTCAACACCGATGCCGACCTCTACTCCGGCAGCGGCGTCGGCAACCTCGGCGGCGTGATCGCGTGGGACGACCCGCGGCACGGGCAGCCGCACTCGGCCACCCTGATCCTGCCGCCGCTGGGCACGATCTGGCTCAAGCACGAGGGCTGACTTACCAGGGTGCCGAGCCATGGCGGTCGGTGAACGACCCGGTAGGGCCGTCGGGCCCGACCAGCGCCATCGCGACGATCGCCTCTGCACCCTGCTCCACCGTCTGGGTGCCACGGTGGCCGTTGAGGTCGGTTGAGGTGTAGCCCGGGTCCACCGCGTTGATCCGCATGTGGGGAAGTGCCTTGGCGTACTGAGACGTCAACATGTTGACCGCCGCCTTGGACGACGGGTAGGCCAGCCCGGTCAAGGAGTGCTCGAACCGGGTGGGGTCGGTGGTGATGGCCATCGACCCCAGCCCGCTGCTCACGTTGACGACCACCGGATGCTCCGAGAGTCCGAGCAGTGGCAGGAACGCGTGCGTCACTCTGACAACGCCGAGCACGTTGGTCTCGTACACCCGATGCACCTCCCCGGCCGTCGTATCCGCAGCGGCTAGGAAACCGCCAGCAACCCCGGCGTTGTTGACCAGCACGTCGAGGGAACCCACCTCAGCACCAATCACGGCGACTGCCGCGGCGACGGAGTCGTCGTCTGTGACGTCCAGCCGGACGAACCGAGCTCCGAGCGTCTCCGCGGACCGGCGTCCTCTTTCCGGGTCTCGCGCCGACACGTAGACGAGATGCCCGGCCTCCAGCAGCCGCCGTGCGCTCTCGTAGCCCAAACCCTTGTTTGCCCCGGTGATCAATGTCGTCGTCATGCCGGCAAGCGTGGTCGGGGCGATTCACCTCAGCCAGCCACCCGTTCTGCCCGGGACCAGCAGTACCAGGCACTCCGAACTCGGGCGGGGGACACTGGCGAGGTGAAGGACAACGAGCTCGGGTCACTGCTGCGCACGTGGCGCGACCAGGTTTCACCGTCAGCTGTTGGGCTGCCAGCGGGAAGGCACCGTCGGGCGCCGGGACTGCGCCGCGAGGAGCTGGCGGCGCTCGCCGGGCTCTCGGTGGACTACCTGACCCGACTCGAGCAGGGGCGAGCCGAGCACCCTTCGGCACAGGTGGTGGCGGCGCTGGCCAGAGCGCTACGGCTCACTCCCGACGAGCGAGAGCACCTCTACCGGGTCGCCGGCCAGGCTGTCCCCGGCGCGGGACAGGTGCCGACCTTCCTGACGCCCGGCATCCAGCGGCTGCTCGACCGACTCGTCGACCTGCCGGTCAGCGTGCATGACGCCGCCTGGAACCTGCTGGCGTGGAACCCACCGTGGGCAGCTCTGCTCGGTGACCCCTCGGTGCACAGCGGGCGCGACCGCAACCTGGTCTGGCGAGTCTTCACGAACAGCCCCCAGCGCATGGTTCGCACGGAGCAGAGCCGGACCGAGTTCGAGCACGGCATGGTTGCCGATCTCCGGCTGGCCGCCGGACGCTACCCGCAGGACCAGGAGCTGCGCTCGATGGTCGCCGACCTCGAACGTCTCAGCCCACGGTTCGCCCGACTCTGGGCGGCCCGGCACGTCGCCGTGCGTACCACCGAACGCAAGACGATCGACCACCCGTCCCTCGGGCTCATCACCTTGGACTGCGACGTCCTCACCGTCCCTGGCAGTGACCTGCGGATCGTCGCCTACACCGCGCAGCCGGGCACGAGCGACGCCGAACGGCTTGCGCTTCTCGGGGTCGTCGGCCTGCAGTCAATGCCGGCAGCGGCGAATGACCTAGCCGAGGGTACGGGCGAACAGGTCGGCCTTGGCGTTGGTGTCCGCGGCCGCAAGCGGGGTCGTTGACGTGAACAACGCCACTGAACCGTCGGCGGACAGCGTCGCACCGTTGCCCCCGCCCGCCAGCTCACCGGTGGACAGGGAGACCCGGTTGGTGCGGCTGGCGCCGGTCAACCGTACGAAGGCATCCGGCTGACCGTTGGTGTCACCCACGACCAGGTTGGTGGCCGCCGAGGTGAACAGCACGGTCGCCCCGTCGCCGGACAGCGACGGTGCCGTGCTCGCGCCGTTGGCCTGGGCGCCGCTGTCGGCAAGGGACGCCCTGCTCGTCGTGCCAGCGACGGTGTCACGGACGAACACGTCGGAGACGTTGTTGGTGTCGCCGGCCACAAGGTTGGTGGCGGTCGACTGGAACGCGACGAATTGGCCGTCACTCGAGAGCACCGGGGCTGAGCTGGGCCCGTCCGCCTCGGCCTCGGCACTGTCGACCGACACCCGGGTGGTGACCTTGGTGGTCTGGTCGTAGACGAACACGTCGTTCACGCCGTTGGTGTCGCCGGCAACCACGTTCGTGGCGGCCGTCGTGTACGCGATGTAGCGGCCGTCAGCCGAGATCGAGGGGCTGCCGATGACGTTGACGGCAAGCGGAGCCCCTGCGACGGTCTGCGACACCAGCGTCGTGGTGTTGTCGGTCCGGTCGCGGACGTAGACGTTGTAAGCCAGGTTGACCTGCGGCGTCGGCGTCGAGATCAAGTCGGGCACGTTGGACACGAAGGCGACGTAGCGGCCGTCACCGGACAGCGCCGGCAGCTTGCTCTCCTTCTCGGCCGTGCCCAGCGGGCCACCCTGGGCGCCGGTGTCGGTGAGAGAGACCCGGCTGACCCCGTCGACCGCGGTCCAGACGAACACGTCGCTGCGGCCGTTGGTGTCGTCGGCGACCAGGTCCGGTGCGGTCGAGTCGAACGCAACCGTGGCGCCGTCAGCTGAGATGCTGACATCGGTGCTCGCGCCCTTGGCCGGCGCCTTGCCGTCGGGCGTGTTGGACACCCTGGTCGTCGTGCCACCCGAACGAAGGAACACGTCGGCAGAACCGTTGACGTCGCTCGCGTCGCCCACAATCAGGGCCGACGACGAGCTGAAGGCGACGACGCTGCCGTCGGCCGAGGCGGCCGGGATTGCCGTCGTCACACCGGAACCGTGGTAGCCCTCGGCACTGTCCACGGACACGGCCGACGTGATGTTGGTCCCTGCCGCACCCTTGACGATGACGACCGGGCTCACGGCAGCGGCCGAGCTGCCGAGGTAGTTGCTCGCCCGCACCCTGGCGTTGAACGACTCGCCGCTGCCGAGGCCGGTGAAGGTGTACGAGGTGACGTTGGCGGCCAGGGTGACGGGCGCACCGAGACTCGGTGTGACGGTGTAGCCAGTGATCGCCGAGCCGCCGTTGGCCGGGGCGGACCAGGTGATCCTCGCCTCACCAGCGATGGGCGACGTCGCGCCGACGGTCAGCGGCGCACCGGGCACGGAACGAACGACCCGGTAGGCCACGACGTCCAGCCGCACGCGCACGGCGACGCTGGCGGTGCTGCTCACCACGATCCGGCCAAGGGTGCCGGCGGCCGCCGTCACCAGATTGGTGGTCGATCGGCCGGCAGTGAAGGACAGTGCGACGACCTTGGACTTGGTGGCCCCCGACGGAGTGACCGTCAGCAGACCGGCCTTGGTCGGGTTGACAGCCGACAGCTCGAGGACGACCCCGGTGGTGCCGGTCGCCGGCACCCCATGGGCGCCAGCAACGGTGACGGCCGCGGAGCCATGGGCTTTGACGACGACCGAGCCGATGGCCCTGGCGGCCATCGGGATCAGATAGCTTGCCGCGGGCGAGGTCGGGGTGAGCGTGCGGTAGTAGCCAACGACGGTCGGGATGATCCGGACGCTCTTGGTCGAGGAGTTGTACGCGACGAACCGGCCCTTGGCGCCCGGTGCCACGACCACGGTGGATGTGGCGTCATGGCCTGCGCCGAAGGACACGGACAGCACGCCCGGGCGCGGCTTGCCGCTCGGGTAGGCCACGAGCGAGCCAGCGGCACCGGGCTTGGAAGCGGTCAGCTTGAGGGCAACCGCGGCCACACCGGTGGCCGGAACGCCGTGCGCGCCGAGCGCCGCAAAGGACACAGCACCCTTGCCGGCCACCTTCACGTCACCGATTCGGGCCGCCTTGACCGCAACGAAGGATCCGGCAGCGGGAGTACCGACGGCCGTCGCCGCCGGAGCAGGGGTGACAGCGACTGCGGGCACCGAGGTGAGCGCGATCCCGCCCACGGTCACAACAGCGCTCAACCCAGCCAGAATCCGTACTCGCATGTCGAGCATCGAGCTCTCCCCACCCCTGTCCCCCTCAACCGAACATCGGTCGAGCGGCACATCTTGGCACGGTGGGGACCCGTTGTCTGCCCGGGGCAGAGTGGGTCAGAACGGGTCAGAACAGGGCACTCGTGAGGTCTCGCCGCGCCTTAATTACGGCTTGGTGCTCGCCGCCGATGACAAGGAAGAAGTCCAGCAGCCGGGTACGGGCAGCCTCCCGGTCGGGACCGGGACCACGGCGGATCACCTCGAGCAGCCGGCTGAACGCCTCCTCGATGCGGCCGGCCCCGAGCTCGAGGTCGGCCAGCAGCAGGATGGTGTCAATGTTGTCCGGATCGCGCTGTGCTGCGGCAAGGGTCGCGTCCAGGTCCGCGTCGCCGATGCGCAGCATCAGCTCGAGCTGGGCGAGCCCTGCCTTGGCGTCCTGGTTGGACGGGTTGGCGGCGATCTCGGTGGTGAACGCGGCGATGGCCCCTGGCAGGTCGTCCTTGGCCAGCGCGTCGTCAGCCTCGAGCAGGTAGGCCGGAGTCGGCTCCTCCTCCTCCGCTGGCTCGCCGGACGGACCGGCCAAGCCCATCTGAGCGGCAGCGGTCAGCACCTCGGCCAGCCAGCTGCGGACCTGCGGCTCGGGCACGGCACCGGTGAACTCGTGCACCAGCTGGCCGTTGACGACGGCCTTGACCGCTGGGATGCCCTGCACCTGGGCGGCCTGGGCCAGCCGTGGGTTGGCGTCGACGTCGATCTTGGCCAGCACCCAGGCGCCCGCCGCGGCCAGCGCCAGCCGCTCGAGCACCGGCGAGAGCTGCTTGCACGGACCGCACCAGTCCGCCCAGAAGTCGAGGACGACCGGCACGTGCTTCGAGCGCTCGAGCACCTCGGCCTCGAACGTCGCCTCGGTGACGTCGATGACGGCCACGGCGCCGTTGGCGGCAGCCGCGAGCGCTGGTGACGCCTTCGGCGCCGGACGCGGGTTGAGCGGGACGGCTCCGGCCAGCCGGATGTCGGTGGGGTCGATCTTCATGCCCCCCATCCTGCCTTGTCAGCGCGACGCTTGTCAGGCTGCTGTGTCATGCCGCGACGGCCTCGACCGGGATCTCGACGTCGTCGAGGACCGGCCGACGGCTGCGCCGCATCACTGCCCAGCCGAAACCGGCAGCGGCAAAACACGCGGCGGCGCCCATGACCAGACCGGCCCTGGCACCCCAGGTGGCACTGACGAACCCGGCGATCGGACCCCCGATCGGCGTCGAGCCGAGGAAGGCGACCGCCCACAACGCCATCACCCGACCGCGCATCTCGGGGGCAGCTGCCAGCTGCAGCGTGCTGTTGCCCTTGGCCAGGAAGCTCACGCTGGCGGCGCCGACGAAGGCGATCGCGACCAGCTCGACCCCGAAGGTGGGTGCCAGTGCCGCGGCCAGGATGAGCACGCCGAAGATCAACGACGTGGTGATGAGGGGCTTGAGCCCCGTACGACCTCTGGCAGCAGTCCACAGCCCGCCGATGACAGCGCCGACCCCCATGGCCGCAGTGAGGAAGCCGTACTCCTGCGCTCCGCCGTTGAAAGTCGTACGGGCCAGCACCGGCAACGTGACCTGGAACTCGTAGGCCAGACACCCCACCAGCGCCATCATGACCAGGGGTACGAACAGGTCGGGCTCGCGCCGGATGTAGCGCAGCCCCTGCCGCAGCTGGCCCTTGCCGCGCACCGCCGGGCGCGAAGGCTGCAGGGCTGCGAGGTCCATGAAGTACAGCGAGGCGACGACAGCGGCAAAGCTGACCGCGTTGATGATGAAGCAGATGCCGAGTCCGCCGAGCGTGATGAGCAGGCCGGCGATGGCCGGGCCGACGGCGCGTGCGACGTTGACCAGCACCGAGTTGAGGCTGACCGCGTTGCGCAGGTCGGCCGGGCCGACCATCTCGAGCACGAACGCCTGCCTGGCCGGGTTCTCGAACGTGTTGTTCAGGCCGAGCAGGACGGCCAGCAGGTAGACCTCCCACAGCGTGACGTTGCCGCTGACCGTGAGCAGGCCGAGCACGAGGGCGAGCACGCCCATGATCGCCTGCAGCGCCATCATCAGCTTGCGCTTGTCGACCCGGTCGGCCACGACACCGGCGTAGGGGCCGAGCAGGAGTACGGGCAGGGTCTGCAGGGCGATGACGAGGCCGAGCGCGGTTGCCGAGTCGGTCAGCGTGTAGACCAGCCAGCCCTGAGCGACCGACTGCATCCAGGTGCCGATGAGGGAGATCGCCTGGCCGGTGAAGTAACGCCGGTAGTTGGGGATGGCGAGGGCTGCGAAGGTCTGGCGGGAGAACGCCTCGACCCGGGTCACGGCATGAGTCCGAGTGACAGTGCTTCCAAGGCTGGCAGCGCGGCGATCACCGCGTCGGCCTGGTCGGCGGGGAGTGCCTCCAGCATCGCGGTCAGGGTGCGGTTGCGTTCCGCGCGGACCTGCTCGGCGGTTCGGCGGCCACTGGCGGTGACCTCGACCGTGACCACGCGTCGGTCCTCGGGGTCGCAGACCCGGCTGATCAGTCCGGCCTCGTCGAGCTTGCCGACGATGCGCGAGAGCATCGTCGGGTTGACCGCCTCGATGGACTGCAGCTCGGCCAGCCGCAGCGGCCCGTGCCGTACGACCGTGTTGAGCACCGACATCTGGGTCGGCGTCAGCCCGGCGTGCGTGGCGGAGACCCGCATCTGCCTGGCCAGCCGGCCGATGGTCGCGCGCAGCCGCGCGACGGAATCGGCATCGATGGCGGTTCGCGGCTCTGCGGTGGTGGAGCGGGGTGACATCTGACGTCCTCTCGGGGTTCACCTTCCATGATACTTGCTTTTCGGCAAGCATCTAATCGAGCGGGCGTACGCTTTCGCTGTGGTCGTGTTCTGGATCGTGCTGGCCCTGATCGTCGTGCTCGTGGCGGGGGCTGCGTTCAACGACTGGTACTGGCGGCGCAAGGGCTTCCGTACCGAGATTCGCGGCAGCGGCCGCGGCAAGACCAAGGTGCGGGTCCGGGTCGATCCCGACGTGCCTTTCCCGGCCAACCCGGTGCTGGGCGAACAGGACTGGGTACGCCAGCGGGACCTGGACGAGCCCGAAAGCTGAACCGGCCACCGCTGTCCGAATGCTTGGTTACGCTGGCCTCATGAGGGACTGGGATCTGCACGCGTGCGCCCGCAAGGGTCACGCGACGTACGCTCCCGACGAGCCCGAGCTGCGAGCCCGGCTCCATGTCACCACCGCCGCCGGTGACTCCTGGCGGTGCCTTCGCTGCGGCCATTTCGTGCTCGGCGAGCCGGCCGGCTCCGGTCCGGCCGACCACGCTCCGATCCTGCTCCGCGGGCGGGCTCTGCGCGACGCCTTCATCCTGCGGGTGCTGGCTGTCGAGCGCGGCGTGCGCGGGGTCGCGGTGCTCATCGCCGCTTTCGCGGTGTTCTGGTTCAAGGACTCCAAGACCTCGCTGTCCAACGAGTTCGAGAAGGACCTCGTGCACTGGCAGAAGGCCGCCAGCGACGTCAACTACAACCTCAACGACTCCGGCCTGGTCTCGACGATCCGGCACTTCCTGAAGCTCGACTCGACGACCCTGGTCTGGATCGGCATCGGCCTGCTCGCCTACGGCATCATCGAGATGGCCGAGTGCATCGGCCTGTGGATGTTGCGGCGCTGGGCCGAGTACCTCGCGGTCGTGGCCACCTCGGTCGGGCTGCCGATCGAGATCTACGAGCTGGCCCGCGGATTCACGGCGACCAAGCTGATCGTGTTCATCATCAACATCGGCTTCGTGCTCTACATCCTGCTGTCCAAGCGACTGTTCGGGATCCGCGGCGGACGCGAGGCGTTCGAGGCCGAACGGGCCGGTGAGTCGTTGCTCGAGGTCGAGAAGGCCGCCGCGATGCTGCCCGACGAAGCCACGGAGCCGATCCCCGAGCCGCTGGAACGTGCCTGAGCCGGCGCCACTGAAGGATTCGTCCCGCTGAGGGGGACGAATCCTTCACTGCTCAGTCGGCCACTGCGTCGGCAGCGGCAGCGCCGCCGGGGCGACGCGGCGCACGATCTCGGTGAGGGCCGTACGCACGAACCGCTCCCCCACCCACAGGTGCTTGGCCCCCTCGACGCCGATCACCTCGGCCTGCGGCACCAGGGCGAACCGCTGCTCGGCCTCCGCCGGACGCAGGTAGTCGTCGAGCTCGGGCACCAGCACGAGCAACGGCTTGCCGCTCGCCGCCCACCCGCGCAGGTCGTCGTCGGTGGCCCGGTGCAGCGGCGGTGACAGCAGGATCGCCCCGACGATCGACGGGTCCTCGTGCGCCCATCGCAACGTGACCTCCGTACCGAAGGACCAGCCGAGCACCCACGGAGCCGGCAGGTCCAGCGCCTCCACGAGGTCCAGTGCTGCCGCCAGGTCGTACCGCTCGGCCATCCCGTCGTCGAACGAGCCCTCACTGGTGCCCTCGACGCTGGACGTCCCGCGAAAGTTGAACCGGAGTACGGCGATGCCGGCCATAGCCGGCAGCCGCAGCGCAGCCTTGCGGTAGACGTGGCTGTCCATCGAGCCGGCATGGGTCGGCAGCGGGTGCAGGCACACCAGCGTCGCGACGGGTGGCCGGTCCAGCGGCAGCGCCAGCTCACCCACGAGCGCCAGCCCGTCGGCGGTGTGCAGCTGCACCGGTCGGCGATCCGCCGGCAGCGCGGTGAGCGGCCCGATCTGCTCCGGCGCGGTCACAGTCGGGGGGCGTTGCGGGAGCGTTGGACCGTCGGCGAGCGGTGCAGCCGCTTGGACCAGCAGGCCGTGTGCCAGTGCCTGCGGTCGTCGACCCGGTCCTGCGGCCACGCCACGACGTGCGGTGTGGCGCCGGAGACCTCCTGGTCGCAGCCAGGGCAGCGGTAGGTCTTGTCGCTCGCCCCGCCTCCGACCCTGCGCACCGCGAAGTCGCCGTCCGGCCAGGACTCCGAGGACTGCAGCCAGCCCCGCTGCTGTTCGTCGTCGGTCCGGGCGGAGCCGCCGGCGCGCCCCCGTTTGCGACGGTCGGTGTTGCCGTCGCCCTTGCGTCCCATGCCGACCATTCTCCCAGAGTTCGCCACCCCGGGGCGGACGACAGCGGAGCCGCATGATCATGCCGGGGCGGGGAACCGTACGATGCGGCCTACAGACTTCGAGAAGGGACGTCGCCGTGGGAATCATGGACAAGATCAAGGTCCAGGCCGACCAGCTGGCCAAGCAGGCGCAGCAGGGCGTGGCAACCGGCCAGACCAAGCTGAACGAGCTGCAGGCCAAGCGCGCAGCCGACGCACTGCTGCACGACCTCGGTGCTGCGGTCTACGCCGCGCAGCGTCAGGGCGGCCCGCACGAGCCGATCGAGACGATCATGGTCGCGCTCGACGCCCACGCCGCCGCCAACGGCGCCATCGACACGACGATCAACCCGAAGTCGACCACCGCTACAGGCACCGCAACCCCGCCGCCGGCCGACACCCCTCCTGCCGACACGCCCCCCGCCGACACCCCTCCGACGGAAAGCGAGTCCTAACCCACCGGAGGGTGGATCACCGCCAGCTCGCGAGCCGCCGGCGCCGGGTGGCATCCCGCGGCAGCGCCCACGGCGGCGAAACCGTCGAGATCTCCCTGCCCGTACTGCGCGATGCCCCGCACCGACGGATACATGGCCTCACTCATGCTCGCCACGTGGCCGAGCCCGACGGCGTGGCCGAGCTCGTGCATGAGCACCTCGCCCTCACTCGGCCCGGGGCCGAAGCCGACCGGCAGCTGCCGCGCCGTGTTCAGCACGACCTCGGCGCTGACCAGCGACCCACCGCCCGTGTGCGAACGACTGTTGACCGCGATCGGCACGGTCACCGCTTCCGCACGCGGGTCGTCGAGCAGATCGGTCTCCTGCGCTGAGGACCAGCTGATCAGGATCGGCGCCCAGGAATTGCCGTAGCTCGCGAGCTGGTACGGGTCCCGGCCACGAGAGGGCCGCTCGCTCGTCGTCCCGTCGTCGATGAAGTTCAGCCCGCTGGCAGCCGAGAGTCGCGCAACGGCCCTGGCCACCTCGTCGGTCGCACCGATCGGTGCTCCGTCGGGGTTGACCACGTAGTGGATCGGGGTGCACGGGTCCCACCGCGCCGGCAGTCCGGAGGAGTCAACGAACTCGGCACTCCACGGCGTTGCCGAGATGCCGCTCACGGCGTGCAGGCCGGTGCGTGCGGAGGTGCTCGCCCCGGCGACGGTGCCGAGCACCGGGACGCAGGCCGCGAGGCAAGCCAGCGCTACGGCCAGCCAGGTCACCCAGCTGCGGCGAGGGACCGAGACCGGAGCGCCGTACGGGACCGGCTGCCAGTAGACCGGCGCAGCGACGTAGCCGTAGACCGGGCCGGCCGGCGGAGGCGGCGGTGGCCACGTCGGGGCGGCGTAGCGCGGCCCCGAGGCAGGCGGGTACGGCGGCGGAGGCGGAATCGCCTGCCATGGTCCTGCGTCCACTCGGCCTCCTGCCCGCCTTCAAGGATCGGCGGCGCGGAGACGCGACTTGACGCCCTGCTGGTGACGGGCCGATCAAGCCCGTGCGCACAAAGCGGTCAGATGGAGCGGTACTTAAAACCAGACCTCAGCCGGCAACGGCCAGTGGCACCGGCGGCGCCGTCAGCACGACCGGCACGGTCTCGGACAGATAGAGGACCCGGTCGAGCCGGGTCAGGTGCAGCATGCGGCTCACGATCGGCGAGGGCGCGGCGAGCACGAAGCGCCGGCCGGCACGGCCGGCCCGACGGTGAGCCCCGACCAGGACACCCAGACCACTGGCGTCGATGGCCTCGATGCCGCTCGCGTCGAGGTAGAGGTCGCCCGTACCGTCATCAATTGCGGCGTGCAGCTCGTTGCGCACATCGGCGACCGAAACAACATCGAGCCGGCCACTGAGGACAACGAGTCGAGCGCCGTCCCTGACGTGGATGTTCATCCAACCTCCCCGTGGTCGACCTCGCGGGTCGCCCGTCTTCTTATTAGACGCTCCGAATGGCCAGGAGGTTTGCCAATAATCTGTAACAGTTGGGACTCAAAATGCCCGAGCAGGGTCGATCCGGGACGCCGCTGCCGGTATGAGCCCGATTCGGACATGCGCGCCAGCCTACTCCGCGAGTGTCATTTCGCCCCGTACGCCACTCTGATCCCAAACCGGACATTTGGCAGGCGGCCGCATCCATCTGCCGCCAACCACGGGGGCGCGAACGCCGCAGACCTGCGAGACTGTAGGCGTGAGTCAGCCCGCCACGCAGAACCCCGTCGCCTTGATCGGCGGGGCGCTGCTGGTTGTGGCGCTGCTGTCACTGATGGCCCGGTGGGCGTTCTCCCCCGCTCCTCGCAAGTCGACCCGTCGGATGGTGCGTGACAGCGAGGTCGAGGACTTCGGCCTGCTGACGCCCGTCGCCACGGCGCCCACTCGCGAGGACGCCGAAATGCTCCGCGAGGTTCTGCATCAGCAACGGCATCCGGTGCACGTTGGCCCCCGCCAAGGGCTCCGGGCCCAACCGACGCCGGCCGATGCACGTGCTGGTCTTCCTCGGTGACGCCGACCGGGCCAAGACCCTGGTCGGTACGCGGTAGGGCGTCAGTCCTCGTTCAGCGGTTCGCGGCGCACGTCGGCGCCGAGCGCGGCCAGCGACTCGACGAACCCCTGGTAGCCGCGGTCCACGTGGTGGATCTCCGCGACCGTCGTCACGCCGTCAGCCACCAGCCCGGCCAGCACGAGACCCGCGCCGGCCCTGATGTCCGTGGCGCGCACGGGGGCGCCGGAGAGCCGGTCCCGACCGCGGATCGCCGCGTGATGGCCGTCGGTACGCACGTCGGCGCCGAGACGGACCAGCTCGTCGAGGAACATGAACCGGCCCTCGAACATGTTCTCGGTGACCAGCGCCGCACCCTCGGACACCGAAGCCATGGCGATCGCCATCGGCTGCAGGTCGGTCGGGAAGCCCGGGTAGGGCAGCGTCACCACATCGACGGCGGTCGGACGACGGCGCATCGAGACCCGGAAGCCGTCCTCGGTGATCTCGACCTCCGCACCAGCGGTTACCAGCTTGTCCAGCGGCATCCGCAGGTGGTCGGCCCTGGCGCCGCGTACGTGAACGTCGCCCCTGGTCATCGCCGCGCCGAAGGCGTAGGTGCCGGCGACGATCCGGTCGGGGACGACGTGGTGCGTCACCGGGGACAGGCTGTCCACGCCCTCGATCGTCAGCGTCGAGGAACCGATCCCCTGGATCCGGGCGCCCATCGCGACCAGCATCTCGCAGAGGTCGATGATCTCCGGCTCGCGTGCGACGTTGTCGATCATCGTCGTGCCCTTGGCCAGCACGGCGGCCATCAGGATGTTCTCGGTCGCGCCGACGCTCGGGAAGTCCAGCCACACGTCCGCACCGGCCAGGGCCGAGGCGTGCGCGACGAGGTAGCCGTGCTCGGTCACGACCTCGGCGCCCAGCCGGGTCAGGCCGGCAATGTGCAGGTCGAGCGGGCGGGAGCCGATCGCGTCGCCGCCCGGCAGCGCCACCCGTGCGTGCCCGGTCCGGGCCAGCAGCGGCCCGAGCACGCACACCGAACCGCGGATGCGCCGTACGTGGTCGTAGTCGGCCTCGTGGCCCAGCGACAGCAGGCACCGTGATGCGGATCTCCGGCGCGTGACCCTCGACCTCTGCGCCTAGCCCGCGCAGGACCTCGGCCATGATCGGGACGTCCATGATGTCCGGGACGTTGGTCAAGGTGGTCGTGCCCTCGGCCAGCAGGGCGGCCGCCATCACCTTGAGCACGCTGTTCTTGGCGCCCATGACCGTGACGTCACCGGTCAGCTGCGCTCCGCCGTACACCCGGAAGCAATCCACGCGGCCACTGTACGGGACCGGTGAGCGACGCTGACCCGACCGGGTCTGCCACCGGTCGCCCTGGCAAGGCAGAATGCAGCCATGGTCCGGACCTGGCTCAAGCGCATCATCCTGCTGCTCATCCTCGCCGCCGTCGGGCAGGCGCTGATCGAGCAGCTCCGCCGTCCCAAGGCGGACCGCACGTGGGAGGGCAAGGTGGCGCGGGTCGTGCCGTACGACTTCAGGCCGCCGACCTCCGCCCGGATCAAGCGGTCCCTGTGGGCACCGGAGGAGGCGTTCATCACGCCGCACTCGTTCGGCGTCGGCTGGTCGGTCAACCTTGGCCGGATCGTCTACGAGGTCAAGAAGCGAACGCCCGGCTCCAGCGCCGAGCAGGTCTGAGCCCGGTCCCTCATGTGGTCGGGCTTCTTCCACCGCAAGGCCGTCT
This sequence comes from uncultured Actinomycetota bacterium, assembly GCA_963797535.1. Lineage (GTDB taxonomy): Bacteria > Actinomycetota > Actinomycetes > JAWWOL01 > JAWWOL01 > JAWWOL01. The sequence goes on along the minus strand of CAWCPQ010000001.1, from coordinate 187,952 downwards.
GGGCGGCCCTGGCGCTGGCGGTCGTCGTCGCGCTCTCGGTGGGCGGCGTCGTCGTCGAACGGTCTCGGTCCCACGCTCCCATCGTGGCCGCCGTCGGCCCAGCCACCTGGCCGTTCCAGGGTTCGGCCGTTGTCGCGGACGCACGGCTCGCCGCGGCCACGGCAGCTCTGAAGGCCGGCGCTGTGCCGTACGAGCAGCAGGCGCGTGACCAGGGCGGAAAGCTCACCGTGGGACCGTCGCACGCCCTGTTCGCCACTCGCTACGAAGCCGGCGCACTGGACATCGTCGTGACCATCGCTCCCGTCGAGGGGGTGCGGAACGTCGTCGCCCTTGCCGGCATCTACGCGACCGACGCCGCGGGCCACGTGACGAGATCGGTCGCCCTTGTCGGTGCCAGCGATGCGTCCGTCAGCGGCAACGTCGAGAGCTACCTGTCGCGCGACAGCCATCCCGTGACGGTCGTCGTGGGCGGCCCGCGGGCCGGCGGGCTGCTGGTCAACGTCGACGGCTACAACGTCGGGCCGAGCGAGCTGTCCGGCGCCCAGATCGTCAGCGACCCGCGCGGCATCTCCTGGATCTACCGGGCCGAGCCCGGCACCACTGCCCATCCGGACAACGGGGTGCTGAGCGTCACCGACGGCAACGGCGACATCGAGCACCTGCTCTACCACGGCCGTCCCGCTGCCGAGACCATCACGGTCGCGGCCTCGTCCTAGTCTTGGCGCCATGGCCGACGCGCACAGCTCCGTACACCTCACCCGCATCTACACCCGGACCGGGGACGACGGCACCACCGCGCTCGGCGACCTGAGCCGGGTGGCCAAGACGTCGCCGCGGATCGCCGCGTTCGCCGACGTCGACGAGGCCAACGCCGCCATCGGCGTCGCGGTTGCTCTCGGCGGCCTGGACGCCGAGGTGGTGGCAGTGCTGCTGGTGATCCAGAACGACCTTTTCGACGTCGGCGCCGACCTGTGCACGCCCATCGTCGCCGAGCCGCGATGGACCCCGCTGCGCGTGACGCAGGCCTACGTCGACCGGCTCGAGGCGGCCTGCGACCGGTTCAACGCGACGCTGGACAAGCTGGACTCGTTCGTGCTCCCCGGCGGTTCGCCCGGCTCCGCGCTGCTGCACGTCGCCCGTACCGTGACCCGGCGGGCCGAACGGATGACCTGGGCCCAGCTCGAGGCCGAGCCGGAGACGACCAACCCCGTGACCGCGCTGTACCTCAACCGGCTGTCCGACCTGCTGTTCATCCTCAGTCGCCATGCCAACCGGGAAATCGGTGACGTGTTGTGGCGACCGTCGGCCAACGGTTGACCGGCCGCGGGAGGACACTCGGCTGATGCGCTTCATCTTCACGCCCCCCGCCGACGCGGTCAGCGGCATGGTCGACCTGCCGTGGCACCTGCCGCTGGAGGAGTGGGACGACCCGCGGATGGTCGAGGTGCGCCAGCGCGGCATCTCGCGGCACGTCGTGCGCTTCGTCGAGGAGTCCGGCCGGGTCTTCGCCCTCAAGGAGATCAACCCCGACCTGGCCCGGCGCGAGTACCGCCTGCTGCGGATGCTCGCCGAGCGGCAAGTGCCGGCCGTCACCGTGGTCGGCGTCGTTGTCGACCGGGCCGACCAGCTCGACGCCGTACTCGTCACTGAGTTTCTCGAGTACTCGATCTCCTACCGCACGCTGTTCTCCAACCCGCGCGGCGACGAGCCAGCGATCCGGTTGATCGACGGCATCGTCGAGCTCCTGGTACGGCTGCACCTGGTCGGCTTCTTCTGGGGCGACTGCTCGCTGTCCAACACGTTGTTCCGGCTCGACGCCGGCTCGCTCGCCGCGTACATGGTCGACGCCGAGACCGGCGAGCTGCAGGAGACGCTGTCGGACCGGATGCGCGAGTACGACATCGCGCTCGCGAGCGAGAAGGTCGCCGGCGAGCTGTACGACCTGCAGGCCGGCGGCCTGCTGCCGCCCGGCGTCGACCCGATCGAGGTGGCCGAGCACATCCCCCAGCACTACCACTGGCTCTGGGACGAGCTGACCAGGGTCGAGGTGCTCAAGCCGGACGAGCAGCGCTACCGGATCGCCGCACGGCTCGAACGGCTGAACGACCTCGGGTTCGACGTCGACGAGGTCGAGCTGATCGGTAGCGACGAGGGGAACCGGCTGCGGCTGCGGACGAGGGTGGCCGAGTCGGGCTACCACCGGCGCCGGCTGTACATGCAGACCGGCCTTGACGTCGAGGAGAACCAAGCCCGCCGGCTGCTCAACGACATTGCGTCCTTCCGCGGCTACGTCCGCCAGAAGGAGGGCCGCAAGCTGCCCGACGCCGTGGTCGCCTCACGGTGGCTGACCGAGGTGTACGACCCGGTCGTGGCCGCGACCCCGGACGAGCTGCGCGACCGGCTCCAGCCGGCCCAGGTGTTCCACGAGATCCTCGACCACCGCTGGTTCCTGTCCGAGGCGGCCGGGCGCGACGTGGGCACCACCGCCGCGGCGCGCTCGTACTTCGCGACGGTCCTGCCGGACGTGCCGGAGGAGCTGACCCTCGCGGCGACCTCCGCCGACGACGCGCTGGACAACATCCCCGAGCCCACCACCGCCGACTGACCCACCCCGCGGCCGTCGGTGTGGGCTGCGCTCCGATAGCGGACGCCGGGCCACACCCGCGCGCGGGCGGGAGGGCCCGCTCGCGTCGATCCAGGGGAAACGGGGCTCATTCGCGCGAAATGGGCCCCGAATCACCTAGATCGATGGTGGAAGGCGGCGCGACAAACAAAAGAGCGAGGCCCCCCGAAGGGGACCTCGCTCTTTAGTGAGTCGTCTGCTTAGAGCGGACGAACGTTCTCGGCCTGCGGGCCCTTCTGGCCCTGGGTGACCTCGAACTCGACGCGCTGGTTCTCGTCCAGGCTGCGGTAGCCCGAAGTGGCGATAGCCGAGTAGTGCACGAAGACGTCGGCGCCGCCGTCGTCCTGGCTGATGAAACCGAAGCCCTTTTCGGCGTTGAACCACTTCACGGTGCCCTGAGCCATGCTGTTTCTCCCTGTATGCGGTGTCGAGGCCCACACCTCGCGGGCCCCGGTTGCCGCGGTCTTTCGTCGATGCAGGAGTTGGACTCCGGAAACGACTAACGCCCGCCGTTCAGATCCGCGGGCGTCAAGACGTACGTCGGATACTGCAACTGCAACCGCGATCACGGTAGCACGCTCAAGGCTCAGCGCAAGAGGCCGGCCCAAACTGGTACGACCCGGTCAGACCGCATCGGGCAGGGTCGCACCGGGCGGAGCGGACTCCAACCAGGCGAGCAGACCGGGCAGCGCGGGCTCCGGCAGCGCCAGCTCGACCGGGCGACCCTGGGAGGTCGCCCCCACCACGACCGCCCCGGCCATCAGGCTCAGGCTCTCGGAGTGGGCCGGCCGCCGGCGTTCACGGATCTCGAAGCCACCGCGGGCGATGGACACCTTGGGCCGCGGGGCGAAGGAGAACACGCGGTACCACAGCAGCCGGTCATCGCCGAGCTTCGCGACGCCCAGCGCCCACCCAGTGGCGGTGGTGCCGGGATAGCGCAGGCACAGGTCGAGCGTGGCACCCGTACGACGCAGCAGCGAACGCCGGGCGACGACGGCGAGCACGAGCAGGCAGCAGAAGAGCGCGACGCCAGCGAGTGCGTCGACAATCTCCACCGCGTGCGCCCTCCTGTGGTCGAGCTACGCCGACTGGCCAGCAGCGCGCAACCGGGCCTCGGCCCGACGCGCCGTCACTGCACTCTCCGCGTCGTCGACGTCGGCCCCCTTGGTCGCGTCGAGGTCAGCGCGAGCACTGGCCACGTCGACGTCGGCACCGAGCTCGGCTCGCTCCGCCAGGATCCGTACCCCGGTCTCGTCGACGGACAGGAAGCCGCCGTCGATCGCCACGAGCAACGACCCGCCGCCGGTCTCGCGGATCTCCACGGTCGAACCGTCGACGAGCACACCGAGCACCGGGGCGTGACCGGGCAGGATGCCGATCTCGCCCTCGGTGGTGCGGGCGATGACCATCGCGGCCGCGCCCGACCACACCCGGCGGTCGACGGACACCAGGTCGACCTGCAACTCCGCCACGGGAAACTCCTCAGTCGAAAGGTGGTACGGGAAGGGCGTCAGCCCGCGAGCTCGCGAGCCTTCTTCTCGACGTCCTCGATGCCACCGCACATGAAGAACGCCTGCTCGGGCAGGTGGTCGTACTCGCCCTCGGCCAGCGCCTTGAACGCGGCGAGGGTCTCCTCGAGCGGGACGAACGATCCGTCGAGACCGGTGAAAGCCTTGGCCACGAAGGTGTTCTGGGACAGGAAGCGCTGGATCCGGCGAGCCCGCTGGACCAGGATCTTGTCCTCCTCGGAGAGCTCGTCGATGCCGAGGATGGCGATGATGTCCTGGAGGTCCTTGTAGCGCTGGAGGATCTCCTTGGTACGGGACGCGATCGCGTAGTGCTCGTCGCCGACGTAGCGCGGGTCGAGGATCCGCGAGGTCGAGTCGAGCGGGTCCACGGCCGGGTAGATGCCCAGCTCGGAGATCGGCCGCGAGAGCACCGTGGTCGCGTCGAGGTGCGCGAACGTGGTGTGCGGGGCCGGGTCGGTGATGTCGTCAGCGGGGACGTAGATCGCCTGCATCGAGGTGATCGAGTGACCGCGGGTCGAGGTGATGCGCTCCTGCAGCTCGCCCATCTCGTCGGCCAGGGTCGGCTGGTAACCGACGGCGCTGGGCATCCGGCCGAGCAGCGTCGAGACCTCGGAACCGGCCTGGGTGAACCGGAAGATGTTGTCGATGAACAGCAGCACGTCCTGGCCCTGCACGTCGCGGAAGTACTCCGCCATGGTCAGCGCGCCGAGGGCGACCCGCAGCCGCGTACCCGGCGGCTCGTCCATCTGGCCGAAGACCAGCGCGGTCTTGTCGATGACGCCGGTCTCGGTCATCTCCTCGATCAGGTCGTTGCCCTCACGGGTGCGCTCGCCGACACCGGCGAACACCGACACACCACCGAAGTTCTCGGCCACGCGGTAGATCATTTCCTGGATCAGCACGGTCTTGCCGACGCCGGCACCACCGAACAGGCCGATCTTGCCGCCCAGCACGTACGGCGTGAGCAGGTCGACGACCTTGATGCCGGTGACGAACATCTCGGTCTTGGACTCGAGCTGGTCGTACGGCGGGGCGCTGCGGTGGATCGGCCAGCGCTCCTTGACGTCGAGCGTGGAGCTCTCGACGTCGAGGGACTCACCGAGCACGTTGAACACGTGGCCCTTGGTGACGTCGCCCACCGGCACCGTGATCGGCGACCCGGTGTCGGAGACCGAGGTGCCGCGGATCAGGCCGTCGGTCGGCTGCATCGAGATCGCGCGGACCTGGTTGTCGCCGATGTGCTGGGCGACCTCGAGGGTCAGCGTGCGGGTCTCACCGTCCAGCGTGCGCTCGACGTGCAGCGCGTTGTGGATGTCGGGGATGGAGTCCGGCGGGAACTCCACGTCGACGACAGGCCCGATGACCCGGATGACTCGGCCGAAGCTGCTGCCGGCCTGGTCCTCGGTGCTAGCGGTGTCAAGTGTCGCGGTCATATCGGGTCACCCATCTGTTGTCGTACAGCTTCATTCACACACGTCATTGGTACGGACAACTCAGCTAGTCGGAGCCGGTGACGGACAGCGCCTCGGCGCCACCCACGATCTCCATGATTTCCTGCGTGATCTCGGCCTGACGGGCAGCGTTCGCCTGCCGGACGTAGCTCTTGATCAGCTCTTCTGCGTTGTCCGTCGCCGACTTCATCGCCCGGCGGCGGGCCGCTGACTCCGAGGCTGCCGACTGCAGCAGCGCGTTCCAGACCCGCGACTCGACGTAGCGCGGCAGCAACGCGTCGAGCACGGCCTCGGCCGACGGCTCGAACTCGTACAGCGGCAGCGGTTGGTCGGGCTTCTCGTGGGTCTCGGTGACCACCAGCGGCAGCAGCCGTACGGCCTTGGGCCGCTGGGTCACCGCGTTGAGGAACTCGGTGTAGACGACGTGCAGCTCGTCGACGCCGCCGCCTTCGGCACCCAGGCGGAAGGCCTCGATGATCGTGTCGGCGGCTTCCTTGGCGTGGCTGTAGTCCGGCTGCTCGGAGAAGCCGGTCCACTGGCCGTCCATCGCCCGGTCGCGGAAGCGGTAGTAGCCCACGCCCTTGCGGCCGATGACGTAGAGCCGGGCCTCCTTGCCCTCGTCGCGCAGCCGGGCCACCAGCGACTCGGCGGTCTTGAGAGCGTTGGAGCTGTAGCCGCCCGCGAGGCCACGGTCGCTGGTGACGACCAGCACTGCGGCCTTGGTCGGGTGCTCGCGAGCAGTGGTCAGCAGGTGGTCGGTCGTCGCGTTGGACGCCACCGCCTGCACCACAGCGGTCAGCGCCTCGGCATAGGGGGTCGACGCGGCTACCCGCTGCTGCGCCTTGACGATGCGCGAGGCGGCGATGAGCTCCATGGCCCTGGTGATCTTCTTGGTCGACTGGACGGACTTGATCCGGCGACGGAAAACGCGCTGCTGGGCTCCCACGGGCTACCTCCTCACGGTTGTCGTTGAACTGCTGGCCGGCTGACTGACGGGGACTGCTCGTACGGGCGTCACAACCCGGTCGAGCCGCCACCCTCGTTGACGATCTCGGGCTTGTAGGCGGTGATGCCCTCGTGGGTCTCGACGCCCTCGGCCATGGCCTCGGCCTCGGCCTCGTTGACCGCGCGCTTCTGCTCGCTGCTCTCGAAGGTCTTCTTGAAGTCGCCGATCGCGTTGACCAGCTGCTCCTTGACCTCGTCGTTCAGCAGTCCCGTGCTGACGATGTCGGCGTAGATGCCCGCGTGCTCGCTGGCGATGAAGTCGAGGAAGTCCGTCTCGAACCGGCGGATGTCACCGACCTCGACGTCGTCGAGCTGACCGGTGGTGCCGGCCCAGATCGAGACCACCTGACGCTCGACCGAGAACGGCGCGTACTGCGGCTGCTTGAGCAGCTCGACCAGACGCGCGCCACGGGCCAGCTGGGCCTTCGACGCCTTGTCCAGGTCGGAGCCGAACGCGGAGAACGCCTCCAGCTCGCGGTACTGCGCCAGGTTGAGCCGCAGCGAGCCGGCCACCGAGCGCATCGCCTTGACCTGCGCGGAGCCACCGACCCGGGAGACGGAGATGCCGACGTTGATGGCCGGGCGTACACCGGAGTTGAACAGGTCGGTCTCGAGGAAGATCTGCCCGTCGGTGATCGAGATCACGTTGGTCGGGATGTAGGCCGAGACGTCGTTGCCCTTGGTCTCGATGATCGGCAGGCCGGTCAGCGAGCCGCCACCGAGCTCGTCGGAGAGCTTGGCGCAACGCTCGAGCAGCCGGGAGTGCAGGTAGAAGACGTCACCGGGGTAGGCCTCACGGCCGGCGGGACGGCGCAGCAGCAGGGAGATCGTGCGGTAGGCCTCGGCCTGCTTGGACAGGTCGTCGAAGACGATCAGCGCGTGCTGGCCTTGGTACATCCAGTGCTGGGCGATGGCCGAGCCGGTGTACGGGGCGATGTACTTGAACGCGGCGGGGAACGCAGCGGGGGCGGCGACGATGGTCGTGTAGGCCATGGCGCCGGCCTCCTCGAGCACCCGGCCGACCTCAGCGACGGTCGAGCCCTTCTGGCCGATGGCGACGTAGACGCACTTGACCTGCTTGGTGACGTCCCCGGACTCCCAGTTGGCCTTCTGGTTGATGATCGTGTCGATCGCCACCGCGGTCTTGCCGGTCTGGCGGTCACCGATGATCAGCTGACGCTGGCCGCGGCCGATGGCGGTCATCGCGTCGACGGCCTTGATGCCGGTCTGCATCGGCTGCTTGACCGGCTGGCGCTGGACGACCGATGGCGCCTGCGTCTCCAGGTTGCGGCGCTCGGTGCTGGCGATCTCGCCCTTGCCGTCGAGCGGGCGGCCGAGCGGGTCGACCACGCGGCCGAGGAAGCCGTCGCCCACCGGGACGGACAAGACCTCGCCGGTACGGCGTACGGTCTGGCCTTCCTCGATGTGCTGCGAGTCGCCCATGATGACGCAGCCGATCTCGCGGGCGTCGAGGTTGAGCGCGAGGCCGAGCGTGCCGCCCTCGAACTCGAGCAGCTCGTTGGTCATGGTCCCGTAGAGACCCTCGACCCGGGCGATGCCGTCGCCGGTCTCGGTGACCCGGCCGACCTCTTCGCGGGAGGCCGCCTCCGGCTCGTACGCCGCAACGTAGGCCTCGAGCGCGTCCCGGATCTCGTCCGGACGGATAGTGAGCTCCGTCATCTCGTCCCTGCTCTCCTGATACGCCGGGTCACGATCCCCGGTGTGCTGCTGGTCTGGGGTGGTACGGGAAGTGGTGGTGCTGGAAGTCAGCCGGCCAGGCGCCGCTGCGCCTCGCCGAGGCGACGAGCGATGCTGCCGTCGTACACGGTGTCGCCGATGCGGATGGTCATGCCGCCCACCAGCTCCGGGTCGAGCTCGATGTTGAGGTGGACCTGGCGGCCGAGCTGCGACGCGAGCGCCGCTGCCAGCCGGGTGGACTGCGCCTCGGTCAACGGCACGGCGACGCGGACCCGAGCCACCAGCCGGTCGCGGCGCTCGGCGGCGAGGCGGATGTACTCGGCCAGGTTGACGCCGAAGGTCTGGTTGCGCGGCGAGGCCACCAGCTCGTGGACCAGCCGCTTGGTCGTGTCGGTCGCCTTGCCCTCGAGCAGGGTGTCGACCAGGCCGAGCTTGCGCTCGGTCGACTGCGCGGGATCGGTCAGCGCGAGCAGCAGCGCCGGCTCACGGTCGACGATGCGACCGAACCGGAACAGCTCGTCCTCGACGTCGTCCAGCGTGCCCGAGGCCGCGGCGCCGGTGTAGAGCGCCTGCACGGCGAGCTGCTCGACCGCGTCGACGATGTCGCGTGGCGCCGCCCAGGCTGCGCTGACCAAGTTGGCCACCACGTCCAGGGCGGTCTCGCCGATCTGCCCGCCGAACAGTGAACGGGCCAGCCCGGCGCGTGCCGCCGGCGTGGAGCTCGGGTCGGTGAACGCGCGCCGCAACGAGATCTCGCGGTCCAGCACGTGCTGGACCGCGAACAGCTGGTCCGCGAGCGTCGTCACGTCGGCCTTGTTCAGGCCGCCGTGACTGACGTTGCCGATCAGCGTGTCGAGGTCGTCCTTGGCCTGCGCCAGGGACGCCCGGCTCTCGCCCTGCATCAGCTCACCTGCTCCGGCTGTGCGTCAGCGGACTCGAGCTCGGTGAGGAACCGGTCGACCGTGCGCTGGGCGCGGGCGTCGTCCTCGAGGGCCTCGCCGACGATGCGCCCGGCCAGGTCGACCGAGAGCCGACCGATCTCGGTCCGCAGCTGAAGCATTGCCTGCTGGCGGTCGGCCTCGATGGTGGCGCGAGCCGCCTCGAGGATCCGGTCAGCCTCGGTACGGGCCTCGGCCCGTGCCGCCTCGATGATCTCGGCACGCTGAGCCTGAGCCTGCTCGCGAACGCGCGAGGCGTCCCGGCGCAGCTCGGCCAGCTCGGCTTGATACTGCTGCCGGGCCAGCGCGGCCTCCGCCTGAGCCTGGTCGGCCTTGGCGATGCCACCCTCGATCGCCTCTGCCCGCTCGGCGAAGGTCTTCTCGAAGACCGGGAAGACCTTCCACTTGAGGAAGAGGAACAGCAGGGTGAACGCGACGATGCCGGTGATCAGCTCGGACGGCTCGAGGTGGAACGGACTCGGAGCCTTGCTCTCTGCGAGCACCAGGTGCCCGGCGAGGGCAGTGGAGATAGCCATCGGCTAAAGAACGAACGCGAGGCCGATGCCGATGATCGCCAGCGCCTCAGCCAGTGCGAAGCCGAGGATGGCGATCGACTGCAGCATGCCGCGAGCCTCGGGCTGGCGGGCGACGCCGGCGATGTAGGCCGCGAAGATCAGGCCGATGCCGATGCCGGGGCCGATGGCCGCGAGGCCATAGCCGATCATGTTTACGTTGCCAGTCATACGGGGTGTTTCCCTTCTCGGTGACGCAATGGAGTGGTCGGAAAGGCCGTCAGTGCTCGTCGACGAGTGCGCCGCCGATGTAGATCGCAGAAAGCAGAACGAAAACGTAGGCCTGAAGGAACTGGATGAAGGCCTCGAAGAAGGTCAGCACCCCGGCAGAGACGAAGGCCACCCAGCTCAGGTAGGGCAAGGCGCCGCGACGCGGTGGCCATGTAGGCCCCGCCGAGAACGCACAGCACGAGCACCAGGTGACCGGCGAACATGTTGAGCTGGAGCCGCAGGGTCAAGGTGATCGGCCGGATGATGATGGTCGACAGAAACTCGATGGGCACGAGCAGCACGTAGACCAGGACCGGAACGCCCGGCGGCAGCAGCATCGCGTGGAAGTAGCCGAAGAAGCCCTGCCTGCGGATGCCGACGACGTTGAAGATCACGCACGAGATGATCGCCAGGAACAGCGGGATGGCGAACTTCGAAGTCACGGGGAAGCCGATGAACGGGAGCACCCCGGAGATGTTCATCACGAAGATGAACGCGAACAGGGTCATCAGGTAGGGCACGAATTTTGCCGCGCCAGTCCCGATGTTTTCGCCGGCGATCGAGTTGCGGACGAAGCCGTAGACCGACTCGCCCGCGAACTGCAGCTTGCCGGGCACGATCTTGGAGCCTCGTGCGGCGAGGTAGAACAGCACCGCTACCACGATCGAGCCGACGACCGTGATCAGCATCGGCTTGGTGAAAACCGTGCCGTGGCCGAACAGCGGTGAGAACACGAAGTCAGCGGGGCCCGGAGCTTCAAAGCCACCGGAGGCGACGATCGCACTCACAGCGTGTCCTCCTTCGAGTCTGGGTCGGGCGCAGCAGAAGATGACGACGAACGGGGCGTTTCGGATTGGTCGGGCCTGGCCGACGAGGCGGCCGCACCAGCGGTTTGCCCGCGCAGCGCGACAGGACCAACCGTTGCCGGCGGCCCTGACTGGTCCCTACCGTACCGGAGGTAGACGAGCAAGACCCCCAGCACCCCCCCGAGAACGACACCGATGCCCATGTACACGCGGGAATGCAGCCACTGGGACATCGCCCAACCGATGAACCCCCACAGCAGGACTCCGGAGATGATCAGGCTCATGGCCGACCAGGGGTCGGCGTCGGTGGCATGGTGCTCCCACCTGTTGGGCGCCGGCTTGGGCGTGGTCATCGGGAGGCACCCACGGGCACGACGGAGGTCGGCACAGCATCAATCTCGAGCGTCGGCTGGTGGGACGTGGCGTGCGCGTGGACAAGGCTCACCGTCCACAACATCGCACCGAGAATCACCGTCGTCGCCACAGCTGTGCGATCGAGCCAGGTAGAGGCACCAAACGCACGAAAGGCTGCCAGCAGCAGCACGACGCGGAGTGCGTAGCCCATAAAGATCAGAGCAAACAGCGGGCCGGGTGGCGTCGTACGGGCCAGAGTCATCGGCGCACGGCCGCCGGCGAAGAACAGCACGACCATGGCTACGCCCAGGGCAGCGCCAGCGGCAGAGGGGACGCCGCCGGCCACGGCAAACCCCGCGATGACGGCGAGCGGCGCGACGACCAACGCCGTCCGCCGAGCCCTCGCGGTGATCGCCATGACCGTCCCTGACTGTGACGAAGCCTCGTGGGCCGGGGATGGCCAACGAGGCATGAGAGAAAGATGAGAGAGGGTGGACACGAGGGCCCTGACCTGCCGCGAATGTTACCACCGCGTGAACGCTGCTCCGCGCGCGGGGGGTCCCCCGAGTGCGGTGCCTGAGTGGTGACTCAGCGCCGGCGGGCGGCCCGCAACCGCGGGATGTTGCTGACGATCAGCGCAACGACGGCGATCAACCCGGTGACGGTCACGATGAGCAGCCAACCGCCGGAGAACGCGAGCGCGACGACGGCAAAGCTGAGCAGCGCGCTCCAGAAGTACATGATCAGCACCGCCCTGGTCTGGGTGTGCCCGATCCTCGAGCAGCCGGTGGTGCAGGTGCTGCTTGTCCGGCGCGAAGGGCGAGCGACCGGCCCAGGTCCGGCGGATCACGGCCATCGCCAGGTCGGCGAAGGGCACCGCCAGCACGACGAAGGGCAGGGTGAGGGCGAGGAACGCCGGCGCGATGGCCGCCTTGCCGGTGAACTGCTGCGGGTCGATCTGGCCGGTGAGGCTGACCGCCGCGCCACCGAGCACCAGGCCGATCATCATCGAGCCGGAGTCACCCATGAAAACCCTGGCCGGGCTGAAGTTGTGCGGCAGGAAGCCCACGCAGGCGCCGGCGAGCAGAGCGGTCACCAGGGTCGGCGTTGCGCTGATCTGTTGATGGTGCGTGACCAGGAGCTGGTAGCTGTAGGCGAACATCGCCAGTGAGGCGATCGCCACCACGCCCGCAGCCAGCCCGTCGAGGCCGTCGATGAAGTTGACCGCGTTGATCGTCACCACGATGAACAGGATCGTGATCGGCGCGCTGACCTCGGTCGACAGGAGGTGGTTCGCCTGTCCGGGCAGCGGGATGAAATAGAGCTGGACGCCCTGGAGCACCATGACGCCGGCGGCCAGGATCTGCCCGGCCAGCTTGGTGAGGGCGTCGAGCTCCCAACGGTCGTCGATCGCTCCGACGAGACAGATGATCGCGGCGCCCATCAGGATCGCTCCCGGCGGCGCTGCTGCGTTGACGTTGCCGCCGTGGAAGACGGTCTGCAGCGCCGGCAGGTGCTTCGCGACGGCCAGTCCGGCGGCGAGGCCGACCAGGATCGCGATGCCGCCCCAGCGTGGTGTCGGGATGGCGTGCACGTCACGGTCGCGGACCTTGGCCACGGCGCCGGCCTTGGTGGCCATGCTGCGAGCGATCGGGGTGAGGAGGTAGGTGATGGTCAGCGCGAGCATGAAGACCAGCGCGTACTCACGCACGTCGACTCCCCCGCTCTGGTATCCCCCGCGTGGGCAAGCTGGCCATTTCGCAGACTACGCCCCGTGCACCCTGCCGTGCTGTTGGCACCGCCGACATACGCGTCACGAGCCGGCGGGCCGCGCAGCTCCCAGACCAGGAGCCCACAGGTCCAGCGGCGTCCTGAGCAGGCCCATGATGTCCGCGGCGCAGTGCTCGAAGGCTCGAGCGGGTGCCCCGTACGGGTCAGCCAGGTCGTCCCCCTCGGCACCCATGGGCGCCAGACCGCGACGCGCGGCCGCGGCCCCCACCAGCCCGAGTCCTCGCTCGACCACATCGTCCGGCAGCGCCGAGACGTCGACGCCGGCGGACAGCCGAGCGAACTCACGCAGCGTGAAGGTCCGGCCAGCGGCCCGCGGCAGCAGGGTGACCGCGGCCGCTCGGTGCTCGCGGGAAGCGACCAGGACCAGGTCGGCAGCCGCCACCATCTCCGCCGTCAGCTCGCGAGCCCGGAAGGACGCCGCGAGCGTCGGGTCGATGCCCATCCGGCACAGGGTCTCGAAGGCGAACGGCTCCATCGGCGAGTCCTCGTGGCCCCAGGTGCCGGCGCTGGAGACGTGTACCCGATCAGCCTCACCGCCGAGGCGGTTGGCCAGCGCAGCAGCGGACAACAGCTCGGCCATGGGCGAGCGGCAGATGTTGCCCGTACAGACGAAGAGCAGCTCGAAGGACGCCTTGGTCATGGCACCAACAGGTCCGGCACGACCTCGAGCAGATCCTCGGTGCGCACGGCACCTGCCCGGACCAGCCGCGGCCGCGAGCCGGTCAGGTCGACGATGGTCGAGGGTACGGGCTCGGCGCACGGGCCGCCGTCGAGGTAGACCGCCACCGCGCCGTTGAGCTGGGCCTGCGCCTCGTCGGCAGTGACCGCTGCCGCGCGGCCGCTGATGTTGGCGCTCGACACGGCCAGCGGCCCGGTCTTGGCCAGCAGGTCGAGGATCACCGGGTGCAGCGGCATCCGCAGGGCCACGGTGCCTCTGGTCTCGCCGAGGTCCCACGCCAGGGAAGCGGTGTGGCGCATGACCAGGGTCAGCCCGCCCGGCCAGAACGCCTCGACCAGGTCGCGGGCCTGCTGCGAACGGTCCGGGGCCAGTCCGTCGAGGGTGCCGACGTTGCCGACCAGCACCGGCACCGGCATGTCGCGGGTGCGAAGCTTGGCCGCCAGCAGCGCATCGACGGCTGTTGCCGAGAACGCGTCAGCCGCGATGCCGTAGACCGTGTCCGTCGGGACGACCACGAGCCCCCCGCGGTGGATCGTGGTGACCGCAGCAGCGATGCCCTCCGCCCGCTCATCGGGGTCGCTGCAGACGTACGTGCGGCTCACTGAGTCCTCCTGGCAGTGACGAAACGTTCGCGCCCGGTGAGGTCGCGGTGGGTGAGCTCGCCGATCCAGTCGGGCGAAACTGCAAGGTCCGAGCGTACGGTCCCGGCATGGCGCTCGTCGTGCTCAATGATCAAATATCCACCCGGCCGCAGCAGCCGGGCCGCAGCCGCGATGACTTCGCGGATCACGACCAGCCCGTCGACGCCACCCCACAGCGCGAGCGGCGGGTCGTACGAGACCTCTGCGCCGACCTCGGTGCCGTCGGGCAGGTAGGGCGGGTTGCTGACCACCACGTCGACGGTGCCGTCGAGCTCGGGCAGGGCTTCGGCCGCGGTCGCCTCGTGCAGCCGGACCCGGTGGCCGGTGGCCTCGACGTTGCGGGCAGCGAGTGCCAGCGCGCCGGGATCGGGGTCGACGCCGTGAACCACAGCACCCGGCACCTCGGACGCCACGGCGAGTGCGATGGCGCCGGTGCCGGTGCCCAGGTCGACCACCAGCGCCGGTCGGCCGGTCACCGCGCGGGCGGCCTCCACCGCGGCTCCCGCGACCAGCTCGGTCTCGGGGCGCGGGACCAAAGCGCCCGGCCCGACCAGCAGGTCGAGGTAGCGGAAGCCGGTGACGCCGGTGATGTGCTGGAGCGGCTCGCGGCGAGCGCGGCGAGCCACCAGCACCTCGTAGGCCGAGCCATCGAGGTCGTCAACGGTCAGCAGCTCGGACCGGCGAAGGCCCAGCAGATGAGCCGCCAGCTCCTCGGCGTCGTAGCGGGGCGAGTCGACTCCGGCAGCGGCGAGACGCGCGGTTGCGGCCGAGATTGCCGTAGCCACAGGCACAGTAGACATCGAGACGGTCACGCGGTGCCCAGCGCAGCGGCGTTGTCGGCGTCGATGAGCGCCTGAACCACCCCGTCGAGATCGCCGTCGAGAACCTGGTCGAGGTTGTAGGCCTTGTAGCCGACCCGGTGATCGGAGATGCGGTTCTCCGGGTAGTTGTACGTGCGCACCCGCTCGGAGCGGTCGACGGTGCGCACCTGCGACAGCCGGGCCGCGCTGGCCTCGGCGTCGGCGCTCTCCTGAGCCGCGGCGAGCATGCGCGCCCGTAGCACGCGCATCGCCGACTCCTTGTTCTGCAGCTGGCTCTTCTCGTTCTGGCAGCTGACCACGATGCCGGTGGGGACGTGGGTGATCCGTACGGCCGAGTCGGTGGTGTTGACGCTCTGCCCACCGGGGCCCGACGAACGGAAGATGTCGATGCGCAGGTCGTTCGGGTCGATGTCGATGTCGACATCCTCGGCCTCGGGCAGGATGAGTACGCCGGCGGCGCTGGTGTGGATGCGGCCCTGGGACTCGGTGACCGGGACGCGTTGGACGCGGTGGACGCCGCCCTCGTACTTCAGCTTGCTCCACGGCGGTGTTCCGCCGGCACGGGTCTTGACCGCGACGCTGACGTCCTTGTAGCCGCCGAGGTCGGACTCGGTGGCGTCGAGGGTCTCGACCCGCCAGCCCTGACGTTCGGCGTAGCGGAGATACATCCGCAGCAGGTCGCCGGCGAACAGCGCCGACTCGTCGCCACCCTCCCCCGCCTTGATCTCGAGGATGACGTCCTTGTCGTCGTTCGGGTCCTTGGGCAGCAGCTGGGTGCGCAGGTCGGCATTGAGCTCGTCGATCAGCACCTCGAGCGCCTTGGCCTCGTCAGCGAAGGATGCGTCGTCGCGGGCGTACTCGCGAGCCACCTCGAGGTCCGAGGTCGCCTCGGTGATGCGCCTGGCCAGCTCGACGATCGGAGCCAGCTCGGCGTAGCGGCGGCCCAGCTTGCGGGCCCGGCCGGCGTCGGCATGGATTGCGGGGTCGGCGAGCTCCTGCTCGAGCTCGGCATGCTCGCGCAGGAGATCCTCGAGCGACTCGCTCACAACGACTCCATGACTGGGACCAGCAGGTGGTACGGGGACACGAAAGCGGCGCCGGTGGCAGGGACCGAGGTCCCCGCTGCCGGCGCCGCGACGGAGCTAAGCGTTGGTGTTGGCGTTCGTGTTCTTGCCGTAGCGCTTCTCGAACTTGTCGATGCGGCCACCGATGTCGAGGATCTTCTGCTTGCCCGTGTAGAACGGGTGGCAGGCGGAACACACGTCAACGCTCAACGACGAGCTCGCGGCCGTGCTGCGGGTGGTGAACTCGTTGCCGCAGGTGCACTTGACCGAGGTCTCGTGGTAGTCGGGGTGAATGTCGGGCTTCATCGGGGCTCCTTGTGTACGAGGCGGTCGCCGGGTCGTACCGAGGTACGTGAACCGGAACCATGGGAAATCGCTAGCCAGTGTGACAGACCTGCCACGCCGTACCCAACCGTGGCAGCGGGACGGATAGTCCCGCCGCCAGGTGGGCCCACCCGAACCCGCCGATCTAGGACTTTCGGGGCTCAAATCCGTGGAATGAGCCCCGAAGGTCCTAGATCAACGAGTTCATGGGCCGGCGAAGTACAGCGGGTTCGGGGTGCAGCTCAGTCGGTCGGGCCGACCGTGGTCTTCTGGATCTGCATGAGGAACTCGATGTTGGAGCGGGTCTCCTTCATCTTGCCCAGCAGCAGCTCGAGCGCCTGCTGCGAGTCGAGCGCGTGCAGGACCCGGCGCAGCTTCCAGACGACCGCGAGCTCCTCAGCCGACATCAGCAGCTCTTCCTTACGGGTGCCGGACGGGTCGACGTCCACCGCCGGGAAGACCCGCTTGTCCGCGAACTTGCGGTCGAGCTTGAGCTCCATGTTGCCGGTGCCCTTGAACTCCTCGAAGATCACCTCGTCCATCCGCGAACCGGTCTCGACGAGCGCCGTCGCGAGGATGGTGAGCGAGCCGCCGTTCTCGATGTTGCGAGCGGCACCGAAGAAGCGCTTCGGCGGGTAGAGCGCGGTCGAGTCGATACCGCCGGACAGGATGCGCCCGCTGGCCGGGGCCGCCGTGTTGTAGGCGCGGCCGAGCCTGGTGATCGAGTCGAGCAGGATGACGACGTCGTGGCCCATCTCGACGAGCCGCTTGGCCCGTTCGATCGCGAGCTCAGCAACGGTCGTGTGGTCCTCGGCCGGGCGGTCGAACGTCGAGGCAATGACCTCGCCGCGTACGGACCGCTGCATGTCCGTGACCTCTTCGGGGCGCTCGTCGACGAGCACGACCATGAGGTGGACCTCGGGGTTGTTCTGCGCGATCGCGTTGGCGATGGCCTGCAGCACCATCGTCTTGCCGGCCTTGGGCGGCGAGACGATGAGGCCGCGCTGTCCCTTGCCGATCGGCGCCACGAGGTCGATGACCCGGGTGGTGAGGATGCTCGGGTCGGTCTCCAGGCGCAGCCGGTCCTGGGGTACAGCGGCGTCAGCTTGCCGAACTCGACCCGGCCACGGGCCTTCTCCGGCTCCATGCCGTTGACCGTGTCGAGGCGGACGAGCGCGTTGAACTTGTCCTTGCGCTCACCCTCACGGGGCTGGCGTACGGCACCGGTCACCGCGTCGCCCTTGCGCAGCCCGTTCTTGCGGACCTGGGCCAGCGAGACGTAGATGTCGTTCGGCCCCGGCAGGTAGCCGCTCGTCCGCACGAAGGCGTAGTTGTCGTGGATGTCCACGATGCCAGCGACCGTGATGAGGATGTCGTCCTCGCTGATGACCGGCTCGGCCTCGTTCGGCGTGAACCGCTCGCCGCGGGCGTTGTTGCGGCCGCTGCGGTTGCGCTCGCGGAACCGGCCGCGGCGACCGCGACGGCTGCCCTCGCCGTCCTCGTCGAAGCCGCCCTGGTTCTGGTTGTAGCCACCGCCCTGGTTGTTCTGGTTCTGGCGGTCCTGGTTCTGGTTGTTCTGGCGGTCCTGGTTCTGGTTGTTCTGGCGCTCGGGCCGGTCCTGGTTGGACTGGCCGCCCTGGCCCTGGCCGTTGTTCTGGCCCTGACGGTTCTGCCGGTCACGCTGGCGGTCCGGACGACCGTCGCGATCGCGCTGGCGGTCCGGGCGGCCTTCGCGGTTGCGCTCGGCGCCGTTGTCGTTGCCACGGTCGGCGTCGGCAGGGCCGTCAGCGCTGTCGCCGCGACGCGGGGCCGGCGCGGTCGCCGCAGCGGCGTCGTCGAGCGTTGGCTGGGCTTCGCGCGGCTCGCGTACGACGGCGACGGTCGTGTCGACGGCAGCGGCGGTGTCGCCGGCCGCCCGAATGGCACGACGCGGCGTCCGTTCCCGGCGAGGCGCCGTGGCAGCAACCGCGGAGTCGCTGCTGGAGGTCTCGACGGCGGCTGCGGCCGGAGCACTGGCCTTCTCGACCGGGGGGACGGTTGCCCGGCTGGAGCCGGCGCTGGAGCGAGCGGGGCGGGAGGACCCGTCCTGGTGCTCCTGGATGGCGGCGATGAGCTCGCTCTTGCGCATGCGTCCGGTGCCGGAGATGCCGAGCTGGGACGCCAGGCGTCTGCAGCTCGGGCAGGACCATCGACGGCAGACCGGCCACCTTGCGCTTGCGCGCGGGGGCCGCACTGGTCGAGGTCGGGACGTCCGCTGACCCGGCGCCGTTGGCGCTGTCGGCCTGCAGGAGGTCGGAGGTGTCGCTCACATGGGATCCTTCCCTGCGACGGTCATCGTGGGCATGCTCGGAGGTTCCGGGCATGCATGACCGGGAGTGTGGAGCAGCCGGCGCGGTACGCCGGTTGGATCGTCCCGCCGAGGGCGGCGGGAGGCTTCTGGGTGAATCACCGGGAGGCGGCTCGCGGCTGCGGCGCTCTGGGCCCGGTCTACTTCGGTGACGTCGTGAACCGAGGCGGGCGAAATGACTACACCCAGTGTCGGCTGGAACTCCTCGGCCTAAAGATCTCGGGGCACACACGCCGGAGCACGGCGCGGAAACCCGGAGAGGTGATCTCGCGGCCAAGGCTTGCTGAACGCGGATCGCGGCGACCGCCGCCGGAGCAGAAACCAAGTGCAGAGTCGAACTGGTTTCGAGCCAACCGGAGCAGTGGCGCTGGAGGAGAGACTACCCAGCCGAGGTCATGACCGGCAAACCTTGGCTCCCCCGCGCGTGTCTCCCCTTCGGCCACCAACCCCGCCCGGCGAACCGGCGGGCGCTCAGCCGTTGACCGGAACAACATGGGCACCCGCCGCGGACATTCCCGGCGTCAGCACCGACCACCCGGCCGGCGCCATGGCCTTGGCCCGGTCGGCGCCGTCGTTCACGGTCAGCGCCAGCACGCTGGGCCCGGCCCCGGAGACGACGGCGGCGATGCCGACTGGCCCGCAGCTTGTCGATCAGCCCGGCGCTGCGCTTCATCGCGGGCGCGCGGTAGGACTGGTGCAGCCGGTCCTCGGTCGCGTCCAGCAGCAGCTCGGGGCGCCGGGTGAGGGCCTCGACCAGGAGCGCGGCGCGTCCGGCGTTGGCGGCGGCATCGGCGTGCGGCACCACGTCGGGCAGCAGCTTGCGTGCCTTCGTGGTCGCCAGCTGGCCGGGCGGCACGAACAGCACCGGAGTCACCAGCGGCGACGGGTCGAGGCGTACGGCGCGCACGCCCGCATCGCCGGCTGAGCCGGTCCAGGCAACGGTGAAGCCGCCGAACAGGCAGGCTGCCACGTTGTCCGGGTGGCCCTCCAGCTCGTTGCCGAGGACGAACGCAGCCTGGTCGTCCAACGACTGGTCGCCGCCGAGGGTCAGCGCCCGTGCGGCGAGGATCCCGGCGCAGATCGCGGCAGCCGACGAACCAAGTCCGCGGCCGTGCGGGATGCGGTTGGCGCAGCTGAGCTCGATGCCCCTCGGCTGGCCGCCGAGCCGGGCGAACGTCGCCTGCATTGCCCGTACGACAAGGTGTTTGCCGTTGCGGGGCACCTCATCGGCACCCTCACCCGCGACGTCGACGGCGATGCCCTCGTCGGTGATGCGCACGGCGATGTCGTCGTACAGGCCGAGGGCCAGCCCGAAGCTGTCGAAGCCGGGGCCGAGGTTGGCCGACGTCGCGGGAACACGGACGCGCACGATGGCAGCGCGGAACGACGGCACGGCCGGCCCCGCCTCAGACGAGGCCGAGCGCGGCAGCAGCCGCCTCGGCATCAGCGGCGATGGTGCGCGGCTTGGGGGCTCCGGCGATCGCCCAGTCGGGGTCCTTGAGGCCGTGCCCGGTGACCGTGCAGACGACCCGCTGACCCTCGGCGAGCGTGCCCTGCTTGTGCGCCTGCAGCAGACCCGCGACGCTCGTGGCAGAGGACGGCTCGACGAACACGCCCTCCTTCTTGGCCAGCAGCCGGTAGGCCTCGAGGATCAGCTTGTCGGTCACCGCCTCGATCGCACCGCCGGACTGCTCGCGCACGTCGAGCGCCTTGGTCCACGAGGCCGGGTTGCCGATGCGAATCGCGGTCGCGATGGTGCGCGGCTCCCGTACGACCTGGCCGGTGACGATCGGTGCCGACCCCGCGGCCTGGAACCCGCGCATCACCGGCAGCCGGGTGGTCAGGCCGTCAGCGTGGTACTCCTGGTAGGCCATCCAGTAGGCGGTGATGTTGCCAGCGTTGCCCACCGGCAGGCAGTGCACGTCGGGGGCGTCGCCGAGCGCGTCGCAGACCTCGAACCCGGCGCTGCGCTGTCCGGCGATGCGGTGCGGGTTGATGTGGTTGACCAGGGTCACCGGGTAGTCCAGCGCAAGCTTGCTGGCCAGGGTCAGGCAGTCGTCGAAGTTGCCGTCGACCTGCAGCAGGACCGCGCCGTGGACGAGCGCCTGAGCCATCTTGCCCAGAGCGATCTTGCCGGTCGGCACGAGCACCGCGCAGGTCAGGCCGGCGCGGGCGGCGTAGGCCGCAGCGCTGGCGCTGGTGTTGCCGGTGGAGGCGCAGATGACCGCCCGGGAGCCCTCCTCGACCGCCTTGCTGATCGCCAAGGTCATGCCGCGGTCCTTGAACGACCCGGTCGGGTTGTCGCCCTCGACCTTGAGGTAGACGTCGCACCCGGTCAGGGAGGACAGGTGGGCGGCAGGCACCAAGGGCGTGCCGCCCTCGCCGAGGGTCACCACGGGAGTGGACGCCGACACCGGCATCCGGTCGCGGTACTCCTCGATGATGCCGCGCCACATGACCCGACGGGTCTCCGTCACCGTGCCACCTCACTCCCGAAGTCCACAACCTGCGTCACCATGACGTGCTCCCCCGAACCCTCGGCATGGATCCGGGCGACCTTACCGGGCTGGGCGCTAGTTCATACCCTCGACCCGCATGACGCTGGCCACCGCTCGCACGGCGTCCAGGGACCGGAGCTCCTCGACCGTACGGGCAAGGGCCGAGTCGGTCGCGGCATGAGTGACCAGGACGAGCGAGGCGTCGTCGCCGTGTCCCTCCTGGCGCACCGTCTGGATCGACACGTCATGCGCGGCGAACGCCTGCGCGATCGCTGCCAGCACGCCGGCCTTGTCGGCGACGTCGAGGTTGACGTGGTAGCGGGTGACCGTCTCGCCCATCGGTCGCACCCGCAGGTCGGCGTAGGCCGACTCCCCGACTCCGCGGCTGCCGGCCAGTCGGTTGCGGCACACGGCGACCAGGTCGCCGAGGACGGCGCTCGCGGTGGGCGAGCCGCCGGCGCCGCGACCGTAGAACATCAGCTGTCCCGCGGCCTCGGCCTCGACGAACACGGCGTTGTAGGCATCACCGACGCTGGCCAGCGGGTGCGACGCCGGGATCATCGCCGGGTGTACGCGCACGCCCACGGACTCGCCGCGGTCGTCGTAGCCGCGCTCGGCGATCGCGAGCAGCTTGACCACGCAGCCCATGGCCCTGGCGCTCGCGACGTCGGCCGCACTCACGTCGGCGATTCCCTCGCGGTGAACATCAGCCGCGGTCACCCTGGTGTGGAATGCCAGCGAGGCAAGGATTGCCGCCTTCGCAGCGGCGTCGAAGCCGTCGATGTCCGCCGTCGGGTCGGCCTCGGCGTAACCCAGCGCGGTCGCCTCGTCCAGGGCCTCGGTGAAGCCGGCGCCGGTCTCGTGCATCCGGGAGAGCACGTAGTTGGTGGTGCCGTTGACGATGCCCAGGACGCGACGGATCCGGTCACCAGCAAGGGATTCACGTAACGGCCGCAGCAGCGGGATGGCGCCGGCGACGCTGGCCTCGTAGTAGAGGTCGGCACCGTTGTCACGAGCGGCGCTGTAGAGGGTGGGACCGTCCTCGGCCAGGAGCGCCTTGTTGGCGGTGACCACCGAGGCCCCCCGGCGCAGCGCGGTAAGCAGCAGGGACCGAGCCGGCTCGATGCCTCCGATCACCTCGACCACCACGTCGATGTCCGGGCGGGACACGAGGGCGGCTGCGTCGGTGGTGAACAGGTCGGGGTTGACGGGCAGGTCCCGGGTACGGCCCGGCCGTCGTACGGCGATGCCGGCCAGCTCGACGGCCGCGCCGACCCGGCTGGTGATGTCGTCCGCGTGGTCGTGCAGCAGCCGTACGACTTCAGAGCCCACGGTGCCGCAGCCCAGCAGGGCGACCTTGAGGGGCTTTGCGGTGGGGGCCTCGGTCACGACACGTCCAGTCGAAGCAGGTCGTCCTCGGTCTCCCGGCGCACGATCAGCCGCGCGGAACCCGCGGAGATCGCGACGACCGGTGGCCGTGGCACGTGGTTGTAGTTGCTCGCCATCGAGCGGCAGTAGGCGCCCGTCGCGGGTACGGCAAGGAGGTCGCCGGGGGCGACGTCAGCCGGCAGAAACTCGTCGTGCACGACGATGTCGCCGCTTTCGCAGTGCTTGCCCACCACGCGGGACAGCACCGGCTCCGCGTCCGAGGTCCGCGACGCGAGCAGGCAGGTGTAGGCCGCGTCGTAGAGCGCCGGGCGGATGTTGTCGCTCATGCCGCCGTCGACCGAGACGTAGAGCCGGGTGTTGCCGTTGCCGACGTCGACCGGCTTGACGGTGCCGACCTCGTACAACGTGAAGCCGCTCGGCCCCACGATCGCCCGGCCCGGCTCGATCGACAGCCGCGGCACCGAAAGTCCGTGTTGCAGGCACTCTCCGGTGATCGCCTCGACGATGCCTGCCGCTACGAGCTTGATCGGCCTGCGGGTCGTCCTCGGCCGTGTAGGCGATGCCGAAACCGCCGCCCAGGTCGATCTCGGGCAGCTCGACGCCGTGCTCCTCGGCGATCTCGGCCTGCAGCCCGACGATGCGCCTGGCCGCGACCTCGAAGCCGGACGGGTCGAAGATCTGCGAGCCGATGTGCGAGTGCAGGCCGACCAGCTCGAGGGACGGCAGGGCGAGCACGCGCCGGGCGGCCTCGGCCGCGGCACCGTTGGCGAGGGAGAAACCGAACTTCTGGTCCTCGTGAGCGGTGGCGATGTACTCGTGGGTGTGCGCCTCGACTCCCACCGTGACCCGGATCATGACCCTCGGCCGAAGTGATCGTTCGCTTGCCAGGTAGGCGATCCGGGCGATCTCCTCGAAGCTGTCGAGGACGAACCGGCCCACGCCCGCGTCAAGGGCCCTGGCGATCTCGGCAACACTCTTGTTGTTGCCGTGGAAGACCAGCCGCTCAGGCGGGAACTCCGCGCGCAGGGCTACGGCGAGCTCGCCGCCGGTGGACACGTCGAGGCACAGGCCTTCCTGCTCGACCCACCGGGCCACCTCGGTGCACAGGAAGGCCTTGCCGGCGTAGTAGATGTCGACGCCGGGGCCGAAGGCGTCACGAAAAAGCCCTGCCCGGTAACGGAAGTCGGCCTCGTCGAGGATGTAGGCCGGGGTGCCGAATTCCTGTGCGAGGTCGCGTACGTCGAGGCCGCCGACGGTCAGCACACCCTCAGCGCTGCGCTCGACCGAGGACGCCCACACCTGCGGGATCAGGGCGTTGACGTCGCTGGGGCGCTGCAGCCAGGACGGACCATGGTCAGCACCTTCGGCATGACGCGCACCGGCAGGGTGCGCGTAGCGGCTCACATCCGCTCCGGGGCCGAGACCCCGAGCAGGCCGAGGCCGTTGGCCAGCACGACCCGGGTGGCGTCCATCAGCCACAGCCGCGCCTTGTGCAGGTCTGTCGCCACCTCGTCGCCCATCGGCAGCACCCGGCAGGCGTCGTAGAACCGGTGGTAGGTGCCGGCGAGCTCCTCGAGGTAGCGCGCCACCCGGTGCGGCTCGCGCAGCTCGGCGGCCGTCGCCACGACACCGGGGTACTGCGCCAGCGCCAGCACCAGGTCGTTCTCACGCTCGTGGCTGAGCAGCGCCGGGTCGAAGCTCTCGCCCCTGTCGATGCCCAGGTCGGCAGCGTTGCGCAGCAGCGAGGCGATCCGGGCGTGCGCGTACTGGACGTAGAAGACCGGGTTCTCGTTGGTCTGCCGCGTGATGATGTCGATGTCGAGCGTCAGCGGCGAGTCGGTCGGGTAGCGGTTGAGGGTGTAGCGCACCGCGTCCACCCCGGCCATGTCGACGAAGTCCTCGAGGGTCACGATGTTGCCGGCCCGCTTGGACAGCCGAACCTCCTCGCCGCCCTTCATGATCTTGACCAGCTGGCCGATGAGTACGGAGATGTTCGCGTCGGGGTCGTCGCCGGCACAGGCGGCGACAGCCTTGCAGCCGCCCGACGTAGCCGTGGTGGTCGGCGCCGAGCAGGTAGATGCACAGGTCGAAGCCGCGAGCCCGCTTGTCGACGTAGTAAGCAGTGTCGGCAGTGAAGTAGGTCAGCTCACCGTCGGCCTTGACCAGGACCCGGTCCTTGTCGTCGCCGAAGTCGGTCGTGCGCAACCAGACCGCGCCGTCCTGCTCGAAGACGTGGCCCTGCTCGCGCAACCGGGCCAGCCCCCGCTCGACCGCGCCCGAGTCGTACAGCGCGCGTTCCGAGGACCAGACGTCGAAGTGGGTACGGAACGTCGTCGAGCACCTGCCGCTGCTGGGCGAGCTGGAGCTCGTAGCCCTTCTCCCGGAACGCGACCAGCTGGTCGTGGTCGGGCAGCTCGAAGATCGTCGGGTCCGCGACGAGAACTTCCTTGGCCAGGTCGGCGATGTAGTCGCCGTGGTAGCCGTCGACCGGGATGTCGCGGCCATGCGCCGCCGCCATGAGGGACGCGCCGAAGCGGTCCATCTGTACGCCGCGGTCGTTGATGTAGAACTCGCGCGTGACCTGTGCGCCGGCGGCCTCGAGCACCCTGGCGATGGCGTCGCCGACCGCGGCCCACCGGGTGTGCCCCAGGTGCAGCGGACCCGTGGGGTTGGCCGAGATGAACTCCATGTTGACCGAGGTGCCGGCCAGAACAGTGCCGGTGCCGTAGGACTCCCCCGCGGCAACGATGGTGGCCGCCAGGCCGGCAGCCGAACCCTGCTCGAGGGTCAGGTTGAGAAAGCCGGGGCCGGCCACCTCGACCGCACCGATGCCGGCCACATCACGCAGGCGAGCGGCGAGCAGCTCGGCGACGACCCGCGGAGGCTTGCCGGCTGCCTTGGCCAGGACGAGGGCGACGTTGGTGGAGTAGTCGCCGTGATCGCGCTGCTTGGGCCGCTCGATGACGACGGTCGCCGGCACGGCAACCGCGAGCTCGCCGGCATCGACCGCTGCTGAGACGACCGCCACCACGGCAGCACTGAGTTCGGTGGGAGTCACGCGGGAAGGCTATCTCAGTCGGAGGTAGGCGCGCCGCGATCTTCGGACAGGCGCGTCTCGTGGTTGCTCGCCAGCCGGCGCACGGTCTCGATCAGCTCGTCCGGGTCGAACGGCTTGGTGAGGTAGGCGTCGACCCCGATCCGGTCCCCTCGGCGCAGGTCGGCGTCCTGGGCTCGGGCCGACAGCAGGATCACCCGGATGTCCGACGTGTCGGGGTCGGCGCGGAGCCGGGTCGCCACCTCCCAGCCGTCGAGTCTGGGCATCATGATGTCGAGCGTCACGACGTGCGGGCGGGTGTGCTTGACCTGGTCGAGGGCGTCCTGCCCGTCCACCGCGGTCGAGACCTGGAACCCCTCGAGCTCGAGGTTGACGCAGATCAGCTGGCGGATGACGTCGTCGTCGTCCACCACGAGCACCCGGCACTCAGCGTCCTCCACGTGGGCAGGCTACCGGAGCGAGGCGGGATCCGACTCCGATCACGGCCCGTACTGGTAGCCTCGTAGGGCCCGAGCCCCCGTAGCTCAGGGGATAGAGCGCTACCCTCCGGAGGTAGAAGCGCAGGTTCGAATCCTGCCGGGGGCACCCACGATCCCTCCGGGTGTGACGTCGCAGTGCACACCGCCCCACTCAGCAGGGGACGCCGAGCCGACAGCTGTCCGGCACGTTCGCCGCGGGTGCCTGCACCGGAGCCACCACCGCTGGACGCACGACCGTGGAGCCGTGTGAGTCGCTCCCGCTGGCTCGCCCGAGCGCGAAGGACAGCGCAACGGCGAGGACAGCAACGAGCCCCACGGCCAGCAGCCGGGTGCGCTCGGTGTGCTTCTCGGCGACGAGCTCGGGCGGGGTCGAGATGTCGATCATGGGAACCTCCGGTGCCGGGGCCACCCCAGCGGTGGCCACGACTTCACCGTGCCGCAGCGCAGCCGCGTCAACATCGGGACCGCGCCTCACCTTGGTGTCGGCGAATCCCCATGTTGGCCGGACCGCTCCCCCGAACGTGCGACTTGTTGCTCGCGGCAGTGGGGTGAGAGAACGTGAGAGCCGGCCGAGCCGCTCTGACCCGGACCGCGACTGGCGGGCGACGGACGACGGGCAGCCGATGGTGACCCACGACGACCAGCCCCACGCGCCGTTGCGCATCGGCGAGCTGGCACGACGTGCCGGCGTCACGTCTCGCACGGTTCGCCAGTACCACGTGTACGGCCTGCTCCCCGAGCCCGACCGCGACGCCAGCGGGCACCGGCGGTACGACGTCGCGGACCTCGCCCGCCTGATCGAGATCGGCCGGCTCCGGGCAAGTGGCCAGCCCATCGACCGGATCGTGGCCCTGCTGATCGACTTCCCGCCGTCAACCGCGATCGTTCCCTCCGACCCGGGGCCTCTCGACGCTCAACCCGCACAGGTTGCTGCCGAGGACACAGTCGACGGGTGGTCGACGACGGACGGGTGACATGACGGACAACGCAACGCTGGACGGCTCCCTGGAGGGCGCGGCGCAGGTTTCCGGCGGGTCGCCTCGCCGATCGCTGCTCGCGCGCATCCCCAGCCGGCGCGCGGCCTTCCTACTGCTGGCGTTGTTCCTCGGCGTGCTCCTCGTCGGCACGATCGAGGTGCTGTTCTACGTCTACGCCCGGAGCCAGCTGGTCGTGACCAACGTGCCCAACCTGGTCGCGTTCCTCGTCATCAGCGGCGTCGCCGTCGTGGCCGTCGAGTGCATCGTGGTGTGGTTCTCCGCCAACCTCATCAACCGGCCGTTCGCGGAGCTGCTGACCTTTACCAGGGGCGTCCAGAGTCTCGACCTGGTCAACCGGTGCGAGGTCGACCAGGCCGACGAGGTGGGGCAGACCGCCTCGGCACTGAACACGATCCTCGACCAGCTCCAGGCCGCCATCGCCGAGGTTGCCGGCGGCGCGAGCCGCCTCGGCCATGCGTCCCTGGACCTCGAGTCGGTGAGCTCCCGGATGACCGTCGACGCTTCTGCCACGTCCGAGCGTGCCACCGTCGCCTCCAGCGCCGCCGAGCAGATCAGCCTCAGTGCCCAGACCGCGGCCACCGGCCTCGAGCAGCTGGCCGACAGCGTCCAGGAAGTGGCGCGCACGGCAGCAAGTGCCGCCATCAGTGCCGACGCGGGAGTACGCAGTGCCGACCGCACCGGCAACATCGTCGAGAAGCTCGGGGCCAGCAGCGCGGAGATCAGCGGCATCATCGCCGTGATCACCGACATCGCAGAGCAGACCAACCTGCTGGCACTCAACGCCACGATCGAGGCTGCCAGGGCCGGCGACGCCGGCCGTGGCTTTGCCGTCGTAGCCAACGAGGTCAAGGACCTGGCGCGCGAGACAGCGAAGGCCACGGAGCGGGTCAGCCTGCAGGTCGCCGCGATCCAGACCGACAGCGCCAGGGCCGCCGAGGCGATCGGTGAGATCAGCGACGTCATCCGCGACATGAGCGACTTCCAGACCACGATCGCGGCAGCCGTGGAGCAGCAGGCCGTGACGACTGCCGAGATCGGCCGCAGCGTCATGCACACCGCCTCGGGCGGACGCGACATCGCCTCGAGCGTCGCGCTGGTCGCCGCCTCAGCCGAGTCGGCTCAGGGCAGCGCCACCGAGGCCGGCGTGACCGCGGCCGCGATGCTGACGCTCTCCGAGGAGCTCCAGCACCTGGTGGACCGCTTCCGCTACACCGCCTGAGGCCCCGTACGCTGCAGCACCATGGCGGACTCGGGCTACTCGGGCACGCCGCTGCCGGCCAAGCTGGGCATCAAGGCCGGCACGCGACTGCTCCTCGATCAGGTCCCGACCGGTTGGCAGCTGGCCGGATCGCCCACGGACGTGCACACTCGCGCCGGCCGTGACCCGTACGACGTGATCGTGTTGTTCTGCCCGGACGTCGCGACTCTCGAGCGCCGGTTCGGCCCGCTCGCCGCGCGGCTGACGACAGCTGGCGCGCTGTGGGTCTGCTGGCCGAAGCAGTCGAGCGGAGTCGTCACCGACCTGGGTGAGGCCCTGGTGCGGGAGCACGGGCTGGCCGCGGGCCTGGTCGACGTCAAGATTGCCGCCGTCGACACCACGTGGTCCGGGCTGAAGTTCGTCCGCCGGCTCCGGGACCGCCCGTAGGCCGGCTACCCGGTCACGAAGTCGATGAGCTCCTCGACCCGTCCGAGCAGCTCGGGCTCGAGGTCGGCATAGCTGTGCACACCAGCGCGGACCCGTCGCCAGCCGTCGGCAGGAGTCCCCCAGCCGAGCGCGGCGCAGACCCCGTCCTTCCAGGACTGGCCGCGCGGGATCGTCGGCCACTCCGCGATGCCGAGGGACGACGGCTTCACCGCTTGCCAGACGTCGACGTAGGGATGGCCGACGACCTTGACGTGCGGGTCACGAACCTCCGCCGCGATCCGGCTCTCCTTCGACCCCGGCACCAGGTGGTCGACCAGCACCCCGAGCCGACGGCCGGCCGCTGGCCGGAACTCCGCCACCACCGCCGCCAGGTCGTCGATGCCGTGCAGCGGCTCGACGGCGACCCCCTCGATCCGCAGGTCGTCGCCCCACACCCGTTCGACCAGCTCGGCGTCGTGCACACCTTCGACGTAGATCCGGCTCGGCAGCGCGACCTTGGCCCGGTGACCGATGACGGCGACCGAGCCGGACGCCGTCAGCCGGGGCCCGACGGCAGCGGTTGTACGAGCTGGCGGCGTCAGTGTGGTCACGGCACCCTCGAGCAGGAACGCCGCGGGGTGCATCGGGAAGATCCGGCGCTTGCCGTGGCGGTCCTCCAGGGTGACTGTCGCCCCAGCGATGTCGGTGCCGATCTCGACCACGGCGCCGCAAAAGCCGGTGGCGCTGTCCTCGACGACGAGGTCGCGCCGGGCCTCCACGACCGGAACGACAGCGCGACGGCGCCACTCCCCGCTGAGGACGTCCGCGCCGTACCGGTCACTGGTCACCGTTCGTACGGTAGCCACGAGCGGCGCGGCACCCGCCGTGACACGCCACCACTGCACCCGGCGCTGGCAGACGGCCCGCCACCCTGACGCTCGCCGCCAGCGCGGGGAATCCGGAACGGTTTCGGCAAGGCGTCAGTTTCGCGTGCATACAAGCGAGTAGCCTTGACACCCGAACTGTCCACAAATGCCGCTCCCTGCAGCGGTGCCGCCCACAGGGCAGCCAGGCAACTTTTCGGAAGAGGCGACCACCCACCGTGACGACGCAGTCAGACCCGTTGGCAGGATTCGGCCCCAACGAGTGGCTGGTTCAAGAGATCTACCAGCAATGGCTCGCCGACCCGAGCAGCGTCGACGAGGCCTGGTGGGAATTCTTCGGGGACTTCAAGCCGGGCTCCCCCGCCAACGGAGCAGCGGCCGGCAACGGCGCAGCGCCTGCTGCCGTGCCCCCCGCCGCCCCGGTGCCCGCTGAGAGCCCCGCTGCCCCGGTTGCCGCGGCGGCGCCTGTCGTCGTCCCGGCAGCTGCCCCGGCCGCTACCGCCGCACCAGCCGCCGCACCGGCCGCCGCGGCTTCGACCGCGAGCCCCAAGCCCGGCGCGGACGGACCCGCGCCGGCGCCCGGTGCGACCAGCAAGCCGCTCAAGGGCGTCGCCGCCAAGATCGTCTCCAACATGGAGCAGAGCCTCGAGCTGCCGACCGCGACCAGCGTCCGCGCCGTCCCCGCCAAGCTGCTCATCGACAACCGCATCATCATCAACAACCACCTGCGCCGTGGCCGCGGCGGCAAGGTCAGCTTCACCCACCTGATCGGCTACGCGCTGGTCAAGGCGCTCGGCGAGATGCCCGAGATGAACTACTCGTTCGGCAGCGTCGACGGCAAGCCGGTCCTCGTACTCCCGGAGCACGTCAACCTCGGCCTCGCGATCGACCTGCAGAAGGAGGACGGCTCCCGCACCCTGGTCGTCCCGTCGATCAAGGCCACCGAGTCGATGGACTTCGGCGCGTTCTGGAACGCGTACGAGGCGCTGGTACGCCGTGCCCGCAACAACAAGCTGACCCTCGAGGACTACGCCGGCACCACGATCAGCCTGACCAACCCCGGCACGATCGGCACGGTCCACTCCGTGCCCCGCCTGATGCCCGGCCAGGGCACGATCATCGGCGTCGGTGCGATGGAGTACCCCGCGGAGTTCCAGGGCGCGTCACCGCACACCCTGGCCGACCTCGGCATCAGCAAGACGCTGACGATCACCTCGACGTACGACCACCGGATCATCCAGGGCGCTCAGTCCGGTGACTTCCTGCGTCGCGTTCACCAGCTGTTGCTGGGCGACAAGGACTTCTACGACGAGATCTTCACCAGCCTGCGGATCCCGTACGAGCCGGTCCGCTGGGTCACCGACCTGTCCTTCGACCGCGAGGACCAGGTCGGCAAGCAGGCCCGCGTCATCGAGCTGATCCACGCCTACCGCGAGCGCGGCCACCTGATGGCCGACACCAACCCGCTCGAGTTCGAGCTGCGCCGCCACCCCGACCTCGACGTGGTCAGCCACGGCCTCACCCTGTGGGACCTCGACCGCGACTTCGGCACCGGCGGCTTCGCCGGCAAGCAGCGGATGGCCCTGCGCGACATTCTTGGCGTTCTGCGCGACTCCTACTGCCGCAGCGTCGGCATCGAGTACATGCACATCCAGGACCCCGGCCAGCGGCGCTGGATCCAGGACCGGGTCGAGACCGGGCACGACAAGCCGGAGCGCGAGGAGCAGCTGCGCATCCTCGGCACCCTCAACCAGGCCGAGGCCTTCGAGACCTTCCTTCAGACCAAGTTCGTCGGCCAGCGCCGGTTCTCCCTCGAAGGCGCCGAGTCCACGATTCCTTTGCTGGACGCCATTCTCGACGCTGCGGCCCATGCCGACCTCGACGAGGTCTGCATCGGCATGCCGCACCGCGGCCGGCTCAATGTGCTCGCCAACATCGTGGGCAAGAGCTACGCCCAGATCTTCCGCGAGTTCGAGGGCAAGATCGACCCGCGCACCGCTCACGGCTCCGGCGACGTCAAGTACCACCTCGGCGCCGAGGGCACCTTCACCTCCTACGACGGCACCCGCATCCCGGTGTCGCTCGCGTCCAACCCGTCCCACCTCGAGGCGGTCGACTCCGTGCTCGAGGGCATCGTGCGGGCCAAGCAGGACCGGCTCAACAAGGGCGAGGGCGAGACCGGCTACTCCGTCCTGCCGCTGCTGCTGCATGGTGACGCTGCCTTCGCCGGCCAGGGCGTGGTGGCTGAGACCCTCAACCTGTCCCAGCTGCGTGGCTACCGCACCGGCGGCACCGTCCACGTCGTCGTCAACAACCAGGTCGGCTACACCACCGCCCCGGCGGCGAGCCGCTCGAGCGAGTACGCGACCGACGTGGCCAAGATGGTCCAGGCGCCGATCCTGCACGTCAACGGCGACGACCCCGAGGCCGTCGTACGGGTGGCCAAGCTGGCGTTCGAGTACCGCCAGGCGTTCCGCAAGGACGTCGTCATCGACCTGCTCTGCTACCGCCGCCGCGGCCACTCCGAGGTCGACGAGCCGTCGTTCACCCAGCCGCAGATGTACGACCTGATCGACGCCAAGCGCTCGGTGCGCAAGCTCTACACCGAGGCCCTGATCGGCCGCGGCGACATCTCCCTCGAGGAAGCCGAGCAGGTGCTGCGCGACTACCAGGAGCGGTTGGAGAAGGTCTTCGTCGAGACCCGCGACGCGTCCAGCACCGGCACCGCACCGACCCCGGTCGACGACTCCGGCGACGACAACCCGGTCACCGCCGTGCCCGACGAGGTCATCCGCCGGATCGCCGCCGGCCAGCTCGAGGTGCCCGAGGGTTTCAGCGTGCACCCGCGACTGCTGCCGATGCTCCAGCGGCGCACCCAGATGCTCGACGACAACGCCGTCGACTGGGCGATGGGCGAGACCCTCGCCTTCGGTTCGCTGCTGCTCGAGGGCCGTCCGGTCCGCCTGGCCGGCCAGGACAGCCGCCGCGGCACCTTCGGTCAGCGGCACTCCGTGCTCATCGACCGGCGCACCGGCGCCGAGCACACCCCGCTGCGCTACCTCGCCGAGGACCAGGGCCCGTTCTACGTCTACGACTCGCTGCTGAGCGAGTTCGCTGCGCTCGGCTTCGAGTACGGCTACTCGGTCGCCCGGCCGCAGGCTTTGGTGCTGTGGGAGGCGCAGTTCGGCGACTTCGTCAACGGCGCCCAGTCGATCATCGACGAGTTCATCTCCTCCGGCGAGGCCAAGTGGGGCCAGCACTCCAGCGTCGGCCTGCTGCTGCCGCACGGCTACGAGGGCCAGGGTCCTGACCACTCGTCCGCCCGGCTCGAGCGTTTCCTCGCGCTGTGCGCCGAGGACAACATGACCGTCGCCGTGCCGTCGACCCCTGCCAACTACTTCCACCTACTTCGCTTGCAGGCCAAGCGTTCTCGGCGCAAGCCGATTGTGGTGTTCACGCCCAAGTCGATCCTGCGGTCCAAGGCCGCGACATCGTCGGCGGCCGACTTCACGACCGCCGGCTTCCAGCCGGTCATCGACGACACGGTCGCCCGCGAGGGTGTCCGCCGGGTGGTGCTGTGCTCCGGCAAGGTCTACTACGACCTGCTCGCAGCGCGGCGCAAGCACGACGACCCGACAGCGACGGCTCTCGTACGGGTCGAGCGGCTGTTCCCGCTGCCGCACGCCGAGATCAACGCTGCGCTGTCGTCCTACCCGCAGCTGCAGGACGTGGTGTGGGTGCAGGAGGAACCGGCCAACATGGGTGGCTGGCCGTTCATGGCGATCAACCTGCCCGAGCACCTCGGCGGCCGCCTGCTGCGCCGGGTGTCGCGCCCGGCCAGTGCCTCGCCGTCGGCTGGTTCCTCGACGGTGCACGAGGCCGAGCAGGCAGCCCTGGTCGACGCGGCCCTGCGGGTCTAGTCGAAGGTATTGCCGTGTACTTCACTGACAGGGGCATCGAGGAGCTCGACGCCCGGCGCGGCGAGGAGCAGGTGTCGCTGGCCTGGCTCGCCGAGCGGCTGCGGGAGTTCGTCGACCTCAACCCGGAGTTCGAGGTCCCGGTCGAGCGGCTCGCAACGTGGCTCGCCCGCGACGACCAGGACGACGACGAGTAGCCACCTTCCGTTGTTTGGTCCGGGCCGACCGGGGAAGTCCCGTCCCCGTGTATCTGGTCACGGGGTCCAACGGACATGTCGGCGGCGAAGTGGTGCGAGCCCTGCTCGCCGACGGTCATCAGGTGCGGGCACTGACCCGCGACGGCCGGGCTGACGGCCTGCCGGACGGGGTCGAGGTCGTCGCCGGGGACTTGACGGACCCGTCGTCATTGCGCGAGCACTGTCTCGACGTAGCAGGGGTATTTGTCCTCCCCGGCTATCCGGGGGTGGCCGCGACGGCCGCTGCCGCCGGCGTCTCCACGATCGTGGCGCTGTCGGGCACGTCCGTGCAGACCGGCGACAAGTCCAACCCGATCAGCGCGTTCATGATGGCGTCGGAGGACGAGGTCCGCTCGACCGGAGTGCCGTGGACCATCGTGCGGCCGTACGACTTCATGGCCAACACGCTGCGTTGGAAACCGCAGCTCGCGGAGGGCGACGTCGTACGAGAGCCCTTCGCCGACGTCCCGGTCGCAGTGATCGACCCGTACGACATCGCGGCCGTCGTGGTCGCGAGCCTGACCTCGCGAAGCCACGGCGGTCAGGTCTACACGCTCAGCGGCCCCGAGCAGCTGACGGCGGCGGACCGGGTGCGGATCCTCGGCGAGGTGCTCCAGCGGCCGCTGGTGCTCGACCCGCTGTCCGACGACGAGGCTCGTGAGGCCTTGGGCAGGGACCAGCCGGCGGAGTACGTCGACGCCATGGTCGGCTTCTACGTCGACCGGACGATCGACGTCACGACCCTGTTGCCGACGGTGGAGGTCGTCCTCGGCCGGCCGGGCCGGACCTTCGAGCAGTGGGCTCGGGCCCACGCCGCGGAGTTCACGGCAAGACGATGATCTTGCCGAACTGGTCGCCCGTCGCCAGCCGCTCGAAGGCCTGCCGGGCGTCGGTCAGCGGTAGGACCCGGTCGATGACCGGCCGGGTGCCGGTCCGCACCAGGAAAGCCATCAGCTCCTCGAGCTCACCGCGGGTGCCCATCGTCGAGCCGAGGACCGACAGCTGCAGGAAGAACACTCGGTTGAGCTCCGCCGGCGGTGCCACGCCGCTGGTAGCTCCGCACACCACCACCACGCCGCCTGGCCGAAGGGAGGTCAGCGAGTGATGCCACGTCGCCGCACCGACAGACTCGATGACCACGTCCACCCGATCCTCGACGCGCACTCCGGTTGCCAAGACCTCCTGAGCACCGAGGGCTCTGGCTCGCTCCCGCCGGTGCGGGTCACGGCTGGTCACCGTCACGTGGCAGCCAGCCGCGACCGCGAGCACCGTCGCAGCGGTGGCTACTCCGCCGCCAGCGCCCTGGATCAGCACCCGGCTGTCCCGATCGACCCTGGCTTTGGTGAACAGCATCCGCCAGGCCGTCAGCCAGGCCGTCGGGAGGCAGGCGGCCTGCTCGAAGGAGAGCTCCGCCGGCTTGGGTACGACGTTGCGCGCGGGCACCAGGACCTGCTCGGCCAGCGTCCCGTCGTACACCTCGGAGAGCAGGGTGCGGCGCGGGTCGAGCGTCTCATCGCCTCCGCCGGCCTGCGGGTCACCGATCACCGCGTGGACGACCACCTCGTTGCCGGCCTCATCCACTCCCGCGGCGTCCCCGCCCAGGATGACGGGCAGCCGCTCTGCGGCAACGCCGACGCCGCGCAGCGTCCACAGGTCGTGCTGGTTGAGTGCCGCGGCCCGGACGTGCACCCGCACCCAGCCCGGCCGGACGGCCGGTGCCGGCCGGTCGCCGACCTCGAGAGCGGACAGCGGATCGTCGGGGGCGAACCTCGCGGCGGTCACGGCCAGCATGCGTGGCAGCGTACGCCGGCGGGTAGGGAACAGCCGAGCCCTGCGATTCGATCTCGATACGGTTTCCGTCGCACCCACGACCTTGCCGTACGGATTTCACGGGTGTAAACCACTGGTGACAACGGGATCACGCGCGCGGGGTGATCCCGAATCTTGACCTTGCCGTGTCCGGATTCACTGCGGGCCGGGTCATACTCGGTTTTATTCACGGTGCCGCACAGTGCGTCGCCCTGACTGGAGGTTACGTTGAGGATCGTCATTCCGTCGGCCCGTCGTGCGGGCGCCCTGCTCGCCGTGGGCGCCATCACCTTGACCAGCGCGGCCTGCGCAAGCAACAGCTCGACCTCGGGTGCCGCAAGCCGGCGCCACGACCGGCGCAGCCACCACCGGCGCCGCCGCCACGACCGGCTCGGCCCCGGCGACGAGTGCGGCGCCGGGCTCCGCGGCGGGCTCCGCGGCGGCAGTCAGCCTGCCGGCCAACATCATGAAGGCCGGCGTGATCAAGGTCGCGACCGACGCCTCGTACGCCCCGGTCGAGTCCTTCGCCAAGGACAACAAGACGATCATCGGCTTCGACCCCGACCTGGGCGCGGCCCTGGGCAAGGAGCTCGGCGTCAAGGTGGTCTTCGTCAACACCGGCTTCGACGGCATCATCCCTGCCCTGGCCGCTGGTCGGTACGACATGGCGATGTCCGCGATGACCGACAACAAGACTCGGCAGAAGACCGTCGACTTCGTCGACTACTTCAGCGCCGGAACCTCGTTCATGATCAAGAAGGGTGGCCCGGCGATCAACACGATCGCCGACATCTGCGGCCAGAAGGTCGCCGTCGAGAAGGGCACCACCCAGCTCGACGACGCCACCGCCCAGGCGAAGAAGTGCACCGGCGGCAAGACCGCGGTTCTCGCCTTCCCCGACCAGAACGGCGCCAACCTTGCCCTGTCCTCGGGACGGGCGACCGTGGTGATGGCGGACTCCCCCGTCAACGCCTACGCTGCCAAGCAGTCGAACGGAGCGTTCGTGATCGTGGGCACGCCCTACGGCACCGCGCCGTACGGCATCGCCATCCCGAAGAAGTCGGCGGTGCTGCGCGATGCTCTAGCCGCGGCGCTGGACAAGCTGATCGCCGATGGAACGTACAAGACGGTCCTGACGAAGTGGGGCGTGAACGATGGCGCGGTCACCAAGGCCACGATCAACGGCGGTACCGGCAGCTAGTCACCGCCGGTCCGTTCAGTGACCACGTCGACAACCAGGGACGCCACGAGCTCTCCGCCTGCGGATGAGCTCGTGGCGATCCCTGTTCGGCATCCGGGGCGATGGGTCGCGGCCGCCATCATCGCCGTCCTCGCCGCGATGTTCGTGCACTCGCTGTTCGCGAACCCGCGGTGGCAGTGGGGCGTGGTTCAGGACTACCTTTTTGACCACAGCGTCCTCGTGGGCATCGGCAGGACGCTTGAGCTGACAGCGCTGGCGATGCTCATCGGCGTCATCGGCGGCATCGTCCTAGCGGTCATGCGCCTCTCGGCCAACCCCATCGTCTCATGGTCGGCCTGGGCCTATATCTGGTTCTTCCGCGGTACGCCGGTCCTTGTGCAGCTGTTGTTCTGGGCCTTCGCGGCCGCACTGTTTCCGACGATCTCGCTCGGCATCCCCTTCGGACCAGCGTTCGTCCACGGCAGTGCCAACTCCCTCATCACGCTGTTCGTGGCCGCCCTGCTCGGGCTCGGCCTCAACGAGGCCGCCTACATGGCAGAGATCGTGCGCGCCGGCATCATCTCGGTTGACCCCGGTCAGAGTGAGGCAGCACACGCGCTCGGCATGCGAGGCACTCAGGTCATGCGCAGAGTCGTGCTGCCGCAGGCGATGCGGGTCATCGTGCCGCCCACTGGCAACGAGACGATCTCCATGCTGAAAACGACCTCCCTGGTCAGCCTGATCGCTTTCCCGGAGCTGCTCGGCACCGTTCAGCTCATCTACGGGCGTACGTACCAGACCGTTCCGATGCTCATCGTGGCGAGCATCTGGTACCTGTTCTTCACGTCCCTCCTGACCGCAGGGCAGTTCTACGTGGAGCGCTACTACGCGCGAGGATCTGCGCGCAGCCTGCCCGAGACGCCGATCCAGAAGTTCAAGCGCACGTTGTTCTCCACCAGGCGCCAACCGCCGAGCCCGCTCGTCGGGCCCTCACCCGGCGCACAACACTCCTAGGGGCGCAGCATGACGACTCCGATGGTGAAATCCGAAGGCGTACGCAAGCACTACGGCTCGCTGCAGGTGCTCAAGGGCATCGACCTGGAGGTCCAGCCGGGTCAGGTGTTCTGCATCGTCGGACCCTCCGGCTCGGGCAAGTCGACATTCCTGCGCTGCATCAACCACCTCGAAAAAGTCAACGGCGGCAGGCTTTCGGTGGACGGGGAGCTGGTGGGCTACCGGCAGTCCGGCGACAAGCTCTACGAGCTGAAGGAGAAGGAAGTCGCGGCCAAGCGCGCCGACATCGGCATGGTGTTCCAGAAGTTCAACCTCTTCCCGCACATGACAGTGCTCGGCAACGTGATCGAGGCTCCGTGCCAGGTCCGCCGGGAGAACAAGCCGACGGTCGTCGCGAGGGCGAAGGAGATGATCGCGAGGGTCGGGCTGAGCGACAAGCTCGATGCCTACCCGAACCAGCTCTCCGGCGGACAGCAGCAACGCGTCGCCATTGCCCGCGCCCTCGCGATGAAGCCCAAGCTGATGCTCTTCGACGAGCCGACGTCGGCACTCGACCCCGAGCTCGTCGGTGAGGTGCTCGACGTCATGCGCGGGCTCGCCGACGACGGCATGACGATGATCGTGGTCACCCACGAGATGGGCTTCGCCCGCGAGGTGGGCGACGCCCTCGTCTTCATGGACGCCGGCGTCGTGGTCGAGTCCGGGACACCCAAGGACGTGCTGACCAACCCTCAGCACGAGCGCACCAGGGCCTTCCTGTCCAAGGTGCTGTAGTCCCGCCACGCCGACCGCCCCAACCCGCCCTCCCGCCACGCCGACCTCCGCGCCAAGTGGCGCAGACATTGGCGTGTCCTGCGGCGTGGCGCGCCATTTGCCGCGACGTCGGTCCCGTTGACGGTCCCGGGCCGATCGTGGAGGGCCGGCGGTCGGTACGGTGACCGCATGGATGTACGACCGCTCGACATCGTCGGCGCCTGGGAGTTCTCCCCGCGTCAGCACGGGGATGCCCGCGGCCTGTTCGCCGAGTGGTACAAGGAAGATGTCTTCACCGACGCCGTCGGCTACCCGCTGACCGTCGCCCAGGCCAACGTCAGCGTCTCCGCAGTGGGCACGCTACGAGGCATCCACGCCGCCAGAGTGCCGCCGTCCCAGGCAAAGTACGTGTTCTGCCCGAGGGGTTCGGTCCTCGATGTCGTGGTCGACCTGCGCACCGGATCGCCTACCTACGGGCAGCACGAAATCGTCCGCCTCGACGACGTCGACCGCAAGGCGCTCTACATCGGTGAGGGGCTCGGCCACGGCTTCTTCGCCGAGCAGGACCACAGCACGGTGACCTACCTGGTCTCGGCGCCGTACGACCCGGTGCACGAGTTCGAGATCCACCCGCTCGATCCGGCGCTCGGCATCGACTGGCCACGCGACATCGAGCCCACGCTGTCGGCGAAGGACCTGGCCGCACCGACCCTGCAGGAGGCGAACGACCAAGGCCTGCTGCCCTCGTACGAGGAGTGCCTGACCTACTACGACAGCCTGCGCGGTCGCGGCCAGTAACGCAGCACCACCCGCCCGATGACCGCGGTCTCGGGCAACCGCCCGAGCTCGCGGCTGTCCGTGCTCGCCGCCGGCGAGTCGCCCTCGACCCACCAGCCGTCGACGGAGACGGAGACCGCCCGCTTCACGCTCACCGGCCGCCCACCCGGCAGCTCGACGACCACGACGTCGGCCGGCCGCACCCTGGCTCCGTACCGTACGAGCAGCATGTCGCCCTCGCGCAGCAGAGGCTCCATGGAGGCGCCGCTGACCAGAACCGTGCCCCATCTGCGCATCCGCCGTCTCCTCGATGCATTGCCGAACGTCCCGCGGGTAGGGTCGAAGTATCTGATCATCAGCACAGACTCGGGAAGGGCGCGACCCATGCTTTCGCTACGCCGTCTGTTCACCCCCACCACCGTCGTCTCCGCGCACTGTGACCTGCCCTGCGGCGTCTACGACCCGGCCCAGGCCCGGATCGAGGCCGAGTCGATCAAGGGCATCGTGGCCAAGTACGCCGGCAACGAGGACCCGGTCTTCCGCACCCGCGCCATCCTGATCAAGGAGCAGCGCGCCGAGCTGGTCAAGCACCACCTCTGGGTGCTGTGGACCGACTACTTCAAGCCCCCGCACTTCGAGAAGTACCCCGAGCTGCACGGCCTGTTCAACGAGGCCACCAAGCTCGCGGGCGCAGCCGGCGCCAAGGGCACCACCGACCCGGCGGTCGTCGAGGACCTGCTGGGCAAGATCGCCGAGATCGACAAGATCTTCTGGGAGACCAAGGCCGCCTGAGTCACGGTTCCCTGCCCGGCACCGCCGCGGCGCGGTGCCGGGCGACGTCCGAGAGGCACGCCATGATCCGCCCGATCCAACCGCCCGACGTGGCCACGGCAGTCGTGCTCGTCCACGAGCTGGCCGAATTCGAACGCGAGCCGCAGAGCTGCCACCTCACCGAGGCCCAGCTCAGCGCAGCGTTGTTCGGCGAGGCCCCGGCCCTGTTCGGCCTGGTCGCCGAGGACGACGGCGAGGTGGTCGGCATTGCCTTGTGGTTCCTCAACTTTTCCACCTGGCGGGGAGTGCACGGCATCTACCTCGAGGACCTGTACGTGCGCCCGTCCGCCCGCAGGGGCGGTCACGGCAGGGCCCTGCTGCGCGAGCTGGCGCGCATCGCCGAGCAGCGGGCCTACGACCGGCTCGACTGGTCCGTGCTCGACTGGAACATCCAGGCGCACGCGTTCTACGCGTCGCTCGGCGCCGAGCCCACCGACGCCTGGACCGGGTGGCGGCTGGAGGGCGACGCACTCAAAGCGTTCGCCGAGGTTTGAACCGGGAAGTCCGCACCGGCCACGGTTCCGGTCGGAAAGATCCACTCGTTACGGGTGTGAAACCGCGCCAGCGAAGGTACGTTTAGGTCGGCGGGAGGCGATCGCCTCTGGTGCCGCGCTTTCCGTCATGTGCCGAGTCAGCGCTCGCTCACGATCACGGCAGTTTTGCGTACCAGGAGGCTTCCTTGGCCCTCGACAGGCCATCCGAGAACCACGCTGGGTCCGCTGTGGACTCGGTGTCGACCGCCCCCCGCGACATCGTCTCGATCCGGCTGCCAGCCGTCGGGGCCTACCTCTCGGTGCTGCGGACCGCGACTGCCGGGCTGGCTGCCAGGCTCGACTTCACCCTCGACGACATCGAGGACCTCCGGATCGCCGTCGATGAGGCGTGCGCGATGCTGCTGGCCCAGGCCGCCCCCGCCGCGGCGCTCGAGTGCACGTTCGAGATTCTGCCGGAGACGATGAAGATCTGTGTGAGCGTCATCACCACCAACGGCCAGCAGCCCTCGCGCGACACGTTCGCCTGGACGGTGCTGTCCGCGCTGGCCGGGTCGGTCGACAGCAGCGTCGACGCCGACAAGCGGGTCACCATCGAGCTGCAGAAGCAGCGCACCGCCTACAGCGACGTTTCATGATCGGCACCACCACCGGAGAGACCGCCGACGAGACTCCGCCGGCGCCGAGCGCGGCAGACGACCGGACCGTCACGACGGAAGCCGGAGCGGCCGAGGCCGAGATCACCCCGCCGGTTCCCGAGCAGAGCGAGCGCACCCGCCACGACCGGGCCAAGGCGCGAGCGCTGTTCGCCGAGCTGGCCGAGCTCGATCCCGACGACCCGGCCAGGGCGCGGGCCCGCGACGAGCTGGTCGAGATGCACCTGCCGCTGGTCGAGTACCTCGCCCGCAGGTTCCGCAACCGTGGTGAGCCGCTGGACGACCTCGTCCAGGTGGCGACGATCGGCTTGATCAAGTCGGTCGACCGGTTCGACCTCGAGCGTGGAGTTGAGTTCTCGACCTACGCGACCCCGACCATCGTCGGCGAGATCAAGCGGCACTTCAGGGACAAGGGCTGGGCGATCCGGGTGCCCCGGCGGCTCCAGGAGCTCAAGCTGCTGCTGACCAAGGCCACCGGCGAGCTGTCCCAGAAGAACGGCCGCTCCCCCACGGTCGCCGAGCTCGCCACGCACCTCGGCCTGTCCGAGGAGGAGGTGCTCGAGGGACTCGAGTCGGCCAATGCCTACTCCGCGGTCTCCCTCGACGCGCCCGACGGCGCCGACGACGACTCCCCCTCGGTCTCGGACAGCCTGGGCATCGAGGACGACGCACTCGAGGGCGTGGAGTACCGCGAGTCGCTCAAGCCGCTGCTCGAGCAGCTGCCGCCGCGGGAGAAGAAGATCCTGCTGCTGCGCTTCTTCGGCAACATGACGCAGTCGCAGATCGCCACGGAGCTGGGCATCTCCCAGATGCACGTGTCCAGGCTCCTGGCCCGCACGCTGGCCCAGCTGCGCGAGGGACTGCTGGTCGAGGAGTAGCCGGTTCGGGTACGGGTGTCAGTCGTCGGCGGCGTCGCCGTTGACGACCCGGCGTCCGGCCGGGCCGGCGAGGACGACCACGACCACCAGCGCCGGCAGCCCGACCAGGACGCAGAAGACCCACTGCCCGCTCTGAGCGAGTCCCCACGCGACCGGCAGGCAGATCAGCTCGAGCAGCAGCAGCGGCGAGTAGGCCGCCCGTTTGCCCCGTCCGAGTGCCCGCCCGGCGAGCACCCAGAACACCCCGGCGACCAGGCCGACGGCGAACTCGAGCTCGGCCTCGGCGAGCCCGTGGTGGGTGTGGTGCCCGCCGAGGGCGTAGATGGCAAAACCGATGCAGAGCAGGCACAGGGCGAGGCCCTGGGCCTGAATCAGCCAGGACACGCGCTGCAGCACCCGATGGTCTCGGTCGGGCTCGCTGGTCACGATCTCATCCACGTCGTCCACGCCACCGAGACTATCGGGGACCTGCCACGTACGATCTGCTGATGAGAGCGGTGCTGATCGTCAACCCGAAGGCCACGGCGACGACAGCCAGGAGCCGTGACGTCCTCGCGAGTGCTCTGGCCAGCGACCTCAAGCTCGACGTGGTCGAGACCACGCATCGGGGGCACGCCGCCGAGCTCGCCGCGGGTGCCGTTGACGATGAGATCGACCTGGTCCTGTCCCTGGGCGGCGACGGCACCGTCAACGAGGTCATCAACGGCCTGATGACCATCGACGCCGAGCACCGGCCGGCCCTGTCAGTGGTGCCGGGCGGTTCGGCCAACGTGTTCGTCCGCGGCCTCGGCTATCCGAGCGACCCGGTCGAAGCCACCGGCACGCTGCTCGAGGCCATTCGCGCCGGCCGCACCCGGCGGATCGGGCTGGGCTCGGTCAACGGCCGATACTTCACGTTCTGCGCCGGCATCGGCTACGACGCCGAGGTGACCGCGATGGTCGAGAAGCGCCGGCGCGAGGGAGCCACCTCCACCCCCGGCCTCTACGTCCGCAACGCCGTCTCGCACTTCTTCGGCGACGCGAGGGCCAACCTCACCTGCGAGCTCGAGGGCGCCGAGTCGCTGTCGGGCCTGCAGATGGTGGTGGTGTCCAACACCTCGCCCTGGACCTACTGGGGCGCCCGGCCGCTGCAGCCGTCCCCGCAGGCGAGCTTCGACACCGGGCTCGACCTGTTCG
The DNA here is from genome assembly GCA_963797535.1 of uncultured Actinomycetota bacterium. GTDB lineage: Bacteria > Actinomycetota > Actinomycetes > JAWWOL01 > JAWWOL01 > JAWWOL01. The sequence goes on along the minus strand of CAWCPQ010000001.1, from coordinate 144,454 downwards.
CCATGGGCAAGATGCGGCTGATCCCCACGCTGAGGGCGCTGGCCCAGATGGCGACCGCCGGCAACGGTGGTCCGCACGGCGGCAGCGTCACGACTGCGCACGACCTGGCTTCGCTGCTGCTGACGGCGAAGACGCCGGCCGCCCTCGAGGTCGACGGCGACTACGTCGGCGAGTTCAACCGGTTCGAGCTGGTGAGCGTGCCGGACGCTCTGACCGTGGTCGGCTGACCCGCCGCGCGGCCGGGGTTTCGCCCCACTTTCGTGACCTAGGCCACAACGGGTGGAAATTCTGAGGCGGGCCGACTAGCGTGGCCCTCGAACCACTGATGGGGGTCCGGCCCCGGCCCGAACCCATCACTCTGATTGACTTCGTGAAATGCTTCACAATCTTTTCCAGCGTGTTTCACAAAGTCCCAGGGGCCACACGGCACCACCCCGCGTCACAGGGACGGGCCCATCCAGTGCCCGCCACAACCCGAGGAGTTGGCCGTACATGGACTGGCGCCACCGCGCTGCCTGCCGCGACGAAGACCCTGAGCTGTTCTTCCCGATCGGCAACACCGGACCGGCCCTGTCGCAGATCGAGGACGCCCGCGCGATCTGCCAGTGTTGCTCGGTCGTCGAGGACTGCCTGACCTGGGCACTCGAGAGTGGTCAGGACGCCGGAGTCTGGGGCGGCCTGTCCGAGGACGAGCGTCGCGCTCTCAAGCGTCGTTCGCGCACCGCCGTCCACAGCAGCTAGTTCCCCAGCCGCTGCACCCGGCCACGCTGAGCCCGGACTCCCGGTCTCAGCGGGCCGGCAATGGCAGGTCCAGCACCGCTTCGGTGCCGCCAGCCCGTCCCGGTCTCAGCTGGATGCTCCCGGAGAGCTCGCTGACGACCAGCGTTCGTACGATCTGCAGTCCCAGCCGAGGCGAGGCCTCGAGGTCGAAGCCCACCGGTAGCCCCCCGCCGTCGTCGCCGACGACCACCCGCAACCGGGTCGGCGGCTCCGCGTCTGCCGCGCGTCCCTTGCCAGCCCGCTCGGTGTCGGCAGTGACCGCAGCATCGACCGTGATCACGCCACCGCCGGCCCCCAGGCCGTGCTCGAGGGCGTTTTGCAACAGCTCGGTCAGTACCAGCGCCAGCGGCGTCGCCACCTGAGCCGAAAGCACCCCGAAGCTTCCGGTGCGGTGGTAGGTCACCGGCGCCTCCGGCGACGCCACGTCGCCCACCATCTCCAGGATCTGGTCGGCGATCTCGTCGAAGTCCGCCACCTCGTCGTGGGCGAGGGACAGGGTCTCGTGAACCAGCGCGATCGAGGCCACCCGCCGTACGGACTCCTCGAGCGCGAGCCGCGCCTCGGGCGAGCTGAGCCGGCGTGCCTGCAGGCGAAGCAACGCCGCGACGGTCTGCAGGTTGTTCTTGACCCGGTGGTGGATCTCGCGGATGGTGGCGTCCTTGCTCAGCAGCTGCCTGTCCCGCAGCCGCAGCTCACTGACGTCACGGACCAGCACGATGGCCCCGCTGCGCTGGCCGGCCGGCAGCAGCGGGATGGTGCGCACCTGCACCACGGCGTCCTCCGCGGCAAACTCGCGCTCGCGCGGTGCGTGCCCCTCCAGCGCCGCCGCCACCGGCTCGTCGAGGGGGCCTTCTTCCCGTACGAGATCGGCGGTCAGCGCGCCGAGGTGCGAACCCATCAGGTCGCCGGTGAGCCCGAGCCGCCGGTAGGCCGACAGAGCGTTGGGGCTGGCGAAGATGACCCTGCCCTCCGCGTCGAGGCGGACCAGGCCGTCACCAACCCGCGGTCCGGCACTGAGCTCGGGGTTGGCGTTACGCAGCGGGAAACGCCCCTCGGCGACCATCTGGGTCAGCTCGGCGGCGCTTTGCAGGTAGGCGATCTCCAGCCGGCTGGGGGCACGGGCGGTGGACAGGTTGGTGTGCCGCGCGACGACGGCGATGACCCGCTCGCCGCGGCGGACCGGGATCGTCTCCTCGCGGATCGGGACGCCCTCGCGCCACTCGGGGTCACCCTCGCGGCAGATCCGCCCCTCGGCGAACGCGGCATCGATGACCGGCCGCTTTCCGGCCAGCACCACCCGGCCGATCACGTCGTCCTGGAAGGACGTGGGGCCGGTGGTCGGGCGCATCTGGGCGACGGCGAGGAAGTCCGGGGCCTCGCCCATGTCCGTGCGCATCGGCGCCCACAGCAGCAGGTCGGCGAAGGACAGGTCGGCGATGAGCTGCCACTCGGCGAGCAGCAGGTGCAGCCACGCCAGATCTTCCTCGTCGAGATCGGTCCGACCGCGCACCATGTCCGAGAATCTCGCCACGGCACCACCCTACGGGTGAGCGTCGGCATTGGCGGACATGGGAGACTGCGCCGGTGACTACCGAACCCGAATCCCGTACCCGGGGCCTGGTCGCCCGTGACCTCGCCAGCGTCTGGCACCCGTTCACGCAGCACTCGCTGTGGCCCGGCGATGAGCCCCTGGTGATCGAGCGCGGCGAGGGGATGTACCTCGTGGACAGCGACGGGCGGCGCTACCTCGACGGCGTCTCGTCGCTGTGGGTGACCGTTCACGGGCACGGCGAGCCGACGATCGACGCCGCGGTACGGGACCAGCTCGGCCGGCTCGCGCACTCGACCTTCCTCGGCCTTACCCACGAGCCGGGCATCGAGCTGGCCGAGAAGCTGCTGGCCACCGCCCCGGCCGGGCTGTCCAAGGTCTTCTACGCCGGCGACGGTGCCTCAGCGGTCGAGGCCGCGCTGAAGATGGCCTACCAGGCCGCCGCCCAGCGCGGGCAGCACCGGCCGCTGTTCGTCAGCGTCGCCGAGGGCTACCACGGGGACACCCTCGGCGCGGTCAGCGTCGGCGGCATCTCGCTGTTCCACGCGACCTACCGGCCGATCCTGCTGGAGACCCGGCAGGTCTCCTCCCCCGGCCTGCCGCCGGGGTCGTCGCGGCGCGACCGCGCAATCCAGGTGGTTGCCGAGCTGCGCACACTGATGGAGCGGGAGGGATCCGCGGTGTCCGCGATCATCGTCGAGCCGATGGTGCAGGCAGCCGCCGGGATGCTGACCCACGACGCCGCGTTCCTGCAGGGGGTACGCGCGTTGTGCGACGAGTTCGGCGCCCTGATGATCGCCGACGAGGTGGCCACCGGGATTGGCCGTACCGGACGGATGTGGGCGGTCGAGCACGCGGCCGTCGCACCCGACCTGCTGACGTGCGGCAAGGGGCTGACCGCGGGCTACCTGCCGCTGTCCGCCGTTTTGGCGACTTCCGCTGTGTACGAGGCCTTCCTGGGCCGGGCCGAGGAAGGACGGACGTTCTTCCACGGGCACACCTACACCGCCAATCCGCTGGCCTGCGCGGCTGCGATCGCCAACCTGGACCTGATCGCGGCCAGGGGAACAGTGGCGGCGGCAGCAGCGGTGGGCGAGCGGTTGGGTGAGCTGCTGGCGCCGCTTGCGGCCGAGCCGGGTGTCCGGGAGATCCGCCGGATCGGCACCATGACCGGCATCGAGATCGGTCCGTTCGAGCCGTCGGTGCGTGCGGGCATGCAGGTGTGCCGGGCCGCCCGCGACCGGGGCGTCATCGTGCGACCGCTCGGCGACGTGATCGTGCTGATGCCGCCGCTGGGGATCGGGGCCGACGACCTGACCTTGCTCGCCGACGTCGTCAGCGACTCCATCCGCAAGGTCCTGGCGGAGCTCGGGTGAGCTCGGACCCCCTGGCCTGGCTGGAGACTCGCGCCGACGAGCGCCGCGCGGCCGGCCTCCGCCGTTCGCTGTCACCACGGGGTCCGGTCGATCAGCTGATCGACCTTGCCAGCAACGACTATCTCGGTCTGGCAAGGGATCCGCGAGTGGTGCAAGGCGGTTGCGACGCGCTCTCGGAATGGGGTGCTGGTGCTACCGGGTCGCGCCTGGTCACGGGTTCGACGCAGCTGCACGCAGCCTTCGAAGCTGACCTGGCCACGCACATGGGCTGTGCCGCAGCCTTGACGCTGTCCTCCGGCTACCTCGCCAACCTGGCCGTGGTCACCGCCCTGGCCGGTGCCGGCGACCTAGTGGTCTCCGACGCCGGCAACCACGCCTCGATCATCGACGCCTGCCGGCTCTCCCGTGCGCGCATCGTCGTCACGCCGCACCGGTCGGTTTCCGCTGTGGCACAAGCATTGTCGACGCGTACGGAACCCCGCGCCCTCGTCGTGACGGACGCGGTGTTCTCGGTCGACGGCGACCTCGCTCCGCTGGCGGAGCTGGCCGATGTGTGTCGCCAGCACGGCGCGATCCTGGTCGTCGATGAGGCGCACTCCCTCGGCGTCGTGGGTCCGTTCGGCCGGGGCGCCGTGTTCGAGGCCGGTCTGGCCGGAGCTCCGGACGTCGTGCTAACGACAACCTTGTCCAAGGCGCTCGGCTCACAGGGCGGTGCTGTTGTCGCCAGCCAGTCGGTTATCGACCACCTTGTCGACACCGCACGCGGGTTCATCTTCGACACCGCCCTCGCCCCGGCCAACGTCGGTGCGGCACGCGCGGCACTGTGCCTGATAGCCAACGATTCCACCCTGTCCGAGCGGGCCCGCGCGCACGCTTCGCTCATCGCAGATCAGGCTCGCGAGGCCGGGCTGCAGACGTCGGAGCCGGCAGCCGCGGTCGTGCCCGTAGTCATCGGTGACGCCGATGGCCGCGCTAGCGGCTCAGCGGGTCTGCGAAGCGAATGGGATACGGGTCGGCTGCTTCCGGCCGCCGTCCGTACCTGACGGTCTCTCGAGGTTGCGGCTCACTGCCCGGGCCGACCTGACCGCCGAACAGCTGGCCACCGTACGGGCAGCGCTGGTTGCGGTCGCCGCCGAGCTGGACCGGCCGGGCTGAGCACTCAAGACGCCCTCCCCCATCGTCGATATTGCGGCTGAGGACAGGGGGACCGTTGATCGACGAGGCAGTCGACCGGCTAATCGCGGTGTTCGCAGCGGCCGGGCTACCGCCCGTTTTGCCACCCGGGCCGGAGATCGAGACCGTGTTGACCGAGCTCGCCGACTCCGTCGCGCCGCTACTCGTCCCCGAGCAGCTGCTCGCCTTTTGGCGGCGCGTCGACCCGGCGACCGTGTGCATGTCCCCCTATCCCGCCCTGACCTCTCCGGCCTTCGCCCTCGAGTGCTGGCGCGAGCACGTCAAGGAGACCGGACTTCCCGTACCCGGGCTGATGTTCCCCTTTGCCTACCAGAGCCACGACTTTCTGTTCGTCGAGCTGGAAAGCTCGCCCGGCTCAGCGGGCACGGTCTTTGCCTGGGGCTACGGCGGAACGCCCTGGATCATCCAGCACGTCGACCTCACGGCCTACCTGGACCAGCTCACGACGATGGTCGAGCTCGGCGAGTGGCGCGCGGAGCTCAACGACCAGGGCGACGTCTACTACAGGTTCGACCCCGACGAGCTGTGGGACGGGATCGCAGAGGTCCGTCTACCGGCCAGTGCCAGCGTCGACGGGTACGGGACCCAGCGCGAGCTCGACGAAGACGTACGGGCCTGGCCGCCGCACTGGCGCGCCGCAAATGGCTACACAGACGACGCAGCCAAACCTCGTGGTGCCTCGACCACCGTCGCTTCGCTGCTCACCGAAGCCGCAGCCGGCCACGACGCGTCAGGGATCGTGCACGCGAGGATTGGACGATTGCACGGCGGCGGCGATGGCTACCAGCTCGTCATCGATGACGGAAGCGGCAGAGTCGAGATCTGGTGCCCCGCCCGGCTGAGTCCGTACGGGCCGGTGGTGGGTAGGTGGTTCGAGTTCGACGTGGTCGTGTTTGCCGGACCGGTGGAGCGCCCTGACATCAGCGGCTTGCAGTGCGAGATCTCCGAGCGTGCGCTTGACCATGACCTGGCCGGTGCTCAGGAACTGGCCGCAGAACTCTTTCGCCAGGGCTTGGAAACGCCTCGCGCAGGTCTCATCACCGCATTGCGCCCGCTGGACTGAGTGGTCTCATCCCAGCGTCGAGGACGTGGCGCAGGCTGATCGCCGACGGTGCAACGGCCGTCAGCAACGTCACCCCGGTGGAGACGATGAGCGTGGCCGACCCGCGCAGAGGTGCAGCAGCACGCCCGGCATCCCTCGTCGACAGCAGCGAGCCCACGGCGCGACAGTCATCGAGCACCGCCGGGCCGTGCGTCGACTGGTCAGCGCCGCTGAGGTGAAATCCGTTGCGCAGCAAGGGAAGATCGTCACGAGTGACGTCGATGCGAGTCGTCACTACACCACCACGTTCACCGTGCCGGCCGAGGACGACCTCTTCACGCCAGAGCAGACGGGAGTCCTCTGCCAGCTCGATCAGTGTTACCAGCTCGACGGCCGCGCCGTCGGCAACAACCACCGGCTCGAGCAGGATCTCGAGACTGGCACCGACACCCACGCTTGCGCGCAGGGTCACTCTCGACGTGCCACCGGTGATCGAAGGCAGCGCCAGCGTGGACGCCACGGAGCGCAACCTCAGCTGACAGCCATCCGGCACCTCGACGTCCAGGACCAGGTCGTCCCCGTTCAGCGGTCCTGCTGCGCCCTGGGCCAGGTAGATCGCATCGTCTGCCGGTCGCAGCACCAGCGGCAGGTCGCGAACGCAGAACCCTTGCGGTGTAGGGACCACCCGGTCCGGCGACGACCCTGGCCCGAGCCTTCACCCGACCCGCGACCAGTCCGAGAGGCGGGCGAGGACCCACGCCGAAACGTCGGGCGTCGATGGCGCCTCGCGCAACGAGGAGAAGATGACCGGCGCTTCACCGCGCACTGCCTTGGCGTCCCTGTCCATCACCGACAGGTCCGCCCCGACCAGCGGCGCCAGGTCGGTCTTGTTGATGACCAGCAGATCGGCGCCGGTCACCCCCGGGCCGCCCTTGCGCGGCACCTTGTCACCGCCGGCCACGTCGACCACGAAGATCTGGTGATCGACCAGGCCCTTGCTGAAGGTAGCGGTGAGGTTGTCCCCACCGCTCTCGACCAGGATCAGGTCCAGCGGCGCGAACCGTGCCTCGAGATCCTCGACCGCGTCGAGGTTGGCGGTGATGTCGTCGCGGATCGCCGTGTGCGGGCAGCATCCCGTCCGGACCGCGGAGATGCGCTCCTCCGCGAGCACGCCGGCCCTGCGCAGGAACTCGGCGTCCTCGGTGGTGTAGATGTCGTTGGTCACTACCGCGAGCTCGAGCCGGTCGGCGAGGGTACGGCACAGCGCAGCCACCAGCGCAGTCTTGCCGGAGCCGACCGGGCCCCCGATACCGATCCGCAGCGGCCGCCGGACTCCCCCGGCCACAGCCGGCAGGGCGACACGCCCCTCGTCCGCAGCACCGTGGACGTGCGGCTGCTCGTCGTCGTGGTCATGAAGCAAAGAGACTCATCTCCCGGTCGTCGTGCCGCTCGGCAAGGATATCGAGCAGCGGTCCCGTTGAAGCCGGCAAGAGTTCGAGCCGGCCGATGTCCGTACTGGCAAAAGCTGCTGCGGCTGTTGCGATCCGATCGATCTCCGCCGTCAGCCCGGCCAGCATCGCGGAGACCTCGATCGGGTCGAGGCCGAGCAGCCGCACGGCTGCCGACGCGACGCCGGCGACCATGCTGTGGCAGCACGCAAGAGCGATCTCGTCCGGACCCAGGCCGGCGGCGAAGGCGACCGCGCCCTGGACGATCGGCAACGGTGGCCGGTCGGAGAAGTCAGCCAGGGTCTCGAGCGCTGCGGACGGCCAGACTCGCCTGCCGGTGCGCAGCAGGGCCCGTCCCTGCACCTCCGCGACCGACCTGACCGCTGCGGAAGGGGTACGGGCATCGAACTCGGCGCACAGCAGTGCCCAGTGACCCGCCTGTGCACACGAGATAGCCGCCAGGGCAGCCGATGTCAGGCCAGTGGACACCAACGCGCCGCGCGCAAAAAGCTCCACGTCGCGGACCGTGCTGACCCGGCCGTCGGCCACGGCTTGCTCGAGCCCGCCGGAGTGAGCGTGACCGCCTGACGGCAGCCGGCCATCGGTGAGCAGCAGCAGGGCGGCGTTCATCAGAACAGGAAGTAGCGCTGGGCCATCGGAGAGACGCTGACCGGCGCTCCCTCGACAACCTCGCCGTCGATCCGGACGGTGAAGGTGTCCGGCTCGACCTCGATACGCGGCAAGGCGTCGTTGTTCACCATGTCCGCCTTGGTACGCCTGCGGACGTCCGCGACCGGCGCCAGCCGGCGAGCAACGGACAGCCGGTCCGACAATCCGTCCTCGATCGCCATGGGCGCGACGAAGAACACCGAGGTCGAGGCGGCCGCAGCGGGATGGGCGCCCCACATCGGGCGAGGGAACACCGGCTGCGGGGTGGGGATCGATGCGTTGGCGTCACCCATGGCTGCCCACGCGATGAACCCACCCTTGAGCACGAGCTGCGGTCGTACGCCGAAGAACGCGGGCTCCCACAGCACCAGGTCGGCGAGCTTGCCTGCCTCGACGGAGCCGACCTCGCCCTCGAGACCATGAGCGACGGCTGGGCAGATGGTGTACTTGGCGACGTAGCGCTTGGCTCGCTCGTTGTCGTTGTGGAAGTCACCGGGGGCGAAGCCGCGACGCCTCTTCATCGAGTGAGCTGTCTGCCAGGTGCGCAGGATGACTTCGCCCACCCGGCCCATGGCCTGGCTGTCCGAGCCGATCATCGAGATCGCGCCCATGTCGTGCAGGATGTCCTCGGCCGCGATGGTCGACGGGCGGATGCGGCTCTCGGCGAAGGCCAGATCCTCTGGTACCGAAGGGTTCAGGTGGTGACAGACCATCAGCATGTCGAGGTGCTCGGCGAGGGTATTGACGGTGTGCGGACGGGTGGGGTTGGTCGAGGAGGGCAGCACGTTGGGTGCCCCGGCGACGGTGATGATGTCCGGAGCGTGGCCACCGCCGGCGCCCTCGGTGTGATAGGCGTGGATGCCACGTCCGGCGATGGCGGCAAGGGTGTCCTCGACGAAGCCGGCCTCGTTGAGGGTGTCGGTGTGGATAGCGATCTGCAGGCCGGTGCGGTCGGCCACGCGCAGGCTGGCGTCGATGACCGCGGGCGTCGTACCCCAGTCCTCGTGCAGCTTGAATCCCGAGGCGCCGCCGAGGATCTGCTCGACCATCGACTCCTCGGAGACGGTGTTTCCCTTGCCCAGCAAGGCAACGTTGAGCGGAAGGCCGTCCATCGCCTCGAACATCCGGGCGAGGTACCACGGGCCGGGTGTGATCGTCGTGGCCTTGGTGCCCTCGGCCGGGCCGGTGCCGCCGGCGATCCAGGTGGTGACGCCGGAGCCGAGCGCCTCGTCGACCTGCTGCGGCGCGATGAGGTGCACGTGGCAGTCGATGGCGCCGGCGGTGAGGATGCGACCGTTGCCGGCGATGACCTCCGTCGACGGGCCGATGATCAGCCGCGGGTCGACGCCGTCCATGGTGTCGGGGTTGCCGGCCTTGCCCAGACCGACGATGCGACCGTCCCGGATGCCGACGTCGGCCTTGATGACGCCCCAGTGGTCGAGCACGATCGCGCCGGTGATGACGGTGTCGAGGGCACCCTCGGCACGGGTGACCCGGCTCTGGCCCATCGACTCGCGGATGACCTTGCCGCCACCGAAGACGACCTCGTCGCCGCCGTGCGGTCCACGGCTGCGGTCCTCGGTCACCTCGATGAACAGGTCGGTGTCCGCGAGCCGGATCCGGTCGCCGATGGTCGGGCCGAACAGCGCGGCGTAGCGCGCCCTGGTCAGGTCATGCGCCACTGCGGTCACCGTCCAGCGGGCCGGCCGACTCCGGGCGCAGGCCGGGGATGACGCGGGCGCCGCCGATCCGGTACCAGCTGCACCTCGCGCTCCACGCCGGGCTCGAACCGCACCGCCGTACCGGCGGGGATGTCCAGGCGCATGCCCCAGGCAAGGTCGCGGTCGAACTGCAGCGCCGGGTTGCTCGCGGCGAAGTGGTAGTGCGAGCCGACCTGCACCGGCCGGTCGGCGGTGTTGACCACCTCGAGCGTCACGGTCGGCAGGTCGACGTTGCTCGTGACCACGCCCTCGGGGGTGATGACCTCGCCGGGGATCACGGGATCGGCCGGTGCAGCGTGACCAGCTTGGTGCCGTCCGGGAAGGTCGCCTCGACCTGGACCGACTCGATCATCTCCGGGATCCCCGGCATCACGTCCTCGCGGGTGAGGACGTGGCGGCCCATCTCCATCAGCTCGATGACCGGCCGGCCGTCGCGGGCGGCCTCGAGCACGAACGAGGTGAGCAGCGCCACCGCCTCGGGGTAGTTGAGCACCACCCCGCGCGCTTTGCGGTCCCTCGCGACCATCGCCGCGACGTGGACCAGCAACCGGTCCTGCTCGTGGGGGGTCAGCAGCACTGCGCGCTCCTCCGGGTCTGGACGGAACAGGGGTCTCCGGCTGGATCGACGCTAGAAGCGCCGCATGTCGTGCACGTTACGACGATGTGCCGGGAGGTGACAGCGGTGGCCGTGCAGAGCTCCGGACGAACTCTCGAAGCAGCGGATGCAGCGGTTTCCCGGCGAGTGCGCCGATCTGTGGTTGGAACAACGAGAGGAAGAAGAACGGATGCCCCGGCGCCTCCAGCGCCTCCGCCTCCGCTCCGTCAGCGGTGGCGCCGATCACCCAGCCCGCACGCGTGAGCTGTCCCAAGGCCTCCGTCGATGGCGAATAGCTGCAGTAGTGCATACCGGTGAACGGCGCTCCGACGATGGCCGCGAACCGGGTGCCGGCCACCGGTATCACCTCGCGCTCCTGTCCCGCCAGGCTGCAGGCCATGGCGGTCACCACGTTGGTCTCGCCCGGTCCGTCGACCTCGGCGTGGGATGCCTCGGCGACGCCCAGCACGTTGCGGAAGTACTCGATGACCGCGTACTGAAGGCCACCGCACGTCCCCAGGAACGGCACGGCGTGGGTTCGGGCGTAAGTGATCGCGCCGTACGCGGCGTCGTCGTCGCGGTACGGGGACCCCGGCATCAGCCAGACCGCGTCGAACCCTCGCAGGTCGCCCACCCGGTCACCGTCGGTGGCCACCCATTCGGCGCTCACCTCGTCCCCGAGCATGGGGATGACGGCGTCGACCTCACGGTGGCTCGGGTAGTGCTCGTTGCGGTCACCCACGAGCGCGATGCGCATTCCCACGACTGCAGCCTACGGGTTGTCCACCGTCAGGGCAGCAGCGCTAACGCGTCCAACGTCAGGAACGGCGGCAGCTCCGGCGACAGGGCCACGTCACGGAAGACCCCAGCGGCCGCCCGTACCAGGTCAGCGTCGGCGCCCGTCTCGATCAGCGCCACCACTGCCTCGGCCAGCAGCGACTCGACCAGCTCAGCCGTCGCCACCGTCTCGCCGTCGAGGAGTACGCCGTGGTGCACCCACTGCCACACCTGGCAGCGGGACACCTCGGCCGTGGCCACGTCCTCCATCAGGTCGTTGACCGCAGCGGCCCCGCGACCGCCCAACCAGGCGGTGAGGTAGGCGAGGCCGACCTCGACGTTCTCGCGCAAACCTCGGGTCGTGATCACGCCGCCCTCGACTCTGGTGTCCAGCAGCGCCTCCACTCCCTCGGTCACGTCGGGCAGCAGATCGCGCTGGTCCACTCGCCCGGCGAGCGCCGCGTCAAAGACCTCGAGGGCAATCGGTACGAGGTCGGGGTGCGCGACCCACGTGCCGTCGTAGCCGAGCCCGGCCTCACGGGTCTTGTCGGCGCGCACCTTGGCCAGCGCCACCTCCGTCACCTCGGGCTTGCGCCGGTTCGGGATGAACGCGGCCATGCCACCGATGGCCTGGGCGCCTCGGGAGTGGCACACCGCCACCAACCGGGAGGCGTAGGCAGCCATGAACGGCACCGCCATGGTCACCGACGAGCGGTCGGGCAGGATGTGGTCGGGGTCATCGCCCAAGGTCTTGATCACGCTGAAGAGGTAGTCCCAGCGACCGGCGTTCAAAGCGGCCGGGCGCTCGCGGAGCGCGTAGAGCACGTCGTCCATCTGCAGCGACAGTGGCAGGGTCTCGATCAGGACGGTCACCGGGATCGACGCCGGTTCGACGCCCACGGCCGCTTCGACGTCGAGCAGGACCGCGTGCCACCAGGCAGCCTCGGCCGGGTCCTCGAGCTTGGGCAGGTAGAGCCCGAGCCCACGACCACGGGCCCGCAGTCCCTGCGCGGTGTGCACCGCCACTGCGGCTACATCGAGCAACGGGCCGATCGCCGGCACCCCGTCCACCAGCACGTGCGGCTCGGGCAGGTGCAGCCCACGCGGGCGTACGACCAGCACAGCGGCGTCGGCTCCCGGCGTCACTACCGTGCCGTCCGGCTTGGTACGCGACAAGCGTGCCGGCCGCAGCGTCGCGCAGTGCGGCGTAGCCGCCGTTGATGTTGGCCCAGGTCGGGCTCAGGGCATCCTCGAGGTCGGCCATGAAGACGCGCGCGCCGCAGGTCAACGCGTTCACCATCATCACCGGTTCGGCGGGGCCGGTGATCTCACATCGCCTGTCCTGCAACCACTCCGGCCGCTCGGCGACCTTCCAGTCGCCGGGAACGCGACGTCCTGTCCCCACAAGTCGCTCGCGCGGCACCGGCCTGCCAGCCCGCTCGGCCCTGGCTGCCAGCAGGCTGGCGTGAGCCGGTCCGTGGGCGCGGTGCAGGGCGAGCGCGAGGCTCAGCACCTCGTCAGTGAGCGAGCCGGCCGGGTCCCCGGCCAGCAGCTGGATTGCGTCCATCAGGTGTTGCTCCCACTCGCTAGGCTGAACCGGACCACCGGAGGAGGACCATCATGACCGGCCGCGAGTCCCTGGGACCACTGCGCCGACGGGAGCTGCTCGCCCCGCTGGCCGCGGTCGACGCGAGGCTCGCCAGCACCCGGCCGGGCGGTCCAGGCCGGCAGCCGGCCCACACCTGCTACGTGCCGGCCGACCGACTGCGCCCGGACGAAGCTCGGCTGTGGGGCGACGAAGCCGCTGCACTGCTGGACCAGCATGCGCCCGACTCTGCCGCCCTGGCAGGCATTCTCGCCCTGGAGCTGCCCGACGGCACCTACGACGACGTCCTGCGGATCCTGCGCGACCGGCCGGTCGCCGACCTGCGGGTCGACCTCGAAGACGGCTACGGGATCCGCTCCGACGAGGCCGAGGACGCCGAGATTGCCCGCTGCGTCGCCCTGCTTGCCGAGGCTCCGCCACCCTCGTACGGGGTGCGGGTCAAGTCGCTGGAGGGCCCTACCGCCGAGCGTTGCCTGCGCACGCTCGACCTGTGGCTGACCGGTCTGCACGAGGCGGGGCTGGGGCCTGGCATCGTGACGCTGCCCAAGGTCTCCGCCCCCGAACAGGTTGCCGTTGCCGTGCAGGCGATCCAGCAGATCGAGGCTGCACTCGGTAGCAGCGGCACCGCGATCGAGCTGCAGGTCGAGACCGCCGAGGGTGTGCTGGCCGGCACCGGCCGCATCGCTGCTCCCCTGCTCATCGCCGCCGGCCAGCGACGGGTCACGGGACTGCACTTCGGTACGTACGACTTCACCGCCGGCCTCGGAGTCTCCCCGCAGGACCAACGCATCGACGCCCCGATCGCCGACGCCGCAAAGGATCTGCTGCAACTCGCAGCTGCGGGCACCGGAGTGGCCGTCAGCGACGGGTCCAGCAACCTCCTGCCCGTCGGCGATCGCGTGGCCGAGGCTTGGCGCGTGCACGCACGCCTCGTCGACCGGGCGCTGACCCGCGGGCTGTGGCAGGGCTGGGACCTGCACCCCGGCCAGCTGGTCAGCCGCTGGGCTGCCACCTCCGCCTTCCTCCGGTCGCGACTGCCCGAGGTGACGGTGCGCCTGAGCACCGTCCACCCGCACGTAGCCGAGGAGCCGGCGACCAGAGCGATGCTGGAAGCCTTTGTGCACAGGGCTTCTGCGCTCGGCATCCGGGAGCACTAGGAACGGCCGACCGTTCCCTTGATCAGCCCGAACGGCCGGTCCAGCACGACGAAGATCTCGTTGTCATTGGTGCGACCGAACGGTGTGAAGTCCACGGTGACGTGATGTCGGTTGGGCAGCGTGAGCGAGATCTGCCCGATCTCTGGGACCTCGGCCAGCGCTGCCTCCGCCATCTCGTACAGCGTCTGCTGCACAGCCTTGGAATAGTTCAGCGCAAACACCTTCTCGTACGCGGCCTGCACCCGCTTTCGTGCGTCGGCGTACGAGGGCGGAACCGAGAGCCACGTCCACGACGACGCCACCGACGTCGCCATGATCCGGTCGTCGGTGGGTCTGAGCACGGTGTACTCGTCAGTCAAGAACCCTTGGTACTCCGAGGCAGTAGTCTTCAGCAGCAGCAGCTCATCCAGCCCGCTGGTGACCACGGCCGACTCACCGCGAGTCAACGACACGGTGGCGGTGCCGACACCGGCGGTGCCGCGGAACGCATGCGGGTGCGTCACACCGTCCGGCGCCAGCCGCGTCCAGGAGTGCTCAACGATCGAGGCGTTGGCCGTGGTGCACGAGGGAACGACGTCGAGAATGCGGCCCAGCACCGCCTCGGCGTAGCGTTCGACATCGTCCAACGCTGTGTCCTTGGCGATGACGTAGGCCGTGCTGCGCATCGTGTCCGTCGGCAGGCTGGTGCTGTTGTCGCCGGCGAGATAGGCCGCGGAGAAGTCGCCCTCGAGCCAGATCCGTACCGTGAGGTCGTGCACGGAGTGCAGGTCGCCGTCGCGTACGACCTTGACCAGGCGTACGCCGTCCTTGCCATAGCTGTGCTCGATCAGCTCGGCCATCTCAGCTCCCGCGGTAGGTCGTGTAGCCGAAGGGTGACAAGAGCAGTGGCACGTGCAACCGCTCGGCCGGGTCCGAGACCATGAACTCGACCGTGACGGAGGGCAGCCACGGGTCGGGGCCGAGCACCGCTGTGGTGTCGAACAGCAGCCGGTAGCGACCGGCGACCCAGGCGACGGCGGGCACCAGATCGCTTGCCCTGCCGTCAATGTCGGTCATCGCACGACCAACTTCGAGCCATCCCTGGTCCGCCAGTCGTTGCACGAGGACGGGCACCCCCGCCGCCGGACGACCGCTGGCAGTGTTGAGAACGTGGGTCGACAGTCCCATCAGCCCGGTCCTTCCAGCAGCCGGGTCAGCCGAACCGCTGTGATCTCGGCCTGAGCGGCAGCCGCGACCACCAGCTCGGCCTCCGGCTCGTTGGCAAGTCGCGATCGCAGGATCGCCAGCATCTCCTCGGCAGAACGACCGCTTGCCCGTACGACGTAGGTCATGCCGAACTTCTCCTCGTACGCCGCGTTTCCGGCGGCGATCTCGGCCAGCAGCCACTCATCGGCTCCGGCGGCCGCAGACTGCTCACGACTCTCCTGCGACCCGTCCGGGGTTCGGTCGCCGATGCGCGGATGAGCGGCCAGCGCCTCGCGCCAGTCCTCCGGACCAACCCGGCTCCAGGCTTCGTCGGCGGCGCCAAGAACGCCGGCCGGCCAAGGTCGGGAAGCGACCATCTCGCGTACCCACGCCGTTGACCCGCACACTCGCAGCAGCACACGCTCCAGCTCATCAGGCGGTAGTGCGGTCAACCAGAAGCTCGCCAGCTCCCGCCTCCCTTCGGTCGTCAGTGCACCCAGGACCCGAAGTCGGGAAACCCCGCCGTCAGGGTGTACGGACAACCGCACCCACCGCGCGGTCCGAGCGTCGGGCACAGCCAGATCGTGTGCCTGGTCCGGTTGCATCCGCACGCCGGTGAACAGCGGTTCCCACGGCCCTTCACCGCTCACACCGACCGAGGTCTCCACGCCGCAGAAGGCCGGAGCATTGCCCCGAAACAGACTGGTGTCGATGACGACCCGTCGGATCCGGGCAAGCCCGGCGAGGCGCACGACCGCCCAGTCATGACCCTCGCCGCGCCGACGGCGGGTCTCCCAGCCCTCGGCCATGACCCGCGCCTCACCGGGCGCGATCAGGTTGGTACGGCGGCCGAAGTGCATGTCGCTGCACGAGACAACCTCACCTCCGAGCCGGGCCGCGGCGAGGTCGATCGTGATGCCGTCAAGGTCCGCCGGGTCCGGTACGGCAACCCCGTGCAGTCGGAGCCTGGCCACACCCCCGTCCGGGCGAATCGTCAACCGGACGTGGGTGACCCGTACCGCGAGATCGATCGGCAGCGTGTGCAGACGGTTCGGGATGCAGCTCCGGGCCCGCCAGCAGCTCGGTCCACTGCCCGGCGAGAACCTCGGCGGGGCTGGGGTTTCCGGGAATGCAGGCACCTTCGAGCGTGGCGCTGCTCGGCTGGTTGCCGTCGAAGAACGACGTGTCGATCACGGCGAGCCGGATGATGCCGGCGGCACCGAGCCGCACGACCACCCAGTCATCCTCGCGACCGTCCCGGCGGCGGCTGCTCTCCCAGCCATCCATCCACTGGCCGTGCTCGTCGAACGTTCCCTTGCGCGACACGGGCGCAGTGGCGTGCAGTAACCGGGACGCCGACCCGAAGTAGTCGTCGCTGCAGGCGACCACGGTGCCACCGAAGCGCTCGGCGGCCAGATCAGGCAGGTCCAGCAGATCCGCCGTTGGATCGGTCACGCGACCCTCACCCCCCGTCGCAACAGCTGCCCGTGCGGGACAGCGTCGAGGTCGACGGCACGGCCACGGAGGTAAGTCGTATGCACCACACCGCGCAGCCTACGTCCGTGCCAGGGCGAGATCGGGTGCCGCTGGGCGAGTGTCGTCGCGTCGACCACAAACTCGGTGTCCGGATCCCAGACCACGAGGTCGGCATCGTTGCCCTCGACGATGCCGCCCTTGCCGGGCAGACCCGCCAGCCGGGCCGTCCGCGCGGACTGCCAGGCGGCCACGTCCAGCAGCCCGTAGCCGCGATCGGAAGCTTCCGTCCACACCACCGGCAGGGCGGTCTGCACGCCAGCGATGCCACCCCAGGCTGCGCCGAAGTCGCCGGTGTCCAGCGCCTTGACCGACGGCGGCGCGGGCGAGTGGTCGGAGGCAATGCAGTCGATCAGGCCGCTGCCCAGACCTGCCCACAGCCGTTCCCGATTGGCCCGGTCCCGGACCGGCGGTGCGCACTTGGCTTGCGTCATCCCGTCCGCGATGTCCTGCGCAGCAAGGGAAAGGTAGTGCGGACAGGTCTCGACGGTGAGCCGCAGTCCTTCCATTTTCGCGGCCTCGACGACGGCGAGCCCTTCGGCGGAGGACAGGTGCAGGACGTGGGCCACTCCCCTTGTGCGGCGCAGCGACGCGACCACCATCTCCAGGGCCACAACCTCCGCCGCGTCCGGACGGGAGGCGAGGTAGGCGGCGTACGAACGACCGTCAGGCTCGGGCGCCGCCGCCAACGGACCCGGTGCCTCAGCGTGAACCAGCACCGGCAGCGTGGACGCGGCCAGCGCAGCCGTGAGCCCCGCCGCGTCGACCCAGCCGTACTCGTCCACGCCCGAGGGGACGAGGAACACCTTGAAACCGCACACCCCCGCATCGGCCAGCGGGCTCACGTGGGAGGTGTCGGACGATGTGACACCTCCCCAGAACGCCACGTCCACGTAGACCTGACCCGCGGCGGCGGCGCGCTTGACCTCCAGCGCCTCTACCGTCGTGGTGGGCGGGATGGAGTTGAGCGGCATGTCCACCAGGGTCGTGACACCACCAGCGGCCGCGGCCTTGGTGGCGGTCGCGAAGCCTTCCCACTCGGTCCGACCCGGCTCGTTGACGTGGACGTGGCTGTCGACCAGGCCCGGTGAGACGGTCAGCGATCCCACGTCAGTGACGTCCGCTCCAGCCGGAGCCTCGTCGTGATCCAGCACTGCGGCGACCCGACCCTGACCGACGACGATGGTGGCCGGGCGCACTTCGCCCGGCAGTACGACATTGTCGGAACGCAAGCACCAGGTCACGGCGCGTTCCAGGCCCGCGCTGCCAGGTGCTCGGCCCGTACCGGAAGGTGGGTGAGCGGCAGTCCGGTGGCGGCCCGCATCGCCGCCATCACCGCAGCGGGCGAGGACACCGTGGGCGCCTCACCGACACCTTTGGCACCAAACGGCGCGTCGGGTTCGGGCTCCTCGACGAGCTCGATCAGCAGCATGGGCAGCTCGACGGCGTTGGGGAACAGATACTCCGAGAACGTCGGCTGCGCAACGAAACCGTCCTCGAGTGCCAGCTCCTCCGTCAGGGCAAGGCCCACGCCCTGTGCGGCGCCACCCTCCAGCTGCCCGCGTACGGACAACGGGTTGAGCGCCTTGCCGACGTCCTGGACCGTGGCGAGCTGCACGAGCCGTACCGTACCGAGGTCGAGATCGACGTCGACCACGGCTCGGTGGATGACGTAGGACCATGCGACGTGGGCATCACCCTGACCGCGCACGTCGAGCGGTGAGGTCTTGCGGTGGCGGAAGGTCCGCTCGGCCTGCAACGGGCCAGCCGACAGGGCCTCCGCGAGCGGCACGCGCACGCCGGACTCCGTGCCCACGACGACCCCGTCCCGCAGCAAACAGGTCGCCGACGGCACCCCGGCATCGGCAGCCGCCCTTGCCACCACCAGGTGCGCCACAGCGGTGCAAGCAAGCTGAACGGCACCCCCGGAGACCCAGCTCTGTCGCGACGCGCTGGTCGAACCCGCCGAGCCGATCAGGGTGTCGGCGTCGAGGAGCACCACGGTGTCGACGCCGAGCTCGGTGCGGACGATCTGCTCGACGATCGTGACGAACCCCTGTCCGACCTCGGCACACGCCGTCTGAACGTGAGCGGTCGTGCGGCCGAGCCCGTCGACCTCGATGCGCACCGACGCGGTCGAGGGATCGTCGAAGCCTTCCGAGAAGGCGACATTCTTGAAGCCGAGTCCGTACCCCACCCCGCGCCGCACCCGGTGCGGGTCGGCGGCCGGCCCGCCGGGCAGGTCCTCGACCCGACCCGACCAGGCCGGTGGCAGCGGCATCCCTGCCACCGTGTCGATCAGCCGCCGTACGGGCGCCACGCCGTGGACCACTTGTCCGGTCGCTAGGGAATCCCCTGCCTGCAAGGCATTGCGACGCCGCAACTCCAACGGATCGAGCCCCACTTTGGCGGCGAGCGCATCCATCTGCGCCTCGTAGGCAGCGCAGACCTGAACGGCGCCGAAGCCTCGCATCGCCCCCGACGGCGGGTTGTTGGTGCGAACGCCGACTGTGTCGACGACGACGTTGGGGATCACGTACGGGCCGGTGGCGTGCGTTGCGGCATTGCCGGAGACCGGGCCGGTCGTGCTGGCGTAGGCGCCGCCGTCGAGCAGGATCCGCGCCCGCATGCTGACCAACCGGCCATCCCGGTCCGCGGTGTGGCGGTAGTGCAAGCGCATGCTGTGCCTGTGTACGTGGCCGAGGAAGGACTCCTCCCTCGTGTACACCATCTTGACCGGGCGCCCGGTCCTCAACGCCAGCAGGCACACATGTACCTGCAGGCTGATATCTTCACGGCCGCCGAAAGCACCACCGACGCCGCCGAGGGTAAGGGTGACCTGGTCCTCCGGTAGGCCGAGACACGCGGCGATCTGTTCTCGGTCGGCATGCAGGTCCTGCGTCGCCACACGCAGCTGGACTCCGCCGTCGGCGGACGGGATCGCGAGTGCCGCCTCCGTGCCGAGGAACGCCTGGTCCTGGGTGCCGATGACGTAGGTCTGCTCGACGGTCACCTCGCCCTCGGCTGACGGGTCGCCCTTCTCGATGTGGATCCGGCGGAAGACGTTGCCATCGGGGTGCAGCGGGGCACCGGCCAACGCTTGCTCGGTGTCGACCACGGCGTCGAGCCGCTCCCACACCGCCACGACGGCGGCGCAAGCATCTCGCGCCGCGGCAAGGGTTTCGGCGGCCACAGCCATGACCGGCTCGCCATGAAACCGGGCAACCTCGCGGACGAAGACCGGCTGGTCCGGGTGGACCAGGCCGAACGTCGCGCGTCCCGGCACGTCGGCGGCGGTCACGACGGCAGCAACTCCTGGCACCGCCCTGGCCGGGGTCACGTCGAGCGAGATCAGCCGGGCGTGCGGGTAGGGACAGCGCAGCACTGCGCCCCACAACATCCCCGGTACCTGCAGGTCACCGGCAAAGACGAAGGCTCCGGTCGCCTTCGGGAAGGCGTCCGGACGCAGGGTGCTGGCCCCGACGCCGCGGCTCACTGGGCCTGCCGGGCGCGTGCCGCGGCCAGCACGGAATCCACGATGCGGCCGTACCCCGTACAGCGGCAGAGGTTTCCGGCCAGCCCCCGGCGCACCTCGTCCTCAGTGGGGTCGGGGTTGGCCTGCAAAAGGCTCGTGGCTGCGACGATCATGCCCGGAATGCAGAACCCGCACTGGACGGCGCCACCCTCGACGAAGGCCTGCTGCACGTCGGACGGTTGCGACCCGTCCCCCAGTCCGGCGGTCGTGACGACCGGTGCGGTCACGTCGGACGCCAGCACGGTGCAGGCAGTGACCAGCAAGCCGTCGAGCAACACCGAGCAGGAACCGCAGCGCCCCTCGTAGCAGGCATCCTTCGTCGCGGTCAGGCCGAGCCGGTGGCGCAGCACGTCGGCGAGATTGGCCGTCGCGGGCACGTCGTCCACCTCGTACGGGACGCCGTCGACGGTCAGCCGCAGCGTCATGCGAGGCCCGGTCCGTACGCCCGGAGCAGCGCGCGCCCTGCCAGCACCCCGGCGACACGCTTGCGGTGGTCAGCGGACACCCGGTAGGTGGTCCGAGCCGCCACCTCCCGCGTCACGACTCGACCGAACTCCCTGGACAGCTCCAGGGAAGCAGCAGGGCGGGTCCAGTCGAGCGCGTCGGTCAGCAGTGCCTCGGCGGCCAATGCCCTGATCGGCGGCCGGGCCACCGACCCGATGACACAGCGCACGGTTCGGCGAGTCACGTCGATGACCAGCGCACACGTTGCGGTGGCCTCGGCCGCGGTGGCCCGCTCGGCGACGCGCAACCAGATCTGCTTGCCCGTAGGAACTCTCACCAGGATCGACCGCAGCACGTCGGTCGCACCTCGCGCGTCGCGGTCAAGCCAGTCCTCGATGGCGACGGTGCGAGGGCCTTCGACGGACACGACGTCGAGCCGGGCACCGAGCGCCAGCAGACCCGCGATCGCGTCACCGTTCCACCTGGCCGAGCCGACCCCACCGCCGATGGTCGCCGCGTTGCGCTGAGCCGGGTTGCCCAGACGACCCGCCAGGTCGCTCAGCAGCGGCAGAGCCGCCAGCTCAGCCGGGGCCGAAGCCAGCGCGGCATAGGTCGTCATGGCACCGATCCGGACAGCGTCGGCAGCCGGCGCGGAAAGGCCGTGCAGCTCAGCGGCGTGCCGCAGACTGACGAACGTCGCAGCGGTACGCCGACGGCCGTTGACCGCCACCATGAGGTCGGTCCCGCCGGCGATCAGAACAGGGTCGGTCTCGCGCGCCATCGCCTCGCCCGCTTCAGCGGCAGTCGACGGGCGAACGAGGGACAAGGGGCTCCAGATCGCTTGATCCACAGGCATTCTGCGTCCGTCGGCGGACGCCGGACGGTCCACCATGTCCGGCCGCTGACGACCCTGTCAAGGTCGTCGGGGCGCTACGCCGAAAAGGACCGAAACGGTAACCTGTGCGAAATGCGACAGCACTAACCTCCGATGCCATGGAGCTGTCCATCACGGCTGCGCCCGCCGGCTTTTCGGGGGGCTGAGTGCTCGCCGAGATCTGGCCCTTTGTCCGCGCCTGCCGCGCCGCTGGCCAACCGGTGGTGCTGGCCCGCGTGATCGCCCGCACGGGGTCGGGCGGTCGTCGGCTCGGCGCGGCGATGGCGGTCAGCGCCTTCGGCGAGTGGGCCGGCTCCGTGGCCGGCGGCTGCGTCGACGGCGACGTCCTCGCGGCGGCTGCCGAGGTTCACGGCGGCATGCCGCCGGCCCTCATGCTGTGCGACCTCGGCCCGGAGGGACGCCCGCCGTGGGAGGACGGCCCGGCCTGCAACGGCAAGGTGACCGTACTCATCAGCCCGCTGTTCAACGACAAGGTTTGCACCGCAGTTGACCTCACCCTCGACGCATCACCGACGGAGGGGCAGCCACCTCCGCCACTGCTGCTCACGACGAGGCTGATCGCACCGTACGACACGTGGCTCGAGGCCGGCGAGGCGAACACCGGGGTGTTCGTTGAACCGATTCGCCCGGCGCCGCGGCTGGTGATCGTCGGGGCGACCGACATCGCCAAGCCACTGTCCTCTTTCGCCGCGGCTGCGGGGTTCCGCGTGGTCGTGCTCGAACCCAGACCTGTGTACGGACAGCCCGACCGCGTGCCAGACGCGACGTTGGTGCGCGCCTGGCCGTCGGCCTGGTTGGGCAGCCATCGCCTCGGCGGCGACGACGCCCTCATCGCGCTGACCCACGAGCCCAGGCTCGACGATGCTGCGTTGGTGCAGGCCCTGCTCAGCGGCTGCGGCTACATCGCAGCCATCGGCAGCAGGGAAACGCACGCGGAGCGGCTCGTCAGGCTCGCGCACATCCCCGGCTCGAACGCGATCCACGGGCCGGCCGGTCTCGATCTCGGCGGGAACTCTGCGGCACAGACAGCCATTTCGATGCTCGCCGAGGTCGTTGCCGTGCGGAACGGCCGCCCCGGCGGGGCCCTCGTGCACGCGAATGGGCCGGTGCACGCAGCATGACGGTCGTCGCCGTGGTGCTTGCCGCCGGGGCCGCCCGACGCCTCGGCCGGCCGAAACAGCTCGAGCAGATCGGCGGCATCCCACTGGTGGTTCGCGCTCTGGCCGCAGGAGCTGCCGCGGACAGCCGCCTCGTGGCGCTCGGCGCTTCGGCTGCTCTGATCAGGCCGACGGTCGTGCGCGCGGCACCGGACGCAGCCGTCCTCGAGGTGAGGGAGTGGTCCGGAGGCATGGGCACGGTGCTGGCAGCAGCCGTCGACCACCTGCCTTCGGACACCGAGGCGGTGGTGGTGCTGCTCGCCGACCAGCCGTTCGTCGCGCCCGAGGCGGTGGCAGCACTGATCACCGCCTGGCGACGTACCGGGGACTCCTGGGTCTGTGCCGGCTACGGCGGCCGGCCCGGCCACCCGCATCTGTTCGATGCGCGCTGGTTCCCCGCGCTGCGGACCCTCGACGGTGATGACGGCGCACGGGCAGTGACTGCCGGACACAAGCCCCTCGTCGTCGACGTCGTGGGTGACGATCGCGACATCGACGACGAATCAGACCTCTCGACCTTTCGGGCAGACACCCGGCTGATGTCGAAGGTGCGCCTGTTAACGGATCGGCAATCGAGCGCAATCCGCGTGAAACGTGGGCTGCCTAGCGTGTCGATTGCCGATCCGGGGGGATCGGAAGCGGGCCATCCGGCTCGACTGCCTGCCGTACCGCAATCCTCAATTACGGACTGACTGGAGCCTTCATGCCGTCCTCGATGGACCGTCGTACCCTGCTCCGCCGGGGCCTCCAAGCCTCCGGCGTCGCCCTCGCCCTCCCCCTGCTCGAGGCCTGTGGCTCGAGCTCCAGCACTCCCGCTGGTCCCGCCGCGACCACCGCCGCCGGGAGTGCGGCTCCCGCGACGAGCGGCGGTGCGGCGGCTACGACGGGTGCGACCGCCACGACGGCCGCCGCGTCCGGATCGGCCTCGGCGGTCAAGACGGTCGCACCCGGCACGTACGGGACGATCGACTACCGGCTGGCCTGGATCAAGAACGTCGAGTTCGCCGGCACCTACATCGCCGACACGAAGGGCTACTACACCAAGGAGGGCTTCTCGAAGGTCAATCTGATCTCCGGGGGTCCGACCGCGGCACCCATCGAGACCGACGTCGTCACCAAGAAGGCCTTCGTCGGTCTCAGCGCCCCCGACCTGGTCGCCGCCGCCGTCAAGGCCGGCGCGAAGATCAAGATCATCGGTGCGCAGTACCAGAAGAACCCGTTCGCGATCATGTCGATGACCAAGACGGCGATCCACACCCCGCAGGACATGATCGGCAAGAAGATCGGCGTGCAGGCGGCCAACACCTCGGTCTGGAACGCGTTCCTGAAGGCCAACAGCATCGACCCGAGCAAGATCACCACGGTGCCGGTGCAGTTCGACCCGCTGCCCCTCACTACCGGCACCGTCGATGGATGGTTCTCCTTCATCACCAACGAGCCGAACGACCTCAAGGGCAAGGGCTTCGACGTCACGACCTTTCTGCTGGCTGACCACAAGTACCCGCTGGTCAGCGAGACCTATGTCGTCCTGACCGAGAACATCACCAAGGAGGCCGACAAGATCAAGGCGATGTTCCGGGCCGAGATCAAGGGCTGGAAGGACAGCATCGCCAACCCGGCCGCTGGCGCGGCGCTGGCGGCCACCAAGTACGGCAAGGGACTGGGGCTCACCACCAAGGAGCAGACGGTGGAGTCCGCCAGCCAGAACCAGCTCATCGTCAGCCCGAACACCACCAAGAACGGTATCTTCACGATCACACCGGCACTGATCGCGCTGAACATCGCCACCCTGAAGTACGCCGGGTTCGACTTCACGGCTGCTGACCTGTTCGACACCTCGCTGATCGATGCGGTGTACAAGGAAGACCCGAGCCTCATCTGAGCCCGGTGCAGCTCGTTCACCCGCTCGCCCCCGACCTGTGAGGCGCCCTGTGGAAGATCTGGCCACGTCATCCGCGGCGCCCACGGCATCGGTCGCGGACGCAGAAAGTTCACCACCTGCGCAGCCCGGCAGCGGCATCTCGCTCGCCGGGTTGCGCAAGGACTTCACGATCGGCCGGCGCACCGTGACCGCGCTGGCGGACACCAACCTGGACACGGCCGCCGGCTCGTTCCTGTCGCTGCTCGGACCGTCGGGCTGTGGCAAGTCGACCGTGCTCCGGATCCTGGCCGGCCTGGAGACGCAAACGTCCGGCACGGCTCTGCTGCACGGCGAGCCCCCGGACGTGGCGAGGAGCAAGCATCATCTCGGCATCGCGTTCCAGGACTCCGCCCTCCTGCCATGGCGGTCGGTCACGGCCAACATCCGTTTGCCGCTCGAGGTTTCCGGCCTCAAGGTCGACCCCTCGCTGATCCAGGACCTCGTACGGCTGGTGGGGCTCGAGGGGTTCGAGAAGGCTCGGCCGGCGCAGCTCTCCGGCGGCATGAAGCAGCGCGTCGCCATTGCCCGCGCGCTGGTCGTCGAGCCCAAGGTCCTGCTCCTCGACGAGCCGTTCGGCGCCCTGGACGACATGACCCGCCAGCGGCTCAACCTGGAGCTGCTGCGCATCTGGTCGGCCCGGTCGACCACCACGATGATGGTCACCCACGGCATCTCCGAGGCCGTGTTCCTCTCCGACGAGGTCGCCGTCATGAGCCCGCGCCCGGGTCGGGTGGTCGAGATCGTCAAGGTGGACCTGCCGCGGCCGCGCACCCCGGACATGATGCGCAGCCCGGAGTTTCACGCACACCAGGACCACCTCTCCGAGCTGCTCTTCGGCGGCAGTGGGGTGCCCGTCAGCGGCGACGACACATGACGGCGTCGGCGGCCGTCCAGCCCGGACGGCGGTTCAGCCTGCCACCCGTACCTCGATGGCTGAGCTCCGTACTCGGCATCCTCGCCATCCTGGTGCTGTGGGAAGTCCTCGCCCTGACGGTGCTGGACAAAGGCAACGCCGTGCCGACGCCGGTGGCGGTGGCCAAGCAGTTCAGCAAGGACGGCTGGTCTTTCTACTGGCCACTGATCAAGGGCACGTCGTGGGAGGCACTGCGTGGCTACTTCTGGGGCAACCTGCTCGCGTTCTCCCTGGCCATCGTGGTGATCCTGCTGCCGGCGCTGGAGCGGGTCATCTCCCAGATCGCTATCGCGAGCTACTGCCTGCCGGTCATCGCCATCGGCCCGATCCTCACCGTCGTCCTCAACGGCGACGCCCCCATGGTGGCGCTGGCGGCCCTGTCGGTCTTCTTCACGTCGCTCATCGGGATCCTGCTCGGGTTGCGGGCCGCCGACCCGACCAGCCTCGACCTCGTGGCCGCCTACGGCGGTGGTCGCTGGCAGCAGCTGCGCCGGGTACGCCTCGCGGCCGCACTGCCCAGCACCTTCACCGCCCTCAAGGTCGCAGCACCTGCGGCAGTGCTGGGGGCCATCATCGGGGAGTATCTCGGCCGCGTCGACACCGGCCTCGGCCTCGCTATGACCGTGGCCCAGCAGCAGCTGGACGTGTCGCGGACCTGGGGAATCGCCCTGGTAGCAGGAGCTGTGGCCGGTCTGGGCTACGGCTTGGTCGCGTTGATCGGCTACTACGCGATGCCCTGGAACCGGGCGTCCTCGGTCTCGGGGTCGCCGTCATGACCGCCCCCGCCGTACCGGACAGCCGGACCGCGCTGGCCACTGCCACGTCCGCGATCGTCGGGAGCGGCATCGACGACTACGACGGCGTTGCCGGACGCAAGCAGACCATGGCGGCCGTCGGGGTACGGGCCTTGCGATCGGCCATCTCGATGATTGTGGCCATCGCCGTACTGCTGCTGATCTGGATGGGGTTCATCAAGTGGTTCGCGATCAACCCGATCGTGGCCAAGAGCCCGCTGGACGTCTTCCACTACCTGGTCACCGACCCTGACGCGAGTGCTCACTGGTCCTCGATCAACTCCGGGCTCGGCCGGACACTGCTCGATGCCGGTGTCGGCTTCGTCGCGGGCATGGTCGCGGCCTTCGTCGTGGCGACGCTGTTCGTGCTGTCCAAGCCGGCCGAGGCCGCGTTCCTGCCGGTAGCGATGATCATCAGGTCCGTACCCCTGGTCGCGATGACCCCGGTGATCACGCTGATCTTCGGGCGCGGCCTGCTCGGGGTCACCGTCGTCAGCGCCATCGTCGTGTTCTTCCCCGCGCTCGTGATCATCGTGTTCGGCCTGCGCTCCGCGCCTCGGTCGGCGACGGACCTGTGCCGGGCCTACGGCGCCGGCTCCTGGATGACGCTGCGCAAGGTCGCGTTCCCCAGCTCGTTGCCCTCGATCTTCGCCGCAGCAAGGATTTCCGTACCAGGCGCCCTCATCGGTGCCCTGCTGGCCGAGTGGTTGGCAACCGGCAAGGGGCTGGGCAACCAGATGCTGCTGGACGGCTCGCAGTTCAAGTACGACGAGCTGTGGGCGTCCGTCGTCGTCATCACCCTGGTGTCCGTCCTCATCTACGCCTTCATCGGCCTGCTCGAGAGCCTGGTGCTGTCCCGCTTCGGTCCGGCGCCGACCAAGCGCTGACTAGGTCGGTACGGGACTGTCGCGGAGCACGCGAGCGCGGCGCTCGTAGTGGCCAGGCATCAGTCCGGCCCACACGGCCAGCGCGAGGAACAGGAAGGTCGCCAGCAGCCAGATCGGACCGTCCGACAGCACCAGGAACACCGACAGAGCAGCGAAAGCGATGAACGTGCCGGTGTTGAACCAGAGCAGCTTGCGGTTGCGCTCGGCCAGATAGGTCGCCAGTAACTGAGCCGCCTGTCGCAGCCTCGGATCGGTCGGGACAGGACCCCGGCTGGCCGCTTTGCTCACGGTCCTCTGGTCAGCTGCGGAGAGATCACCACCGACCACGTGCCGGGCGCGACGGCACTGCCTGGCGGTGTACGGCCCCATGAGGGCGCCGAAGACCGCCCCGCCCGCTACCCCGCCGATGATGGCTGGCACCAGCCGATCGGAGCCAAGGTGAAACAGGACCTGCAGAACACCGAAGGCAACGCCGGAGTACAGCGACCACTGCCACCACGGGGTATTCCAGCTGGGCCTCTGCATGTCCGTGGCCTGCCCGCTGTCCGACGCGCTAATCAACACCGGCCGGCCTGGGAACAGGTGCGACCGGGTCAGCCGTCGAGGCGCCGCGACACGGCAGCGAGGCTGCGACGGGCGGCAGCCAGGTCCACACCGAGCAGCTCGAAGTCCGTGACCACCGGCTCGCCATCCACGAACAGGTGTCTCACCTTGCGGTCCGGCCCGAGTACGAGCCCGGTCAACGCATCCGGGATATCGGCGATGTCCTCGCCCGGCCACACGGCAAGATCGGCACGATAGCCGGGCTCGAGAACGCCGATGTCGTTGCGCCCCAAGGCTTTCGCGCCGCCAACGGTGCCGAGGCGCAGGGCATCCAACGGTCCGAAGTCCGCTGGTCGTCCGGAGCGTTGACGGGCGGTGTAGAGCGACTGACGAAGTTCGGCGAAGAGGCCACCGACCTCGTTGGAGGCGGCACCGTCCACGCCGAGACCGACGTGGGCACCGGCTGCTTCGAGGTCAAGAACCCGGCAATGCCCTGCTGCCAAGCGGTTGTTGCTGGACGGACAATGGGCGACGCCGACTCCGGCAGCACCCAGCCGCGCCACCTCAGCGTCGTTGAAGTGGATGCCGTGGGCGACCCACACGTCGTCGGCCACCCACCCCAGCTGCTCCATCAGGTCGACCGGTCGCATGCCGAATCGGGCCACGACGTCGTGCTCCTCTTCCACCGTCTCGGCGAGGTGGGTGTGCAGCCGCAGTCCGAGTCGCCTGGCCATGGCAGCCGACTCCGTCATCAGCTGCGGCGTCACGCTGAACGGGGAGCACGGCGCCACGGTCACGACGATCCGCGAGCCGTCGTGCAGCCGGGACGCGACCGATTCCGTACTGGTCAAGATGGCGTCGAGCTCCTCGACCACGTTGTCCGGTGGCAGCCCGCCCGCGGAGGCGCCGAGGTCCATCGACCCACGGGCCAGGTGCAGCCGTACCCCGACCGTACTGGCGGCGAGGGCGAGCTGGTCGAACACGCTGTCATCGCCGTTGGGCACGAGGTAGTGGTGGTCGGCGACGGTGCTGCAACCGCTCAGCGCGAGCTCGGCCAAGCCCACCGTGGCCGCGGCCCCGACGTCCGACGGAGTCAGCCGCGCCCAAACCGGATAGAGCGTGGTGAGCCAGCCAAAGAGGTCGCAGTCAACGGCGCGGCCACGGGTAGCCCACTGGTAGAGGTGGTGATGGGTGTTGACCAGACCGGGCGTGACGATGTCCCCGTCGATCCGTACAACGACGTCGCCCGGCAGCTCCGGTACGACGCCGACGGCCTCGATCACCCCGTCCAGCACGGAGATGTCACCGGGCCAACGGGCCCCGCGCAGCACGAGTCGAGTCACGTCGCCACGTTAGCCAGCCGCTGTTTCGTCACCGTTTCCCGGGGGCCCCGATAGGGTCGCCTCATGACTGTGCTCGTGGTGACCGGTACGGGAACCGGCGTCGGCAAGACGGTTGTCACCGCAGCCGTGGCGGGACTCGCACTCGACCGGGCGACCAGCGTCGCGGTCGTGAAGCCCGCCCAGACCGGAGTCGAACCGGGCGGCGTGGGCGACCTCGACGAGGTGGAGCGCCTGTGCGGCGCACAGAACCGCTACGAGTTCGCCCGCTACCGCGACCCGCTGTCGCCGGCGGCAGCGGCCAGACGCAGCGGACTGCCACCGCTGGACCTCAACGCCACTGCTGCCCGGATCGCCGCGCTCGCCGCCGAGCACGACCTGGTCATCGTGGAGGGTGCCGGCGGCATCCTGGTGCGCTACAACGACGACGGTGCCACGCTGGCCGACCTTGCCTATGCGTTGAAGGCATCCGTGGTCGTCGTGGCCAGGGCTGGTCTTGGCACCCTGAACGAAACCGCGCTCACGCTCGAAGTCATGGCTGCGCGTGGCATCGAGCTGGACAGCGTCGTCATCGGCAGCTGGCCACGGGAGCCAGATCTGGCGTCGCTGTCCAACATTCGCGACCTCGAGACCCTGGGCAGCCGTGCGCTCGGTGGCGCCATCCCGGAAGGCGCCGGTGAGCTCGATCGACCGTCGTTCCGGCTCATGGCACGCTCATGCCTGGGCCCCGCGTACGGCGGCCGCTTCGATCCTGGACAATTCAGAGAACTGCACGACCCCGCGAAGAGAGGCACCTCGTGACCGAGACGCTCAGCAATGGCCTCGAAGACAGCCTCGAGGACGGCCCCGGTGCCCTCCCGACGGATATCCTCGCGATCGCTCGCCAGCAAGTGCTGCTCGAGGGACGCGGCCTCGACGACACCCAGGCGCTGGCGTGCCTGCAGCTGCCGGACGAGCGCCTGCCCGAGCTGTTGCAGCTTGCCCACGAGGTGCGTCTGGCGTGGTGCGGTCCGGAGGTCGAGGTCGAGGGCATCGTCTCGGTCAAGACCGGCGGTTGTCCCGAGGACTGTCACTTCTGCTCGCAGTCCGGCCAGTTCCAGTCCCCCGTACGCGCGGCATGGATCGACGTCCCCGAGCTGGTACGCGCTGCCCGCGAGACCCTCGAGACCGGGGCGTCGGAGTTCTGCATCGTGGCGGCGGTACGGGGTCCGGACCGTCGCCTGATGGACTCCGTCCGCCAGGGCATCGAGGCGATCCGCGCCGACGGAAACCAGATCAACATCGCCTGCTCCCTGGGCATGCTCACGCAGGAGCAGGTCGACGAGCTGGTCGAGATGGGCGTACACCGCTACAACCACAACCTCGAGACGGCGCGGTCCTACTTCCCCGAGGTCGTCACGACCCATACCTGGGAAGAGCGCTGGGACACCCTGCGCATGGTCGGCGCCGCCGGCATGGAGGTCTGCTGCGGCGGAATCGTCGGCATGGGTGAGACGGTCGAACAGAGGGCCGAGTTTGCTGGCCAGCTAGGCGCTCTCGGCCCCGACGAGGTGCCGCTGAACTTCCTCAACCCCCGGCCGGGCACCCCGTTCGGTGATCTACCGGTCATCGACTCGCGCGAAGCGCTACGGACGATCGCCACGTTCCGGCTGGCCATGCCGCGGACCATCCTGCGCTACGCCGGAGGGCGGGAGATCACCCTCGGCGACCTCGGCACCGAGCAGGGTCTGCTCGGCGGGATCAACGCAGTCATCGTGGGCAACTACCTGACCACGCTCGGCCGCTCCCCCGATCAGGATCTCGCCCTGCTCGAGAACCTGCAGATGCCGATCAAGGCCCTGTCGCAGACGCTGTAGCGCGTCCGGTTGCGCCCGCCCGCACCCTTCCCCGCGGTGTCATAGCGGTGACGCGGATCCGGCGCGCCGCTCGTCGCGCCACGGCGGGCCAGTGCAGGACACGCAGGCAGGCAGGCCGTGGCTGGCGAACCTGGCGAGCAACCAACAGGGCGTTAGCCCGGCAGCGGCGGGTGGCTGCTTTCCCCTGGTGCGGCTGGGGTTTGTGTCCGGGCCGGTGTGGTGGTGCGCCTGACCCGGCGGGTCAGGCGGCGGGTTGTCGGTGTTGGCGGAGTTGCCGGCCGGTCGGGTCGGTCGCGACCCAGGTGGGTGGCTGGTCGGCCCTGCCGGGGTTGTCGTCCGCGAGGGTCGCTGGGGCCCGGTGCAGGGTCCAGTGGCCTTCGTGGATGAGGTGGTGGTGGAACCAGCAGACCAGGGCCAGGTTCTCGATGTCGGTGTTGCCGTCGTGGGACCAGAAGATCAGGTGGTGGATCTGGCACCGCGCCGGGGGGACGTCGCAGCCGGGGAACACGCAGTGGCCGTCCCGCACGATCACTGCCCGGCCTTGGGTCGGGGAGTGCGAGCGGGAGTTGCGGCCCAGGTGCAGCGGGTCGCCCCACCGGTCGACCAGGGTGAGGTTCATAATCGCGTTGCAGCAGATCCGTTCGATCGTTTCGGTCGCCAGCTCTTCGTCGCAGCCGGAGATCAGGTGCTGACCACCACCGAACACCGTCACCGGCAACGACGCGGGCGACCCGGTGCCGCGGCCTGACCCGGTGCCGAGCGTCGCGTGCGGTCCCCGCGGCGCGTTGCGCAGGAATCCCACCACCGCCACCACGGCCACCACGGCCACCACCGTCGCGGTGGCAGCTGCACCCTTCCGGTGGCTCGACCTTCCGGCTGGACTCGGCCAGCGGGGCGCCGGGGCCGTGGCCGGTGACCGCACCGTCGACGTGGTGGAACATCCGGTGCACCAACCCGGCCAGCGCGGCGTCGAGCATCGGACTCCCCGCCACCGAGCCCCAACCGTCAGCCGCGCGGTCAGCCACGCCGCGGTCAGCCCCGCCGTCGCCAAGCACGCCTCCGCCAGTAGTGCCGGCACCGGGCAGCGGGGTGGTGGTGGGGGTGGTGTCGGTGCGGACCAGGAAGGTGACCCGGGGTCGGTCCCCGGCCACGTCCGGCAGCCCGGGGGAACGCAGGGCCAGCTGCGCGGCTTGGACGAGGGCGTCGGCGCGGCGCTGGCCGGCGGTGCGGGTGTCCTCCGGCCCCAGCTTCACCGACAAGGCGTCCAGCACGACTTGCACCGACGCCCCGGCCTCCGGGTCCAACGACCCGTGCAGGTCCCAGCCGCCCTGGAAGGTCCGGACCAGGTTCACCTGCCTGCGCTCGTGCAGGTGGGCCGGGTTGTCCGTGGCCGCGTCCCTGGTCGTGGCAGTCGCGGATCTTCTCCCCGAGCCTGCGCAGGTCCGCGGGGCGGGCGTGCGGGGCCAGGTTGGTCACGGTGAACTCATGGCCGGCGACCACCTCGGCCGGGACGTCCCTGGTCACCGCGGCGAACGCGGCCAGGTGCTCCGGGGCGACCTTGCCCGCCGCGGCCACCGCCCCCAGCGACGGCAACCGGTCCGCGAGTCGCGCCGCGTCCACCAGCCCGCGCGCACCCGCCGGTCCGGCGTTGGTGAAGGCGCGGACCCACGCCACCGTGGAGCCCATCCCGTCGCCCTCGGCCAGACCCTGGCCGTCGATCACTGCCAGGCGTCCCAGCAGCAGCGCCTGCACCCGGCGGGTCAGCACCACCAACGCCCGCGCCTGCGCGCGCACCACCGCCGCCGGCGTGGCCGGGTCCGGGCGCACGGTCAGCGCGTCGATCGCCGCGGCCAGTGCCGGGAACAGCACCGCCGGGTCGACCACCTTCGAGTCCTCGAACATGTGTTCGACTCTACCGGTGAGCCACCCCCGGATCCACCCCCGCAACGAATCTGTGGACAACTATCTCAAACCCGCAAACCCTTACGTAGCAAGGGTTCTCACCGATCCGTTGAGCTGCGGGCCCATAAGCCCGCAACCCACAGGGGCGGCGATGCCCACCAGCCCGCCGACGCGCACTACCCTCGTCGGGTGACCTACTGCGGCCAGTGCGGCGAGCCCGTAGACGAACGGAGCCACAGCGCCTGCGCCACCCGGGCGGAGCTCGAGCCGCCGCGCTACTGCGCCCACTGCCGACGACGCATGATCGTCCAAGTCACCCCGCGCGGCTGGTCAGCCCGTTGCGCCGAACACGGAACAGTGACCGCATAGGCTGTCGCCATGTCCGACTGGGACGAGGTGCGAAGGGCCGTTGCACAGCTTCCTGATGTGCCGGAGATCGTCGAAGAGGGCGACCCGCCGAGCTGGAAGGTGCGACGCAAGAGCCTGCTCTGGGAACGCCCGCTCCGGAAGTACGAAGTGGCTGAGCTCGGCGCGAGTATGCGGGACGTACCCATCCTCGCCGCGATGGTCGAGGACGTCGGCGAGCGAGCAGCGCTGATCTCGAGGGATCCGGAGATCTTCTTCACGACGTCGCATTTCGCGAACTACCCGGCAGTCCTGATCTGGCTGGACCGAATCCCCCCGAAGATGCTCGCTGAAGTCGTCACCGGCGCCTGGCTGGTGCGCGCGCCGGCCGCCGCCGCCGCCGCGTTTCTCTCGACACAGCAGTAAAATCCGGGCAATCCGGGCAATTGCCGAAGATCCGCGACGGGCTAAGTATTTCGGCCCACAGACAGGCAACCTGTCGGCGACTAGAAACCTCTTATTGACCGAGCCACGGTTCAAACTCTTCTGCAAGGGAGTTCACCATGCGCGTCCTGCAACGCCGTCCGGGCACCGCCCGGACTCTCGCCGCGGCAGCCTCCGCGGCACTCCTGGTGACGGTAGTCGGCCCGGCGCCCGCCGCCCTGGCCGCGTCGTCACCAACGACCTCAGCCACGACCACGCTGACCCTGACCTCCAAGACGATCACGGGCATCCCGAAGTCGGTCGCACCCGGCTACCACTCCTTCATCCTGAAGGAGTCCCCGACGCAGCGGGCCAAGGATCCCCGCGGCCTGACCGTGCTCAAGCTGGCCAAGGGCTACACCCGCCACCAGCTCGGCAAGGACCTCGCTGCAAGCTTCGCCAACATGGGCAACCTCAAGGCGTGGGCGCGCATCACCAGGAACGTGCGGGCACTTGGCGGCGTCGAGGTTGAGAACGACTTCACGACCACCGGAGCGAAGTTCACGGTCCTGCTCGCACCGGGAACCTACGTCCTTGACAACGGAGCAAGCAATGAGGGTGCACCCGACTCGTTCTTCATCCTGACAGTCAAGGGGAAGGCCGCCGGAGCGAAGCCGAAGACCGTCGGCACCATCTCCAGCCACGAGTTCGGTTTCAAGGTGGTCGGAGCCCGGCATGGCCTGCACACCTATGCGCTGCATGACTCCGGCGCGCAGATCCACATGTACCTCTTCTTCCGGCTGGACAAGGGCCACACAGAGGCGCAGCTCCTGGCCGCGCTGAACAGCCAGGGACCGCCCCCGGCATGGGTGCACAACGGCGGATTCGCCGGGGTGATCTCGGGCGGCCAGACCATGTACACGACCCTGAACTTCAGCATCCACAGCAACTATGAGCTGATCTGCTTCATGCCCGACGTGAAGACCGGCGCTCCGCACTTCGCGCTCGGCATGCACAGGTTCTTCGCCGTCAAGTAGCCCTCCGTCCGTTACCGGCTCCGGCCACTCACTCGGAGCCGGTAGCGGCGGCTACTTTCCTTAGCTACCAGCCGGAGTACGAACATGACGAGCGCCAACGGTCACGATCGTCTCACCCTGTCCCGCCGACAGCTGCTCGGTCTGGCCGCGGTCGGAACCGCCGCGTGGCTGACGCCCCAGCTCACCGGCGGATCGGCGAGCGCCGGCACCCGCAACATGCTGCATCCCCTACCGGGCCCACCGCCGGGACAACCCCTGCTCAAGCTCCCGGAGATTCACAAGTTTCGCGGTCCCGCAGGGATCGCCACGGCCTACATAACGGCCGCACCGCTTCCGGCGGGCAACGTCGAGCTCGGAGCTCTGCTGCCCCGCCAGATTGCGTACAACGGCGGATTCCCGGGACCGATCCTGCGGTTGAGGGACGGCCACCCGGCCAGGGTGATCCTGCGCAACCGGCTGCACGAGACCACCAACCTGCACCTGCACGGCTTGCGCATCCCGCCGCACGTCGACGCGCCCTTCACACATGTGCACGCCGGCACGAACCAGACCTATCGGTTCGCGCTGCCGAAGGGCTCCGCAGGAACCTACTGGTACCACCCACATGTGCACGGCGCAGTCGAGAACCAGATGCAGCGGGGGCTGACCGGCATCCTGCTGATCGACCCCGACCACCTGCCGGCCCCGATAGCTGGTTGTGAGGAGCACGTCGTCGTCCTCACCACGCGGCTGGACGCGAACGAGGTACTGGTCAACGGCGCACCGACGCCGACCCTGACCGGCGGGACTCCCCTGGTCCGGCTACGACTGATCAATGGCGGGGTTGGCAGGACACTTACCCTGAGGCTGAAGGAAACGGCGGGGGGTCGGGTCCGGCCGATGTGGCTCGTGGCCACCGACGCGGGGTACATCAATCACCCCGTACGCCTGACCTCGATCACCCTGGGTGCCGGCGAACGGGTCGAGCTGCTCGTGGACGCGATGACCTCCCCGGCAGCGCTGGTGACGACCGACGACGGCGTCGTCCAGCTCCGGATCACCGGCCCGTCGGCCAAGCCGCACCTGCCAAGAGCCGGTGCCCTGGGTCACGTGCCCGTGCTCAAACCATCCAGCAAGGCTGTACATCGCCGCATCGTCCTCGGCCAGGCATCCAACGGCAGCTTCCGCCTCAATGGCCGGCTGTTCAACGAGAAGCGGATTGACCAGCACGTGAAGGCTGGGGCCCTCGAGGTCTGGGACATCGTCAACACCACCGACGTGGAACACCCGTTCCACCTGCACACCTGGCCGTTCCAGGTACTCAAGCGCGGACACGTCCCCGAACCGTTCCCGGCCTGGCGTGACGTCGTCGTGGTCAATCCGGGGCAGACGGTCCGGCTGGCGATCCCGTTCGGGCTCAACAAGGGTCGTACGGTCTACCACTGCCACATCGCGATGCACGAGGACGCCGGCATGATGGGCATCATCCAGGTGGCCTAGGCCCTACGCGACGAACCTTACGCGACGAGCCTTACGCGACGAGGCCCAGCCGGCGCAGCTCGACGGTCAGATCGTGCGGTGAGGTCGAGGCTGCCATCGCGGCGTCGAGGGAGACAACCCCGTCGCGGATCAGCGTGACCAGGTGCTGGTCGAAGGTCTGCATGCCGTAGTAGCCGCCCTCGGCGATGAGTGAGCCGATGGTGGAGGTCTTGTCCGGGTCGGCGATGGCATCGGCGATGCGACCCGTGTTCACCGCGATCTCCATCGTCACGCAGCGGCCCTCACCGTCGGCACGAGGCACCAGACGCTGGCAGATGATGCCGCGGAGCGCACCGGCCAGCGCGAGCCGGACCTGCTTCTGCTCGTGCGGCGGGAAGAAGTCGATGACGCGGTTGATGGTCTCCTGCGCGTCCGTGGTGTGCAGCGTCGACATGACGAAGTGACCGGTCTCGGAGGCAGCGAGCGCGGCCTTGACCGTCTCGTGGTCACGCATCTCACCGACCAGGATCACGTCGGGGTCCTGCCGCATCGCGGCACGAAGCGCGGTCGGGAAGTCCTCGGTGTCGACCCGGACCTCGCGCTGGTTGATCATCGCCATCTTGTCGAAGTGCAGGACCTCGATCGGGTCCTCGATGGTGACGACGTGGACCTCGCGGGTCGTGTTGATGTGGTCGATCATGCCGGCCAGCGTCGTCGTCTTTCCGGAACCGGTCGGGCCGGTCACCAGCACCAGACCACGCGGCTCGAGCGCCAGCTGCGCAAGAACCGGCGGCAGTCCGAGGTCCTCCAGCGGGATGGCGCCTACGCTGACCCGGCGGAAGACCAGGCCGGCGGAGCCACGGGAGCGGAAGGCGTTGACCCGGAACCGCCCCACGCCCGCGAGGGAGTAGGCGAAGTCGGCCTCGTTGGTGCGGTTGAACTCGTCGACGAGGTCAGCACGCAGCACCTCCGACACCATGAGCTCGGTGTCAGCGGCGGCTAGGTCGCGGGTCTGCAGCTTGCGCAGGCGACCATCGATCCGCACGCGGGGCGGGCTGCCGACCTTGCAGTGCAGGTCGGAGCCGCCACACTCGACAAGGGCACGCAGGAAGGGCTCGATCGTTGAGGTCACGGAGAAGTGTTCGGCGCACGAGCGCGTGACATTTACCCGTTCGGGCTACCGAATCGTGACCAATCGGCGGCTACTCGATCACCGCGATGATGTCGCCTTCCTGCACGACATCACCCTCGGCAACCCGGATCTCCGCCACGGTGCCGTCGACCTCCGCGATGACCGGGATCTCCATCTTCATCGACTCCAGGATGACGAGCGTGTCGCCGTCCTCCACGGGGTCTCCCGCAGCCACCAACACCTTCCAGACGTTCGCGACCATCTCTGCGCGGACTTCCTCGGCCACTGGGGCTCCTCTCTGGCAACGGGTACGGGCAGATCCAACCACGAACGGGGTACGGGAGAAACGATCAGGCCTTCTTGGGCTTGGGCGGGCGCATCGTGTCGATCAGGCCCGTGTCGTAGTTCCCGCTGGTGAAGCCGTCGTACTCGAGCAGCTCGAGGAAGAACGGCAGGTTGGTCTTGGGGCCGGTGACCTCGAAGCCTGCGACGGCCGTACGGGCACGCTCGAGCGCCTGTGCGCGATCGGCGCCCCACACGCACAGCTTGGCGAGCAGCGGGTCGTAGAAGGGCGTCACGGTCGTTCCTGCGGCGTAGCCGGAGTCGACGCGCACGCCTTCGCCGGTCGGCTCGGTCCACACCGTGATCGCGCCGGGGCTCGGCAGGAACCGCTTGGGGTCCTCGGCGTAGACCCGCAGCTCGATGGCGTGCCCGGTCACCGTGATCGCGTCCGGGTCGAACGCGACGTCCTCGCCGGCCGCGATGCGCAGCTGGGCGTCGACCAGGTCGAGGCCGGTGACCAGCTCGGTGACCGGGTGCTCGACCTGCAGCCGGGTGTTCATCTCGAGGAAGACGAAGTCCTCGCCGGAGACCAGGCACTCGACGGTGCCAGCGTTCTTGTAGCCGACTGCCTCACCGGCCTTGACCGCCGCCGCCATCATCCGGGCCCGCAGGTCCGGCGAGACCCCGGGCGACGGGCTCTCCTCGGCGACCTTCTGGTGCCGGCGTTGCACCGAGCAGTCCCGCTCGCCCAGCGCGACGACCCGGCCATCAGCCAGGCCGAGAATCTGGATCTCGACGTGACGCGCGTTGGGCAGGTAGCGCTCGAGCAGGATCGCCGGGTTGCCGAAGAACCGCTCGGCTCGGGTACGGGCGGTCTCGAACGCAGCGCGCAGCTCGTCCTCGTCGTGCGCCACGCTCATCCCGATGCCGCCACCGCCGGCGGAGGCCTTGACCATGACCGGGTAGCCGATCCTGGCGGCCTCGGACGCCGCCGTCTCGACCTCGCCGACGGGCTCGGGTGTGCCGAGTGCGACCGGCACCCCGGCTGCGGCCATCAGGTTGCGGGCGCTGATCTTGTCGCCCATCGAACGGATGCAGTCCGGCGACGGTCCGATCCACGTCATGCCGGCGTCGGCCACGGCCTGCGCGAAGTCAGCGTTCTCGGCGAGGAAGCCGTAGCCGGGGTGCACCGCCTGCGCTCCGGACCGTCTGGCCGCCTCGATCACCTTGACGACGTCGAGGTAAGACTCCTTGGGCGACGCCGGGCCGATCAGCACCGCCTCGTCCGCCTCGTGGACGTACGGCAGGTCAGCGTCCGCCTCGGAGTAGACCGCCACCGCCTTGGCGCCCGCCCGCTGGATGCTGCGGATCACCCGCCGGGCGATCTCGCCGCGGTTTGCCACCAGAACCGTCTCGAACACGTGCGACCGACCCTTCGTCCGTTCTCCTGGCGCGTCCCCGACAGTGGAGCGGCCACCAAGGGAGACTAGCGGCGTGGCTCTGGTGACGGTCGTCCTGGTACTCGCCGCGCTGCTCGGTGTCGCCATGGGCGGCCGTCCGAGCGCGCTGGCGCGAGTGCCGATGAACGGCTGGCCGCTGCTCGTGGCGGCTGCGGTCTGCCAGCTGACCGGATCGGTCCTGGCCCGTACGACCGATGCGCCGGTGCTCTACGCCGTGGGCTCGGTCGCTGCCGTCATCCTGCTGATCGCGTTCCTGCTCCGTAACACCGCCCTGCCCGGCATCCCGCTGATCGCGGCTGGACTGATGCTGAACGCCGTCGTGGTAGCCGTCAACGCGGCCATGCCGGTGTCGCTGTGGGCCGCGAGCAAGGCCGGCCTCGACATCACCACCATCGCCGCCGGGTCCGACCCGCGGCACGAGCTGGCGGGTGCGAGCACGAAGCTGCCCTTACTGGGCGATGTGATTCCCGTACGCATCCCGTGGTTCCCCGAGGTCGTCAGCGCAGGCGACGTGCTCGTCGCAGCCGGGCTCGGGCTGCTGCTGGTGATGGCGCTGCGCTCGGATCAGCGCGACCGCAACCGCGACGGCAGCGCAGCGACGGGCACGCCGGGCGACGCGCTGCGGGCGACCACCCGGGCCAGCGCCTCCACGACCCGCGGGTCGTACTCGTAAGCCATCCCCAGCCGCAGCCGCTCCAACGCGTCAGCCCGGCACCGCGCGTCCTCCGGCGCCACGGACACCAGGTCGTCGTACGCGCTCGAGGCCTTGATGATCCGGCTGGCGATCGGCAGCGAGTCGTCAGCCGGTCGGCGATTGCGACGGTACGGGTCCGACTGCCGCTCGACGATGACGGCCACGTTGTCGAGGGTGCCGCTGCTGCGGATGATCTCGGCGCCCATCTCGGCGATGCGCTTGCGCTCGGCCGGCGGCACCGTCAGCGTCGAGCCGCGCGGGATGGGCTCGGCGAGGGAGAGCTGGCCGATGTCGTGCATCAGGGCCGCGTACTCCAGGTCGAGCAGCTCACTCTCCGTCAGCCCGAGCTCGCGACCGGTGCTCACCGCGAGCGCGGACACCCGGATCGAGTGCCCGTCCTGGACGTAGCCCCCAACCTCGGTGATCTTCGACAGTGCTCGGATCGTCTGCCGGTAGGTGGACCGGATCTGGGCGAAGCGCCGGAACGAGAACTGCGTGGTCAGCAGCGGCAGCAGCAGCACCGGCAGCGCGTACCAGCCCATCAGGTTGGCGGACAGCGGGATCAGGATGCCGGTCGCCGCCACGGCCGCGCCGAGACCGCGTGTTGCCCGCGCCTCGTCGCGAAGAGCAGCGCGCAGCGGGGTACCCAGTTGCAGCGACCGATCAGCAGCAGCAGCGAACAGCTCGACGGCGCCGGCCACAACGGCGGACAGCACCATGATCGGAACCAGCAACGCCGAGTGCGCCGGCCGGTCGCCGAGGTCGACCTGGGTCAGCAGCCCGTGGAAGGTCGCGGCCCCGGCGGCGATGGCGAGGATGCCGCGTCCCAGGACCTCGACGTTGCTGGGCCTGCCGGCGAGCCGGTGCAGCAGGGCCGCCAGCCCCACGGCAATTCCTTGTACGGCTACCACGAGCATCACCGGCGGGGTCACGTCGACGCTGCCCATGCTGAACAGCAGCGCGTAGCCCAGCGCGGCAGCGAGGGCGATCGGCGAAACCTGCCGGTCACCGGGCAGGGTGACCCTGGCCAGCTCTCCGACGAAGATCAGCAGGCCGAAGGCCAGCGCCACCTGCCGCTGCTCGGCGGAGACCCCGGTCACCAGCGTCGCGATCAGCCCGATGGCGGCAAGACTGAATCCGGTCCAAGCCAGCGGCCGGTCCTGCGTCCGGTCTCTCATGACTCGGATTCGACCGAGCTGTACGCGGACACCTTGTGGGCGTTCGGCACCGCAAGCTCCTGGTCCGGCGGCTGCGCTGGCTCGGGAATTGCCCCGATCAGCGGGAACCTCGACTCGGTGGCTCCCTGCACCTGCCAGCCGTGGGCCCGCAACGCCGCGACCATCGCCTCAACCATGACCGGGTCGAACTGCACGCCCGAGCAGGCGACGAGCTCGTCGATCGCCTTCTCGATGCTCATCGCCGGCCGGTAGGACCGGTTTGAGGTCATCGAGTCGAAGGCGTCCGCCACCATGATCACCCTGGCGAACTCGGGGATCTCCATCCCGCGCAGGCCCAGCGGGTAGCCCTTGCCGTCCATCCGCTCGTGGTGGTGGTAGATGCCGCCCAGGGCTTCCTGCAGGAAGTCGATGTCGCCGAGCATCTCCAGGCCACGGGCCGGGTGCGCCCGCACCGCATCGGCCTCGGCGTTGCTCAGCTTGCCCTGTTTCTGCAGCACCAGGGTCGGCACGCCCATCTTTCCCACGTCGTGCAGCATGCCCGCGTAGCGCAGTGCCTTGACCTTGTCGTCGCGCAGCCCCAGCTGGCGGGCGATCAGGACGGACCCGCGTGAGACCCGCTCCGAGTGTCCGCGGGTGTAGTGGTCCTTGGTCTCTACCGCTTGGATCAGCGCGGCGACGGTCGCGTCATAGGCCTTCCGCTGGTCGACGAAGTTCGCGAACGTGGTCCGGGTGACCATGAGCGGGATCAGCA
Organism: uncultured Actinomycetota bacterium; assembly: GCA_963797535.1. Lineage (GTDB taxonomy): Bacteria > Actinomycetota > Actinomycetes > JAWWOL01 > JAWWOL01 > JAWWOL01. Next base: position 102,875 of record CAWCPQ010000001.1, on the reverse strand, counting down.
ACAGGGTTGCCGTGACCGCGCCAAAGTTCTCCCACAGCGCTGCCATGAGCAGGCTCAGGAAACCGTAGGCCGCGTACGGGCTGCTGCCCCACGGAATGGCTCTGCTCCACATGCCCCTGCCCGGCCACGGCTGAACCAGGCAGAGGATGCCCCAGACGAGCAGATGGTTGACCACGGAGTAGACGAACACGACCACGACCAGCACCAGGATGGCTGCGGGGAAGTCGCCTTGACTCAAGTGATTGACCGGGCCGTGAAGCGCCATGAACGCCAGGCCGGCTGCCCCTCCAGCGACAGCGAACTGGGAGGCGTTGAACACCCGCTTGACGACCGGCACGCCTCCACCGGTCCAGAACAGCGCGCTTGACGCCGCGACCAGGACCGCTCCGGCTGCGCCCAGCACGAACAGGGAGGCGACCGCGACGACGAAACCCAGGTTGACGGACATCTCGTTCTCAGAGGCGCCCTGCACCTCGGAGACGCTCGTGCACAAAATCGTGACCGCGGCGAGTGCTACCACCGTCCAGAGGCGATCAACGTGGGGCAGCGCGTAACCGCCGACGGCTAGGCCGACGACTACCACTGCACAGATGTAGATCCGTGCGGCTCGAGGCAGCGCAGTCATGGCTCTCGACGATCCCGGGGAAGAGGAGCGTTGGACGAAGTGAGCGGGATGGGGACCGGCAGGCGCAACTAACGCCAGTGAACGTTGGCACTCGCCGAGAGCATGCTCTCGACAATGTTTCCCAGTGCAGCAGCAATGGTTTTCATGTGGTTCTTCGCCTCCACGGCATCAAGTCACGAGCTCGCTGAGTGCTCGTGCGCGATCCGCTCCGCTTGGAGGTGGTGCCGTGCCTTACGGGGGTCCTGCCGGTCCCGATCCCGCCCTCTTCAGTTGTCAAACGTGTAACGAGTTCACCGTGGTGCTGAGTCAACCCTCGGCGCACTTCGGCCCCGACTTCAGCCTGGATCCGATCGCCGTTGGCCGAATCGCAGCACGGAAGTACCGGCCCCGAGACGCCGCAAGAAACCGGAGTGATCTGCAGCGCCGCAGACCGGTACCTTGCCGAGTGAATCCGGTACGTCACACACCGTCAAGGGGTTCGGGCGATTTGGCCGTCCGTATCAGCAGTATTGCCCCGTCACTTCGGTGTCCAATGTGTTCGTTTGGGCAGGTGACGGACAATTCGGGCAGCGATTCACCCGTTCGGCCCAACGCGGATCGGCAACCGGCGAAGCGGTCGGCTCTCTCAATCGGGAGCCAAACGAGGGCTGAAGCCCTAGTCTGTGTCCTGCAGCACACCGACCTGCCTGAATCCTCACCGAGTCGAGGGGTCCCAGCCGTGACGACACAGCCGACCGCCCCCGGTGATCCGGCGGCAGTGCTCGCCCGGCTGATCGAGCCCCTGCTCGACTCCGGCTCCGGCCCCGCTGGCACTCGCTTCGATGACCTGGTGGCCGCGGCGGTGGCCGACGGAACGCTGTCAGCGGAACTCGCCCGCGAGCTGCGCTACTGGCAGCGAGCGTCGGTCCACGAGGTCAACGACCACGTCCTGACCGTGCTCCCTGCGGTGCTGCCGGTCGCGCTCGAAGCGGTCCGGTCTGCACACGCCGACGCCGCCGAGGCGGTCGCTGCCGCGGAAGCCGCGTGGCACAGCCGCCACCTGCCGACCGGGGTCGCCAGCGACTCGTCGGAGCCCGCGCTCAACACGGAGCCTCCCGCTGCCGACTCGCCTATCTCAGGCCAAACCGACCACTCGCCTGCGCCGCCGCCGGCCGAGGTCGTACTCTCACCAGAGAACACCATGATCACCGGGGACAGCACCAGCCCTGACCCCGTACCCGCAGCAGCACAGGACGCCCAGCTCCGCCGCCGGCTCTTCGTCGCCGGTCTGACCAGTACCGCCTGAAGGAGAGCCATGACCGCGCTTCGACTCCTGCCAGAGCTCGAAGATGCCCTCCGGCAGATCCCCGGTGTCCGCGCGGCCAGCGTCGTGACCGGCCCGGACGCTCAGCCGACCGAGATCCATGTGCTCGCCGATCGGCTCAAGCCGGCCAAGCAAGTTGTACGTGACATCCAGTCGCTGGCCATGGCGCGCTACGACCTCGACATCGATCACCGGATTGTGAGCGTCGTACAGATCGACGACGGCGACGCTCCCGCTCTACGCCTTGCCGTGCCCTCCGACGCTGACTCTCCCGACACCATCGACGTGACCGACGCCGCCCAGGCGCAGACCGAGGCTCCCCCGCGGCCGCTCGTCGACGCAGTGGTCGTACGGACCAGCCGGTCGGAGGCTGAGATCACCGTCACGCTGGCTCTTGGCGAGGACTTCTTCATCGGCTCCGCCACGGGTTCCGCTGCGATCGCCTCGCGCCCCCGCCTGGTCGCCCGAGCGACGTTGGACGCCCTGACCGAACTGCTGGGCACAGCCGCGGACATCGAGCACGCCACGGTCATCCCGGTCGGCTCCCGCTCCGTCGCCGTCAGCGTGCTCCAGGTGCAGGTGCCACGCAGTGGCGAGCAGGTCCTGTCGGGCTCAGCGGTCGTGCGCGGCGACGAAGCCGACGCCGTGGCCCGTTCCGTACTCGACGCCCTCAACCGACGGCTTCTGGGCTGACGGTCCGCTCACGGACTCACGGTGTGGCAGACTCACTGCCGACACAAGGAGGACGCCATGGCGAAGAAGGGCCGTAGGCGTCGGGCTCGGGCGAAGAAGAAGGCCAACCACGGCAAGCGCCCGAACGCCTGACCAGGCACACACCGAAACAGATCGACGGCGGCAGGGATCTTCCGATCCCTGCCGCCGTCGCTGTTGTGCCCAACCCTCGGGGGCTGTGTGTCCGTTTATCCCGTGACTACTCCGAGGAAACCTCTGCGGTCTGGGTGATCTCGATCCTCACCTGCTGGATCTGGGCGAGGACGCGGAGCTTGAGCGACTCCGGTGCCACGTCCGAACCACAGCTGCGGGCGACGATCTGGTTGACGTGCTGCTCGAGCCCGTACTGGCGCAGACAGGGCCCGCACTCGTCGAGATGCTCCTTGATCTGGTGACAGTCGTGCTCGTCGGCCTCGGAGTCGAGGTAGACGTAGACCTTGGCCAGGACCTCACTGCAGTCCGTCTCGTGGTGGTTGCCGCAACTCATCGCCCTGCCTCCGAAGGCACAGTCGCACCAGCGTCCACAGCGGGGGGCGTTCCGGGGCCGTCCGCTGGGTCTTCCTCTCGGATGAGCCCCCGCTCGACCGCGTACTCCTGCAACCGATCGCGCAAACCACGACGGCCACGGTGCAAGCGCGACATCACGGTGCCGATCGGCGTTTCCATGATGTCCGCAATTTCCTTGTACGAAAAGCCCTCGACGTCGGCGAGATAGACGGCCATGCGGAAGTCGGCCGGCAGGTCCTGCAGCGCTTCCTTGACGTCGGAGTCCGGCAGGTGGTCCAGCGCCTCGACCTCAGCCGAGCGCAGACCCCTGGAGGTGTGCGACTCCGCCTCGGCAAGCTGCCAGTCCTGAATCTCCTCGGTCGGCGACTGCAGCGGCTGGCGCTGCTTCTTGCGGTAGGTGTTGATGAACGTGTTCGTCAGGATCCGGTAGAGCCAAGCCTTGAGGTTGGTGCCCTCCTGGAACTGGTGGAAGGCAGCGAAAGCCTTGGCGAACGTCTCCTGGACCAGGTCCTCGGCGTCGGCCGGGTTGCGGGTCATGCGTAGGGCGGCAGCATAGAGCTGGTCAAGGTACGGCAACGCCGTTGCCTCGAACCTCGCGCTGCGCTGCTCCGGGGTCTCAGTGACCGGTCCCACCTCCTCGGCGCCCAGCTCGGTCCCGACATGGTCCACGAGCGCGGTCCGGCGCCGCTCGAAGGATACGCCCGCGGACACCCGTTCGCCCCTGCGGGGAGCGGGTCCGTACGTGCGTTCAGCGCGCCCCACGGGACGGCGCCCGGCACAGTTCCGGGCTCGCTCTCGCGTGGCCGCGCCCGAGATGTCGGGACTGCTCATGAATTGCCTCCGGACTGGGCACGCGGGACGACGGTCGTTGGGGACGGATGGTGGGACTGCCAGCGCTACTGGGGAGGAGAACGCTGAGGAACCTCTCAGCGATTCCCGCCGGTCCAACACTTTTCCAACCTCCGGTCAAAGACCACCCAGCCGCGCCTCCAGCCATGACCCGACGGCCAGCCGCACCGCCGCCAGGCTCTGGGCACTCGTGGTCGGGTCCGCCTTGCGGGTACGGAACGAGTGGTCCGCGTCCGCGACGTCCACCACCTCGACGGACTGGGCGCCGCCGGCCTCCAGCGCCTCCCGCACGGCCGTCCCCGTGCCGAACGGGTCTCGTGCCCCTTGGACGACCAGTGTCGGTACGCCGGCGGCGAGCAGCTCCGCGACCCGGCTGACCCCCGGCCGACCCGGCGGCACCAGCGGGAAGGCCAACGCGAGCACGCCGACGACGCCCGCGTCCGGTGCCGTCCGAGCCGCAACCCTCGCCCCGCTGCTGCGGCCGCCCGAGAGCACCGGGAGCGGCCGGGACAGGCCGAGCAGCCGGGGCAGGCCCTCGAGCACTGCGCTGAAAGCCGCGTCGAGCTGCGCGGCCGGTGCTGGGGCCTTGCGGCCGGCGACCCGGTAGGGCTGCCGCACCCGCACCACCGCCACGCCCGCGTCGAGCGCCACCGCCCGCGCCGCCATCAGGTCCGGGGCGTCAATGTCCCCGCCGGCGCCGTGCCCGAGGACCAGAACGGCAGCAGCTCGCGAGGGCACGTCGAGGGCAAGGTGTGCCAAACCCGGCATAGTGGGATAGTCCAGCGCGGACGTCACCACTCGACGTCGGCTGCTCGCGGTCGAGGATCGGTCGCCGGTGCTCATTCACGGAGGTTAGAACGCTCGCATGGCCGCTATCGACCCAGTGCCCGCCACGAGCGACCCGGACCCGTACGAGGTGTTCTACGCCGAGGTCGCCGCGCGGCAGCTGGCAGCCTGGCTGCCCACCGAGCCCACGACCGTTCTCGACCTGTCCGGCGGCTTCGGCAGCTTTGCCCAGCTGATGGTGGAGGCCGGCCACGACGTGATCCGTACCGTGGCCTCCGGCCTCCCCGATGACCCCACCCGGCTGCGGGCCGAACGCCGGCCCGGCCACGGAGCGGTGCACGAGGTCGCCGCGGACACGCGTGACCTGCGCTGGCTCGCCGCCGAAAGCCTGGACGTCGTGCTCGCCGAGAGCCGGTCGCTGTCGTTCTCCCTGCTCGCAGAGGACACCGTCGAGGCGATCAGCCGGGCCCTGCGCCCCGGCGGCCGGCTGCTGCTGTGCGTCGACTCGCTGGTCCTCGGCCTGGCCCGCCTCGCCGAACAGGGCCGCTGGGCCGAGCTGGCCGATGTGCCGGCCGCCGACGTGGTGCTCGTCCCGTCGGAGGACGGCACGATCACGCGGTGCTTCTGGCCCGAGGAGCTGCGGGCCCTGCTCGAGGACGCCGGGCTCAAGGTCGACTGGGTGCGACCGCGCACCGTGCTGTCGAAGGAAGCCGTCGTCCGGGCGTTAGCCACCGATGGAGCCGCGCTCGCCACCCTGGTGCGTACGGAGGTCGCGCTTGCAGCCGACCGCGAAGGCGAGTCGGTGGGGATCCACCTGCTCGCCTCCGCATCCCGTGCCCTGCCGGCCTAGCTGCCCCAGCGACCCATCGCGGCTCCGGCCTCGACTCCGGTCCGGCCGACGTCGGCCCGCTCGCGGACCATCCCGGCGGCGATCGAGTAGGCCGGTGCCTTCGCGGGGCGCTCGATCGCTTGCGCCACGATCAGGTCGGACAGTGACCGGGCGATCTCCAGCCGCGGCCACGCGGCGTGGATGGCCAGCGCCTGGTCCTCCGGGATGAAATCGACCTCGCGGCCGAAATCCGCGCCGACTCCGCGACGGGTCAGCTCGCACACAACCCCCCGGCGCTCGGCGATGCCGGGTGACGTGTGCAGGGCGATCGCCTCCCACACGGTGTCCACCTCCGAATCCGGTAGGCCCTGATGGGTCAGGAACTCCGCCGCGATGTCAGCGCCGTCCACCTCGAACCGCTGCTCCCGGTTGCCGTCCGGGGTCAGGCCCAGGTCGTGCAACGTGCAGGCCAGGAACACCAGCTGCGGGTCGAAGTCGTGATCCGGACGCAGGCCGCGACGGGCGGCCAGCATCATCGCGAACAGATAGCTGCGGATGCTGTGGTTGGCGATCGGGGGGCTCTCGGTGGCGGTCACCAGCTCCAGCGTGGTGCGGGCCAGCGGGTTGTCGGGCAGTTCGGGTACGCGTGAGGTCATGGCTTCATGCTCGTGGTAACGCCATCAGCGCACCAGTGGCAGGAATGCCACTATGCGATAGATTCCTGCCATGCCAGAACACCGCGTAGCCGTCCTCGCCCTCGACGGTGTGCTGCCCCTCGACTTCGGCATCCCGGCCCAAATCTTCCGCACCCGCGCGGAGACGCCCTACAGGCTGGCCGTGTGCGGCCTGACGCCGCAGGTCGCGGTCGCCGGCGGCTTCTCCCTCGCCGTACACGGAACTCTCGCTGATGTAAGGCGGGCACACACCGTGATTGTGCCCGGCTACCTCGATCACGCTCGAGCGTTGCCCGAGGAGGTCCTGGACGCGCTCAGGTACGTGCACCGCAACGGCCGGCGGGTGGTCTCGATCTGCGTCGGCGCCTTCGCACTGGGCCAGGCCGGGCTGCTCGACGGGCTGACCGTGACGACGCACTGGCAGCAGGCGGACGAGCTCGCTGCGCGCTACCCGCTGTCGCGGGTTGACCGTGACGTGCTCTACGTCGACCAGGGCAACGTGCTGACCTCGGCAGGCGTAGCGGCGGGCATCGACCTGAGCCTGCACATCGTGCGCGCGGACCTGGGTGCGGCCGTGGCCAACCAGGTGGCAAGGGGGATCGTGGCAGCGCCGCACCGTGACGGCGGCCAGTCGCAGTTCATCGACGCACCTGTCGGGCGGCCGGGTGGGTCGCTCGCCGCCACCAGAACCTGGGCACTGGCCCACCTGGACCGCCCGCTGTCGGTGCGGGACCTGGCCGGGCAGGCGAAGGTGTCGGAGCGAACGCTCGCGCGCCGGTTCCTCGCGGAGACCGGCGTCACGCCGCTGCAGTGGTTGCTGGGGTCACGCCTGGGGCTGGCTCGCGAGCTGCTCGAGGACGACCGGCTCAGCGTGGAACAGGTCGCCCTGCGGTGCGGCTTCGGAAGTGCAGCCAACCTGCGGCTGCACTTCCGACGGAGCCTCGCCACCACGCCCACGGCCTATCGGGCCGCGTTCGTGGGAGACGGTGCTAGCCGCCCGAGCCTCGGACCACCGACGCGACCGTTCGCAAGATGATCTTGACGTCGGCCCACAGGGACCAGTTCTCGATGTAGTAGTTGTCGAACCGGGCCCGGTCCTCGATCGAGGTGTCGCCGCGCAGTCCGTGCACCTGAGCCCAACCGGTAAGGCCGGCGGGGACGCGGTGGCGGGCGGTGTAGCGCGGGAACGACTCGGTGAACTGGGCCACGAAGTGCGGTCGCTCCGGCCGCGGCCCGACCAGCGTCATGTCGCCCTTGAGGATGTTGATCAGCTGGGGCAGCTCGTCGAGCGAGGTCTTGCGCAGGATGCGTCCCACCGGACCGAGCCGGTCGTCATGGGAGATGTTCCACATCGTCTGCGACTCGGCGCTGTCGACCGGCTTGAGCGAGCGGAACTTCATCACCTGGAACGGGCGACCGTCCAGACCGACCCGCTCCTGGCGGAAGATGATGCCGGGGCCGCCCTCGAGGCGTACGGCGAGCGCGATGGCCGCCATCAGCGGCGAGAGCAGGATCAAGGCGACGCCGGACACGATCACGTCCATCAGCCGCTTGAGCCGCCAGGAGAACGTGCGGAAAGCCGCCCGGCGCAGCCGGACCAGGGGTAGACCCCAGACCTGGTCCATGTCGCGGCTGATGTGGTGCATCTCGAACAGCCGCGGCACGAAGAAGATCTCGCAGTCGAGCCGGTCACACGTGCGCAGGAAGTCGACCATCTGCGACTCCGGCGCGGAGCCGAACGCGATGATGACGTCGCCCACGCCGAACTCGACGATGACCTTGGCCAGCGACTCGTGGCCGCCGAGCAGTGGAACCGGACGCTCGTCCGGCTCCAGCAACGGGTCGGAGTCAAGGAAACCGACCGGTTTGAGGCCGTACTCCGGGTGGGCCAGCAGCTCGGCGGCCAAGGTGCCGCCGATGCGCCCCGCACCGAGAATCAGGGTGGGGTGGGCGACAAAGCTGCGCCGTCGCACCGCGCGCACCACCGAGTAGCCGATGCAGCGGAAGAACACCACGAGCACGGCGAAGATGCAGGACGTCCACAGCAGGTCGGAGCTGACGTCCTCCTTGTCCGTGACGAAGCCGACGGCGGTCACCACCGCAGCGGCGACGACGGCCCGTCCAGCGAGGGCCGGAAGGTCGTCGAGCACCGACATGGTCAGTCGTGACCGGTACATGCCGGCCACGGCGTAGAGCACCACGATCAGTGCGAAGGTGATGACCGTGCCGCGAGCCAGGTGACCGACGATCGCCGCAGCCGTGAAGAAGGCGGCGGCGTCCATGACCATCAGGAACGGGCGTACGCCGAAGCGCAGCAGGCTCAGGTCGAAAGCGCGGTAGCGACCGGGGTGCATCCCGGAGGCCGCGCGGGCCTCGCGCTGGGCGCGAGTCTCACGGTAAGCGTCGGTGTCGAACGTATCGGCTCCGTCGGTGAGGTCGCCGAGATCGTCGTCAAGGTCGTCCAGACCGTTGAGATCGGTCAGGGGCGACTGGCTGGGCACCACGGCTGGCCCATGGCCACCACGTTGCCGCTGGTCTCTGTCGTCGAGGCCCGGATGAACGTCGGCAAGGCCGATGGCCCCCCTGTCGTCCCCGTGCTCGTGATCGTTCTGCCGTTCCCCAGCGCCCCCCGCGCCTCGATCCGGCGCACTACCGCGACCGTTGGCCGTCACCACACCTGCCTCCCCACCCCTTGTGGTCGGCTCTGCCACTCCGTGTCATCTGCCATCGTTACCGATGTGGGGCGCCTCGGGAGCTTCGCTGGCGAAGGACTCCCGGAGTGCCCCCTAGCTGGCAGACCCCGATGTCACAGTTCCCTGTATCAACACTCCGTAACACTCACTCTTACCGACGAGCCCCGCAACCCCGATGCGACCTGGCCCACCCGGTTTCCCGCAGTCACTTTGTCACCTTGATCACGGACTGTCACGAGTCCGACAACAACACACGCTTGCTAACTCAATAACGGCTATTGCCCCGTGACAGGACTAGCGTACGCCCTGACAGCCGTGAGCGGGCAAGTTTCACCCCTTCGGCGGATCAACCCGCGACTTGCAGCAAAACGTATTATCGGTCACACTCCGTAGCAACAACTAGGTGGGGGTTTCAATGGATCGCCGTTCTTTCTCGACCAGTCGCCTCGTCTCGGCCAGTGCGGCCGTCACGATGGCTGTTGGTCTCAGCGTTGGCATCGCCGCGGGGGCGGCACCTGCTTTCGCAGCTGACAACTGTGCCGCCTACGGCTCACAGTGCCCGACCGTGGCTCCGACCACGATTGCCACCCCGGACGTCAAGGGCACCACGCTCACCAAGACGCCCGAGGCAAGTGCGCTGCCGTTCACTGGTGGCGAGTTCGTCCTGCTCGGCACTGCCGGCGTCATCGCCCTCGGCGCTGGCACAGCGCTGGTCGTGGTGAGCCGTCGTCGCCGTTCCGCTCCGATCGCCTGAGCACGAACGACATCAGGCACGCAGTGCTCGCCCCACCGCGACGCGGTGGGGCGAGTGCGACTCTCCCGCTACCAACCGACCGCCTCGGCGGCCACCCGGTGCGGGAGTTTTCGCATGTCCGGGTTCAACCCCTGCGCCTCGCAGCAGCCGGCTGAGTGCGGGGATAGCCGTGCCGTCCGACAACGCGAAGTCTCGCTACGACGAGGACGACGTACGGGTACGGCCGGGCAAGCGCTCGCGACCACGGACCCGTACCCGCCCCGGTCACGACGAGGCGTCCTCCGGCCTCGTCCTCACGGTGGACCGCGGTCGTTACGGAGTCCTCATAGGTGACATTCTTGTCACCGCGATGCAGGCCCGTGAGCTGGGTCACCGGTCGGTCGTAGTCGGTGACCGGGTTGATGTGGTCGGCGATATCACGGGCAGTGACGGAAGTTTGGCCCGAATTGTCCGAGTTCAAACACGAAAGTCGGCATTGCGAAGAACCGCCGATGACGACGATCCGGTCGAAAGAATTGTCGTCGCAAATGCCGACCAATTGGTGGTCGTCGCCGCAGTCGCCGAGCCCGCTCCGACCCCGCGACTGATTGACCGGTGCCTCGTGGCCGCCTATGACGCAGGTCTGGACTCGATACTCTGCGTAACCAAAGCCGACCTCGCTGACCCGTCGCCCCTGCTCGACGCCTATGCAGGGCTGGGCATCGACCCGCTGGTCACGGCAGCCGGTGACGGCGGCCGCGGTGCCGACGAGCTGCGCGAGCGGCTGCGCGGCCGGGTGAGTGTGCTGGTCGGGCACTCCGGCGTCGGCAAGTCCACCTTGGTCAACCTGCTGGTGCCGTCGGCCCAGCGGCGGACCGGGGTCGTCAACGACGTCACCGGTCGCGGCAGGCACACCTCGACCTCGGCCATCATGCTGCCGCTCGCGGACGGCGGCTGGGTGGTCGACACGCCTGGCATCCGCTCGTTCGGTCTCGCGCACGTCCAGCCGGAACAGATCCTCGAGGCGTTCCCGGAGCTGTACGAGGCCGCCGTCGACTGCCCGCCCGGCTGCGCCCACGCTGCCGACAGTCCCGGCTGCGCGCTTGACGCTGCGGTGACGGCCGGGCTTGCCGGCGAGAAGCGGCTGGTGTCGCTGCGCCGCCTGCTCGACGCGCGGGACCGTCAGACCGGCGACTGATCCGCGGCCTCTGGCGGAAACGCCAACCGGTGCAGCACTGCCGTGAGCGACAAGCCGTCGCGCATCTGCCCCGAGCGGGCGATCTCGCGCAGGTCGCTGACGGCTACCCACTCGACCCGCTCCGACTCGAAGGCGTCCGCCGGCTCCCCCACGTGCACCGCCCCTGCAGCGTGAAAGATGTGGAAGACCTGGTCCATCAGCCCGTTGGACGGGTGGAACCGCAATGCCGGCCGCAACGGCCCCGGCCGCCAGCCGGTCTCCTCGAGCACCTCCCGAGCAGCGGCCTCGGCCGGCGTCTCGCCGCGATCCACCCGGCCGGCGGGCACCTCCCAGCCCCAGGTGTCGGTGATGAACCGGTGCCGCCACAGCAGCAGAACGCCCTTGGCCGGGTCCTCGACGATGGTCCCGGCCGCATGGCCCGGAACCCGTACGACGTGGTGCTCGAAGCGCTCCCCACCCGGCGGCTCGACCTCGACCAGCGCAACGCTCACCCAGTCGCTGGCGTAGACCGAGCGCTCTGAGTGGACCGTCCATCTCATGGCTACAGCATGCTGCCCGCGAGCACCCGGGTCGCCGTCCGGGTGGCCTCGCGGGTAACGGATGGGAAACAGGCAGCGCTGAGGCTATGCTGTCAGGCGTCAAACTGGTGAGGGAAAGGCCTCGCGTGAAGCAGCTCACAGCCCACCCGGTCACCACCGGGAGCCTGGGCAACCCGGGAAGCACTCCGTCCCGTACGCACGCGTTCTCCCGCTCCTGCCGCCACTGTGGCAGCTCGATGCCCGTGCGCACGGCCGGCGACCAGCTCCTCGCTGACTACCTCGACTACATGCGCCGCAATGCCGGCGACGAGCGCTCGCCGCACGTCGCCGCGCACCAGGAGTACTGCACCCGCCGCAACCTGCCCGACGTCGCCGCCGACCGGCTGTGGCAGCGCTGGCTGCGGCACTACCTGGCTTTCGGCCGCGGCTGACCGGCTCCGCACCGGCCGCCGAGTCCCACGACGCCGATCTTGCGCTGGCCCTTGAGCTGGCAGACCGCGCTGACGCGTTGTCGCTGGCCCGGTTTCGTGCCCTCGACCTGGTGGTCGAGACCAAGCCGGACCTGACCCCGGTCAGCGACGCCGACCGTGGCGTCGAGGCCGTCCTGCGCGAGCTGGTCGCCGAGCGCCGGCCCGATGACGCACTGATCGGCGAGGAGTACGGCGACACCGGCGGCGGCGACCGGCGCTGGATCGTCGACCCGATCGACGGCACCAAGAACTTCGTCCGGGGCATGCCGGTGTGGGCAACCCTGATTGCGCTGTCCGACCACGACCGGATCGTGGTCGGCGTCGTGTCCGCGCCAGCCCTGGGCCGGCGCTGGTGGGCAGCCCGCGGTGCCGGCGCCTGGACCCGCGACGTGGACGGTTCGCGGCGGCAGTGCCGCGTGTCTCAGGTGGCCGGCCTCGCCGATGCCTATCTCTCGTACTCCAGCCTGAACGGCTGGCCGGACTCCGGACGCAGCGGGGGCTTCGCCGATCTCCTCGCCACCGTGTGGCGGACCAGGGCCGTTGGCGACTTCTGGTCCCATGTGCTCGTGGCCGAGGGTTGCGTCGACGTCTCCTGCGAGCCGGAGGTGTCGCTGTGGGACATCGCGCCGCTGCAGGTGATCGTCGAGGAGGCAGGCGGCCGGTTCACCGACCTGACCGGCCGGGCCCGGCCCGACCTCGGCAGCATCGTGTGTACCAACGGTCTGCTGCATGACGACGCACTGCGGCTGCTCGAGGGCTGACGGGTGCCCAGCGCCCGGACACGGGACACCCGGCTGTGCTTCCTCGGTGACTCGCTGACCCTCGGGGTCGGCGATCCGGAGGGACTCGGCTGGGTGGGTCGCCTCAGCGCGGCCCGACGACGCCAGGGGTGGGACCTCACGTCCTACAATCTCGGCGTCCGCATGGACACCGGACCGGACCTGGTCCGCCGGTTGCCCGAGGCGCAGGCCCGGCTGCGGGGCGGTGAGCGCTACGGGCTGGTCGTGAGCTTCGGGGTCAACGACACGAGCCAGGGGCACGGCGTAACGGCTGAGGAATCCGTCCGTGCTCTCGACCGACTACTGGCGACGGCTGCCGACCGGAGCTGGGCGGCGCTGGTCGTCGGACCGCCCCCCGTCGCCGACGCGGCGCACGACCGCCGGGCTGCGACCTTGGCCGATCTCATGCTCGAGGTCTGCGCCTCTCGGTCGGTCCAGCTGGTCCCGTCTCGAGAACTATTGGCGGACGACCGCGCCTGGGTGGAGGCCATCGCTTCCGGCGACGGATTCCACCCTGGCGCGGTCGGCTACGCCCGGTGGGCCGACGTGCTCGCGCCGGCATTCAACAACTGGCTCGACTCCGACACCTGGGCACAGCGCTGAGCAACCGCGGCTACTCTGCGGCGTCCGAGCCGCCATAGACAGCCAGCGCGTAGATGACCAGGACACCCAGCACGATGTAGGTCAGCGACCAGACCGGGTAGAAGGGCATCCACCACACCGCGCTGATGGCCATCACAGCGCCGGCGACGTAGCCGATCCACCTGCTGAGCTGTGACCCCGCCAGCACGCCGGCGGACGCAGCGATCAGCACGATCCCGACGATGAGGTAGATCCAGCCGTAGGTCTTGAGGCTGTGCCCGAAAATCGCACCCTCGAGGTTGGCTACCGCCGGAGTGTGGTTCGAGAAGGCCCAGATCGAGTCAAAAATCCGCATCAAGCCGGCAATTCCGAGGACCGTCCCAGCGAAAACACGCCATCCGTCGCCCTTTACTGACATTGCTGCAGCCCCTCTCGGTCGTCGCGTCGTCGCAACTATTCCGGAAGCGTGGACGAACGAAGGGCCCGCGTCAAGGATGTCGGCACTGAGCGATCAACCCGTGTTGCGTACCCGGACGAACCGAGCGAACTTCGCAGAATGTGCCTCCACCAGCCGCTCGAGCGCCGGTGCACCGAGAAGTGCTGCTGCGTCGAAGAACCCGTAGCCTCCGGCCGCACCAGACGGTGGGTTGCCGATCGCCACGACGCCCATGATCGGGTCTCTGGCATGCCAGGTCCAGGTGCCCAGCGACGTGCCCATCAGCTCGAGGTAGGTGACGATGATGAAGGCACCCACATAGACCGTGGCGTTGCGATTGTTCCTGCCCCACCAAAGAAAAAGGGCCAGGCAGCAGAACCAGAACGCGCCCAGGCTGTCGAACCGGTTGGACACGAATGCGCCCCACAATGCATAACCGCCGCCGAGGAGCAGGGTGCCGAGTACGAGCGGACGCCGGTGCCGCTGCGCCCACGGAGTGCGGCCAAAAGTCAGTGCTCCCAGGTAAACCAGGCCATGTCCGGGAGGTACGAACCACGGAACGTTGTGCAGCCGGTAGACGTAGACGCCGAGCAGGCCGGCGAACGTGTACTCGATCAGCGACGCGAACACGACGACGATCGCCACCTGCGCCTTGGTCCGCCGCGACTCACCGCGGAGCATCAGCAACAGCAGCAGCCAGGTGCCGACGCCGAGGAGGTGCTGGAGCTGCGGACCCACTCCGTGGCGCCCCACGGAGTCGAGCAGCAGGATCACCGGGATCCACGCCAGCAGGATCGCGAAACGACGAAGGTCACGGGTGGAGGTCCGCGGCTGGGGTGTCAGCAGGTCGGGCGTCGTGGCCGGTTCGGCCAGCGGTCCCCACCACTGTTCGGTCGACGTCACGCCGTCTCGACCCAGCGGCGCTCCGCCGCCGAGGACCGCAGTGCCTCACGGATGCGCTCGACCACGAACAGGTCGCGCAACGTCGAGGGCCAGGGCCAGCCGTCGTACGGCGCAGCGACCGCCTCGCTGCGCTTGACCGCCTCTGCCAGCCGGCTGGCCGTACTCCTGAGCCCGTCCGTCCGCAAGGTGGTCGCCTCGGCGGAGAGCTCCGGTGCCGCGATCGGCCCGAGCATCGTGCCGTCGCCCGGTCCTGCCTCGATCTCAACCCGGCCCTCGGGGCAGGACAGCCGCAGCAGCGGCGCGCCTGCGCCGTCGTGAGCCACCAGCACTGTCGCGCCCGAGGCCGTCAGCAAGGCCCAGCGGACGGTGGCACCGCCGGGCAGCTCGCGGGCCGGCAGCTCGCCCGGCGTCGCGCACACCGCAACCACGTCGCCGCACCAGCGGGTCACCACGTCGAGCAGCTCCGCGGTCGGAGCCGCGCCGGTCGGCCAGCCCCTGACGGTCAGCTGGGCCGGCGTGCCCAGCTCGCCGCTGTCCAACGCCCTGGTCACGCGGGCGACCGGCAGCCGCCAGCGCTGCTGCATCGCCACGGCGTGCTCGGCGCCGCTGTCCTCAGCAGCCTCCAGCGCACGCCGGACGGTGTCGGCACCCAGCTCGGCCGGCTCCGGCAGCAGCGTGTGCAAGCCGCCCTGCAGGGTGGAGACGAGGACCGAGCCCAGTCCGGACGGCGGCAGCGCCAGGCAGCAGGCATCGAGGTCGGGATCGGCGAGCAGCTCGCCGAGATCGAGGTAGTTCCGGACAACCCCCGGCGTCTGAGCCGCCCACAGCAACCCGTCGAACACGTCGCTGGCGAGCAGCCCGGTCACCGACCAGCCGGCGGCGGTGAGCAGGCCGACCAGCGGCGCCTCGGGGCGATCACTGACGACCGCGATCGAGGGCGGGTAGGCCCTGGGACCCTCAGCAGCTCTGGCCCGCCTGGCCGCCACGGCGTCGAGATAGCTGTCGCCCTCGGACATCGCAGCACCTCCTCCGGCGGGTCCCCGCGAGCCGTCGGCCGCGGATGTCAGGCTCCTATCGTGCCCGACGCTGCGGGATGGCCACCACCGTAGTCAGGTGCGAGCCTGCCGGGCTCGCCGCACGCCCGGCCCGGACAGCACTGTGCCCCGTACCCCAAGGTTCGGGGTACGGGGCACAGACAAGCTCACTCGGCCGGGTTGCGCCTGCGCGGCTGGTGACGACGGGAGCCGTCGACCGCTGCGCCGCTCGGACCGCCACGACGCTCGCCCGAGGTGGGCCGGTCCGACGATCCGCCACGACCTTGGTAGCCGCCGGAGCGGCCAGCGGGACGGCCACCCTCGGACGGACGCCGCGGCGAGGACGGGTGACGCACCGGCACCGGAGCGGGCGCGGTGCCGCTCTCGGCGATCTTGCGGACCTCGTCGTGGCCGGGGAAGACCGTCGTCGACGTAGCCGTGACGCCGGCGTTCTCGTGCAGCCGCTTGACCTCGCGGAGCTGCTCGGCACCGGCGAGCATCAGCACCGTGCCGGTGTTGCCGGCGCGGGCCGTACGACCGGAGCGGTGCAGGTAGTCCTTGTGGTCTGCCGGCGGGTCGAAGTGGATGACCAGGTCGACGTCGTCGACGTGGATGCCGCGGGCCGCGACATCGGTGGCGACGAGGACGCGCGGGGAGCCGGCGGTGAAGCCGTCGAGCGCGCGCTGGCGGGCGTTCTGCTTGAGGTCGCCGTGAATGGCGGCCGCGTCGACACCGGCCCGCGCGAGCTGCATCGCGAGGCGGTCGGCGCCGTGCTTGGTGCGCACGAACAGCAGCGTGCGGCCGGGGCGGGCGACAATCTCGGCCGTGACGGCGAGCTTGTCGTCGGCCCGGACCGTGAAGACATGGTGGTCCATGGCGTCCACCGCGGTCTGGACCTGCTTGACCGCGTGCAGCGCCGGGTTGTTGAGGTAGCGGACCACGAGCTTCTCGACGGCACCGTCGAGCGTCGCGGAGAACAGCATCCGCTGCTCGCCCTCGGGGGTGAGGTCGAGGATCTGGGTGACCGCCGGCATGAAGCCGAGGTCAGCCATGTGGTCGGCCTCGTCGAGGATGGTGATCTGCACCCGGTCGAGCCGGCAGGAGCGCCGCTCGATCAGGTCGATCAGCCGGCCGGGCGTCGCGATGATGATGTCGACGCCGCGCTCGAGGGACTCGATCTGGCGACGGATCGGCGCACCGCCGTACACGGACGTGACCCGAAGCCCGAGGGACTTCGCCAGCGGGAACAGCGCGTCGCTGACCTGCTTGGCCAGCTCACGGGTTGGTACGAGAACCAGACCGCGGGGGCGTCCGGGAAGCCGCTCGCCATCGGCGAGACGGGCCAGCATCGGCAGGCCGAAGCCCAGCGTCTTGCCGGACCCGGTCTGGGCCCGACCGAGCACGTCGCGCCCGGCGAGGGCGTCCGGCAGGGTCCGGGTCTGGATGGCGAACGGGGCCTCGATGCCACCGCGAGCGAGCTCACGGACGAGGGCGGCCGGCAGGCCCAGCTCGGCGAAGGTCTTGCCCTCGGCGGCCGGGGCGTTGTCGGCAGCGGCCAGCAGCGCGAGCTCGAGCTCGCTGACCCGCGGCTGGGGGGCCGGACGGGACTGGGTGGGACGGCCGCGGTTGGGACGGCCACCGCCGGTGGGGCGGCCGCCGGAGCGACGCCCTGCCGGGGAGCCGTGGCTCGAGGAGCCGTGACCCGACGAGCCGTGGCCGGAGGAATGGGAGGAACGGGGGCTGTGGGTGGTGCTGGGCATGCTTCAACTGCTCCGATACATCGTCGGCCGCAGACCTGCTCGGCGACGTGCACGGCCAAGGCGGGGGCATGGGTTACCGGGTGCAGCCAGAGGTGAAGAACACCTGCAGCAGCGCCAGGAAGCCAGCCGAATCAAGCAGCCCGCCGACGGGACGAAGCAATCACAGAGGCGACCACGCGGACCACTCGTCCGCGGGAGGGAGACGGCGGAGAAGCCGTCACTGTTCGAGAGTCTAGCAAACGCCAGGTTGGTAAGAGCGCTACCCCTGCCCGGCGGCTCTGCTTTATTGTCTATCGATGCCGTACTGGGAACCGACCTTCTACAGCGTGCTGTACACCGGCATCGGTTTCGCGATCATCTCCGTGTTCCTGTACTGCCTCGGCGTGATCCGGCTGCGCAGTGAGCGCGGTGCCCGCTACCTGCGCTGGCTCCGGTTCGGCAGGGCGCCGTTTCGCGAGGCCGCGATCATCGCGCTGCTCTACTCGCTGTGGGGCCTGATCGGCGTCTACAACATCGCCAACTACCGCGGCGCGATCGGTCGCGGCCAGGACATCTGGCGGATCGAGCGCTGGTTCCACCTGCCGAGCGAGGCCTGGATGCAGGGGCCGGCCCTGCATCACCCGCTGTTCGGCAAGCTGCTCAACCAGTACTACATCTACGGCCACGTCAACGCGATCATGGCCGTCCTGATCTGGCTGTGGTTCCGTCACCGCAACGAGTACGCGCGCGGCCGGCTGATCCTGATCTTGTTCACGCTCACCTCGGTCATGGTCCAGTGGGTGCCGGTGGCACCGCCGAGGTTCCTGCCCGGCCGCCACATCGTCGACATCGGCCGGCTGTACAACCAGACGCTCTACCACTCCATCGCGACCGGTTCCGCCGACCAGCTGGCGGCGATGCCGTCGGTCCACGTCGGCTGGGCCATCCTGGTCGCGGCCATCGTCTGGCGGTCGACCAAGAGCCGCTGGCGCTACGTCGTCGCGCTGCACCCGGTCCTGATGCTGTACGACGTGGTGGCCACCGGCAACCACTACTGGGCCGACGGCATCGTCGCGCTGTGGCTGCTGCTGATCGTGCTCGGGGTGCTCAAGCTGTACGACCTGGCGGTGGCCCGCTTCCTGCGTACCCCTGTCCCGGTGCAGCTCGAGGAGCCGGCCGAGCCGCAGCCGGCCTGAGTGCCACAGGCCGGTCGCTGCGGGATGATGGATGCGGTCGCCCGCGTTGACTCAAGCGACGTCATTCCCGCACCCTCAAGTTGCACCACCCGAAGGAGCATCAGTGCTCGACCCTCGCGACCTGTACGAGACGACCGACCTGGCTGTGCCGGGAGAGCCGGTGCTCGTGGTCGCCCTCAACGGTTTCGTCGACGCCGGCGGTGCGTCACGACTCGCGGTCGAGCACCTGCTGGAGACCGGTCACCCCGAGCTGGTGGCCACCTTCGACGTCGACCAGCTCTACGACTACCGCGCCCGCCGTCCCTCGATGATCTTCGTCGAGGACCACTGGGAGTCCTACGACCCGCCCGCCCTCGAGGTGCACCGGCTCACCGACACGGTCGGCCACCACTTCCTGCTGCTGCACGGGTTCGAGCCCGACGTCTCCTGGGAGCGCTTCGCGGCCGCCGTCGCCCTGCTGATCGACGACCTCGGCGTACGGCTGAGCATCGGTTTCAACTCGATCCCGATGGCGGTGCCGCACACCCGACCCACCGGGGTCACCGTCCACGCCAGCCGGTCCGAGCTGCTCGAAGGCTACGAACCCTGGCTGCAGTCGGTGCAGGTGCCTGCCAGCGCTGCCCACCTGCTCGAGTTCCGGCTTGCGCAGGCCGGACGGGCGTCGATGGGGTTCGCCGCCCACGTCCCCCACTACCTGTCGCAAACCGACTACCCGAGCGCTGCTGAGCTGTTGCTGACGTCGGTCGCCGGCGCCGCCGGGCTGGTCATCAACACCGAGGAGCTGCACACGGCTGCCGAGCGGATCCGGGACGAGATCGACCAGCAGATCGGCTCCTCCGGCGAGGTGGCCGACGTCGTGCACGCGCTCGAGGCGCAGTACGACGCCTACGTGCGCGGCCGTCAGGGCACCAACCTGATCGCCGGCAACGGGCCGTTGCCGACCGCTGACGAGCTTGCGGCAGAGCTCGAGCGCTTCCTGGCCGACCACAGCGACTCCGGCGACCAGCGGGACCTCGGCGACCTCTAGCCCCGGGGGCTAGCGCCTGCCGGGCCGGGGCTTCGGCACCTTGTCCATCTTGTGCGCCGGCGTCGGAGCCCTGCCACTGCTGGCTCGTACGATCAGCTCGGGTGCGATCGCAGGCCGCTCGGGCGCAGAGTTGCCGTCGATCAGCGCGAGCAGTCGCTCGATGCAGCGGCGGCCGACCTCGGTGAAGTCCTGGCGGATCGTGGTCAGCGGCACGTGGAAGAACTCGGCCTCCGGGATGTCGTCGAAGCCCACGATGCTGATGTCCCCCGGCACCAGCCGGCCGGCCTCGTGCAGCGCCCGCATGATGCCCAATGACATCTGGTCGTTGGCAGCGAACACGGCGGTCACCGACGGGTCACGGGCCAGGACCAGACCGGCGCGGTAGCCCGAGGACGGGCTCCAGTCACCGACCATCAGCTCGGGGATCGGAGCCCTGGCGCTGGCCAGCTCGGCCTGCCAGCCGCGGGCCCTTGCGTCGGCTTCGACCCAGTCCATCGGCCCGCGCACGTGGTGGACGGTCTCGTGGCCGAGGTCGAGCAGGTGCCGGGTGGCGATCCGGGCCCCGCCGACCTGGTCGACGACGACGCTGAGGTCGTCCGTGCGGTCGCTGGTCTCGACCATGACCAGCGGGATGTCCAGCCGCTGACCGTTGACCGCCTCGACGGCGGCCCGGACCGGGGCGATGACGACGATGCCGTCGACGCCGGCGTCGGTGAGGTAGTCCAGGGCGGCACGCATCGCCGGGCGGTTGATCTCGCGGAGACTGGCGAAGTTGACGAAGTAGCCGGCCCGCCTGGCGGCTTCCTCGAGGCTGAACATGGTGTGTGCCGGGCCGTACTGGGACGTCTCGACGCTGACCACGCCAAAAGTGGAGGTGCGGCGGGTGACCAGGGCCCTGGCCGCTGTGTTGCGCCGGTAGCCGAGCTGCACGATCGCGGTCTCGACCCGGCGGCGCGCATCGTCACTGACGCTGGGATGGTCGTTGAGCACCCGTGAGACCGTTTGGTGCGAGACCCCGGCAAGCCTGGCTACATCGGTCATCACCGGACGGCGCGGTCCCCTGTCCGTGACGTCGGTCACGCGCGGCTCCCCTCTGGCCTTCGCACGAGGCTAGCAGCGTCCCGTGTCACCCTCCGCAACCACCTGCCGCGACCCGGACTCGCGCTGGTTGCACGCGCTGAGCAGGCAGGCTGGGGTGAACGTTAACCCTCAGACTCCTCAAGCGGATGGGTCGAGCTCGTTTTCTCATCGATGCCTTACCCGAAGTCGAGCAGGCCGCACGATCGCGGCCCGCCAAGAGGGGGCGCAGCCGCCGGAGGTAGCGCTACTTCGCTTATGCGCCAGGCATAGTCGCCGTGATGATCGCGTTGAAACTCGGAAATCAGCCGCACGGCGAGGGCCGTGCTGCCGCGCGGTCAGGAGACCGAGACCACCGTGAACTTGACGGTGCGGCCGGTCGGGCTGCGGAAGGTGCCGGACTCCCCGGCCGGGGTCTGAGCGAGCGCGCGGCCCAGAGGTGAGCTCAGCGTCACGATGTCGACATCCGGGTCGACATCGGAGCTGTTGCCCACGAGGTAGGTCTCCTCGTCGAGAGACCCGTCGAACTGCACGACCACGGTCGAGCCGAGGCCGAGGCCGTCGCGCTTGGCCTGAGCAGGAACGTTGTTGAACAGCGCCTCACGGATATTGCGGATGCGCTCGTCGAGGCGGGACAGCTCCACCTGCGCGTCGTAGGAGACCGCCATGTCCCCGGCATCCCCGGAGTCGAGGGTGATGCCGGCCGCAAGCCGCGGCCGCTCGAACTCGGTGAGCTCGTCGAGCTGCTCCTGCAGGCGTTGCCGCGCGGAGTCGGTGGTCGGCGAGCTGATCTGGGACACGTGAGCCATCCGTTCTTGCTGCTTGACCCCGGCTCCGAAGAACCGGGAAGGCAGCACGGTTGGCTGCCTCGGGGAGGTATCCAACCAGGTTCGCATGACGATTGGGTTACCTGGGCTTGTCCGTTGCCTGTGCGGGGTGAGTTCGGGCCCACCGGGGGTAAGGCGGCTGAGGGCCTAAAGTGGCCGCCTCCCCCGTGACAGCCAGCAGAAAGAGCAGCCGATGCCCAACGCCTTCGCAGTCGACATCGCCAAGATCCGTGCAGACGCACGTACTCACATCGAGCAGGGCCCGGTGACAGCCGAGAACACCGGCGACACCGAGCGCGTCATCGAGGTGCTCAACCAGGTGGTCGCGACCGAGATGGTCTGCTACCTGCGCTACACCCAGAACGCGACACAGGCGACCGGCATCAACCGTGCGCAGGTCTCCGCCCTGTTCCTCGAGCAGGCGTCGGAGGAGCTCAACCACTTCCACCTCGCGACCGAACGGATCACCCAGCTCGGCGGGACGCCCGACCTGGACCCGGCCACCATCGCCGCTCGGGCGCACACGCAGTACGCCGTCCCCGCCGCCGACGACCTCGACGGCATGCTCAGGGAGAATCTCGTCGCGGAACGGATCGTGATCGAGATCTACACCGAGATGGTGCGCTGGCTCGGCGACGCCGACCCGACCACCCGGCGGATCATCGAGCACATCCTTGCCGAGGAGGAGGAGCACGCCGACGAGCTGAACGACCTGCTGGGCAACTAGGGGATCAGAAGCACCCACATTCATTCCAGCCGTTCCTCATCACGGACGGACGACGATGGCAGCCGCCCCTCAGCCGGTACCCTGCGCCTCATGACCTTGACGGCCGCCGCCTCCCGATTCGCCGTCCTCGAGGTCGGTGGCGGTCACGTGACGAGCGCGTGGGTCGACCTCAGCGGACCCAGTGTGCAGGTCGGTGCGCGCCTCCCGCTGAACCCTGCGGGTTCGGCGGAGGAGATCCTCGAGACGGTCGCCACAGCCGGCCAGGCGCTGTTCCCCGGTGACAAGACCCGGTGGGCGCTCGCGTTCCCCGGCCCGTTCGACTACGCCGCGGGTATCGGCCGCTACACCGGCGTCGGCAAGTTTGACGCGCTGCGCGACCTCGATGTCCGCGAGGCTCTGGCGTCCTCGCTCGACGCAGCGCCGGACTCCTTCCACTTCGTCAACGACGCGGACGCGTTCGCCCTCGGCGAGTGGGCCATCGACCCGCCGCTGGGGAACCTCGTCTGCCTGACCCTGGGTACCGGCGTCGGGTCCTCCTTCGTGGCGGACGGAGCGTGCGTCGTCGACGGCGACCGCGTGCCACCGGACGCGGAGCTGCACCTCACCTCGTGGGAGGGCCGGCCACTGGAGGAGACGATCTCCAGCCGGGCCATCGTCAGCTCGTACGGCAAGAGCGTCCACGGCGTCCGTGAGGTCGTCGAGGCCGCCAGGGCTGGCGACGAGATCGCTGTCAAGGTCCTCGACCACGCCTTCACGTCACTGGGCTGCGCGATCGCACCGTGGATCGACCGGTTCGGAGCCGTCCGGTTGACGATCGGCGGCGCGATCAGCGCTGCCCGGGACATCATCGAGCCGGCGCTGGGAGAGGGCATCCGGATCTCCCTGACCGGTCCGATGCCGTCGATCACCGTGTCCGACGACACCGAGCACGCCGCCCTCGTCGGCGCGGCCTTCGCAGCGGCAACCGTCAGCCGAAAGTGAACGAGTAAGCCTGCACACCGGGGCTCATGGCCAGGTGCAGCAGCGCGCGGCTCGACTCGGTCCCGTTGACCAGGGTGTAGAGCGTCGGTGCGCCGGAAACCGGCACCAGGTGGCGCGGGCCGCCGGAGACCTGAACGCTCACCGTGCCCGTACCACCGAGCACGAGGTAGACGTCCTTGGCCTCGTAGTTGAGCTCCAGCTCGGCGTTCGCGCCAGCGGTCACCGCCTCCGCGCCGTTGGTCCAGGTGCCGGACAAGGCGTAGGTGTCAGTCCGGATCGTCGCCGGCAGCCGGTAGGCGGTCGCCTTGTCGTGCACGAGCGCCATGCCGCTGGTGCCGCCGCCCTCGCGGTAGCCGAGGTAGGTCTCGGGCGTCTGCTCACCAGACAGCTCGGCGGCCGGGACGTTGGTCGCGGGCGGGAGGAGCGTGCCAACGTCGGCGCTGTCGAGCAGCTGGCGGATGAGCTTCTCCGTGCCGTCGTAGTCGCCCTCGCCGAACGTGACGTGCCTGATCACGCCGGTGGCGTCGACGAGGTACTCCGCCGGCCAGTACTGGTTGGAGTAGGCGTTCCAGGTCTTGTAGTCGTTGTCGATCGCGATCGGGTACCTCACGCCGAGACGTGCGGCGTTGCTGTCGATGTTGGAGGTGACGTGCTCGAAGGAGAACTCCGGCGTGTGGACGCCGATGATCTCCAGACCCTTGGACTGGTAGGCCTTGTACCACGCCTCGACGTGCGGCAGCGTCCGCTGGCAGTTGATGCAGCTGTAGGTCCAGAAGTCGATCAGAACCACCTTGCCGCGCAGCCCGGCCAGGGACAGTGGTGCGTTCCCCGGAGTGTTGAGCCAGCCGGTGAGACCGGTCAGCTCCGGTGCCCTGCCGCAGTTCTCGAGCACTGTGCCGCCCTCGCTGCACGGCACATCGGGGATGTTCTGGGTCGGCGCCGGCTTCGCGGCATTTGCCTTGGCGATGGCGTTGTCGCCCTCGCCGGTCAGTGCTCGCAGCTGCTTCGTCGCCGCGGCGTTGCTCTCGACGTGCTTTTGCAGCGCAGCGGTGTAGCCGGGGACGTTGCGCTGGAGGGCGTCGGTCGCGTTGAGAGCGATGGCAGCTGCCACTGCGATCATCAGCACGCCAGCGACTGCGCGCAGCCGCGGCACCCGGGCCCGCACCGCCGTCAGACGTGACGTGAACCGCTCCCCCGCCGCGGCCAGGATCAGCAACGGAATGCCTGCGCCCACGGCAAAGCTGACCGTCAGGACGACTGCGCCCGTACCGAACCGGTGGTTTGCTCCCACGACCGCGATGGTGGCCAGCACCGGCCCGGCACACGGCACGTAGAGCAGACCGAGTGCCAGGCCCAGACCGATCCCGCTGCTCCGGGTGCGGGCCGAGACAGCCCGCGCCGGCAGCCGCGCGAACGGCGCCTCGACCAGATGACCGAACCACGGCACCGCCAGACCGAGACCGACGATGAGGAGCACCGCAATGCCGGCGTTGCGCAAAAAGTCCTGCGGCAGCCCGACAGAGCTCAGGAGCAGTGAGCCGAACAGGGTCGCGACGCTGAAGCTGATGACGAGCCCGGCGATGACGGCGTAGGGACGCAGCCTCGTGGACCGGGTCGGCTCGTCGCCGTCCCGGCTCTGCCCCATCACGACGCCGGCCGCAAGGACGACCGGCAGCACGGGAAGCACACACGGCGAGAGGCTGGTGATGATGCCACCCAGCAACCCGATGACGACCAGCGTGAGCAACGTGCGCCTCCAGGCCCGGCGGCAGGCTCTGGACGCGGACCGCCTGCTCGGCTACTGATTCTTGCTCACGAAACTGCCAGCTCGGCCCTCGTCGTGCGCGCGTTCCTCGATCCGTAATGACCCGGCTCAGGCGATGTCGACCGTGATCTCGTACACCTCGGGCGTGGGGTGGCCTGCGCGCTCGTGCACCCGCAGCACGCTCTCCTTGGACGGCCCGCTGGAGAAGCAGAAGACCTTGCCGGCCTCGGGGTCCATCCAGGCCCGCTCGAAGTGCACGCCCTCCTCGCCCTCGAGGGCGAGGTCACGGTCGTGCGCCTCTCGCAGCTGCGCCTCGGTGACCCCGACGAAACCGCTGTGAACGTCCATGAACTTGGCCATTGTCTGCTCCTTCTGTCCGGTGGGTGATCCTGCTTGCTGGAGTGTCGCGCTGGCCGAACCCTGCTGACATCGGTCGTCCGCCCTATGTCGGCGGCCCGGCGACCGCTAGCGTTGCCAGGGGAGGTAGTGATGCCAGCCGATGACGTGCGGCCAGACGGCGATGTCGGCACCTCTCCCGTCCTGGTGGGCAGGGACGCCTTCCTTGCCCTCGCCGACCGGCGGCTCGTCGAGGCCGCGGCAGGGCGCGGCCACCTGCTGCTGCTCGCGGGAGAGGCCGGGATCGGCAAGACCCGGCTGCTCACCGCCATCACCAGAACGGCCGAGCGGATGGGGTTTGCGATAGTGCGGGCTGCTGCTTTTCCCGGTGACACGGAGTCCTCCGGCGGGCTGTTGCTCGATCTGGCCAGCGAGCTGCGCAGGGGCACCGGCGTGCGAACTCAAGCCGTGGGGCGTGCCCTGGCCGAACGGTTGCGCGACGCCGAGCCGGGCGGAGGCGACCGGCACCGCCGCTACCGGCTCCTCGTCCAGGACCTTGCCGACGCTCTGCTGGACCTCGACTCGGAGCAGCGGCTGCTGCTCGTGCTCGAGGATTTGCACTGGGCCGACCCGCTCAGCATCGACGTCGTGGCACACCTGGCAGCGAGGCTGCCTTCCCGTACCACGCTGGTCATCGGCGCCTACCGCAGCGACGAGCTGTTCGCCGCAACGCCGATGCGAGAGTCACGGCGCAGGCTGCTCACTCAGCGCCAGGCAGAGGAGATCAGGCTGCCTCGGTTGAGCCTTGCCGAGACCACGACACTGACCAGTGCGATGCTGGGCCGGCGCGCGCCGACACCTTGGGTAGCCGCCATTCACGAGCGCAGCGACGGCATCCCGCTGCACATCGAGGAGCTCGTCAGCGCAGGCAACGGCTCGACGGACGTCGAGTTCCTGCGCTTCCCGGAGACCCTGGCCGACGCGGTTCTCGTCCGCACCGTGGAGCTCGACCAGGCGACACGCGACGTCGCAGCGGCCGCCGCGGTCATCGGCCGGTCGTTCGACTTCGACCTCTTGGTGACCACGACGGGACGGGACCCGATCGAGGTGGACTCCTGCGTTCGCAGGCTCACTGCGGTCTATCTGGTGCAGCCCGGAGCCGACGGCGTCCGGCACGACTTCCGGCACGCGCTGATCCGTGATGCGCTCTACGACCAGGTGCCGCTCCCCCGCCGGCGCGAGCTGCACGCCCGGGTCGCCGAGGCCGCGATCAGCCGGGGCTACACCGACGCCGTCATCTCGGCGCACTTCGATGCGGCGGGGCTCGGGACACCGGCCTATCGGCACGCCACGACCGCCGCCCGAGCAGCCGCGGGCGTCTCGGCTCACCGCGAGGCCCTCCTCCTCTACCGCCGGGCGTTGCACAACCTCCCATCGGGAGCTTCGGCCGCCGAGCAGGCAGCTCTGCTGGCAGCCCTCGCCGATGAGGCCAGTGCGGTCGACGACAACGACGCGGCAGCCGGCGCCTACACCCGCGCGCACGCACTGTGGCTCCAGCTCGGCGACCCTGTGGCCGCGGCTGCCGTGATGCCCGAGCTGACGGCCGTCGGGCACCTGCTCGGCGAAGACCTCGAGATCCGGGTGGGCCGGCTGCAGTCCAGCCTTGCTTCCCTGCGGGAGCTGCCTGGCGACGAGCACTCCGACGCGGTGCGGGTCCGGCTGCTCACCGCTCTCGCGGCTGCCTACATGCTGGCCCGCCGCTTGGACGAGTCCATCGACTACGGCGAGCAGAGTCGCGCCCTGAGCAACGATTCGCAGGACACTGCAGCGAGTCTCAACCGGGCAGCAACCCTCGGGTCCGTGCTCGTCTTCGCCGGCCGGATGAATGCGGGCTGGGAGCTGCTCGAGGGCGCAGTGGCCGGGGCGATCCGGCTGCTCGAGGAGGCCGAGGCGGCGCGGTCGTACCGGATGATCGGTTCCTCTGCCTCGGTGCTGGTGGAGTACGACCGCGCCGAGCGCTGGCTCAGCGAGGGCATCGACTACGCGGAGTCGGTCGACCTGTGGAACCACCGCAGCTACATGACGGCCCACCTTGCCCACGTGCGCTGGGCCGTTGGCCGGATGGACGACGCACGTGAGCTGGCTGAACTTGCACTCGCCGGCGGTCAGGGCGGCATCACGACCCGGATCACGGCCGAGTACGTGCTCGGCTACGTCGCCATGTCCCGCGGCGAGTGGGCATCGGCGGTGGCGCTGCTGTCGTCGGCACTCGCCCTGGGCGAGTCCATGGCTGAGCTGCAACGGGTCTCGCCTCCGCTGTGGGGCCTGGCCGAGACGGCCTTGCTGTGCGAGCAGTTCGAGACCGCAGTCTCCTTGTGTGACAGGGGTTTTGAGCTTTCGGCCGACGTGACGGATGCCGCCTACCTGTTCCCGTTCCTGGTGACCGGAACGCGGGCGCGACTCGCCTTGAGCGACATCGACGGCGCCGATGACTGGCGAGTACGGGTTGCCGCCGTCCTCACCGCGCGGAACATCCCCGGCACGATGCCGGCCCTCGAGCACGCCGCGGGTCTCGTGCTGCTTGCGCGAGGCGATGTCGACGGCGCGACGGAAAGCCTGCGCCGCGCGCGTACCGCTTGGGAGGAACGACAGCGGTTCTGGTCGGCCCAGTGGGCGGCACTGGACGAGGCACGGTGCGCCTTCAAAGCCCGCCGCCATCTGGAGGGGCTGGAGCTGACCCGGATCGTCGGCGCCGCTGCAACGTCGGCTGGAGCGTTCGCCCTCGCGGCCGCGGCCGACCGGCTGGCCGAAGGCCAGCAGGGCACTGCTGCGTGGTACCCGCTGTCGGCCCGCGAGTACGACGTGGCACAGCTGATTGCGGAGGGCCTCACGAACCGCGAGATCGGCGCCCGGTTGTTCGTCTCCCCCAAGACGATCTCGGCTCACGTCGAGCACATCCTGGCCAAGCTCGGTGCCGGACGCCGTGCCGAGATCGCCGCCTGGACCGAGCGAATCAAGTGAAGAGGAGCCCCATGTCCCCCGCGCACCAGCACCCCGCACGTGTCAAGCGGGTCCAGAAGATCCCGTACGAGACCGAGCTCTACCGGCTGCAGGCCGAGCTCGTGACCATGCAGGAGTGGGTTCGCACGACCGGGGCCCGCGTGCTCGTCATCTTCGAGGGACGCGATGCCGCCGGAAAGGGCGGCGCCATCAAGCGGGTCACGCAGTACCTCAACCCCAGGGTCGCGCGGATCGTGGCGCTGCCTGCCCCCAGCGAACGCGAACGCGGGCAGTGGTACTTCCAGCGCTACGTCAGCCACCTGCCGGCGAAGGGCGAGATCGTGCTGATGGACCGGTCCTGGTACAACCGGGCCGTCGTCGAGCACGTGATGGGATTCTGTACGCCCCAGGAGTACGAGCGCTTCCTCCGCCAGGTGCCCGTCTTCGAACGGCTGCTGGTCGAGGACGGCATCCTGCTGAGCAAGTACTGGTTCTCGGTCAGCGACGCCGAGCAGACGCACCGGTTCGAGGCCCGACGGGACGATCCGATGCGGCAGTGGAAGCTGTCCCCGATGGACGTCGAGTCGATCGTGCGCTGGGAGGACTACTCCAGAGCCAAGGACGCGATGTTCCTCAGGACCGACATCACCGAAGCCCCGTGGTTCGAGGTAGAGGCGGACGACAAGCGAGCGGCCCGGCTCAACATGATTCATCACCTGCTCTCGACCATCCCGTACACCGCTGTCACCAAGCCGGAGGTCGTGTTCCCCGAGCGCCCCAAGGCCACCCACTACGTCCGGCCCCCGCGAGAGCTGTTCCACTCGGTGCCGAACCACGCCGCGACGCTGTGACCGGACGGGCGGGAATGAGCGCGGCCCGGCACCGCCGTGAGGCGTTGCCGGGCCGAACCCCTGCTCAAAACGCGTACGTCAGGTGCTGGCCGAGTCCCGACCAGCCATGTGGTCACCGCGGACGATGACGTACAGGATCAGCGTGATGACCGGGATGAACAGCAGCAGGACGAGCCACACGGCCTTGGCGATGCCGGTGAGGTCGTGGCTGCGGAACACGTCGATGATGACGTAGAAGATCATCATGAAATAGACGACCATGAAGAAGAAGACGATCAGGCTGGTCAGAAAATCGCTCAAATGCATGTCGGATCTCCGATTGTGCGCGTACGCGCGCTAGTGGGCATGACGATCACGGACCATGTAGGCCGTGAGCAGGGCAAGTGGAAAGAAGAACAGGCTGAACACGAAGTAGAGAAGAAAGCTGTGCCCCTTGCGCGTCGCCACCCTGGCCGGCCAGAACGCAATGGCCACCCAGATGAGCAGGGCGACGAACCACCCGAGCAGGGGCATCCAGGACCTCCGAGGACGACTGGTCGGGCGTTCGCTCAAGCCTGACCGGTGCCCCGCCCCGGAGCATCACCCCGGGAGCATGAGTGATCGTCCCGTCACTGCGCCGGCGGTGCCTCGGTCGCGGCGTGCTCCAGGGCCTCGTCGCTGGCCTCGTGCACCTCGGTCGTCCCGCCGATCTCCTTGAGATGGTGGGCCACCGCGTCAGCCGCGTCAGCCTCCGTGAGGACGCCGACGGCGGCGCGACCGCTCTGCAGCTCCTTGGTGATGCGCTCCTTGTCGTCGCCATCCAGGCCCAGGCCCTTGTGGTGCAGGGCACCGAAGAAGGCGCCGCCGAGCAGACCGGCCACCATGCCGACCGGACCGAGCAGCCACAGGACCGCACCGATGCCGACACCAGCGCCCGTGCTGCGCGCGCCGACCTTGTCAATCTTGATGTGGCCCTTGTCGTTCAGCGCCAGGACGCCGATGGCGTCGTGGTCGGCCAGACCGGACCGCTCCAACGAGCCGGCAGCCCGGTCGGCTGCCGCCTCGGACTCGAAGAAGGCCAGCGTGATCTTCTTGTGCGCCATTTCTTGCCCCTTTGCAAAAGAGTCGGCCGGTGCGGTCAACTTTGGCGGTTTGCTGCGGTGCCCCGGACGGGTCGGTCAGCCCTTGTTGGGCTCGACGAGCACGCCCTGAGCGGCGCCGATGCCGCCGTCGTCACCGCCGCTGCCACGGAGAATGAAAGCGATACCTGCTGCGATGATGACACCACCGATCGGCCCGACGATATAGACCCAGTAATGCGAAAAGTTGCCGTTGATCAGGTCCGGGCCGAATGAACGAGCGGGGTTCATCGACGCGCCGCTGATCGGGCTCGACCACAGACCGGCCAGGGCGATGTAAGCCGCCACCGCGAGGGCGGAGAGCGCGCCCACGTTCTGTGCCGAGGACGCCGTACCGGAGATGACACTGAACAGTCCCACGGTCAGGATCAGCTCGAACAGCATCGCCTGCCAGTCGCTGACGCCAGGGCCCGGCTCGGTGGCGCCCATACCGCCGAGCTTGCCCAGCACGGCCCACAGGAAAAGGCACGCCAGCGTCGAGCCGGCGAGCTGGGCGATGATGTAGCCGGGCACCCGTTTCCACGGGAAGTCGCCGCGGATGCTGAAGCCGAGGGTGACGGCGGGGTTGAGGTGCGCGCCGCTGATCCGGCCCATGAACAAGATGATGCCCATGACCATGAGGCCGGGTGCGGTCACCTGGGCCGCGCGCCCCATGTTGGTGTCGACCTTGGCCGCCACGACCGCGCTGCCGGCCCCGACGAGGACGAGGAAGAAGGTGCCGAGCACCTCGGAGAACAGCCGCCGTGCCTCGACGGTCGGCGACTCGAAGTCGTTCTCGAACCGCTTGATCCGGGAGACCGGGAGCAGTTCCTGCACGGCGGTCACAGTCCGGCCGTCGCTTGGGCGCGGCCGGTGGCTACGGCGTCGGAGAGCAATTCGTAGTCCTTGTCATTTTGGTTGGCGTAGACGTCGGCGAAGTCGGCCACGGCCACGTCGAACTTGTCGCTCTTACCAAGGTAGGCCGCAATCGCCACCCGGTCACCGGAGCGAGCGTGGGCTCTAGCGAGGGTCCAGCCGCACAGGCTGGCGTAGAGGTTCATGCCCTCCGGCAGCAGCTGCTCGATCGGGAAGGAGAACTTCCAGTCCCGCAGCTGCCGGACGTAGTAGTCGCGGATGACACCGTCGACGCCGGTCGTGCGCTGCCAGCCGAGGAAGATGTCGCTGGTCGCCTGCATCAGGTGCTGGCCGGCGACAACCCGCTCACCTTCGTTGCTGTACTTGCTCTTGCCGGAGTAGGCGGCGAGAACGGAGGGCTGCGCCTCCTTGGCCTGCAGGAACAGCGGTTCGGCACCGTCACCGGCGTCCATCAGGATGATCCAGGCCCTGGTGCCGACGCTGCCGACACCCACGACCTTGCGGGCGACGTGGGTCATGGTGAACTGGTCGAGCAGGTAGCGACGATCGGACTGCAGGGTGCGTTGGTACTTGCCGAGCAGGACGGTGAGCTCGGTGTAGATCGCGTCCGTCTGCATGTCCGACAAGAGGTCCTCGACCGGGACGATCAGTGGAGGGGCGCTGATGATGCGCCGCTGCCCGTCGATGACGGTCGTCAGCTTGCTCTGCGCCTGAAGGCTGTCCTTGGTGCGGGCCTTTGCGAGCATCGCCTCGGTGGCCTTGAACCGCTCCGGCCGAAGGGCTGTCTTAAAGGTCCGCAGGGCTTCCTCGACGTCGATGTGGGCGTACCAGACCGCCAACGTCGGCTGCTTGGCGAACGCGAGCATCGCGTTGCGGTAGGCGCTAACCGCTGCAAGGACGGCACGTCGGGTGTCCTTGCGTGAGAAGGAGTTGTCCCTGGCGGCGATGACGAAGCTCGCAGCCAGTCGCTTGACGTCCCACTCGAAGGAACCCGGCAGCGTCTCGTCGAAGTCGTTGACGTCGAAGACCAACTTGCGCTCGGGCGAGGCGAATGCACCGAAGTTGGCCAGGTGGGCGTCACCGCAGAGCTGGACCCGCAGCCCGGACGACGGAGTGGCCGACAGGTCGGCGGCCATGGGCAGCGCAGCGCCGCGGTAGTAGGTGAAAGGCGACACGAGCATCCGACCGTGGCGTACCGGGACAAGCTCCGGTACGCGGGTCTCCGCCTGGGCCAACAGCCGGGCGACCGGGTCGCGGTCGGCTGCCGGCGTGAACTCGGCGTGGGACTCCAGCGGCACCCGGGCCCTGGCCAGCTTTCCGGTCGCCGCTCGCTCCTCACGGCTTTGGGGCAGCACCGCCTGCTTGGCGACTGTGGTCAACGTCGTTCCCCTCTCAGGTCCTGCACGAGCGCCGGACGCCGGCAGCCTCCCACGACTCTTCTAGTCCGCGGGCCGCTCCGGATCACCCCTCAAGGGTGACGTTGGCCCGCGCGTTGCCGTCCGTTCACCCGCGCGTAGACCCCGAGACGGGAAATGTCCACTCGGGTTTCCGGGCCGATGGCTCAGACCAACCGGGGGAATGTCGCCAGAAGAGCACCGGCCACGAAGAAGATGACCAGCGCGATGTCCAGCAACGCCCATTGGTAGCGGACGCCCTTCATCCGGCCCGAGATCGCGGCGAAGAACAGGACTGAGGCAAACGCGACAGCAAGCAAGGTGTAGTTGTCGCCGCGTTGGTTGAATTTGAGCGCCTGCGCGAACTTCAGGTCAGCCCTGGCGTCGGCCGCTTTGGCCAGCGCCGCCTCGGGGATGCGGTACTCCGGCATGACGAACGGCGATGAGGGTGCCCCGGAACTGGTGTCCGGGTTGGTGTCCCGCCACGCGACGAAGGCAGTCCTGAGCGGCTCCGGGAACTGCCGCGCCAGGTACGCGGCCTGCTTGGGTTGCTCCTGCGCAGAGAACTGGAGCCACTGGGTGAACAGGGCGACCTGGATCGTCTGCTTGCGGTTGACGATGGCCTCTTGCCTCGACGCCTCGATCCGGGCCCCCGTTGCCTGGCTGAACGAGATCGACATGGCGCCGCCCCACTTGCTCGACTCAAAGCCCGACCAAGCGGTGAGCACAGTGGTCAGCGACAGCAGCACGACGGTGATCAGCTCGCGCCAGTCCACCTGGTGCTCGGGCTTGGGCACTGCTTCGACGACGGGGGGATCGGTGACGGCCGCGTCTTCCTCTACCGGGTCCATCTGCGCCCGGTCAGTGGTGGAACGCGTTCGGCTGCTCGCCGTGCTGCGGCTCGGGCTGCTTCTGCAACCGCGGCAGCTGGCGTTTGAGGTCCTCGATCAGCAGGTCGCCGAGGTCGTGAGTGAAGCCGCGCTTGACCACGACGCGCAGCGCCGCTAGGTCGGTACGATCTGCCGGGAAGGTGTAGGCCGGCAGCAGCCAGCCGCGCTCGCGCAGCGAGTTGGAGACATCGAAGACGCTGTAGTTGTCAATGCCATCCTTGAGCTTGAACGCGAAGACCGGCAGCTCGTCGCCCTTGGTGATGAGCTCGAACGGGCCCAGCTCGGCAATCTTTGCAGACAGTGCGGTGGCCACCTCGCGAGCGTATCCCTGCACAGAGGCATATCCGTCGAAGCCGAGCCGGAGAAAGTTGTAGTACTGCGCGACGATCTGGGCACCCGGCCGCGAGAAGTTGAGGGCGAACGTTGGCATGTTGTCGCCGAGGTAGTTGACCCAGAAGATCAGGTCGTCCGGCAACGCTGCGGCGTCGCGCCAGAGCACCCAGCCGACGCCGGGGTAGACCAGGCCGTACTTGTGGCCGGAGGTGTTGATCGAGCAGACCCGGTCGAGAGTGAAGTCCCACAACAGGTCGGGGTCGAGGAACGGCGCGATGAACGCACCGGACGCACCGTCGACGTGAACGGGAATGTCGAGGCCGGTCTGCTCCTGAAAGGCGTCGAGTGCGTCGCAGATGTCCTTGATCGGCTCGTACGAACCATCGAAGGTCGACCCGAGAATGCCGACCACGGCGATGGTGTTCTCGTCGCACAGCTTGACCGCCTCCTCCGCAGAGAGGTGGAAGCGGTCACCGGACATGGGCACGAGGCGCATCTCGACGTCCCAGTAGTTGGCGAACTTCTCCCAGCACACCTGCACGTTGATGCCCATGACGATGTTGGGCTTGGTGGCGTCCTTGCCCGCGGCCTTGCGTGCCTTCTGCCACCGCCGCTTCAAGGCGAGACCGCCTAGCATCGCCGCCTCGCTCGACCCGGTGGTGGAACATCCGGTCGCCTGCGCGGCCGCGGGGGCGTGCCAGAGCCGGGCGAGGATCTCGACACAACGGACCTCGAGCTCGGCCGTCGCCGGGTACTCGTCCTTGTCGATCATGTTCTTGTCGTAACACTCGGACATCAGCCTCTCGGCCTGCGGCTCCATCCAGGTGCCGACGAAGGTGGCGAGGTTGAGCCGGGCGTTGCCGTCGAGCATCAGCTCGTCGTGGATCAGCTGGTACGCGACGTCGGGAGACATCTCGCCCTGCGGCATCTCGTTGCGCGGGATCGAGATGGGCTCGGCCGAGAACAGTGGGGCCACCGAGATGGTCTTGTGCTTTTGTGACGGCTGCGACGGGTGCTTGAGCGGCATCGGGATCTCCTCAACGCAGGGGCAACTCGCCGGGCTCCGGCCGGAGTACGGCACCTTTCTCGACTCTGCAAGCCGGAGGCGCCCACCGGATCACCCCGTCAGGGTGGCAATGCCGTGCCTTGCTCACCCGGCAACGGTGAGTCGGGTCGTACGCGGGCGAGCTGGTTCAGCAAGGACCGGCGCTCGGCATCAGTCTGGGGCAGGTCGAGGGCACGGCAATAGGCCTCCGCCGCCTCGTCGTAGCGGCCCGCACGCCGAAGCAGGTCCGCGCGGGCAGAGTGAAAGTAGCGGTAGTGGTCCAGAGCGAGACCTTCCAGCATCGTCAGGGCCACCTCGGGCCCTTCGAGCTCGGCAACGGCTACCGCCAGGTTCAGCTCGACGATCGGGGAGCCGGTCTGGCGGACCAGGGTGTCGTAGAGCACCGCGATCTGACGCCAGTCACGCGGCTGCTGGAGATGCAGGTCAGCGATCGCGGCCTGGACGGCGTAAGGCCCGGTGTTGCCGCACGCGATCGCCCGAACAAGTAGATGCCGGCCCTCGCTGATCTGTTGCCCGTCCCACAGTGCCCGATCCTGCTCGTCGAGCGGGATGAGCTCGCCGTCACGAAGCCGAGCCTGCCTGCGCGCGTCGTGCAGCAGCATCAGCGCCAGCACGGAGAGCGCCTCGCCCTCGTCCGGCATCAGCTCAACAAGTGCTCGCCCGAGCGAGATCGCCTCGGCTGCAAGGTCCACCCGTCCGCCTCCCCAACCCTGGTTGAACACCAGGTAGACCACGGCGAGGACTGCCGCCAGTCGGTCGGGCAGCCGACCTGCCGGCGGTACGGCGAACGGGATGGCGGCATCCCGGATCTTGTGCTTGGCCCGAGTCAGCCGCTTGCTCATCGTGTCCACCGGGACCAGGAATGCGAGCGCAATCTCCTCGGTCGACAAGCCGCCCAGGGTCCGCAGCGTCAGGGCCACCTGGGCCTCCAGCCCCAGCGCAGGGTGGCAGCAGGTGAAGATCAGCTCCAGTCGTTCGTCGCGGAAGTTGCCGGCGCCGGGCACGGAGGACGACGCTAGGGTGAGCTCGCGGGTGAGCAGCGTCGTCTTGCGCGCAAGAACGCGCTGGCGGCGAAGGGCGTCGATGGCCCGGTTTCGCGCGGTAGCGATCAGCCAGCCGACGGGGTTGGCCGGCTCTCCCTCGCGCGGCCAACGCTCTGCCGCGATAGCGAATGCCTCCTGCGCCGCTTCCTCGGCCAGCTCGATGTCCCCGAGGCTGCCGACCAGCGTTGCCAGCACCCGCCCCCAGTGTTGACGGAAGACGGTGTCAAGCGCCACGGATCTGCGCTTCAACGATCGGCCGCACCTCGATCGCGCCGCCTGTTCTGGTCAGCTGCAGCTCGCTGGCGACAGCCAGCGCGTCGTCGAGGCTGTCGGCCTCGATCACGATCACGCCGGAGAGGTACTCCTTCGTCTCGATGAACGGCCCGTCGGTGAGCAGGGTGCCAGCATCGCCGCTGCGCACGGTGGTCGCCGACTCGTCTGCGTGCAGACGGGCCCAGCTGGTCACGTACGGCCTGGCAAGAACCGCGGCGATGGAGGCCTCAACCGGGCGAGCGACGTCCCTGCCGTTCTGCTGTCCGTAGGCAAGCAATGCGTACTGCATCAGCCCTCCAACCAGGGATCGGTCCTCTTGTGATTATCCGACGAACGACGTCGTCGCCGACGGACACCATCAGCCAGTGTTGTTTCCGCAGGGTGTCCGTCGCCGGCGTCGCCGTTCGTCCCTAGGGTGCGACGGCGCTGCACTGGGCGCGCCCGCACCTCGAAGGGACCACCACGATGGCGACGTTCATGTACCTCTACCGCGGCCCGGCCACCCCGGCGTCCGACCTCACCCCGGAGCAGGGCGCTGCGCGGATGTCCGCCTTTGCCGCCTGGATGGACAAGCTGGGGCCGGCGCTGGTCGATGCCGGCAGCCCGTTCGGGTTGAGCGCGGCCGTTCGGGATGACGGCGCTCGGGCAAGGAGCGGCGACCTGATCGGCTACAGCATCGTCGAGGCCGAGGATCTCACGTCGGCCATGGCCCTCACCGACGGTCTCCCGTTCCTTGCCGACGGCGAGGGCACCCGCGCCGTGGAGGTCTTCGAGCTGGTGGGGCTGTAGCCAGTCAGCGCAGGATGCCGGTGTGCCCCAGGGAGTAGCGGCCGGGTTGAGGCCATACGCACACCCCGTGCGGACCGACGCCGGTCTTGATCCTCGCCAGCAGCCGCCCCGTCTTGGTGTCGATCGCGTAGACCTCGCTGTTGTAGCGGCCCGACAGCCACAGGACGGTCCCGGCGGCGTTGATGTTTCCCATGTCCGGACTCGTGTTGTCCCCCAGCTTCCAGGTCCTCATCAGGGTGCCCTTCGCCATGTCGATCAGCCCCACGGATCCGGCATCGCGGTTGGTCACGTACATGACCTTGTCGTCGCGACTGAGGTAGAGCCCGTGGGCACCCTTTCCGGTGGGCAGCAGATTACGCACCCGCCAGCGGTGCGCATCGATGACCCACACCCCGTTGGCGTGCATGTCCGCCACGTAGAAGGTGTTGCCGTCCGGGGACAGCTTGACGTCCTGCGGCGCGTACCGGGGATTGCCGAGATGGAGGTAACCCACCACTGATTCCTTGGCGATGTCGACCACCACCATCTGCCCGTCGTACTCGCAGCTGGCGATGAAGTAGCGCCCGTCGGCGGTGAAGTCCCCGTGATCGACACCGTGACAGCCGACATGGACGGCCTTCTTGAGCGCCATCGTCCTTGGATTGCGGAAGTCAATCCGCTGCAGCGACTCGGCCATCACCATCGCGGCCCGACCGTTCGGCGTGAAGTACAGGTTGTACGGGTCGTCAACGTGCACGGTCCGGACCACGGTCGCGGTCTTCGGGTCGATCGCCTTGAGGTCGTTGGACAGGTCGTCCGTGACCCACAGCGTGCGCAGGTCCCACGACGGGACGACGTGCTGCGGCAGCCGTCCGACCTTGAGGACCTTGACCACCTTGTAAGTCCGCGGGTCGATCACGTCCACGGTGTTGGCAATACCGTTGGGGACATAAATTCGGCTCAGCGCACCACGCACCGCCGGCGAAAAGTCTCGCGCCGAGTCGGCTGCATAGACATTGTGGGGATCCGAGTTCGCGGGCATCCCCGGCAGCAGGTGCGAATGCTTCAGCGGGTCGGCCGGCAACGGCACCGCGGGCCTCGTCGGCGGTGTCCTCGGATCAGCCGTGCTCGAGGTGGCGGGCGCCGGTGACTGCGGCGTCGCCGCGGACCCGTGTCGATCCGTACAACCAGCCATTGCAGCAAGAAGCAGGACGGCAAGGAGCGCGCCCGTTCGTCTCAGCATCTGCACGGCGCCGTGCACGACATTGCGTGATCTCCTCGATCCCAGCCGGAGCTTCAGCCTAGGTCGGGGGCAGTGAGACTGCCGGTCGCTTCTCATGCAGATGACATGTTGCGTGCGGTGTCCGCCAGGGTCTGTCGGCTCGAAGGTCAGCCTTCATGCCGTGGAGATAAGGAAGACGTTTGGGCAGTCGCGCTCGGTGGACACTGCCTGGAAAGAGGACCGCAGGATGCAGGAGGCGTGTCAGCGTGACGTCCATCCACGACAGCCGGCCACCGGTCACTGCGGCGACCGGGGCCGGGTCGGATCACGGCACCCTGTCCGGCCCGGAGGTGTCACCCCCTTGGACCGTGCGTGACCGCAATGGCCTGCAGGTGGCCGCCTGGTCGACCCGAGCCGGGGCCGTACGTCACCTGGGTGCGGCGGCACTGAAGGGGGCGTCACTGCCACTGACGATCTACAACCCTGACGGCGCGCCAAGTGGGGACAGACTCGGCTGACCCCGGTTCTGTGTCCCTGCGATGAGCGACCACACGCAGGCCGCTTTTCCGCAGGGCATACTCGGGCGTGCCCATCGACGCGAACCGGCTTCGGACCGGAGATCGCCTACGCAGCAGACGCTTGGCCCTGCGCCGCGGGCTCGTGACAGTCCTCCTGGTGCCAGTCCTCTCGAGCTGCACCGGTTCAAGCCCCAGCGCAGCGCCCTCACCACAGCACAGCCCGAGCCCGACCGGCAGCGGTGGCGCCCCCGGGTCGTCCAGCCCCACCGTCCCGAAGCCACGGCCTTCCCACCGGCGATCCCCGTTGCCAGTACGAACCCTTGCCGCCTCGCTGGCCCCATGGCGACTGCCCTTGCCGCTGTCCCGCTTGGTCGCCCTCGCGGCACGGGATGGCGGCATCGAGCTGCTCGGCGGACTCGCGAACGGCGATCACTCCAGCGACGCGGTCCGCCATGTCACCCTGCGCTCCGGTCGCGTGGCCGCGGCCGGACGGCTCGCGGTCGGAGTGCACGACTCGGCCGGCGCCGCTGTCGGCGGCAGGTTCCTTCTGTACGGCGGCGGCGCCGGCACTGAGGTAGCCACCGTCCAACGCATCGTGCCTGGTGGTACGGCGATCCGGGCGGGATCGCTCCCTGCGCCGAGGTCCGACCTTGTCGCCGTGCAATCGGGATCGACGGTCGTACTCGTCGGCGGCTACGACGGCACGCACACGCTCGCTGACGTGTTGGTGAGCAGGGCCGGAGGTCGGTTCACCGTGCTCAGCCGACTCGTGGTCCCGGTCCGATACCCCTCAGCCCTCGTGAGGGGCCACGACGTGCTGGTCTACGGCGGCGACGTGAACCGCAAGCCGGTCGACGTCATCCAACGCATCGACCTCAGCACCGGCATCACCACTGTGGTCGGGCACCTGCCGTTGGCTCTGAGCCACGAGTCGGCGCTGCTGCTCGGCGGCAGCGCGTGGCTTGCCGGAGGCAGCACCGCCAACGGCACGACGGCCGCGGTCCTCCGGTCGGTCGACGGGGTGCACTTCCTGCGCAGCGGGCACCTGCCGGGCCCGCGCTCCGACGCCGGGGCCGTCGTCGTCGATGGTGTCGGCTTTCTGATCGGTGGCGAGACTCCCTCGCGTACAGCAACAGTCGTTGCCCTGAGGCCGGTGCGGTAGGAGGGCGGGAGCCCGGCGCGACCGCAGTGTCGCACCGGGCTCCCGACAGCCGCCTAGTGCAGCTTCAGGCTCGGCGTGTGCTCGGCGACCACTGCCTGCAGCGCCTTGGGGTTGAGGCCCAGCAGGGACAGGATCGTCGGCGCGATGTCGGTGGTCTCCACGCGAGCGGGACTCGTACCGTGGCTGACCCCGACACCGGCGACGACCAGCGGCACGTGCCGGTCCTGCGGGTCGTTGCCGCCGTGCTCGGCAATCTTCTTGGTCCCGCCGGTGTAGACGACACCGTGCTGAGCGATCCCGATCAGGTCGGGCACCCGTGCATCGGCGTGGGACGTGCCGATGAAGGCAGCAGCGGCCACCCCGGCGTAGATCTTCGACAGCCCGGCCTTGGTGTACGGCGCAGGTGCGCCGGCCGCGTTGGTCGCCTTGGCCTGCCCGTCAGTGCCGGTGCCGTTCCCTGCGTAGTGGTTGAGGAACGCGGCCGCAAAGCTGGCTGCAGCTGCGGAGCGGTTGCTCAGCCACAGCAGCATTGCATCGTCGTCGGAGGCACCCGCGACGAGATCGGCCCCACTGTGACCGGCGGCCTTCCACGCCGCGTTGAGCGCGTCGAGGATCGGCCCGTCGCTGATCCGGCTGAGCGAGCTCGCGTCCTGCGGGGACTGGCCGTGCTTCGCCGACAGGATGACGGTCGTGGAGGCGTCGAGCTTGTGGTGGTGCAACGCCGAGGTCAGCCGGCCAACCTCGGTGTTCACGTAGTCCAGGCTGTTGCTGAGCAACGGCCCCGGTGTGACGCCGTCGGCGAGGTAGCCACCCGCGAGCCCACCGGAGAGCGGCAGCTTTTCGGCCGTCGAGACCGATTGGAAGTTCATCCCGAAGATCGCCGGCACGCCGACGTAGCGGGCACCCGAGTGGTCGAACCCGTTGATCTCGTTGAGGACTGCGTCGACCTTGTACGTGTCGTACGTCTGCGTGTCCGCGTTGTTCGTCGTCCAGTCGCCGGTCGCCGTGTCGCTGTTGATCTCAGGGGTGAACAAGTCCTGAATCCCAAGACCGGAGGGCCCGTTGAGAATTTCGTACGCAGGATGCTTGTCCGACCATGCCGTCCCGAGACCGTGCGCCGCGGCCACCTCGAAGACGGTGTTGACCCGTAGGTACGAGTGTGGGTAGACGGGGAGGCAGGTGACCGGGTCGACCGGCAGCGAGTCCGGATTGATCAGCGTCTGCGGGGTCCCGGTCATCGACAGGATGCTGCCCGGCAGTCCGGCCAGACCCTGACCGGCGTCAAGTTTGGTGAGGTCGCGATCGGCCGACTCGTCGAAGGCGACCATCGTGCCGGGCTTCGCTGTCGCGCAGTCACGGGTACCCGGTGCGTCAAGACCGTGGTTGTAGCTGACGTCGTAGT
The DNA here is from genome assembly GCA_963797535.1 of uncultured Actinomycetota bacterium. Taxonomy (GTDB): domain Bacteria; phylum Actinomycetota; class Actinomycetes; order JAWWOL01; family JAWWOL01; genus JAWWOL01. The sequence goes on along the minus strand of CAWCPQ010000001.1, from coordinate 61,633 downwards.
AGATGCCCGTGGTCTTCGGGTTTCCCCCGGTCACCTGGGCGACCATGCCCGGGAACGAGTCGGACGGGAACGGAGTGCTGGCGTTCGTGAACTGTCTGCCCCGCGCGACGAGCTGAGCCAACGCCGAGTGCGGGTGGATCTTCACGTACCAGGCGAGATCGGACTGGTGCAGCCCGTCGACGGACAGCAGCAGCACATGGGATGCCTTCGCCTTGGCATGCCCGGGAGGCCCTGCGATCGCCGGTGCTGACAGGCCGACGCTGACCAGTGCGGCCGCGCCGACGACGGAAATTGCCTGCCGTGGATGAAATGCCATGGTCCCGAGTCCTTCCGCGGTCGACGCCGTGCCGACCCTCGCAAAGGTCTAGCCAGAGGAGTTGTCCGGCTGGCAAGGCTGCCGCAAACGGCCGGTGAACAGCGGCCCTCCAGCAGAGCGACAACACATGGCCTTGGGATGAGAGACAACCTTCGTCCAGCAGGCGGCTAGCCTGACTGCCGGACGGCGGCGACGGCGTCGTCGACTGTCGCGAAGACCTGCTGCTGCACGCCGTCCTCCTCACCCACCTTGCGCAGGACGTCACGCGTCTGCCCGATGCCGTGGGCAATCAACAGCGCCACGCCGTCCTTGCTCAGCTCGGCGGACAGCTGGGCGAGCATCTCCGTGGCCGAGACGTCGATGAACGGCGAGGTCTCAGCATCGATGACCACGGCACTGGTCGTCGACGTGACCGACGCACGCACCGTCTGGCGGACGTGGTCGGCGTTCGCGAAGTACAGCCCCGACTCGACCCGGAGCACCACGACGTCGTCGGGCATCGCAACCTCTGGGTGGCGTTCGACATCGACCCAGACTCCGCCCGCTACGGCGCCAGCGCTGGTGTCGTCGACCCGTACCAGCACGGAAACCCTCGGCCGAGACGAGCGATAGAGCAGCAGGGTGAGCGACACTCCGATGCCGATGAACAGGCCCGGCAAGGTGTCGAAGATCAGCACTCCGAGCATCGCGGCGAGTGCGGCGATGAAGTCGGCGCGAGCCGCCCAGCCGTAGATGCCGCCCAGACGGCCGGTCCAGACCCGGTAGAGCCGGGCCAGCGACGGGATGTCCACGAGCTCGATGACCGCCGCGATGACGACAGCGGCAAGGGTCGCCTCCGGCAAGTTCTCGAACAACCCCGTCAGCGCAAGCAAAGTGACGACCGTCAGCGCCGCGACCGTCAGTCCCGAGGCCTGCGACTTTGCGCCCGCACCGCCGTTGACCGCGGTCTTGGACAGGCTGCCGTTGACCACCATGCCGGAGGCAAGCCCCGAGCCGAGGTTGGCAGCACCGAGGCCGATCAGCTCCTTGTTGGCGTCGACGTCGTAGCCGGCCTTGACCGCGTAGGTCTTGGCCGCACCCAGCCCCTCGGCGAAACCGACCAGCAGAACGCCTACCGCACCACCCACCAGCGCGAAGTAGTCGCGGTAGTCGTGCACGTTCGGCAGTCCCGGGGACGGCAGCCCGGACTGGATGTGCCCGACGATCGCGACGCCCTTGTCGTCCAGGTTGAACAGACTGACCGCGATGATGCCGACCAGCACGGCCACGAGCGACCCTGGTACCAGAGGAACCCAGCGCCGCAGCCCCAGCACGATGGCAAGACTGACGAGACCGACGGCCAGTGTCCGCCACTCGGTGTTGCCCAGCTCGCCGATCAGGTGCCAGATCTGGCGGAAGAAGTCGCCGCCGCCCTTGGGTACGCCGAACAGCTTGGGCAGCTGGCCGGCGATGATCGTCAGAGCCAGGCCGACGATGAACCCCTTGAGCACCGGCTCGGAGATGAACGAGGCCAGGAATCCCAGTCGGGCAAGGCCCGCGACAAGTCCCAGGACACCGGTGACGATGGCCAGCGCGGCGGTGAAGGCCACGTAGTTGTCGGAGCCCGCCTTGGCGTACACCGCAACGATGCCAGCCGAAAGCGCCGCGGTCGCCGACATCGGCCCGACCACGAGGTGCTTGGAGGAACCGAACATCGCGTAGAACAGCAGCGCAGGCACGGCGGCATAGAGCCCCACGACCGGCGAGACGCCGGCGATCGTGGCGTAGGCCAACGACTCCGGCACCAGCACGGCCCAGACAGTGAGGCCAGCAAGCACGTCCGCGCGCAGGAATCGCCGCTGGTAGCCCTCGAACGAGCTGAACAGGAATGACGGCACGAAGCGGTCCCTACCTCGGGGAGTGCCTTCCTCGGGCTAGGGGGTGACCATGGCGAACTGGTGGTCGACCGTGTCGAGCAGCTGCAGGAGGCTGAGCAGGAGCCTCGGGTCGCCGGCGTGGCTGACCGAGTCCAGCTTGGCCGTGGCGAGGACGCCGACGAGCTGGGACTTGGCCAGGGTGACCGTGAGTCCGGGCTCACCCATGCCGAAACCGGCGTCGGAGTGGATCAGCGCCCCGTTGGACAGCTCGGTGCGGTAGGTCCGGTCGAGGTCGGTGAAGACCCAGTCGATGCACACGGTCTTGTCGGCCGCCGCGAGACCGTCGACCCGGATGCCGATCGAGTCGAACAGCTGCTCGATCGTGAGAGCACCGAGCACCTCGGGGGTGCTCAGGTCGGGCGGCACGATCGCGAGGTGGCCGCGAAGCTCGTTGGCACCACGCAGGTAGATGTTGCGCCACAGCCCGTTCTCCGCGCCGTGCCCGAGCCTTTCGAGGGTCTGCGCCAGCAGCTCGCGGGCCTCGGCATTGTTGGTGTCGGCGAAGACCACGTGGCTGACGACGGTCGCCGTCCAGCGCAGGTCACCGGCGGCGAGGGTGGCGCGGGCCTTCTCGAGTACGGCATCAGCGCCGCCCATGAACTCGACGTAGCGCGTCGCCTCCTGCTCGGGCGGGTAGGACCACAGGTGAGCGGGATTGCCGTCGTACCAACCGACGTAGCGCTGGTAGACCGCCTTGACGTTGTGGCTGAAGGAGCCGTAGTAGCCGCGGTTGTTCCAGACCGAGTCCAAGGCCGGCGGCAGCTCGAAAGTCTCGGCGATCTCGGTCCCGATCAGGCCCTGGTTCATCCGACGCAGCGTCTGGTCGTGCAGGTAGGCGTAGGTGTCACGCTGCTGCGACAGGAAAGTCGCGATGCGCTCGGTGCCCCACGTCGGCCAGTGGTGCGAGGCGAACACCACCTCAGTGTCGGCACCGAACAGCCGGATCGCTTCTCCCATGTAACGCGACCAGGCCCTGGCGTCGCGCACCTCCGCGCCGCGCAGAGTCAGGATCTGGTGCAGCGTGTGGGTAGCGTTCTCCGCCATGCACAGCGCGCGCTGTGCCGGGAAGTAGAAGTTCATCTCGGCCGGTGCCTCGGTGCCGGGGGTGACCTGGAAGATCACCTTCACCCCGTCGATCACTGCTTCCTGGCCGGTGTGGGTGACGTCAACCGTCGGGGCCATCAACGACACGGTGCCGTCGGACGTGGTCATGCCGAGGCCAGCGCCGATCTGACCAGCGGGGCCGGACGGCAGGTCCTGCGCGTAGATGTACGCCGCACGGCGCGCCATCGCCGCCCCGGCGTAGACGTTCTCCGAGACCGCGTGCTCGAGGAAGCCCGACGGCGCGTAGATCGGCGTGTTCTCATTCGCTACGGCGCCGGTCCCGCCGAAGTGGTCGGCGTGGGAGTGAGAGATGATGACGGCAGTGACGGGACGGTCGCCGCGGTGCTTGCGGTAGAGCGCCAGTGCGGCAGCAGCTGTCTCGTTCGACATCAGCGTGTCGATGATGATGACGCCGTTGTCGGACTCGACCAGCGACATGTTGGACAGGTCGAGGCCGCGGACCTGGTAGACACCCTCGGTCAGCTCGTACAGGCCGTGCTCCCTGACCAGCTGACCCTGACGCCACAGGCTCGGGTTGGCAGTGTCCGGAGCGTCACCGGTCATGAAGTCGTACTTCGAGCAGTCCCAGACCACGTGGCCGTCCGGACGCTTGATCAGCGGGTCCTCGAGGGTCCCGATGAACCCGCGGTGAACGTCGTCGAAATCAGTGGTGTCGCCGTAGTCGAGCGCTGTCATGGTCAACCCAATCCTCGTCGGCTGGTCCCCCGAACGCTAGTGCCCGTACCAGTGGCCGTCGACCCGAGAGCAGTCCGCGCCCGGACGTTGTACGGTCCGTCGACCGGCTGCGAAGGGACACCTCATGGAGTACGCGGATCTGATCATCACCGGCGGAGACGTGCGCACGATGAATCCCCCAGCCCCGCGGGCAGAGGCGCTCGCCGTGACGGGCGAGCGCATCGCGGCCGTCGGCTCCGACGCCGACGTGCTCGCGCTGGCGGGACCGGCAACCCGACATATCGAAGCGGCGGGCGGCACCGTGATCCCCGGCATCATCGATGCGCACAACCACGTCCGGCTCGGCTCCAACCCCGGGGCCGTTTCGCTGTTCGGCGCGCGGACCCTGGGCGAGATCCGGGATCGGATCAGCCGCCACCTCCGCGACCACCCGGATCTCGAGTGGATCGAGGGCGAAGGCTGGAACTACGCAGCGGTTCCCGACGGCCGGCCGACAGTGGCGATGATCGATGACGTCTGCGCAGGCAAGCCGGCCTGGCTGTTCTCGTACGACGTCCACACCGTGTGGCTCAACACCGAGGGACTGCGTCGCTGGAACGTGTCCGCTGCTCGTCCCGACCTGCCGTTCGGACGGGCCGAGGTCGATCGGGGTGAGCTGACCGGTTGGGTGCACGACTTCGCGGTGATGGGGCTCACACCGACCGGCCAGCGCGCTCTTGAAACGGTGCTACCGGGGTACGGGCTCGACGCACAGTACGGCCGACTGGTCGCCAACCTGCGGGATGCCGCACGTTTCGGCATCACGACGATCGTCGAGCCCCAGAACGGCCTGGACGATGTGCCGTTGTTCGAGCGAGCCCTGTCCGATGGCGAGCTGAAGTCGCGCTTGATCGCGGCGGTCATCTTCACCCCGACCTGCTCACCCGACGTCCTGGACGCGGTGGTCGCCGCCAAGGCAGCGTCTAAAGGTGGTCGCATCACGCTCGGGCCGGTCAAGCTGTACATCGACGACGTCATCGAGCCGCACACCGCAGCGATGCTTGCGCCGTACGCAAACGACCCCAGCACTGGCAGCACGTTCTGGCCGCCCGACACTTTCGCTGAGCTGATGATCCGGCTGGAAAGCCTTGGCCTGCAGGCATTCGTTCACGGCATCGGTGACCGAGGCATCCGTACAGCGCTGGACGCGTTCGCCGCCGCCCGCGCGGTGCACGGTGAGCGGGACACCCGGCACCAAATCGTCCACGTGGAGTGCCTCGATCGGGCCGACCTGGGCCGGTTCGCCGAGCTCGGCGTCGTGGCCTGCATGCAGCCCCGGCACTGTGCGCCCGATCTCGTACGGGACTGGCGGGCCAACGTTGGACCGGAACGCGAGCGCTACGCGTGGGCGATGCGCAGCCTCTCCGACTCGGGCGCCACCCTGGCCTTCTCCAGCGACTGGAACGTCGCAGAGATGGACCCAATGGTCGGCATCTACAGCGCCATCACCAGAGCGGATCTCGCCGGGAACGAGGCGTGGAACACGGAGGAGACGATCGATCTCGACACCGCCCTGGCGGCGTACACCTCCGGCAGCGCCTACGCCAACTTCCTGGAGGCCGACCTCGGCAGCCTGGCAGCGGGCAAGCTGGCCGACATTGTCGTACTGTCAGGCAATCTGCACGAGCTGGCGCCGCTGCAGATCCTCGACTCGACCGTCACCGCCACGATCGTCGGCGGCGACGTCGTGTTCGGCGCCTGATGGGCCGACCTGCTCGGGTTATGCGCTCGGCGGCCGCTTGCCGGCCGTCCACTGCCCGATGTTGAACACGACGAACTCAGCTGGACGCGTGGGTGCGACACCAACCACGATGATCAGCCGGCCGTTGTCGAGATCGTTCTGCGTCATCGTCGTCCGGTCGCACTTGACGAAGAAGGCCTGATGACGGCTCGTCCCCTGGAGTGCTCCTGATTGCCACTCCGTCGTGAGAAAGTCCTCCACGCTGCGACGCACCGTCGCCCACAGCTGCGGCTCGTTCGGCTCGAAGACCGTCCACTGCAGGCCGGCGCTGATCGAGTGCTCGAGGTAGGCCAGCAGCCGAGTCGTGCTGACGTACTTCCAACGAGGGTCGGCGGTGTCGATCACCGACGGCACGCGACCGGCGATCACGGGAGTGTGTTCGTCCACATCGCCATTGTGCCGCCGCAAGCGAGGCTGTGAACAGAGCCACCGGTCAGCAGGACCTCGGTCAGGCCTTGATGCGGCCGGTTTCGTAAGCCCAGGTGGCCATCTCGACCCGGTTGCGGGCACCGAGCTTGCCCATCAGGCTGGTCAGGTGGGTTTTCACCGTGCTCAGGCTGATGTGCAGCTCGTCGGCGATCTCGGTGTTGGTCCGGCCGCGCGCCAAGGTGACCAGCACCTCCTCCTCCCGCGCGGTAAGCGGCGCAACCGGCTGCGCGGGCGGCATCGAGACGCCTCGGTCGGAGAACGCCGCGAGCAGCCGAACTGTCACGTTGGGAGCGATGAGGGCGTCGCCGTTGGCGGCCGCATGGATGGCCTGGATCAACAGCTCGGGACCGGCATCCTTGAACAGAAACCCCCTGGCGCCGGCCTTCAGCGCACCGTGCACGTACTCGTCGAGGTCGAAGGTCGTGATGACGACAACGGCTAGTGGATCGGCGATGTCGGGTCCAGCGAGGAGTCGGGTTGCCTCGATGCCATCCATGTCCGGCATCCGAATGTCGAACAGGCAGACATCCGGCCGCAGCTCGAGGGCGAGCGCCACTGCCTCGCGACCGTTGGCAGCTGTGGCCACCACCGTCATGTCCGGCTGAGCATCAACAATCATGGTCAGGCCGGTTCGGATGAGCTCCTGGTCGTCGGCGACCAGCACCCTGATCGTCATCGGACCATCACCCCCTTGGGCAGCACAGCGTTGACCGTCCATCCGGGACCGTTCGAGGGGCCGGCCTCGAACGTGCCGCCCAGGAGAGCCGCGCGTTCGGCCATCCCGACAAGACCGTAGCCGTCGGACCTGTGCCCGCCAGCACTTGCCTCTCCGTCGTCGGAGACGACCAGGCGCACTGCTGCGTCGTCTCCCGTGACACAGACGTCGACCCTGGTCGCGTGACGCGCATGACGTACGGCATTGGTGATCGACTCCTGCGCCAGTCGATAGATCGCGGCGCCCAACGACGGTCCGACGTCGTCCAGCTCTCCGGACAGGTCGACGTCCACCCGCAGCGAAGCCCCGGCAACCCTCGCCAACCCGGCGATGTCCCGAATGCCTTGCTGGGGCGCCAGAGCAGGCTCGTCGCCCTCCCGCAGAGTGCCGATCATCATCCGCATCTCCGTCAGCGCCCTGGACGCCTCGGCCTCGATCACGATCAGCGCGTCCATGGCCGCGGCAGGATCGGCTGCGCCGACGACTCTGCCTGCCTGAGCGCGAATCGCGATGGCGGAGACATGGTGCGCCACCGTGTCGTGCAGCTCACGCGCCAGCTGTTCGCGTTCCCGAAGCCGAACCTGATCGAGGGCCCGCATACGCGAGCTCGTCCGGTAGCGAACGGCCGCGCCCACACTGGCGGGAAACAGCAGGAAGACCAGTGAGGTGAAGATCTCGCTGATGGCGGTGGCGTTGACGAGATCGCCGAAGATCCAGTTGGCGAGGATGAACCCGAACCCGATGACGACATCGCGACCGGATGCCCACCGAACCAGGGTGTACGGGAGGATCAGCACGTAGGCCGTGGTGAACAGCACCGACGAGCCACCGGCCCCGAACAGCAGGGAGACGTCGGCGATGGTCTGGGCCACGACAACCACAGCGACCACGGTCAGCGGGTGCGTCCGGCGCCACAGCAGAGCGAAAATCGGCACTGCGCCGAAGATGAAACCGAAGACCGGCCACGGCAGGTCGGTCCGGAAGACGGCTTCCAGAACGGCCGCGACCAGAAGAACGCCCACGAGCACCCAGTCACGCCAGACCCGCCGTGGCGGGTTGGGCAGGCGTGGCTCGGCCAGCAGCGAACGAACGGTCTCGGACATCACGGCTCCAGAGTAGAGATCTTTCGGGTCGCCGGGATCGGGCAAAGGTGACAGTCCCGCATCGGCCGATAGGACGAGGGAACTCCGGTCCGGACGGCTGATGTCCGGGTGCGCGCCCTTCGCCAGCATGTGGCTCGCGAGTTCTTCAGGGTCGAACCCACACAGACAGCCGAGGCGAAATTCATGTCCGCATTTCTCTACCGTGCCGGCCGCCGGTGCGCGCGCCGCCCGCTGGCCGTCATCGGCACCTGGGTCGCGCTCTTCATCGTGGTTCTCAGCCTCTCCGCCGGGATCGGCCGCACGCTGAAGGAGTCTTTCGTCGTGCCGGGCCTTGACTCACAGCAAGCGGCCGACCTTCAGCGCCACGCCCAGACGCACACCGCCGGCGTCACGGCACAGGTGGTGCTGTCCCCGAAGAACCCCAAGGTCACGTTTGCCGGTTCGGCGCAGGCCCGAGACGCCCTGGAAGCCATGGAAACACAGCTCCGTCAGCTGCCGAAGGTCCTCGCCCTGAACAGTTCCGTCTCCCCCAACGGCAGGGTCGCGCTGATCCGCGTGCAGTACCCCGTGGTCGAAAAGCTCAACGCCGGTGACCTGAAGAACCTCAAGCAAGCGGCGGTGCGAGGCCGAGCCGCCTCGCCGCTGACCATCGAGGAGGGCGGCGAGCTGTTCTTCACGTTCGAGGACGACGGCACCAGCATCGGCGAGGTCATCGGCCTGGCCGCCGCCGTCGTCATCCTGCTGCTGGCCTTCGGCTCCGTAATAGCGATGGGGCTGCCCATCGGCCTGGCCCTGTTCGGCCTCGCCATCAGCATCAGCTCCCTGTCGTTGGTCACCTATGTCGTCGAGATCCCCAGCTGGGCACCGGTTGTAGGCGCCATGGTCGGCCTCGGGGTCGGCATCGACTACGCCCTGTTCCTGGTGACCAGGCATCGCGAGTTCCTCGCCAGCGGGCTCACGGTCGAGGAGTCCGTCGGCAGGGCGATGGCCACAGCCGGCCAAGCCGTCCTTTTCGCCGGCGGCACCGTGGTCATTGCCATCCTCGGGCTGGCCGTCGCGGGCATCCCGTTCCTCACCGAGGCAGGCGTGGCCATCTCGATCATCGTGCTCGTCATGGTGCTCGCTTCACTCACCCTGCTGCCGGCCGCCCTCGGGCTCGTGGGCCACCGGATCAACCGTCGCGGCCGCCAGCACCTCACGAGCGCCGGCCCGAGCGCCCGGTGGGTGCGCTGGGGCGGCCACGTCTCCCGGCACCCGTGGCCGTACGCGCTGGGCTCGCTGGTCCTGCTCGTCGCTCTTGCTCTGCCGGCCGTGGCCATGCGACTGGGCTTCCCCGACCAGGGATCGCTCCCGCAGAGCCGGACCGAGCGACAGGCGTACGACTTGGTGGCGAGCGGGTACGGAGCTGGCACCAACGGCCCGCTGCTGATCGCCATCGACATCTCGGCCGACCGCGCCGTCGTCGGGCCGGTGGCCACGGCCGTCGCGGCTGACAGGGGCATCGCCGCCGTCGCTCCAGCCGACGTCAACACCGAGGCCGGCGTCGCAACCCTGCTCGCCTTTCCCACGACAGCTCCGCAGGACCGGGCCACCCTCGACACCATCACCCGACTCCGTACCACGGTCCTCCCGGCCGCACTCGGTCACAGCCCGGCGACAGCGCATGTCGGCGGCCAGACAGCAACCTGGGCCGACCTCGGTCACCGGGTCGGCAACCGGCTCCCTGTGTTCATCGCAGCTGTGGTCCTGCTGTCGTTCCTGCTGCTCACGGTGGTGTTCCGGTCCGTCGTCGTACCACTGAAGGCGGCGGTCATGAACCTGCTCAGCATCGGAGCCGCGTACGGCGTCATCGTCATGGTCTTCCAGTGGGGCTGGGGCAAGGACCTGATCGGGCTTCAGGAAACGGTGCCCATCATCGCGTTCATCCCGATGTTCATGTTCGCCATCCTGTTCGGGCTGTCCATGGACTACGAGGTGTTCCTGCTGTCACGGGTGCGCGAGGAGTACACGCGTACGAAGGACAACACTGCGTCCGTGGTCCACGGCGTCGCCAGCACAGCGAGAGTCATCACCTCGGCTGCCCTGATCATGGTCTGCGTGTTCTTCGGCTTCGTCCTCGGCGCTGACCCCGCCACCAAGATGATGGGCCTCGGGCTGGCCACGGCCATCCTGCTCGACGCCACGGTCGTGCGGCTGGTCCTGGTGCCGGCCACGATGACCCTGCTGGGCAAGCGGAACTGGTGGCTGCCAACATGGCTGGACCGGTTGCTCCCGACCGTGGACGGCACCGGCGAGGCAGGTCTGCCCGCTCCGGAGATGGAGCGGGTGGCCGTACCCGGCTGACAGCGACGTGCAACTCAGGACCAGGGGGCGCGATACTGAGGGCAGCCGACCGGGTGGGAGCAGACGTGACCAGCAGCGATTTCGAGGATCGGATCCGTGCCCTGGTTCGGGTCAAGGGCCTGATCCCGCGCAAGAGCGCGCCAGCGACCGAGCAGCCGGAGCCAGCGCAGGACCGCAAGCCCACCAAGCTGGTCAAGCGGGACATGGACGACGTCATCGGCGACTGCGGGGTCTACGAGAACGGGCGTCGGCGCCCCGGTCGGGTGCCGCTGAAGAAGGCCCGCCAGGTCGCGCGGGAGACCACCGGCTTCGTCTGGATCGGTCTGCAGCAGCCGACTCCGGACGAGGTCGCCGTCGTTGCCAAGGAGTTCCGGCTTCCGCCCCTGGCGGTCGAGGACGCCGTCCAGGCCCATCAGCGTCCGAAGCTCGAGATCTACGGTGACGTGGTCTTCGTCGTGCTCAAGCCGGTGCGCTACGTCGACCACGACGAGGTCGTCGAGATCGCCGAGATCGCCATGTTCCTCGGCCCGAACTTCGCGGTCTCGGTGCGTCATGGAGAGAGCGACGTCCTTCGCCGGGTCCGCACCGAGGTGGACGCAAGTGACGGCGAGCTGCTCCAGCACGGAACCACGGGACTGTTGTGGCGGGCTGCCGACCTCGTCGTCGACGGCTACGAGGAGGCCATCCGCTACATCGACGAGGACGTCGACGAGATCGAGACCCAGGTGTTCAGCGAGAGCACGGACGACCACTCCGAGCGCATCTACAAGCTCAAGCGCGAGATCGCGGAGTTCCGCCGGGCGGTGCTGCCCCTGGGCACCGCTTTGCAGCGACTGGCGAACAGCACCGTGCCCGGCGTGGCCGAGTCGGCCTCCCCCTACTTCCGGGACGTGTACGACCACCTGCTCCGCGCGGCGGACGCGATCGAGGGCCACGACCGCCTCCTGACCGACATCCTGCAGGCCGACATGTCGCGCGTAGCAGCCAGGCAGAGCCTGATCGCCGTACGCCAGAACGAGATCGCGGTGCGCCAGAACGAGGACATGCGCAAGATCTCGGCGTGGGCAGCCATCGCCCTGGTGCCGACCGCCATCGCCGGCATCTACGGCATGAACTTCCAGCACATGCCGGAGCTCGGCTGGCGCTACGGCTACTTCATCGCCCTCGGCGTGATCGCCACCGCCTGCGCCGGCCTCTACCGGCTGTTCCGGCGCAACGGCTGGCTCTAGTCCGCCGTCACCTGCCGTCTGCGTGTCCGTCAGCACAAATTGATCAACTTTTCATCCGGCGGCTAGAGTTCGTCGCGGTAGAACAATCCGGTCAGCTCCGGACAGGAGACGCGCGATGGGCAAGAAGTCGACGAAGCATGAACGGACCAGCGCCCCGGTTAACGCCTCGGACGAAGACGCCGCGCCCGCGGCAAAGCCGGCGATGAAGCGCAAGGCGTACGAGAAGGAGATGCGCCGGCTGCAGGGCGAGCTGGTGGCCCTGCAGGAGTGGGTCAAGTCCACCGGCGCCAAGGTCTGCATCGTGTTCGAGGGCCTGGACTCGGCGGGCAAGGGCGGCACGATCCGGCGCATCACCGAGCGGACCAGCCCTCGGGTGTTCAAGCACATCGCGCTTCCCACCCCGACGGCGCGCGAGAAGTCACAGATGTACATCCAGCGCTACGTCGCCCACTTCCCGGCCGCGGGAGAGGTCGCGATCTTCGACCGCAGCTGGTACAACCGCGCCGGGGTCGAGCGGGTCATGGGCTACTGCACGCCGGAGGAGACCGAGAAGTTCCTGATGCAGGCGCCAGCCGTCGAGCAGGCGATGGTCGACAACGGGATCATCCTGATCAAGTACTGGCTCAACGTGAGCGTCGACGAGCAGACGCGGCGGCTCGGCAACCGGATCGAGGATCCTCGCAAGATCTGGAAGCTGTCGCCGACGGATCTCAAGTCCTACAGCAAGCACTACGCCTACTGTCGTGCTCGCGACGCGATGTTCGAGGCGACCGACACCCCGTGGGCACCGTGGTTCGTCGTGGACAACGACGACAAGAAGCGCGGACGGCTCAACATCATCTCGCACTTGCTCAGCGAGATTCCGTACGAGCCGCTGCCGCCCAACAACACCGTCATGCCGAGAAAGCCGCGACCGGGGGGATACCAGGAGCCGGACGTGGAACGCCACCACGTGCCAGCGCTCTTCTAGGTCCGGATCCAACCCCAGGCAAAGGAACAGCGCATGACCGACACCACCGCGAGCTCGGGCACCACTATCCAACCAGCGCCGGAGAAGTGGTTTGCCCTGTCTCCGGACGCGGTGGCGCGCAAGCTCGGCGTCGACCCCGCCACCGGTCTCAGCTCGGCCAGAGCGGCGGAGGTCCTGGCACAGGCGGGGCCCAACGCGCTGCCGGCCGAGCAGGCCCCGCCCGGCTGGAAGCTGTTCCTCGCGCAGTACCGGTCGTACATGCAGATCATCCTGGTGGCCGCCGGCGTCGCCTCGATGGCGATCGGCGAGATTGCGACCGGCATCGCCGTGCTGCTGATCACGGCTCTCAACGCGCTGGGCGGCCTGCGCCAGCAGGGCAAGGCCGAGAGCGCCATGAACGCCCTGCAGTCCATGCTCAAGACCACGGCCAGGGTCCGCCGGGACGGCATCGAGGTCAAGGTGGACGCCGACCAGGTGGTCGTCGGTGACACGGTGCTGCTCGCGGCCGGTGACGACGTCTGCGCCGACGGACGACTGGTCGAAACCACCTCGCTGCAGATCGACGAGTCGGCGCTGACCGGCGAGAGCGTTCCGGCGTCCAAGGACTCCGACGTCGTCACCGACCCCGACCCGGTTCTGGGCGACCAGTCGAACATGGCCTTCATGAACACTCCGGTGACTCACGGCGCCGGCGTCATGATCGTCACGGGGACCGGCGCCGACACCGCCGTGGGTCGGATCTCCGGCATGCTGAAGTCGGCACCCAGTCTCAAGACGCCGCTGACCAAGCAGCTCGACACGCTGACGTTGTGGATCGCCGGTGCCGCGGGGCTCACCATCGCGATCATGTTCGCCCTCGGGCTCTCCCGAGGCGACTCCGCCCAGACGATCTTCACGACGGCCATCGCACTGGCCCTGGCCGCCGTGCCCATGGCCATGCCCACGGTGCTGCAGGTCATCTTGTCCAGCGGGTCACGCGACCTCGCGACGCACGGGGCCGTGGTGAAGAGCCTCGACTCGGTGGAGACGCTGGGGTCAACGTCCGCGATCAACTCCGACAAGACCGGCACCCTCACGATGAACCAGGTGACGGTCGTCGAGGTCATCGACCCCACGGACCGCTACGCGATCAGCGGCATCGGGTACGGCCTTGACGGCGAGGTCCGGCACACCGTCGGCAACACCAACACCATCGAGGAAGCGATCCTCCCGTTCCTGATCACCAACGACGCCAAGCTGGTCAACGGCAAGGTCGTCGGCGACCCCACCGAGGGCGCGCTGCTGGTGCTCGGCGAAAAGGTCCGCCTCGACATCGAGGGCACCCGTGCGGCCTACCCCCGGCTGGCGACGCTGCCCTTCGACCCGACCTACAAGCTGATGGCCGCGTTCTGCGAAGCGAAGGACGCGTCGGGCAAGGACGTCGTCCGGATGTTCGTCAAGGGCGCCGGACCGGCAGTGATCGGCCGAGCCACCTCGGCGCTCGCCAAGGGCGCGACCGTGCCGTGGACCGACGACGCCAACCAGCGTGCTGACCGGGAGATGGAGCGACTGGGCAGCCTCGGCCTGCGCATCATGGCCGCCGCCATGAAGGACATCGACCCGAGCGACTTCGACCCCGAGGGCGACCTGCTCTCCCTCGTGCAGGGTCTGCAGATGACGGCGCTCGTCGGCATGATCGACCCGCCGCGACCGGAGTCCCTGGACGCGGTTCGAGCCGCCCAGTCAGCGAACATCCGGGTTCGGATGGTGACCGGCGACGACGTGGTCACCGGTGCCGCCGTGGCCAAGCAGCTCGGGATCCCCGGCGAGGCCATCCTGGGCACCGAGCTCGCTGCCATGTCCGAGGAGGAGCGCCTCGCTCGCATCGACGACATCGGGGTGGTCGGACGGGTCGCACCGGAGCACAAGGTGCTCATGGTCGAGACCCTCCGCAAGAAGGGCGAGGTCGTCGCGATGACCGGCGACGGCGTCAACGACGCGCCCGCGATCAAGGCTGCCGACATCGGCATCGCGATGGGCTCGGGCACGCAGGTCGCCAAGAACGCGGGCCGGATGATCCTCACGGACGACAACTTCGCGACGATCGTGCGCGCCGTCTCCGAGGGCCGCAAGCTCTACGACAACATGCTGAAGTACATCCGCTTCATGCTGGTGGCGCTGGTCGCGTACGTCGTCACGTTCCTGGTGGCAAGCGTGTTCAACATCGCCGGCGGCCAACCCTTCTCGGCCGTGCAGATCCTCTGGATCAACTTCCTGATCACCGCACCGATCGGCATCGCCCTGGGCCTGGACAAGGAGACTCCCGGCCTGATGAAGCGCAAGCCTCGCCCCCGCGCTGCGTCGATCATGACGCCAGCTGTCATCGCGACGGTGGGGCTGGTCGGGGTGTTCATGTCGATCGCCATCGACACCCTGATCGTGTCGGGAAAGAGTTCCTACGACAGCCTGCCGATCGCCAGCACCATGGGCCTGGTGGCGTTCTCGTTGATGCTGGTCATCGCAGCTTTCGAGTCCCGTGACGAGAAGGCGACGATCGTGCAGCTCGAGACGTTCGACAACCGGACGCTCAACATCACCGCGCTGATCGAGATCGTCCTGGCCATCCTGGTAGCCCGAGGCGGCAGCCTCACGTCATTGCTCGGTGCCGCCGGCCTGACCAGCACCCAGTGGTTGTTCGGGGCCCTCCCCGCCCTCGTGCTGTTCGTCGGCTGGGAGCTCGGAAAGGCCCTGGCCCGCCGCCGCTAGGCGGGCTCGCTGGACCTACGGCGCTGAACAGCGGCTGTCACACCACGACCAGCATGCGTCGTTTCCCAGCCGGCGCTGCCGAGTGTTGGCGCTCAAGTGCACGTTTTCCGTCACCCTGGCGCCAACACTCCGGCGGCACCACTCCGGAGGCACACCCGCCCAGGCTAGGCCGACGGCCGAGTGGCCCCGTGCAGGAAGGTCTCCGCGTCGGTGCCAGCGAACAGCTGGACCACCCTGGCCACCAGCCCCGACCAACCGGTCTGGTGCGAAGCACCGATGCCGGCGCCGTTGTCGCCGTGGAAGTACTCGTAGAACAAGATGTTGTCGCCCCAGCTGGGGTCGTCCTGGAACAGCTCCGCGCCACCGAAGACCGGTCGGCGACCATCCTCGCCCCTGGTGAAGGTGGTCGTCAGACGACGGCCGAGCTCCTCCGCCACCTCGTACAGGTTCATCTCCACGCCGGAGCCGGTCGGGCACTCGATCCGGAAGTTGTCGCCGTAGTAGAGGTAGAACGCCAGCAGCGACCGGACCAGCAGGATGTTGACCGGGAACCACACCGGACCGCGCCAGTTGGAGTTGCCGCCGAACATCCCGTTGCGGGACTCGGCCGGCTCGTAGCCAACGGTGAACGGCATCCCCTCGACGTCGATGGTGTACGGGTGCTCCTCGTGCCACTTGGAGACAGAGCGAATGCCGTGGGGGCCGAGGAACCGCTCCTCGTCCAGCATGCGCTCGAGGATGCGCCGGAGCTTGTGCTCGTCGACGAGGGCGAGCAACCGCCGTCCGTCGACACCTGGCACCCGCGGGTCCGACGTACCGCCGAGCAGATCGGCGTTGCGGCCGAAGTACTCGCGCAGCTGGTCCGCCACCCGCGGGAACCGATCGAGCAGGTTCTCCGGCAGAACTGCCGTGGCGCACAAGGGAAGTAGCCCGACCAGGGAGCGCACCTTGATCCTCCGACCGCTGCCGTCGGGCATCCGCAGCACGTCGTAGAAGAAGCCGTCCTCGTCGTCCCACATCTCGTCCGGGTGGTCGCCGAGGGGGTCCATCGCCGCCGCGATCTGGAACCAATGGTGCACGAACTTGACCACGAAGCCTTCGTACGCGGGGTCGCGGTCGGCCAGGGCCAGCGCGAGCTCCAACATGCTCTGGCTGAAGAACGCCATCCACGCCGTGCCGTCGGACTGCTCGAGGGTGCCGCCGCCGGGCAACGCGGCACTGCGGTCGAAGACGCCGATGTTGTCGAGTCCCAGGAAGCCGCCCTGGAAAAGACTCTTGCCGCTGGGGTCCTTGCGGTTGACCCACCAGGTGAAGTTGACCAGCAGCAGGTTGAACGCCTCGGCCAGGAAGGCCAGCTCTGCGTCACTCTCCGCGGGCGTGGTGAGTGGCTCGGTACGGCCGCCGCCGCGAATGCCGAGCCCGTAGACGATAGTCAGCGCCGCGGCGTGAACCGGCGGATTGACGTCGCCGAAGTTCCACTCGTACGCCGGGATCTGGCCCGACGGGTGCAGGTAGGTGCTCGAGAGCATCAGTGACAGCTGCTCCTTGGCGAAGTCCGGGTCGACCATGGCCAGCGGCACCGTGTGGAACGCCAGGTCCCAGGCGGCGTACCAGGGGTACTCCCACTTGTCCGGCATCGAGATGACGTCGTCATTCACCATGTGCGCCCACTGCTGGTTGCGCACGCCGAGCCGGGTTGGCGGCCGCAACGGGTGGCCGGAGTGCTCGCGCAGCCACAGGTCAAGGTCGAAGTAGTAGTGCTGCTTGGTCCAGAGCATGCCGGCGAGCGCCTGCCGCATCACCAGTGCCTGGTCCGCGTCCACCGACGCGGGAGTGATCGAGGCGTAGAACTCCTCGGCCTCGGCCTCACGGAGCGTCATCACGTCGTCGAAGCCTGCGAACGGGTCGGTGCCTGATGGTGCCGCGGCCGTCAGCAGCAGCTCGAGCACCACCTCGCCGCCGGCAGGGACGATCGCCTGCCAGTGCGCGGCAACCTTGGTGCCGCCGACCGGGTTGACAGCACCCTGCTCGCCGTGGACCACGGCCCGGTCCACGCCGTCCTTGACATAGGCCGAGGCATTGGGCTGATCCCAGAGCCGGACGGTGTTGCTGTCGTTCTCGCAGAACAGCAGGTCGACGTCGGCACGGACGTGCAGCCAGTAGTCACCGACCCGGTCGTGGTGTGCGGCGACGCACGACCGGACACCAGGGACAGCGCTCAGGGTCGGCTTGGCCGACTGCTCGCCCCAGGACCAGGTGTTGCGGAACCACAGGGTCGGCAGGACGTGGATCGGCGCAGGTTCCGTCGCACGGTTCTTGACCTTGATGCGGGCGAGGATGTCGGTCGGCCCGTCCTTGGCGTAGTCCACTTCGATGTCGAAGTAGCGGCCGCCGTCAAAGATGCCGGTGTCCAGCAGCTCGTACTCGGAGTCGCGAAAACCCCTGTCCCTGTTGGTCTTCACCAGGTCGAGGTACGGGAATGCCTGCTGCGGATACTTGTAGCGCCAGCGCATCCAGGAGTGTGTGGGCACGTTGTCGACGTAGAAGTAGTACTCCTTCACGTCCTCGCCGTGATTGCCCTCGCTGTTGGTCAGACCGAACAGCCGCTCCTTGAGGATCGGGTCGTTGCCGTTCCACAAGGCCAGGGCGAAACACATCAGGCCCTTGTCGTCGCACAGCCCGGCCAGCCCGTCCTCACCCCAGCGGTAGGCCCTGGATCGGGCCATGTCGTGGGTGAAGTAGTTCCAGGCGTCGCCGTCGTCGCTGTAGTCCTCGCGCACGGTCCCCCACTGACGCTCGCTCAGGTAAGGGCCCCACTGGCGCCAACCGCCATCGCGCGCGGCTGCCAACCGCTTTCCCTCAGCTGTCAACGTCACGGGAAACCTCCTGCGCTGGGCGTTTCATGATCGCGGCTGGCTATCCCGGACGGTAGCAGGAGGGCATGGGTTCGCTCAGCCCCGCCTCCGCATCACCACCTCAGCAATACCATCGTTCACGCGGTTTTTGCCACTGATTCAACTGGTGTACCGCGCTCATCCATTCAGGAATCCTGGCTCACCGGGCGTCGGCGCAGCATGCTACGTTTCGACCGTGAAGGCACGACCGGCATGAGAAGTTTCGTCACTGGCTTCGGATGGTTCGGGGCCTACCTCGTGTTCTGCCTGCTTCCGCTCGGCCTGGCGGCTGGCCAGCCCACTCCGCCGGGGCGGGCATTTCTCATCGAGCTGTCCGTGGCCCTCGGGTTTGTCGGACTGTCAATTCTGGCTCTGCAATTCGCACTCGTAGCACGATTCAAGGTCGTCGCAGCGCCCTTCGGCATTGACGTGCTCCTGAAATTCCACAAGCAGATCTCGTACGTAGCCCTGACGTTCGTCGTCGCACATCCCGTGCTGCTGTTCATCGCCGACACCGAGTACCTCAAGCTGCTGAACCTGTGGACCGCACCGTGGCGAGCCCGGTTCGCCGTGACGAGCGTCGTGGCTCTCGTCGTGCTGGTGGTGCTGTCGGTATGGCGCCAGCGGTTGCGCATCAGCTACGAGTCCTGGCAGCGGTGGCACGGCATCATCGCCGTCGTGGTGGTGCTGTGCGCGCTGCTGCACGCCAGCCTCGTCGGCTACTACGTCACGGGGGTCGTCCGCCGCCTCGTCTACGACGGCTACATCGGGTGCCTCATCTTCCTCCTCGCCTGGATCCGCGTCGTCAGTCCCCTGCTGCGCCTGCGCAAACCGTGGCGCGTGGTCCGCGTGGACCCCGAGCTCGGCAACGCCAGCACTCTCGTGATCGAACCGGTCGGTCACGCCGGGTTTGCGTTCGACCCCGGACAGTTCGGCTGGATCGCCGTCAACCGGTCCCCGTTCACCATCACGCAGCACCCGTTCTCGTTCTCCTCCATGGGTGACACCCCAGCCGGTGGACCGGTGAGCATGACGATCAAGTCCGCCGGCGACTTCACCGCTACGGTGCCCGAGATCACCCCCGGCTCCAAGGTCTACGTCGACGGCCCGCACGGGGTCTTCTCGATGGACCGTCGTCCGGCCCCCGGCTACGTGTTCATCGCCGGCGGCGTCGGGGTGACCCCGCTGTACAGCATGCTGCTGACCATGCGGGAGCGCGAGGACGTGCGTCCCGTGACGCTGTTCTACGCAAGCGCAAGCCACGACGAGATCATCTTCAGGGAGGAGCTCGAAGCGTTGTGCACCGAGCTGCCCAACCTGCGCGTGGTACACGTCCTGAGCGAGCCGCCAACGGGCTGGCAGGGCGAGTCCGGCCGGATCAACGCCGACGTGCTCAACCGTCACCTCCCCCGGCAGTTTCTCCGGTACGAGTACCTGATCTGCGGCTCCGAGGCGATGATGGACGCCATGGAGGACGTCCTCGTCGACGTCGGCGTCCCGTTCGGGCAGGTCAGCACCGAGCGCTTCGACATGGTCTGAGGAGGCGACGATGCGTCACGTCTGGGCTACCCGAGCAGTCCTGGTCGTCGGGACCGTCCTGCTGGCTGCGTCGATCGTGTTCGCCCTGATCCAGATCTGAGGTCGCGGGGGCCCCCGACCGGAGTCGGAGGCCCACCCGAGGATCAGCCCAGGTCGAACCGATCCAGGTCCATGACCTTGGTCCACGCCGCCGCGAAGTCGCGGACGAACTTCTCCTGCGCGTCGTCGCTGGCGTAGACCTCGGCGAGGGCACGCAGCTCGGAGTTGGAGCCGAAGACGAGATCGACGCGACTGCCGCTCCAACGGACGTCGCCGGTCGCAGAATCCTTGCCCTCGAAGACATCCGGGTCGGACGCCGTGGGCTTCCAGGTAGTGCCCAAGTCCAGCAGGTTGACGAAGAAGTCGTTGGTCAGCAGACCCGGCCGGCTGGTGAGGACACCGAGCGGCGACTGCGCGCTGTTGGCGCCCAGGACACGCAGACCACCGACCAGGACGGTCATTTCGGGCGCGCTGAGGTCGAGCAGGTTGGCCCGGTCGACCAGAAGGTATTCCGCGGGAAGGCGTTGCCCCTTGCCGGCGTAGTTGCGGAAACCATCCGCCGTCGGCTCGAGGACGGAGAAGGACTCGACGTCGGTCTGCTCCTGCAACGCGTCGGTACGACCGGGGCTGAAGGACACGGCAACCTCGTATCCGGCGTCCTTGGCCGCCTTCTCCACAGCGGCCGTGCCACCCAGCACGATGACGTCGGCCAGTGACACCTGCTTGCCCCCGGCCCGGGCAGAGTTGAAGGCCTGCTGCACGCCTTCGAGCGTCCGGAGCACACCGGCAAGCTGCTCGGGATCGTTGACCTGCCAGCCATTTTGCGGCTCGAGCCGGATGCGGGCACCGTTGGCGCCGCCACGCTTGTCACTGCCTCGGAACGTGGAGGCCGAGGCCCAGGCCGTGGCGACGAGCTGGGCCACCGACAGTCCGGAGCCGAGCAGGTCCGCCTTGAGACCGTCGACGTCCGCGTCATCGACCAGCTCGTGGTCGACCGACGGCAGCGGATCCTGCCAGATCAACCGCTCCTGCGGGACGAGCGGACCCAGATAGCGCTGGATCGGACCCATGTCGCGATGGGTCAGCTTGAACCACGCCCTGGCGAAGGCATCCGCGAACTCTTGCGGCTGGTCAAGGAAACGACGCGAGATCTGCTCGTACACCGGATCCGCCCGAAGGGCCAGGTCGGTGGTGAGCATCGTCGGTACGCGACGCAGCGTCGGGTCCTCGGGGTCCGGCACCGCGTTGGTGCCGGCGCCGTCCCTCGGCTGCCACTGGTGGGCACCAGCCGGGCTGGCGGTCAGCTCCCACTCGTAGCCGAACAGTGTCTCGAAGAAGTCGTTGGACCACTCTGTCGGCGCCGGCGTCCAGGTCACCTCCAGGCCGCTGGTGATCGCGTCCCGGCCCTTTCCGCTGCCGAAGCTGTTGGCCCAGCCGAGTCCCTGCTGCTCCAGCGGCGCGCCCTCGGGTTCCGGGCCGATGTTCCCCTCGGGGGTGGCCGCACCGTGGGTCTTGCCGAAGGTGTGGCCGCCGGCGATCAGGGCGACAGTCTCCTCGTCGTTCATCGCCATCCGCGCAAACGTCTCCCGGATGTCGCGGGCGGCAGCGAGCGCGTCCGGGTGGCCGTTCGGCCCCTCCGGGTTGACGTAGATGAGACCCATTTGCACTGCTGCCAAAGGCTTCTCGAGCTCGCGGTCACCGGTGTAGCGGTCGTCGCCGAGCCAGGTGCTCTCCGGGCCCCAGTAGACGTCCTCGTCCGGCTCCCACACGTCAGCACGTCCGCCACCGAACCCGAACGTCGTGAAACCCATCGTCTCCAGCGCCCGGTTGCCGGTGAAGATCATCAGGTCTGCCCACGAGATCTTGTTGCCGTACTTCTTCTTCACCGGCCAGAGCAGTCGACGGGCCTTGTCGAGGTTGGCATTGTCCGGCCAGCTGTTCAGCGGAGCGAAGCGCTGCATGCCCGCTCCGGCGCCGCCCCGGCCGTCACTCTCACGGTAGGTGCCGGCGCTGTGCCACGCCATCCGGATGAACAGCGGCCCATAGTGGCCGAAGTCCGCCGGCCACCAGTCCTGCGAGTCGGTCATGAGGGCGTCGACGTCACGGGTCAGCGCGTCGAGGTCGAGGGAGTTGAACGCAGCCGCGTAGTCGAAGTCCGCGCCCATCGGGTTGGCGACGGCCGGGTGCTTACGCAGGATCTTGAGGTTGAGCTGGTTCGGCCACCAGTCCCGGTTTCCGCCGCCCTCGACCGGGTGGTTGCGGGGGCCGACCGACACGACGGGGCACTGGGCCTCGCTCTCCTCCGACTGCATGTCTCCGACAACGGCATCGTGGTGGTGATGGTGCTCAGACACGGGAGTTCCTTCCGGTACATCGTGGCCAGGAATTGGCAGGACTCAGGGCTGTCTTGCTGGCGAATCAGGTTCCGGTTCTGGTGACGCACGAGGCACAAAGTCCCCAGTAGACGACCTCGGCCTCGTCGATCACGAACCCTTGGTCGTTGGAAGCGGTGAGGCACGGAGTGACACCGACGGCACAGTCGACGTCGGCGATCACGCCGCACGACCGGCACACGGCGTGGTGGTGGTTGTCGGCGATCCGGGCCTCGTAGCGAGCCACGGAGCCGGCCGGCTCGATGCGGCGCAGGAGACCGGCCGTCGTCAGCGCCCGCAGCACGTCGTAGACGGCTTGGTGGGACACCTCGGGCAGACCTTCGCGTACGCGCCGCAGGATCGTGTCCGTGTCCGTGTGCGGGTGCTCGTGCACGGTCGCGAGCACGGCCATACGCGGGCGGGTCACCCGGAGAGCTGCTCGCCTCAGCTCGTCCTCGAGCTCCAGCTCTGTCGGCGCGGGCATGCCTGAATCGTTGTCGGTTTTCTTGAATCAGTCAAGAGAAGCGGCCCGTCGTCTCCAAGAATTTTCGAAGATATCCGGTCGATGCTGAGCCGACAGCATCGGACGGCGCTCGCGGAGAGGTACTGCTGGATGGGCCGCGTCAGCGCAACCGATGTGGAGGGCAACTCCCGGCTGACGTCCATCACGGGAATGGTGCTGCTGGCGTTGCTGGCGGTTGAAGGAGCCACGATCCTGCGGGTGCGCGAGCTGATCACCCTGCACATCTACCTGGGCGTGCTCCTGCTCGGGCCGGTGATCCTCAAGTCCCTCACCACCGGCTACCGATTCGTTCGCTACTACTCCGGCTCGGCCCCCTACGTCGCGAAGGGGCCGCCTCACCTGATACTGCGCGTCCTCGGCCCGCTGGTGATCCTGACAAGCTTGCTGGTGCTGGGGACCGGGATCGGCCTGATCGTCGGCGGCGACCGGAACAACCTGCTGCTCACAGCCCACAAGGCCAGCTTCTTCCTGTGGTTCGCAGTGATGACCGTCCACGTCCTGGGGCACCTGCGCGAGGCCGTCAGCATGTCTGCCACGGAAGTGCGCTCAGTGGCGACCCACCGGGCCAGCATGCTGCGCATGGCCATCGTCGCGGTGTCGCTGGTTGCCGGAGTCGCCCTGGCCAGCGCCTTGCTCCCGTCCGCCTCGTCCTGGACCTCGCACGACGACCGACGGGCCCCGCACGGCTTCGACGCGTCCCGCGGCTGACTCACTGCTGCAGGCGCAGTGCCAGCGTTGGGCAGGCTGCTGCTGCTCGCCGGGCGTGCGAGACCAGTTGGTCCGGCAGCGTCGCGGAGTCGACAGCGGGGTAGCCCCACTCGTCGAGCTGAATCCACTCCGGGAGCAGCTCGGCACACAGCCCGTGGGCCGTGCAGTCGATGGGATTGACAACCACGCGCATGGTCACCTCCACGGTCCGCGGGCGGCCGACAGGTCGGGGACGGGCAGCACCGGACGCGCCCCGACGTAGCGGCAGGCAAACCCACTGCGATGGGCGTCCACGTCGGCGGAGAACAGCTGCAGGCAGCTGGCGATCAGGCGAATTGCCCCATCCGGGTGCTTGCAGGCCCCACGGCCCGGCACGACGCTCAGCCAGCGGTTGAGCGGCGTCGTCATGCGCTCGTCCCACGGACCGTGCGCGAGACGCTGCAACGCACCGGCGATGGCAGGCAACCCGTTGAAGCACGGCCCGCACTGTCCAGCGTTGTGGGCCGCGAGGTAGGACGCCACCCGAGCGGTTTCCGTCAGCCCACAGCTGTGAAACGGCAGCCCCAGCACGATGCCGGCGCCGACCGCGCCACCGACCGAACGCATCGAGGCGTGTGTCAGCGGAAGCCTGTGCGCTGTGGCAGGCGAGATCCAGGTGCCGAAGTAGCCGCCGACCAGGATCGCCTGGCAGTCGGCCAGCTGCACGCCGCCCGCGGCCAGCACCTCGTCGACGGTCGTGCCCGTCTCCACCTCGATGACCGAACGTGCGGCGTAGGGACCGTCCACGGTGACCAGCGTCGTCCCTGGCTCGTCCGGGTCACCCACGGAGCGGTACCAGCCCGGACCGTAGCGGGTGAGCAGGGCGACGTGGGCCAGAGTCTCCACGTTGTTGATCAGGGTGGGACGCCCCCCGACCCCGCTCTCGTACGGGCGAGGCGGGGTGAAGGTCGGCTTGGCCGGACCCCCGTTGAGGAACTGGACCAGCGCCGACTCCTCGCTGGCGACGTAGCGCGCCGGCACGTGGTGGAGCTGCACCTTCACCGAGTCGATCCGGTGGCGCTTGCGCTCGGCGAGCGCGGCGGTCACCACTGCTGCGGCCCGCGACCCCCGGTGCAGGACGAGATGCACCTCGCGCGCGCCGACCGCCCTAGCGGCCAAGTTCAGCCCGTCGAGCACCAGGTGCGGCGACTGCTGGAGCAGGACGCTGTCCTTGCTGCTGGCGGGCTCACCCTCACACCCATTGCCCACCACGACGGCGCGCTTGCCTCCCGCAGCCACGGTGCGCATCTTGCGTCCGGTCGGGAAGCCGGCGCCGCCCCGGCCGAGCAACCCGCTGTCGTCAACGTCGTTGAGGATCCCGGCCGGACTGAGAGCCGGCAGACCTCCGTGCCGGCGCAGGTGGGTGGCCAAGTTCTCCGCACCGCCCTGGTGCGACTGCAGGAGTCGCTGGTCGCGGCGCGGTTTCGACACCCGTTCGGACGGAGGCGGCGGCGGCGGGGGCAGCAGTGGCGCGGTCATCAGTGCACCCCTCTGCTGACACTGCCGACCGCGTGGGGCTGATTGGCCATCCGTACGCGGAGAACGCCGGCTGCGAGAACTGTTGCTGCGCAGGAAACACCGAGCCAGATTCCCCACCTCCCGTGAGCGCTTTCCGTCCCGGTGAGGAGAAAGTGCAGCAGGGCCAGCGGCCAGGCGGCATAGCTGCTGTAGTGGAACAGTCTCCAGCTGCGCGCCGACATGCGCAGCCGCAGCAGACTCGTGACGACGACGAGCAGCAGCAGATCGAACGCTACCGTCCCCAGCGCGACCCCCGTGGTCCGGTAGTGCGACCAGAACGGGATCACCATCGACAGCCAGCCGACGTCGACATAGCTGTCGAGCAACGTGGTCACGATGTGCACGACGACCAGCAGCATCCCCAGCAACGACACGTTGCGATGGAGCTGCTGGGTGGCGAACCGTGGCCAGCCGGGGCTGGCCAGGGTCCGCTGCGTTGCCGCCACCCCGAGAGCCGTCGTCACGGTGAGTACGACGAACGCGCTGATGCCGGTGCTTCGGGTGATGTACCACAGCGGCGACGATGAGAACGGGCCTCCAACGGCCAGCGCCATCACTGCAGCTCCGCCTGCGGCCAGCCGGCGCCTCGTGCGACCTGCCCGTCAACACCGCCGAGACGGTAGGACAACCCTTGCGCCGCAAGCCATCCCGCTGCGTCCTGCCCGAGAATGATCGCGGCTGTCGAGGCTGCGTTGGCCAGGACGCACGTGGGTGCGAGCACACTAGCCGTGACCCAGGGAGAGGCACTCGGCGCCCCCGTCCGCGGGTCGATGATGTGATGCAGCCAGGACCCTCCGCGTTGCCACCGGCGCGCACGAGTGCCGGACGTAGCGAGACCTCCGCCTCGGAGCACGACGACCTCGTCCTGCACAGCGGCGAGCACGGATGGGTCGGCAGTGTCCGCGCAGCGGACGGGCCATCCGGCCTCGAGCATCGGACCGGAGACCGAGACGTCGCCGCCGATGCTCAACAACACCGCGCAGCCGGCCAGCTCGGCCGCTGCCTCCGCGCCGAGGTCACTGGCGAACGCCTTGGCTGTGGCCCCCAGGTCGATCACCGTGCCTCGGGGCAGGCAGGCCGTCCCGGCGGCTTCATCGAGCATGACGTGCTGCCAGCCCGGCGCGCGGTGCCAGACGACGGGCTGAGCCGGACCGCTGCGCTCCACCAACGCGAAGGTCCGGTCGTAGCCGGCATCGATGAGTGATGCCCCCACCGTGGGATCAACGATGCCTCCGGTCCAGGCAGCTGCGTCCAGAGCGATCCGAAGCGCACGTGCGAACAACGGCGAGACGTCACAGACTCGGCCGTTCGCACCGTTGAGCCGGCTCAGCTCGGAGTCGGCGCGGAACCGGCTCGCAGCTCGGTCGATCGCGTCGAGCACGCCGACGACGGCTTCCCGCGCCGCGGCCGCGCTGGCGGCATCAGCGACCACGATCTCGACCGCTGTGCCGAGGGCTGGCCAGGATGCGTAGGACCAACCGCGCTCCGCGGCCGCCGCGCGTTGTGTCTCGAGGCGGGTACCCGTGGTCGTCATCGCAGGCTCAGCTCCCGCCGGAGGTCGCAACCGGCTTCGGGGGCGGAGGCGCGGGCGCGTGAGTGACGCGCGGCGCTGGTGGGCGAGTGGTGGTCGCCCGAACGACGGGCGCCGTACGCGTGTGAGTCGCGGCGGCGGTGACCGCCGGGTGGGGTACCACCTTGGCCGGCGCATGCGCAGCTGTCCGGGGCCGGGCCGCCGTGGTGGCTGGCCGTGGCACGTGCGGCTTCTTGGTGGTCAGCAGACTGTGCGGGACCGCAGCCTTGACCTTCGTCGTCGAAGGGCCTGGCGTTGCCACGGGCACCGCCGAGGGCACGGGGGTGACGCCCGGCGTCGCAGTGGCACTCGATGCCGGCACAAGGGCGGCCGTGAGATAGCCAGTGCCCACCACCGCTCCTGCCACTCCGAGCGCTGTCACCGTGCGCACCGCCACCGTGCCGCGCCGGCGGGTGCGTACGCTGCCTCTGGCCATGCCGAAGCTGGCCCTGCCGTGATGTCGGTCTTTTCGCTGGGTCACGGTCCGAGTCTCGGCGTCAAACCTTGGTGATTTCTTGGGCCGTGGGAGCACTGGTCAGCTGTCGGCTGAGCCAAGCGGCTCGACATCGTCATAGCTGCGTACCGCTGTCAGGAGCCCGTCCGGTCCCCGTTCGAACACGACGATCCCCGCCTGAGCCGGTACCTCGCGCCCGCCCCAGCGAAGAACGTTGTACTCCACGGCACAGCGGACACCGTCATCAGTGACCGCACAGGGCTCGAGGCCGATGCCGCCGTCGCGAAAGCAGCAGGCAAAGTACGAGCGGAGCTCGGCTGTGCCGGCGTGGACCGAGCGCGGGCCGACGAACTCACGCAGGTAGCCGTCCGGCGCGAACGTGCCCACGATGGCCTCGACGTCGCCGGCCCCCAGTGCTGCGAGGTAGCGAGCCACGACATCGCTGGGAACGGCCGCGCCCGACTCGAGGATGGGCGGCCGGAGGTGGCGTCGCCCATCGACCGGCCACTGGGAGCAGTACGTGCGGAAGACCACATCGTCGTCGGTCGGCGATTCGGCAACCACGGCGACCGGCCAGGCGAGGGCTTGCCCACCTTCCTCAACCGTGGCAAGCAGCTCCGCCACGGCACGCCCGTCGGCAGTGGTGGTGGCCACGAGGTCAGTGGTCACATGGTGCTCGGCCATCCATGACCGGTTGGCCCGGACGAACCGACGCAGCTCCCGGTGACCCCGGATCTCACCTGCCCGCGGGTCATGGACGACCACGGTGCCGGACCATGCGGCTTCGAGCTCGCCGGGGTCTCCGTCGTTCAACGCGGCGAAGTACCGCCCGACCGGATCGTCACGGCCTGCAGCTCGGCGCTCGGCCCGTACCAGCTGCACGGCACCGACGAAGTCCGGGAACCACGGCATCAGAGCTCCGGAGGCGGCTTGGAGCCCCAGCGATCCCAACCATGGAAGGGCGAGTGGTCACCGGCGTCCCACGCTTCGCGCAGACCGGGAGAACTCAGGTCCCAGTCGGGCCGGCACTCGCTGAAGACAACTCTCAGGTCCTGCCACAGCTCGTACACCGAAGGCCGGCCCCAGAACCAGTAGCCGTTGTAGACGCGGTGGATCACGAGGCCCGGCTTGAGGACGAGGGTGTGCGGGATCATCGGGTCGTTGACAGGGTCGGTGTACTCCTGGATGTCGAGGTCCTGCTGGACGGTGCGGCCCGGGTCGGACAGGAACGTCCACTGGGCTCCCACCGACGCACGGAACTCCTGCAAGGTGTGATGCTCGTCCGTGGCGATGGTGACCAGCTGGGTATAGGCCACCGCGAATTTCGGCTGTGCCGCAGCGAGCTCCAGGTGCTGCTGATGCTCCTTCGGGCAGTAGTGTCCGCGCGCCAACGTGAGCACCATCGGGTCGCTGCCCTGCAGCTCACTCAAGCTGCGCGCTACGCCGGTGTGATCGGGCAGGGTGTAGTCGGGAAAGAGGCCGCCGGTGACGATGTCCGGGCGCATCCGGGTCCCTTCTCAGCTGACGAGCTGCTGGCCGCCGTCGATATCGTAGGTGCCACCGGTCAGGGCGGTGTTGACCATGATGTGTACGGCGAGTGCTGCGACATCCGCCGGCCCCACGACCCGCCCGATCGGCAAAGTCGCGCGCAGCTGCTCTCTGCGTTCGTCGAGCTGGTCGCCGAGGAGCGACGCCGACAGCGGCGTGTCGACGAAGCCGGCGGCGATCAGGTTGACCCGGATGGGCGCGAGCTCCAGGGCAAGGCTCTTCGTCAGTGCCGGCAGACCGGCGGTGAACGTCGACACGATCGACAAGCCGACGACCGGGCGACGTCCGCCGGTGCCGCCGACGAACAGCAACGTGCCGCCGGGGCGCACCTTGCCCACCGCGTTGCGAGCCACCCGCAGCGTGAGCCACAGATGGGCGTCGACGTCACGCCGGGCCTGGTCGAAGTCCATCGTCGCCAGCGGCGAGTAGTACGGACCACCAGCGGTAACCATGAGGTGGTCGATCGGCGTCGGCAGCTCGGCGAAGAACTGGTCGAGGCGAGCGAAGTCCGTGGCGTCGAAGGCCGACGTGCTCAGCGCTCCGAGCTCTTTCCCTGCCTGTGCCAGCCGCTCGGCGTTGCGGGCCGCGAGGATGACCTCCGCTCCTTCCGACCGCGCCCTTCTGGCGGTCTCCAGTCCCATGCCGGCGCTGCCACCGATCACCACGACGGTCTGCCCGAGCAGGTCCGGTGGGCGCGCCGTCAACGATTCACTCTGACCAGCGGCCACGACTCCTCCGAAGGTGGGTATGCCCGGTCCTACCGGGTCTTGGCCGAGATTTGGTCGTGCAGTGCTTTCAGCGCACCGACGTAGATCTCCGAGAACGTGGGGAACGGCTGGATGGTGTCGCGCAGAACCTCGACCGGCACCCTCGCTCTGATGGCCAGCGTTGCCTGCTGCAGCCACTCACCGGCCTCGGGACCGAGGGCGTACGCGCCGGTGAGCACCTCGCCGTCGCTGAGCAACGTCAGAAAGCCGTTGGAGTCGGCGTAGGCCCGGCTGTAGGTCTCCGTCTTGGCCAGCTCCGACAGCCGAGCGGTGCCACTGAACGCGGCTTCGGCCTCGCCCACTGACGCGGCCTGCGGGTCCGTGTAAGCCGTACGCGGCACCGCCCGGTAGTCCGCCTCCCGTTGCTCGCCGAGGATGTTGGCGGCGACCACCTCACCTTGGTACTTGCCGACGTGCGTCAGCGGCCAGATGCCGGTGACGTCGCCGATGGCCCACAGCCGGTCGGCGACCTGCAGCCGGGCGTTGACCGCTATGCCGTGCGGATCGGCGGTGACACCGACGGTCTCGAGGCCGATCCCTTCCACCCGCGGACGCCGACCGGTGGCGAGAAGCAACCGGTCGCCACGAAGCTCGCGACCGCCGCCCAGGACGACGACGTAGTCCTCCCCCTCCTGTCGTACGGCTGCAGCGTGCTCGCCGAGGGCGATCTCGATGCCGTCCCGGCGAAGCACCTCTGCCAGAGCCACGCCCAGCGGAGCGGGCTCGCGCGCCAGCAGGTGGTCGGCTCCCTCGACGATCGTCACGTCGCCGCCGAGGCGGCGCACGATCTGGGCGACCTCGACCCCGACCGGGCCACCACCCAGGATGAGCAGATGCCGTGGCACCGCGGTCATGCTGGTGGCCTCGCGGCTGCCCCACACCCCGGACACCTCGTCCAGTCCGGCGATCGGCGGCGTGAAGGGGTCGGCGCCGGTTGCCACCACCACATGAGTCGCTGTGTGCGGCACGCCATCGACCTCGACCACTCCCACCCCGTTGAGCCGGCCGGTTCCGCGCAGCAAGGTGATGCCGTTGCTCTTCAGCCAGCTCTCCTGGCCGGCGTCGGAGTAGTCGGACACCATGAAGTCCCGCCAGGCAAAGACGGCCCGGACATCGACCTCGGCCGTGGCGGCAGCCTCTCTGGCCCCGTGCACGGCCTCGCCGGGACGCAGGAGCGTCTTCGACGGGATGCACGCCCAGTACGAGCACTCGCCCCCGACCAGCTCTCGCTCGACAACCGCGACCTTCAGCCCGCCCTCCGCCAGCGCTCCGGCACAGTGCTCGCCGGGCGAACCGGCACCGAAGACGATGACGTCAAAATCGACGGTCATGACGGCAGTTGGATGCCGGCGAGCTCATTCACCATGTACTCGGCGTACCAGTCCGGCCAGTTCTTGTCCTCCTGCCCGGTCCGTGCCTCGTGCTCCCCGTGGGCTGCCGCCGCCCGCCGCAATGCCTCGGCGAGCTCGGACACCGACGCGTACGACGTCGCGGTTGGGTCGACCCGACCGGGCAGCCGGCTGGTGACTTCCTGGAAGACCCAGCGATTTCCGTCCGGGTCGCTCAATGTGGCAAAGGACGAATAGCTCGCGCGGCCGGGGGCCGGCCCGCTGACCCGACCGGGCGTGGTCTCGTCGCCGAACCGACAGGCAAGACCCTCGTCGCAGTGGAAGACCGGCGTGACCTGAAGACCGGCCTTGGCCAGTGCGTCGCGTACGGCTGTGATGTCGGAGACCACGAGGAAGAGCGACTGAGCCGACCCGGGTGGACTCGAGGTGAGGTTGGTGCCGAACTGCACAGAGCAACCCGATCCGGGCGGGGTGAACTGGACCAGGCGAAAGTCACCGCCGGTACTGACGTCGGCATCGAGGCGCCACCCCAGTCGCGCGTAGAAATCCTTTGCGCGGTCGATGTCCGAGACCGGAATGACCACGACCTCGAGATTCATGTCGATCACCGCCCCGTCAAGGGTCGGTGCCTGTTCCTGGCTGCCGGTGTAAGTGCTGCTCATCAGGAAGAACCTCCACAACATCGGAAGAGTGTCGGGGAAACCTCGGAAGGTTTCGAACTGGTGGCGCGCCACAGCGCCGCATTCGCTGCCCGGATCCGAGCGAGTCGAACTCTTAACCGAATACTGCACCCGTCTTCCGGTGGTGCCAAGAGGCCGCAGTCGCCGGCCACCGAATGTGGCCGAAACCTCAGCATCGCCGGCTCGCAGAACCGGCGGTCCGCATGACAGCATCGGGGAGCGACCAGCAACCAGTCGGCCGCCGATGCGGGAGCTGCCGCCTCGTCCGGGCAGCGCGGCTCGAGGCAGAAGGAGTGCGGGATGGAAACGATTCAATCGCGGGTCGACGAGTTGATGGCCACGATGACACCGGCGGAGAAGGCCGGCCAGCTCAGCCAGTACTTCTACTTCCAGCTGCCGCCCGGCGCCGTCCCCGCGTTGGACTTCGACCCGCAGGCGCAACCGCAGATGGTGGAGACAGCGCTACGCGAAGGGGTCGCCGGATCACTGCTGTTCGTCACTGACCCAGCCGAGGTCAACCGGCTGCAGCGCCTCGCGGTGGAAGGCAACCGGCTCGGCATCCCGTTGCTGTTCGGTTTCGACGTCATCCACGGCCTGCGGACGATCCTTCCGGTGCCGATCGCGATGGCGGCGTCGTGGGACCCTGCGACGATCGAGCGCGGGCAAGCCGTTGCCGCCCGCGAGGCACGGGCTGTCGGCATCCACTGGACGTTCGCGCCGATGGTCGACATCGCTCGTGACCCGCGCTGGGGCCGGATCATCGAGGGGGCTGGGGAGGATCCCTACCTCGGGGCTGCTGTCGCCGTCGCGCAGGTGCGCGGCTTCCAGGGCGATGAGATCGGTGCCGCCGAGCACGTGATCTCCGGTCCGAAGCACTTCGCAGGCTACGGCGCCGCTCTGGGCGGTCGGGACTACGACGAGGTCAACCTGTCCGACTCCGAGCTGTGGAACGTCTACTTCCCTCCGTTCCGGGCCGCGGTCGAGGCCGGTGCCGGCAACATCATGACGGCCTACATGGACCTGAACGGCATCCCGGCTGCCGCCAGCCCGTGGCTGTTCACGGAGGTGCTGCGCAACACGTGGGGGTTCAAGGGCTTCGTGGTCAGCGATGCCAACGTCGTGCAGAGCCTCGTGACCCACGAGTTCGCGTCCGACCACGAGGACGCAGCCGCATGGGCGATCAACGCCGGCGTGGACATGGAGATGGCTTTCGGCGGTCCCGCGTACGCGCAGCTGCCGAAGGCACTCGAGTCGGGCGCGGCCAGTCAAGAGGCGTTCGACGCCAGCGTCCGCCGTGTGCTCGAGGCCAAGATGCGCATGGGCTTGTTCGAGGCGCCGTACGTCGACGAGGACCGGGCTCGGGAGGTCCTCGCCGACCCTGCGCACCGTGACGTGGCCAGGGTCGCCGCCGAACGTTCGGCAGTGCTGCTGCGTAACGAGGGAGCGCTGCTGCCGCTCGCAGCCGGCGGCCTCGAGTCAATCGCGGTGCTCGGGCCGCTGGCCGACTCCAAGCGCGACACCATCGGACCCTGGGTGTTCAATTTCGACCTCGACGAAACCGTGACGGTGCTGGACGGGATCAGGGCGAAGGTCGGCGAGGGGGTGCGGGTCGACTACGCGCCCGGCGTTCCGGTGGTGCGGCGGGTCTTCCCGTCGCTGTTCGACATGTTCGAGCCGCCGCCGGACCCCGGCAACTTCGACGAGGCAGCCGAGCTGCGCCGCGCCGTCGACCTTGCCGCACAAGCGGATGTCGCGGTCGTGGTGGTCGGAGAATGGCAGAACATGATCGGCGAGCAGGCCTCCCGGTCCTCCTTGGACCTGCCGGGCGCGCCAGCTGGAGCTGCTCCAGGGCGTTGTCGAGACCGGAACGCCGGTGGTGCTGCTGGTCATGAACGGGCGCCCGCTGGACCTGCGCTGGGCGAGCGAGCACGTGCCAGCGATCCTGGACATCTGGTACCCGGGGACGCAAGGCGGGGCCGCCGTAGCCAACTTGCTCTTCGGCGATGTCTCCCCCGGTGGCAAGCTGCCCCTCACCTGGCCGCGCGAGGTTGGCCAAGTGCCGATGATCTACTCGCACACCCGCTCCCACGAGCCGGAGAACCAGGGTCGGCGCTACTGGAACGAAGCCAGCACACCGCTGTTCCCCTTCGGCCACGGCCTGAGCTACGGCAGCTTCGACTACGCCGACCTCAGCGTTGACCAGAGTGCTGTCACCGCAGGCGAAACCGTCACCGTGTCCGTACGGGTGACCAACACCGGCGGGCGGCAGGCTGACGAAGTCGTCCAGCTCTACCTGCACCAGCGACACGGAACAGCGTCCCGCCCGGTCCGCGAGCTGAAGGGTTTCGAACGGATCACCCTTGCCGCGGGCGAGTCACGGACACTGCAATTTGGCATCGGCCCCGACGAGCGCACGTACTGGAACGCAGCAGTCCATGACTGGGTGCTCGATCCGTCAACGTTCGACGTCTGGGTCGGCGGCGATTCGAACGCGCCGCTGAACACCACCTTCGCGGTCACCGCGACCTGACCGTCGCTGCGCGCAGGTGCGGCTCCCAGCGAGTGCACAGCAAGGCGTCTTATGTTCAGCGACATGGCACCCGGCCAGCCACCACCTCCGGATCCGCATGGGCGGCCCCGGATGCCGCGCATGGCGCTGGCCGTGTGCGGTGTTGTCATCGTGGCGCTCGTCGTCGCACTCGCCCTGGTTGTGTCCGGCTCCAACGGCGGTTCGGACGAAGGCCGGACTGCGCCCTCGGCGACCCCGACGCCGAGTACGACCGCGACACCGAGCGTCTCCGACATCTACCAGCACGTCGGGCCTTCGGTCGCCATCATCCGTACGGCAGGGGGCTCATTGGGTACGGGTGTGGTCGCAGCCGATGACGGCACCGTCCTCACCGCCGACCACGTCATCTCCGACGGCACCCCGATCAGGATCACGTTCTCCGACGGCACCAGCTCGGACGCCACGGTGGCGTCGGCCGACCCGAAGACCGACATCGCGACCCTCACCCCTGCCACGTTGCCGCAAACCGTCGTGCCGGCGACGATCGGTGGCGCGATCCAGGTGGGCGGCCGGGTGGTCGCGATCGGCAACCCGCTCGGCCTGACGTACAGCGTCTCCTCGGGGATCGTCTCCGGACTGAACCGCACCGCCGACACCGACCACGGCAAGTTCTCCGGCCTGATCCAGTTCGACGCGTCGGTCAACCCCGGCAGCTCCGGCGGCCCGCTGCTCGACAGCTCGGGCAACGTCATCGGCATCGTCGTGTCCATCGCCGAACCGGCAGGGGACGACGCGTTCGCCGGCATCGCCTTCGCCGTACCGATCGGAGCCGCGCTCGGCGGCGGTGGCACGGGCGACGGCGGCGGGCCACAGATATGACCACTCGCACCCCCTCGGAGGAAGCATGACCAGCACCGCTCCCACAGGTCCGCCGAACCCGCTCGAGCAGGTGCTGTTCGAGGTCAAGCGCACGATCGTCGGCCAGGACGTCCTGCTCGAGCGGATGGCGATCGGCCTCCTCGCCGGGGGTCACCTGCTGCTCGAAGGCGTGCCCGGACTGGCGAAAACTCTGGCGGTGAAGTCGCTGGCATCAGCGATCGGCGGCCAGTTCCAGCGCATCCAGTTCACCCCCGACCTTGTCCCCGCCGACCTGACCGGTACCAGGGTCTACCGCCAGCACACCGGCGAGTTCGAGACCTCGCTCGGCCCGGTCTTCTGCAACCTGCTGCTGGCCGATGAGATCAACCGGGCCCCGGCAAAGGTGCAGAGCGCTCTGCTGGAGGTCATGCAGGAACGTCAGGTCACCATCGGCCGCGAGACGTTCCCGGTGCCGAACCCGTTCCTGGTGATGGCGACCCAGAACCCGATCGAGTCCGAGGGCACCTATCCACTGCCGGAGGCCCAGGTCGACCGCTTCATGATGAAGGTGGTCGTGAACTACCCGTCGCCGCCGGAGGAGCACGCCATCGTCGAACGGGCAGTGGCTCCCGGTCCGCCGCCGCAGCCGATCGTCTCCCCTGCCGATCTCATCCGCATGCAGGCCAGCGTGCAGCAGGTGTACGTCGACCCGGCGGTCATCAACTACGCGGTCCGCCTGGTCGCGGCCACCCGCGCGCCGGGCATGGTCGGGCAGGGCCAGCTCGAGCGCTACGTGACCTACGGCGCAAGCCCGAGGGCGTCGATCGCCCTCGTGCTCGGCGGCCGTGCGCTGGCGTTCCTGCGCGGCCGGGACTACGTGCTGCCCCACGACGTTCGCGAGCTCGCCCTGGATGTGCTGCGCCACCGGATCGTGCTGTCGTACGAGGCACTGGCTGACGATGTCAGCCCCGACACGGTCATCGCGGCCGTCCTGCGAGCCGTGCCCGTGCCCGAGATCGTGCTTCAGGCACGCTGACCGTGGTCACCGCTCCGGACCGTCTGCTGCTCCAGCTGGAGTGGCGCGTGATCCGTCGCCTCGACGGTCGCGTACAGGGCGGCTACCGGACGGTCTACCGCGGGTCCGGCCTCGACTTTGCCGGCCTGCGCGGCTATCTCGAGGACGACGACGCCCGCCACATCGACTGGAACGCCACGGCACGGATGAACGAGCCGCAAGTGCGACAATTCACCGAGGACCGCGACCTGACCGCATGGCTCGTGCTCGACCGGTCGGCGTCGATGACCGTCGGGACCCCCGGCAGGGACAAGCAGACCGTGCTGGCGGAGCTCGCGCTGGTCCTGGCCAGGCTGTTCAGCCGCGGCGGCAACCGGGTGGGTGCGCTGCTCTACGGTGGCGCCTCGACGCGGGTGATTCCGCCGGGTACGGGACGCGGGCATGCACTGCGCATCGGCTACGAGCTGGACCGTACGACCGAACAGCCCACAACCGCTGGTACGACGGACTTTGCCGCCATGCTGGAGGCTGCCGCTTCCCTGGCAAGGCGCCGGTCGCTGATCATCGTGATCTCCGACTTCATCGGAACCGGTGAGTGGGACAAGCCGTTGCTGCGGCTCACCCACCGCCACGACGTCGTGGCGCTGCGGGTGATCGACGCAGCCGACGACGAGCTGCCGGAGGCCGGCCTCATCTTCATCGAGGACGCGGAGACCGGCGAGCAGTTCCTGGTCGACTCCAGCGACCCGCTGTTCCGCGACCGGCTGCGCGCCGGCGTCGACGAGCGCGACGCCGACGTTGCCGGACGGATGCGGCGAGCAGGGGTGCCGCTGCACCGGATCGGCACCGACCGCGACCTGGTCGGAGCCCTCGTCGAGGTTGTCGCAGCCACGCAGTGGAGGCGCGCATGACGTTCGACTCCCCCTGGTGGCTCGTGCTCGGCGGTCTCGTCGTGGCCGGGCTGGCGTACGCAGCGGTGGCGGCAGGGCGACGGCGTCGGCAGGCGCTCGCGGACGCGGGACTCGTGCGCGCTGCTGGCAGGCACAACCTCCCGCTCGGCCTCGGCCTGAGCATCGCCGGGCTCGCAGTGCTCGTCGTCGCCGTCGCCGGTCCCGCTGCGTCCGTACCCGTGACCAGGGCCGCAGGCACCGTGATCGTCGCCGTGGACGTCTCGAACAGCATGGGTGCGACGGACGTGGCACCCACCCGCCTGGACGCGGCAAAGAAGGCCGCCACCGCTTTCGTGGACGCCCAGCCGAGCAGCGTGGACATCGGGGTCGTCGCCTTCGAGAACGGTGGCCTCACCACGGACCAGCCCAGCCCCGACCACGCCGCCGCCGAGGCCGCGATCGCGCGGCTTCGGGTGACCGGCGGGACCTCGCTCGCCGACGCCATTCTTACGTCCCTGTCGGCAATCACGGGCAAGACCGTGTCGCTGGGCAAGGACGGCACGGTGCCCGACATCGGCTACTGGAGCTCGGCAACCGTCGTCCTCTTCTCCGACGGCGAGGACCGGGGCAGCAGCGCCGCGACCGAGGCCGCAGCCAACGCAGCGGAGTCGGCGGGCGTGCACGTCGAGACCGTCGGTGTCGGTACGAGCGCCGGCACGACCGTCGACGTCAGCGGTTACCGGCTGCACACCGCGCTGGACAAGGACACGCTGTCGGCCATCGCACAGACGAGCGGTGGCTCGTACCACCCTGCCTCGGACACGGAAGAGCTCGACGGCGTCGCCTCGACGATCAACCTGCGACTGACCAGCCACCACGAGGATCTGCCACTGGCGGGTGCTTTCAGCGCCTTCGCCATCCTGCTGCTGGTCGCCGGCGCCATCCTCACCGTCCTGCGCACGGGGCGGGTGGTCTGATGTCGTTCACCTGGCCGTGGGCCCTGCTGGGACTGCTGGCGATCCCGGCGATCCTGGTGGTCGCCTGGTGGTCCAGGCGTCGCCGTCGGCGCACGACGGTGCGCGTGACATCGGCTGCGTTCGTACGCGCTGCGCTGCCCGGCCGTACCCTCTGGCGGCGGCGCATCCCCGCGGCGCTGCTGCTGCTCGGCATCGCGGTGCTCAGTGTCGGAGCCGCCAGGCCGCAGCGAACCGAAGCGATCTCGTCGAACGCGACGACGATCCTGCTCGCGCTCGACGTCTCGGGGTCGATGTGCTCGACCGACGTCACCCCCAACCGGATCACCGCTGCCGAGAAGGCTGCGGCGGCGTTCATCAAGGCGCAGCCGGGTGGGTCGCGCATCGGACTGGTCGCCTTTGCCGGCGTAGCAGGCGTTCTCGTCCCTCCGACCGATGACACCGGCAAGCTGCTCAACGCCTTGAAAGGTCTCACGACCTCGCGTGGCACCGCCATCGGGCAGGCGATCCTTACCTCCGTCGACGCCATCGCGGAGGTCGATCCGTCGGTCGCACCGACCGGCGTCACCGTCGACAGCAGCAAGGCCGTCGGCGGCTACGTCGCGGACGCCATCGTGGTGCTGACCGACGGCGCGAACACCCAGGGCGTGGACCCCGTGACCGCGGCCAAGCAGGCCGCTGCGCGTCGGGTGCGGGTCTACACGATCGGCTTCGGCACCACGACGCCCGCGCCGGTGGTGTGCGACAGCTCTCAGATCGGCAGTGGAGCCGGCGGTTTCGGCGGCGGCTTCGGGGAGCGGTTCGGTGGAGGTGGACCGGGCGGGTTCGGTGGTCGCGACGGCGGTGGCCGGGTCTTCCAGATCGACGAGCAGGCACTGACGCAGGTGGCGACCACGACCGGCGCCCACTACTACCGTGCACAGAACGCCAACCAGCTGCAGAAGGCGCTCGGCCGACCTGCCCCGTACCATCACGGTCACCCACAAGCGGGTCGACATCGCCGACGTCTTCGCCGGCCTCGGCGCCCTGCTCGTCGCGGCGGCCATCGGCTTGTCGCTGTGGTGGAACCGGGTCCGCAGTCTCCCCCGGACCCGTCCCAGCACCGGCCGGCAGCCTCCGCCGGCACCAGGCTGAGGTCAGAGGTCGACGACCAGCTCGCCGTCCGGCGTCGAGCAGCAGATCAGGACATTGCCGTCGGCCGGAGGGTCGACCGGGTCGGGGTCGTAGGCGACGGCTCCGGAAAGCACCGCCGTCTCGCAGGTGTGGCAGACGCCGGTGCGGCATGACCACTGCACCGGGACGTCGCAGGCCTCGGCCAGCTCGAGCACACTGCCGAAGTCCTCGCGCCAGCTGACCGTGAGTCCGGTACGGGAGAAGCTCACGCTCGGCCCGTCACCGCGGTCTCCGGCCGGCTGGTGGGCCGGCGTGACATCGGCGGCGGCGATGCCGGGAGTCACAGCCGGGCCGGCGCCGAAGACCTCGGAGTGCACCCGACCAGCGTCGACCCCGAGCTCGACCAGGACAGTCCGCAGGTCAGCCATGAACGCCGCTGGCCCGCAGAGGTAGGCGTCGCCGTCGGTCGGGACCGGCAGCCCGCGCAGGCTGTCCGCCGAGAGCCGGCCCCGGTGCGCGTAGTCGACGCCCAGCCGGTCGGTCGCCAACGGGGCGCTGTAGAAGATCTCGGCGCGCCCGTTCGCCAGCTGCTCGACGAGCCCTCGTGCCTCAGCGGCGAACGCGTGGTCGGCACTGCTGCGGGCTCCGTGCAGCCACCAGACCTCGCGCTCGCTGCCGGTCCGGACCAGGGCGTACAGCATGGCCAGGACCGGGGTGGCCCCGACACCGGCGGAGCACAACAGAACCGGCGCCGTGCCGGGCTCGAGCACGAACCGGCCACGTGGGGCAGCGATCTCCAGCCGGTCGCCGACCTGCAACCGCTCGTGAACGAAGTCACTGAACCGACCGCCGGGCTCCCGTTTGATGCTGACCCGGTACGACGGCGAGCCGGGTGGACTCGACAGGGAATAGCTCCGGGCTGCGGCCGGTCGGCCATCACCGAGGTCGGCTCGCACGGCGACGAACTGTCCGGGTTCGGCTGCTGGCAAAGGTTTTCCGTCCAACGCGGCCAGCTCCACCGAGCGCACGCCAGGGGTTTCCTGCGTGACGGCGGCCACGCGCACTTCGCGAAATCCCGCCCACGCGACACGGTGGCCAGCAGCTGCGTCGGTCAGCCCGATATTGCCGCTGGCGCCAGCCGGTGCGTCGAGCATGGCCTGGAACGACTCACGCCAGCCGGGGCTCAGGGCCGGGATACGCAGCGCGCGTTCGACGTCGGCTCGGTCGTGGCCGGGGAGGTAGAGCAGTGCGTCCGCATCGGCGACCGACAGCCGCTCCGGCCCCGGCAGCACCCGTACGATCGGGTCACCGGCACTCACGTGACCCTCGCGCAGCACCCGCAGGTAGAAGCCCGGCCGCCGGTGCGAGACGAGCAGGGCCGGGAGCCGGGGCTCGGCCACCCGAAGGCCCACCCGGTAGCAGGTCACCCGCGGCTGGCTCACCTCGAACAGCGCCTCGCCGATGGCCAGCCGGTCACCGATGCAGACATCCTCGTCCGACAGCCCGGTCACCGTGAAGTTCTCGCCGAACTGGCCGAACTCGAAGTCGTCGCGACCGAGGTGAGCACGCCAATAGTCGTAGGAGTCGAGCTGGTAGACCAGGACAGCGCGGTTCGGTCCCCCGTGTCCGGCGAGGTCACCCTGGCCGTCCCCGTCCACGTTGAGCGCGCGCACCATCCGCGGCCCCGCGACCGGCGACTTCCAGACACCGGTGTGTACGGTCCGCCCGCGCCACGCGACGTCCCGCGGCAGCCCGACATTGACCGAGACGAGAACGCCGGCAGGCGAGGCATCGTCGACGCTCGGCTCGGCATCGGGCGCGGGGACCTGGCTCACGACGTGCTCCATCCTTGCTGGTTCCCCAATCCGACCCTGACCCGTCGACCCGGTCAAGTGCCCGTCGAGCTGCTTCCCGCCGTGTCGCCCGGTCCGGCCGCTCCGCGCCGGGTAGACATAGCTGAAACCGAACCCGACGACGAGGCGAGATGTCCGGACACCCGATGACCTGGCAGCGCCGCGTGGCACGGCTGGGCTGGGTCACGGTCGGGCTGGCCGCGCTGTCGGTCGTACTCATCGCCCTGGCCGCCTGGATTCTCGCCCGCGAGGGTCCGCGCGGTGGGGTGTTGTCGGCACAGCGGTTGAACGAGCTGGTGCTGCCGGTCGACGTGCAGATCCGGGCGCCGCGTCTGATGACGGTGCTGGCGCTGGGTCTGGCGCTGGGCGCCGTCTTCGTCGGGCTCGAGGCGATCCAGACGGCGATCGCCATGCGGGTCCTCGCCCGCGACCGGCGAATTCCCGACCCGTTGCCGCGCGAGGCCGCGCAGGCGCGCCGGCTGGTCCTCGGACCGGCAGCCATGCGCGTGCTGCAGATCGATGAGCTGCCGCCGTGGCCGGCCTCGGCCATCCCCGAGCGCAACGACGAAGCGCACCTCACGCTGCGGTGCACCGTCTTGATCCCGGCGCACAACGAGCAGGCCATCCTGGCCGGCACCCTCGAGTCACTCGCCCGCCAGACCCGGCCGCCCGACCGGGTGATCGTGGTCGCCGACAACTGCACGGACGCCACGACGGCGATCGCACGTCAGCACGGCGTCGAGGTCATCGAGACCGTCGCCAACACACAGAAGAAGGCCGGCGCGCTCAATCAGGTCCTCGGCCGGCTGTTGCCCGATGCCGAGATCGTCGACGTCTTCGTGGTGATGGATGCCGACTCGACCATCACGCCCGACTTCCTCGAAACGGGGCTGGGGCGGATGACCGACGACCCGGACCTGATCGCGGTCGGCGGCCTGTTCTCCGGTGAGGACGGGGCCGGAGTTCTCGGGCAGCTGCAACGCAACGAGTTCACCCGCTACCAGCGGATCATCCGACGCCGCGAGGGCCGGGTCTTCGTGCTCACCGGCACCGCAAGCTTGTTCCGCGGGTACGCGCTGCGGGCAGTCGCGGACGCGCGGGGTGTCCTGATCCCCGGCACACCGGGGCAGGTCTACGACACCCTCGCCATGACCGAGGACAACGAGATCACGCTGGCGTTGAAGACGCTGGGTGCCCGGATGACGTCGCCGTCGGAGTGCCGGGTGACCACCGAGATCATGTCCAGCTGGTCCGACCTGCGCCGGCAGCGGCTGCGGTGGCAGCGCGGTGCGCTCGAGAACATCGGGGCGTACGGGTTCACCCGAGCGACCGCGGCGTACTGGGCTCAGCAGCTCGGACTCGCCTACGGCTTGATCGCGTTGAACGCGTACCTGCTCCTGATGACCATCGGCCTCCTCGCCTCGGACAGGGTGCGCTGGTCCGCCCTCTGGCTGGCCATCGGTGCCATCTTCGTCCTCGAGCGCCTGGTCACGGTCTGGGCTGCCGGATGGCGCGGCCGGACGATCGCCGCGCCGCTGTTCATCGAGATCGGATATGCCCTGTTCCTGCAGGCTGCGTTCGTGACCTCCATCGTGCAGATCGCCTCCGGCCGCAAGGCTGGCTGGAACTACGTGCCTCGACGGGCGTTCGCTCCCCCCGTGCTGGCGGTGATCCTGGCGGCGCGCTGGAACCCGCTGCCGTCCTCGGTGCTGACGACGGCGTGGTTCGAGGCGTTGGCCCTGTTCGTCGGCATGAACACCGTGATCTACGCCGTCTTGAGCCTTCTCCAGATGCTGCCGCCGGTGCGTCGCACACTGCACCGCCGAGCCGGGCGGTCGGCAGCGAGCTGAACGGCGGCGGTCAGCCGTTGCGGCGGCGGCGCGCCGCGCTGAAGCCGAGCAGCGCAGCACCTGCCGCGATGAGCACCAACGCCGAGACG
The DNA here is from genome assembly GCA_963797535.1 of uncultured Actinomycetota bacterium. Taxonomy (GTDB): domain Bacteria; phylum Actinomycetota; class Actinomycetes; order JAWWOL01; family JAWWOL01; genus JAWWOL01. The sequence goes on along the minus strand of CAWCPQ010000001.1, from coordinate 19,136 downwards.
ACGATCACCAGCACGTCGAACCCGGTGAAGGGCAGGTCGGACTCGGAGCCGGCCCCGACCGCAGCGCTCGGCGAGGGCGTCGGCGTCACGGAGCTGGTGGAGGTCGGGGTCGCGCTCGTCTGCGACGGCCCCGGCGTCGGGCTCGAGGTGGTGGCCGACCCGCTCGGGACCGGCGTACTCGTCACCGGCGGCTGCGGGCTGATCACCGGGCGCACCGTGATCTCGACGATGGCAACCGAGCACAGGTCGGCAGCGTTCGGACTGCAACGCTCGTAGGCGAAGGAGTCGACGCCGACGAACCCCGGCAGTGGGGTGTACGTGACCTTGCCACTCGCTGCCACGGTGACTGTTCCGTTGGCCGGCGGCCGCACGATGGCTGGCGCGGTCGCGTCGCCGAAGTCGTTGCTCGTCACGTCGACCGTGACCGGCACTCCCGTCCTGGTCCGGCCCGAGTCGTCCTTTACCAGCGGACGCACGCTGATCGTCCAGGTCGCCCGGCCACAGACGGTGGGCGTCACGGTGGAGCAGCGCTCGTACAGCACGCTGTCGTAGCCGGTGTAGGCGCCCGCGGGCTGGTAGGCAAGCGTCGCACCTGCGCTCACGGTGCCGTGGGCGGGGCCGGTCACGATGGTCGGCGGCCCGAGGGTGCCGACGTCGTTGAGGGTCACGTCCTGGGCGACCGCGACGCCCGCGTAGGTCGAGGACGCGTCGTCCGCGACCACCGGGACGACCACGACGTGGATGGCCGCGCTCGTGCAGTAGACCGGCACGCCGGTGCCGCACACGGTGTACGCGAAGTCCTCATTGCCCACGAAGCCGTCGGCCGGGGTGTAGGTGATGCCGTCCCCCACCACCACGGCCGTACCGTGCGAAGGAGCGGTGGACACCGTCGGCGCTCCCACATCACCGGTCGTCGTGAGCACGAGCGCGACCGCGCTGTTGACCGGGATCGTGGTGGACACCGGGAGGGCGACCGGGTGCAGCTCGACGAACACCTGGGCCGTGGTGCAGGCGGGCGTCGGCTTGACGTTGTCGCAGACCCGTACGGTGAAGGCGTCGCGGCCGACGTAGGTGTCGGTCTGGGCATAGGTGTAGTCGCCGGTTGGGCTGACCACCGCGGTCCCGTGCACAGCCGCCGTGACCCGGCTGTAGACCAGTGTCTGGCCGGCGTCCGGGTCCTCCGCCTTCAACGAGCCGCTGACCGAGCCGACCACGCGGGTCACCCTGGTCACGTCACCGAGCACCGGCGGGTGGTTGGGCAGTGCGTCGACGGCCACGGTCACCCTCGCGCTGGCGCAGGCAGTCGCGTCGTTGGGACTACAGACCTCATAGGTGAAGGTCGTCGTTCCGGTGAAGGCAGCCGGCGGGGTGTAGGTCGCGATACCACCGCTGAAGGAGACCGTCCCCTGCGTGGGCGGCTTGGTCAGCGTCGGGGTGCCCGCCAGTCCGAAGTCGTTCGCCTTCACGTCGATGTCCACCGGCGTGTCGACCGGCGTGTGGGCGGCGTCGTCAGCGGCGACGGGCACGACCACGATGTCCACTGTCGCCGTGTCGCACAGCGGGGGCGACGCGTCGTCACAGACCCGGACGGTGAGGGTGTCCGGTCCGGTGTAGGCCCCGGTCGGGGTGTAGGTCACCGTCCCGTCAGCCGCGACACTCGCGGTGCCATGCGTCGGCGGGGTGGCGATGGTGAAGGTCAAGCTGCTGCCGGGCTGAGGTTCCGACGTCGGCACCTTGACGGTCGCTGTCGTGCCGGCCGGCATCCGCACCGAGACGTCGCTGGCCACCGGTGGCAGTCGGGGCGGCAGCTCCACCGTGATCGTGTTGCGGGCCTGAGCACACACGTCCGGGGCCGTCGGGCTGCAGATCTGGTAGTCGAAGCTGTCCGAACCAAGGAAACCGGGGTCGGGCGTGTAGAGGAACGTCCCGTCCGCCCGGAGGACCACCGTTCCGGAGGTCGGCCCGGCCACGACCGTCGGGGGGGCGGTGTTCCCGATGTCGTTGCTGGCCGGGTCGATGGACACCGGGGTGTCCTGCGTGGTCTGGACCGAGGACCCGACCGCGACCGGCGAGATCACGACCGTGACGGTGCCGTTGTCGCAGAGAACCGGCACGCCGTCGTCGCAGCCGCGCACCGTCAGCGAGTCGCGTCCCACGAAGCCGGTGCTCGGGGTGTAGCGCACGAGACCGTTCGGGTCGACGAAGGCCGTGCCGTTGGTCGGCGGGCCGAGCAGGGCGATCGACACCGTCTGGCCGACGTCGGGGTCGCCCGCCGGGACCGTGCCGAACGTCGCCTGGTTGGCCGTCGTCTGCAGCGCGAGGTCGGCGACCGTCGGCGGGTGGTTCAGCGGCGGCGGCACCGCGACCACCACCGTGCGCACCGTGGCATCCGGGTGCGAGCCGTTGTTGTTGGACGGGTCCGGATCAGGCGTGGTCGACGTCCCGTGCACGGTGTCGACCAGTACGCCGACGCCGGGAGCCGTCCCGGTGACGGTCAGCACCACCCTGGTACCCGAGGTCAGGTCGCCGAGCGACCAGGTCACCGTGCCGCCGGCGACAACGCCCCCGTTGCTCGCGGTGACCGCGGTCAGTGCTGCCGGCAGAGCATCAGTGACCGTGACGGCCGCTGCCGTACGGGGACCCTCGTTGACCACCAGGATCTGGTACGAGACCGCGTTGCCGGCGGTCACCTCGGCCGGGCCGGTCTTGGTCACGTGCAGGTCGGCGCTGTTGGTGACCGGCGGCCCGCCACAACCGGGCGGGACGACGGTCGGGCCGCGGGTCTGGATCGGGCCGCGGACGGTGTTGGACACCGTGCCGGACTGCACGTCGAACAGTTGACTCCCGGTCTGGCTGGTATCGACGAACGAGATCGGGTTGGCTGCCGAGTCGCCGACAAACGTGCCCTGGGTGGAGGTCGACCCGGTGAACTGGAACGCTCCGTACCCGGACACCGACTGGTCGTTGCCGAAGTCACGGCCGAAGCTGAACCCGGTGGGGTCCTGCCGCACCCGACCGTTGTTCTGCATCCGGCCGCTCGAGACGTCGATGATGCCCGAGTTGGACAGGTCGCCGTTGTTGGTGAAGTCGGAACCAATCGTCGTACGGCAGGAGTTGGTGAAGGCGCTGCCCCCGTTGACGATGACCCGGCCGGCGACGGTGAGGATGCCCGCGTTCGTCGAGGTGCCGTTGTCGAGGAAGTCCCCGTTGATCGTCACCGTCCCACCGTTCGCGGTGACGACACCGGAGTTCAGCGTGAGGCTTCCGGCGACCGTGACCGTACCGGTGTTGGAGAACTTGGCTCCGCCCGACAAAGCGATCCCTGTGCCGACGGTGACCGTCCCACGGTTGTCCATGACGGACGGGCCGTTGGTGCTGACGCCTTGGGAGAAATGGACCGTCCCCTCGTTCTCCATGAAGAACGTGCCGGGGAACGAAACTGACGGGAAGGTCAGGGTGCCGCGGTTGAAGATCGATCCCGCGGCGTTGTTGAAGTAGGCGGGAGCGAGCGTGGCGTCGGCCGCGACACACAGCGTCGCGTCGGCCGGGAGATTGTTCGTCCCGCCGGTGTACGTACCGGCAGTGAGCAGCAACGTCTCTCCGGGGTTGATGACCAGCTGGGCGTTGCCACCGCCCGTGAGCGTACGCGTCGGGGAGGCGCAGTCGACGGCGTAGGTCTGAGCCCTCGCCAGCCCGGTTGCGGCCGACATCAAGCCGGCGGTGACCAGGGTGAGCGCGAGGGCTGGCCGGAGCGCGCGACCTGTCAACCCAACCTCCCGTGGCCAGCCCCGATGCGCGCCCGTTCGTCCTCTTTGTAGCTGTATGGCAAGGCCGAGGCAAGCATCGTTGCCATCCTGTGCCCTCCCGGGGGCCAGGCGGGCGCCGGGCCGCCTCAACTAATGCAGGGTTCGGCCGATGGACACACGACAGCCGCAGCACCCGGGTGGGGACCGCGGCGCACCGACGTCCCTCCACGGGCCACGACACCGAAGGACCACCACCATGCGCAAGGCAATGACTGCGGGTCTAGTGACCGCCATGCTCTCGGCCCTGGTGGGCGGAGCGGCCATCACGCTCCCAGTGGCATCGGCAGTGGCGGACACCGGCGACCCGCAGCTGAACGCCGCGGACCGTCTTCGGCGGCCAGGACGGCTGGAGCATCGTCAAGGAGTACGAGCCGCGGCATCGTCTCCAGCGCCTCAGCGACCTACGTCACCGGCCCGAGCGGAGCTCAGGGTCTGGGCAGCCTTGCCCTGGCGACCGGCCCCGGTACGCCCGGCACCCCGAACCGGGCCGGGAAGATCTACCTGGTCCAGACCTTCCCCGGCGCGGGCATCGACCCGACCCCGCTCACCGCCTTCAACTACCGCACCCTGTCCGGTCCCCAGGTGCTCGCGCCCTACGCGACGGTCGAGCTCTTCGACCCGCGGCAGCCGCCGGGCACCGCTACCAGAACCTGGTCTGGACGCCGGGCAACGTCGCCGGAACGCCGGACATCAACCCCGGGACGTGGCAGGACTGGGACACCAGCACCGGCGGCTGGGTCGCGCGCTACAACGTCGGCGGGCTGACCAAGGGCATGGCGTACACCCTCGCTGACGCCGAGGCTACCGCGACAGGCCACGACACGGATCTGAAGGTAATCCGCGCTTCCATCGTCTACGGCGACACGAACTACAACGACATCTACGCGAACACGACGGCCTACGTCGACGGGCTCAGCCTGGGACTCGAGGGGACGACCACGGACTACGACGTCGCCAACCCCCTCGGTCAGTGCCAGGTCACTCCGGACGCGGCCTCGAAGACGCTGACGATGGTGGCCGACTGCAGCACCGCCGTGACGCTCAACGTGGCGGACGGATGGACTCTCGACGGCGCGGGCCACGCCCTGATCGGCACCGAGACGCCGGCTACCTCGTTCCAGGGAGCGATCCTGCAGAACGCCGGCAGGTCGATGAACATCCGCAACTTGTCCGTTCACACCACCCCCGAGTGGGAGAACGCCGGCAAGAACTCCGGCGGGGATCTCGCCGGGATCAAGTTCCTGGCCGCCTCCGGATCGGTCACCAACACCACGGTCGACGGCATCAGCCACGGCAACGGGGTGCAGGAGGGCAAGGCCATCCTGGTCGACAACCGCACCCACGCCTTCGACCCCAACTTCCGGGCGCACGTCACCCTCGACAACGTCACCGTCACCAACTTCCAGAAGGCCGGCGTCGACCTCCGCGGCGATGTGAACGGACGTCTCACGAACTCCGTCGTGGGACAGTCCGCTTCGCCGTCCGGGGTGCGCAGTGACAAGGTCACCGCAGCCAACTCCGTGGTGGTCGCGTACGGCGCCAACGCGGTCGTGTCCGGCAACCACATCACCGGCAACGACTGGGACGGCGACACCGACTGGAACGCCACCGCGCTGCTGGGCTACCAGACCGGCAACCTCACCGTCAGCCACAACGTGTTCGATGGTCCCGGCACCGACATTGGTGTGGATGTCGAGTCCTCGTCCAACGTGGTCGTGACCTGCAACCTGATCGGGCGCGGCCCGGATGACGCAGCCGGCATCGACGTCTGGGACACCGGCCTGCTCTCCAGCGGGAACGCTTCGACGGACGTCGAGGGCAACACGTTCGCCGGCTGGCGTGACGACACCTCCGGTGTCGCCAACCACACCGGCGGCGACTGCGCTGCGGCCGCCCCCGCGGTCAGCGTGTCCGGCATCGGCACCTCGACGGCGTCGGTCAGCTGGACGCCTGCCGCCGCTCTCCCCTACGCACCGGTCTCCGGCTGGCAGCTGGTCACCCCGGACGGGCACACCCTCGACCTCCCGGCGGCCACCACGTCGTACGCGCTCACCGGCCTGACGGCCGGCGCGGCCCAGACGGTGCAGGTACGTGCGGTCAACGCCGCGGGTGTCGGTGGCACCGGGACGGCCGGCTTCACCACCGCAGCGTTGCCCACCGTGCCGGGCGCCGTCAGCGGGATCGCCGTGTCCAACCTGAGCGACAAGGGCTTCAACCTGGCCTGGACCCCGGCCGCCGGCGCGACATCGTACGAGGTCAACGTGGGAGGCGTAGTCAGCTCCGTGACGACCCCCTCGATGGTCGTGACCGGACTGACCCCGAACACGCCGTACCTGGTCACCGTCACTGGCCACAACGCCCAGGGCAACGGAGCTGCGGGCGTCGCCATGGCCGTAACGAGTCCCGTGCAGGACACCACGACCCACCTCACGTTCGCGGCCAGCGCCACGACCGTGACCTACCACGGCAAGGTCACGTTCAAGGCGACCGTCAAGCGCGGGACGTCGGCCCTGGCCGGCGCGCACGTCACCTTGCAGCGCTACCTGCCCACCCACGTGTGGGCTGCCGTCGCCACGATGACCACCAGCGCGCAGGGGGTCGCAGCGGTAACGTTGACCGACTCCGCGACCGCGTACTACCGGGTCCTCACGGCGACCAGCCCGGCGGTGACCAGCGGTGCGATCAAGGTCAACGTCCGCTCCGCAGTCACCGACAAGCTCTCGGCCTCGAGCGCCAAGCGCAACGCAGTGATCGCCGTCACCGGCTCGGTCTCACCGAAGCTCACCGGTGCACGCGTCATGATCCAGCGCAAGGTGGGCGCCAAGTGGGTCGGGCTCACGCACACGTTCGTCTCGAGCAAGAGCAAGTACTCCGCCAACGTCAAGCTGACGTCCGCGGGGACTTGGCAGATCCGGGTGCTCGTGGCACCGCGCAGCGGCTACCTCACCGGCATCGGCGCCACCCGTACCGTCAAGGTTCTCTGAGGCCGCCGGAACGTTCAAAACGTAGACAGGCTCGGCGCAAAAGCGCCGAGCCTGTCTACGTCGGTGCATTGGGGCTGCCATGGAAGCCAATAGCACCCGTCACCCTTCAGCATCTTGAAGCACCCACCGTCGCCCTCGGCAGATATCGTCTGGCTCCCTGACCAAGGAGATCCATGAGCGTCGTCGGACCGAACGTCAAGCCCGGCCACATTGTCGTCAACCCGTAGCGCGACGCTCGCCGCCCGAGCGCGTTCGGCCCGTCTGAGGAAGCGCGCGGCCACCATTCTGGTGCTGCTGCCTGCTCTGGCGACGGCTGGCTGCTCGAAGTCGCACAAAGGTGACGTATCCCTGGGCGCCGGCCGCGCGTCGGTCTGCTACCCGACGAAGGGGAGTGTTACCGACGGCTGGCTCGTGGTGCGGAACCTGGGCACCTCGAAGGCCGAACTGCGAGGGGTGTCTCTCGCCGGAGCTACCGGGCTGAGCCTCGGGAAGACCTACCTGGTGCCAGTGACGAACAACTTGATCGGCATCCTCCAACACTTCCCGCCCCCCTCCAGCGCAACGGGACCGGGCAGCGGCTGGGACCAACGCCGGGCGGTGACCGGCACGACCCTGCCGGTCTATCACAAGGGACACGACCTGAACCTCGTCGTCGAGCTCATCCCGACCGGAAGCGGAGCGCACACCTCCACCGGTCTACAGGTCGCCTACCGTCAGTACTCACACAACCAGACGACTACCTCGGGCATGACGATCAAAATCGCACCGACCTGCCCCTGATGGGGGGAAAGCGGCTCGGGCAGGTCCCGGCTGGTTACCCCGAAAATGCAGACAGGCCCGGCGCATGAGCGCCGAGCCTGTTCTGTGGTGGTAGCGGGGGCAGGATTTGAACCTGCGACCTCTGGGTTATGAGCCCAGCGAGCTACCGAGCTGCTCCACCCCGCGTCGGGTGCTCTAGAGACTATACCGACCCCGACGGGCCGAACAAAACCCTCGACCGCCAAGATGGCCGCATGAGTGACCACCTGACAGCAGTCATGACCGAGATCGAGCAGTACGTGGCGAACGACGGCTGGGACCAGAAGCCGCGCCTGTTCGCGCTGGTCGATACCTCGGACCTGGTACGGCGCGAACCGGCCATCGCGGCGCGGCTGGGCCTCGACCCTGACAGTGTGGATGAGGCCGTCGCAGGGTCGCTGACGCCGGTCGAGCAGGACGGTCTCGAAGAGGTTGCGCTGGACGAGCTGCTGGCCCGGATCGGCTGGCCGGCCGAGGTTGTCGGCTGCGCGGTCGTCAACGAGGTCGTCGTCCTTCCGCCGGGTGCCGAGGAGTCGGCGCCCGAGGATCTCGACGATGACGCGACCACGGTGTGGGCGGCCGGGCACCCGGCTCGCCGCGAGGTGCGGCTGGCCGTCGGCGTGCTCCGGGACGGTTCCAGGATGGCGACGCTGCGGCTGCGGGCCGACGGCGAGACCCCCGCGGACGGTTCAGCGGACGACGTCGTCGTGGGTCCCGACCTAGCGCCCGGCCTCGCCGACGCCCTGCTCGAGACGTTCGCCGAGGACTAGGAGGCGGTGCAGGGCGGCAGCGTCTTGGCGTTGCCGGCTGCGATCGCCTTCACTGCTGCGAGCGCGTCGTGCAGCTTGGTGACCTTGACGACGGTCAAACCCGCCGGCACGCCACCCTTGACGACGTCGTTGCAGTTGGCGGCGGGAGCGAGGAAGTACTCCGCGCCGGCCTGACGTACGCCGTACATCTTCTGCGTGATGCCGCCGATCGGTGACACGGTGCCGTCGTCGGAGATCTCACCGGTGCCGGCGATGAACTTGCCGCCGGTCAGGTCACCGGGCGTGAGCTTGTCGATCAGGCCGAGCGCGAACATCATGCCGGCGCTGGGTCCACCGACCGAGTCGACGTGGATGTTCACCGTGAACGGCCAGGACGGCTGCAGGGTCACCCCAACCACCGGGTGCGGCACCTTGTCGGTCGAGGGGATGGTGCCGACCTTCAGCGTCATCGGCTTGCCGCCACGGGTGATCCCGATCGTCAGGGTGTCGCCGGGCTTGTGCGCCTGGATCAGGGTGTGGACGGACTCCGTGTCGGTGACCGGCTTGCCGTCGATCGACACGATCTGGTCGGCCGGCTTCAGCACGCCGAACGCCGGGGTCTTGGCCGTGACCTGGAACACCTGGACGCCGGTCGGCTTGATGCCGAGCTCGTTGAGGGCCGCGACCTGAGCCGAGCTCTGCGACTCCTGCATCTGCTGGTTCTCGCTCTGCTGCACCTGCTCCGAGGTCTTGCCGGGCGGGAAGATCTCGCTCTGCGGCACCAGCTCGACGTGCTTGTCGAACAGGTAGCGCAGCGATCTGGCCAGATCCATCGGGTAGTGCGGGCCGCCGCTGACCGACACGGTCACCAGGTTGAGGTGACCCGACGTCGGATAGGTGGTCCGCCCCGTGACGGAGATGAACGGGTTGCCCTTGGCGTCGGTGCCGAGAGTGTTGTACGTCGGCCCCGGGCCGAGCCCCGCGTACGGGACATGCATCTGCGCGCCGACGATGACCATCGCGACAACGAGGGCGGTCGACAGGACAAGTGTGATCACTCGGCGGGCCATGCGGCGACACTAACGAGCGTTCCTGAACGGAAACACAAAAACGGCGGCTCCGTCGGGAGCCGCCGTTTCCGTGTCGCGTGACGTTCGGGTGGGTCGTAGGTCGTGCTCAGCCGCCGAAGTAGCCGAGACCGCGCGGGCCTTCGCTGTGGGCGGCGGCCGGAGCGGGCTCCTCGGAGGTTTCCCGAGCGGTGGGGATCGGCGAGCCGTTCAGCGTCTCGATCGAGGACACGTCCGAGGGGATCTCGGCAACGTCCATCGGGGGAAGGTCCTCGGTGCTGGGTGCCTCCTCTGCCACGGCTTGGACCGCGGCCTCGACGACCGGCTCGGGCTCGGGGGCGACCACGTCGGCCACCTCCGCCACGGGCTCGGCATCGGGTGCCGCCGCCTCGCCGTGGCGAGCAAGGTCACCGTGCACGATGTCGGCGGGGATCAGATCGGTGAAGTCGGCGGGAACGAGGGCGGTCAGCTCGGCCGCAGGCTCCTCCTCGTCGACGTCGTAGCTGCCGGTGGTGGCGATCGGGTTGTCGTCGCCGTCGAACAGCAACGGCCCCGGCGCCAGGGTCAGCGGCGGCAGCTCGGCCGGGCTGGACTCGGGAGCCTCCGCGACCGGGATGTCCTGCTCGGTGACCTCGGTGACCTCGGCCTGCTCGGCCGCGGCCTCAGCAACCTGTGCCTTCTCGGCCTCAGCAGCGGCCTCGATCATCGCGATCTCGGCGGCCACCTCTTCCTCGCTCAGACCCAGGACCATCGCCTGATCGACTGCTGCGAGTACGGCAGCAACCTCAGCCTCCTCGATCGAGGACTCGGTGGGCGCCTCGTGCGGCGTCACCTGGTTGCTGTCTTCGAACGCGGCAGCGAACTCGGCCTGCTCGAACTCGTGCTGGTCAAAGTCGCCCTCGACATCGACCGGCTCGGGGATGAACTCGTCGATCGGCTCGAAGAAGTCGACCGGCGCCTCGGGCGCGGGGGGCATCCCGTCCAGCTCGGCCTGCTCGGCCTCGGGCTCGGCGACCTCAGCCTCAGCGACCTCACCGTCGGCTGCGGTTTCGACCTCTGCCTCAACCTGAGCCTCGGCGGCCGCAGCGTCGGCGGGCTCGACGTCGAAGGACGGCGGCGCGGGCGGGGGCGGCGGAATGGACGGGTCCATCACGTCAACAATCACGTCGGCCGGTGCTTCCTCGGACTCGACAGCCTCAACTGCCTCGGCCGTCTCCACCTCGGCTACGGGCTCCTCCGCGTCCTCGACCTCGGCTGCGGGCTCCTCAGCCGTCCTCGACCTCGGCTTCGGGCTCCTCAGCGGTCGCTTCCTCCGCGTCGGGCTCTTCTGCAGTCTCAACCTCGACAGTCTCAACCTCGGCCACGGACTCCTCGAGCGCGGGTTCCTCGACCGGGGACTCCTCGGCCGCGGGCTCCTCGACTACCGACTCCTCAACAGCCTCGGCCTCGACTGCCTCGGCCTCGACTGCCTCCGGCTCGTCGGACGCAAGCTCATCGGACGGCAGCTCGTCGCTCTCTGAAGCCTCACCGACCGGCAGCTCGACGTGCACATAGGTGCGGAACGCCAGCGGCACCGGGTGCAGTGCGAAGACGCTCGCGTCCCCCACCCCGCTGTCGTTGCGGAGGTGCTCGACGATCCGAACGGCATCTTCGAGGTCCGCCGCTCGGCGGAAGGCCTCTGTGCCGTCGGCACCCGGGTAAAAGACGACGTGCTCCACGGGGCGGGCCCCTCTCGATCAGGTCGATGACACCTGAGGGACTCGGCACTGTGGCACCCGATGTTGAGTGATCCGGCCGAACGGGCCACCACCGCGACGGCAACGCTCACCCGTACGGATCAGCCCGACGGACAAAATGGCGCAAAGGAGCCGCGACTCAGCGCTGGGAGGACATCCGGTCCGACGGCGCCGGTGGCGGCGGAGGCGTGGTGCGGCCACGAGCCTGGGAGCCGGCCCAGCGCGACGGTGTCGGCGCCGGCACCGGGGTCTCGAGGACCTGGAGAAACCGCTGGTGCGCCAGCATGCTGGCCTCGGGCGTCAGCGGTGCGTCCGGACGGTTGGCGATCCGGTAGGCGATCCAGGCCAGGACGGTCAGCACGATGGGGGTGGCGACCCAGATCAGGATCTTCACAGCCAGGCCTCCGTTCCCGCGATGCAGCCCCTCGACGGGCCGCGACTGTCACCCATGGTAAAGCCAGTCACGCTCTGGTCATAGCCCGCCTACCCACTCAGCGTCACCATCCAGGAACCGTTGGTGCTTCCACAGCGGAACCCGGGCTTTCAGATCGTCGATCAGCGCCCTCGCCGCGTCGAAGGCCTCACCCCGGTGTGCGCACGAGACGGCGACGATCACCGCCACCTCCCCGACCGCCAGGTCGCCGGTGCGGTGAACCGCCGCGAGCCCGTACACCGGGTAGCTCGCCACGACGTCCTCCGCCACGGCCAGCAGCTCCTGCGCGGCGCTGGGGTGGGCGCTGTAGCCGAGCTCACCCACCCCCCGGTCGCCGTCGTGGTTGCGCACCACACCCACAAAGACGGCGATGCCGCCGGCCCGCGGATCGGCCACCGCCGCCAGGGCCTCGTCGACTGACAGCGCGGTGTCCCGGATCGCGAGCAGCCGGATCGGGGAGGAATCACCGGCCATCAGCTGCGCCTGCGCTTGCGGGCTCGCCGTACCAACGCCGCTGTGCTCACCAGAGCAACCGTCGCTGATGCCGCTGCCGCCCTGGTGGCGTCCTTGCGGTCGAGGCGGCGGGCACCCAGGGCGGTGTGCTTGGCCGACTCGGCCAACAGCGCCTCGAGCGCCATCTCGTTGTCGTACTCCGGCTGCCAACCCGCCTCCAGCAGGGACTCGGTGGTCACGACAAGAGGGTGTACGAGGAACGACAGGTCGCTGGAGGCCGCCGGCGTGATCCCGATCCGGTGCAGTCGCTCGGCCGTGGAGATGGCCACCGATGCCGGCAGCTCGATCCGGCGCAGGCCGCTCACCCGTTCGACGTCGTCCTGGCTCAGCCACCCCTTGCCTGCGACGTTGGCCGTCGGCAGGTAGGCACCCAGCGCGGCCGTCTCCAGCGCGCTGAGCAGGTCCTCGACATGGCAGAACTGCCACTGCGGCGCGGATCCCCGCAGCACCAGCAGGCGTGGCGCCTCGAAGTGCCTGGTCACCACCGAGTCGACTCCGGGCCCCACGAGCGGAGCCGGGCGCAGGATGGAGATCTCCAGCCACGGATGAGCGCGCCTGGCCCGCTCGGCCACCGCCTCCATCTCGACCAGGTCCCCGAGCACGGAGTCGTCCGGGTCGGCGAGCACCTCGGCGCCGTCGCCCAGCGGACCCTCGCGCGGCACCTGCGCCCCGTACACCAGCGCGCTCGTCACCAGCACCACGCGCTTGACCCCGGCAGCAGCCGCGCCCGTGAGTGCGACGGTGGTTCCCCGGACGTTGAGCGCCCGGCGCTCGACCGGCGAGGCCTCGACCGCCAGATCGAGCGCGAGGTGGACAAGGGTGTCGATGCCCGACAGCTTGCTGGCCAGCGCAGGATCGCGTACGTCCGCCAGCCGCCAGGTCGCCTCCGACAGCTCGCCCCGGTGGTCGTCGATGGCGATGACCTTGCGAACGCCGGCATGGGCGACCAGACGCGCCGCGAACGACGCGCCCAGGCCACCGGCGGCGCCGGTCACCGCGACCACCGGTTTGCGGCTGCGCCCTGCGCGAACGGAGGAGGGCTGGGAACTCATCGACCCAGTCCCGCGGTTACCGTGGAGGAGCGCATAGACGTCAGCCTGACACTAGGCGCGAGGTGGCCGGTAACCCGGCCGCGATCCTCGGGATCGGGAGTGACCAAGTGAGTGACCTGCCCTTCGGCTTCCAGCCACCCCGCGACGACGGGGACGGATCCGGCGGCAAGCCGCAGGACCCGTTCGCCATGTTCGGTGGCGGGCAGGCAGATCTTTCGGCTGCCTTGCATCGTTTCGCCGACCTTATGTCGTGGTCCGGTGGACCGGTTAACTGGGATCTTGCCCGCCAGGTGGCCGACGAAGCAGCCGGTGAGACCGATCCGATGGTCAGCCCCGGCCAGACCCAAGCCGTGAATGAGGCGCTACGCCTGGCAGACCTGTGGCTGGACGGCGTCACCCCGCTGCCCACCGGCATCCGTACGACCGAGGCCTGGAGCCGCAAGCACTGGGTCCAGGCGACCCTGCCGGTGTGGTCCACACTGGCGGACCCGGTAGCCGCGCGCGTGGTCGAGGCGCTGTCCGGGCTGTCAGCACCGGGGGGTCAGCTGGCCGAGTCGATGCCGCCCGAGATGGCCGCGATGAGCGGCGCCCTGGGTGGGATGTTCCGCCAGATCGGCGGGGCGATGTTCGGCAGCCAGGTCGGCCAGGCGGTCGGCATGCTCGCCACCGAGGTGGTCGGCTCGACCGAGATCGGCCTGCCGCTCGGCCCGGCCGGAGTGGCGGCACTCGTGCCGACGAACGTCGCTTTCTTCGGCGAGGGCACCGGCGTGCCGGAGGACGAGGTACGGCTCTACCTCGCGCTGCGTGAGGCCGCCCACCAACGACTTTTCGCCCACGTCCCGTGGCTGCGCTCGCACATGCTGTCCCTCGTCGAGGACTACGCGCGAGGCATCACCGTCGACATGTCCGCGATCGAGTCGGCGGTCTCCCAGCTCGACCCGAGCAACCCCGAGGCGCTCCAAAGTGCCTTGTCCAGCGGGCTCTTCGAGCCCGAGGCGACGCCGGCGCAGAAGGCCTCGCTCGAGCGCCTGGAAACCGCGCTGGCTCTCGTCGAGGGCTGGGTGGACGAGGTCGTCGACGCAGCCGCATCGGCTCATCTGCCGTCCGCAACGGCCCTGCGCGAGATCACCCGGCGACGCCGGGCAGCCGGCGGGCCCGCCGAGCAGGCGTTCGCCACCTTGGTCGGCCTCGAGCTGCGGCCGCGCCGGCTGCGTGAGGCCGCCACCCTGTGGGCGATGCTCGCGCAGGAGCGCGGCATCGACGGCCGGGACGCGGTGTGGGCCCACCCCGACCTGATGCCCGACAGTGCCGACATCGACGACCCGGCAGGCTACGTGGCCCGCGACAGCGGCCCGCTCGACCTGTCCTCCCTGGGTGATCTCAACGCCTCGGACGCCCCCACCGAACCGTCGGCAGCCGAGCGCTCCGAGCTGCGCGACGACACCGACGGCGGCCCGGTCGGCTGACTCCCGTTGAGGTCCGCCGTCCGGGTGGCCGGCTCGGCGACCCTGGCAAAACCCTTGAAAACCTTGCCCCACGGGTGACGACCGCCGACGTCCGGAAACGCCGGTTCCGGTGAACACCATCAAATCGCGACCTCGCGATGGCAAACTCGTCGATCACGACCATGACCGCCGCCCGGAACTCCGGCGAGCGGAGACGAGTAAGCGGGAGCGGCCGACGTGGCAAGCGGGCAGGTGCGGGTGTTCTCCGCAGCAGGCGGACGTTCCCTAGTGGACGACGAACCAGGCAACGATCAGGGCCACCGTGTTGGTCGCCAGGTGTCCCATGGCCGAGGCGAGCAGGCTTCCGGAGCGGATCCGCAACCAGCACAACGCCAGCCCCGCCGCGAAGGTCGCGACGAACGTTCCGGCCACCGCGGCCAGCACATGACCGACCGAGCCCGACGTCACGCTCACCACGCTCGGCACGTGCCACAGGCCGAACAGAACCGAGCAAACCACGACTGCCCACCCGGTCGACAGCTCCAGCCGGAGCAGCCCGAGCAGACTCCCGCGAAAGGCCAGCTCCTCCACGACCACGGTTCCCACCGGGATCTCGACCAGGACTTGGACCAGCAGGTGCGCGGCGCCAACGGCCGCTCGTCCGGTGTGGTACGAGTGCCGCGTGGCCGGAATCATCAGCCCGAGGAGTACGACCCCCGTCACGGCGCCGAAGGCCACGCCGCCGTAGCGCAGCCCAGCAGTCAGGCGGCGCGGGGACAGTCCCAGGCCGTCGAGGTCCAGACCGGCCCACAGTCCGAGCCCGACCACGCAGGTCGCGACGACGAGGCCCCCCTCCACGTGCACCGCGGACGGCAGCGCCGGACGCAAGGCCGCGTCCCAGAGCGCGAGGATCGCGACGCACGCAGCAGTGGCGGTCCAGGCCCGCGTGGCTGCACCGGCACTCCACCGCATTCCCAAGGCCTCCTCGCGACAGCCCACAGTTGCATGGTTGCCGTGGGCGAGCTCAACCCGGACGGGATCCGGCACACCGTGGGCACCCTGGCGTCGGAGGCACGGACATGAGTGTCGAGACACAGGATGCCAGCAAGCCACAGGTCGCGTCCGGTCGCCGGCACGCAGTCCTGAGTCGACTGCCGCGGTACGGCTGGTCGGGCACCCTCGTGGGCCTGCTGCTGGCCGCGTCATCGTTCACCCCGTCGCTGCTGCCGCGCTCGCCGATCCTGCAGGGTTTGCTCGCCGGCATCGTCGGCGCCTTCGGCTACGGCGTCGGCGAGACCGTCGCCTGGGCAGTCCGCCGCATCAGCCGCTGGCAGCCGACGCCGTCAACGCTCCGCGTCGCCTGGCGGATCCTGGCCGCCCTCGGAGGCGTGTTCGCGATCGTCGTGCTCGTCGCGGGCTGGCGCTGGCAGGTCGACCTGCATGCGCTCATGGGCGTTCCGGCACCGGCCGGGTACGACTCACCGCTGATCGCCATCGCCGCGGTCCTCGTCTTCGTCGGGCTGGTGGCGCTGGGCCGGGTCCTGCGCCGGCTCACCGACTGGGTGCTCAGCCACACGATCGGCCGGCTGCCGCTGTGGCTGGCCCGGACAATCGCCGTCACCGCTGTGGTCCTGCTCGTCGTCGGACTCGTGAGCGGCGTGCTCTTCCGCGGGTTCATCGCAGTGTCCAACGAAGCCTTCAGCGTCAAGGACACCACGACCGATGCTGGTGCGGTCCAGCCGACGGCCCCGCAACGATCCGGCAGCCCCTCCTCGTTGATCGCCTGGGACACCCTGGGCCGGCAGGGCCGCAACTTCGTCGGCAACGGCCCCACCCAGGCGGAGATCGCCCACTTCACCGGCCGGCCGGCGATGGTGCCGGTCCGCGTCTACGCCGGCCTGCAGTCCGCCCCCGATGTCCGGGCCCGGGCGGATCTGGCGGTCAAGGACCTGCAGCGCGCCGGCGGCTTTGACCGCAAGGCGCTGGTCGTCGAGACGACTACCGGTACCGGCTGGGTCGACCCGGCCGGCGTCGACTCGCTGGAGTACATGCTCGGCGGGGACACCGCGATCGTCGCGATCCAGTACTCGTACCTGCCGAGCTGGATCTCGTTCCTCGTCGACAAGTCCAAGGCGCAGGAAGCCGGCGTCGCCCTCTTCGACGCCGTCTACAACGCGTGGAAGCAGCTGCCGGCCGACCACCGGCCGAAGCTCTACATCTCCGGTGAGAGCCTCGGCTCCTTCGGTGGCCAGGAGGCCTTCACCTCGTTGGACGACCTGGCCGCCCGCACCGCAGGGGCCGTGCTCGCGGGCACACCGAACTTCACCGAGCTGTGGAAGTCGCTGGTGGACGACCGGGACCCCGGCTCGCTCGAGCGGCTGCCGGTCTACCAGAAGGGCGCGATCGCGCGCTGGGCGGCCACGCCGGCCGACCTCGCGCAGCCAGCGAGCACGTGGGGTACGACCCGGGTGACCTACCTGCAGCACGCATCCGACCCGATCGTGTGGTGGTCGGGCGACCTGCTGCTGCACAAGCCGGACTGGCTGCGCGAGCCCCGCGGCGCCGACGTGCTGCCGGCGACGCGGTGGCTCCCCTGGGTCACCTTCTGGCAGGTCACCGCCGACATGGTCTTCTCCACCGGTGTCCCCGACGGCCACGGCCATGTTTACAAGAAGGAGTACGTCGATGCGTGGGCCGCCGTCACGCAGCCGGCCGGCTGGACGCCACCGACACCGCGCGGCTGCGTGACCTGATCGGTTAGGCGGCGCTGGGTGCAGGGTCAGCGCCGGAGCACAGCTGCGCCGTCGGCCTCGCCGTAGCCCTCGGTCGCCAGGGCCACCGCTCGGTACTTGACCAGGCGGTGGGCGAGGCTGAAGGCATAGGTGCCCTTGGCGCTGAGCCTTTTCGTCGCCACGGTGACCCAGCCCTTCTTGGTCGCCTGCTGCAGCACGACCGGCTGCCCGGCACGGAAAGCGACCACCCTGCCGGTCATGGTCGCGCCCTTGACCGACTCGGTGATGACCCGGTGCGCGGGGATCGGAACCAGGGACACCAACCCGGCACCGTCGTTGGCGTCATAGGCGACGAAACCGCCGCCGTCGCTGGCCGTGGCACCGCGCAGGTTGTAGGCGTTCGCTGCCTTGAGCGCCATCGGCGCGGCAAAGCCCTTTCGGTCGCTCGAGCGGTACGTGACGAGGCGGTTCTGGCTGGAGTAGGCGACGGACGTGCGACCCGCGGCGTCCTCCCAGAACGAGGGGAAGATGTTGTCCTGACCGGCAGGGGTGATGAAGCCGGGCTTGCCAAAGGTCGCACCGTTCCACTTGCGCACCTGGAACCGTCCGAACACCTCGTTGTCCTGGCTGAACAGGAACACGCCCTTCTTGCCGCTCGCGAGCTCGGTGTACTTGCCGCCGGTCGTCGGCGACTTCGTTGCTGCAGCCGTGAACACCGTCTTCCACGATGCGGAAGCGTTGGCGTCGCCGACTCCGGAGAACCGTGACACGTGCAGCGTGCTCGGGCCGGCTCCGTGGAAGTCCCAGTGCGAGGCCAGCACCGAGCCGTTGGGCAGGACCGCGAGGCTGCCGCCGAACTCATCAGCCCCCAGCCGCGCCCTGGCCGAGCTGACGCTGGTGCCGTTGAGGTTGCCCCGTTGAACGGTGACCCCGCCGGTCTCGACATCACCGATCGTGTAGACGGTGCCGTGCGGGCCGAGCTGCGCGTCGCCCATAGCGCTGTGCGCGCCCACGACCTGCGGTGCTGCGAAGGTCTTGCCCCCGTTGCTGCTGCGCAGGATCACGGTCTTGTCGATCAGGAAGAACTCGGCGGGGGTGAAGCAGCAGCGGTAGGACAGCACCCACACTTGTGAACCGCCGGGAAGGAAGACGTAGGGCCGCTCGCCGATCTGCTCCCCCGCGAGGTGGGACGTGGTCAGGCCGACGCAGGCACGCTTGCCCCGCGGCACCCGGCAGAACTGGATCTGGTCGTCCTTGCCGGGCGAGCCGCGATGTACCGAGGCCACGTAGGCAGTGCCGTCGGCTCCGACAGCGATGTCGGGGTGTTCGCCGTGACCGAGGGCGAAGTGGGTGTTGACCGGAACCGCTGCCGAGGCCTCGGTCCAGGCCACCAGTGGTACGACCAGCAGCCCCGCCAGCGCTGCTCCCGTGACAGTCCGGCGGATGAATACCCTCGCCCTGAAATGACCCCGCATCGCCAGACCCCCTCGCCGACCGACCTCACTGTCGGGCAGCCATTATGCCCGCGACAGGCAAATCTGCGCCAACACCCGGCGAACGACAATCAGCGGGCCGGCGCCGTCAGCAACGCCCTGGTTCACGCCCAGCCCTCGAGGCCGGGATCGAGCAGACGCACGTCAGCCGGAGTGCGCAGCCGGTGCCATCCCGGCCCCACCGACACCCTCGAGTCGGCCGCCTCGAGAAGCCCGGACCGCAGCAGCGACAGGTCGGCGCTCAGCCACCCCGGCACGGGTAGCCGGCTCGCGAGCGCGACGACGTCGCCCGCGCCGGTGAGGCTGACGGCCACCTCATGGCCACCGA